>OZ242037.1:0-2853868 GCA_965205165.1 Dehalococcoidia bacterium
CGCAGACGGCGACGCGCAGGCCGGCGCCGACCAGGCGGGCGACGTGCTCGTCGGCGGCGGCGGCGGGGACGCCGGCGAGGGGGACGCGCTCGCCGCCGCCCATGGGGCGCGAGGTGAGGGCGACGCCGAGCTCGCGGGCGACGATTTCGGCGTCGCCGTCGAAGGTTTCGTAGAAGTCGCCGAGCCGGAAGAAGAGGATCGCGTCCGGGTGGGCGGCCTTGAGTTCGAGGTACTGCCGCCGCAGAGGAGTCGTCATCGCCCGCCGTCCCGCCCGCATCGTACACGATACCGTGTAAAGGCGCGTGCCGCGCCAGCGTGCGGAATCCGGCCGTCGGGAGCCGATCGGCGGGGTGCTCGGCGGTTCCCGGCCGTTCCGCGGGCGCATGCGGCCGGCCTTCGAGGCGGGCGGCCATGCGGCCATCCGTGGCGGGGACGCGACCGCCTGCCGCGAAATGGCGGTGCTCGTCTGCCGGAACGTGCGAGTGCGCGGCCAGTCGGCCGCGGCGAGTCAGCGCTCGCAGTTCTCCAAGTTCGGCTGCACCGGCGTCTTCAGGAAGTCGCGGATGTCGAACTCGCCGTCGAAGAGGTGCTCTTCCGTTCAGAGGCACGCATGGAGTTTGCTGGAGTTGCGGAGGCGAGCGGCGTTCGGACCGGACCAGTCCCAACCGGTGCAGGGGTTGCGATCCCCGCCAACTGATCTTTCCGCATCTATCGTGACTGTGAACGGCCGTTCATAGTCCACTAAGGCCTGTTCACTCTATGGCGGTCTGCACAGCTAGGCGCGCGCCCCGCCGGCCGATCGCGAGTTGCTCGGACGCCACGGCCCGCGCACGGACGGGCTGGCCCTGCTGATGGACCGCGCCCATGAGGTGCGCTATCCGCGGCCTCGCTCGCCTCGGACCGCGTCGTGCCGCCGAAGCGCAACCGGCGCGAGTCTTGGGGCTACGACCGCTCGCTCTACAGGTGTCGCAGCGAAGTCAAGCGGCTCTTCCGCCGGCTCAAGCGCTTCCACCGCATCGCCGCCCGCTACGACAAGCTCGACACCGTCTTCCCTGCCTTCACCCAATCTCGCGCTCATCTTCAACGCCCTCCGCTAGCGCGAACAGGCCCTAGAGGGCCACCACGCCTCGTTTTACTGAAGTCCAAGCCAAGCATGCAGTTTACGAATCGCCGTCTCTGCCTCATCCAACTGAATACGGGTCAGATTGTCACCAAGTGCATGGCCTAGCTTATCACGTACTTGCTTGACGCGAATGATGTCATCAGCTAGCTGGTATCTATCGGCGTCCAAGTTACGAGCATTGCTGTACGGGCCAAGCTCACGGTTGCCGGACGAAGCCTGTCCACTGGTCAGCGTGCCATAATGCTTAGGGTGACGAGATATCCACGCGAAATCACCCATACTGCACAAGGCCATCAGATCATCAAGAGCTTGATGAATATCTTCACGTTCCCTAGCCAGCTTGTTGGCCTCATCCCTGAGATTCACTTCTACGCCATTCCTATCCCGCACATCATTCACTTTGAACAGACCCGGCAGATCCCGACGCTTATCGCCTGCATAGACCCGTGCGATTGCTTTTCTGAGTTCCCCCTCAATTCTGATCGCCCGCCGGTGGAGTTTGCGGTGTTGCCATGGCACATTAAATTCAGTGTCAAACAAATCTCCCAAACGTCGGAGCAGCGCGAATTCCCGCTCTGCCATGAAATCTTTAAAATCTGCTTCATCAAAATTACGACGGCGCAGTCGCTCAAGTGCCGTCAAGGAGATATCATGCGACCTCCATGCACCTTCGATCTTTTCAAGGCTCCAGCCAGCAGATCGTTGTTTTTGCTCAAGTCTGGGAAGCCACTGATATGGCATATCCTCACCGATGAATCTCTGCATATCTGGCGTGATTAACCAATGGTTGAAGGCAGACCACAATTTACGATCATCAATCTCGCGCTCGTCGCCCCAGTTTCGTGGCACGATCAAACATGGCGTTATCGGCACACTATCTCCTGCCGACATTCCCGACAAGAGATCAACAGGCTTGGCCAAGTTCATAAAATTGAGTACTGTCGCGAACAGTGGTTCAATAGCGACTACAGTAGCGCTATGTGATTCACTTATCCACACGGCATCTCCTAATGCACCGCGATCGAACTTGTTTTTGAACTCGCGGACACTGCGCGGGATATTGTCCTTGCCAGATCTGTCGCTCAGCCATTTGATGACAGCGTGATAATCTTCATGCCGTCCGCTCCTGTTTCTCTGTTTGTACTGTCCTGCAAGAGCGTTTGCCCAATACCACTGCTGGATGCGCTTGAGTGACTGGGTGTGCGCCCTGCGACCTTGGCTGGCCTGATCATCGCTGGCCAACCTAGCGGCATCCGCTAACAGGGCAGATAGAACAGGGAGCATTTCTTGATAAGGAGCGAACTCATCATATTCAGCTCTGGGCAATGCTCCATAATATGCTTCAGTTCGCAAGGATCGGATTCCCTTTGCAAGCTCTTTGCCTGCGCTATTGAAGAGGTGCTCTAAGGACTGGAGACCTTTACTGAGATCGTCTTCTTGGATATAAGAACCAGTATCAGTGCGCAGTTGGCTGGGAAACAGATACGGATCCCAAGGGAAATCACCTTCCTCTGTGTCACTTGGTGGGATTTGACCCTTTGGTGTTGCCCTGAGCAGGATAATCTCACCTATGTGTTTCGCGAGCTCCTTATCAACAAGCTTGCTCTTACTTTGAATATCTTGATCTTCCTTATCTTCTCCAAGTGAATCACGCAAAGATTCACGCATTGCATCAAGGAAATCTTGGGGATTGCGTGTATTTAATGAGAGCTCTGCGTTATACAACTCGAATCCAGTGAGTTGTTTTCCATGGCGATTTATTTGCATGAACATTTCACGCACTGTCCTCCTCTTAGAGCCAGCGGGAAGCTCCAACCATTGCAACCTATAGTCAAGAATTCTATCGAGATGATTCTTGAAGGAATCTGCAACCTTGATCGCATCATCAGCATCGGCGAAACGCTGGACAGCGGCATTATATTGCTTGGACCTTCTATCACCCGAACCTTCATGCTCATGCACTTCTGCGTCAGCTTCGAGCCACTGATCTTCCCAATACCTCTTGTAGCGCATCAAGAAGGCCTGTGTATTATGATCGAGAGAATCAACACCAATCAAACGGAGCGGGAACTGGTGGCGTGTGATATCATCCAGCCAGATAGCATCAAGCTTCCCACTCTCTATTGAAGAGGAATCGCGCATATCGATAATGTTTGGCTCGCGATAACCTATCGAAGTTTTATGGCGAAGCTCCTTTGTTTCTTTATCGAAATGATCAAGGCGTATGAAGAACTCAAGCACTTTCCTAGATTGGTTTCGACCATAGGCAATCGGGATAGAGGAACCAATAAACGCGTAATAGAGGGCGGTTAGTCTCTGCTGACCATCCAGAACGATGTGAGTGCGTTCCGGTGCCTGCCCGGCTGGGAATCCATCCAGAGGTTTGCAGTGAAGCTCGTCAAAGCGGTGATCCGAACCGTCTTCGTCGATCGCACGCCACAAGAGGAGGCTGCCAACAGGGTAGCCGTGGAAGATGGACCAGAGCAGCTCGCGCACAAGATCAGCCGTCCAGACGAACTCGCGTTGGAAGTCAGGGCGGACGTAATCCCCCCTGACCAAGGCGTCCAAGGCGTCTTTCAATCCCATGGAGAGCCGCCGGCTCTGAACAAGGTCTCCACTCACTTTTGCCCCTCCTGTCTGCACGGAGCCTAGCCCGCGCTGTTCCCGATGTCAAGGGTGGCGGGGGCGTCTCAGCGGAGATGTCATAAGATGGGGGGATGGAACTTGCGGGGGGCGGGCGGATCCGGCGGCTGGGGGAGGAGGTGGCGGGGAAGATCGCGGCGGGGGAGGTGGTGGAGCGGCCGGCGGCGGCGCTGAAGGAGCTGGTGGAGAATTCGCTGGACGCGGGGGCGCGGCGGGTGGAGGCGGAGATCGCGGGCGGGGGGCTGGAGCTGCTGGCGGTGCACGACGACGGCGGCGGGATCGCGGCGGACCAGCTGGCGATGGCGTTCGAGCGGCACGCGACGTCGAAGCTGGCCTCGGCGGAGGAGCTGTGGAGCGTGGCGTCGTACGGGTTCCGCGGGGAGGCGCTGCCGGCGATCGCGGCGGCGGCGGGGAGCCTGGTCGCGGTGAGCCGGGCGGCGGGGGCGGAGGCGGGGGCGCGGATCGAGTTCGCGTCGGGGAGGCTGGTCGATTCGGGGCCGGCGGGGCGGGCGCCGGGGACGTCGATCACGGCGCGCGGGCTGTTCGATCCGCTGCCGGCGCGGCGGGCGTTCCTGCCGGGGGCGCGGGCGGAGCGGACGGCGCTGCTGCGGGTCTGCACGGACGCGGCGCTGGCGCGGCCGGAGGCGGCGATCCGGGCGTCGATCGACGGGCGGGCGGCGTTCGCGCACGAGGGCGCGGGGGCGGCGGCGGGATCGGGCGGGGCGGATGCGGAGGCGGCGCTGCTGGAGGCGTTCGCGGCGGTGTTCGGGGGCGATGCGGCGGAGCGGGCCTGGCCGTTCGCGGCGTCGGTGGAGACGGAGGCCGGGCCGTTGGAGCTGGACGGGATCGCGGGGGCGCCGGAGGATCATCGGCGGGGGCGGGAGGGGCTGCGGGCGTTCATCGACGGGCGGCCGGTGCAGGAGCGGCGGCTGGCCTGGTCGATGCAGGAGGCGTACCGGGACTGGCTGCCGCCGGGGCGCTTCCCGATCGTGGCGGCGCGGCTGCGGGCGCCGGCGGGGGCGGTCGACGTGAACGTGCATCCGGCCAAGGCGCGGGTGGATCTGCGGGGGGCGGATGCGGCGGCCTCGCTGCTGCGGCGGACGCTGCGGGAATCGCTGGCTGAGCGGCGGGCGTCGGCGCCGATGCGTCTGCGGCGGGCCTCTTCTGGGCTGGAGTACGCGGAGGACGCGGCGCCGGCTGAGGGTTTGGAAGCGCCGCCGGAGTCATCGTGGCGCGGGGCGGGGCCGCGGGCGGCGCTGCCCGGGGGCGGCGGTCGCGGGGCGGGCGGGGAAGGCGGATTGGACGGCGGCGGGGCGGACGGAGGGGGGCGGGCGCCGGGGCTGCGGCCGCTGCGGATGGTGGGGCAGCTGCACCGCACGTTCATCATCGCGGAGGGGGCGGAGGGGCTGATCTTGGTGGATCAGCACGGGGCGCACGAGCGGGTGCTGTACGAGCGGCTGCTGGCGGGGTCGGCGGAGGCGGGCGGGGCGGGGGCGCGGCAGCCGCTGCTGGAGCCGGTCACGCTGGAGCCGGGCGCGGAGGCGGCGGCGGCCTGGGAGGACGCGGCGGTCGAATTGGAGCGGCTGGGCTTCGCGATCCGGCCGCTGGGGGCGCGGGCGCTGCGGCTGTCGGCGGTGCCGGCGGCGATCGGGGCGTTCGATGCGGAGCGGCTGGCGCTGGACGTGCTGGAAAAGGCGGCCGGCGGGTCGACTCCGCCGCAGCGGTTCGAGCGGGCGGCGGCGATGGCGGCCTGCCACGGCTCGGTGCGGCGCGGGCAGGCGCTGGACGCGGCGGCGATGTCGCGGATTTTGCGGGACTTGGAGCGCTGCGACAATCCGCACACCTGCCCGCACGGGCGGCCGACGATGCTGGAATTTTCGGCCGACGATCTGCTGAGGCAGTTCCGCCGCAAGTAGCGGGCGGCGTTCCGGCGGCGGGGGGCGCTCAAGGCCTCGGCCGCAAACAGCGGCCGGCGTTCCGGCAACGGGGCCGCCCATGCCGGCGACCGTCGAGTTCCACCGGCTCCGCGATGCTCCGGGCCTCAGGCCTCCGCCGCGCGCAGCGGTCGGGGCGGTGCAAGATCCGGGCTGGAATGCACGGAGCCGTTCGCGTGCGGAACGACGCGGCGGAACCCGGCGGCCGGGCCCGGCTGAGCATCTGAGAGGGGCAGCGGGGCCGCGGGCGGGGCTTAGGTGCCGCGGAGGCGGGGGTCAAGGATGTCGCGGAGGGCGTCGCCCATCATGTTGAAGCCGAAGACGGCGATGGCGATGGCGAGGCCGGGGAAGACGGCCATCCACCAGTTCTGGGTGCCGTAGGTGAGTGCGACGCCGGAGGAGTCGCGGCCCCAAGTGGGGTAGGGCGGGGGGATGCCGAAGCCGAGGAAGGAGATGGCGGCTTCGGCGAGCACGGCGACGCCGAGGTTGATGGAGGAGAGGATGATGATGGTGGCCATGACGTTGGGGACGATGTGGGCGATCATGATACGGGCGTTGGTGGCGCCGAGCGAGCGGGCGGCCTCGACGTACTGCGCGGCGCGGGTGGCGAGGACGGCGCCGCGGACGATGCGGGAGTTGCCGGCGGCGAGGACGACGGCGAGGGTGACGATGACGACGGTGGTGCGGGGGAAGACCTCCCAGATCCACTGGTCGCCGAATTCGGCCTGGGGGCCGAAGTTGGGGCCGCGGCCGAGGCCGAGGAAGCCGGTGCCGCCGGAGCCGAGCACGGCGAGGATGCCGAGGATCAGGAAGATGGCGGGGAAGGCGTTCCAGACGTCGACGACGCGCTGGATCGTGATGTCGATGTCGGGCAGGGCGCCGGAGCGGGAGGGGAGGCGGGCGAGGTAGGAGTCGACGAAGCGCTCGATTCGTTCGTGGAAGATGTAGAGGGTGGCGATGTCGAGGGCGCGGATTCCGAGCCTGACGGCGAAGACGAGCAGGGCGGTGGGGAGGGCGGCGAGGTACCAGAGGCCGAAGGGGAGGGAGAGCAGCGGGGCGGGGGCGTAGAGGGACCAGCGCGGGGCGCCGCCGGCGAAGTAGCCGGAGACGAGGCCGATCATGGTGGCGAGGAAGGCGGTGACGATGACGGTGCCGAAGCCGACGAGGACGGTGACTTCGGCGCCGAAGACGATGCGGGTGACGTAGTCGCGGCCGAGGTTGTCGGTGCCGAGCACGTGGTCGGCGCTGGGTGGGAGCAGGCGGTCGGGGCCGGTCACGGCGTAGGCGGGGATGCCGGGGGCGGGGACTTCGGTGGTCTGGATCCAGGGGGCGAAGATGGCGACGACGACGCAGGCGAGCAGGATCACGGCGCCGAATGCGCCGAGGTACTTGCGGCGGCGGTACATCCACCAGGGCATGATCACGATCGCGATGGCGAAGCCGATGGTGCCGGCGACGAGCATGATGGCGGCGGCGGTGATGAACCCGATCGGGCTGGAGACGGCGCGGTCGATCAGCAGTTCGAGCTGCTCGCGGACCCATTCCGCGGGCGACTGGCGGTTGGAGATCGGGACGGCGGCGTCCTCGGCGATGGGCGGGGCGTCGCTCATGAGTAGCGGATCCTGGGGTCGACGACGGCGTAGAGGAGGTCGACGATGAGGTTGACGACGATGACGAAGAGGGCGATCACGACCATGATGCCCATGATCACGGGGATGTCGCGGCGCTTGAGCGCGTCGATCATCTTGAGGCCCATGCCGGGCAGGTTGAAGATGCTCTCCATGATCACGGAGCCGCCGATCAGCAGGCCGGCTTGGAGGCCGAGGATGGTGAGCAGGGGGATCATGGCGTTGCGCAGGGCGTGGCGGACGACGACGACGTTCTCGCGCAGGCCCTTGGCGCGGGCGGTGCGGACGTAGTCCTGGCGGAGGACTTCGAGCATTTCGCCGCGGGTGAGCCGCATGACCGGCCCGGCCAGGGCGGTGCCGAGCAGGATCGCGGGGACGTACATCTTGCGCAGGTTCTCGACGAGGTCCTCAGTGGGGGTGGCGTATTCGACCGGCAGCGGGGGCAGGCCGAGCCTGGGGAAGACGATGCTGATGATCAGCACGGCGAGCCAGAATCCGGGCAGGGCGAGGGCGAGGACGGCCAAGCCGCGCAGGACGTAGTCGCCGGCGGTGTCTTGGCGCACGGCGGCGTAGACGCCGACGGGGACGGCGACGAGGGTGCCGACGAAGAGCGCGAGGATGCCGAGCTCCATGGTGACGGGGATGCGGGCGGCGAGTTCGGCCCAGACGGTGCGGAAGGAGCCCTGCAGGGAGGTGCCGAAGTCGCCTTGAATGGCGTTCCAGAGCCAAGTGGCGTAGGCCTCGTGCCAAGGCTTGCCGAGGCCGAGCTGCTCTTCGACGCGGGCGCGGAACTCCTGGATGCTCTCGCCCTGGCCGGTGTAGTCCTCGAGCAGGGTGTCGACGAAGTCGCCCGGGAGGATCTCGACCAGCAGGGACACCAAGATGGTGACGCCGAGCAGGGTCGGGATGATCAGCAGGACGCGACGGATGATGTACTGGCGCACGGCGTCCGCCCTCCCGGGCGCTGCCGGCTCCCGCCGCCCGGCGAGGGGCCGGCGGGAGCCGCGGGCATCGGCGGGCTGCTAGGTGTTGGCCTTCGTTTCCTCGTCGATCCAGATCATCGGGATGAAGGCGTTGCCGCGGCCGTAGGTCGCCTTGATGTTGACCCTGTCGTAGTTGAGGTGCTTGACCCA
Source organism: Dehalococcoidia bacterium (assembly GCA_965205165.1). Taxonomy (GTDB): domain Bacteria; phylum Chloroflexota; class Dehalococcoidia; order Bin125; family Bin125; genus CBDESM01. The sequence continues at coordinate 8,462 of OZ242037.1, forward strand.
GGGGTTGACGGCCCAGACGCCGGCGTTGGCCGGGTAGGGGACGAGGTACATCTGCGTGGCCATGTAGCGCTGGATGTCGTTGATGTACTCGATCCGCTCGTCGAGGTCGAGGATGGCGCGCTGCTGCGCGAACATGTCGTGGAGCCGCTCGTCCTCCTGTGGGCCGCCGCCGATGGCCGCGTCGGGGTGGAACCAGGCGGGCGCGTTGCCGCCGGTGTCGAGGTCGCTGACCGAGTCTTCGGCGACGCGGTTGGAGGAGCCCCAGTTGTGGCGGCCGGAGGTGCGGTCGTAGCAGGCCGCGAAGAGGTCTTCGGGGTCGAGGGCGCCGCCGTAGAGGGGGCCGATCGCGATGTCCGGGCGCTGGCCGTCCCAGTCGTCGGGGAAGTTGCCGCGGAAGGTGGAGGCGATGTAGGCGGCGTACTCCTTGGAGTCGATCTCGAAGAGGAAGCCGGCGTTGAGCACGGAGGCGACGCAGGCTTCGAAGAAGTTGTTGGCGGAGGCTCCGTAGTCGGCGGTGTTGTGGCAGTTGGCCTGCACGCCGTCGGGGTAGCCGGCGGCGTCCATCAGCTTGCGGGCCTCGCCGATGTCGACGTGGAAGTTGACGCCGGAGTTGACGCCCTCGAACTGCTCGCCGAAGGCGGAGAGGTCCTTGGGGTCGAGCCAGAAGGGCGGCAGCTGGGAGATGGCGCTGTGCCAGCCGCCGCGGCCGGTGTCGTCGGTCTGGGCTTGGACGCCGTCGCGGTCGAGCGCCCGCGAGAGGGCGACGCGCATGCGCGGGTCGTTCCAGGGGGCGATCGAGAAGTTGAAGTAGAAGCCACCGGGGACGGTGTTCTTGGTGAAGACGAAGAAGTCGTCTTCGGCGTAGTTGTCGCGGTCCTGGACCTGCTCCTTCATCAGCGCGAAGGTGGAGCCGGAGAGGGAGGAGTAGTCGAGTCCGCCGCCGGCGAGGGAGCTGATGATGACGTCGGGGTTGGCGTTCATGGTGGCGGTGATGTTGGAGCAGAGCGGGAGGGCGCTGCCGTCGGGGGCCTTGATGTGCCAGTTTTCGTTGCGGCGCCAGCGGAGGGCGACGTCGGGCTCGAACTCCTCGAAGATCCAGGGGCCGGAGCCGACGGGGCGCTCGGCGACGGTGCCGTCGTCGACGATCTCCTGGGGCACGATGAGGAGGTGCTGGGAGGAGGAGACGAGGGTGAGGAAGGGCGCGTGGGGGCGGCTGAGACCGATCTTGATGGTGCGGTCCTCGCCGCCTTCGAAGCTGTCGACGACGGCGCCCCAGCTGGCGGAGTTGGCGGAGATGTCGACGAAGCGCTGCTGGGTCGCGAGGATGTCGTCGATCGTCATCTGGCGGCCGTTGAGGGGTTCGACGTCGTGCCAGAAGATGTCGTCGCGGATGCTGAAGATGTAGGTGGTGGGGTCGACGATCTCGGGGACGCCGGGTGCGGCGTCGCCGGTGACCTCGGAGCCGTTGATGGGGTCGACGCCGGGCGCGCCCTCGATTTCGCGGAGCAGCTTGGAGTAGTGGTAGCCGCCGGCGTGCTGGGCGCGGTAGGTGAGGTTCTCGTAGGGGTCGAGGGTGGGCGGGTTGCCGCTGCTGAGGCCGACGTAGGGGGCGATCGAGGCGCCGCCTTGGCCGGGGGTCGGCCAGCCGCCTTCGGCGGCGGCCTGGGCCGCGGCCTGGCGCGCCTGCTGGTCGTCTTCGGTCTGGGCTTCCTGCTGGGCGGCGGCGTCGGCCTGCTGCTGGGCTTGCTGCTGCTGGGCGGCCGCCTGCTGCTGTTGCTGCTGCTGGGCGGGGGCCGCGCTGGTGCTCGGCTGCGCTTGCTGCTGCTGCTGGGCGGCGTCGTCGTCATCGTCGCCGCAGCCGACGAGGGCGAGGCCGGCGGCGCCGACGCCGGCGCGCGCGCTCGCTCCGAGCAGGGATCGGCGGGAGAGCCGCTGCCTGCGCATCCGCTGCCAGTAGTTCCGCTCTGCCATGGTGTCCTCCTCCGCGGGCGGGACCTCTCCCCGCCCAAAGACTGGCGTTTCCCGCGAGCCGGCCGGAGCCGTTCGGGGCATTCGCGGAAAGTTACCCACTTGGCAGAGATGCGTCAACTGATCGTTCGCGCGGCCGTAAGGTTCGGCGGGGCGTGCGAACGCGGTTCGGGCGGCGTGGCCGGTTCCGGCAGCGTGGATGCGGGCGGAAGCGACGGGGCAGCGGGGGGATGAGCGGAGCGCGGCGTTGGGCGCGGAATGGCCGGCCGGGTCCGCGGTGCGGGTTGCGCCGTCGGCGCGTCGGGCGCGGGCGTGGTTGCGGCGGTGAGGTTGGGGTGGTGGAGACGGGGGAGAATCGAACTCCCCGTCCAGTGAACCGCTCGTCGAAGCGTCTACGCGCGTAGTCGTCGTTTTGGCGTTCCGCTGCCGGCGCCCGACGACGGGCTCGCGGCGGCGGTGAGTCGGTGGTCTTATCCGGGCGTACCCGACGCTCCGCCCGGAGCGTCCGGACTAGACGGCGCCACTCCCCCAACGGTCCGGCGGCGTGCGGGGGGTGACGTCGCCGCGGCTAGGCGGCGAGGGCGAGCTCCTTGGTTTCGCCAGTTAAGGAAGGTCGCCGTTTTTACCGAGGGACGGCGCCTCGGCGCGCAGCTCCGAAAAGTCGATCCCTGTCGAGCCCTTTCGTCCCCATGCGGGCATGCCGGCGCGCGCCGGCTGCGGATCATCCTAGCGGGACTGCGCCAATCCCGCGTGTCAACGGGGCTACACGGCCGCTTGGTCCGGGTCTTTGCGCTCCGCGGCCGCCGCATTGCGCTGGATGCGGTCGCGCCAGAGGTAGAGGACGGCTTGCAGCGCCGTCACGGCATCCGCCATCGGCGCGGGCACCGCCGCGTCAAGGGCGTGGAAGTACTTGGCCCGCAGGTTCAGGCCCAGCGGATCGGAGAGCGTCCAGTTCAGGTACTGCCAGAGCGGGTCGTCGATGTGGTTGCGGAGTTGGCGCAGCATCGCGCCGAGCCCTTGCGCGTGGCCGGGCGACTTCGGCTTCGGCTGCACCCATGTCGCGCCGCCGCATTCCTGAGATAGGTCCCGGACGATGCGTTCGATGCGGCGAAGGGCGAGAACCGTTGCTTCTTCACCGGCGTCGTGGCGCCAGTACAGGAAGGCGCGGGCGAGTCCCTCCGCAGTCCAGCGGTCCGGCCATGCTGCCGCGAAGAAGCCGTGCAGCTCGGCGCCCGCGGCATCCGTCCAGTGCCGCTCTCGGATTCCGGCGAGCGCTGGTTCGATCAGGGCCGTCCGGGACAGGCGCAGCAGCAGTTCCCGCGCTTGCGCTTCCTTGTATTGCGCCCGCTCGCCGGGAGTGGACGGGGCGAAGACGAGGCGGCCCTCTTCATCAAGCACGTTGATCTGGACGAGGTCCAAGACCACGGAGGACATCCTGCCGACAACGCGCTGCACCCCTTCCTCATTCCAAGACGGCAGATCCAACAACGCCAAGTGGCACAGGGGGTCGGGCAGCGATTCCTCACTGACGATCTCGGCGACCACTGCCTCGATATCCGCCGCCGGCAAGCTCATCTCGACGCTCGACGAGTGGAAGTCAGATCCGGACAGTTCCACGCACTTGAGGTCGGCGCGTGCTTCGCGAATCAGCTCTGAATCTCCGGTGCGCTCGGCCATCTCAATCGCTCGCTGGATCCGCCAGAGTCGATCCAAGCCCGGATTCGCGTTTCGAGCGGTGGTCAACCAGTGCCGCACTCGTCGCTCCTGCAGCCGGCTCACCTCGGCAGAATCGGCGAAGCGGCGGGCGAACTGAATCTCGTCGCTGAAGAGATCGTCAACTGCCCATTCATTGTCGTGGTACAGGTCCTGCATCTTTTCGACGCATTCGCTCAACGGCTCCATGAGCGCAGCTGGTCCGCATTCGACCGCGAGGGAGAACAGCCGCCCCGCGATGCCGGGTTGGTCGCCCGCACGGGCATGCGAGAGTTCTGCCTGCAATGCTGCAAGCGATGCGCTGGCCACTTGGGCGTCGGCGTCGGCATGACGAATCTCGCGGCCCAAGTCGCGTGCCCGTCGGAGAACATCAATGGCGTCGAGCTCTCCAGCGTTCTCAGAGTCCTTCGCCGAAGAGTCGCCCGTGATGGACCAAGGCAACTCAGATGCCGACAGATACGCGGTGAATGCGCACTTCGCATGGCGATGGGGTTCGTCGCCGTACTTGGCAAGCCACAGCAGGTCGTGCAGGCGGGCAAGCAGCGCCGGGTGATTGGCGACTTCCGCAGCTGCGGCCCACACCCGATGCCAACTGTCGTCGGTTTGGTCCACGGGCCGTGGCACCGCCTGTACGCCTGTAGTCAATAGCGGGATGAGGGGGCCGAATCGATCATCATCGTGCTGGGGGGTTGGCGAGAAGCAATAGCTGACGGCTGCGCGCAACGCCGTGAGCTCCACTGGCTGGCTGTCCCCCTTGCTTGACGGAAGGTCCGGAAAGATCTGGCCGAGATCGACGCTGTCGCCTAACAGCCGCTCGATCTGAGTCACAGTCTCCAAGATCGCCTCTCGGTCCGTCACCACGCCCGTCTCCTCTCGCGTTCCTTTTCCTCGAAGGGCCGAGAATAGATCATCGGTTCGCGATTTTGCGTTGTCGCATGGGCATGGAAGTAAAGGGGGTTACGCACGGGAGTTGAGGGCGCGTTGGATGTCGCGGGCGTGGTCGCGTTTGGCGATGTCTTGGCGTTTTTCGTGCTGGCGCTTGCCGCGGCCGATGCCGAGTTGGAGTTTGGCGAGGCCGCGGTGGAGGGAGAGGGCGATGGGGACGAGGGTGAGGCCGCGCTGTTCGAAGGCGGCTTGGAGGTCGCGGATTTCGCGCTTGTGGAGGAGCAGGCGGCGGTCGCGGAGGGGTTCGTGGTTGGCTTGGCCGGCGGGGTCGTAGCGGGGGATGTGGGCGCCGATCAGCCAGAGTTCGCCGTTGCGGGGGCGGCAGTAGGCCTCGGCGATGCTGGCGCGGCCGAGGCGGATGGACTTGATTTCGCTGCCGGAGAGCTGGATGCCGGCTTCGTAGCGCTTGAGGATGTCGTACTGGTAGAGGGCGCGGCGGTTGCGGGCGACGACGCGATCGTTGGCGGCGGCGCCGTTGGGCTCCGCGCTTGCGGTTGGCTTGCGGTTGCGACGTGATTTGCGCGCCATTCGATCCAGCGTAGGGCGGCGCGGGGATTCGGCTGCGGCCGGGATCGCGGGATCCCGGCCGCAACCGGCTCAGGACTGCTCGGCGATGGCGGCGTCTACGCGGTCGAGGACGTCGGAGGGGACGAAGGTGCTCCAGGCGTCGCGGAAGTTGCGCAGGTAGTAGAGGGCGCCGCCTTCTGGGGTGGCGTTGTTGTCGGCCATCCAGGCTTCGACCTTGCTGTCGGTGGCGGCGTCGAAGTCCCACTTGCGGAGGAATTCGACGATTTCGGGGGCGCGCTCGCCGAGCGAGGAGTGGGTGATGACGTTGATGTCGGGGGCCGGGTAGGCGCAGCCCTTGTCGTCGTCCCAGCAGGCCTGGGTCCAGTCGGGCTCTTCGAGGACGTAGAGGTCGAGGCGTCCGGCGACGACGGTGGGGCTCCACATGTAGCCGAGCCAGGGGTCGCCGTTGGTGTAGGCGCCTTCGAGGTCGGCGAAGAGGGCGGCGCCGCTGCCGGGGCTGATGATTTCGAGGGAGTCGCGGAGGCCGTAGGCGTCGAATTTGGCGTCGTTGACCTGCTCGCAGGCCCAGCCGGGGATGCAGGTGACGAAGCGTGCCTTGCCGCCGGAGTCGGCGGTGACGAAGACGTCGGCGTAGTCGGGCAGGTCGGAGACGGAGACGAGGCCGGGGTTGGCGTCCTTGACGTACTGGGGGATGACCCAGGCTTCCCAGCCGCCGGCGAGGCTCTTGCCGACGAATTGGACGATGCTCTGGTCCTCGAGGTCGTTGTACCACTCCTGCTGGGCGGGCCACATCTCCATGGTGATGTCGGAGTCGCCGTTGGTCAGGGCTTCCCAGAGCAGGACGGTGTCGCCGGGGACGAGTTCGACGGGGTAGCCGTAGCCGTGCTCGACGATGAAGGCGGCGATGCGGTTCTGGAGCAGGGCGGAGTCCCAGTTGAGGTCGGAGAAGCGGACGGGGGCCTTCTCGCCGCCGGCTTGGGCTTGGGGCTGTTCGGCGGCGGCCTGCTGTTGCTGCTGTTGCTGGGGTTCGTCGGCGACGACGGGGACGGCCTGTTGCTGCTGCTGGTCGTCTCCGCTGCAGGCGGCGGCGAAGAGGGCGGCTGCTCCGGCGATGATCGCGAGCAGCAGCGCGAAGGTTCTAGCGGTGATCATGGGCATTGCCTTTCCTGGCTGGTTCAGTCCGATGCTACCCCAGCGGCAGCGGCCTGCCGCTTGCGGGCGATGGCTTGGGTGACGCGGTCGATGATGATGGCGAGCATGACGATGCCGAGTCCGGCGAGCAGGGCGTTGCCGGCTTCGAGGCGGCCGAGGGACTGGAGGACGTCGAAGCCGAGGCCGGGCGCGCCGACGAGGGAGGCGATCACGATCATGGCGAGGGCCATGAGGGTGGTCTGGTTGACGCCGGCCATGATGGTGGGCATGGCGAGGGGGACCTTGACCTTGAGCAGCATCTGGCGGCGGGTGAGGCCGAAGGATTCGGCGGCTTCGATGGTCTCTTCGGGGAGTTGGCGGATGCCGAGGTTGGTGAGGCGGACGGCGGGGGGGACGGCGTAGACGAGGGTGGCCATGATGGCGGGCATGGCGCCGATCGAGAAGAAGCCGATCATGGGGACGAGGTAGACGAAGCTGGGCATGGTCTGGGCGGCGTCGAGGATCGGGCGGAGGGCGCGGTCGAGGCGGTCGCTCTGGGAGGCCCAGATGCCGAGGGGGACCGCGATGGCGATGGAGAGGGTGACGGTGATCAGGACGAGGGAGATGGTTTCGAGGGTGCTCTGCCAGTAGCCGAGCAGGGCGAGGAGGAAGAGGGAGAGGGCGGAGGCGAGGGCGGTCCTGGGTCCGGCGGTGCGCCAGGCGATGACGCCGATCATGAGGATCAGGCCGGGCCAGGGGATCCACTCGAGCGCATCGCCGATGGCGATGAAGAGCCAGACCACGGCGTCTTCGATCGAGCCGAAGATGAAGTCGATGTTGGTGTCGAGCCAGTCGAGCGCGTCGTCGACGGCGGCGCCGACTTCGCGGCCGATCAGGATTTCGCGGTCGGGGACGAGCAGCTCGCCGCTTTCGTAGACGACTTGGAGGGGGAGCGGCCGGCCGCGGGTTTGGAGGGCGGCGGGGTCGAGCGGGGCGGACCAGGTGGTGGATTCGAAGCCTTCGGGCGCGTTGGCGCCGGCGAGGTCGCCGGAGACGGGCTGCAGGGCGATCTCGCGGCCGTTGACGATCGCGGTGACGGGGGTGCGGCCTTCGCGATCGGTGGCGCTTTGCTTGAGGTCGATGAAGATGCGCCCGGCGGCGCCGGCGTCGGGGTGGGCTTCGGGGTAGTAGGCGACGCCGCCGAGGTCGGAGGGGGATTGCTCGATCGCGCCCGCTTCATCGGCGCGGTAGGCGTAGACGGCCCGGTCGCCGGAGCCTTCGACGGCGAAGCTGATGCCGGCGGCCTGGTCCTGCCAGAAGCGGGGGAAGGTGCGGAGCTCCTGGAGGCCGATGGCGACGAGGATGCCGAAGAGCGCGGCGAAGACCGCGCACCACCAGATCCAGCCCGGGATTCTGCGGAGCGGCGCGGGGAGGCGGGCGCGGAGGCCCCGTTCATCGGCGTCGGCTTGGGCCGGCTGGGCGATCATCGGGCACCGACGGTCTTGACGTTCTCGACGGCCTCGTCGACGGCCATGGCGTCGGCGAGGATTTCGAGCGGGACGACGCCCATGAGGCGGCCGTCGTCGTCGATGACGGGGAGCGGGTGGTCGGCGCGGATGCCGAGGGCGACCATGTCGTCGAGCACGGTGTCGAGGTGGATGGCCTGGTCGGCGTGGATGCGGACGTCGCCGGCGGTCGCGCCGTCGGGTGCGCGCTGGAGGTCGGTCAGCCAGACCCAGCCGCGGTAGCGGCCGTCGTCGTCGGTGAGGCGCACGATCTCCTCGCCGGGGGCGACGTCGCGTTCGGGGCGGACGTAGCCGGCGGCGGCATCGGCGGCGGGCCGTGAGGCGTTGCAGATGACAGCGCTGTCGTCCATGACGGATTGGGCGGCGACGAGGCCCTGCATGCGGAGGTCCTTGGTGAAGTCGCGGACGAAGGCGTTGGCGGGATGGAGGGCGACGTCGGTGGGGTCGCCGCGCTGGACGACGGCGCCGGCCTCCATGATCACGAGCTGGTCGCCGACGCGGACGGCTTCGGCGAGGTCGTGGGTGATGAAGATGATGGTCTTGTGGAGTGCTTCCTGGAGCTGCTTGAGCTCGTCTTGGAGGTCGCGGCGGATGACGGGGTCGAGGGCGCTGAAGGGCTCGTCCATGAGCAGGACGGGGGCGTCCATGGCGAGGGCGCGGGCGAGGCCGACGCGCTGCTTCATGCCGCCGGAGAGTTCGGCGGGCATGGAGCCGCCCCAGCCGCCGAGGCCGACGAGTTCGAGGGCCTGTTCGGCGCGGTCGCGGCGGTCGCGTCCGTCGGCGCCCTTGATTTCGAGGCCCCAGGCGGCGTTGTCGAGGACGGAGCGGTGGGGCATCAGGCCGAAGTGCTGGAAGACCATGGAGAGTTCGGTGCGGCGGAGTTCGCGCAGTTCCTCGTCGGAGAGGGAGGAGACCTCGCGGCCGCTGAGCCAGATTTCGCCGGCGGTGGGGTCGATCAGGCGGTTGACGCAGCGGACGAGGGTGGACTTGCCGCAGCCGGAGAGGCCCATGACGACGAAGATTTCGCCCTTGCCGACGTCGAAGGAGACGTCGCGCAGGGCGAGGACGCAGCCGGTCTCTTCCTGGATGTCGTCCTTGGACTTGCCGGAGTGGGCGAGTTCGAGCGCCTCGTCCCCGCGGTCGCCGAAGATCTTGTAGACCCCGCGGATCGAGATCAGCGCATCGTCGCCATTGGGGCCGGGCTCGCTCATCGCCGCTTCGCCGCTCCCATCTGCCAACTGCGCAACGCGGCGCGAGTTCACCATAGCGCACAGGCGGGGCTGATCCGGCGGACATAAGGCGCGAAGGCAGGTCAGCGGGCGGTCTGCCGTTCGATTTCGGCTGCGAAAACGCGGGCTGTTTCGAGCAGAGGGAGGAGGTCGCGCTCGGTCGGGGCGAGTTCGCAGGGATGATGGTGGCAGAGGCGGCTGAGCGCGTGGAAGGCATAGGCCACGTCGCGGGCGAGTTCCTCGTCGGAGAGGTATTCGCGGAGGCAGAGGAGGCGGACGCGGGCGGAGGCGGGGTTGACGCCAGGTTCGCGGAGCGCCCAGAAATCCTCCATCGCATATTCGATGGATTGGCGGGCCATGACGGCGGCGGCGCGGATGCCGAGTTCGCCCGGGGCGGCGCTCAGCGCAGCTTCGGCGAGTTCGAGGTTGCGGAGGGCTTGGCTCGGCATCAAGAGGCGGCGCGGATGAGCGCGATGACTTGTTCGGTTTCGCGGAGGAGGCGCGAGGGATCGAAGCCGGCGAGGTTGCCAGTGTGGGTGCCGGCGTTGATCAGGCCGTACGCCTCGGCGGTCTTGGCGGAGATAGAGCTGATCCGGCCGCGGACGTCGCCGTGGCAGTCGGCGTCGTCGAAGAGGGCGAGGGCGGCGAGTTTGTTGGTGGAGGCGGCGCGTTCGAGCAGGGTTGCGACTTCGGCGTGGAGTTCGCCGCGGCCGATGCGGCGGCTGCGGATGCGTTCCGTGCAGGCGGCTTCTATGGCGAGACGGAGGAAAAGGGTGGTGCTGCGGCGGGCGGCTTCGGGCGGGAGGCCGGGGGTGAGGGAGATGGCGCGGGCGTCGTCGAGGTAGCGGCTGACCGGGTCGGAGACGCGGCGGCAGTGGACGACGGAATTTTCGGAGCGGGTGACGGCGATCAGGTCGGCTTCGATCTGGAGGCGGCGGATGGCTTCGGGGAGGCGGTCATCGTGGGTGAAGACGACGACTTGGCGTTCGGCCGCGGCATCGGCGAGGACGCGGGCGAGGCCGTCGACCTTGGATGGGTCCATGGCTTGGACGGGGTCGTCGATGACGATGAAGCCGAAGGGGGATTCGTCGAGCAGGGCGCGGGGCAGGAAGAGGGAGAGCGCGAGGGAGTTGAGCTCGCCTTGGGACATGACGCCGCGCGCGTCGCTGCTCGCGCCGTCGACGAGGACTTCGAGCTTGATCTTGCGGCTGGTGGCCGCGCCGGCGAGTTTGGGCGGGACGAGTTCGACGTTGGTGGCGCCGCTGAGCCGGTTCCAGATGCGGACGGCCTGTTCGGAGATGGGGTCGAAGCGCTCGTCGCGCATCGCGTCGAGCGTGCGGCGGAGCCAGTTTTCGGCGCGGCGGACATCTTCGAGGCGGGCGTATTGGGCGTCGTGGGCGCGCTGCTTGCCGGCCCATGTCGGAAGCTCTTCAGTGCGATTGGCGAAATCATCCCAGAACCCGTCGCCGAGGTACTCTTCGATCTCGTTCACCGCACTGAGCAATGGCGGATGCGTGGACGACAGATGCGCCACGAGCTGTGACGGGGTTGCCTCGTCGGGCAGGTCCGCCCATGCTTCCCAAGCCGCACCGAGGGAATAGACGACTTCCTCCAACCGCAGATCGGGATTGGAATATCCCGGCATCCATCGCGGACGAAATACTCTGAGAGCGGGATCTATATCCTCGGCTGCGTGCGTCACGAAGTCTTGTGGCACTCCCAACTCCCTGGCGGCTTGGAAGAGCTGCCCGTCAGACTCATACGTAGCGGCCAATTCCGCCCGATACTCATCAAGCGCGGTCTCAATCGCGGTCTGATGATCCAGTGGGGTTTCCTGATTTCCGCCTTCCCCGCGGTGGGCAGCACGCTCTCTGGCGAAGAACATAAGGGAGGTCAGCCACTTGCGTGCGCCTTCCGCCCGTTCTTTGGGGCCCTGCGGACCATAATCGCCGAGCTCATTGGACCAGAGTTCGGGCATCGGCCTTGCCAAATCCCGGGCCGCGGCCATCGCCAACTCAAGTTCGCGGGTGGCGGTGTTCCAATCCTCAGCATCGCGTCTGGCTGCGAGCAGGGCAGCCTCCGCTTCCGTCCGCCAAGCCGAATCCAGATCCCGCCCCTTGCAGATGGGACAGGGCTGGTCGCCGTGCTCTTCGTGCAGGCGCAATGCCTGCTCGAGGAGGACGGCGGCATCTGCGGAGCGGCGGCCGCTGCCGTCCAGAAGCTCGTTGACGCGGCGTTCCGCCCGTTGGATGCCGTGGATTGCAGCGACGACCGCGTCCGCATCGGGGATTTCGTCGGCAAGTCCCTCGTCGAGGAAATCCTCGTTCGAAGGCCACTCGTTGATGACCCGCCACGTCCATTCGATCTCGTCGGGATCGAGCGGGGTTTCGTTCATTGCGTTGCGGAGCCGCGTTGCGCGCGGATCTTCCTCGTAGCGGTCCAGGCTTTCGAGCAACTGGGCGTGCTCGGTGCTGAGTTCCTTCGCGGACTTGTCGCCGGCGAGGCGAATCTGCCTGAGGTGCTGGTGGGCTTCGGCGACGTCTTGGAGGCCGAGGACGGCGTACATGGCGTCGTAGAGGTTGGAAGGGGCTTGAGCGACGCTGCTGCCCACCTCCGAATGCGGCAGGAAGGGTCGGAAGCTGGCGAGCGCCGCATCCCAGCCGAGGGTGCCGAGCGCATCTCCCTGCTTGCCGGCGTTGCGGATCACGGCTGCGGCGCTCGCCGACGCTGCCGTCGCGCCGGCGTCCCACCAGCGGCGGACGGGAATTTCGCCCGGTTGGCCGTCGATGGCAAAGCGGGCTTCGATTGTGGTGGGGCGGTCGGCGGCGGCGTGGAGGTTGCGCCATCCGGACTGCCAGTCGGCGGGGCGGTCGGCCCAGCGGCTGTTTTCGCCGGTGAGGAGCATTTCGACGGCTTCGGCGAAGCTCGACTTGCCGGAGCCGTTGCGCCCGGCGACGACGGCGAGGCCGGGTGCGGGCTTGAGTTGGAGTTCCGTGCGCGGGCCGATGCCGCGGAATCCCTCGACGGCGAGGGCGGCGAGGTAGGCGCGTTCGGGCTGGCCGAGATCGCGGCGATCAGGCGCCGGGCGTTCGACTGGCGAACCGGCCAGCGCTTCCGCCAGTTCGTCGTCATTGAATGCGGCTGCGACGAGGAGGGCGGTGTCGTCGTCGATGCGGTCGGCCTCGAGCCGGCGCCAGATTTCCGCGGGGACGGCGGGTTGGTCGTTTGCGGGCATGGGGGGAGGTTAGGCGGGATCGTAGACTTGGGGGCATGGCGCGGGATGATCAGGCGGGGCCGGGGGTTGGGGGGCGGATGTCTTGGAGGGCTTGGGTTGTGGCGGGGGTGTTGGGGGCGGGACTTGCGGTGACGTTGGGGGTGGCGTTCGCGATTGTGGCGGATCCGGGGCTGTTCGAGACGTTCCGGCCGGCGATGATTCCGTTGGCGGCGGTGGGGTTGGCGAGCACGGTGGCGACTACGTATTTCCTGTGGTTCCGCTGAGATGAGGTTGGGGGGCGGGTTGGCGGGGGTGGCGCTGCTGATGGGGTGCGCGGTGCTGTTGGCGGGGTGTTCGATCGGGCGGTCGATGGGACATTCGGCGGAGGCGGCGCTGGCGCTGGATTTCGAGGATCCGGATCTGGCGGTGCTGGCGCCGTTGGAGCGGGACTTGCGGCGGCACGAGACGTTCTACGCGCGGCTGCGGCTGGGGACGCCTTCGGAGGCGGAGGGGGTGACGGTGCGGGTGCAGCGGCGGGTCAGCGGTGGGTCGTTCTTCGACGTGCAGGAGTTCGTCCACCGCGAGGTGACGCCGCCTTGGAACACGACCTACGTGGAGCTGGCGCTGCCGCAGACGGGGGATTGGAACGTGACGTTCATCCTGGAGTCGCGCAAGGTGGCGGACGTGCGGGTGACGGTGCGTGATTGAGGCGGGCGCGGGCGCTGGCTGGGGCGCCGATCGGGGCGGCTGATCGGGCGGCGTTCCTGCGCTAGCCTGCGGGCATGCGGGAGATCGAAGCCGTCGCGTCGGACCTCGGCCTCGATGCGGGCGATCTCGAGCTGTACGGGCGGGGCAAGGCGAAGCTGACGGAGGCGGCGCTGGCGGGGCTGCGGGAACGGGCGGCGGGCAAGCTGGTGCTGGTCACGGGGATGACGCCGACGACGGCGGGGGAGGGCAAGACGACGACGGCGATCGGGCTGACGCAGGCGCTCTGCGCGGGCGGGGCGCGGGCGACGGTGGCGCTGCGGGAGCCGTCGATGGGGCCGGTCTTCGGGATCAAGGGCGGGGGCACCGGCGGCGGCAAGTCGCAGGTGGCGCCGGCGGACGACATCAACCTGCATTTCACGGGCGATCTGCACGCGGTGACGGCGGCCAACAACCTGCTGGCGGCGGCGATCGACAACTCGATCTTCCACGGCAACAAGCTGGGCATCGACCCGCGCCGGATCACCTGGCGGCGCTGCCTGGACATCAACGACCGGGCGCTGCGGGGGGCGACGATCGGGCTGGGCGGCGCGACCGACGGGGTGCCGCGGGAGGAGTCGTTCGACATCACGCCGGCGTCGGAGGTGATGGCGGTGCTCTCGGTCGCGTCCGACTTGGAGGACTTGCACGGGCGGCTGGGCGACATCATCGCGGGCTACAACTACGACCTGCAGCCGGTGACGTGCCGCGAGCTGGAGGTGGACCACGCGATGGCGGTGCTGCTGGAGCACGCGGTGCGGCCGAACATCGCGCAGACGCTGGAGGGCGGGCCGGCGCTGGTGCACGGCGGGCCCTTCGCCAACATCGCGCTGGGCTGCAACAGCATCGCAGCGACGCGGGCGGCGCTGGCGACTTCGGAGATCACGGTCACGGAGGCGGGCTTCGGCTCGGATCTGGGGGCGGAGAAGTTCTTCAACGTGGTTTCGCGGATCGGCGGCTTCGCGCCGGCGGCGGCGGTGATCGTGGCGACGGCGCGGGCGATCAAGCGGCACGGGGGGCGCGACGCCAAGGACTTGGAGACGGAGGACTTGGCGGCGCTGGAGGCGGGGCTCTGCAATCTGGACGCGCACATCGACAACGTGGAGCAGCACGGGGTCGCGCCGGTGGTCGCGATCAACCGCTTCCCGTCGGACACGGAGGCGGAGCTGGCGGCGATCGAGCGGCACTGCGAGGCGCGGGGCGCGCGTTCGGCGGCGGCGGACCCGTTCGGCGGCGGCGGGCCGGCCTGCATGGAGCTGGCGGAGGCGGTGCGAGGGGCGCTGGCGGAGTCGGACGGCGGGGTGCGGCATCTCTATGAATTGGGCGATCCGATCCGGGAGAAGGTCGAGAAGCTGGCGCGCAACGTCTACGGGGCGGAGACGATCACGTGGCAGCGGCGGGCGGAGCTGAACCTGCGGCGGGCGCGGCGGCTGGGCCAGGAGGAGTGGCCGATCTGCGTGGCCAAGACGCAGTACTCGCTGTCGGACGATCCGTCGCGACTGGGCCGGCCGACGGGGCACGAATTCACGGTGCGGGAGTTGCGGCCGTCGGCGGGGGCGGGGTTCGTGGTGGTGATATCGGGCGAGATCATGACGATGCCGGGGCTGCCCCGGGTGCCGGCCGCGGCCCGCTTCCGGGTCGGCGAAGCCATCGGGGCGGACTGATCGCCGTGGCCGCGCCCGAGGGCTTCGAGAACACGTTCAGCGGCAATCCGCTGGATCGGCTGGCCAACGAGCGGCGCGACCCGAAGTGGATTGCGGAGGCGCTGGCGGGGCCGGCAGCGCGCATACTGCCGCTGCACAAGCTGAGCATCCCGGTTGAGCAGCGCGACGGGGCGCTGCGGCTGGCCTGGGCGAGGGCGGGGGAAGTCGATCTGTCCGATGCGCCGTCGGCGCTGCTGCTGGGCGAGCGCGGCGGCGAGATCCTGTTCGCGGCCGACGCGTCGCGGCTGGATGCGCCGCCGGCGATCGGCGAGGGCTACCAGGACCTGCGCGCGGCCGCGGCGGCGCTCGAGCATCGGGACGCCTCGATCGCGGCGCAGGCGCGGGCCTTCACGGACTGGCATGCGCGCAACGGGCACTGCGGCCAGTGCGGTGCGGAGACCTCGGTCCACGAGGGCGGCAACATGCGCAAGTGCGTCGCCTGCGAGGCGATGCACTTCCCGCGCACCGATCCGGTGGTGATCACGGTGGTCGCGGACGAAGAAGAGTGCCTGCTCGGGCGGCAGGCGTCGTGGCCTGCGGGGATGTTCAGCGCGCTGGCGGGGTTCGTGGAGCACGGGGAGTCGCTCGAGGACGCGGTGCGGCGCGAGGTGCGGGAGGAATCGGGCATTTTGGCGCGCGACATCCGCTACCACTCGAGCCAGCCGTGGCCGTTTCCGGCCTCGCTGATGATCGGCTGCCACGCGGCGCCGGCAACGAAGCGGATCGAGATCGACGACGTGGAAATGGACGACGTGCAGTGGTTTTCGCGGGGCGAGGTGCTGGAATCGCTCTCGCGGGAGCCGGCGCAGATCACGGACGCGAGCCGCGAGGACGCGCCGCTCGGGCTGCCCGGGCCGATGGCGATCGCGCACACCTTGATCACGGCCTGGGCCAAGGGCGAGCTGTAGCCACCCATTCAGGGCAGCCGCGATAGGCTGTTGCGCGTGTCCCTCGACTTCCGCTCCAAGTTGATCGCGATCTGCGCGGCCGCCGCGCTGCTGGCCGCCGCCTGTTCGGGCGACGATGCGGAACAGCAGCAGGTGCAGCCCGCGCCGGCGGCGGCGCAGTCGGGCGGGGAGGATCGCGACTCGGAGCCGGCCTCCAGCGCCAGCCCGCAGGCGGGTTCGCAGGATGCCGATGGCGGCGGGGGTGACGAGCAGGAGGCGGAGCCGGTCCAAGAGCAGGCGGAGCAGCAGGCTGCCGATCAGCCGCAAGCTCAGGAACAGTCCGAGCCGGAAGCCGAGCCGCAGCAACAAGAGGAGCAGACCGAACCTCAGCAGGAGCAGCAGTCGGAAGAGCAGGCGGAACCGGAGCAAGAGGAGCGGGTTGAGCAGGAGTCCGCTGAGCAGGCGGAAGCGCAGGCGGAAGAGGAGGACGAGGCCGAGCCTGAGCCGAGCGGAGAAGAGGAAGAGCAGCAAGAGCAGGAAGAGGCAGAGCCGCAGGCGGAGCCCGAGCCGACCGCGGAGGAGCGCTTGGCGGCGCGGGCCGCGCAGATCTCGGCGGCCGGCAGCGCTCCGGAGCTGACCGGGCTGACCGGCTGGCTCTCGGGCGGGCCGACGACGATCGCCCGCGAGCTGGCCAAGGGCAACGTCGTGCTGATTGACTTCTGGACCTACACCTGCATCAACTGCATCCGCACCTTCCCCTTCCTGGTCGAGTGGCACGAGAAGTACGCGGAGCACGGGCTGCGGATCATCGGCGTCCACTCGCCGGAGTTCGAGTTCGAGAAGGAAGCGCGCAACGTGCTCGACTCGATGGCGGAGCACGGGATCGAGTACCTGGTCGCGCAGGACAACGACTTCCGCACCTGGCGCGCGTTCAGCAACCGCTACTGGCCGGCGAAGTACCTGATCGGCCCGTCGATGGATGTCCGCTACGCGCATTTCGGCGAGGGCGACTATCCGGAGACGGAGGAGGAGATCCGCGAGGCGCTGGAGGAGGCGGGGCGCGACCTGAGCGGGGTGCCAGCCGGGGTGGCCACGTCGATTCCGACGCGCGACCCGCAGGCGACCGGGCAGACCCGCGAGCTCTACGGGGGCACGCACCGCAACTACGGGCGGACGCAGTACGCGGCGCAGCCGGAGTACTACATCGAGGGCGGGGTCGAGCGCTTCTACACGGACATCGCCGAGGGGCAGCGGCGGCTGGGCAACAAGTGGTACGTGCGGGGGCTGTGGCGCAACGAGGAGGAGGCGATCGTCCACGCGCGGGAGACCGAGAATCTCGAGGACTACATCGCGCTCAACTTCACCGCGCGCACGGTCAACGTGGTGCTCAACATCCCGCCGGGCGAGCCGCCCTACCGGGTCTACGTCGAGGTCGACGGCGAGCCGGTGCGGCCGGAATGGGCCGGCGACGACGTGCGGTTCGACGAGGCGGGCAACGGCTTCGTGACGGTGACCGGGGATGATCTGTACCGCTTGGTCAAGCTGCCGGAGTGGACACGGCATGAGCTGAAGCTGCGATCGAATTCGGACAAGTTCGCGGTCTTCGCGTTCACGTTCGGCTCGAATTTGGGAGGCGAGTAGCCATGCGCACCGTACTCGCGCTGGTGATCGGAGCAGCCCTGCTCGCGGCGGCCTGCGGCGGCGGGGATGATCCGCAACAGCAGGAACAGGCGCAAGCGCCGGCCGCGGCTGCGGTGCAGGAGCAGCAGAGCCAGCCCGCCGCCGCGGCCGAGCCGGCGGCTGCGAGCCAGACGCCGGCCGACGCGTCCGGCGATGACGAGGAACCGCAGGCGGCCGCGCAGCCCGCCGAGCAGGAGTCCGCGCCGGCGCCGCAGCCGGCGGGGACTCCGCGGGCGAGCCGGGAGGAGCTGGCGGTCAACCCGCGGCTGGAGCTGCTCGACGATGCGGGCTACCCGGTCTACTTGGCCGGCGACTACGTGGTTTCGCTGGGCACGCCCGATCTGGGCGTGGGGACGCACCGCGTCACGATCGCGATCGAGGGACCGGAAGGCTTGGTCGAGACGCCGTCGGCGACGATCGCGGCGCATCCGCCGGGCGGGGGCGATCCGGTCACGGCCGCGGCCGAGTTCGCGCGGTTCCCCGATGAGGTGCGCGGCTTCCACGTGGCGAGGCTGAGCTTCGACCGGCCCGGCGACTGGACGCTGGAGATCGATGCGGCGGAGGGCGGGCCGATCCTGCTCTCGGTGCCGATCGCGGAGGCGACGCGGGCCCCCGACGTGGGCGCGGCCGCGCCGGCCTCGGTCAACCGCACGCTGGCCGACGTGGAGGACGTGGCCGATCTCTCGACCGGGTTCGAGGTGGACGCGCTGCTCTACACGCTGACGGTGGCCGACGCGCTGGCCAACGATCTGCCGACGATCGTCGTCTTCGCCAGTCCGGGCTTCTGCACCAACGCCTTCTGCGGGCCGCAGGCGGAGGTGCTCACGGAGATCCGGATTGATCGCCCGGGCGAGGCGAACTACATCCACGTGGACCTGTATGAGAACCCGGTCGAGGTGCGTTTGGGCGAGCCGCCGCAGCACACGCCGCTGCTCGAGGAGTGGGGCCTGGAGACGGACGAATGGACATTCGTGGTCGACGCGGAGGGCGTGGTCCGGGCGCGCTTCGAGGCGTTCGCGCCGCGCGCGGAGGTCGAAGCCGCGCTGGACGCGGTGCTCGCCGGGTCGTAGCGCGCCGCTACTGATCGCTCTCCATCGGCTCGTCGACGGCGTTGCCGTACTCGTGCCAGGAGGCGTCGTAGACCTGCACATCGTCGAAACCGAGCAGGCGGAGCAGCCAGAATCCGTGCGCCGCACGGATGCCGCCCTGTCAATAGGTGGTGACGGTCTTCTCCGGCGTGATCCCCAGTTCGGCCAGCATGCCGCGCAGCTCGGCGGCGGGCTTCAGGGTCCGCACCGGCTCTTCCAGCACCTTCAGCCATTCCAGGTGCACGGCGCCGGGGATGCGGCCGCCGCGGGCGGTGCCGCGGGCGTTCGCACCGGTCCACTCGCCGTCGGAGCGCACGTCCCAGAGCACGTGGCCGGCCTCCGCGCCGGCCGCCCCGCGGCGTTCGCGCAGCTGCGGCAGGCGGCAGATCGTCTCGTCATGCGGCGCGGCCGGGACCGCGTACTCGGCGCGGGCGGGCCGCACGTTCTCGCGGCTCAGCTCGCGGCCGGCCGCGTGCCACTTGTCGAGGCCGCCGTCGAGTATTTGGAAGTCGGAGTGGCCGAAGCGGTCGAAGGTCCACCAGGTGCGGGCGGCGTAGAGCCCGCCGGAGCCGTCGTAGGCGACGATCCTGCTTTCCGGCGTGATCCCCATCCGCCCGCAGAGCGAGGCGAAGAGCTCCGGGTCCTCGAGCCCGTAGATCTCGGAGTCGTTGGAGGGGTCGGATTTCCAGTAGCGGGACTGCGACCAGATCGCGCCGGGCAGGTGCAGGCGCTGGTAGGCGGGCAGCAGGTCGCAGTCGAGCAGCACCAGATCGGGATCGCCGAGCTGGTCGGCGAGCTCCTCGGTGCTGCAGATCAGTTCGGGCCGGGCCCATCCGCTATTCGTCGTCATCGCCGTCCTCCTCTGCCGCGCCGCCCGCGCCGGAGCGGCCGCGCAGGTAGTCGATCGCTTCGAGCAGCGCGAGATCATTATCGGCTGCGAGGCCGCCTTCGGGTTGGACGACCTCGATGTCGGGGGCGACGCCGACGCCCTCGATCACTTCGCGGTCGGGCGAGAGCCAGCGGGCGATGCTGACGTAGAGCACGCTGCCGTCGGAGAGCGGGCGCTCGATGTTGACGGTGCCCTTGCCGATGGTGGTCTGGCCGATCAGCACGGCGCGGCCGTGGTCGCGCAGCGCGGCGGCCATCACTTCCGAGCCGGAGGCGGAGCCCTCGTTGATCAGGATCGCGATCTCGAAATCGAGGCCGGCGCCGCCGGCGGAATCCTCGTAGGTGCGCTCGCCGCCGCTGCGGTTGACCTGGCGCATCACCACGCCCTGGTCCATGAACAGGCCGGTCGTGTCGACCGTGGCCGAGACCAGGCCGCCGGGGTTGTTGCGCAGGTCGATGATCAACTTGACGATCCCGGACGTTTCGGCCGCGTCGAGCAGTTCGCGGACCTCCTCGACGGTGCGCGGGGTGAACTGCTGGATGCGGATGTAGCCGATGTCCAGCACGGGCTCGCCGTCGCGATCCGAGATCTGGGCCGAGCGCACGCTGGGCACGATGATCCGGTCGCGGGTGATCGGGATGTCCTCCTCGGCCCCGCCGGCCCGCCGCACGCGCAGCACGACCACGGTGCCGCGCGGGCCGCGGATGCGGTTGACCGTCTCCTGCAGCGACCAGCCGGCGATCGATTCGCCGTCCACCTCGAGGATCACGTCGCCGGAGCGCAGCCCGGCGGTTTCGGCCGGGGAGCCGTCGAATGGCTGCACGATCACGACTTCGCCGGCCTCGTTCTGGTTGACGGTGCAGCCGATCCCCTCGAAGGAGCCGGTGATGTCCTCGCGGGTCTGGTGGTAGACGTCGGCCGGGATCCAGGCGGTGTGCTCGTCGCCGAGCGCGTCGAGCAGGCCGTTGATCGCGGCCCGCTGGTGCTCGACCGCGGTGAACGTTTCGGGCTCGACGAATTCCTCATGCAGAATCTGGTGGATTTCGTCGAGGATGCCGTAGATCGATTCCGATTCAGCTCCCGCGGCGGGCTGGGCGCGGGGGACGAACCGCTCAGTCGGGACCGCGGTGACGCCGCGCGGGGAGCGCAGCGACGGGGCGGGCTCTTCGCCCTCGACCGCGCGCATCACGCCGATGCCCAGCCCGAAGGCGGAGGCGAGCATCGCCGCGACCAGCGCGAGCGCGAGCAGGACGCGGCGGCCGCTGCGCGGCGGCCGCGCGGTTTCCGCTTCCGGCGGCGGCGCGGCTGCTTCCGGCGGGGGCACGGGCTCTTCCGGCTGCTGCGCGCCCTCGAAGCGGCCCGCGACGGGCGGGCCGCCGCTGCTGAAATCGCTCATGTTCCCCTCCCCGGCTGCCGATCCGTTCCAGCGTAGCCGCAGGGGGCGGTCTGTATCATCGCGGCCAGCCATGCGGCCGGCCCCGAGGAGTCGAACATGCCCGCAGCAGCCGATCCCCAGCCCGCCGCCTTCCGCGCCGTTTCCGGCGGGCGCGGCTGAGGCCCGGCGCGCCGCGAAGCCGCCGATCGCGTGCCCCCGACCGCGCTGATCTGCCCCGGCCAAGGCGCCCAGCGCGCCGGCGGCGTCGCCGATCTCCCGCCCGCCGCCGAGCGCGTCTTCGACGAGGCGTCGGAGCTGATCGGCGAGGACCTCTGGCGGATCGGCGCGTCGCGGGACCCGGCCGACGAGCAGCGCCTGCGCCGGCCCTCGCTGCTCCAGCCCTACCTGGTCGCCTGGGCGGTCGCCGAATGGCGGGCGGCGGTCGAGCAGGGCCTGGCCGCGCAGCCGGATTGGGTAGCGGGGCATTCGTCGGGGACGAACAGCGCGCTCGCGCTCTCCGGCGCGGTCCCGTTCGCCGACGCCGTCCGCTTCGCGCACCTGGCCGGGCGCAACATGGACGCCGCCTGTGACGCGCATCCGGGCGGGCTGCTCGCCGTCGTGGGTGCCGGGCGGGACGGAGCGCTCGGGATCTGCGAGGCCTCCGGCGCGCGCTTCGCCAACCACAACGCGCCCGATCAGACCGTGCTCGGCGGCCCGGGCGACGCGCTCGGCCGGGCCGCCGCGGCGGCCGAGGCGGCCGGCTACCAGACCGTCCGGCTGCGCGCGGCCGGGGCGTTCCACACGCCGGCCTTCCGCGAATCCGACGCGGCGAGCGAAGCGCTGATCGAGCAGCTGCCGATCGCGGAGCGGTTCACGCCGATCGCGGGCAACCGCGACGGGAGGCTGATCGAGAGCGCGGCCGGGCTGCGGGAGGAATTGCGGGGCCAGTACACGCGCCCGGTCGAGTGGCTGGCGGCGCTGGAGACGCTGCACGGGCGCGGTGTGCGAACATTCACCACGCTCGGCCCGGGCAACGCGATGGCGGGCCTCGTCCGCCGCTTCCGCCGCGCCGCCGGCGGCGACGTCCGCGCCGTGAGGCCGATCCAGCAGATCAGATAGGGAGGCCCGGCATGGATGCCGACCACGCGCTCAAGACCACCCGCTCCGTCCGCTTCCGGCTCGATTTCGAGCAGCCGCTCGATCCGGCGGCGATCGAGGAGTGCCTGGAGATCGCGCTGCAAGCGCCGACCGCCTCGAACAGCCAGCAGTGGCAGTGGGTGGTGGTCACCGACCCGGGGAAGATCGCGGCGATCGCCGAGGTCTACCGGCGCTCCTTCGAGGTGCTGGCCAATCGCCCGCCGGAGGAGCGGCCGGATTACGGCGCGGGCGACTCGCGCACCGAGCAGGCGGAGAAGGTGACCGCGTCGGCGACCTACCTGGCGGAGCAGATGCACCGCTGCCCGGCGATGCTGCTGGCCTGCATCAACGGGCGGGTCGAGGACGAGGGCGCGCAGCGGCAGGCGGCCGTCTACGGCTCGATCCTGCCGGGCGCGTGGTCGTTCATGATCGCCGCCCGCGCGCGTGGGATCGGCATGGCCTGGACCACGCTGCACCTGCGCCACGAGGAGGAGGTCGCCGACCTGCTCGGCATCCCGCGGGACGTGACGCAGGCGGCGCTGTTCCCGATGGCCCGCTTCAGCGGCGAGGACTTCAAGCCGGCCCCGCGCGTGCCGCTGGCCGAGGTCGTGCACTGGAACGAGTGGGGCCGCCGCGAACCCTAATCGCCGATCCGCAGCCTCGCCCAGCCGGAGGCCTCGCGGCCGCGCAGCGCCTGCACTTCGATCGTGGTGCCCAGCGCCGGCAGCGGCACGCTGAAGCGGTAGCGGGTGCGGCGCCAGGAGACTTCGCCCGCGAAGGCCGAGCCGTCCTGCCGCACGCGGTATCCGGTCGCGCCGGGCACCGGATCCCAGCGCAGCCGCACATCGGCGGAGACCAGGCGCAGGACCAGCACCTCGTCGATCCGCAGGCCGGTCGGGGGCTCCAGCGGGCCGGGCGCGGCCGTGGCTGCGCCGTGCGCGAAGCCGAGCCGGTAGCCCTGCTCCCGGGCCGCGGCGGCGGCCGCAGCGACCGCGGCGCGGCCCTCGTCGACGCCGCGGAACCAGCCGCGCGGATTGGGCAGCTGGTCGAGGCCGGGCAGCAGCACCCATTCGGCCAGCGCGATGCCGCCCTCGTAGGCGCGCTGCACGCGCCGCTCGCGCTCGCCGGCCAGCCGCACCTCGACGGCGGACACCCCCTCTTCGCGTCCCGCCGAGCGGGCGGCCTCGACGTCCGCCTCGGTCGGCCCGCGGTCGAATACTCCCGCGGCCGCGCCGGCGGCCAGCGCGACCGCGAAGCCGGCGGCGAACGCGGCGAGCATCCGCAGCGCCGCCCCGATGCTCATCGCCCCGCTCCCCAGCTGTCCGGCGGGGCGCGCTCCGGCGGATCCGGTGCGCCGTCGGGCCGTTCGCCGCCGGCGTCCTCGTAGCCGTCGAGGTAGCCGGCGGCCCAGCCCCGGCCGAACGCGGCGTCGCTTTCGCGCTCGAGCGCGAGCAGGCCCGCTTCGAGGCCGGCGTCGTAGTTGTAGCCGTTGCGCCCGCCGATGATCAGCTCGTCGCCGATCTCGGCCTCGGCGTCCGCGCGTCCGCGCCGATCCGCTTCCGCGGCCAGCCGTTCCGTTTCGGCCGCCCAAGCCGCTTCCGCATCCGCCGCGCCCTGCTCGGAGCCCTCGCGGTAGGCGGCCGAGACGTCCAGTTCGGTCGGCCCGCGGTCGAAGATGCCGGTCCCGAAGCCGAGCGCGAGGGCGAGGGCCGCGCCCGCGAGCAGGGCCGCAACCGGCCGGCGGTAGTCCGGCGGGGCGCGGCGCGTCTCGGGGGCGAGCTCCTCCAGCCCGTCGGAGCGCCCCGCCGGCTCCCGGCCGCCGGCCATCGGGTCAGCCGGCCGCGGCGGCCGCCCCGAGCGGCCGCGTCAAGCCCGCCAACCGGCCCGCCAGCAGCGCCGCCAGCGAGGCGAGCGCGATCGCGGCGGTCGCCCAGAACACCATCTCAACCGACATGGCCTGGCCGATGAAGCCCAGCACGATCACGCCGCCCAGGCCCAGGTCCCAGGCCAGCTGGAAGGTGGCGGTCGCGCCGCCGCGCTGGGCCGGCGGGACCAGGTCGATCGAGAGCGCGAACAGGCCGGTGTGCGCGCAGCCCAGGCCGATCCCGCCGAACACGCCCGCGAGCCAGACCGCCTCCGGCGCGGCCGCCTGGGTCAGCATCACCGTCGCGATCGCGGTGCAGAGCAGGCCCGGCCCGATCACCGGCACGCGCCCGATCCGATCCGACAAGCGCCCGGCGACGGGCCGCGCGATCAGCGCCGCCGCCCCGCTGAAGACGAAGTAGAGCGAGGCGTCGCCCAGATCGCGCCCGGTGTCCTCGCCCCAGCCGGGCAGGAAGGTCGAGGCGGCTCCGAAGGCCAGCGTGACCCCGGTGAAGAAGACCATGCTGGGGAAGATCGCGGCCCGCGGCAGCAGCCGCTTGAGCCCTTCCAAGCCGCCCGGCGGGGGCGGCGCGTCGGTCACCGGCTCCTTCATCAGCGCGGTCAGCGCCAAGGTGAACACCGACGTGCCCAGCGCCACGGCGAGCACCGCGTCGAAGCCGCCGAAGCCGGCCGCGACCGCGCCCAGGACGGGGGCGATCAGCTGGGCCACGCTGGTCGCCAGCCCGAAGAAGCCCAGCCCCTCCCCGCGCCGCGGCATCGGCACGATCTCCGCCACCATCGATCCGGCCGGCGTCGGGTAGGCGGTCATCCCGATTCCCTGCACCAGGCGCAGCGGCAGCAGCGCCCAGACGTCGTCCGCGAAGATCATCACCGCGAACGAGACGATGAACGAGATCATGCCGATCTTCATCATCAGCACGCGCCGCCCGGCGTCGCTCCAGCGGCCGGCCAGCGGGCGCAGGAAGATCGGCACGATCGCGAAGCTGCCCACGATCAGCGAGACCTCCAGGGTGCTCGCGCCGATCTCGCGCAGGTGTTCGGGGAAGGTGGTCAGCAGGAAGAAGAAGCAGCAGAAGAAGGAGAAGATGCTGGCCACGGAGAGCAGGTAGGGCAGGGTCCAGAGCCGCGCCGGGCCGCCGCCGGGGGCGACGGCGATCGTCCGCGCCATCGCCCGCCGCTGCGGCGCGGTGCGCCAGACGACCGCCCCGCCGCCCGCTTCCGGCGCCACCGGCTCAGGCGCCCCGCCCGCGGCCGCGCACCGCTAGAACTCCGGCGGCCCGATGCCGGCCAGGGCTTCCTCGCCGTGGCCGTTGGATTGCGGGCAGAGGTGGGAGTCGCCTTCGATCGGCTGCTTGCAGAGCGGGCAGCTCGGGCGCCCGCCAGCCAGCGCCGCCTCCGCCAGCGCCGTGAAGCCGCGCGCCGTCTGCCGCCCGAACTCGACCCGCAGGGTCGGCGTGCCGCCCGGCTCCTCGACGTCGGTCGCGTACAACGTCAGCAGATCGGCGTCCTCGTCGTAGCTCAGCGCCAAGCGCCCGGCGAGGAAGTCGGCCGTCGCGTTGAGCGGGAAGCCGATCAGCTCGGCCGGCGGCTGCTGCATCCGATCCTCGGCGACCCGCTTGCCGGCCAGCACCCGCTCGATCGACGCGGCCAGCGAATCGACGTGCTCCTTCTCGCACCAGATCGAGGCGGTGGAATCGCCCGCGGTCACGCGGATGCGGAAGCGGCGCGCGCCGGGCTCGCCGATCGCTTCCGCCTCGAGCGCGGTCGCCATGCCCAAGTCCCACTTGATCGGCGAGGCCATGCGGCGAGTATAGGCGCGCACCCCCTATCCTCTTCCCTCCGGCGAACGGAGCGGAACATGGCGATCGAGATCGGCCGCCCGGCCCCCGACTTCACGCTGCTCGACGGCGACCGCAAGGAGCACAAGCTCTCCGACTACCGCGGCCGGCCGGTCGTGCTCGCCTGGTACGTGCTCGCCTTCACCGGCGGTTGAAGCAGCGAACTGGCCCGCTTCCAGGAACTCCACGCGGAGTTCGAAGAGGCGGGCGCCCAGGTTCTGGGCATCAGCGTCGACTCCCCCTTCGCCGCCGGCGCCTACGCGATCCAGCTGGGCCTGCAATTCCCCCTGCTGGGCGACTTCCCCCACGCCAAGACCGGCAAGGTCTACGGCATCTACGACGAGGAGCGCGGGATCACCCGCCGCGTCACCTGCGTGCTGGACGGCGAGGGCGTCGTGCGCCACGTGATCGACGCCCCGCGGGACTTCCAGATACACGCCGAGCAGTCACTGGAGCAGGTGCGGGCGCTCCAGCGTTAACTGTCAATCAAATCTTCCGTCGAGTGCCCTCTGGGCGGTTGACGGAAGCAGCGCGCTGCGCCAACGTAATGCTGACTCCTCGCCCAACGCCGGGCCGGCAGCCCGGAAAGCGCGGAGCCCCGCCGTGGCGGCAGGGCGCGTGAGTCCATCATGACCACTTCCGCCCCCGAAGTCGCGGCCGTCTGCGTGCACGCTTGGGACATCCCCTCGCCCAACGGCCCGACGGCCCTCGGCAAATGCCGCCGCTGCGGCGCCCACCGGGTCTTCAACAACTCCTTCGCCGACCAAGAGCGGACCAACAACTCCGACCTCTTCGGCGCGCCGCGCCGCAGCTCCGGCCGGGGGGCCGGCGAGCCCGCGGGCGAGGGCACGAGCGACTACGACCTCGAACTCGCGCTCGGGTCGATGCGCGGCCCCCACGCCGCGCGCTAGCCGCAACCGGCCGTTCCGCCGCGCGGGGATCCGGAGCCGCCGTGGCCGCCGACGATCTCGCCTCCTACCAAGTGCATGCCGTGCCCTTCGACGAGTGGGTCGACATCGACACGCTGATCCACCGCACCGCGCTCACCTCGGGCGATTTCGACTACACGCTGGCCCCGGCCTGCCCCGAGTGCAGCGCCGCGCTCGAAACCGAGTACGACATCGTTGACGACCCGCAGGCCGGCGGCCAGGAGGTGCTCTCGGCGCTCGTTTGCAACCAGTGCCGCCACATGTGGGAGCCGCAGCCCGCCGCGGACTGACCGCAGCGCCGCCCCGCGCTACGCTGCCCCGAGCCGAGCCGCACGTCCGAAAGCGCACCGCCCATGCCCGTCAGCGTCCGCATCCCCACGCCGCTCCGAGCCCTCGCCTCAGGCGCGGACGTAGCCGCCGCCGACGGCGCGACCCTCGCCGACGTCGTGGCCGACCTCGAACGGCAATTCCCCGGCATCCAGGACCGCCTGCTCGACGAGGACGGCGAAATCCGCCGCTTCGTCAACATCTTCGTCAACGGCGAAGACGTCCGCTTCGAACAAGGCCTTGCCACCGAACTTCAAGACGGCGCCGAAGTCTCCATAGTCCCCGCCGTAGCCGGCGGCTGAGCTCGACCGTCCAGGGGTGCTCGAATCAGGCCGGCGTCGACCGCCGGTCCGTTTGCCAGTTCCCGAACGTCCTTGCCGCCTCGCCATGCACGATCACTTCAGGCGAGAAGTTGGTGGTGGGCTCGATCGGAAGCAGCAGGTTCATGGCGCGGGGAACGAGCATGTTGAACCTGACTTCCTGGTAGTGCTGCGGGCTGTCGTTGCGCATCTCCAGCTCGGCCAAGTTGAGGCCGTCATGCCTGAACAGGACCTTCTGTTCGGGCGGGTTGCCGGTGGAATTCACCACTTCCAGCTCTTCGCCGAAGAGCCGGACCACCTCGGTGTTGCGGAAGACGTGGTACCGGTCGTCCGAGTGGAGCACCGTCAAGTAGTTGACCTCGCCGCCGTTGAAGATGGATTTCATCAGGAAGGCGCGGAGCAGCGCCTTTCGCTGGAACCGGTCCTTGAGTTCGCGCATCGGCGTGCGAAGTCGCTCCTTGGCCGGCCCCGGATCCCGCTTGTAGTCCGCGAAGCTGGGAGGGAATGCGTCGATGCAGTGGATCAGGAGCGAACCGATCCCGTTCAGGGCCTGAAACCCGTCATCGGACTCGAAGCGGTTGCGGCTGTAGAGGAAGATCTGCCACTTCTTGGCGCCCGACTTGAGCGAGTGCGCGTCCCCGGATGGATCGATGACGTCCTTCTTGGCCTGCAAGTCGTTGCGGTAATCGGCATCCAGGCAGATCGCCCGCGCAAAGCGCAGCGCGTTGTCGTGGCCCCGCCGCCGATAGGCGCGCACGTGCTCGGATGATGATCCCCTGAGCGCCATCAGCGGGGCATTCGCCAGATCAGGAGTTCGTGGGACTTCTTCACGTGCGAGCCGCCGTTCCGCTCGGCCCGGTTGACGCCGATCCTCGTGTCGCCCTGGCCGAATGTGTATTGCCACTGCGGCGTGGACATCTCGCAGCCCGCATACCACTCGCGGATGGTCTCGCAGTCGTTGTAGGAGAGGATGAAGCCGGCATCGTGGTCGAGCAGCAGGTCGCGCAGGAGGTCGTGGCGGAAGCCCTTGTGGTGGATCGGGAAATTCCGATGCGGGTACATGCCCACGAAGGTGTCGCCGTCCTCGAGGAAGTAGGGCGGGTCGCAGTAGAGGAAGTCGTCGCGGTGGCGGGGGATTGACTGCTCGAACGATAGGCACTCCACCGACAGCGTGGGCGCGGAGAATCGGCGCAGTTTTTCGATCATCTTCGTGTAGCGCGGCTCGGAGAGGTAGATGTCCGACGGCCAGCCGAGGAAGTGCGGCCCGTAGGAGGTGTTCGAGTTGAAGTAGTAATGGGCCGCCAAGTCCCAGCGGTCGAGCGACTTCCCGCCCCGCCAATGCGCCTCCAGTTCGCGCTTGACGGCGGCGAAGGTGTCGCGGGTGGGCGGCATCTCCCTGAGCCGCTCGTGCACGGCTTTGGGGTGGCGGAGTTGGACGCGCCAGAAGTTGACGAGGATGTCGAACACGTCGTAGCCCGCGACCTCCATGCCGAGTTCGCGAGCGCAGGCGATCTCAACCGAGCCGCCGCCGAAGAAGGGCGACGCCAGCCGCTTGGTATCGCGAGGGAGACGTTCGACCACGTAGCCCACCCCGAGGCTCTTGCCGCCGGCGTAGCGGAGCGGCGAACCCAGATAACGGCGGTAGTCCAAGCGCCCAGAGCTCCGAAGGTTCAACAAGAAGGCATCGATCCTGTTGTCGAGCAAGGGCGCGCTGCTCAGCCCTCCCGCTTCACCAACGTCAGCCTCAGGGGGCGGGTACGCCAAGGGGCCTCCCTCATTGCCCGATGCGTCAGAGCCCGCAGGATTGAGCGGCTGGGATTGAAGCGCCGCAGCGGCTGTCATGCGCTCGTCTCCCTCCCGCATCTGCGCTGTTGGCATGTTGAGATCATCCACATGCCCGCGTGCGTGAAACATAAGCGACCGCGAGCGGATGTGCTGCCCGGCACTTGGCGAAGATCGCCAAGGCGGTCACTCTGCGGGGAGCGTTTCCGTGATCCATTTGCGCAGGATTTGCAGGGCGTCGGGGCGGCGCTGGCGGAGGGAGTGGGTTGCGCCTTCGAGGAGTTCGAGGCGTTTTGGTTCGGCGGCTTGGGAGTGGACCCATTCGGAGAGGCGGGCGGGGAGGCGCCAGTCGGCCAGGCCGTGGATCAGCAGCAGGGGGCGGCCGGCGAGTTGTTGCAGGTCTTCGGGCTCGATGCCGGCCGTCTGCGTCGCCAGGGCGGCTACGCCGGCTGCCGACTTGGAACGAGCGCCGGCGCGGATCACGATCGCGCCGCCGTAGGAGTGCCCGATCAGGGCGATCCGGCGGACGCCCTGCTGCTCCAGCCACTCGATGCCCGCGAGCACGTCGCCGGTCCCTTCATCGATCGGGCCGGGCGATGTCTTGATCCGGAAGTCGAGACGGAGGACGCCGATCCCGGTCGGCGGCAGCTCCGCGGCCAAGTCCTCGTAGATCCCGTCGGGGCCACTGAAGCCGCCGTCGAAGCCGCCGACGCAGAGCACGGCCCGCTCCGCCGCGGGCGGGGCGTCCCAGATCGCTCGTCCCGCCATCACGGGGGCCATTGGTAGACTCTGCCGCAATTCCGACTAGATGGAGCCCCGTCCATGCCAAGCCGTCGCGCGCCCAATCCCGATCGTGGCAGCGAAGAACGCGATCTGCATGCGCAAGAGGCCCTCGCCACCGCCTTCGCCCCCAAGTCCGTCGCGGTCGCCGGCGTCTCCGCCCGCAGCACGGGCTGGGGCGGCGGGCAATCCTTCCTGCGCGGCATCCGCAACCTCGGCCGCGTGCCCGAGGTCTACGCGCTCAACCCGCGCGGCGGCGAGCTGGACGACGGCACCGTCCTCTACAAGTCGCTGGCCGAGATTCCGGGCGGCGTCGACTACCTGATCTCGGCCGTGCCGGCGCAGCACATCATCGGCCTGATCGAGGACGCGGCGGAGAAGGGGGTGCCGATCGTCCACCTGTTCACGGCCGGCTTCGGGGAAACCGGACAGGAGGAGCGGGCCGGCCTCGAGGCGCAGCTGGTCGAGCTGCTGGACCGCTCCGGCATCCGCCTGATCGGGCCCAACTGCATGGGCATCCACTCGACGCGGGGCGGGGTTTCCTTCATGGACGACGCGGAGCGCGAGCCGGGCTCGGTCGGGATGCTCTCGCAATCTGGGATGAACGCGACCGAGGCCGTGGCCAAGGGCAAGCGGCGCGGGGTGCGCTTCTCCAACGTCGTCTCCTTCGGCAACGGCACCGACCTGAACGAGGCCGACTACCTCCAGTTCCTCTCCGACGACCCGGACACGGAGATGGTGATCGGCTACATCGAGGGCTTCCGCAACGGGCCGCGCTTCCGCGACATCGCCCGGCGCATGAGCAAGCCGCTGGCGGTGCTCAAGGGCGGCCTGACCGAATCCGGCTCCCGCGCCGCCAGTTCGCACACCGGCTCGCTGGCCGGCTCGCGCGAAATCTGGCAGGCCGTGCAGCGCCAGACCGGGCTGATCGCCGTCGACGCGGTCGAGCAGCTGCTGGACATCGCCGTGACCCACGAGCGCATGCCCGGCATCGCCGGCCCGCGCTGCGCCGTGCTCGGCGGGGGAGGCGGCGTCTCCGTGCTGGCGGCCGACATCTTCGACCGCGCCGGCGTGCCGATCCCCTGGTTCGCGCCGCAGACGCAAGAGGCGCTGGCCGAGTTCACGCCGCTGGCCGGCACCTCCGTCCGCAACCCGCTCGACGCCGGCTTCATGTTCGAGGGCGACAACCTGGCCGCCGCGCTGACCGCCGTTGCCGAAGACCCCAACATCGACTGGCTGATGATCCACACCGGGGCCGATTCCAACTCACGCAGCCAGGGCGACGATTTCGCCGAGCGCTGGGCCGGCAAGGTGATCCGCACCGCCGAGCGGATCTCCAAGCCGCTCGCGATCGTCGTGCGCCCGCCCCACACCGAGCGGGGCTTCTCCGTCGGCCTCGAGATCGAGCAGCGGCTCAACGCGGCCGGCATCCCCGTCTACAACAGCCTCGAAGCCTGCGCCTTCGCGGTCGCCCAATACCTAGACTGGAAGCAGCACCCGGCCCGCCGGGGCTAGGACGAAACGGGGGAGGGCGATGATCCGCTTCAAGCTCAGCCGCGCCTTCTTCGCGCCCAAGGGCCGCTTGGTCGAGCGCGACGGCGACCTGATCACGATCGCGATGGACGGCCTCTTCTGCTCGGTCTGCTCGACCCGCGTGCAGCGCGCCTTGGCCGCGCTGCCGGGCGCGAGCGAGGCCGCCTGCTCGCTCGAAACGACGCGCGCGAGCGTGCGCATCCGCAACGCGGACGACCGCTCGGTCGAGGCGGTGATCCGGGCCGCGGAGAACGCGGCCAAGGCGCAGGCGATCCGCCGCGGTTTCGAGCGGCTCACGCGCCCGATCCACCGCCTGCTGCCCAAGAGCGCCTGATCGTGGCCCGCAGCCCCGCCGTCGGCGCGCACGTCTCCTCCGCCGGGCGGATCGACAAGGCGATCGCCAACGCGACCGGGGTGACCGCCGAGACCTTCCAAATTTTCGGCGCGGCCCCGCAGCAGTGGCGCAGGAAGCAGCACCCGGACGGGGACGTCGACGCCTTCCGCGCCGGCCGCGCCGCCGAACGGCTCGGCCCGGCCTTCATCCACGCGATCTACCTGATCAACCTGGCCACGCCCGACGACGAGCTGCTGGCCAAGAGCATCGACGCGCTCGCGGCCGACCTCGCGCTGGCCGACCGGATCGGCGCGAGCGGCGTGATCGTCCACGTCGGCAGCCACCTCGGCAGCGGCTTCGAGGCCGCGCTCCCGCGCATCGCCCAAGCGATCAACCGCGCCCTCGATCAGGCCGGCGGCGAAGCCGACCTGCTGCTCGAAAACGCCGCCGGCGAGGGCAACAAGGTCGGCTCCAGCTTCCAGGAGCTGGCCGCCATGGCCGCCGCGGCCGCGAACGACCGGGTCAAGGTCTGCCTCGACACCTGCCACCTGCACGCGGCCGGCTACCCGATCCACACCGCGGGCGGCCTGCGCGATGCCGCCGCCGAGTTCAACCGCGAGCTCGGCGCGGAGATGCTCGCCGCCGTCCACGCCAACGATTCCAAGACCCCGCTCGGCTCCGGGCGCGACCGGCACGAGAACATCGGGCGCGGCAGCATCGGCCTGCCCGCCTTCCGCCGCCTGATCCGCAACCGCCTCTTCCGCAGCGCCCCCTGGCTGCTGGAGGTGCCCGGCCCCAACGGCAAGGGCCCGGAAGAATCGGACGTCGCGATCCTCCGCGCCCTGCGCGACGAACGCGAGCTGCCCGAACTGCCGGACTTGCCCGAAAGCTGAGCCGCTACGCCTCCGGCCCGTCCCCGATGACCGAAACCCCGTAGACCTCCCCTGCCAGGGCCAGCAGCGATCGCGCCGGGTCGCCCAGCGTGCGCCCGCGCCGGTGGATTACGGCGATCGGCCGGCGGATCGGCTCGCCGCCCTCGATCGCGATCACGGCCAGTTCGCCCGCGGCCAGCTCGCGCTCGACCGCCACCTTGGGCAGGAAGGCCAGCCCCAGCCCGCGCATCACCAGGTGCTTCGCCATCTCCAGGCTGTCCACGTCCAGCGTGTGCCGCGGCGCCACCGTGGCGCTGCGGAAGACCGCGTGGCTCATCAGGTGGTAGGAGGAGCCGATGTCGTAGAAGATCACCGACTCCCGCGCCAGCTCCGTGACCGACGCGGCCCGCCGCCGCGCCAGCGGATGCCGCGGCGACGCCATCAGCTCGATCCCGTCCTCGTAGAGCCGGGTCGACCGGATCTCGGGGTGTTCGAGCTCCCGCTCGAAGCCCAGGTGCACCGCATCGTTGAGCACCATGTCGGTGACTTCCTCCGAGCGTCCGGTGCGGATCGTCGCCTCCACGCCCGGCTGCTGCGCGGCGAAGCGCTGGAGCAGGTCGGGCAGCACGTAGGTGCCGATCGTGGGCGCGGTGGCGATGGCCAGCGTGCCGGCGCCGCCGTAGCGCAGCGCGGCGATCGCCTCCGCCGCCTCGCGGGAGGCCTGCAACGTACGCTGCGCGGCCGGCAGCAGCGCCCGCCCCGCGTCGGTCAGCTGCACCCCGCGGCCGCGCCCGTAGCGCTCGAACAGCTGCGTTCCCAGCTGCTGCTCCAGCTGCTGGATGCGGTGGGTCACGGTCGGCTGCGACAGCTGCAGCGCGACCGCGCCGCCGGTGAACGAGCCCTGCTCGGCGATCGCGACGAACGCTTCCAGCCGGGGGATGTCGAGCAGCCCGGTCATCAGGGGCCCGGGAGCCGCCGCACGCCGGTCTTGCGCACCGTGACCGGCCCGTGCACGGAGACTTGGCAGGCCAGCCGCACCGGTTCCTCCAGCGCCCGCCGCCCGCGCTGCTCCAGCAACGCCTCCCGCTCCGAGCGCCCCATCTCCGAGAGGTGCTCCCCGCCCTCGATCACGATCACGAAGCAGCCGGCGCAGCGGCATTGCATATCGCACTGGTTCGGCCACCAGAGCTCCGCGGCGCGCGCCGACTCCATCAGCAGGTCGCCCTCCGCGGCCCGCCAGGAGATGCCCGACGGCTCGACCCGCACCTCGTGCGCCGCCCCCGTGCCGGCCATCAACCGCCCCGCTTGATTCCGGCGAAGCCGAGGAAGTCGTCCTCCCAGGACAGCACCAGTTCGATCATCGAGCGCGGCACCGGCGTGATCTGCGAGCTGTCGATCCCGTCCGTCGAGATCGTCTCCGGCGGCGGCCCCACCCGCACCTCCTCCTCCTGCATCCGCCGCGAGATCGCGTCCACCAGCTTGGCCCGGTCGTCCGCGTCGGCGCCGCCGTCGATCGCGTCCCACTCCATCGAGAGCACGAGGTCGACGAAGGCGCTGGTCATCAGCATGCCCTCCTCCATCATCTGCTCCGCGATCCACTCGCCCGCCTCTTCCAGCAGCGCCTCGCTCGGTCGCGCCATGCCCTAGTCCTCTCCCACGATCTCCGGGCGATTGCTGTCGCGCAGCGTCACTTCGCTGTCGACGCCCAGCCCGGTCTGGATCAGGATGATGAACAGCAGCGCCAGCAGCACGCCCGCCGCGGTGATGATCAACGTCCGCTTCAGCGCCATGCGCCCATCTTATCCGCCGCGGCCGATTGCGCCTCCCCCGGCCGCCGGCGCGCCCCCGTTGACCTCCCGCCGTCGGCGCGGAACAATGCAGGGACGCGATCCCGGCGAAAGATTCACGCGATGACCAAGCCCGTCCTCCACACCATCCTCTGCGACATGCTCGACATCGAGTACCCCGTCCTGCTCGCGGGCATGGGGCCCACCGTCGGCGGCGGACAAGCCGGCGTGGCCGGGCCCGAGCTGGCAGCCGCCGTCTCCAACGCCGGCGGACTCGGCGTGCTCGGCGCGGCCGGCTTCCCGCCCGACCGCCTCGAGCAGGCGATCACCCGCATCCAGGACCTCACCGACCGCCCCTTCGGCGTCGACATCCTGCTGCCCTCCAACGTCGCCCCGCGCCCCGCGCGCGAGGAGAAGCGCGAGCGCCCCTCCGATCCCCGCGAGCTGCTGCCGGCCGACCACCGCGCCGCGATCGGCGGCATCCGCGAGTCGCTCGAACTGCCCGACGTGCAGGCCCCGCACGCCGATGTCCGCACCCCGCGCTTCACGCCGCAGGACCAGGTCGACGTGATCACCGGCCTGCAAGTCCCCGTGCTCGCGGCCGGCCTCGGCAACCCGGCCCCCTACGTCGACCAGGTGCACGAGGCCGGCGGCAAGGTGATCTCGCTGGTCGGCAACGTCAAGAACGCCAAGCGCGTGGCCGACGGCGGCGCCGACATCGTGGTCGCGCAGGGCCACGAGGCGGGCGGGCACACCGGGCGGATCGGCACGATGGCGCTGCTGCCGCAGGTGCTCGACGCGGCCGCGCCCGTGCCCGTGGTCGCGGCCGGCGGGATCGGCGACGGCCGCGGCCTCGCCGCCGCTCTGGCGATGGGCTGCGTCGGCGTCTGGTGCGGCACCGCCTTCATCCCCACCCAGGAGGCCAACCTCGACGAGTTCCGCAAGCGCCGCATCCTCGCCGCCCGCGACGAGGACACCCGCGTCACCCGCCTCTACAGCGGCAAGACGATGCGCAACATCGCCAACGAGCTGATCGAGGCCTGGGAAGATTCCGGCACCGAGGCGCTGCCGATGGGCCTGCAAGGGCTGCTGATCGCCGACATCGCCGAGGCCGCCAAGCAGGGCGGGCGCGAGGACCTGCTGATGAACGCCGCCGGCCAGATCTCCGGCCTGCTCGAGGAGATCCGCCCCGCCGCCGACGTGCTCCAGGAGATGGTCGCCGAGGCCGCGAACATCTTCACCAGCCGCCTGCCCGCCAACGTCCGCGCCGGGGCCGCGGCCTGATCCGGCCGCCCGCGATGCCCGATCCGCCCGCCGCGTTGGACGGCGTCGCCGTCCTCGACCTGAGCAACGAGTTCGGCGCGTACGCTGGCCGGCTGCTCGCCGACCTCGGCGCGGACGTGATCCGGATCGAGCCGCCCGGCGGCGATCCGGCCCGTGCCCGCCCGCCGTTCGCGCATGATGCCGCCGACCGCGCCTCCTCGCTGACCTGGTGGTACCACAACGCCGGCAAGCGCTCAGTCACCATCGACCTGAGCCAGCACGACGGCCGCTTTCTCTTCCGCCGGCTGCTGCCGCAGGCCGACATCGTGCTCGAATCCTGCACCCCGTCCGAGCGGGCCGCACTCGATCCGCAGCGCGCGCTGGCCGAGCATCCGGCCCTGGTCTGGGTCTCCAGCACCGCCTTCGGCGCGACCGGCCCGCATGCCGATTGGGCCGCGACCGACCTCGCCGTCCAAGCCATCGCCGGCCCGATGCAGCAGGCGGGCTACGCCGACGGGCCGCCCCAGCGGATCGGCGGCGAACAGGCCGCGATCGCCGCCGGCATCGCGGCCGCGCAGGGCGCGCTGATCGCCCTGCTCCACGCCGAAGCGACCGGCGAGGGCCAGTTCGTCGAAATCTCCGCCCAGGAGGTCTACTCCGCCTGCCAGGCCCGCGCCCACCTCAACTGGGACTTCAACCGCGTCGCCCACGAACGCCCCGGCGACGCGCGTCCCCTGCCCGGCATCGGCGCGTACCCCGCGGCCGACGGACACGTCTACTGCTACATCGGCGTCGCCGGCTTCGGCGCGCCCTGGAAGGCGCTGCTCGACTGGATGCTCGAAGAGGGCCACGCCGCCGAACTCGCCGCGCCCGAACACCGCCGCATCCTCGACGGCCTCTCCTTCCGCTCGCTGGTCGACCCGGACACCGCCGAGGACGCGCGGGCGCTGCTGGAGCCGGCCCACGCCGCGGTCGATGCGTTCTTCGCGGGCAAGCCCGCGGCCGACATCTACCACCAGGGCCAGGCTCGCGGCCTCCTGATCGGCATCGTCAACAAGCCCTCCGACCTGCTCGCCAGCGAGCAGCTGGCCGCCCGCGGCTGGTGGCAGGAGATCGAACAGCCCCGCGGCTTGGGGCAAGACGCCGTCGCTGCCCGCTACCCCGGCCCGCCCTACCGGCTCTCGGCCACGCCCGCGCAAATCCGCCGCCCCGCGCCGGCCGCGGGCGAACATAACGCCGAAGTGCTGACCGGGCTCGCCGGCATCCCCGCCGAGGACCTGCCCGCCTACTACGGGGAGGGCGCGATATGAGCGCCGCGCTCACGCTCGACGGCATCCGCGTCGCCGACCTCACCTGGTTCGGCGCGGGCCCGATCGCCGCCCGCACCCTCGCCCTCTTCGGCGCGGACGTGATCCACATCGAGAGCGAAGCGCGGATCGACGGCTTCCGCACCGGCTTCCCCCGCCGCCCCGGCGCGCGCGGCTACAACGCCAGCAACTACTTCAACAACTGGAACGCCGGCAAGCGCTCCTTCCTGCTCAACATGTCCGCCGAGGGCGCCCGCCAGGTGCTGCTCGACCTCGTCGCGCAGTCCGATGTCTTCATCTGCAACATGGCTCCCGGCGTGATCGACCGCTGGCGGACCGGCTACGACGAGCTCCGCGCCGTCCGCCCCGACGTCATCGCCGCCTATCAGCCGATGCAGGGCGCGACCGGCCCGCACCGCGATTACCGCGGCTTCGGCGCGGTGCTCAACCCGATCGCCGGTCTCTCGCACCTCACCGGCGAAGCCGGCCGCCCGCCGATCGGACTCGGCACCAACTTCCCCGATTTCGTCGTCAACCCCGGCCACACCGTGGTCGCCATCCTCGCCGCGCTCCGCCATCGCCGCCGCACCGGGCAGGGCCAGAAGATCGAACTCGCCCAACTCGAATCGGTCGCCGCCACGATCGGCCCCGCCCTGCTCGATGCCGCCGTCAACGCCCGCGACCAATCGCGCAGCGGCAACCGCTCCGACTGGATGTGCCCCCACAACGCCTACCGCTGCCAGGACGCCCCCCGCGGCGCTCCCAATCCCGACGCCGGCTACGACGGCCCCATGACCCGCGAGCGCTGGATCGCCATCGCCGTCCGCGACGACGCCGACTGGCAGGGCCTCCGCCAAGCCGCCGCCGATCAGTCGTTCGCGGACGACCCGCGCTTCCAAACCCTGCTCGGCCGCCGTCGCGAAGAGGACGAACTCGACGCCCAAATCGCCGTTTGGACCGCCGGCCTCGACGCCCGCGATCTGATGCACCGCCTGCAAGCCCGCGGCATCCCCGCCGCCATCGTCCAGGACGCCCAGGACATCGTCGAAGACGACGAGCACCTCCGCGAGCGCGGCTTCTACCAGCACCTCGACCACCCCGAAACCGGCCGCAGCCTCCACGACGGCCCTCCCGTCAAGCTCCACCGCACCCCCGGCGACCTGCAACAATCGGGCCCCCTCTTCGGCCAGCACACCTACGAAATCGCCACCGAACTGCTCGGCTACGCGCCCGAACGCGTCGCCGATCTCACCGCCAAGGGCGTCCTCGCCTAATCTGGCCGCATGCCCATGACCCCCGACGAACTCTCCAGCACGCTCCGAACGGCAATCCGCCCCGTGCCGGACTTCCCCACCGCCGGCGTCCTCTTCCGCGACATCACCCCGCCGCTGGCCGCGCCCGACGCGTTCAACGCCGCGGTCGACTGGTTCGCTTCCCGCACGGACGGGCGGACGCCATCGTCGGCACCGAATCGCGCGGCTTCCTCTTCGGCGCGCCGGCCGCCGCCAAGCCCAGCCTCCCCTTCATCCCGGCCCGCAAGGCCGGCAATCTGCCGCTGCCCGCCTACGGCCGCGAGTACGCGCCCGCCTCTCCTCGATCTCCGTCCTGGTCGAGTTGACCACCCTGAACGGCCGACCCCGCCCATCCCTCTCCACTCGTTGATCGCCTATTAGGACCTGTTCACGCTGGCGGATGGCGTCGTCCTCGCAGGCGCGGTCGTTCAGCATGTCTCGCTCATCCTGGTGCGCGCCGCTTGCTTGACCGGGCGAGAGCGCCAGCGCACCGCAGTCGTCCCCCGTGAGCAGGTGCAACTTGTCGTCCGGCTGCCTCGCGAACGCCGATCACCTGCAGGTCGATTTTCCGGCTCTTCTGCCTCGCTTGGGCGCGGATTGGCGATCATGCCGCCAGCGAGGCCCGGCCAGCAGCCATTTCCGCGTCAGCGCGGCCAGCAGGCGCTGCTCAGCCCGGCAGATGAACCGCAAACAGGCCGTGGTCTGCGCCCCCTCAGCGGGCGATGAAGAGGAGGTCTTGGGGGTGGAGGGGGAAGTTTTGGGAGCCGGGGATGGGGTTGCCTTGGGGGTCTATGGCGTAGCGGATCCAGCGGCGGCCGTTCCAGAGGAGCAGGGCCTGGGCGCCGGGGAGTTCGTTGAAGAGGTCGGCGGCGGTTGCGGTGGTCGCATCGGCGGGGGCTGCCCAGACGGTGAGGCCGCTGGTTGTCGAGGGGTCGGCGGGGCGGCCGGCGCCGTCGGCGAGGTGGGCGGCGGGGGAGGCGGGGTCTGAGGGGGGAGCGGGTTGGCCGGGGAGGGGGGCGTTGCGGGCGTCGATCAGTTGGACGGCGCTGGCCGTGGTGCGGGGGCCGTCTTGGGCGTCGAAGGAGATGATGGCGATGGCTTGGGAGGCGGTGACGAAGGTGGCCGTGGCGGCGCCGTCCTTGGTGGTCAGGGAGGCGGACTGTTCGGTGGCGCTGTCGCTGGGCGGGGTGGCGAGCTGGAGGGGGGAGGGGCCGTCGGCGGCGGTGGCGCGGACGCGGATGGTGGTGCCGTCGGCGACGGGGTTGCCGTCGGCGTCTGAGGCGTCGACTTGGATGTCGAGGGTGCGGCCGAGCAGGGGCGGGCCGGCGGGGACGGGGTCGAGCGCGGCGGCGGGGCCGGCGACGCCGAAGGGGGCGGTCAGCGGGCGCAGGCCGGGCGGGGCGACCTCGAGGCGGTAGCGGCCGGCGGCGAGCGGGGCGGTGGCGGCGGCGGTCGCGGTGATGCGGTACTTGCACTTGCTCGCGCCGGTTTGGCAGAGGCGCTCGATCAGGAAGCCTTGGGCGACGGGGCTGCCGGCGGCGTCGAGCACGCGGGCGGTGGCGGAGGGCAGGGCGGCGGCGTTGCCGGAGGAGTCGGCGGCGGAGATTTCGAGTTCGATCACGTCGCGGTCGTCGTCGGGGGTGGCGCGGTGGTGGAGCAGGGGCAGGCCGGCGCCGGCGCGGAGGGCGGAGGCGGCGCCGGCGAAGGTCAGATCGAGCGCGTCGGTGTAGAGCGATTGGGCGCCGCCGGTGGTGGTCACGGCGAGCGAGATGCGGGCGGAGCCCTCGCCGGCCGGCGGGGTGAAGGCGATCGGCAGGGCGGCGGGCAGGGCCGGGTTGGCGGCGACCGCGGCGGCGAAGCCGGTGCCGGGGCCGGCGTTGATCGTGCAGCTGCGGGCGGCGCCGGGGCAGAGCGAGCCGCTGAGCGAGCCGCGGGTGGCGGTGAGGGTGATCGAGGCGATCGCGGCGGCATCGGCCGCTGCGCCGCCGGCGGCGCGGATGCGGACTTCGAGGTTCGCCGTGCCGCCGCGCGGGACGGGGCCGCTCGCGCCGGCGGCGCGGGCCAGCGTGACCGAGGCGACGGGGGCGGGCTCGCCCACGTCGATCATCGCGGTGCGGAAGAGCGGGCCGCTGGCCAGGCGGAAGGCGGCGGCGGTTTCGGCGTAGCGGTCGGCGGGCTGCGTCGCGGCGCCGGTGAAGATGTGGAAGCGGCGCTCGCGGGTCGGGATCAGGCTGGCCGTGATGCGGACGTCCTCGGCGGCGGAGGCGTCGATCGCGATGCTGGGGCGGTTGCCTTCGGCGTCGGTGATCCAGCAGGCGATGTCGCGCTCGCCGGCCGTCGACGTGCCCTGCGCGGAGGCCAAGCCGCAGCGCATGCGGCTCCAAGTGCCGCCCAGCATCAGGCGCTTCGAGCCGTCGCCGGGGCCCTCGACGCGCCAGGTGGCTGGGCCGGTGATGGCGAGGTAGGAGTCGGCGATCAGCCAGGCCGCGGCGGCCGACGGCGGGGCGCCGCCGGACAGGCGCGAGAGGCCGCCGGCGCAGGCGTCGAGCAGGGCGCCGGCCGCGTCCAGTTCGAGGAAGGAGGGGTCGGGGCGGGCGCAGCCCCAGCCGCTGCCGACCGCGTCGACCGCGACGGTGAAGCCGGCCGCGACCTCGGCCGTGGCGCCGGCGGCGATCACGCCGTCGGCGTCGGTCGGCAGGTAGGCCGAGCCGACCGGAGCGCTGACCGCCGGGTGGGCGATGGCGAGCTCGCCGACGGCGGGATCAGCTTCGCCGTCGAAGCTGGCGCGGACGCTGATCGTGGTCGGGCCGGAGACGCCGAGCGGCAGCGCGTACTCGGCGCGCAGGTTGCCGATCGGGTCGGAGGCGGTCGCGGTCCCGGCGCCGGCGAGCAGTTGGGCGCGGCTGAGCGAGAGCGTGCAGCCGGCCGACGACGCCGTGCAGGCCGCGCCGTTGTAGGAGAGCGTGCCCTGGCTGATCGTCAGCTCGACCGCCTTGTCCGCGGCCAGCTCGGAGAAGAGCGCGCTTTTGACGCGGCCGGGCAGGGCCGAGCGCGGGGCCGGGGCGGCGGTCGCGCGCGAGTCGGCGCGGCCGATCGCGAACAGCGCGGCGGGGGCGGCCGCGGCGTAGGCGGAGCCGGGGTCGCTCCAGTCGAGGTAGACGCCGGCGGTGCGCTTGCCCGGGCCGGCGGCGTGGGCGAACTCCAGCGTCTGCTCGATCATCTCGGGCGGGCTCGCGCCGGCGATCGCGTAGCTCAGCCTCACCGTGCCCGTCGCGCCGGAGGCGGCGGACGGGACGTAGGCCAGCTGCAGCGGGCGGATCGGCTCGTTCGCTTCGGCTGCGCCTTGGAAGGCTTGCAGCGCGGCGCTGCTGATCGTGCAGGTGGATGCGTCCGTCTGCGCGGCCGGCTGGTGGACGGGGTGCTCCGCGGCGGCGCGCGGGCAGAGGGCCTGGTGGATGATCTCCCCGGAGGTCGCCGTGATCGTCAGCGTCGTGATCTCGTTGTATTGGACCAGCTCGTCGCCGTTCGCCGTGGGCGGGTTGGCGGGGTGCGCCTCGAGGCCGCGCATCAGCGCCGCCGCGAAGCCGATCGGGGTGCCGCGCTGGACCGAGGGAGCGGTGCAGGCGGTGAGCGCGGCGGCGCCGCTGCCGGACTCGGCCAGCGTGCAGACGCGCAGGCCGGTGGCGGCGTCCGCGATCAGCGGCAGGGCGAAGGCGCGCTTGGCCGGCGAGACCATGCGCAGTTCGTAGACCGCGGTGCGCGTGCCGGACGAGTCCTCCAGCGCGATCCGCTGCACCGGGCCCGTACCCAGCATCTGCTCGTTGACCGGCTGGGCTGCGGCCGGCGCGGTCCGGCCGGTGTGCGCGAGCTCGATCCGGATGACGGCGGCGGCGGAGTACTCGGCCGGCACCGAGGCGGCGAACTCGAGGCCGCCGGGCGTCCGCGCGCCGCGCTGGCGCGCTTGCCATTCGGCGCGGGTGATCTCACAGCTCGCGGCGACCGGGCAGAGGCCGCGCAGCGGGGTGCCGTTGCGGGCGGTCAGCTCCGCCCCGCTGATCAGGTCGCCGGCCGCGTCCTGCACGCGGATCGTGACCGTCTCGAAGTCCGCGAAGGACGGCCGCAGCGCGGCCGTCGGCGGGACGTACTGCTGCCGGCGCGCGTTGTACAGCTCCAAGGCCAGCGGGGTCGGGCGGCCGCGAGGCTCGTACTCCCAGACGGTGGCGGAGAGGCTGCCGGATCGCGGGCGGCCGTCCGCGCCGACCGGGGCCAGCAGCGGGTAGGCCCAGGGCGCGTAGATGCGGAACTCGCGGACCTTGGTCATCGAGTCGGAGCGGTTCACGGTGAGCTTCAGGCGCACCGAGTTGGTCGAGCCCTGCGGGATCGAGACCGCGAACTTGAGCGGATCGACCTCATCGTTGTCGTCCGGGCTCGCCTCGGAGTCGTAGGACTTCAGCGCGGCCAAGGTGATCGTGCAGACGTTCGAGGGCTCGGACTCCGTGCAGGGCGCGAACTTCGCGGCGGAGTCCGCGGCCGTGATCAGGCCGCCGGACGGGGCCGCCATGCCGCTGGCACCGTCGAGCAGCTCGATCTTCACCGCGGTCGCGCCCGATGCCTGGTCGAACTCCCAGTACTGCGCCGTGTTCGTGCCCGTGACCGCCTCGTGCGCGGTCTTCGCCGCGTTGTAGACGTGCGCCCAGATTCGCGTGCGAGCCCCCGCCTGCGCCCACTGCTGGTCCGCCGCGGGCGCGTTCCCCGTCGCGTCGGCGACCATCGCGAACGGCTCGGCGCGGGTGCCGCCGTCGAAGGGGAGGGTGAAGGTCTGGGTGCGCTGGGCCAGGGTGCCGCTGCCGGTGCGGACGACCGTGACGACGAGGTTGGCGTTGCCGAAGTTGGGCATCATGTGGCCGGTGGGGACGCTGAAGTCGAACTCCAGCGGCAGCGCGCGGTAGTGGCTGCCGGCGCGCGGCGGGCCGGCCGCGAGGAAGTTGGCCGACGTGATCGTGCAGACGTTGCCGACCGCGGCCTCGGTGCAGGCGCTGGTCCCGTCGTTCTTCAGCACCTTGACCTGCGCGTTGGCGATCAGCACGCCGGAGGCGAGGTTGTTCGCCGTGGGCCGGGTCTTGACCTCGATCTTGACCTCGCTGATCGTCCCGTAGGAGACGCGGTTGGTCGAGGAGGAGTAGGTGTTGATGGCGGTGGCGCTGTCGTAGACCAGCAGCTGGACGGGCGTGTCCTGGCCGCCCGGCCGGTAGCGGCGGAAGCGGTGCGCCTGCGCGTCCTCGCTCATCAGCACGTTGCCGGTCTCGGCCGTCCCGTCGATCCCGATCGGCCGCGCGAACGGCTGCGCGTTGGAGGCCGCGGCGGCGCCGCGCTTGTAGACCGCGGCGGCAGAGCGGAGGCCGTT
This sequence comes from Dehalococcoidia bacterium, assembly GCA_965205165.1. Classification (GTDB taxonomy): domain Bacteria; phylum Chloroflexota; class Dehalococcoidia; order Bin125; family Bin125; genus CBDESM01. Next base: position 51,871 of record OZ242037.1, read on the forward strand.
GTCGTGGCGCTTGAGCTGGAGATTGAGGGTCACGTCCTCGCTGCTGGTGAAGGCGGTCTTGATCGCGAAGGCGAACTCGAACTGAAGGCTGCGGCGGGCGTCGGCCGCGCCGGTGATGCCCATCAGCGTCTTCAACGTCGCGCGGGTGAGGGTGCAGGTGCCGCCCGTGTAGGAGGCCTCCGAGCAGCCCAGCGCCGTCCCGTCCGGCTTGGTGAAGACGATCTGCGAGGCGTTCAGCGAGGTCGTGGTCTGCGGCCCGGTCGGGTAGTTCGCGCTCAGGATCAGCGCCTCGGTCGAGTGCAGCGAGGCGAACGTGGCCAGCTCGACTGTCTCGTCCCAGCCGCTGGTGGCGGCGGACTTGTAGATGCGCACCGCGAGCCGCTGGCGCTCGGCCGCCAAGCCGTAGTAGTGCTCGTTGTCGGTGCGGTCGCCGTCGCCGTCGTCGTCCTGCTCCGCCGCCCCGTCCGAGAGCCGCGGGTCGAGCGCCAGCCCGGCGTTGTTCGAGCGCGTCCCCACCGGCGCCTCGTACTTCAGCGCGAAGGTGCGGTCGCGCTCGCCCGCGTTCTCGACGCGGATGTGCAGGTAGACCGCCGCCGCGTGCGTCAGCGGCACCGTGAAGTACAGGTCCAGGTCGCCGGCCGCGCCGCCCGTCGCGGGCCAGCTCGCCACCGGGATCGTGCAGGTGTTGCCGGCCGTCGAGCCCTCCGAGCAGCCGGTCAGCGCGGTCGTGCCGGCCGCGTTCGAAGCGAGCACGGCGCCGGTCAGCGCCGTCCCGGCCGCGTCCGAGGCGAGCGTCAGCTTGACCGATTGGAAGGCGCTGGTGGCCGCGCCGGTGGACGAGCCGGCCGCGGTGCGGAGGCTGATCCGCGCCCGGTCCGTGCCGCCGGTCGCGCTGAACTCGCCGGCCGGCGGGACGCCCACCGTGCCGTCGTCGTCGAACGGCAGCGCGCCCGGATGGCCCGAGACCGTCAGCGGTGGGTCCCACTTCAAGGAGGTGCTGCGGGATTGCTTGCCGGGCTTGGTCGCGGTGAGGTGGATGTAGACCGCGCCGGTGTGCGAGTCGGGGATCTTGAAGCGGAGGTCGCCTTGGAGCCAGCTGGCCATGCAGCGGTTGCCGCAGGTGAAAGCGTTGCCGGCGCTGTCGGTGAAGGCGGCCCCGCTCAGCCGGTTGTTGCCGGCGGCGTCGGTGGTGATCGCGTGCATGTGGCCGTCGTAGACGCCGGCGGCGGGGCTGGCGTGGTTGCCGTCGAACGCGGTCCGCTCTTGGTCGCGGAAGAAGAAGCCGATCAGGTTCAGGCCCTGCTCCGGCAGCCAGCGGCGCGTGGCGGTGGAGAGCGTGCCGGTCTCGTAGGTCCCGCCCGGCTTCGGGACGATCAGCGGCCAGGCGGCGACGTAGGGGGGCTGGTAGGGGATGGCGAAGGTCTGGGCGTCGCCGTCGGAGTCGCGCACGGTGACGTGCAGGTAGGCGTCGGCGGTGCGCGAAGCGGGCACGGTGAACCAGATGTCGAGCGGGTCGGCGGTGCCGCCGGTGGCGGGCCAGTTGCTGACCAGGCAGGTGGGGCCGGCGGCGGCGCACTGGGGGAGCCTCGCGCCGCTGGCGTTGACGATGGCGGCGCCGCTGACGGCGGTGCTTCCGTCGGAGGCGGTGGCGATGCGGATCGTGACGCTGCTGAAGTCGCTGGCCGGGGCGTTGTCCTGTCCGGTCGCGGCGTAGGCGTTGGAGTGCCAGGCGTCGCGCAGGTAGATGGTGGCCTTGTTGCGGGCGCCCTGGGCGGCGAAGTTTTCGGTGCGCGAGGTGAGGGTGCCGCTCTCGTGGGCGTCGGTGGTGGGGTGGCGGGGGACGGCGAGGGGGAAGACGGGCAGGGGCGGGGCGTACTCGAGGGCGGTGGCGCGGACGGCCTTGCCGTTGGCGGCGGCGACGCCCGTGACCACGACGTAGGCGGAGGTGGAGACGGTGTTGGGCACGGAGAAGTAGAAGGCGAGGCCGCCGGTGGCGGGCCAGCTGGTGATCGTGCAGCTGTTGGCCACGCTGGCGCAGCCGCTGCCGAGGGCGGTGGTGCCGGCCGCGTTGGCGGAGATCTCGGCGCCGCTGATCGGGCCCGTGCCGTCGGCGTTGGCGGCGATCGTGATCGTGGCGCTGGTCAGGACGGAGGCGTCGGCGTTGGCGTCGGCGGCGTTGTACTCGTCGTCGTGCCAGGCGCTGCGCATGTAGACGGTGGCCTGCTGGGCGACGCCGCCGGGCACGAAGTTGCGGGCGCCGGCGGCGAGGTTGGCGCCGTCGGCGGTGCCGGAGGGGACGACCAGGGCGTAGGCGACCACGGGGCTGTCGTAGCGGATCGAGAAGACGCGGTCGGCCTTGCCGGACTCTTGCACCGTGGCGACCAGCCAGACCGAGCCGTGCTCGCCGGGCACGGTGAAGTAGACGTCCTGGAGCAGGGTCAGCGCGGGGTTGCCGGTTCCCTGCGGCCAGTTGGCGCTGGTGATCGTGCAGACGGGGCCCTGCGAGGTCTCGGAGCAGTCGGAGAGCACGCTGGTTCCGCCGGTCGAGCCGGTGAAGACGGGGCCGCTGGCGGAGGTGGTCCCGTCCTCGGCGGTGGCGAGGCGGAGGATCACGCGGTCGAAGGCGCTGCGGGCGACCAGTGCGCCGGTGGCGGAGTAGGTGTTGGAGTGGGCGGCGTTGCGCAGGAAGATCTGGGCTTGGTTGGCGGCGCCGGGGGCGGCCCAGTCGCGGGTCGCGGTCTTGACGTTGCCGGTCTCGCGGGTGCCGGAGGGGGCGGGCACGACCAGGGGCCAGATGCGCAGGTAGGGGTCGTACTTGAGGGCGGCGGCGCGGTTGCGGATGCCGGCGGGGGCGATGATGTTGACGTGGACGTAGAGCGCGCCCGTGTGGGCGGCGGGGACGGTGACGTAGAGGTCGAGGTCGTCGGCGTTGCCGCCGGTGGCGGGCCAGTTGGCGGTGGTGATGGTGCAGGTGTTGCCGGCGGTGTTCTCGGTGCAGGCGGAGATGGCGTTGGAGCCGGCCGCGTCGGAGGAGAGCACGGCGCCGGACAGGGCGGTGCCGTCGGCGTCGGAGGCGGCGGTGATCGTGACGGCGAGGAAGGTCGAGGTGGCGGCGCTGGTCGCGGAGGCGGCGGCGTCGCGGATCGAGAGGCGGACGCGGTCGGCGGCGCCCTCGCTGTACTCGCCGGCGGCGGCGCGGGCGGAGCCGTCGGCCTCGCGCGCGGTCAGGATCGGATGGGCCGCGACGGTCGGCGGCGGGTCGTACTTGAGCGTGTAGGTCTTGCCGATCTTGCCGGACTTGGTCACGCCGTAGCGGATGTAGACCGGGCCGGTGTGCGAGTCGGGGATTTTGAAGTAGACCGTCGCGTCGGCCGCCGGCGTGCTGTCGGGGCAGGTGTTGCCGCAGGAGCGGGAGCGGCCGGCGGCGGTGGTGAAGGCGGCGCCGCTGAGCAGGGTCTGGCCGGCGGCGTCGGAGGTGATCTGGAGCGTGGTGGCGTCGAACTCGGCGGCGGCCGCGTTGGCGTGGGCCGAGCCGTAGCTCGTGCGCTCTTCGTCGCGCAGGAACAGGCGCAGCCAGTGGCGGCCGGTGCTGTTGTCGCCGGACGAGGTGGTGGAGATGACGGCGTAGGGCCACCAGTGGCGGCTGTTGGAGGAGAGCGTGCCGGTCTCGAAGGTGGTCGAGGTGAGCTGCGGCACGATCAGCGGCCAGGCCTCGATGTGGGGGTTCTCGTAGGGGATCGCGAAGGTCTGGGTGTCGCCGTCCGAGTCGCGCACCGTCACGTGCAGGAAGACGTCGGCGCGGTGGCCGTCGGGGACCGCGAACCAGATGTCGAGCGGCTGCGAGGTGCCGGCGCTGGCGGGCCAGCTGTTGACCAGGCAGGTCGCGCCGGCGGCGGCGCACTGCGAGAGCTGCGCGCCGGAGGCGTTGGTGATCAGCGCCCCGCTGACGGCGGTGCTTCCGTCGGAGCCGTCGGCGATCCGGATCGTGACGCTGCTGAAGTCGCTGGTCGGCGCGTTGGTCTGGCCGGTTGAGGCGTAGGTGTTCGAGTGCCAGGCGTTGCGCAGGTAGACGCGGGCCTTCTGGCGCGCGCCGGCGGATGCGTAGTTCTCGGTGCGGGCGGTGAGGTCGCCGCTCTCGTGCGCGTCGGCGGCGCCGAGCGGGACGGCGAGGGGGAAGACGGGCAGGGGCGGGTCGTACTTGAGGGCGAAGGCGCGGTTGCGCTTGCCGCTGGCGGCGGGGTCGGCGATGACGACGACGTAGGCGGCTGCGCCGCCGGCGGTGTTGGGCACGGAGAAGTAGAGGTCGAGGCCGGTGGTGGCGCCGCTGCTGGCGGGCCAGTTGGCGGCGCTGATCGTGCAGGTGTTGCCGACCACGGCCGGGTTGCCGCAGCCGGTCAGGCCGGTGTTGCCGGCCGAATCGGCGGAGATCTCGGCGCCCGTGATCAGGCCGCTGCCGTCGGCGTTGGCGGCGATCGAGATCACGGCGTTGAACAGGTCGGAGGTGGCGGCGTTGGAATCGGAGGCGTCGTAGGCATCGCCGTGCCAGGCATCGCGCAGGTGGACGGTGAGCTGCTGCGCGTTGCCGGCGGGCAGGAAGTTGCGGCTGCCGGCCGAGAGGTCGGTGCCGTCGGCCGTGCTGGCGGGCACCGCGATCGGGTAGACGGTGTAGGGCGCGTCGTAGCGGATCGAGAAGACGCGGTCGGCCTTGTTGGCCTTCTTCACCCGCGCGACCAGCCAGACGGCGGCGTCGTGCGTGTCGGGCACGGTGAAGTGGACGTTCTTCAACAGGGTCAGCGGGGTGCCGCCGGTTCCCTGCGGCCAGTTGGCGCTGGTGATCGTGCAGACCGCGCCCTGCGCGTTCTCGCTGCAGTCGGAGAGCACGCTGCCGCCGCCGCTCGAGCCGGTGAAGACGGGGCCGCTGGCGGAGGTCGTCCCGTCCTCGGCGGTGGCGAGGCGCAGTTCGACCGAGTCGAAGGTGCTGCGGGCGACGTTGGCGTGGTTCGCGTCGTAGGCGTTGGAGTGCTCGGCGCCGCGCAGGTAGACCTCCGCCTGGTTGGCCGCGCCTTCGGCGGCCCAGTCGCGGGTGCCGGTCTTGACGTTGCCGCTCTCGCGGGTGCCGGCGGGGTCGGGCACGATCAGGGGCCAGATGCGGAGGTAGGGCTCGTACTTGAGCTCGAAGACGCGGGACTCGCCCGTGCCCGCCGCGGTGACGCGGAGGTAGACGTCGGCGGCGGTCGCGGCGGGGACGCTGAACCAGAGGTCGACTTCCTCGGTGCGGACGGGGGTGCCGCTGTCCACGGGGAAGCTCGCAGACTGGATCGTGCAGGTGTCGCCCGCCGTGTTTTCGGTGCAGGGCATCAGCGCGGTGCTGCCGGTGGCGGCGTTGTAGATCGCGGCGCCGGAGAGCGCGCTGAAGACGCCCGTGGTCGCGTGCTTGGTGCCGACCTCGATCGTGGCGCTGGTGAACTCGCTGCGCTGCGCGTTCGCGTCGCTGGCGTCCCATTCGTTGCCGTGCCAGGCGTCGCGCAGCGCGACGCGGACCTGCTGCCGCTCGCCGCCGGAGCGGAAGGAGCGGATGATGGCGGCGAGGTCGCCGGACTCCGGGCTGCCGCCCACGACGGCCGCGGCGAGAGGGTGCGCGGGGACGCTGCCGGGCAGCAGTTCCAGCGCGAAAGTGCGGGACGTCTTGCCGGACTTGATGGCGCTGACCACGAGATGGACGGTCGCGTCCGATGTCGCGGGCACGGTGAAGCGCAGGTTGACCTCGTCGGTCGTGCCGCTGGTGTCGGGCCAGTTCGCGGCGGTGATCGTGCAGGTCGGCCCGGCCGTCCCTTCCGAGCAGATCGAGGCGCCGCCGACGGCGGCGGAGGCGATCAGGGTCGTCCCTGCGGCCTCGCTCGCGCCGGTCGCGACGCTGGAGAGGCGGATGCGGACGCTGTCGATCCCGGCCTCGGCGGCGTTGGCGTCGGCGGCGCGGTAGGTGTTGCCGTGCGCGGCGGCGCGCAGGAAGACCTTGGCCCGCGTGGTCCCGCCGCCCGCGGCCCAGCGGAACGTCTGGGCGCTGATGTCCTGCCCCTCGCGCGCCGCCGCCAGCGCGCCCGTGCTCTCCGCGGGCACCGCCAGGGGCGCTGCGGCGACGGCCGGGTCCTCGTACTTCAGTGCGTGGATGCGCGAGGTGCGGCTGGACATCGCCGCGCGGACGGTCACGTAGGCGTCGCCGATGTAGGCGGCCGGGATTGCGAAGTAGATGTCCACCTGCTGCGTCCGCGCCGGCGTGCCGCTGTCCTGCGGGAAGCTCGCCGACGGAATCGTGCAGGTGTTGCCCGCCGTCGCCTCCGTGCAGGCGGCGATGGCGGAGGTGCCGTCGGACTGGCTGATCACCGCGCCGCTGATCGCCGTGGTGCCGGCCGCGTCGCTGCTGATCACGATCGTGGCGCTGCCGAAGTCGCCGCGCACGGCGTTGACGTCGCTGGAGTCGTACTCGTCGTCCGGGTTGGCGCTGCGCAGGAAGACGGCGGCGCGCTGGGTGCCGCTGGCCGCGCGCAGGCGGGTCTGCGATGCCAGCGTGCCGGTGGTGATCGTGCCGCCCGCGTTCTGCGGGGCTGCCAAGGGGAAGACGCCGACCCGGCGGTCGTCGTACTTCAGCGCGAAGACGCGCGGCAGGTCCGGCGACTTGGTCGCGGTCAGCACCAGGAAGACGTCGCCGTTGTGGCTGTTGGGCACCGAAAAGTGCAGGTCGAGGTTGGTGGTGCGCCCGCTCGCGCTGGGGAAGTTCGCCGTCTGCACGGTGCAGGTGTGGCCGACGGAGCTCTCGTCGCAGGCGCCGATCACGGTGTTGCCGGCCGAATCGCTCGAGATCTTCGCGCCGCTGATCACGTTCGCGCCGGCCGAGTCGCTGGTCACCTTGATCGTGAGCGCGGCGAAGGCCGTCGTCACCGGCGACTGGTGGGAGGCGTCGTAGGCCGTGCGCGGCCGGTCGCGGAAGAAGACGCGGGCGCGCTGGGATGCGCCGCCGGCCGCCCAATCGCGGCTGGTCATTGCCAGCTCCGACGTGCTGACCGTGCCGCCCGCGTCCTGCGGCGCGGCCAGGGGCCAGACCGGCACGTAGGGGTGCTCGTACTTGAGCGCGAACCTGCGCGAGGGCGAGCCGGCCTTCGCGATCGTGACCACCACGTAGGCCGGGCCGGGGTGCGCCTCGGGCACGGAGAAGTGGATGTCGAGCTTGCGGGTCCTGGGCGGCGTGGCGGAATTCTGCGGCCAGCTGGCGGCGGGGATCGTGCAGGTGTGGCCGACCGCGCTTTCGTCGCAGGCGCCGATCGCCGTGTTGCCGGCCGAGTCGCTCGAGATCTCCGCGCCGCTGATCGCCGTGGCCCCCGCCGCGTCCTCCGTGATCTTGATCGTGACCGCGTCGAACTCGCTGCGGGCCGCGTTGGCGTCGGTCGAGTCGTACTCGTCGCCGTGGTCCGCGTCGCGCAGGAAGATCGCGGCGCGCTGGGTCGCGTCGTTGACCGCGTACCTGCGGGTGTTCGCGGTCAGATCGCCGGTCTCGGTGATCGTCCCGCTCGAGGTCTGCGGCGCCGCCAGCGGATGCGCGTTCAGCGCCGGCAGGAACTTGAAGGTGGCGCGGGCGGTGCCGCCGTTTGAATTTCCGCTGTCGACCGCGTCGGCTTGGAGGTAGAGATAGACGGGTCCCGAGTGGCCGGACGGCACGGTGAACGAGATGGCGGCGTCGTTGAGCAGATCGGCGACCGAAGTCCCGCTGCGCTCGGGCCAGTTCCCGTCCAACAGGTTGCTGCGAGGGTTGCGGCCGCCGGAGCGGGCGCCGGCGAAGCCGGCGGGGAGGCTGATGGCGGCGCCGGCGATCGGGGTGCCGTCGCCGGGCGCGTGGTTGACGGAGATCCTCCAGTTGCCTTGGAAGACGGCCGGGACATAGAGGTCGAGGTTGTCGAGGGCGGTCGTGGTGGTGCAGGCATCGCCGGCGCCGTAGCTGACCCGCCGGGGGTTGATCGTGACGCTGGTGGAACCGCCGCGGGCGTACGCGCCGGCGTCGAGCAGGACGTGGCCCTCGGCGCGGGGGCAGGCGGCGGTGCTGCCGTTGACCAGCGCGAACGTGCCCTGCGAGGCGCTAGGCGGGTCGTACTTGAGCTCGAAGTAGCTGTTGCGGCGGGCGGACTGCGCGGTGGTAACGGTGAGATAGACGGGGGCGGTATGGCCCGAGGGGACGGAGAACCAGATGTCCTGGTGCGTGGTCTTCGCGGGGCTGCCGCTTTCCGGGAAGTTGGTGCTGCGGATCTCGCAGGTGTGGCCGGCGGTCGACTCTTGGCAAGCGCTCAGCACGGCACCGGCGGAGTCCGAGATCAGCGCGCCGCTGAGGGCGGTGGTTCCGGCTTCGTCGCTGGTCACCTTGATTGTGGCGCTGTAGAAATCGCTGCGGGCCGCGTTGGTGCCACCGGCAACGTAGCGGGTGGCGGCGGCGTCGCGCAGGAAGAGGCGGACCTGCTGGCGGCCGGCGCTGGCGGCGAAGTCGCGCTGGGCGAGGGCGACGTCCCAATCGACCGGGCTGCCGCCGGAGACGGGCACGGGCAGGGGATGGGCGGCGGTGCGCGCCGCCGGGTCGTACTTGAGCGCGAAAGTGCGCGGGGCGGCGCCGGCGCCGAAGGCGCGCACGACCACGTAGGCGTCGCCCTCGTGTCGGTCGGGCACGGAGAAGTAGATGTCCAACTGCGAGGTGACCGGGCTCATGCCGCTGCCCTGCGGGTAGCTGGCGCTGGTGATCGTGCAGGTGTTGCCGACGGTCGTTTCCGTACAGGCCGTGATCGCGCTGGTCAGGGCCGAGCTGTTCCCGATCTTCGCGCCCGCGATCGGGCGCGCCCCGCCGGGGTCGGCGGCGATCTCGATCTGGGCCTCGGTGAAGGCGCTGCGTGCGACGTTGGTGTCGGTCGAGTCGTACTCGTCGCCGTGGGCGGCCGAGCGCAGGAAGATCGCCGCGCGCTGGGCCCCGCCGACGACGGCCCAAGTGCGGGAGGAGGTGACCAGGTTGCCGGTGGTGATCGTGCCGCTGTCGTTCTGCGGGGCGGCCAGCGGGTAGATGGAGACTTGGGAGGTGGCGTACTGCAGCGCGAAATTGCGCGAGCCGTAGTTGGTCCTGGCCGCGGTCAGCACGAGGTAGGCGTTGCCGGTATGGCTGGCGGGGACTTGGAAGTGGACGTTGAGCGGCTCGGTCAGCGGGGTGCCGCCCGTGCTCTGCGGCCAGTTGGCGCTGGTCACGGTGCAGGTGTGGCCGGCGGTGTTCTCGGTGCAGGCGGAGATCGCCGACGTGCCGTCGGACTGGGTGATGGTGGCGCCGTTGATCGCGGTGGCGCCGGCCGCATCGCTGGTGATCTTGAGCGTGGCGCTGCTGAAGGCGCTGCGGGCCGCGTTGGCGTCGGCCGCGGCGTAGGCGCCGCCGTGCGCTGCGGCGCGCAGCAGCAGCCGCGCACGCTGCAGGGTGCCGCCCGTTGGGCGCAGCCGCCCGGCCGAGGCGTCGGTCGTGGCCGGCTCGCCGCTGGAGTCGAGCGGCAGCACCAGCGGATGCACGCCCACCTTGGCCTCGTTGAACTTGAAGCTGAAGTCCTCCCAGACGAAGTCTTGGTTGGAGTCGAGCAAGCGGGCAGCGGCGCGGAGAAAGACCGGGCCGGTGTGGGTAGCCGGGATCGTGAACGTGATGGCGGCGTTGGTATAGGGCGTACCGTAACTATTGGAGGCTCCCAATGGCCAACCACCGTCTCCGCCGCTGTAGCTGTGGCGATAGTTGTACGTGGTGCCGGCGACGGCGCGGGCGGAGCTGAAGCCGCTGGGCAGTCCGATGTGCGCGCCGCTGATCAGGGTTCCGCCGCTCGGTCCGGTCGCGGTTCGCAGCTGGAGCAGCCACTCATTTCCATGGTTGGGCGCGTTGCCGTAGCCCGTCGTCGTCAACACGGTCGCCGGGCCGCAATTGTTGGTGCCGCCGGCCTCTATCAGCAGGCGCAGCGTGATTGCGTTGGCGACCCCCTTCAGGTAGTTGCCCGCCAACTTCTCGCGATCCCCCTGTGCGGGGCAGACGGCTGCATCACCGTACTTTGCGACCCAGAGCCCGGGATACGCCCCGGAGCCGTCTACAGTCGCGCCCTGCGCGTCAACCTTCGCGGGTGCGAGGGCGAGCCAGCCGCCCAGCAGGACGGCAAAGGCCAGCGCCAGCAGCGCGGCCCGCACCTCAGCCCCCCGCGCTGCCCGCGCCCCGCAAGGTGGCCGCAGGCGGGAATTTCCTACCCCCCCCCCCCCCCCCCCCGATCTCAGCGCACATTTTCAAAGCGCGAACCGCCCGGCCGATGCCCGGCATCATCCGCCCCTTGGCAGCCAAGCGGTGGAGCATCGCCTGCCCCTTCAGTCCGCGGCCGGCGCACGCGCCCCGGCCGCAACCTCCGCAAAGTCTACTAGCCGACACCCGCAGCGCAAGCCCCCGCAAGCCGTTTCCGATAAGCGGTCAATCAGCCGAAGACCGCCAAGGCGGAGATGATGGCCACGACCGCGCCGACGATCAGGGCGGCGATGCCGAGGATGCCCTGGATCATGCGATCCTGGCCTTTGCTGAAGACCTGCATGAGCTCGCGGAAGCCGCGCTCATTGTCGGTGCCGTGCTCGGCGAGCTGCAGCCTGAGGTCGGCGACCTGCTGCTCGATCTGCGCGACCCGCTGATTCGTCTCGGCGGTCTGCAGCCTGAGGTCGGCGACCTGCTGCTCGATCTGCGCGACCCGCTGATTCGTCTCGGCGGTCTGCAGCCTGAGGTCAGCGACCTGCTGCTCGATCTGCGCGACCCGCCGATTGGTCTCGGTGGTCTGCTGCTCGATCTGCGCGACCCGCTGATTCGTCTCGGCGGTCTGCAGCCTGAGGTCAGCGACCTGCTGCTCGATCTGCGCGACCCGCCGATTGGTCTCGGTGGTCTGCTGCTCGATCTGCGCGACCCGCTGATTCGTCTCGGCAATCTGCCGATTGGTCTCGGCGGTCTGCTGTTCGATCTGCGCGGTCAGGGTGCGCGTGGTCTCGGCGGCGGATTCGCGGATTGCGGATTCGATGGCGTGGAACTGCTGGGCGTTCTGCTCGACATGTTCGGCGAGCTGCTGCTCGGAGCGGGCGATCCGCTCGCTCACCTTCATGATCACCTCGGCCTCCGCGTCGTCGCGGGCGGCCCCGACCAAGGACAGGACCGCATCGGCCAGCCCCTCGTTGCAGCCCTGCGCCAAAAGCTGCTCGCGGTATTCGAGTGCGGGAATTGCCATGCGCCAATCCTAACAGGCGCGGGCTGCGCCGCGCAGGCCCGGACGCGACGGAGCCCCCGTGCAAACGGGGGCTCCGCCGCGCGGCGGAGCGGGTTGCGGCTGGCTGCCGGCCTAGGCCCCCGGGCCGACCGAGATCGGGATCTGCTTCGGCTCCGCCTCGGGCAGGCGCGAGAGGGTCAGCTCCAGCACCCCGTTGGACAGGCTCGCGGTCGCCGACTCCGGGTCGTACTCCTCGCCGATCCGGAAGCTCCGCTTGGATTCCACTACTCCGAGCCCCGCTATTCAACCGCCCCCCGCGCTCAGCTCCGACGCACTCTGCCAGCGTGAACACGCCCTAGCCCAACACCCGCGCCAGGAACTCCGCGGGCGGCCCGTAGCCGGCGGGCGGGAAATCCCAATGACCGCAGGGGAGCCACTTGATTTCCTTGGGGCCGGGGACGGCGTCGTAGAAACGCTGCGCGGCGTCGGGCGTGACGATGTCGTCCAGCTCGCCGGCGACGACTTGGATTGAGCGGCCCGCCATCATCGGGGCGTAGGCGGCCGGGTCCGACAGGGCCAACGCGCCCTCTCCGCCGCCGCCCGCGCCGGCGATGCAGAACGAGGCGGCCCGCACCCGCTCGTCCATCCCGACGAAGGCCGCGCCGCGCATCCCGCCCATGCTGAAGCCGGTGAAGCCGATCCGCTGCTCGTCCACCTCGTCGAGGCCGACCGCCCAATCGATCGCCCGCATCCAGTCGACCGCGGTCTGCAGCGCCTGGTCCAGACGCCGGCGCGGCCAGCTGCGGAAGTCGTCCATCGTGACCGGCCGGCGGGCGCGCTCGCCGTGGCCGGCTTGGTCGATGGTGATGCAGGCGAAGCCGCGCTCGATCAACTGCTGCGCCGGCCAGAGCACATAGTCCGATCCCTTGTCGAGCGTGCCCGGGTGGGCGATCAGCGCCAGCGGGCGTGGGGCACCGGCCCGCGGGTCGGCGAGCAGCAGGCCGGGCACGCGCTGCTCGTTGCGCGACGAGAGCTCGAAGCGCTCGATCCGCAGCGTCTCGGATTCGCGCAGCGTCTTGCGCTCGGCGTCCAGCGGCAGGTCGCGGTCGTAGCCGAAGGCGAGCTCGAGCAGGGCCGGCGGGAGGTCGGTCATGGGCGCAGGCTACTCGTAGCGCAGCGCTTCGGCGATCGGCGTGTTCGCCGCCTGCCGCGCGGGCAGGTAGGTGAGCAGCAGCGCCGCGCCCATCGCGCCCGCCGCGAACGCGATCACCGTGCCCCACGGCACGTACATCGAGATCCCCGGCCCGAAGGTGTCCTCCGCGAACAGCCGCCAGGCCAGCGCCAGCGCCAGCGCGGTGCCCAGCAGCACCCCCAGCAGCGCGATGAAGCCCATCTCCAGCAGCATTTGCAGCCCGACCATGCGCGAGCGGAAGCCCAGCGAGCGCAGCACCCCGATCTGCCCGCGCCGCTCCACCACGGCGCGCACCGCGATCACCCCCAGCGCCGCCAGCCCCGCCGCCAGCCCGATCCCGATGAAGATCTGGAAGGCTCGCAGGAAGGCGTTGGTCAGCCGCTGATTGCGCGCCGCCTCCCCCGCCAAGTCGCGCGCCTGCACGAACAGGGTCGACTCGATCGCCTGCGCCACTTCGAGCGAATCCGCCCCGCCGCGCACGCCGACCAAGTGGCGCGTGATGTCCGGCTCGTCCAGCACCTGATCCCAGACCGCGCGCGGGACGAGCAGGATCGGCCCCGATGTCTGACCGCCCGACCCGGGCGCGGCAAAGGCCTCGAAGGAGAGCGTCGGCAGCACCCCGATCACCGCGACCTCGACCGTGCGCCCGCCCTCGTAGCCGATCCGGATGCTCTGCCGCGGCAGGCGGGTGGTGTTGTTTTCGACACCCGGGATGCCCCACGAATCGCCCGCGCCGAACGGGTCCTCGCCGATCGCGGGTTGGCCGGCGATCGCGACCGGCTCGCCAGATGCCAGCGCTTCCCAAGCATCCGTGCTCGATGCGTAGTCGCGCACCCAGGCTTGCAGCACGATCTCGTTGTCGCCCAGGAACGCCCCATCCGGCGAGATCAGGACGACGTTGCCGTATTCGTCCTCGTCGCCGCTCAGGTCGAGCACTTGGGGCGAGCCGACCCCGCCGACGGGCAGGTTTGCGAGTGCATCCCATTCCTCGCGGGTGAGCGTCTGCACCGGCGTGCCGCTGAGCGGGCCCGCCGTGAGCGCGCCGGTCTTGGAGATGTCGGCCAACGTCCCGGTCGCGCCGGCCTCCCTCAGGGCTTGGCTGATGTCGGAGACGTCGTCGAGCGTGGTCGATTCCGCCTGGATCGCGTAGCCCGCGAGCTGGTCGTCGGTGCCGGTCGAGCGGGTGAAGGAGGTGTTGACCACGGTGAAGTTGACCAGCGCGAAGACGATCAGCCCGATCATCGCGATGGTCATCCCGGTGCGGTACCTCGAGGCGGCCGGATACGCGGCGGCGGCCCGCAGCACGGGCGCGTACTTGCCGGCCCGGGCCAAGCCAATGCTGAAGACCCGCACCAGCGTCTCCAAGTTGAAGACGATCAGCAGCGAGCCCGCCGCCGTCATCGCCATCCCGCTGATCACGAACAACTCGGGCCCGCCGTTGAGATTGATGCCGAGCACGTCCTCGTGCCAAGAGTTGGGCACGAGCCAGAAGAAGAGCACGAGCGCGGAGGCCGCGGTCCAGAGCGGGCGCCCGGGCACCCCCAGCCGGGTGACGAGCATCACCAAGCCGAGCGGGGCCAGCGAAACCCCCGTCATGTAGAAGAAGAGCGATTCGCGATCCACTCCGTACAGGGCGACCGCGATGCCGCCGACCAGCATGATCGGCCACCATTCCGCCCGCCAGGTCATCAGCCACCAGGCGGGAGCGAGAATGCGCGGGACGGTCGAAGCCCGCAGGCCGCCGGATGCGCCGGCAATCGCCACGAACAGCGAGCCGAAGATGAAGGTGAGCGGCAGCGTTGGCAGCAGCACCAAGCCGAGCGGCGTCGTGAAGATGCCCGGTATCGAAATCCGCCGGCGCTGCGCGCTGCCGGAGTCGGGCAGGTCGCGGATCGCGGCGACGATGTTGAGCACGCTGGCACGGAAGGAGGAGACGGTCATCGTGAGGAAGGTGATGATCACGCCGATCCCGCCCGACGTGATCAGCGATTGCCAAGTCACGCTCCAGCGGAAGGTGAAGCCGAAGGCCTCCAGCCCGGTGTTGATGATCTGCACCATCCCGACCGTCACCGCCAGCCCCAGCAGCACGCCGATCACCGCGGCGCCCATGTTGTAGGCCATGCCCTCCGACATGAACATCTGAATCAGGTGGTCGCGCTGCATCCCGATCGCCCGCGAGATGCCCATCTCCGAGCGCCGCTCTTCCGCCAGCATCGCGAAGATCAGGAAGATCAGCAGCACCCCCGCGGCCACCGAGAACGAACCCATGAACAGGAACAGCAGCACCAGCACCGCGCCGAACAGATCCGCGTTCGCCACCGCGTCGGCCTTCGAGTCGTTCGCCTCCAGCCGGTGGGAGCCCGCCGCCGCGCTGTAGTAATCGCCGATCTCGCCGTCAGCCAGCCCGGCCCGCTCCGCCTGCGCGCGCCCGTTGAGGAACGCGCTCAGGCCGTCGTTGAACTCGTCCGCGTACTCGAGCCCGGCATCCAGGCTGCCGTTGCCGGTCGCGATCGCGATGAACGTCCACATATCCGGCGCAGCCGCCTCGCCCAAGGCCGCCCGAGCCGTCCCGATCCGCACCGTCCCGCCGCCCTCGTCCTGCTGGAACACCCCCGTCATCACCGTGTCCGCCCCGATCGCGGCCACGCGCAGATCGATCCGCTGCTCCCCGGCGAACAGCCGCAGCGTGTGGCCCGGCTCCGCCGCCAGCTGGTCCGCCGCCCGCCGGCTGACCACGATCTCGTCCGCGCCGACGTCCGAGAACGCCAGCGGTTCCCAATCCTCGTCCGGGATCGCCCCCGCCGCGTCGACGTCGGCCGCATCCGCGCCGACCAACCAGAACAGCGGCTCCGACAGCCGCGTGTCCAAGTTGATCACGCCGACCGGCTCGATCAGTGCCCCGAACGCGCCGTCGGCCCGATCGTCGCCGGCGATCTCCGCCTGCACGTCCTCCAGCACTCGCTGCGAAACCTGCCGATCGTCATCCGCCGCCACCGCCGCGTCGTCCTCGTCGAACGCGATCATGTGATCAATCCGGTACTGCCCGTCGTAGGCCGACTCGCGGATCGAGATCGTCATCGTGTCGCCGGTCGAGAACGCCATTGTCACGATGATCGTGGCCAAGGTCAGCCCGAACACGATCAGCACCGTCTGCGCGCGCCGGCGCGGGATGTTGCGCAGCCCCATCCGCACGACCAGCGGCCGCCGCCAGGCGAACAGCAGGATGATGCCCAGCACCACGCCCACGGCGATCCCGACCCCGATTGCCAAGCTGGTCACGCTCAATCCGAAGATGTCCGTCATCCGGTCCGCCCCTCCGCTGCGCTCGCGCCGCCCTTCGCGCTTCGATTAGCCCGCTGCCGCCCCCGCACTTGCCCCTGCGCTCTCCGGTTTGAACTCCCGGTGCGATGTTTCGCCCTCGATCCGCCCGTCGCGCATGTGGATCGTCCGGTGTGCCCGCGCCCCCATCGCCTGATCGTGCGTGACGATGATGAACGTCTGCCGCCGCTCCGCGTTGAGCTGCTCCATGATCTGCATGATCTGGTCCGCCGTGGTCGAGTCCAAGTCCCCCGTCGGCTCATCGCCCCAGACGATGGCCGGATTGTTGACCAGCGCCCGCGCGATCGTCACCCGCTGCCGCTGCCCGCCCGACAGCTGTGCCGGCCGGTGCCCCGACCACTCCGCCAGCTGCATGTCCGCCAGCGCCTGCATCGAGCGCTCGCGCGCCTCCGACGGCGATATCCCGCTCAGCAGCAGCGGCATCTCCACGTTCTCGACCGCCGTCAGCACCGGCAGCAGGTTGTAGAACTGGAAGACGAAGCCCATCCGCCGCGCCCGGTAGTCCGTGCGCAGGTTGTCCGGCAGCTTCTGGATCGGCTGCCCCTCGATCTCGATCTCGCCCTCGTCGATCGCATCCAAGCCGGAAAGGCAGTTCAGCAGCGTCGTCTTGCCGCAGCCCGACGGCCCCATGATCGAAACCATCTCGCCGCGCTGCACCGAGAGCGAGACCCCTTGCAGCGCCCGCACCGGCTGGCCGCCCGCGGCGAACGTCTTGTGCACGTTCCGCGCCTCGATGATCGCATCGCCCCAGCCGGCGGCACCGCCGTTCTCCGCGCCGTCTCCCTCTGCAGCCATATCCGCCTCCGCTCGTCAATCCGCGCACGCCGCGGCGCATCCGCTTCCGGGCGCAACGCGGCTCAGCGTACACTGCGGCCCAATGCCCGACGTATCAGAACTGCCCGCCGAATCGCTCGCCGACGCCGTCGATCAGCTCGCCCGCGACATCATCGAAGACTCCCTCTTCAAGCTGATGCCCCGCTTCACCGCCGGCGCCCTGCCCGGCGCTCTCGCCCTCCGCGCCGGCCCAGATACCGCGAAGGGTGCGGACGAGTACGAGATCGCCGACTTGGGCGACCGCAACTTCCGCATCACCTTCCGCGGCGAAGACGACGCCGGCGCGCCCGAAGAGGGTTCGATCGATACCCATTGGGTTCCCGCCGGCGACAAGTGGAAGGTCGACAAGATCGGCCGCGCCGACTGACCGGGCCGGCGCTCCCAATCAGGTCAGGTCAGCGCCATCACCACCTCGCCGATCCCCTCGAACCGCGCCACGTAGGTCCGCCCCGCGACCCCGGGCGCGAACAGCCCCGCCGCCCCCGTCGTGATCACCTGCCCAGCCTCGACCGTCCGCCCCTGCTCCGACAGCGCGTTCGCGAACCGCACCAGCATCCCGACCGGATCCGGGCGCTGATCGCGCGGCCGCCCCTCCGCGATCTGCTCGCCGTCCGCCTCGATCGCCAAGGGCAGCGCCGCCAGGTCCCGCTCCCGCCAATCGGGAATCTCCGGTCCCAAGATCAGCGCCTGCGCCCCGATTCCGTCCGCCGCGATGCTCGGCACGCCCGCCGACGTCCCGTCCGCATAGCGGATGTTCGGCGCTTCGATCGCGACGAACGCCGCATCCACGGCCTCCAGCAGCTCGGCCGCGCCCCGCTCACCCGCTGCCGGCTCCAGCGCCTGCCCCATCCGGAACGCCACTTCGCCCTCGACGATGCAGAGGTTGAAATCCGCCCCCGCCAGCTCCGCCGGCGACTCCCGCACCATCCCCTCGAAGAACGGCGCCGTCACGATCTCCTCCCCGACCTGCGCCGCCTTCCAAGCCGCGGCCGGCCGGGGATTGCGCGACCAGCGTTCTTGGAAGATGCGGCCCCCGTCCGCCGGCAGTTCCGGCCGGCACGATTCCGGGATGGCCGGCAGCGGCCCGCCGGCCGCCGCGGCCGCATCCAGGAAATCCGCCGCCTCGCGCACCTGCTCATCCGTCAGCCGAGCTGCCATCTCGCACCCCCTCCGGTTCGCGCCTACCATACGGATCCGGAGCATGCCCATGACGACGCCCCGACCGCTCGCAGACCTCACCGCCTTCCTCCGCAGCCTCGGCACCGAAGATGTCGAACACACGGGCGGAGATTTCCTCCACCACCTGCACGCCGTCCACGATCTCCTCGCCGAACACGGCGCGCCCCCGCACATCGCCGTCGCCGGCCTCTTCCACTCGATCTACGGCACCGAAGGCTTCCAAGAGTTCTCCCTGCCCCTCTCCGAGCGCCACCGCATCCGCGAGCTGATCGGCGAGGAAGCCGAACTGCTCGCCTGGGCCAACTGCGTGATGGACCGCGAAACCTTCGACCGCGCCGTCGACGCCGCCCTCACCGGCGCATGCGAACATCTGCCCGTCCGCGAGCGCGGCACCGGCGCTCCGATCCCCCTCACCCGCCGCCAATTGATCGATCTCGCCCAACTCCACCTGTTCGACTGGCTCGAACAAGTCGAACGCAGCCGCTTCGGCTGGAACTACCGCCGCCCCGCCTACCGCCAAATGGCCGAACTAACCAACCACTCCCCCCTCTACGCCCAAGTCTTCGCCCGCGAACCAACCACCCCCGCCGCCCGCTAGAATGGCGGCGCGGAGAAAGGGCACGACGATGGCAATCTGGGATCGGGCGCGGGCCGCGACCGCGACGAGCGCGGTGCGCAGCACGCCGAAAAGCACGACCCGCCTCGAGGCGATGGAGCTGCCGCTGTCGGACTACGGCAAGCGCGTCGAGTACCACTACCCGCCGGAAAAATCCCCCAACCGGATGTACGACAAGGACGGCGTGGAGATGCGTGCCTGCGTCGTCACCGTCGAGAAGAACGGCACCGCCACGATCGAATACGAGGACGGCGAGCGCGGCACCATCAAGATCCACTGGATGCCCGATGCCTGAATGGCGCTCGAGCCACGAGCAGATCAGGCGCACCTTCGACGCCGACGGCAACGAAATCCAGAGCGACTGGACCCGCAAGCGCCGCGAATTCAGGTTCAACATCGACCGCACGACCCTTGTGCTCGCCGCCCTCGTCATCGCCGAGACAGCCAGCTGGATCGACCGCTACGCCTGACCCGCGCCGCCCGTCGCGGCCCGCTAGAATGGCGGCGCGGAGAAGGAAGGCGCGAGATGGCGATCTGGAATTGGGCATGGCCGAAGGCCGCTCCGAAGAGCACCCCAGCCGAGGTTGCAGGGAAAAGCAAGCAGCAAATCGAAGCGCTCCGCCTGCCGATCGAAGACCTCGGCCGCGTCAGGACGCTGCGCTACCCGGCCCGCGGTTCGGACGACCGCATGTACGACGCTGAAGGCCTCGAAATGCGCTCCTGCACCGTCAAGATCGACCGCAAGGGGCGCGGCAAGATCGAGTACGAGGACGGCGAGACCGGCACCGTGCGGATGGAGTGGATCGCAGATGCCTGAGTGGCGCTCGAGCCGCGAGCGGCGGGTCAAGACCGTCATCAGGGACGGCGTCGAGACCAGCGAAGAGCGGGACAAGAAGACACGCGTCTTCAGATTCAACACCAACCGGGCAATGTTCTTCGCCTTGGCCCTTGTCATCGCCGAGATAGCCAGCTGGATCGACCGCTACGCCTGAGCCGCGGCTGCCCTAGAATGCGGGCGCGCCCGCCGTGGGCGCCTGGACGGGAGGCATCCGTGGCCGAAATCGACGCAACCGCCGGCAAGTACCTGCGCGACAAGTACGCCATCATCGGCGTCGGCGAAACCGACTACACCCGCGGCAGCGGCAAGACCACCCGCGCCCTCGGCACCTGGGCCATCAAGAACGCGATGGACGACGCCGGCATCACCGCCTCCGAAATCGACGGGATGATGTCCTACTCCGGCAACGATTCCACCGCCTCGCCGATGCTCGCCGGCGACCTCGGCATCCGGCTCAACTTCTACATGGACGTGCAGGGCGGCGGCTCCTCCTCCGAGGCCCTGATCGGCCTCGCCATCGGCGCGATCGAGGCCGGCATGTGCGAAACCGTCGTCGTCTTCCGCTCGATGAACGGCTACTCCCAGGTCCGCATCGGCGGCACCGGCGCCCGCGCTTCCATGCCCGTCGGCGGCGACGCGCTGCACGGCGCCGCCTACGGCTGGTTCTCCGCCGGCCAGAACTTCTCCCCCACCTTCATGCGGCACATGTACGACTACGGCACCACCCCCGAACAGGTCGCCATGGTCAAGGTGATCCACTCCGAACACGCCTCCCAGAACCCCAAGGCCTACTACAAGCAGCGCGTCACCGTCGAAGACGTCGTCAACTCCCGCATGATCTGCAAGCCCCTCCACCTGCTCGACTGCTGCGTCGAAACCGACAACGCCACCGCCCTGATCGTCACCTCCGTCGACAAGGCCTACGACTACCGGCACACGCCGGCCCGCATTCTCGGCGTCGCCGGGCGCGTCTGCAAGCCGCGCATCGACATGCACTTCCAGCACGGCCCGATCTCGACCGTCGCCGGCCACTACATCAAGGACCTGATCTACCGCAACGCCGGCCTCGGCCCGGAAGACATCCAGTGCACCGGCGCGTACGACGCCTTCACCTTCACCTCGATGCTCCAGCTCGAGGACTACGGCTTCTGCAAGAAGGGCGAGGGCGGCGACTACGTCTCCAGCGGGATCATGCGGCTCGGCGGCGAGCGCCCCAACAACACCTCCGGCGGCCACCTCTGCGAGGGCTACACCCACGGCATGAACATGATCATCGAAAACGTCCGCCAGCTGCGCCACGACGTCGACGACTACTGCCCCCAAGGCCCCGACGGCAAGCGCCTCTGCACCTACAACTACGCCGAACCCGCCGCCGGCGGCGGCTGCCGCCAAGTGCGCGACGTCCAAGTCACCCAGAACCTCGGCTGGGCCATGCCCGGCACCGGCTCATCCCTGATCATGCGCCGCGGCTGACCGGCCGCCTAGAACGGACGAAGTCCGCGATCCGAACAGGAGCACGAAAATGCCGCAGGGCGAATACCTCGGGATGACGCTCAGCATCCTCGACCTCGACAACGAAAACCTGGCCTACTTCCAGCACTGCGCGGAACATAACTTCCACCTGCAGCAGTGCAACAACGCCGACTGCGGCCTGATCCGCTACCCGCCCGGCACCGCCTGCCCCTGGTGCTCCGGCCGCGACTTCACCTGGGTCCCCGTCGACGCCCGCGGCGAGGTCCACTCCTACGGCGAGGTCCACCACGCCATCCAGCCCGCCTTCCGCGAGCGCGCCCCCTACATGATCCTGCTCGTCCAGCTCGACACCCAAGCCGGCGAGCCGACCGAGCACGAAGCCATCCGCGTCGCCGGCAACCTGGTCTCCCCCGACGGCGAGTTCGCCCCGCCCTCCCTGATCCGCCAAGTCGGCATCGGCACCCGCATGCGCATGGTCTACGCCGACGTAGCCCCCGGCCTCGCCCTCCCCCACTGGACAATCGACGAAGAAGCCGACCAGCCAACCCCCTGGCGCTACCCCCAAACCGTCAACGGCGTCTGACCGGCCCGTAGTCGTTCGGATGCCCGCCGCGACCTAATCGAAGATCGGCACCGTCCGCTTCAGATATTCGTCGAACAACGGCACGGTGAAGTCCAAGAACCCCCACTTCGGGCTCCAGATCATCCCCCGGTTGATCATCTTGTCTCGGTGGGGTGCGGCGCCACCCAGGGTTTTCCCGAACGCTTCGGCGACTTCGCTCGACCGGTGCGGCCCGGGTCCGAGTTCTGCCATGGCCCGCAGATAGCGCTCCTCGGTCGGCGTGATGTTGTCCATGCGAATGCGGAAGAAGCTGCGATCCAGCTCCTCCAGCGCGGCCTCGCCTGCCCGCTCGACATCGGCGGGCGAGATCGGCGAGCGCTCCGCGGCGAGCCACGCATGCTTCCCCCACTGCTGCAGGAAGTACGGGTAACCGCGGGTCTGCCGCAGAATCGCATCCATCGCCTCGGCCTCGAATGCGACGCCCTCAACGGCAGCGGGCTTGGCCAGCGCGCAAGCGGCGTCCTCGTCGGGCAGCGGCCCGATATCGAGAAGCGTGAACATCCGCTCGGCATACGAGCGGGAATCTGCCAGCTGGCTGCCCACACCGCGTAGCCCGGCGCCGATCAGCACGAGCGGCAGATCCTCCTGCGCGGCCCCGTGCAAGGACGTGATCACCGCCGCCATCTCATCCTTGGGCAGGTATTGCAGTTCGTCGATGAACAGCGCCACCGCCGTTCCGCTCGCCCGCGCCGCCGCGGCCGCATGCTCGAGCAGCACCAGCAGGTCGGATTCCAAGTCCTGGTTGTCCGCCAGCCCCGGGATCGGATCTACGTCCAGTTCCAGCGAGATGTCCTGATACGCCACCTTCCAAGCGGAGACGAAGCCAGCCAGCACGCGCAGCGCGCGTTGCGCCAGATCCTTGGCCGCTTCGCGTCGCGACATCTCGATCAGCGCCGAGCGCAGCTGCGGGATCAGCGCCACGGGCAGCGGACGCGAATCGGTCGCCTCGAAGGAGATCGCGGCGATCCCGCCGTCGCGGGCATTCCGCCTGATCCGGTTGAGCAGCACCGTCTTGCCGACCCCGCGCAGGCCGGCCAAGATGATGCTCTGGCTGTGCCGCCCGGCGCGGTGCCGTTCCAGCGCGATCCGCGCCGCTTCCAGCACCGAGTCGCGCCCGGCGAGCTCCGGCGGGTGCGCACCCGCGCCCGGCGCATACGGATTGCGTATCGGGTCCATTTCGGCCAACTATACGGCGGCGACTCGCTATCTTGCGGCTTGCAGGAAGCGAGGGGCGGGATGGTCGAGCAGGGCGGCAGGTTCGAGGGGAAGGTCGCGGTGGTGACCGGAGGGGCGTCGGGGATGGGGCGCGAGGCTTCGATCCGGTTGGCGCGGGAGGGGGCTGCCGTGGTCGTCGCGGGGCTGCCGGATGATCCGCGGGGGGTTGAAACTGTTCAAATGATCGCCGATGCGGGCGGCCGGGCGGTCTACGTCGGAACCGACGTTTCGCGTGAAGCATCCTGCGAGGCGATGGCGCAGGCAGCGGTGGATGAATTCGGACGGCTCGACCTCTGCATCGCCGCGGCCGGCATCCTGCATGCCGGCTACGTCTCGGGCGAGGTCGGCGGCGACGCGCCCGCCCGCGGCGACCCGGATCACTCGATCGTGCGCAAGCCGGTCGAGCATTGGGAGAAGGTGCTGGCGGTCAACCTGACCGGCGTGATGCTCTCCAACCGCGCCGTCGCGCGGCGGATGATCGAGGCGGGCAACGGCGGCGCGATCGTCAACATCTCGTCCGGCGCGGCCAAGATCCCGATGCCCGGCTCGGCCGAATACTCGGTCTCCAAAGCCGGCGTCTGGATGCTGACCAAGGTGCTCGCGCTCGAACTCGCGCCCGACGGCATCCGCGTCAACACGGTCGCGCCCGGCGTGATCGACACGCCGATGGCGCTGGGCCTGACCAGCGACGAAGCGCGCAAGCAGGCCTTCGAACGCTTCGTGCCGCTCGGCCGCCTGGGCCGCGCCGACGACATCGCCGAAGCGTCGCTCTTCCTGCTCAGCGACGCCGCCGGCTACATCACCGGCCAGATCCTGCACCCCGACGGCGGCCTCTTCACTGGCTGATCAGCCCGCGGCCGGCTCGAAATCCGGCATCATCCGCTTCATGAAATCGTCGAACATCGGCACTGTGAAGGCGGTCGTCCCGTAAGACGGGCTCCAAATCATCCCCTTCTTAATCAGCCGGCTGCGCCGCGCCGCGACTTGGCTGACCGTCCTGCCGAGCACGGCGGCGACATCCTTGGAGCGGCTCGGCTCGGAGCCCAGCTCGGCCATCGCGCGCAGATACTCCCGCTCGCCGGCGGCGACCCGATCCAAACGGATGCGGAAGAACGCCTCATCAAGGGCGGAGATCGCCGGCTCCGATGCGGTTTCGACATCCGCCGCCGTGATCCGCGGGGGCTCCGCGGCATCCCAGGCGTGCTTCGCCCACTGCTGCACGAAATAGGGGTAGCCGCCCGTCCGCCGCACGATCTCGTCAAGCGCCCCGGTCTCCACCTCGACGCCCTGCGCGGCAGCGGGCTTGGCCACGGCATCGCCCGCCTCCTCCGGCGACAGCGCGCCGATCTGGACGATCTCGAACATCCGCTCCGCGTAGGACTTGGCCTGCCCCAGGTCCGCCCGCACCTGGGGCAGCCCGGCGCCGATCAGCGTGACCGGCAGCCGCCGCTGCGTCGCCCGATGCAGCACCCCGATCAGGCTCGACATCTCCTTCCGGTCGAGGTACTGCAACTCGTCGATCAGAAGCGCGATGCAAGTATCCGCCGATCGTGCGGCCTCCCCCGCTGTCGTCAGCAGATCCAGCAGGTCGATGTCCAGCACCCCGTAGTCCGCCAGCCCCGGCTCCGGGGAGATGTCGAACTGCACCTCCACATCCTGGACCTTCACCTTCCACGCGCCCGCGAACCCGCTCAGGGCGCGCATCGCCCGCTGGGCCAGATCGCGCGCCTGCTCGCGTCGCGAGAGCCGCAGCAGCACGTGCCGCAGCTGCTCGGCCACCAGCTCCGGCAGCCGGCCCTCGCCGGCCTCCATCGCCACCACGCCAATCCCGTCCTCTTCGGCGCTGAACTTGATCTCGTTCAGCAGCACGGTCTTGCCGACCCCGCGCAGGCCGATCAGGATCACCCCCTGCGCCGGATGCCCGCGCCGCTGCCGGCCGAGCGCGATCAGCGCCTTATCGAACGCCTCATGCCGCCCCGCCATCTCGGGCGGCGGCGTCCCTGCACCGGGCGTGAACGGATTCTCAAACGGGTCCATTGCCGCGGAACCTAACAGATTTATCGGAGTTTATCAATGGATGAAGAAATTGTCCGATCAAGCGAACCATCCTCGCCATTCAAACCACTCGCGGTTTATCGTATATCTCCGGTTTATCAGCCCCATCTCCGATCGAAGAAATCTCAGTTTATCGAACCGCTCACTGTTTATCTATCCCATCGTCCATTCTCTGCCAGACGAGCGGTGATTGACCGCGGTCACTGGTGCTGCCCAGAAGGGCAGATGTTTGATCAAGCCATTCAAAGTTTATCTAACCATTCACTATTTATCTATCCAATCCTCCATTCTCTGTCAGACAGGCGGTGATTGACCGCGGCCAATGGCGCTGCTCGCAAGGGCAGATGTTTGATCAAGCCATTCACAGTTTATCGAACCACGCACTGTTTATCTGTCCCATCCTCCATTCTCTGCCAGACGAGCCGTGATCGACCACGGTCATCGGCACCGCCACCCGGAAGAGCAGGTGTTTGATCAACTCATTCCCAGTTTATCGAACTTCACGCGGTTTACCGCAGCCAAGCGCGAGCCTGTCCGCTCGGTCTCGCCCATTGCGGATGCTCCCGGCCGATCCGCTAGCCTGCGTCGCGCCCGTCAGCAGATTGGATCGTGCCCGATGACCGAATCGACCTCCCAAATGCGTTTCGAGGGGAAGGTCGCGGTCGTGACCGGCGGAGCATCGGGCATGGGCCGCGAGGCCGCGATCCGCCTCGCCCGCGAGGGCGCGGCCGTGGTCGTGGCCGGACTGCCCGATGACGAGCGCGGCTCGGAAACCGTGCAGCTGATCACCGACCAAGGCGGCCGGGCGATCTACTGCGGCGCCGACGTTTCACGTGAAAGATCCTGCGAAGCGATGGCCCAGACTGCGCTCGACGAATTCGGCCGGCTCGACCTCTGCCTCGCCGCCGCCGGCATCTCGCACGCCGGCTACATCTCCGGCGAGCTGGCCGAGGGCGAGCCGCTGCTCGGCGGCGCGCACCGCTACATCCTGCACAAGCCGGTCGAGTACTGGGAAAAGGTGCTCGCCGTGAACCTGACCGGCGTGATGCTCACCAACCGCGCCGTGATCCGCCGCATGGCCGCCGCCGGCAACGGCGGCGCGATCGTCAACATCTCCTCCGGCGCCGCCAAAGTGCCGATCCGCGGCCTCGGCGATTACTGCGTCTCCAAGGCCGGCGTCTGGATGCTGACCAAGGTCCTCGCCCTCGAGACCGCCCCCGACGGCATCCGCGTCAACGCGATCGGCCCCGGCGTGATCGACACCCCGATGACCGTCGCGCTCACCGGCGACGAAGAGCGCCGCCAGCGCCGGATCGAGGCGATCCCCCTGCGCCGGCTGGGCGAGCCGGCCGACATCGCGGAGGCCGCGCTGTTCCTGCTCAGCGACGCCGCCAGCTACATCACCGGCCAGATCCTGCACCCCGACGGCGGCATCTTCACGGGCTGATAGGCAGACCGTCCGGCAGGCGGATCCGGCCCCGCTCGACGATAACCAGCGAACGTAACGAAGCACCTGATAGCCCGTGATTTTCGGGCGATCCGCCCCGTAACGTCGGCCCGTTCGATTAACACGCCGCGCCCGCGACGCCTTCCCGTTCCGACCTAGCGTGAGCCTCAGCGCCTGCCCGACTGCGCAAGCCCCGCGCCCGATCAGCGCGGAGCACGACGAGGAGCATCGCATGAGACCGAATTCCAACGACAGGTCGACCAGCGGGCTCCGCCGGCGCATCGCCCGCAACCTGATCCCGCTCGCCGCCGCCGCGGCTGCCGCGAGCATCATCTCGATCGCCGCCGTCGCCACCGCCTCCGCCGACGCGCACACCCGCTTCCGCGCCACGATCACCTGCTCCCCCAACCCCGAAATGCAGATCACCAACGGCTCCTTCCTCGTCCACTGGCAGGCCGACGCCTTCTGGGCCGAGGGCTCGCGGGCCAGCGTCGCGCTCGAACGGATCGCCGAAATCGGCAACTCGCGCTGGTCCGAGCGCGTGCTCAAGGCCGACCCCATCGCCGGCTGCGCGCAGTCCGGCGACACCGTCGCGTGGGAGTTCAACGCCCGCCCCGGCGACCTGCTCTCGACCGCCCAGAAGCTCTGGAACACCAACGACGTCTTCACCGGCGCCGCCAACGTCCGCCTCTTCGACGCCGCCGGCCGACCGCGCTCGACCAGCGTCGACCTCTACGCCTACGACGCCGGCACCGAGTTCAACTGGCCGCTGTTCTCCCCCTTCCGCAGCGGCCAGCCAGATGCCTCGCGCAAGGCCGAGAACATCTCCAACGGCGTCGACACGCCGGACGAGGTGATCGCCCTGAGCGACGACTTCAGCGGCCCGCAAGCCCGCCTGACGGTCGGCCCGGCCGGATCGGGCCTGCCCGTTGGCGGCACCGGCGGCGTCGAATCCGGCGGCGGCGGCGACTGGCTCTACGGCCTCGCCGCGATCATCGCCGGCCTCGCCGCCTCGGCCCTGATCATCGTCGACCGCCGCGTCCGCGGCAGCCGCTCCTGATCCTCCGCAACCCCGGCCGCGTCTAACCTGACGGCTGGCCGGCCGCTCCGATCGGAGCGGCCGGCCAGCCGTTCCGCGTTCCCGCGAAAGGGCCCGCCCGCGTGCATCCCGTGCTCACGCTCGCCGTCCAGCAGGTGCTGACCAAGAAACTGCGCAGCGCCCTGACCGTGATCGGCTTCGGCGTCTGCGTCAACCTCTACATCGTCGTCACCACGGTGATGCGCTTCATCACCGACGACCTGGACCGCCAAGTGCAGCGCTTCACCGGCATCCTCTTCGTCCAGAGCCGCGGACTGACCGGACTGTCGGGCATCGAGTGGCCGCCGATCTCCTCGACCATCCCCAGCGCCGACGCGGAGGCCGTCCTGGCCCTGCCCGAGATCGACGCGGCCCGCTCGACCGCCGTCTCCTTCGCCGCGCTCGCGCCCGCGCCGTTTCCGACCGCGCCCCCGGAGGCGCTGCTGGTCGGAATCGAGCCGGGCAAGGAGGACGTCTTCCTGGCCGGCGCGGAGGCCGTCGCGGGCGACGACCGCATGGGCGATCCGGAGGCCTCGCCGGCGCCGGCCGTGATCGGCGTGCTGGCGGCACGGCACTTCGCCGGCATCGCTTCCGAGACCACCGAGGTGCCCTCCCCCGTCGGCCCGATCTCGCTCGCCGCGATCGGCAGCACGATCGAAATCCGCGGCCGCGCCTTCGAGGTCAAGGGCGTGATCAACCCGGAGACCAACCAGATGCTGCGCTCCTGCGTGATCGTCCCGCTGCGCGCCGCGCAGGAGCTGCTGAGCACGCCCGACGCCGTCACCGCGCTGCTGCTCTCGCCAGATCGCGCATCCGACATCGATGCGCTGCAAGAGCGGATCGAGCAGCGCCACCCGGCCCTGATGGTGATCTCGGACAAGCAGCTCGCCCAGAACGCGCGGACGCTGCTGGACCGGGTCAATCAGCTCTTCAACGTGGTCCGCTGGACCTCGGTCAGCGTCGCCGCGCTGCTGATCGCCATCGTGATGTTCGTCTCAGTGCTCGAGCGCACGCGGGAGCTGGGCACGCTGCGGGCGATCGGCGCGCCGCGCTCCTTCCTGCTGCAGCTGGTGCTGGGCGAATCGGCCGCGCTCTCGCTGGCCGGCTCGGTGATCGGCATCCCGATGTCGCGCTTCGTGATCCGCCAGGCTCTGGGCCCCGACGCGGTGGGCATCCGCAGCGCCAAGATCGAGCGCGGTGCCGGCGCGATCCTCACCGCTTTCGCCCTCGCCGCCGCCCTCATGCCCGCCGCCCGCGCCGTCCGCGTAGACCCCATCATCGCCCTCCGCAGCGAGTAAGCCGGCTGCTGCTACCCCGCCCTCCAGATGCGGGAAAAGTCGATCACCAGCTCCGGCATCTCCGCCCCGACCGCGAGCCGCTCCGGCCGCTCGTGATGCTCCACCGGCCGCCCCGCCCGCATCACGTCGATCGTCTGCTCGAAGGGGTCGATCATCCAGCCCGTCCGCGCGCCCCACGCGACCCATTGCTCCACGCGGGCGAGTTGATCCGCGACGCCCTGCGAATCCGACAGGATTTCGACAACGAATTCAGGCACCGCGTCGGTGAAGCCTTCCTGATCGATCTCGGACGGCAACCGCGCCAGCTGCTGCGCGGACAGCCACGAGATATCCGGAATCCGCGTGAACAGCGTGCCCGGAATGTCGTATCCCTTGGTCCCGTCGTAGACCTCGCCGCTGCCGAGCCGCCCGATCCAGATCCAGATCTGCGCGATGATGCCGGCGGCGATCCTCGGACCTCCGCCGCGGCCGACGCTCATGATGATCAGCTCCCCCCCGCCGCCGCGCTCGAACCGGCAGCGGCCGTCCTGCTGCCCGATCCGCTCGAGCAGCATGTCGGTCAACGGCTCGTCGTCGAACCTCACCACCTGCGCTTTCGAGGTCGCCACCGCGACCTCCACCGCCGCCGCCACCTCGACCGGCATCACCCGCGCCTCTCGCAGCAGCTGGACCATCTCCGCCTCCCAAACCCCAGTCTACGCGGGCGCGAGTGCCGGCTCCGGGCGATCTCAGCGAGACGGGCCTGGGGGCGGGCTTTGGTGGCCTTCGCGGAAAATGTTCACGTCCCCGACCCGGATTGAGGAGGGGTACGTGAACAACTGCTGCAAGTCTTCGCACCAGACATAGTGGATCCGCGCCGCGAACTCGCCTTCCAGCGTCTCTGCACGGACGATGTACGAAACGCCTTGGCACATCTTCGCCGGCCGCGTCTGGCTTTCGATGACGCGCGGGTGCAGGCACCCCTTCTCGATCCGCTCGAAAATCTTGAGGTCTGCAAAGAGATCGTTGACGACGTACTCTGGGACTAAGCTGTTCGCCGCCACGAGGTGCCGCCATGTCCGATGAGCGCGTTGTCCGGAGAGAGCTGTTGGCGGTGCTGTCCGCCTGCGTCGAGGGTACCGCGCCGATCTTCGCGTTCCGCGAATTCGAGAGCGCGTACACGTTCGAGGACGGGATCGGACAAGACCTGCAAGATCAACTGGACGGCTTGGTGCTGCTCGCAGAAGAGGCCGACTGGGGACTGCGCGGGCCTGAAGACTTCCTTGAAGAAGCCCGCAAGATCGTGGCCGCCTCGCGCCAAACGGCCGCTGCTGCCGGCGGCTGAGCGAGGCGGGCATGGCCGACGAGCGAAGGATTCGGCGCGAGATGCTGGAAGTGCTGGAGCGCTGCGTCGATGGCTCCGCGCCGATTTCCGCATACATCGGATTCGAGAGCGCCCACGTGTTCGACGACACGCTCAGCGAGGATTTCCGCGGGCAGCTGGACGGCTTGGCGCTGCTGGCCGAGGAGTTCGACTGGGGACTGCGCGGCCCGGAGGATTTCTTGGAGGAGGCGCGCGAGGTGCTGGCGGCATCTCGGCAAGCCATCGCTGCCGCCGGCGGCTGAGCAGGGCAGGCGAATGTGATTGATGAGAACGCCGTTCGGCGCGAAATGCTGGAAGTGCTGGAGCACTGCGTCGACGGCTCCGCGCCGATCTCCTCATACATCGACTTCGAGGCCGCTTACGCGCTTGACAACACCCTGAGCGAGGAACTGCTCGGCCAGCTCGGCGGGCTGGCCCTCCTCGCTCACGAGTACTGCTTGGAGCTGCGCGGCTCTGAAGACTTTCTCGAGGAGGCGCGGGAGGTGCTGGCGGCGTCGCGGCAAGCGGCGGCGGGCGGGTGAGCGGGGTTGGGATGCGCGGGGTGCTGTTGGGGGCGCGGCGGTTGGAGCGGGTTTACCGGTTGTCGCGGGAGCGGATCCGGGCGCTTGATGACGTGGACTTGGACGTGAAGCAGGGGGATTTCATCGCGATCGCGGGGCCTTCGGGGAGCGGCAAGTCGACGCTGCTGCATCTGCTGGGGCTGATCGATTCGCCGACGGGCGGGGAGCTGCGGGTGCGCGGGCAGCCGGCGCAGGGCTTGGGGCGCGAGCAGCGGGCCTCGCTGCGGCTGCGCACGCTGGGCTTCGTCTTCCAGGCCTTCAACCTGCTGCCGATGCTCACCGCGCGGCAGAACGTCGAGCTGGCCATGGCGCTCGCCGGCGCCGGCCGGCGCGAACGCCGCAAGCGCGCGACCGGGCTGCTCGAACAGGTCGGCCTCGGCAAGCGGATGAACCACCGCCCGGCCCAGCTCTCCGGCGGCGAGCGCCAGCGCGTCGCCATCGCCCGCGCCTTGGCCAACGAACCCGACGTCGTGCTGGCCGACGAGCCCACCGGCAACCTCGATTCCCGCACCGGACGCGAAATCTTCGACCTGCTGGAGCGGCTCAACGCGGCCGGGCAGACGATCGTGATGGTCACCCACAACCTCGAGCTCGCCCGCCGCGCCAAGCGCCTCTTCGAAATGCGCGACGGCCGCATCGTCGAGGTCGAACGCGACACCATGCCCTAGCCTCCGCGTGCAGCGGAACGGGGACGACCCGATATCCCGGGAGGGCACGATGCGAATCGCACTGATCGGGCAAGCGCCGTTCGGCGCGGCGATATTCGAGCGGCTGATTGCCGACGGCCACGAGATCGTCGGCGTCTTCACGCCGCCGGAGCGCGAGGGCGGCCGGCCCGACCCGCTCGCCCAAGCCGCCCGCGACGCCGGCATCGCCCTGCACCAGCCCCGCCGCTGGCAGCGCCGCGGCGTCGTCGACGAGGAAGTCGTCGCGCAGTACGAAGCGACCGCGCCCGACCTCAACGTGATGGCCTTCGTGACCCAGATCATCCCCTCGCGGGTGCTCGAATTCCCCCCGCTCAAGACGATCCAGTACCACCCCTCGATCCTGCCCAAGCACCGCGGTCGCTCCGCCATCAATCACGCCATCCTGCAGGGCGATACGATGACCGGCGTCACCATCTTCTGGGTCGACGAGGGCCTCGACACCGGCCCGATCCTGCTCCAGCGCTCCTGCCCGATCGAGCCCGACGCCACGATCAACTCCGTCTACCGCGACCACCTCTTCCCGCTCGGCGTCGAAACCATGTCCGAAGCCGTCAAGCTCGTCGAAGCCGGCCAAGCCCCCCGCCACCGGCAGGTCGAAGAGGACATGACCTACGAGGGCCCCTGGGAGGGCGACATCGCCCGCATCGACTGGTCCCAAGACGCCCGCACCGTCCACAACTTCATCCGCGGCAGCGACCGCGCCCCCGGCGCCTGGAGCGTCATCAACGGCGCAAAAGTCACCCTCTACGGCTCCACCCTAGCCCCCGCCGCCAGCGGTGCAGCAGGGACGATCAGCGCCATCTCCGACGCCGGCATAACCATCGCCTGCTCCAGCAACGGCGGCGTCCAGATCGACACAGTCCGCACCGAATCCGGCGACCGCCTCCCCGCAACCGAATGGGCCTCCAGCACCAACATCACCCCCGGCGCAACCTTCGACCCCGCCCCGCCCGCCGAGGAATAGCCGCGGCAGCGGCCGGCGGGCTACAAGTCGGTGACCAAAGTGTTCCCGTAGTCGTCGATCTGAAGAATCTGCCGGCGGGTCTTCTTGGGCCGGTAGAACAGCCAGCCGCCGAGCCAATAGATCCCGAGCGTGATGAGCGTGAGGAACAGGTACATCGGAATGTTCGGGCCCTCGTAGGCGATGATCGCCTGCTCATCGGTCTGCGATTCGACTCGCCCGCCTTGCGCGACCGCATTGACGACCGCTTGGGAGAGCGCCCGCTTCTTCTGCTCGATCGTCACTTCGCCTTCGCTCGACATGCCAGTGCTCCTTCCAGCGATCCCTGATCCACTGCCTGCGCGCCGTGCCGCGCTCGTCGCCGCGATCGCCGAACGGAGGCGCGAGCTGCGCGTCCGCTCCCGATAGACCAGATAGGCGCAAGCCCCGACTCCGGCCAGCACCAGCGCGACGAGGATGAGTTCCGGCAAGCCGATGACGCACCCCCGCCGCGGCACCGGCCGGCGGCAGAACGCAGATTACACGATTTTGGTGTACACGGAAACGGCGTACACGATCAGGACGTGGCTGGGATCTACGACCCGCGGTATGCAGTGCTCCGAACACGGCTGCGCGAGGCGCGGCTGGCGGCAGGGCTGACCCAGATCGAGGCCGCCAAGCGGCTGGGGCGCAACCAGCAGCACATCAACCGCTGCGAGGCCGGCGACCGACGGATCGACGTGATCGAGCTGCTGGACTTCGCCGCGATCTACGGCTGCGAGTTGAGCGACCTGATGCCGTCGGCCGGCAAAAGCCCGCCCTCACCGCGGCGATCCAAGGAATAGGGCTCAGCGGTTGGTGGTGTCCTGGATGCGCTTGCCGCTGTCTACGAGGTGGCCGAAGCGGGTGCCGGCGAGGGGGTCGCGGGCGCTGGCCTTCTCCCAGACGTGGTCGACCATCTTGGCGTACTTGGGGTGGAACTCCGCCATCTTGGTCTTCTCGTCCTGGTGGAACTGCATGCCGGCGATGCGCCGCTCCATCCCGTCGTTGACGCCGCATTCGGCGCAGGCGGGCGGGGCCGCGTCGGCCCGCTTCTGGTAGTGCTCGATCTCGGTCTCGCACTCGCTGCATCGGTAGACGTAGATCGGCATGGCATCGCTCCCCGGGCGGCATCGGCCCGGCTCAATGGTACGATCCCCCGCAGTTGCCGTCCGCGGGGGCGGATGCAACCGGCCGGGGAGCGGAGCCGATGGCGGGCTACGCGGTGCGCACCATCTTCCTGCTGACCTTGATCACCGCCTTCGCCGCGGGGATCGCCTATTGGGCCTTCGGCCTCTGGGGGCTGATCATCGCCGCCGTGATCATGATGGCGCTGAACATCGGCTCCTACTGGTTCTCCGACAGCATCATCCGCTCCTCGATGGGGGCCAAGGAGGTCTCCGAGCGCGAAGCGCCGCAGCTGCACCGGATCGTCGAGCGCGCCGCGATGGAGGCGAAGCTGCCCAAGCCCAAGGTCTTCCTGGTCGACACCCCGATGCCCAACGCCTTCGCCACCGGCCGCAACCCGGCCAACGCCGCCGTGGCCGCGACCACCGGGATCATGGCGCTGCTCTCCGAGCGCGAACTGCAGGGCGTCTTCGCCCACGAGCTCGCGCACGTGCAGAACCGCGACACGCTCTGGAGCTCGATCGTGGCGATGATGGCCGGGATCGTGACGATGATCGCGATGCTGCTGCAATTCGTCGTGATGTTCGGCTTCATGTTCACCGGCTACGGCAACAGCGACGACGAGGGCGGCGGCAACATCGGCCACATGGCGGCCGCGCTGGTGCTGGCCATCATCGCGCCGATCATCGCCTCGATGATCCAGGCCGCCGTCTCGCGCCAGCGCGAGTTCGCCGCCGACGAAGCCGGCGCGCGCAACGGCCGCGACCCCCAGGCCCTCGCCTCGGCCCTGACCAAGCTGGAGCAGATCAAGGAGCATCCCCAGGTGCGCTACGCCACCGAGGAGATGCGCACGGCCGAATCAGCCAACCACCTCTTCATCGTCAACCCCCTCTCCGGCGGCGTCGGCAAATGGTTCTCCTCGCACCCGCCGACCGAGGAGCGGGTCGAGCGGCTGCGCAAGGTCGGCCGCGACATCGGCCAGATCTTCTAGCGGCGGGCGGAGCGGATGAGCCAGCAGCCCTCCAGACGCAGCCGCCGGCGCCGCCGCAACTCCCCGCGCCGCGCCGACAATCCGCCGCCGCCCGCGGCCGCCGAATCTTCGGACGGGGGCGGCGACGGCGCGAAGCGCGGGCGCGGGCAATCGGCCGGAGCCGGGCCGCCCAAGAAGAAGGACACCATCTTCGGAATGCCGCGGCTGGCCTTCTCGCTGCTGGCCGGCCTGCTGGTGGCGATGGTCGCCGTCTTCGCCATGCAGCTGATCTTCCCCAGCGACCGCCCGGCCGAAGTCGACGGCGTCGAGGTCTACGCCGACCAGGGCTGGCGGCAGCTCGGCGAGGGCGAGGAATTCGCCGCCTACAACTCCTTCCCGCCCAGCTCCGGGCCGCTGCCCCACGCCGCCGCCGTGCCCGAAGCCGCCGCTTACGACATGTCCGGCGAGGGCGGCGACTGCTCCGTCATCTCGGGGCCGCAGGACCTGCTGCCCGTGCTCTCGCGCGGCGGCGTCGTGATCTACTACGACAGCGCGCTCGACCCGGGCTCGCTGACCGCCTGGTACGAAGCGCAGCGGCTCTCGCGGCCCAAGCTGGCGCTGGCCCCGATTGCGGGGCTGCGCGACGTCCGCGGCGACGGCGCCGGAATCGTCGCCGCCGCCTGGCGCACGCTGCTGCCCGTGCAGGCCTTCGACGACGACGGCCGCCAGCAGCTGGACGCCTTCATCCAGTTCCGGCCGGACGGCTACTACGATCGCTACATGCTCGACAACAGCGGGATCCCCTCGTGCGGCGCGGGCTAGCGGCGGCGCTCGCGCTGTTCGCGGCGGCCGCGCTCGCCGCCTGCGGCGGTTCCTCCCTGCGCGACGACCCGCGCCTGACCGAGTTCGACAACGAATTCACGACCGACAGCCAGCAGCACGTCGGCGCGACGGTCGACGTGCCCTACGAGGAACTCGAAGGCGGCATCCCCCCCTACGGCGGCCCGCACGACGGCTACACGCTGCCCTGCGGCATCTACGACGACGCCGTGCGGGTCGAGCAGGCCGTCCACTCGATGGAGCACGGCGCGGTCGCGATCTGGTGGGAGCCCTCGCGCGCATCGCAGGACGAGGTCGAGCAGCTGCAGCAGATCGCGCGCCGGCATCTGGAGGCCGGCGACTTCACGATCCTCGCCCCGCTGCAAGGGCTCGGCTCGAAGATCGTGCTCACCTCTTGGGGCGAGCGGATGAGCCTGGACGCGGTCGAAGAGGACACGATCGACGCCTACTTCAGCGCCTTCAAACACGACGCGCCCGAACCCGTCCAAGCGGGCGGCTGCATCTCAGCGCTCTAGGAGTCCCCGATGTCCGCCACCTCCGACCTCTACGAGGTGATGAACACGCAGCGCGCCGTGCGCCAGTGGACCGACGAGCCGGTGCCCGAATCGGCAATCCGCCGCGTCATCGAGGCCGCC
This sequence comes from Dehalococcoidia bacterium, assembly GCA_965205165.1. Lineage (GTDB taxonomy): Bacteria > Chloroflexota > Dehalococcoidia > Bin125 > Bin125 > CBDESM01. The sequence goes on from OZ242037.1 coordinate 87,512, forward strand.
ACGAAAGCGCCGAGCGGCAGCAACTTGCAGCCCTGGGGCTTCATCGTGGTCACCGACGACGCCAAGCGGCGGGTGCTGGCCGACGCGATCCGGACCTCCTTCGAGCAGCGCTTCGGCGGGCGCAGGCCGGACCCGGAGCGGATCGAGGACCCGGTGCAGCGGCGGATGATGCGCGGCGCGTTCCGCCTGTTCGACGATTTCGCGGCCGCGCCGGTGCTGATCATCCCCTGCCTGGTTTCGGCCCAATCGCCCGCGCCGGAAGGGCTGCTGGCGGGCAGCTCGATCTACCCGAGCATCCAGAACCTGATGCTGGCGGCGCGGGCCGAGGGCTTGGGCACCGTGCTGACCACCCCGCAGGACGGCATCCGCGACGTGCTCGCGGACGAGTTCGGCATCCCCGAAGAGGCGGTGCCGGTCGCGGTCATCCCGATGGGCTGGCCCGCCGTCCCCTTCGGCCCGGTCAAGCGCAAGCCGGTCGACGAGTTCCTGCACTGGAACGGCTGGTCGCGCTGAGATGGCCGGGCGCTCCCGCAAGCGGCTCCGGTTTTACCCGGCGCGGGCCTACCGCCACCTGCGCGAGGCAGATCCCGTAATCGGCCGGCTGATCGACGAGGTCGGCCCCTTCACCCCGCGGCCGGACGGCGGCGACCCCTACGAGCGGATGGTGCGCACGATCCTCTTCCAGCAGCTGGCCGGGCCGGCCGCATCGGCGATTCAGCGCAAATGGTTCGGCTTCTACGGCGACGAGGGCGCGACCCCGACGCCCGCGCAGGTGCTCGCCACCTCCGACGAAGAGTTCCGCGCCTGCGGCATCTCGCGCCAGAAAATGGGCTACCTGCGCGACCTCGCCGGGCACGTCTCCGACGGCAGCCTGCCGCTGGAGCGGCTCGACCAGATGGACGACGCCGAGGTGATCGCGGCGCTGACGCAGGTCAAGGGCTTCGGCGAGTGGAGCGCCCACATGCTGCTGATGTTCCACCTCGGCCGGCCCGACATCCTGCCCGTCGGCGACCTCGGCGTGCGCAATGGAATGAAGGTCGCCTACGGCCTGGAGCAGGCCCCGACGCCCAAGGAGGCCAAGGAGATCGGCGCGAAATGGTCGCCCTACTCGACCGTCGCCTCCTGGTACATGTGGCAGATCCTGGACATCCAAACACCGGACTGAACGGCCAGACCGGATTACGGACGATCAGGCGATCACGCCGGCGGCGGCCAGCGCGGCCAGCTCCGGCGCGGCGAGGCCGAGCTCGCTGCCGAGCAGCTCCGCCGTGTGCTCGCCCAGCAGCGGCGCCCGCTCCCCGTGCCGCCAAGGCGTCTCCGACAGGATGTAGGGCGCGCCCGGATAGGTGACGGCGCGGCCGTGCTCCGGATGCGGGACCTCGACGAAGAAGCCGCGCGCGTTCCAATGCTCGTCGTCGACCGGCTCGTCCGGATCGCGGATCACCGACCAGGCCGCGCCGGCCGCCTGCGCTGCGTGGTAGATGTCCTCGGCGTCGTGCGCGGCGATGTACTCGGAGATCTCGGCCAGCATCAGCTTGACGCTCTCCTGTTGGAGGCCGAGCTGCCGCTTGCGCCCGTTGAGCAGCTCCGGATCCGAAAGCCGCGCCCCATAGCCGGCCGACTGGATCATCCCGACCAGCCGCAGCCAGGCGGCCTCGGAGCGGGGCATGCCGAAGATGTTGATGATCCGCCCGTCGCGGGTCGGGTACTGCCAAGGCTCGGTCGGCTGCGCCCCCGCGTGCCGCCCGGTCTGGCGGATCAGCGGGTGCCGCTCGTAGAGCGCCCAAGGCGCGGAGGACTCGATCGTGAAGGCGCAGGCCTCGTGGATGGCGACGTCCAAGTGCTGGCCCAGCCCCGAGTGCTGCCGCTCGTACAGCGCGGAGATCGCGCCGGCGGCGGCATAGTAGCCGGCGATGTGGCCGGCGTGGTGCTCGGTCGGCCGGATCGGCGGCGCGCCCGGCCGGTTGTCATAACCGCAGGAGCCCATCGGCCCGCCCAACGCCAAGCCGACCGCATCCGACCAAGCCCATTCCGCCCACGGCCCATCCTGCCCGAACGGCGTGAGGCTGACCACCACCAGCGCCGCGTTGCGCTCGGCCAGCCCGACGGGGTCGAACGGCCGCTCCGCGACGGGCGGATGCGTTTCGAGCACGACATCGGCCCCGGCCGCGAGCGAGTCGAACAGCGCCAAGCCGTCGCTGGAGCCGATGTCGAGCGCGAGGGAGCGCTTGCCGGAGTTGTAGTACCACCAGAAGAGCGAGCGCTCGCCGCCGGGCGCATCGTCGAGGAACGGGCCGATCCGGCGGCCGGCATCGCCCGCGGGTGGCTCGATCTTGATCACGTCCGCGCCCAGGTTGGCGAGCAGCTTGCCGCAGTACTGCCCCTGCGGGGCGCTCAGGTCGAGCACGCGGATGCCGTCCAGCGCGCCGGCCATCTCAGCCCAGCGCCCCGTCGATCATCAGCTCCGTGATCGCCTCTTGCGAAAGGCCGAGCAGATCGCCGTAGACGTACTCGTTGGCCTCGCCGAGCAGCGGGCCGGGCCGCTCGCGGGTCGCCGGCGTGCGCGAAAAATGCACCGGCAGCCCGTCGGTGATGTGCTCGCCGAGCACCGGGTGCTCGCGCTGCACCGTCCACTCGCGGGCGCGCAGCTGCGGGTCGTTCGCCACCAGGTCGACCCCGTTCTGGACGACGCCGGCCGGGATGCCCGCGGCCTGCAAGTCCGCCATCAGCCCGCGGCCCTCCCGGGCCGATGTCCAGCCGCCGATCTCCGCGTCCAGCCAATCCTGATTGCGCAGCCGCGCCGGCAGCGTCGCGCAGCGTTCGTCCTCCAGCCATTCGGGACGCCCGATCAGCCCGCACAGCGCCGCCCACTGGTCATGGGAGAGGCAGGTGATCAGAATCCAATTGTCCTCGCCGGCCGTCGGATAGGTGTTGTGCGGCGCGGCCTTGGGCCAGACCGAGCGGTTGCCGGGCGGGTTGCCGGTCTGCTTGTAGCGTCGCCCGTTGGCCGTGTAGTCGAGCGTCGCCGGCCCGGTCACCGCCATCCCGGTTTCGACCTGCGAGAGGTCGATCCACTGCCCCTGGCCGGTCTCGCGCCGGTGCCGCAGCGCCGCCGCGATCGCGGTCGCCGCCGTGAAGCCGGCCAGATGGTCCAGATACGAGAAGCCCCAGCCGGCCGGCTCGCCGCCCGCGAAGCCGGACATCGCGGTCAAGCCCGACAGCGCCTGCGCGGTCGGCCCCCAGGTCCCGTAATCGCGGCGCGGGCCGGAGTGCCCGAAACCGCTCAGCGAGACGTAGATGACATCTTCCCTCGCCTCGCGCTGCTGCTCGTAGCCGAGCCCCCAGTTTTCGAGCACCCGCGACGAATAGTTCTCGACCAGCACGTCGGAGACGGCGATCAGCCGCTTGAGCAGGCCCAGCCCATTCGGGTGCCGCGCGTTGAGCGTGATCGAGCGCTTGCCGCGGTTGAGCCAGTTGAACATCCCCGACGAATCGGGCGGCTCGAAGCCCTTCGGGTGCGGGCGGCCGAAGCGGATCGAATCGAGCGTCTGCTGGTTCTCGACGCGGATCACCTCGGCCCCGAAATCCGCCAGCAGCCGCGTGCAGGTCGGCCCGGCCACGATCCAGGTCAGGTCGATCACGCGGACGCCGTCGAGCGGCGGCGGGGCGGCCATGGCGTCGCCGGCGGCCCGCCTAGGCGGGCTCGAACTTGGGCAGCGTCGCCTCGTCGGTCACGTCGTCGAAATGCACCTTGACCCGCATCCCGACGCGGATCTGCTCCGGGTCGACGTTGACCAGCGTGGTCTGCATCCGCGGGCCCTCGTCCAGCTCGACCACCGCCAGCGTGTAGGGCACTTCGACGGCCCAGCCCGGGTGGTACTTCTGGTGCATCCGCCCCCAGGTGAAGACGGCGCCCTCGCCCTTCGACTCGCGCCACTCCCAATCGGTCGACCAATCCTTCATGCAGCGGTCGCTGTAGGGGTACTGGTAGAAGTCGGCCGAGGGGAAGTACTGGAGCAGCAGCTTGTGCTCGCGCAGCGCGTCGAACCAGGGCTGCGTGTTCTCGTCGGGTTCGGGCAGCGGCTTGGCGTAGCTCATCGGTCTCGCTTCCGGTGGTTTGGCGGCGCGGCTAGTTGGCGTTGGGCGACAAGATCAGGCTGCCATGCGTGTCGAGCGTGCCGCCGTTGCCGCTGCAGAGCACGATGTCGTGCTTCTCGACCTGGCGCTCGCCGCCGCTGCCGCGGGCCTGGATCACGGCCTCGGAGATCGGCGTCATGCCCCACATGTAGTAGGAAGAAAGCTGGCCGCCGCCGGTGTTGATCGGGAGCTTGCCGCCCGGCTTGGCGTGGCCCTCCGCGTACCAATCGGCCGCCTCGCCCTTGCCGACGATGCCGTAGTCCTCGATCGTGCGCAGCACCGTGTAGGTGTAGCAGTCGTAGAACTCGCAGATGTCGACGTCGCTCGGGCCGACCCCGGCCATCTTGTAGGCGGTCTCGCCGGCGAGGGTCGCGCCGGACATCGTGCCCACGTCGGGCACCTCCGTGTGCGGCAGGTTGCCGGGGTGGCCTTGGCCCATGCCCCAGATGTAGGCGGGGTCGGACTTGAGGTCCTTGGCGCGCTCGGCGCTGGTCACGATCACGGCGACCGCGCCGTTGGAGACGAGGCAGCAGTCGAGCAGGTGGAAGGGCTCGATGATCCAGCGGGAATTGTGGTAGTCCTCCAGCGTGATCGGGTTGCGCATCGTCGCGTGCGGGTTCATCGCCGCCCACTCGCGCTGGGTCACGGAGACGCGGCCGAAGTGGTCGTTGGTCGCGCCGAACTGCTCCATGTAGCGCCGCGCCGCGAGCGCGTAGGAGGTGTTCGCGCCGTAGAAGCCGAAGGCCGGCGCCATCGAGGCCATCCCGACCGGCCCGCGCCTGCCCGCGCCGCCGTAGGCCGCCCCGGCCGAGCCGCCCTGCCTCACGGGCGCATCGGCGAAGACGCAGGCGACGTGATTGGCCATGCCGTGGTGGACGGCCATGGCGGCGAAGTGCACCATCGCGGAGGCGGTCGCGCCGAACGAGTTCATGTGGTTGAGCAGCCGCAGGTTGCGCAGGCCGAGGTAGCCCTGCAAGCCGATCGAGATGCCGGAGCCGAGCATCCCGGTGATGCCCGGGTTGACGAGCAGCCCGTCGAGGTCGTCCTTTTCGAGCCCGGCATCCTCGAGCGCGAGCTGGATCGCCTTGCCCGCGTACCACGAGGAATCGTGCTCGGCCTTCTTCAGCATCTCGGTGATGCCGAGCCCGCAAATGGCAGTCTGCCCGCGAATCGGATCTGGCATGCAGCCCTCCAATCAGGTGCGCCCGTAGTCTAGTGCAGCGCCAACGCGAGCAGATCGGGAGCGCCGGATATGGACGAAGGCAAAGGTGAAGACGACGGCGTCGCGTTCGGCGATGCAGACGCGATGCGCGCGTACCGGCACACGGCCGAGCGCCAGCAGGACGCGCAGCATCAGCGTGCGCGAACCTTGGACCTGAAACTGATAGCAACCTTTCCCCTCAATGCGGCTCTTCTGGCGCTGATGTCAACATCGCTGCCCACCGCCCTTCCGCCGAACTGGCATCTCTGGTTCCTGGTCTCGGGAGGAATGGCGTGTTTCGCCGTCTATCTCTGGTATGCGAGCCGTGCGTACCGAAGCCGCGAGTGGAGCGCACGGCCAGATCTCAGCCGTTTGCTGGATGTTGCCCAAGAGTTCCCAGCCGCCGTGGTCGACGAGTGGATCGGCTTGGAGATCGCGAAATCGATCGAGCAGAACGAAGAAGTGCTGTCCCGCAAGTCAACATTTGCTTGGCGGGCGTTTCAATGCACGCTCGGGGTGGCCGTGTTCGGTGTTGCCACCGCGATCGTGGCGCGCGTCGCCTAGGCGTCAGGGGCGATCGACGCCCGCACCGAGTTTCACGATCCGATCGGGGCCAGGCGCTGGGAATCGGCGACCCTCCGGACGATCTGGCTTGGGCGATTCAGCGGGCTTTTTGTCTTCTGCCATGGTGCTCACCTCAGTGTCATCGTACAGAGCGGGACTCGCCAGCGCCTCCGCGGGCCAACAGCCGTGCAACAAGATGGGGTCGATGCGTGGCAGGGCCGGCGCCTCGCGTCACGATCCGTTCAGGTCCCGGTGGCGGGATCGGGAATTTGGCCTCGCTTGGCGGTTCTGCAGATGGCTTCCGGTCTTTTTGCATCTCGTTCGCCTCAGGGGGATCCTATCAGAATCAGAGGACGGTGATGTCTTCTGCGCCGTCTACGTTGATGGTGTTGCCGGTGAGCCAGTTGGAGTCGGGCTGGCTGAGGGCGATGATGGCTTGGGCGATGTCTTCGGGAGTGGTGACGCGGCCGCTGGGGTTGTGGTTCTGGGCGAAGTCGAGCAGCTGCATGCCGGCGGGGATTTTCTCGAGCGCGGGGGTGTGGGTGATGCCGGCCTTGATCGCGTTGGCGGCGATGCCCTGCGGGGCGAGCTCGACGGCGAGCTGGCGCAGGTGGGCGGCGAGCGCGGCCTTGGCGGCGCTGACCGCGCCGTATTGGGGGATCACGCGCATGTCGCCGCCGGAGGTCATTCCGTAGATCTTGCCGCCGGGGCCGAGCAGCCCGCGGGCGACCATGTCTTGGCTCCAGTAGACGACCGAGTTGGCCATCACGTCGAGCGTCATCTCCATCTGGCGCTGGGTGATCTGGCGCTCGCCTTCGCCGCCGATGTAGGGGCCGAGCGTGCCGAAGGCGAGCGAGTGCAGCAGCACGCGGACGTTCCCGGGGCCGCCTTCGGCGTCGAGGTGGGCGCGGACGTCGTCGAGCGCCTCGGCGCGCTTTTCGGCGTCGGCGGCGTTCATGTTGTGGAAGCGGGCCTGGCGGCCGCAGCCCTCGATCTCGGCGACGATGCGCTCGACGTTGTCCATCGTGGAGCGGCGGTCGAGGTGGATGCCGATGATGTGCATGCCGGCCCCGGCCAAGGCGGTGGCGCAGGCGGCGCCGAAACCGCTGGATGCGCCGAGGATCAGCGCCCACTGGCCGTCGAGCGAGGGATGGTTCACGTCGCGCCCCCTTGTTCGTGCTTCGGATAGCCGTAATCGGTCGCGGGTCCGCTCACGCGGCGTCCGCGTTGGTGAAGCGGCGGACCACCTCGAAGAGGATCTGGACGCCGGTCTTGAGTCCGTCGATGGGCACGCGCTCGTTGTGGCCGTGGACGCCGGCGGCGAGGGCGGAGTTCATCAGGGTGGGCACGAAGCCGTAGGCGTGGACGCCGTGGCGGCGGAGGACGCGCGAATCGGTGAAGCCGACGCAGGTGGAGGGGACGACGATCGCGCCCTCGACTTGCTCGCGCACGACCTCCTCGACGACGCCGACCAGCTCGGTCTCGAAGCTGGCGGCCGGGCCGGAGGACTGGAAGACGATTTCGACGTCGACCTTCTCGTCGTCGATCACGTCACGCATCTGCCTGATGAAGTCCTCGTGCGATTCGCCGGGCAGCAGGCGGCAGTCGAGCGTGGCCTCGGCGTCGGCGGGGATCACGTTGTGCTTGAAGCCGCTGGCGGCGCCGGTGGCGGAGATGGTGTTCTGGGTGATCGCGTCGAAGGCGGGATAGGCGGAGCGGAGGTTGGCGATGCCGGGCATGCCGCCGGGCCAGGCGCGGCCGGCGCGCATGCGGTGCAGGGCGTCCTCGGTGGTCGGCTGCAGGGCGACGGCGCGCTCCCAGGTCTGCACGGCGTGGAGCGCGCGGACGAGGCGGTCGACCGCGTTGTCGGCGTGCGGGGTGGAGCCGTGGCCGGGCGCCCCCTCGGCGCGGAGCTTGAGCCAGAGCGGGGATTTCTCGGAGGGCGAGCAGGCGAAGACGGGCTGCTTGGAGCCGAGGAATTCGAGGCTGCCCATGCCGCCCTCGTTGAGCGCGTACTCCGGCTCGGTGATCCAGCCGCGCTCGTGCTGGTCGAGCCACTCCATCCCCATCGAGCTGCCCGCCTCCTCGTCGGCCACGGCGAGATAGACGATGTCGCGGTCGGGGATCAGGCCGTGGCGCTTGAAGAGCAGCATCACGAGCAGCTCGAGCACGCCCATGCCCTTCATGTCGAGCGCGCCGCGGCCCCAGATGTGGTCGTCGCGGATTTCGGCGGCGAAGGGATCGATGTCCCAAAATTCGGGCTGGGCCGGCACGACGTCGGTGTGGTTGAGCAGCATCAGCGGGCGGTGCGCGCCGCGGCCCTCGAGCCGGGTCCGCATCGAGACGCGGCCGGGGCCGGCTTCGCGGTACTCGACCTGGTAGCCCTCGGCTTCGAGCAGGCTGGCGAGGAACTCGGCGCCGACTTGTTCGTTGCCGGGCGGGTTGGTCGTGTCGATCCGCAGGTAGTCGCGCAGGATGGAGACGACCTCGGCGGTGACGTCGTTCCAGTTGATGCCGAGGTCGGGGGTGGGCATTGCCGCATCCTACTCGCTGCGCGGCGTTCCGCCGTCCGGCTGCGCGGCGCTCGGCGGCTCAGCCGGCTTGCAGGTCCTTCACGGCGGCGGTGATGCGGGACATCATCTCGCCGGCCTTGTCGTGGATCGCGACGGCGCAGTACTGGCTGATCACGGTCGGGTCGAGGTTGACCTCGATCATCGGGAAGCCGCGCTGGCCGACGGCGAAGGCGAAATCGGCCGCGGGCGAGACGACGGCGGTGGTGCCGACGAGGATCACGCAATCGGCGCGGGAAGACTCTTGGTAGCAGCGTTCGAGCGCGTCGGGCGGGATCGGCTCGCCGAACATCACGGTGTCGGTCTTGACGATGCCGCCGCAGCGGTCGCAGCGCGGGGGCATGACCTCTGGGATCTCGTCGAAGGGGGCGCGGTCGTTGCAGGCGGTGCAGCGGAGCAGGGCGGTGCAGCCGTGTATTTCGGTCATCGACTGCATGCCGGCGGCGCGGTGGAGGCCATCGACGTTCTGGGTGATCGTGTGCTTGAGCACGCCGATCCGTTCGAGTTCGGCCATGGCGAAGTGGGCGTCGTTGGGCTGGGCGCCGGCGATGCCGCGAGAGAGTTCGTCGGGGTTGCGGCGGCGTTCGGCGACTCGTGCCCACCAGGCGGCGGGGTCGTCGCGGAACTCGTCGTACTGGTTGAGCGGGGGTTCGCCGTGCTTGGTCCAGAGGCCGTCCTTGCCGCGGAAGGTGGGGATGCCGGATTCGGCGGAGATGCCGGCGCCGGTGAGGGCGATGCAGTAGCGGGAGGCGTGGAGCAGTTCGGCCGCGCGACGCACGTCCGCCTCGTGCGGCAGCGGCGGATCGGTGCTCGGTTCAACGGCTGAGGCGGGCTCTTGGGGCATGCGGTGATTCTCCGCGGATACGAAGACGCCCCCGCGAACGGGGGCGCATCCTTGTGTCCGGCGCCCTCGCGGCGCCTGATCAGTCGACTTGGAGGACTCCGTAGACGAGGTGGATGTTCAGCTTGCGCATGAGCCGCTCCTTCCTCGAACCCTGTCGGAGACAGCATAGCACGATTTGTCAAGAGCGCGTCGGATCCGCGTCGGAGATGCCGCGGGCGGAACGCGACCGTAATCGGCCGTCATAGGTGGCTGTTGGACAGAACGGGGGCGGCGGGTAGACTGCGCGGGGCAGAGCGCCTCGTGGGAATGGACCTTCGATGCGGGCAGCGGCGTGCTGACTTCGGCGCGGATTCCGGAACCGCGCGACTCGATGGAATCCCCCGATCCGTCCCCTCGCGGAGCGGCGTGGCTGCGTGCGCAGCCGCGCACGATGCAGGCCCTGATCACCGTCGTCGCCTTGGCCGTGCTGGCCACCGCGATCGGCCTCTCCGTGCATCTGGTCGGTGGCCCGGGAGAGCAGCCGCAAGCGCAGCCGATCGCCGTGCGGGTCGCGGCGGAACCCCAAGCGCCGGCCGTTGAGCGGACGGTCGAGCCGCCGCCGCCCACCGAAGCCAGGCCGAGGCCGATCAGCGCCTCCGAACCGGAGCACGCGGAGCCTCCGGAGCCGGAGGCGGCCGTCGCGGCGCTGCCGGCGGAGGCGTCCGAGTTCCAGCATCACGAGAGTTGGCTGCGGGCGCGCACGGCAGCGCCGAGATTCGGAACCGGCGGCGGGACGCACGGGGTGGAAGGGGATGTCTTCGACGGCGGCCGCCAGTACATACCGGCGCCGTTGGACGAGGCGCGGCGGGCGATCCGGGCCTACATCGGGGCGGGGGCGCTGGAGCCGCTGCCGATGTCCTTCAAGTACGCGGTGCAGCGGGGCGACAACATGGCCACGATCGCGCGGCGCTTCGGGCTGCAGATCGGCAGCGTGCGGATCAACAACATGCACATCGACGATCCGAACGTGCTGCAGCTCGATGCGGAGTTGGAAATCCCGGTGCGCGACGGCCTGCTCTACACGGTCCGGAGCGGGGACACGCTGGACGGGCTGGTGCAGCGCTACGAGGCGGACAAGCGGGCGACCATCGCCTTCGACCTGAACGCGCTGATCGGCAACCCGGACGCGATCCGGATCGAGCAGCGGCTGCTGCTGGTGGGCGGCACGCGGCCGGATCTGAACGGGGCCTACTTCGCCCCGCTGACCGCGCGGGCGATCTGGTACATGCCGGTCGAGTACGAGCGGATCACGGACCCGTTCGGGACGCCGCGCCCCAACCCCTACGGCATCCACACGGGGGTTGATTTCGCCGCCGACAACGGCGCGCCAGTGCGGGCGGCGCGGGCCGGCACGGTGCTCAACAGCGACTGGGATCCGTCCTACGGCAATTGGGTCGAGATCGACCACGGGGGCGAGATCAAGTCGCGCTACGCGCATCTGTCGTCGATCTCCGTCGTGGAGGGGCAATGGGTGGCGATGGGCCAGGTGATCGGCCGGGTCGGCTCGACCGGGTACAGCACCGGGCCGCACCTGCATTTCGAGATCCTGCGCGACAACCATCCGATCAACCCGCATCCGGCGCTGGGACTGTCCTGAGGGGAGCCGCCGATGAGCGAGACAATGCAGGCGGCGGAGACTTGGGAGCACGGGGAGGCGACGGCCAACGGCATCCGCTTCCACTACGCGGCGCAGGGCGAGGGGCCGCTGGTGCTGCTGCTGCACGGCTTCCCGGAGCACTGGTATTCGTGGCGGCACCAGATCGGGCCGCTGGCGGAGGCGGGCTACCGGGTGGTCGCGCCCGACCTGCGCGGCTACAACCTGTCGGACAAGCCGCGCGGCGGCTACAGCATCAAGAACCTGACGCGGGACGTGCGCGGGCTGATCCGCGCCTTCGGCGAGCGTAAGGCGACGGTGGTCGGGCACGATTGGGGCGGGGTCATCGCGCTCCAGTTCCCGATCGATTACCCCAAGGCGTGCGAGCGGCTGATCGTGATGAACGCGCCGCTGATCCGCTCCTGGTACTGGCAGCGGCGCAACTGGCCCAACAACAAGTACGCGCTGGTGATGCAGGTACCGGGCCTGGCCGAACGGCAGGGTTGGCAGGACGTCGACGCGGCGGCGGCGCGCATCTTCCGCGGCGCGGCCAAGAACCCGGACGCGTTCAGCGACGAGGACATCGCCGCGCTGGCGGGGGCGTTGAAGCAACCGGGCGCGCTCGCCTGCGCGACCAAGTACTACCGCAACATCTACATCCCGGACTGGTTCCAGACGCTGCCGGACCGCAACAAGCGGATCACTTGCCCGACCCAGTTCATCTGGGGCGCCGGCGATCCGGCGGTGCGGTTGGAGTTCATGGAGGAGGCGGCTGAGCGGGTCGATGATCTGCGGGTGGACAAGATCGCTGATGCGGGACATTGGGTGCAGCAGGAGCGCCCTGCGGAGGTGACGGCGGCGATGCTCGATTTCCTCGGCCCGGCGGATGGCGCGAACGGCGCGAATGGCTGACCCGCGCCTCAGAATCCCGGAGGACGAGCCGGCCGACGGGGCTTGGCGGCACGGCTTCGCGGAGGGCGCGGGCGGCGTCCTGCTGCATTACGCGGAGCTGCCGCCGGCGCGGGGCGGGGACGCGCCGCTGGCGCTGCTGCTGCACGGCTTCCCGGAGTTCTGGTGGTCGTGGCGGCACCAGATGCAGGCGCTGTCGGCCGCGGGCTACCACGTGGTCGCGCCGGATCTGCGCGGCTACAACCTGTCGGACAAGCCGAAGGCGGTCGCGGACTACGCGATGCCGCTGCTGATCGAGGACGTGGCGCGGCTGATCGCGCACTTCGGGCGGGAGCGGGCGGTGATCGCGGGACACGATTGGGGCGGCGCGATCGCCTGGCATTTCGCGATCGAGCGGCCGGAGCTGACCGATCGGCTGCTGGTGCTCAACGCGCCGCACCCGCAGCCGTTCCAGCGGGCGCTGGGGCGGAGGCGTCTGAACCTGCGGCAGCTGCGGCGCTCTTGGTACATGTACATGTTCCAGCTGCCGCGGCTGCCGGAGCGCTGGCTGGCGGTCAACGATTGCGAGCGGATCGGCCTGATCCTGCGCGACACGGCGGCGCACGCGGAGGCGTTCCCGCCGGACGTGCTGCGGCACTACCGGACTGCGGCATCGCGGCCGGGCGCGCTGCGCGGGGGGCTCAACTACTACCGCGCGGCGTCGCGGGCGGCGCTCCAGGCGGCGCGGCTGGACTCGGCGACGCTCGACAAGCTGCTGACCGCGTTCGGGATCGGGCGGGCGACGGGGGAGAACGTGGCGTCGCGGCGCAGCTGGGACCGGATCGGGGCGCCGACGCTGCTGATCTGGGGCGAGAAGGATCGAGCGCTGGGCAAGGAGCTGACGGAGGGGATGGAGGGGCTGTTCAGCGGGCCGTTCGAGCTGGTCTACCTGCCCGATTGCGCGCATTGGGTGCAGCAGGAGTGCCCGCAGGAGGTGAACCGGATCATGCTCGGCTTCCTCCAGCGCTATCCGCCCGGCGGCGCGTCATCGTCATAACGCGGCGGGCGAGTCGCTGATCGGCCGGCGATGGGGCGGCTGTAGGCTTGCCCGATGGACGGGTATCCGTCGCAGGTTCCGTGCCCGCACTGCGGCTGGTCGCCCGGCCCGAGGGAAGTGATCTGCGCGTCGTGCAGCGCGCTGCTGGGGCGCCGCGGCGAGCCGATCTTCGCGGCCGGGCGGGCGCGGCGGATCTTCAGCCACATCGTCGACAATGCGGTCCAGTTGATTCCGGTACTCCTAATCGGGCAGATCGTGCAGCGCGATCTCGATTCAGGCCTGCTGACGGCGATCTCGGTCGGACTCTGGTTCATCGTGATCGCGGCGTTGGCCGGCCGTGCGCAATCGCCGGGCAAGATCATGCTCGGCACCCGCATTCGGATGGCCGATGGCAGTCGTCCATCGCGGCAGAGAGTGATCTTGCGCGAGTTCATCTGGTGGCTGCTGCTCTCGCTGCCCATCTACCTGAGCGTCGCCTTCTGGACGATTCCCGGCGAAGCGGGCGAGCCGCCGACAGTTGAAACACAGGGACAGTGGCTGATCTTCCTCGCGTTCTCGATGCTTCTGGTCGATGCCTTGGCAATGCTGGTATCGCCCAGCCGGCGGGCGCTGCATGACCGGGTGTTCGGCACGATGATCGAGCGGGTCGTTCCGGGTTGGACGCCGTCGCATGCGCCGCATATGCCGGACCGGGATCCGCGTGATCCGCCGCCCGCGCCGCCGGAGGCTGCGCCGCCCGATGCGGGGCTGCCGGAAGCGCGGGAAGAGCCGCCGCCCCCGCCTCCTCCGCGGCGTCCGCAGCCTCCGCCGCTGCCGGAGGGCGCGCAGGCGGCGCTGGACGAGCTCGACCGCAGCCGCCCGCACCTGACCCAATCGCAGTACGAGCGGCGGCGGCGGCAGATCCTGGCCGATCACGGGATCGACGCCGATGCCTGAACGCTGGAGGTGAGGGATGAGCAACGCCGGCGAGCCGGTCATCCAATGCCGCCGCTGCGGCTGGCGGCCGCGCGGGGGCGATGTCATCTGCGAATCGTGCAACGTACTGCTCGCCGGACCACCCGACTTGGGAGCCGCGGCTGGACGCGGCCGGCGCGTGGCGGCGGCGCTGATTGATGCTCTGGTCGTGGCTGTGCCCGCGATCGCGGGCTGGTTGATTTGGTCGGGCGACGTCGTCGAGGGTGTCCCGCTGACCGATCGGCAGCAGGTCGTGCTATTCGCGGCGATCTTGATTCCATTCTCGATCTGGGCCGCCGCAGCCATGGTGCTAGTGCGGCGGCGGCAGTCGTTGGGCAAGTTGCTGCTGCAGATACGGGTAGTGCGGATCGACGGGGGCGAAATGACGAGCATCCACTATCTAGCGCGGCAGGTGGGCTGGTGGCTGATGGTTTCGGTGGGTTTATGGGCATGGATCGGGCAAATATCCGAGGCTGGCCAGCTCTACGGCGCACTGGTGCTGGCGTTGCTGTTGGTTGACGCTGGCATGCTGCTCCTTGCCCGCAGCCGCCAATCAGTCCATGACAAGATATTCAGGACGATCGTGGTCGAGGCCGCCCCTCCACCGGTCCTCCCGATCGCGGCCCAAGCAGGGGCAACACTCGCAGCCGAGACGGATCCGTCCGCGCTGACTGCAGAAGAACCGGCCGCCCCGCTGTCCGAACTCGCAGCGGCTCCGGAGTCGACGGCTCCGATAGCGGAGTCCGGGCCAGACGAGCCGAAAGCGTCGGCGGGTGTCGAGCGCTCCGCCGAGCGCGATGGCGTGCAGCAGGAGCTGGACGAGCTCGAGCGGGTGCGGGAGTACCTCACGCCGGCGCAATACGAGCGGCGGCGGCGCTCGATTCTGGGCGAGGATGCGGTCGGGGAGCGCTGAGCGGGGCTTGGCCGTTCAGGAGCAGCCGCTGGTTTCGCCGCAGTTGGGGCAGCGGAAGCAGGAGCCGCTGCGGATCATGATCGAGCCGCATTCGGCGCAGGGCGGGGCGTCGAGCTGGTTCTGAAAGCTCGCGGCCGAGGGCGTGATCGGCGCCGGGCCGCGCTCCTCGTCGGCGAGGCGGACCTCTTCGCCGAGCACCAAGCGGGCCTGATCCGGCGCGATGTCGCCTTCCAAGTAGCGCTGGCCCATCCAGCGGAAGACGTAGTCGAGGATCGAGTCGGCGTGGGAGATGTCGGAGTTGCGGGTCCAGCCGCTGGGCTCGAAGCGCATGTGCTGGAACTTCTTGACCAAGGTCGAGAGCGGCACGCCGGACTGCAGGGCGACGGAGGTGAGGGTGCCCACGGCGTCCATCAGGCCGGAGACGGTCGAGCCTTCCTTGGAGACGTGGATGAACATCTCGCCGGGGCGGCCGTCCTCGTACTCGCCGATGGTGAAGTAGCCCTCGTGCTCGGAGATGGTGAACTTGTGGGTGACGGCGCTGCGCTCGTCGGGCAGGCGGTGGCGGCGGTAGGCGGGCGGCGAGGCGGCATCGGTGAGCTCGATCGGCCGGTCGTCCGGCGAGCTCGGCGACTGCGCCGCGCCGGCGGCACTCCCGGCGACCTTGCTGCCGCCCTCGCGGCGGCCGGTTTCGAGCGGCTGGATGCGCTTGGAGTTGTCGCGATAGATCGCGATCGCCTTGACGCCGAGCTTCCACGCTTGGACGTAGGCGTCCATGATCTGCTCGACGGTCGCGTCTTCGGGCATGTTGACGGTCTTGGAGACGGCGCCGGAGATGAAGGGCTGGACTGCGCCGAGCATGCGGACGTGGCCGAGCGGGTCGATGCTGCGGCTGCCGGATGCGGACTTGAAGGCGCAGTCGAAGATCGGCAGGTGGCGCTGGTCGAGGTTGGGCGCGCCCTCGATGCCGCCGAGCTCGTCGACGTGGCCGACGATCGCTTCGATGTCGGCGTCGCCGTAGCCGAGCCTGCGCAGGGCGGCGGGGACGGTGCGGTTGACGATCTTGAAGTAGCCGCCGCCGGAGAGGTTCTTGTACTTGATCAGGGCGATGTCGGGTTCCACGCCGGTGGTGTCGCAGTCCATCATGAAGGCGATGGTGCCGGTGGGGGCGAGCACGGTCGCCTGCGCGTTGCGGTAGCCGTGCCGCTGGCCGAGGCGGAGGGCCTGGTCCCAAGCGTCGCGGGCGGCGCGGGCGATCGGATCGGGGACGGTTTCGAGGCCGTCGATTTCGGCGACGGCCTCGCGGTGCTGGCCGATCACTCGGAGGAAGGGCTCGCGGTTTTCGGCGTAGCCGTCGAAGGAGCCGACGCGCTCGGCGATGCGGGCGGACTGGAGGTAGGCCTCGCCGGTCATGATCGCGGTGACGGCGGCGGCGAGGGCGCGGCCCTCGGTCGAGTCGTAGGGCAGGCCGCGGGCCATCAGCAGCGCGCCGAGGTTGGCGTAGCCGAGCCCGAGCGGGCGGAAGCGATGGCTGTTGCGGGCGATCAGATCGGACGGGTAGGAGGCGTTGCCGACGATGATCTCCTGCGCGGTGATCAGCACGCGGCAGGCGTGGCGGTAGGCGTCGACGTCGAAATCCTGGGTTTCGAGGTCGTAGAACTTGAGCAGGTTGAGCGAGGCGAGGTTGCAGGCGGAGTCGTTGAGGAACATGTACTCCGAGCAGGGGTTGGAGGCGTAGATGCGGTCGGTGGCGGAGCAGGGGTGCCACTTGTTGATCGTGGTGTCGAACTGCAGGCCGGGGTCGCCGCACTGGTGGGTGGCGGCGGCGATCTCGCGCAGCACCTCGCGGGCGTCCAGTTGATCCATCGGGCGGCCGTCGACCACGGCCTTGGTCCAGTAGGCGCCGCCGGACTCGACGGCGCGCATGAATTCGTCGGTCACGCGGACGCTGTGGTTGGCGTTCTGGAAGGAGACGGAGGAGTAGGCGTCGCCGTTGAGCGAGCCGTCGTAGCCGGCCTCGATCAGGGCCCAGGCCTTGCGCTCCTCCTCGGCCTTGGAGCGGATGAATTCCATGACGTCGGGGTGGTCGGCGTCGAGGATGATCATCTTGGCGGCGCGGCGGGTCTTGCCGCCGGACTTGATCACGTTGGCGAAGGCGTCGTAGCCGCGCATGAAGGAGACGGGCCCGGAGGCTACGCCGCCGCCGTTGAGCGGCTCGCGCGAGGAGCGCAGGGTGGAGAGGTTGGAGCCGGTGCCGCTGCCCCACTTGAAGAGCAGCGCCTCGCGGGTGGCGAGGTCCATGATCGATTCCATCGTGTCCTCGACGGAGTTGATGAAGCAGGCGGAGCACTGCGGCTCGGTTTCGACGCCGACGTTGAACCAGACGGGCGAGTTGAAGGCGGCGTACTGGTTGATCAGCAGGAAGCGCAGCTCCTGCGCGAAGCCGCTCTTGCCGGCCGCGTCGGTGAAGTAGCCGCCCTGCTCGCCCCAGTCGGCGATCGTGTCGACGACGCGATTGACCAGCGTCTTCATCGAGGATTCGCGTTCGGGCGTGCCCTGCGCGCCCCAGAAGTACTTGGAGGCGACGATGTTGACCGCGGTCTGCGACCAGAAGGAGGGGGCTTCGACGCCGTCCTGCTCGAAGATGACGCCGCCGTTGTCGGAGGTGATCGCGGCGGTGCGGCGGGCCCACTCAATCTGGGCGTAGACGTCCTCGCCGGGCTTGGTGAAGCGGCGGCCGATCAGCGGCTCGCGGACGGGGCGTTCGGGCGCGGGTGCGCTGATCTCCGGCTCGGCGGGGGCGGCCGCGACGGCGGCTTCGTCGGAATCGTGATGGTGCATCTGCGTTCCTCTGGTGGCTGCTCCAGAAGGGGAGGTTGTGGGTAAGTGGATAGGCACTTTAGCGCCCGCGCATCGGATGGGTCAATGCTGGCCGGTTTCGCCCGTATTGCAATGCTCCATCAGCCGAATTCGGCCGCCGAAACGGGGGCGCTGGCCTCTCGTTGCGGAGCATACATCTTTTCGTACTCCTGTGCAGGGTTTGCACGGTATCCCCTTGATAGCGGGGATGGCGGGTAGACTCCGCCCAATCCGGCGGGTCCGGCATTGAGTCGGGATCCGGATTTGGGGCGGAGGTTCGAGTGGAAGCGCCGATTCACCTGCCGTTGCTGCCGACCGGGGTCGGCTCCGTCTCCTTCACCGACCCGTCCGAAGCGGTTGAGGCGGTGCTCGATGGCTATTGGCGGCTCCCGTTCTGGCCGCAGCTGCCGGCGCGGGATCCGCTGGAGATGATGATCCCGCAGGTCGGCCTTTCGCTGCCCGGCGCGTCGTGGGACGGGCAGGTGCTGCACTGGTCGGGGGCGCTCTCGGACGCGGACGATGCGCCGCTGCCGCCGCCGGAGCGGGCGGCGGGGCTGCACGAACTGCTGCGGCGCCTGCCCGACCTGCCGGAGGAGCGGCGCTCGCGGGTGCTGAAGGGGCAGCTGGTCGGACCGATCACGCTCGGCCGCTGGTCCAACCCGGCCGGGCGCGGCCCGTTCGACGACCTCGAGCTGGTGCAGCGGCTGGCGGCTTGGCTGGGGCGGATCGCGGTGCGCATGGCCGAGGCCTTCAAGTCGCTCGGCTATCAGGCGGTGATCGTCTTCGACGAGCCGGAGCTGGCGGCCGCGGGCGAGCCGTCGGTGCCGCTGGCCTGGCGCGAGATCGAGCCGATCCTGCGCGCGGCGATCGAGCCGGTGCAGCGGGCGGGCGCGCTGGCCGGCATCCACTGCTGCGGGCGGCCGCACTGGACGCGGGTGCTCGATGCGCGGCCCAACCTGATCCACTTCGACGGGCGCGAGGGCGCGGTCGAGGACGTGATCGAGCACCGCACGGCGATCCGCGAGCATGTGGCGCGCGGCGGCTACCTGGGCTGGGGAATCTGGCCGACGGACGCGCCCGAGACCGGGTTCGACCCGAAGGAGATGCAGTACTTCCTGGCCCGCGCGGCGCGCGAGCTCTCCTTCGTCGACGCCTCGGTCGGGCTGATCTTCAAACGCTCGATGCTGACCGGCGTCTGCGGCAACGCGGGCCTGAGCGCCGAGCAGGAGCGGCAGGCCGCGTCGGAACTGGAAGAGATGTCGATGGGCATCCGCCGCCGCTACTGGATCGCGGCGGCCACGGACGTGGACCCGGACGCGCCGCTGACCTGATTGCGGGAGTGGCGCGGGCGGCTCACCAGGACATGGCGATCGGCGCGTAGGCCTTGGAGCGCAGGGCTTGGAGCAGATCCTCGAGCGAGCCGATCTCCTGCTCGAACTCCGTCGCCGCGGTCGCGATCTCGTGGATCGCATGCGAGTCGGAGCCGCCGATCGGGGGCAGGCGGCGGTTGCGGCCGCGCGATGAGGCGCTCTGGTTCTGCAGCGGGCCGTCGCAGCCGTTGAGCCCCTCGACGCCGTCGAACAGGTCCATCGCGTCGGGCGGCACGCGCAGGCCGGGGTCGCGGGCGGGATGGGCGAGGAACATCAGCGCGCCGCGGGCGTCGCAGAGTTCGCGCAGGCGGCGCGCCTCGGAGATGCGCGGGCGCAGCTCGTCCAAGCCGTAGACCAGCACGTGGCCGAGCTCGGTCGTGACCTCGACGCCGGTCAGCACCAGCAGGTCGGTCGTTTCGTTCAGCACCGCGACCCGCTCGGCCGGCCAGACCACGTCGTGCTCGGTCAGCACCACGCCGTCCAAGCCGCGCTCGGCCGCGTGCGCGAGCAGCTCGTGCGGGAGCACGTTGCTGTCGGTCGACCAGACGGACGTGTGGACGTGCATGTCGATCAGCACGCGGGCAGGTTCGCGCCGCGCCGCGATTCGGGCAACCGCGCGGGCGCGTGTACGATCCGCGCGTGATGCTCGCGCCCGGCACGGAGATCGAGATCGACGCGGAGGCGGTCGCCGACGAGCGGCAGCTCGACGGCCGCCGCCACCTGGAGCTGGTCGGCGAGGACGCCGCCGCCTCGCTCGAGGCCTCGCTGCGGTTGGTCATCACCCGCGCCGGCGGGGTCGACGAGGCGGAGCTGGAGCTCTCCGACAGCTCGGGCGAGAGCGAAACGGCCGTGCTCGACGAGGAGGGCGACGTGGAGCTGGTGGACCCGCTCTCCGCGATGCTGGCGGGCGGGGGCTTCGAGGTCTCGGTCGAGCAGGACGAGGAGGGCGCGTACCAGCTGCGTGTGTCGCGCGCGGAGGAGGGCGCATGACCCGCGTCGCCGTGCTCGCCGGCGGCGTCGGCGCGGCCCGCTTCCTCGACGGGCTGGTCCGCGTCGTCGACCCCGCCGGCGTCGCCGCCATCGTCAACGTCGGCGACGACATGGAATGGGCCGGGCTGCACATCTCGCCGGACCTGGACACGGTGACGTACACGCTGTCGGGGCTGGTCAATCCGGAGATGGGCTGGGGGATCGGCGGCGACGGGCGGCGCGTGCTGGATCGGCTGGGCTCGTTGGGTGGGCCGGACTGGTTCCTGATCGGGGACGATGACCTGGCCACGCACCTCTACCGCACGCACCGGCTGCGCGAGGGGGCGACGCTGGCGGCGGTCACGGCCGAGCTGGCGGAGCGGCTCGGCATCGGCTGCCGCATCCTGCCGGTCACCGACGACCGGCTCCGCACCGTCGTCCGCGCGGACGAGGGCGAGCTGGCCTTCCAGGAATATTTCGTGCGGCGGCGGGCGCGGGATCAGGTGCGGGCGCTGCGCTTCGACGGCTCGGAGCGGGCGGCCCCGTCGCCGGGCGTGATCGAGACGATCGCCTCGGCCGACGCGATCGTGATCGCGCCGAGCAATCCGTTCCTCTCGATCGAGCCGATCTTCGCCGTCGCCGGCGTGAAGGAGGCGGTGATCGGTTCGCGCGCGCCGGTCGCGGCGATCAGCCCGATCATCGGCGGCGCGGCGGTCAAGGGCCCGGCGGCCGAGATCCTGGCCAGCCTCGGCCACGACGTCTCCGCGCTCGGCGTCGCCCGGCTCTACGCGGAGGTCGCCGACATCTTCATCCTCGACGAGCAGGACGCGGATCTGGCCGCGCCGATCGCGGCGGAAACGGGACTGCGCTGCTTGGCGCTGCCGACGCTGATGAGCGGGCCGGCCGAGAAGCGGGCGTTGGCCGAAGCGACGCTGGCGGCCGCGTCGGCCGTCTGACGCCGCGATGGACGCCGCCGGCCCGACCGTCGCCGTCGTCCCCGTCCGCGGCCTCCCGGCCGGCAAGCGCCGCCTCGCCGCGCTGTTCGACGCGGACCAGCGCAACGCCCTGGTGCGGGCGATGCTGGAGGATGCGGTCAACGCGCTGCGCGGGGCGGAGACGCTCGACCAAGTGGTGATCTGCAGCCGCGACGAGGCGGCGCGCGACGAGGCGGCGGCGCTGGAGGTCGGCTTCCTCGACCAAGCGGAACTCGCGCCCGGCTACAACCGTGCCGTCGCCCACGCGCAGCAGGCCTTCGCCGACGCCGGCACCCTGCTGATCGTCCCCGCCGACATGCCGCTGCTGACGCCGACGGCGGTGGACCTGCTGGTCCGCACCGCGCCGGAAGGCGAGGCGGTCGTGGTCGCGCCCGCGCACAACGGCGGCACCAACGGCCTGCTGCTGCGCCCGCCCGGCATCATCAAGCCCGCCTTCGGCCCCTCCTCCGCCCGCGCCCACGCCCAAGCCGCCGCCGCAGCCGGCCGCGCCGGCGTCCCCTACCGCGCCGCCAACATCGACGTCTGGGCCTGGGACGTCGACACCCCCGCCGACCTCCGCGAACTCCGCGCCCTGATCCCCCAGCTCCCCCCCGAGATCGCCCCCCGAACCCGGGCGTGGCTTGCTGATAACCTGAGTCGAACGGAAACGGATTGACCGAATCGAACGGAGCGGGGTGGGCAATGGACAGCAATCTGGTTGAGGGTTGCCGAATCTGGTGGGAGGCACTCCAGCAGGGTGGAGTGTTAGCCCGCATAGATGGCCGAAAAGGAAGGATATTCCTCGACGCGGGGGAATCCAGGACCGTGAACCTCGGTGCAGGCCAGATCGTGCGGGTGCCGTTCGTGCCGGAAGATCGAGTTCAGGATTCTGGCGGCAGGCGCGGCCGCGTTGTGGCCGAGGTGTCGGAGAGCGATTATCCGTCATACAGAATCGAATGGCTCGACGGATCGAATTCAGTTGTGGCTGAGGCGCACCTGCGACCAGCAGTGATCCGCGATCCTGTGGAACGGCTCGCTGCCCGCGAACTCGGCACGTCTGACGACTTCAACCTGCGGTGCGTGGCAGCCGACATGTGGGCTCGTAATCGCGGCGATGAGCTCGTGTCATTGAATCACGCCCGCATCGATCTCAAGCCACATCAGGTCGGTGTCGCGCATCGCGTCGTCACCAACTACCCCCACCGGTTCCTGCTCTGCGACGAAGTCGGTCTTGGCAAGACGATCGAGGCGGCGATGGTAATCAAAGAATTACGGGCTCGCGGATTGGCTAGGCGTGTCTTGATCCTCACGCCTGCCAATCTCCAGCGGCAGTGGCAGTTCGAGCTCAAGACCAAATTCAACGAGGTGTTCTCGATCTACAACCGGATCACACTGCAAAGCATCGAGCAAGAACACGCTGAGAATCCTTGGAGCGTTCATGATTCCATAATCACATCACATCAGTTCGCATCAAGAGATGAGGAGCGACGACGCCAGATATTCGAAACGCCGTGGGATCTCGTAGTCGTGGATGAAGCCCACCACGCACGCCGGACTCGGCAGGGCAACCGAATCCAACAAACCAATTTCTTTCAGCTAATGCAAGAATTGGTCACCAAGCCAGAGAACGCACGTCGCAGCTGCCTGCTCTTGACGGCCACTCCGATGCAGCTTCAGCCCTATGAGCTATTCTCTCTCGTTGAGATGCTGCGACCAACGCTGTTCGCCTCCGAACAAGATTTCGAGGACCATCGTATCGCTCGAAAAGGGATCAGCCAGCTAGCAGAAGAGATCGAAGCATCGGCGAGCGATCAACCCGATCACAGTATCGTGGAACGTGCTTCAATAATGTTGGGACTACGGCCAAGCGATATTCAAACCAGATTCCAGACCAGTGCTGATCTCAGCGCCGAACTGCGCTCGCACCATCGACTCAGCGAGGTCCTGATCCGCAATCGCCGGGCGATGGTGGGCGGGTTCACTGCCCGGCATGCATTTCGGATTCCAGTTCAGCTGACCGAACCTGAACGTCACATCCAAGACGCGATGGATGAGATTATCCGCGAAGGTTACGAGCGCAGCCAAAAGGAGCAGCGCAACGCGGTGGGCTTCTTGATGGTCATCTGGCAGAAACTCGCGGCCAGTTCTTCGAGGGCACTTCGCCTGTCTCTTGAGCGCAGATGCGAGCGCCTGCTGGCCGGCAATACAGGTGACCGCCTTTCTGAAGATGCCATTGAGGAAACAACGGATGAAGATGAATCACTGATTGAGCTCAGCGGAGACGTATCTGCTGCGATCGATGCTGAGATTGAGCGGCTGCAAGCTGTGATTAAACTCACGCAAGAGGTGGTAATCGACAGCAAGGCCAGCGCACTGATCGAGAAAATGAGTGAAATTTTCACTGATAATCACGACGAGAAAATCTTGATCTTTACCGAGTTTCGGGAGACCCAGGAAATGTTGCGCGAGCTGATCGTGGAGAACGGCTGGGGCTGCTGGCTGTTTCACGGACAGATGGATGCATTGGCGAAAGATACCGAGATCGAACGTTTCCGTGACTCAGATGGACCACAGGTACTGATATGCACTGAGGCGGGTGGCGAAGGCCGGAATCTGCAATTCGCCCACCTGATGGTCAACTATGACCTGCCGTGGAACCCGATGCGTATTGAGCAGCGGATCGGGCGCATTGATCGACTTGGCCAAGAACATCCCGTCTCTGTTTTCAACTTCCATATCGAAGGTACCATTGAAGGAAGAATTCTCGACGTACTCGAGCAGCGAATTGATCTGTTCACCTCATCAATTGGAGGCCTTGAGCCGATTCTCGGTGAGACGGAAATAGATATCCGGAAGGCACTCCGGCTGTCTGCTGCAGCGCGTGACCGAGAGCTCGCCAAACTTGGGCAACGTCTTGACAAACAGATGAAGATGGCTCGCCAAGCCGAAGAGCAGGCTCAAGATTTCGTCTTGGACGACACCAGCCGATACATTGCCAACATCACCGGATTCGCACAGGGTGTAACAATCAATACTGTGAGCCAAGCGGAATATGAGGAAATGGCGACTCGCCTCCTGCGGTCGGTGAAAACATGGATCGGTCCTCCGGACGACAAAAGCCGCCCGGAAGGAGAACGAGTCGTTCACTTCCATCCGCCGTTGTCGACAGAGCGCCATGACTTGATAGGGAATCACGAACGGTGCCGGGTATGCTTTGACCCACACGTGAATATCGATAGCGCCGAGGTGGAGTTCTTGGGGTTCGGTCACCCGATCATCGATGCACTCGTCCGTCGGGTAACGGAGGAACTGTCAGATGGTGCCGCCACGGTGAGAGTATTGGATCGTGCGCGAGTGGGCGGTGTGCGATCCGGGTGGCAATTCGTCTACCGCATGCGCTTCGGCGATGCTCGGCAGTCGGAAGAGGTAATCTCCGTGTTCATCGATGACGGCAGTGAACCTGATTTAGATTTGGGTGCCAAACTGCTGCTCCTTTCGCGGGAGTTTCATCACAGAGAGCAAGTACCACATGACATGCCTACGGTGTCAATCAGCACTGAGCGAGTCCGCGTGGCGCAAGAGATTGCCGAGAGGCAGATGATTCAGCGTCGTGACGGCGAGTTGGCCAAACGCAGGGCCACGGCACGTGAAGCATTCGATACCGCGCTGGATCGGGTCGAGCGGCGTTTTGACGTGATCAGGGCGGCCGCACGCGACAGGCTCCGACATGACGAACAGACGTTGAAGCAGCTGCGGGAATCATCTAGTGAAGATGATCATCGCGTCGTGCCGATCTGGGAAGCGAATGTCCGTCGTGCCAAAGATGAAGTGGAACGCACTCGTGCTGAACGGGAGCAGGCCATCAACGATCTCGAACGGGGTCTCTCGCCGAATGTGGAATACTCCTTGCTTGGCGTAGCGCGCATCGTACCAGCGAACTGATGAGCACGCCGAGATTCGGTCAAGCTGCGTAGGACGAGCGGATCCCCCGCGGGAACACCGGGGCTTCGCTGGTGATCGAGAGATCGGCCCGCGTGCACAGTTCGGCAGTGGGGGGCGAGGTCAGATGCGGGGGAGGCCGAGGCCGCGCTGGGCCATGATGTTGCGCTGGAGTTCGTTGCCGCCGGCGCCGAAGGTGGGCATGATGGCGGCGAGGTAGCCGTTTTCGGCGGCGCCGGCGATCGGGGCGCGGGCGTCGGCGGGTTCGAGCTGGCCGTAGAGGCCCATGGCGCGGAGGCTGAAGTTCTGGAGGCGCTGCATCATCTCGGTGCTGAAGACCTTGACTTCGCTGGCCTCGTAGTTGGGGCTTTCGTCGCGCTTGAGCATGTCGAGGATGCGGTAGCTGAGCTGCTGGAGCACTTCCAGCTCGATCTTGAAATTGGCCAGGCCGTCGCGGATGCCGCGGTCGTCGATCGGACGGCCGGCTGGCGTGTCGGCGACGGCCCAATCGGCGAGGCGGTCGTAGACGGAGCGGACGCCGGAGACGGTGAAGATGCTGATCCGCTCGCGGTCGAGCGCGTGGGCGGCGTAGTACCAGCCGCGGTTCTCCTCGCCGACGAGCGCTTCGGAGGGGACGCGGACGTCCTCGAAGTAGACCTCGTTGGTGCGGTAGCCGGCCATGGTCCAGATCGGCTTGACGGTGATGCCGGCGGACTGCATGTCGACGAGCATCATGGAGACGCCGCGGTGCTTGGGCGCGTTGGGGTCGGTGCGGGTGGCGAGCCAGACGTATTCGGAGCGGTGGGCGCCGGAGGTGAAGCGCTTGGTGCCGTTGAGCACGTAGTCGTCGCCGTCCTTGATGGCGCGGAGCTGGAGCGAGGCGAGGTCGGAGCCGGCGTCGGGCTCGGTGTAGCCGAGCGCGAATTCGACGTCGCCGCGGGAGATCGGGGGCAGGAAGCGGTCCTGCTGCTCTTCGGTGCCGAAGCGCATCAGGGTGGGGGCGACCTGCTGGGTGGCGACGGTGGCCTGGGGGGCGGAGACGTAGTTCATCGCCTCCCAGAAGAGGTACTGGGCCTCGACCGACTTGCCGAGCCCGCCCCATTCCTCGGGCCAGGACATGGCGAGCCAGCCGCGGTCGGCGAGCAGGCGGCGGAAGGCGCGCTCCTCGGCCATCGTGTCGGTGGCCGGGTCGCCGATCTTGGCGCGCAGTTCGGGCGTCCATTCCAGGTCGAGGAAGGACTTGACTTCGGCTTCGAATTCGAGGGCCTCGTCGGAGAAGCGGTATTCCATCGCGGCGGCCTTCCTTTCCGGTTCAGCGGCGCCCGGCGGCGACGCGCTGGGGCGCATGCTGGGCAATGTAGGGCAGCGCGCCGGGCACGGGCGGGCGCGTCGCGCCGGGAGGTGCGTGGCGGCGGCCGTCGCGGGGGACAATCGCGCGCAGCGCGGAGGGGCGGGCGAAGGCGAGCAGGGCGAGGAAGGCGAAGACGCCCCAGGCGAGCGGGGGCCAGAGCGCTTCCATGGTCAGGGCCTGCGCGGCCGCGCCGAAGGGGAGCGAGGCGAGCTGGGCCCCGCCCACGCCGAGGAACATCAGGCTCATCACGCGCCCGCGCACCTCGTTGGTGGTCTCCCAGGCGATCAGGGCGGAGGAGGAGATCATGGCGATGGACATGCCGGAGCCGAGCATCACGTTGCCGAGAATGGCGTTGAGCGGGGTCGGCTGATCGGTGAAGACGATGAAGCCGGCGGACATCAGAAGCACGCCGAAGGCGACGAGCGCGCCCTTGTGCTCGACCGCGGAGAAGCCGACCATCAGCAGCGAGCTGAGCATCGCGCCGAGCCCCCAGAAGACGGCGATCAGGCTGAATTGGGATTCGCTGAGGCCGACCACGCGGGTGATCCAGGTGGGGCCGAGGCTGCCGGTCGGCGGCATCACGAGGGCCATCATCAGGACGACCAGCAGGATGATCCAGAGCAGGGCCGGCTTGGTGCGGGCGTAGGCGATGCCGGCGCGGATGTCGCGGGCGGCGCGGAGCGCCTCGCCGCGCACGGACTTGACCGCGCCGCCGCCGTGGGCGAAGACGGTGCGGTAGGACATCAGGGCGAGGATCACGACCTCGCCGACGTGGCCGCTGGCGGTGAGCGTGTAGACGGCGCCCTGGCCGAGCGCCTCGTTGAGGAAGCCGGAGGCGAAGATGGAGACGGGCAGGGCGAGCTGCATGGCGGCCTGGTTGAGCGCGAGGCCGGGCGCGGTCAGGCGCGGGCCGAGGATTTCGGGCACCATCGCGCCGCGGGTGGGCGCGTCGACCGCGTGGGCGGCGGAGGAGAGCAGGGTGAGCGCGAAGAAGAGGAAGAGTCCGAGCGGCCCGTCCCAGCCGAGCAGCATGATCCCGCCGATCAGCAGGCTGGCCAGCGCGCCGCCGGTCTGCGCGATCATCAGCAGGCGGCGGCGGTCGAAGCGGTCGGCCAGCGCGCCGCCGATCAGCCCGAAGCCGACCATCCCCGCGCCGCGCACGGTGGAGATCGCGGCGACGAGCACGACGACGAGCGCATCGCCGGCGAAGTTCTGGATCCAGAAGATGGCGGTGACGAACTGCAGCGGCATCATCGACTGGCCGATGACGAAGCCGAGCAGGAGCAGGCGGTACTCGCGGTTGCGCAGCGCCTCGAGGGCGTTGCCGGACGGGGCCGCCGTCGGCGTACCGCTCACCGAGTGATGCGGGCGGAGGCGGGCTTCCAGGGGCGCACCAGCGCCAAGCTGCCGCCGAAGCCGGGATAGAGGCTGGTCCACTTGCCGGCGGTGCTGCCGGCGACGACGAGGACGATGTCCTCCGGGGCGGCGAACTTCGGCATCGGCTGGTCGAGCTCGGCCTCGCTCCAGCCGCGGCGCTTGACGATGTAGTCGGCGATGCCGGCGCCGGCCTTGTCGTCGCTGAGCCGCTCGCGCAGGGGCAGCGAGGTGTCCTCGATGATGCACTCGCGGACGTCGTTCTTGGACCAGCCGTCGGCGGCGAAGACGTCGGCGTGTTCGGGCGCGACGGCGAACATGCACATCGGGGCGGGGCGCTTGGGGTCGAAGATCGCCTGCGAGGCGAGGGCGAGCGAGCCGGCCAGCTGGCGGGCGGTGCGGCTGGTCTGGTCGATGCAGACGCGCGGGCCGCCGAGCAGGGCCATCATCGAGAGCGCGTCGTCATTTGCGTCGTAGCCGAGCTCGACGTGGAGCGGCTCCCAGGGGCTGGCCTCCTCGCGCTCGGCGAAGGTGAGGTTCCACTTGTGGCCGCCGCCCTGGATCGACTGCTCGACGCCGCCGGGCTTGGCGCCGCCGACATTGCGGACGACGAGGCGGAGGGCGCGGCCGATGGTGGAGTTGGCGCGGTTGCCCTGGCCGAGCGCGTTGAGGCCGGAGTTCATCCCGATGCGGTCGCGGATCGGGCCGTTGACGATGATCGCGGGGGCCGCGCCGGCGGTGGTCGCGGTGCTGCCGTGCAGGCCGTAGCCGGGCCCGGCCGCGGCCTCGATGGCGGCGAGGATGACCGGGAAGCATTCCGGCGGCGCGCCGGCCATGACCGCGTTGATGGCGGCCTTTTCGACCGTGGCGGGCGCGTAGTTGGGCGGGATCTCGGCGATCACCTCGAGCGGATCGCGGGTCGTGCCGGCGAGCATGCGGTCGACCCGTTCGCGGGTGGGCGGGACGACGGGCAGGCCGTCGGTCAGCCCCTGATCCTGCATGAACTCGTAGACGTCGACATGTTCGGCGACGTCGATGACGCGCGCGCCCGCTGCGGCCGCGGACGGGGCGGCGGCGGTCATCTGATCCCGTCCGCGGCGGCGCGGCTCAGCCGCCGGCGGCGGCCGAGGCGGCCGGGGCGTCGACGGGGCGCATCAGGGTGTCGAGGATTTCGTCGACGAAGCGCTCCGCGTGGGCGTGCATCTCCTCGTCGGTGCGGTCCTGCATCGGGTGGGGGATGAAGACCCGGCGCACCTCTTCGAGGCCGAGCATCGAGGCCTGCTGCCGGGCCGCGCCGACGAACTCGCTGGTGGCGACGAAGACGCTGGGCTTGCCCTGCATCTCGAAGTAGATCGCGTCGTGCACACTGCACGTCGTGCAGGAGCCTCAATCGGCGAGGGCTTCGATGACGAAGTCGGCCTCCTCCAGGATCGAGCGCTTGATCTCCTCCGGGGCCGGCTTGGCCACGGTCGGCTTCATGTAGCGCTTGGTCTCGATGCCGGGCGCGCGCTGCTGCAGCAGCTGCTCGAGGCGGTCGAGGAAGACGTCGCCGCGCGGCTTGGAGATGTCCAAGAGCGCGACGGTGCCGTGCAGCGCCTCCGGGCGCGGCGTCAGCTCCCGCTTGACGGGAACCCGTTCATCGGTCGGGTCGAGGATCGCAACCATCGGTTCCTCCTGCTTCCCGGCGCGGCCCCTCGGGTCACGCGCCGATTCGCTGGCTGGTCGGGGTGGAGTAGACGCCGGCGGCCCAGCCTCCCAAGATGGTAGAGAACTTGGCGGCGGGGCTGCCGGCGACGACGAGGATGATCTGCTCGGGACTGGCGAACTTGGCGACGGGCCGGTCGAGCGCGGCTTCGCCCCCGAAGCGCTTGACGATCGCCGGCGGCAGGCCGGCGCCGCTCTTCTCGTCGCGGATGCGCATCTTCAGGGGGATCTTGGTGTCCTCCATGATGCACTCGCGCACGTCGGCCTTGGACCAGCCGTCGCGGGCGAAGATGCCGGCGTGGTCGGGCGAGACGACGACGAGGGTGTCGGCCATCGGGGACTTGGGGTCCTGCATCGGCGCGAGCGCGAGGGCGAGGCTGCCGGCCAGCTGGCGGCCGGTGCGGCTGCGCTCGTCGGCGAAGGTGTTGGGGCCGCCGGAGAGCGCGATCAGCGTGGCCACGTCGTCGTCCGGTTCGAAGCCCTTCTCGACGGCGAGCGACTCCCATGGACTGGCCGCCTCGTTTTCGGCGAAGTTCATGGTCAGGCGGTGCGGGCCGCCCTGGGTGGCGCGGTCGGTGCCGCCGGGCTTGGAGCCGCCGACGTTGCGGGCGCAGAGCCGCAGGGCGCGGCCGATGGCGGCGTTGGCGCGGTTGCCCTGGCCCAGCGCGTTGGCGCCGTAGTTCATCTTGATCCGGTCGCGGATCGGCCCGTTGAAGACGCCGACCGGGGTCGCGCCCATCGTGGTGGCGAGCACGCCGTGGATGTTGAAGGACTCGGAGCAGGCGATCTCGACCAGCGTGATGATTGCGGGCAGATACTCGGGCTTCGCGCCCGCCATGACGGCGTTGATCGCGACCTTTTCGACCGTGATCGGCGCGAGGTTGGGCGGCACCACGGCGACCTCTTCCTGCGGGTCGCGCTTGGTCCCTTGCAGCATCTTCCAGACGCGCTCGCTGGTCGGCGGGACGACGGGGAAGCCGTCGGTATAGCCCTGCTCGTAGGCGAACTCGTGGACGTCGGCGGAATCGGCGAGTTCGACGACGCGGGCCATCAGGTCGCCGCTCTTGCGGGCTTGCAGTTTTTCGTAGACGCCGGGTTCGTAGTTGCGCGCGCCGCAGCCGGGCCGCTGGGCCGGCAGCGCGTCCCAATCGATGCCCGGTTCGCCGTCCAATCCGGCCAGGCCCATCGCCTCGCGGGAGAGCTCGCGCCATTCGTGGCGGTCGAAGCCGAAGGTTTCGATCTGGCTCGCGCCCTCGCCGTCGTAGAGGAAGAGCGAGGGCACGGTGTCGATGTCGGCGTCGTAGGAGAGGTCGAGGTCGTCGTCGTCGAGCAGCGGCATCGTCAGCGCGTGGCGGTCGCGCAGGATGCCGATGTCATCGCGCTTCTGAACGGCGACCAGCACGTCGAGCGCATCGCCGGAGTCGCGGTGCAGCGTTTCGATCAGCGGCAGCGTGAGGTTGCAGGTGTCGCAGTCCTCCTTGACGATCGCCAAGAGGCAGGCGCGGGCATGCGGCCGGGGGAAGTGGACGTTGCGCCCCTCGGCGTCGGCGAGGGTGAACGAGGACGGCGCTCTCATGCTTGTATCCTAGCGCTTGCAACGATTGCACGGTTGACCGCATGGTCGAACGGGGCGAAACTGCGTACACGCGAACGCAGCCGACGCGAATGGAGCTCGTGATGCCGCGACGCAACCTGCTGCTGGCGATCCTGCTCGGCCTCGCCCTCCTCTTCGCCCTGCTCGCCGGCGCGAACGCGGCCGAGCAGACGGTCGCATCCGACGCGCCGCTGACGATCGAGGCGGGCGGCGAGGAGGCGGACGCGGATCCGTTCCGCGTGACGGGCGGGATGCTGGCCGTCGCGATCCTGCTGCCGCTCTTCTTCGTGGGCGGAACGGGCGCGACCTTCATCTGGGCGATCCGCAACCGGGCGCGGCGCGAGGAGGCGGATTGGGAGATGCCGTGGTGGCGGACGCGGCGCTGGTACAGCCACGAAGAGGAAGAGGCGTAGGCCGCTCGGGGCCTACATCGAGGCTTGCATCCGGGGCTTAGAAGAGCAGCGAGCCGAGGCGGCGGCGGTACTCGGCGGCGATGGGGTGCTCGCCGAGCATGCCGAACAGGTCGAGCAGGCGCAGGCGCGCCCCTTCTTCGCAGGCGTAGCGATCCAGCCGCACTGATTCGAGCAGCTCGTCCAGGGCGCGTTCCATCTGGCCCTCGAGGGCGAGCAGGCAGCCGTGGCGGAAGCGCGCCTCCGCATCCTCCGGCGATGCCGCGGCCGCGGCGCGGATCGCGTCCGGCTCGAGGCCGGCGATCGCCTTGGTGAGTTCGAGCGAGCCGAGGATGCTCTTGCAGGCCGGGTTGTCGGGGAAGCGTTGGGCCAGCTCGACGGCGCGCTCGGTCTCGCCGGTCCCGGCGAGCAGGGCGGCGAGGCCGACGGCGGCGGGCTCGTGATCGGGGTCTTCCTCCAGAGCCGCCTCGAAGTGCAGGCGGGCGATGGGGATCTGGTCCTGCTGCAGCATGCGGTAGCCCTCGGAGGCCTTGAGGTCGGCCTCGGAGGGGATCAGCGAGTCCATGAACTGGCGCACCTGCTCCTCGGGCAGCGCGCCGACGAACTGGTTGACCACGCGGCCCTGGGCGAAGGCGAAGACGGCGGGAATGCTCTGCACTTGCAGGGCGCGGGCGATCTGCGGGTTCTCGTCGGTGTTGACCTTGACCAGCTGGATCTGCCCGTCGCGCTCGTAGGCGAGCTTCTCCAGGGTCGGGCCGAGCACGCGGCAGGGGCCGCACCACGGCGCCCAGCAGTCCACGATCACCGGCAGCTCGTGCGAGCGCTGGAGCACGTCCTGCTCGAACGTGGCGTCGGTCGAATCGATCACGGCCGCGATGTGCCCGTGCAGCCCGGCGGCTTCGGCGGGCGGAGCGCCCTCCGCGCCCGGCATCGGCGTGACGTTGCCCGGCGGCGCGGGCTGCGGGGGCGGGGCGGGAGGCGGCGCGGCGCTGCGGAGCGGCTGGCCGCTGGCGGAGTAGATCAGCGGCGGCTCCGACGGCTGCTGGGCGGTGGCCGGCCGGCCGCCGGGGAAGGGGATCGGATCGGGCGGACGCTGGCTCATGGGATCTCGATTCCGGCGCTCGCGACTACCAGTTGGTGTAGCGCTTGCGCTTGGGGAAGTTGGAAGCGCGGTTGCGGGTGGAGTTGTTCTCGAAGACGCCGGCGACCGTGGGTTCGGCCTCCTTGCCGCACTCGGGGCACTCGTGCGGCTCTCCGGCGCGGCTCATCGGCCGCACCTTCTCGAATTGCTCGCCGCATTCGTCGCAGCGGTAGGTGTAAACGGGCATCGCGCGTCCCCAAGGCGGCCTGCACCCGCGCCGCGGCGGGTTGCGCAACATCTTAGCCGCCGCGACTCAGTCGTCGATCCGGTCGAGCCGCAGGCGCTCCCGGGCTCGCGCCGCGACCTTGGCGGCCGCGGCGACTTCGGCCGCGTCGTGGACGCGCAGCACGTGCGCGCCGAGCCAGGCCGCGAGCACGTTGAAGGCGGTGGTCGCCTCCAGCATGCGCGGCTGCGACTGCGCATCGCGCGAGCGCAGGCGGCCGTGGCCGAGCAGCTCGGCCAGGAAGCCCTTGCGCGAGGCGGAGATCGCGACCGGATGCCCCAGCTCGGCCAGCTGCGGGAGATCCAGCAGCAGCCGCAGGTTGTCGTCCATGCCCTTGCCGAATTCGAAGCCGGGGTCGATCCAGACCTCCGGCACGCCGGCGGCGAGCAGCTCCCCTGCGCGGGCGGCGAGATGCCCGCGCACCTCCGCCCTCACATCGGGATAGGTCTGGTCCTCCTCGCGGTGCCGCTGGGGGCGGCCGCGCAGGTGCATGATCAGCAGCGGCACCGCGGCATCGGCCGCGGCCCGCGCCGTCTCTTCATCGCCCGCGCCGCTGACGTCGTTGATCAGGTGCGCGCCGGCTTCGACCGCGGCGCGGGCGACGGAGCCGGTCCAGGTATCGACGGAGACGACGTGCCCCTCGCGGGCGAGCGCCTCGACGACGGGCGCGACGCGGGCGGCCTCCTCCGCGGCGGGCACTTCGCGCGCGCCGGTGCGGGTCGACTGCGCGCCCACGTCGATGATGTCCGCGCCCGCGCCGCGCAGCGCCTCGGCCCGCCGCGGTGCCTCCGCCGCCGGCACCACGGAGCCGCCCACCGGGGAGTCGGTGTCGACGTTGAGGATGCCCATGATCAGCGGGCGATCGCGCACGTCGAAGCGGCGGCCGGCGAGCGCGATTTCGGAGACGCGGCGCTCAGCGCTCACTGCGCCGCCCGATGAAGTGCGCGCTGCGCCCGAAGAAGACCTCCGCCGCCTCCATCAGCGATTCGGAGAGCGTCGGGTGCGCGTGGATCGAATCCGCGAGGTCGCCGGCGCGCGCGCCCAGCTCGATCGCGAGCGCCGCCTCGCCGACCAGATCGGCCGCGCCGGCGCCGACCGCCTGCACGCCCAGCAGCCGCTCCGTGGCGGGCTCGATCACCAGCTTGGTCAGCCCGTCGGTGCGGCCGACGGCGCGGGCGCGGCCCAGCGCCGGCCAGGGGAAGGAGGCCGTCACCGCCTCGATGTCCAACGCGGCCGCGTCCTGCACGCTGAGGCCGCACCAGGCGACCTCGGGGTCGGTGAAGATCACGGCCGGCAGCGCCAGCGGCTCGAAGGCGGCCGGCTCGCCGCAGATCGCCTCGATCGCGACCTTGGCCTGGTGGGTCGCCTTGTGCGCCAGCATCGGCTCGCCGGCGACGTCGCCGACGGCGTAGATCGACGGCTCGCCGGTGCGGCACTGCGCGTCGGTCTCGATGAAGCCGCGCTCGTCGATCCGCGCGTTGGTGCGGCGGCGCAGCCCGAAGCCGGTGCTGTTCGGCTTGCGCCCGACCGCGACCAGCACGCGGTCGAAGGCGTCGCAGCGCTCGGCCCCGTCGGCCGAGCGGATCGTGGCGGCGACGCCGTTTTCGACTTCCTGCAGATCGGTCACGGTCGCGCCGAGTTCGATCGAGTGGAAATCGCGTTCGAGCCGGCGGTTGAGGATGCGGACGAGATCGCGGTCGACGCCGGGCAGCAGTTCGGGCAGCATCTCGACGACGGAGACTTCGGAGCCGAGCGCGGCGTAGACGGTGCCGAGTTCGAGCCCGATGTAGCCGCCGCCGATCACGAGCAGCTTGGCCGGCAGATCGGGCAGCTCCAGCGCGGTCGTCGAATCCATCACCCGCTCGGAATCGAGCCGCAGCGGTTCGGGGATCGCGGGCGAGGATCCGGTAGCGACGACCAGCGCGTCGAACTCGACCTCGGTCACCTCGCCGCCGTTCTCGACGTTCAGCGTCTGCGGCGAGCGGATGCGGCCGAAGCCGCGGCGGTAGGCGACGTCGCGCTGGCGGCGCAGCAGGCCGAGCCCGCCGGTGAGCTTGCCGACCACGTCGTCCTTCCAGGCTCGCAGCACCTCGAGGTCGATCTCGGGATCGCCGAACCGGATCCCCATCTCGCGCGCGGCCTCCGCGTCGCGCAGCAGGCGCGCCGCGTGCAGCAGCGCCTTGGAGGGGATGCAGCCCTCGTAGAGGCAGACCCCGCCGGGCTGCTCGGCCTTGTCGACCAGGGTGACGTCGAGCCCGCGCTCGGCTGCGAAGAAGGCGGCCGGGTAGCCGCCCGGGCCGGCGCCGAGCACGGCCACCCGCGCCGCGCCGCCGTCGGGCGCGGCGTCCACGTCAGCCCTCCAGCGCCAGCACGAGCGGCTGGCGGATCGCGTCGGTCATCCAGGTCATGAAGCGGGCCCCGTCGGCGCCGTCGAAGACGCGGTGGTCGAAGGTGAAGGAGAGCGGCATGATCGTGCGCGGCACCCAGGTTTCGTGGGCATCGGACCATTCGGGGCGGCGCTGGGCGCGGCCGAGGCCCAGGATGGCGGAGTTGGGGTGCTGGATGATCGGCGTGAAGTGGCCGGTGCCGATGCCGCCGAGGTTGGTCACGGTGAAGCTGGAGCCGCGGAAGTCGTCCAGCCCCAGCTCGCCGTTGCGGGCGCGCTGCGAGATCCGGTCCAGCTCGACCGAGAGCTGGATGATGTTCTTGTCGCCGACGTCGCGGATCACGGGCACGACCAGGCCGCGCGGGGTGTCGACGGCGACGCCGATGTGGATGTAGCCCTTGAGGATCAGCTCGTCGGTTTCGGCGTCGAGGCTGCTGTTGACGTGCGGGTGCGCCTTGAGCGCGGAGGCGACGATCTTGAGCATCACCGCGGTCACGGTGAGCTTGCCGCCGGCCTCCTCGGCGCGCGGGCGGAACTGGCGGCGCACCTCCTCGAGGTCGGTGATGTCGGCCTCGTGCTGGAGCGTGACGTGCGGGCTCTCGTGCCAAGAGAGCGCCATGTTGCGCTTGATCGTGCGGCGCAGGCGGCTGAGCGGGACCCGCTCGACCGTGCCGAACTCGGCGAAATCGGGCAATTCGACCGGGCCGATGCGCGGCACCGCGGCGCCCGGCGCGGTCCGCGGCATTTCGCGGGCGGCGCGCTTCACGTCCTCGTCGGAGATGCGGCCGCCCGGGCCGGTGCCCTGCACGGCGCGGATGTCGACGCCGATCTCGCGGGCGAGGCGGCGCACGGAGGGCGAGGCGAACACGGGCCGGGCATCGGGCTCGCCCTCGACCAGCGGCGGCGGGCTGGCCGCCTCCGGCGCCGGCTCCGCCTCGACCGCCGGCTCGGCCGGCGCTTCCGGCTCGGCGGCCGCAGCCACGGGATCGGGCTCCTCGACCGGCGCTTCGGCGATTGCGGCGGGCGGCGGCGCTTCCGTTTCCGTTTCCTCTTGAGCCGGCTGCTCCGGCAGTTCGGCGACGGGCGCCGGGACGCCGCTGGCGGCGACGGTGATCACCTTGTCGCCGGGGCGGATGATGTCGCCCACCGCGACGTGGATGGCGGTGATCTCGCCGGCAACCGAGGAGGGCAGATCGAGCGTCGCCTTCTCGGTCTCGATTTCGAGGATCGGCTGCTCCAGCACCACCACGTCGCCGACCTTGACCAGCACTTGCAGGACGTCGGCCTCCTCGATGTCCTCGCCGAGGTCGGGCAGCAGGAATTCGACGGATTCGGGCGCGTCGCTCATCGGGTCACCGATCCATCGGGTGCGCGCAGTCGAGCGCGTCGGAGATGCGGAGGCGCTCGCGGGCGCGCTCCAGCACATCGCCGTCGATCGTGCCGTTGCCGTGCAGCGCGGCCAGCGCGGCCCAGGCGATGTGCTCGGCGTCGTTCTCGAAGAAGCGGCGCAGCTCGGCGCGGGTGTCGCTGCGCCCGAAGCCGTCGGTGCCGAGCGCCGTGAGCGGGCCCGGCAGCCACTTCGAGACCAGGTCGGGCAGCGCCGCCATGTAGTCGCTCGCCGCGATGATCGGCGCATCGCCCTCGCCCAGCTGCTCGGCGATGAACGGGCGGCGCGGCTGCTCCAGCGGGTGCAGGCGGTTCCAGCGCTCCTGCCGCTGCGCGTCGCGCCGCAGCTCGGTGTAGGAGGTGGCCGACCAGACGTCGGCCGGCACGCCGAAGTCGTCGATCAGGATCTTGCGGGCGCGCCGCGTCTCGTTGAGGATCGGCCCGGAGCCGAGCAGCCGCACGATCGGCTCCTCCTCGTCGGGCGCGGGCGCGAAGCGGTAGATGCCGCGCAGGATGCCCTCGCGCGCCGACTCGTCCTCCGGCATCGCCGGCTGCCGGTAGGTCTCATTCTCGACCGTGACGTAGAAGAAGACGTCCTCGTTCTCCTCGTGCATGCGGCGGATGCCGTCCTGCACGATCACGGCCACCTCGTAGGCGTAGGCGGGGTCGTAGGCGATCAGGTTGGGGATGGTCGAGGCGAGCAGGTGGCTGTGGCCGTCCTGATGCTGGAGGCCCTCCCCGTTGAGCGTGGTGCGCCCCGCCGTCGCGCCGATCAGGAATCCGCGCGAGCGCGAATCGCCGGCCGCGTAGGCGAGGTCGCCGATCCGCTGGAGCCCGAACATCGAGTAGAAGATGAAGAAGGGGATCATCGGCGCGTCCAGCGTCGAGTAGGAGGCGCCGGCGGCGAGGAACGAGGACATCGCCCCCGCCTCGGTGATCCCCTCCTCCAGAATCTGGCCGTCGCGGGATTCCTTGTAGAACATCAGCGAGCCGGAATCGACCGGCTCGTAGAGCTGGCCGGCGTGGGCGTAGATGCCGAACTCGCGGAACATCCCCTCCATCCCGAAGGTGCGCGATTCATCGGGCACGATCGGGACGACATGCGCGCCCAGCTCACGGTCGCGCATCAGCCGGCTGAGCATCCGCACGAAGGCCATCGTGGTCGAGGCCTCGCGCTCGCCGGTGCCGGCGTGGAACTCCGCGAACGTCTCGTCGGGCGGCGCGGTCAGGCGGCTGGGCGCGGAGCGGCGCTGCGGGACTGGACCGCCCAGGGCCTCCGTGCGCCGGCGGATGTACTGCGCCTCGGCGCTCTCCGGCGCGGGGCGGTAGAGCGGGCGGCCGATCACCTCCTCGTCGGAGAGCGGGATGTCGAAGCGGTCGCGGAACTGCATCAGCTCGCGCTCGTTGAGCTCCTTCTGCTGGTGGGTGATGTTGCGGCCCTCGCCGGCCTCGCCGAGCCCGTAGCCCTTGATCGTGCGGGCCAGGATCACCGTCGGCGCGCCCTTGTGCGCGGCCGCCGCGGCGTAGGCCGCGTGCACCTTCTCCGGGTCGTGCCCGCCCATCCGCATCCGCCAGAGCTGATCGTCGCTCATGTTCTCGACCATCGACAGCAGGCGCGGGTCGACCGACCAGAAATTCTCGCGGATGTAGGCGCCGCCGGCCGCCGTGTACTTCTGGTACTCGCCGTCCACCACCTCGCCCATCCGCCGCACCAGCAGCCCGTGCTCGTCCCGCGCCAGCAGCTGGTCCCACTCGGAGCCCCAGATCACCTTGAGCACGTTCCAGCCGACGCCGCGGAAGACCGCCTCCAGCTCCTGGATGATCTGCCCGTTCCCGCGCACCGGCCCGTCCAGCCGCTGCAAGTTGCAGTTGACCACGAAGATCAGGTTGTCCAGCTGCTCGCGCGAGGCCAGCGCGATCGAGCCCAGCGCCTCCGGCTCGTCGGTCTCGCCGTCGCCGAGGAAGCACCAGACCTTGCGGTCGGTCTTGGCGATCAGCCCGCGGTTCTCCAGATAGCGCAGGAAGCGCGCCTGGTAGATCGCCTGGATCGGCCCCAGCCCCATCGAGACGGTGGCGAACTGCCAGAAGTCGTCCAGCAGCCAGGGGTGCGGGTAGGAGGGCAGGCCGCCGTTGAGCTCGCGGCGGTAGGCGTGCAGGCGCGGCGCGTCGAAGCGGCCCTGCACGTAGGCGCGCGCGTAGATGCCCGGCGCGGAATGGCCCTGGAAGTAGACCAGATCGCCGCCGCAGGGGTGATCGGGGCCGCGCCAGAAGTGGGTGAAGCCGACCTCGTGCAGGGTCGCGGCGGAGGCGTAGGTGGAGATGTGCCCGCCGATCCCGTGCGAGTTCATGTTCGCCTCGACCACCATCGCCATCGCGTTCCAGCGGATGATGCTCTTGATCCGCCGCTCCAGCGCGAGATCGCCCGGGTAGCGCGGCTGCTTCTCCACCGCGATCGAGTTCACGTAGGGGGTCTGCGAGGTCACCGGCAGGCGGATGCCGGCCCGCTGCGCCTCGATCTGCAGCGCTTGCAGCAGCCGGCTGACCCGCTCCGGCCCGCGCCGGCGGGTCACGTCGCGCAGCGATTCGATCCAGTCCTGCGTCTCCAGCCAGTCATCCTGGCCCGCGCCGTCTCCGGCCGAAAGCTCCGAACGCCAGCGGGCCGCCGAATTCGTCATGCACGCGCATCCCCGGCACCCCGGTCCCCGCCGGGCGCCGCACCTCCGCAGTTTACCCGCCGCCGAACATAAACTTGCCGCATGCCGGCGATCCAAGCCCCCGCGCCCGCCCGCGTCCGCCCGCTCGGTCCGGGCGCGCTCCCCTACGCCGATGCGCTCGCGCGGCAGCGGCGCATCGCCGCCGACGTCGCGGCCGGCGCGGACGAGGTCGTGCTGCTGCTGGAGCACGAGCCGATCTACACGCTCGGCCGGCGCGGCCGCGCTCCAGCGCAGGCATCTCCCGATGCGCCGCTCCCCGCCCCCGTCACCGAGAGCGATCGCGGTGGACTGATCACCTTCCATGGACCCGGCCAAGCCGTGATGTACCCGATCCTGCGCCTGCGCGAGCGCGGCATCCGGATCGGCGAATGGGTCTGGATGCTGGAAGAATCCGCGATCGCCTGCGCGGCCCGGTTCGGAGTCGCGGCGCGGCGTTCGGAGCGCGGGCGCGGCGCTTGGGTCGGCGAACGCAAGCTCGCGTCGCTCGGCGTCCGCCTCGAGCGCGGCGTGTCCATGCACGGGGTCGCCCTGAACGCGAGCACCGATCTCGCCTGGTTCGACCCGATCGAGCCGTGCGGCCTCGCCGGCGTGCGGATGACCTCGCTGAGCGCGGAGACCGGTCGCCCATGCAGCGCCCGTGCAGCCGGCGAGTCGATGACGGACGCCCTGCTCGCGCTGCTCGATGAGCGCATCGAGGAGCGCGGAGCGTGACCGCGGTGCTGGAGCACAAGCCGGGCTGGATTCGCGCCCAATGGCCCGGCGGCGAGCGCTACGAGCAGGTCATCGGGCTGCTGCGCGAGGGCGACCTGCACACCGTCTGCGAGGAGGCGCGCTGCCCCAACATCGGCGAATGCTTCAACCGCGGCACCGCCACGTTCATGATCCTCGGCGACACCTGCACCCGTGCCTGCGGCTTCTGCGCCGTCGCCTCCGGCCGGCCCGGCGCGGTCGATCTCGGCGAGCCGGAACGCCTCGCCGCGACGGTCGAGCGCCTGCGGCTCGACTACGTGGTGATCACGTCGGTGAACCGCGACGACCTGCCCGACGGCGGCGCGTCCGTCTTCGCCGAGTGCATCCGCGCCGTCCGCCGCCGCTCGCCCGCCCTGGTCGAAGTCCTCGTGCCCGACTTCGAGGGAAACCTCGCCGCGCTCGACGCCGTGCTCGACGCGGAGCCGGCGGTGCTCAACCACAACGTCGAAACGGTGCGCCGCCTCTATCCGCGCGTCCGCCATCGCGCGCGCTGGGAACGCTCGCTCGCGCTGCTCGCGCATGCCGCCGGGCGGGGAGCGGTCGTGAAATCGGGAATGATGCTGGGCTTGGGCGAAACAGCCGGCGAGGTCTCGGCCGCGCTCCGCGATCTGCGCGCCGCCGGCTGCCGGCTGCTCACCGTCGGCCAGTACCTGCGGCCCTCGGCCAAGCATCTGCCGGTCGAGCGCTACGTGCCGCCCGCGGAGTTCGAGGCGCTGGCCGCGGAAGCCCGCTCGCTCGGCTTCGCCCACGTCGAAGCGGGGCCGATGGCGCGCTCGTCCTACCGCGCCGAAGCGCAGGCCGCCGCCGCGGGCGTCCCCGTGCGCAGCCTGCACCGGGCCTAGCCGCCGCTATTCCTCCAGCAGGAGCTCGTCGTCTTCGCTCATCAGCTCGTCATCCGCGCTGCCGTCCGCGCCGTCCTCGGCGACCGAGGTGGCGAGCAGGTCGTCCGATTCGAGCGCCGGCAGGTTGACGAACTCGCCCGGGTGGATCAGCGAGCTCGGCGAGAGCGACGGGTTCAGCTCCAGCAGCAGCCGCATCGAGATGTCGTTCCCGACGGCGATCCCGTAGAGCGTGTCGCCCGCCTGCACCTCGTAGCGCCGCGGCTCCGGCTCCGCTTCCTCCTCGGCGGCTTCCTCTTCCTCTTGCAGCTCGACCGGCGTCGCTTGGGCGACCGAATCGTCCGCCTCTTCCGAACCCTCCTCCGCCTCGCCGTCCGCGGCCGAATCGGCGTCGGACTCCCCGCCCGATTGCACGGCCGCGACGGCGGCCGCGGCCGCCGCCTTCTGGCCCTCGGACGCGCCGGCCGGAACGGCGGGCGCGGGCGGGGGCGAATCCGTTTCCTGCTCAGCGTTGGGGGCGGGCGCCGGAGCGGGCAGCTCCGCGTCGACGCGCTCGACCGCGACCCGCTCCGGGCCGGTGCTGGCCACTTCCGCGGCCGCGGGGGCGTCGCGTTCGGTGAAGACGTAGCCGGCGAAGGCCATCAGCCCCAGCAGCCCGGCCGCGATGAAGATGAACGCCGCGGGCACGCCCGTCGCGGGCTGCTCGCGCGCGGCCGCGCGGCGCGACGGGCCGGGGCCGTACATGCCCGGCATCGCCGCCTGCCCGCGCGGCACGCCGGCGCTGAACGGGGAGGCCGCCTGCCCGCGCTGCGGCTCCCGCTCCGGCTGCTGCGGGCGCACGGCCGAGACGGCCCACCAGGCCGCGCCGAGCAGGATCAGCCCCAGCGACGCGGGCAGCATCCAGATGCCCGTGCCCGGCCAGGACGAAGCGAAACTCAAGAAGATCGCGACGAGCACCGCGCAGAGCACGGCCGCCGCTGGGGCTTGAAAGCGCATACGAGCCACCTGCGGCCCGCCGACAACCGCTGCAACTCTAAGCGCGGCGCGGAGCGCCGCGCCATAACGCCGCGCGGCGGATTACGCGCAGGTGATGTACGCGCCCGCCGCCAAGGGGGACGCTGCGCGCGCATCGCCTAGACTCCTCCGAATGCGGATGCGGCGCGGCACGGGCGCGGATGCGAGCGGGATGCCATGAGCGAGGCCACCGGGGCCGCCGCCCCCACGCTGACCGAACTGGCCGAGGCGGCCGGCCTCAAGCTGGAGGAGATGGACGGCCATCAGCGCGAAGCCGGCTCGGCCGACATCTACGCCCGCATCTCCCACTTCCAGCTCGCCGACCAGGCCCGCGCCGCCGGCCTCTATCCCTTCTTCCAAGCCGTCGAAGTCAACGAGGGCGCGGAGGCCGTGGTCGACGGCCGCCGCGTGCTGATGCTCGGCTCCAACAACTACCTCGGCCTCACCCGCCACCCCAAGGTGATCGCCGCCGCCAGCGAGGCGCTCGATCGCTGGGGCCCCTCGATGACCGGCTCGCGCCTGCTCAACGGCACCTGCCCCGTCCACCTCGAACTCGAACTCGAACTCGCCGCCTTCCTCGGCGCCGAAACCGCGATCGTCTTCTCGACCGGCTACCTCGCCAACCTCGGCACGATCTCGGCCCTGGTCGACCGCCGCGGCGTGGCCGTGCTCGACCGCGACGTCCACGCCAGCATCTACGACGCCGCCGGGCTCGCGCTCGGCCGCTCCGTCCGTTTCCGCCACAACGATCCGGACCACCTCGACGCGGTGCTCTCCAAGCTCGGCCCGGACGAGCCGCGGCTGGTAATCATCGACGGGGCCTACTCGATGGGCGGCGACATCGCCCCGCTGCCGCAGCTGCGAGAAGTCTGCCGCCGCCGCGGCACCCGCATGCTGGTCGACGACGCCCACGCGATCGGCACGCTCGGCCCGACCGGGCGCGGCACCGCCAGCCATTGGGGGCTCGACACCGGCGAGGACCTGGTGATCGGCACCTTCAGCAAGACCCTCGCCTCGGTCGGCGGCTTCTGCGCCGGCCCCGAACCGGTCACCGAGTACATCCGCCACTTCAGCCGCCCGATGCTCTTCACCGCCGCCCCGCCCCCGCCCTCCGCCGCCGCCGCCCTCGCCGCCCTGCGCCTGATCGACGAGGAGCCCTGGCGCGTGCAGCGCGTGCAGGCGCACGGTGCGCGGATGAAGCGCGAACTCGCCCAACTCGGCTTCGACGTCGGCGACAGCGGCACCCCGATCATCCCGATCCGCGTCGGCGACGAGGTGCTGACCGCGACCCTCTGGCGCGACCTGCTGGACAACGGCATCTACACCAACGCCGTGATCGCCCCCGCGGTGCCGCGCGGCCAGGCGATCCTGCGCACGTCCTACATCGCCACCCACACCGACGAGCAGCTCGATCGCGCGATCGAGGTCTTCGCCGAGTGCGGGCGGCGGCAGGGCGTGATCAGCTGAGCGGCGGCCCCCGCCGGCCGGCGGCGCAGATGCGGGTGCTGCTGAGCGGGGCGAGCGGCTTCATCGGCGGCCACGCCGCCCGCGCCTTGGCCGCCCGCGGACATCAGCTGCGCCTGCTGGCCCGGCCCTCGAGCGACCTCTCCGGCCTCGGCGGCATCGAGTTCACCCGCGCCGAGGGCGACCTCGACTCCCCCCGCGAACAGCGCCGCCGCGCCTTCCGCTCCGCCTGCGAAGAGATCGACGCCGTCGTCCACGT
This sequence comes from Dehalococcoidia bacterium, assembly GCA_965205165.1. Lineage (GTDB taxonomy): Bacteria > Chloroflexota > Dehalococcoidia > Bin125 > Bin125 > CBDESM01. The sequence continues at coordinate 130,990 of OZ242037.1, forward strand.
CGCGGCGCGCCTGCGCGGCCGCGGCGAGGCGGAGTTCACCCGCGCCAACGCCGAGGCCGCGGGCGACCTCGCGGCCGCCGCCGCGGATGCAGGCGCGGGCCACTTCGTGCTGCTCTCGTCGCTCGCCGCGCTCGGCCCCGCGCCGGGCGGCGAGCCCGAACCGCCGGAAACCGAGCCGCACCCCGTCTCGGCCTACGGGCGCTCCAAGGAGGCGGGCGAGCGCGCCGTCCGCGCCGCCGCCGGCGCGATGCCGGTCACGATGATGCGCGCCCCGCTCGTCTACGGCCCGGGCGACCGCGGCCTGCTGCCCTTCTTCCGCATGGCCCGGCGCGGGTTCATCGTCCGCCTCGGCGACGGCTCCAACCGCATCGCCGCCGTCTACGGCCCCGACCTCGCCTCCGCGCTCGCCGCCGCCGTCGAGCGCCCGCCGGACGGCGAGGCCGTCCACTATCCCGCCGACGCGGGCGGCCCCTACACGTGGAACGGGCTGATCGCCGCGCTGGAAGCGGCCGCGGGGCGGCAGCTCCGCGTGCTGGCGCTGCCCGGCGCGGCCTTCGGCGCCTTCGCCGCCGTTTCGGAAACGCTCGCGGCGCTCGTCCGCGCCGAGCCGATGCTCGACCGCTCCCGCGCCATCGAGCTGCGCGCCCGCGCCTGGCTCGCCGATCCGTCCTCCCTGGCCGAAGCGGCCGGCTGGCGCGGCGATACCGAAATCGCCGAGGGGATCGCCGAAACGATGCGCTGGTACCAAGAAGCCGGCTGGGTCTGAGATGGCCGCCGAGCGCCCGATCTACTCGTTCGACCTCGACGGCGTCCTCGCCTCGCCGCCGTTCAACTGGAACCCAGCGATCAACCGCGACACCTCGCTCCAACCGCGCCCGGACGGGCCGCCCCCCGTGCCGCGCCCGCACGGCCCCGGCCCGCTCGACAGGGCGCTGACCCGCAGCTGGTACGAACTCAGGTACGCCGGCCGCGCCCTGCGCCCGGGCGCGCTCGACGCCGTGCGCGCCGCCGCCGAACTTGGGGAAGTGATCGTGCTCACCGGACGCCGCGAGCGCGGCCGCCGCCGCACGCGGGACTGGCTCGAACGCGCCGGCATCTGGCCGCACCTCTCCGAACTGGTGATGAACGCCACGCCATTCGGCAGCGCCCGCTACAAGGAGGTCGAAGCCCGCCGCCGCAACATCATTTGGCACGCCGACGACGATGCCGCCACCTGCGCCCTGCTCGCCCGCTGCGGCGTCGAAGTCGCGCTGCTCGACTGGCCGCGCAACCGCGGCCTTCCGTACCCGGACGGCGTCGAGCGCCGCCCCGACATGCACGCCGTCGCCGCGGATCTGCGCGGGCGGGCGCGATGACCGCCCGCAGACTGGCCCGCAACCAGGCCGCGCTCGAAATCGAGGCGAGCCGCAACGTCATCTTCGACATGCTCGTCGAAGAAGCGCAGGCCGGCGTGGAACGCGGCTCGGCGGAGATCATCGCCTCCGACCGCGGCCGCGAACTCGCGGTCGACGTCGGCTTCGGCTGGGCCATGACCGTGCGCCAAACCTATTCGCTCGAGCGCGTCCGGCGCGGAACCACGCGGGTCACGGCGACGCTCTCGCCCCGCGGATTCCGTTGGAAGTTGACCAATTTATTGATGCTCGGACGCGGCATGAGCGCCCTCCGCAACGCCTCTGAAACGGGACTTGCTAATCTGAAGCAGGCGGCCGAACGGAGAGCCGGCGACGCCGGCGATCCGCCGCCCGATCGACATAACGACGAGGGCGGCGCCGGAGCGTTCACAAATCCATAAACGTCGGGAGGCTGGATCGTGCCTACGGTGAGTGCATCATGCATTACCTGACCGCCCGTCCCCTCCGCGCCCCCGCGTTCCCGCGCCTGCTGGCCGCCGCGACCGTCGCCCTCGCCGCGTTCGCAGCCGCGCTCGGCTGGCAGGCGATCTCCGCCTCGCCCGGCGGCGCGCCCCAGCTCGATTCGCCGCCAGCCGAAGACGACCTGCGGGTCGGCCCGCTGACCGGCCGCGTGCTCGCCTGGGACCGCGGCCAGCTGCGACCCGTCCAGGGCGCGACCGTAACCACCGGATTCGACGTGACCGAAACCGGCGCGGACGGTTCGTTCAGCTTCAGCGCCGTGCCCGAAGATTCCGAAATCTCCGTGATCACGCCCGGCTACGACATCGCCACCCGCGCCGCCCGCTCCGGCGCATTCGCCGTCGTGCTCGAACCCGTCACCGTCCGCGCCGTGTTCGTCCCGTTCCATAACGTCGGCGACCCCGCCGTCCAAAACTGGGTCCACGGCCTGATCGACGAAGGGCTGATCAATTCGGTCGTGCTCGACATCAAGGACGAGCGCGGCCGCGTGATCGATCTCGCCGCGACCGAGACGGTCGCGCGGATCGGCGCGTCGGTCGACGTGGCCGGGCTCGAAGCGTTCATCTCCGAGCTGCAGGCCAAGGACGTCTACACGATCGGGCGGATCGTGACCTTCATGGACGCCTGGTATTCCTCCTCGGTGACCGAGGACGCGCTGCACTTCACCGACGGCCGCCTCTTCCGCGACCCCGCCAACTCCAGCTGGTCCAGCCCCTTCAGCCCCCGCGCGCGGCAGTACAACATCGACATCGCGGTCGCCGCGGCCGAGTACTTCGACGAAGTCCAGTTCGACTACGTGCGGCTGCCCTACGAGCACGGGCTGCTCGAGCGCGAGATCTTCGGCCCGCGCGGGCGGATCGAGGCGATCACCACCTTCGTGCGCGACGCCTCCGAAGCGCTGCACCTCGCCGGCGCGGCCATCTCGGCCGACCTCTTCGGCGTGATCAGCGTCCGCTCCGGCGACGAGGGCATCGGCCAGTCGCTCAGCCACCTCTCGCCCTTCCTCGACTACGTCTCGCCGATGCTCTACCCGAGCGGCTGGGGGCCCGGCTGGTTCGGGCTCTCCTATCCGCCCGCCCACCCGCGCAAGGTGATCCAGGACAGCGTCGACCTCACCGCCGACGTCGTGGCGCAGCTCTCCCGCGCCCACATCCGCCCCTGGCTCCAGGACTTCACCGACTACCAGCACCGCGGGCTCTACTACGGCAGCGCCGAGGTGGTCGAGCAGATCGAGGCCGCGGCCGACGCGGGCGCGAACGGCTTCATGCTCTGGGACGCCAACCTCGACTACGAGGAGCAGGCGCTGGCCGAAACAGCGCAGCTCGCCTGGTCCCCCCGCGCCGGCAGCCGCTGACGCCCGCGCTCAGAACGCGCCTTCGCCCCAGCCCGCCCCGATCAGGAACGCATTCAGCTGCAGGTTGAACTGCTCGGGCCGCTCGAAGTAGACCGAGTGGCCCGTCGACGGCACCTCGAAGTAGGACGAACCGGGCACCAGCCCGTGCGCCAGGCGGATCGCCTCCGCCGGCATGATCGCGTCCTCCGAACCCACGACCCAGAGCACCGGCATCGGCAGCGCCGCCACCGCGTCCGCATCCGGCGCGACCCGGGCCAGCGCGCCCAGCAGCGCCGGATCCCGCGGCGGGTTGAGCGCGAACACCTCGTCGTACAGGTAGGCCAGATCCGGCCGCCGCTCGCGCAGGTTCGGGTGGTAGGCGAGGCTGGCCAGCCCCGCCTGCTGCAGCTTCTCCCGCGCCGCCGCGACGATCGGGCCGATCTCGTCGTTGCTCAGCCCGCCCAGCGTGTCCGCCATCACCAGCGCCGCGACCCGCTCCGGATGCCGCACAGCCGCGGCCAGGCAGGTCCAGCCGCCCATCGACTGCGCCACCAGCGCCGCCCGCTTGATCCCCAGCTCGTCCAGCAGCGCGATCAGATCGTCCGCGAAGCCGTTGGGCCCGGGCCCGCCCGGCGCCTCGATGCTCTGCCCCCAGCCGCGGTGATCGAACGACACGCAGCGGTAGGCGGAGCGGAAGACGGGCACCTGCTGCCACCAGGAGAGGTGGTTGCCGCCCGCGCCGTGCGCGAAGACGATGGCCGGCCCCTCGCCGGTCTCCTCGTAGTAGAGCTCGCACTGGGGACGGGACAATCGCGGCACGGATCACCTCGCATTCGCGTTCGGGAGCGGGCGGAGGCTAGCAGGGCGCGCACGCCGCGCTGGTACGGTTCGGCCATGCGGATCGTGCTGACGGGGGCCTGGGGCGCGCCGGGCCGGCATCTGCTGGACGAGTTCATGCGGCAGGAGGCGGAGGTCGCGATCCTGCGCGCCGCCGGCGCCGGCGAGCCCGGCGATCCGCAGCCGATCGAGGGCGCGTCCGACGTACGCGAAGTCCCCGCGCAGGACGCGCGCGCCCTCGCCGGCGCGATCGGCGACGCCGATTTCGTCGTCCACGCGCACGTGCTGGACGAGCACGGCCGCGAGCGCGAGGCCTACGCCGCGGCCAACGTCGAGTACGCGACCGCGCTGCTCGACGCCTGCCTGGCCGCGCGGCCGGCCGGCGTCCTGCACGTGACCGGCACCGAGTCCTACGGCCCCGGCCTGCCGCCCTGGCCCGTCAACGAGAGCTGGGTCGCGCACCCGCAGGGCGTCGTCCAGACCAGCCTGGCCACGGCCGAGCAGGCCGTCCGCACCTACCGCCGCCGCGTGCGCCTAGCCGTCCTGCGCGGCGCGCCGGCCCTGAGCCCGCACGGGGGCGCGCTGCGCCGCCTCGCCCGGCACTTCGCCGCGCACCCGCGGGCCGGACTGGTCGGCGGCGGCCGCGCCCCGCTCTCCTTCGCGGCCGGCCCCGACCTCGCCCGCGCCGCCTGGCGGCTGATCGACAACTTCGAGCAGGCCGCGGGGCATGTCTTCCACGCCAAGAGCGCCGACACCAGCTGGCGCGAACTGGCCGAGACCGCCTGCAATGCGCGCGGAGTCGAGCCCCGCTTCTGGAACGCGCCGCTGCCGGCCGCGAGGGTGCTCGACGCCATCGGCGCGGCCGACTGGCTGCTGCCCGCGCCGCCGCGCTTCGAGGGCTACGCCGCGCTGACCGGCCAGCCGCACCTGATCGACGACGGGCAGGTCCGGGTCAAGTTCGGCTACACGCCCGTGCTCGGCCTGCGCGCCGCCCTGCTGCAGACGCTGAAAGCGGATCCGCCGTCCGCGGCCCCCGATTAGCCGACCGAGATCGCCGGCCCCGCGGTCAGCCGACCGCGATCACGGACTTCGCCACCGCCTGCGCCAGCCCGTCCTCGAAGATGCTCGGCACGACCCGGTCCGGCGTCGGCTCGCCCACGAAATCCGCGATCGCCTGCGCGGCCGCGATCTTGTGGCCGTCGTGGACGCGCGGAATGCCGCCGTCCAGCAGCCCGCGGAAGAGGCCGGGGAAGCCCAGCGCGTTGTTGATCTGGTTGGGGAAGTCGGAGCGGCCCGTGGCGATGATCGCCGCGCCCGCTTCCGCCGCCTCGTCCGGCATGATCTCCGGCGTCGGATTCGCCATCGCGAACACCATCGAATTCGCGTTCATCGACGCGATCTCCGCCGTCGAGACCAGCCCCGGCCCGCTCAGCCCGAGGAACAGGTCGGCCCCGCGGATCGCGTCCGCCGTCTGCGGGATGCTGCCGTCCTCCTTGTTGCGGTAGCCGCACCATTCCGCCGCCACCTGCTTGTAGGGGTTGAGGTCCTCGCGGTCGACCGTGAGCAGGCCCTTGCTGTCGATCAGCGCGACGTCCTCGCAGCCGTATTCGCGCAGCAGCGCGCCGCAGGCGATCCCGCTCGCGCCCGCGCCGAGGATCACCGTGCGCGTGTTCTTCGGCTCGCGGTTGGTCAGCTTCAGCGCGTTGATCACGCCCGCCAGCGCCACCACCGCGGTGCCGTGCTGATCGTCGTGCATCACCGGAATGTCCAGCGATTCGTGCAGCCGCCGCTCCACTTCGAAGCAGCGCGGCGCGGAGATGTCCTCCAGGTTGATCCCGCCCAGCGACGGCGCGATCGCCTCCACCGCGGCCACGATGTCGTCCACCTCGCGCACCGACAGCGCGATCGGAATCGCGTCCACCCCCGCGAATTCGCGGAACAGCACGCACTTCCCCTCCATCACCGGCAGCGCCGCCTGCGGGCCGATGTCGCCCAGCCCCAGCACGGCCGAGCCGTCCGTGACCACCGCGACGAGGTTGCCGACGCCGGTCATCACCCGCGCCAGCGACGGATCCCGCGCGATCTCCAGGCAGGGCGCGGCCACGCCCGGCGTGTAGACGACGGACAGATCGTCGTGGTTCTCGACCTTCACCTTGGATGCGTAGTCGACCTTGCCGCGCCAGCGGCGATGGGCCTCGATGGCTTCCTGATCGAAGTCGGACATGGGGCAGTGCTCCGGATTCGGCGGTGCAAGCGCGCGCGGGCTCGCGGACCCGCCGACTGGGGCGGCGAGTTCACCTGATCCTAATCAGACAACGCCCGACGATCATCACCACCCCGTTCGGACGCGGCCAGCGCGCCCTCCGCGCCCGCAAAATTCAGAGAATCGCGCCCTCGAGGATGCCGCGGTGAGCCCGCAGCACCAGCTTCCCCTCCTCGCGCCGCTCCACAATCAACGGCCGCCGGCAGTGCTCGCAGGCGGTCGTCTCCTTGCGCCGCAGCAGCCCCTCCGGCGGCACCCGCGCGATCGCCGCCTCCTGGCAGTACGGGCAGGTCACGCGCCAGCGCTTGCAGGCGCGGATGCGGTGCGATTCCCCCTCCTTGGTCGGGCGCGAGACCACGATGTCGCGGTCGCAGGCGCGGCACAGCGTGACCGCCCGCCGCGTCCGCCCGCTCAGCGGCGGCACCCCCACGACCAGCGGGTTCGAGCAGTTCGGGCAGCGGATGCGCTTGGTCTCCATCGCCCGCCAATTCTATCGGCGCGCCGGCGGGCGGTAGCCTTGGCCTGGTGACGAACCGACGCCCCCCCGCCGCGCGCGGCAGCCGCGAGTACGCGAACTCCCAAATCCGCGTGATCGGCGCGGACAATCCGCCCTTCCGCGCGAGCTCGCGCCTGCGCCTACCGGGCGAGCGCCGCCGCCCGCGCCTGCCGTTCTCGTTCCGGCAGCTCGCCGCCGGACTGCTCGTGCTCGCCGCCGTCGCCGGTGCCGCCGTCGGCATCTACTTCGGCGTCGTCGCCCTGATCGAGACCGACGACGCGCCGACTGCCGCCGACGCCGCCGATCTGCAAAGTGCCGGCGAAGCCTCCGCGGCGGAAGCGGAAGCCGGCGGTGCGCAGACTGCGGAGTCGGAAAGCGGCGGCGAAGCCGAGTCGGCCGCAGCCGCGCAGCAGGAAGAGCAAGAAGAACAAGAACAACAGGCCGTGTCGCAGGAAGACGCGGCCGCCGACGGGGCCCCCGGCGCCTCCGAGCCGCTGCCGAGCCGCCCGGCCGTCGAGCCCGCGCAGGTCGGGCCGACCGTCTCCGAAACGCCCGTCTCGCCGGCCGAGATCGGCGGCGCGCCCGTCTCCGCTCCGCGCCTCACCGCCGAGCCCGTCCCCGCCGGCATCCCCCGCATGCTCGCCGACGGCGCGGACTACGACCCCGCCGACGCGACCGCCGCGTTCTCCGCGATCTGGCCCGTGGGCACGACCCTGCGCCTCACCCGGCTCGGCGGCGGGACCCTGCTCAACGCCGCCCAAGAGGCCGAAGTCGCCGGCAGCCAGCTGCTCGTCGTCGTGCGCGGCGCGGAAGAATCGAACAGCGACTTGCAGCTCTCCGCCGCCGCCTTCAGCCGGATCGCCGTCTACGGCGTGGAACGTGTGATCGCGGTGCAGGTCGAAGTGACCGCCGCTCCCCCGCGCTAACGGCGGCTCAGGAGCTGCGTCGGCGCCGCCCGAACGGCATCCGCAGCTCTTCCCCGTAATTCAGGAATTCCTTCTCGGTCCCGCACTTCGAGCACTTGCCGATCGAAATCTGCGAATCCGGCCGGCTGATCTGCCAAGCATGGGTGCATTCGGCCGGATCGACGGGCTCCGCGGCCGGCTCGGCCTTCGCGGACTTGCGGGAAGACTTGCGCGAACGCGAGCGCGGAGCGGCGCTGGCGGATTGATCGGCTGATTTGCGGCTCGCCACGATGCGCTCCGTGCGGATTCGTCGGCCTGTGCGATGTTGAGGGGCTGGAGCGAGTGTAGCGCAGGTTGCAGATCTGCGCTGATCCGGGCCGGGCGGCCGCCCTAGGCCTCGATCCGCTCATAGAGCGCGTGGTACTTCTCGCCGCCCGCGATCGCCTGCCGGATGTCCTCGCGGTCCAACTCGAACAGCTGCTTGAGCGCCTCCCGCGCATCCTCCATCGCCCGCTCGTCCCCGTTGCAGCGGTCCAGCACCCGCTCGAACAAATCCGCCTCCACGAACGCGTCCACCCGCCCCGCCCAGGGGAAGAAGACGAACGATTCCGGGTCGCCGAAGCCCGGCCGCAGCTTGCGCAGCTGCAGGATCCGCTCCTGCGGCGAGCGGACCGGCTCGACCACGCGGATGTAGGGGCCGTCCGACTCGTTGTAGCGGCCGTCGATCAGCAGCCGCTCCGCCAGCCATCCGAAGCCGATCACGACCACGTCGGCCTCGCGGATGGCGCGCAGCGTCTCTTCCAGATCGAAGCCCTCTTCGCTCGGCATGCGCAGCAGGATACATCACCTCCCGCTGGCATAACGCCCGCCCCGTCCTGCCGCGGATCCGCGCCGTGCGCGGGAGGGGCGAGTACAGCACAGCCCTATAGTGGGTCAAGCCGCGCCGCGGGGAAGGATTCGGGGATGCATCGTTCGCCCGCGGCCGTGCGGCCCGCCTCCAGCGTCGAGCAGCGCGAGGCCTTCCGCACCCTCTTCCAGCAGCAGGGCGAACGCCTCTGGAACGCCGACCGCGACGTCGACTGGAACGCCGGCTCGGAAATCCCGCCCGAGAAGCGCCGCGCCTGGCTGCGCATGATGAACGTCTTCCTCGGCCTCGAGGTGATGGGCCTCGACACGATCCAGGTGATGATGAGCAAGGCCACGCACCAGCTGCGCGAGCCCAGCCTCAACCTCTACCTCGCCGCCCAATGCCAGGACGAAGCCCGCCACGTCTACGTGCTCGACCGCTACCTGGCCGAGGTCGGCGGCCACGGCTTCCTCTCGGGGCCCGAGCGCTTCCTGATCGACCGCTTCGGCTCGCTCGCCCAGCTCGGCTTCTGGCGCGTCGAAAACTGGCTGATGTCCACCCTCTTCAGCGAAAACTTCGCCGCCCTCTTCCTGCAGAAATGCCTGGAGATCGAGGACATCGACCCGCTCGCCAAGCAGATCTTCCGCCTGATCCTGCGCGACGAAGTGCGCCACGTGAACTTCCTCCACACGATCCTCCCGCGGCTGGTCGAGCGGATGTCGCATTTCGGGCGCTGGTACGTCTGGCAGAGCCAGGTCATGATGGCCGGCGCGACCTCGATCGGCCTGCGCCGCATCCGCCCCGACGCCAGGCATCTCGGCATCGACATCGAGGATTACAAGGCGACCCTGATCTCCAACCTCGGCGCGCAGTTCGCCGATGCCGGGCTCGACGACGTGCTCGACATCCGGGTCTACGAGCGGATCATCCAGCGCGCCTTCTAGCCGCGCAGCGAATCCACGTCGAAATCCTCCGGCAGCGGGATGAACAGGCTCCGCCGCGGCCCTTCAAGATCGCGCGTGATGTGCCCCTGCCCGGTCGTGTCGTCCGCCAGGAGGATGCCGCCCGCGCCGAGCTGCCGCTTCGAGCCGTCACCGCATTCGATCTCGACCAGGCCGCTGAGCGTGACCACGAACTGCCGCCGCGGCGCGTTGTGGAAGTCCAGCTCCCCGCCGACCGGCGTCTCGCGGAAGATCACGCCCTCCGCCGCGTGCAGCTCCGACAGCCGCCCGTAGCGGCTGTCGCCCAGCGCCACCTCGATCTCCTCGAAGTGCGACTGCCCGTCCTCGCCCGTGTAGACCCGCGTGATTTGCATAACGACCTCCCTTACCCGCCCTGCTGCGGGATTTCGCGGCCCCAATGATGCACGTCGAAGTCGTCCGGCAGGTCCACCATCAGGCTGAAGCGCGGGCCCTCGACGTCGACCGTGCGGTGGCCGGGGCCCTCGGCGTCCTCCGCCAGGCAGACGTCGCCCGGCCCGAAGCGCCGCTTCACCCCGTTCGCCACCTCGACCTCGACCGCGCCCTGGATCACGATGATCATCCGCTTGCCCGGCGTGTTGTGCCAATCGATCGTCAGCCCCGCCGGCGTCGTCCGGAAGAAGGCGTGCTGCGGGAACAGCCGCCGCGTCATCTCGCCGAACTCGTTGGCGACTGCGTCGATCTCGACGTCCTCGAAGTGCGAAACCCCGTCCTCGCCCTGGTACATCCGCGTGATCCGCATCGCCGTTCCCTTCTCAGCCGCGCTCGGCCCGGTCTTGATCTGCGGCGAACTGCACGGCGCCGCCGAATCGCTCCCGCAGGTCGGCCAGCGTCGCCTCCAGCGCCGCGGCCCGCGCCCGCGCCCGTTGCTCCGCCGACGGCCCCTCCGCTTCGGGCTCCGCGAGCGGACGATCGAACAGGCCGAGCTGCGCGACGGCGTCCTCGGCCTGGAGGTTGCTCGCCCCCACGCCGATCAGCCGGAAGCGGCGCCCGCCCGTGCATTCGCCGCGCAGGATCTCGTCGGCGATCTTGCCGATCTCCGCGCCGTCGTCGGTCGCGGCGCGCAGCGTACGCTGCCGCGTGAACGTGGTGAAGTCGGCCAGCCGCAGCTTCAGCTGCACCGTCCGCGCCCGCAGCTTCCCCTCGCGCAGCCGCTTGCCGACCTGCTCCGCCTGCTCCGCCGCCGTCCGCCGCAGCTTCCCGTAATCCGAGACGTCCTCCGCGAATGTGGTCTCCGACGAGATCGACTTCGTCTCCCGCTCGCCGCCCACCTCGCGATCGTCGATCCCGCGCGAGAGCTGGTGGAAGACCTCCCCGCGCACGCCGAAGCGGCGCACCAGCCAGGGGAGGGAGCGCTCCGCCAGCTGCCCCGCCGTCTCCACTCCGGCAGCGCGCAGCTGCGCCGCCGTGCGCGGGCCGATCCCCCAGATCGCGTCGACCGGCAGCGGCGCCAGGAACTCCGCCTCCCGCCCCGGCGGCACCACCGTCAAACCGTCCGGCTTGTCCACGTCCGACGCGATCTTCGCCACCGACTTCCCCGTCGCCACCCCGCACGAAACGGTCAGCTCCGTCTCCTCCCGCACCCGCCGCTTGATCCAGGCTGCCAGCTCCTGCCCGTCGGCGCCGTCCGCCACCCGCTGCGAGACGTCCACGAACGCCTCGTCCAGCGAGAGCGGCTCGATCAGCGGCGAGGCCGATCGCAGCACGTCCATGATCACTCCCGACACGCGCCGGTAGCGGGCGTGGTCGGGCGGCACGACCTCCGCGTGCGGACATAAGCGCAGCGCCGTCCGCATCGGCATCGCCGAGCGGCAGCCGAACTCCCGCGCCTCGTAAGAGGCTGCCGCCACCACCCCGCGCCCGCGCGGCGATCCGCCCACCAGCACCGGCTGCCCGCGCAGCTCCGGCCGATCCCGCTGCTCCACCGCCGCGAAGAACGCATCCATGTCGGCGTGGATGATGCAGCGCGGCGGGGCGGGGATCGCGGCAACGGGCACGCGGCTACCGTACCCAATCGGGAGCGGGCCGATGACCGCGATCGCCAAGGTGCTCGACAGGCTGCGCGGCGGCGCGTCCGAAAACGCGCTGATCGACCAGCTGCTCGCCCGCGGCGAGGCCGAACTGCGCGCTGGCGGCGATCCGGAGCGCATCCGCGCCGCCGGCCGCGAAGCCCTGGTCCGCCTCGCCCACGCCCGCGACGGCGGCGAAACATCCCGCCGCCGCGGCGCCGCCCACCTGCTCGCCGGCAACCTCGAAGACGCCGCCCGCCACGCCTTCGAGGCCGCCGACCGGATGCCCTATGACGTCGACTCCCGCATCGCGCTCGGCAACGCACGCCTCGCCCAAGGCGAACTGGACGCGGCCGCGCACGAGTTCGACGAGGTGATCGGCGAGTTCGGCGCGGAGGGCGAAGCCGCCGCCGGCCGCCGCGCCGCGATCCTCGCCCGCGGCCACGCCCCCGTCGACGAACTCCCGGCCTCCGACGATGATTGGCGCGAGGCAGCCCGCCTGCTCGCCGGCCTCTGGCGCGTCTGCGGCATCCGCAGCCAGCGCCTCGCCGCGCTCGACGGCGCGCACCCGGGCGCCCTCGCGCTGCTCCGCGGCGCAGCTGGCAAGGAGGACGGCGATGGGACTGCTTGAGCGCATGCGCCGCACGGTCGACGCCCTGCGCGGCCCCGACCTCTCGGCCGACGTCGAGGCCGAGCTCGCCGCCGTCCGCCGCGCCATCCGCGCCGAATCCCAGCGCCGCGGCACCCGCACCGGCCTGTCGCTCACGCTGATGATGGAGCACACCGCCGAAGACCTGCGCCGCGTCGATCTCTTCCAAGTCCTCGCCCACCTGCACGCCGAAGGCGAACTCGCCCGCCTCGATCAGGATTCCTTCGGCAACATCAAGTTCGATATCGCCGAACTCGCCGACGAAGAGCCGCGGAGTTAGGCGTTCCCGAACACCCTGCGCAGGATCGCACTATATGAGTTATGGAAACGCCGCCCTGATAGGAGCTGCCGACCGCACATAACGCGCGCCTTGAAATTCACCGGCGGGCGAGGATGATCTGGAACTCCATCGTGCCCGAATCCTCGATCGAGATCACCCGGAAGTTGGTCGGCGGCACGATCTCGTAGTCCGCCAGCGCGATCTCCGACGAGCCGACGATCACCGCCAAGCCGTCGACCAGCTGCCCCGTCAGCGCGATCTCGACCTCGTTGGCCACCCCGTGCAGCTCCAGCGTGCCCCGCACCGACTGCTCGATCAGCCCGCCCGACAGCGCCGCCTCGTCAATCGCGATCGGCTCCGACAGCGTGAACGTCGCCGTCGGGAACCTGTCCGTCTCCAACCCGCGGCTGCGCAGCGCTTGATCGCGGCGCGACTGGTCGCTCCGCAGCGTCCGCAGGTCCGCGGTAATCACGACCCGCGTGATCCGCGCCCCGTCGAAGTCCAGCTCCGCGCTCAGATCCGACGTCCGCCCCACCGCCGTCGCCGTCCCGATGTCCGCGAACGTCTCCCCGATCCGGTAACCGACGAACGACTCGCCGTCCTCCGCCAACGTCCAAGCACCCGCCAGATCCGCCAGCGTCAGCGCCTCAGCGGGTTCCTCGACGGCCTGCTCCGCCGCCGCCTCATCCGCGCCCTCCGATGAATCCGCATCGGAGGTTTCATCCGCGTCAGCGGGCGGCGCATCCTCCTCCTCATCCACTGCATCGCCGTCCTGAGCCGATCCATAGTCCGCATCGGATACGGAGACCGCCTGCTGCTCATCCTCAGCCGCAGGCTCCGCTGCCGGAGCCGCAGGTTCGGCTTGCTGCTGTTGCTGCTCTTCGAGGCTCTCGACCGCGCTCTCAATCGTCACCGGCGGCGGCGCGTCGCTGCGGATGACGGTGAAGTAGACGACGATCAGCGCCACCACGATCACCACCGCCAGCCCGATCAAAGTCAAGATCCGGCGCGGCCAAGAGAGCGGGTTCAGCATCCAGTCGCCTCACTCATCCAGCAGATGCCGGGCCAGGAACGTCGATAGATCGTGGATGCTCTCGCGCCCGATCTCGTGCTGCATCTGGTACTCGCGGTAGTCGACCTTGATGCCGAGCCCGGCCAGGCGGTCCCGCGACTCGCGCCCGCGCTCGACCCCGACCAGCGGATCGCCGCTGCCGTGCTGGACCAGCATCGGCAGGCCGTCCGCGTCCGCCGCGGATTCGCCCAGCGCCTCGTCCGAAAGCCAGGTCGAGAGCATCGCCGCGCAGCGCCAGCGCGCCGGCTGCTGCAGCGCCAGCCGGTAGGCCAGGAACCCGCCCTGGCTGAACCCCATCAGGCCGACCCGCTCCGGATCCCCTCCGTATTGCCCGATGCTCCACTCGATGAACTCCAGCATCGCGTCCCCGACCCGCGCCAGCTCGCCCGCGATCGGCTTGTCGTCCGCCCCGCGCTCGAACCACGTGTAGGCCGCCTGCGGCGCCCAGCCGCCCATCTCCAAGCGGAACTCCGCCTGCGGGCAGATCACCCGCAGCCGCCCCTCGCAAATCAACGGCGCGAGCGGCGCCAAGTCCTGGCAGTGCGCCCCGTGCCCGTGCAGCGCGACCAGCGTCGCCGCGGGCTCGGCCGGCGCCCAGACGTTATGTACGAACGGCATCGGCCCGATTGTACGCGCGCCCCGGCCTTGGGCGGGCGATCGCGCGGGGATCACGCGAGCAGCGCGTCCACGAAGGCCGCCGGATCGAACGGGGCCAGGTCTTCCGCCCGCTCGCCCGTGCCCGCGAAGCGCACCGGGATGCCCAGCTCGTCCGCGACCGCGAAGACGATCCCGCCCTTCGAGGTCCCGTCCAGCTTGGCCAGGCAGATCGCGGTGACCCCCGTCGCCTGCGTGAACGCGCGCGCCTGCGCCAGCCCGTTCTGCCCGCTGGTCGCGTCGAGCACCAGCAGCACCTCGTGCGGCGCGCCCGGATGCCGCGTCTCGATCACCCGCCGCACCTTGCCCAACTCCGCCATCAAGTTCGATTGCGTCTGCAAGCGCCCCGCCGTGTCGACGATCACGACGTCCGCCTTGCGCGACTTGGCCGCTTCGAGCGCGTCGTAGACGACCGCGCCCGGGTCGGAGCCCGCTTGGTGCGCGATCACCGCCGCGTCGAGCCGCGAGCCCCATTCCTGCAACTGCTCGATCGCCGCCGCCCGGAAGGTGTCGCCCGCCGCCAGCAGCACCGAGCGCCCCTCGTCCTGATACGCCCGCGCCAGCTTCGCGATCGACGTCGTCTTGCCCGCGCCGTTGACTCCCACCACGAAGATCACGATCGGCGCGTCCGGCTCGCCCGATGCGCCGTCCCAGAGCCGCCCCGCCGGCGCCGGCGCTTCGAGCAGCGCGACCAGCCGCTCGCGCAGCTTCGCCTTGACCGCCTCCGCGTCGTCGCGGTTGGACGTGTCGTCCCGCAATTCCCCGACGATCCGCATGCTCAGGCCCGCGCCGAGGTCTCCGAGGATCAGCGTCTCCTCCAACTCCTCCCAGAAATCGTCGTCCACCTGCGCGCGGAACAGCCCCGACAGCCGCCCCAGCACGCCGCGCCGCGTCGCCGTCGTCGCCGCGGTGTAGACCTCCTCCAGCTCCGCCGCCTCGGCCTGCGCCTGCTCGGGCCCGGCCTCCGCATCGCCCTGCCCGCGCCGCCATCGGAACAGTCTCGGCATCAGTTCAGCCCGCCGTACCCGTGTCGCAGTGCATCGGCATCAAACCGCTCCCTCGCCGCGCAATCGCGCCAACACCTTATCCCCGCCCCGCTTATGAAACCGCCCTCTTCCAAGTCCGCGCCAGCTGGCCCGGCGCGCCGGCCGGGTCATGCGCGAAATACGTCGCAACCAAGTTGAACACACCGCCCCGCCGCGCGTGCAGCCCGTACGGGTTGACCAGGTGGATCGTCCCCATCAGCTCCGCCCGCCGTTCGCGCATGCGCTCCAAGACGCCGGAGCGCTCGATCGGATCCAGCGTCCGCCGCTGTTGCGCCGACAGCCGCCGCAGCTCGCCATCCTCCGATTCCAACGGCGGCGCTTGGAACGCGGTGCCCGCGGGCGCGCGGAACCACGCGAGCTCCGCGCCCGTCCCGTAGCGCTGAGGCGGCGGTGCCAGCGACACGTTCACGCCCTGTCCAGCCGCGAACCGCCGCCCGCTTTCCGCGTTCACCTGCACGTTGAAGCCGAGCACCCATTTCAACGTTTCGACCCGCGCCAGCGGCCCGAAGGCGGCGCGCCAAGCCTGCGTCGCGGTCTCCGCCCGCACGCGCTCCTCGTGCGCGGCGTACTGCGTCTCCTGGTTCATCGCCGGCGTGCCGAGGCCGACCCGCAGCGGCGCGGCCTCCGAATAGCCCGCCGCCTCCACGAGCGCCCGCGCACCCGCCGGGTCGAACCCGTAGGACGGGCCGAGCTCCTCCGCCGTCCACGGCCATTCGCGCCATCCGCCCCCGCCGTCGGCGGACAACGTCCAGTCCATCCCGCAGTCCGGCGCGGCCAAACCACGGTGCAGCGCCCGCGCGAGTTCGCCGCGGTCGAGCGCCATCGACAACGCGCGGCCGACCCGCGGGTCGGCCGCCTCCACGCCCTCGCCGAGCGGGAACTCCAGCGTCCAGCCGCCGTCGGGGATCGGAGCCGTCACTTGCACCGCCGCATCCGGATGCCGCTCAAGCGACGCGGCGACCTCGCCCGGCGACTCCAGCACCATCGCGTCGAGCCCGCCCTCCAGCCACGCCTCCCAGACCTGCCGCCGCGCAATGCAAGGGAGCGGCCCGCCCGCGCCGCTGTCGGGCAGCAACCCGCCGCGCACCGCGTCGAGCCGCGGCAGCGCCGCGCCGGACCCGGCCCCGCCGCGCGAATGCTCCGGATTCCGTTCGAGCCGCCAACTCCCGTACGGCTCCAAGCCCTCCTCGAAGCGGAATGGGCCGGTACCGGGCGGCGGCGCTTGCGCGCTGCCCGTCGTTCCCGCATCGGCCGGCGTCCAGCCCGGCGGCATGATCACGTGCTCCGGGCCGGCCATCGCCGAGAGCAGCGGCGCGGACGGCTCGGCCAGCGAAAACGCGACCGTCCCCGCGGCGTCGTCCGCCTCGATCGAGGCGACGGCGCGGTAGACCCGGGATTGCAGGGCCTCCGGCTCGCGGTACATCTCGTGCATCACGCGCACATCGCCCGCCGACAGCTCGCGCCCGCCCGCATCGCCGGATTCCGGCCAGACCGCGCCGCGCCGCAGCCGGAACACCAGCGTCGTCTCGTCCGGCGTTTCCCAGCTCTCCGCGAGATCGCCCTCGACGATGCGGCGGTGCGCGTCGATCCCGTCGCCCGCGGCCAGCCCGACCAGCCGGCCGTAGAGCAGCGGCAGCAGCGAGAGCCCGCCGCCGGTGGCGCGGTCCAGCCCCAGCGGGATCGGCGACCAGACGGCCGGGCCGGGCGTGCTCAGCGCCAGCTCGCCGCCCGCGCGCGGCAGGGAACCGGGCCGCGGCAGATTGCGCCAGTGGTAGCGCTCGCGCCACTCCAGCGGGTCGACCGGATCGCCCGGCGGCACGGTCTCCGAATCGTCGAACCGCCAAATGTCGCTGATGCCGAGCGGCGGCCGGTTGCAGGTCGCGGCGGCCATCGGCGCGGAGCTCTCGGCCCGTGGCTGCGCAACCGCGGCCTGCCCCTCATCTGCCTGCCGCTCGCGGGTCGGCGGAGCGTTCGGCCTCTCGCGCGCGTTATGTGCGGTCGGCCCGCCGCACCCGATCAAGGCGATGCCGGCGGCTCCGACGCCCGCCCGCGCCGCCGACGCCAGCAGCATCCGCCGCGACAGCCGCTGAGTCAGCACTGCCCGCACCTGCACAATCCGAAGCTGCCCTGATCCCCCGCTGCGCCCGGCTCAATCGGCGATCGCCGGCTCGCGCTCGATGACCTCGGCATCGAGCGGGGCGCTGCGGGCGCCGTTGCCGTTCGCCGCGGGGATGTCGAGCGCGGGGGCCGCGCCGTCGGCGGCGTTGGTGAGGCGCACGGAGACCACGCGGCTGAGCGCATCCTCGCCCATCGTCACGCCGTAGATCGCGTCCGCCTGCTCGATCGTGCGGCGGTTGTGCGTGATCAGCACGAACTGCGTCGCCCCTGCCCGATCCTTCACGGCGCGGATGAACCGCTCCACGTTCGCCTCGTCCAGCGCCGCGTCCACCTCGTCCAGCACGCAGAACGGCGCCGGCCGCATCTCCAGCAGCGCGAACAGCAGCGCGATCGCGGTCAGCGCCCGCTCCCCGCCCGACAGCAGCGACAGCCCCGCCAAGCGCTTGCCCGGCGGCTGCGCGTCGATCACGATGCCCGGCTCCGGCGCATCCTCGCCCTCGTCCTCCTCCGCGCCGGCCCGGTCCAGCGACAGCCGCGCCGAGCCGCCGCGGAACATCACCCGGAAGTTGCGCCCGAAGGCCTCGTTCACGTCGCGGAAGGCCGCGTCGAAGCGCGTCCGCATCACCCGCTCCAGCTCACGCTCCGCCTCGCCGAACTTCGCCTCGCCCGCCTCCAGGTCCGCGATCTGCGCGGTCAGCGCCTCCAGCCGCTCGCGCTCCTCCTCGTACTCCGCGGCCGCCCCCGTGTCGACGCCGCCCAGCCGGTGCAGCCGTTCGCGCAGATCCTGCGCCTCGCGCCGCAGCTCCTCCGGCTCGATCACGTCATCCGGCGGTTCCGGATCGATCTCGATCGCGTCGCGCGCGGCCTCCTCGGCCAGCCGCTCCCGCGCCGCCTGCGCCTCGCGCAGGGCCGACTCCGCTTCCACCGCGGCCCGCTCCGCATCGAGCCGCGCCGTTTGCGCCCCCGCGAGGTCGCTGCGTGCGTGATCCTGCACGGCCTCCGCCGCGGTCAGCGCGGCCGCGAGCTCCGTCGCCGCCGGAATCACCGCCAGCTCCGATTCGGCCCGCGCGATCTCGCCCGACCTCGCCTCGACCGCCTGCCGCAGCGCGGCGATCCGCGCATCCGCATCGGCGATCCGTTCCGCGACGCGGCGCCTCGCATCCGCCCGCTCCATCGCCAGCCGCGCCGCCGAGAGCGCCGCCGAGGCATCGTCCCGCCGCCGCTCGAGCTCCGCGATCGCGCGCGGATCCCCCCCGTCCGGCGCGGCATCGCCGATCGCCCCGTAGGCGCGGCGCAGATGGGCGGCGACCCGCTCCGCATCCGCGTCCCGCCCGCGCAGCGTCGCCCGCGATTGGGAAAGCCGGTCCGCCACCTCCCGCGCCGTCCGCCGAGCCTGATCCGCCCGCGCCTCGGCCGCTTCCCGCGCCTCGCCCGATTCTCGCCGCGCCCGCTCGCCGTCCGCGGCCCGCTGCGCCAGTTCATCCTCGTGCGGCAGCCCCGCCAGTTCCGCTGCCAATTCCGCGGCGGAGCGGCGCAGGCCGGCCGCCTGCTCCTGCCGCCGCCGCGCGCCGGGCACGCCGCGACCGCCCGCGGCCACTCCGTCCGCCCGCACCGCGATCCCCTCCCGCGTCACCGCGACCCGCGCCCCGCCGGCGACGGCCTCGACCGCCTCCGCAACCGAATCCACGACGATGACATCGCCCAGCAGCGCGACTGCGACGCCTGCCAACCCGTCCGGCGCAACCGCCAAATGCGCCGCGCTCCTCGGATCCAGCGCGGCGATGTCCGCCTGCTCCGTTCCCGTCGCGCCGGCCGCGACCGCCAGCACGCGCCCCGCATCCGCCGCAACCGCCGCGCGCGCGCGCTCCAGCGCCTCTTCCAACGACGGCAGCACCTCCGCGAAAGCAGCCTCGCCCAGCGCCGCGTCCACCGCGGCGGCCCACTCCGGCGCGACCTCCAGCTGCGACCGCAGGTTCGCCGCCGCCGTCCCCGCATCGTCGGCCTCGAGTTCGGACGCCCGCTGCTCCGCGTCCGCCAGCCGGGCCGCGAGCGAGCGCCGACGCTCGGCTTGCTCCCGCTCCGCCCGCCGCGCCTGCTCCAGCGCCTCCGCCGTCCGCGCATGCCCGGCCCGGGCCTCTTCCGCCAGCCGCTCCGCGACCGCGACCGCCTCTTCCGCCGCCCGCTGCGCCCGCTCCAAATCCGCGATCGCGGCAGCCTCCCCGGCCCTCGCTTCGACGATCCCGCCCAGCTCCGAGCGCAGCCCCGGCAGCTCCTCCCTCGCCCGCGCAGCGGCCGAGGCGGCCCGCTCAGCCCGGTGCGCGTTCGCCCGCGCCTCCGCCAGCCGCGCGTCGCAGTCCGCCAACTCCGCCTCCGCCGCCCGCACGGCCGCCCGTGCATCGCCCTCGTCCGCCGGTCCGCCCAGCGATTCCAGCTCCGCCGCCGCATCCGCCCGATCCCGCCCGCGCCATTCCAGTTCGCGCTCGTCGATCTGCTGCTGCCCGCGCAGCTCGGCCAGCGCCCGCTCCGCCTTGGCCCGCGCCTCCGCCGCGATTTCGTGCTTCCGCCGCGCCTCCGAAACTGCCTGCTCCGCCGCGCTGAGCGCCGCCTGCATCGCCGCCAGCCGCGCCTCCGCCTGCTCCCGCCCCGCCGCCGCCTGCGCCGCCGCCCGCCGCTGGCCCGCCAATTCGCGCCGCAGCGCCGCATCCTGCGAGCGGTAGTAGCGCGCCAGCGCCTCCGCCAGCCGGCCCGCGAGCGATTCGTACTGCCGCGCCCGCTGCGCCCGCCGGGCCAGCCCGCGCAGCCGCGGCTCCAGCTCCGCCTGCACCAGCCGCGCCCGCTCCAAATGCTCCGCCGCCCGCGCACGCTGACGCCGCGAATCCTCCATCTGCCGCCGGTGCCGCCGCACGTCCGCCACCTCCTCGATCAGCCGCCGCCGCTCGCCCGGACGCATCCGCAGCATCTCATCAACCGCCCCCTGCCCGATCATCGCGTACCCGTCCGTGCTCAACCCCGCCGCCCGGAACAAATCCTGCACGTCCCGCAGCCGCACGTTCCGCCCGTTGATCCGGAACTCCGACTCCCCGTCCCGATGCACCCGCCGCGCCACCTCGACCTCCGCCGCGTCCAAATCCAGCCAGCGCCCCGAGTTGTCCAACGACAGCCGCACCTCCGCCAAACCCGCCGGCGGCCGCGACGACCCGCCGCTGAAGATCACGTCGTCGATCCGGCGGATGCGCAGGTTGCGGTTCGCCGTCTCCCCGATCACCCAACGCAGCGCGTCCACCACGTTGGACTTGCCCGACCCGTTCGGCCCGATGATCGCCGTCAGCGGCGCCTCGAAGCGCAGCTCCGTCCGCGTCCCGAACGACTTGTAGCCCGCGATCTCCAGCCGTTGCAGCCGCATCAGCCCCGCCTCTCCGCTGCCGGCCTCGCTTCGAGCCGCTCCAGCGCCGCCGCCGCCGCCGCCGTCTCCGCCGCCCGCTTGCTCTTCCCCGTGCCCCGCGCGATCTCCTCCCCGCACAGCATCGCCATGACCGTGAACGAGCGGTCGTGGTCCGGCCCCGCCGTCGAAACCATCGCGTAGCGCGGCGTCGCCCCGCGCTCCGCCTGCATCAGCTCCTGCAAGCGGCTCTTTGGGTTGCCGACCGCGCCCTCGCGTTCGAGCCCCTCCAACTCGTCCGCCAGCAGACGCTCGACGAACGCCCGCGCCGGTTCGTCGCCCCCGTCCAGCCAGATCGCGCCGATCACCGCCTCCAGCGCCCGCGCCAGCACCACCGGCCGCTCGCGCCCGCCATCCCGCTCGATCCCCGCCCCCATCTCCAGATGCGCGCCGATGCCCAGCCCGCCGGACAGCCGCCCCAGCGTCTCGTTCCGCACCAGCCGCGACCGCGCGTCCGTCAGCCAGCCCTCGTCCCGCTGCGGATGCCGCTCGTAGGCCATCCGCGCCGCCAGCGCCCCCACGATCGCGTCGCCCAGGAACTCCAGCCGCTCGTTGCATTCCAGAGGATCGACGTCATGCTCGTTAGCGTAGGAACGGTGCCGCAGCGCCTGCTCCAGCAGCCCCGCATCGCGGAACCGGTAGCCCAGCCGGGCCTCGAGCCCGCCCCGCCCGCTCATCGCCCGGGAACCCGCGTGAAGATCATGTTCACCAGTCTACTCAGTATCGCCGTACCGGCCCGCCCCGCACCATGACTACTGACATGCCCCCCGCCATCGCCCCGCTCCCGCCGAAGGTCGCCGCGGCGCTCGACCCCGCCGCACGCGAGGCTCTCGATTCATTATGTCGCGCATCTGCCGAGCTGAACGCGCCGCTCTACTTGGTCGGCGGCGTCGTCCGCGACTGCCTGCTCCTGCACGCTCCCCCGCAGCCCGGCCTGCCCGACATCGACCTCGCGGTCGAGGGCGACTCCGCCGCGCTCGCCGCCGCCCTCGGCGGCCCAAACGCCGGCCAAGTGGTCGGCCACGACCGCTTCGGCACCGCCGTCATCCGCGGCACGGTCCGCATCGACATCGCCCGCACCCGCCGCGACCGCTACCCGCATCCCGCCGCCCTGCCCGAAGTCTCCGACGCCGGCATCGAGGACGACCTCGCCCGCCGCGATTTCACCGTCAACGCCGCGGCCCATGCCCTCACCGGCCCCCGCGCTGGCCAATTGCTCGACCCCTTCGACGGAGCCGGCGACGCCCGCCGCGGCCTGATCCGCGTCCTCCACGACGCCTCATTCCAAGACGACCCGACCCGCATCATCCGCGCCTGCCGCTACGCCGCCCGCCTCGACGCCAAACTCGAACCCGGCACCCGCCGACTCGCCGTGCGCGACCGCCGCCATCTCGCCGCGCTCAGCCCGGCCAGATTCGGCGACGCCTGGCGCTTGCTGCTGGCCGACCCCGCCGGCCTCGCCGCCCTGGAACTCGCCCGCGCCCTCCGTCTGCCCCAATCCCGCGTCCAAGGTTGGGAAGTCGCCCGCCCCGTCCTCAAGGCCGCATCCGCCGCCGCTCCGGAACGCCGCATCGAGGCGTTCTGGGCCGCTGTCGGCCTCACCGCGCGGAGGGCGATCTTGGACCGGGTCGAAACCGCCGTCGGCCTCAACGCCCGCGAGCGCCGCGCTCTCCGCCACGGCTGCGAACTCCGCGCCCTCCGCAATTCGCTCGGCCAATGGCGCCGCGCCAGCAGCGCCGCCGCCTCGCTCGAACGCATCCCCGACATCGCCCTGCAAGCCGCCTCCGAAATCTGGAGCGGCCCCAGCGCCGAGCGCATCGCCGACATCCTCGCGCGCCGGGACGAGATCGCCCCCCCGCTCGACGGCGGCCAGATCGCCGCCCTCGGCATCCCCCGCGGCCCCGAAATCGGCGCTTGGCTCGCCCGCCTCAAGGCCGCCCGCTGGGACGGCGAACTCCCCCGCGATCCCGCCGCCGCCCGGATCTACGCCGAGCAGTGGGTAAGATCGGGCACGCGCCCCCCGTTCGACGGAGCCGCCCCATGACCGACGCCCTCGCCTGCCACCTCTGCGACCAGCCCATGGGCGAGCACGAAACCGCCGACTGCTACGTCTGCGGCAAGCTCTTCCACCTCCAGATGATCGAAACCGCCGACGGCCCCGACTGCGGCGACGTCTGGATCGACGACGAAGTCCTCGCCCTCCAATTCGCCTGCCGCGATTGCATCGAGGCGCACGCCGGCGGCACTTCCGAAACCCCCGAAGCCCAAGCCGTCCGAACCGCCGAGCAGCAGATCGCCGCCGCCCTGCAAGCATCGCCCGATCCGCCGCAAACCCGCGAGCCGGCCGCAGAGCGCGGCCCCGTCCGCAAGGCGACCGCCGGCAAATCCGCCCGCGACATCGCCCGACGCCGCAGATGACCCGCTCTCCGAGACCCAAGGTGCGCAATGCCTAGGGAACGCCGGCGCCGCCGCGAGCGCAGGCGCGACCAGCGCGATCAGCCCGCCCAATCGCGCACCCCAGCGCCGCCCCCGCTTGATGCCATCGAGCCCGCCCGCAGATTCCGCTTCCCCTCCGCATCCGTCATCTTCTCCCTCTGCATCGGCATCTGGCTCGGCCTGCTCTTCGGCGACCTGCCCGGCACCGTCCCCACCATCTTCCTCTGGATCAGCGTCATCGGTGCCGGCCTCTCCGCCGGCCGCCTGCTCCGAGCCTGGCTCCTCAACCGCCAATCACGCCCCCGCTGAGCCCCGCTCAGTTCTCCCGCGTCAGGTCCAGGCCGGAGCCGGCGGCGCGGTCGATATCGATGATCACGGCGACGCCGGCCCGCGCTTCGTCGCGCCCCTTCTCCAGCGGGTGCTGCGCTTCCCAGATGCGGGCCCGCTCGATCGCGTCCGTCGTCGTCCGGGCCCGGCCGCGGAAGATCCAGAACTTGCGCGCCGGCATGTTGCTGTAGACCAGCGCCACCTGCGGATTCTGCGAAATGCACTCCAGCGTCTCCGAGGGCGCGCCGCGCACCCAGATCGCCATCTTGTCGTCCCCGAACGTCTGCGCGCTGCCGCGGAAACTCACGTGCGGCGCACCCGCCGGCGAGACCGCCACGAACGTCAGCGGATGCCCCTCGTCGATCGCGTTGTTGACCCGTTCGCGGACTTCGACCGGCAGCTTCATCGCGCTCCCCCAATCCGCCGGCGCATCCAGAGTGCGTCGCCGGCAACGCCCGCCGGCCGGGCCGCTTCCGGCGGCCTCAGCCCCGCGTCGGGCACGTAGCCCAACCGTAGCCAGAAATAGAGCGCGATCCCGTTATCCGGCGGTAACGGCGCGACCGCTTCGACCGCGTTCCGTCGAGCCGCCGCCCGCTCCAGCAGCGGCACCGCCGCGCCCCCGAACCCGTACCCGCGCCATTCGCCCGCCACCGCCAGCCACGACCAGACCAAGCAGCGCGCACCCGCGATCTCCGCCACACGGCCCGCGACCGCGCCCACCGCTTCACGCCCGCGAGGCGTCTCCGCGCGAATCCACCACGCCTGATCCCCGTCCGCGATCCGATCCGCGAGCGGGCACGGCTCGCCCCGACCGGCCACGGCCCGCGCCGCCTCTTCCAGCCACGCCGCATCGGCCGAACCGCCCCGAATCGCCGCCAGCGACGCCCGTTCGCCGCGAACCCGCTCCGGCCACCCCGTTCCGCTCACCGGCCCATTCACCGATCCCCGCCCGGCCCGAGGAACCGCGCCACCTCCACCGCGATCTCCGCGACCGTCGCCTGCTCGACCTGCTCCACCGGCAGCGCCGCGGCGAACTGCGCCCCGTACCGCTTCGACGCGATCCGCTCGTCCAGGATCACGCAGGCCCCGCGATCCGAAGCGCTGCGGATCAGCCGCCCGAAGCCCTGCCGGAACATCGTGATCGCCTGCGGCAGCGTCTGCTCGATGAACGGGTTCTCGTACTGCGCCGAGCGCCCCGCCTGCACCGGCTCGTTCGGCCGTGGAAACGGCAGCCGCGCGATCACCAGCTGCGACAGCGCCTCACCCGGCACGTCCACGCCCGCCCACAGCGACTGCACCCCGTAGACCACCGTCTTCGGATCCTCGATCAGCGCCCGCACCACGTTCGCCGGCCCGCCGTCCGATCCCTGCACCGCCAGCGCGAGATCCGCCAGCTCCAGCGTCGCCCGCGTCGCCCGCGCCGCCTGCCGCATCATCCCGTACGCCGTGAACAGCACCATCGTGCGCCCCCCGGCCGCCTTCGCCAGCATCGGCAGCGCCCCCTCCAGCCACTCCGCGTACTCCGGCGCATTGACCGGCGGCGCGTCGATCGCCGCGTAGACCCGCGCCTGCCGCTCGTAGTCGAACGGCGAGCCCAGCAGCCGCTCGCTCGGCTCCGACATCCCGCTCTCCGTCCGCAGCCGCTCGAACGACCCCTCGTGCGCCAGCGTCGCCCCCGTCAGCAGCGATGCCCGCTTGCGATCCCAGACGCGCTCCCGCAGCCAGTCCGCCACGCTGAACGGCGCTGCATGGATCGACGCCTCTCCCGTCCGCTCCGCCCGCGCCAGCCACGAGATCGTCTCCTCCGGATGCGCCGCCAGCACGTTCTGCAGCACCTCGCCCGCCTCCCGCGCCTCCGTCTCCCGATCCCGGATCGCCCGCAGCAGCGCCGCCGCCTCGGCCCGTTCGTCCTCGTCCAGATCCGGGTCGTCGGCCCCGATGCCCTCCCCGGCCGTCGCCAGCAGGTCCGCGATCCGGCCCAGCGCATCCGCCACCGGCTGCGCCCGCGATTCCACCTCGCTCCACTGCTTCTGCGCCCGCTTCCCGCGGTCGAGCACGATCTCGTCGCCGCCCCGCCCCGTCCCGTGCTCGCGCATGAACGCGTCGCACGCCGTGAACAGCGCATCGACCGGATCCGCCAGATCCGCGGTCGCCGCCCGCAGCGCCTGCCGCGCCTCGCCCGCCTCGGCCGGCAGCGAGTCGGCCAGCCCCCCGCTGCGCCGGTCGTTGCGCCCGATGCGCCCCCCGACCGCCTCGATCAGCCCGGCGAGCGACGGCTCGCTCACCGATTCGCTCAGCCACGCCGTCGCCACCCCCTCCAGCTCCTGCGCCTCGTCCACCACCAAAATCGGCGCGTCCGGGATCGCCGGCATCTCCAGCCCCGCATCCGCGACGAGCAGCGCGTGGTTGACCACGATCAGATGCGCGCCCGCCGCCTCCGCCCGCGCCCGCAGCAGGAAGCAGGAGCCGTCCACCACGTACGGGCACTGATCCGTCAGGCAGGTCGTCCCCCGCGCGCTGATCCGATCCCAGATCGGCTCGAGCGGACGGATCAGCCGCAGCTCCGCCTTGTCGCCCGTCTCCGTCTGCGGCGCCCAGACCGTCGCCCGCGCCGCCAGCAGCGCCTCCTCCGGCTCCGCGACCCGCTCGCGCAGGCCGTCCAGCTCGCGCCGGCAGAGGTAGTTCTCCCGCCCCTTCAGCACCGCCATCTCCAGCGCGTCCGCCCCGTCGCCGATCACGCCCCGCAAAATCCGCCGCAGCCGCGGCAGATCTTCCGACAGCAGCTGCTCCTGCAAGTTCTTCGTGTACGTGCTCACCACCACCCGCTCGCCCCGGCCCAGCGCGTACAGCGCCGCCGGCGCCAAGTACGCCAGCGACTTCCCCGTGCCCGTGCCCGCCTCGACCACCAGCCCCCCGCCCTCCGTGAACGCATCCGCGACCGCAGCCGCCATCTCCAGCTGTTCCCCCCGCCGCTGCAGGAAGCCCGCCTCCGCCGCACCGGCGAACGCGCGCTCCGCCAGCTGCGCCAGCGAACCCGCCGGCATCCGCACCCGCGCCGGAAGCGGCGGCCCCTCCTCCGGCGATCGCCCCGCCCGCCGCCGGCCCGGCGCTTCAATCCGCGGCGGATGCGCCTCCCGCAACTCGGTGATGATCCTCGACAGCTCCCAGCCGAACCCCATCTTCGCCGCGATCTGCTGCAAGTCCGCCCGCACCTGATCCGGCAGCGCCCCGAACCGCTCCCGCAGCGCCAGCAGCAGCATCCGCGCCGCATCCGCGTCCGCCGCCGCCCGGTGCGCGTCGTCCAGCGCGATCCCGTAACGCTTGCACAGGTCGCCCAGCCGGTGCGACGGCGCCGCCGGGTCGATGATCTGCGACAGCGGGAACGTATCGATCGGCGGCCTGTCCGCCCGGATGCCGTAGCCCTCAAGGAACTCCAAATCGAAATGAACGTTGTGCCCGATCGGCGCCGCCCCCGCCAGATGCTCCCGCAGCTCCGCCTCGATCTCCTCGAAGCGCGGCGCTTCCAGCAGCATTGCGGCCGTGATCCCGGTCAGCCGCGATACCCGCAGGCTCGGCATCTCGGCCGGACGCACCAGCGTCCCCCAGCGCGACTCGACCTCGTCCGGCGTGCAGCGGACGATCCCGACCTCGATGATCTCGTCCGAGTCGCGGCTCAGCCCCGTTGTCTCGAGATCGATCGCCGCGTAGGCCGCCTGCGTTGCCACGGCCCTATTCCCAATCGTCGATCCCGCCCTCGAAAGGCCGGAACTCGCCCACGTTCAGCCCCTCGTAGCAGACCGTCGCGCCGTCGTGCAGCAGCTGCACCGTCTGTTCACGGCAGCTCAGCCGCTCCGGGAACACCGTCGTGTACACCCCGATCCCCGCCGTCGAATGCGCGTCCGATCCGCCCGTCGTCGGCTTGCCCAATATCCGCGCCACCGCCAGCGCGAACAAATTCTCCCGCCGCGTGTTGCCCCCGTTGCCCACCTCGATCCCGTGCACCACCTGGAACACCTCCATCTGCTCCGCCGCCTCTTCCGCCGTCATCGAGAACGGCTCCTCCCCCTTCCGCCGGAACGTCACCGGGTCGAAAAAGTGCCGGAACGGGTGCGCCACGCTCATGAACGCCCCGATCTCGTCGCAGACCTCCCGCAGCCGCCGCGCCGAGCGGATGCCCGGGTAGTACTGGTCGATCCCGAACACGACGATGTGCCCCAAGTCGGTCGAGACCTCCATCCCCTGATTGAGGTAGATCGGCGCGCACTCTTCGCTGAACTGGTTCCAGTCGTACCGCTCCCACACCCGGTCGTGCTCCGAGATGTTCAGCCCGGTCAGCCCGATCCGCCGCGCCTCTTCCAGCAGCTCCGCCGGCTGCAGCTGCGAATCGGCCGCTCCGCGCACCGTGTGCAGGTGCGCGTCGAGGATCGTCCCCGGCAGCGATGCCGGGTCGGTGAACTCGCAGTTGGTCGGGGGCTGGGACATTCCCTTCGATCATACCCGCGTCCCCGTTATGCGCCCGCCTTCGCTCAAGCCGAGGCCAAATGCGGCAGCATCCAGCCGTACGCGCCCGCCGCAATCAGCCCGACCAGCCCCAGCCGCCGCGCCCGCGAGGGCAGGAACAGCGCCGCCGCCGCGGTCGCCAGCCCCGCGCAGATGATCACCGCCAGCGTGAAGGCCCAATTCGGGCTTCCCAGCCCGGCCGCCCCGCCCCGCACCTCATGAAACGCCGCCCCCAGCGCCAGCCCCAGCACCACGCAGCCCAACTGCGCCGAAAACGCCGCGGCCAGGCTCACCATCACCCAATTCGACGGATCCGGAAACGCCCGCCGCAGCCGGTTCGTGTTCGGCACCGTCACCAGCAGCGGCCCCAGAATCCCCAGCCCGAACACGCCCGCCGCCGCTCCGCTCACGATGCCCGACAGCAGCGCCGCGATCAGCACTCGAGAATCCGTTCCGCCGCTCGCTCCACCCACGTCGACTCCGCCCGCCCGGCGAACCCGCAGACCCGCGCCCGAGCAGCCAGCCCGCCCATCTGCAAGACGACCGCTTCAGCGACCTTCGCCGGCAGCAGCGCGAACAGCGTCGGCCCGGCCCCTGCCAGCAGCGGCGCGACCGGATCGACTCCCTCGGCAATGCAGGCCCGCGCGATCGCCGCGGCGAAGCGCCGCCGCAGCGGCCGCAGCCCCGTCAGCACCTCGTCCGCCACCTGGTCGAACGTGTTCGAGCACCCGTCCTGCGCCGCCGGCATCGCCCCCGCTTCCGCCCCCGCGCCGAAATGCGGCGGACGCAGCGCCCGGTACATCGCCGCCGTCTTCCCCTCCGGCACCGGGATCTCCGGCGTGAACAGCACCGCCCGCAGATCGCCGCCGTCCGCATCCGCGAGCGCCTCCACCCGTTCCCCGCGCCCCCGCATCCTCACCAAGCCGCCGACCAGGCAGGCAGGCACATCGGAGCCGACCGACGCCCCGACCTCGATCAGCGCCTCCCGATCCAAGCCCAGCCCCCACAGCGCGTTCGCCGCCCGCAGGAACGCCGCCGCATCCGCCGACCCGCCGCCCAGCCCCGCCGCGACCGGAATCCGCTTCACCACCCGCACCGTCCCCCCATCGGGAACGCCGTCAACCCGATCCCCCAGCGCCCGCCAAGCCCGCAGCACGATGTCCTCGTCCGTCTCGATCGAAACCGGCCGCCCCGATTCGCCCGCGTAGGCGATCGAGCGCCGCTCCGCATCCGAAAGCGCCAGCTCGTCCGCGAGATCAAGCGTCGCCGCGAGTGAATCGATCTCGTGGTACCCGTCCCCGCGCCGGCCCAGCACCGCGAGTGCGAGGTTCAGCTTGGCCGGCGCGACCGCCCGCACCGCCGCCATCAGCCCGCCGCCGCGCCCATGTGCTCGTCCCGATAGGCGGACAGCCGCGCCCACTCCTCGATCGTCAGCGTCCCCGCCCGCCGCGCCGGGTCGATCCCGCAAGCCTCCAGCCACGGCGCGGCCGACCCCGCCGGCAGCCAGATGCCCTGCGACAGCGCATTGTGCAGCTGCTTGCGCGGCGTCCGGAAGCCGGCCCGCACCACCTCGAAGAACCGCGCCTCGTCGCCCACCTCCGCCGGCGCCCGCGACCGCCGGCGCAGCAGCGCCACCGCCGAGCGCACCTGCGGCGGCGGCGAAAACGCCTCCCGCTCCACCGCGAACAGCACCTCCGCCTCCGCGTAGAACTGCACCGCGATGCTCAGCAGCGACCGCTTCCCCGCCGGCGCGCACATCTGCCGCGCCACCTCCCATTGCACCATCACCAGCAGGAACTCCGGCCGCGCCCCGACCTCCGACAGGAACCGCCGCAGCAGCGGCGAGGTGATCGCGTACGGCAGGTTGCCCACCAGCCCGTAGGGCGGCTCCGCGCCCGCCGCGGCCAGCGCCGCGCCCGGATCGACGTCGAGGATGTCCCCCTCGATCACCGCGCAGCCCGCCGGCGCCCCGGCCCGGTCCAGCCGCCGACGCGCCCGCTCCGCCATCGCCGCATCCAGCTCGACCGCGGCCAGCGGGCGGCCCGTCGACGCCAGCCGCTCCGTCAGCGCCCCGTCGCCCGGGCCGACCTCGATCAGCGGCGCCGGCGCATCCGGCACGGCCGCGATGATCCGCTCGATCACCCGCTCGTCGCGCAGCAGATGCTGGCCCAGCCGCGGCTTCTTCCGCCTCATCGCGCACCGGCACCTGCGGACCGGGATGTAGATGTATGGGCGGCCGTGCACCCGCCGTCGAACGCCGCCACGAGCTTGCCGTCGTCAGCCGGCTCCGCCCAGGCGCTCCCGCGTCGCCCGAACCGCTCCGCTTACCGCTGCTTCCTCTCGGACCTGACGGGGTTCACGGTGGCTCGCCGCGCGGGACCCAGGCATCATCGCTGCTTTACGCCGGTAGGAATCATGACGCCGCCCTCGGGAAGGATCTGTACCCCGCTGAAGCGGATTGCGGGTTCAGGGCACCGCTAGCTCCCCGCCTAGCACGGCCGTCCCCACCTTATGGCGCGAGCCCGCCGCCCGTCAACGCGCCCCCTTATGCCGACCCCCGCCGCGGCCCCCGCGCAGCCCCGCGATACACTCGCATCCACTCCAGCAGCACCCCCGGAGAGCCCCGCCGTGCGCATCGTCACCATCGGCTGCCCGGTCCCCCACCGCGACGTCGACAACCACGGCATCGCCAACGCGCCCTCCCTCTTCGACTACGACGCCTGCGTGATCGACATGCAGGCCCTCTCCGATCAGATCGAGGCGATCGCCGCCGGCTCCGGCGGCTACAAGGCCTCCGACGGACGCCCCGTCCGCAACGCCGGCACCGTCCCCTCCGCCTACGGCCTCGCCGATCTGCTCGAACAGCGCCGCGCCGAGCTGCGCGCCCTCGCCGAGCGCGGCGGCGCGATCCTCGCCTTCGCCCATCAGAACCTCCCACACCCCTCCGTCGCCGGACTGCCCGGCTTCGAGCGCTACACCCTGCTGCCCGCGCCCGAAGGCTCCGGGCATCCCTTCCGCTGGCCCGTCCTGCGCCCCGCCGACGGCAAGCACGTGCAGCCCGTCGACGAGCGCCATCCCGCCGCCGGCTTCCTCGACGCCCTCGCCGGCCGCATCCGCTACCGCGCCGTGCTCGACCCCGATGCCGCCGGCGCGCCCCCGATGTCCGTCCTCGCCCGCAGCGTCGGCGGCGCGGCCGTCGCCGCCGAACTCTCCATCGCCGCCGGACGCCTGCTCCTGATGCCGACCGTCGACGGCCTCACCCCGTCCACCCGCCAGACCTTCACCAACGCGATCCTCGAACTGCTCCAGCGCCTGCACGATGGCGAGGGCGGCGGCGACCCGCCCAATTGGGTCGCCCGCTACGACACCGACGAGATCGCCGCCGCCCGCCAAGCCGCCGCCGATGCCGAAACCGCCCTGTCCGACGCCGAGCGCCGCGCCGCCGAAACCGCGGCCCTGCTCGCCGACGTCTCCCGCGCCCAATCCCTGCTCTGGCGCGCCGACCGCGCCGGCTTCGAGACCGCCGTGCTCGACGGCTTCCGCGCCCTCGGCTACTCCGTCTCCAGCCGCCCCGACGAGCCCGTCGAACTCCGCGATGGCGACCAAGCGACCCTGCTCGAAGCCGCCGTCGCGGACGACGCCGTCTCCGAACGCGCCTACCTCTCGCTCCAGCGACGCATCGAGGAGCACTTCCTCAAGCGCGGCGTCCGCCCCCACGGCGTCATCGTCGCCAGCGGCAAGCGCCTCACCGACCCGCGCCTGCGCCGCAACCAGTTCGCCGCCCCCCTGATCAACGCCTGCGAAACCTACGGCTACGCCCTGATCCCCGCCGACGCCTTCTACGACCTCGTCGCCTTCGCCCGCGAAGACCCGGACCCGGACGGACTCGCCGAGCTCCGCCAGAGCATCCGCGAAACCCGCGGCGTGCTCGAAGTCTCCCCCGAAGAAGAAGACGACCCCGACGGCTCGCCCGCCTCGAACGGCGCCACCGCCGAAGCAGCCGAGCCGGTCGAGGCCGAACCGGAAGCCGCGCCCGCCACTTGATGACCCGGGCCCTGCTCAGTCCTTGCCGATCTGCAGGACGGCCATGAACGCCTCCTGCGGAATGTCCACGCTGCCCACCTTCTTCAGCCGCTTCTTCCCCTCCGCCTGCCGCGCCAGCAGCTTCCGCTTCCGCGTGATGTCGCCCCCGTAGCACTTCGCCGTCACGTTCTTCCGCATCGCCCGCACCGTCTCCCGCGCCACGATCCGCCCCCCGACCGCCGCCTGGATCGGCACGTCGAACAACTGCCGCGGAATCAGCGCCCGCAGCCGCTCCGCCAGCTCACGCCCCCGCTGCGCCGCGTTGTCCGCATGCACGATCGCCGACAGCGCGTCCACCGGCTCCTGGTTGATCAGCAGGTCCAGCTTCACCAGCTTCGCCGGCCGGTAGCCGATCAGCGTGTAGTCCAAACTCGCGTAGCCGTGCGTCCGCGACTTCAGCTCGTCGTAGAAATCCGTCAAAATCTCGGCCAGCGGGATCGAGTACTCCAGCAGCACCCGGATCTGGTCGGGGCTGATCCTGCCCTCGTCCGCGCCGTCGGCCTGCGATCCGCCGCGCTGCAAGTACTCCATCCGCTCGAACTCGCCCCGCCGCGCCGTCACGGTCTCCATCACCGCGCCCACGTGCGGCTGCGGCGCGATCACGCTGATCTGCACCCACGGCTCCCGCACCTCCTCGATCTGCGTCCGCGCCGGCATCTCCGACGGATTCTCCAGCCGCCGCACCTGCCCGTCCTTCGTCTCCACCTCGTACTCCACCGACGGCGCGGTGAAGACCAAATCCAGCCCGTATTCCCGCTCCAGCCGCTCCTGCACGATCTCCATGTGCAGCAGCCCCAGGAAGCCCATCCGGTAGCCGAAGCCCAGCGCGGCCGAGGATTCCGCCTGGTACAAAATCGACGAATCCGACAGCCGCAGCTTGTCCAGCGCGTCCGACAGCTCGGCGAACTCGCCCGAACTGGCCGGGTACAGCCCGGCGAAGACCATCGCCTTGGGCTCGCGGTAGCCCGGCAGCTGCGCCGGCGGCTCCCGCAGCACCGCCGTCACCGTGTCCCCCACCCGCACGTCGTCCACGTCCTTCAAGCCCGTCGCCACGTAGCCGACGTCGCCGGCCGACAGCCGCTCCAGCGGCCGCAGCTCCGGCGAGAAGCTGCCCACCTCCATCGCCTCGAAGCGACGCTCCGTCGCCCCCAGCCGCATGGCCGCCCGCCCCCGCGCCTCCCCGTCCACCACCCGCACGTGCGCGATCACCCCCTTGTACGAGTCGTACTCCGAATCGAACACCAGCGCCCGCAGCGGCTCGTCCACCCGCCCCGCCGGCGGCGGAATCCGCTCCACGATCGCCTCCAGCAGCTGCTCGATCCCCTGCCCCGTCTTCGCCGACACGTACAAGATCTCGTCCCGCTCGAACCCGATCAGATCGACCAGCTCCGACGCCACCGCCTCCGGCCGCGCCACCGGCAGGTCGATCTTGTTCACCACCGGAATCAGCGCCAGATCCTGCTCCAGCGCCAGATACACGTTCGCCAGCGTCTGCGCCTGGATCCCCTCCGCCGCGTCGACGACCAGCAGCGCCCCCTCCGCCGCGGCCAAGCTGCGCGACACCTCGTAGGAGAAATCGACGTGCCCCGGCGTATCGATCAGGTGCAGCCGGTACTCATGCCCGTCCGCCGCGCGGTGCGCCATCCGCACCGCCCGCGCCTTGATCGTGATCCCCTTCTCCCGCTCCAGCGCCATCGAATCGAGCAGCTGATCCGACATCTCCCGCGGATCCACCGTCCCCGTCGCCTCCAGCAGGCGATCGGACAGGGTCGACTTGCCGTGGTCGATGTGCGCGACGATGCAGAAATTGCGCAGCGATGCGGGGTCCATGCCCGCCGATCGTACCACCGCGCCGTCAGCGCGCCCGCTGCCCGGCCCGGGCGGCCGGGCCTAGACGCGGTGGCAGCGGACGTGGTGCCCGTCGACGATCTCGCGCCACTCCGGGTCCTCTTCGCGGCAGATGTCCACCGCGATCGGGCAGCGGGTGTGGAAATTGCAGCCCGGCGGCGGCGCGATCGGATTGGGCACGTCCCCCGTCAGGATCAGCCGCTGCCGCTCCCGCTCGATCGCCGGGTCCGGAATCGGCACCGCCGAAATCAGCGCCTGCGTGTACGGGTGCAGCGGGTTCTCGTAGAGCTCGTCCGAATCCGCCAGCTCCACGATCTTGCCCAGGTACATCACCGCGATCCGGTGGCTGATGTGCCGCACCACCGAAAGGTCGTGCGCGATGAACAGGTAGGTCAGCCCGAAGTTCGCCTGCAAGTCCTCCAGCAGGTTGATGATCTGCGCCTGGATCGACACGTCCAGCGCCGAAACCGGCTCGTCGCAGACGATGAACGCCGGCTCGACCGCGAGCGCGCGCGCGATCCCGATCCGCTGCCGCTGGCCGCCGGAGAACTCGTGCGGGTAGCGGCTGGCGAAGTAGGGGTTCAGCCCGACCGTCTCCAGCAGTTCGCGCACCCGCTCCTTGCGCCGGCCCCGCTGCAGCCCGTGGATCACCATCGGCTCCGCCACGATGCTGCCCACGCTCATGCGCGGGTTCAGCGAGGCGTACGGGTCCTGGAAGATCATCTGCATCTGCCGCCGGTAGGAGCGCAGGTTGCGCCCCGACAGCGTGGTCAGGTCGACCGAATCGCCCGCCCCGGAAACGCCGCCCGCGGCCGCGCCGTTGGACGAGTCGTCCTCCGCGACCGAGCCGATGTGGCTGGTGAACTGCGGCTGCGACATCAGCACCTGCCCGGCCGTGGGCCGGTAGAGCTGCAGGATCGCGCGCCCGGTGGTCGACTTGCCGCAGCCGGATTCGCCGACCAGCCCGAGCGTCTCGCCCTCGCGCACCTGGAACGAGATGCCGTCCACCGCCTTGATGTCCGCCACCTTGCGCTTCAGCAGCAGCCCCGCCGTGACGGGGAAGTACATCTTCAGGTCCTGCACGTCCAGCAGCACGTTCTCGTGCGGCTCCGTGCGCCCCGAGCCGTCGCCCGAGGTCTGCACCGCCGCGGCCGAGCGCGAGACGCTGGCCTGCGCGGCCGCGCGCATCTCCTCCGGCGTCATCGTGCCGACGGCCGCCTCCGCCGAATCGCCCGGCGCGGCCTCCTCGACCTGGGCCTCCTTGCCCTGCTCCTCCTGCTCGTCGACGGTGGTCTGATCGTCGTCAGGCATTGGCCATCTCCTCTTCGGCCTCGGCCGTGTGCGCGGTCGCGAGGATGGTTTCCGCCTCGTCCGCCACGGCGTCCGAGTTCCAGCACGCGACCAGGTGACCCGGCGCGAACTCGATCAGATCGGGCCGCTCCTCGCGGCACTGGTCCGTCGCGAAGCGGCAGCGCGGCGCGAACGAGCAGCCCGGCGGCAGGTTGGTCAGGTCCGGCGGCGTCCCCTCGATCGGGATCAGGCGGCCCGTGCGCGCGTCCAGCCGAGGCACCGATTCGAGCAGCCCCAGCGTGTAGGCATGCTTGGGGTGCGCGTAGATCTCGCCCGCCACCCCGCTCTCCACGATCCGCCCGCCGTACATCACGTTGACCCGGTCCGCGTAGCGGGCGACCACGCCCAGGTT
The DNA here is from genome assembly GCA_965205165.1 of Dehalococcoidia bacterium. Classification (GTDB taxonomy): domain Bacteria; phylum Chloroflexota; class Dehalococcoidia; order Bin125; family Bin125; genus CBDESM01. The sequence goes on from OZ242037.1 coordinate 166,685, forward strand.
GTGCGTGATCACGATCACCGAGGTGCCCAGCTCGCGGCTCAGCCGCGCCATCACCTCCAGCACCTGGGCCTGGATCGTCACGTCCAGCGCCGTGGTCGGCTCGTCCGCCAGCAGCAGCTTGGGGTCGCAGGAGAGCGCCATCGCGATCATCACGCGCTGGCGCATGCCGCCGGAGAACTGGTGCGGGTAGTCGAACAGCCGCTGCTCGGCGGCGGGGATGCCGACCATGTTGAGCAGCTCGACCGCGCGCGCGTTGGCGTCGCTGCGGTTGAGGCCGAGGTGCAGCTCGATCGCCTCCGTCAGCTGGCGCCCGATCGTCAGCACCGGATTCAGCGAGGTCATCGGCTCCTGGAAGACCATCGCGATGTCGTTGCCGCGGATCTCGCGCATCCGCGAGTCGTCGACGCCGAGCAGGTCCTCGCCGTCGAACATCACCTCGCCTTCGACGATCTTGCCGGGCGGGTTGGGGATCAGGCGCAGCAGCGAGAGCGCCGAGACGCTCTTGCCGGAGCCGGATTCGCCGACGAGGCCGAGGGTCTGGCCCCGTTCGAGGTTGTAGGAAACCTCGTTCACCGCCTTGACCACTCCTTCGGAGGTGAAGAAGTGGGTCGAGAGGTCCTTGACGCTGAGCAGCGGGTCGTCCATGCGCGGACTCCTGTTCCTTCGCAATCAACTCGCTCGCGCCGGCTGCCCGGCGGTTCCGCACAATCTAACCGCTCGCGCGGAAAGATGCCCATTCCGCCGTCGGGCGCACCGGGTGGTGGGGAAGAGGAGACTCGAACTCCTACGCCTTGCGGCACATGATTCTAAGTCATGCTCGTCTGCCAGTTCCGACACTTCCCCGCCGCGGCCCCTTCCCGATGCGGCCGTCGCCGCCGGAATCCGGGCCGGAGGAATGCTGGTGAGCCGCCAGGGACTCGAACCCCGAACCTGCTGATTAAGAGTCAGCTGCTCTGCCAATTGAGCTAGCGGCCCGCCGATGCGGACTGCACAGCGTACACCCGGCCGCGCACCGTTGCCGCATTGCCGCACGAGGCACCCCGCACGCCGGCCCGCGGATCGCCCGCGGCCCTGCCGGCGTGCGCGGAACGCTAGGCCAAACCGCGCCCGCCCGTCAACGCGCTCCCCGCAACCGGGATCCGCCGGCATCCGCCGCGGAACGCCGCCGTGATAAGATCAGCGCACCCGGCGGGCGGTTAGCTCAGTTGGCTAGAGCGCTGCGTTGACATCGCAGAGGTCACTGGTTCAAGTCCAGTATCGCCCACCACGATCACCCCGCAGCCGATCCGAACCCCCCGCGCATGGCCTCCGAACCCGGCGATCCCCCAGTCGATTCGATCGCCCGGCCGGGCGAGGTCGACGCCGACGAGTGGCTGCGCCGCATGCGGCACTCCGCCGCCCACGTGCTCGCCCAGGTCGTGCTCCAGCTCTTCCCCGACGGCAAGATCGCGATCGGCCCCCCGATCGATACCGGCTTCTACTACGACTTCGACCTCCCCCGCGCGCTGACGCCCGACGACCTGAAGGAGATCGAGCGGCGCATGCGCAAGGAGATCAAGCGCAACCACAAGTTCATCTGGGAGACCGCGCCCGCCGCCGAGGTGCGCGAGCGCTTCGCCGGCCAGCCCTTCAAGCTCGAACTGATCGACGAGTTCGCGCCCGATGGCGGGGAGCTGGGCCTCTGCACGCATGCCGAGTTCACCGACCTCTGCCGCGGCGGGCACGTCGCGGCGACGCGGCAGATCGGCCCCTTCAAGCTGACCGGCTCGGCCGGCGCCTACTGGCGCGGGGACGAAAACCGGCCCCAGCTCCAGCGCGTCTACGGGGCGCTCTTCGCCACCCAAGAGGAGCTCGACGGGCATTTCGCCCGCCTGGCCGAGGCCGAGCAGCGCGACCACCGCCGGCTCGGCCGCGAGCTGGAGCTGTTCACCTTCGCCGAGGAGATCGGCGCCGGCGTGCCGCTGCTGCTGCCCAAGGGCGCGATCATCCGCTCCGAGATGGAGCGCTACATCCGCGAACTCCAGGACGCGCGCGGCTACTCCGAGGTCTGGACCGGCCACATCGCCCGCTCCGAGCTGTTCCGCCGCTCCGGCCACCTCGAGAACTACGCCGACGTGATGTTCCCGGCGATGCAGGACGGCGAGACCGAGTACTACCTGAAGCCGATGAACTGCCCGGTCCACATGACGCTCTACAACGCGGGCCTGCACTCCTACCGCGAGCTGCCGCTGCGCTACACGGAGTACGCCACGCTCTACCGCTACGAGAAATCGGGACAGCTCGGCGGGCTGACCCGCGTCCGCTCGCTGACCCAGGACGACTGCCACATCTTCGCCGCGCCCGGCCAAGTCGCCGACGAGGTCGCCCGCGTGCTCGAGCTGGTCCAGACGATGCTGGCCGGCTACGGGATGACGGACTTCCGCTACGAGCTCTCCCTGCCCGGCGAGTCGGGCAAGTACGTGGACGACCCGGAGGCCTGGTCGTCGGCCATCGCCGCGCTGCGCGGGGCGCTCGACCAAGCCGGGGTCGACTACGTCGAGCAGGTCGGCGAGGCGGCCTTCTACGGGCCCAAGGCGGACCTGTTCGTCAAGGACGTGATGGGGCGCGACTGGCAGCTTTCGACGATCCAGCTGGACATGATCCAGCCGGCCCGGCTGGGCTGCGTCTACGTCGGCGAGGACGGCGAGCGGCACACGCCGGTGGTGATCCACCGGGCCATCCACGGCTCGCTGGAACGCTTCATGGGCATCCTGATCGAGCATTTCGCGGGCGCGTTCCCGGCCTGGCTCGCGCCGGTGCAGGCCCGCTTCATCCCGATCGCCGACCGCCACGTCGAGTTCGCCGAGCGGGCCGCGGCCGAGCTGCGCGCGGCCGGCCTGCGGATCGAGGTGGACGACGGCAACGAGCGGATGCAGGCCAAGATCCGCAACGGCCAGCAGCAGAAGATCCCCTACCTGCTGGTGGTGGGCGACCGCGAGGTCGAAGCGGGCGCGGTCGCCGTCCGCATCCGCGGCGGCGGGGACGGGGGCGTCCAGAGCGTGGCCGAGTTCCGCGAGCATCTGGCCGGGATCGCCGCCGAGCGCGCCCTGCTGCCCTGACCTGCCTGCGGAGCGGGGCGGCGACTGCCCCAAGCTCGATCAGCGGGTATCATCCGCACGGTTTCGCGCCCGCGATCGGGGACGATCGGGGGATTGCGCCATCGCCGCCGAGCCTTCAGCGTGAGAGTTGCATGAGCGCCGCACCGAAGCCGCCCTTCCGCACGCTGCTCGTCGCCAACCGCGGCGAGATCGCGGTCCGCATCATCCGCGGCGCCCGCGACCTCGGCATCCGCACCGCCACGGTCTACTCCGATGCCGACGTCTCCGCCCGGCACGTGCGCCTGGCCGACGTCTCGGAGCGGGTCGGCGGGCCGGAGCCGGCCGAGAGCTACCTGAATGCCGAGGCGGTGCTGGCGGCGGCCGGGCGGATGGGCGCGGACGCGGTGCATCCGGGCTACGGTTTCCTCTCCGAGAACGCGGATTTCGCCCGCGCCTGCCGCGATGCGGGGATCGCCTTCGTGGGCCCCTCGCCGGAGGCGATCGAGCTGATGGGCGACAAGATCGCCTCGCGCCGCACGATGCAGGCGGCGGGCGTGCCGATCATCCCGGGCACGGTCGACCCGGTCTCCGATCCGGCGGAGGTGCGCGCCATCGCGGAGGAGATCGGCTACCCGATCGCGCTCAAGGCCTCCGCCGGCGGCGGCGGGCGCGGCATCCGCGTGGTCGAATCGCCGGACGAGATCGACCGCGCGATCTCGCAGGCGCAGGACGAGGCGCGCACCGCCTTCGGCAACGAGGCGCTGTTCGTCGAGAAGCTGATCCGGCCGGCGCGGCACATCGAGATCCAGGTGCTGGCCGACAAGCAGGGCAACCGGATCGCGCTGGGCGAGCGCGACTGCTCGGTGCAGCGCCGCCGGCAGAAGCTGATCGAGGAGGCGCCCGCGCCGGGCATGACCGAGGAGCTGCGGGCGCGGATGGAGGAAGCCGCGATCCTGGCGGCCGACGCCTGCGGCTACGACTCGGCCGGCACCGTCGAATTCCTGGTCTGGGGCGACCAGTTCGCCTTCCTCGAGATGAACACGCGGCTGCAGGTGGAGCATCCGGTGACCGAGCTGGTGCGCGGGGTCGATCTGGTGCAGGACCAGATCCGGATCGCGGCGGGCGAGGAGATCGGCTATACGGCGGAAGAGCGGCCGATCCGCGGCTGGTCGCTGGAGTGCCGGATCACGGCCGAGGACCCGTACCGCAATTTCATGCCCTCGGTCGGCCCGATCGCCTGGTTCCGCGAACCGGGCGGGCCGGGCGTGCGGCTCGATTCGATGCTCGCGCGCGGAGTCGGGGTGAGCCCCTACTACGACTCGCTGATCGGGAAGCTGATCACCTACGGGGAATCGCGCGAGCAGTGCATCCGGCGGATGCAGCGGGCGCTGGGCGAGTACCTGATCCTCGGTGTCAGCACCTCGATCCCGTTCCATCAGGCGATGCTGGCCAGCGAGGCCTTCCTCAGCGGGGGGGTCGACACCGATTACGTCGAGGCGCATCCGCTGCTGTCGGAGGCCGATCGCCCGTGCAGCGACGTCGAGGCGGCGGTGGCGGGGGCGCTGTTCTTCCACACGCAGGGCGAGCTCGCGGAGCAGCAGCGCGGGATCGGGCTCCAGCGCCGGGCTTGGTCGCGCTCCGGCCGCGGGCGCCGCTTCCTCGGAGAGCAGGGATGGCGAAGAACTACCGGCTGAACGTCGACCAGCAGCGCCGCGAGGTGTCCATCGAGGACGCCGGCGAGGGCCGCTACGCCATCTCGATGGACGGGGCGGAGCGGGAGGTCGTGCTCGAATCGCTGGACGACAGCACGCTGTTCCGGCTGCAGATCGACGGGCAGCGGACGCCGGTGGCGATCCGGCGCGAGGGCAGCACGCTGGACCTGTTCATCGGCCCGGACCGCTACACGGTGGAGATCGAGCGGGCGGCGGCCGGCGGCCTCAGCACGACCGCGCCGCGGCTGGAGGGGGAGGTGCGGATGTCCGCGCCGATGACGGGCCAGGTGACCGAGCTGCTGGTGGCCGAGGGGGACGCGGTGGAGGCGGAGGCGCCGCTGCTGGTGATCGTGGCGATGAAGATGAACAACGAGATCCGCGCTCCCGCGGCCGGCACGATCAGCGAGGTCAGCGTCGAGGCCGGCGCGGCGGTCGAGCAGGGCGACCCGCTGCTGGTGATCGAAGCCGCCGGCGCGGCGGAATAGATCGATGCGGCGTTGATGCGGCGCGGGACGTTTGAAACGGCGGGCGGCTACGGCTACGCTTGATTTCCGCTAGCGTACGAAGTGACGGGCCGCGGAGGCGGCCCGGTCGAGGAGGATCCCCTGGCCAACAACGAGCAGCGCGTGAACGAGATGATTCGCGTGTACGAGATCCGCGTGATCGGCGACGACGGCGCGCAGCTGGGGGTGATGCCCACGCGGCAGGCGCTGGATCTGGCGCGCGCGCAGGGCTTGGACTTGGTGGAGGTCGCGCCCAACGCGCAGCCGCCGGTCTGCAAGATGCTCGATTTCGGCCGCTTCAAGTACGAGCAGTCGAAGCGGGAGCGGGAAGGCCGCAAGCGGCAGAAGGGCTCCTCGCTGCACGAGGTGAAGATGCGCCCGAACATCGGGCGGCACGACATGGAGGCGAAGGGGCGGACGGCGGCGCGGCTGCTGCGGCAGGGCGACAAGGTGAAGATTTCGGTGATGTTCCGCGGGCGCGAGATCACGCACCGCGAGATCGGGGTCGAGCGGATCGACGAGATGCTGGAAACATTGAGCGAATCGGGCGTGCCGGTCGTGGTGGAGCGGCCGATCACGACGGAGGGGCGCTTCATGTCGGTGATCGTGGCGGAGGACAAGGCCGCGGCGAAGCGGGCGGAAACGGCGCCAACGGAAAGCGAGCCGGCGCATGCCGAAGATGAAAACGCATAAGGGGGCGGCGAAGCGCTTCCGGATCACGCGCACCGGCAAGGTGCTGCGGATGAAGTCGTCGCGCGGCCACAACAAGCAGCGCAAGCGCAAGCGCACCCTGCGCGAGCAGCAGCGCATGCACGAGGTGGCCCGCAAGGGCGACCAGAAGCGGGTCCGCAAGCTGCTGCCCTACGGCACCGACTAAGCGGGCCGGCCGCATCCGCGGCCGGGATCGAGCGGAGGATGGGAACATGCCGAGAGTCAGGGGCGGCCCGCGCGAGCGGCGGCGCCACAAGAAGGTGCTCAAGCAGACCAAGGGCCATCGCGGAGTGCGCCACCGCCTCTACCGCCGCGCCTCGGAGTCGCGGCTGCACGCGCTGAGCTACGCCTACGCGCACCGGCGCGAGCGCAAGGGCGACATGCGGCGCATCTGGATCCAGCGGATCAACGCGGCGGCGCGGCTCAACGGGGTCACCTACAGCGTGCTGATCAACCGGCTCAAGGCGGCGGGGATCGAGGTCGACCGCAAGGTGCTGGCCGAGCTGGCGGTCAACGACCCGGCCGGCTTCGCCGCGATCGTGCGCCAAGCCAACGAGGCGGCGGGCGAGGCCGCGGCGGCTTAACGCGAACCCGCCGCCTCCTCGCGGAAGCGGCGCGCGACCCGGGTTCCGATGGTTCGGGGCTAGGCGACCAAGGCAGGTTCGACCGGCTCCGGCGACGGCTCCAGCTGCATGTCCGGCAGTTCCGGCCGGGGCTGGTCGAGCTGGTTGAGCAGCCATTCGCCGTCGAAGCGGTCGTGCAGGGAGGGGACGACGCCGGCGAGGAAGCGGAAGCTGCGGCCGTCGAGGCCGTTGAGGATCGCGCCGAGTTCGGCTTCGCGGTTGCGCTCGCGCCAGCCCTGGGGCAGGTCGAGGAAGGCGTCGTCGAAGGCGCGGGCGATCACCAGCGCCTGCTCGCGGTCGAGCCGGAACAGGGCGCGCAGGCGGGTCAGCGCCCGCTCGTGCAGCAGGTCGGGCGTGGAGCCGCCCTCGAGTCGGGCCAGTGCGCGCATCGCCCGGCGCAGCTCGATCGGGGGCAGGGCCAGGGCGTCGTAGAAGGCTGCGCCCAGCTCGATGTGATCGGGCGCGTCGCAGATGCGGTGCACGACTTCGCTGATCGCTTCGGCGTTCATGGTCGTCTGATGGGTGGTCATCGGGGTTTCCCTTCCGTTGCAGCGAGATTAGCACTCTCTTGGTAAGAGTGCTAACGGAAAATCGCACCGACTATCGGGAATGTATATCGCTTGACAGTTCGAGATTGATTCGGGGCTGGATCAGCGTCAGGACGGCGCTTGGTTGTCGCGGAGCTGCGCCTTGAACTGCTTCTCCAAGCGGGCGACGATGCTGCGCCGCGCCCGCTCGACATCGCGCTCTTCCAGCGTTCGGTTCGGAGCGCGGTAGACCACGCGGTAGGCGAGCGACTTGAGCCCGTCGGGGATCGGCGGCCCGGAGTAGAGGTCGAACAGGTCTGCTGATTCGACCAGCGGATGGTCCAGGATCGCGTCCCGCAGAGCGCCGGCCGGCTGGCTTTCGTCCACGGCGAGGGCCAAGTCCTCAACCACCGGCGGGTACTGCGAGAGCGTCGGCACCTTGCCGGCGGCCCCCGCCCCCTCAAGCGCTTCGGATAGATTATGTAGCGCGATCTCGACCAGATATGCAGGACGTTCGAGGTCGAAGGCGGCGGCCATTTCGGCGGTCACCCGGCCGATGCTTCCGATAGCGGCTTCGGATAGCTTTATGTCGCCCGATTCCGATGGCGCGAGGCCCGCAATCGGGGCTGCCGATGGGGTCACTTCAAGGCTTGTGCCGAGTGCATCGGCGAGGCCTTCGATCAGGCCCTTGGCGTCGAAGAAATCAAGCTCGCGGGCAGGGGCGTGGATACCCTGCGCGGCCTCGCCGCCGACCGCGATGATCAACATCCGCCGCTCCTCGGGCTGGCCGGGGCCGTGCGGGAGGAAGGCTTTGCCGATCTCGAAGAGGCGCAGCTCGGATCGCTCGGCGCGCCAGCCGCGGGCGAAGGCTCGCAGCATCGCGGGGCGCAGGCTGGTTCGCAGCAGCGGTGTTTCCGAGTTCATCGGATTGGCGAGGGCGAGCGCGTCGGACGGGGCCTGGACGGTTTCCAGCTCGGCGGCGGCGGTCATCGGGTAGGTGATGATCTCGGTGCAGCCGAGCGCGGCCAGCGAGTCGCGGATGCGCTCGGCCAAGGCGCGTTCGGCATCGTCGTCGGGGTCGGGCACGCTACCGTGCAGGGGGGTGCTGGGCAGCCGGTCGTAGCCGATGATCCGCCCGATCTCCTCGACTACGTCATCGGGGTGCGAGAGGTCGGTGCGCCAAGGGGGGCAGGAGATCGCGTAGCGGTCGGGCGGCAGCCAGCGGTTGGGGATGCCCAAGGACTCCAGGATGCCGCGCACCTCTTCCACTGAAGGCTCGACGGCCAGCAACTGGCGGATGCGGCTTGCGGGGGTGATCACCTGCTCCGCGTGCGCCCGCGCGGGGTACTCGTCGACCAGGCCTGCGCAGATCGAACCGCCGGCGACCTCGGCGATCAGGCGGGCGGCGCGGCGGGCGGCCAGTTCGGCCAGTTCGGGGTTGAGCGATTTCTCGAAGCGCAGGCTGGCCTCGGTGCGCAGCTTGTGGCGCGCTCCGCTGCGCCGGATCGAGGCGGCCTCGAAATTGGCCGATTCCAGCAGCACCGTCGTGGTCGCGTCGGAGACTTCGGAATCAGCGCCGCCCATGATCCCGGCCAGGGCGACCGGGCGCTCCGCGTCGGCGATCACCAGGTCGGCGGCGTCCAGCTCCAGCGTTGAGCCGTCGAGCAGGCCGATTTGCTCGCCGGCGGAGGCGCGGCGCACCACGATCCGCCGTTCGGTCAAGCGGTCGTAGTCGAACGCATGCAGCGGTTGGCCGTACTCCATCAGGACGAAGTTGGTGACGTCGACGATGTTGTTGATCGAGCGCAGGCCGGCCGAATTGAGCGCCTCCTGCAACCAAGCGGGCGAGGGGGCGATGCGGACGCCCTCGATGATTGCGGCGGCGTAGCGGGGGCAGCCGACGGGGTCCTCGATTTGGACCGAAGTCCGCTCCGCGGCCGGCGTCGGCGACTCCTCGTAAGCGATCTCGGGCTCGCGGACGCCGGTGCCGGTCAGGGCGGCGGCTTCGCGGGCGATGCCGAGGATGGAGAAGTGGTCGGGGCGGTTGGGGGTCGGCTTGACGTCCAGCGAGACTTGGCCGATGGCCTCGGCCAGGGGGGTGCCGAGGGGGGCGTCGGTTTCGAGGACGAGGATGCCTTCGTGCTCGTCGGAGATGCCGAGTTCGCGTTCGGAGCAGACCATCCCCATCGACTGGACGCCGCGGATTTTGCTGCGCTTGAGCTTGCGGGTCTCGCCGCTCTGGGCGTCGATCAGGCGCGCGCCGACTTGGGCGAAGGCGATGGTCTGGCCCTGGGCCAGATTGGGCGCGCCGCAGACCACGGTCAGGGGTTCATCGGCGCCGTAGTCGACGGTCGCCAGGCGCAGGCGATCGGCGTCGGGATGCCGGGCGACTTCGGCGACGCGGCCGACGACGACGTGCTCCCAATCGCCGGCGGAGCGCTCGATCGCCTCGACCTCGGCGCCGGCCATCGAGAGGCGGTGGGCGAGCTCCTCGACGTCGACACGGAGATCGACGTAGCGCTCCAGCCAGCTGATGGGGACCTTCATCTCGGCGCGCCCGCGAACTGGCGCAGGAAGCGGGGCTCGTTGGCGTAGAAGTTGCGGATGTCGCCGACGCCGTACTTGAGCATGGCCACGCGCTCGATGCCGATTCCGAAGGCGAAGCCGGTGTAGCGGTCGCCGTCGAGCCCGGCGGCTTCGATGATTTCGCGGTGGACCATGCCGCAGCCGAGCACCTCGAGCCATCGGTCCTGCCAGCGGATCGCCAGTTCGGCGCCGGGTTCGACGAAGGGGAAGTAGTCGCAGCGGAAGCGGGTTTCGATCTGCGGCCCGAAGAGGCGGTGGACGAAGGATTCGAGCGTGCCCTTGAGGTGGGCGAAGGAGAGGCCCTCGTCGATGGCGAGGCCCTCGATCTGGGTGAGCATCCACTCGTGGGTGGCGTCGACCGCCTCATGGCGGTAGCAGGTGCCCGGGACGATCACGCGGATCGGGGGATCGCGGCGTTCGAGGTAGCGGATCTGCATCGGCGAGGTGTGGGTGCGGAGCAGGAGGTTCGGGCCGCCGCGCTGGGAGTTGTCGACCCAGAGGGTGTCCCACATCTCGCGGGCGGGGTGGTCGGCGGGGATGCGGAGGCGGTCGAAGTTGTACTCCTCGAGTTCGACTTCGGGGCCGGCGACGACGTCGAAGCCCATGTCGCGGAAGGCGCGTTCCATCAGGCGGCGGGTTTGGGTGACGGGGTGGAGGGAGCCGAGCGGCGTGCGGCGGCCGGGCAGGGTCACGTCGATGGCGGGGCCGTCGTCGGAGGCGGCGAGTTCGGACTTGCGGCGATCGAGCGCGTCGGCGAGCAGGCCGCGGAGCCGGTTGGCGGCCGCGCCGGCGGCGGGGCGGTCGGCTTCGGGCAGGTCGCGGACGCCGCGCAGCAGTGCGGTGACGCGGCCCTTGCGGCCGAGCCAGGCCAAGCGCCAGGCTTCCAGCGCCGCCTCGTCGGATGCGCCGGCGAGCGCGCCGAGGGCTTCCGCTTCCAGATCCGCCGCCGCGCCGGTCGTCAATTGGCCCGCCTTCCGCAGGCAATCGTAGCCGCAAGATTGCATCGCGCACGCCCGTACCCGCGGCGCTTTGTAGACTCCGCTCGACACGCCGCGAACGGGGAGGTGCGCAATGGCCGTCAAGAGTTACGTGCTGGTCGAGGCGGATGTCGGGACGGCCAAGCAGGTCGCGACGGCGCTGCGTGACCTGCAGACCGGCGACGCGTCGGGGATTCTGTCGGTCGAGCTGGTGACGGGGCCGTTCGACGTGATCTGCCTGGTGGAGGCGGAGGATCTGGCCGAGCTGGGGACGCAGATCACGGACGGGATCCAGAGCGTGGCGGGGGTCAAGCGGACGACGACCTGCCTCACGATCCAGGTCAGCTAGGCGCGGCCGATGCCGCGCGCGACGGAGCCGCCGGCGGCGATGCTGCCGGTCGAGGATGCGCTCGAGCGGATTCTCGAGCTCTGCGAGCCGCTGCCGACCGAGCGGAAGCGGCTGGACCTCGCCGTGGGCCAGGTGCTGGCGGAGGCGGCGATCGCGCCGTTCGACATTCCGCCGCACGACAACACGGCGATGGACGGCTACGCGGTGCAGGCGGCGAGCACGGCGGGGGCGGGCGAGTCGTCGCCGATCCGCCTGCGGGTGATCGGCGAGCTCGCAGCCGGATCGCTCTACGAGGGGAGGGTCGGGGCGGGCGAGGCGGTGCGGATCATGACGGGCGCGCCGATGCCGGAGGGCGCGGACAGCATCGTGCCGTTCGAGGAGACGGACGAAACGGGGCTGCGGGCGCCCGGGCAGGAGCACGCGGCGATCGCGGACGTGGGCATCCTCAAGGCGGCGGCGGAGGGGGCGAACATCCGGCGGCGGGGGGAGGACGTGCGCGAGGGGGATCGGGTGCTGGAGGCGGGGACGGTGCTGCGCGGGCCGGAGATCGCGGTGCTGGCGTCGCTGGGCCTGGGCGAGGTTTCGGTGGTTCGGCGGCCGCGGGTGGCGATCGTGTCGACGGGGGACGAGCTGCTGCAGCCGGGGGATGCGCCGGCGCCGGGCAAGATCTACGACTCGAACTCCTGGGGGCTGGCGGCGCTGGTCGAGCAGTACGGGGGGGAGCCGACGCGCTGCGGGATCGCGAGGGACACGGTGGCGGCGCTGACGGAGATGATCAACGACGCGCTGGCGGAGGCTGACCTGCTGATCACGTCGGCCGGGGTCTCGCGGGGAGATTTCGACGTGGTCAAGGAAGTGCTGGCGAACGAGGGGGCGATCTCGTTCTGGACGGTGCGGATGAAGCCGGGCAAGCCGCTGGCGTTCGGGCGCTTCAGCGCGCCGGACGGGCACCCGGTGCCGCACATCGGGCTGCCCGGGAATCCGGTCTCTTCGCTGCTGGCGTTCGAGCTGTTCGGGCGGCCGGCGATCCAGCGGCTGATGGGGCGGGCGCCGCAGGGGCGGCCGGTGATCCGGGCGATCGCGGACGAGGACATCGTGAACACGGACATGCGGCGGGTCTACGCGCGGGCGACGGTGCACCGGGGGGCGGACGGGCAGTGGCATGCGCGGCTGACGGGGCCGCAGGGTTCGGGCGTGCTGACGTCGATGGCGATCGCGAACGGCTACGCGGTCTGCCCGGAGGAGGCGGAGCGGGTGCGGGCGGGCGAGGAGTGCGACGTGATCATGGCGGATTGGGATCATCCGGCGGATTAACGGAGCGGATTGAACAGGGCGGTTCAGACGGGGCGTATCCTGCGGACGCGCCGGAACGGGCGCGGGGAAGGCTGGAGCACGATGACGTTGAAGCAGACCGTGCGGGACTTGATCGCGCCGGCGTACATCCAGGCCCGGCTGCTGCAGGAGCGGCTGCAGAGCGGAGTGGTCTGGTACCCGCTGGACGCGGGCTTCCTGGCGAATCCGTATCCGAGCTACCGCGAGCTGCGGCGCAAGGATCCGTACCACTACAGCCCGCTGACCAAGAGCCTGGTGCTGACGCGCTACGAGGACTGCGACCAGATCCTGCGCAACCACAAGCAGTTCAGCAACGACCCGCGCAACGGGGAGACGCTGAATCAGGACGTGCGGGGGCAGTTGACGCCGAGCATCCTGAGCCTGGATCCGCCGGACCACACGCGGTTGCGGGGGCTGGTCAACCGGGCCTTCACGCCGCGGGCGGTGGCCAAGATGGAGGACCACGTCCGCGCGACGGCGCATGCGATGATCGACGAGGCGCTGGCGAAGGGCAACGGCTCCGGGCAGATCGAGCTGATTTCGGCGCTGGCCAATCCGCTGCCGACGGTGGTGATCGCGGAGATGATCGGGGTGCCGACGGCGGACCGGGACGAGTTCAAGCTGCACTCCGATCGCTTCGCGCGGGTGCTGGAGCCGAATTTGACGCCGGAAGAGGGCCAGCTGGTGCTGGAGACGGCGGACTGGTTCGAGGAGTACTTCGGGCGGATCATCGAGCAGCGGCGGGACGCGCCGAGGGATGACCTGGTGAGCGCGCTGGTCGACGCGGAGGAGGAGGGGGAGAAGCTGACGACGGACGAGATGCAGGTGACGCTGCGGCTGCTGCTGGTGGCGGGCAACGAGACGACGACGAACCTGATCGGGAACGGGATGCTGGCGCTGCTGAAGAATCCGGAGCAGCTGCAGATCCTGCGGGATCAGCCGGACCTGCTGGGCAACGCGGTGGAGGAGCTGGTGCGCTACGACTCGCCGGTGCAGGTGGATCGGCGGATCGCGCTGGAGGACGTCGAGCTGGGGGACAAGGTGGCACCCAAGCGGTCGGGGGTGGCGGTGGTGATCGGCGGCGCGAACCGGGACCCGGAGCAGTTCGAGCGTCCGGAAGAGCTGGACGTGACGCGGGAAGACGCGGGCAACATCTCGTTCGGGCGGGGCATCCACCATTGCCTGGGCGCGCCGCTGGCGCGGCTGGAGGCGCGGATCGCCTTCGAGTCGCTGCTGGATCGGTTCGACGAGATCAAGCTGGCCGCGCCGCGGCCCAAGTTCAAGCCGAACGTGGTGCTGCGGGGCCTGACCAAGCTGAATCTGGACGTCCACGAGCGCGCAGGCTGAGCGGGGCCGGTCCTAGGGCGGGCGGGCGCGGCGACCGCCGCCCGGTTCGCGGACCGCGCCGGAGTCCGGAGATCGGCGTTGGCGGGCGGTTTTGCGCTCGGTTCGGCGCGGCTGGAAGCGCCTGCGGGCCGGGGCATCGGGCGCGGCCGGGGACTTTTCACGTGAAAAGTCGGGCTCTTCGGGCGGGGGTTCGGGAGCGTCGTCGTCGATGCGGTCCAGCATTTCCTCGAGGTGCTGCTCGTCGCGGAACGAGATCGTGAAGCTGCCGCTGCCGGAGGGGCCGCGGCGGGCATGGACTTTGAAGCGATCGACGCCGAGCCGGCGGGCAAGTTCGTAGACCAGTTCCCGGGTGCGGATTTCGTCGTCGGAGAGTTCGCCGTCTTCGGCCCCTCCGGCGTTCGCCTTGAGGCGGGTGACCTCCTGCTCGATTTCGCGGACGGTCATGCCGCGTGCGGCGCGGAAGGCGAGTGCCTTGCGGTGTTCGGGGGGAGCGGCGAGGATGGCCAGGCCCTGGCCCTTGGAGAGCGCGCCGTCGCCGAGCAGGTCGCGGACTTCGAGCGGGAGCTGGCGCAAGCGGAGCATGTTGGAGCAGTAGCCCTCGCTGCGGCCGGTGGCTTGGGCGAGGTCGCGGAGGGATGCGCCTTCATCCCGCATCAGCTTGAGTTCGTCGGAGAACTCGAGGGGATCGAGGCTGCGGCGGTGCTCGTTTTCGGCGAGGAAGATCTCGGTATTGCTCACGTCATCGCGGGCACGGGTGACGACGGGGACGAACGTCATCCCTGCCTGCTGCGCGGCGATGCACCTGCGGCCGCCGCTGATCACCTCGAACGTGCCGTCCTCGCGGGGCTCGACGACGATGGGGTGGATCATGCCGTGCCGGCGGAGAGAGCCGGCGAGGCGCCGGATCGCCTGCCCGTGTTCGGCGTCGCGGAGGCGCCTGCGCGGGCCGCTGAGGTCGGCGAGCGGGACGATTCCGACCTGCGATATGGCGGCGGGCGGGGCGTCGGCGGGGCTGGCTGCGGTCTTGGTCATGCCGGGATATTAGCACGCAGGTGCTATTTTGCGCTTAGGGTCAGTAGACCGTCTCGAATCCGTCGAACTCCAGGGTCGGGTCGGACCATGCGGCGTCGATGTTGCGGACCATGGCCATCGGGGGGCCGATTTCGAGTTCGGCGAGCAGGGCTTCGAGCGCGGGGCGTTCGCCTTCGGCGATGACTTCGACGGAGGAGCCGTCGGGCAGGTTGCGGACGGTGCCGGTGACGGGCCGCGGCGCGGCGCGGTTCAGTTCGGCGACGGCGGATTCGGCGAACATGCGGAAACCGACCATCTGGACGCGGCCGCGGATCAGGGCGGTCAGGCGGACGACATCGGGGGTCATTGCGGGCCGGCCACGAGTTCGATGGCGCGGTCGACCACGTCGTCGGGGACGTCGTCGCGGACGACGACCTGGCCGATCGATTCGAGCAGGATCCAGCGCTGCTTGCCGGCGGCGACCTTCTTGTCGCGGGACATCGCTTCGCGGAGGTCGTCGCGGGCGAGCGGTCGGGGGGTGCGGAGGGGGAGTCCGAAGCGGCGCAGCAGGTCGGATTGGCGTTCGGCGACGGCGGGGCCGATCAGTCCGATCTCGCGGGCGATGGCGGCGGCGGCGGTCATGCCGATGGCGACGGCTTCGCCGTGCAGCACCTGGCCGTAGCCGGTGACGGTTTCGATGGCGTGGCCGAGGGTGTGGCCGTAGTTGAGGATGGCGCGGAGGTCGGATTCGCGCTCGTCGGCGGAGACGACGGCGGCCTTGATCGCCATGTTGCGGGTGAAGGTGCCGACGAGCAGGTCGCGGGCGCGTTCGTCGCCGAGCGCGGCGGCGGGATCGAGCAGCGCGCCGGCGTCGGCTTCGAGCTGGTCGAGCATCTCGGCGTCGCGGATGAAGCCGTGCTTGATCACCTCGGCGTAGCCAGCGCGGAGTTCGCGCCGGGGCAGGGTGGCGAGCACGGCGGGGTCGGCGACGACGGCGCGGGGCTGGTAGAAGGCGCCGACGAGGTTCTTGCCGGAGGGGAGGTCGACGGCGACCTTGCCGCCGATGGCGGCGTCGACCATGCCGAGCACGGTGGTGGGGGCGTGGACGAGCGGCATGCCGCGCAGGTAGGTGGCGGCGGCTGCGCCGGCGAGGTCGGTGGTGACGCCGCCGCCGAGGGCGAGGATCGGATGCGAGCGTTCGGCGCGGTTGGCGGAGAGCCAGTCGTAGAGGCGTTCGAGCGAGGCGAGGGTCTTGTTGGCCTCGCCGGAGGGGACGGCGAGGAGGGCGACGTCGCGGCCGCCGTGGCGGAGCGATTCGGCGGCGACGGCGGCGTGGGATTCGGCGAGCGCGGCGTCGGCGATCAGGAAGACGCGGGCGGGCAGGGCGAGGTTGTCGAAGATTTCGCCGAGCCGATCGAGGATGCCCCAGCCGCAGTAGATCGGGTAGCGAGCGGAACCGGCGTCGACCACGCAGGCGACGTCGCGGCCGTAGTCGGCGATGGGCGGGGGTGGGACGCCGGGGCCCTGCGCGAGCGCGTGCAGGCGGGCCTGGGACTTGAGCGCGGCGGGGGCGGCGGCTTGGACGGCGCGCAGGATCTGGTCGACGACCTCGCCGATGGGGAGGTCGTCGGTGTGGATCGTGCAGTCGGCCAGGGCGTAGAAGGGCTGGCGCTGGGCCTTGAGCGATTCGACGCGGCGGCGGGGGTCCGCGCCTTGGAGCAGCGGGCGCACCTCGACGCGGCCCTGCTCGGCCTGGGCGTAGCGGGCGAGGATGGTCGAGGGGCGGGCTTCGAGGGCGACGATGAAGCCGCCGTCGGCGAGGACGCGGCGGTTATGTCCAGCGAGCCAAGCGCCGCCGCCGGTGGCGATGACCGCGCCGTCGATCTGCGCGGCGGCTTCGATGGATTCGGTCTCGCGGCGGCGGAACTCGCGCTCGCCGCCGCGCTCGAAGATGGCGGGGATCGAGATGCCGGCGCGGCGCTCGATCTCGTCGTCCAGGTCGATCGCCCGCCAGCCGAGCCGCTCGGCGATGAAGGGGGCGAGCTCGGATTTGCCGGTCGCGCTGAAGCCGATCAGGGCGATCCGCTTGAGGCCGGGGGGGATGCTCATGAGGTGCTCATGGGGGTAATCCGCGGCCCGGTGGTTTCGAGGAAGTTGGCGAGGTTGGCCTTGGTTTCGGGGAGGCTGTCGCCGCCGAATTTTTCGAGGGCGGCATCGGCGAGGACGAGGGCGAGCATGGCCTCGACGATCACGCCGGCGGCGGGGACGACGCAGACGTCGGAGCGCTCGTGGTGGGCGAGCACTTCCTCGCCGGTGTCGAGATCGGCGGAGGGGAGCGGGTGGGCCAAGGTGGCGATGGGCTTTACGGCCACGCGGACGACGATGTCCTCGCCGGTCGAGATGCCGCCCTCGATGCCGCCGGCGTGGTTGGTGGCGCGGCGCCATTGACGTCCGTCCCAGCGTTCGCGGGGCAGTACCACGTCGTGGAAGTTGCGCCCGGTTTCCGCTGCGCCGGGGAAGCCGTCGCCGATTTCGACGCCTTTGAAGGCGTTCATCGAGAGCAGGGCCTGGGCGATCCGGCCGGAGAGCTTGCGGTCCCACTGGACATGGGAGCCGAGGCCGGGGGGGACGCCGGAGACGCGGGCTTCGACGATGCCGCCGAGGGTGTCGCCGTCCTGCTTGGCGGCGTTGATCGCGTCGATCATCGACTGGGCGGCCTGCGGGTCGGCGCAGCGTACGGGGGAATCTTCGACGGCGGCGCGATCTACGGGGCCGCCGGGGGCGGCGACCGCGCCGATTTGGACGACGTGGCTGTGGAAGTCGGCTCCGAGCTCCTCGCAGAGGCGGCGGGCGACGGCTCCGGCGGCGACGCGGGCGGCGCTTTCGCGGGCCGATGCGCGCTCGAGGGAGTCGCGCACGTCGTCGTATCCGTACTTCAGCGAGGCGATCAGGTCGGCGTGTCCGGGCCGGACGCGGGTGACGCGGGCCGGAGGGGGATCGACGGGGTCGAGGGCCATGGTTTCGCGCCAGGGGCGCTTGTCGGGGCCGAGGCCCTGGTCGAAATCCTTGTTCTCGATCCAGAGTGCGATGGGGCTGCCGATGGTGCGGCCCTGGCGGACGCCGCCGCGGATTTCGGCGCGGTCGCGCTCGATCTTCATCCGGCCGCCGCGGCCGTAGCCGCGCTGGCGGCGGGCGAGTTGGGCGCGGATCTGCTCTTCCGAGAGGGGCAGGCCGGCGGGCGCGCCGTCGATGATCACGGTCAGGCCGGGGCCGTGCGACTCTCCGGCGGTGAGCCAGCGGAACTGCCCCATCGGTGGAGCTCCATTCGGCGCGGCGGTTCCGGCCGCGGCCGCGCAAGCGCAGCATATGGCCGCCTTGCGCTCAGGCCGCTTCAGGCTCCGTCTGCGGCTCGGTGCTGGCCAGCAGTTCCGGATCGTCCGGCGGCAGATCGATCGGCCGGGCTTCTCCGTTCGGGGCGCGGTTGACCGTCGTCTGGAAGCGGGCCGCGAGGACCTGCGGGGGCAGGTCCCAGTCGATCGACATCGCGTCGGCGCGGTCGGCGAAGATGCTCAGGATGGGGTGGGAGGCGGATGCGCCGGTGGTGTCGCTGAAGGTCGCGTAGACGTCGACGCGGACGGCGCCGGGGCGGAAGTCGGGGACGTCGTAGAAGATCATTTCGACCAGCCGCATGGCGGCCTCATAGGCGACATCGAGGGACGAGGCGAGCTGGCGGCGCTCGCCGTCGACCGCGCCGAATTCGGGCGAGGCGGAGGTGCTGACGCGGACGTACTTGGCGGAGGCGGCGACGACGTCCATGCCCTGCACGCCGGCCCAGACGACGGCGGAGACGCCCTTGGGGGGGCGCTGGGTCTTCCAGCGCTCGACCTCGTGGTCGAGGATGCCGCGGATCGCCTCGAGATCGTTCTGGGCGACGAGCCTGCGCCAGAAGCGGTGGGTGCGGGCTTCCTTGAAGAGCACGAGTCCGATTCCGCCGAACAGCAGCGCCACGACCAGGAAGCCGATCGTCACGCCTTCGTTCACGCCGGACTCCCCTGCATCGCTTCGCGGGCGGCCGACATCATCAGGTCGGCCGGGGCGGCCCGCCCGGTCCAGAGTTCGAAGGCGGCCGCTCCCTGCAAAACTAGCATCGGGAGGCCGCCTTCGGCGCGGAGTCCGCGGGCGAGCGCGGCTTCCACCAGCGGCGTCCGCTCGGGGTTGGCGACGAGGTCGAAGACGAACGCGCCGTCGCGGAGCAGGGCCGGGTCGAACGGGGACCGTCCCGCGGTATCGGAGCCGGCGAGGCCGACGGAGGTGCATTGGACGACCAGATCGGCGTCCGCCAGCGAGTCGAGCGCTTCTTGCGAATCCGCTCCGAACGAGCGCAGGCGGGCGTCGGCGGAGGCGGAGGCCATGTCGTGGCGCAAGCGTCCGGCGCGGGCGGCGGTGCGGTTCACGATCGTGATCGCCTCGATGCCGCGCCAGACCAAGCCCCAGGCGACGGCGCGGGCAGCGCCGCCGGCGCCCCAGATGACGGCGGACTTGCCGGCCGGGGCGAAGCCGGCCTGTTCGAGCGAGCGCTGGAAGCCGGTGACGTCGGTGTTGTAGCCCTGCAAATGGCCGGATTGGTTGACGATCGTGTTGATCGCGCCGGCGAAGCGGGCGGTCTGGTGCAGGCCGTCCATGTGGCGCAGGGCGGCTTCCTTGTAGGGGATCGTCACGTTCGCGCCGAGCGCGTCGTCATCGCGCAGGGCCTCGATCAGGGCCGGCAGATCGGCGGGCAGGGCGTCCCAAGCCTCGTAGCGGGCGTCAATGCCGGCTTGGTCGAAGGCGGGCTGCTGGAAGGCGGGCGAGACGGAGTGCGCGACGGGGTGCCCGATCAGTCCGACCCGCAGCGGCATGGCCGCCCCCTTCCGCGGACAGCCTATTGCGGCCCGCCGGGGGCGGCGCCGGTCAGTCGGCGGCGGATTGGATTTCGAGGATGTTCTGCTGGTGCTGCGCGTAGGTTTCGGCGAAGGCGTGGGTGCGGTCGGGTCTGGCTACGTAGAAGAGGTAGTTGGTGCTGGCGGGGGCCGCGGCGGCGGCGATCGAGGCGCGGCCGGGATTGCCGATCGGGGTCGGCGGCAGGCCCTTGTGGAGGTAGGTGTTGTGGGGGTGCCGTCTGGCCAGGTCGATGGCGGTGATCGAAGACCAATAGGCGGGCGGATCTTCGGCGGCGTCGGCTTTGGCGTATTGGACGGTGGAGTCGATCTGGAGCAGGATGTCCCGTTCGAGGCGGTTCCAGATGACGGAGGAGATCAGGGGGCGCTCTTGGTCGATGGCGGCTTCGCGCTCGATCATGCTGGCGATGGTGAGGATGTCGTGCAGGGGTCTGCCTGATGCGGCGATGTCGGCCAGCAGGTCGCCGTCGAGTTCGTGGTCGAGGCGCTGGAGCATGGCGCGGGCGATGCTTTCGGGCGTCGCATCGAGGGGGAAGCGGTAGGTGCTGGGGAAGAGGTAGCCCTCGGGAACGGCGTCTCCGGGCAGGTCGGCTGCGGGGGTGCCGGCTTGGACCGAGGGGAGCTGCAAGGCGGCGATGAAGTCCTCGGCTGGGGCGAGGCCGGCCTGTTCGAGGATGCGGGCGATCTCCTCGATCCGCAAGCCTTCGGGGATGACGACCAAAGTCGGGGAGGTTTCACCGAAGCGGATGCGGCGGATGATTTCGTAGGTGGCGAGGCCGGGCTCGAAGGTGTAGCGGCCGCCGTTGAGCAGTTGATCCCAGCCGAGCAGGGCGGCGAGCGTCTGGAAGTGGCGCGAGGATGAGACGAGGCCCGCGGCTTGGAGGCGCGCGCCGATTTGGGCGGCGGACTGGCCGTCCGCGATTTCGACGACGTTGATGTCCTCCCCGATCTGGAACGGCTCGGAGGCGGCGGGCGCGAACTCTTCGATCGTGCGGGCGGGGGCGCGGGCGACGAGCCAGGCGGCCGCGGCGATCGCGCAGGCGGCGAGCAGGAATACGGCGATCAGGCCTTGGCGGCGCAGGCGCTCGGAGGCGGGGGTCATCGGGCGGCGGAACGCTGGTCGAGCCAGCGCTGGAGGATGCGGGCGGCGGCCTGCGCGTGCTCCCTGGGCTGCTCCTTGCGGCGGCGCTGCTTGCTGCGGGCTCCGGGCCGCCGCGCCTTGCCGGTGCGGGGGCGCTCTTGCAGCAGCGCGGGGGCGGAGGTGTCGCGCTCTTCCTGCGTGCAGCAGGGGATGCCGAGGTGCCGCGCGAGCACCTCTCCCTGCGCCTTGAAGCGGAGCGCCTGCTCGTCCTCTTCGCCGTCGGGGCGGACGGGCAGCCCGGTGACGAGCTGGGCGAGTTGCAGGCCGTCGAGCATGCGGGCGAGTTCGCTGCGGCCCTCGTCGCGGCTGGCCCTGAGGTCGATGGTGCCGACGGGGAGGGCGGTATCGGAGCCGGGGGCGGTGCGGGCGACGCCGATCCAGCGCTCGCCCGGGTCGATGGCGACGATGCAGCCCTCGGGTCCCGCGGGGTCAGCCGGCGGCGAGTTGGGCGCGGACGGCGTCGGGGACGGCTTGCAGGGCGTGGTCGAGTTTGGCGGCATCGCGGCCTCCGGCTTGGGCCATTTCGGGCTTGCCGCCGCCTCCGCCGCCGGCGAGCTTGGCGATCTCGCGGATCAGGTCGCCGGCGTGGACGCCGCGCTCGATCGCCGGCGGCGCGGCCATGGCGACGAAGAGCGGGCGATCGTTGGCGACCGCGCCGAGCACGACGACACCCTCGCCGAGGATGTTCCGCACCTCGTCGCCGGCGCGGCGGAGCGCGTCGGCCGATTCGACGCTGACCCGGCCGGCGACGACGGGGATGCCGTCGACGTCGGCCGGGGAGGCGGCGAGGTCGCGGGCGGCGGATGCGCCGGCGCGCTGCTCGATCTGGTTGAGGCGGCGGCGCAGATCGGCGTTTTCCTCGCGCAGCTGGTCGACTTTGGCAGTGGCGGTTTCGGGCGTGGCGCGGACGGATTGGGCGAGCTCGTCGAGCGCGTCGATGTGCTGCGAAATCCAGTCTTCGGCGGCCGCGCCGGTGAGGGCTTCGATGCGGCGCACGCCGGAGCCGATCGAAGCGTCGGAGATGATCTGGAACGCGCCGACGACGCCGGTCGCGGGGACATGGGTGCCGCCGCAGAGCTCCTTGCTGAAGCAGTCGTGGACATGCGGCTGCGGGTCGCAGATTTCGACGACGCGGACGTCGGTGTCGTAGCGCTCGCCGAAGATCGCCATCGCGCCGGTCTTGAGCGCATCCTCGTAGGGCATTTCGCTGGTGGCGACGGGGATGTCGTCCCGGATGCGGGCTTGGACGAGCTGCTGGACTTCGCGGAGCTGGCCGGGTTCGGGCGCGTCCGGCTGGGTGTAGTCGAAGCGGAGGTGGTCGGGCGCGACGAGCGAGCCGGCCTGCCGGACGTGGTCGCCGAGCACCTGGCGCAGCGCGGCGTGGAGCAGGTGCGTCGCCGTGTGGTTGCGCGCCGTGTCCCGCCGTCGCGAGCGGTCGACCTCTGCTTCGAGCCGGTCGCCGATGGAGATCGCGCCGGAGGTGATTTTGCCGATGTGGGCGATCACGTCGCCGTAGGCGCGGGTGTCGGAGATCTCGATCTGGGCGTCGCCGCCGCGGAGGATGCCGGCGTCGCCGATCTGTCCGCCGCCCTCGGGGTAGAAGGGGGTGCGTTCGAGCACGATCATCACGTCATCGCCGGAGGCGGCGCGGGAAGACGCTTCGCCGCCGCTGACGAGCGCGGCGACGGTCGCCTCCGCGCCGACTTCGGCGTAGCCGGCGAATTCGGAGGTGATGCTCATTTCGGCGAAGAGCGCGACCTCGTCGTCGTAGGCGAAGGCGGCGCTGCTGCGGGAGCGGGCCTGCTGCTCGGCGAGGGCCTGCTCGAAGCCGGCGGCATCGAGTTCGAGGCCGGCGGCATCGCAGAGCTCGCGGATCACTTCGCGGGGGACGCCGTAGGTGTCGTACAGGGTGAAGGCGTCCTGCCCGGAGATGGCGGTCGCGCCCTTGGCGAGTTGGTCGAACAGGGCGCGGCCGGTCTGGAGGGTCTGGCGGAAGCGGGCTTCTTCCTGATCGAGGACGCGGGCTACGAGGGCGGATTGCTCGGTCAGTTCGGGGTACCACTCGGACATCGATCGGCGGACTTGGGCGGCGACGTCGGAGAGCAGGGCGTCTTGGATGTCGAGGCGGTCGGCCATGTAGAGAGCGCGGCGGATGAGGCGGC
Source organism: Dehalococcoidia bacterium (assembly GCA_965205165.1). GTDB lineage: Bacteria > Chloroflexota > Dehalococcoidia > Bin125 > Bin125 > CBDESM01. The sequence goes on from OZ242037.1 coordinate 189,680, forward strand.
GGAGGACGTAGCCGCGGCCTTCGTTGGAGGGGAGCGCACCGTCGGCGATCAGGAAGGTCATGGCGCGGCCGTGCTCGGCCACCACCCGCATCGCCCGCCGCATCTGCTCGTCCGCCTCCTCGTACCCGCGCCCGGCCCGTTCCCCCACGTAGGCCAGCAGTGGCGCGAAGAGGTCGGTTTCGTAGAGGTTTTCGACGCCTTGCAGCATCATCGCCCAGCGTTCGAGGCCGGCGCCGGTGTCGATGTTCTGGGCGGGCAGCGGGGTCAGCTCTCCGCTCTCGTCGCGCGAGTACTGCATGAAGACGAGGTTCCAGATTTCGAGGAAGCGGTCCTCGTCGTCGGCCGGGCCGGCATCGGGCGCGGCCGGATCCGGCCGCATGTCGTAGTGCAGTTCGGAGCAGGGGCCGCAGGGGCCGACGGGGCCGGCGGCCCAGAAATTGCCCTGATCTTCGCCGTATCTGAAGATGCGGGAATCGGGCAGGCCGATCTTGCGCCACTGGTCGTAGGCGAAATCGTCGTCGGTGAAGACGGTGGCGACCAAGCGATCTTTTGGGACGCCGACCACGTCGGTGACCAGTTCCCAGGCCCAGGCCTGGGCCTCGGCCTTGAAGTAGTCGCCGAGCGAGAAGTTGCCGAGCATCTCGAACATGGTCAGGTGCGAGTCGTCGCCGACCTCGTCGATGTCGGTGGTGCGGAAGCACTTTTGGATCGAGGTGAGGCGGTGGTGCGGAGGCTGCGCTTCGCCCATGAAGTAGCGCTTGAAGGGGACCATGCCGGCGCTGGTGAAGAGCAGGGTGGGGTCGCCGGGCGCGGTCAGCGGGGCGCTGGCGACGCGGAGGTGGTCGCGCTCGGTGAAGAAGTCGGTGAAGGTCTGCCTGATCTTCTGGGCGTCCATCTGGTCCTCTCGAGCGGGTGATCCGGGGTTGCCGCTGCGAGTCTACCCGCGTGCGGGCTGTTGACACGGATGGGCGCGATTTCTAGCGTGATCGGCAGCTGGCCCGCCGATGCGCGCGGCCGCGGAGGGCACGGCGCTTGTCGTCCGACGACGATCCCCACGAATCACCCCGATGCAGCGGAGATGCGGCCGCGCGGGACGCGACGGCCGTGGTGCTGGCCGCGGGCCGCGGCAAGCGGATGAAGTCGGCGCTGCCCAAGGTCCTGCACCGGATCGCGGGGCGGGCGATCGCGTCGCACGTGCTGCACGCGATCGCGGAAGCAGGCATCGCCGAGGCGGTGGTCGTGGTCGCCGCCGATGAAGCGGGCGGGGCCGTGCGGGATGATCTGGCGGCCGACGCGCCGAGCGGCATCGAGCTCCGATTCGCCGTGCAGGAAGAGGCAACCGGGACGGGCGACGCGATGCTGGCGGCGCTGCCGGCGGTGCGCACGGAGCAAGTGCTGATCGCGAACGGCGACTTGGCGCTGATCACCGCGGAGGACATCGCACGGGTGATCGCGTCGAGCGGGGCGGCCGCAAGCGTCGCGGTCGGCACAGTCGACGAGCCGGCCAAGATGGGGCGGATCGTCCGCGACGAACGGGGGGCGATCTCCGAGATCGTCGAGTGGCGCGACGCATCGGCCGAGCAGCGGGCGATCAAAGAGGTCAACGCGGGGGTTTACCGGTTCCGCGCCGATTGGCTGCGGCGGGAGCTGGAGCAGACGGCGGGCGGCGCGGCGAGCGAGCATCATGGCACGGACGTGGTGAAGGCCGCGGCGCGAGGCGGGCAGCTCCAAGACGTGCCGATCGACCTCTCGGAGGGGCCGCTGAACGTGGAAGACCTGGCCGATGCGGAGCGGGCCGGGCGGATTCTCCGCCGCCGGATCATCGAGCGGCACCTGCGGGCGGGAGTGGAGCTGCGGGACGCGGCGGCGGCGTGGATCGACGCGGGGGTGCGGATCGCGGCCGGCGCGGTGATCGAGCCGGGGGTGCACCTGCGCGGGCGGACGCGGATCGGGGCGGGCTCGCGGATCGGGCCCAACGCGGTGCTGGAGGATGTCTCGGTCGGCGAGGGCTGCGTGCTGGAGTCGTGCACGATCCGGGGATCGGCGCTGGGGGATCGGGTCGAGGTGGGGCCGTACAGCGTGGTGCGGCCGGGCTGCGAGCTGGGGGATGACGTGCACATCGGGTCGCATGCAGAACTGAAGGCGGCGGTGCTCGGCCGCGGCTCGAAGGCGGGGCACTTTTCTTATGTCGGCGATGCGGAGCTGGGCGAGCGGGTGAACGTGGGCGCGGGGGCGGTGACCTGCAACTTCGACGGGAGCGGGAAGCACCGCACGGAGATCGGGGACGACGCCTTCATCGGGAGCGACACGATGCTGGTCGCGCCGGTGCGGATCGGGGCGCGTGCGCGGACGGGCGCGGGCGCGGTGGTGACCAAGGACGTGCCGGACGGGAGCGTCGCGGTTGGGCATCCGGCGCGGCTGGCGCCGGCGCGGCGGGGGCGGAGGGACGCGACGTGAGCGACGGGGCGATCGCGGCGCTGGCGGTGCTGCTGGCGAGCGTGCTGGTGCTGGTGGTGGCGGCGATCGCGGAGGCGGGCGTGATCTCGCTGAGCCGCTCGCGGGCGCGGCTGCTGGCCTCGCGCCAGCCGGATAATCCACGGGCGGCGCGCTTGCAGGAGATCACGCGGCAGCGCGAGCGCGCGCTCGGCTCGGTCGCGGTCGGGCGCACCCTGGCGGTGGGCACCGGCTTCACCGCCGCCTTCGCGATCGTGGTGATGGAGATCGGGGACGGCTGGACGGAGCTGGTGGCGACGGGGGCGATCGCGGTGCTGTCGGCGGCGCTGATCCAGGCGGTGCCGCGGCGCTTGGCGGCGACCTGGCCGGAGGCGTTCGCGATGTTCTTCGCGCCGGTCATCGACCTGTTCGACGCGGCCTTCCTGCTGCCGGCGGCGCTGCTGGAGTCGCCGGCGCGGCTCTTCACCGGGCTGCGCGCGGGGCAGACGGAGCTGGCGCCCGCGCCGACGGACTTGGAGCTGGTGCTGGAATCGGGGCAGGAGGCGATCGAGGAGGACGAGCGGGAGATGATCCGCGGGGTGATGAGCATCGGCGAGCGGACGGTGCGGGAGACGATGACGCCGCGGCCGGACATCACCGCGGTGCAGCGGGACGCGGCCGCGGAGGCGGCGCTGGACCTGATGCTGGCCAAGGGCTATTCGCGGATCCCGGTCTACGACGACACGATCGACCACGTGACCGGGATCGTCTACGCGAAGGACGTGATGGCGGCGCTGCGGAAGGCGGGCGAAGAGGGGGAGGTGCGGCTGGCATCGGTACGGCGGGACCCGATGCTGGTGCCGGAATCGAAGCTGATCGACGACCTGCTGCGGGAGTTCCGGCGCAGCCGCACGCACATGGCGATCGTGCTCGACGAGTACGGCGGCACCGCGGGGCTGATCACGCTGGAGGACCTGGTTGAGGAGATCGTGGGCGAAATCACGGACGAGCACGACGCGGCGGCCCCGAACGAGGTGACGCGGCTGGCCGACGGGGCGCTGCTGCTGGGCGGGCGGGCGCCGCTGAGTTCGCTGGAGGCGCTCGGCCTGCGCCTCGAGCCGATCGAATTCGACACCGTGGCCGGCTGGGTCTTCGACCGGCTGGGCAAGATCCCGGACGTGGGCGACCGGATCGAGCGGGACGGCATCGCGGTGGTGGTGCAGAAGATGAACGGGCACCGCATCGCGGAGATGCGGGCGGCGCCGATCGCGGCGAATGAGTGAGCCGGCGGCAGGCGGCGGGGCCGATCTCCGGTTCCGCGTCGGGTTTTCGTTCGCGCCGTCGATCGGGGCGCAGCGGATGCAGCTGATCGAGCAGGCGTTCCCCTCGATCGCGGCGGCGTGGGACGCGCCGGGGGCGGAGCTGATCGCGGCGGGGCTGCCGGAGCGGGCGGCGGCGGAGCGGGACGCGGCGCGGGCGCGGCTGGACCTCGACGCGGAGCTGGAGCGCCTCGAGCGGGTGCAGGTGCAGGCGCTGAGCTGGCACGACCGGCGCTACCCGGCGCTGCTCAAGCAGATCTACGATCCGCCGCCGCTGCTGTACGTGCACGGGGATCCGGGGCCGGCGGACGGGCCCGGCCTGGCGGTGGTGGGGACGCGCTCGCCGTCGGGCTACGGCAGGCGGGTGACGGCGCGGCTCTCGGCGGAGCTGGCGAACGCGGGGTTCGCGGTCGTGAGCGGGCTGGCGCTGGGGGTGGACGCGGCCGCGCACCGGGCGGCGCTGGACTGCGGCGGGCGCACGATCGGCGTGGTCGCGGGCGGGCTGGACCTGATCTCGCCGCAGCAGCACCTGCCGCTGGCGGCCGCGATCGTGGAGTCGGGGCGCGGCGCGGTGATCTCGGAGCATCCGCTCGGGACGGAGCCGGCGACGGCGAACTTCCCCCGCCGCAACCGCATCCTGGCCGGGATGACGCTGGGGACGCTGGTCACGGAGGCGAAGATGAAATCGGGCGCATGGCATACGGTGACGGCGGCGCTGGACCAGGGGCGCGAGGTGTTCGCGGTGCCGGGGCCGATCGATTCGGAGCGCAGCGAGGGGACAAATTCGATGCTGCAGCAGGGGCTGGCCAAGCTGGTCGCGCGGGCCGGGGACATCTTGGAAGAGCTGCCCGGCGCGGCGCGGGAGGGGCAGCCGCGGATGCCGCTTTCAGGCGCGATGCGGAGTGACAGCACGGCGGCCAGCGCCTAACCTCTCCGCTCGTGCCCAAATCCATGCCTGCTCCCCAGACAGACTCCGATGCGCCGGCAGGCGATCCGGAGCTCGCGGTGCGGGTCGCCCTGCAGCGCGTCCGCGGCGTCGGCCCGGTGCGCGTGCGGCAGGCCGAAGAGCATTTCGAGACGCTGGTGGATGCCTGGCGGGCGGGCGAGGAGGAGCTCAGGGAAGCCGGCTGGGACGCGCCGGCGATCGCCGGACTGGCGGATGCGAGGGGGAAGATCGAGCCGGAGCGCGAGCTGGAGGCGGCGCGCGCGGCCGGCTGCGAGCCGATGTCATGGCATGATCCGCGCTACCCGTTCCGCCTGCGGCACACGGCGAGCCCGCCGCCGCTGTTGTTCGCGCGGGGCGGATTGGACAAGCGGGACGAGCGATCGGTCGCCATCGTGGGCACGCGGCGGCCGACGGAGTACGGCAAGCAGATGACGCTGGAACTGGCGCACGGGCTGGCCGCGGCCGGGGTCTCGGTGGTCAGCGGTCTCGCGCACGGGGTGGACGGCCACGCGCACGAGGCGGCGCTGGACGCCGGCGGGCGCACGGTCGCGGTCGTCGCGGGCGGATTGGATCGGCTCTATCCGAGCGAGCACCGCGGCCTGGCGGCGCGGATTGCGGAGAGCGGCGCGGTGATCACCGAGTACCCGCCGGGCACGAAGCCGGTGCGCGAGAACTTCCCGGTGCGCAACCGGATCATCGCCGGGATGTCGATGGCGGTGCTGGTGACGGAGGCGCAGCTGCAATCGGGCACGCGCACGACGGTCGAGGCGGCGCAAGCCGAGGGCCGGGCGGTCTTCGCCCTGCCGGGCAGCGTCAAATCGCCGCAGAGCGCGGGGCCGCACGAGATGATCCGCGGCGGGGCGGCGCAACTGGCGGAGTCGGCGCAGGACATCCTCGACGCGCTCGAGCTCGATGCCGCGCCGGAGCAGGCGCAGCTGGCGGAGCAGCTGCCGGATGATCCGGTCGAGAGCGCGATCTTCTCGGCGCTGGGGGCGGAGCCGCTGCACATCGACGAGCTCTGCCGGGCGTCGGGCACGCCGGCGCCGCAGGCCAGCGCGGCCTTGGCGATGCTCGAACTCAAGGGAATGGTGCGGCAGATCGGGGCGATGACCTATGTCCGACGCTAAGCCCGCCAAAAAGCCGCGCGGCCGCGGCGCACCCGCGCGGAAATCCACCCGCTCGGCGCGCGCGGCCGGGGGCGGCAAGACGCTGGTGATCGTCGAATCGGGCGCGAAGGCGGAGACGATCGCCGGCTTCCTCGGCGACGGCTACGACGTACAGGCCTGCTTCGGCCACATCCGCGACCTGCCGCGCCGGGCGGCGGAGCGGCCGGCCGCGCTGAAGGGCCCGGGCCGCCCGCATTGGGCCGAATTCTCGGTCAATGTCGACGAGGGCTTCGAGCCGGTCTACATCGTGCCGAAGGAATCGAAGGAGCACGTGACCAAGCTGAAGCGGGCGCTGAAGAGCGCCGACCGCGTGCTGCTGGCGACGGACGAGGACCGCGAGGGGGAGTCGATCGGCTGGCACCTGCTGGAGGTCTTGCAGCCGAAAGTGCCGTGCGAGCGGATCGTCTTCCACGAGATCACCCGCGACGCGATCGAGCGGGCGCTGCAGGAGCCGCGGGCGATCGACGCCGCGCTGGTCGACGCGCAGGAGTCGCGCCGCATTTTGGACCGGCTCTACGGCTACTCGCTGTCGCCGCTGCTCTGGCGCAAGCTGGGCCAGGGCATGTCGGCCGGCCGCGTGCAGAGCGTCGCCCTGCGCTTCCTGGTCGAGCGCGAACGCGAGCGGATGGCGTTCCGCGCCGCCGAGTACTGGGGCGTCGACGCCGAATTCGCCGTCGCGGCCGGCAGCGCGCCGGCCAAGCTGACGTCGCTGGGCGGGCGGGCGCTGGCATCGGGCACGGCGGATTTCGACCCGGCCACGGGCGAGCTGGCCGCGACCGCCAAGCGCTGGCTGAAGCGGGAGGACGTCGAGGCGCTGACGCCGGCGCTGGAGGCGGCGGATTGGCGCGTCGCGTCGGTCGAGAAGCGCCAGGCCCGGCGCCGGCCGCAGCCCCCGTTCACGACCTCGACCATGCAGCAGGCCGCCTCGAACCGGCTCGGCTTCGCGGCGCGGCGGACGATGGCCGCGGCGCAGAGCCTCTATCAGGGCAAGGACATCGGCGCGGAACGGGTCGGCCTGATCACCTACATGCGCACGGACTCGGTGACGCTGGCCGAGCAGGCGCTGGGGCAGGCGGGCGAGTACATCCGCGGGCGCTGGGGGGCGGATCACCACGACCGCCGCCAGTACACCTCGAAATCGCGCAACGCGCAGGAGGCGCACGAGGCGATCCGCCCGACCGACTTCTCGCGCACGCCGGACTCGCTGCGGGCGATGCTGGACGACGACGAGTGGCGGCTCTACGACCTGATCTGGCGGCGCGCCGTCGCCTCCCAGATGTCGCCGGCGCAGATCGAGCAGACCACCGCGGTGTTCGAGGCGGCGCTGCCGGATTCCGGATCGGACAGCCCGGCCCAGATGACGGCGACCGGGCAGATCGTGGTGTTCGACGGCTGGTACGCGGTGCTGCCGCCGGGCGGCAGCGGCGAGCAGGCGGTGCTGCCGGCGATCGCCGAGGGCGAACGGGCGGCGATCTCCGACGTCGAGGCGGCCGGGCACGAGTCGCAGCCGCCGGCGCGCTACACGGAGGCTTCGCTGGTGCGCAAGCTGGAAGAGGACGGACTGGGCCGGCCCAGTACCTATGCATCGGTGCTGGAGACGCTCACGCGGCAGCGCGGCTACGCCTTCAAGCGCGGGCAGACGCTGATCCCGTCCTTCCTCGGCATGGCCGTGGCCGATCTGCTGACCGCGCATTTCGGCGATCTGGTCAACGCCGAGTTCACCGCCGAGATGGAGGATCAGCTGGACCAGATCGCGCAGGGCAACTTGGATCGGGTCGCGCATCTGGGCGAGTTCTATTTCGGCGCTGAGGGGAACGACGGGCTGAAGTCGCGGATCGCCGCGAAGCAGGGCGACAGCATCCCCTTCTGGGTGCTGAAGGTCTCCGAGGACGGGTTGCGCCTGGCCGAACCGGACGCGGCAGAGGATGGCGGTGCGGAAATCCGGGTGCGCACCGGGCGGGCGTACCTGCGGCGCGGGGCCGGCGACGAGGCGCGCACCGCGCCGCTGCCCGACGACCTCGCGCCGGCCGACCTCACCGCCGGGATGGCCGGCAAGCTGCTGGAGCGGGCCACCCAGCTGCCGCGCGACCTCGGCCGGCACCCCGAATACGACGAGCGCGTATTCCTGCTCAACGGGCGCTTCGGCCCGTTCGTGCAGGTCGGCGAGACGCCCAAGAGCCGCAAGGCGCCCAAGCCCCGCCGGGCCTCCGTCCCCAGCGGCATCGAACTCGACGACGTCACGCTGGAGCACGCGATCGACTGGCTGCAATGGCCCAAGACGCTGGGCCTGCACCCCGACAGCGGCGAAGAGGTGACGGTCCGGCCGGGGCGCTGGGGCGCCTACGTGCAGATGGGCGACGAGCGCCGCAATCTCAAGGCCGATGACGACCTCGATACGATCGACTTGGAGCGGGCGCTGGCCCTGCTGAAGGAACCGAAGGCGCAGCGCGGCGGGCGCGGGCGCGCTAACGCGCGGCGATCATCCGGCCGGCGGCGGCGCTCCTAGGGCCGCATAGAGTGGCGGCGTGTCCGCCGCCCCCGATTTGAGCGCCGCCGAATCCGCCATCGAGCCGGCCGCGGAGGCGGCGCTGGAGCGCTACCTGCACGAGCTGGAAGCGGTGCGCGGACTGTCGCCGCACACGCTCCGCAACTACCGCTCCGACTTGGCCCAGTTCCTGATCTGGCTGCATGCGCGCGGGGCGGCGCTGGGCGAACTCTCGCGGGCGCACTACCGCGAGTGGCTGGCCGATTTGCAGGCGGTCGGGGCGGCGGAGGCGAGCATCCGCCGGCGCTCCAGCACGGTGAAATCGTTCGCACGCCGGCTGGCCGCGACCGGCGAGCTGCCGTCCGATCCGCTGCGGCTCGCATCGATCCCCAAGGGCGCGCAGCGGCTGCCGAAGCCGCTGTCGGAGCAGCAGATCGCCGCCCTGCTGGACGCGCCGGACGCGGCGGAGCCGGCGGGGCTGCGCGACCGCGCGATCCTGGAGATCCTCTACGGCTGCGGGGTGCGCATCTCGGAGCTGGCGGCGATGTCGGTCGGCGACTACGAGCGCGACGGGCGGCAGTTCATCGTGCGCGGCAAAGGGGACAAGGAGCGGGCCGTGCTGCTGGGCGGGCCGGCCGAGCGGGCGCTCGCGGCCTGGCTGCGCGGGGGCCGCCCGCAGCTCGCGTCGGAGGCGAGCGGGGACGCGCTCTGGCTCAACCGGCGCGGGGGGCGGCTGAGCGCGAGGGCGGTGCAGCTCGCGCTCAAGCGCCACGCCGCGGCGGCCGGGCTGCCGGCCGACATCCACCCGCACCTCTTGAGGCACTCGTTCGCCACTCATATGCTCGACGGAGGCGCGAACCTGCGGGTCGTCCAAGAGCTGCTGGGTCACGCCTCGGTTTCGACCACCCAGCTCTACACGCACGTGACGGAGTCGGGCAAGCGGGCCGCGATCGATCAGGCGCTCGACGGCATCGCCGAGCACCTGCGCAGCCGCCGCAGCGGCGCGGGCGGACGGGCGACGTGAAGATCCTCCTCGTTTCGGGGCCCAATCTGAACATGCTGGGCACCCGCCTGCCCGGCATCTACGGCTCGCAGACGCTTTCCGACATTGAGGAGCTGGTGCGCAAGCGGGCGGCCGAGTGGGACGTCGAGATTTCGTCGTTCCAGTCCAACCACGAAGGGGCGCTGATCGATTTCATCCAAGCCAACCGCGCCGCCGACGGGATGATCATCAACCCGGGCGCGTTCGGGCACTACGCCTACGCGCTGCGCGACGCGCTGGAGAATTTCGACGGCGGCATCGTCGAGGTCCACATCAGCAACGTCCACGCCCGCGAGGAGTTCCGCCACAATCTGGTGCTCTCCCCGGTCGTCGACGGGGTCGTCGCCGGGCTGGGCTGGCGCGGCTATCTGGGGGCGCTCGACGCGCTCGTCGCGATCCTGCAGGAACGCGGCGCGAAGACGGACGCGACATGAGCCGGCTGGGCCTGATCCGGGCCGAGATCGACCGCGCCGAGATCGACGCGCTGCTGGTCACGGACCCGATCAACCGCCGCTACGCCAGCGGCTTCACCGGCTCCCGCGGCTGGCTGCTGATCGGCCCGCGGCTCGCCCTGATCGCGACCGACTTCCGCTATTGGGAGCAGGCGGCGGCGGAGGCCCCCGATTTCGAGCTGGTCAAGATCTCGGGCAAGATGGAGAACTGGTGGGGCGAGTTCACCGCGCACGTGCGGGACCGCACCGTCGGCTACGAGGCCGAGCACATGACGATGGCAGGCTTGCAGGCGCTGCACGCGGCCAACGAAGAGATCAGCGCCCCGCCCGTCTTCGAGGCGGCCTCCGGCATCTTCACGCCGCTGCGGGCGATGAAGGACGCGGACGAGATCGCCGCGATCCGGAAGGCCGCGGCGCTGACCGACGACGCGCTGGCGCACGCCCTCCAGCTGGCGCAGCCGGATTGGACGGAGCGGCGGCTTGCCTGGGAGATCGAGGCCTACGCGCGCTCCAATGGCGCGGAGGCGATGGCGTTCGATTCCATCGTCGCGGCCGGCCCCTGGGGGGCGCGGCCGCATGCCAGCCCGCGCGACGAGCCGCTGGGCGAGGGCCGGCCGATCGTGATCGACATCGGGGCGCGGGTCGACGGCTACTGCTCCGACATGACCCGGACGGTGGTGCTGGGCGAGCCGGACGCGACGTTCCGCGCGGTGCACGACATCGTGCTGGCCGCGCAGGAAACGGCGGCGGAGATGATCGAGCCCGACATGACCTGCGCCGACGCGCACGAGCTGGCGCACCGGGTGATCCGGGAGGCAGGCTACGGCGAACAGTTCGGACACGGGCTGGGGCACGGGGTCGGCTTGCAGATCCACGAACATCCGTACATCGGCACGAGCTCGGACGACTCCATCGCGGAGGGGCAGGTGATTACCATCGAGCCGGGCATCTACCTGCCCGAATGGGGCGGCGTGCGGATCGAAGACCTGGGGCTCATCGCCGATGGGCGCTTCGAGAGCTTCACCGGCGCGCCCAAGCAGCGCATGATCGGAAGCGGCACATGATCGGCACCGGCGACCTCAAGCGCGGATTCGTGATCGAACTCGACAACGTCGAGTACCAGATCGTGGATTGGGAGCACATCAAGGTGGGCCGCGGCTCCGCCCAGGCGCGGCTCAAGCTGCGCGACATCCGCGGCGGCCACACGATCGAGCGCACCTTCCAGGCGGGCTCCAAGTTCAAGCGCGTGCGCACCGAGCGGCGCAAGATGCAGTACCTCTACCGCGACGGCGATCTCCACTACTTCATGAACGCCGAGACCTACGAGCAGGAGCCGCTCGCCTCCGATGTGGTGGGCGACGCGCTGCCCTACATCGCGGAGAACGCCGAGGTCGAGGTCCTGATCGTCGGCGAGAGCCCGGTCTCGGTCGAGCTGCCGGCCGCGGTCAGCCTGCGGGTGGCCGAGAGCGACCCCGGCGTGAAGGGCGACACCGCGACGGGCGCGACCAAGCCGGCGACGCTGGAGACCGGGCTCACGGTCAACGTGCCGCTGTTCGTGGGCCCGGGCGACATGGTGAAGGTCGATACCCGCAGCGGGCAATACCTGGAGCGGGCCTGATCGCCGGCCCGGCGCGGAGATGGCCCGCAAGGCCCCGCCCGGATTGCGCGCCCGCCAAGCCGCGCAGCGCCAGCCGCCGCCCGGCCCCGGCTCTCCGCTGCAAGCGCATCCGGTCGCCGAGATCTTGGATCGGCTCGATGGGCTGATCGGTTCGGACAAGCTGCTGGCCGACCTCTGGATCGAGGGCGAGGTGCGCGGCCTCAGCCGCTCCGCCGCCGGCCATCTCTACTTCCGCTTGTCCGATGACGATGTACAGCTCAGCTGCGCCTTCTTCGCGCGCCAGAACCGCGGTACCCGCTTGGAGCAGGGCGACCAAGTGCTGGCGCACGGGCGGATCGCGATCTACAAGCCGCGGGGCGACTTGCAGATGATCGTCGACGCCGTGCAGCCCAAGGGCACCGGCGTCCTCCAAGCCGAGTACGAGCGGATTCGCGCCAAACTGGAGGAGGAAGGCCTGTTCGCGCCCGAGCGCAAGCGCCCGCTGCCGCAGTGGCCGCGGCGGATCGGCGTGGTCACCTCGCCGGCCGGAGCGGTCTGGCACGACATCCGCAACGTGCTGGCGCGGCGCTGGCCGCTGGTCCGCCTGACCCTGAGCCCGTCGGCCGTGCAAGGCGAGGGTGCGGCCGAGACAATCGTCGAGGGCATCGAGCGCTTGCGTAACCTGCCGGACGACGGTGCCCCCGACCTGATCATCGTCGCCCGCGGCGGGGGCTCGCCCGCAGACCTTTGGGCTTACAACGAAGAGCCCGTCGCCCGCGCCATCTTCGCCTGCTCGATCCCCGTCATCTCCGCCGTGGGCCACGAAACCGACTTCACGATCGCCGATTTCGTCGCCGACCGCCGCGCCCCCACGCCCTCGGCCGCGGCGGAGATCGCAGTGCCCGACCTGGCCGAGCAGTTGCGCCGCGTCGGTTCGCTCGCGGCCTATCTGGAGCAGCTGACCGGGAACCGCTTCGAGGCGGAGGCGCAGCGCCTTTCCACCCTGCGCGAACGGCTCGAACGGAGCGCACCCGATCCGGCCGGCATGCGGGTCGAGCTGCACGCGCAAGCACGGGCGCTGGAACGGGCGATCGCCGATGCGCTGGGCGGCCGCGCCCTGCGGATCGCCGCGGATCGCAGCCGCCTCGACGCGCTCAATCCCTACGCGACGCTGGACCGCGGCTATGCCCTGGTAACAGGGCCCGGCGGCGGGGTGATCAGCTCCGCGGCGCAGGTGCAGGCCGGCGATACACTCGCCATCCGCATGCACGACGGCGAAATCGCGGCTGCGGCCACCGCCGTATCGATCGGGGAAGAGGCGTCCGAATGAGCATGCAGCAGCCCGACGTCGATCCCGATTTGAGCTACGAGGAGGTGGTCGAGCGGCTGGAGGCGACGATCGAGCGGCTCGAAGAGGGCGGCGCGGGCTTGGACGAATCGGTCTCGGCCTATGCCGAAGGCTCGGCCCTCGCCGCCCGCGCGCAGGAACTGCTGGACGCCGCGCAGCTCCAGGTCGACGAACTGCGCCAAGAGTGAGCGGGGAGCGCGCCGCGTGACGCTCCGCCTGGCTTGGTTCGCCACGGCGCGCGGCACCTCCTCGCGCCTGCTCTTCAATCGCGCCCGCGAGGCCATCGCCGCAGGCGGCTTGGACGTCGAGATCGCCTGCGTCTTCTGCAACCGCGAGCGCGGCCAGTCGCCCAACACCGACGCGTTCCTGGACGATGTCGAGGCGTCGGGTGCGCCGCTGATCGCGAAAAGCTCGGGCGCTTGGCGGCGGTCGGTCGGCGGCGGGCTCTCCGACCCGGCCGGCGCGCTCGCCCCCTGGCGCCGCGATTATGACGAGTGGGTGCTGGAGCAAGTCGCAGGGCACCGCCCCGATGCGGCGCTGCTGGCCGGCTACATGCTGATCGTGACCGACGCGCTATGCAACGCGCTGCCGATGCTCAATCTCCACCCCGCCGCCCCGGGCGGGCCGGCCGGCACTTGGCAGCAGGTGATCTCGCACCTGATCGAATCCGGCGCATCGGAGCATGGGATGCAGCTCCAGCAGGTGACCACGCAGCTGGACCGCGGGCCGCTGGTCACCAGCGCCTCCTATCCGATCCGCGGCCCCGCCTTCGACCCGCTCTGGGCGGCCGCGCCGGACCCGGAAGACCAAGAGTCGCCGCTGTTCCGCGCCATCCGCGCCGCGGGAGTGCAGCGCGAGCCCGTCTTCATCATCGAATCGCTGCGCGCGTACGCGAGCGACCCCGCCGCGCCGCCGGCCGGCCTGGACATTTCGGCGATGGTCGAGGCGGCGCTCCCCGCTCGCCTATAATTCGCCGCGATGCATGACGAGGACTGCCCCCGCTGCGCCGAGCCGATCGCGCCGTCGGCGAACTTCTGCAGCACTTGCGGCTGGTCGCTCAGCCTCCCCGATACGGGCGACGGCGCGGTGCTGGAAGGCCAAGTCTCCAACCCGCCGCGCCCGCTCCTGCCGGCCGTGCGCCGCGACCTCGCCCCGATCATCGCCGCGTTCGCGCCCGCCGCGCGCCGGGCGGCGACCGTGATCGCCGCCGCGGCCGCAGCCGATTGGGCCGCCCGCCGCGCTGCGCCGGCGCTGGCCTCGGCCGCCGTGCGCCGCATCGCCGGCCCCGCCGATCGGGTCGTGCTGGAAGAAACGATCACGATCCGCCACACCATCACCAGCCGCTCCTGAGCGTCGCCGCCCGATGCCAGCCGCGCTCATCCGCCGAGTCGCCGCCGGCTTGATCGCGCTCGCCGCCGCAGCGGCGATCTCCGCCGCCTCCGCGCAATCCGAACCGGCAATCTGGATCAGCGAGGTCTCCGCCGCCGGGTCGGCGGAGGAGGAATGGTTCGAGATTTCCAACGCGGGCAACGAAGAGGTCGTCTTGTCGGGATGGATCGCGCGCGACGCCCTAGGTCACGAGGACCCGCTGCCGGAGGTGGCGATCCCGGCCGGTGGTTCCGTGGTGATCGCGGCGCAAGCGGGTGAATCACTCGACGCCGACGCCACGATCGAGGACGGCCGCATCGGCAACGGCCTGGCCAACGCCAGCGACGCGGTCGCGCTGTTCGACGAGCACGGCGAAGAGGTGGACAGGGTGGCTTGGGGAAGCGACGGCGTGCCACGGGCAAGATCGGGGCGGACGTTGCAGCGCTCCTCTCCCAGCGCCGAGCCGGTCATGGCGGAACCCACGCCCGGCCGGGTCGCACCACCGGATGCGGAGCAAGAGGACGAGCAAGTTTCGGAGCCGGCACCTGCGCCGCTGACGCTGCGAATTTCCGCCCTGATGCCGAACCCCGAATCGGGCAAGGAATGGGTCGAGCTGCGCAACCACGGCCCCGAACCGATCTTGATCAACCGCTGGCATCTGCTCATCGGCGACGTGGAGACGCCGCTCAGCGGGGTCGTCCTGCCCGGCGACTACCAAAGGATCGACTACCTCAGGAACGAGCTGGACGACGAAAGCGCCACCGTCGCCCTGTTCTACAACGCCGCCGATGGTTCCCGCCTGTTGGTCGACCGGATCGAGTACGGGACGGATGCGCTGCCCGCGCCGCCCGCCGGAACTGAGCTCGTCCGCGACATCGCTTGGTCCGCATCAGGCGCGCCTGCCGATATCGGACGAGTGCGGATCACCGAGTTGATGCCGAGTCCGTTATCCGGCCCGGAATGGGTCGAGCTCGCCAACGAGGGCGACGAGCCGATCGACTTGGCCGGCTGGCAGATCGGCGACCGTGAGGATCTGAAACCGCTGTCGGGCGTGATCGAGCCGGGCGGGCGCTTGGCCGTCTCGGGCATTGGCAGGGGCCTCAACGACGACCGCGACCGCGTGCGGCTGATCGGCCCGGACGGCCGCGAGGTCGATGCCGTCGAGTACGGCACTGCCGAAATCCCCGCGCCCTCGGCCGGGCGCTCGATCGCGCTGGATCAACGCTGGACCGTGAACCTCGAGCCGAGCATGGGCGGTCGGGGCGTCACCCCCGCGCTCGGTTCTCTCCCAAATTCGGACCCCGAACAGGCGGGCGATCCGCCCGTCGCGGACGTGGACGGCGGCGGGATCAATCTTTGGATCATCGTCTCCGCCGGTCTGCTGGCGCTGCTCGGCGTGATCTTCCTGCGGCGGTTCTTCCCGCTGGCGCGGCGCGACGGCGGCGGCGGCCTGCCTCCCGATGGGTTCGCCGCCGGGCTCGACCAGCCGCCGCTGGATTTCCCGCCGGAAGAGGAGGAACAGCCGCCCTCCAACGAGGGCGTGCACCCGTGGGATGCGCCGCAGTGACGGACGCGGAAGGCCTGCGCCTGTCGGTCGCGATCGCCCGCAGCGGCGCGGCCTCGCGGCGGCGGGCCGACGAGCTGATCCGCGCAGGGCGGGTCACCGTCGACGGGCGCGCTGCGGACAATCCGGCGGAGCGGGTCGGGCCGTTGCAGGTGATCGCGCTGGACGGCGAACCGCTCGACGGATCGGAGCCGCTGCGCTACTTCGCATTGAACAAGCCGGCCGGCGTGCTCTCCGCGGCGAGCGATGATCGCGGGCGGCAGACCGTGGTCGAGCTGCTGCCGCGCGGAGCCGGCCGCTGCGTGCCCGTGGGCCGGCTCGACCTGGACAGCGAGGGCCTGCTCCTGCTCACCAACGACGGCCCGCTGATCACGCGGCTGCTGCATCCGTCCAGCCAAGTCCCGCGCACCTATCTGGTCGAGGTGCGCGGAGCGATCGGCCCGGAGGAGCTGGACCGGATCTACGAGGGCGTCGAGGCGGAGGACGGGCTGCTGCGGGCCAAGCCCCGCAAATCGCGCCGGCCCGGGCGCGTCCTGCCCGACGGCGGCGCGACTTCCTGGCTGTCGCTCACGCTGCACACCGGGCGCAACCGCGAAGTGCGGCGGCTGCTGGAGGCGGTCGGACATCCGGTGCTGTCGCTCAAGCGCACCCGCTTCGGCCCGGTCCTGCTGCGCGATCTCGGCGAGGGCGAGGCGCGGAGGCTGACATCCCGCGAGCTGCGGCTGCTCCGCCGCGCCGCCGCAACCGCCTGAATGCGGGCGCGTCGTATCATCGATGCCATGCCGCCGAGCGTGCCGGAGCACTGGTGCATCGCGATCGACGGGCCCGCCGCATCGGGCAAGACCGAGATCGGCGGCGCGATCGCCCGGCGCCTGCGCTGGCGGCTCTTCGACACCGGCATCCTCTACCGCGCCCTGACCTGGCACGCGATCGAGCATGACGTGGAGCCGGGCGACGCCGAGGCCGTATCCGCGCTGCTGCCCGCCGCCTCCCTGCGGCTGCGCGAGCCGGACGGCGCGGACGCGATCGAAGTCGGCATCGAGGTCGGCGGGCGCGACGCGACCCCGCACCTGCGCGAGGCCGCGGTCGAGGCCGGCGTCAGCCTGGTCGCCCGACAGCCGCGGGTGCGCGCCCACCTGATCCCCGTCCAGCACGACGCGGCCGGGCGCGGCGGACTGGTCGTCGTCGGCCGCGACATCGGCACCGTCGTCCTGCCGGAGGCGCAGATCAAGATCTTCCTCACCGCGACTGCGGAGGTGCGCGCCCGCCGCCGCGCCCAGCAGGCCGGCCCCGCCCGCACCTCGCTCCAGGTCTACGAAGCCCAGCGACGCCGCGACGCGCACGACATGGAGCGCGCCGAGTCGCCCCTGGTGCCCGCCGCCGACGCGGTCGAGATCGATACGACCGATCTGACCTTGGAACAGTCGGTCGCCCGCGCCATCGAGGTGGTCGACCAAGCGCTCGCGGCGACCCATCAGCAGCGATTGCCGATCTGATGCGCGCCGCCCTCGATCGCTGCTACCGCTTCGCCACCCTGCACCTGACCCGGCTGCTCTTCGGCGAGAGCGAGGCGCTGCGGCGGATCGGCATGCCGGGCATGCCCAACGCCTCGCCGGCCTGGTTCCGCATCGCCGGCTTCTTCGCCCGCTTCGCCTTCATGCGGCTCGTCCGCTGCCAATGGCGCCACCTCGAGCGCATCCCCGATACCGGCGTGATCATCGCCTCCAACCACCTCTCCTCCTCCGACCCGGCGATGATCGCCTCGGCCCTCTACCCCCGCTCGCCGCAGTACATGGCCAAGATCGAGCTCTTCCAGAAGCGCCCCGTGATCGGCTACCTCTTCGCGCTCTCCGGCGCCTTTCCCGTGCGCCGCGGCGAGGCCGATCGCTCGGCCATCCGCGAGGCCGAGCGGCTGCTCGCCGAGGGCCACGCGCTGGGGATGTTCCCGGAGGGGCACCGCTCCGATACGGGCGCGCTGATGCAGGCCCACCCCGGCACCGCGCTGCTGGCCCTGCGCAGCGGCTGCCCGGTCGTGCCCGTAGGCATCGTCGGCAGCGAACAAATGCGCGGCGGCCTGCGCGGGCTGCTCTCCCGCCCCCGCGTGACGCTGACCGCGGGCGAGCCCTTCACGCTCGCCTGCGACGGCCCGATCAACAAGCGGGCGGTGGCCGAGGCGCACGCGGAAATGATGGGCCGGATCGCCGCGCTGCTGCCCCCGCAGTACCGCGGCGTGTACGCTGAAGAGGCGGCGCGCTTCATCGAGCCGGGCGGTTCGGGGGGCGGAACGACGATCGCCGGGAGCGGAGTCCGCGCATGAAGATCCACCGCGCCCGGGACATGGGCTTCTGCTTCGGCGTCCGCCGCGCCGTCGACATGATGCGCGAGGCCGCCACGGAAGGCCGCTTGGTCACCACGCTCGGGCAGGTGGTCCACAACTCCCAAGTGGTCAAGCAGCTCGAAGAGACCGGCATCACCGTCAAGGAAGACCGCTCCGCCGAGGGCGTGAACACCGATACCGTCGCGAT
This sequence comes from Dehalococcoidia bacterium, assembly GCA_965205165.1. Classification (GTDB taxonomy): domain Bacteria; phylum Chloroflexota; class Dehalococcoidia; order Bin125; family Bin125; genus CBDESM01. The sequence goes on from OZ242037.1 coordinate 207,925, forward strand.
CACCGCCCACGGCGTCGGCGAAACGGTCGTCCGCGACATCGAGGCCGAGGGCTACGAAGTCATCGACACCACCTGCCAGTTCGTCTCCCGCTCGCAGCGCGCCGCCCGCAACCTGGCCGAGCGCGGCTTCGGCGTGATCATCTTCGGCGATCCTTCGCATCCCGAAGTCAAGGGCGTGCTCGGCTGGTGCCGCGGCCGCGGCAGCGTCGTGCCGAACGAGAATTTGGAAGGATTGCCCGAATACCTGCCCGCCAAGATCGGCGTGATCTCGCAAACCACGCACACGCCCGAGCGCTTCGCCAGCTTCGTCTCCAACCTGATGAACGCGCGGATCGACCAGATCACCGAAATCCGCGTCGTCAACGTGCTCTGCAACGCCACCACCTCGCAGCAGGCGGCCACCCGCGACCTCGCCCAAGAAGTCGACCTGATGGTCGTCGTCGGCGGCTACAACAGCGCCAACACCCGCCACTTGGCCGATCTCGCCCGCGCCAACGGCGTCCAGACCCACCACGTCGAAACCGCCGAGGAGCTCGAGGTCGACTGGTTCCGCGGCCACACCGACATCGGCATCACCGCTGGCGCGTCGACCCCCGACTTCTCGATCGAGGCCGTCGCCGCCCGGATCGAGCAGATCGACCTCGAACTGAGCGGCGCCGGAGCGGCCGAAGCCGCCTCCTGATCACCGCCGATGCCCCGCCGACCAGATGCATCCGGCGCGATCCTCGCCATCGAGCCCGGCTCGCTCGCAGAAGAGGCCGGCCTCGCGCCGGGCGACCAAGTCCTCGCCGTCGACGGCGAACCCCTCAAGGACGCCATCGACTACCGCTTCAAGACCACCGATTCACTCATCGCGCTCGACGTCATCCACGAGGGCGAACCCGGCACGATCGAATTCGAGAAGCCGATCGACGAACCGCTCGGCATCGAGTTCGAGGATGACGCCTTCGGCGGAACCAGCATCTGCAACAACAAATGCTTCTTCTGCTTCCTCAAAGGGCTGCCCAAGGGCCTGCGCAAGCCCCTCTACATCAAGGACGACGACTACCGCCTCTCTTTCCTGCACGGCAACTTCGTCACCCTGACCAACTTGGATGAATCCGACTGGACGCGCCTGCAAGAGCAGCGCCTCTCGCCCCTGCACGTTTCGGTGCACGCGACCGACCCCGCCCTCCGCCGCGAACTGCTCGGCAACCCCCGCGCCCCCGACATCCGCGGGCAGCTGCGCCGCCTCGCCGACTGCGGCATCGATGCGCACACCCAGGTCGTCCTCTGCCCCGGCGTCAACGACGGCCCGCATCTGGACGAAACCGTCGGCGAGCTGCTGCGCCACCCCAACGTGCGCTCGATCGGCGTCGTCCCCGTCGGCTCGAGCCTCGAGGCCGACGCCCGCGTCGCGCACCCGGGCATGCGCCGCCACGCCGAATCGGAATCGCGCGCCGCCGTGCGGCAGCTCGCCCGCTGGCAGCGCATCGCCCGCGCCGAGCGCGGCGCGACCACGGTCTTCCCCTCCGACGAGTTCTACCTCGCCGCCGCCGTGCGCATCCCCTCCGCCAGCCGCTACGACGGCTTCCCCCAGTGGGAAAACGGAATCGGGATGGTCCGCACCCTGATCGACGACTGGCGCCGCCTGCGCCGCCGGATCCGGGCCGGCCGAATTGACTTGGCCTCGATCCGCGCCCGCCCGCTGATCTTCGCCTGCGGCGCCCTGATCGCGCCCACACTGGCCCGGCTGGCAGCCGAGTTCGCGGCCGAAACCGGCGCGCAGGTCGAAGTCCGCCCCGTCCGCAACCGGCTCTTCGGCGAGCGCGTCAACGTCTCCGGCCTGATCCCCGGCGCCGATTTCGCCGATGCGCTGGCAGATGCCGACGCTGGTGCCGAGATCTTCCTCCCCCGCGCCTCCCTCGACTACTTCGGCAAGCGCTTCCTCGACGATATGACGCCCGAAGAGCTCGAACGCCGGATCGCCCGCGCCCCCTCGTTTGTCTACACGCTGAGCGACGCCGTAGAGTGCCTTCTGTCGCCCGAAGATGATCGCCGCGCCCCGCTCGCCAAGAGCAACGGGCGGACTTGGTCGGAGGGCGCGTAGGCGGCGGGCGGGCCGGAACGTGCCATGTGCGGAATCGTCGGCTACATCGGCGGCCAGCGCGCCGCCCCGATCCTGATCGACGGACTCAAGCGGCTCGAATACCGCGGCTACGACAGCTCCGGCATCGCCGTCGTCGAACCCGCCGGCGGCATCGCCACGCTCAAGCGCTGCGGCAAGATCGCCCGGCTCGAAGCCGCCCTCGACGAGCGCCCCGGCCCCCTTGACGGCGCGGTCGGCATCGGCCACACCCGCTGGGCCACCCACGGCGAGCCCAGCGACCGCAACGCGCACCCCCACGCCTCGCCCTGCGGCGACGTCGTCGTCGCCCAGAACGGCATCGTCGAAAACTACGCCGAGCTGCGCCGCGAGCTCGCCGCCGAGGGCGCGCGGTTCCTCTCCGAAACCGACACCGAGGTGATCCCCCAGCTGATCGCCCGCGGCCTGCGCGACGGCCTGCCCTTCGCCGCCGCCCTGCACCGCGCGATGGCGCGGCTGGACGGCGCCAGCTCCGTCGTGGCCATCCACCGCCGCGAGCCCGACCGCATCTACGCCGCCCGCCGCGGCGCCGCCGGCGGCCTCGTCGTCGGCTTCGGCGACGGCGAGGCCTTCATCTCCAGCGACCTGCCCGCGCTCACCCCCCATGTCGACCGCGTCTACCACCTGCGCGACGGCGACGTCGTCTCCGCCTCCGCCCGCGCCGTCCGCCTGACCGCGGCCGACGGCACGGACAAGGCCGCCAAGCCGGTCAAGGTCGACCTGGATCCGCAGGCCACGGCGCTGGGCGACTACCCGCACTTCATGCTCAAGGAAATCCACGAGCAGCCGCAGGCCCTCTCCGACACGATCCGCGGGCGCGCCCGGCTCGACCCGCCCGCCGCCCTGCCCGGCGCGTTCAACGGCATCGACTTCCAGCTGCGCCGGATCGAGCGCGTGCTGCTGATCGGCATGGGCACCTCGCTCCACGCCGCCATGATCGGCCGCTGGTGGATGGAGCACATCGGCGGCATCCCGGCCGACTTCGACAACGCCTCCGAGTTCCGCTACCGCGCCCCCGTCCTCGCCCCCCGCACCCTGCTCGTCGCCATCACCCAATCCGGCGAAACCGTCGACACGCTCGGCGCGATGGACGAGGTGCGTGAACGCTGGGGCGCGCCCCTGCTCGCGATCTGCAACGTCGACGGCTCCGAGGCCACCCGTCGCGCCGACGCCCACATCCTCACCCGCTGCGGCCCAGAAATCAGCGTCTGCTCGACCAAGACCTTCTCCGCCTCCCTCGCCGCGCTCTACCTGCTCGCCTGCCGCATCGGCCACCTGCGCGGCAACCTGCCGGATCGAGAGCTCGCCGAACGGCTGGACGCCGTGCTCCGCGCCCCCAGCCTGGCCGAGCGCGGAATCGCCGTCGCCGAACAAGTCGCCGGCATCGCCGCCGACTACGCCGCCGCCGATCGCTTCCTCGTCCTCGGCCGCGGCATCGAGCATCCTTTGGCGATGGAAGCCGCGCTCAAGTGCAAGGAGATCTCCTACGCCCACGCCGAGGCCTACGCCGCCGGCGAAATGAAGCACGGCCCCATCGCACTGCTCGACCGCGACTTCCCCGTCATCGCCCTCGCCCCGCGCGGCCCGCTCTTCGACAAGATGCTCAACGCGATCCAGCAGGTCCGCGCCCGCGGCGCGCCCGTGATCGCGATCGGCGACGAGGGCGACGCCCAGCTGGAGGCGATCTCCGACCACTTCATCGGCGTCCCGCCCGCTCCGCCGCTGCTGACCCCGTTCACGCTCGGCCCCGTCGTGCAGCTGCTCTCCTACCACTTCGCCCTCGTCCGCGGGCTCGACATCGACCAGCCCCGCAACCTCGCCAAGACCGTCACCGTCGAGTAGCGCCCCGCCCCGGATCGGGCCCGACTCGCTGATATCATCAGCCCGCTCGCCGAGGGGGACCCTGCATGACCACCGACGCCCAGACGATCGTCTGGTTCCGGAACATCGGCCGCGCCGACGTGCCCGTCGCGGGCGGCAAGGGCGCGAACCTCGGCGAAATGACCCGGGCCGGCATCCCCGTCCCGCCGGGCTTCGTCGTCTCCACCTCCGCCTACCGCCAATTCCTGATCGGCACCGGCCTCGAAGCCGCGCTCTCGGAGCGTCTCAAGGCGCTCGACGTCGACGACGGCGGCGCGCTCGATCTGGTCTCCGCCGAGTGCCGCCGCGCCATCGAGACCGCCGAGATGCCCCGCGCCATGGCCCGCCAGATCGCCGACGCCTACAACGAGCTCGGCGGCGGCCCCGTCGCCGTCCGCTCCTCCGCCACCGCCGAAGACCTCGAAGAGGCCTCCTTCGCCGGCCAGCAGTCCACCTTCCTCAACGTCGTCGGCCCGCAGGCCGTGATCGAGGCCGTCCAGCGCTGCTGGGCCTCCCTCTTCGAGGCCCGCGCCATGTACTACCGCGAGCAGAACGGCTGGGGCCACCTCGACGTCGACCTCGCCGTCCCCGTCCAGCGCATGATCCAATCCCAATCGGCCGGCGTCATGTTCACCGTCGACCCGATCAGCGGCGACCCCAACCGCGTCGTGATCGAAGCCGCCTTCGGGCTCGGCGAAGCCGTCGTCGGCGGCATGGTCACCCCGGACCACTTCGAGCTCGACAAGGTCCACGGCGCCATCCTCCAGCGCGACCTCGCCGTCCAGGACAAAATGCTCGTCCGCGGCCCCAACCCGGACGGCGCGGACCCCAACATCTGGCAGCCGCTCACCACCTTCGAGGGCCGCCGCGCCAAGCTCTCGGACCCCGAACTGATCGAATTGCTCCACATCGGCACCCGCATCGAGCGCCACTACGGCGCCCCCCAGGACATCGAGTGGGGCCTCGCCGACGGCCGCTTCTACCTGCTCCAGACCCGCCCCGTCACCACGATCGACGGCAAGGCCTCCGCCTCGGACGCCGGCGCGCCCCCCGACCCGGGCGCCGAACCCCTGCTCAGCGGCGCTTCCGCCAGCCCCGGCGTCGGCGCCGGCCGCGTGCGCCTGATCACCGACCCGTCCGATGCCGCCGCCCTCGCCGATGGCGACGTGCTGGTCGCCGAAATGACCACGCCGGACTTCGTCCCCGCGATGAAGCGCGCCGCCGCGATCGTCACCGCCAAGGGCGGCCGCACCTGCCACGCCGCCATCATCTCCCGCGAACTCGGCGTCCCCTGCATCGTCGGCGCGGCCGGCGCGACCGAACTCGCCGAGCACTCCGAAGTCACCGTCGACGCCGTCAACGGCCTCGTCTACCCCGGCCGCATCCCCGCGCTGGTCGATTGGTGGCAGGGCAAGCGCAGCGCCGCCGAGGCCGAGCGGATCGAAACCGAGACCAAGATCTACGTCAACTTGGCCGAGCCCGAAATCGCCGACCGCGTCGCCGCCCGGCACGTCGACGGCGTCGGCCTGCTCCGCGCCGAGTTCATCATCGCCCGCATCGGCGAGCACCCCCGCGCCTTCGTCGAGAGCGGCCGCCAGCGCGAATACATCGACCGCCTCGCCCGCGGCATCCGCCAAATCGCCTCAGAGTTCGCCCCCCGCCCCGTCGTCTACCGCGCCACCGACTTCAAGACCAACGAGTACGCCGGCCTCGAAGGCGGCGCGGAGCACGAGCCCAACGAGGAAAACCCGATGATCGGCTACCGCGGCGCCGCCCGCTACATCGCCGAACCCGAACTCTTCCAGCTCGAACTCCAGGCCATCGCCGAGATCCGGCAGGACCACCCCAACCTGCACCTGATGATCCCCTTCGTCCGCACCCCCGCCGAGCTCCGCGCCGTCCTCGCCGAAATCTCCGGCTTCGGCCTGCAACGCTCGGACGACTTCAAAATCTGGATGATGGTCGAGGTGCCCTCCAACGTGATCCTGCTCGACCAGTTCATCGACGAGGGCATCGACGGCGTCTCGATCGGCTCCAACGACCTCACCCAGCTCACCCTCGGCATCGACCGCGATTCCGAGCGCCTGGCCGCGAGCTTCGACGAGCGCGACCCCGCCGTGCTCAAATCGATCGAGTCGGTGATCGCGACCGCCAACCGCCGAGGCGTCACGGTCTCCATCTGCGGGCAGGGCCCATCGGAACATCCCGACCTCGCCGAGCGTCTTGTCTCATTGGGAATCACCTCGATCTCCGTGACCCCTGACGTGATCGAGCGCACGAGGCGGCTGGTCGGCGATGCAGAAGCGCGGGTCCTTGGCTAACCGGCTTCCGTCCTACCCACCCGCACCCGGCCCGCGCGCGAACGCCCGCCGCTCCATCGTCCTGTCCGCACTCGTCTCGCTCGCGATCGCCGGCGTGCTCGCCGGCATCGGCTACCTCGCCTGGACCTTCATCGACAACGTCAACGAAAACGGCGCAGCCCCCGCCGCCCCCGTCATCACCGCCTCGCTCGGCGACGGCGAAAGCGTGCTCCTCAACCAGCAGATCCAGCTCCGTATCGAGGCCAGCAGCGGCAACCCCGTCACCAGCGCCCAGCTCTTCGTAGACGGCGCTTCGGTCGCCGTCGAAACGCCCTACTACTCCGACGCCCGCGGCCTCTACATCGCCAACTTCGCCTGGACCCCGGATGAACTCGGCCGCGCCGACCTCCGCATCGTGCTCGGCGACGACCGCGATGTCAGCACCGAGCACCTGATCCGCGTCGACGTCACCGACGACCCTTCCCGGGTCGCCTCCGCCCTGCGCCTCTCGGTCGTCGGCATCGAACCGCTCCAGAACGTCTACCTGGGCCAGCCGATCCGCCTGCGCGCCTCCGCCCAGAGCGACGAGCCCGTGACCCGCTTCGCAATCCTCGTCAACGGCGCCGAAGCGGCCGCGGCCGAAGCCTCGCTCAACGACCAGGGCGTCTACTCCGCCGCGCTCGAGTGGACCCCCGCCGTGCTCGGCGCGGCCGACATCCAAATCCGCGCGATCTCCGCCTCCGGCGGCATCCCCCCGCGCGAACTCACCGTCTCCGTGATCGAGCCCCCCGCCGACTTCAGCGCCGCCGCCGCGACCGGCGACGCGCAGGAGTCCCAAGAGGAATCCGATGCCGCCGCAGCCGACGGCGAGCCCGCCGCCTACGCCCGCATCCTCTCGCCCGACCACCAAACCCGCATCACCTACGCCGAGGGCGACCGAATCGACCTCGAAATCGGCGCGCGCGGCACCGGCCCGCTCTCGATCGTCAACGTCTACATCACCCCCATCGACGACCTCGGCAACCTCGGCCGCTCCGAGCAGATCTGGCAGCGCACCGACACCCTCCCGCCCGGCGGCGAGTTCGCCGATACCGTCCGCAACGTCGAGCGCCTGCTCTCCGGCTACGGCTGGTACCAGTTCGAAATCGTCGCCTTCACCACCGCCGGCCAGCGCTTCGATCACCGCATCGACCTGCACATCGTCCGGCCCGCCGCCGGCCCGGCCGCCGAGTTCGCCGGGGACGAATCGGCGCAGGATGAACCGGAGGAGGGGGCCGGCGGCATCAACCGCACCGACCTCTCCATCGTCTCCGTAGCCGTCGCCCGCGACGGGCGCGGCATCGAGGTCTCCGTGATCAATTCCGGCGCGATCGACCGCGCCAGCGTGCCGATCACGATCATCGTCCGCGACGCCGCCAACGGCGCGCTGCTCGCCCGCCACGAAGAGGACTACGAACTCTCCGTCGGGCAGGTCGCCGCCATCCGCCTCCCCGTCGCCGTCAGCCAGCCCCGCGACCTGCTGATCGAGCTCGAGGCCGACTACGACATCGATCCCGACGGCAACTCCGTGGCCACGACCCTCCAGCCCCCCGACGGCGAGCTCACCGACCTCGCCGTCGCCGACGCACTGCTCTCCGACGACGGCCTCCTGATCATCACCATCGTCAACGTCGGCACCCGGCCGGTGGACGACTACGCCGTGCTGCTCGCCAGCAGCGGCGGCGACGGCCTGCGCGAGTTCGCCTCCCGCCCAGATGACGCCGCGCCGCTCGCCCCCGGCCGCGCCGAGGTCGTCTTCAGCGCCCTCCCCCACCAGCCGCCGATCCAAATCACGCTCGACCCCCGCGGCGAAATCGACCAGAACCCGGACAACAACCGCCTCACCTTCAGCCCATCGACCAGCCCACCGACCGGGGCCGACGAGCCCGCTGAAGCCGATCAGCCGGAGCTTGAGGAAGAGGCGGAAGAAGCGGACGACGACCTGCTGCTCGAGGAAGAGGCCGGCGACGAAATCGAGGATGCGGGCGAACAAGACGATCTGCAGCTGGAAGAATAGAAACAAAGCCGCAATCGGCCCGCTTCCGGGCGGCGGCCGCAACTTCATCCGGGCGTGCTAGCATTGCGCCGTGGCGCGCGCTTCAGATCCCAGTACCTGTTCTCCGTGTCGCTAGCGCAGGATGTCAAGGCGCGCGTCGATATCGTCGACCTCATCGGCGAATCAGTACCCCTGATCAAATCGGGCAGGACCTTCAAGGCCCGCTGCCCCTTCCACGCCGAAAAGACCCCCTCCTTCGTCGTCGACCCCCAGCGCCAATCGTGGCGCTGCTTCGGCGCATGCGCCGAGGGCGGCGACGTCTTCGGCTGGCTCCAGAAGCGCGAGAACATCGAGTTCAAGGACGCCCTCCGCCTGCTCGCACAGCGCGCCGGCATCCGCCTCGAACCCGCCAGCCCCGAACGCGCCGCACGCGAACGCCTCCAGCAGCGCCTGCTCGACGCCAACTCCGCCGCCCTCAACTGGTGGCGCTCCCTGCTCGCCGACTCCCCATCCGCCGAACACGCCCGCGCATACGTCATCGAGCGCGGCATCGAAGAGGCCAGCGCCGCCCAATTCGAACTCGGCTACGCCGACGGCGCCGACGGCGACCTCCAGCGCCATCTCGCAACGCTCGGCTTCCGCTCCGAGGAGCTCGAACAAGCAGGCCTGATCGTGATCACCGAACACGGCCCCCGCGACCGCTTCCGCAACCGCCTCATGTTCCCCATCCGCAACCGCGCCGGCGCTTGCGTCGGCTTCTCCGGCCGCGCCCTCGACGACGACCCCGCCAAATACGTCAACACCCCCGAATCGCCCGTCTTCCAAAAGCGCGCCCTGCTCTACGGCCTCAACTTCGCCGCCGACGCCATCCGCCAAGCCGGCTCCGTCGTCGTCGTCGAGGGCTACACCGACGTGATCAGCGCCCACGCCCACGGCTCGCCCAACACCGTCGCCTCAATGGGCACCGCCCTCACCGAGGCCCAGGTCGCCCTGATCGCCCCCCTCGCCAAAGACGTCCGCTTCGCGCTCGACTCCGACGCCGCCGGCCAAGCCGCCACCCGCCGCGGCATCGAAACCGTCCAGCACGCCTTCGCCGACGGCATCCTCCGCGGCCAAGCCCGCCTCTCCGCCGACATCCGCATCATCGAACTCCCCCCCGGCCGCGACCCCGACGACCTGATCCGCGAGCAGCCCGACGCCTGGAACGCGCTGATCGCCGCCGCCCGCCCCTTCCTCGACTTCCTGCTCGACCAGGCCCGCGCCCGCCACGACCTCGACCAGCCCCGCGGCCGCGCCGACTTCGCCGACGAACTCGCCCCCGTCATCCAGCGCATCTCCGACCCCGTCATCCGCTCCGCCTACGTCAACCGCGTCGCCGCGCTCGCCCAAGTCGATCCCAAGCTGATCGCCTCGCGCCCCGCCCCCCGCGGTTCCGAAGGTGATGCCCAACGCCGCATGCCGGCCGAATCCCCGCGCCGGACGCAGCCCCGCGATCCCGTGCAAACCGCGTTCGCCGCCCTCGCCGTCGCCCACGATGCCGTCGCCCGCCAGCTCGAAAACGACGCCCTCGACCTGATCGACGACGCCGAAGACCGCCAGATCATCGCCGCCCGCATCGCCGCCCAAGCGTCGCCCGATTGGATCGAGCAGCTCTCCCCGCCCCAGCAGGAACAGGCCGCCGCGCTCCGCCGTTATGCCGCCGACACGCTGCCCCCCTTCACCGATTCCGACGCCGTCGACGCCGCAGTCGACGCCGCCCAGCGCATCCGCGAGCGCCGCAGCCGCGACCACCTCCGCATCCTGAGCATGCAGGTCGCCGAGTTCGACCAAGCCCTCCCCAACGGCCCCGTCGCCAAGGCCGCCGCCGCCCTCGACCGCGGCGACGATGATCCGCTCGATCCCGACATATTGCCCGCCGCGGACATGGTGCTGCAGGTGCGCGACCGCGCCGCCGCGCTGCACAATGACGACAACCGCGGGCCGCGACAGCAGCACGCACCCGTGCCCAGCTTGGAGTAGCGCCGATGCCCAACACGCCCGCCACCGCGACCAAACGTTCCCGCGCTCGCAAGTCCCCCTCAAAATCTTCAGCCAAACCTGCCGCCAAGCCGGCCGCAACCGCCTCTCCCCCCCGCACTCGCGCCAAAGCCGGAACCAAAGCCCCGGCCAAGGCCAAGGCCGCCGAAACCGCCGCCAAGACCGCGGCCAAGAAGCCAACCGCCCGCAACGGCGCAAAAGCCGCCGCCAGCACCAAGACGACTGCCGCCAAGGCCAAGTCGACGACGACCAAGACGACAACCGCGAAGAAACCCGCCAGCCGCAACGGCACGAAGGCCTCCGCCAGCACGAAGGCCCCTGCTAAGAGCGCTAACGGCGCGAAAGCCCGAGCCGCAACGAAAGCGAAGGCCCCGGCCAAGACGACCGCGAAGTCGGCCAACGGGACCAAATCGACATCCGCAACCAAGTCAAGGGCCAAGGCCCCGGCGAACGCCAACGGCACGGGCAAGACGGCCGCCAAGGCCAAGCCTGCGGCGAAACCCAAGTCCGTCGCAAAACCCAAATCCGTCGCTGCCAAGAGCCGCGCCAAGGCAACGCCGGCCAAGGCCCCCGCAAGCAAAGCCAAAGCCCCCGCCAAGACCACTAAGACCGCCAAGCCCGCTCCCAAGCGGACATCCGCCCGCGCGGAGAAGAAGCCGCCCGCCACCGCCAAGACGCCAGCCAAGGCACCGGCCAAGACTCCTGCCAAACCCGCCGCCAAGAAGGCCGCCGAACCCGCGCAGCAGCCGCAGCCCGCCAAGCCCAAGCGCCGGCGCAGCAGGCCGCTCAAGGGCTCCGCCGCCGCACTCGCCAAGCGCGCCGCCCGCTCCCGCGCCGGCTCCGGCTCCGTCGGACAGCTCCGAACCCTCGTCCGCCGGCAGATGTCCGACCGCCGCATCACCGCCGAAGCGCCCGGCCAGCGCAAGCCCCGCGCCGTCGCCCAATCCGAAGAAGAGGCCCGCGTCCGCGCCCTCACCGCGCCCGTCGACGAGTTCTCCATGCCCGCCGGCCGACGCTCCATCAACCTCGCCGAAGAGCCCAAGCGCACCACCAAAAAGTCCACCAAGGCCGCGCTCACCCCGAAAAAGGCCGCCGAACGCCGCAACCTCGCCAAAATGCACGAGGAAACGCAGATCGCCCGCGCCGGCGTCTCCCGCTTCACCCTCGGCGGCGATGACGACGAAAGCAACCTCGAAGCGCTCAGCGCACTGCTCCAGCAGGCCCAGGAAAAACAGGACGCCGAAGAAGCCCAGAAGACCGCCGCTCCCGCACCGCAGGACGGCCGCTCCGAGCACCAGTCCCGCCGCATCATCGAAAAGCGCGCCGTCGGACGCGAGGGCGTGGTCGAAGAGGTCGAGGGCATCGACGACCCCGTCCGCATGTACCTCCGCGAAATCGGCCGCGTCAACCTGCTCACCGCCCAAGACGAGCGCGACCTCTCCCGCCAAATGGAAGAGGGCAACTGGATCCGCGACTTCGAGGAAGACTGGCGCAACATCAACGGCCGCTGGCCCAACGCCCTCGAAATCACCGTCTACCTGCTGCTCCAACTCGAATCCCTGCTCCCCGACATCGCCGAAATCGCCGCCTTCATCGAGCAGGACGACCCCCAGCTCTTCGACCTGATCCAAAGCCCCGAATTCCGCAGCCGCGTCGACGGCGAAATGGATGCGGACCTCCGCGCCTACCTGATGGAAAAGCGCGGCTACGACGAGGCCCAGGCCGAAGAACGGCTCGTCCAGGTTTCGGTCGCCACCCATCTCTGGCCCCGCCGCATGATCAACCGCATGCTCGACGCCGCCGGCGGCATCGACCTGCTCCTGCCCGTCTCCGACAAGGTGCCCGAACTGCTCGAACCCATCGCCCTCCGCTGCGAGCGCCACATCAGCATCCTCAAGGAGGACGCCTACCTCTCCGAAAAGCGCCTCACCGAAGCCAACCTCCGCCTCGTCGTCTCCGTCGCCAAAAAGTACATCGGCCGCGGCATGTCCATGCTCGACCTGATCCAGGAAGGCAACATCGGCCTCGTCCGCGCCGTCGAAAAATTCGACTACCGCAAGGGCTACAAGTTCTCCACCTACGCCACCTGGTGGATCCGCCAAGCCATCACCCGCGCCATCGCCGACCAGGCCCGCACCATCCGCATCCCCGTCCACATGGTCGAAACCATCAACAAGCAGGTCCGCGTCTCCCGCCGCCTCGTCCAGGAACTCGGCCGCGAACCCACCTACGAGGAGATCGGCGAAGGCATGGGCCTCGACCCCCAGCGCGTCCGCGAAATCGTCAAGGTCTCCCAAGAGCCCGTCTCGCTCGAAACCCCGATCGGCGAAGAGGACGACTCCCATCTCGGCGATTTCGTCGAAGACGAGAAGATGATCGCCCCCGATGCCGCCGCCGGCCAGCAGCTGCTCAAGGAAACCGTCAACGCCGTCCTCCACTCGCTCAGCATCCGCGAGCGCAAGGTGCTCGAACTCCGCTTCGGCCTCACCGACGGCCGCTCCCGCACCCTCGAAGAGGTCGGCCGCGAGTTCGAGGTCACCCGCGAGCGCATCCGCCAAATCGAGGCCAAGGCCCTCCGCCGCCTGCGCCACCCCCTGCGCGCCACCCGCCTCCGCGACTACATCGAATAACCCGCCCGCACCCGCGCTCCCGCCGTTCTAGCCTGTCGCAAGGAGGAACGGCATGTCCCGAACCGGCACCGAGCGCAAGCGCGAACGCGGCGAGTGGATCGAGCGCGCCGAGTCCATCGGCCCCGCCCTCGCCGATCTCAGCGCCGAATCGACCCGCCTGCGCACGATGTGCCCGCCCGCCGTCGCCGCGCTCGAAGACGCCGGCATGTTCGCCATGGCCGCCCCGCTGGAGGTCGACGGCCACGACGTGCACCCCGCCACCCAAGTCGAGGTCTTCGAGACCCTCGCCAGTTATGACATGTCCGCCGGCTGGGTCGCCTTCATCCAAACCGAATCCGCCGCCTCGCTCGGCGCCAAAATCCCCGACGGCCCCGGACTCCAAACCATCTTCGCCGACGGCATCCCCAAAGCCGTCGGCCTGATCAATCCCCAAGGCGAGGCCCGCCCCGCGGACAGCGGCTACCAAGTCTCCGGCAAATGGAACTTCGGCAGCGGCGTCCGCCACTGCACCTGGATCATCGGCGCAAGCCGCCTCTTCGACGCCGACGGCAGCCCCCGCCTCACCTCGCAGGGCTTCCCCATCACCGCCGGCTGCGCCATCCCCCAAAGCGCCTTCGAGCTCGAAGACAACTGGGACACGATCGGCCTCGAAGGCACCGGCAGCTGCAACTTCCTGCTCCCCGAACCCGCCAGCGTCGCCCCCGATTTCATGGTCAACTCCGCCAAGACCCTCCGCGGCAGCGCCTGGCACCGCGGCCCCGGCGTCACCTACATCAGCCCCGGCCACACCGGCGTCGCGCTCGGCGCGGCCAAGCGCGCCCTCGACCTGCTCTCCACCTCGCTCACAGACCGCATCCGAATGGGCGCGAAGGCGGGCATCGCCGACCGCGGCGCGTTCCAGCGCGACTACGGCGAAGCCGTCGCCAAGTACGAGGCCGCCCGCGCCTACGCGCTCTCCACCCTCGACGGCGCCGTCGAAACGCTCGAAGCCGGCCGCGCCATGTCCGCGACCGACGACGCCAAAGTCCGCGCCATGGTCGTCTGGGTCACCGATGCCTGCGTCGAAGTCGTCCGCTTCGCCCACCACTCCAGCGGCGGCGCGGCCGTCTTCCACGATCACCCCATGCAAAAGGTCTACCGCGACCTGCTCGCCGCCAGCCAGCACATCTACGTCGCCGAAACCGGCTACGAACGCTCCGGCGCGCTCCAACTCGACCGCACCCCCGCATCCGCCTGGTAGCGCGACCCGCGAACGGAACGGATGATGTCCCGCACCAGCCCGAGCCGCCAGCGCGAGCGCCGCGAATGGATCGAGCGCGCCGAGGCCTTGCAGCCGCCCGCCGCAAAGCACGCGCCCGAATCCGCCCGGCTGCGGACGATGGCCCCGCCGCTCGTCCAAGCGCTCGCCGATTCCGGCATCTTCGCCATGGCCTCCCCCCGCGAAGTCGGCGGCTTCGATGTGCACCCCGCCATCCAGGTCGAGGTCTTCGAGACCCTCGCCCGCACCGACATCTCCACCGGCTGGGTGGCGATGATCCAAGCCGAAACCGCGGGAATAGTCGGCTCCCACCTGCCCGATGGTCCGGGCCTCGACGCGGTCTTCAACGGCGAATTCCCCCGCATCGCCGGCACCGCCAACCCCGAAGGCCGGCTGGTCGAAGCCGTTGGCGAATATCAAGTCGAGGGCCGCTGGTCCTTCGCCAGCGGCATCCGCCACTGCGACTGGGTCCTCGCCAACGCGATCATCCCCGCTCAAGCCGGGCAGCCGCCCCAAGTGCTCGGCTGCGTCCTGCCGACCTCCGAGATCGAGATCGAGGACAGCTGGCGTGTCATGGGCCTCGAAGGCACCGGCAGCTGCCACTACCGCGCCAATCGCCCGCTGCCCGTTCCGCGGGACTTCCTCACCGGCTTCGGCGGCGCCGGCCCGCACCGCGGCGGCGCTTGGCACGACCTCCCCACGATCGTCTTCCTCAGCCCCGGCCATGCCGGCATCGCGCTCGGCGCGGCCCAGCGCGCCCTCGACCTGATCGCCGGCCAGCTCGCCGAACGGGTGCGCTTCGGCGCGGGCTCCGCAATCGTCGACCGCGGCGCCTTCCAGCGCGACTACGCGGAAGCCGCCGCACGTCTCCGCGCCGCCCGTGCCTACGCCCTCGACACTCTCGATGAGGCCATGGCCCGGCGCGAACAGGGCCAGCAGATCGACGAGGCTCAATCCGCGCAAATCCGCCTGATGGTCGCCTGGGTCACTGACGCCTGCGTGGACATCGCCCGCTTCGCCCACCACTCGGGCGGCGGCGCAGCCGCATTCCACGACAACCCCCTCCAGCAGACAGTCCGCGACATCATGGTCGCCAGCCAGCACGTCTACGTGGCCGACACCGCCTACGAGCGCGCCGGTGCCTTCATGCTCGGCCGCAAGCCCTCCGGCGTCCTCTAACTCCGCATATCATCATCAAGACGCCCAACCGCGCCGGAGCCGATCATGGTCACCGCCGACCCCCAGCCCGCAACCAAGTCGGACCTGCTCTCCGAAGACGAGCGCCCCCCTTGGCAGCGCGCCAGAGAGCTGCTCGACGCCGGCTACCCATGGGACGAAATCAAGCTATGCATGCGCGCCGACTACCGCGCCCGCATCACCTTCGCCCACCTCCTCGACGACGAAGACATGGCCTGGCTCGCCGACGTCGACTGCCACACCACCATCTCGCGGATCGAGGGCACGATCATCGACGAAGAGGAGATGATCGCGCAGCTTGAGGAACTCGACCGCCGCGACGGCCTGCCCTGGTTCGACTACAGGTCGGTTTAGCCCGAGTGCCCTGCCCCGTCCGCCTATGCTGATCCCGATGCCGCAGGCATCGCCCCCGGAGACGATCATGGTCACCGCCGACCCCGAACGCGCCGCCAAGACGGAGCCGTACATCGCGGACGACCGCGCCCCTTGGCAGCGCGCCCGCGAACTGCTCAACGCCGGCCATTCTTGGCCAGCCGTCAAGCAGTGCATGTTCGCCGACTTCCGCGCCCGCGTCACCTTCGCCAACCTGCTCGAAGACGAAGACATGGCCGACCTCGCCTACGTCTGCTTCCACACCTCCGTATCCGAGATCGAAGGGACCTTCATCAGCGGCGAGGCGATGGAAGCGATGCTCGATGAGCTCGATCGCCGCGATGGCCTGCCGCCATTCGACGGCAACGATCAGGAGTGATCCCGCAACGCCGGCGCAGGCACCGATTCGCGCTGGAATACACCGCGACGGGAAGGGCCGACTTCGCTTCGCTCGCGCCGACTCCGCGGCGAGCGGCGCGGCGGTTGATCCGCGAGCTGTTGGACGATCCGTACCGCAACGGCACCAAGCAACTCCTCGGCCAACCCGAGGGCAGGCGCCGCGCAGCATTTGGAAACCGGCGGATCATCTACCAAGTCCGCGCCAACGCCGGAAAAATCATCATCGAGCACATCGGCCCCCGTTCGACGATCTACCAAGGAGACCTCGGCCTCCCCGGAGGCCCGCCCCCGTTGCGATAGCGCCGCGCCGTCCGCCTATGCTGATCGCGATGCCGCAGGCATCGCCCCGGGAGACGATCATGGTCACCGCCGACCCCGAACGCGCCGCCAAGACCGACCCTTACACCGCGGACGACCGCGCTCCTTGGCAGCGGGCCCGCGAACTGCTCGACGCCGGCCACTCTTGGCCCGCCGTCAAGCAGTGCATGTTCGCCGACTTCCGCGCCCGCATCACCTTCGCCAACCTGCTCGAAGACGAAGACATGGCTTGGCTCGCCGATTCGGCGTTCTACAGCACGATCGCAGACGTCGAGGACACTTGGATTGACGGGCAAGAGGCTGAAGTGATCCTCGACGAACTCGATCGCCGCAGCGGATTCCCGCGCCCCGCCAACCCGGCGTGAATTCTCCGCGCCGTCGCGAATACCGATTCAGCCTGCGCTACAGACCGGATGGCTTGGCCGGCCTCAATGCGCTCGCCCCCGCTCCCCGTCGCGCCGCGCGCCGGCTGATTCGCGATCTCCAAAGCGACCCATACCGCGCCGGCACCAAGCAGCTGGCCGGGCAACCGGAAGGGCGCCGCCGCGCCGTGCTCGGCAGCCGATGGCTCATCTACGCCGTCGATGACCGCACGTGCCCGATCCTGATCGAACGGATCGAACCCCGCGCAACCGTCTATCGGTCCGACCTCATCTTCCCCGAGGGCCCGCCCGTTGCGATAGCGCCCCGCCGCCATCCGCCTATGATCGACCCAGCGCCGAGCGCCATCCGCTCCGGAGGACCACATGCCCGCCGACGACCTCGAGCAAGCAGTCGACGAAGAGCCGTACATCGAAGACACGCGCCGCCCGTGGCAGCGCGCCTCCGAGCTGCTCGAAGCCGGCCACGAGTGGGAGCGCGTCAAGTGGTGCCTGGTCGCCGACTACCGGGCCCGCCTCAAGTTCGCCAACATGCTCGGCGACGACGACATGGCCCAACTCGCCGAACACCGCTTCTACAGCATCGTCAGGGAAGTCGAAGGCAACGACTTCGACCAAGCCCAAATCGACGCCTGGATCGAGCGGATCGACCGCCAAATCAACGAACCCCCCGAAGACCGCGCCAAAGCGCCGGCGGCGGACAGCGGAGGCTGACGATGGTCTCAACGCGCCCCGAACCGGCGCTCCTGCCAGCGCCCTTCGCCGAAGACGACCGCGCCCCCTGGCAGCGCGCCCGCGAGCTGCTCGACGCCGGCTATCCGTGGCCGCAGATCAAGTCCTGCATGTTCATCGATTGCCTCGCACGGCAAACGTTCGCCGAGATGCTCGGCGACGACGACATGGCCGCGCTCGCCGACGTCTACTACCACCACACCGTCACCGGCATTGAGAACGCCTGGATCAGCGAAGCCGAGATGGAGTCGCGGCTCGACGCGCTCGACCGCCGCGACGGCCTGCCTCCGTTCGACTACGAGCCCGACGGCCCGGAGTGAGCCCCCCGCGCGGATTCGCCCTGCGATACAGCGAAGCGGGTGATGCCGACTTCCACGCGCTCGCACCCGAACCCCGCCGAGCGGCCCGGCGCTTGATCCGCGACTTGCAAGCCAACCCCTACCGCAGCGGAACCAAGCAGCTCGAAGGTCAAGAGAAAGGCACGCGCCGGGCCGTGGCCGGCGGGCGCCGGATCATCTACATCGTCGATGACGAAACGCGCACCATCAGCATCGAGCGGATCGATCTCCGCGCCACCGTATACAGGCCGCCGTTCAACGCCCCGGATCCCGGTCGCGCTGGCTGAGCAGTCCGAGCCGCCCGGCCGCTAGAACTCGGGGGCGAGCGACGAGAGGAAGGCGCGGGTCCGCTCCCGCTCTTCGCGTGAGCCGAAGGTGACGGCGCCGAAATCGGTCGCGCCCGCATCCGCCAAGCGGCGCAGCTGCACGCCGAGCTCCTCCTCGCCGCCGATCAGCGCGACATCGCCCGGCTCCGCCGCACCTTCGCGGTCCAGCATCCCGCGGTACGACGGCAGCCGCCCGTAGTTCTGGAACTGCTCGTACGCCGTCTTCCGCCCCGCCTCCGCGTCCTCCGTCAGCAGGATCGGCAGCCCGCACACGATCCGCGACGAGCCCGACTCCGCCGCCGCGTTGATCTTCGGCGCGATGTGCGATTCGACCGTCTGCGCGCCCGTCATCCACAGGATCGTCCCGTCCGTCCGCGAACCGGCCAGCCGCAGCATCGCCGGCCCCATCGCCGCCAGCATGCACGAGACCGGCGGCGCATCCGCCACCTCCAGATGCACGTTCCCGCGGTACTGCTCCCCCTCGTACC
Source organism: Dehalococcoidia bacterium (assembly GCA_965205165.1). Lineage (GTDB taxonomy): Bacteria > Chloroflexota > Dehalococcoidia > Bin125 > Bin125 > CBDESM01. Next base: position 226,720 of record OZ242037.1, read on the forward strand.
CGCGCACCGCCTCGCCCTTCAGCAGCGGCAGCAGCACGTCCAAGTACTCCGCCATGTGCCGCGCCGGCTTGTCGAACGACATCCCGAACATCCCCTCGATCACCACTTGGTGCGACAGCCCGATCCCCAGCACGAAGCGCGGCCCGCCCGCCGCCGCCTGCACCGTCACCGCCTGCTGCGCCATCGCGTGCGGATGCCGCGGGTAGGTCGGCACCACCGCCGTCATCAGCTCGATCCGCTCCGTCTCGTGCGCCGCCAACGTCAGCGCCCCCATCGCGTCGTGCGAGAAGATGTTCGCCATCGCGAAGGTCGCGAACCCCTCCCGCTCCGCCCGCCGCGCATCCTCGACCACATCCCCCACCCTGGCCGCCGGCCCCGTAGCCCCCGTGAAAATCCCGATCTTCATGTTCCCGCTCCTCAATACCGCCGGTTCGCATCGCACCCCGGCCCGCATCGTTGAATCTGCTCCGATGCTACCTGACCTTCCCCAGCCAAGTGACTAGCCCGGGGCCTCCTGCAAAAAGTCAACGCGCTCTCTATGGGAAATCAGCACTACTTGGCATGCCGGATGGCCAACCTTTTTTTCTGCGGCAACTTGGCCATTCGGTTAATCGGCGCCAAAGCCCGGCAAGCGACGGCGAATCGCGATCTCCTACGCTGGAGACCCTCCCTCAGCTCGGGCGCACGAGGACGCGGCCGCGGATTTGGCCGGCTAGGATGCGCTGGGCGGCTTCGGGGACTTCTTCCAGTGTTGCGCGCTGTTCGACCATTGCCAAGAGCTGGCCGGGCTTGAAATCTGCGGCCATTCGGGACCAGAGGGCGGCGCGCTTTTCGGCGGGGTAGTAGACCGATTCGACGCCGGCCAGGGTGACGCCGCGGAGGATGAAGGGCATCACGTTGGTGGGGATGGGGACGCCGCCGGTGAGGCCGGAGACGGCGACTACGCCGCCGTATTTGGCTTGGCGCAGGATCGATGCGGTGGTCGAGCCGCCTACGGGGTCGACGGCGGCGGCCCAGCGCTCGCCTTCGATCGGGCGCTTGTTTTCAGCGGTCAGCTCCTCGCGGTCCAAGATCGTGCTCGCGCCCAGGTCGCGCAGGAAGTCGTGTTCGGACGCCTTGCCGGTGCTCGCGGCCACCTCGTAGCCGCGGGCGGCCAGCATCGCCACGGCGGTCGAACCGACCCCGCCGGTCGCGCCGGTCACCACCACCGGGCCCGCTTCCGGGCCGATGCCGGCCGAGGCGATGATGTCGATCGAGATCGCCGCGGTCAGCCCAGCCGTGCCCAGCACCATCGCCTCTTCCGCGGTCAGCCCGTCGGGCAGCGGCTGCAGCCAAGACGCGGGCACCCGCGCCCGTTCCGCGTAGCCGCCCTCGTGTCCCGTGCCCAGCTCGTAGCCAGTCGCCACCACGCGGTCGCCGACCGAAAATTCCGGCGAGGCGGACTCAGCCACCGTGCCGGCGAAATCGATCCCGGGCACCATCGGGTAGCGGGTCACCACCCGTCCGTTGGGGATGCAGGCCAGGCCGTCCTTGTAGTTCAGGTCCGACCACTCGACGGCGACCGTCACTTCGCCTTCGGGCAGCGCCGAATCCTCGATCTGCTGGACGCCGACCCGGAAGTCGTCTTCGGTCTTCTCGATCACGAGTGCGCGATGCGTCATTGGACTGCCTCTTTCTGCCTTGTGCTGCCTGTCGGAGATTTGCGGACTTCGCCGCGCTACGGGCCGGTCGAACGGCCGCCGAACATGGGCGCATGGTGCTGGCTCATCAGCTCCCCGTGACCTGCATGCGGCATATGGCGCACGGCGACCCCTTCACCGCTGAAGTCGACGATGGTCGCGCCGCCCGTGTGCCGCGGCGCGCCCGGGTAGTAGGCCGGCGTCCCCTCGCCCACCTGCTGGTGCACGTCGATGTGGCCCAGCGCGATGTAGTCCGCGTCCAGCGCTTCCAGATGCGCGTCCCGGATCAGGTACGAGTAGCGCGCCTCGCCGTCGCCGACGTAGTAGCCGTGCGCGACCGCGATCCGCCACATGTGGCGATCCGGCCAGTGCCGCCAAGCGGGGCAGGCCGCGGCCGGCGAGAAATCGTCGTAGCTCTCGTGCGCCTGCCCCCAGAACTGCACGCCCGGCTCGTCCAGCACCACCAGCTCCCCCTCCGCGCTGCAGATCACGTGCACGTTGGGCGGAAACGCGGCCCCGTGCTTCTCGTAGATGCCCTCCGGCATCGCCGGGTCGTGGTTGCCGGGCAGCACCACGATCGGGCGCCCGAACGCCTCCATCAGCTGCCCGGTCACGTCCACGTACGGCCGCTTCACCCGCACGTGGTCGAAGAAGTCGCCCGCGACCACGCCGACCTCCGCCCCGTGTTCCGCCGCCAGGTCCAGCACGTGCGAGAACGCCAGCAGCGCCGGCTCCAAGTCGCCGTCCTTGTAGGGCTCCGACGTGTAGGCCCCCAGATGCACGTCCGACGTGTGCAGCATCCGCAGCGGATGCGCATCCGCCTCCTGATCCGCAATCCGCTCATGCGCGGGATGAATGGTGGACATCCGCAGCCACGCCCCAATCCAGACCGGCAACCCCGCCGGTGCTCCCCTCAGCCTAGCGGAGGATCGCGCGTAAACTCTGAAGACCTGCGCAGCATCGAGGACGAAATGGCGATGGCACGCACGACAAGGCCGTCCCATCTGCCGGCACGGTTCCCCAGACGAGCGCTGTTCGAACACCTGCTCGCCGAATACGGTTCCCGGCCGTCGTACTGGTACGTCCCGAAGATCCGTCGCCTCGACGACGCGCAGATCGCTCGGATGAGCGGGCAGCTCGCGCTGATCGACGCGGAGTTCAGCGGCCGCCCTTGGGAGTTGGAGGCCCAAAACGAGCTGATCCGGCGGATGATCGAGACCGGCACCGCACCGTTCTCGCAACCGACAGCCGACAGTGATGTCCAAGCAGGTCGCCGCCTGGCCATCAAGACGAACTTGGAGATGTTCGGATTGGTCTGGGCTCTGAATGATCAACCGATCCGCCTGACCGCCGTCGGCCGAGAGCTCGCCGCCGCAGAGGACCGCGAAACCCGCTGCGTCATCATTGAACGTCAAATCCGCAGATTCCAATATCCCAGCCCACTCGCGCCGACGCACTGGAAGCGCTATGACCGCGACTCGCTCGGACTCTTCCCCCACCGATTCCTCGCGCAGCTGCTGGAGATGGTGGATGGACGGATCACTTTCGACGAGTACGACTATCTCGTGAACCTCGCACGCTCCCGCCAAGACTTGGCACAGGTGGCCGAGTGGACGCTCGCTTGGCGCGAGCTGGCGGAGCATCAGCGTGCTCAGCTGAGGCGGGTGCTCGACGCGGTACCGCTGGCCGTCGGTCCCCGGCATGCCCCAATGCGACGCGCCCGGGGCGTCGGAGCCAACAGCAAGCAATCGCGAGCCCTCTTCGGCTTCCCGCGCCCCTTCATCGTCGATGCGGACACCGAAATGATCACCCTCGATCCTGACGCGGTCAGCGGGGAGATGCTCGACCGCGATACGGATCCGCCAATCCTGCGCTTCACATCCAAAGCCGACTGGTTGGCCCATTATGGAGAACCGCACGACCGCCCCACCTCGCGCTCCGAGCCCCTCCCCCGCGTAGATCGCGCCGCCCTCGCCGCCAAGTTGGCGAAAGCCCCTCCCCCGGCAGAGTGGACCGCCGAAGAACGCCGCCAAGTCGAAAGAGAGATCGAGACGGCGTACGCCGAAGATCCGAGCCTGCTGCAAACGCTGGAACCCGGCCTGAGATTCGAGGATCGTCAAGTCTGGACGCCGATCGGCACGATGGACCTCCTGTGCAGAGGCGCGGACGGAAGGTACGTCGTCGTCAAAGTCAAAGCTGGCGAAGCCGAGGACGCCGCTTTCGGCCAGATTCTGCGCTACATCGGGTGGATCCACCGGAATTTCGAGGAGGGCGAGGGCAATGTTCGCGGGATCATCCTGGCGGGTGGTTTCACGGACAAGGCGCGCTATTCGCGGATCAGCTTGCTCCGCGACGATGCGGAGGAATTCCTCGGGTTCCGCACCCACGCCTTCGCGACGGAGGCGTCCTGAGATGGCCCACTACAGGATTCCCCGTCCGATTGATTGGCCGGCGGATGTCGTCGACAAGATCATCCAGGGCGACGCCGCGGCCACGCTGCGGCAGCTCCCGCCGGATTGCGTGTCGCTGGCGGTCACCAGTCCGCCCTATTGGGATGTCGTCGACTACGGCATTGAGGGGCAGATCGGCCAGACCTCCTATGAGGCCTATCTGGACCAGCTGGTCGAAGTCTGGCGGGAAACCGCCCGCGTGCTCGCGCCCAACGGCAAGCTCGCCGTCGTCACGCCGGTCATGCCGATCCCCAAGGCGCAGATCGCCGACCAGCACACGCGGCACCTCAAGAACATCGCCGCCGACATCGAAGCCAGCATCCTCGGCGGCGTCGACGGGCTGAAGCGCTACGGGCTCTTCGTCTGGAAGAAGCAGACCACCAAGAAGATGTTCGGCAGCTACCCCTATCCGCCCAACCTCTACGAGGACAACACGATCGAGTTCATCAACGTCTACGTCAAGGACGGCCCGCCGGTCCCGCTGCCCAAATCGATCAAGGAGGCCAGCAAGCTCACGCAGGCCGAGTGGCGCAACCTCACGATGCAGATCTGGCCCATGTACCCCGAAGACGTCAAGCGCGCCGGCGGCCATCCCGCCCCCTTCCCCGTCGTGCTGCCGCAGCGGCTCGCCCTGATGTACGCCTTCCGCGCCGACCCGGCCCGCGATTTCGCCGGCGACATCGTGCTCGACATGTTCAACGGCTCCGGCGCGACCACGCTCGCCGCCAAGGCGACCGGGCGGCGCTGGATCGGGATCGACCTCAATCCCGCCTTCTGCGAGCACGCCGAACGCCGCCTGCGCACCGAGCGGGTCAGCCCGCACGCCATCATGCTCCAGGACGTCTCCGTCAAGCGCGCCTACGACAGCCAACAGCTCGACCTGTTCAGCGGGTCGGACGGCAACGGCGCGGGCACCGGGCAGCCAGCCTCTACAATCGCCCCATGATCACTGCCAGCGCCTCTGCGAGCGGGTATGAGCCGGTGATCGGGTTGGAGGTGCATTGCCAGTTGAGGACGGCCAGCAAGATGTTCTGCCGGTGTCCGGCGGGGTATGCGGATGCGGAGCCGAACACCTTCGTCTGCCCGCTTTGCCTGGGGATGCCGGGGACGCTGCCGGTGATCAACCGGACGGCCGTGGAGTGGACGATCCGCACGGCGCTGGCGCTCAACATGGGGATCCCGCGGCTCTCCAAGTTCGACCGCAAGAACTACCCGTATCCGGACCTGATGAAGGGCTACCAGATTTCGCAGTACGACATGCCGCTCTCCGAGAACGGCTGGATCGACGTCGAGACCGACGATCTCGGCAGGCGGCGGATCGGGATCACCCGCGTGCATCTCGAGGAGGACACGGCCCGGCTGCTCCACCGGACCAGCGATGCGGGGGAGAAGTTCAGCCTGATCGACGTCAACCGCTCCGGCGTCCCGCTGATGGAGATCGTCTCCGAACCCGATATGCGCAGCCCCCGGCAGGCGCGGCAGTACCTGATCCAGCTGCGCCAGATTCTCCGCTTCCTCGAGGTCAGCAGCGCGGATATGGAAAAGGGCTCCTTCCGCTGCGATGCCAACATCTCGCTGCGGCCGTTCGGCGCGGAGCAGTTCGGGGCGAAGGTCGAAGTCAAGAACATGAACTCCTTCCGCAGCGTGCAGAGCGCGCTGGAGTTCGAGATCGGGCGCCAGACCGAGGTGCTCGGCGCCGGCGGCACGATCGAGCAGGAAACGCGCGGCTGGGACGAGACTGCGCAGGTCACGCTGAGCCAGCGCTCCAAGGAAGAGGCGCACGATTACCGCTACTTCCCCGAGCCCGACCTGCCGCCGCTCGAAATCTCTGCCGACGCCGTCGAGCGGCTCCGCGCCGATCTGCCGGAACTGCCAGAAGCGCGCCGCGCCCGCTTCGAGGCCGAGTTCGGCCTCGGGCCCTTCGAGTCGGGCCTGCTTACGGAGGAGCCCGTCCCGGCCGCGTTCTTCGAGTCCGCCGTCGCGGCGCTCGGCGAATCTCGGGAAGCGGGCCAGCCGCGCGCCGTCGCCAACTGGATGGTGGGCGAACTCGCCCGCATGATGCACTCCAAGGACGACCGCGCCGACTGGCCCGACCTCAAGATTGCCCCCCCGCACCTCGCCCAACTCGTGCAACTGATCGACGAGGGCAAGATCAGCACCAGCCAGGCCAAGGACGTCTTCGCCGAGACCTACCGCAGCGGCCAAGCCCCCGCGGCCGTGGTCGAGGCGCAGGGGCTGACCCAGATCAGCGGCGAGGATGCGCTCGCGCCGATCATCCAACAGGTCATCAGCGATCATCCCGATGCCGCCAACGACTACCGCAGCGGCAAGCAGGAAGCCCTCAAGTTCCTGGTCGGCATGACCATGCGCGCCACCAAGGGCCAGGCCAACCCCAAGCAGGCCACCGATCTCCTCACCAGCGCCTTGTCCGAATGATCGCCCGTTCCTCCGCACGGATGCGCTATCTTGCGCAGATGAGCACGAACGAGATGGGCGGCGCAGAGTGACCCTCGTTCCGACATCCGGGATCGGGTCGTCTGAGGCCGCCATTTCCGGCACGTGGTCGCCCGATGCGGATTGCGTCTTTCATCTGGGCGACTGCCGCGACCTGCTCGCCGAAATGCCCGACGGCGCAGCGCGGCTCGTGGTCACCTCGCCGCCCTACAACATCGGCAAGGCCTACGAACGCGCCCAGACCATCGACGACTACGTCGCCGCGCAAGCCGAGGTGATCGAGGCCTGCGCCCGCGTGCTCGACGAGCGCGGCTCGCTCTGCTGGCAGACCGGCAATTATGTGAAGAACGGCGAGATCATCCCTCTCGACGCGCTCCTCTTCCCCGTCTTCCGCGGGCTCGGCCTCAAGATGCGCAACCGCATCGTCTGGCATTTCGAGCATGGGCTGCACTGCTCCAAGCGCCTCTCAGGGCGCTACGAAACCATCTCCTGGTTCACCAAATCCGACGATTACATCTTCAATCTCGACCCGATCCGCGTCCCCCAGAAGTACCCCAACAAGCGCCATTTCAAGGGGCCCCGCACCGGCCAGCTCTCCGGCAACCCGCTCGGCAAGAACCCCGGCGACGTCTGGATCTTCCCCAACGTCAAGCACAACCATGTCGAAAAGACCGAGCATCCCTGCCAGTACCCGGTCGAGCTGGTCGAACGGCTCGTCCTCTCCCTCACCGACCCGGGCGATTTGGTGCTCGACCCCTACATGGGCGTGGCCAGCAGCGCCATCGCCGCGATCCGCCACGCCCGCCGCGCCGCCGGCGCGGAAATCGACCCCCGCTACCACCAAATCGGCTTAGCCCGCATCCAAGCCCACCGCACCGGCCGCCTCCGCACCCGCCCCATGCACCGCCCCGTCTACCGGCCTTCCGGCGAGGGCGGGCGAATGTGGATGACTGCTGACCAGCCGTTGCAGCGGGCGTGATGCCCTACAGCATCCTGCGCGCTTCGCGGCCATAGGGCCACGGCAATCTGGGCAGGCGGCCTTGGAAGAAGTCCTCGACCGACCAGACCTGCACTCGCGGATACTCCGTGTCGCCGACCTTGACGACGCCTTCAGCCGCAGCCACCTCGCGCATCGTGCTGCGCGATCCGGGCGGTTCCATCAGGATCAGCACCGCGAGATCGGCGTCGCTCATCGCGCCGATCAGATCGCGAACGGCCGAGACGCCCGCCCGGCCCGATTTGACCTGACCCACCGCCCGCCCGATCCGGTAGCCGCGCGAGGCTGCGGAATCCGGCATTTCGAACCGCATGACTCCGTCCACGCCGCGGTCGCCGACTTGGCTGCTGTTGGGCCTGAATCCGTCCAACCGCGTGATCGCCCAAGTCTCGAACTGGAAGCGGCTGCGCTGCGCCAAGTCGCGCGCTCCCGCCATGTCGCGCGGCGCGCCGATCACCGACGCTTCCGTGCCGATCTCCCGCAGGCGATCCTCCACCAGCCCAATCGCCAAGTGGTGGATGTCGATGCCCACCCAGCGGCGCCGCAGCTGCTCGGCGGCGACCACCGCCGTCCCGCAGCCGCAGAACGGATCGAGCACCAAATCCCCCTCATTCGACGACGCCTCGATGATGCGGTTGAGCAGCTTCAACGGCTTCTGCGTCTGGAAGCCCGTCCGCTCCTTGGCCGAGCCGGCGATGACGCTGATGTCGTTCCATACATCCCGGCGCGGCATCCCCTTGGACGGCGTCTCGAGGCGCTGCACCCGCGTGGGGTTCTCCGGATCCTTCCGGTTCGAGCCGCCGCGGAAGCGCTGCTCGTAACTCTCGCTGACCGGCTCGAAATCGCCGTGGAAATCGATCTGCGCAGCATCCTTCGCATAGAACAGGATCGTGTCGTGCATGCGCTGGAAGCCTTTGAAGTTGGCCAGCGACCATCTCCGATAGGACCAGACGATCTCGTTGCGGAAGTTCTGCACCCCGAAGATCGCGTCCATGAACATCCGCAGATAGGCGTTGGCGGTTGGATCGCAGTGCAGATAGATCGAGCCGTGCGGCTTCAGCACGCGGCGCAGCTCGGCCAGCCGGACGGACATCATCGCCAGATAGGCGCTCATGCTGTTCTTGCCCAGCGCCGAGACCATCGCGTTCAGCAGCACCCCGGCCGGCGGACTCAGCGAATCGGGCGCGAGCATCTCCCGCAGCGCCCGCTCCGAATCTTCGCCCCAGCGCCAGGTGTCGTTGAACACCTCCACTTGCGACGGCGAAGCCTCGCCCGACTCGTCGCGGTAGAGCAGGTTGTAGGTCGCGTTGGAGTTGAACGGCGGATCGAGGTAGATCAGATCAACCGCCTCGTCGTCAAAGTGCTCCCGGAGCACGGCGAGGTTGTCGTCGTAGAACAGGGTGCCGGCAAGATCGCTCATCACGACCAGATTAGCCCCTTGCCGGCGGCTGCCGGCCTCAGACGGCTTGCGGGGTTTCTACGTGGGTGGGGACGCCGGCTTGGGTGAAGACCTCGTCGATGTAGGCGCGGTCGGACTCGGTGAGTTTCCAGTCGGTGGCGGCTACGTTTTCCTCTAGTTCGCGTTCGTTGCGCATGCCGACCAGGGCTACGGTCACGGCGTCGTTGCCGAGGACCCAGGCGAGGGCCAGTTGGGCGAGGGTCTTGCCGTAGCCGTCGGCCAGCTGGCGCAGCTTTTCGCCCACCCAGAGCTCGCGCAGAAACTCTTCCTGCTGGAAGAGGGGCAGCTCGAAGGCGACGCCGCGGCGCCGCCAATCGCTCTCCTCGAACTCGGTGGTGGGCGTGAAGGCGCCGGTCAGCAGGCCGAAGCCGAGCGAGCCGTAGGCCATGTAGCCGACGCCGTTGGCCTTGCACCAGGGGAGGACGTCGGCCTCCATGCGGCGGTCGAAGAGGTGGTAGCCGACTTGGTTCGCGGTCAGGCTGCCGTGCTGCTGGCACTCCTCCATCATGGGCACGGTGAAGTTGGAGACGCCGTAGTGGCGGACCTTGCCGTCGGCCTTGAGCTGCTCGAGCGCTCGCATCGTCTCGTCGAAGGGGGTGTCGTGGTCGGGCCAGTGGATCAGCATCAGGTCGATCACGTCGGTGTCGAGCCGCTTCAGGCAGCCGTCGGTGTGCTCGATCACGTGGTCGTAGCGCGAGTTGCGGCCGGTCACCTTGGGCGTTTCGTCGTAGTCGAAGCCGACCTTGGTGACCAAGACGATCTCCGAGCGGCGCTCGCCGAGGGCCTTGGCGAGGATTTCCTCGGAGTGGTAGGGGCCGTAGACCTCGGCGGTGTCGAACAGGTTGATCCCGCGGTCGATGGCGGCATTGACGGCGCGGCTGGCTTCGGCGACGTCGATCTGCCCGTACATCGTGGTGGACATCTCCCAGGTGCCGAAGCCGACGGCCGAGCAGGCGAGGTCGGTGTCGCCGAATGTGCGCTGTTCCATCTGGAGCCCCCGTTCCGCGGCCTCGGGCGGCCGCCCGCGCCCGCGCATTCGCCGGGCCTGCGCCCTGAAGGTACCCCGTCCGCCGAGGCGTGCCTATAGTTGGGCGCAATGTCCCGCATCCAGACCGCCCTGCAAGAGCGCAGCATCCGCACTTGGCTGGTGCCCGGGCTGGGCGTCAAGCGCTGGTTCCTGCTGCTTTTGGCCGGCATGGGCCTGCTCGGGCTCGGCATCGCCTTCGTGCTGCGCGAGCTCTACGTGACGACCACGCTGCCCGGGGCCTTCTACTACCTGACTCTCCAGTTCCTGCCCTACGCGGCGCGCGGCGGCATCCTGATGGCGCTGGCCGCGATCGCGATCGGCTTCGGGGCTTGGAAGTTCACCAACGCGCTGGTCGGCGCGGCGCGGGCGCACCGCCCCCGCAACGGCGACGTCGACGCGCCGCTGGTCGAACTGCTCTACCGCAGCCGCTTCCCGGCGCGCGGCCCGCGGATCGTCTGCATCGGCGGCGGCACCGGGCTCTCGATCCTGCTGCGCGGGCTCAAGGAGTACTCCGACAACATCTCCGCGATCGTCACGGTGGCCGACGACGGGGGCTCATCCGGCCGGCTGCGGCGGGACATGGGGGTGATCCCTCCGGGCGACCTGCGCAACTGCATCGCGGCGCTGGCCGATGCGGAGCCGCTGATGACGCGGCTCTTCCAATACCGCTTCCCGGACGGATCGGGCGATGGGCTCGAAGGGCATTCCTTCGGCAACCTCTTCATCGTGGCCATGTCGGGCGTCACCGGCTCGATGGAGGACGCGCTCAACGAGACCGGGCGCGTGCTCGCGGTGCGGGGGCGGATCATTCCTTCGACGCTGGAGGACATCCGGCTCGCGGCGCGCACCCACGACGGGCGCGTGATCCGCGGCGAATCCGCGATCACCGCGGCGGACACGCGCATCCGGCTGCTGACGCTCGAACCGGCGCACCCGCGCGCGCACCCCGATGCGGTCAACGCGGTGCGCAACGCGGACATCATCGTGGTCGGTCCCGGCTCCCTCTACACCAGCGTCCTGCCCAATCTGATCGTGCCCGACCTGCGGATCGCCTTCCAGGAATCCAGCGCGCTCAAGATGTACGTCTCCAACGTGGCCACGCAGCGCGGCGAGACCGACCATTACTCCGTCCAGGACCACATCGGTTCGATCTCGGACCACATCGGCGGGATGCCGTTCGACTACGTGATCGCGAACAACAATGCCTCGGCGCGGCTTCCGCGGCGCTGGCGCTCGGAGCCGGTCCGCGTCGACCCGGGCGCGTCCTTCGAGAGCGCGGCGCTGATCGAGGCCGACGTGGTCGATTCGGGCAACCGCTACCGCCATGACTCCGGCAAACTCGCGGCCGCGATCCTGACCACGTACCATGAGCGCGAAGAGGCGGGCGTGCGCCCCCTGCGCGCCCCGGCCGCGACGGGCCCGGCCCGCCGAGCGCGGCTGCCGGTCGGGAAGTGAACGCACCCAGATGAGCGCATCCGAAATTCTCAACATCTTCCAGGTGCTGGTCGCGCTGATGGTGATCGCGGCCGTCGTCCTGCAAGCCAAGGGCGCGGGGCTGGGCAACATTTTCGGCGGGACGGGCGGCGAGGGCTACCGCACGCGGCGCGGGCTCGAACGCTCGCTCTTCCGCGGCACCATCGTGCTGATGCTCGTGTTCGTCGGCCTGTCCATCGCCGCCGTCCGCATCTGAGCCGGGCGCGGGCGTACCCTGCCGCCATGCCCGATGCGCCCCGCACCATCTTCTACGGCTCGCCCGACTTCGCACTTCCCGTCCTCTCCGCGGTGATCGACGGCCCGTGGCGTCCGGTCGCTGCAGTCACGCCGCCGGATCGTCCGGCCGGGCGCGGGCGCAAGCCCAAGCCGCCGCCGGTGAAGGAACTCGCGCAAGCCAGCGGGATCCCGGTCGTGCAGCCGCAGCGTCTGCGCGACGAAGCGGCGATCTCGCAGATCGCGGCGCTCCGGCCCGAACTCCAGATTGTCGCCGCCTACGGCCAGCTGCTGCCCGAGGCCGTTCTCGACCTCCCGGCGCACGGCACGCTCAACGTCCACGCTTCGCTGCTCCCGCGCTGGCGCGGCGCGGCGCCCGTCCACGCCGCGATCCTTCACGGCGATCCGGAAACCGGCGCGACGATCATGCTGGTCGACCAGACCGAGGACACGGGCGACGTCCTCGCCCAGCGCCCGACCCGGATTGGCGCGTCGGAAACCGCCGGCGAACTCTCCGACCGCCTCGCGCAGCTCGGGGCGGATCTGCTGATCGAAACCATCCCGCGCTGGCTCGCCGGCGAAATCGCGCCTCAGCCGCAGGATGCGGCGCGGGCGACGCGCGCCCGGCGGATCGGCAAATCCGCCGGCGAGATCGACTGGACCAGCCCCGCGATCGAGATCGAACGGCAAGTCCGCGCCTGCACCCCTTGGCCGGGCGCGTTCACCATCGCCGCGGGGCGGCAGCTGCGCATCGCCAAGGCCGAATGGATCCCGACGATCGGCGACCGCCCCGGCGCGACCCCGGGCAGGATCAGCGTCAGTGGCGATTGGATCGGCGTGCAGACCGGCCGGGGCACGCTGGCGCTGCGCCGCCTTCAGCGCGCCGGCAAGCGCGAGATGTCGGCCGCCGAGTTCGCCCGCGGCGCGGCCGCGCTCGACGGCCAAGTCCTCGGCTCGGCCGATGCCTGACCTCGATCTGCTCGAACTCGACCGCGACGCGCTCGCCGACCTGGTCGAGGAGCTCGGCCATCCCGCCTACCGCGCCAAGCAGATCTGGCGCTGGCTCTACGCCCGCGGCGTCCTCGACGCGGCTGCAATGACCGACCTCCCGTCCGATCTGCGCGACGAGCTCGCCCTGCGACAGCGCGGCGCGGCCGATCCCGAAAGCGTCCAGAACAGCGCCGACGGCTCCACCACCAAGGCCCTGATCCCGCTCCGCGACGGCGAGATGGTCGAGACCGTCCTCATCCGCCACGATCCGCATGACGGCGCGAGCCAGACCCTGCGGCGCACGATCTGCCTTTCCACGCAAGCGGGCTGCGCGATGGGCTGCGTCTTCTGCGCGACCGGGCGGCAGGGCTTCCGCCGCCAGCTCACGGCGGCCGAGGTGATGCGGCAGGCGCTGCTCGCCCGCTCTTGGGCGCGGGACGAGGAATCGCAGATCACCCACATCGTCTTCATGGGCATGGGCGAGCCGCTCGCCAACTACGACGTGGTCAGCCGGGCGCTCGACCGCCTTTCCGACCCGGACGGCTTCGCGCTCTCCCCGCGGCGGATCACCGTCTCCACCGTCGGCCTCGTCCCGCAAATCCGCCGGCTCGGCCGCGATCATCCGCAGGTCAACCTCGCGATCAGCCTGCACGCGCCCGATGAGGCGCTGCGCAAGCGGCTCGTGCCGGTGCCCTCTGCCAGCGTCGCCGAGTTGATCTCCGCGGCCGGCGAGCACGCCCGGCGCACCGGCCGCCGCGTGACCTTCGAGTACGTGCTGCTCGCCGGCGAGAACGATTCGCCGGCCCACGCCCGCCACTTGGCCGAACGCCTGCGCGGGCTGCGCTGCCAGGTCAACCTGATCCCGCTCAATCCGTCCAGCGGCGTCTTCGGCCGGCGGCCGGGGCGGCGCGCCACGCTCGGCTTCCAGCGCGTGCTCGCCGATGCGGGCATCCGAGCCACGGTCCGCGTCGAAAAGGGCCTCGACATCGCGGCCGCCTGCGGGCAGCTCCGCGGCGACCGGCTCCGGGCCGGCGCGTAGGACGGGGCCGCGGCTTCGCTACTCCGCCGCTTCCTCTTCTTCTGCGGCGGCCGGCGCGGCCTCGCCCTCGAGGATCTCGCCCTCCGCGCCGATCTCCTCTTCCTCGTCCTCGCTCACCCGCGGCGCGAGCACCGTCACGATCGCGACCGTCTCGTCGGTCACCGCGCGCACGCCCTCCGGCAGGGTCATGTCCCGCACCAGCACGGAGTTGCCGAACTCGTTCAAGCCGCTCACGTCCACCTCGAGCTCGGACGGCATCTCCAGCGGCAGCGCCTCCAGCATGATCGCGTCCACGCTCTGCACCAGCGTGCCGCCCAGCGCGACCGCCTCCGAATGCCCGGTCAGCACTATCCGCGCCTCGCTGTGGATCGCCCGCTTCAGGTCGACTTGGTAGAAATCGATGTGGACGACGTCGCTGCCGACCGGCTTGCGCTGCACCTCGCGCAGCACGACGGGGATCGTGCCCGCGTCGTCGTCGATCTGCATCTGCACCACCGAGTTGCGGTCGACCTCGCGGTAGACCCGGCGGAACTCGGCCAGGGATGCCTGGATCGAGGTCGATTCGACGCCGCGTCCGTAGACGTTGGCGGGCACGACGCCGGCGCTGCGCAGGCGCTTCACCGCCTTGCCCAGCGTGGTGCGGCGTTCGACGCGGAGGATGGTCTGGTCTGCCATGGCATGTCGTCCGTGAGATCAGCGCGGTCGCAAGTTGCCCCACGCTATGGCGCTCGCCCCGCTCGGTCAATTCCGCCGGCCGAATCAAGCGCGCCCTACACTCGGCGCGGATCATCGAACCCGCGGAAGGACGATGCGGTGCGGCTGCTTGGCGTCGACGTGGGCGGCACCTTCACCGACTTCATCTACGTCGATGACGGGCGCGTGCAGCTGGCCAAGCGCCCTTCCACGCCCGATGATCCCGGCCGCGCCGTCGTCGAGAGCATCCGCGAATTCGGCTGGCAGCCGGACGAGATCGTGCACGGCTCGACGGTCGCCACCAACGCACTGCTGACCCGCTCCGGCGCGCCCGCCGCGCTGCTCACGACCAAGGGCTTCCGCGACACCCTCGTGATCGGCCGCCAAGCGCGCCCCGATCTCTACGCGCTGCACCCGGCCCGGCCCGAGCCGCTGATCCCCGCCCGGCTGCGCTTCGAGGTCGCCGAGCGGATCGCCGCCGACGGCGAAATCGCCGAGCCGCTGGACGAGGGCGAATTGGAGCGCGTGCTCGACCGTATCGCCCGCTCGGGGGCGCGCACGCTCGCGATCTGCTTCATCTTCGCCTTCGTCAATCCCGTCCACGAGCGCATCGCCATGCAGCGCGCCGAGGCCCGCGGGCTCTCCGTTTCCGCCTCCCACCTGGTGCTGCCCCAGCACCGCGAGTTCGAGCGGATGAGCACGACCGCGGCCAACGCCTATCTCTCGCCGATCATGAGCGAGTACCTCGCTGGGCTCGAAGCATCCCTCGCTGCGCTCGGCGAGCGCCCGCCCCGCCTGCGCATCATGCAGTCCAACGGCGGCTCGATGAGCGCGGCCTCGGCCGGCGCGGACGCGGTCCGCACCGTCCTCTCCGGGCCAGCCGGCGGCGCGGCCGGCGGCTTCGCGGCCGCACGCGAGGCCGGCTTCGAGCAGGCGATCACCTTCGACATGGGCGGCACCTCCACCGATGTCGGCCTCTGCCCCGGCCGGCTGCTCGAACGCACCGACCTCGAAATCGACGGGATCCCGATCCGCACGCCCTCAGTCGACGTCCACACGGTCGGCGCGGGCGGCGGCTCGATCGCCTGGCTCGACTCCGGCGGCGCGCTGCGGGTCGGCCCGCAATCCGCCGGCGCGGACCCGGGACCCGCCGCCTACGGCCGCGGCGAGTTGCCGACCGTGACAGACGCGCACGTCGTGCTCGGCCGCCTGCAGCCCGGCCAAGTCCTCGGCGCGTCGATCTCGCTTGATCCCGAACGCGCCCGCGACGCGATCTCGACGATCGCCGAGCCGTTCGGCGGGGACATCGCCCGGACGGCCCGCGCCGTGATCGACGTGGTCAACGCCAACATGGCCCGCGCCCTGCGCGTGATCTCGGTCGAACGCGGGCGCGACCCGGCCAACTTCGCGCTGGTCGCGGCGGGCGGCGCGGGGCCGCTCCACGCCTGCGACCTCGCCGGCGCACTCGGCATCCCGGCCGCGGTGATCCCGCCGGATGCGGGCGTGCTCAGCGCCGCCGGGATGCTCCGCGCCGACGTCGCCCGCGACGCCGAGCAGGGCCTGCACATCACGATCGAACCGGATGCGAAGGGCGCCGTCGCGGAGCTGTCGGACGCATTCGCGGCCCTCGCCCGACGCGCCCGCGAGGCCATCGCGGGCGACGGCTACAGGCGCGGCGTCCGCATCGAGCGCTCCGCCGACATGCGCTACCGCGGGCAATCGCACGAACTCGCGGTCGACCTGCCCAACATCAGGTCCGCCCGCGCCATCGCCGATGCCTTCCACGGGAAGCACGAGGAGCGCTTCGGCTTTTCCGACCGCTCGCGGCCCGTCGAGGTCGTCACCGCCCGCGCCAAGGCCGTCGCGCCCGGCTTCCGCGGCGACCTGTCCCGCGAACAGCCAACGGGCGAGGCCGCCAAGCCACGCACGGCCTCCGTCGAATGGGATCGCCGGCGGCGCAGCAAGATCATCCAGCGCGCCGCGATTCGCGGGCGCATCGACGGCCCCGCGGTGATCCTGCAAGAGGACACCACCACGCTCGTCGCGCCCGGCTGGCAGGCCGCCGCCCACCGCTCCGGCGCGCTGATTTTGAGGAGGGACTGATGCCCCGCACCGAAGCCGGCGCGATCGACCCGGCCCGGATCGCGATCTTCGATTCGCTCGTCGCCTCCATCGCCGACGAAATGGGCGCGACGCTGCGCCATGCTTCGCTCTCGCCCAACATCAAGGAGCGCGCCGATTTCTCCTGCGCCGTCTTCGACGCGGAAGGCCGGCTGCTCGCCCAAGCGGCGCACATTCCCGTCCACCTCGGCGCGATGCCCGAATCGGTGCGCGCCGTCGAGCGCCTCGCGCCTTGGCGGCCCGGCGATCTCGCCATCCTCAACGACCCGTTCCTCGGCGGCACGCACCTTCCCGACGTCACGATGGTCTCGCCCGTCTTCGCCGATCCGCCCGGGAAGGCGGCCGCTCCGATCGGCTTCGTCGCCAGCCGAGCGCATCAGGCCGACATCGGGGGGATGGCGCCCGGCTCGATGCCGGTCGCCGAAGAGCTCGTGCAAGAGGGACTGATCATCCCGCCCATCCGCCTCTACCGGGCCGGCGAGCTCGTCGACGAGGCCATGCAGCTGATCCTCCGCAACGTCCGCACTCCGGACGAGCGGCGGGGGGACTTCGCCGCGCAGATCGCCGCGCAGCGCTTGGGCGAAGCCCGCACGGCCGCCCTCCAGCGGGAGCTCGGCGCAGCCCAATGGCCGCGCATGACCAACGCGCTGCTCGACTACGGCGAGCGGCTCGCCCGCGCCGCGTTGGACGACCTGCCCCGCGGTTCTTGGCGGTTCGAGGACGCGCTCGACGACGACGGCCATTCCGATGAACCCGTTCCGATCCGCCTCGAGCTCAGCGTCGAGCGGCGCGGCCTGCACTTCGACTTCTCCGGTTCCGCGCCGCAGCGGGCGGCCTCGGTCAACGCGGTCGCGCCCGTCGCCCGCTCGGCCTGCTACTACGTCCTGCGCTGCCTGCTGCCGCCCGATTCGCCGATGAACAGCGGCGTCTTCCGCCCGGTCTCCTTCACCTTGCCCCCGCGCAGCATCGTCGCCGCACAGCCGCCCGTCGCGGTCGCCGCGGGCAACGTCGAAACCAGCCAGCGCATCGTCGACGCCGTCTGGGGAGCGTTCGCGCAGATTTTGCCCGGCCGCATGCCCGCGGCCTCCAGCGGCACGATGAACAACCTCACCGCCGGCGGCATCGACCCGCGCAGCGACCGGCCCTGGGCCTACTACGAAACCAGCGGCGGCGGGCTCGGCGCGGGCCCGGACGGACCAGGGCTCGACGCGGCCCACTCGCACATGACCAACACGCTCAACACCCCGGCCGAGGCGCTCGAACTCGCCTACCCGCTCCGCGTGGTCGAAAACTCCATCCGTCCGCGCAGCGCCGGCGCGGGCAGGCGGCGCGGCGGGCATGGGCTGCGCCGCCGCACCCAATTCCTCGCCCCCGCCCGCGTCACCATCATCTCCGAACGCCGCATCCGCGCTCCTTGGGGACTCAACGGCGGCGCGGACGGAGCGCCCGGCCGCAACAGCCTCGAAACCGCCGGCCCGGCGGGCAAGCGCGTCCGCCGCAACCTGCCGGGCAAAGTCCAGGTCGACGTCCAGGCCGGCGACATCATCACGCTCGATACGCCGGGCGGGGGCGGCTGGGGCGCGCCGCCGCGCTAAACTGGATTCCGCGCAGCCCACCGGATGATCACATGAGCGACAAACTCGAACGCGACGTGGAAGAGGTGCTCCAGTCGATCGACGATTTCGACTGGCAGCGCAAGCAGCGGCGCGGCACCGGCCCGATCCGCCGGCGCACCGGCCGCTTGCTCGAGGGCGCCACCCGCCGCGCCGCCCGCTTCACCACCGGCGGCCACCTGATGATCATCGGCATCGTGCTGCTCCTGATCGGCGCGGTGCTCCGCCTCCAAGCCTTCGGCATGTGGCTCGCGCTGACCGGCCTCGTGCTCTTCGTGATCGGGTTGATCCTCTCCTCGCGCGGCAGGAAGAACCGCCACCAGCCCGCACCCGATGAGCCCGACGCCCGCGGGGGCTACTGGCGCGGGCGCTACGTCCGCTACGACGACCGCCCCAAAGGTGACGCATTCCGCTGGTTCCGCCGCAAGCCCCCGCAATGACCGGCATCGGCCGTTCCGCCCGCGCAATGCCGCATACATGCGCATCCGCCGCCTGATCCGCATCGGCCTCCTCGCCTGCACCATCGCCGCGGCCGCCGCCTGTGCAGACGAGATCAACGACGCGCAGCCCCCGCGCGCTCCGACGCCCCAGACCGCAGAGCAGCAGTCCGAACAGCAGCAAGCGGAGCCGGACTCTCCCGCCGCAAGCAGCGCGCCGTCCCGGCAGTCCGAAGCCGCCGCCGGCAGCAGCGCCCGCGACTCTCAGGGCCGGCGCTCCGCCCCCGCATCATCAGAGCGTTCCCCCGAGCCGACGCTCCCGCCCGCTCCGCGGCCCTACGACCACGATTTCGCCCTCTCCGTCGTCCGCCATCTGGCCGACGAGATCGGCCCCCGCCCTGCCGGTGAAGCAGCCGAAGAATCAGCCGCCGCCTATCTCTCCCAAGCCTTTCAAGAACTCGGCTACGACGCCCGAATCATCCCCTTCACCGCAGCCGTCCGCGTCCCTTGGGAACTGCAAATCGGCGACGACTTGGTCCCCGCCCTCGCAATGGACGGCGCGCCCGCCATCCCCGCGAGCGGCCCGCTGATCCGGATCGACGGGCTTGGCACGCTTGATGAGATCGCCGCGGTCAACGCGCAAGGCGCGATCCTCGCGGTCGACCGCGGCCAGCTCACTTTCGGCGAAAAAGCCCTGAACGCCGAGGCCGCCGGCGCGGCCGGGCTGATCGTCGTCAACGACGACGACATGTTGGTGTTTGGCGTCATCCGCGAAACGGTCTCCATCCCCGTGGCGATCATCCCCCGCTCAGCCTCCCGCCAGCTCCAGTTCGCCACCGGCAGGACAGCATCGCTGGGCCCCGCCGAAATCGGGGCGGGGCCCGACGGCGAAGTCGAATCCAACAACGTCCTCGCCCGCTGGCCGGGCGGAACCTGCCGCATCTTCGTCGGCGCGCACTATGACTCCGTCCCCAACGCCCCGGGTGCCAACGACAACGCCAGCGGCACCGCCGTCCTGCTCGCCCTGGCCCGCGCCTACGCCGGTTCCGAAGCGGCCAAATCGCTTTGCTTTGCGGCCTTCGGCGCTGAAGAAGTCGGCCTGCTCGGCTCCTCCGACCTGGTTCGCCGCATGCGCGAAAGCGGCGAGCTGGCCGATGCGGCCGCGATGATCAACCTCGATGCCATCGGCGGCGGCGACCTCCCGATCCGGCTGATCGGCGACGAGGGCTTCGCCGCGACCGCCGCCGACCTCGCCGCGCGCCTCCAGATCGACGCCGCGCCCGGCCTGCTCGATGCCAACATCGGCTCGGATCACTCCAGCTTCGAGGCCGAAGGCATTCCGATCCTCGGCTTCTTCCTGCCCAACGCGCCGATCCATCTCCCGACCGACACGTATGCGAACCTCGACGCCGAGCTGATGCGCGATGTCGCCCGCATCGCCCATGCGACCCTCGCCTGCATCGCCGCCGGCATCGGCATTTCGGTCGAACCGCCCCTGCCGTGCGAAAGTGGATAGATGAACCGCTTCCGC
Source organism: Dehalococcoidia bacterium (assembly GCA_965205165.1). Classification (GTDB taxonomy): domain Bacteria; phylum Chloroflexota; class Dehalococcoidia; order Bin125; family Bin125; genus CBDESM01. The sequence goes on from OZ242037.1 coordinate 246,917, forward strand.
CCGCCGCTGCTGCTCCTCGCCCTGCTCGCGGCCGCCGCGGTCGCCTGCGGCGGTAGCGACGACGCGATCGAGGCCGTTCCGCAGCCCGCCGAGGCCGGCGACGACGCCCAGGTCCAGGCCGACATCCCGGTCGAGGCGCTGCCCAATCCGCTGCCCGAACCCTTCTGGTTCCGCGACGAGCGCGGCGAGGCCGCCGTGGTCGAAGTCACCGAAACCAACTACATCGTCCGCTCCGGCGACACGCTCGAGCGCATCGCCAGCGCCTACTGCACCACCGCCGATCGCATCCAGCGGCTCAACGGCATCGTCGACCCTTCCCAGCTCCGCATCGGCGACGAGCTCCGCATCCCGATCAGCAGCGAAGACTGCGCGATCCTGACCGTCACCCAGAACGACACCGGCGAAGAGGAGCTGCGCGGAGCAGACCCCGGCCGCCGCATCCTGCGCACCTACTTCGTCGAAGCCGGCGACACCCTCTTCGACATCGGCCTCGCCTTCAACGTCACCTGGCGAGATCTCCAAGAGTTCAACAACCTCACCGATGCCGAAGCTGCCCAGCTCTTCGTCGGCCAGCGCCTGCTCATCCCTGCCCCCGAAGAGCCGGAGCCGGAAGCGGACTCTGAAGAGGCGGAAGCCGGCGATCCCGACGCGCAGGCCGATCCGGCCGGCCAAGCGGCGCCGGACGCCGAACCGGAGCCCTGACCCGCGTTCCGATTGTCCCTCCCCCGAGCCCGTGATAGCCTCTTCCCGCGGCGCTGCGCATCGGCGCGGGCCCGCTCTACCAGATGCAGGGGCGCGGAATCGCGATGGGCTCTCAAGCTGCGCAGGCGGCACCTGCCGATCCCCCAAAGCGGCCGATCGATCTCCTGCTGGACGAAATGGCCGAACGCCGGTTCAACGGCCGCACCGAAAACCGCCCCGACGCGCTCCAGCGCCAGCACGACCGCGGCAAGCTCTCGCCCCGCGAGCGCCTAGACATCCTCTTCGACCACGGTTCCTTCAACGAGATCGACCCCTACGTCAAGCACCGCGGCTCCGGCTTCGGCCTCGAAAACAACCGCCCGGAAGGCGATTCCGTCGTCGTCGGCCACGGCAAGGTCGAGGGCCGCACCGTCTTCGCCTACGCGCAGGATTTCACCGTCTTCGGCGGCTCCGTTTCCGAGGCCGCGGCGGGGAAGATCGTCAAGGTCCAGGATCTGGCCATGAAGGTCGGTGCGCCGATCGTGGCGATCAACGACGGCGGCGGCGCGCGCATCCAAGAGGGCGTCACCTCCCTCGCCGGCTACGGCGACATCTTCCTCCGCAACACCCTCTCCTCCGGCCTCGTCCCGCAGATCGCCGTCTGCGCCGGCCCGGCCGCCGGCGGCGGCGTCTACTCCCCGGCCATCATGGACTTCATCTTCATGGTGCAGGGCACCGGCCAGATGTACATCACCGGGCCCGACGTGATCCGCGCCGTCAGCGGCGAGGAGGTCACCCACGAGGAGCTCGGCGGCGCGCTCACCCACGCCACCCGCACCGGCGTCGCCCACTTCTGCATCCCGGGCGAGGAGGCCACCCTCAACACCGTCCGCCAACTGCTCGCCTTCCTGCCCCAGAACAACATGGAAGACCCGCAGTGGCTCGACACCGGCGACCCGGCCGACCGCAAGGTCGACGAGCTCGCCGACCTCGTCGACGCCGACTCCACCCGCCCCTACGACATGCGCCAGGTGATCCGCAAGATCGTGGACAACGGCGAGTTCCTCGAGGTGCAGGCCCAATGGGCCCGCAACGTCGCCGTCGGCTTCGCCCACTTCGCCGGCATCGGCGTCGGCATCGTCGCCAACGACCCCGACACGCTGGCCGGCGTCCTCGACATCGACGCCTCGCGCAAGGCCGCCCGCTTCGTCCGCTTCTGCGACTGCTTCAACATTCCGATCGTGACGCTCGTCGACGTCCCGGGCTTCCTGCCCGGCACCCAGCAGGAGTACGGCGGCATCATCGCGCACGGCGCCAAACTGCTCTACGCCTACGCCGAAGCGACCGTCCCGAAGGTCGCCGTCACCCTGCGCAAGTCCATCGGCGGCGCTTATGTCGTGATGAGCTCCCGCCACCTCCGCTCCGACGTCAACCTCGCCTGGCCCACCGCACAGATCGCCGTCACCGGCTCCGACGGCGCGGTCAACATCATCCACCGCCGCCGCATCGCCGCGGCCGACGATCCGGAAGCCGAACGCGCCAAACTTGTAGCCGAATACGAGGCCGAGTTCTACCGCCCCTACCAAGCCGCCGAACTCGGCTACGTCGACGACGTGATCGATCCCGGCGAGACCCGCACCGCCATCGTCCGCGCCCTCGAAATGCTCGCCGAGAAAGTCGACGCCTCACCCCCGAAGAAGCACGGCAACATCCCCCTCTGATCCACCGCGCGCCAGCAGCTTGGAACGACCATGCTCTACGAACCCGACGCCCTCGAACGCATCCAAGCCGCCTACGCCAAACTCGGCGCCGGCGTCGCCATCGCCCGCCAGCGCGTCGACCGCCCCCTCGCCCTCGCCGAAAAAATCCTTTTCGGCCATTTCTCCGATCCGGAAAACCAGCCCATCGCCCGCGGCGAGGACTACGCCTCCCTGCAAGTCGACCGCGTCTGCCTGCAAGACGTCACCGGCCAGATGGCGATGCTCCAGTTCGAGCTCGCCGGCCTCGAACGCACCCTCGTCCCCACCACCGTCCACTGCGACCACCTGGTCCAGGCCCGCGTCGAGGCCGCCTCCGATCTCGATCAGGCCATCACCGAGAACGAAGAGGTCTACGACTTCCTCCGCAGCGCCGCCGCCCGCTACGGCGCCGGCTTCTGGAAGCCCGGCTCCGGCATCATGCACCAGGTCGTGCTCGAAAACTACGCCTTCCCCGGCGGGATGATGATCGGCACCGACAGCCACACCACCAACGCCGGCGGCATGGGCATGATCGCCATCGGCGTCGGCGGCGCGGATGCGGTCGACGCCATGGCCGGCATCGGCTGGGGCGTCGCCATGCCCAAGCTGATCGGCGTCCGCCTCACCGGCGCGCTGGACGGCTGGACCTCCCCGAAAGACGTGATCCTCAAGGTCGCCGACGAACTCACCGTCAAGGGCGGCACCGGCGCAATCGTCGAGTACTTCGGCCCGGGCGTCGCCTCGATGAGCGCCACAGGACGCGCCACCGTGACCAACATGGGCGCTGAAATCGGCGCGACCACCTCGATCTTCCCGTTCGACGAGCGCACCGCCGCCTACCTCGAAAGCACCGACCGCGCCGAAATTGCCCAACTCGCCCGCGCCAACGCCGAGCACCTCCGCGCCGACGACGCGGTCGAAGACGCCCGCCACGACATCTTCGACCGCGTGATCGAAATCAACCTCTCCGAACTCGAACCCGGCTGGGTCGGCCCGCACACGCCCGACCTCCGCAACACCGTCGCCGAAATCGGCTCGTTCATGACCGAGCAGGGCTATCCCGCCGTCCCGCGCAACGCGCTGATCGGCTCCTGCACCAACTCTTCCTACGAGGACATCAGCCGCGCCGCGCACCTCGCCCGCCAAGCGGCCGACGCCGGCATCCCCCTCCGCATCCCGCTGCTCGTCACGCCCGGCTCCGAGCAGATCCGCGCCACCACCGAGCGCGACGGCCAGCTCGCCGCCTTCCAAGCCGCCGGCGCGACCGTCCTCGCCAACGCCTGCGGGCCCTGCATCGGCCAGTGGCGCAGGTCCGACCTCGACGGCGACGAGCAGAACACCATCGTCACCTCCTTCAACCGCAACTTCCCCGGCCGCAACGACGCCAACCGCAACACCCTCGCCTTCATCGGCTCGCCCGAACTGGTCGTCGCCACCGCTTTCGCCGGCACCATCGACTTCGACCCCCGCAGCGACGAGATCGAGCAGGACGGCGCGAGCTTCAAGTTCCAGCCCCCCATGGGCGACGAACTGCCCGCGAACGGCTTCGACCCCGGCGTCTCCGGCTACGAAGCGCCGCCTGAAAACGGCAGCGGCGTCGAAGTCGTCGTCGACCCCGCCAGCGAACGCCTCCAGCGCCTCCAGCCCTTCCCCGCCTGGCACGGCGGCGACTACGAGGGGCTCGACCTCCTGATCAAGACCCAGGGCAAGACCACCACCGACCACATCTCGCCGGCCGGCCCGTGGCTCAAGTACCGCGGACACCTCGACAACATCTCCGACAACCTCTTCGCCGGCGCGGTCAACGCCTTCACCGGCGAAGCCGGCCAGACCCGCGACCCGATCAGCGGCGAGGCGGGCCAGTCGATCAGCCAGGTCGCCCGCGCACTCAAGGCGCAAGGCCGCGGCTGGGTCGCCATCGGCGACGAAAACTACGGCGAAGGCTCCAGCCGCGAGCACGCCGCGATGGAACCGCGGCACCTCGGCTGCCTCGCCGTCATCGCCCGCTCCTTCGCCCGCATCGCCGAAACCAACCTCAAGAAGCAGGGCGTCCTCGCCCTCACCTTCAGCGATCCCGCCCACTACGACCTGATCGGCGAGCGCGACAAGCTCTCCATCCTCGGCCTCGCCCAGATGAGCGCGGACCAGCCGCTGCAGCTCCGCATCGACCACGCGGACGGCGGCACGGATGACGTCCCGCTCAAGCACAGCTTCACCGAACAGCAGATCGGCTGGTTCCGCGCCGGCAGCGCCCTCAACCAGATCGCCGCAGCCCAATAGGACCAGCCGCCCGAGCACAAGACGCCCAAGCACCGGCGACCGACAAACCGCCGACAGGATCGGAGTGAGCCAATGAGAGTCAAAGTCACCGTCGTCGGCGCGGGCAACGTCGGCGCGACCACCGCCCAGCGCGTCGCCGAACGCGGCTACGCCGACGTCGTCCTCGTCGACATCGTCGAGGGACTCGCCGAAGGCAAGGCGCTCGACCTCTACGAAGCCTCCCCCGTCGTCTCCGTCGACTCCCGCGTCACCGGCGCGACCGACTACGCCGCCACCGCCGGCTCCGACATCGTCGTGATCACCTCCGGCGTCGCCCGCAAGCCGGGCATGAGCCGCGACGACCTGCTCTCGATCAACATGAAGATCGTCGACGACGTGGCCAAGAAGGCCGTCGCCGCCTCTCCCGATGCCGTGATCATCGTCGTCTCCAACCCGCTCGACGCGATGTGCCACGTCGCCTTCGACGCGGCCGGGATCGACTCCTCCCGCGTCGTCGGCATGGCCGGCATCCTCGACACCGCCCGCTACCGCTCCTTCCTCGCCGAAGCGCTCGACGTCTCCGTCGAGGACGTCCACGCCTACGTGCTCGGCGGGCACGGCGACACGATGGTCCCGCTCGCCTCCTACACCACCGCCGCCGGCATCCCCATCGCCGAACTCCTGCCACAGGAGCAAATCGACCAGATCATCCAGCGCACCCGCGACGGCGGCGCTGAAATCGTCAACCTGCTCAAGACCGGCTCCGCCTTCTACGCGCCCTCCGCGGCCGTCGCCCAGATGGTCGACAGCATCGCGCTCGACAAGAAGCGCATCCTCCCCTGCGCCGCCCTGCTCGACGGGCAGTACGGAATCGACGGCCTCTACATCGGCGTCCCCGTCGTGCTCGGCTCCAAGGGAATCGAGCGCATCCTCGAAATCTCCCTGACCAGCGCCGAGCAGGGGATGCTCAAGCACTCCGCCGACGCCGTCCGCGAACTCGTCGACAGCATCCAGCGCCTCAGCAGCCAATAGCCCCGAACATCCAGCAGGGAGCACCGCCATGACCGACGTGCGCATCGAATCCGACACCATGGGCCAGATCGAGGTCGCCGCTGACCGCTATTGGGGGGCGCAGACCCAGCGCTCGCTCGAGAACTTCAAGATCGGCGGCGAGCGCATGCCGCGCTCGATCATCCGCGCGATGGGCATCATCAAGCACGCCTCCGCCTCCGCCAACCAGCAGCTCGGCAAGCTCGACCCCGGCATCGCCGACGCCGTCCGCGGCGCCGCCCGCCAGGTCATCGACGGCGAACTCGACGACCACTTCCCGCTCGTCGTCTGGCAGACCGGCTCCGGCACCCAATCCAACATGAACGCCAACGAGGTCATCTCCAACGTCGCCATCGAGGCGCTCGGCGGCGAACGCGGCTCCAAGTCCCCGGTCCATCCCAACGACCACGTCAACATGTCGCAATCCTCCAACGACGTCTTCCCCGGCGCGATGGCCATCGCCACCGCGGAAGAGGTCACCCATCACCTGCTCCCCGCGCTCCAGCACCTGCACGACGCGCTCGCCGCCAAAGCCGATGCTTGGAACGACGTCGTCAAGATCGGGCGCACGCACTTCATGGACGCCGTGCCGCTCACGCTCGGCCAGGAATTCAGCGGTTACGTCCAGCAGGTCGCCTACGGCATCCGCCGCGCCCAATCGGCGCTGCCCGCGCTCTACGAACTCGCGCTCGGCGGCACCGCCGTCGGCACCGGCCTCAACTCCCATCCCGAATACGCCGGCAAAGTCGCCGCCGAGATCGCCGGCCTCACCGGGCTTCCCTTCATCTCCGCGCCCAACAAGTTCGAGGCGCTCGCCGCGCACGATGCGCAGGTCGAACTCGCCGGCGTGCTCAACACCATCGCCGTCTCCCTGATGAAGATCGGCAACGACGTCCGCATGCTCGGCTCCGGCCCGCGCGCCGGGCTCGGCGAACTCAACCTGCCCGCCAACGAACCGGGCTCCAGCATCATGCCCGGCAAGGTCAACCCCACCCAATCGGAGGCGCTCACGATGGTCTGCGCCCAGGTGATGGGCAACTCCGTCGCCGTCTCCGTCGGCGGCTCCAACGGGCATTTCGAGCTCAACGTCTTCAAGCCAGTGATGGCCCACAACAACCTGCAGAGCATCAAGCTGCTCGGCGACGCCGCCGTCTCCTTCACCGACCACTGCATCGCCGGCACCGAGCCCAACCTCCAGCGAATCGACGAGCTGATGCGCTCCTCGCTGATGCTGGTCACCGCGCTCAACCCCCACATCGGCTACGACAACGCCGCCAAGATCGCCAAGAAGGCGCACGAGGACAACAGCACCCTCCGCGAAGCCGGCGTCGAACTCGGCATCCTCAGCGAAGACCAGTTCGCCGAATGGGTCCGCCCCGAAGAGATGACCAAGCCCTAGAATCCCCCGCGCACGCCAAACGCCGCCAGAGCCCGAGGAGCGAAAAATGCCCAGCCGACGCAGCCAAATCAACATGACCGACGAAGAGATCGAGGCCTACATCGACAACGGCTGGACCCTCCAGACCGCCACCATCGGCCCCAGCGGCTACCCCCACCTGGTCGCCATGTGGTACGGCGTCATCGACGGCAAGATCCACTTCACCACCTACGCCAAGGCCCAGAAGGTCAAGAACCTCGAGCGCGACCCCAAGATCACCGTCATGCTCGAATCCGGCACCGAATACCAGGAGCTCAAAGGCCTCGTCATCGAAGGCGAAGCCGACGTCATCCAAAACGACCCCGACCTGGTCATCGCCGTCCAAGACGCCACCAGCCGCAAATCCGGCAACCCCCGCCAACCCAGCGGCGACCTCCCCATGGACGACGACCAGCGCCGCAAGCAAGCCGCCAAGCGCGCCGTAATCCGCATCAACCCCACCAAGATCATCTCCTGGGACCACTCCAAACTAGGCGGCCGATACTAGGCGGACCTAATGTCCATGAAACCTGTCGACCTTCGGACCGAGTTCGCAAACGAGAAAGAGCTCGAACAGTACATCGTCGACCATTCTGATTTCTTCTTCCCCGGATGGTGGCTCGTGGGCCGCCAACTCCGCACCGATGAAGGAGAAGCGGATCTTGTCTACGTCCATGGCGACCTCGGGTGGTTGTTCGTCGTAGAGCTGAAACTCGGCAATGCGGATCGCCGGACCATTGGCCAAGTTGCCGAGTATACGGAATTCTTGTCTTCTCTCACGCCGACCGATCTTTCGATCCACATCAGCAACAGCTCCGGAAAGGATGATGTCGCCGAAATCGCTGACTTCAGTGCAGAGTGGACTGAACGATTCGGCCCCGAGAAGGATTTCTCGGAAATGCCAGTCTGCGCGATCGTGGCTGGAACCAGCATGACTGTCGCGACCCATCGAACGGCGTCGCGCCTCCGTCCTTCCCGAGGTTTGATGCGAGCAATGCTGTTACGTGGCGAAGCCGACACGACATCGTTCCAAGCATACGGGAAACTACTTGATCCTCCGCCAGAGTCAATCCGATGGTGGTTCCCGCCCACGCAAGCCAAGCGCCCTCAGCTTATCGAATGGCTCTTTGACGAAGCGGCGAAGACTGAAGCCGCTGGCCTCCATGCAGAAATTGTGGAGATGATCACGAACGCCTTCCCATCCGGTCGCTGGGTACCTCGCGTAGACCCCGATTCTCTCGGCCTCAATTGGGCGATTCGCGGGCAAACTGGCAAGCCTGTAGAAAGCATTACTGTCCGCATCTACAACACCGACCCTGACCAAGTCTGGATGATGCTGTTTGACGAAGTACTACAGTACGCGCCTCGCAAACTCCGCAGCGCCCTCCAACCGTTTAGCCCTCGTCAAGGCGCTCGTCTCGGCAAGTCCCACGGCCAAGCCTGCTCGATTGACGCCGAGACATGGGCCGAGCACGGCGATGCCCTCCGCGACGCCCTCGCCTACGCTGGCGCGAAACACGCCAAGGCAGTAGGCTGAGCAGGCCTGACAAGCGGTAGCAGGCATCAGATCACAAAGCATCGGATTCGAAGATGAGCCAATCAGACGGTTACCGGAATATCCTCATCTCCATTGACTTGGAAGATCAGGATGAACACGGTGATGAGTTGCCACCTGATGAGCGGGTCTGGTGGCCCACCATCACGGTCAAGCGCGGGGAGGCAGATGACGATTCCGACCTGATACGGGAATCATCGGCCGGATTTCCATCGTTCGGCGATTCGTTCGTTTGGGTGTTTCACGAGCTGGCGCTCGTCGAGATCGAATTGCCGTTCGCTGGACCGGCCGCCTCAGCTGCGTCGCGTTTTCCAGAACGCCTGCCTATGCTGCTCTTGCCAGCAGAATTGCAGATCCAAGGGATTGCTGCCGGAATGCTCGTGTTCAATAGCTCAATATCGGCAGGCGAAAAGGATTTCAAGCTTGAAGGCTGGACTCTCTTTGCAGATGCTTATCGCAAAGATGGACAAAGACGCAGTCTCGGCGAACAATTCGTACCCGCAGCAGGTGTCACCGATGCGATGCGCAACCTGTTCAAGATGCTAGAGACTCAATTGCCTTCAGCATCGACAAGTCTGACATATCCCAGATCGCGGTCCACCTATGCCGGCGCAACATTGGATGCGCGGTATGAGGGAGATCGCAATGATTTGTCTCGCCGAGATATATCACTTTTCACAGATGAGAAGGAGATCGAGGATCATTTCGCTGCACATCCGAGCCAGCTATATGAGAATTTCTGGCTGGTTGGCCAACAAATGCTCACTGCCGAATCAAGAAAGGCTGACCTGATAGGAGTCGATGATAACGGTTCAATAGTTGTCGTTGAGTGCAAGCATGGCACTCCAGATAGACGTGCTTTTGCGCAAGCGATCGAGTATGCAGGATTCTTTAGCGAATTCAATTTTGCAGAGATGTCACGACATCTAACGTCACATTCTACGATGCTACCGAACGCAGATGATCCTGATTTCGAATCCGGCTATGTAAGGCGATATGGCCCACCACCCCGCCAAGGTCCGCCAGTGCGGTTAGCGCTCGTGAGCACAGATATGGACGAGCATGCCATCAAATCTATCGCGTATCTCCGCGAGACAGGCGTTCATCTTGATTTTTTCTTGGTTACATCGTATGACAGTCCAGATGGACCTGTGATCGATATTAAAAGAAATCCCCGACTCGTAGCGCCCAAAAGGTGGATTACGCCGCCTGATTTGAACGAGAGGATGCTCACCAACTGGATACTTGAGGAGGCATCCCGCCTCGAAATCGGTCCGCTATATCGCACACTGTATGACATGATTGAAGAATGCCTGCCTTATGCGGCTTGGAAGGCGCGAGAGGACTCGGGCTCTCTTGGGCTGAATCGGGCACTTAACAGAAAGCGCATTGATGGTGAACGATCGCCCGGCGAGTGCCTCACGATCCGCATCAATGGCCATTCCATAGATCGTGTCTGGATTCTGCTGTTTGACAAGATCATTGAACTGGCGCCTAGGAAAACGAGAGCGTTCCTCAAGCGAGTTCCCCACTGGCGAGACGGGACACTTGGCAAGTCAGAGGGATGTGCGTTCGAGTTGTCCCTTGACGACTGGGAAGAGCATCGTGATGAGCTTCACGAGCTGTTGACCTACATCGGGCGTCGTTGGACCGAGAAGATCGGACGGTAGAGCGTTGCGGGCTGCCTCTAGCCCGCGCCCCCGGCGTGTTCGCCGCCTTGGGGGCCGTAGAAGACTACCCAGACTTTGAGGTGCTCGAAATTCTCGAAGCGGTGGGGGACGCCGGCGCCGACGTAGAGGACGTCGCCGGCGGCGCAGGGGAGGCGCTCCTCGCCGCGGACGAACTCGCCGCGGCCTTCGGCGACGATGTAGACCTCGTCCTGCTCGTGGGGCTGCTGCTCGTCGGCGCCGATGGGGGCGTAGAGGCCGACGGACATCGTGCCGTGGCGCAGGTACTCCGTGTAGAAATCGGCGCTGGGCATGGGCGGCTCCTATCATCCAAGCCTAGCCGCAGATCGGACGGAGGCCGCGATGAACCTGAGCCAGCTCGAAGTGATCCAGCAGGGGATGGGCCAGATGCACGGGATGCTCGACAAGGCCGTGGGCGAGATGACGGCGGAGCAGCTGAACCACCGCTCGGAGGAGGGCGTCTCGGCCTTCTTCTCGCTCTGGCACTACGTGCGCACGGAGGACAACATCGTCAACTACTGCGCCCAGCGCCGCAACACGGTCTGGCTGGCCGACGGCTGGGACGAGCACTTCGGCCTGCACCGCACCGCGCAGGGCACCGGAATGACCAAGGAGCAGGCCGACGCGGTCGTCCTCGACGACGTCGAGGGCTGGCTGACCTACCAGCAGGCGGTCTGGGCCGCCTCCGCCGAGTGGCTGGCCGCGCTCGGCCCCGGCAACCTCGAGGACGAGATCCTGATCAAGCCCGCGCCGCCGATGACCACCTGGCAGGCCCTGACCGGGATGCTCCTCTACCACGGCTTCCGCCATGTGGGGGAGATCGAGCACGCACGAGGGCTGGCGGGGCTGAGCGGGCTGACGATTTGACAGCATGGCTGATTTCCAATAATGTAAAGCCTTGAACATGGGGAGGGCATCATGTCTAAGTCAGGCCGAGGAAAATGTCGTGACTGCGGGAAATCTCAATGGCAGTGCACGGAATGTGGCTCAAGAGGTTGCGGAAACACCTCCTGTGGAAATTACGTCTGGAAGGACGGTGGCTTCCTTGTGGGAACCTATTGCGTAGACTGCGGTAAGGGTGCGTAATGTCGATTCTGAGGGCGGGTGTGCCGCCTAGAACACCGCGATCGGGTTCACGGGGGAGCCGGTGCCGCCTTGGACGTTGAGGGGGAGGACGCAGAGGAGCATCTCGTAGCGGCCTTCCTCGGCGCAGGCGCGGGCGAGGGGTTCGAGCAGGGCGTTGTCGAGCAGGGCGACGCCGAAGCTGTAGATGACGCCGTGGACGCCCCAGGCGAGGCCGTATTCGTCGGGGCGGGCGTCCATCATGTCCCAGCCGAGCAGGGCGACGTCGTGGTCGCGGATGAAGATGCTGGTGCTGGCGTGCAGGCCGGGGCTGGGCGGCTGGCCGAAGAAATCGTCGGGGTGGTCGGCTTGGTAGGCCTCCCGGCCGCTGTAGACCAGCAGGGCGTCGCCCGGTTCGACCGACACGCCCTGCGACTTGGCGACGTCCTCCAGCTCCGCGCCCATCACGGGGCGGTCGAGCGTCACGTAGGGCGTGCCGCGGAACTTGGGCACGTCCAGCAGCACCGCCTTGGTGAAGATGCCGTCCTTCCAGGCGGTCACGTCGCCGAACAGCGCGCCCTTGGCGGAGTCGATCGCCTCCTCGGGCTCCCGGCCCTGCCAGATGCCGTCCTGGTCCCAGATGTGGCAGAGGGCGTCGATGTGGGTGAAGGTGTGGCCGTGGTAGATGAAGCCGTAGTAGTCGACCACGGCGCCGGAGGTGCCGTCGCCGCGCGGGGCGGTGCGCATGAAGTGCTGGGCGGGGGACGGGTTGATCGCGCTCGGGTCCTTGGGGTAGGGGCGGCTCAGGGAGACGGTGCGCCCGTTTTGCACGGAGGCGATGGCGGCCAGGCGCTTCTCGACCGTGATCAGGTTGATCGCGCCGACCGGGTCGTCCTCGCCCCAGCGGCCCCAGTTGCGCCGCTGCTTGTAGTTGCGCATGATCGCCTCGCGGCTGGGCGACGGGTAGTGGGACATCGGCGGCCTCCTCGGGCTGTTCCACGGGGCAAGATAGCCGCCGTTATGATCGCTGCGGCGGGCGGCCCGGCGACTCCGGTCCGGCGCAGGATGGAGGCGATGAGATGACCGATTTCGGCGTGTCGATGTTCCCGACCGACTATGCGATCCAGCCGCCCGAGCTGGCGCGCGAGGCCGAAGCGCGCGGCTTCGAATCGCTCTGGTTCCCCGAGCACACGCACATCCCGACCAGCCGCCAATCGCCCTGGCCGGGCGGCGGCGACCTGCCGCAGGAGTACTGGCACACGCACGACCCGTTCGTCTCGCTGATGGCCGCGGCGGCCGCGACCGAGAAGATCAAGGTCGGCACCGGCATCCTGCTCGTGCCGGAGCACGACGTGCTGGTCGCCGCCAAATCCGCCGCCTCGCTCGACATGATCTCCGGCGGCCGCCTGATCCTCGGCATCGGGGCCGGCTGGAACGCGGAGGAGCTGGAGAACCACGGCTGGAACTTCAAGGACCGCTGGAAGGTGACCCGCGAGATCGTGCTCGCCTGGCGGGAACTCTGGACCCAGGACGAGCCGGAGTTCCACGGGGAGTTCATCGATTTCGACCCGGTCTGGTCCTACCCCAAGCCGGCGCAGGAGAACGGCCCCGACATCCTGCTCGGCGCGCAGTCGAAGTGGGCGTTCGACCGGGTGGTCGACTACTGCGACGGCTGGCTGCCGATCGCGGCGCGGGGCGACATGCGCGAGGACATGGAGCGGCTGAAGGCGGCGGCGGACCGGGCCGAGCGCCCGTTCGACACGATCCAGCGCAGCATCTTCGGGGTCGGCCCCAACCCGGAGCAGGTGACCGACCTGATCGAGATGGGCTTCCAGCGGATCATCTTCGGCTTGCCGCCGGCGCCCGCTGAGACCGTGCTTCCGATGCTCGAGAACTACGCCAAGCTCAAGGCGGAGTTCGAGTAGGCGCGGGATCAGATGGCGCTGACCCGATCCCGCCTGTCCGAGCTGCGCCGCCTCAAAACGGCCGCCGGCAGGCGGGAGCAGGGGGCGTTTCTGCTGGATGGGGCAAAGCTGGTGCGGGACGCGCTGGCCGCGGGGGCGCCCGTGCGCGAGGTGTTCGCGGTCGAGCCGTCGGAGTTCCCCGGCGCGGTGCAGATCTCCGCGGCTGACGCGGAACGGCTCTCGGATGCGCGCACGCCGCAGGGGGTCTTCGCGCTGGTGGACGACTGCACCTGCGGGGCGGCGGACGCCATCGCCGGGCTCGATCCGGGATCGCCGTTCCGCATCGTCGCGCTCGACGGCATTCAGGATCCGGGCAACGCGGGGGCGATCATCCGCTCGGCCGCGGCTTTCGACTGCGATGCGGTGCTGTTCGGGCCGGATTGCGCGGATCCGACCCATCCGCGGGTGACGCGGGGGGCGACGGGGGCTTGGTTCGCAATCGGGATTTGGCGCTCGGCGGAGCTGGCCTGCGACTTGGCGCGGCTTGCCTCCGCGGGCGCGGAGATCGTCGCGGCCGCGGCGGACGGGGAGCCCTTCGCCGGCGTCGGCGAGCGGTCGGTCTTGGTGTTCGGCAACGAGGGGGCGGGCATATCCGCGGCTTTGGAGCCGTTGATTGATCGGCGCGTCGGCGTGGCGCTGGCGCGGGGGGTCGAGTCCTTGAACGTGGCGGTGGCGGCGGGCATTCTGCTATCGCGGGCGCGGGAGGCGTGATGCGCATCACCACTTGGAACGTGAACGGAATTCGGGCGCGGGAGGACCGCGTGCTGAACTGGCTGGACGCCAACCGGCCGGACGTGCTCTGCCTGCAAGAGCTGAAATGCACGGAGGAGCAGTTCCCCTACGACGGCTTCGACGAGCTGGGCTATCAGCTCAGCATCCACGGGCAGAAATCGTGGAACGGCGTCGCGGTGGTCTCGCTGGACTTCCCGGATGCGGTCAAGCCGGCGGTGCCCTGGGCGGAGGACGATCAGGCGCGGGGGATCGCGGCGACGGTGGGCGGGGTCGAGGTGGTGAGCCTGTACGTGCCGAACGGGCGCTCGGTGGACAATCCGGCCTACCAGTACAAGCTGGAGTGGCTTGATCGGCTGCGGGCGTGGCTGGACGGGCGGGATGCCGCGGTTCCGCTGGTGCTCTGCGGTGATTACAACATCGCGCCGGATGATCGGGACGTCTACGACGCGGAGTCCTGGGGGGAGGCGGTGCTCTGCTCGCCGCCGGAGCGGGAGCGCTTGCAGGCGCTGCTCGATTGGGGGCTGGAGGATGCTTACCGGCTGATCGATGAGAGCGGCGTCGCCTTCACCTGGTGGGATTACCGCGGCGCATCGCTGCAACGCAATCAGGGACTGCGGATCGACCATCACCTGATTTCGCAGCCGCTGGTGGAGCGGCTGAGCACGGTCGAGATCGATCTGGAGGAGCGGCGGGCGGAGAAGGCGTCGGACCACGCGCCGGTGACCTTGGTGCTGGACGAGTAGCGCGGTTTCAGAGCGGCGGGGCGCGATCTAGCCAGGGCATGGCGCGCTCGATCGCGGCGGCGCAGCGGATCACGGTCGCCTCGTCGCCGGGCTTGCCAATGAGCTGGATCGCGGTGGGCAGGCCATCGGGGTCGAAGCCGGTCGGGAGGGAGATGGCGGGGGCTTGGATCAGGTTGGCGATGGGGGTGAAGAAGATCGAGATCATCCAGGGGTTGACCTTCTGGCCGGCGATCTGGGAGATGCGGGCGCCGTGCTCGTGGGCCGTGACCGCGGAAGTCGGGGTCGCGAGCAGGTCGTGGCGGCTGAAGAAGCCGCGCATCGCGGCTTGGAGGCGGTCGAGCCGGACGTAGGTTTCGGCGATTTCGACGCCGGAGAGCCGCTTGCCGCGGCGGATGCTGCCGGCGGCGTAGTCGGCGAGCTCCTCCTCGCGGCCTTCGACGAGCTTGCCGTAGTTGGCGGCAGCGCCGACGGCGGAGAGCGCGGGGAAGATGTCGAGCGGATCGGGGATTGCCGGGGTCTCCTCGTGCAGCAGTGCGCCGGCGTCCGACAGCGCCGAGAGCGCGGCGCGGAACCGCTCTTCCACCGCCGGCTGGCACGGGGCGTCGCCTGAGAGGGACGTTGTCCACGCGATGCTCAAGCCAGCGACGGTCGGATTCTCGGCGGCGGCGGTGAAATCGGGCACGGGGGCGGGCAGGGCGGTGATGTCGCGCTCGTCGGGGCCGGCCATGACCTGGAGCATCAGCGCGGCGTCGGCCACGGAGCGGGCGAGCGGGCCGTCGGTGGATATCTGGCTCATACCTGCGCCGCGCTCGTGGCGCGGGATGCGGCGGCCTGTGGGCTTGAAGCCGACGACGCCGCAATAGGCGGCGGGCACGCGGACGGAGCCGCCGCCGTCGGTGCCGTGATGCAGCGGGCCGAGCCGGGCCGTGCAGGCCGCTGCGGCCCCGCCGCTGGAGCCGCCGGCGGTGCGCGCGGGGTTCCACGGATTGGCGGTCGGCTCGCCGAGCCGGTTCATCGTCTGCGCGGCGAGGCCGAATTCGGACGTGTTGGTCTTGCCGACGATGATCGCGCCCGCGGCGCGGAGCCGCTCGACGAGGATCTCGTCCCGCTGCGCCGGCGTCCGTTCGGTGACCAGCGAGCCCATCGTCGTTGGGATGCCGCCAACATCGATCAGGTCCTTGAGCGTCACCGGGATGCCGAGTAGTGCCGGCGCTGCCTCCTGCCCCCCGCCGGCCCGCAGTCGCCCCCAGAGGTCTTCCGCCCCCTCCGCCTGGCTCCGCGCCAACTCCCCCGTCACCGCGGTGAACGCATGCAGCCGTGGCTCCAGCTCCCCAATCCGCCCCAGCAGCCCGTCAATCACCTCAACCGGCGAAGCCTCGCCGGCCGCGTACCTGGCGCGGAGCTCGGAAGCAGTCAGTTCGTGCAGCATGCCCACAGGCTATCCGATGTCCAACCAGTTTCGCCGAGCGCCGATTCCAGCCCCCTCACCCGCGCTGATGCGCGTGTTCGCCACCGAGAGCGAGGCAGGCCACGAGGGGGCGTAGCCGAGGGAAGAGCGTGACGGGGCAAGGGTGTGCTAAGCGCGCTCGGAGCGAGGGGTAAGTGCGGGGTCGTCACGCCCATTTGACGATGGCGGCGATTGCGAACTCGATCGCGGCAAACGCGATCAGTGCCGGCCACTCCCAAGCCTGCGGGATGCCGTAGGCATATCGGCGGGCGTACTGCTCGGCGATCCGAGCGTCGGCGAAATAGCGTGCGCAAGTCAAAGCGCTGTCGCCGTTCCGTAGCGTGTCATCAGGGTGTATCCACCTCCCACACCAGCAAAGCGCCCTTTCGCCAGCCTCCGGATCTCCGATCAGGGCGTTGCGGTAGATCATCCATTCGTCTGTCACCACATTGGCGATGGTCTCTCCGGTTGTCGATTCAATGTGTCGCCCAACTTTCCGGTTATCGCCTTGGACCGTGTACACGAATCTATCTCGCCAGACAAGGCGCTTGAGCCAAAACGTGCCACTCTCTCCGCCACACTCGCACTTGGGCTTGAACAGTGCCATCTCATTCCTCCTTGTCCTTGCCTGTTGGCAGAACCAGCCAGCTGCGAGCAACCATCGCCGACCAACCCCGCGGTGTTAGGGGCACCGCTCTTCGAAGCGTCTAGTTGCTGTTTGATGTGTCGGAAAACGGCGATCAAAATTCCGCTTGCTCCGATCGACCCTGTAGAAGGTGCTCCAGATCGCTGGGCGTTCTCTAGTTCCAGCGCCGTTTTCGAATTCGACGACGAGTGCCCTGAATCGATCTGCAGACTGAGCCGCCCGCTCGAATACCTCAGGGTGGTTGCACAGATCTGATCTCGCGAGCGATTGAATGTACGACGCACCGCTCCAGAATTTTGCGTAGGCGCCCTGCACCTCTCCTGCCAGCTCGTCAAGCTCTGCATCCGTCAACGGGCCACACACTCCAAGCCCCTGCTCGACAATTTCGGCACGGTAGGCAGCCGCTTCCGCGTCGCGGCTAAGGGCGTTCATCCCTTCCAACTCTGAGAAATCAGCTTCCTCCAAGAGGCTTGCGAGCGCCGCTCCCAATGCTGCGCGGGTTTCTTGGGCACCGGCACTCGCCATTCTCACTGCTTCGGCTGCTCGCTCCGAAACAGCGTCGCACCCGTTCACCATCTGTGCCGCGCTTTCGGCCGCGTCAGCATGCTCGCTGGTCTGCGCGACCAGCTTGACCGCATCTGCCACACTGAATTCCGCCTGTGCCTGTTGCTGCTGTTCCTCCACAACAGGCGTCTCCGGCACAGGCTGCTCTTCACCTCCGCACACCGTCGCGCCCAGCGCGAACACGGCCAGCAGTCCCAGCGTCATCAGTCGTCGCATCATCTCGCTCCTTCGTTGACCAGCCTCATCAGTGCGGGGAGGTCATCCTCCGCAGACTGGCGGGGCGGTCATAGGTTTTCGATTTTTACGGGGGTGATATTGCCGGGGGGGTGGAAGCCGAAGATGCGGCCGTAGAAATCCAACTCGGATTCGGCGGCGCGGATGATGTTTTTGGATTGGCGGAAGCCGTGTTGTTCGCCTTTGAAGAGGATGTAGGCTACGGGGATGCCTTGCTTGCGGAGGGCGTCGTACATGCGCTCGGACTGGTTGGGGGGGACGATTTTATCCTCGTCGCCTTGGAGGAAGAGTATGGGGCAGTTGAAGCGGTCGAGGGCGTTCATGGCGGAGCGCTGCTGGTAGAGTTCGGCGCGCTCGGGGTAGGGGCCGATCAGGGTGTCGAGGTAGCGGGATTCGAATTTGTGTGTTTCCTCGGCGAGGGCGGCGGCGTCGCTGACGCCGTAGTGTGATGCGCCGGCGCTGAAGGTGTCGGTGAAGGCGAGGGCGCAGAGGGTGGTGTAGCCGCCGGCGGAACCGCCGCGGATGGCGAGGCGGGCGGGGTCGACGTCGCCGCGGCCGACCAGATAGCCGGCGGCGGCGGAGCAGTCCTCGACGTCGACGATTCCCCAGTTGCCGTTGAGCAGGCGGCGGTAGGCGGTGCCGTAGCCGGTGGAGCCGCCGTAGTTGACGTCGACGACGCCGAAGCCGCGGGTGGTCCAGTACTGGACGGCGAGGGAGAAGCCGGGTTCGGTGCGGCTGGTCGGGCCGCCGTGGGTGAAGGTGATCAGGGGCGGCAGTTCGCCCTCGGGCGCTTGGAAGGCGGGGTTGCGGGGGGCGTAGTAGTAGGCGTGGGCGGTTCGGCCTCCGGCGCTGGGGAAGCTGATCGGCTCGGCCTCGGAGATGCAGGCGGGGTCGAGCGCGGGGGCGGCGCCTTGGCGCAGGATTTCGATCTCGCCGCTGTCGGCGTCGATGGCGACGATCTTGGCGCCGGAGTCGGCGGCGGCGGCTTCGACGATGAGGCGGTTGCCGGAGACGGCGAAGTCGTAGCCGAACGAGTTGAAGGGGGTCTCGATCTCGCGGAGTTCGCCGGAGGCCAGGTTGATCACCCCGATCTTGCGGCTGCCGTCGAGGAAGTACTTGACGGCGAGGCGATCGGCGTCGAGCGGGGCGTAGCAGGACGAGCTGAAGGTCCACGGCGGCTGGCCGAACTCGGCCTCGATTGCGAGCACGGGGGCGAGGGCGTCGCCGGTCCAGCGCTGGATGTTCCACCAGCCGGAGGCGTCGGAGACGCAGAAGAGCGCGCCAGAGGGCCCCCAGGCGGGTTCGAGGATGGATTCATCGCCGCGGGCGTCGCCGGCGATGCGGCGGGCGTTGTGCAATGCGCCGTCGGAGGCGATGTCGGCGAGCCAGAGTTCGGTGGCATCCCAGGGCATGCGCGGGTGGTTCCAGCAGATCCAGGCGAGGCGGCGTCCGTCGGGCGAAACGCGGGGGGCGGCGTAGAAGTCGAAGCCGCGGTGGAGCGGTTGGGGCTCGCCGCCGGCGGTCGGGACGGCGGCGATGCAGTTTTCGGCCTCGCCGTCGCCGGAGTGGTCTTCCAGGACGCAGATCAGCCGCTCCCGCTGTCGGTCGACGGTCGCATCGGCGTAGCGGAAGGGGCCTTCGGGCGTGATCGGGCGGGCATCGGCTGAGGCATCGGTCGGGCGGCTGCAGAGGCGCTGGTCCTTGAAGTTGGCGTAGAAGGCGGCGCCGTCCGCGGCGATGAACGCGCCGCCGCCGTATTCGTGGACGAGGGTGCGGGCGCTGTGTTCGGGGTCGGTCACCTCGTTGAGCGCGCCATCGGCGGCGAGGCGCATGGCTGCGTAGCGGCCGGCTTCTTCGGGCCGGGATTCGATCCAGAAGACGTCGCCGCCGTCCGCGGCGATTTCCATGAAGCGCAGCGCGCCCTGCGTGAGCATGGCTGCGGCGACTGGCGATTCCCAAGCGCCGTAGGGCGCGATCTTCGGATCCGGCATGGCGACTCCCGTTCCAGACGCCGCCCATCGTAGAGGGGTGGCGGGAATTGCATATGATCGCGTCCGTCGGGGCGAGTCGGGCGGAACGAGACGGGAGGCGGGCGTGGCAACGGACGGGGGCGACCGGAGGGAGCGGGATCGGCCGCTGGCCGAGGACGTGCGGATGCTCGGCAATCTGCTGGGCGAGACGATCTCCGCGGTCGAGGGGCGCGAGATCTTCGATGCGGTGGAAGGCCTGCGGGCGCTGACGCGGGCGCGGCGGGCGGCCGAGGAGGCGCACGGGCAGGACCCGAAGACGGCGGAGATCCGCGAACTGGTCGCATCCTGGCCGGTGTCGACGGCGGCCGCGGTGGGGCGCGCCTTCTTGCTCTACTTCCTGCTGGTCAACACGGCCGAGGAGACGCACCGGGTGCGGCGGCGGCGGGCGCACCTGATTGCGAACGGGGCGCCCGGGCCGCGCTCGCTGCACGCGGTGGCGGAAGAGGCGCGGGCGGGCGGGTTCGGGGAGGCGGCGCTGCGCGAGGCCGCGGCGCGGGTGCGGTTCCTGCCCGTGTTCACGGCGCATCCGACCGAGTCTCAGCGGATGACGATCGCCCGGTCGCTCAACTCCGTGCACGCGCTGATGCTGGAGCGCGACGGGGCCGCGCCGGACGAGCGGCGGCGGATCGAGCTCCAGATGCGGATGCTGATCGAGGCGATGTGGCAGGCGGATCACCTGCGGCACCGTCGGCCGACGGTGCTGGAGGAGTCGCGGCTGCTGCTGAGCACCTTCCGGGTGACGATGTGGGACGCGATCCCGGAGATCGCGGCGCAGCTGCGCGAGGCATCGGGCGCGGAGGCGGAGGAAGCGCCCGCGCCGATCCGCTTGGGCAGCTGGATGGGCGGCGACGCCGACGGCAACCCGAACGTGACGCCGGAGATGACCTGGCAGACGGCGGTGGTGATGCGGGAAACCGTGCTGGGGGCGCATCTGGAGGCAGTGCGGGAGCTGCACGGGACGCTGCCGCACTCGCGCGGGCGGGCCGGCGTCTCGGAGGCGCTGGAGGCGAGCATCGCGCGGGACGAGGCGCGGATGCCGGAGGTGGCGGAGGCCTGGCGCGACCGTTCGCAGGACGAGTGCTACCGGCGCAAGGCAGCGCTGATCGCGGCCCGCCTGCAATCCACGCTGGCGGCCAACCACGCGAACGCGGACATGCGGGCCGCCGCCGTGTTCCGCGATTACGTTTCGCGCACCGCGCCGGCCAACCCGGGCTTCCCCTACCACTCGGCCGAGGAGTACGCGGAGGATCTGCAGCTGATCGCGGATAGCCTGCGCTCGCACAACGCCAACGCGACGGCGGACGCGGTGGTGCAGCCGCTGATCGACCGCGCCCGCGCCTTCGGCTTCCAGCTCGCCTCGCTGGACGTGCGCGACCATGCGGACCGCTTCCACGCGGCGGCGGCCGACTGCCTCGCGCAGGCCGACGCGGCGCCGTCCGCGGAGGCGTACCTGGCGATGGACGCGGCGGGCCGCGAGCGGGTGCTGGCGAAGGAGCTGGGGCGCGATTTCCTGCCGATCGGCGTCGAAGCGGAGGGCGCGGACAACGCGCTGGAGCGGCTGGTCGCGGTGCGGCGCATCCAGGACCGGTTCGGCCGGGCGGCCTGCGAAACCTGCATCGTCTCGATGACCGAATCGGCGGCCGACGTGCTGGCCCCGCTGCTGCTGGCGCGGCAGGCCGGTTTGAACGCGGCGGCCGGCAGCGTGCCGGGAGGCCGCCTGCGGATCGCGCCGCTGTTCGAGCGCGTGGCCGACCTCGCCGGCGCGCCGGCCGTGCTGGAGCGGCTGTTCTCGCTCGACCCCTACCGGCGGCACCTCTCGGCGCACGGCGACTTGCAGGAGGTGATGGTCGGCTACTCCGATTCGGCCAAGGACGCGGGGATCCTCACGGCGCAGTGGAACCTCCACCGCGCGCAGGCGGCGATGCTCGAAACGGCGGCGCGGCACGGCGTGCGCCTGCTCTTCTTCCACGGCCGCGGCGGCACCGTCAGCCGCGGCGGCGGCCCGGCCCACAACGCGATCCTGGCGCTGCCGCCCGGCACGACCGGGGACGGCGTGAAGCTGACCGAGCAGGGCGAGATGATCCAGTTCACCTACGGGCTGCCGGCCAACGCCCGCTGGAACCTGGAGCAGTCGGTCGCCGCCGTCTGGTCGCGCTGCTTCGACGACGATTCGCTGCACGACGACGCCAAGCGGGCGCGCTACCACGCGGTGATGGACGAGCTGTCCGAAACCGCCGAGCGGGCCTACCGCGGCGGGATTCTGGAGAACGACGCGCTGATCGCGTACTTCCACCGGGTCACGCCGATCGAGGTACTGGGCAACCTTTCGATCGGCTCGCGGCCCACCTTCCGCCCCGGCGGGCGGCAGTCGATCGCGGCGATGCGCGCCATCCCCTGGGTGTTCGCCTGGATGCAGGCGCGGCACGTGATCACGGGCTGGATGGGCGTGGGCTCCGCCTTCAGCGCGTTCATCGAGCGCCACGGCGAGGCGGGACTGTCGCTGCTGCGCGAGATGGAGGCGGAGTGGCCGTTCTTCACCGCGCTGATCGGCAACGTCGAGATGGTGCTCGCCAAGGCCGATTTCGGGATCGCCGAGCACTACGCGCGGACGCTCGGCAACGGCGCGGAGGACGAGGCGATCTTCCAGATGCTGCGCGACGAGTTCGACCGGACGGTCGACGCGGTCGAGCGGATCGTCGACGAGGGCTCGCTGCTCGATCACACGCCGGTGCTGCGGCGCTCAATCGACCTGCGCAACCCCTACGTCGACGCGCTCAGCTTCATCCAAGTCGACCTGCTCGGCCGGATGCGGGGCATGGCGGAGGACGACCCGCAGCGGCAGGAAACGCTGGAAGCGATCCTGCGCAGCATCAACGGCATCGCCGCCGGCCTCCGCAACACCGGCTAGGCGGCGCTCCCTCAGGCGTTGCCGACGGGGACGGCGCCCTCGTAGACGCCGGGGATCCAGCGGCCGTCCGGGCGGCGGGCGCGGGCGATCATGTGCGGGGCCATGCCGCGGGCGGCCTCGTAGAGCTGCTCGACATCGGAGAAGGAGGCCGAGCGGTGCGCGCTCAGGCCGGGCCGCAGCACCACGGTCGGCACCTCCGGCGCGAGGTGGTCCAGCTCGCGCTCCGTGCGGCGCTCGACCGCGATCTCCCACGAGCGCGCGATCACGTCGCCCAGCCAGTTCGGCCGGTGCGGAGACGGCGGCGCGCCCAGGTCGACCGCGATGATCTCCGTCGCGCCCTGCGCGATCGCCGTGTCCAGGTCCAGCCCGGTCGCCACGATCCCGTCCACGAACCACTCGCCGCGGATGCGCACCGGCGGGAAGAGGCCGGGCACCGCCGCGGAGGCCAGGATCGCGTCCACCACCGGCCCGCTCGAGAACACCTGCTTGCGGCCGCTGGTCAGGTTGGTCGCGGTGATGAACAGCGGGATTCGCGCCGCCGAGATCTCGTCGAGCGCCACGTGCGGCTCGATCAGCCGGCGCAGGAAGTCGTTGCGGTAGAGCGACATCTCGCGGAACAGCAGCGAGCGCCCGATTTCCAGCAGGTTGCGCGACCAGAGCCGCTGGTCGCGCAGCGAGAGCCAGAGCTCGGCCAGCCCGCTCAGGTTGTCCGGGTGGAAGGCGAGGAATGCGCCGTTGAGCGAGCCGACCGATGCGCCCACGATCAGGTCCGGGTGGATGTCCAGGTCGAGCAGCTCCTGCAGGAACGGGACTTGGACCACGCCCAAGTTGCCGCCGCCCGAGAGGACGAGCGCGAGGCGCTTGCGGGTCGCGCCGGGTGCCAGCGCTTCGAGCGGAGATGCCACGCCGCCAACTGTATGCAGCCGCGCGCGCTCCCGCGTGCCCGCGCCGGTTAGCCGGCGGTTACGTCGTCGCGCTGCGCGCTCAACGGACGATGAAGAGGAGGTCTTGTGGGTGGAGGGGGAAGTTTTGGGAGCCTGGGATGGGGTTGCCTTGCGGGTCGGTGGCGTAGCGGATCCAGCGGCGGCCGTTCCAGAGGTGGAGGGCTTGGGCGCCGGGGAGTTCGTTGAAGAGGTCGGCGGCGGTGGCGATGGTGGCGGTATCGGGGGCTGCCCAGACGGTGAGGCCGCTGGTTGTGGCGGGGTCGGCGGGTTGGCCGGCGCCGTCGGCCAGGTGTGCGGCGGGGGAGGCCGGGTCTGAGGGCGGGGTCGGCTGGCCGGGGAGGGGGGCGTTGCGGGCGTCGATGAGCTGGACGGCGGAGGCGGAGGTGCGGGGGCCGTCTTGGGCGTCGAAGGAGATGATGGCGATGGCTTGGGAGGCGGTGACGAAGGTGGCGGTGGCGGCGCCGTCCTTGGTGGTCAGCTGGGCGGACTGCTCAGCGGCGGAGTCGCTGGGCGGGGTGGCGAGTTGGAGGGGGGAGGGGCCGTCGGCGGCGGTGGCGCGGACGCGGATTTGGGTGCCGTCGGCGACGGGGTTGCCGTCGGCGTCTGAGGCGTCGACTTGGATGGCGAGGGTGCGGCCGAGCAGGGGCGGGCCGGCGGAGACGGGGTCGAGCGCGGCGGCGGGGCCGGCGACGCCGAAGGGGGCGGTCAGCGGGCGCAGGCCGGGCGGGGCGACCTCGAGGCGGTAGCGGCCGGAGGCGAGCGGGGCGGTGGCGGCGGCGGTCGCGGTGATGCGGTACTTGCACTTGGACGCGCCGGTGGTGCAGAGGCGCTCGATCAGGAAGCCCTGGGCGACGGCGTTGCCGTCGGCGTCGAGCACGCGGGCGGTGGCGGAGGGCAGGGCGGCGGCGTTGCCGGAGGAGTCGGCGGCGGAGATCTCGAGCTCGATCACGTCGCGGTCGTCCGAGGGGGTGGCGCGGTGGTGGAGCAGGGGCAGGCCGGCGCCGGCGCGGAGGGCGGAGGCGGCGCCGGCGAAGGTCAGATCGAGCGAGTCGGTGTAGAGCGATTGCGCGCCGCCGGTGGCGGTGACGGCGAGCGAGATGCGGGCCGAGCCCTCGCCGGCGGGCGGGGTGAAGGTGATCGGCAAGGCGGCGGGGAGGGCCGGGTTGGCCGCCACTGCCGTGGCGAAGCCGGTGCCGGGGCCGGCGTTGATCGTGCAGCTGCGGGCGGCGCCGGGGCAGAGGTCGCCGGAGAGCGAGCCGCGGGTGGCGGTGAGCGTGATCGAGGCGATCGCGGCGGCGTCGGCCGCTGCGCCGCCGGCGGCGGTGATGCGGACTTCGAGCTTGGCGCTGCCGCCGCGCGGGACGGGGCCGCTCGCGCCGGCGGCGCGGGCCAGTTCGACCGAGGCGACGGGGGCCGGCTCGCCGACGTCGATTTCGGCGGTGCGGAAGAGCGGGCCGCTGGCCAGGCGGAAGGCGGCCGCTGTTTCGGCGTAGCGGTCGGACGGCTGCGTTCCGGCGCCGGTGAAGATGTGGAAGCGGCGCTCGCGGGTCGGGATCAGGCTGGCCGTGATCCGCACGTCCTCGGCGGCGCTCGGGTCGATGGCGATGCTGGGGCGGTTGCCTTCGGCGTCGGTGATCCAGCAGGCGATGTCGCGTTCGCCGGCGGTGGATGCGCCCTGAGCGGAGGCAAGGCCGCAGCGCATGCGGCTCCAAGTGCCGCCCAGCATCAGGCGCTTGCTGCCGTCGCCGGGGCCCTCGACGCGCCAGGTGGCGGGGCCGGTGATGGCGAGGTAGGAGTCGGCGATCAGCCAGACCGCATTCGCGGACGGAACATCGCCGCCGGGCCGGCGCGAGAGGCCGCCGGCGCAGGCGTCGAGCAGGGCGCCGGCATCGTCCAGTTCGAGGAAGGAGGGGTCGGGGCGGGCGCAGCCCCAGCCGCTGCCGACCGCGTCGACGGCGACGGTGAAGCCGGCCGCGACCTCGGCCGTGGCGCCGGCCGCGATCACGCCGTCCGCGTCGGTCGGCAGGTAGGCCGAGCCGACCGGGTTGCTGACCGCGGGGTGCGCGATGGACAGCTCGCCTGTCGCGGCGGCTGCCTCGCCGGCGAAGCTGGCGCGGACGCTGATCGTGGTCGGGCCGGAGACGCCCAGGGGCAGCGTGTATTCGGCGCGCAGGTTGCCGATCGGGTCGGACGCGGTCGCGCCTCCGGCAGCGCCGGCCAGCAGCTGGGCGCGGCTGAGCGAGAGCGTGCAACCGCTCGAGGAGGCGGCGCAGGCCTGGCCGTTGTAGGCGATCGTGCCCTGGCTGATCGTCAGCTCGACCGCCTTCTCAGCGGCCAGCTCGGAGAAGAGCGCGGACTTGACCCGGCCGGGCAGGGCCGAGCGCGGGGCGGGGGCGGCGGTCGCGCGCGAGTCGGCGCGGCCGATCGCGAACAGCGCGGCCGGCGCGGCGGCGGCGTAGGCGGAGCCGGGGTCGCTCCAGTCGAGGTAGACGCCGGCGGCGCGCTTGCCGGGGCCGGCGGCGTGCGCGAACGCCAGCGTTTGCTCGATCATCTCGGGCGGGCTCGCGCCGGCGATCGCGTAGCTCAGCCTCACCGTGCCGGTCGCGCCGGAGGCGGCGGACGGGACGTAGGCCAACGCAAGCGGGCGGATCGGTTCGTTCGCTTCGGCCGCGCCCTGGAAGGCTTGCAGCGCGGCGCTGCTGATCGTGCAAGTGGATGTATCGGTCTGCGCGGCCGGCTGGTACACGGGGTGCGCGGAGGTTGCGCGCGGGCAGAGCGTCTGGTGGATGATCTCGCCGGCGGTCGCGCTGATCGTGAGCGTGGTGATCTCGTTGTACTGGACCAGCTCGTCCATGTTCGCCGTGGGCGGATTGGCCGGGTGCGCCTCGAGGCCGCGCATCAGCGTCGCCGCGAAGCCGATCGGGGTGCCGCGCTGGACCGACGGGGCGGTGCAGGCGGTGAGCGCGGCGGCGCCGCTGCCGGACTCGGCGAGCGTGCAGACGCGCAGGCCGGTGGCGGCGTCCGCATCCGCGACCAGCGGCAGGGCGAAGGCGCGCTTGGCCGGCGAGACCATGCGCAGCTCGTAGACCGCCGTGCGCGTGCCGGACGAGTCCTCCAGCGCGATCCGCTGCACCGGGCCCGTGCCCAGCATCTGCTCGTTGACCGGCTGGGCTGCGGTCGGAGCGGTCCGGCCGGTGTGCGCGAGCTCGATCCGGATGACGGCGGCGGCGGAGTACTCGGCCGGCACCGAGGCGGCGAACTCGAGGCCGCCGGGCGACCGCGCGCCGCGCTGGCGGGCCTGCCATTCGGCGCGGGTGATCTCGCAGGACGCCGCGACCGGGCAGAGGCCGCGCAGCGGGGTGCCGTTGCGGGCGGTCAGCTCGGCGCCGCTGATCAGGTCGCCGGCCGCGTCCTGCACGCGGATCGTGACCGTCTCGAAGTCCGCGAACGACGGGCGCAGCGCGGCCGTCGGCGGGGTGTACTGCTGCTGCCGCGCGTTGTACAGCTCCAGCGCCAGCGGGGTCGGGCGGCCGCGGGGCTCGTACTCCCAGACCGTCGCGGAGAGGCTGCCGGTGCGGGGGCGGCCGTCCGCGCCGACCGGGGCCAGCAGCGGGTAGGCCCAAGGCGCGTAGATGCTGAACTCGCGGACCTTGGTCATCGAGTCGGAGCGGTTCACGGTCAGCTTCAGGCGCACCAAGTTCGTCGAGCCCTGCGGGATCGAGACCGCGAACTTGAGCGGATCGACCTCGTCGTTGTCGCCCGGGCTCGCCTCGGAGTCGTAGGCCTTCAGCGCGGCCAGCGTGATCGTGCAGACGTTCGACGGCTCGGCCTCCGTGCAGGGCGCGAACTTCGCGGCGGAGTCCGCCGCCGTGATCAGTCCGCCTGCGGGGGCCGCCATGCCGCTCGCGCCGTCCAGCAGCTCGATCTTCACAGCGGTCGCGCCCGAGGCCTGGTCGAACTCCCAATATTGCGCCGTGTTCGAGCTCGAGACCGCCTCGTGCGCGGTCTTCGCGGCGTTGTAGATGTGCGCCCAGATCGGCGTGCGAGCCCCCGCCTGCGCCCACTGCTGGTCCATCGCGGGCGCGGCGCCGGTCGCGTCCGCGACCATCGCGAACGGCTCGGCCCGGGTGCCGCCGTCGAACGGGAGGGTGAAGGTCTGGGTGCGGGCCGACTGTTGGCCCGTGCCGGTGCGGATTACGGTGACCACGAGGTTGGCGTTGCCGAAGTTGGGCGTCATGTGGTTGGCGGGCACGCTGAAGTTGAACTCCAGCGGCAGCGCGCGGTAGTGGCTGCCCGCGCGCGGCGGGCCGGCCGCGAGGAAGTTCGCCGACGTGATCGTGCAGACGTTGCCGACCGCGGCTTCCGTGCAGGCGCTGGTCCCGTCGTTCTTCAGCACCTTGACCTGCGCGCCCGTGATCGCCGAGCCGGAAGTGAGGCTGTTCGCCGTGGGCCGGGTCTTGACCTCGATCTTGACCTCGCTGATCGTCGAGTAGGACACGCGGTTCGTGCTCGACGAGTAGGTGTTGATGGCGGTCGCGCTGTCGTAGACCAGCAGCTGGACCGGCGTGTCCTGGCCGCCCGGCCGGTAGCGCCGGAAGCGGTGGACCAGCGGGTCCGCGTCCTCGCTCAGCAGCACGTTGCCCGTCTCGGCCGTCCCGTCGATGCCGATCGGGCGCGCGAACGGCTGCGCGTTGGAGGCCGCCGCGGCGCCGCGCTTGTAGACCGCGGCGGCAGAGCGGAGGCCGTTGTCGTGGCGCTTGAGCTGGAGATTGAGGGTCACGTCCTCGCTGCTGGTGAAGGCGGTCTTGATCGCGAAGGCGAACTCGAACTGAAGGCTGCGGCGGGCGTCGGCCGCGCCGGTGATGCCCATCAGCGTCTTCAACGTCGCACGGGTGAGGGTGCAGGTGCCGCCCGCGTAGGAGGCCTCCGAGCAGCCCAGCGCCGTCCCGTCCGGCTTGGTGAAGACGATCTGCGAGGCGTTCAGCGAGGTCGTGGTCTGCGGCCCGGTCGGGTAGTTGGCGCTCAGGATCAGCGCCTCGGTCGAGTGCAGCGAGGCGAAGCTGGCCAGCTCGACCGTCTCATCCCAGCCGCTGGCGGCGGCGGACTTGTAGATGCGCACCGCGACCCGCTGGCGTTCGGCCGCCAAGCCGTAGTAGTGCTCGTTGTCCGCGCGGTCGCCGTCGCCGTCGTCGTCCCGCTCCGCCGTCCCGTCCGAGAGCCGCGGGTCGAGGGCCGGCCCGGCGTTGTCCGAGCGCGCCCCCACCGGCGCGTCGTACTTGAGCGCGAAGGTGCGGTCGCGCTCGCCGGCCTTCTCGACGCGGACGTGCACGTAGGCCGCGTTGCCCGCGTAGTTCAGCGGCACCGAGACGAAGATGTCCAAGTCGCCGCTCTGCCCGCCCGTGCCGGCCGGCCAGTCGGCGCGGGCGATGGTGCAGGGCGGGGTGGTCGAAGTGCAGCCGCTGATCTGCGTTCCGCCGGTGTTCGAGGCGATGTCCGCGCCGCTGATCGCCGTGGTTCCAGCCGCGTCCGAGGTGATGCTGATGATCACCTGATCGAACGTCGTCGATGCCGCGTTGGTCGATCCGCCGGCCGACGCCCGCAGCGATATCCGCACCCGGTCCGCCCCCGACCTCGCGTTGAACTCGCCGGCCGAGGGCAGCAATGCGCCGTTGGCCGCGTTCCGCGGCGTCGCGCCGGGATGCGCGGAGACCGTCAGCGGCGGGCCCCACTTCAAGGAGGTGCTGCGGGAGAGCTTGCCGGGCTTGGTCGCGGTGAGGTGGATGTAGACCGCGCCGGTGTGCGAGTCGGGGATCTTGAAGCGGAGGTCGCCTTGGAGCCAGCTGGCCATGCAGCGGTTGCCGCAGGGGAAGGCGTTGCCGGCGGAGTCGGTGAAGGCGGCCCCGCTCAGCCGGTTGTTGCCGGCGGCGTCGGTGGTGATCGCGTGCACATGGCCGTCGTAGACGCCGGCGGCGGGGCTGGCGTGGTTGCCGTCGAACGCGGTCCGCTCCTGGTCGCGGAAGAAGAAGCCGATCA
Source organism: Dehalococcoidia bacterium (assembly GCA_965205165.1). GTDB lineage: Bacteria > Chloroflexota > Dehalococcoidia > Bin125 > Bin125 > CBDESM01. The sequence goes on from OZ242037.1 coordinate 276,613, forward strand.
GGTTCAGCCCCTCCTCCGGCAGCCAGCGCCGCACGGCGGTCGAGAGCGTCCCGGTCTCGTAGGTCCCGCCCGGCTTCGGCACGATCAGCGGCCAGGCGGCGACGTATGGGGGCTGGTAGGGGATGGCGAAGGTCTGTGCGTCGCCGTCGGAGTCGCGCACGGTGACGTGCAGGTAGGCGTCGGCGGTGCGCGCGTCGGGCACGGTGAACCAGATGTCGAGCGGGTCGGCGGTGCCGCCGGTGGCGGGCCAGTTGCTGACCAGGCAGGTGGGGCCGGCGGCGGCGCATTGGGGGAGCCTCGCGCCGCTGGAGTTGACGATGGCGGCGCCGCTGACGGCGGTGCTTCCGTCGGAGGCGGTGGCGATGCGGATCGTGACGCTGCTGAAGTCGCTGGCCGGCGCGTTGTCCTGTCCGGTCGCGGCGTAGGCGTTGGAGTGCCAGGCGTCGCGCAGGTAGATGGTGGCCTTGTTGCGCGCGCCCTGGGCGGCGAAGTTGCCGGTGCGGGAGGTGAGGGTGCCGGACTCGTGCGCGTCGGTGGTGGGGTGGCGGGGGACGGCGAGGGGGAAGACGGGCAGGGGCGGGGCGTACTCGAGCGCGGTGGCGCGGACGGCCTTGCCGTTGGCGGCGGCGACGCCCGTGACGACGACGTAGGCGGAGGTGGAGACGGTGTTGGGCACGGAGAAGTAGAAGGCGAGGCCGCCGGTGGCGGGCCAGCTGGTGATCGTGCAGCTGTTGGTCACCGTGGCGCAGCCGCTGCCGAGCGCGGTGTTGCCGGCCGAGTCGGAGGAGATCTCGGCGCCGCTGATCGGGCCCGTGCCGTCGGCGTTGGCGGCGATGGTGATCGTGGCGCTGGTCAGGACGGAGGCGGCGGCGTTGGCGTCGGCGGCGTTGTACTCGTCGTCGTGCCAGGCGCTGCGCATGTAGACGGTGGCCTGCTGGGCGACGCCGCCGGGCACGAAGTTGCGGGCGCCGGCGGCGAGGTTGGCGCCGTCGGCGGTGCCGGAAGGGACGACCAGGGCGTAGGCGTTGACGGGGCTGTCGTAGCGGATCGAGAAGACGCGGTCCTGCTTGCCGGATTCCTGGACGGTGGCGACCAGCCAGACGCTGCCGTGCTCGCCGGGCACGGTGAAGTAGATGTTCTGGAGCAGGGTCAGCGGGGTCATGCCGGTGCCCTGCGGCCAGTTGGCGCTGGTGATCGTGCAGACGGGGCCCTGCGAGGTCTCTGAGCAGTCGGAGAGGACGCTGGTTCCGCCGGTCGAGCCGGTGAAGACGGGGCCGCTGGCGGAGGTTGAGCCGTCCTCGGCGGTGGCGAGGCGGAGGATCACGCGGTCGAAGGCGCTGCGGGCGACGTTGGTGTCGGTGCCGGTGTGGGTGTTGGAGTGGGCGGCGTTGCGGAGGAAGATCTGGGCTTGGTTGGCGGCGCCGGGGGCGGTCCAGTCGCGGGTCGCGGTCTTGACGTTGCCGGTCGCGGGGGTGCCGGCCGGGGCGGGCACGACCAGGGGCCAGATGCGCAGGTAGGGGTCGTACTTGAGCGCGGCGGCGCGGTTGCGGATGCCGGCGGGGGCGATGACGTTGACGTGGACGTAGAGCGCGCCGGTGTGGGCGGCGGGGACGGTGACGTAGAGGTCGAGGTCGTCGGCGAGGCCGCCGGTGGCGGGCCAGCTGGCGATGGTGCAGAGGTTGCCGGCGGTGGAGCCTTCGCCGCAGCCCGTGAGCGCGGTGGAGCCGGCCGCGTCGGCGGAGAGAACGGCGCCGGCCAGGGCGGTGCCGTCGGCGTCGGAGGCGGCGGTGATCGCGACGGTCACGAAGGTGGAGGTGGCGGCGCTGGTCGCGGAGGCGGCGGCGTCGCGGATCGAGAGGCGGACGCGGTCGGCGGCGCCCTCGCTGTACTCGCCGGCGGAGGCGCGGGCGGAGCCGTCGGACTCGCGCGCGGTCAGGATCGGATGCGCGGCGACGGTCGGGGGCGGGTCGTACTTCAAGGTGTAGGTCTTGCCGATCTTGCCGGACTTGGTCACGCCGTAGCGGATGTAGACGGGGCCGGTGTGCGAGTCGGGGATCTTGAAGTAGACGGTCGCGTCGGCCGCGGGCGTGCTGTCGGGGCAGGTGTTGCCGCAGGAGCGGGAGCGGCCGGCGGCGGTGGTGAAGGCGGCGCCGCTGAGCAGCGTCTGGCCGGCCGCGTCGGAGGTGATCTGGAGCGTGGTGGCGTCGAACTCGGCGGCGGCCGCGTTGGCGTGGGCCGAGCCGTAGGCGGTGCGCGCTTCGTCGCGCAGGAACAGGCGCAGCCAGTGGCGGCCGGTGCTGTTGTCGCCCGACGAGGTGGTGGAGATCACGGCGTAGGGCCACCAGTGGCGGCTGTTGGAGGAGAGCGTGCCGGTCTCGAAGGTGGTCGAGGTCAGCTGCGGCACGATCAGCGGCCAGGCCTCGATGTGGGGGTTCTCGTAGGGGATCGCGAAGGTCTGGGTGTCGCCGTCGGAGTCGCGCACGGTCACGTGCAGGAAGACGTCGGCGCGATGGCCGTCGGGCACTGCGAACCAGATGTCGAGCGGCTGCGAGGTGCCGGCCGTGGCGGGCCAGCTGTTGACCAGGCAGGTCGCGCCGGCGGCGGCGCACTGGGACAGCTGCGCGCCGGAGGCGTTGGTGATCAGCGCCCCGCTGACCGCGGTGCCGCCGTCGGAGCCGTCGGCGATCCGGATGGTGACGCTGCTGAAGTCGCTGGTCGGCGCGTTGGTCTGGCCGGTTGAGGCGTAGGTGTTCGAGTGCCAGGCGTTGCGCAGGTAGATGCGGGCCTTCTGGCGCGCGCCGGCGGATGCGTAGTTCTCGGTGCGGGCGGTGAGGTCGCCGCTTTCGTGCGCGTCGGCGGCGCCGAGCGGGACGGCCAGCGGGAAGACGGGCAGGGGCGGGTCGTACTTCAGGGCGAAGGCGCGGTTGCGCTTGCCGCTGGCGGCGGGGTCGGCGATGACGACCACGTAGGCGGCCGCGCCGCCGGCGGTGTTGGGCACGGAGAAGTAGAGGTCGAGGCCGGTGGTGGTTCCGCTGCTGGCGGGCCAGTTGGCGGCGCTGATCGTGCAGGTGTTGCCGACCACGGCCGGGTTGCCGCAGCCGGTCAGGCCGGTGTTGCCGGCCGAGTCGGAGGAGATCTCGGCGCCCGTGATCAGGCCGCTGCCGTCGGCGTTGGCGGCGATCGAGATCACGGCGTTGAACACGGCGGAAGTGGCGGCGTTGGTATCGGAGGCGTCGTAGGCATCGCCGTGCCAGGCGTCGCGCAGGTGGACGGTGAGCTGCTGCGCGTTGCCGGCGGGCAGGAAGTTGCGGCTGCCGGCGGAGAGGTCGGTGCCGTCGGCGGTGCTGGCGGGGACGGCGATCGGGTAGACGGCGTAGGGCGCGTCGTAGCGGATCGAAAAGACGCGGTCGGCCTTGTTCGCCTTTTTGACGGTGGCGACCAGCCAGACCGCGGCGTCGTGGGTGTCGGGCACGGTGAAGTGGACGTTCTTCAACAGGGTCAGCGGGGTGCCGCCGGTTCCCTGCGGCCAGTTGGCGCTGGTGATCGTGCAGACCGCGCCCTGCGCGTTCTCGGTGCAGTCGGAGAGCACGCTGCCGCCGCCGCTCGATCCGGTGAAGACGGGGCCGACGGCGGAGGTCGTCCCGTCCTCGGCGGTGGCGAGGCGCAGCTCGACCGAGTCGAAGGCGCTGCGGGCGACGTTGGCGTGGGACATGGTGAAGGCGTTGGAGTGCTCGGCGCCGCGCAGGTAGACCTCCGCCTGGTTGGCCGCGCCTTCGGCGGCCCAGTCGCGGGTGTTGGTCTTGACGTTGCCGCTCTCGCGGGTGCCGGCGGGGTCGGGCACGATCAGCGGCCAGATGCGCAGGTAGGGCTCGTACTTGAGCTCGAAGACGCGGGACGCGCCGGTGCCGGCCGCGGTGACGCGGAGGTAGACGTCGGCGGCGGTGGCGGCGGGGACGCTGAACCAGAGGTCGACTTCCTCGGTGCGGACGGGGGTGCCGCTGTCCACGGGGAAGCTCGCAGACTGGATCGTGCAGGTGTTGCCCGCCGTGTTTTCGGTGCAGGGGGTCAGCGCGGTGCTGCCGGTGGCGGCGTTGTAGATCGCGGCGCTGGCGAGGGCGCTGAAGACGCCCGTGGTCGCGTGCTTGGTGCCGACCTCGATCGTGGCGCTGGTGAACTCGCTGCGCTGCGCGTTGGCGTCGTTGGCGTCCCACTCGTTGCCGTGCCAGGCGTCGCGCAGGGCCACCCGCACCTGCTGCCGCTCGCCGCCGGAGCGGAAGGAGCGGATGATGGCGGCGAGGTCGCCGCTCTCCGGGCTGCCGCCCGTAACCGCCGCGGCGAGCGGGTGCACGGGGACGCTGCCGGGCAGCAGCTCCAGCGCGAAGCTGCGGGTGGTCTTGCCCGACTTGATGGCGCTGACCACGAGATGCACGGTCGCGTCGGAGGTCGCGGGCACGGTGAAGCGGAGGTTGACCTCGTCGGTCGTGCCGCTCGTGTCGGGCCAGTTGGCGGCGGTGATCGTGCAGGTCGGCCCGGCCGTGCCCTCGTTGCAGATCGAGCTGCCGCCGACGGCGGCGGAGGCGATCAGGGTGGTGCCGGCGGCCTCGCTCGCGCCGGTCGCGACGCTGGAGAGGCGGATGCGGACGCTGTCGATCCCGGCCTCGGCCGCGTTGGCGTCGGCGGCGCGGTAGGTGTTGCCGTGCGAGGCCGCGCGCAGGAAGACCTTGGCCCGCGTGGTCCCGCCGCCCGCGGCCCAGCGGAATGTCTGGGCGCTGATGTCCTGCCCCTCCCGCGCGGCGGCCAGCGCCCCGCTGCTTTCGGCGGGCACGGCCAGCGGCGCTGCGGCGACGCCGGGGTCCCCGTACTTGAGCGCGTGGACGCGGGAGGTGCGGCCGGACATGGCGGCGGTCACGGTCACGTAGGCGTCGCCGACATGGGCGGCGGGCACCGAGAAGTAGATGTCCACCTGCTCGGTCCGCATCGGGGTGCCGCTGTCCTGCGGGAAGTTCGCGGACTGGATCGTGCAGGTGTCCCCGGCCGTGTTCTCCGTGCAGGCGCTGATCGCCGTGGTTCCGGCCGCGTCGCTGGAGATCTTCGCGCCGCTGATCACGGTGGCGCCGGCCGCGTCGCTGGTGATCTTGATGATGGCGCTGCCGAAGGCGCTGCGCTCGACGTTGATGTCGGCGGAGTCGTATTCGTCGCCCGGGTCCGCCGTGCGCAGGAAGACGGCGGCGCGGTTGCCGCTGGCGGCGCGGACGCGGGTCTGCGATGCCAGCGCGCCGGTGGCGATCGTGCCGCCCGCGTTCTGCGGCGCGGCGAGGGGGAAGGCCTGGACGCGGAGATCGTCGTACTTCAGCGCGAAGGCGCGGGGCAGGTCGCCGGTCTTGGCGGCGGTCAGGACGAGGTAGACGTCGCCGGTATGGCTGTCGGGCACGGAGAAGTGCAGGTCGAGGTTGGCGGCGCGCCCGCTGGCGCTGGGGAAGTTGGCCGTCTGCACGGTGCAGGTGTGGCCGGCCGCGACTTCGTCGCAGGCGGCGATGGCGGTGGCGCCGGCGGCGTCCGAGGAGATCACGGCGCCGCTGATCGCGGTCGCGCCGGCTTCGTCGGAGGTCACTTTGATCGTGAGCGCGGCGAAGGCGGCAGCGAGCGGGGCCTGGTGGGAGGTGTCGTAGGCCGTGCGCGGCCGGTCGCGCAGGAAGACGCGGGCGCGCTGCGATGCGCCGCCGGCCGCCCAGCCGCGCGTGGTCGCGGCCAGCTCGGCGGTGCTGACCGTGCCGCCCGCGTTCTGCGGCGCGGCCAAGGGGAAGGCGTCCACGTAGGGATTCCCGTACTGGAGCGCGAACGTGCTCGGAACCGAGCCCGCCTGCGAGGCCTTCACCACCAAGTAGGCGGCGCCGGCGTGGCTCGACGGCACGGAAAAATGCAGGGCCTGCGCCAGCGTCCGCAAGGGCGTCCCCGCAGTTGCCTGCGGCCAGTTGGCGCTGGTGATCGTGCAGGTGTTGCCGGCCGCGGCCTCGTTGCAGGCGCTGATCGCGGTGGCGCCGGCCGAGTCGCTCGAGATCTTGGCGCCGCTGATCGGCGAGGCCCCGGCCGCGTCGGAGGCGACGGTGATCACCGCGGTGGCGAAGGTCGAACGCACGACGTTGGCGTCGCTCGCGGTGTAGGTGTCCGAGTGGGCGGCGGCGCGGATGAAGACCTGCGCCTGCTGGGAAGCGCCGGCGGCGGCGAAGTCCCGCACGCCGGCCGACAGGTCCGTGCCGTCCGCCGTTCCGCTGGGAACCGCCAGCGGATACGCCGCCAGCGCCGGCGTGAACTTGAAGGTGGCGCGGGCGACGCCCAGCATGATATTCGAGGCGTTGCGCACGTCTGTTTCCGCATAGAGGTAGACGGGGCCCGAGTGGCCGGAGGGGACGGTGAACGAGATGACGGCATCGTGGAGGCGGTTGGTGATCGTGTTGTGCTGGGTCTGGGGCCAGCGGCCGTCCAACGATGCGCTGCGGGGGTTGCGGCCGCCGGAGCGGGCGCTGCCGAAGCCAGACGGCAGGGTGATGGCGGCGCCCGCGATCCGGGCGCCGTCGCCGGGCGCATGGTTGAGGGAGAGCTCCCAAGCATCACTGACAAACTGCCGGACCAAGATGTTGGCGCCGCCCGTGGCGGTGGCAGTGGTGCAGGCGCCGGAGCCGAAGTGTCCGGTCCTGGGGTTGAGCGTGACGCTGGTGGCGCCGCCGGGGCTGTATGAGCCGGCGTCGAGGACGACGTGGCCGTTGGCGCGGGGGCAGGCGGCGGTGTCGCCGTTGACCAGCCCGAATGCGCCCGAGGCGGTGGGCGGCGGGTCGTACTTGAGCGCGAAGTAGCTGTTGCGGCGGGCGGACTGCGCGGTGATGACATGCAGCCAGACCGGGGCGGTGCGGCCCGAGGGGACGGCGAACCAGATGTCCTGGTGGGTGGTTCTCGCGGGGCTGCCGCTTTCCGGGAAGTTGTTGCGGCGGATCTCGCAGGTGTTGCCGGGGGTCGACTCTTGGCAAGCGCCCAGCGCGGCGCCGGCGGAGTCGGAGATCAGCGCGCCGCTGAGGGCGGTGGTGCCGGCGGCGTCGCTGGTCACCTTGATCGTGGCGTTCCAGAAATCGCTGCGTGCCGCGTTGGCGGCACCGGCGGCGTAGCGGGTGGCGCCCGGGTCGGCGCGGAGGAAGAGGCGGACCTGCTGGCGCCCGGCGCTGGCGGCGAAGTCGCGCTGGGCGAGGGTGAGGTCCCAGTCGACCGGGTTGCCGCCGGAGATCGGGACCGGCAGCGGATAGGCGGCGGTGCGGGCGGCGGGGTCGTACTTGAGCGCGAAGGTGCGGGGGGCGGCGGCGGCGCTGGAGGCGCGCACGACCACGTAGGCCGGGCCTTCATGCCGGTCGGGCACGGAGAAGTAGATGTCGAATTGGCTGGTGACCGGGCTCTGTCCGCTGCCCTGCGGGAAGTTGGCGCTGGTGATCGTGCAGGTGTTGCCGACGGTCGTCTCGGTGCAGGCGGAGATCGCGCTGGTCAGGGCGGTGCTGGAGCCGATCTTCGCGCCCGCGATCGGGCGTGCCCCGCCGGGGTCGGCGGCGATCTCGATCTGGGCCGAGCTGAAGGCGCTGCGGGCGACGTTGGCGTCGGTCGAGTCGTACTCGTTGCCGTGGTCGGCCGAGCGCAGGAAGATGGCGGCGCGCTGGGCCCCGCCGACGACGGCCCAGTTGCGGGAGGAGGTTTGCAGGTTGCCGGTGGTGATCGTGCCGCTGTCGTTCTGCGGGGCGGCCAGCGGGTAGACGGAGACCTGGGTGGTGGCATACTGCAGCGCGAAGCTGCGCGAGCCGGAGCCGGACTTGGCCGCGGTCAGCACGAGGTAGGCGCTGCCGGTGTGGCTGGCGGGGACTTGGAAGTAGACGTCGAGCGGTTCGGTCAGCGGGGAAGCGCCGCTGCCCTGGGGCCAGTTGGCGCTGGTCACGGTGCAGGTGTTGCCGGCGGTGTTTTCGGTGCAGGCGGAGAGGGCCGAGCTGCCGTCGGATTGGCTGATCGTGGCGCCGGTGATCGCGTTGGCGCCGCCGGCGTCGCTGGTGATCTTGAGGGTGCCGCTGCCGATCGCGCTGCGCGCCACGTTGGCGTCTTCCGCGTGATAGGCCCCGTCGTGGGCGGCCGCGCGCAGGAACAGGCGGGCCCGCTGCTGGGTGCCGCCGGCCGGGCGCAGCACGGCGGCCGAGGCGTCGGTCGTGGCCGGCTCGCCGCCCGAAGTGAGCGGCAGCACCAGCGGGTAGACGGCGAGCTCGGGCGCATTGAACTTGAAGGTGAACGGCTCCCAGACGGAGCTGTTGTTGTCTTGCTCCTCGAAGAGGACGGTGACGTAGAGGTAGACTGGCCCGCTGTGGGTGCTCGGGACCGTGAACGAGATATCGACATGTCTCATTTCCCTCTGCCCCCCCGAATGCTGAGGCCAGTCGCCGTCGTCTCCACGGTTGCGGGAATTGTATTTGGTGTTGGCAACGGCGCGTGCGCCGCTGAAGCTGCTCGGCAGTCCGATGTGCGCACCGCTGATCAACGACCCGCCGGTGCCGGTCGCGGTCCGCAACTGCATCCTCCAATTGTGCCGATAGTTAGCTCCGCGAAACCCGCTCGCGCGTGCCGTCAGGACGTTGGCGGGGCCGCAGTTGCTGATGAACGCGGCCATCAGGCGCAGGGTGATCGTGGTCGCCCCCGTTGTCGAGTAGGTGCCGGCGGTGGCCTCGATGTCGTTCTGGGCGGGGCAGATGGCGGTGTCGCCGATCTTGGCGTACCAGCGGCCGTAGTAGTTCATGGCCTGCGAGTCGACCGTCGCGGGCGCAAGGGCGAGCCAGCCGCCGAGCAGGATGGCGGCAGACAGCGCGAGCAGCGCGGCCGCCCGCACCCTAGACCCCCCCGCCGCTGCAGCCCCGCAAGGCCGCGAGCGGAAAATCCCTACCCCCCCCCCCCCCCCCCCCGATCTCAGCGCGCATTTTCAAAGCGCGAACCGCCCGCCCGGCACCCGGCACCGCAAGCCCCTCAGCAGCCAAGCGGTGGAGCATCGCCTGCCTCTCTTCACACAACCCGCAGCTGGAGCGCATGCTTCAGCCGCCGCCCATGCAGGGCCTGCCAATGGACGAGCCTCAGAGCACGCCAGCCGTTGGTCATTCCGTGACCTGCCATTGGACTAGGGTGTAGGAGTCGTCGCCTTGTCCGCGGTCTTCGAAGACGGCTTCGACTTCGGCGCCGATGATGACGGGCTGCTCGGGGTCGCCGAGCAGGTTGCCGACCATGCGGATGTTGTCGTGCTGTTCGAGTTCGACGAGGACGACGATGTAGGGGCAGCCTTCGGCGAGGGCGGGGTGGACGGGGTGCCAGACGCGCTCCCAGGACCAGATTTTGCCCTTGCCCTCGATCTGCTTCCAGCCGAGGTCGAAGGAGTGGCAGCGGTGGCAGACCCATTCGGGGCCCCACTGGACGCGGTCGCAGGCGTTGCAGGACTGCACCATCAGCTCGTGGCGCTTGGCGCCCTCCCAGTACTCCGTGTCAAGGCCGTCGACGGCGGGGGCGGGGGCGGGCAGGCCTTCGGGCAGGTAGGAGGCGGCGGGCATCAGAGCACCGCCTCGGAGCCGACGATCATGTCGGAGACGGGGGAGACCATCGGGCCGGAGGCGACGAGGGAGACGTTGACGTCGTCGACTTGGTTGCAGGATTGGCCGCGGACTTGGCGGACGGCCTCGATTTGGAGTTCGAGGCCGTGCATGTAGCACTCGGCGAGGTTGCCGCCGGAGGTGTTGATCGGGATGCGGCCTTCGGGGGCGATCAGGTTCTCGAAGTAGAGGTCGTCGTTGCAGGCTTCGTAGGTGGTGAGGCCGTGCTCGATGATGCTCATCACGACGCCGCCGGTGAAGTTCTCGTAGACCTGCGCGACGTCGACCTCTTCGGGCTTGACCTGGGCCATCTCGTACATGCGGGGGGCGACGGTTTTGAAGTTGGAGGTGGCGTAGTCGGTGGCGTTGTGGGAGCCGGCGCCGGCGCGGTTGCCGGAGCCGACGGCTGCGCCGAGCAGGTAGGCGGGGGCTTGGCGGTAGTCCTTGGCGCGCTCTTTGGAGACGAAGATCAGGGCGGCCGCGCCGTCGTTCTCCTGGCAGCAGTCGAAGAGGTGGAAGGGCTCGACGATCCAGCGGGAGTTGTCGTAGTCCTCGGGGGAGAGGGGGCGTCCGTACATGACGGCGCGGGGGTTGTTCTGGGCGTGGTGGTAGGAGGCGAGGGAGACGGCCTTGAGCGCGTCCTGGCGGATGCCGTGGTCGTGGTAGAGGCGGTGGACGCGCATTGCGAAGGACTGGGCGGGGGACATCAGGCCGTAGGGGGCGGTGTAGGCGGCGTCGCCGCGGATCTTGTCGACGCGGGCACCCTGGCCGAAGCGGCCGAACTGTCCCTGGGCGAGGCCGCGGAAGACGACGACGGTGTCGGCGAGGCCGGTGGCGACCGCGGAGGCGGCGTGTGCGCAGGCAGCGGAGCCGCCGCCGCCGCCGCCGCCCCATTCCATGTTGGAGAAGCGGAGGTCGTTGATGTCGAGCGCGGCGGCGAGGCGGGTGGGCTCGTTGCGGTCGTTGGAATAGGAGGCGAAGCCGTCGATCTCCTTGGGCGAGATGCCGGCATCCTCGCAGGCCTTGAGGATGGCCTCGATGACGAGCTTGAATTCGGCGTCGGGGGAGCGCCCGCGCTTGTAGTAGGTGGTTTCGCCGATGCCGATGATGGCGGTTTCGCCGCGCATGCTGCGGTTGCCCATTCGCCGTTCTCCTCTCGCCGCGGCCGCCGCTGCCGGCCGCCGCTCTGCCTGCAATATAGCGCTTGGGGCGGGTGCTACTGGAAGACGCCGGCGGCGACCGACTCGGCGATCTCCTCGTCGGGCTTGCGCAGGATGTCGGAGAGCACGAGGTGGGTGTCTTCGCCGAGCACGGGGGCGGCCTTGCGGGGGCCGGCCTTGGCGCGGGAGAAGCGGGTGACGAGGCCGTCGTAGGGGGTGGGGCCCATCACGCCGTGGTCGAGGGTGACGAAGAAGCCGCGGTGCTCGAGCTGCGGATCGAGGTAGAGGTCGCTGGGACGCTGGACGAGCGCGACGGGCACGCCGGCCGCTTCGAGCGCGGCGATCACGTCCTCGTGCGGCTGCGGGCGGCACCAAGCGGCGAGGTCGGCCTCGATGCCGGGCTTGTGGCGGATGCGCTGAGCGAGGTCGTCGCAGCGGTCGGCGGTCCAGCGGGTGAGGCCGGCCGTTTCGCGCAGGGCGCGCCACTGCTCGGCGGTTTCGACCGCGATGGCGACGTAGCGCTCGTCGCCGGCGGTCTGGAAGATCCCGTGCGGGGCGGCGTAGAGGGAATCGTGGCCTGCGCCGAGGGAGACGCGGCCGTTCTCGAAGTAGTCGAGCTGGAGCGGGCCCTGGAAGTGGATGCCGGCCTCGGTCTGGGCGAGGTCGATGCGCTGGCCGCGCCCGGTCAGGTCGCGGTAGCGGATGGCGGAGGCGAGGATGGCGGAGCCGAAGCGGGGGTTGATGAAGTCGGTGTAGGCGCCCCAGGTGCCGGCGGGGGTGCGGTCGGGCCAGCCGGTGATGCGGTGGAGGCCGGCGAGGCAGGCGCCCTGCAGTCCAAAGCCGGCGTAGCTGGAGTCGGGGCCGTACTGGCCGCGCAGGCAGGTGCTGAGCATGATCAGTTCGGGGCGGTCGGCGGAGATGGTTTCGTAGTCGAAGCCGAAGCGCTTCATGGTGCCGGGCGTGAAGGATTCGACGACGATGTCGGCCCAGTCGATCAGTTCGCGGGCGTAGCGGTGGCCGGCTTCGGTGTCGAGCCGCAGGGCGACGCCGATTTTGGAGGAGTTGAAGTTGGCCATGAACTGGCCGTTGTCGATGCCCGGGACGTTGTCCTTGAAGGGCGGGGCGAGGCGCAGCACGTCGGGGCGGGTGGCGCTCTCGATGTGGACGACGGTCGCGCCGTGGTCGGCGAGCGACTTGGAGATCAACGGGCCGACGCCGACCCAGGCGAAGTCGGCGACCTTGATGCCGTCGAACGCGCCTTCCTTCGGCGGCGATGCGCCGTTGCCGTTCTTGACGATCACGACCGGCGCGCGGCCGCCGGACTTGGCTTCGTCGAGCAGGTGCTGGTCTTGGCCCAGCGCGGGGGCGGCGCGTTCGAGCCTCAGGGGGGTGAGCGAGGCCTTGGCGAACGGGCCGGGGTAGCGGCGGCCGTCGACCTCGACCCAATAGTCGCGCACTTGCAGGTGAGGGTCGGCGGCGATGTCCTCGGAGGTGTAGAGGGGAGCCATCATGTAGCCGTCTTCAACGGCCCAGCGGAAGAGCTGGTTCATCGTCCGGGCGGCCGCGAATTCGTGGATCTGCTTCGAGGCTTCGAGCACCATCGGCGCGGTGGCGGCGGGATCGGTCTGCACGAGCTCGGCGATGTGGGCGGCCCATTCGTCGATGTCGACGCCTTCCATCTCGCCGGTCAGCGCGCCTTCCTTGGCGATGCGCTTGAGGAAGGCGGTGGCGTGGCGCAGGCCGAGGCCGCCGGGCACGACGTTGAAGACGACGTAGCCGTCCTTGCAGGGATGGACGGCGGCGGTGAGTTCGTTGGGCGGGCCGGCGCGGTCGGCGCAGGTGCCGGGCGGATCGCCGCCGGTGTTGGGCGGATAGCCGGTGGCGTTCATCAGGGTCCAGACCATCGCGGCCTGCTGCGAGACGTCGAGGTGCTGGCCCAGCCCGGAGCGCTCGCGCTCGCGCAGGGCGATGCAGACGTCGGCGGCGGCTTGGACGCCGGCGTGGAACGCGGCCTGCGGGTAGCCGACGGAAATCGGGGGGCGGTCGCCGTCGCCCTGCAGGGAGATCAAGCCGCCGGCGGCTTCGACGGTGAGGTTGGCGGCGGGGCGATCCGCGTGCGGGCCGTCCTGGCCGTAGGGGGTGACGGATGCGTAGATCAGGCGGGGGAACTCGTCCTTGAGGTGCTCGTAGCTGAAATCGTGAGCGGCCATGACGCCGGGGTCGGTGGACTCGATCAGCACGTCGGCGGTGCGGAGCAGGGCGAGGAAGTCGCCGCGCTGGGTCGGCGAATCGGGGTCGATCACGACGCTGCGCTTGCCGAAGCCGACATGGGCCCAATAGAGCGAGCGGTCGGGGTCGGCGTCGGAGAAGGGCGGCAATCGGCGGGCGGGCGCGCCGTCGGGCGGTTCGACCTTGATCACCTCGGCGCCCAGGTCGGCGAGGACGCGCCCGGCCATCTCGGCCCGCGGGGTGGCGATGTCGATGACTCGGATGCCATCGAGCAGCGTGGGCGGGAGGTGCTGGTCTGCTTCGGCCATGCGTCGGCTCCGTCCGTGGTCGCGGGTTGGGGCGATGTTAGAGAACGAGGAAGGTTCTGATCATCACGGAGATCACGGCGAGCACCAGGATGGCGGCGAGGATCCACCAGATCAGGTTGGGCGCGGCCTCGCGCGGCTCGTCGCCGCGGTTGTCCGCGTCGATCCAGCGGGCGTGGCGTTCCGGAGCCGCTTGCGGCGGCGGCTTGGCTTCGGGCGCGCGGGGCGGCCAGAGCGGCTGATCGTCGCGCATCGTCGTCCCCCGATCCCGCCGAGCGCGGCGCACGGCGAGCTTGGAAGGGTAAGTCTAGAACCTGCGCGTAGGAGCGAGCGCGGATACCCTGCGCGGCGGGCAAGCCACGGGAGCGGGCAATGGCGCGGATCATCGTGACCTCGGCATTGGCGGGCGACGGCAAGTCGGTCGCCGCGGCCGGCATCGCGTCCGTCCTGCGCGCTTCGGGCGCGACCGTGCGGGCGGTCCGCATCGCGGACGGCGACGGCGCGGCGGCGGATGCGGTGCAGCTGTCGAGGCTGCAGGGCGTGCGGGGCGGCGGCGCGGTGGCCGCGGCCGAGATCGCGGACGACGCGGACTGGACGGTGGTCGAGGCGGCGCGGGAGAGCGTCGAGGCGGCGCGGCGCGAGGGCGATCGGGTGATCTTGGTTGCAAGGCACGGCGAGGCGGACGACGACACGCTGGGCGGCGCGATCAGCGCACTCGCGCCGGACGGCGTGCTGATCAACGGAGTGCCGCGAAACGGGGAGGCGGCGGCCGCGCAGCGGGTTGCTGCCCTGGGCGGGACGCTGCTGGCGGCCGTACCGCAGGATCGGCTGTTGGCGTCGCCAGTCGTTTCGCAGATCGCCGAGGCGGTCGCGGGTGAACTGAGCGGGGACGAGGCGCTGTTCGGCGAGGCCTCGCGGGACTTGGTCGTGGGTCCGGTCAGCGCGCACGAGGGGATGGACTACTTCCGCAAGTACCCGGACAAGACCGTGGTCTCGCGCCACGACCGGATCGACATCGCGCTGGGGGCGCTGGACTACGAGCCGCTCTGCCTCGTGCTCTGCGGCGGCGAGCCGACCCTGCCCTACGTCGCGCAGCGCGCGGAGCGGGAGTCGTTCGCGCTGATCGTGACGGGGATGGAGACGGTCGAAGCGGTGGCCGCGATCGGGCCGCTGTACGGGACGGGGCCGTTCAGCGGGGAGCGGAAGCTGGGCGCGGCGGCGGCGCTGGTGGGCGGATCGCTGCCGGAAAACGCGCTGAATTTCGGGTGAATCGCAAAATCGCGGGCAAAATCCGCTGAAAATCAGCGGTTTCCGCCGCTTCTTCTTGCGCACAGCGCGATTCAAGCGCCACAATGCAACTTGACGCCAGCGTTATCCGCCCCGCGCGGAGCCGCCAGAGGAGACGCCCGATGCCCGCGAAGTTCTCGAAGACGGACACCACTGCCACGAAGGCGAAGACCATCGCCGCCATCGCAGAGGCGACCGAACTGTCAAAGTCGGACGTGGCGTTGGTGCTGGATGCGCTGACCGAGCTGGTCCTCCACGACCTCAAGCGGCGTGGCCCCAACGAGAAGCCGAAGGCTCAGATTCCCGGACTGGTCAAAATCAGCATCCAGCCGACGGCAGCTCGCAAGGCGCGCACGCAGATGATCGGAGATCGCGAAGTCAATATCCCGGCTCGCGGCAAGAGGACTCGCGGCAAGGTCAGCGTCCAAGCCCTGAAGACGCTCAAGGACGTCCTCTAGGGCGCAAATCACTTGGCCTTGGCGAACCCTGAAGAATCAGGGTAAGTCGGATTGAGGCTGAGTGCGCCTGCTCTATCAGCACACCATAGGTCTGCGGTAGCGCATGACCTGCCTCGACGATGGGGCGATATGAGCCGCGACGTCGACGTCGTCTACGAAGCACACGCTCGTGAGCAGATGATCGAGCGGGGGATTTCGGAAGGACTGGTCAGGGCCACACTCGAGGCGCCTGACCAAGTTCGGCCAGCCGTGGTGCGGCCCCACAGGGAGCCTTGCACGATCTACATCCGCCACATTGAGGGCCGTCGCTGCAAGGTCTACGTGCGTGCCGGGTCCAATCCGCCTATCGTGGCCACAGTGGCTTGGCACGGCGAAGGGCCACGCGGAGGTGCGAGATGGCGAGCTACGTGAAGGTCAGAGTCGACCACGAAGCGTCGATGATGTACGTCCGGCTGACCCCGGCCAAGATCCGATACACGGAAGACTTCGGGGACGACCGCTTGGTCGACTACGACGACCGCGACCGCGTCGTCGGAGTCGAGTTCATCGGCATCGCCGGCGGCGTGGACATCGATGGGTTGCCTGAGCCGGACCGCATCCGCGAGGCCTTGGTCGCCGAGGGCTTGGGCAAGCTCGTGGCGGAGCCGGTCGCGTAGCGGCAGGCGTGGCTGCAGAAGGCGACGAAGGCCCGCGAGGGCCGCAACCCGGCAACCGGCGAGCCGATCATGATCGCCGCCAAGCGCGGCAAGGTCCGCGTCCGCGCCCTGAAGACGCTCAAGGACGTCCTCTAGGGCATTCCTCGGGGCCGCCGACGGCCCTCTTTACCCAAGGCAAGCAGAAGCGCTGCTGGCAGAGCGTTTCTGCTTCGGTGCGCCCTAGCTGCAGTTGACCGTGCCCGGCCTACCAGCTGACCTCACGTGGACGCGCGCAACTGCAGAGCACTTGGCGGCGCACGAGCTCAGCGTTGATGACGCAAGAGCCGTGTTCGCCAACGCTCCCCTGTTCTTCGAACAAGATCCGGTTCCGGAATTCACGAGCGCCGGCTTCTTCCGGATGCGCCCCCACCGGCTGCAGATGCTCGGGCCCGACAACCAAGGCCGCCTCTTAGTGTTTATCCTTGAACTGCCCGACGAGGAAGGTGAGAGCCTCATCGTCTCAGGATGGGAAGCTGACAGCGATGAGCATGCGATCTACGAATACGAATCCTGAAGAGCCGACCAGCCGCGAGGAGCGCCAGCGGATGTACGGCACGGTCGTGGGCAAGAAGCCGATCGCCGTCGGCCCGCCGCCCGAGATCGGCATGGTGTACAAGCTGCGCTTCACCGGAGAACACTTGGATCGGCTGATGGAGGGAATCCGCGACTTCGGGATTTTCCCCGCTGACGAGTTCTTCCTGGGCGCGGTCATGGCGGCGATTGACAAGCGCGAGGCCGAACTGGGGGGCGAGAAGGTGGTGAACCCCGAGCGCGAGCGCAAGATCGCGGAAGCGCTGGAGCAGCAGGCGCAGTGGCGGCGGGAACTCAGGGAGCGCCGCCAGGACGAAGCGGTTCAATCCGCCGATTGATCATGACGGGATGGGCGAGCAAGCGAAGACAAGGTGGCCTTTATGAGCTCGGAACATGAACACTCCCTGAGCGTTGAAGAGCGCCGCAAGCTGTACGGCACCATCGTGGGCAAGAAGCCGTTCGCCGTCGGCCCGCCCCCTGAGATTGGCGCGGTGTACAAGCTGCGCTTCACCGGAGAGCACTTGGACCGGCTCAGGGAGGGGATACGCGATTTCGGGATTTTCCCCGATGACGAGTTCTTCCTGGGCGCGGTCATGGCGGCGATTGACAAGCGCGAGGCCGAGCTGGGCGGCGAGAAGGTGGTGAACCCCGAACGCGAGCGCAAGATCGCGGAAGCGCTGGAGCGGCAGGCGCAATGGCGGCGGGAGCTCAGGGAGCGCCGGCAAGACGAAGCGGCTCAATCGGCCGATTGAACGAGATGGGCACGAGGTGACGGCGATGGCAAGGGTCAGAGTCGACCGCGAAACGTCGATGGCTTATGTCCGGCTCACCGCCGCGAAGATCCGGTACACGGAGGATTTCGGAGACCACCGCTTGGTGGACTACGACGAAGCGGATGAAGTGGTCGGCGTCGAGTTCATCGGCATTGAGGGCGGCGCGGACCTGGACGGGCTGCCGGAGGCCGAGCGGGTGCGGGCGGCGCTGATCGAGAACGGCTGCGGGGACTTGGCGGGAGCGGGCTGAGGGGGCTGGGATAGGATGCGGGCGGGGGAGAGCCTGCCCGATTACGGCAGCGGTGGACGGGACTGATGAGCGACTTGATCGAGCGGATTTCGCCGTGCTTTGCCGCGATTGCGGGGCGGGCGCGGGGGCACGACCTTGATGCGTCGTTCCCGTTCGAGTCGGTCGGGGATTTGCGGGCGGCGGGCTACTTGGCGGCGCCGGTGCCGGCGGAGTACGGGGGGCTCGGCGCGCCGTTGGCGGAGGTCGTGGCGGCGCAGCGGGCGTTGGCGAAAGTGGACATGTCGCTGGCGTTCGCGATCGGGATGCACTTGATGTCGGTGGGCAGCGAGGCGGCGAACCGGGCTTGGCCCGATGCGCTGCGCGAGCGCATCTTCCGCAGCGTCGTCGCGGAAGGGGCGCTGCTGAACCAGGTGGCGACGGAGCCGGAGCTGGGCTCGCCGCAGGGGGGCGGGCGGCCGCAGACGACGCTGACGCCGTGCGGCGAGGGGCGCTACCGGATCGATGGGCGCAAGTCGTTCACGACGCTCGCGCCCGACCTGACTTGGTTCCTGACCTACACGGCGGTCGAGGACGGCAGCGGAGGGCTGGCGCGGGTGGCCGTGCATCGGGACTCGCCGGGGCTGCGGATCGAGGAGACCTGGGACGTGGTCGGGCTGCGCTCGACGGGGTCGCACGATGTGTGGTTCGAGGGGGTCGAGGTGGCGGAGGCGGACATCCTGATTCGGCAGGATCCGAAGAACTCGGGGCAGCGCGGGGGGGATTTCGCGTGGTTCGCGCTGCTCGTTTCGGCCGCTTCGCTGGGCGTGGCGGAGGCGGCGCGGGATTACTGCGTGCAGTTCTGCCGCGAGCGGCAGCCGGCGGGGGCGCCGGCGCCGATTGCCAAAATCCCCACGGTCCGGGCGGGGATCGGGGAGATCGATCTGCGGCTGATGTCGGCGCGGGCGCTGCTGCGGGAGACGGCGGAGGCGTGGGACGCGGCGGCCAAGGAGGAGCGGGGGACGTTCGGGCCGCGGGTCGCGGCGGCCAAGCTGCACGCGGGGGATATCGCGGTGGACGTGGTCGACCGCTGCATGCGGCTGGTGGGCGGGGTCTCGCTGCACCGCAGCGGGCCGCTGGAGCGCTACTACCGCGAGGTGCGCGGGCCGCTGCACAATCCGCCGATCGCGCCGCGCGGGCTGGAGATGATCGCCGCCGCCGCATTGGACGATCCGGCTACTTCTTGAAGGTCGCCGCGAGCCGGCCGGCGATCGCCAGGCGCTGGAGGTCCGCGCCGCCCTCGTTCAGCCGCCGCCATTGCAGGTCCCGGGCCCAGCGTTCGAGCGGGAGATCGGCGGATGCGCCGGCGACGCCGTGCAGATCGATCGCACGCCCGACGACCGCGGCGGCGGCCTCCGCCGCGAACGAACGGGCTGCGAGCGCGGGGATCAGCAGGTCATCGCCGTTGTCGGAAGCGGCGGCCGCGGCCAGGTAGAGCCCGCGGGCGGCGAGGACGGCGATTTCGTTGTCGGCGAGGGCGAGTTGCGCGCGTTCGCCCTGGGCGATCGGGCGGCCGCGCTCCCGGCGCGTCCAGACCTGGGCGCGGGCGATGTCCTGCGCGGCGGAAGCAATGCCGGTCAGGTGCGCGGCGGAGAATGCGCGGCGGCGCAGCACCAGGCGGTTGGCGAAGGCGGGAGCGCGGCCGGGGTCGCCGATCAGGTTGAGCGGCGGCAGCTTCAGCGCGGAGAGATTGAGCTCCCACGTGTCGGGGCGATCGCCGACCGTCGGCCAGCGCCGCCAGCGCTGGAAACCGGTGCGGTCGCACTCGACCGCGAATGCGGAAACGCCGTCCCGCCCGCCGTCCGCGCCCTCGTTGTTCGCGTAGATGATGCCGAACGTCGTTTCGTCGTCGACCCCTGACGCGAAGATCTTGGTGCCGTCGAGCATCCAGCCGTCGCCGCGCGGGACGGCGCGGGCGCGGACTCCGTCGATGGGGAGATGCTCCAGATCCGGGTCGGCGACGCCGCGGAAGACGCGGGCTTCGCGGCTCAGCAGCGGATCGAGGAAGGCCGCCCGCTGCTGATCGGCGGCCGCGTAGAGCTGCGGCGGGGGATCGGGGTCGAACAGGCCGTAGGCGGGCTCGGATGCGCCGGCGCGGTGCTGCGAAACCTCTTCCGCGATGCGGGCCCGCGCCTGATCCGGCAGATCGGGGCCGATGCCCTGCGGCGCCATCAGGTGATCGAGGCCCATCTGCTCGACGCGCCCGTGCAGCTCGGCGAACACGTCACCGGGCAGGCGCACGGCGTTGCGGTCGATCCGCTTTTCCCAGAGCCAGACGTCGCGGCGGATGAAGCGGCGGACGCCGGCGATCACCGCATCGAGCACGCCGCCGTCGGGCTGGTCGGTCATCCGAGCGCGCCGTCCGCCGCGAGCTGGGCGATTTCGTCCTCGCCGAATCCGGCTTCGGAGAGCACCTCGTAGGTGTGCTCGCCGGTTTGCGGGGCCGGGCGCTTGGGGCCGATCTCCGCGCCGGCGATTTCGAAGGGGGTGTTGAGCGTGCGGAACGGGCCGTTGCGCGACTCCAGCGTCGTCCAGGCGTTCATCGCGTCGAGCTGCGGATCGTCGATCACCTCCGGCAGTTCGGCGACGGGGGCCCAGGTCAGGCCGGCGGCATCGAAACGCTCGGTCCAAACTGCCAGCGGTTCGGCTTGGATTGCGGCGGCGATCTCCCGCGTCAGCGCTTCCGTGCTGGCGGCGCGATCTTCGAGCGTGGCGTAGCGCGGATCGGCGATCCATTCCTCGCGGCCCAGCGCGCCGCAGGCCATCGGCCAGAAGCGATCGGCGGTGGGCATGACCAGCATCAGCCAGCGGTCGTCGGCGGTGCGGTAGGAGTTGAACAGCGGGTTGCCGGGCCGCACGCGGTCGATCCGCGGCGGCTGGCGTCCGTGGATCAGCGCGGCGGAGACGTCCGCGCCGATGGTCCAGGCGCCGGTGCGCTGGAGCGTGACTTCGACGCGCTGGCCCTCGCCGGTGAGGTCGCGCAGGCGCAGCGCGGCGAGCGTGCCGGAGAGCAGGTTGAGCGCGGTGGCGTGGTCGCCCTGGCCGGGGCGGCAGGGCATGGGCGGGCCGTCGGGCTCGCCGATCAGGCTCATGATTCCGGAGCGGGCCCAGAAGGCGGAGTAGTCGAACGCGGTCTTGTGCGCGTCCTCGCCGCGGGTGCCGTAGCCGGTGAGCACGACGTAGACCAAGCGGTCGTTGATCTCGCGCAGGTCGTCCATTTCGAGGCGGTAGCGCTGGAGGCGCGGGGCGGTGAGGTTGGTGATGAAGACGTCGGCATCGGCGATCAGGCGGCGGGCGGCGTCCGCGGCGGCGGGTTGATCGAGCGCGAGGGCGATGCCGCGCTTGCCGCGGTTGTCGAGCTCGTAGGGCGCGTCGATCCCGGTTTCGGGGTCGTAGCCGGGCTGCTGGCCGCGCATCAGGGCGTGGCGCCAGGCGTCGCCGGCGGGCTGCTCGATCTTGATCACGTCGGCGCCCAAGTCGGCGAGCAGGGCCGAGGCCGAGGGCGCGGCCAGCCAGTTCGCGGCTTCAACGACCCGAATTCCGTCCAGCGGTGCTGCCATGCCTGCCTCCCTGCTTCTTCCCGATCCTAATTCGGCGGCGCGGCCGAATGCCTAGACTTGCGGCGCTGCGAGAGGAGCGCGAGATGCTGAAGTGGATCGTTCCC
Organism: Dehalococcoidia bacterium; assembly: GCA_965205165.1. Classification (GTDB taxonomy): domain Bacteria; phylum Chloroflexota; class Dehalococcoidia; order Bin125; family Bin125; genus CBDESM01. The sequence goes on from OZ242037.1 coordinate 297,645, forward strand.
GTGACCAAGCGGCCGGAGGTGGAGCGCGAGCGGCTGATCGAATTCTGGCGCTGCGTGCATGCGCCGCACGTGGCGAACCTGGCGCGGCCGGAGCGCTACTGCATCACGTTCTTCGAGCAGCCGGCGGCGCTGGGCGGGCAGCGGGCCGAGGCGATGCCCTACGACGGGCTGGCCGAGCTGAGCTTCCGCGACTGGGCGCATTTCGAGCAGGCCTTCGGCGAGGCGCGGGGCGGGCTGCGCGGGCTGGACGGCTTCGGCGAGCTGATCCAGCCGGCCGGCGACGCGCTGTTCACGACGGAGCACGTGATCGTGGACGGCGCGGACGGCGGCGAGCTGACCAAGTGGGTCGCATTCGTCAAGGCGAAGGAGGGCGTGGCGCGGGAGGAGCTGTTCGCGGCGTGGGGCGGGGAGCATTCGCCGCGGGTGGCGGGGAGCATCGCCAAGGCGGGCGGCGCCTGCACGCGCTACACGACCTCGCACGCGGATTGGGGGACGGAGAGCCGCTGGGACGGGATCGCGTCGCTGTGGTACGTCAGCGACGGGGCGGCGGACGCGGGCCTGCCGCCGGGCGAGCCGGGCGACCCGTTTCCGGCGCTGATCGCCCCGGCCGAGACGGTCGTGCTGCAGGGCCGCGAGATCGTCGTCGTCGGGTAGCGGCGGCGGAGGCGGCTCGTGCAGGATCGGCCGACGGCGGCGCGGGTGCCGGAATCGGGCATCCGCGCGCTCTTCACCCGCGAGGCGCGCTGGCAGGCGTGGCTGGACGTCGAAGCGGCGCTGGCGCGGGCGGAGGCCGAGCTGGGGATGATCCCGGCCGGCGCGGCGGAGGAGATCGCGGACAAGTGCCGGCTCGAACTGTTCGACATCGAACGGGTCGAGGAGCGCCTGGCGGTGACCGCGCACCCGCTGGTTCCGCTGATCTGGGAGCTCGACCTGCTCTGCGAGGGCGATGCGGGCGGCTACGCGCATTGGGGCGCGACGACGCAGAACATCACGCAGACGGGCGACATCCTGCAGCTGCGGCGGGCGCACGGGATCGTCCTCGGCCAGCTCGGCGGCGTGCTCTCGGCGCTCGCGCCGCTGGCCGAGGAGCACGCGGATGCGCCGATCGCCGGGCGCACGCACGGGCAGCACGCCGTCCCGGCCACGTTCGGCTTCAAGATCGGCGTGTGGATCGACGAGCTCTGCCGGCACGTGGAGCGGCTGCGGCAGGCGGAGCCGCGGGTCTTCACGGCGATGCTCGGCGGCGCGGCCGGCACGCTCGCCTCGTTCGGCGGGCGCGGGATCGAGCTCCAGCGGCGGATGGCGGAGCATTTGCAGCTCGGCTCGATGCCGGTGCCGTCGCGGACGAGTCATGACCACCACGCCGAGTACTGCGCGATCCTGGCGATGCTGGCGGGCAGCTGCCGCAAGATCGCGGACGAGACGTACACGCTGATGAAGCCGGAGTTCGGCGAGCTGGAGGAGCCGGTGCCGCCGGGCACGGTCGGCAGCAGCACGATGCCGCAGAAGCGCAATCCGAAGCTGTCGCAGGACATCCGGGCGGCGGCGGCGCAGGTGACGACGCTGCTGCCGCTGGCGCTCGACGCGATGCGCACGGAGCACGAGGCGGACGGCGCGACCAGCGCGATGATCGAGCGCTCGCTGCATCCGGCCTGCGAGCTGGCCGGCGGCATTCTGGCGCGGATGCAGCTGCTGTTCGAGGGGGTGCAGGTCGACCCGGCGCGGATGCGGGCGAACTTGGAGCTGAGCGGCGGGCTGATCATGAGCGAGCGGATCATGCTCGCGCTGGGGGAGCGGGCCGGCCGGCAGCGGGCGCACGACATCGTGTACGAGCACGCGCAGCGGGCCGCGATCGAAGGCGGCGGCTTCCGGGAGCTGCTCAAGGCCGACCCCGAAATCACGGCGCAGCTGAGCGGCGCGGAGATCGACGACCTGCTCGATCCGGCGTCGTACACGGGCGAGTGCGCGGCGATCGCCCGCGAGCAGGCCGCCCGCGCGCGGGAAACCGCGGCCGGGATCGCCGCCCGATAGGAACGGGGAGACCGCATGGCCGGCGACATGGCCGACGACGCCCGCAGCGGGCACCCGTACAAGATGCACGACATGATGCTGGCGCAGCCGGCCGCGATCGCGGAAATGCTGGGGCGGGAGCGGCAGCGCATTGCGGAGATCGCGGCACGGCTGGGCGGTTGCCGCCGGATCTGGGTCGTCGGCATCGGCACTTCCTGGCATGCGGCGATGATCGCCGAGCGGATGCTCTCGTCCGAGCCGGAGGCGAGCGGCTGCAACTCGTTCGAGTTCACGGCATCGCCGCCGCGGATCGAGGCGGGCGACGCCTGCATCGCGATCAGCCACCGCGGGACCAAGCGGGCGTCGTACGAGGCGCTCGATTTCGCCAACGCGCGCGGGCTGTACACGGTGGCGATTACGTCGACCGAGCCGGGGGAGCGGATTCTGGCGGCGGACGACGTGATCCGCACCTGCCCGCAGGAGCAGTCGGCGGCGTACACGATCTCGCTCACCACGGCGCTCGCGGCGGTCGCGCAGATTGCGGCGGAGATGAGCGGGGAGCCCGACGCGGTCGGGGCGCTGCCGGGACTCGTCGCGGAGGCGCTGGAGCTCGAACCTCAGATGGTGGCGCTGGCGGAGCGGGAGGCGGGGCGCGGGCGGTACGTCTTCGCCGGCGCGGGGACGGCGCAGTTCAACGCGGCCGAGGCGGCGCTGAAGGTGCGGGAGACCTCGCGGGCCGGCGCGGAGGGCTGGCAGATCGAGCACCTGCTGCACGGGCCGTTCCAAGGGCTGGACCCGGATGCGCTGTTCACCGTGATCGATGAAGGCGGCGAACAGCGCGGGCGCGACCTTGAACTGCTGAGGGCGGCATCGGCGCTCGGGGCGGCGGCCTGCGTCGTCACCAACGGGCGGGCGGAGCGATACTCGGACGCGGGGGCCGCGGTGATTGCGCTGCGGCGGGCGCCGCCGCTGCTCGCGCCGATCGCGGGCGTGATCCCGCTCCAGCTGTTCGCCTACCACTTGGCGCTCGCGCGGGGGACGCATCCGGATTTGTTCCAGCAGGACGTGCCCGAGCAGGCGGCGGCGTATCGGCAGTTCAACCTTTAGCCTCTGCGGGACGGCCATCGGCCGGAAGGGACGCGAGACATGCGATTCGGCATCTTCTACGAGCACCAGCTGCCCAAGCCGTGGAGCGAGGGGGAGGAGCAGAAGCTCTTCCAGGACGCGCTCGATCAGGTCGAGCTGGCCGACCGGCTGGGGATCGACCACGCCTGGGAGGTCGAGCACCACTTCCTCGAGGAGTACTCGCACTCGTCGGCGCCGGAGGTGTTCCTCGCGGCGGCGTCGCAGCGCACCGAGAACATCCGGCTGGGCCACGGGATCGTGCTGATGCCGCCGGGCTACAACCATCCGGCGCGCGTGGCGGAGCGGATCGCCACGCTGGACTTGGTGTCCAACGGGCGGGTCGAATTCGGCACGGGCGAATCGGCCAGCCGGGCCGAGCTCGAGGGCTACCGGGTGAAGCCGGACGAGCGGCGGGCGATGTGGCTGGAGACGGTCGAGCAGGTCGCCAACATGCTGGCGATGGACCCGTATCCGGGCTACGAGGGGCAGTACTTCTCGATGCCGGTGCGCAACGTGGTGCCGAAGCCGGTGCAGCGGCCGCATCCGCCGCTCTGGGTGGCCTGCTCGAACCGCGACACGATCCACTTGGCGGCGCAGCTGGGGATCGGGGCGCTGACGTTCGCGTTCATCGACCCGGACGAGGCGCGGCATTGGGTCAACGACTACTACGAGACGCTGAAGACGGAGTGCGTGCCGATCGGGCACGCGGTCAACGCGAACATCGCGATGGTCTCGTCGTTCTCGGTGCACCGGGACGAGGCGGAGGCGCAGCGGCGGGGGATGGACGGCTTCCGCTTCTTCCAGTTTGCGCTGGGGCACCACTACGCATCTGGGATGCACAAGCCGGGCCGGACGGACATCTGGGCGGCCTTCGAGTTCCTCAAGGACAAGTGGCCGTCGCAGGGCGGCGAGGGCGGGATCGGCACGCCCGACCAGCTGCGTGAGCACCTGCGCAAGTTCGCCGACTGCGGGGTCGACCAGTCGGTCTTTATCCAGCAGGCGGGGAAGAACCGGCACGAGGACATCTGCGAGGCGCTGGAGCTCTTCGCGTCCGACGTGATGCCGGAGTTCAAGGAGCACGAGGCCGAGCGGGTCGCGCGCAAGGAGGAGGAACTGGCCCCCTACATCGAGGAAGCCTTCAAGCGGAAGGCGGAGCGGCAGGAGATGGCCGCCGAACTGCCCGACGAGGAAATCCCGGTCTACGAGGCCTACGGCCTCTCGGTCGCGGAGGTGGACGAGCGCAACCTCAACGCGCAGCAGCGGGAGCAGCGGGCAAGGTTCGAGGCGATGAAGGAGACCGCCGACCTCGCCGTCAAGCTCGGCGCCCGGAACTAGACCGCGGAGGAGGCTCCCGGCCGGGCGCACTTGACAAACCGGGCGCGGGCGCAGATACTGGCAGCGGCTAGCCAGGACCTCAAGCGCACGGTCCGCAGGCGCGCAAGCGCCGGCCGGCTTCACCGAAGACCCGCCGCACGGCGGGTCTTCCGCTTTCCAGCGCCCGAACCGCCGCTGGGATTGCAGGCTTTGCAGCTCCATCGTTCGAGTTTGGCTGGTGCGGTCAAGGTCCCGCTGGCGGTTCCCTGCGACCTTGCGTTCCTGTAGGCTGAACAGCCAGTCGGCAAGGCTGCGCTTCAGTCTGATGGGGCTTTCGGGCCCCAGCCGGCTGCGATTGAGATTTCCGTGCAGATTCTCTGCTTGGACGAGTCTGGAACGCACGGCGAGTCCCGTCGCGTGGTCGTGGCCGGCCTCGCGGTTCCGGAAAGCCAAGTTCGCTCTTTGGCGGCTGCGCTCGACGAGGTTCAGTCCGACTGCTTTCCCGGATACGACGGGACCTTCGAGCTGCACGCGTCCGAACTGGCGGCCTTCCACAACAAGAACGTCCATCCCGCCATCCGCAGCCTGCCCAATCATGAACGAATCGCGGTGATCACGAAGGCGACGGAGGCGATCACGGGCTTCCAAGTCAGCCTGTTCGCCGCAGTGATAGACAAGGCGCACGAGCCGGATCGCCCGTACGAAACGGGTTTCGAGCAGGTCGTGAGCCGATTCGATCAGATGCTGGCGCGGGTGCGGCACCGGGAATCCGAAAGCGGCATCGTGATCATCGCCGAGTCGAGGCAACGCTCCTTGGTGGAAGCGGACGCGAGGCGAATTTGGTCCGAGGGGCACGCATGGGGACAGCTGCGCAACATGGCGATGTTCCCGCTGTTCGCGTGGGCCCGCGATTCGCGGCTGCTCCAATGCGCGGATTTCATCTCCAACGCGGTGTTCCGGCGGTATGAATACGGCGATTCGCGGTTGTTCGACGTTTTGGCGAGGCATTTCGACGCGGAAGACGAACGCCTGCACGGGCTCGTTCATTTGACCCCGGACCGGAGCTGCATGTGCTTGGCGTGCTTCAATCGGCGCACATATCGCCAGAGCCGCTACGTCGCGGAAGAACCGATGGAGTATGGAGGCGACGCGCAAGAAGGCCAGCTCTAGCCCTCCTGCGCGACCGGTTGGTCGGAGGGTTCGGGGCGTTCGGGGGTTGCTGCGGCGGGTTCAGGTTCGGGTTCAGGTTCGGGGGGTGGATCGGGGGAGGGGGCGGTGGCTGAGGGTTCGGCGCACCAGGGGCAGGTTTTCCAGTCGGCTTCCAGGGGGCGGTTGCAGTGGTGGCAGGGGGTGCGGAGGGGGGCGGCGCATTGGGGGCAGACCAGGTAGTCGTGTTCGACGGGCTCGTCGCAGGCGGGGCATTGGAAGACGCTGCGGAGTTCGTGGAGCAGGGTTTCTTCCTCGAGCTGGTGCTCGAAGGCCTCTTCTAGGGTGCGGGTGGGGCGGAGGACGATGTAGAGGACTAGGCCGGGGAAGTTGAAGGCGAGGACGAGCAGGGCGAAGACGAGCTGGGTGACGGGGTCGCGGGAGCGGGAGTGGATGTCGCGGACGGTCCAGACGAGTGCGGCGAACCAGAGGGCGATGAAGTAGGCGGCGACGACGATCGCGATGATCAGCGCGGTGTTTTCGGGGCTTCCGCCCGGCCAGTCGAGTGAGATCAAGGTTGCTCCGTGTCCGCGCCGGCCCGGTCCGCGGCTGCGGCAAGGGTAGGGCGATCGGGCGCCGGCCGGCGAACGGGGGACGGCCGCAGCGGGGGCTGAACGCAGCCTGGGCTACGCTCGCGGGGTGGCGCTTTCCGACCGGCTCGATCTTTCGTCGCTGAACCCGTCGCAGCAGGCGGCGGTGAGGCACGATTCGGGTCCGCTGATGATCATCGCGGGGCCGGGCAGCGGGAAGACGCGGGTGATCACGCACCGGATCGCGTGGCTGGTGCGTGAGCGGGGGGTGCCGCCTTGGGGGATCGCGGCGGTGACCTTCACGAATCGGGCGGCGCGGGAGATGCGGGATCGGGTGGCGGAGCTGCTCGGGGAGGAGGCGGAGCTGCGCTGGCTGGGGACGTTCCACCGGATCTGCGTGCGGATGCTGCGGATGCACGGGCAGCTGATCGGGGTGCCGCAGTCGTTCACGATCTACGACGACGATGACCAGATGTCGGTGGCGAAGCGGGCGGTGAAGGAGTTGCAGGTCGATCCGAAGCAGTTCGGCCCGCGGCGGATGCTGTCGCGGATTTCGCGGGCGAAGAGCGAGGGGGAGACGCTGAAGACGTTCGCGTCGGCCACGGGGAGCTACTACGACGAGATCGCGGCGCGGGTCTGGGAAGTCTACGAGCGGGCCTTGGGCGAGGCGCAGGCGCTGGATTTCGACGACCTGCTGATCCAGGGCTTGGCGCTGTTCGGTCAGGAGGAGGTGCGGGAGCGCTACGCCCGGCAGTTCCGGCACGTGCTGGTCGACGAATTCCAGGACACGAGCGTGCTGCAGTACGAGCTGGCGCGGGCGTGGTCGGCGGGCACGCGGAACTTGGCGGTGGTGGGCGATCCGGATCAGTCGATCTACTCGTGGCGTGCGGCGGACATCCGCAATCTGCACCGGTTCCGGAAGGATCACCCGGACGCTGAAGAGGTGCAGCTGAACGAGAACTACCGCTCGAGTGCGCCGATCTTGGAGGTGGCGAACGCGGTGATGGACGGGGCGCGGGAGCGGCTGCCGCGGCGGTTGCGGGCGATGCGGGAGGGGGGAGCGCTGCCGGTGCTGCACGAGGCGTACAACGAGAGCGACGAGGCCGAGTACGTCGCGCAGCGGCTGGAGCGGGGGATGCGGGACGGCTCGCTGCGGGCTTCGGAGGCGGCCGTGCTGTACCGCACGAATGCGCAGTCGCGGGCGGTGGAGGAGTCGCTGCTGCATCGCGGCATTCCGTACCGGGTGGTCGGCGGGGCGCGGTTCTACGACCGGCGGGAGGTGCGGGATTTGATCGCGTACCTGCGCTTGGCGCGGAATGGGGCTGATTCGGCGGCGTTCAACCGGGTGGTGAACGTGCCGCCGCGGGGGATCGGTGCGAAGACGGCGGCGCTGCTGGCGGGTTGGGCGGGGGAGCATGCCCGCTCGGAGCTTGAGGCGGCGGCGGCAGCGGCGGGGCGGGACGAGACCGCGATCCGCACGGTCGAGCCGCCGGTGGTCTCGGCCCGGGCGGCGGCCAATCTGGGCAGGTTCGTCGACTTGGTGCGGGAGTCGCGGGCGACCGCGGCGGCCCGGCCGCTGTCGGATGCGCTGAAGCTGATCCTCGACCGGACCGACTATCGGGAGCACCTGCGGAGGATCGGATCGGACGAGGCGGAGGCGGAGGAGCGCTGGGAGAATGTGAAGGAGCTGGTCACGGTCACGCAGAACTACGACGAGGTCGCGCCGGGGGCGGCGCTTGACGTCTTCCTGGAGGACGTGGCGCTGGTTTCGGACGTGGACGACCTGCCGGAGGGGAGGCCGGATGCGCTGACGCTGATCACGCTGCATCAGGCCAAGGGGCTGGAGTTTCCCTGCGTGTTCCTGATCGGGGTCGAGGAGAATCTGATGCCTCACCAGCTGTCGCTGGATGATCCGGCCTCGATCGAGGAGGAGCGGCGGCTGTTCTACGTGGGGATCACGCGGGCGGAGCGTGAGCTGCACCTGATTCATGCGTTCCGGCGGGCGTACCAGGGGCGGAGCGGGCACAACCAACCCTCGCGCTACTTGGAGGACATTCCGGCGGGGCTGCTGTCGAGCGGGGCGAGGGCGACGGCGCCGGTCGGGGAGGACGTGCGGCCGGCGCGGAACCGGCATCTGACTTGGGCGCAGATGCAATCGGACGAGGTGGAGGACTTCGTGGAGGAAGAGGAGCCGGTGCGGACTTCGCTGGCGGCGGGGGCGGGCGTGCGGCACGAAGTGTTCGGGAACGGGGAGGTGATCGACCTGAAGCACACGGGGAGCGACATCGAGGTGACGGTGCATTTCGACGATGCGGGGATGAAGAAGCTGCTGGCGTCGGTGGCGAATCTGACGCTGCGGGAGGGCTGAGGGGGGCAGGATCTGCGGTTTCAGGAGTCGTGGAGGAGCCGCAGCTCGAGGCCGAGCGGAACGAATTCGAGGAAGCCGGTTTTGTCGTAGGTGACGATGGGGAGGCCGGTGGCGATGGCTGTTGCGCCCGTCCAGGCGTCTTCGACGTTCTTGCGGCGGCCCTCGTCGGTGCGGCGGCGAACGACCGCGGCATAGGGGTTCACGGCGTTGGGCAGGCCGTCGAGGATGATGGCGTCGGCCAGGAAGGCGCGGACTTGGACCGGGCCGTAGGGGACGATGCTCTTGGAGAGCGCCCAGACGAGCAGTTCGGCGGCGGTCTGGAAGGAGATGGCGGGCACGTGCGGCTCTTGGAACCAGGGGTAGGCGCTGCTGCGATCGCCGAATTTCAGGAAGTTGGAGACGGCGCTGGTGTCGTGGATTTCGGTCGGCTCCGGCATCAGAAGCGCCGATGCTGGACGAAGCCGTGGCGCAGGTCGTAGAACCAGTCTTCCTGGTCGTAGTCGTCCTCGTAGCCGGGCGGGGCCGGGTCGGGCACTTCCCAGAGGCCGTTGGCCATGGTCTGCCTGATGTAGGCCGCCGATTCTTCGCGGTCCTTGTCGGCGGCGGCGAGGGACTCTTCGGAGAGCTGGTCCTCGCGGTAGCGGCGCAGGACGCGCCAGCGCATGTTGCGGGGCGGGTGCGGCTTGTTCTGCTGCCTGGCGACCCAGCGCTCGCGGTTGTCGTCGAGCACTTTGTCCCAGAGCTGGAGCTGCACGACGGGGATGCCGTCTTCCACGGTCTCGACGACGCGGCATGGCTGGATGGGGAATTCCGCGGCATCGCGCTCGAGCACTTGGCGGAGGCGGGTGAGGAGGGAGGTGCCGTAGGGGGCGGTGGCTTCGCGGACTTCGGAGTGGAGGGGTTGGTCGGTCATGGTTGGGCTCTTGGGCGATCTTAGTCGCTGGGGGGCTGGGTGGAACGCCAGAGGGACTGGAGTTCGGCTGGGGAGGCGTCGGAGAGTTTGCGGCCGGTTTGGGCGAGGGTTTGCTCGATGGAGCGGAGGCGGCGCTCGAAGTCGTCGAGGGCGTCGCGGGCGTCGTCTTCGGCGTTTCGGCCGGCGTCCTTGGCTTGGATTGCCAGGTCGAGGGCGGTTTGGCCGAGGTCGGCGGTTCGGCTCGGGGGGCGGCGGAAGCCGTTTCGTTCGGCGCGGCCGAGGAGGGCTTGGGCGCGGGCGAGTGCGGGCATGTCGCGGGGGATGCCGTCGAGGACGGATTGGCGTTCGGGGCGTTCGCGGGCCTTGAGGCGTTCCCAGGCGCTTTCGAGCAGGTCGGGGGAGCCGGATTCGTCGTCGGCGAAGACGTGGGGGTGCCGGCGGACGAGTTTGGAGCGGATGCCTTCGGCGACGTCGCCGAGGTCGAAGCGGCCGTCTTGTTCGGCGATTTTGGAGTGGAGGACGATTTGGAGGAAGAGGTCGCCGAGTTCTTCGCAGAGTTCGGCTGGGGAGCCGTGGGCGATGGCGTGGAGGACTTCGTGGGTTTCCTCGAGCAGGTGGGGGCGGAGGCTGGCGTGGGTTTGGGCGAGGTCCCAGGGGCAGCCGTCGTCTGGGTCGCGGAGGCGGTCGATGACGGCGCGGAAGCCCTCGGAGTGGTCGCGGATTTCGGCGGGGTCGAGGGCGGGGAGGACTAGGGCGACGGTGCGGGGGGGCGGTTCGGCGACGGCTTCCGCGGTGGATGATTCGGCGGAGAGGCCGTCGGTGGTTTGGGTGATGAGGATCGCGGGGTGGTCGGGGGGGTAGTGGCGGAGGGCGGGGCGGAGGTCTTGGCCGGGTTGGAGGTGGAAGACGGCGACGCCTTGGGGCATGACGGGCTGGGGGGCCGCGAGGGAGGTCACGACGGGGGCGTCGGCGAGGCCGGCGGCGGAGAGGATGGCTTCGGTGGTCGGGCGGTTGATTTGGGGGCTCCCCGGGGTTCGGCGGTAGGCTCGCACCAGACTATGGGACGAGCAGTTGTTTGGATTTTGGGATTGGGCTTGGCCGTGGTGGTGTTGACGGCGGCGATTTCGGGGGCGGTGCGGTTCGCGGCGACTTCGGGGTGGTGGTGGGAGCGGGGGTTCGAGCGGTTCGACGCGGCGGGGCGGACGGGGCTGGGGGAGGCGGAGGTGCAGCGGATCGGGGCGGAGGTGCGGGAGTACTTGGTGGATGATCAGGAGCGGCTGGGGGTGCGGTACGGGGGAGAGCGTCGGTTTTTTTCGGAGCGGGAGGTGCAGCACATGGTCGACGTGAAGGTGCTGATGGAGCGGACGTGGATCGCGGGGTTGGCGGCGGGGGTGGTGCTTGCGGCGATTTTGGCGGGGGCGGTGTTGTGGCGGAGGCGGCTGGATTGCGCGGCGGCGGCGCGGGTTGCGGTGATTGGAGGGGGGCTGGGGGTGGTGATCATCGCGGGGCTGGCGGTGGTGGCGGCGGCGGGGTTCGACGATGCGTTCCGGCAGTTCCACCTGCTGTTCTTCACGAACGATTTGTGGCAGCTGACGTCGCGGGATCGGCTGATCCAGCTGTTTCCGCAGCGGTTTTTCTTCGAGACGACGCTGCTGATCGGGGGTGCGGGGATTGGGGCTTCGCTGCTGTGCTTGGTGGTCGGGGGGGCGTATTTGGGGCGGGCGCGGCGCGGGGTCAGTTGAGGGAGTTTGCGCCGCAGCCGCAGGATCCGCGCCCGCAGGCGCAGCCGCCGGTCATGGGGGCGTCGTCGAGGGCGTCGAGATCGGGGGCGGGCTGGCCGGCGATGGAGACCATTGCGGAGGTGAGGACTTTGTCGGCGGGGTGGCCCAGGCCGCATTGGGAGCCTTCGGAGGCGGCGGACATGGGGCGGAGCTGGGTGAAGCGCTCGTTGCAGGTGCGGCAGTAGTACTCGTAGATGGGCATGGGACGTCCTCCGCAGGGCGGGCTGGTAGCGTGGGGGGTGCGTTCCCCCCGTAGCTCAGAGGATAGAGCGGCGGTTTCCTAAACCGTGCGCGGAGGTTCGAGTCCTCCCGGGGGGACCAGCGTCTGGATTGTTCAGCGCGGGTGGTCGGGGCGGGAGGGGGTGTCGAGGAGGGCTTGCGGGGGGAGGCGTTGGCGGGGGTCGGTTTCGTCGGAGGCGGGGTAGGGGTTGAAGATTCTGGTGCGGATGGCGGTGGCGGGTTGGAGGCCGTAGCGGGGGGAGTGGTCGGGGAGGTAGAGGGACTGGAAGTCGGGGGGGTGGTAGAGGTTTTGGGGTTTGCGGTCGTGGTAGGTGGCGGTCCACTTGGGTTTGGTGTAGGGGTCTTGGGCGTGGCGGCGGCGGGGTGGCTTGGGGGCTCTTGCCGGCGGGTCTGGGACGGTTTCGCCGGAGAGGCGGCGGGCGAAGCAGAGGGTTTCTTCGGGGGTGCGGAGGCTGATGAAGATGTTGCCGCTGGGGGCGGCGGGGGACATGAGCAGGCGGGCGCGCTTGGTTTTGAGGATGTCGTTGAGGGTGTCGATCAGGGACTGGGCGTGGATTTTGAGTTCTTGGCGTTCGGCTTTGACTTTGTTGGCGTAGTAGGGGGCTTGGCGGAAGATCTGCTTGGGGTCGAGGTTTTTCTCGATTGCGCGGTCGGCGAGTTCGCGGCGGTGGTCGGGTTCGGCGCGGTGGAGTTCGTTGGCGGCGGCTTCGCTGAGTTGGCCGGTGGCTACGAGGTCTTGGATGTAGGGGTCGAGGTCGAGCAGGTTGAGGGAGCGTGCGACGAGTTCGGGGTCGATGGAGAGTTTGCGGGCGGAGTGGTCTTTGCCGATGTGTGCCATGGCGTTGGCTTGGTCGATGGGGTTGAGGGGTTTGCGGGCGATGTTTTCGGCGAGGTTGAGGGTGGCGGGGTCGGCGGTTTCGTCTGTGGTGATCACTACCGGGACGCGGGTGAGGTTGGCGGCGATGGCGGCGGTTTTGCGGCGTCGGCCGGAGATGATTTCGAGGCCGTCGGGTGTTTTGCGGGCGAGGATGGGTTGGAGGAGGCCGAACTGCTTGATGGAGTGGATGAGCTGGTGTTCGGGGTGGTCGAAGGTGGTGGGCGGGTTGTCGTCGTGGTCGGTGCGGGGGTGTTCTGCGGGCACGATGAGGTCGTTGGGGTCGGCGTAGGTGAATTGGAGGTCGCCGGGCTGTTCGGGCTGGCTGGGCTGGCTGTCTTTGCACATGCGTGCGATGGTAGGCGGAACAGAGGAAGGCGGGGTGTGTTGGGGTTTACAGATGGGCGCGTTGCTAGGATTGGGGTGGAAGGACGGAGGTGGATGGTGGTTGCGGAGACGGAGCGGGGGGCGTCGTTGGTGATTGGGATGCCGGTGTCGGGGGAGGGGGCGAACGGGTTGCGGGTGGATGCGGATGAGGAGCTGTTGAAGATGCAGGAGGTGGCGCGGGACTTGGCGGGGCGGTTGTTGGCGGAGGAGGGGGACGGGCGCGAGCATGAGGTGGCGGGGCCTTGCGTTTGGCGGGAGGGGGAGGGTTGGGTGCGGCTGTCGTTCGCGTGCGGGACGGATGGGGGGAACGGGGCGTCGGCGCGGGAGCTTGCGGCGGGGGAGCGGGCGTTGGGGATTGTGTTGGAGGCGCTGGCAGAGGGGAAACGGGGGCGGTTGCATAGGGAGCTGCCGGTTGATTTGGCAGTGCGGTTGAGCCGGGCTTGGTGGATGGCGAGGGAGGATGCGCTGTTGTCGGTCTGCCGCGATGGGGGGGAGGCGGTGGTGCTGGACGGGGCGGAGCGGAAGGCGTACCGGCTGGCGGCGACGACAGAAGACACGAAGGATTGGCCGACAGTGGGAGACTGGGGGCAGCTGCTCGCGGAGTGTTTCTGGGATCTGCCTCCTGAGGCATGGGAAGACGAGTGACCGCTGCTGGCGTGCAGGTGTTCGCGGACACCTCGTTTTTGTACCCGTACGTCGATGTGACGAATGGGGAGCACGATCTCGCCGTTGCGACGTTTGAGGAGTTCAGTCCGTCCACGTTGCTGGTGACCGACGGGGTATTGGGCGAGCTGATGGCGCTGATGTCCAGGCAGAGTCGGCGCGCGGGATGCCTGAGATTCTTGGACCGCGCTTTCGGTGACGATCGGGATATCCGGGTCGTTGCGGAGACGCGCGAGGCGTTCTTGCGGGGGGTACAGCGGTACCGGGTCCAGACGACGGGTTCACCGAGCTTGGTGGACTGCATGATCATGAACGCGATGGACGAGATGGGAGTTGAGGACCTGTTCGCGTTCGATCGGGATTTTCGTCATGTGGGGCTGTATCGGGTGCATCCGTTGCGGGACTGACGGGCGCGGCTATTCGGGGGTGCAGGATCAGGTCAGGGCGGATTCGATGTGCTTGGCTTGGGCTAGGAGGGTTTCGTCATGGCCAAAGCGGCCGGTGAGTTGGAGGGCTTGGGGGAGTTTTCTGCGGGGGATGGGGATGGAGATGACGGGCATGCCGGCGTGGGTCCAGGGGAGGTTCATTGCGGGGTCGCCGGTGGAGTGGAGGCCTTTGGGTGCGGGGCCTTTGGCGGCGGGGGAGAGCCAGAGGTCGATTTGGGCGCGGTCCATGTGCTGGTGGAGGCGCTGGCGGAGGTTGATGCGGCTTTGGCGGCCGGCTTCGGCTTGTTCGTCGGAGAGTTGGAGTCCGGCGAGGTAGAGGGCGGCGCTTTCGGGGCGGAACATTGCGCCGTAGCGGCGGTAGCGGTCTTCGTGCTGGAGGGCGAACTCGCGGGTGGCGAGGTTGCGGTGGAGTTGGTTGATGTCGGCGATGTCGGCGAGGGCGGGGGTTGGCCGGACGTCGAGGCCGGCGTCGCGGAGTTGGTCGGCGGCTTGTTGGAGGGCGCGTTGGGCGGATTGGGAGGCTTGATCGAGGTAGGGGCCGGTGGGGATGCCGATGCGGGGCTTGGGTGCTTCGGCGTCTTCGCCTTGGCGCCAGCCGGTGAGGAGGGCCTTGGCGGCGAGGATGGCGTCGTCGACGGCGCGGGTGAAGAGGCCGAGGTGGTCGACGGAGGGGGAGTACATGAGGACGCCTTCGGTGGGGATGCGGTCGAAGGAGGGCTTGAAGCCGACGACGCCGCAGAAGGCGGCGGGGCGGATTACGGAGCCGACGGTTTGGGAGCCGAGCGCGAGGGGGGCGATGCCTGCGGCGACGGCGGCGGCGGAGCCGCTGGAGGAGCCGCCGGGGGTGCGCTGGAGGTCGTGGGGGTTGGCGGTTGCGCCGGGTGCGAAGTAGGCGAATTCGGTGGTGACGGATTTGCCGAGGATGAGCGCGCCGGCGTTGCGAAGGCGGCGGACGGCATCGGCTTCGGGGCCGGAGAAGGATTCGGGGGGGACGGCGGAGCCGGCGCGGGTGGGCATGCGGTCGACGTTGATGATGTCCTTGATCAGGATGATCGCGCCGTAGAGCGGGGGGCGGCGGGCGGGGTCGGGGTGGGCGCTTTCGAGGGAGCGGGCTTCGGCGTCGAGGCGTTCGCGGCGGCGGGGGTCGGGGAGGACGGCGCGGATTTGGGGGTTGGCCTGGTCGAGGCGGGCGAGGGATTCGGCGATGGCGTCGTCGAGGGAGAGCTCGCCGGAGCGGGTGCGGGCGACCTGCCCGGCGAGGGAGATCGGGGCGACCAGGGCGGGAGCGGCGGCGCCGAGCGCGACGGCGGGGTTGCCGGCTGCCGGGCGGGCGGCTGCTTCGCCGGCGGTTGGAGCGTCGGCTGCGGGGTCGGGGGTGCTAGAAGCCAAGGCCTTCTTTGCCTTGCATGGAGCGGCCGACGTTGATTTGGCCGAGGTGGTTGTTGGAGTGGTTGATGATGACCTGGCCGATGATCTCCCATTTGGCGAGTTCGCCCTGGGGGACGATGCGGGTGATGGATTTGAGGTAGTCGTCGGACATGTCGGCGATGCGGGGGACGATGACATCGGCGACGTCGTTGGTGTATTGGGCGAGGTCTGCGCCTGCGGGGAAGACCCACTCGGAGACTTCGCCGTATTCGGTGCCGGTGCCTTGGTCGACTTTGGGGAGGTTCCAGGCTTCGTGGAGGTTGTTCTGGAGCCAGAGGGGCTTTTCGCGTTCGAAGGCGAAGTGGATGAGGTTGTCGGCGGTGCGGGCGATGTGCCAGGCCTCGAAGCCGATGCAGTTTTGGCCGTCGTGGGTGCGGAAGTGGACTTCGTCTTGGGAGAGGTCTTGCATGGATTGGGCGGTCCAGCGGAGGGCGCGGTCGGTGAACTTGGCGAGGAGTTCGGCGGCGGGGACGTGGTCGGTCATGGTGATCCTCTTTCGGCGGGGGCGTTGGGGTGACGCTAGCGCACGGGGGAGACAGGGTCTGCTTTGGGGCGGGTCAGGGGGCGGCGGCGGAGAGGATGAGGAGTTTCATGAGGGAGCGGACTTGGCCGTCTTGGGCGACGGCGCGGGGGTCGGCGGCGAAGTTTTGGGAGATGGAGTGGGCGTGCTGGGGTGGCCAGTTGCCGGAGAGGGCGAGGGCGTCGAGCATTTGGAGCCAGGCGCCGGGGGAGGGCCACCAGAATTCGCGCTCGATTTCTTGGATGACGATGTCTTGGAGGTCGGCGAAGAGGGCGAGTTGGGCGAGGCGGCGGTGGTCGTAGCGGTCGTCGATTTGGGGGTGGTCGGCGTCTTCGCGGCGGATGGCGGCGAGGAGGCGGTCCCAAGGTTGGCCGAGGAGGGGGCGGGAGGCGACGGAGGCGGCGACGGGGGCGCCGGGTTTTGCGAGGCGGGCGGCTTCGCGGAGGAGTCGGACGGGTTCGTCGGCGTAGGGGAGGACGAAGTTGAGGGAGACGGCGTCGGCGGTTTGGTCGGGGAGGTCGACGGAGACGGCGTCGTGCTGGATGAAGCGGGTGGGGAGTTCGGCGTCGCGGAAGCGTGCGCGGGCGGCTTCGATTTGTGCGCGGGAGAGGTCGACGCCGATGGCTTGCCCGTTGGGGAGCGCGGTTCGGGCGGCGGCGATGACGGTGCCGGGGCCGCAGCCGAGGTCGATGAGGAGGGAGTCGGGGCGGAGTTGGAGGCGTTCGACGATGAGGGCGGCGGCGGCATCGAGGAAGGGGGCATTGAGTTCGGCGGGGGAGGCGGATGGGCTGTCGAAGCGGCGCTGGGTTTCGGCGTCGTCCATCGGGGGGCTCCGGCGGGACATTGGGGTGGCGTCGGGGTAGGCTGCCGGTGATGAGCAGGCGCAGGGATGGTAGCGGGCGGGGTGCTGGGCGGGCGTTGGCGATCGCGCATCGGGCGGCGATGGGGCATGCGCCGGAGAACTCGCTGAGCGGGATTCGGAAGGCGCGGGAGCTGGGTGCGGACGGGGTGGAGGTTGACGTGCAGTTGGCGGCGGACGGGGTGCCGGTGCTGATGCATGATGCTTCGGTTAGCCGGGTGTCTTCGGCGAGCGGTTATGTCGGGGAGATGACGTCGGGGGAGTTGCACCAGATAGGGATCGGGGATGGGGATTATGTCCCGATGCTATCCGAAGCGCTTGATTTGGTGGACGGGAGGATGCTGCTGGTGATCGAGTTGAAGGTGTCGGCGGGAGCTGATGTCTGGGCGCTGGCGGAGGCGGTGCTGGGGGAGGTTGCGCGGAGCGATGCGGTGCCTTGGACGTGGTTGTGGTCGTTTGATCGGGAGGCTTGCGAGGCGCTGCGGGAGCGGGGGCCTGTGGATGCGCGGATTGCGCGGTTGTGCATGAGGCCGACGGGGGAGATTTGGCGGGAGACGACGGAGGCGGGTTTGGACGGGTTGTCGGTGGCGCAGGGGTTCGTGACGGAGGAGGTGGCTGGGGCGTGCCGGGGGCACGGGCTGGGGTGCTTCGCGTGGACGGTGAACGAGGGGGAGCGGGCGCGGGAGTTGGCGGGGATGGGGCTGACGGGGATCGTGGGGGACTACCCGGAGCGGATTTTGGGGGAGGTGCTATGATGTGCGAGCCGGAGGAGTGTAGCTCAGTTTGGCAGAGCAACGGTCTCCAAAACCGTAGGTCGGGGGTTCGAGTCCCTCCACTCCTGCCAGCGGGAAGCGAGCGAAGGAATGCGTGCCGAGGTGGTGGAATTGGTAGACACGCAGCGTTGAGGGCGCTGTGCTCATTGCGAGCGTAAGAGTTCGAGTCTCTTCCTCGGCACCACGCATTACGGAGGTTTCGACGAGCGGAAGTGGCGCAGTGGTAGCGCGTCTCCTTGCCAAGGAGAAGGTCGCGGGTTCAAATCCCGTCTTCCGCTCCAACACACCGACAGCCGGCCGCGACGCCCGCAAGGGCGGGGCTGCGGCGGGGCGAGGTAGCCAAGTGGCAAGGCACGGGTCTGCAAAACCCTGATCGCCGGTTCGAATCCGGTCCTCGCCTCCACCATCCGATCACAGACTGACCACAGTCCGATCTCAGTCCGGGCCCTTTGACGCCGATGTACGACTTGCAGACCGCGCTGATCGTGGTCGATGTGCAGAATGATTTCGCGCATCCGGAGGGGTCGCTGTTCGTGCGGGGTGCGGCGGAGGTGATTCCGCGGATCAACGCGGAGCTGGGCAGGGCGGTGGCGCAGGGGGGCTTGGTCTTCCTGACGCAGGATTGGCATCCGGCGCGGACGCCGCATTTCGAGACGGATGGCGGGGTTTGGCCGGTGCATTGCGTGGGGGGGACTTGGGGGGCGGAGTTTCATGCGGGGCTGGAGGTGCCGGATGCGCCGGTGGTCCGCAAGGGGGTCGGCGGGGAGGACGGGTATTCGGCGTTCGCGGTGCTGGATGCGGAGAGCGGGGAGGCGAGGGAGACGGAGCTGCGGTCGGCACTGGAGGGGGCGGGGGTGAGGCGGGTGGTGGTGGTCGGGCTGGCGACGGATTACTGCGTGCGGGCAACGGTGCTGGATGCGGTGCGGCTGGGGTACGAGGCGGAGGTGCTGCGGGGGTGCGTGGCGGCGGTTGACTTGGAGGCGGGGGACGGGGAGGCGGCGCTTGGGGAGATGGAGGCGGCGGGGGCGGTGATTTCGCCTTGATTGGGCGGTAGTGCGATAGTGGGCGGATGAGCGCGCTGCTGACGGACCTGTACGAGCTGACGATGGCGCAGGCGTACTACGCGCGGGGGATGGAGCGGGAGGCGGTGTTCGAGTTGACGGCGCGGGGGCTGCCGCGGGATTGGAATTTCCTGATTTGCGCGGGGGTGGACCGGGTGCTGGAGCACGCGCGGGGGCTGCGGTTCAGGGAGGAGGAGTTGGCGTATCTGGCGTCGCTGCCGCAGTTCGAGCCGTGGTTCATCGAGCGGTTGCGGGGGTTCCGGTTCACGGGGGAGATCCGGGCGGTGGCGGAGGGGACGGCGGTGTTTCCGCCGGCGCCGCTGTTGCAGGTGATCGGGCCGCTGCCGGAGGCGCAGATTCTGGAGACGTTCGCGCTGAACCAAGTGTCGTTCGCGACGTTGATCGCGTCGAAGGCGGCGCGGGCGGTGATCGCGGCGGAGGGGCGGCCGGTGGTGGAGTTCGGGGGGAGGCGGGCGCACGGGACGGACGCGCTGTTGCAGGCGGCGCGGGCGGCGTACATCGCGGGGTTCTCGGCGACGTCGTCGCTGGAGGCTGGGCGGCGGTACGGGATTCCGGTGACGGGGACGATGGGGCACAGCTACGTGATGGCGCATGAGGAAGAGGGAGCGGCGTTCGGGGCGTTCGCGGAGCAGTACGCGGGTGCGACGCTGCTGGTGGACACGTACGACACGGAGCGCGGGCTGGAGCGGGTGATTGGGCTGGCGCGGGAGCGGGGGGCGGAGGCTGTGGGTGCAGTGCGGATTGATTCGGGGGATTTCGAGGTCGAGGCGAGGCGGGCGCGGGGGATGCTGGACGCGGCGGGGCTTGGGGAGGTGCGGATCATCGTGAGCGGGGGGTTGACGGAGGAGCGGATCGCGGAGCTGCGTGGGGCGGGAGCGCCGATCGACGTGTACGCGGCAGGGACGGCGATCGTGACGTCGCGGAGCGCGCCGTCGCTGGATACGGCGTACAAGTTGGTGGAGTACGACGGGCGCGGGCGGGCGAAGCGGTCGGCGGGGAAGGCGAGCATGCCCGGGCGGAAGGCGCTGTGGCGGCGGCGGGAGGGTGGCGCGCCGGTTGCCGATGTGCTGGCGCGGGCGGATTCGGAGCGTCCGGCGGGGTTCGAGCCGCTGCTGGAACGGCGGACGGAGGGGGAGTCGGTGGAGGCGATTCGGGAGCGTGCGGGGCGGGAGATTGGTTCGCTGCCGGCGGGGCTGCGGTCGCTGCGGGAGGCGGAGGCGGCGTATCCGGTGCGGATTGCGGAGGAGCTGCTGCGAGGGGGATTCTGAAGGGGATTCGGGATTTGTTAGCCTGAGCGGACAGATTCGGCTTGCGACAGAGCCCGCGCTGAGCGCGTTCGGGGGAGTTTCGACATGGCAGAGCTCGAGATGGCGGAGAAGGCGGGCGTCGTGATCCCGATCTTGGATGGGGAGCTGGACGATTTCGAGACGGAGGCGACGGCGTTCCGGGAGGCGCAGCGGGACGAGACGGAGTTCATGCTGTACCGGCTGCGTCAGGGGGTGTACGGGCAGCGGCAGGCGGACGTTCACATGAACCGGATCAAGCTGCCGATGGGCGGTGTGACGTCGGAGCAGTTGGACTGCTTCGGGCACATCACGGAGAAGTACGCGCCGCTGCGGAAGGGGCACATCACGACGCGGCAGAACATCCAGGTGCATTTCGTGCCGCTGGACCAGATGCCGGACATGCTGCGGGACTTGGGGGAGGCGGGGCTGTCGTCGCGGGAGGCGTGCGGGAACACGGTGCGGAACGTGACGGCGGATCCGTGGGCGGGGGTGCTGCCAGGGGAGGTGTTCGATCCGACGCCGTACGCGGGTGCGTTCGTGCGGTATTGGGTGCGGAACGCGATCACGCAGCTGCTGCCGCGGAAGTTCAAGGTGTACTTCACGGGTCGGCAGGAGGATTCGGCGATCGCGTCGATTCACGATCTGGCGTTCTTCGCGGAGGTGCGGGAGATCGACGGGGAGCAGGTGCGGGGGTTCCGGGTGATGGTGGGGGGCGGGCTGTCGACGATGGCGAAGCCTGCGCTGCTGCTGACGGAGTTCGTGCGGGTGGAGGAGTTCATCCGGTTGTCGGAGGCGGTGATCCGGATCTTCAACGGGGCGGACGAGCTGCGGAAGAACATTTTGAAGGCGCGGCTGAAGTTCCTGGTTCACCGGGTGGGTGAGGAGGGGTTCCGGGAGATGGTGGAGGCGGAGCTGCAGAAGGGCTGGGCGGAGGCGGTGGCGCCGCTGGAGGAGCTGCTGTACATCGACGACGAGGAGGCGGACGAGCCTTCGGTCGCGCCGCCGGTGCATGCGCAGCCGAACGGGGATCGGTCGGCGTTCGAGCGGTTCGCGGCGACGAATGTGCGGGCGCAGCGGCAGGCGGGGTACTACACGGTGGAGGCGATGATTCCGCAGGGGGACTTGACGCCGGAGCAGTTCCGCGGGGTGGCGGAGATCCTGCGGACGTACGGGCGCGGGCGTGCGCGGACGACGCCGCAGCAGAACATCGTGCTGCGCTGGATTCCGGAGGCGTCGCTGTACGACGTGTGGCGGGAGCTGGACGGGCTGGGGTTCGGGACGGCGGACGCGCAGGAGATCGAGGACGTGGTGTCGTGTCCGGGGACGGATTCGTGCAAGCTGGGGATCACGTCGTCGATGGGCTTGAACCGGGCGGTGCAGGAGCGGCTGCGGGAGCTGGATTTGGAGGATCCGCTGGTGCGGAAGATGCGGGTTCACATGAGCGGATGCCCGAACTCGTGCGGGCAGCACCACATCGCGGACATCGGCTTCCACGGGGCGGCGATCAAGACGGGGAACCGGCAGATACCGGCGTACCACATGTTCGTGGGGGGGAACTACCGGGAGACGGAGATGACGTTGGGGACGCTGGTGCCGAAGGTGCGGATTCCGGCGAAGCGCGTGCCGGACGCGGTGGAGCGGGTGCTGGGGCTGTACCAGGCGGAGCGGGAGGACGGGGAGGAGTTCGGTGCGTGGACGGGGCGGGTGGGGATGGAGCCGATTCAGCGTGCGGTGGACGATTTGACGCTGCCGCCGGAGTTTTCGGCGGACACGCTGCCGATGTTCATCGACTGGGATCGGCAGGACATCTACATCCTGCAGCGGGGCGAGGGGGAGTGCGCGGTCTGAGCGGGGGCTTCGGGCGGGAGGCGGGCGGGCGTGGCGGAAGCGCCGGAGCATCGGACGCTGTTCTACGGCGATTGCCTGTCGTGGATGGCGGACTGGCCGGATGCGTGCGTCGATCTGATCTACCTGGATCCGCCGTTCAACAGCAACGCGAACTACAACATCCTGTTCGGGGAGGGGAACGGGCGACCGGCGCAGGTGCGCGGGTTCGAGGACACGTGGCGATGGGACGATGCGGCGATCGAGCGTTCGCTGCGGCTGGAGGGCGCGGCGGGACATCCGGCGCATCGGGCGGCGGTGGCGCTGAAATCGCTGCTGGGGCCGAGCGGGATGCTGGCGTACGCGACGTACATGGCGGAGCGGCTGGCGGAGATGCGGCGGATTTTGAAGCCGACGGGGGCGATCTACCTGCACTGCGACGATACGGCGGTGGTCTATCTGGGGATGGTGATGGATTCGCTGTTCGGGATTCGCAACCAAGTGAATCACCTGACTTGGCGGCGGTCGACGCGGCACAACGATGCGCGGCGGTTCGCGCGGGTGCGGGATCACATCCTGTTCTACCGGCGGTCGGAGGAGTGGGAGTGGAACGAGGAGGAGGCGCTGGAGCAGGTTTCAGCGGCGGAGATCGCGCGGAAGTACCCGTCGGAGGACGAGCGGGGGCGGTACCGGACGGACAATCTGACGGGTCCGCGGCATCGGCAGCCGCGGGGCGCGCCGAGCACGCTGCCGTGGCACGGGTACGACGTGCACGGGATGGGGCGGGTGTGGTCGGCGCCGTTGACGGGAGCGTATGCGCGGTACATCGACGAGCATCTGATCCCGGGCTATTCGGAGATCGAGGGGGTTCACGAGCGGCTGGAGGCGCTGGATGCGGCGGACCTGATCGTGCATCCGGAGGCGGGGCGCTGGCCGGGGTTGAAGCGGTACGCGGATGCGGACATCGGGCAGGCGCCGACGAGCTCGATTGATTCGCCGACGGGGTTCACGAATTACAGCACGCGGGGCGGGGAGTACCTGGGGTTTCCGACGCAGAAGCCGGTGGCGCTGCTGGAGCAGTTGATCCGGCCGGCGTCGCGTGCGGGGGATCTGGTGCTGGATCCGTTTTGCGGTTGCGGGACGTCGATGGTGGCGGCGGAGAATTTGGGGCGGCGCTGGGCGGGGGTGGACATTTCGTCGACGGCGATCGACATCGTGCAGCAGCGGCGGCTGCGTCCGCTGCAGATCGAGGCGGAGATCCGGGGGATTCCGATCGCGCTGCGGGAGGCTCGGAGGCTGGCGCGGGACAATCCGCTGGATTTCGAGGCTTGGGCGGTGATGCGGATTGCGGGGATGGCGGCGAATGAGCGGCAGCGGGGGGACGGGGGGATCGACGGGCGGGGGATGCTGTCGGAGCGGGCGCGGGATCATGCGAGCCGGCTGGTGCTGGCGCAGGTGGCGGGGGGGCGGTTCAGCTTGTCGAAGTTCCGGGAGTTCCTGGCGGTGCTGGAGCGGGAGGATGCGGCGTGCGGGGTGTACATCACGCTGGATCGGGCGTCTTCGCCGAGCGCGCGGCGGGAGGCGGCGGGGAAGGGGACGCTGCGGATCGGGGCGTCGGAGTTTCCGCGGGTGCAGCTGTGGTCGATCGCGGAGCATTTCCAGGGGCGGCAGCCGGAGCTGCCGGTGCTGAATGATCCGTACACGGGTGCGCCGGCGCAGTTGACGATGGTCCGGGCGGAGACGCCGTAGGGAGGGGCGGCGATGGTGACGGAGCGGCGGGAGCGGCGGATGCGGGAGGTGCTGGGTCGGCGCTGGGATGATCTGGCGGTGGTGATCGAGAACGTGCACGACGCGCACAATGCGTCGGCGATTTTGCGGAGCTGCGATGCGTTCGGGGCGGGGCGGGTGGTGCTGTGCTACACGGATGAGGAGTTTCCGAAGATCTCGGGGGGCGTGGCGGGGAAGGTGCAGAAGTGGCTGGAGATCGAGCGGAGCGGGGCGGCGGGGGAATGCGTCGCGGGGCTGCGGGAGCGGGGGCTGCGGGTGTACGTGGCGTGCTTGGACGCGGATGCGACGGACTATGTCGAGCTGGACTGGAGGGGGCCGGCGGCGATCGTGCTGGGGAACGAGCATCGGGGTTGTTCGGAGGAGATGCTGGGGCTGGCGGATGCGCGGGTGCGGATTCCGATGGCTGGGTTCGCGGAGTCGCTGAACGTGTCGGTGGCGGCGGCGGTGCTGCTGTCGGAGGCGGCTCGGCAGCGGCGGGGGATGGGGTTGCCGGCGTGGACGGGGGAGCGGGAGGCGCTGCTGGAGTCGTGGCTGGAGCGGGAGCGGCGGCGGGATTGAGCGGGCGCATCGGGGCGGGTGTTTGCCGCGTTGGGCGCGCTCGCCTAGCATCGGGCGGACGGCGCGGCGCGGCCGGGCCGGGCTAGGAGGACGAGATGGCGGACTACACGGGGGCGCTGCCGCAGGCGACGCCGGAATCGCAGCCGTATTGGGACGGGCTGAAGGAAGGCAAGCTGATGCTGCCGTACTGCGGGCCGTGCGACAAGTGGCACTTCTACCCGCGGCCGTTCTGCCCGGACCCGGAGTGCTTCTCGTGGGACGTGGAGTTCCGGCAGGCGTCGGGGCGGGGGACGGTCTACACGTACGTGATCAGCAGCCTGCCGATTCCGCCGATGGAGGAGCGGGCACCGTACATCATCGCGGTGGTGGAGCTGGAGGAGGGGCCGCGGATGATGACGAACCTGATCGTGGACGATCCGTACGCGGGCGAGGATCTGCGGAGCCACGGGAGCCATTGGGTGGGGCATCCGGTGGAGATCGAGTTCGACGACGTGACGGACGAGGTGACGCTGCCGAAGTTCAGGCTGGTCTAGGGGCGGGTTCCCCAAGGCCGGGCGTTCGAGCGGAGCATTCGAGAAGAGGGACGATGATGGATCAGATTCGACACAAGGTGGCGATCGTCGGGGCGGCGGAGACGGACGATTTGGGCACGATGCCGGGGATGTCGCGGCTGGCGCTGCATGCGCAGTCGGCGCGGAACGCGCTGGACGATGCGGGGCTGAAGCTGTCGGACGTGGACGGGCTGCTGTGCGCGGGGGCGATTCCGAACGAGGTGGCGGAGTACCTGGGCATCCAGCCGCGCTACATCGACGGGACGTCGGTGGGCGGGTGCTCGTTCATGATCCACGTGCGGCACGCGGTGGCGGCGATCATGGCGGGGTACTGCGATGTGGCGCTGATCACGCACGGGGAGAGCGGGAAGTCGCGGGTGGACATGGGCGGTCGGCCGGGGCGGCAGTCGCCGGGGGCGCAGTTCGAGGCGCCGTTCGCGATCGGGGGCGCGCCGACGACGTTTTCGATTCCGGTGCTGCGGCATTTCCACGAGTACGGGACGACGAAGCTGCAGCTGGCGCACATCGCGGCGGCGACGCGGGCGTGGGCGAACTTGAATCCGATGGCGATGATGGGGAGCCATCGGCGGGCGCCGGAGCGGGGGGGCGGGCCGATCACGCCGGAGGACGTGCTGAATTCGCGGATGATCTGCTACCCGTTCAATCTGCTGGACTGCTGCGTGGTGGCGGACGGGGGCGGGGCGCTGGTGCTGGTCTCGGAGGAGCGGGCGCGGGACTTCCCGAAGCCGCCGGTCTACGTGCTGGGGGCGGGGGAGGCGGCGTCGCACTGGATGGTGTCGCAGATGCCGGATCACACGACGGCGGACGCGTACACGATTTCGGGCAACGCGGCGTACCAGAGCGCGGGCCTGGGGCCGGAGGACATCGATCACGTGATGTTCTACGACGCGTTCACGTTCACGCCGCTGATGGCGGCGGAGGACCTGGGCTTCGCGCCGAAGGGCGAGGGCGGCCCGTTCTTCGCGGAGACGAAGACGGGGGCGGACGGGGAGGTGATCTACAAGTCGGGTCCCGGCGGGGATTTCCCGATGAACACGAACGGGGGCGGTTTGTCGTACTGCCACACGGGGATGTACGGGATGTTCGCGATCATCGAGTCGGTGCGGCAGCTGCGCGGGGAGTGCGGGGAGCGGCAGGTGCCGGGGGTGAACGTGAGCATGGCGCACGGGCCGGGCGGGATGTTCGCGAGCGGGGGGACGCTGATCTTGGGGAACGAATAGGAGGGCTCCGTGGCAGAACGACGCTGGGTTTGGGAGACCTTCGACCCGAACCGCACGGGCCTCTCGGGTGATATAAAGGTGTTCCGAAATGAGGAGATCAAATCCCCCGGCATACTGAACCATGATGCGCCTCCCGCAGCAGCTACAGTCATGGCCCGCGAGGTGATCCAGAACTCGTGGGACGCTGCTATGGAAGAGGCGAAGACCCAAGGCAACCCTAGACTGCGTCTGCAGTTCAGGTATCTTGAGGCCATCGGCGACCAGAAGACAGCGTTGGAATCGGTGTTGGCTCTTGGCGATCTCGCCGAACGGCTGAACAATTCAGGGGAGCGTGCGAAGTTGGGTGTAAGTGATTCTCTCTGCTTGGACACGCTCGCGGACCGGGATGTGCCACTCCGATATATGGTGATCGAAGAAGCGGGCACCACAGGAATGTATGGTGCTTGGAACACAAGCGAGTCCTTGATGTATTTCGCTCTTTGCTCGCTGGGCTATACTCCAAAACCAGACGGTGGTGGTTCCTACGGCTACGGCAAGGCAGGATTGATCCATGGATCTGCCACAAGGTCAGTAATAACCTACAGCTGCTTTCGTGGTGTCAAGGAAGATCACAATGTCACGCGCCGGCTGCTTGGCATGACTTATTGGGGTGAGCACGCCGCAAACGGCGAACGATTCACCGGATTCGCTCGATTCGGAAGCCGGCAGGAAAACGGCATCGCGCCGTTTGTGGATGATGAGGCTGACGAGATCGCAGAATCACTACAGATTCCCGTGCGTTGCGCGACCAGTGGCAAAGAATACGGCTCCACTTTTCTGCTCCTTGATCCGACAGTGAAGCCTGATGATCTAGTCAAGGCGATCGAGCGGTACTGGTGGCCTGCGTTGGAAGATTCGGAGATCGATTTCGATATTTCCGTGATCGATAACGGTGATGAATATCATCCTCGCCCCAAACGAAATCCGAATCTACGTGCATTCATTGATGCCTATGAGGTTGCTCGGTTGAAGCAAGAGGGGACGCATTCATATAAGCGCCAGTTTCAACTTGCCAAATTCGGCGATTTCAAGTCGTTGGGCACGCTCGGTGTAGTTGCCGAGCCTGATAGCTGGTCATATCCACAGCGTCATGAGGTTGACTTGCCGGCTGATGTTGAGCATCGGAGCCTCGTAGCACTGATGCGCAACCCGCGAATGGTTGTGGAATACTACGTGGCAGGACAAACACCGCCATTTGTACGTGGCGCGTTTATTGCAGATGAATCTGTTGATGGTGTGCTGCGGCGCACAGAACCTGCGGCGCACGACAGTTGGCAGACTAAGCCGAACGACTATCTGAAGTCGTCAGATGCAAATGTAGCGGAGACTGTGCTTAACCGAATCAAGAGCAACGTAGCGACGTTCAGGAATCAGATCAAACCGCCGAAGCGACGGCAAGAGCAAATGAGCCTCCCTGATTGGGACAAGCTGATGCGCCGTCTGCTGGGCGGCGAAATCATCAACCCTCCACCCCCACCGCCGGGGCCACGAGATGTGACGATCGGCTTGGACATTGAGCCGGTGGACGCGGGTGATGGGCAGATTCAGCTAAATGGCGTCGCAAAGTTTGATCTGCATCCTGATTATGGCGCTGATCAAGCAGAAGTTCAGATTCACCTCAATTATGCACTGTTGGAGGACGGTTTCGCCGCTGATAAAGTGGACCTGACAATCGAGACACCTCCAACTTTTAGTCAGATCGATTCAAACGGGTGCAGCGTTGGCAAGATCAACCGCGGGAAGCCAGCATGTTTTGAAATCGTCAGCGAACCGCATAACGCTTTGTGGAGCGGTCGAATCATCGCCGTTGCCAACGTGATTGCGACGCCTGCATCATGAGCCAAGAGAGTCGCATCCTTCGCCCTTTCATTGCGCCGAGAGCGTTTGAGAGAGCGCTGCAATCTGCACGGTTTCACATGGGGGCGCTCGTGTGCGAGCCCAATTCCCGGCTGGCTATGGAGTCGTCGGAGGAGTTTCTCCAAGCCGCTCCGGCAATCTCTTGGGCACACACGGATCAAGATTTGGCGTCGTTCAAGTCCCTTCTCTGCCAGGGGGTCGAAGATTCAGGGGTTGACCCAGCAGCGCTTGGCCTAGTGGTGGTCGCGTATTCCCGCTATCTGCAGCTCGCCGATGTCTGCTTCATCCTGCCCTTAAACGCCTTGGAAACATTGGAGCGAGTTCACTCGTTCGCTCCGTGCCGGCCACGCGCCCTCCAAGCAAGCACAAGCGGCGTGCGCCTCTTCGCCTATGTGGCAATCCTAGCTGAGCAAGAACAAGCACCGCTCCGTCCTTGGCGCAAGGGACACTGGCTCGCTCGCGTTGACTTTCGCATTCGCGTGGCAGAGTCCGAGGCATCGATTTTTCGACCAACTCCGCTTGACGAGGCACGACGGCGCGAGTTGGGCTTGCCAGCTCATACCGTGCGGTACTTCACGCTCAACGATCATGACCCATTCAGGCCATATTCGGACACAGAAGCTCCTGAATTCTATGTTGATGAAGAATTTCTTATGGCAATTGACCGCACTGCAGGATCGCCTCAAGGGAAGGCGATGCAGGCAGATCTCGTGCGTGACTTCATTGCGGACTTGGTGCGCTCGTGCGCGATGAAGCCGGATGAGCGCCAGAACCGGTCATGGGACGACCTGAAAGATTCGCTCTTGGGCCGCATCATCAGATTAACGGCGGGCAAGGACGCTACGCCCGCCGAGTGTTCGCAGGTTCTTGATCTGTTGTGGAATGATCCCGCGAAATTGATTGCGCATGCCGAGCATTCATTGGATTTGCGCCGTGCGATGATCAAGTCTGTCGAGGTGCTCGAATGAGATATCCCGTGATCAGCCTCAGCCAGTGCGGCGACCTTGCCCGTCGTCGGATAAACGGTACCACACCGCAGATTGAACCTGCTTGGATCGGCGATGGCGAAGATGTCGACATCGCCCGAATCGAGCGTGCAGCCACAGAGATCGGAGAACTCGTGGAGGCGCATCGGGATACGAGCGATAAAGACGCAGTTGAAGGGCTGGCGGCGGTGAAACTGCACGCCGCGCTCCAGCCCGCTGAGCCTGACGCACTTGGCGTTCCTGATATTCCCGTCTTGGATGATCCGGGCTTCTGGCGATTCATCGGGCTTGTCTATCTCTGGGATTTCGCCGAGTGGCGCCAGCCGGACCCATTCAAATCGGGCAAGTACATGCAGGTGCTTGATGCGCGCAACTCGGCCAAGACGATAGCAACTCGAATGTTCCTCCGCGTTGCATCACTAGGAGGCTCATCACACGCTGAGGCTGCGTCCCGTGTTCCAAGGGGTACTGATTTGTGGCAAAGCCATGTTCTGATGGTGCGCACGGCGTCAGCGCCCTCCATCGTCCGCCAAGTCGTCAATCACCAGATAGACGACCGGAAGAATCGAGATCCTCTTCGTGATTTTGCGAAACAGGTGAACGGAGCGTGGACGAACGTCTTGTTGAATCTGTACGATGACGAGGATGCCGAGCGCCTCATTAGCGAGCTCTGGGTAGATGAGTCATGACTGCCGGCGAACCTGCACGGGCTACAGGCGAGCTAGGGAAGCGTTTTGTCGCGCAGTTCTTTGAGCGTCGCAAGGCGACGCTGGCGCGACGGGTCTGGTTGGAGAATATCCGCATCGAATCGCAGGTTGAGGTTCCTGTCGGTCCACGAGACGCTGCGGAAGGGGATACTGCCGGTGATTGGTGGGGGGCGTACCTCGGCGGGCAGACTCCGCAATCGGGCGAGGCGGGGGGAGAGCGGCTGCGGGTGGCGGATTTGTTCTGCGGGGCGGGCGGGTTGTCGCTGGGGGTGCGGCAGGCGGCGGCGGAGCTGGGGATGGCGACGGTGACGGAGCTGGCGGTGGATTCGGATGCGGCGGCGCTGGCTACGTTCGCGGCGAATCATGATGTGCGGGAGGCGCGATGGGAGTCGGTGACGTCGCTGGTGGATTACCGCGTGAACGGGTGGGAGCAGGAGGCGTCGTTCAGTTATCCGCCGGAGATCATCGACGAAGGAGCGGCTGCGGCCTGCAGGCGGGCGGATCTGCTCGCGGCGGGGCCGCCGTGCCAAGGGCATTCGAATTTGAATAATCGATCGCGAAGGGCGGATCTTCGCAATCACTTGATGTTGACGGTGCCGGCGTTCGCGATCGCGGCGGGCGTGCCGCAGGTGGTCATCGAGAACGTGCCGGAGGTGGTGCATGACTACAGGGATGTGGCGGCTACGTCGATTTCGCTGCTTGAGGGCGCGGGATACCGGGTCAGGCACGGGGTGCTGCGGGCGGATGCGATGGGCTGGCCGCAGACGCGGCGGCGTTACTTCATCGTGGCGTGCCGCGATCGGGAGCCGGTTGATTTGACGGTCATCGGCGCTGCCTTGGCCGCCGATGCGCCGCGGACGGTGGGGTGGCTGCTGGATTGGCTTGCGGCGCAAGATGCGCCTTATGACGATCTGCTTGATCGCGGGACGGAGCACAATGAGGAGAATCAGGGACGGATTGAATGGCTCTTCGACAATGATGAGTATGATTTGCCGGATTCGGAGCGTCCCGCGTCGCATCGGGGCGGGCATACCTACGGGGCGGTGTACGGACGGATGCGTCCAGATGCGCCCGCGCCGACGATCACGACGGGATTCACGACGCCGGGGCGGGGGCGGTTCATTCATCCGACTGAGCGGCGGACGTTGACGCCGCGGGAGGCGTCGCTGATCCAAGGGTTTCCGCTCGGGTACCGGTTCGCGGGAGAGGGGGGCGCTCGGCCGTCGCGGTCGCAGTTGGCGAAGTGGATCGGCGATGCGGTGCCGATGCCGCTGGGGTATGCGGCGGCGCTGTCGGCGCTCGCCGGAATGAGGAATGAACGGGGCAGTGCCTGATTCGGTCAGCGGGCGGTTTGGGGGTCTGGGGGTTTTGCTAGGAGGATGCTTAGGGCGGCGGTGGCTAGGAGGAGGATGAAGGCTAGGAAGACTTGGTCGTAGGAGCCTGTTTGGTCGAAGGCTAGGCCGGCGGCTAGGGGGCCTAGGGCGTTTAGGCCTAGTTGGATGGGGGCGGTGGCGCTTCTGATGCGGCCTACTGAGTAGCGGCCGAAGTAGTCGGGGAAGGAGACTCTGTTGAGGGGGAGTTGTGCGCCGAAGGCGAGGCCGTGCCAGATGACGAAGACTATGGCCATCCAGAGGGCGTTGGCTTGCATGAGCCAGATGATGCCTGTTGTGGTGAAGATGATGATGAGGGGGAGGGCGCGGCGGACGGACATGCGCTGGCGGAGTTCGCCGCCGATGACGCCGCCGAGGATGCCCATGCCGGCCCAGAGGGGGTAGAGGAAGACGGAGGTTTCGGGTGCGATGCCGTTTTGGCTGAGGTGGAGGACGAACATGAAGTTGGTGGTGCCGCCGACGATGCGGAGCATGGAGGTGCCGAGGAGGAGGAGCCAGAAGGCGCGTGTGCGGATCGCGCCGCGGACGGTCCATTCGGGGTCTGCGCCTTCGGCGGCGGTGAGGGGGGCGGTTTCGGTGCTGGTCGTCGTTGCGTCTTGGTCGTTTGCGGAGGGGGCGGTCATTTCGGTGCGGGTGATTGGGCGTCGGCCGGAGTCGGGGAGGAGGCCGACGTCTTCGGGGCGGCGGCGGACGATGAGCGGGGGGATGAGCGCTACGGCGGCGATCATGATGGCGAGTGCGATGAAGGCTTCGCGGAGGCCGGCGGCGGCGAGTGCGATGCCGATGACGGCGGGCATGAGTGCCATTGCGCCGCGGGTGCCGACCATGGTGAGGCCCATGGCCCTGCCGCGGTCGCGGATGAACCAGTTGGCGATGACGACGATGACGGCGGTTTCGATGACGGCGACGGCGATGGCGCGTCCGGCGCCCCAGGCGAGCCAGAGTTGCCAGGCTTGGTCGATGAAGGCGAGGGCGGTCATCATGGCGGCGAGGATGGCGACGCCGGCGACGAGGAGTTCGCGGGCGCCGCGGCGGTCGAGGATGATGCCGACGGCTGGGGTGAGGATTGCGCCGGCGATGGTGCCGATGGTGATGGCGAAGCCGATGGAGGCTGTGCTCCAGCCGAAATGGTCGCGGAGCGGTGGGGTGAGTGCGCCGAGGACGGGGTTGAAGAAGGCGACGGAGGAGAAGGCGGCCATGGAGACGGCGATGGCGACCCACCAGTTCGGGGAGAGCAGGCGGAAGGGGCGGCGGTAGAGGATGGCGGGAGGGCTGCCGCTGCGTTCGGGCGGGGGGGTCATTGGGCGTTTCCGCTCGGGCTGATCGGGGAGGGAAGCGGGCGGCGGGCAGTCGGTGGCTTGATGCGCGACGGCGTGATTCGGGCGTCGGGTCCGCGGATGATCGGGGGGCGGACGGCCGGGGTTCGGAGGTTTGCGGAGAGGGCGTGGGTGTTGTGTTCGTCGATGATCGGAGCGCGGATGGACTGGAACCGGAGGTTGGCAGCGGGGGGGCGAGCGTTCTGCTCAATGGCGATCAGGGTGCGGAGGTTCGCGGCGCGGGAGTCGGGTTCGACGGAGATCGGGGCGCGGATGGCCGGGGGGACGCGGGTCATGGGGTGCGTCCCTTAGGATCGGGGCCTGAGCGGGGGGCGTCATGGGCGACGGTGCCGGGCTTCGGATCGGGTTGGGGCGTGATGCTTGGGAGCGCTGCGGGGGGCGGGTGTCGGCGGTTGCGCCGGGGGCTGAGGTGGTGGTGCTGGAGCGGGATGGTTCTTGGGATGGGGCGGGGGAGGGGTTGGATGGGTTCTTCTTGTCGCACGATTTGTTTTTCTACGCGGAGGCGCTGCGGTCGCTGGTTGCGGTGCTGGAGAGCGCGCCGCCGCGCTGGATGCAGTCGGCAAGCACGGGGGTGGACCACGCGGTCTATGCGGGGTACATCGCGGCGGGGGGGACGTTGACGAATGCGCCGGGGGTGCATGGGGGGGCGATTGCGGAGTACGTGTTCGCGCACATTCTGCATCGGGCCAAGTTAGTGGGTGAGCACGGGTTGAACGCGGGGGAGCGTCGGTGGGCGCCGCTGGAGTCGGAGAGTTTGGAGGGGCGGACGATCGGGATGGTGGGGTACGGGGGGATCGGGGCGGGGATCGCGGGGCGGGCGCGGGCGTTCGGGATGCGGACAATGGCGACGAAGCGGCGTGCGCCGGGGGATCCGAATCTGGATGTACACTTGCGGCCGGAGCGGCTGGGGGAGTTGCTGGCGGAGTCGGATTACGTGGTGCTGTGCGTGCCGCTGACGGATGAGACGGACGGGTTGATCGGGGCGGCGGAGCTGGGGCAGATGCGGGAGGGGGCGATGTTGATCAACGTGGCGCGGGGGCGGGTGCTGGATCATGAGGCGCTGGGGGAGGCGCTGCGGCGGGGGGCGATCGGGCATGCAGTGCTGGATGTGGCGCCGGTGGAGCCGCTGGGGGCGGATTCGGGTTTGTGGGATTTGCCGAACTGCACGATCACGCCGCATGATTCGGGGCATGTGGCGGAGGCGATTTCGCGGACGGACGAGTTTTTCCTGCGGAATTTGGCGCGGTTCGCGCGGGGGGAGGCGCTGGAGTGGGTGGTGGAGGACATCGAGTTGTCGGAGCCGAACGAGGGGGCGATCTGACGGGGCAGGGGTGACGGGGCGGGGGTGGGGGCCTTGGCGGATGGGCCTTGGTCGGGTATCCACGGGGGTGTGGATGTCGCGCCGCCGCCCTCGGATGCTGCTGGGTCGCTCGCTTGGCTGCGGGAGGCGGGGGAGGACTGCGCGATTGGGCCGTATTTGCGCAGCGGGCATGCATCGGTGAGGCGGGCGGCGGCGATGGCGGCCGCGAGGGCGGGGGCGGGCGGGCTGCTGCCGATGCTGCGGGAGGCGGCGGCGGGGGATGAATCGCAGGATGTGCGGCGGGAGGCGGCATCGGCGATCGGGCGGCTCTCGCGGGAGCTGCCGCAGGCGTTCGGGCTGCTGGTCGAGTTGGCGGAGCATGATGATCCGGGGGTCGTGCTGCAGGCGGCGCGCGGCTTGGCGGCGGCGCTGCGGGACTCGTTGAACGGGGCGGTGGCGGAGGCGATGCTGGAGCGGCTGGCCTGCCATCGGAATGAGATCGTGCGCGAGTTCGTGCAGATCGAGCGGGCGCGGGCGCTTGGCGCTTCGGGTAGCCGCGAAATTCGGGGGGGGGGGGGGGGGGGGGGGCACGCTCAGGTTCAGAATTGGCTGTGCGATGTGCTGGTGCATGGGGATGTGCTGGAGGCGCTGGCTCGGATTCCGGATGACAGCGTCCATCTGACCTTCACTTCGCCGCCGTACTACAACGCGCGCGACTACTCGACCTACGGCTCCTACGAGGAGTACTTGCAGTTTTTGGAGCGGGTCTTCGGCGAGCTGCAGCGGGTGACCAAGGAGGGGCGCTTCTTCGTGCTCAACACGTCGCCGGTGATCGTGGGGCGGGCGGGGCGGCAGCATGAGAGTTCGCGCTACGCGATTCCGTTCGACCTGCATCCGCGGCTGACGGCGGCGGGCTGGAAGTTCATCGACGACATCGTCTGGCGCAAGCCGTCGGGTGCGGCGAAGCCGCGCAACAGCGGCTTCGCGGTGCATCGGCAGCCGCTCACCTACAAGGCCAACGCGGTGACGGAGTACTTGATGGTCTACCGCAAGCGCTCGGCCAGGCTGATCGATTGGAACCTGCGGCAGTACGACGGCGCGGCGCGGGAGGCGAGCCGGGTTGCGGGCTGGTACGAGGCGTCGAACGTGTGGGAGGTGGATCCGGCCTTCGACCGGGTGCACAGCGCGGTCTTCCCGCTGGGGCTCTGCGAGCGGGTGGTGCGCTACTACTCGATGATCGGGGATTTGGTGTTCGATCCGTTCGCGGGCAGCGGGACTTTGGGCGAGGCGGCGCAGGCGCTGGGCCGGCATGCGCTGCTCTGCGAGGTCGACGATCGCTACGCGGCCCGCATTCAGCAGCGACTGGGGCTCGGCATCCGGCGGGTCCCGGCGGCGGAGTTCGGAGCGCGCCGATGAAGATCAGCCCGGATGCGCTCCGCGAGATGCTCCGCTGCCTGTTCGGCGACGGGGACAATCACCGGCGGGTCGCGGTGGACGAGATCAACCGCGTCTTTCTGGAGGAGGCGATTGACTTCTTCACGACGGTGGCGGAGGCGAAGCTGCGCGGGGAAGATTTGCCGAGCGCCGACTGGTATCAGGACGGGATGCTGGACGCCGGGCGCGGGAAGGAGGCGGTGGCGGCCGCGGCGGGGCTGGCGATCAAGTCGATCTCCAACATCCGCGAGTCGACGCGCAAGGAGGTCGTGGTCGATGAGAGCATCCGGAGCTACAGATCGCTGCGGCGGACGCTGGACGAGTTGATCGCGGCGAAGGATGCGCCGTCTTTGGTGCTCACGATCAAGATCGGGCCGGTCGGGGTGGACTTGACGATCGGGGAGAGCCTGATCGTGGTCAACGCGCTGGCGGCGCGGCACGAGGCGATTCGCGGGGGCGCCTGGTCCACGATCGGGAAGGCGCTGGAGGTGCCGCTGATGGAGGCGTTGTGCCTGATGTTCGAGGCGGACGGGCAATGCTGGCGGCGCGCGGAGTACCGGGAGTTTCCGCACCAGATCGATTTCGTCTTGATGAGCCACGGCCGCCAGTACTTGTGCGAGGTGAAGCTGATGGGGAAGGGCAATCCGGAGAGCGCCAAGGCGGCGCACGCGCACAACGCATCGCTGCTGGTCGCCGACCGCCTGTCGGCGCAGGCGAAGGACTCGCTGACCAAGAACAGGATCGAGTGGGTCGCGATGGCGGAGCCGTCAGGCTGGAAACGGTTCGGTGAAGTGCTGCGCGAGTTCAACATCGGCAGCGGCGGCCCGCGGGATCTTTCCGAGCTGGATGAGGTGCTGGATCGAGTGCTGGCGGAGGTCGTTTAGCCGTGCAGGCCGCGAGTGCGCAGGCGGCGGGCAAGATCAATCGGCGCTTGGGCTGACGGTCTAGGGTTGCGGGATGGATCCGCTTGATCTTGGCAGGCGGCGGCGGGGCAGGGATGGTGCGCCCGTGCTCAGCCGCCGGGAACTTCTGCGCCGGGCTTCGCGGGCGGGGGTGGGGGTCGGGGCGCTGGCGCTGGCGGGGTGCGGGGGGCCGGAGGTGTACAACACGCGGCGGGAAGAAGAGGATGGGGCGGACGCGCAGGAGTCTTCGAGGGCGGTTGCGGAGCCAGCTGCGAGCCCGTTGGCAGGCCCGTTGGCAGGCGGGGAGGAGGAGCAGGAGGGGGCGGCCGCGGCGGTGGTGCAGGAGGAGGAGCAGGATGCGGGGGAAGCGGGGCAGGGTGCGCAGGTGGAGGTGGAGCAGGACGAGGAGGAGTTGGCGCCGCTTGAGATTGTTGAACCGGTGGTGCCTGATGATGTGGTGGATGCGCTGGTTTGGCGGGAGCGGTACCACTGGCGGAAGCTGGCGGCGTTGCCCGGGCGGGCGGAGGGGCCGGTGCAGGGCAGGGCGCTTCATGTGCACGCGATCACGATGGATCACTGGTCTCCGTTTGCAATGGGCCCGCCGGGGTTCGGGGCCGGGCCGCTGCTGCCGTTGCTGTACAGCCAGTTGGTGGTGATGGCGTCGGGGGACGATCGGGATGCGCATCGGGGGGAGATCGAGGGGGACTTGGCGGCGGGGTGGGAGACGCCGGATGCGACGACGCTGCGGTTTCAGCTGCGCGACGATGTGCATTGGCCGGATTCGGAGCCGTTGAACGGGCGGCGATTGAACGCGTCGGATGTGCTGATCAGCCATGAGGCCTATCTGTCGGAATCGTTTCAGCAGTCGGGGGCGTATGAGGCGGTCGAGCGGATCGAGGTCGGGGATGAGTCCACGGTGACGTTCCATCTGCGGGAGCCGGCGAGCTATCTGCCGGCGAAGATGACGGATCCGCTGCATGTGATCGGGCTGCCGCACTTCGTCGATGATCCGGGCGCGGGGATTGTGAATCCGCTGGATCCGGGTCCGGCTCGGGGGTTGCACGGGACGGGGCCGTTCATGATGGAGTACGTCGGGGCTTCGAGTTGGGGCTTGGGGAGGAATCCGAATTACTTCAAGCGGGATCCGGGCAGCGGGGCGCAGCTGCCGTATTTGGATCACCTCGGCGGGGGCAGATTGTTCTCGAGGATTCCGACGGGGTTCTTTGCGGACCGATCGGAAGTCTGGGGGGATTGGGTGGACGAGCGGTTCGACGCCATCAAGCTGTTGTCGCCGTCGGAGCTGGAGGAGAGCCGGGCGGTGCATTCCGATGTCGCGGCGGAGGTGGTCGCGCCGACGCCGGGCCGCGGCTCGGAGCTGCGGTTCAGCGAGGAGGGCGGGAGGCAGTTCGCTGATGCGCGGGTGCGGAAGGCGCTGTCGATGGCGCTGGATCGGGGGCTGCTGGCGGATCAGATTCATCATGGGCTGGCGGCGCCGGATTGCGGGCACGATTGGACGCATGTGGTTGATGCTGCGGATGGGGCTGGATTCCGGGAGTGGCCTTGGACGGTCGAGGAGCTGGGCGATGGGCATCGGTTCGATCCGGAGGCGGCGCTGGCGCTGCTCGCCGCCGCGGGGTACAGCGCTGATGCGCCGCTGGCGTTGAACCTCGACGCGGGCGGGGGCGGGATTTCGGGGGGCGGTTCGGCAGCGGCCGCGGCGGTCGCGCACCATTGGCTGTCGCAGCTGGGGGCCGCGGTGCAGGTCCGGCTGCTGCCGAGGAAGACCGAAACCGTGCAAGAGGGCGATGCGACATCAGCGGGGGGCGCGCGGATATTGCATCGAGTGACGCCGCATCCGGAGGCGGAGATTCACCCGGTGTGGCGGCAGCCGCATCATGCGGCGGATCCGGATGAGTTGACGTACGGGCGGCTGCATTCTTCGCGGAACGGGCAGGTGCGGGACGGGGTGCTGGATGATTTGTGCGAGCGGCAGCGGCGGGAGCTGGATGCGGTGCGGCGGTCGGAGCTGCTGGAGCGGATCCGGCTGCGGGATGCGGAGCTGGGCTGGCGTTTGACGCTGGTCAATCCGTACGGGCTGATCGCGCGGCGGGGGCATGCGTTCAATGTGGGCGGGGCGTATTTCGCGCATGATTTCGAGCGGAACCCGAAGCAGTTCGAGCGTGCTTGGCGGCTGCCGCGGGAGGAGGGCTAGGGCGGGATGGGCTAGATTTGGCGGCGAGGGGCCAGTGCGCGGGGCGCTGGCGGCAGGCGGGGGATGGAGGAAGCGCGATGGAGGGGGCGCGGCCGTTGGACGGGGTGCGGGTTTTGGATCTGACTTGGGTGCTGGCGGGGCCGTATGCGTCGATGATCTTGTGCGATTTGGGGGCGGAGGTGGTGAAGGTGGAGCGTCCGCCGCATGGGGATGTGGCGCGGACGACGGGGCCGTTCGTGAGCTACGAGAGCATGTACTTCCAGAGCGTGAACCGGGGGAAGCGGAGCATTTCGATTGATCTGCGGTCGGAGGCGGGGCGGGGGCTGTTCCTGCGGCTGGTCAACGAGGCGGACGTGGTGATGGAGAATTTCACGCCGGGGGTGATGGACAGGCTGGGTTTGGGGGCGGAGGCGCTGCTGGAGCGGAATCCGCGGCTGGTGTTCGCGTCGACGTCGGGGTTCGGGCAGACGGGGCCTTGGCGGGATCGTCCGGCGCTGGACGTGATCGTGCAGGGGATGGGGGGGATCATGAGCATCACGGGTTATCCGGGGGAGCCGCCGGCGCGGCCGGGGACGTCGATCGGGGACATCACGGCGGGTTTGTACACGGTGATCGGGATTTTGGCGGCGCTGCGGGAGCGGGACGCGAGCGGGCGAGGGCAGGCGCTGGACATTTCGATGCTGGATTGCCAGATCGCGATCTTGGAGAACGCGGTGGCGCGGTATTTCGCGACGGGGACGGAGCCGGGGCCGCTGGGGACGCGGCATCCGTCGACGACGCCGTTCCAGGCGTTTCCGACGGCGGACGGTTGGATGGTGCTGGCGCTGGCGTGGGGGGTGGAGAATCAGTGGGAGCTGTTCTGCGCGGAGCTGGGGCTGCCGGAGCTGGTGGGCGACGAGCGGTTCAACACGTCGGCGAAGCGGACGGCGAATCACGCGGAGCTGGAGCCGATGCTGTTCGAGGGGACGCGGAGGCGGTCGACGGCGGAGTGGGTGGAGGTGCTGGGCGGGTACGGGATTCCGATCGGGCCGCTGAACACGATCGGGCAGGCGGTGTCGCATCCGCAGGTGGAGGCGCGGGGGATGATCGCGACGGTGCGGCACGATGCGGCTGGGGAGGTGAAGATGGCGAATTCGCCGCTGCGGCTGTCGCGGACGCCTGGGAGGGCGGAGGGGGCGGCGCCGGCGTTCGGGGCTGATACGGCGGAGGTGCTGGGCGCGTGGCTGGGGCTGGGAGAGGGGGAGGTGGCGGAGCTGGCGGCGGAAGGGGTCGTGCTGACGGAGGGCGGGCCGGACATCGAGGCGTACTTGAAGTCGTGATGCGCTTCGTCCGCCGGGTTGTTCAGGAGGTAGGGGCCGCGCTGTCGGGGCTGAAGCAGCGGTTGGATGCGGAGCCGATCGAGATCGAGTTGGACGTGGTGGAGCAGCTAGTGGTGCTGCATTTGCTGCGGGTCGGGCAGGCGACGTTCGAGGAGTTGGCGGGGGCGGTGCTGGCGGCGCGGCCGACGGCGAACAAGCAGCAGTTGCGGCTGAGCTTGATCCGGTTCGAGAATTTCCGGCTGATCCGGCGGGTGCTGCACGAGGATGAGGATTTGACGCGGCCGGTGGCGTTCGCGCTGACGCGGGACGGACGGCGGCTGCGGCAGGTGGTGCCGGCGGAGCCGAACGCGCGGATTCAGACGTACCTGTAGGCGGCTGTAGCCTCAGCGCATCCGAGATGCGTGCAGGAGGTGCAGCGATGGCGAAGTTCAAGGTCTACCACGTGGATTCGCGGCCGGAGCGGCAGCCGCATGCGGCGGAGGCGGGGCAGCTGGCGAAGGCGGACGCGGAGCTGGCAGCGCTGACGCCGGAGCAGCAGGAGGACATTCCGCGGCACGTGGGGGACGCGGACGGGATCATCTGCGGGTACCGGCAGGTGGGGGCGCCGATTTTCGAGGCAGCGCCGAACTTGAAGGTGGTGGTGCGGTACGGGATCGGGTTCGACAACATCGATTGGGAGGCGGCGACGGGGTACGGGATCGTGGTGTGCAACATCACGGACTACTGCATCAACGAGGTGGCGACGCACGCGATGTCGCTGCTGCTGGCGCTGAATCGGAAGCTCGTGGCGCACAACGACGCGGCGCGGGCGGGGGAGCGGGCGCCGCTGGGGCATTCGGGGCCGCTGTACGGGGAGACGCTGGGGTTGGTGGCGTTCGGGCACATCGCGCAGCAGGCGGCGATTCGGGCGCAGGCGTTCGGGCTGAACGTGATCGCGTACGACCCGTACGCGGATGCGTCGGCGGCGGAGGCGGCGGGGGTGCGGCTGACGACGCTGGAGGAGGTGATGGGTGCGGACTACGTGTCGGTGCATCCGCCGCTGAGCGCGGAGACGCGGGGGATGATCGGGTCGCGGGAGCTGGCGATGATGAAGCCGACGGCGTACCTGATCACGACGTGCCGCGGGGGCGTGGTGGACGAGCGGGCGCTGTACGACGCGCTGAAGGCGGGGCAGCTGGCGGGTGCGGGGGTGGACGTGTGGGATCCGGAGCCGGTGCATGCGGAGCATCCGCTGCTGGAGTTCCCGAACGTGATCGCGACGCCGCACTCGGCGTTCTATTCGGAGGCGTCGATGCCGCTGCTGCTGGAGCGGGTGGGGGAGGCGGCGGCGGACGTGCTGCGGGGGTACCTGCCGCGTTCGGTGGTGAACAAGGAGGTGCTGTCGCGGGTGGATTTGCGGCCGCACCCGGAGCGGTAGGGGTGGGCATCGGCGAGCGGGTGCGGGGTTTGTTCCGCGCGCCGGGGGCGGATTTGATTCCGCCGCCGGAGGGGTGGTGGCGGGAGCTCGGCGACGAGGTGCTGGGGTATCTGCTCGGGGTTGGCCGCCAGCGCGTGTCCGACATGAACGAGGAAAGCGACCGCCAAGAACGCAGGGCGGTTGTCTTGGTGGCTTGGGCGTTGGCGCTGATCAGTGCGAGCGGGCTGCTGGGCGATCTCAACGTGGGGAGCAATGCCGTTGGCCTGGCCTCATGGTGCGCCTTGGGCATGACGGGCGCGATCGTCGCCGCAGCCACCTACGTTTTCTGGCCGCGCGACTGGGACAAGGGGGTGAACATCGTCTGGCTTGCACAACAAGCGCCTGCCGGCTCGCGCGAGCTGCGCGGGGAGACGCTGGACGTTCTCGTGACAGGCTATTGCGTCAACGCGAATCACTTGCGCAGATGCGCGCGGGCGCTGGACCTGATGACAATGCTGATGCCGGCGCAGGCGCTGGCCGTCGTCTTGGTGCAAGTGCTGGGGAGCAGAGCCTAGAGACTTTGGCGCCAGATGATGGAGGCTTTGGCAACGCGGACGCCGTTGATCATGCGCGGAGCGTCGGGGGAGGGTTCCTTGGGGGCATCTTTGGGGGCGGACTTGACTTTGGGCTTGGCGTCGTTGCGGGGCTTGCGGCGGAATACCACTGCGGGCCTCCGTTTCGAGATTCTTGCCGGGATCTGATTGTAGCGCTTGGGAAGCAGAGGGGTTAGCGGCCGGCGCGCACGATGGTGGAGGCTTTGGCAACGCGGACGCCGTTGATCATGCGGGGGGCGTCGGGGGAGGGTTCCTTGGGGGTGCGCTTCGCGTCGGGCTTGGGGGTGTTGCGGGGCTTGCGGCGGAATGGCATTTGGGGGCTCCGTTTCGGGGGTCGATTGTAGAGACTGGGGGCGGGGTCAGGGGTTGAGGAGTTCGATGTCGGCGTAGTGGACCTCGTGTTGGGGGATGCTGCCGTGGTGGGGGTCGTTGATGGGGGGGATGTGCTTGGTGAGGATTTTGCCGGGGCGGGCGTTGATGGGGGCGGAGAACATGGGGCCGTCGATGACGCAGGTGTGGAACTCGCCGTTTTCGCCGAGGGGGTCGACTTGGGGAGGGAGGTCGGCGAGGAGGGCGAGGTCGAAGCGGCGGGCGGCGAAGGTTCGGTCGAGGTGGAGGCCGCTGACGTTGGTGATGATGGCGCGGAGGCCTTGGGCGATCATTTCGCGGGCGAGTTGGGGGGTGGGCAGGTTCCAGAGGGGGAAGACGGGGGTGAAGCCGGTGCCTGCGAGTTGGGCTTCGCGGTAGTGGCGGATGTCTTGGAGGAAGAGGTCGCCGAAGGCGAGGGTGGAGGCGGTTTGATGCCGGGGGAGGGCGCGGATGCGGTCGAGGAAGTCCCGCATGGCGGCTTCGTAGATTTCGTTGGGGCAGGGGTTGGGGATGGGGATTTCGTAGAGGGGGAGGGCGAGGCGTTGGGCTTGGAGTTGGAGCACGCGGCGGGGGGTGGCTTGGATGGCGACGCGGTCGTCGGTGGCGTTGACGGTGGTGAAGATGCCGCGGACGTCCCAGCGGTCGGGTTGGGAGCGGAGGTTGTGGAGGGCCCAGGCGGAGTCCTTGCCGGAGGACCAGGAGACGAGGACGGGGCGGGGCTTGTTGTGGTCGGTCATCGGGGGTCTTTCCGATTTAGGAATGTATACGAGTATGCTGCGCGCAACTCTTCGGAACGGGAACGGGATAGACAGATGAGACCCAACACGGTGAAGCGGCTGTGGGAGGAAGATGCGCCGGCGTTCGGTGCGTGGCTGGGGACGGCCAGCACGTTCGCGGCGGAGTCGATGGCGCATTCGGGCTGGGACTGGCTGGTGGTGGACGGGGAGCACAGCCCGGTGGATCTGATGACGATGATCCAGATGTTCCAGGCGATTTCGACGACGGAGACGATTCCGATGGCGCGGGTGCATTGGAATGATCCGGTGGAGATCAAGCGGATCTTGGACGGGGGCGCGTACGGGGTGGTGATTCCGTGGGTGAACAACGTGTCGGAGGCGGAGCAGGCGGTGTCGGCGTGCCGGTATCCGCCGGCGGGGCTGCGGGGGTTCGGGGCGTACCGCGGGTTCCTCTACGGGGGATCGGACTACGCGGCGCACGCGAACGAGGAGATCGTGGTGTCGATCCAGATCGAGACGATCGAGGCGGTGGAGCGGATCGATGAGATCCTGTCGGTGCCGGGGGTTGATTCGACGATGATCGGGCCGGCGGACTTGGCGATGTCGATGGGGATTCCGGTGAAGCCGGACAATCCGCATCCGGATCACGTGGCGGCCTGCGCGCGGGTGCTGGAGTCGGCGCAGGCGCACGGGGTGGCGCCGGGGATCTTCACGAGCGGGCCGGAGGAGGCGAAGCGGCGGGCGCAGGAGGGCTGGCGGTTCATCGCTTCGGGGTCGGACGGGCAGTTCATGTCGCAGGGTTCGGCGGCGGGGGTGCGGACGGTGAAGAGCTGGAACGCGTAGTCCGATGGCTTGGACGGGGCGCGAACCGGCGGACACGCGGACCCGCTTCACGGCGGAGAGCCTGCGGGGGTTCACGGCGGCGGTGCTGGAGCACTACGGGGTGCCGGCGGCGGACGCGGCGCTGGGGGCGGAGGTGCTGGTCGACGCGGACTTGGCGGGGGTGGATTCGCACGGGATCGCGCACTTGCCGTGGCACGTCGGGTATGCGCCGGGCTTCGAGCAGGGGGTGGTGAATCCGACGCCGGAGGTGAAGGTGCTGCGGGAGTCGGCAGTGTCGGCGGCTTGGGACGGGGACGGGGGGATGGGGGTGATCGTGGGGCGGAAGGCGATGGCGGCGGCGATCGAGAAGGCGCGGACGGCGGGGATCGGGATGGTGACGGTGGCGAACGGGCGTCATTTCGGCGCGGCGGGGTACTACGCGGAGATGGCGGTGGAGCACGATTTGGTGGGGATGGCGATGTGCAATGCGCCGCCGATCGGGCTGGCATCGGGCGGGACGCGGAAGGTGTACGGGACGAATCCGATCGCGATGGCGGCTCCGATCGAGGAGGGGACGCCGTTCCGGCTGGACGTGGCGACGACGGCGGTGGCGGGGGGGAAGCTGGAGATCGCGGGGCGGCAGGGGAAGCCGCTGCCGGAGGGCTGGGCGGTGGACGAGGCTGGGGAGCATACGGAGGATCCGTTCATTTTGCGGAAGGGCGGGGCGCTGCTGCCGCTGGGATCGAAGGTTTCGACGTCGTCGCACAAGGGGTACGGCTTGGGGCTGATGGTGGACATCCTGACGGGGGTGATGTCGGGGGATGGTTCGGGGATGTTCGTGGATCGGGCGAATCGGGGGCTGGTGCAGGGGCAGTGGTTCGCGGCTTGGCGGATTGACTTGTTCATCGAGCCGGGGGAGTTCCGTGCGGAGCTGCGGAGGCTGGCGGAGGCGTGCCGCGAGGTGCCGCCGTCGGCGGAGGCGGCGCGGGTGGTGATACCGGGCGATCCGGAGGCGATGGCGCGGGCGGATCGGACGGAGCGGGGCGTACCGTTGGACGAAGAGACGATCGATCAGTTGATCGAGCTGGGCGAGAAGACCGGCGCGGCGTTCCCCGGGCCGGCGGAATCAGGGGGCTGAGATGGCTACAGCGGTCGCGGATGCGCCGGCGCGGTCGTCGGAGCTGCTGGACGAGGTGTTCACGAACTACGGTCGTGCGGCGGGGATGATGGACCCGAACCGGTTGGAGGCGTGGGAGGAGCTGGGGCTGACATTTTCGCAGCTGCGGGTGCTGAGTTTGCTGAGCACGACGCGGTTCGCGCTGGCGGGGACGATCGCGGAGGCGCTGAAAGTGCGGCCGTCGACGGCGACGGGGATCGTGGATCGGCTGGTTCGGCAGGAGCTGGTGGCGCGGCAGCGGGATCGGGAGGATCGGCGCTGCGTGCGGATCTACCTGACGGAGCACGGGCGGAAGGTGATTTCGGACATTCGGGAGCGGAACGAGGCGCTGCTGGGGCGGCTGTTCCGGCGGTTCACGGCTGACGAGATCGCGACGATCGCGCGGGCGTTCGAGCTGCTGACGGAGGAGGGGGAGCGGCTGGGGCTGATCTTTCCGTGGCCGCCGGAGGCGAACCCCGAAGACGAATACGACGAAGAGTTCGACGACCGATGAGCGGGGGGCCCGGGGCGGGGAGGGGAGCGGGCGGAGCGCCCGCGGGGATGGCGATGCCGCCGGGGATGCTG
Organism: Dehalococcoidia bacterium; assembly: GCA_965205165.1. Taxonomy (GTDB): domain Bacteria; phylum Chloroflexota; class Dehalococcoidia; order Bin125; family Bin125; genus CBDESM01. The sequence goes on from OZ242037.1 coordinate 342,575, forward strand.
CTGCCGCAGCGCCGCAAGGTGCTGATCATGGTGACGGTGATGATGGCGCTGTTCCTGGCGGCGCTGGATCAGACGATTTACGGGGTGGCGGCGCCGCAGGCGATCGGGGACTTGGGGCGGCTGGATTTGTTCGCGTGGCCGGTGACGACGTACCTGCTGGGGTCGACGGTGCTGGTGCCGATCATCGGGAAGATGTCGGACATCTACGGGCGGAAGCCGTTCCTGCTGATCGGGATCGTGCTGTTCCTGATCGGTTCGGCGCTGTGCGGGGCGTCGGGTTCGATGTGGGAGTTGATCGGGTTCCGGCTGCTGCAGGGGTTCGGGGCGGCGTTCATCATGGCGAACGCGTTCACGGTGATGGGGGACTATTTCGCGCCGTCGGAGCGGGCGCGCTGGGCGGGGATCATCGCGGGGACGTTCGCGACGGCGAGCATCGCGGGGCCGCTGGCGGGCGGGGTGCTGACGGACTACCTGTCGTGGCGGTGGGTGTTCTACGTGAACATTCCGATCGGGGCGGCGGCGCTGGCGAGCATCTTGATCGTGATGCCGAACCACAAGGGGGCGTCGCGGGATTCGGTTGACTGGAGCGGGGGGGCGCTGCTGCTGGTGGCGGCGACGCCGCTGCTGCTGGCGCTGTCGATCGGGGGTACGGAGGTCGGCGGTACGGAGGTGGGCTGGGGAGATTCGCCGGTGGTGATTCCGGTGATCGTGTCGGCGGCGGCGATGGTCTTGTTCTGGGTGCTGGGGCGGCGGAAGGGTGAGGCGGGGATCATGCCGATCCCGATGTTCCAGAACCGGGCGTACCTGCTGTGCACGGTGGTGATGGTGGTGATCGGGATCGGGTTGATGGGGACGATGTTCACGCTGCCGTTCTTCCTGCAGGGGGCGCAGGGGGTGACGGCGACGAATTCGGGGCTGGTGACGCTGCCGTCGAGCATCGGGATCGTGGCGGGGTCGATCATCACGGGGCAGGTGATGGCTCGGACGGGGAGGTACAAGCCGATCGCGATCATCGCGGGGGTGGGGGTGGTGTGCGCGTTGTTCCTGCTGTCGCGGATGACGGTGGACACGGATTTGTGGGCGACGCGGGGGTTCATGTTCATGATGGGGATTTCGATGGGGTCGCTGATGCCGCTGTACACGCTGGTGCTGCAGAACGCGCTGCCGTTCCAGCTGCTGGGGGCGGGGACGGCGGCGAACCAGTTCTTCCGGCAGATCGGGGCGGCGGCGGGGGTGGCGGTGTTCGGGACGGTGATCGCGACGAATTTCGCGTCGCGGCTGGGAGAGCAGCTGGGCGCGGGGGCGCCGGCGAACTTGCGCGAGGATCCGGCGTGGCTGCTGAATCCGGACTCGCTGGAGCGGCTGCGGGGCCAGATGGGTGCGGCCGCGGAGCCGTTGATTACGACGGCGCGGGAGGCGCTGGCGGGGCCGGTGACGGACACGTTCCTGTATGCGGCGATCATCTTGATCGGGACGGTGATCGTGGGGATTCTGCTGCCTCGGATGAGGTTCCGGACGCAGGAGGACATGATGGCGGAGGCGCGGGCGCGGATGGCCCCGCCGCCGTCTCCGCCGCCGCCTTCGCTGGCGGATCGGCAGCATGAGCCGATCGAGCGTCCGCTGTCGCCGCAGCCACGACCGCAGCCGCAGCCGGCGGGGGGTATCGTTGAGATGCGGATGCGCGCCATCGCCCTGTGGGCGAATCAGGCGGCGCCGGGAGCGGATTGGGCGGGCAGTTGAACGAGCAGCCGTCGGCGCAGCATTTGCCGCCGGAGCAGGCGGCGCCGACCGTCCTGGCGATGGACGGCTGGGGGAATCTGTCGCACGCGAACGGGGCGTCGCGCAACGGGTACGGGACGGTGAACGGCAACGGCTACCACGGGGTGGCGGAGGCGAGCGTGCAGCCGATTGCGCGGCGCGCGCCGGAGGCGGCGGGAGCGGGCAACGGGATGCGGCGGCTGATGGTGGCGGGGATTGCCGCGGGGGTGCTGGCGGGAGCGGCGCTGAAGTGGCTGGGGGGCGGGCGGCGGATTTCGGTGGAGGGGGCGGTTTCGGCGATGCAGCATTTGCCGGAGACGGCGCGGATCGCGGGGCTCAACCAGCGGCCGATCGAGCTGGAGCCGGCGCAGCGGCTGCCGGTCGACGCCTGGCGGGAGCGTTTGGCGGAGTTCATCGCGCCAGCGCCGCCTCCGCCGCCGGAGCCGCGGCATCGGCGGCTGCTGAAGAGGTTGATGGGCTGAGGTTCGGTTTCGGGTTCGGGACGGAACGCGGGGGCGGTTACTCGGTGCCGGCTACGGCGCGGGCTTCCTGTTCGGCGCGTTCGCGGAGGACGCGGGCGTAGTCGCGGGGGATGACTTTGTGGAATTGGGGGAGGACGATGTTCCAGCGTTCGAGCAGGTCCTTGGCGTGGGGGCTGCCGGTGCGGTCGGCGTGGGTGTTGATCATTTCTTCGAGCATGTTCTGGTCGTTGGAATCTTCAACGCGCTGGAGGTCGACCATGGCTTTGTTGACGTTGGCCTCGAAATCGCCGTCGGCGTCCCAGACGTAGGCGAAGCCGCCGCTCATGCCTGCGGCGAAGTTGCGGCCGGTGGGGCCGAGGACGACGACGGTGCCGCCGGTCATGTATTCGCAGCCGTGGTCGCCGACGCCCTCGACGACGGCGCGGGCGCCGGAGTTGCGGACGGCGAAGCGCTCGCCGGCGCGGCCGGCGACCCAGAGGCTGCCGCCGGTTGCGCCGTAGAGGACGGTGTTGCCGACGAGGACGGCGTCCTTGCCGAGGTAGCCGGCGCGTTCGGGGGGGGCGACGGCGATCATGCCGCCGCCCATGCCCTTGCCGACGTAGTCGTTGGCTTCGCCGCGCAGGTAGAGGCGGAGTCCGCGTGCGAGGAACGCGCCGAAGGATTGGCCGGCGGAGCCGTTGAAGTGGAGTTCGAAGGTGCCGGACTTCATGCCGCGGTCGCCGTGGCGGCGGGCGATGCGGCCGGAGACGCGCGCGCCGACGGTGCGGTGCTTGTTGGTGATGGGGTAGGTCTTGGTGAAGTAGCGGCTGGCGTCGATGCGGTCTTCGAGGTCTTCGAGGATCTGGTCGTCGAGGCGGAGGTCGTCGGAGCGGTCGTTGCGCTCCTGAACGCGCTTGCGTGGGAGTGCGGGGTCGGCCTCGACGGGGGCGAGCAGGCGGGCGAGGTCGACGGTGCGGGCGCGGCGGGCCTGGACGCCGTCGGGCTCGCGGGGTTCGATTTGGGCGAGGAGGTCGGTGCGGCCGATGATCTCTTCGAGGGTGGAATAGCCGAGCCGGGCGAGGAGTTGGCGGACCTCTTCGGAGACGTGGAGGAGGAAGTCGACGAGCATTTGGGGCTTGCCGAAGTACTTGGCGCGGAGGTCTTCGCGCTGGGTGGCGACGCCGACGGGGCAGGTGTTGAGGTGGCACTGGCGGGCCATTTTGCAGCCGAGGGCGACGAGGGCGGAGGTGCCGAAGCCGTAGCCTTCCGCGCCGAGCAGGGCGGCGATGACGACGTCGCGGCCGGTGTGGAAGCCGCCGTCGGTGCGGAGCATGACGCGGCCGCGGAGGCCGTTGACGACGAGCGCTTCGTGGGCTTCCTTGACGCCGAGTTCCCAGGGAGCGCCGGCGTACTTGACGGAGGAGAGGGGGGAAGCGCCGGTGCCGCCGTCCGCGCCGGAGATGTGGACGACGTCGGCGTAGGCCTTGGCGACGCCGGCGGCGATGGTGCCGACGCCCTCGCAGGCGACGAGTTTGACGCAGATGCGCGCGTCGGGGTTGGCGATCTTGAGGTCATAGATCAGCTGGGAGAGGTCTTCGATGGAGTAGATGTCGTGGTGGGGGGGAGGGGAGATGAGTTCGACGCCGGGGGTGGAGTGGCGCAGGAGGGCGATGTAGGGGGTGACTTTGTGGCCGGGGAGCTGGCCGCCCTCGCCGGGCTTGGAGCCTTGGGCGATCTTGATTTCGATTTCGGACGCGCCGTTGAGGTAGGCGGGGGTGACGCCGAAGCGGCCGGAGGCGATCTGCTTGATTTTGGAGTTGGCGTCGTGCTTGTCGCCGCCGGGGCGGTATCGGCGGGGGTCTTCGCCGCCTTCGCCGGTGTTGGAGAACGCGCCGATTTCGTTCATGGCGCGGGCGACGTCCTCGTGGGCTTCGGGGCTGAGCGCGCCGAGCGACATGGCGCCGGTGCTGAAGCGGGCGGTGATGGCGTGGTGGTCTTCGACGTCTTCGACGGGGATGGGGGGGCGGTCGGGCTTGAAGTCGACGAGGTCGCGGAGGGCGGTGGGCTGGCGGCCGTTGACCATGTCGGAGTACTTGGCGTAGGCCTCGGCTTCGTCGTGGTCGGAGCCTTGGACGGCTTTGTGGAGGGAGCGCCAGATGGGGGGTTCGTTGGCGTGGTAGTCGGCGTCGCGGCGGTACTTGTACCAGCCGCCGGGTTCGAGGTGGTCGGCGGGGAAGGCGTGGGAGTGGCGGGAGAGCGCGTCGGCGCCGATCTCTTCGAAGCCGATGCCGCCGATGCGGGAGGTGGTGCCGGGGAAGGAGCGTTCGACGACCTCTTCGGAGATGCCGAGTGCTTCGTAGATTTGGCCGCCGTGGTAGGAGGAGACGGTGGCGATGCCCATTTTGGACATGATTTTGAGGATGCCGGCGTCGAGCGCGTCGAGGTAGCGGGAGATGGCGTCGTCGGGGCCGAGGGGGTCGAGTTCGCCGTCGGCTTGGAGCGCGGCGACCATTTGGAGCGCGAGGTAGGGGTGGACGGCGTTGGCGCCGAAGCCGATCAGGCAGGAGACTTGGTGGACGTCGCGGGCGTCGCCGGTGCTGGCGACGATGGAGGCGTCGAGGCGTCGGCCGTTGCGGATGAGGTGGTGGTGGACGGTGGCGACGGCGAGGAGCATGGGGATGGGGACGCGGTCGGCGTCGACGTGCTCGTCGGAGAGGATGAGCAGGGAGTGGCCGTCTTCGATGGCGTTGTCGACGCGGTCGCAGAGAGCGTCGAGGGCGGGTTCGAGGCCGGCGGGGCCGTCGATGGCTGGGAAGGTGCAGCTGATGTCGGCGGCGGAGAAGCCGGGCACGCGGAAGCCGCGGAGGGAGTCGAGGTCGCGGTCGACGAGGACGGGTGAAGCGAGGTGGACGACACGGGCGGCTTCGGGGGATTCTTCGAGCAGCGAGGCGCGGCGTCCGAGCCGGATGTCGAGGGCCATGACGTTGCGTTCGCGGATGGAGTCGATGGGGGGGTTGGTGACTTGGGCGAATTTCTGCTTGAAGTAGGTGTAGAGGGGGCGGGGCTGGTCCTGGAGGACGGAGAGGGGGGTGTCGTCGCCCATGGAGCCGACGGGTTCCTTGGCTTGGCGGGCCATGGGCTTGAGGACGTATTCGAGTTCCTCCTTGGAGTAGCCGTGGAGGATTTCGCGTTCGAGGATTTCGCCTTCGGCGGGTGGGTGGACGGCGGAGGCGAGGCTGACTTTGCCGCGCTGGACGCGGCCCATGCCGTTGCGGACCCATTCGCGGTAGGGGCGCTGGCGGGAGATGCGGCGCTTGATTTCGGCGTCGTGGAGGAGTTCGTGGCGTTCGGTGTCGACGGCGACCATCTGGCCGGGGCCGAGGCGGCCGGATTCGATGATGTCGGCGTGGTCGAGTTGGATCAGGCCGACTTCGGAGGCCATGACGACGAGGCCGTCGCGGGTGACTTGGTATCTGGCGGGGCGGAGGCCGTTGCGGTCCATGGCGGCGGCGGCGATGCGGCCGTCGGTGAAGGCGATGGCGGCGGGGCCGTCCCAGGGTTCGGTGAGGCAGGCGTGGTACTCGTAGAAGCCGCGGAGCTGGGGGTCCATGTCGGAGCGCTGCTCCCAGGCTTCGGGGACGAGCATCATCATGGCGTGGAGGGGGCCGCGGCCGGAGGAGACGAGCAGGTCGAAGACTTCGTCGAAGGCGAGGGAGTCGGAGCCGCCTTCGGTGACGACGGGGTGGAGTTGGGCGACCTCTTCGCCCCAGAAGGCGGATTCGAGGGAAGCGCCGCGTGCGTGCATCCAGTTGCGGTTGCCGAGCAGGGTGTTGATTTCGCCGTTGTGGGCGATGAAGCGGAAGGGCTGGGCGATGGGCCAGTTGGGCAGGGTGTTGGTGGCGTAGCGCTGGTGGAAGAGGGCGAGGGGGGAGACGGTGTCGGGGTTGGTGAGGTCGGGATAGAAGCGGCTGAGCTGGGGGGCGACCATGAGGCCCTTGTAGACGACGGTTCGGGAGGAGAGGGAGGCGATGTAGGTGCTGCCGGCGGGGTCGCCCGGGGCGGCCTGGGCGAGGGAGCGGTAGTCGGCTTCGGCGAGGCGGCGGGCGAGGTAGAGGGCGCGGGCGAATTCTTCGGCGGGCGCGCCGGGGCCGCGGCGGAGGACGAGCTGCTCGATGGCGGGGAGGCCGTTGCGGGCCCAGGGGCCGAGCACGTCGGGCTCGATCGGGACTTCGCGCCAGCCGAGGGCTTCGAGGCCGGCGCGCTGGGCGGCGGCGGAGAGGATGGCGCGGGCGCGCTCGCGGGCTGGGGGATCGACGGGGAGGAAGACCATGGCGAGGGCGAGTTGGTCGAGGTGCTCGAAGGACTGGCCGAGGCGTTCGAGGTCGGGGCGGAGGGTGGCCCAGGGGATGGCGATGGTGACGCCGGCGCCGTCGCCGGTCTGCGGGTCGGCGTTGGTGGCGCCGCGGTGGGTGAGGCTGACGACGCCCTCGACGGCTTGGCGGACGATGTCGTGGGTGGCTGCGCCGTCGATGCGGGCGACGAAGCCGGTGCCGCAGGCGTCGCGGAAGGCGGCGGGGTCGTGCAGTCCGCGGTATCGGGGGGGACGGGCGCTGTGCGGCATCGCTGTCGCCTTCAAGTGCGCGCAGATGGTCGGTGCCGGAACGGGGATGCGGCGCGTGCGCCGATCGCGGTGCGAGCGGCGATGCGGCGGCCGCCGGCGAATCGCCGCTCGGATTGAGGGCGGAACGGGTATGCGCGGCGCGATCAGGCTACCACTTGGGATGGGTTCGCGCCCAGATGGGGGCGGCTAGAGGATTTCGTCGCGGCGGAGGTCGGCGAGGGCGGCTTCGAAGGCGGCGAGGGTGGCGTCGATTTCGGGGTCGCCGTGGACGCAGGAGACGAGCGCGCCGGTGCCCATCAGGTCGACGCCGTGGTTGAGCATGGCGCGGCGGAAGGGCCACATGACGGCGGGGGGCGTTTCGGGCAGCGAGGCGCGGGGGCCGCCGAGGGGGTCCCAGTCCCAGGTGAAGCCGTCGTCCGGGCGGGGGAGTTCCGCGCCGAGGACGAGGTGGACCATGGAGGCGTCGGTGAAGGCGGCGCCGGGGACTTCGGCGGTGAGCAGTGCGCGGTTGAAGCCCTGGGTGAGGCGGCGGGCTTGGCCGGCGGCGCGTTCGACGGCATCGGTTTCGCCGACGGCGGCGAGGGCGGCTGCGCCGGCGGCGGCGCTGAGCGGGTTGGCGTTGAAGGTGCCCGGGTGGAGGACGCGTTGGCCCGCGCCGTTGGGGGCGATCTGGTCGAGCAGGTCGCGTCGGCCGGCGAGCGCGCCGCCGGGCAGGCCGCCGGCGACGATTTTGGCGAGGGTGGTGAGGTCGGGGCGGATGCCGAGGCGCTCCTGCACGCCGCCGCGGGAGGCGCGGAAGCCGGTGACGACTTCGTCGAAGATGAGGACGGTGCCGTGTTCGGCGGTGAGGCGGCGGAGTTCGGCGGGGATTTCGGGCGGCAGCGGAATTGCGCCCCAATGGGGGCCGGTGGGTTCGAGGATGGCGGCGGCGTATTGGCCGGTGGCGAGTTCGCGGGCCATGGCCTCGATGTCGGTCTGGTCGAGGAAGGTCATCGCCGACTGCATGGCTTGCGAGAGGCCCGCGCCGCCGGTCATGACGCTGTCGTTCCAGCCGTGGAAGTGGCCGTTGAGGCGGAGGATTTTTTCGCGGCCGGTGGCGGCGCGGGAGACACGGGCGGCCATCATGGTGGCTTCGGTGCCGGAGGAGGTGAAGCGGACTTTTTCGGCGGAGGGGAGCAGGCGCTGGATGGCGGCGGCCCACTGGAGTTCGAGGTCGGTGGTGCCGCTGGCGTGGGTGCCGCGCTCGATCTGGCGCTGGACGGCGGCGACGAGGTCGGGGTGGGCGTGGCCGAAGAGGAGCGCGCCGTGGCCCATCACGTAGTCGATGACTTGGTTGCCGTCGACGTCCCACTTGCGCGGGCCGGCGGCGCGGTCGTAGACGATGCCGAAGGGCTCGAAGAGGCGGACGTCGTGGGTGACGCCGCCGGGGAAGACGGAGCGTGCGCGGTCGGCGCGGTCGGCGGAGCCGGGATGGAGCTGGAGGAAGCGGTCGTCGATGGCGGCGGGCATGGCGTGACGCTAACCGAACGGGGCGGTTTCCGCTACGGGGAGGGCGCGGCTGTACAGTCGCGGGGTGGAACTGACGCGGCGGCGCATCTATCTGCTGGGCGGTGCCGTGCTGATCGGCATCGGCGGGCTGATCGGGCTGTATTTCGCGTGGCGGGCGTGGGCGCCGTTCGACGTGGACGACGTGGAGCGGTGGATCGAGGATCTGGGGCCGTGGGGGCCGGTGGTCTACATCCTGGGGTTCGGGGTGTCGATGCTGTTCGCGCCGATTCCGACGGCGCCGCTGCCGGTGGCGGCGGCGGCGGTCTGGGGCGGCGTGCTGGGCTTCGCGTACACGCTGACGGCGGTGGCGATCGGATCGGCGCTGTGTTTTTGGGTGGCGCGGACGCTGGGGCGGCGGGCGCTGCGGCGGCTGATGACGGAGGCGGCGGTGGAGAAGCTGGACGAGTACGGGCAGCGCTTGGGGGTGAAGGTGCTGATCGTGGCGCGGCTGGTGCCGCTGGCGGGGGTGGATTACGTCTCGTACGCGGCGGGGTTGACGCAGATGCCGTTCCGGGTCTACATCGTGATTTCGGTGCTGGGCAGCGCGCCGATCCTGGCGCTGGCCTCGGTGCTGGGCGAGGGCCTGCGGCGGAACCTGATTCTGGCGGCGGCCGCCGCGGTGGTGCTGCTGCTCGTGTTCGCCGCGCCGGTCGCCTGGCAGCTCTGGCGGCGTCGGCAGCAAGCGGCACTGGAGGCCGTTGAAGCCGGTAGCGTGGGCCCCGATGCCGATTGAGGACGCCGGAACGCTGCTGCCCCTGCTGTGGGCGCCGCTGACCGTGGTGACGACGGCGCACGGTTCGGAGCACAGGATTGAGCGCGGGGGACAGATCGCGGTAGGGACGTTCACGGCATCGATCGTGCCCGATCGCCCGCGGGTGCTGGCGGAGATCCAGAAGCGGAACCGCACGCACGGGCTGATCGAGGCGTCGGGGAGGTTCGCAATCCACCTGCTCGCCCGCGAGCAATGGGAATGGGTGCGGCATTGGGGCTTCCGCTCGCAAGCGGAGGTGGACAAGTTCGAGGGCGTCGCCTGGCGGGAGGGCCCGGGCGGGCTGCCGATTTTGGACGGAGTCCTCGGCTGGCTAGCCTGTGAGGTAGTAAACGCGATGGACGGCGGAGATATGACGATCTATTTGGCGGATGTTTTTGATGCGCAGCGGAATACGGCCGGGCAGCCGATCCGCTGGCACGAGGTGCAGCAGATGCTGCCGGAAGAATGGCGCGAGGAGTACGGGCGGAAACTGGCGCACGATGTGCCGGATTCGGCGCGGCGGATGGGGGAGATCTCGAGGGCGCGGGAGCGGGGCGTATAGCGAAGGGATCAGTTGGCGGCGAGGGCGGCGCGGATGAGGGCGCGGGCATCGTGCGTTTCCGGCAGGATATCGAGTGCGGTCTGTTGAATCTGCGCGAGGAGATCTGGTTCGAGAGGTTCGCGGGTGACGATCCTGCCGTTCTCAATGGCTTCGGCGATGAGCGCTTCCCGTTCTAGTCTCATCCCGCGCCAGTAGATGCAGGTTTCGCGTCGAATCCACGGGTGATCGTCCTTTTGCAAGACCAACGGACAATCTTGGTGGGACGCTTGATCGGACCAGTGAGAGGTGAAGTTGGCCAAGGCGAGGCGGCCGTCTTGGTCTGGCTGGCTCAGGATGATCCAGAGATGGTTCGCTTGGTCGTAACCGAAGAACGTGGCTCCCGGGGATGTCACTGTGCGAGGGCGGCGTGGAGGCTGTAGACGGCGCAGGCTTTCTCTTCGAAGTCCGCGATCATTTCGGGGGTGAAACCTTCTTCGCGGAGGATGAGGTAGGGGTCGATCTCGACGGTGCCGTCATGCGGGGCGCTCCACTCGGGCAGTTGGCGGGTGTAGTGGCAGAGCATGGGGAGTTCGCTGCGGCCGTGTTGATCGTAGATGGCATTCAGGTCACGGATCGCCCAGCCGCTGAGGTAGCCGGTACCGCTGTTTTCCGCACAGGCGAGATAGGGACCGTGGGCAGGGCGGACGTATTGGGCCCAAGTCTCGCTGCCGACGGCCTGATCGCCGGCGATCAGGCTGAGGATGTTCCGGAGGGCGGGGCCATTCTCGGTGTTGATGAGATCGTCGCCGGTGATGGTGATCGCGCCGTCGACGAAATTGCGGCGGTCGGCGAGGTAGAGGAGTTTGACGAGGCGGGTGCCGTGCATCTGCCCGCCGTGGCGGCGGAGGAGGCAGGCGGCGGCTTGAGCGGCTTTGCGCTCGTCGAAGGCGAAGCGGATGCGACATTCGTGCGAGCTCATTTGGCAAGGGTAGCGCGGGCTGCGCGTTCAGTCGGTGGCGAGGGTGGCGCTGATGATGTTGCGGAATTTGGCGGGGAGGTCGGGGAGTTGGAGGGCGGTGCGGTGGAGACGGGCCAGGAGCCGGGATGTCGCGGGGGTGTCGGTCGGCAGCGCTCCGCTTTGGATGCCGTCCGCTATCTCGCTGCGCGGACGGAGGTGGATGCCGTCCCAGAAGATGCATGTCGGCCGGCGTATCCACGGATGATCGCGCTTGGCGAGGATGAGCGGGCACGATTGGCGGAGCGTGCTGCCGGCCCAGTGGGATGTGAAGTTGGCGAGCACGAGCTGGTCGTTCTGATCGGGGAGGCTGAGGATCAGCCAGAGGTGGCCGGCTTCGTCGTATCCGCGGAAGGTGGTGCCCGGATCGGTCACGCTCGGAGGGCGGCTTCGAGGCTGTAGATGGCATCGGCCCGTTCCTCGACGTCGCAGATCATTTCGGGCGTGAAGCCTTCGCCGCGGAGGATGGCGTAGGGGTCGATCTCGGCGGCGGCGCTTTGCGGGGCGCGCCATTCGGGGAGTTGGCGGGCGTAGAGGCAAAGCTGGGGGAGTTCGCTGTTGCCGTGTTGATCGTAGACGGCGTCGAGGCGCTTGATGGAGGCGCCGTGCAGGTTGCCGTCGTCATGGTCGTCGGTGCCGGCGAGGTAGGGGCCGTGAGCGGGCTGGACATGGCAGTTCCAAGCGGCGCGGCCGGGGGCGTCTTCGCCGGCGATGAGGCGGAGGATGTTCTTGAGCGCGGGGCCGTCTTCGGCATTGATGAAGTCGTCGCCGGTGATGGGGATGCCGGTTTCGACGAAATTCCGGCGGTCGGCGAGGTAGAGGAGTTTGACGAGGCGCGCACCGTGCATCTGCCGGCCGTGCCTGTGCAGGAGGCGGCCGGCCGCTTGGGCGGCCTTGACTTCGTCGAACGCGAAGCGGATGCGGCATTCGTGCGAGCTCATCGGGCAAGGGTAGCGCGGGCGGCGGGCTTGCAGGGGGGCTATTGATGCAGGGGGCGGGGTCAGGCCGGTTGGAGGGCGGTGCGGATTGCGGTTTTGGAGGCGGTGTCGGGGTAGGGGGATTCCAGGGCGGCGAGTTGGAGTTTGCGGAGCAGGGCGGGGGATGCGGGGTCGTGTTGTTCTATGGCGCCGGTGCGGATGTCTTGTTCGATCTTGGCGGTGCTGAAGAAGGCGATGCCTTTGGGGTAGAGGCAGGAGTCGTGCTGGACCCACTCGTGCTCTCGTTCGCCGACGATGCGGCATGCCTTGTGGTCGGGGTCGTCGGGCCAGTGGGTGGTGATGTTGGCCATCACGATCAGGGCGTCGGGGGTCTGGTGGCTGATGGCGAACCAGAGGTGCCGGCGGGGGTCTAGGCCGATGAAGGCGTCGCCGGGGTTGATCACGCGACGTATTTGCGGTGGGCTTGGTGGGCGGTTTCGAGGTCGGCTTGGATTCGGTCGATGTACCAGTCGGCGTAGCCGGCTGCTTGGAGGATTTCGCGGGGGTTGATGGGGGAGTCTTCGTTGCAGACGCCTCGCCATTCGCTCAGGGAGCGGAGGCGTTCTTCGAGATCTTGGGGCGGATCGGTGGCGAATCTGTCGTGGATGCGGTCGAGGAAATCGGAAGATGCTTCGGAGAGTTGGCTCTCGTCGTCGTTGGGGGTGGGGCAGGCCAGGGCGTCGGGGGCGATGTTGACGTGGCGGGGCCAAGCGGAGTTGGGCGCGGAGGCGGAGCCGGAGGCGAGGTCGCGGATGCGGCGGAGGGCGGGGCCGTCGTTGGTGGAGATGAACTCGTCGCCGGTGATGGTGGCGTGGTGTTCGACGAGGAACCAGCGGTCGGCGAGGTAGAGGAGCTGGGCGAGTTTGGCGGCGGGCATGGGGGCACCGTGGCGGCGGAGGATGCGGGCGGCGGCTTGGGCGGCGCGAAGTTCGTTGAAGGCGAAATGCATCCTACCCTCCCGCGGGCGATCGTATCGGAATCGGCCGGCGTGGAGGGGGTGCAGCCGGGGTCAGCGGCCTTTCCAGTTGGGGGGGCGCTTTTCGGCGAAGGCTCGGGGGCCTTCGATGAGGTCTTCGGAGGCGCCCATCAGGCGTTGCTGGTGGAAGGGGTGGACGAGGGCGGCGGGGAGGGGGAGGTCGAGGCCCTTGTAGGCGGATTCCTTGGTGGCTCGGACGCTGATGGGGGCGCAGAGCATGATCTCTTCGGCCCACTTGCGGGCGGTGGGGAGGAGGTCTTCCTTGGGGACGACTTCGTTGACGAGGCCCCAGCGGTGGGCTTCGGCGGCGGGGATGTGGCGGCCGGTGAGCATGTAGCCGAGGGCGATTTTGAGGGGGATGTGGCGGGGCAGGCGGTGGACGCCGCCAGCGCCGGCCATGAGGCCGCGCTTGGGTTCGGGCAGGCCGAGTTCGGCGTGTTCGGCGGCGATGATGATGTCGCAGGCCATGGCCATTTCGCAGCCGCCGCCGAGGGCGAAGCCGTTGACGGCGGCGATCATCGGCTTGGGGCAGTCGAAGTCGGCGGTGATGCCGCCGAAGCCGCCGCGGACGGGGGCGAACTTGGGGGGGCTGGCCTCGCGCGACATTTCGGCGGTGAACTTGAGGTCGTTGCCGGCGGAGAAGGCGCGCTCGCCGGCGCCGGTGAGGATGGCGACCCAGGCGTCGTCGTCCGCGGAGAAGGTGCTCCAGGCATCGGCGAGTTCGGCGGTGGTGGGCGGATGGATCGAGTTCATCCGCTCGGGGCGGTTGATGGTGATGGTGACGATCCGCCCGTCCTGCTCGTAGTTGATGAATTCGTAGTCCATGATCGCTCCTTGGCCGTGGGTGCCGAGCGCCGCGCGGGGCGCTCGGCGCATTCTAGCGATGGCCTGCGGCGGCCTAGTGCTGGACGCAGGTGCCGCCGTCGACGTTCCAGGATTGGCCGGTGATCCACTCGCCCTCGTCGGCGCAGAGGAAGGCGGTGATGTAGGCGATGTCTTCGCCTTGGCCGGCGCGGCCGATGGGGATGCGGTTGCGGATCATGCCCTGCCAGGTGTCGCCGCGGCCGAGGTCGTCCATGCGGGCGGTGTCGATGATGCCGGGGCAGACGGCGTTGACGCGGACGCGGTGGCGTCCGACTTCCTGGGCCATGGAGGCGGTGAGCGCTTGCAGGCCGGCTTTGGAGGCGGCGTAGGCGGCGGTGTTGGGGCCGAGCATTTTGCCGGCGATGGAGGAGATGTTGACGATCGCGCCGCCCTGGCCCTGCTCGACGATGCGGCGGCCGAAAACTTGGGACATGTAGAAGGCGCCGGTGAGGTTGACGTCGATCACGGTGCGCCAGAGCTGCGGGTCGAGCTCGACGACGGGGACGCGGTCGGCTCCGCGGGCGGCGCCGGCGTTGTTGATCAGGAAGTCGACGCGGCCGAATTCGGCGATGGTCTGGTCGAGCAGGGCTTGGACGGCGTCGTAGTCGGCGACGTCGCTGACTGCCGTGAGGGCGCGGCGGCCTTGGGCGCGGACTTCGTCGGCGACGGATTCGATGTCGCGCCAGCCGGCGGCCTTCTCGTCGTCGGGGTAGTTTTCGGGGGCGCGGCCGGTGCCGGTGAGGACGATGTCGCAGCCGTGCTTGGCGAGTTCGACGGCGATGGGGCGTCCGATCGAGCGCATTCTGCCCGCGCCGGTGACGACGGCGACCTTGTCTTGGAGTCCGGTGAGCTGCATGGGGCCTCCTCCGCGTATCCGAGGCGTGTTCGGGGCGGCGAGGCTAGCAGCGGCTACTCGTCTTCTTCTTCCTCTGCGGCGTCGATTTCGGCGGGGGCTTCGTCGTCGCGGTAGAAGTCTTCGGATTCGGCGAGTGTTTTGATGCCGTCGACGATGGTTTCGAGGTGGCGCTGGTCGGAGGCTCGGCGCATGCGGGAGATGAGGGAGCCGACCATGCCCTTGACTTCGAGCGAGGCGAGCAGGCGGGAGCGCGCGCCGAGCGGCTGGATTTGGAAGTCGTAGACGGCGCCGGTGAGGAAGGTGGACCAGCCGACGGAGTAGCGGCGGCCTTCGTCGTCGTGGAGGACTTTGAACGCGCCGTTCTCGACGGCGTCGGAGAGCTTGATCGCAACGGCGTCGTAGACGTCGATGGCCTGCGCGGAGATCTCGGCGGTGACCTGGGTCATTCGAGGGCGTTGAGCCAGTCTTTGAGCGTGGTGCCGTCCGAGGCGATCCAGTCCGACCGCGTGGTGGGCGCGGAGCCGGAAAAGACAGTCCCCGCTTCTGACTGGCTGCCCGCGATCCAATCCTCCACAAGCCGAAGGGCATCGCCGTCTTCAACGAGCCGGCCACTCTCAATCAGAGCGCTTCGCGACGAGGCGTAGTACTCCTCAGCAAACCGCGTCCGTGGATTGCGGCGGGCTCGCGAATCTTTGAGCACGCGGAAACCGCCCGAGCTCTCGTAGACGGCACGGGCATGCGCGTCGCCTTTCCGGTATTCAAACACCGGAGACGGGCGGCCAGCCTTGTCGACGGCAGTCGATTTCGGAGGGCTGCCACCTGTCGCCGGGCCATCTCCGGAGGACGGCGTGTCAACGCTTGGCTTCGCCTGTAGGAACTCAAAGAAACCGAGCATCTCGAACGCGAGGAGCGCATCCTCCAGAAAGTCATCCGCGCCTGCGGCACCCGCTGGCGGAAGCTGGTGCTTGGTGGGATCAGATTGTTGAATCCGGCAACGGCTGGACTGTTCAGCGATTTCGACCAGCGACGCCTCAAGCCACCCCGCCTGCCCGGCATGGAGACTTCCGTCTGAAGAAGTGAAGATGACGGCCTCGGTCCACCAGTCGATCTTGCGGCGGTGCTCTCCCAGCCGGTTGGCGAGATCCTCGCTTTTCCCAATGTAGATGCGCGTCGACGGCCCGCTGGCCGCAGGCTCGACCCCGCGCAGCACGTAGACGCCGGGGTGCGGAAGATCGGGAAGCGCGTCACGCGCATCGAGGGATTCCCGCAGCAGTGCGACCGCTTGGGTCTTGCGGTTGATGCGCCCGGCCAAGCGGACATGATGCGGAAGAAGGCTGGACTCAAAATGGATGTCGTTAGGCATTGGCGGAAGGTAGCCGCCAGAAGGCGTTTGGTCAATGCGCCCAATCGCGACGTTTTCCGGTGGGAAGCACTGCATCCCTCCGCTGCGCCTGACAGTCGGGACCGGAGACCATGCTCGAATCAGCGGCGGAGGCGCTGTGGACAATGCACGGGTGTGCGTCAAGGACGCCCTTTCGCACTCGATTCGGTCGCCCTGCGCGAAGCATCAGGGGTCGTCAAAAGCGCGGCCGTCCGTTCGCCCCTCCGGGTCCGATTGCTGAGCTTGGAGCAGACGGCGAAGAGCGTCGTGCAGCAGGTCTGCCACGATCAGCACAACCCCGCAGATGGTAGCGGAGCCGGCGAGGATCGCGGACACGATCGTGTCCACCGGGCGTTCCAGGCATGCCCGCCTGGAACGTCGATCTGGTGCCAGTTCGTCAAGGTCGCGGCGATGAGGACCAGCGACGCGAGCGCAAAGGCGACTGCGATGGTGAGCATCTCAAGCCCTCTCAGTCCGTGTGCCGGGAATGCGGCTTCGGGGCTCTTCAAGATAGCGGGTTCGCGCATTGCGGAACGAGAGGAGGCGATGGCGTGCGCACGGCGGTCACCCGCTGTCGAGGATCGCGCCCAAGGTGCGCCCATCCGACTTCCACGCGGTTAGCCCGCTGGACGAGTTCCCTAGAATGACGCCAGCCGCTTCGGTTGGCGAACGGAATTCATGATCTTCCGTGAACACGAAACATTCTCCGCTCTCGCTCTTCTGCAGAATGCCGTCATCAATGATCTGTTGGCGCGTGTTCCGGTAGCCCTCGAACTCCTTGCGCTTCATCCACGAAGGCGCGGGCTCGAGCACCGCTTGCGATCCCTCCTTCACGACCCAGGATCCGTCTTCCACACGCATGGCAGCCTGAACAGACTTCCCAGACAACTCGACATCCTGTACATCTAGGCTCTTGAGGCCGCTTTCGTTTGATGAGCGGCGCCCAAGCTCTGTCCTTTCGAATTCCCTGACCCCCAGAGCACGTAGGCAAATCAGCGCATTCTCAATGTAGGTCTCGGCCGAGGCCACATCGGCTTGCGAGAGCCGTGAGCTTGAAGGATCGTAAGATTCCGGACGCTCATTTTCGAGCACGCAACTGCGTGCTTCATAGGCCAGTTGGACCAATTTCCTCTCCAGGTACTGGACATGCCCCTTGTTCAGGTTCGCGTCTTTGCTGGTGCAGCAGAACGCCTCGGTCCAAAACCGCTTGTCGGCGGAGGGCCGCGAGTGGGCCTTGACGCGGTTCCCAACTTCGTCGCTCTCGCCGATGTAGAGCTTGATCAAATCCTCACTGTCGTCGTCCAGCCCTCGCAGGACATACACTCCCGGTCCTTCCAGAGCGCTCAACCCTAGGCCCAAGGCCTCCTCAAGATCGCCTCGACGGAGCGCGATCACGCAGCCGCTCCAGTTGTCCTTCTCAACCACGCGAATGCCGATCGGATCACCGGAGGGCACGAATGTGTGGAGGGAGAAGGCGCTGCCGTGGTGCATTGCCGGAAGGTAGCACGGACGGCGTGCGATGATGGGGGGATGGAGAGCGTGCCTGAGTTGACGGGGGAGGAGCGGGTCGCGTACCAGGCGGGGCTGGAGGTGCGGGCGTTGGTGGAGGGGCGGGGTGAGGGGTGGGTTTTGAGGTGTGCGGAGGTGGCGTTGACGGCGGGGCATGGGTTTGTGCGGGGGGAGGCGCGGATTGGGTTGCAGGTTGCGCCGGCGGGGGAGGCTGTTTCGGCGCTGTTGCCGGCGTTGTTGTCGGAGAATCGGCGGATGCGGAGGCGGGCGATGACGTTGTTGCCGCGGTTGGAGCCCGAGGCTGTGGTTGCGGGGTTGGCGGGGGTGCTGCCGGGGGCTTCGGTGGGGGCGCGGCGGGCGGCTTGCGTGGCGTTGGCGGCGGTGGGGAGAGCGGGGTTGCCGTTGTTGGAGGAGTTGGCGGGGGATTCTGATGAGGCGGTGCGGCGGCGGGCGGGGCGGGCGGTCGAGGCGGTGCTGGCGAGGGGGGATTCGGGGGAGCCGGGGGCTGATGGTGATCGGTCGCGGTCTTCGGTGCGGCCGTTCGGGTTGTTGCCGCCGGAGGGGGGGATGCGGGAGCGGGAGCGGTCGTTCGCGGTGGCGGCGTTCAATTTTTCGTACGGGGTGAATTTGGGGACGTTGATCCGGTCGGCGGAGGCGGCGGGTGCGGAGGCGGTATGGATCGTTGGGCGGGATTTCTACTATCGGCCTTCGACGAAGGGGGCGGACTGGTGGATTCCGGTGGAGGTGGTGGCGACGCCGGCGGAGTGCTTGGAGCGGGCGCGGGCGGAGGGGTTCGGCGTGGTGGCATTGCAGCAGGGGGAGCGGACGGCGGATGCTTGGAGCGCGGAGTGGCCGGAGCGGCCGTTGATCGTGGTCGGGAACGAGGGGGACGGGCTGCCGGCGGAGTTCGCGGCGGCGGCGGAGTTGCGGATCGAGCTGCCGGTTTGGGGGGAGATCGATAGTTTGAACGCATCGGTGGCGGCATCGGTGGCGATGTACGCATTCCGGGCATGGCAGGCGCGGACTGGCCGGGCAGGGCAGGCGCAGGTGTAAGAGATCGGTATGCGGTTTGATCGCGTTGGGGGAATTCGGGGCGCGGCGGGGGCGTGGGGGCATAGGCTTTCGGTTGCGCGGTGATGGAGGCCGCGCGCGGAGGAGGTTTCACGATGAAGACGTTCTGGGTTTCGCTGGCGGCGTCGGCTGTGGTGTCGGCGGTGACGGCGGTGGCGGTGTTGCTGGCTGTTGGCGGGGGCGGTGATTCGCCGTCGGTGCCGGCGGCGACGGCGTCGGCGGCCGAGGTGGTGGAGCTGGCGGGGGCGCGCGAGGGCGGCGGGGGCGCGGACGGCGCCGCGGCGGCCGGGTCTGCGCCGACGGGCGATGCGGGCGGGGATGCCGCGGCGGCGGCTGAAGCGGCGCCGTTTTCGGCGGCGGCGGTGTTCGACGCGGTCGCGCCTTCGGTGGTCGCGATCGGGACGGATTTCGGGGCGGGGTCGGGGTTCTTCGTCGATGACGAGGGATACATCGTGACGAATCTGCACGTGGTGGAGAACAGCGGGCGGATCGTGATTTGGACGAATGCGGGGGAGCGGGCGGTGGCGTCGCTGGAGGGATCTGATTGGGGGAACGATCTGGCGGTGCTGAAGGTGGATCCGGAGGGGCTGACGTTCGAGCCGGCGGCGCTGGGTGACGGCACGGCGCTGGACGAGGGGCAGGAGGTGGCGGCGATCGGGGCGCCGAGCGGGCGGACGCTGTCGCTGAGCACGGGGGTGGTTTCGGGGCTGGACCGGCAATGGACGCGGGAGGGGCGGATGTCGCAGCAGTTGATCCAGTCGGACGCGGCGATCAATCCGGGCAGTTCGGGCGGGGTGCTGGCGAACGGGGCGGGCGAGGTGATCGGGGTGACGTCGCTGATCAACAGCCCGGTGGGGGGGTTCACGGGGATCGGGTACTCGGTGTCGGTGGAGACGCTGAAGCGGGTGCTGGAGCGGATGATCGCCGGCGAGGAGATTTCGCATCCTCGGCTGGGCGTGACGCTGACCTCGGAGGACGGCGAGCTGCGGGTGGCGTCGGTGACGGAGGGCGATGCGGCGGAGGCGGCGGGGGTCGAGGCGGACGACGTGATCGTGTCGCTGGGCGGCGAGGCGGCGGCCGATTTCATGGGACTGGTGGCGGCGCTGGAGTCGCTGCGGAGCGGGGATGAGGCGACGATCGTGGTGGAGCGCGACGGAGAGCGGCTCTCGCTGGAGATCGAGCTGCGCGCGTGGGAACGCGAGCGGGAGCAGGAGCGGAGGACGGTGCCGCGGTTCTTCACCTTCCCCTAAGGGGGAAGGCGCGGGCTAGCGGTAGGTGTCGGCGAACTTGGAGGGGTCGCGCATCACCTCCATGAGGCCTTCGCGGGTGAAGCCGTCGGACTTGGCGTAGTTGATGATGACGCGCTCGCGGTCTTCGACGGCTTGCGCGGCGGCGGCGACATCGGGGGCGATGTCGCGCGGGATGTCGGTGACGCCGTGCTTGTCGGCGTGGAGCAGGTCGCCGGGGCTGACGGTGAGTCCGCCGACGGTGACGGGCTGGCCGATTTCGACGATGTGGACGTAGGCGTGGGAGACGAGGATCTCCTTGGAGAAGAACTGGAAGCCGAGTTCCTCGACTTCGTCGAGGTCGCGGACGCCGCCGTCGGTGATCAGGCCGATTGCGCCGAGGGCGTTGTGGATGTTGCCGTTGACCTCGCCCCAGAAGGAGCCGATGGGGGGCTGGTCGAGGTCTTGGATGACGATGATGCGGGGTTCGGGGATGGACTGGATGTGGGCCCACCAATCGGGCGCGGCCTTGGTTTCGGGGTCGTCGGCGGGGGGGACGGAGGCGCGGATCTTGCAGGTGGCGGCGTAGCCGACGATGGGGTCCATGGCGGGGAAGCGGCAGAGGATGTCGGGGGTCATGAAGCCGATGGCGCGGCTGCGGACATCGAAGGTTTCGATGGCGTTGGCGATGGCGGGGGAGGGCCAAGCGCGGAGTTCGTCGAGCTGCTGTGCGGTGAGGGAGGCGGGCATGTGCGGTTCCTTTCGGTGCTGCGCGGGCTAGGGGAGGAGCGGGTATTCCTTCTTGAGGGCGTCGATGTCGAGGATGGTAAGGCGCTGGCGGCTGATTTCGATGATGCCGTCGCGGCGCCAGACTTGGAGCTGCTTGTTGACGGCGACGCGGCTCGCGCCGATCATGTCGGCGAGGTCCTGCTGGCTGACGCGGATGCCGAGTTCGCGGCCGGCGTCGGCGTCTCGGCCGTGCTCTTCGGCGATGAGCAGGATGCGGCGGGCGAGGCGTCCGGGGACTTCGAGCAGGTAGGCGTCCTGGATCGATTCGTTGGTTTTGCGGAGGCGTTCGACGAGGACGTCGATGACGGCGCGCTGTGCTTCGGGGTAGTGGTCGAGGACGCGCTCGAAGTCGGCGCGTTCGAGGCGGAGGAGTTCGGAGTCCTGGATGGCGCGGGCGGAGGCGGAGCGGGCGCTGCCGTTGGGGCGTCCGGGGATGTCTCGTTCGAGCAGGGCCATTTCGCCGAACATGTCGCCTTCGCGGAGGACGGCGAGGACGACGTCGCGTTCGGAGGGGAGGTAGATGCGGACGGCGCCGGAGGTGATGATGAACATGGCGTTGCCGGGGTCGCCGCGGTGGAAGACGTCGCTGCCGGAGCGGTACCTGCGGGGCTTGAGGTGCTCGGCGAGGTCGTGGAGCATGGCGGGCTTGGCGCCCTGGAAGAAGGGGACCTGCTGGAGGCGCTCTTCGGCGGAGACGGGGCGTTCGACGGCGCGGTTGGATTTGGTCATCGAGTCAGCGCCCCGCTCCGATCGCCCGTAGGATGTCGGCGCAGTCTAGGCGGTGATCGCCGAGCGGTCGCGTTCGGGGCTGCGGGAGCGCCGGGCGTGGCGCCGGCTCGGGCTCAATTTCGAGTTCGCGGGTGATGAATTGGCGGACGAAGTACGCGGCGAAGCAGGTGCTGACGGCGGCGAGGACGGCGATGAAGATCAGCATGGGGCGCTCCTTGGGGAAGTTGCGGACATTCGTTCTTCTAGTCAATATAGAACTGGAGTGCGCATATGGCAACTCGGCGGGCGCGACCAGATGAGCGCGGCGGTGCTGGAGGAGGCGCGGCTGCCGCTGGAGCGGGCGGCGCTGCTGCTGGCGGTGGGGGACGGGCTGTGCGAGA
Organism: Dehalococcoidia bacterium; assembly: GCA_965205165.1. Classification (GTDB taxonomy): domain Bacteria; phylum Chloroflexota; class Dehalococcoidia; order Bin125; family Bin125; genus CBDESM01. Next base: position 364,028 of record OZ242037.1, read on the forward strand.
TCGGGCGGCTGCGGACGGGGGAGCGGGCGGGGCAGTTCTCGATCTTCAATTTCCTGATCCGCTGCGCGGCCGAGGAGGATGGGGAGGATCCGCCGCATGTGCTGCTGATGCGGGCGGGGATCATCCGGCGGCACGCCTGGTGGATGCGGTACCGGCTGCCGCGGGGGGATGCGCCGCTGCGCTTGGAGCTGCCCGGGACGCTGGACAAGGGCTGGGATTGGGCGCCGGCGGTGGAGGAGATCGCGGAGCGGCTGCGGCGGTCGGAGGTTTGGGAAGAGGCGGTGGGGGCGTCGGTGGATTCGCGGATATCGCGGTTCGCGCAGGAGCTGCGCGAGGCGGAGGTGCGGCGGGTCGAGCGGGATTAGACGGGTGAGGGGAGCGGGGGCATTTCGGAGGCGACGGGGATGCCGGTCGGCCGGGTCGCGGTGACGCCGGCGTCGGCGAGGGCTTGTTGTTCGGATTCGGGCAGGCCGAGCAGACCGCCGAGGATTTCGGCGTTGTGCTGGCCGAAATCGGGTGCGGGGGAGAGGACGCAGGGGCCGGCGCCGCTGGAGCGCCAGAGCCAGCCGTGGACCATCCAGATGCCGACTTCGGGATGTCGGAGGGGCTCGTAGAAGCCGCGGGCCTTGAACTGGGGGTCCTGGTTGACGAGTTCGAGGCATTTCCAGACGGGGGAGGAGGGGATGCGTGCCTGACGGAGGCGCTCGAAGATGTCCTCCTTGCGGTGCTGGCGGGTCCATTGGGAGAGCTGGTCGTCGAGCGAGTCGCGGTGTTCCCAGCGGTAGATCTGATCGGAGTAGGCCTCGTCTTCGGCCCATTGGGGGGAGCCCATGATGAGTTTGAGGGCGTCCCATTCGGCGTCGGTGCGGACGCAGATGGCGATCCAATCGTCGTCGCCGGCGCAGGGGTAGAGGTTGTGGGGCGACATCCAGTCGTGGCGGTTGCCCTGATGCTGGGGGAGGCGCTGGTTCATGGACCAGTCCATGAAGAATTCGCCGAGCATGGTGGTCATGACTTCGCGCTGGGCGAGGTCGATGTACTGGCCGCGTCCGGTGCGGTGGCGGTGGATGAGGGCGGTGGCGACGGCTGCGGCGGCGGCGGTGCCGGCGATGGGGTCGCCGTAGGAGATGCCGCTCTTGTAGGGGATGCCGTCGTCGCCGTAGCCCGAGGTGGAGGTGAGGCCGGAGAGCATTTCGATGATCGGGCCGTAGCCGACGGCGTTGCGTTCGGGGCCGGTTTTGCCGAAGCCGGCCATGCCGACGACGATGATGTCGTCGCGCTGGGAGCGGAGCCAGTCGTAGGAGAGGCCGAGGTTGTCCATCACGTCGGTTCGGTAGTTTTCGATCACGACGTCGCAGTGGGGGAGGAGTTTGGCGAAGACGGCTTTGCCTTGTTCGGAGGCGAGGTCGAGGGTGAGTGATTTCTTGTTGCGGGAGTACTCGTGGAAGTAGAAGTTGGTGTTCCACCAGTGCTCGCCGGGCGCCATGGGCGGGGGGAGCAGGGTGCGGATGTTGTCCCAGGCGGCGGGGGATTCGATCTTGATCACTTCCGCGCCTTGGTCGGCCAGGATTTTGGTCGCGTAGGGGCCGGCCCAGATCATGGTGAGGTCGGCGATGCGGATTCCTTGCAGGGGTCGTCCGGGTTCGGGCATGTTGGATTCCTAGACGGCGTTGAGTTCGCGCAGGCGGACGATGTCTTCGGGGTCGTAGCCGAGTTCGGCGAGGATCTCGGGCAGGTGCTGGCCGAGTTTGGGGGCGGGGGCGTCGGACCAGCCGTAGTCATCTGCGGCCCAGAGGCGGCCGGGGTAGGTGAGGGTTCCGGCTCCGGTATCGGCGGTGGTGAAGTAGCCGCGGCCGTGCATGTGCCGGTTTTCGGCGAGGTCTTGGATGGAGGCGACGTAGCCGAAGGGGACGCGGTGCTGGATGCCGAGTTGGAGCAGTTCTTCGGGGGTGCGCTGGGCGAACCAGGCGTAGAGGATGGCCGCGATCTCGTCGTTATGTTCGGCGCGGGCGGCGGGGTCTTCGATGATGTTCATGGCGCGGAGGGAGTCGTCGTCGACGGCATCGAGCAGGCCGGGCAGGTTGCGGGGGAGGGCGCAGACGCCGCCGTAGCCGTCGGCGGTGGGGTAGACGCCCCAGGTGGCGGAGATGAAGTTGCCGCTGCGCTGGTGCTCGACGCCGAGTTGGGCGGCGCGGGTCATGAAGGCTTCGGCCATGCCGGCGTAGGTTTCGACGATGGCGAGGTCGATGTGGGCGCCCTGGCCGTGGACGATCGCGGCGTAGGCGGCGGCGGAGATGGCGGCGAAGGCGTTGAGGCCGGCTTGGTAGGAGGGCTGGGAGCCGCCGTTCTTGAGCGGGGGGCGGTCGGAGTCGCCGGTGAGCCAGGCCTGCCCGCAGGCGGCGAACATGGTGAGTTCGGTGGCGGGCAGTTCGGCGTTGGGCCCGGTTTGGCCGAAGGGGGTGATCGAGGCCATGACCAGCTGCGGGCGGTCGCGGGAGAGCGCTTCGTAGCCGAGGCCGAGTTCGTCGAGGCGGCCGGGGGTGGAGGATTCGATGATGATGTCGGCGGTCGCGGCCAGCTCGGCGAAGATGGCGCGGCCGTCGCTGGTTTCGAGGTTGAGGGTGAGGCCGCGCTTCGCCCCGTTGAGGTAGAGGAAGAGTCCGCTGGTTTCGTCGTCGGGCACGTCGCCGGGCCAGGGGCCGAAGGCGCGGGAGGCGTCGCCGGTCGGGGGCTCGACCTTGATCACGTCCGCGCCGAGGGCGGCGAGCCAGCGTCCGGCGAAGGGGCCGGCGATGCCTTCGGCGAGTTCGATCACGCGGATGCCGTCGTAGGGCCGCGCTGCGTCTGGCTGGGCGGGGTCTGTCACGGGGGAGAGTTTAGAGGAGGATCGGCCCTAGACTGCGGGGTGCATGACGACGGCGAGCGCGGCAACGGGCGTGACGGCGGTCGAGCGGGGCGAACCGCTGCTGGCGGGCGCGCGCGTGGTCGAGCTGGCGTCGGAGATCGCGGGGCCGTTCGCGGCGAAGCTGCTGGGCGATGCGGGTGCCGAGGTGATCAAGGTGGAGCCGCCGGGCGGGGATCCGGCGCGGGGCTGGGCGCCGTTCGCCGCGGAGCGGCCGGATCGGGAGGCGGGGATCGCGTGGCTGAACTACAACACGTCGAAGCGGAGCGTGGTGCTGGACGTGTTCAGCGCCGCGGGGCGGCGGCTGATGCTGGGGCTGCTGGAAGAGGCGGACGTGCTGGTGACCGATTTCCCCGCCGGCGAGCTGTCGGCGGCGGGGCTGGAACCGCCGCTGCTGGAGGAGCTGTTCCCGCGGCTGGTGATCGCGTCGCTGACGCCTTGGGGCTTGGAGGGGGAAGAGGCGGACGCGCCGTCGTGCGCGCTGACGCGGGCGCATGCGTCGGGGGCGGCGGCGGGGGTGCGGCGGAACTTGGGGTCGGACGGGGGCGCGCCGGTGATGGCGGGCGGGCGGGTGCATGAAGCGGATGCCGGCTTCGCGCTGGCGCTGGCGGTGTGGTCGGCGCTGGTCGCGCGGGAGCGGGGGACGGGCGGGCAGGTCGTGGAGGTGGCGAGCGCGGAGGCGATGATGACGATCGACCGGGTGGACATTTCGATCGCGGCGAACGACGGAGGGCCGCCGATGGCGATGCGTTCGGGGCGCGGGGCGTTCGGCGGGATGATGGAATGCGCGGACGGGCACGTGATCGCGGTGACGCCGAATCCGCACCAGTGGCGCGGGCTGCTGCGGGCGATGGGGGATCCGGAGTGGGCGTTCGACGAATCGGGCGGGCTGCGCGACCGGATGAAGCTGGCGGAGCAGGCGGGCGACCGGATCGCGGAGTGGGCGAAGGCGCGCAGCCGTGACGACGCGTACCGGGCGCTGCAAGCGGAGAGCGCGCCGGCCGGGCCGGTGCTGCGGCCGGCGGAGGTGATGGAATCGGAGCAGGAGCGGATGCGGGAGTACTTCGAGCCGCTGGCGCATCCGGTCGCGGGCGAGGGGCTGTACGCGCAGCTGCCGGCCGATTGGACGGGTGCGCGGCGGGCGGCGCGGAGTCCGGCGCCGGCGCTGGGCGAGGCGACGGTCGAGGTGCTGGGCGGGCGCTTGGGCGCGTGGAACGCGGCGCAGGCGCGGCGGGCGGGGGTGATCGGATGAGCGCCAACGGGATGCAGGCGGCGCTGCAGCCGCGGGCGCACCGCGGGCCGCTGGCCGGGTACCGGATCATCGACTTCACCTGGGCTTGGGCGGGGCCGTACGGGGCGATGCTGCTGGCGCTGCTGGGGGCGGAGACGATCAAGGTCGAATCGGCGACGCGGATCGACCATTCGCGGCAGCGCTCGCTGGCGATGGGCTCGTTCAGCGGCGGGCTGAACCAAGCGCCGATGTTCAACGAGCTGAACCTGAACAAGATGTCGATCCAGCTGAACCTGAAGACGGAGGGGGCGAAGCGGGTGATCCGGGATCTGGCGGCGGCGAGCGACGGGGCGATCGACAACTTCCGGCCGGGCACGCTGGACAAGCTCGGGCTGGGTTATGACGAGCTGCGGGAGGTGAATCCGGAGATCGTGATGACGTCGGCGTCGGCGCTGGGCGCGGCGGGGCCGGAGCGGAACTACACGGGCTACGCGCCGACCTTCGCGGCGCTGGCGGGGCTGGCCTGGCTGTCGGGCGAGCCGGAAGAGCCGCCGCTGATGATGGGCGGCTCGATCGACCTGCGGGCGGGCACGGCGGCGGCGCTGGCGATGATCGCGGGGCTGCACTACCGCGAGCGGACGGGGCGGGGGCAGTTCGTGGACGCATCGTCGCGGGAGGCGATCGCGGTGCACATCGGGGAGGAGTTCCTGCGCTGCTCGCTGCTGGGGGAGGACGGGGATCGGCTGGGCAACGGGCACCGGGCCTGGGCGCCGCACGGGGTGTTCCGCTGCGCGTCGATGCACCCGCCGAACGGGACGGCGGAAGCGAACGGGGGCGCGTGGCTGGCGCTGGCCTGCCGCGACGATCGGGAGTGGGACGGGCTGTGCGAGACGGCGGGGCTGGATCATCTGCGGGCGGACGCGCGGTTCGCGACGGGGCTGCGGCGCTTTCAGCACCGCGAGGAGCTGCACCGGGCGGTGGAGGCGTGGACGTCGGAGCAGGCGGCGAGCAGCGCGGCGGAGGCGTTGAACGCGGCGGGGGTGCCGGCGAGCCCGTCGCTGTGGGGGCGGGATATCCACGAGTCGCGGCGGTTCCGCTCGCGCGGCAGCGGGGTGGCGATTTCGCCGCCGGAGATCGCGGAGCGGACGGTGCTGGGCCCGCCGTGGCGGTTTTCGGAGACGCCGGCGGAGATCATTTCGCCGTCGCCGCGGCTCGGGGAGGACACGCGCTTCGTGCTGTCGCGCGTACTTGGCTACGATGAGGGCAGGATTTCGGAATTGGAAGCGGAAGGCGCGCTGGAGTAGCGCGGGAGAGCAGGCAGGAAGCGGAGGCAGGCATGCGGCATCTCGACCAACTGATCAGGGCGCTGCCGCGGATGGCGCTGCTCGCGGCCGCGCTGGTAGCGGTCGCGGCGGTCTGGGGCACGGGGGCCGATACGGCGCAGGCCGAGGGCGATGACGGCGATTTGGTCCTGCTGCCGACGGTGCAGGTCGCCAGCGAGGGATATCTCACATTCGAGGATGAGGGCGGGCGCTACTGGGCGCGGCTGCGGGCGGACGAGGCCGTGATCACGTTCTACGAAACGGACTCGTCGCAGCCGATCTGGACGGCGGCGGTTCCGTTCGACGCCGGCGCGCTGGCCGGCGACCCTGCGAATGGTTCGAGTACGGGGATCAGGCTGCGGGCGATCGCGGCGAACCTGACGGACGACGCGAAGGTGTTCCACGATGCGGATACGCGCACGTACGAGTACGTGCGGCCCTTGGAGCTGGTTCCCCCAAGCGTTCGGCTGGCGATGAGCGGAGCCACCGTCATGGTGGATGCGGCGGCGCCGGCCGGCAGGGTGATCTACGCCAGGTTCAAGGCCGACCTGGGGGACGAGTACGTCGCGACGGTGCGCGGGGCGGAAGTGGAAGTCCGGTTCTATCCGCAGGGCGGCAGCCGGCATGAGTGGTCTGCGACCGTGCAATTGAACGAGCCGGTGGAGAGCATCGATCCGACGCTCGCGGCGACGCTGATCGAGGCCATTCGCTCGATCACGCTTGCCGACTTCCAACCGCCGACGGGGTCCGGGGACGCCCGCCCGGGCGGCGGTGCGAGCGGGGCGGCGGTTCCGGCACCCGAGGCGGAGCAGTCGCGCATTCCGCAGCAGGCGGCGCCGGATGAGGGGGGGACGGGGGTGAACAACTTCGACCGGGAGGAGTGGTACGAGTTCTCGATCCTGCTTGCGCCGTTCCTGGTGCTGGTGACGTTCATCCTGATCCTGATGTTCATGTGGGATCGGCATTCGGGCGAGGAGGGCTGAGCCGTGGCCGAGCCGCTGGCGGAGGAACTGGTCGCGCTGCTGGTCGAGCGCGGGCTGAAGCTGGCGACGGCGGAGACGGACACGGGCGGCCTGATGGGGCACTGGATTACGGATGTGCCCGGTTGCTCGAAGGCGTGGATCGGCGGGGTCGCGCCGTACACGGGGCGGACGAAGACGGACCTGATCGGCGTCGACGTCGAGGTGCTGCGCGAGCACGGGTCGGTCAGCGAGGAGTGCGCGGTGGCGATGGCGCGGGGGGCGCGGGACGCCTTGGGGGCGGACATCGGCGTGGCGGAGACGGGGATCACGGGGCCGACCGGGGGGAGCGATGAGCGCCCGGTCGGGACGGTCTGGATCGCCTGCGTCGGGCCGGGCGAGCGCGTCGCGGCGGAACGGCAGGTTTGGAGCGAGGATCGGGCCGGGAACAAGGTGCTGACGGCTCGGCGGGCGCTCGAGCTGGTGCGCGAAGCGGCGGCGGGCTGACGCTGAGATGAGCAGGCCGAGCCCGATCGTCCGCGACTTGATCGACGCCATCGGCGAAGAGGCGGTGGTTTGGCAGCCGGAGGATCTGCTGGTCTACGAGTACGACGCGACGATCGACCGCGGCAATCCGGACGCGATCGCGCTGCCCGCGAACACGGCCGACGTCGTGGCGCTGCTGAAGATCGCGAACAAGTACGGCGTGCCGGTGACGCCGCGGGGGGCGGGGACGGGGCTGAGCGGCGGGGCGCTGGCGGCGCGGGGGGGCGTCGTGATCGGGATGAACCGGATGCGGCGCATCCTCGATCTGGACCCGGAGAATCGGACGGCGCTGGTGCAGCCGGGCGTGGTGAACCTGGACTTGGGGGCGGAGGCGAACCGGCACGGGCTGGCCTATGCGCCGGATCCGAGCAGCCAGCGGGCCTGCACGATCGGCGGCAACGTGGCGGAGAACGCGGGCGGGCCGCACACGCTGGCCTGGGGCACGACGACGAACCACGTGCTGGCGCTGGAGCTGGTCACGCCGGACGGCGAGGTGCAGTGGATCGGGGATCCGCGTGGCGGGGTGGGGCGCGACCAGCCGGGCTACGACTTGGTCGGCTGCGTGGTGGGATCGGAGGGGACGGTGGGGATCGTGACGCAGGTGCTGGTGCGGCTGGTGCCGATGCCGACGGCGGTGCGGACGATGCTGGCGATCTACGACTCGGTGCGGCAGGCCTCGTCGGCGGTGTCGGCCGTGGTCGCGTCGGGCGTGGTGCCGGCGGCGCTGGAGATGATCGACAAGATGACGATCGCCGCGGTCGAGCCGGTGCTGGGCACCGGCTTCCCGCTGGACGCGGAGGCGGTGCTGCTGGTCGAGGTCGAGGGGCCGCCGTCGCAGGTGGAGTCGGAGGGGCGCGCGGTGGAGTCGATCCTGCGGCGGTTCGAGCCGCGGGAGGTGCGTTCGGCGACGGATCCGGAGGAGCGCGAGGCGCTCTGGGCGGGGCGCAAGGGGGCGATCGGGGCGCTGGGGCAGATCATGCCGAACTACTACCTGCTGGACGGGGTGGTGCCGCGGACGAAGCTGCCGGACGTGCTGGACACGGTCTACGACGTGGCGGAGCGCTACGGGCTACCGGTGGCGAACATGTTCCACGCGGGGGACGGGAACCTGCATCCCTGCCTGCTGTTCGACGAGCGCGAACCGGGCGCGACGGAGCGGGTGCTGGACGCGGGCGGGGAGATCATGCGGGCGTGCGTGGACGCGGGCGGGGCGATCACGGGGGAGCACGGCGTGGGCTTGGAGAAGCGGGACTACCTGCCGTGGATCTTCACGGAGGACGACATCGAATCGATGCAGGCGCTGCGGGGCGCGTTCGGGCCGACGGAGAATTTCAATCCGTGCAAGATCTTCCCGGCCGGGCACGGCTGCGGCGAGGCGGCGAGCGGGCACGCGCAGCAGACGATCGCGCGGTTCGGCGACAAAGCGTACGTGTAGGGCCGCGTCGGACGGTGGCGGACGAGCGGTACGGGATCGACGGGAACGCGCCGGCCGAGGCGGTCGTCGCGGAATCGCCGGAGCAGGTTTCGGAGCTGCTGCGGACGGCGACGGCGGAGGGCCGGGCCGTGTCGCCGATCGGCGGGCGGACGATGATCGGGCTGGGGATGCCGCCGGAGCGGTACGACGTCGCGCTCGACTTGGGCGGGATGTCGGACTTGGTCGACTACGAGCCGGACGATTTCACGGTGACGGCGCAGGCGGGGATGCCGCTGGCGCGCTTGCAGCAGGCGCTGGCGCAGCACGGGCAGTTCGTGCCGCTGGACGCGCCGGAGTTCGAGCGGGCGACGCTGGGCGGGATCGTCGCGGTCGGGCGCGGCGGGCTGCGGCGGGCGGCGCTGGGCTCGCCGCGGGACTGGCTGATCGGGCTGCGGGTGGCGCGCGCGGACGGGACGCAGATCCGCGGCGGCGGGCGGGTGGTGAAGAACGTGAGCGGGTACGACCTGCCGAAGCTGTACTGCGGCTCGCTGGGCACGCTGGGCGTGATCGTGGAGGTCTCGTTCAAGCTGCGCCCGCTGCCGAGCGCCGACCGGGTAGCGGTATTGGCGGCCGACTCGTTCGAGGCAGCGCTGGCGGCGGCAGCGGCGGTCTCGCGGAGCGTGGACGGGCTGAACGGCGTGGTCGCGGTCTCGGCGGGGGCGGCGGCGTTCGCCTCGGAGCGCGGCGCGGACGGGCCCGCCTCGGCCGCCCTGCTGCTGCGCGCATCGGGCTTGGAAGCATCGGTCGACGAGACGGTCGCCCGTGCGGTATCGGCCTCCGGGCTGGCAGCCACGCCGATGGACGCGGCGAGCGCCGTGGAAACTTGGCAGGCGATCGCGGATGCGGAGTTGTCGACCGCGGAGGGGGACTGCCGCTTGCGGCTGGGCGTGCGCCCCGCGTCTCTCGCAGAGGCGGAAGCCGCGCTCGCCGAAAGCCTGCCGCGGGCGAGGCCGCTGCTCGCAGCCGCCGATTCGGGCCTGCTGCTGCTTGACCTGCCCGAGGCCGATAAAGCGGATACCGCATCGGAGATCGTGGACCTGCGCGACGCCGTAGCGCATCTCGGCGCGCACGTAACGGTCGAGGAAGCATCGCCGGCGCTGAAAGCCGAGATCGACATCTGGGGCGACCCCGGCCCCGGCATCCGCCTGATGCGCAACGTCAAAGAAGCCTTCGACCCGAACCGAACGCTCAACCCCGGCCGCTACGTCGGCGGGATTTAAGCGGCCCGCACTTCAGTAGGATCACGAACGCCGGAGGTTCCCATGAGCACGACCGAGGATGCGCAACGGCTGGCCGAACTGACCGAACAGATCGCTGAACACGAGCGGACTGTCCGGCAGCTCAAAGCAGAGAAAGATGCATTGCTCAACCAGCTCCACCCGGCGTTCAACGACGATCTCTACTCGGAGATCGATTTCGGCGACGGCAAGTTGGTGCGTACATCCCGCTTGGGCGTGGTTACGTACCGCGGCGGCACGCCGGAGCGGGCTGAGCAGATTCAGGCGTTTCAAGCGTGCGCGGAGACCTCGCATCTCATAGAGGCTTACCTGCCGTGGTGGACGTTGCGATCTTGGATCGAGTCGACCGTCGGCGACGATGTCGCATCCGAGTGCTTCCGGTACTCCGACGAGGAACTTGGGCAAGCCGTCGAACAAGCGATGCCGCCGGAGCTGGTTGGCGTAGTCGAGCCGAGGCGCAAAGCGTCGGTGAAAGTGGTGCGCGCAGGCGGGCGGACCCGGAATACGAAGCGGCGGCTCTACAGCGAACAGAGCGGGCGCTGCGCGGAGTGCAAGCGCGAGATCCCATTCGACCTGCTGGAGCAGGACCACCGCTACCCGAAATCGCGCGGCGGCCCGAACACGGAGGCGAACACGCAGCTCCTGTGCGGCACCTGCAACAAGCGCAAGGGAGATCGGCTGCCGGAGGAGATCGAAGATTAGTCGGCGCTGAGCCAGGTGCGCTCGAGTTGCTTGGCTTGTTGGACTGGATCGTGGGCGAAGGCGGTGATGACTAGGTTGTGGACGTGGGGGCGGCGCATGTGGAGGCCGTAGCGGTTGATCAGGTGGACGGTTTCCATCAGCTCGGCTCGGCGCAGGCGGAGCGCTTCCAGGACTTGCGATCGTTCGGCTGGATCGATGGTGCGACGCTGCCGCTGCCAGAGTTCGGCGACGAGCGGGTCTTCCGTGTCTTGGCGATGCTGCACGTCGGGCGCTACATACGTCGTCGGGTCGCAGGTGACGGGGTACAAAGCGGACGCATCGGAGAGCGCGAGGTTCGCGTCGGGGACGGCCAAAAACTCGTTGCCGCTCTCGGAGTTGAAGTGAAGCTCGTATTGGTCAAGATCAGTCGCGGCCGTCAGCGGAGCGGCGCGGATGATGCCGGCGGAGGATGTGCTCAACGCATCGGCGAGGTATCCGATGCGCGTGAACGCGCCGGGGGTGCGGAGGCCGCGGCCGAGGGAGCCGGGGAGCAGTGACAGCCGGAGCGGATGCTGGGGCGAGTAGCCGGCGGCGGCGAGCAGATCCTGCACCTCTTGGGGCTGGTGCCGGTAGGACGGCCCGAGCGCTTCCCGCGGCCATGGCCATTCGCGGAAGCCGCCGGCCTCGTCTTCCACGAGCGTCCAGTTCATGCCGCAGTCGGGGGCGGCGAGGCCGTCCTCCCATTGCCCTGCGAGCAGCTTGCGGTCGACGGCCATCGAAACGGCGCGGCGGACTCGCGGGTCGGAGATCGGCTGCTTGACGCTGCGGGGAAACTCAAGCGCCCAACCTCGACCAGGGATGGGCACCGCGACTTGGGCGACTGCGCCGGGGATGTTTTCGAGCGAAGCGACGACCTCGCCCGGGTGGCTCAGGGCGGCAGCATCGAAGATGCCTCCCAGCCATTGATCCCAAGCATCCACGGGCACGGCGCACTCGCGGCTGCTGCCATCCTCCACGCGCAGTCCGCCGCGGACGCCGCCCACGTGCGGGAGCGGACGCCCGGCCGCGTCCCGCTTGAAGTAGTCGGGCGACCGGGCGAAACGCCAGGGGTTGCGCGGGCCGCTCCACTCCGCGACACGGAAGGGCCCGGTGCCGGGCGGGCCGGCAAAGGGATCGGAGGGATCCCAACCGGGCGGCGTGATGAGGTGATCGGCCGCGGTCATGGACGGCAGCAGAGAGGCGTCGGGTTCGGACAGCGAGAAGGTCAGGGTGCGGGCATCGTCGTCCGCCGCGATGCCCGCGACGGCCCGATAAGCAGCGGATTGACGCTGGCCGCGCCCGCGGTAGGCCTCGTGTACGGCGGCCGCGTCGGTCGCCGTCAGCGGCCCGCCCGGGCCGCCATCCCGCTCGGGCCAGCGGAGGCCGTCGCGGAGCGTGAAGACGATCGTCGCGGCATCAGGCGCTTCCCAATGCTCGGCGAGATCGCCCTCGACGACGGCGCGATGCGCATCGATGCCGTCGCCTGCGGAGAGGACGATGAGCTGGCCGTGCAGCAGCGGCAGCAGCGCCGCCGGGGCGAGCGCGGCCGTCTGCGCCCACGCGGTCTCCGCACCGGCGTTCAGCGCGATGTCCCGCTCGCGGGGCGCGACGGCCCGTTGCTGCGGCAAGGTTCGCCAGTGGTAGCGCTCGCGCCAAACCTCGGGATCGGCAAGGACGCGGTCGGCCGTGTCGGTGGCGCCGCCAACCTGAAAAGATGGGCGCGTACACCAGTTCGTGACGACCATCCCCGGAGTTCGTCGTGCGGGCAGCGGGGCAATCGGCTCAACGGCGTCGGCGTCGGCTTGCCGGTCTTGCTGCTGGCGGCGCGGCGCTGGCGAATGTGCTTCATCGGAAGCGCGTTGCTCCGGGCTGTTGTACGTCTCGGGCGAGGCGCAGCCGACGAGGGCGATTCCGGCAACGCCAACGCCGGCACGGACGGCGCGCCGGATCAGCTCACGGCGGGAGTGGGCTGGCATGGGAACCGCACCGCCTCGTCCTGAATGCCCGTCCGATCCGGGCTGAAGGTAATCGTTGGCCGCGGCGGTCGACAACGGCGAACGCCTGCCGTTGCAGCCGCGAAATCCGGCGGAGCGACCGCGGGGGCGGGGCGCGTAGACTCGCGCCGTGAGCCATGCACCGCCCGTGATCGGGGAATCGCTGTTCGTTTCGGGGGATCGCCCGGATGAGGGCGAGCTGGGGCTGTGCGTGCATTGCGGGTTCTGCTTGAACGCTTGCCCGACCTACCTGGATTTGGGGGTGGAGCCGGATTCGCCGCGGGGGCGGATCGCGCTGATGCGGGCGCTGGACACGGGGCGGATCGACTGGACGGAGCGGGTGCAGCAGCACTTCGACCAGTGCTTGCAGTGCCGCGCCTGCGAGACGGCCTGCCCGTCGAAGGTGCCGTACGGGCGGCTGATGGAGGCGACGCGGGCGGAGGCGTTTTCGCAGCGGCGCTGGCCGCGGCGGCAGCGGCTGATCTGGCGGCTGGTGATGCGGGGCCTGTTTCCCTCGCCGCGGCGTCTGCGCTTGGCGTTCCGGCTCTTGCAGGCGCATCAGCGGACGGGGATGCAGGCGCTGCTGCGGCGGAGCGGGGCGCTGCGGCTGCTGCCGCGCAGGCTGCGCGAGGTCGAGGCGATGGCGCCGGACGTGCGGGGACCGTTCTTCGGCAACCGCGAGGCGTCCGCGGTTCCGGCCGCGGAGCCGGCGCGCGGCTCGGCGGCGCTGGTGACCGGCTGCATCATGCCGCTGGCGTTCCCCGAAACGCATCGGGCGACGGTGCGGGTGTTCGCGCGGAACGGGGTGCGGATGTCGGCGCCGGAGGCGCAGGTCTGCTGCGGGGCGCTGCACGCGCACGGCGGGGATGTCGAGCAGGCGCGGGCGCTGGCGCGGAAGAACATCGCGGCGTTCATGCCGGAGGGGGAAAAACCGCCGGACGCGATCCTGATCAACGCGGCCGGCTGCGGGTCGCACCTGAAGGAGTACGGGCATCTACTGCGGGACGATGCGGAGTGGGCCGAGCGGGCGGCGGCGTTCGCGGAGCGGGTGCGGGACGTACACGAGTACTTGGTCGGGATCGGCTTCGAGCCGCCGACGGGGCGGATCGAGCGGTCGGTCACCTATCAGGATTCTTGCCACCTCTCGCATGCGCAGGGGGTGCGCAAGCCGCCGCGCGAGATTCTGCGGGCGATTCCCGGGCTGACGCTGCGGGAGATGCGGACGCCGGATCGCTGCTGCGGCAGCGCGGGGCTGTATTCGGCGGTGCAGCCGGAGATTTCGAAGCGGGTGCTGGCGGAGAAGATGGAGGACGTGCTGGGCACCGGCGCGGAGCAGGTCTGCACGGCCAATCCGGGCTGCATGATGCAGCTGGACCAGGGGCTGGCGCGGTTCGATGCGGAGGGCGTGATGCTGCCCCGCAGCGCCCACGCGATCGAGCTGCTGGACGAGGCCTACCGCCGGAACGGGTAGCCTGCGCGGGCGAAGCGCAGCGAGCCTAGGAGGGCGGCATGGGACAGTTCCACAAGGTGCGGGTCGGCGACGTCGAGCTCATCTCGGTGCAGGATTCGTGGACGGCGGTGCCGCCGACGGGCTTCTTCAACAAGACCCAGGAGAGCGATTGGGAGCAGTACGCCGAGCTGCTCGACGAGGACGGCAACATCGTCCTCAACTTCGGCTGCTGGGTGATCGCCAGCCAGGGCAAGACGATCCTGGTGGACACGGGGATGGGCCCGCGCCCGATGATGCTGCCGCTGAAGGAGCCGGCCGCGCTGCCGGAGGTGCTGGCCGAGGCCGGCGCGCCGGCGTCGGAGATCGACGTGGTCGCCTTCACCCACCTGCATTTCGACCACACCGGCTGGAACGCGCCCGACGTCGACGGCAGCCCCAAGCCGCTGTTCGCCAACGCGCGGCACGTGATCCAGCAGGCCGAATGGGACTACTGGACGAGCACCGACGAGCTGCGCGAGGGCGCCCAATACGGCAACGCCCTGGCCCCCGTGCTCGACGCCGGCCTGATCGATTTCGTCGAGGGCGAGCACCCCCTGACCGACGAGGTCGTCACCTTCCCCACCCCCGGCCACACCCCCGGCCACGTCAGCTTCGTCGTCCAAAGCGGCAACGAGCGGGTCTACGTGATCGGCGACGCCGCCCACCACATGGTGCAGCTCTCCGAAACCGACTGGTGCCCCGGCGCCGACGTGGATTTCGTCGAAAGCACGAAGAGCCGCCACATGCTCTTCGACCGCATCGAATCCGAGAACGCGCAGATAGCGAGCGGCCACTTCAAGTACCCCGGCCTCGGCCGCGCCGCAAGGCGCAACGGCACCCGCGTCTACGAGCCGGCCTAGCCGGTGTGCATACAGCACCGGGGTATCTCGCTACCTTGGCGTTTGCAACAGAAACGCCCCCTTCCTAACCGGCATGGCGCTCAGGCGGTGAGGGCGGGGATGTGGGCGGCTATGTCCACGTAGCGGTCGGCTACTTGGCGGAGGTCGCTGCTGGTGGATTGGCCGAAGGCCATGACTTCCACGCGGACGCCTCGGGAGCCTACGATTTCGACTAGGCGGCGGAAGTCGCCGTCGCCGGAGACGAGGACGATGACGTCGATGCGGTCGGCCATTGTCAATACGTCGATGGCGAGTTCTACGTCGAAGTTGGCTTTGACGCTGCCGCCGGTGAAGCGCTTGAGGGGCTTGGTGGCGATGCGGTAGCCGTGTTCGATGAAGGGGACGACGAAGCGTTCGTTTTCGGTGCGGGCCTGGGGGTCGTCGGAGATGGGGGCGTAGGCGATGGCGCGGACGAGGGTGCGCCCGCGTGCGAGGAAGTCGGCGACTTTGCCCCAGTCGAGGCGGACGCCGGAGGCTTCGGCGGCGTAGAGGATGTTGGGGACGTCGACGAAGATGGCGAGGCGGGGGAGGACTTCGACCTGGGCCTTGGCGGCGGCATCGCCGGTGTTGCCGGCGAGCAGGGCTTCGGTGAGGCGGGCCTGCGATTCGGCGAGCTTGGCGATGGCCTGCTGCTGTTCGCCGAGGATCGCGGCCTGGCGGTCGAGCACCTCGAGCAGCGCCGCTTGGTCGACGGGGGCCGCCGGGTCTTCGGCGGCGCGGCGTCCCGGCCCGCGCCGGGGCTTGGCCTCGGGCTTGGGCTCGTCCCGGCCGGCGGAGGTCGCGGGGTCTTCGGCGGCGCGGCGGCCGAACGCGCGCTTGGGCTTGGCTTCGTCCCGGCCGCGAGAGCGGCGCGGGGGAGCGTCGTCGGGCAGCTTGGGCGGCGCGGGCGTCTCGGCCTGGGGCTTGCGCCCGCGACTTGGGGCGGGCGGGCGGCGGCGGGATTGCGGGCGCGCGGCGGGCGCGGGATCGGGGGCGTCGTCGGCGCTGCCGCGCCGCAGGAATCGGCTCATGGGGTTCTTCCTTCTGGTCAGATGATGGAGCGCGGGCGGTCTTGGCCGCCCTGGGGCGCGCCAGCGGCGGGTGAGGCCTGGGGGCCGGGGGCCGCCGGCGCGGCGGTGAGCGGGATCGTCGGCGCTTGCAACAGCGCGCCGGCGGCGGCCTTGACGGCGACCTTGGCCGCGAGCGAGGCGAAGGCCAGCGCGACGGGGTGATCGGGTTCGGCTTCGACGATGGGACGCCCGTTGTCGCCGCCGGCGCGGACTTCGGCGGCGAGAGGGACTTCCTCGAGGAAGTCGATCTCGAGGTCGTCGGCGGCCGCGGCCGCGCCGCCGTGGCCGAAGATCTCGTGCCGGTCGCCGGTGCCCGGGGCGATGAAGTAGGACATGTTCTCGACGATGCCGAAGACGGGGACGTCGAGCTTCTCGAACATGGCGACGGCCTTGGAGGCGTCTTCGAGCGCGACCTGCTGGGGGGTGGAGACGATCACCGCGCCGGCGAGGGGGGCGTCCTGGGCGAGGGACATGGAGGCGTCGCTGGTGCCGGGCGGGAGGTCGACGAGCATGTAGTCGATCTCGCCCCATTGGACGTCGTGGAGCAGCTGGCGGATGGCGGAGCCGATCATGGGCCCGCGCCAGACGACGGGCGCACCGGCCGGGAGCAGGAAGCCGAGCGAGATCAGCTTGACGCCGAAGCGCTCGACCGGGTGCAGTCCCTGCTCGCTCTGCTGCTGGAAGCCGGCGGGCAGGCCGAACATCGTGGGCAGGTTGGGGCCGGTCGCGTCGGCGTCGATCAGGCCGACGCTCGCGCCGGAGGCGGCGAGGGCGACGGCGAGGTTGGAGGAGACGGTGGACTTGCCGACGCCGCCCTTGTTGGAGGCGACGGCGATGATCGCCTTGACGCCGGGGATGGCGGCCTGCTGGCCGGCGCCCTCCCAAGCGGGGACGTTGACGGCGTACTCGAAGGCGAGGCTGGACGCGCCGAGCGGCTCGAGGGCCTCGGCGATGCGCCGCTCGAGCTCCTCGCGCTCGGAGTAGCCGTGGACGGGCAGGGTGATTTCGAGGGCGGCGGAGTCGCCGTCGACGCGCGCGCCGCCGTACATGCGGAGCGAGACGAGGTCGCGCTGGAGCAGGGGATCGCGGACGGAGCGCAGGGCGGTCTGGATCGACTTGGGGTCGAGGGTCATGGGAGATTCCGAGGAGTCGGGCCGGGATCGCTGACGGAATCGCCTCCAGACCATCGCTTCACTCCGTGAGCCTACCTTAGTGGCTGGCGGCGGATGCGCCACCTGATCGGGCGCGGAACGGGGGAACGGGGGCGCGGAAGTTGCGGGATTCGGGGGAATTGGGGCGACAAGAGGCGCGTTATCGGCCCGTTACGTGTCGTGCTTTACAGAGGGCGCGGAAACACGGCGTTTACGTGTTGCCCTTGCAGGGCGCAACTGCATAGTGTTGGCGGAACGAGAACGACGAGGCCGCGCCCGGCCCGGAAGGGGTACGGGGCGCGGAGTTCTCAGGAGGATCCGATGGCCACGAAGACTGCCAGCCGCCGCCGCAAGCGGACCGTCGCGCCCGCCGAGGGGAAGCAGCACATCCACCACTGGATGATCGCGCCGCCGAACGGGCCGGTGTCGATCGGGGAGTGCTCGTGCGGAGAGACGCGGGAGTTCCGCAACTCGACGGACGACTCGATCTGGGACCGGAGCGAGGGCCGCTCGCGCTGGAACGACATGGGCGTGTCGCGCCGGCGCAAGACCGAGGGCGAGAGCAACTAGCCCTCTTCCAGCCAGCCGCCGAACCAGCAGGACCGGCGCCGCCCGTGGCGGTGCCGGTCTTCGCGTGCCCTGCGGGGCCGCGCTCTCCCCTCGTGCGCCTCTGGCTTGAGAAGGTCGGAAACCAGGCGAAACCGCCGTAAACTTTGGATAAGTCCCGGGCTTCAAGGTTGGACAGATCGCTGGTGCAAGCGGAAAATGGCGTAAACCGAGATAAACTCTCTATAATAGGCTCGTGAATCCAGTTGATAATCCATACACGCCGGGTGCGGGGAAACCACCGCGGGAGTTGGCGGGGCGCCGCGAGGTGCTGGAGGCGGTGAGGATCGAGCTGGCCCGGCAGGCGGCGGGAGGCGCGAGCAAAAGCACGCTGCTGGTGGGCTTGCGGGGCGTGGGGAAAACGGTGCTGCTGAACCGAATTCGGGAAACGGCGGCAGCGGAGGGGATCGTCGCGGTGCAGGTGGAGGCGGAGGAGGGCCGGACGCTGCCGGCGATGCTCGCACCGCAGTTGCGCAGCGCACTCATCCAGCTCTCCCGGATTGAGGCGGCGCGGGCGTTGGCGCAATCGGCGCTGCGCGTGCTGCGCGGTTTCGCCGCGACTTGGACGGTTTCGGTCGGTGGCGTCGAGATCCAGCACATCGCACCCGAACCGGGCGTTGCGGACAGCGGCGATCTCGAACAGGACCTGCGAGATCTGTTCGATGCGGCCGGGCGAGCGGCGCAATCGGCAGGGACGGCGGTGGCGATCTTCATCGATGAGATGCAGGGCGTGTCGAAGCGCGAGCTGGGGCCGCTGATCGGGACGATGCACCAAGCATCGCAGCGGGCACTGCCGATCAACCTGGTGGGGGCGGGGCTGCCGCAGATCCGGCGCAACGTGGGGGATGCCAGGTCGTACGCGGAGCGGATGTTCAACATCCCGGAGATCGGGCCGCTCGCGCAGACGGATGCGGAAGGCGCGTTGTGCAAGCCGGCAGCGGCGCTGGGAGTGGAGTTCGAACCGGACGCGGTGGCTCGCGTCGTCGAGCGGTCGCAGGGGTATCCGTACTTCCTCCAAGAGTGGGGCAAGCACATCTGGGAAGTGGCGGAGCGTTCGCCGATCTCAACGGCGGATGTCGAGCATGCAGCAGCAGGCGTCGTCAAGGAGTTGGACCGCAGCTTCTTTCTGTCGCGGCTGGATCGGATCACGCCGGTGCAGCGGATGTACCTGCGGGCGATGGCGGAGCTGGGGCCCGGGCCGCACCGATCCGGCGACGTCGCCGAACGGCTCGGCCGCAGCGTGACCTCGGTCAGCCCGATTCGGGCGCAACTGATCTCGAAGGGGATGATCTGGAGTCCGGCGCACGGCGGGACGGCGTTCACCGTGCCGCTGTTCGACGAGTACCTGATGCGGTCGGGCCCGGAGCTCGAGTGATCCCGGCGCGGCGCTACCCTGCATCCCGATGACCACGGCGCTCGCATCCAACCTCCATGCCCGCCCGACCGGGCCCGACCTCTCGGTCGACGCGGCGCCGGGGGCGAAGCGGGACTTGGTGCTGCGCAATCCCGTGATGACCGCATCGGGGACGGGCGGGAACGGGCGCGAGCTGGCGCGGCTCTTCGACGTCTCGCGGCTGGGCGCGCTGGTCTCGAAGGGGCTGACCCTGCGGCCCAAGCGCGGGAACCCGCGACCGCGGATCGCGGAGACGCCGGCCGGGATGCTCAACACGATCGGGTTCCAGAACGTCGGCCTGCGCAAGCTGCTGCGCGATGTCGCGCCGGTCTGGGAGGCTTGGGACGTTCCCATCATCGTGAACATCATGGGCGACACGCCGGACGAGTTCGCGGTGCTGGCGGAAGCGCTGGACGGCGCGCCGGGCGTCGCCGCGCTGGAGGTCAACGTCTCCTGCCCGAACTTGGATTCGGGCGGGATCGAGTTCGGGCGCGACCCCGTGCAGGCGGCGCGGGTGACGGAGGCCGTGGCCACCGCGACGACCCTGCCCGTGATCGTGAAGCTGACGCCCGACGTGACGGACATCCGCGTCGTGGCGCGGGCGGTCGAGGCGGCCGGCGCGCACGCGGTCTGCGTGGCCAACTCGTTCGTGGGCATGTCGATCGATGTGCGGCGGCGCGCCCCGCGGACGGCGCGGCCGGTCGCGGGGCTGACCGGGCCGGCGATCAAGCCGCTGGCGCTGCGGCTGGTCTGGCAGGCGGCGCAGGCGGTGGAGATACCGGTGATCGGCTGCGGCGGAATTTCGACCGGGCGCGACGCCGTGGAGTTCCTGCTGGCCGGCGCGACGGCGGTGCAAGTGGGGACGGCCTCGTTCCGTGACCCGTTCGCGCCGGTCCGCGTCGTCGAGGAGATCGCGGATTATTGTCGGGAAGAAGGCGTCGCGCAGGTCGCGGACCTGATCGGCGCCCTGCGCATCGACGGGGTGTAGCTCAGTCTGGCAGAGCACGCGGTTTGGGGCCGCGAGGCCGGCGGTTCGAATCCGCCCACCCCGACCACCCTTTCCATCCACGCAGGCAATACCAACGCTCCCCCGCCCTTTTGCCGCTGACCTGCTTCCGCAGGCCCCTTCTAGCGGGCGATGAAGAGGAGGTCTTGTGGGTGGAGGGGGAAGTTTTGGGAGCCTGGGATGGGGTTGCCTTGCGGGTCGGCGGCGTAGAGGATCCAGCGGCGGCCGTTCCAGAGGTGGAGGGCTTGGGCGCCGGGGAGTTCGTCGAAGAGGTCGGCGGCGGTGGCGGTGGTTGCATCGGCGGGGGCTGCCCAGACGGTGAGGCCGCTGGTGGTGGCGGGGTCGGCGGGGCGGCCGGCGCCGTCGGCTAGGTGGGCGGCGGGGGAGGTCGGGTCTGAGGGCGGGGTCGGTTGGCCGGGGAGGGGTGCGTTGCGGGCGTCGATCGGTTCGACGGCGGAGGCGGTGGTGCGGGAGCCGTCTTGGGCGTCGAAGGAGATGATGGCGATGGCTTGGGAGGCGGTGACGAAGGTGGCGGTGGCGGCGCCGTCCTTGGTGGCCAGGGTGGCGCTCTGCTCGGTGGTGGAGTCGCTGGGCGGGTTGGCGAGCTGGAGGGGGGAGGGGCCGTCGGCGGCGGTGGCGCGGACGCGGATGGTGGTGCCGTCGGCCACGGGGTTGCCGTCGGCGTCGGAGGCGCCGACGCGGATGTCGAGCGTGCGGCCGAGCAGGGGCGGGCCGGCGGGGACGGGGTCGAGCGCGGCGGCGGGGCCGGCGACGCCGAAGGGGGCGGTCAGCGGGCGCAGGCCGGGCGGGGCGACCTCGAGGCGGTAGCGGCCGGAGGCGAGCGGGGCGGTGGCGGCGGCGACGGCGGTGATGCGGTACTTGCACTTGCTGGCGCCGGTTTGGCAGAGGCGCTCGATCGTCAGGAAGTTCTGCGAGACCGGGCTGCCGGCGGCGTCGAGCACGCGGGCCGTGGCGGAGGGCAGGGCGGCGGCGTTGCCGGAGGAGTCGCGGGCTTCGATTTCGAGTTCGATCACGTCGCGGTCGTCGTCGGGGGTGGCGCGGTGGTGGAGCAGGGGCAGGCCGGCGCCGGCGCGCAGGGCGGAGGCGGCGCCGGCGAAGGTCAGGTCGAGCGCGTCGGTGTAGAGCGACTGCGCGCCGCCGGTGGCGGTGACGGCGAGCGAGATGCGGGCGGAGCCCTCGCCGGCCGGCGGGGTGAAGGTGATCGGCAGCGCGGCGGGCAGTGCCGGGTTCGCGGCCACTGCCGCGGCGAAGCCGGTGCCGGTGCCGGCGTTGATCGTGCAGCTGCGGGCCGAGCCGGGGCAGAGCGAGCCGGAGAGCGAGCCGCGGGTGGCGGTGAGGGTGATCGAGGCGATCGCGGCGGCATCGGCCGCGGCGCCGCCGGCGGCGGTGATGCGGACTTCGAGGTTTGCCGTGCCGCCGCGCGGGACGGGGCCGCTCGCGCCGGCGGCGCGGGCCAGCGCGACGGCGGCGACGGGCGCGGGCTCGCCCACGTCGATTTCGGCGGTGCGGAAGAGCGGGCCGCTGGCCAGGCGGAAGGCGGCGGCGGTGTCGGCGTAGCGGTCGGTCGGCTGCGTCGCGGCGCCGGTGAAGAGGTGGAAGCGGCGCTGGCGGGTCGGGATCAGGCTGGCCGTGATGCGGACATCCTCGGCGGCGGAGGCGTCGATGGCGATGCTGGGGCGGTTGCCTTCGGCGTCGGTGATCCAGCAGGCGATGTCGCGCTCGCCGGCCGTGGAGGAACCCTGCTCAGAGGCCAAGCCGCAGCGCATGCGGCTCCAGGCGCCGCCCAGCATCAGGCGCTTCGAGCCGTCGCCCGCGCCCTCGACGCGCCAGGTCGCGGGGCCGGTGATGGCGAGGTAGGAATCGGCGATCAGCCAGGCCGCGGCGGCCGACGGCGGGTCGCCGCCGGACAGGCGCGAGAGGCCGCCGGCGCAGGCGTCGAGCAGCTTGCCGTTTTCGTCCAGTTCGAGGAAGGAGGGGTCGGGGCGGGCGCAGCCCCAGCCGGAGCCGACCGCGTCGACGGCGACGGTGAAGCCGGCCGCGACCTCGGCCGTGGCGCCGGCGGCGATCACCCCGTCCGCATCGGTCGGCGGGTAGGCCGAGCCGACCGGGGCCGAGACGGCGGGATGCGCGATGGCGAGCTGGCCGACCGCGGCGGCCTCCTCGCCGGCGAAGCGGGCGCGGACCGTGATCGTGGTCGGGCCGGAGACGCCGAGGGGCAGCGCGTACTCGGCGCGCAGGTTGCCGATCGGGTCGGAGGCGGTCGCGGAGCCGGCGCCGGCGAGCAGCTGGGCGCGGCTGAGCGAGAGCGTGCAGCCGCTCGATGAGGCGGCGCAGGCCTGGCCGTTGTAGGAGAGCGTGCCTTGGCTGATCGTCAGCTCGACCGCCTTGGCTTCGGCCAGTTCGGCGAACGTTGCGCTCTTGACCCGGCTGGGCAGGGCCGAGCGCGGGGCGGGGGCGGCGGTCGCGCGCGAGTCGGCGCGGCCGATCGCGAACAGCGCGGCCGGCGCGGCGGCGGCGTAGGCACTGCCGGGGTCGCTCCAGTCGAGGTAGACGCCAGCGGCGCGCTTGCCCGGGCCGGCGAGGTGGGCGAACGCCAGCGTCTGCTCGATCATCTCGGGCGGGCTCGCGCCGGCGATCTCGTAGCTCAGCGTCACCGTGCCGGTCGCGCCGGATGCGGCGGACGGGACGTAGGCCAGCTCGAGCGGGCGGATCGGCTCGTTCGCTTCGGATGCGCCTTGGAAGGCTTGCAGGGCGGCGCTGGTGATCGTGCAGGTGGAGGCGTCGCTCTGCACGGCCGGCTGGTAAACGGGGTGCTCCGCGGCGGTCCGCGGGCAGAGGGCTTGGTGGATGATCTCGCCCGCGCTCGCCGTGATCGTGAGCGTGGTGATCTCGTTGTACTGGACCAGCTCGTCGCCGTTCGCCGTCGGCGGATTGGCGGGGTGCGCCTCGAGGCCGCGCATCAGCGTCGCCGCGAACCCGATCGGAGTGCCCCGCTGCGCGGACGGGGCGGTGCAGGCGGTGAGCGCGGCGTCGCCGCTGCCGGACTCGGCGAGCGTGCAAACGCGCAGGCCGGCGGCGGCGTCCGCGTCGGCGATCAGCGGCAGGGCGAAGGCGCGCTTGGCCGGGGAGACCATGCGCAGCTCGTAGACCGCGGTGCGGGCGCCGCCGGCGGCCGACTCCAATGCGATCCGCTGGACCGGGCCGGTGCCCTCGGACTGCTCGTTGACGGGCTGGGCCGAGGTCGGCCCCATTCGGCCGGTATGCGCGAGCTCGATCCGGATTGTGGCGGCGGCCGAGTACTCGGCCGGCACCGAGGCGGCGAACTCGAGGCCGCCGGGCGTCCGCGCGCCGCGCTGGCGCGCTTGCCATTCGGCGCGGGTGATCTCGCAGGACGCGGCGACCGGGCAGAGGCCGCGCAGCGGGGTGCCGTTGCGGGCGGTCAGCTCGGCGCCCGCGATCAGGTCGCCGGCCGCGTCCTGCACCCGGATCGTGACCGTCTCGAAGTCCGCGAAGGACGGGCGCAGCGCGGCCGTCGGCGCGATGTATGCCTGCCGGCGCGCGTTGTACAGCTCCAAGGCCAAGGGGGTCGGGCGGCCGCGCGGTTCGTACTCCCAAACCGTGGACGAGAGGCTGCCGGTGCGGGGCCTGCCGTCCGCGCCGACCGGGGCCAGCAGCGGGTAGGCCCAGGGCGCGTAGATGCTGAACTCGCGGACCTTGGTCATCGAGTCGGAGCGGTTCACCGTGAGCTTCAGGCGCACCGAGTTGGTCGAGCCTTGCGGGATCGAGACCGCGAACTTGAGCGGATCGACCTCATCGTTGTCGTCCGGGCTCGCCTCGGAGTCGTAGGCCTTCAGCGCGGCCAAGGTGATCGTGCAGACGTTCGACGGCTCGGCCTCCGTGCAGGGCGCGAACTTCGCGGCGGAGTCCGCGGCCGTGATCAGGCCGCCGGACGGGGCCGCCGTGCCGCTTGCGCCGTCGAGCAGTTCGATCTTCACGGCGGTCGCGCCCGAGGCCTGGTCGAACTCCCAGTACTGCGCCGTGTTCGTGCTCGTGACCGCCTCGTGCGCGGTCTTCGCGGCGTTGTAGACGTGCGCCCAGATTCGCGTGCGAGCCCCCGCCTGCGCCCACTGCTGGTCCGCCGCCGGCGCGGCGCCGGCCGCGTCCGCGACCATCGCGAACGGCTCGGCGCGGGTGCCGCCGTCGAAGGGCAGCGCGAAGGTCTTGGTGCGCTGGGCCAGGGTGCCGCTGCCGGTGCGGACGACGGTGACCACCAGGTTGGCGTTGCCGAAGTTGGGCGTCATGTGGTTGGCGGGCACGCTGAAGTTGAACTCCAGCGGCAGCGCGCGGTAGTGGCTGCCGGCCCGCGGCGGGCCGGCCGCGAGGAAGTTCGCCGACGTGATCGTGCAGACGTTGCCGACCGCGGCCTCCGTGCAGGCCGAAGCTCCGTCGTTCTTCAGCACCTTGACCTGGGCCCCGGTGATCGCTGAGCCGGAGCTGAGGCTGTTCGCCATGGGCCGGGTCTTGACCTCGATCTTGACCTCGCTGATCGTCGAGTAGGACACCCGGTTCGTGCTCGTCGTGTAGGTGTTGAGCGCGGTCGCGCTGTCGTAGACCAACAGCTGCACCGGCGTGTCCTGGCCGCCCGGCCGGTAGCGCCGGAAGCGGTGCGCCTGCGCGTCCTCGCTCATCAGCACGTTGCCGGTCTCGGCCGTCCCGTCGATGCCGATCGGCCGCGCGAACGGCTGCGCGTTCGAGGCCGCCGCGGCGCCGCGCTTGTAGACGGCGTCGTCGGTGCGGATGCCGTTGTTGTGGCGCGTGAGCTGGAGCAGGAGGGTCACGTCCTCGCTGCTGGTGAAGGCGGTCTTGATCGCGAAGGCGAACTCGAACTCGAGGCTGCGGCGCGCGTCGGCCGCGCCCGTGATCCCCATCAGCGTCTTCAGCGTCGCGCGGCTCAGGGTGCAGGTGCCGCCCGCGTAGGAGTTCTCCGAGCAGCCCAGCGCCGTCCCGTCCGGCTTGGTGAACACGATCTGCGACGCGTTCAGCCCGGTCGAGGTCTGCGGCCCGGTCGGGTAGTTCGCGCTCAGGATCAGCGCCGAGCTCGAGTGCAGCGAGGCGAACGTGGCCAGCTCCGTCGCCGCCCGGGCATCCCAGCTGGCGGTGGAGGAGGACTCGTAGAGGCGCACCGCGACCCGCTGGCGCTCGGCCGCCAAGCCGTAGTAGTGCTCGTTGTCCGTGCGGTCGCCGTCATCGTCGTCGTCCTGCTCCGCCGTCCCGCCTGACAGCCGCGGGTCGAGGGCCAGCCCGGCGTGGTCCGAGCGCGTGCCCACCGGCGCCTCGTACTTCAGCGCGAAGGTGCGGTCGCGCTCGCCCGCGTTCTCCACCCGCACGTGCAGGTAGACCGCCGCGGCGCGCGTCAGCGGCACCGTGAAGTAGACCTCCAGCTCGTCCGCCGCGCCGGCGGTGGCGGGCCAGCTGGCGACCGGGATCGTGCAGACGTTGCCGGCGGTCGAGCCTTCGGTGCAGCCGGTCAGCGCGGTGCTGCCGGCCGCGTTCGAAGCGAGCACGGCGCCGGTCAGCGCCGTCCCGGCCGCGTCCGAGGCGAGCGTGAGCTTGACCGAGTCGAAGGCCGTGGTGGCCGCCCCGATGCCGGAGCTGGCCGAGGTGTGGATGCTGATCCGCGCCCGGTCCGCGCCGCCCGTCGCGCTGAACTCGCCCCCGGCCGGCAGCAGCACCCCGCTGACCAGGTGGCGCGGCGTCGCGCCCGGGTGCGCCGAGACGGAGAGCGGCTCGTCCCAGCGCAGCGAGACCGCGCGGTCTTCCTTGCCCGACTTGTTGGCCGAGAGGTGGATGTAGACCGCGCCGGCGTGCGCGTCCGGGATCGTGAAGTAGATCGAGTCGAGCGCGTTGGTGCCGGTGCAGCTGTTGGCGCACATGATCGCGGTGCCGCTGCTGTTGGTGAAGGTCGCGTTGCTCAGCAGCGTGTTGCCGGCCGCATCGGAGGTGATCTTGATCGCGTAGCCGTCGAAGGCGGCGCCGACAGCGTTCGCGTGCGAGCCGTCGTACGAGGTGCGGGCCTGGTTGCGCAGGAAGACCGCGGCGTAGTTCAGGCCGGCCTCGGGCTGCCAGCGGCGCGTGTTCGCTGACAGCGTGCCGCTCTCGAAGGTCGACGAGGTCGGCTGCGGGACGAGCAGCGGCCAGGCGGCGACGTATGGGGGCTGGTAGGGGATCGCGAAGGTCTGCGCGTGGCCGGCCGCGTTGCCCACGGTCACGTGCAGGTAGGCGCTGGTCAGGCGCGAATCGGGCACCGTGAACCAGATGTCCAGCGCGTCCGCGGTGCCGCCCGTGGCGGGCCAGTTGTTGATCACGCAGGTCGCGCCGGAGGCGGCGCACTGCGGGAGGCGCGCGCCCGATGAGTTGACGATCGCCGCGCCGCTCACCTCGGTGCCGCCGTCGGAGCCGGTCGCGATCCGGATCGTGACCCGGTTGAAGTCCGCGCTCGAGGCGTTGGCCGCGCCCGATGTGTAGGTGTTCGAGTGCCAGGCGTCGCGCAGGTAGACCGTCGCCTTGTTGCGCGCCGCCTGGGAGGCGAAGTTTTCGGTGCGCGAGGTGAGCGTGCCGCCCTCGTGCGCGTCGGTGGTCGGGTGGCGCGGGACGGCGATGGGGTAGACCGGCAGCGGCGGGCCGTATTGGAGCGCGGTGGCGCGGACCGACTTGCCGTTGGTCGCGGGGGTGGCGCTGACCACCACGTAGGCGGGGGTCGAGACGGTGTTGGGCACCGAGAAGTAGAAGCTCAGCCCGCCGGTCGCGGGCCAGTTGGCGACCGCGATCGTGCAGGCGTTGCCCACGGAGGCGCAGCCGGTCACGGCGGTGGTGCCGCCCGCGTCGGAGGAGATCTCGGCGCCGGCGAGGGCGGTGCCCTGGGCATCGGAGGAGATCGTGATCGTGACGTTGGTCACGACCGAGCTCGCCGCGTTCGCGTCGGCGGCGTTGTACTCGTCATCGTGCCAGGCATCGCGCAGGTAGACGGTGACCTCTTGCGCGACGCCGCCGGGCGAGAAGTTGCGGCTGCCGGCGGCGAGGTTCGTGCCGTCGGCGGTGCCGGAGGGGACGACCAGCGCGTAGGCGACCACGGGGCTGTCGTAGCGGACGGAGAAGACCTGATCTTCCTTGCCGCTCTCCTGCACCGTCGCGACCAGCCAGACCGCGCCGTGCTGGCTGGGCACGGTGAAATGGACGTTCTGCACCAGCGTGCGCAGCGGCGAGCCCGTGGCCGCCTGCGGCCAGCTGGCGCTGGGGATCGTGCAGACGGGGCCCTGCGAGGTCTCGCTGCAGTCGGAGAGCACGCTGCTGCCGCCGGTCGAGCCGGTGAAGACCGGCCCGCTGGCCGAGGTCGAGCCGTCCTCCGCGGTAGCCAGGCGCAGGATCACGCGGTCGAAGGCAGAGCGCTCGACCAAGGTCGCGCCCGACGAGTACGTGTTCGAGTGGCGGGCGAAGCGCAGGTAGACCTCGGCCGAGTTCACCGCGCCGGCCGCGGCCCAGTCGCGGGTCGCGGTCTTCACGTCGCCGGTCTCGCGGGTGCCGCCCGGGGCGGGCACGACCAGCGGCCAGACGCGCAGGTAAGGGTCGTACTTGAGCGAGAACTCGCGGTCGCGCTCGCCCGCGTTCTCTACCCGCACGTGCAGGTAGACCGCGCCGTCCTGCGTCGCCGGCAGGCGGAAGTAGAGGTCCAGATCGTCCGCGTTGCCGCCCGTCGCCGGCCAGCTCGAAGCGGGGATCGTGCAGGTGTTGCCCGCCGTCGCGCCCTCCGTGCAGCCGGTCAGCGCGGTCGGGCTGCTCGCCGCTCCGTCCGAACTGAGCACCGCGTTGGCCAGCGCCGTGCTGCCGTCCGCGTTCGAGGCGACCGTGATGATCACGCGGTCGAAGTCGGCGATGGCTGCGCCCGCGCTGGAGCCGGACGCGGCGCGGACGCTGATCCGCGCCCGGTCCGCGTTGCCGTCGCGGTCGTACTCGCCGGCCGACGCGATCACCGTCCCGCCCGAATCCTGCGGCCGCGCCAGCGGATGCGCCGAGACCGTCGCCGGCGCGTCCCACTTCAGCGAAACCGCGCGGTCCAGCTTGTCCGCCTTGTTCACGGAGAGATGCACGTAGACCGCGCCGGTGTGCGCGTCGGGGATCGTGAAGTAGCGCGTGTCGAGCGCGTTGGTGCCGGTGCAGCTGTTGGCGCAGGTCTCCGCGGTGCCGGAGGAGTTGGTGAAGGTGGCGTTGCTCAGCAGCGTGTTGCCGGCCGCGTCGGAGGTGATCTTGATCGCGTAGCCGTCGAAGGCCGCGCCGAGCGCATTCGCGTGCGCGCCGTCGTACGTGGTCCGCAGCTGATCGCGCAGGAAGACCGCGATCTGGTTCAGCCCGCCCTCCGGCAGCCAGCGCCGCGTGTTGGACGAGATCGTGCCGCTCTCGAAGGTGCTGGACGTCGGCTGCGGCACGATCAGCGGCAGGCGCGGATGTAGGGCGACTGGTACTTCACCGCGTAGGTCTGCACCTCGTTCTGCGCGTTGCGCACCGTCACGTGCACGTAGGCGTCTTCCTGGTACGCCGCGGGCAGGCTGAACCACATGTCCAGCGCGTCCGCCTTGCCGGCCGTCGACGGCCAGCTGCTGATCACGCAGGTCGCGCCCGTTGCCGCGCATTGCGTCAGGCGGCCGCCCGATGCGTTGCTGATCAGCGCACCGCTGACCGCGGTCATCCCGTCCGAGCCGGTCGCGATCCGGATCGTGACGCTGTTGAACTCGCTGGAATCCGCGTTGGTCGCGCCCGATGCGTACATGTGCGAGTGCCACGACTCGCGCAGGAACACCGTCGCCTTCTGGCGCGCGGCGCTCGCCGCGTAGGCGCCCGTGCGGGCGGAGAGGTCGCCCGTCTCCAGCACGTCGCTGGAGTTGCGCGGCACGACCAGCGGGAAGACCGGCAGCGGCGGGTCGTACTTCAGCGCGAAGATCCGGTTCAGCTTGCCCGTCGCCGACGGATCCGCCTCCACCACCACGTAGACCGGGCCCGAGGTCGTGCCCGGCACCGAGAAGTACAGGTCCAGCCCGCCCGTCGCCGGCCAGTTCGCCGACGTCACCGTGCAGGTGTGGCTGGCCGAGGTCTCCGTGCAGGCGCTCACCGCCGTCGGCGTCGCGTCCCCGTCCGAGGAGATCACCGCGTTCGGGACCGGGGTCGCGCCCGCAGCGTCGCTGGTGATCTTGATCGTGACGTCGGTGATGTCCGCGGCCGCGGCGTCGGTGGCGTCGGCGTCGTAGACGCCGCCGTGCGGGCCGTCGCGCAGCCGCACGTTGACCTGCTGCGAGCCGCCCACCGCCGCGAAGGCGCGCACCGCCGCGCCCAAGTTGGTCCCGTCCGACGTGCCCGACGGCACCACCAGCGGGTAGACCGAATAGGGCGCGTCGTACTTGACCGACCAGACCCGATCCTCGTTGCCCGACTTCTTGACCGTCACCACCAGCCAGATCGGCCCCTGGTCCTGGCCCGGCACCGCGAAGTAGACGTCCAGATCCTCGGTCAGGGGCGGAGTGTCGCTGTTCTGCGGCCACGCCGAGGACGGGATCGTGCAGACCGGGCCTTGCGTCGATTCGCTGCAGATCTCCAGCATCTGCCCCGCGTCGCCCGAACGGGCGAAGACCGGGCCGCTGGCCGAGGTCGCCCCGTCCTCCTCCGTCGCCAGCCGCAGCGTGACCGAATCGAAGTCCGAGCGGGCGACGTTGGTATGCGCGGCGGTGTAGGTGTCGGAGTGCGCCGCATCGCGCAACTCGACCTCCGCGTGGTTGACCATCCCCGCCGAAAGCCAGTTCCGGCTCTGGTCCTTGAGGTTGCCCGTCTCGCGGATGAGGCCGTCGAACGGCACCGCCAGCGGCCAGACCCGCAGGAACGAGTCGTACTTCAGCGTCGCCGTGTGGTCGCGCTTGCCCGCCGTCGCGATGATGTAGACGTGGATGTAGGCGTCGCCGGTGTGGCTGTCCGGCACCGTCACGTAGAAGTCGAGGTCGTCGGCCCGCCCGTCGGTGTCCGGCCAGACGCCCGCGCCGATCACGCAGACGTTGCCCACCGCCCTCGAAGCGCAGTTCGGGATCACCCCCGTGCCCGCCGGGTTCGAGGAGAGCCTCGCACCCGCAATCGCCGTGCCCGACGTGTCCGATGCAACCGTGAGCGTGACCAGCAGGAACTCGGAGGTGAGCGCCTTCAAGTTCGAGCTCGGGCCCGATCGGAGCCTGAACCGGACGCGGTCGGCCGCGCCATCGCTGTACTCGCCGCCCGTCCGGACCCCGGCGATGCTGCCGTCGGCATTGAGCGCCAGGAAGGACGGGTAGGACGCGCTGTGCGGCGGCGGGTCGTACTTCAGCGTGTAGGTCGTGCCCGTCTTGCCCGACTTGGCCGCGCTGTAGTGGACGTAGGCCGCCGCCGTGTGCGCATCCGGAATCTTGAAGTAGGCCGTCGCGTCGGCCGACGGCGTGTTGTTGGTGCACTCATTGAGGCAGGCGAGCGCCTGGCCCGTGGAGTCCGTGAAGGCCGCGCCCGCCAGCAGCGTCTGGCCCGCCGCGTCCGAGGTGATCCGCAGCGTCGTGCTGTCGAAATCCGCCACCGCCGCGTTGGCGTGCGCCGCGACGTACTGACTTCGCGGCCGGTCGCGCAGGAAGATGCGCGCCGTGTTCATGCCGGTCAAGTTGCCCTGCGTCGTCGAGATGGCGGCCAGCGCGAACCAGTACCGGCTCTGGTCGGCCAGCACGCCGGTCTCCAGGCCCGTCGCCGGCTGCGGCACGATCAGCGGATACGCCTCCACGTACGGCGTCGGGTACTTCAGCGCGAACCGCTGCCGGTCACCGTCCGCGTTGCGCACCGTCACCACCAGGTAGGCGTCCGTCCGGTGCGAAGTCGGCACCGCGACGTAGAGCCCGAACTCGCCCGATGTCCCGCCCGACTGCGGCCAGTTGGCCGAAGTCACCACGCAGGTGTGCCCCGCCGCCGCGCACTGCGTCAGCCGCGCCCCGCTCGAATTGCTGATCGCCGCCCCCGCAATCCCCGTCCCCCCGTCCGCGCTGGTCGCCAGCCGGATCGTGACCTGGCTGAAATTCGCCACCGGCTCGTTGGCCGCGCCCGACGTGTAGGTGTTGGAGTGCCAGGCGTCGCGCAGGAAGACCGAAACCTGCCGCCGGCTCCCGTCCGTGGGATAGCTGCCCGTGCGCAGGCTCAGGTCGCCCGACTCGTAGGTCGTCGACGTCGGCCGCGGCACCGCCAGCGGGTAGATCGGCAGCGGCGGCAGGTACTCCAGCGAGACCACCCGCTGGCTCTTCCCGGTCGCCGTCACCGTGACCACCACGTAGACGTTGCCCGTCGTCGCGTTGGGCACCGAGAAATAGAAGTCCCGCCCGCCGCTGGCCGGCCAGTTCGCCGACGTGATCGTGCAGTCGCCACCCGTGCCCGTGCAGCCCGTCAGCGCCGTGTTCCCGGCCGCGTCCGAGGAGATCTTCGACCCCGTGATCTCGTTCGCCCCCGCCGCGTCGCTGGCGATGATGATCTTCACGTTGGTCACCGCCGAACGCGCCACGTCGACGTCGCCCGAGTCGTACGTGTCATCGTGCCAGTCCTGCCGCAGGTGCACCGTCGCCTGCTGCGTCCTGCCCGCGCTGAGGTAGTTGCGCGCGCCCGCCGCCAGGTCCGTCCCCTCCGCGGTGCCCGCCGGCACCACCAGCGGATAGGCCGCGTAGTGCGGGTCGTAGCGGATCGAGCGCACCCGGTCGCCCTCGCCCGACTTCTTCACCCGCACCACCAGCCAGACCGGGCCCGAATGCCGGTCCGGCACCGTGAAGTAGACGTCCTGCAGCAGCGTCCGCAGCGGCGTCCCGCTGTCCTGCGGCCAGTTCGCGCTCGTGATGTTGCAGACCGGCCCCTGCGCGGTCTCCGTGCACGCGCCCAGCACGCTGCTGCCCCCGCTCGAACCCGTGAAGACCGGCCCGCTCGCCGATACCTTCCCGTCCTCCTCCGTCGCCAGCCGCAGCTCCACGCTGTCGAAGTCGCCGCGCTGCACGTTCACCCCGCCGGAGGCGTAGGTGTTGCTGGTCTCCGCGTTGCGCAGGTACACCTCGACCTCGTTGACCGCCCCGCCCGCCTGCCAGTTGCGCGCGTTGGTCTTGACGTTGCCCGTCTCCCGCGTCCCGCCCGGATCCGGCACCGGCAGCGGCCAGATGCGCAGGTACGACTTGTACCTCAGCGCAAAGTTGCGGCCCAGAATCTGGCGCCCGGCGGCTTGCCTGAAGGCGTTGACGTACAAGTAGACGTCGCCGGTGGTGGCGGCCGGCACGCTGAACCAGATGTCGAGCTCTTCGGTCCGCGCCGGGCTGGCGCCGTCCTGCGGCCAGTTGGCCGCGAGGATGTTGCAGAGGTTGCCGGGCGTGGCGCCTTGGGTGCAGCCGGAGACGGCCGTGTTGCCGCTGGCCGCCCCGTAGATCACCCCGCCGCTGAGACCGGGGTAGGTGACGGCGCCGAAGCTCTCGCTCCTGGTCGACACCGATATATTGATCCGGGTGAACTCGCTCCGCTGCGCGTTGATGTCGGCCTCATCCCATTCATTCCCGTGCCAGAGATCGCGCAGGGCGATCCGCACCCGCTGCCGCTCCGCCCCCGAGCGGTAGGCGCGGATGTTCGTGCTGATGTCCCCGCTCTCCGGCACGCCGCCGGGCGCGGGCGCGACCAGCGGATGCACGTCGATGTAGCGCGGCTCGTATTCGAACGAGAACGTGCGCGAGGCCTTGCCCGACTGCATCGCCGTGGCCACCAGGTAGTACGACCCCGTCACGGTGATCGGCACCGTCACGCTCAGGTTCACCTCCGTCGTCGTGCCGCTGCTCTCCGGCCAGTTCGCCGACGTGATCGTGCAGGTCGGCCCCGCCGACGCCTCGCTGCAGATCGAGGTCCCGCCCACGGTCGTGGCGCCGGTCAACTCCAGGCCCGCGAACTCGTGGTCGCCGGACGGGTCCGTCGACAGCCGGATCCTGACCGAGTCGAACGCGCTGCTGGCCGCGTTGGCCGCGGTCGGAACGT
Organism: Dehalococcoidia bacterium; assembly: GCA_965205165.1. Classification (GTDB taxonomy): domain Bacteria; phylum Chloroflexota; class Dehalococcoidia; order Bin125; family Bin125; genus CBDESM01. Next base: position 397,117 of record OZ242037.1, read on the forward strand.
AGATGTTGTTGTGCGCGGCCGCGCGCAGGAAGAGCTTGGTCCTGGTGGCTAAGCCGTCGCCGTTCCATTGCAGGCTGATCGCGGAAATGTCCTGATTGTTGTATCCGCTGTAGATCCCGCCGTCGTTGCGCGTGGCCGGCACCAGCAGCGGCACCGCCCCGATCTGCGCGTCGCTGTACGACAGCGCGAAGCGCCGCATCGCCTCGCCCGACTTGCGCGCCGTCAGCACCACGTAGGTGTCCCCCGAATGGCCCGACGGCACCGAGAAATACAAGTCCAGCGCCGTCGTCGTCCCGCTCGAAGCCGGCCAGTCCGCCGCCGTGATCGTGCACGTGTTCGGCGTCCCCGTGCAGCCCGCGATCGCCGTGTTCCCCCCCGCATCCGACGACAGCTCCGCCCCCGTGATCAGCGACGCCCCGGCCGTGTCCGAGGCCACCGCGATCGTGACCGAATCGAACTGCGCCGACGCCGTGTTCGCCGCGCTCGCCGTATAGGCGCCCCCGTGCGCCGCCGCCCGCAAATTGACCTGCACCTGCTGCGTCCCGCCCGACCCCGCGAACGTCCGCGAACGCGCCGTCACCAGCGTCCCGTCCGACGTCCCCGACGGCATCGCCAGCGGATGCGCGTCCACCGTGTCCGCGTACGCCAGCGCGAACGTGCTGCTGCGCCTGCTCGGCTGCGAGGTCGTCACGTGCAGGTAGGCCGGCCCGCTGTGCGAGGCCGGCACCGAAAACCACAAATCCAGCCGATCCGCCGTCGTCGTGCCCGGCCAGTTCGCCCGCGTGATCGCGCAGCCCGCGCTCGGCTCGACCCCGCAGCCCGTCAGCGGCGTGGTCCCCGCCGAATCCGACGAAATCTTCGCCCCAGAAATCGTGTCCGCCCCCGCCGCGTCGCTCGTGATCCTGATCACCGCCCGTTGGATGTCCGTCTTGGCCGCGTTCGCGTGCGTCGAGACGTAGGCGTCCCCGTGCCCCCCCGCGCGGATGAACACCGCCGCCTGCTGCGCCGCACCGCCCTCCGCGTAGGCAACCAGCCCCCGCACCGTCCCCGCCGCCACCGTCCCCCCAGGCGCCCGCGCCGCCAGCGGGTAGCCCGCCGCCAGCGGCGCCTCGTACTTCAGCGCGTACGTCCGCGGCTGGTACCCGTCCTTCTCCGCCTTCACCGTCAGATAAGCCGGCCCCCTGTGCGAATCCGGCACGCTGATGTACAGCGCCAGATTAATGGTTTCTTGGCTGTTGCCTGCCACCGGCCAAGAGTCGCTGTTCACCGTGCAGGTATGGCCCACGCTGCAGGCCGTGAGCGGCGGAGACGTCTGGGCCGCGTCGCTCGAGAGCTTCGCCCCCGCTATCGGGTTCTCCCCGGCCGCGTCGCTGCTGATCCTGACCCGCACCCGGCTGAGGTCGCTGCGCTCCGCCCGCCCGGCGAAGAAGTTGTAGATGGTCCTCGCCTCATCGTAGAGCAGGGCATCGCCCCGCAGCACGCCCGCGTTCGGCTTCCAGCGGAACGTCATGCTGGAAGGATCGCCGGAAACGAAGGCATTGCTGTCGTCCCGCGGCACGAAGAACGGATGCGCCGGCACGTCGGGCGACCAGTGCAGCTCGGAACCGCGCCCGCGCCGGGGCGGGTTCCCCGTCTTGACGGTGCTCACGGAGACGTAGACCGGCCCGCTGTAGTTGAAGGTACCGCCAAACGCTTCGATCCAAACATTGAGCTTGCCCGTGACGGGGTCCGCACCCGACCCGGCCGGCCAACTGGAGCTGGGTATGCTGCAGGTGTCGCCCGCCTGGCTCTCGGAGCAAACGCTCAGCCTCCCTCCGTTCGCATCCGTGATCCGCGCGCCGCCGATCTCCTCGCTGTCCTCGTTCAGTATCTGGATCGTCGCCCGGTCGAACACGCTCCGCCTCACGTTGGCGTGCGAGAGGTTGAAGCGGCCGTCGTGCGCGACGTTGCGCAGCCAGATGGCCACGCGCTGCCGCGCCCCGGTCCACGGGGCCAGCGGCTCCGCCGTGCTGCTCACGGTAATGACGCCCGCATCACTCTCCGGCAGCATCAGTGCCCAGAGAGCGATGGCCCCCGCCTCGCCGAAACTGAAGGAGAACCGATCCCAGACGACGGTGTCCTCGCCCGCTTCATTGTAGCGCACTTCCATGTAGAGATAAACGGATCCGCTATGGTTGCCCGGGATGCTGAATGAGAGCTCGGCGTTGTCCATTCGATTGCGATTTGTGGGCCAATCGCCGTCGAGCGCCTTGGTGCGGATGTTGTGCGTGCCGCTGGTGCGGCGGCCCGAGAAGCTGCTCGGCAGCGTGATGTGCGCGCCGCTGATCAGCGATCCGCCGCCGCCGGTCGCGGTCCGCAGCGAGATGCGCCAGTCCCCCCCGTAAGAAGCCCCTTCGTCGGTCGTCAGCGCGGTGCCGGGCGTACAGGCGGTGTCGTGCCATCTTGCAAAGCGCACGGTGATCGTCTTCGCTTCCGTTTTCGAGTATCCGCCGGCGGCGAGCTCGGTAGAGCCCCGCGTGTCGCAGATGCCGGCGCCCCCGATCGAGGCGGACCAGCGGCCCGTATAGGTCAAATCCGACTGCGCCTCAACCAGCCCCGGCGCAAGCGCCAACCACCCCCCGCCAGCAGCACCGCCGCCAAGCCCCCCAGCAGCCCCCGCCCCCAGACCCGCCTCATCTCACCCCCTCCCCTCACCACAGCAAACACTACCCCCCCCCCCCCCGTCTCTCTCTCCCACCCAACCCAAAGCACGAAACCAGCCGCCCCAGCCCCTTCATCCGAGCACCCCCGTCGCCATCAGGCCGATCAAAACGCCGAACAGCCCGATCATCAACGTAGCCAGCCTCAACTCCGACCGCGCAACCGCCCCCTTCAACTCCGCCCGCAACGCCTTCTCCAACCCATCGATCTTCGTCTTGAGCCCCTCGATCTCCCCCTTGAGCCCGACAATCTCGCCTTTGAGCTCCCCCTTGACCCCATCAATCCGCCCCCCAAGATCGCCCTTGACACCATCAATCTGCCCGCCAAGCTCGCCCTTGAGTCCCTCGACCTCGCCCTTGACACCATCAATCCGCCCCCCAAGATCGCCCTTGACACCATCAATCCGCCCGCCAAGCTCGCCCTTGAGTCCCTCGACCTCGCCCCTGACCTCCGTAAGCTCGCCCTTGACCTCCGTTTCGAGCCCGTTGATCCGATCCCAGAGCTGGGTGAAGCGGCGCTCGAACATCGTCGTCAGGTCGCTCGCCGTCCCGCGGATCGTCGACATCAGCGAGTTGAACTGCCCTTCGGTCTTCCCCACATGCCCGTTCAGCCGCTCGGCCAGCACCTGATCCGAAGTCTTGACCTGCTCCCCCGTCCTCGCGATCGCCTCCGCCACCGCGTCGTCCCGCGCCTCCCCGACCAGCGCCAGCACCGCGTCCGCCAAGCCCTCGTCGCACCCCTGCGCGAGAAGCCGCTTCCGATACTCGCCCGTCTCCACAGCCATGCCGGCAATCCTACCAGCCCGCTACCCGAACACGCCAGCCGCCGCCAGCCCCGTCAGAACGCCGGCCACCCCGATGATCAGCATCCCCAGCCCGAATGCCGCCCGATGGATCGCCGCCAGTATCTGCGCCTGCCTCGCCTCATTCTCCGCCTTCTGAGCCTTGAGCTCCCCCCGCAACTCCGCGAGCTCCCCCCGCAACTCCGCGAGCTCGTCCTTGACCGCATCAATCCGCCCGCCGAGCTCGTCCTTGACCGCATCAATCCGCCCATTGAGCTCGTCTTTGACACCTTCAATCCGCCCGCCAAGCTCGTCCTTGACCTCCGCGATCTCGCCTTTGACGTCCACTTCAAGCTTGCTGATCCGCTCCGAGAGCTGGGTGAAGCGGCGCTCGAACATCGTCGTCAGGTCGCTCGCCGTCCCGCGGATCGTCGACATCAGCGAGTTGAACTGCCCCTCGGTCTTCCCCACATGCCCGTTCAGCCGCTCGCCCAGCACCTGATCCGAAGTCTTGACCTGCTCCCCCGTCCTCGCGATCGCCTCCGCCACCGCGTCGTCCCGCGCCTCCCCGACCAGCGCCAGCACCGCGTCCGCCAAACCCTCGTCGCACCCCTGCGCGAGAAGCCGTTTCCGATACTCGCCCGTCTCCACAGCCATGCCCGTCATCTTAGCACTTGGCGGGGCTAGATGCGGTTGCGGAGGCTGAGCGGTTCGTCGCGGATGACCTCTTGGGCTTCCAACTCCGCGACCTCTTCGGCGGGCAGGTGCAGGAGCTGCTGCAGGATCTCGCCGTTGTGCTCGCCGAACATCGGCGGCGGCAGGCGGTAGGTGACCGGAGTATCGGAGAGGCGGACGGGGCAGCCGGGGTAGGGCATCGGCCCGACCGCCTCCGAGTCGTGCCGCGCCCAGAAATCGCGGGCCTGGAGATGGTCGTTCTCCCACAGATCGCGCGAATCCGCGACCGGGGCGGCGATGATCCCGGCCGCTTGCAGCCGGACGGCCGCGTCCCAAGGCGTGGTCGAGCGCGTCCAGCGGCCGATCGCCGCGTCGATCTCGTCGTGCCGCGTCTCCCGCTCGGCGAGCTCCCACGCGGCCCACCCATCGGGCAGGCCGAGCAGCTCGCAGAGCGCCCGCCACTCGCCCTCGGCGGCAATCGAGACGGCGAGCCAGCGGTCGTCGCCCGCGCAGCGGTAGACCCCTTGCGGCGCGAGGCCGGGCTGCCGGTTGCCCCGCCGCGGCGGCGGCCCGCCCTGCAGCTGCGCCGTGAGCAGGACGTCGCCCACGAACAACCCCATCGATTCGATCATCGCGCACTCGACCTGCTGCTGCCCGCCCCCGGCCGCGCGGTGCCAGAGCGCGGTGAGCGTGCCCGCCACCGCGCTCATCCCCGAAACGGGATCCGGCCAGGCCACGCCGGAGCGGTAGGGCCCGCTGTCCGCGTAGCCCGTCATCGCCGTCATCCCCGTCGCCGCCTCGATCACCGGCCCCAGCGCCACCCGGTTCGCCCCCGGCCCGAACGCGCCGTAGCCGGGCATCGACGTGTGGACGACGTCCGGATTGAGCTGCGCGTAGGCCGCCGGGCCGAGGTTCCACTGCGGGAAGACCCGCGGGCTGAAGTTCTCCAAGATCACGTCCGACTGCGAGATCAGCCGGCGGAAGACCCGCTGCCCGCGCGGATCGGCGAGGTCGAGCACGAGGCTGCGCTTGTTGCGCGCCAGCTTGTTGAACCCGCCCGTGCGGTTCCAGTGCCGCTCGCCGACCACATTTTCGGGGTAGAGGTGCGTGAGCTCGGCGATGCCCGGCGGCGCCTCCTTGGGCCCGCGGTTCCAAGGCGATTCGATGTGGATCGTGTCCGCGCCCAAATCGGCCAGCAACCGCCCCGCGATGGGCCCGGCCCAGACCCGGGTGAGATCGATCACCCGGATGCCGCTCAGCGGCCCGTCCGCAAGCTCCTCGCCCGTCCCCTTCGGCTCATGCGGCGGCCGGGCGCAGAACGCATCCAGCCCCGCATCGTCCAACGGAACCGGCGGCCGCGGATTGCCCGCCCCGTCGCCGATCCGGAAGCTGCCGCGGGGGATCGCCTCATCGCCCCGCTCGGCATCGAGCGGAACCAGGAACTCCCGCGCATGCAGATGCGGATCGGCGAGGTACTGGTGCGTGTCCCAGACCGGCCCCATCGGCGAGAAGGTCGCCTCGCCCAGCTCGCAAAGCTCCTCGACGGTCTGCGACATCAGCCACGGCCGGATCGCCTCGTTGAACTCCTTCTTCCGCGCCCCGCGGTCGACATCGGTGGCGAAACGCGGATCCTCGAGGATGTGCCCGAGCCCCGCCGCCTCGAGGAACGGAACGAGCTTCGCCCCGCCCGCGTGGCAGAGGAAGACGTAGCCGTCCTTGCACTCGTAGACCCCGGCCGGGTGCCAGACGCCTGGCTGCGCGTTGCCCTCGCGCCTGAGGATGTGCCCGCCGTGGCTCCACATCGAGGTCGTGTGCTGGTGCATGGCGACCATGCACTCCATGTGCGCGATCTCGACCGTCTGCCCGCGCCCCGTGCGCTCCCGCGCCAGCAGCGCCGCCATCGCCCCGATGTAGCCGTACATCCCGCCCGAACATTCCGTATGCCGCCCCAGCCGCCGGATCGGCTCGCGATCCGGCTCCCCGTTGAGGTACATGTGCCCGCCCAGCGCATCATCGGTGAAGACGTTGGAGCGCCATTCCGCCAGCGGGCCCTCGAGCCCGAGCGGCGAAATGCAGACCTTGATCAACCGCTCATCCGAACGCTCCGCGACGAGCGACCGCAGCGGCCCCGGCGCCGAGCTCTCAATCACGACATCGGCGTGGTCGAGCAGCCGCTCCAACTCCGCGCTGCCCGGCTCCAGCTCCGCGATGGCCTTGGCTGTGTTGGCGTAGGCCCAGCTCGCCCCGATCGCCCCGTCGCCGAAAGCGTGACGGGGCAGCCGCTCGCCCTCCCCGCGATCGGCGGAGCCGCCCGGCGGCTCGACCCGCACGACCCGCGCCCCCTGGTCCGCGAACTGCTTGGCCGCGAACGCCCCCGAATACCCGCCGGCGATCTCGACGATCCGCAACTGCCCATAGCCCGGCGCAAGTGAACTCACGCGCCACAGGCTAGAGCCAACGGGAGATACGATGACCGCAGAGCGATCGCAATGCTGAAACGCCTGATCACCCGCCTGCTCTTCCCGTTCCGCAAGGACCGCACCCTCCCCGGCCTCAACGGCATGACCTACGAAGAACTCGCCGAGCTCTACAAATCCCGCGGCTGGCCCCCGCCCGGTAAGGGCGAAGATGTGCCGATGATCTGAGGGCGCAGCGGGCGCCGTCGCGGACGCACAGAGCAGAGGCAGCGGCCGAGCGGTATGCTGACCGCGGAGTGATCAAGATGCTGAAGCGGCTGATGACGCGCCTGCTCTCCCCGTTCCGCAAGGAACGCGCCCCATCCGGCTTCAACGGGATGACCTACGAGGAACTCGCCGAGCTCTACAAATCCCGCGGCTGGCCGCCCCCTGGCAAGAGCCGCAAGATCACGATCGTCTAGCGGCGACGCCTGCTCACTCAACGAACACGGCCACCGTGATCGAGTTCAGTTGCAAGGTCGCCGTCAGGCGCTCTTGAACGGCCCGGATGCGGTCGCGCTGATCCGCCATGTCAGCGCGTACCGCCGAGTAGTGCGCTTCAACCGCGCCGGGGTCAAGTGGCGCATCGTCGAATGCCGGCTGATCGGCCATGCGCCGAATCCTACGGCAGGACTCTGCAGCGGGCGGGTAGACTGCGGCGCATGGCTCAGATGGGTCCCTTGGATGGCGTGCGGGTGCTCGATCTGACCGAGTGGATCTCGGGTGCGTACGCGACCAAGCTGATGGCTGACTACGGGGCCGAGGTGGTCAAGATCGAGCGGCCGGGCGGCGATCCATCGCGCTCCGTCGGCCCGTGGAAAGGCGGCGTCGAGGGGCCGGAACGCTCGGGCACCTTCTTCTACTTCAACACCAACAAGCGCTCGCTGGTGCTGGATCTGAAGCACCAGCGGGCGGGGGGGGTATTCGATCGGCTGCTGGATCGCGCCGACATCGTCGTCTCCTCGCAGCGCCCGGGCCTGCTCGACCAGTGGGGCCTCGGCTGGGAGCGGATCCATGCGCGGCGGCCGGAAGTCCCGCTGATCGCCATCTCGAACTTCGGAGCCGATGGCCCTTACCGCGATTATCAGGTTTCCGACCTAGTGCTCTACGGCTTCGCTGGTGAGATGTACACGATCGGGACGCTCGACCGCGCCCCGGTGAAGATGTTCGGCACCGCGGCGCTGGTCGAATCGGGCGCGGCGGCGGCGACCGCCTGCATGGCGGCCCTGACCGCGGCCGAGCTGCAAGGGGTCGGGCAACTCGTCGATCTCGCGCTCGCCGACACCCAATTCAACGGCGTCGACCGGCGGCACGCCGCGACGATCGGCTGGGAGTTCGCGCAGCGCCGCTCCTTGCGCGCGCCGGGCCCGGCCGCGGGCATCCTGGCCGGCGTCTACCCCTGCGCCGACGGCTACGTCGAGTTCTCCGGCGCCGCGGGGCGGATCGACCGGCTGAACCAAATGCTGGGCGAACCGGAGTGGCTGCGCGACGCGAAGTGGTGGGAACCCGGCGTCGGCTTCCGCGCCGATCTGGTCGAGGAGTTCAACGCCAACTTCCTGCCCTGGCTGCTGGAGCGCGGCAAGCGCGAGATCTGGGAGGCGGCGCGCGAGGCGAAGGTGCTGTCCGGCCCGCTGTTCACCGTCGACGAGCTGATGGACGACGCGCACTTCACCGATCGCGGCTTCTGGGCCGAGGTCGCCGACGACGAACTCGGCGCCTGGCGGATGCCGGGGCGGCCCGTCGACATGCCCAAATCGCCGTGGTCGCTGCGCCGCCCCGCGCCGCGGCTCAACCAGCACCGCGACGAGGTCTTGGAAGAATGCGGCTACGACGCTGGAGAAATCGCCCAATTGATCGAGGCGGGAGCGACGACATGACCCAGCCGCGGCCGCTCGAAGGCATCCGCGTGATCGATATGACCCTGGTCTGGGCGGGCTCGTTCTGCGCGACGCTGCTCGCCGACCTCGGCGCGGAGGTGATCAAGGTCGAGAACATCCACATCTGGCAGCCCATGACCCGCGGCGGGCAGGCCCGGCCGCGCGCCGAGGCGATCGCCGCAGGCCCGGGCTGGGCGACGGGATACCCCTACGGCGTGCCGGGCGACCGCCCCTGGAACCACTCCCCCACGTTCGTGCAGATGTTCCGCAACAAGCACTCGGTCACGATCGACATCACCACCGAGCAGGGCCGAGAGGTCTTCGCCCGTCTGGTCTCGAAGTCCGATGCGCTGGTCGAAAACAACGCCGCCGGCACGCTGGAGAAGTTGCAGATTGGCCCCGATTTCCTGCAAGCCGCCAACGAACAGCTGATCCTGTTGCGCATGCCCGCATACGGCTCAACCGGCCCCTACAAGTACGCCCGCGCCCTCGGCGTGCATCTGGAAAGCGTGGTCGGCCACACGATGCTGCGCGGCTACCCCGACTTGGACCCGTCCTACATCACCTCGATCTTCTCCGGAGACTACGCCGCCGGCGCGCACGGAGCGTTCGCGGTGATGGCCGCCCTGCGCCATCGCCGGCGAACCGGCGAGGGCCAGGTGCTCGAACTGGCGCAGGCTGAATCGGCAGCCGCCCTCACCGCGCAAGCTTTCATGAATTACGCCTGGACCGGGCAGGTCCCCGACCGGATCGGCAACCGCTCGCTCTACGGCGCAGCGCCGTACGGCGTGTACCCGTGCAAAGGCGGCGATGCCACAGAAGGCGAAGACCGCTGGATCTCGATCTCGGTGCTCAACGACGCGCAATGGGCCGCGCTCCGCGAGGCGATGGGCGACCCGGCGTGGGCCCGCGACGCGCGATTCGATACCACAGCCGGACGGCTGGACGCTGCCGACGAGCTGGACCCGCGCATCTCTGAATGGACGGCGGATCAAGAAGACTATGATCTGTTCCATCGGCTGCAAGAAGCCGGCGTCCCCGCCGCTCCAGTACTCGACGCCTCGAGAATTATGGACGACGCGCACGTCCAAGCGCGGGGATTGAACTCGCCGCAAACCCTGTTCAACGGCGTCGGCCCGTTCCGGTTCAACAACCCGTTCTACAAGTTTTCAGACACCGAGATCAACCACCGCAAACCTCCCGCAGCGCTGGGCGAGGACAACGAGTACGTATACAAGGACCTGCTCGGCTACAGCGACGACGAGTACGCCGCATTCGAAGCCTCCGGCATGCTCGGAATGGACTACGACCCCGAAATCCCGTAGCCGGGCGTTATTCCCAGACGGCCCAGACCTCGTCGAAATCAAGCTCGAAACCGGGCATGAGCGGCCCCACGGGAATCCGCCCCACCGCGTCCAGAAGCTCCGGTTCGGCATCTTCGGGATCAGTGTCGCGGAAGATGCGGAGGGTGCGATTGAACGGATCGATCATCCACATCACCTGCACCCCGCGCTGGATCCACGCACGGCAGCGGCGGATGTGATCGGGGATGCTGTCGCGCTTGGACATGATCTCGATCGCGAAGGCCGGCGCGCCGACGAACATGCCCTGTTCCTTGTCCGGCTTGGGGGCCGCCGCCACCTGCTCGGGCGACATCCACGAGATGTCGGGAGCGTGGACCTCGTTGGTTTCTTCATCCTCGTAGCCCTTGGTGCCGGCGGCGATGATCCCGCGACCCCCGGCGCGCCTCCAGATGCCCATCTGGACCGCGATTTCGGCCTCGTACTCCGGCGATCCGCCGTGGGCATTCGGAGGCGACATGGCGAGCTCCCCTCGCGCGGTGCGTTCGATCTTGCGGGTCGGGAAGACCGAGCCGACCCGCTCCAAGAGGTCATCGGTGAGGCGGCAGTCGGCGCCGAAGGGGATGATCGACCAGCTCGCGGGGATGAACTCGTCGACCAGTCCGCGCTCATCCTGCGCGCGCTGCGGCGTCAGCGTCGTCATCGTTCGCCTCCGCGCCCATCGTAGCGGGCGGCGAGCCGGCTACTTGCTGAAGTCCGGCTCGCGCTTCTCCAGGAAGGCCGCGATCCCCTCGGCCGCCTGCGGTCGCTTCGCCGCGGCGGCGATCTCGCGCGTCTCGGTCTCCATCTGGCTTTCCAGCGTGTCGTTCCACCCGGCGTGGTAGAGCCGCTTCATCGCCCCGATCGTGTCCGTCGGCCCGGCCGCGATCTGCTCCGCCATCTTGCGCGCCTCGTCCTGCAAGTCGGCGTCGGGCACGACGTAGTTGACGAGACCCCAAGCGGCGGCCTCCTGCGCGGTCAGGCGGCGGTTGGTCAGACTCAGCTCGCGGGCGCGGCGCAGCCCGACGATGCGCGGCAGGAAGTACGTCGAAGAGCCGTCCGGCGTCATCCCGATCCGGCTGTAGGCCATCGTGAACCAAGCCGATTCGCCCGCGAAGGCCAAGTCCCCGATCAGCGAAAGGCTCATCCCCGCCCCGGCGGCCGCCCCGTTGATCGCGCAGATCAGCGGCGCCCGCATCCGCGTGAAGCGCGAGATCGCCGCGTGCAGGTAGGTGGTCAGCTCCTTGACCTCGGCCGCCAGCTCCGGTCCGGCCGGCGGCCAAGCCTTGATGTCCGCCCCCGCGCAGAACATCCGCCCCGCCCCGGTCAGGATCACCGCCCGCACGTCCTCCGACTCGTCGCAGCGGATCGACGCGTCCATGAACTCCTTGCCCATCGCCATGTTCAGCGCGTTCGCCGCTTCGGGCCGGTTGAAGCGGATCGTGACCACGCCCCCGTCCTGGCTCCAATCAAGCGTTTCGTAGGCCGGTGCGTCGGTCATCTCTGGACTCCTCTGCTGCCGCGCGGTCGCGCAAGGCAGGCTAGCAGCGGGCGGCCGCGCATCCGCTGCGGCTATGCTCCGCTGCATCGGAGACGACGGGAGGCGGAACATGGTTCGACGAAGATCGGCGGCGGCCGCGCTCATCGCCACGCTCGCGGTGCTGATCTGGGCCGGGCCGGGCGCGGCCGCCCAAGCACCGGAGCCCACGGCCGACGCCCCCCAGATCCGCGTCGAGGGCTCCGCCCAGCGCGTGATCGCCGCCCAAGCCACCCAGATCCGCTGGCAGACCAACGTGCTGCGCGAGACCGCCGCCGAGGCCGCTCGGGACGGCGAGACGGTGCTCCAGCGGGTCCTCGCCGCCCTGCTCGAACTGGAAATCACCGAAGAAAACCTGGCCACGACCAGCGTTCGGCTCGACACGGAGTGGAACTACCGCAACGAGCCGCCGACCATCTCCGGCTACCGCTGGTCATCGAACCTGACCCTGTCGGTGGACGGCACCGACCGAGCCGGCGAACTGATCGACGCGATCGCCACCGCGGGCGGCGACGAGATCGAGATCAACGGCGTCTCGTTCACCGCCGAGACGGGCGAGGCGCTGGAGCGCGAACTGCTGCTGGCAGCCGCGCGCGACGCCCAGGCGCAGGCCCTCGCCATAGCCCGCGTGCTCGGCTTCGACACCGTGCGGCCCGCGGCAATCCCCTCGGTCAGCGTGGGACAGGCGGGCCCTCCCATCGGCCCCTACCCCGCGCTCGACGGCGATTCCGCCTCGTCCGGCCTGGCCGGGCCGATCCGGGTCGTGGCGCGGATGAGGGTGACCTTCACCCTCCACCGCGCGCCGGCCACGAAGGCGGGGTGAGGCGATGACCAAGATCATGAAATCCCCGCGAATGCGGGCGGCGGCACTGACAGCCGCGATCCTGCTCGCCGCCGCGCTCTGGCCCGCGATCGGGCAGGCCGACGACCACGATGAAGAGGTCTCGATCTGGATCACCGGCACCGCCTCGAGGGAAGTCGATCCCGACACGACCCGGATCGATTTCGCGGTGAGCGTGCTCGACGAGCGGGCCGCCGAGGCCCTGTCGCGCGGCACCGAGGTGCTGGCAGCAGTGCGCGAGCGGGTGGCCGAAACCGACCCGGACGCCCGGATCTCGACCCGCACCGTCTCCCTCTACCAAGAATCCCGCTGGACCGAAGAGGGGCGCGTCCCGACCGGCTTCCGCTACAGCAACTCGCTCACCCTCGCCGCCGACGGCACCGATGCCGCCGGCGCGCTGCTGGGCGCGCTGATCGCGGGCGGCGGCGACGAGGTGCGGATCCGCGGGATCTCGTTCACCTCGAGCGAGCAGGCCCTGGTCGAGCGCCAGCTGCTGGCCGAGGCCGTCGAAGACGCGCGACGCACCGCCGGCGTGATCGCCCGCGTCTTCGGGCTCGGCACCCCGATGGCGGTCGAAGTGCGGATCGGTTCCCTCTCCGCCCGCGAGGTCGAAGACGAAGAAGAAGCGGAGTACGCGGCGGAAGAGGCATCGAGCGCGATGACCGCGGACGCGCGGGCCCTGTCCGCGACGACGATCGCTGGCGCGAGCACCGTCCAAGCGAGCGTGCAGGTGCGATTCGCAATGCAGGCGGCCGGAGAGTAGCCCCGTCGCGGACGCGACAGCGCCCCGCGCCCGGAAGCCGGGACGCGGGGCGCTGCGCCGCAGCCGCCGCCCGCGGGGAGTCAGGCGGCGGCCAGCAGGCGGTTCAGCCGGTCGCGCAGGCGCTCCGTTTCGGCCTGTACGACCCGCTCCCGGATCTCGGCCAGCAGCGGGTCCCACGGGAAGTCCGCGCCCGGGTCCGAGCGCTGCGTGCTCAGCTCGCTGTGCGCCACGTGGTGCGCCCGGTTGACCGGGATCCGGTAGCGCCGGCAGACATGCGCGCTCCAGGCCGCGACCGTCTGGAACTGCGGCGTGCCGGGCCGGAAGGTCGCCCCGATCTCCGCCGCCCGCCCCTCGATCTCGATCGAGAGCATGCAGGTGTTGTAGCTCACGTACTCGTCCCGCCACCACGCCGGCCGCGGCTGCACCGTGTTCCACTTGCGCGTGCCCTGCCCCCACGCGAAGTGCGCGTCCCGCACCATCTGGTACAAGTCGCCGTCGCTGTCCGCGTAGTAGCCCGTGCTCGCCTGGTGCTTCGGGTTCTGGAAGACCCGCGGCGTCACCTCCGTGTCGTCGAACCGCTCCTCCGGCGTGTGGTAGCAGACCGCGATCTGCCGCCGCTTCGCCCCGCGGTAGGCGCGCGGCCCCGGCCGGCTGTAGTTCGCCGGATCCGCCGGCGCCCAGATCAACTTGGCGCCCGCCGGCAGCCCGGCGATCCCCTCCAAGTCGGGCGGCGTGCCGTGCCCGATGGTGATGCGGCTCATGATCGATCCTCTCCCTCGCCGCGGCTCTCGCGGCCGTTGATGATGTCGCGGATGTCCGGCGGGTTCGCCACCTCCCAGCGCCGCAGCAGCCCGTAGCCCGCCGCCACGCTGATCGCCAGCAGCCGCACCACGTCCGGCGCGCCGCCCGGCTGCCCGCCCAGCACCCCCGTCTCCAGCGTCGCCCAGACCGCGATCAGCCCCAGCGCGATCAGCGAGCGGACGCTGCCCCGCGGCAGCCAGAGCGGATCCCGGCCCGGCGCGGGAGGCCGGTCTTCGGGTCGGTTTTGGGGAGCGTGGGTCATGATTCCGTCCTTTCGCTTGCCGGCGGCATCAGCCGCCGCTCGGTCGTACTGGGTCGCTGCCGGGTCATTGCAGGAAGGTCACCTGCACGGTGCAGGGCGTCGGCCCGCTGCGGCGGAAGCTCGCCTTGGCGATCTGGTCCGCGTGTTCCAGCAGGATCGCGTCGCCGCCGGCCAGCTTGTGCCCTGCCGAAGCGGTCGCGTCCGCCCCGTCGAAGCGCACCCGCGCGCCGCTGCCCTCGATCGTGCAGAGCGCGCGAGAGGCCCGGCCCGCCTGCGCCGCGTCCAGCCCCGCCGCCGCGTTCGAGCCCAGCGTCAGCGTCTGGTAGCCCACCGCGATCCCGCCGCAGATGCGCAGCATCAGGATCCCTCTCCTTCGTCGCCGCCCGCGCCGTCCGCGCCGTCCGCGCCGTCCGGCTCGAACGCCTCGTCGACCGTCTCGGCCGCGGCCCGGAACTCGCCGGGCAGCTGGCCGATCTCATCGGCCTCGCGCCATTCGAGCGCGCGGAACTTCAGGTACTTGGCCGCCGGCACCGGCTGCCACAGCGGCGTGCCCTGCAGCTCCTCCGCCTGCGGCCCCTCGGTCGGCCGCCGCATCAGCAGGTCGTAGTCGCCCAGGCCCGATTCGCGCCGCACCGCGATCAGCTGCGCGTGCGTGAACAGCACCGGCCGCTCGCCCGGCGCGAGCGGAACCGGCCAGGCGCCGGGCGGCAGCGTGCCGCCGGAGGGATACGGGGAGTTGGTCATGGGAGCCTTCCTTTCAGTCCCGCCGCCGCGCTCGGCAGGGCGGGCAGGTTCGGGGCCGGTCTGCGCCGGCGTTGATCCGGGTTTGGAGCCAATGGCGGCCGTCGATCTCGACCGCCTCATGGCCGAGGCCGGCCTGCTCGGCCGCCTCCAGCAGCAGCCGCTCCGCCTCGGCTGCCGAGTGGAAGCCGTTGCCCAGCAGCGCCTGGTCGCGGCCCGAGTAGCGGCGGCCGTGCTTGTCGCGCTTGGGCGCCCGCAGCGCCGCGCGGAGGGCGCGCGCGCCGAGGTTCGCCCGCGGCGCGTCGAACGCGCTCGATCGCAGCGCCGAAAAATCCGCCGGCGCGTACAGCCCGCGCTCGTCCAGCGGCACGGCTACGCCCCGTCCGCGGTGATCTGGCATCCGTGCCGGTCGTAGCCCGTGATGCCGGAGTTGTAGTCCGCCAGCGCGCGGATGATCGAGCCCGGGAAGTCCGCCTCGGTCAGCACCTCCAGCGTCCAGTCCATCGAGCAGGCCCAGCCCAGCGCCTCCCGGCTGAACATCGAGCAGATGTAGTCGCTCGATCCGTCCTGCGTCATGTACCCGTCCACGAACACCGACGTCCCCATCAGCGGGATCTCCGACACGTGGAAGCGCCGGATCAGCTCCTCCAAGATCCCCGCCGGGATCCGCGCCGACGAGCTCGACGAGATCCCGCGCACCCCCAGGTCCGTGATCACGTCCTCCGCCGCGATCGGCGACAGCACCGTCACCACGTCGCCCCGCGGCGGCCCGCCGGCCGAGCGCGGCACCGACTGCAGCTTCCGCCGCGCCTCCCGCAGCGTCGCGATCGTCAGGTCCGTGTTGGTCGCGCCGACGTCGTTCGCCGAGTTCCAGTTCGCGAACTCGCCGGTCAGATCCGTGTCGATGTCCTGCCCCTGCGAGAGCGCCATCTCCTCCGCGATCAGCCGGATCAGGTCGTCGCCCGAATAGTTCAGCGCGCGTATGCTCACCCGCACGTAGATCGCCCGCAGCGTCGGCGTGATCGTCGAGCTCGACAGCTCGAACCGCGACGACGTGCTCAGCGACTGCCCGTCCGTCGGCGTCTGCACCGAGCTGACGCTGCTCACCCGCGGGAACTTCGCCGTGCTGTGCCCCTTCGGAATCGTGATCTTGCGCGCCAGCGCGAGCATCGGCGCCGATTGCGGCATCTGCACGATCGTGCGCTCGATGATCTCGTTGGCCGCGGCGCTGACGTTGGCTGCGAGGGTGTCCGGCATGGGGTGCCTCCTTTCAGGTGGCTTGCTTCGTCGTTCGCGCTAGCGGGACGGGTTCCGCCGCAGCCACTCCGCGAAGCGATCGCGGCGCGCGTCCTGCTCGAACGGGTCGTCCGTCTCGTGAATCCAGTCCGCCCACTCCCGCGGGCTCTGCGGCTCCGGCTCGGAATCCGGCTGGCCCATCAGCATGTCCGTGGGCCGCGGCTGCCCTTCGCGGATGCGGTCCAGCTCCTCCGCCTGCTCCTCCGCGATCTGCTCCCGCAGCTCCTCGCGGATCGCCTCCGCCCGCCGGTCGGCCGCCTGCTCCACCACCGCCTCGCGCCAAGCCCCCGCGAACTCCGCCTCCCCGGCAATCCCGGCCAGCCGCCCGCGGACCTCCTCCGGCAGCTCCGGATCGGCCAGCAGCGCCGCGCGCAGCGGATCCGCTTCCCCAAGCGGCCCGTCAACCGGGGCCGCCGCGGCTTCGATCTGGTCGGTCATGAGGGCTCCAATGCGCTGAACGCCGACGGAATTTCCGTTCGGCGCTCGCTCGCATCGGAGATGGCGCGCAGTCCGTGGCGCTGTATTGAGAACTAATGTACTTGAAAGATGCCCGCAGTGCAAGCCCCCATCCGAGCCGAATGTTGCCCGCGTTACACTCCACTCATCCCCCATCCCCGCCGCCGCGGGAGCCGCTTCCGCAGCTTCGCGCCGCGCCGAACGCAGTGGAGAACGTCATGGCGAGCGCCACCGAACAGATCCGCAACGTCGCCGTTCTCGGCCACCAAGGCGCGGGCAAGACGACGCTCGTGGAGGCCCTCGCCTTCGCCACCGGCCGCACCAGCCGCATCGGCCGCGTCGAAGACGGCAACACCATCTCCGACTTCGACCCCGAAGAGCAGCACCGCGGCCTCTCCGTCAACACCTCCGTCGTCTCCCTCGCCGACGCCGAACTCCGCATCAACCTGCTCGACGCGCCCGGCTACGCCGACTTCATCGGCGAAGCCGTCGCCGCCGCCTCCGTCGCCGACGCCGCCATCCTCGTCGTCGACGCCGCCTCCGGCGTCCAAGTCGGCACCGAGGTCGCCTGGCGCATGGCCGGCAAGCGCGGCATCCCCCGCGTCATCGCCATCACCCGCCTCGACCGCGAAAACGCCGACTTCGACCAAGCCGTCGCCCAAGTCCAGTCCCTCCTCGGCCCCGAATGCCAGCCGCTCTGCGTCCCGATCGGCGCCGAATCCCAGTTCAGCGGCATCGTCGACGTCCTCTCCGGCGATGCCCGCGACGGCGACGGCGCCGCGAAGACCGAAGCACCGCCCGATGCCGCGGCCGCCGCCGAAGCCGCCCGCGACGGACTGATCGAGCGCGTCGTCGAGGCCGACGAAGAGCTGATGATGCGCTACCTCGAAGACGAAGCGCTCGAAGCCGACGAACTCCAAGCCGGCCTCAAGCCCGCCATCCTCGCCGGCGCGCTCGCCCCCATCCTGCCCATCGCCGCCACCCCAAACATCGGCACCCGCCCCCTCCTCCGAGCAATCAAGGAACTCCTCCCCCACCCCGCCGAAGCACCCGCCCTCGTCGAGGCCGACGACGGCGCGGCCGCCTTCGTCTTCAAGACCATGGCCGACGAATTCGTCGGCAAACTCTCCTACCTCCGAGTCGTCAGCGGCGTCGTCGCCGCCGATGCGCACCTCGAAAACGCCCAAGCCGGCGGCGACGAGCGCCTCGCCAACCTCTCCCATGTCGTCGGCAAGGACCTCGAAGCCGCCGACCAGCTCGTCGCCGGCGACATCGGCGTCGTCACCAAGCTCAATCACACCACCACCTTCCAAACCCTGCGCGCCGCCGGCTCCGGCATCGAAGCCCCGGCACCCGAAATGCCCGCGCCCATCTTCTCCGCCGCCGTCGAACCCCACGCCAAGGCCGACGTCGACAAGCTCGGCCCCTCCCTCGCCCGCCTCGTCGAGGGCGACCCCACCCTCCGCATCGAGCGCGACCGCGACAGCGGCGAAACCATCATCAGCGGACTCGGCGAAAGCCACGTCCAACTCGCCGCCGACCGCCTCCAGCGCAAATTCAAGGTCGAGGTCGACATCAAGGACCGCCGCGTCCCCTACCGCGAAACCGTCACCTCCACCGGCCAAGCCGAATATCTCCACAAGAAGCAAACCGGCGGACACGGCCAGTACGCCCGCGTCGCCCTCCGCGTCGAACCCCGCGAGCGCGGCTCCGGCTTCGAGTTCGCCGACGAAATCGTCGGCGGCGCCGTCCCCCGCAACTACATCCCCGCCGTCGAAAAAGGCGTCGCCGAATCCCTCCCCGCCGGCGCGCTCGGCCAGTACCAGCTCACCGACCTCCGCGTCGTCCTCTTCGACGGCAAGCACCACGACGTCGACTCCTCCGAAATGGCCTTCAAGCTCGCCGCCTCCCAGGCCCTCAAGGAAGCCACCCAAACCGCCCGGCCGATCCTGCTCGAACCGATCCAGTCCTTCCGCATCACCGTCCCCGAATCCGCCACCGGCGACATCATCAGCGACCTCAACTCCCGCCGCGCCCGCGTGCTCGGCATGGAACCCGCCGACGAGCCCCCCAACCACTCCGTCGTCCTCGCCGAAGGCCCCATGGCCGAATTCCTCCGCTACGCCACCGACCTCCGCTCCGTCACCGGCGGACGCGGCACCTTCAGCGCCGAATTCGTCCGCTACGACCCCGTCCCAGACCACGTCGCCGAGCAAATCCGCAAGCATGCCGCCGCGGCCGACGCCGCCGGATAGGAGATCCCCCGTGCCCGACGACGACGGAGACCAGCGCGGCTGGCGCCAGCAAATCGAGGACCTCCTGCGCCACGCCGGCGACCTGCCCGCGCCGCCCGGCAGCGCCAGGCGACGCGACGCGGAACCCAGCGACGACGAACTCCGCGCCCAGTACTCCATCGCGATGGCCGTCAACCATCTCGAAGCGATCGCCCGCGTGTTCACCTTGCAGGCCGCCAAGCGGCTGATCGACCCGTCCCTCTTCAAGGCCGGCGACAAGGTGACGGACAATTGGCATGCGCTCTTCGCCTTGCAGTCCGCACACTTCCTGCGCGAGCTGATCGCGAACTACCTCGCCATGCAGCGCTCGATGCTCATGCTCGAACAAGACGAGCGCCGCTACTTCGAAACCATGGCCGAGCGCTTGGGCCAAGCCAACGAGGAAACCCTGCGGGCCATCCACGACGTCGTCTCCGAACCGAGCCTGCCGCCGGACCGCTCCCTCGATCTCGATAAGGAGATCCAATTCTGCGAACAACTGCTCGATCAGATCGACCTGCTCGTCGACGGCATCCGCCGCCGCAGGCCCCGCGCCGCCGCCGCCTTCGACGCACTCGAACCCCCCATCGGCCTCTTCTAGCCAGCCTCCGCCCGCCCCATCCCGCTCCCCCGGCAAAGCGCGGAACCATGGGGCATCCAAGTGCGTACTGTTATGTCTGCGGCCGCGAGACGCCTCGCGCCCGCCGAAACGCGCGCCGCGCAGCTGAATGCTTGGAGCAGCCGATGCCCGCCCCGTTCGCAAACGACGACAAGCCCGACGGCGCGCCGCGCCGAAAGTGGCAGGACGAGCTCAACGACCTGCTCAAGGACGCCGACCTGCCGCCCGGCCCCGAAGACGCCGACCCGCTCCGCCCCAGCGACGCCGAACTCCGCTCCGCCTTCGAGCTCGAACAGCGCGAAGACGTCGTCCTCGAGGCCTGGAAGCAGCGAATGGGCTTCGACCTCTGGTGCCTGCGCCACTTCGCCATCACCATCGCTTCCGAAACCGCCGGCGAAGCCGACACCGCCCTCCGCGGACTCCACGCCGCCGACAACGTCCGCCGCTTCGTCGAGCACGAGATCGAAGACGCCGCTCCCTGCGACAACGACCACTGCAAGCACCACCACGACGCGAGCAGTACGCAGCGGGTGGACGCATACCGCGCCGTGCTCGAGCACGTCGCAGTGCTCGAAACCCGCATCCGCGCCCTCAACCCCGAAGCCGCCGCAGTCTTCGACTCGCAAAACCCCGCCTGACCCGGCCCGCGCGAACGCTCGCGGACAATCGGGAGGGCGGCAGCCTACCCTTGACATCCCGCGGGCGCCGCGACGCCCGCCACGCGGCTGGATGTTGGAGCAGCGAATGACCGCCCCGCGCCAAGACGACGAACGCCCCGATGACGCCCAGCACCGAGGCTGGCAGGACCAAGTCGAAGACCTGCTCAAGGACGCGGACCTGCCCCCCGCCCCCCTCGCCGGCCCCACCGACGCCGAGCTCCGCGCCGCCTACGAAGTCGAGCAGCGCGAGGCCCTGATCGGCGACGCCCTCATGCGCCGCATGGCCTTCGACTTCTGGTGCCTCCGCCAGTTCTCCGTCGCCAACAGCGCCGAAACCGCCAAGGACGAACCCGCCGCCCTGCGCGGACTCGAAGCCGCCCGCAACATCAAGGCCTTCGCCCGCGAAGAACTTGAAGACCTCCGCGAATCCGCAGAGGACGCCGACGACGAAGACGAAGCCCGCGCCCAGCGCGAACTCATGGCCGAATACCAAACCGTGATCGACAACGTCGCCGCCCTCGAAGCCCGCATCCGCAGCCTCAACCCCCCCGCCGCCGCCAAGTTCGACGAAGCCATGCGCTGACCCGCGCCGGATCCGCAACCCGCCGCCGCAGCGCCGTCCAAGGAGCCGACAATGAGCGCGATCGCCGACATCTCCGACCGCTACGTCAACGAACTCGCCCAACTCGAACCCGGCATGGCCCTCGCCCTCGGCCTGCCCACCGTCGAGGACTCCCTCACCGACTACTCCCCCGACGGCCACGCCGCCCGCGCCCAGCTCCGCTCCCGCACCCGCGCCCAACTCGTCGCCGCCGAGCCCGAAGATGACCGCGACTCCGTCGCCAGGCGCGTAATGCTCGAACGCCTCGACTACGCCGCCGAACTCCACGACGCCGGAGAATGGCGCCGCGACCTCAACATCCTCGCCTCCCCCTTCCAGTCGATCCGCTCCATCTTCGACCTCCTCCCCCGCGAAAGCGCCGACGACTATGCCGCAATCGCCCGCCGCATGTCCCAAGTCCCCCAAGCCCTGGAGCGCTACCGCGCCTCCCTGCACGAGGGCGCACAGCGCGGCTTCGTCCCCGCCCGCCGCCAAGTGATCGAATGCGCCCGCCAAGGCATCGTCTGGGCGAACTCCCCCGGCGCATCGTTCTTCGACAACCTGATCCCCGACGGCGAATCCTTGCCCGCCTCGCTGCTCGCCGACCTCCAAACCGCCGCCGCCTCAGCCGCCAGCGCCTACGCCGCAACCGCCCGCTGGCTCGCCGACGTCTACCTCCCGCGCGCCGAACCCCGCGACTTCGTCGGCCCCGAACGCTACGAACGCGCCGCCCGCGGCTTCCTCGGCGAACGAATCGACCTGCACGACACCTACCAATGGGGCTGGGAAGAGGTCTGGCGCATCGGCGATCAAATGCTGGCCGCAGCCGAACAAATCGCCCCCGGCCAAGGCATCGCCGGCGCAATCTCCCAACTCGAAGCCGACGACGCCCGCGCCATCGACGGCGAAGACGCCTTCCGCGACTGGATGCAGCGCACCCAGGACGAAACGATGCAGCGGCTGAACGGCGAGCATTTCGACATCCCCGAACCCGTCCGGCAAATCGAAGCCATGATCGCCCCGCCCGGCGGCGCATTGGCGATGTACTACACCGGCCCCACCGAAGACTTCTCCCGCCCCGGCCGCACCTGGTACCCGACCGGCGGCGCCGCCCGCTTCCCCCTCTGGCGCGAACTCAGCGTCTGCTACCACGAAGGCGTGCCCGGCCACCACCTCCAAATCGGCACCACCCGCTGGCTCGGCGAGCGCCTGAGCAGATTCCAGCGCCTGCTCGCCGGCACCTCCGGCTACGTCGAAGGCTGGGCCCTCTACGCCGAACGCCTGATGGACGAACTCGGCTACTTCGAAGACCCCGCCTACCGCATGGGCTACCTCAGCAGCCAGGGCCTCCGCGCCGCCCGCGTCGTCGCCGACATCGGCATGCACCTCGAACTCGAAATCCCCGAACGCGAGCGCCACGCGACCGGCGAACTCAGCGCCCTCGCCGGCGCAGACCGCTGGCGCCCCGAACTCGCCCTCCCCTTCCTGCTCGAACGCTCCCGCTTCCCCGCCAACATGCTCGCCAGCGAAGTCGACCGCTACCTCGGCTGGCCCGGCCAAGCCATCAGCTACAAAGTCGGCGAGCGCGTCTGGCTCCAAGTCCGCCAACAAGCCAAACAAGCCCAAGGCCCAACCTTCAACCTCAAGCACTTCCACGCCAAAGCCCTCGACTTGGGCCCCATGGGCCTAACCCAACTCCGCGAAGAACTCACCCCCGCCTGAACTCGATCTCCCCCCTGCCCCCGGCCAAATCAATCCCCGCGACGCAAGCCGCCCCGCGGCATCGTCCGACCAGTGGGACTTGGCAGTTCGCCTTCCATCCTGCATAGACAACGAAAGAGGGGCCGCGTACGGCCCCTCAATCATTTGGCGGCCCGGAATCATCCCAATTCGCGTGGGAGCTCACCGGCCGCTCGTCGCATTGCACCCAGCATATGACCTGCCCGGCAAGAACGCAACTCCGCGGCGCGATCCTGCCGTATGCCGCATGCTGTCCAGCGACTGAGCCTATTCCTCGATCAGGTACGACTCGACCGCCGCGATGATGCTCCGTGCCGAACTGCCCACCCGCTGCCCGTTCACCATGACCGTCGGCGTCCCGCTCACCCCCTGCGCCTGCGCCTCCCGCTGCCCCGCGAAAATCCGCGCCAGATGCTCCGTACCGTCCAAGCACGTCTCGAATACGGGCAGATCCAACCCCGTCTCTTCCGCAAAGTCGAGAACCCCCTCCCGTGCGTACAACGTGCGGTCGCCCGAATAGTACGCATCGTGGAAAGTCCAAAACTCCCCCTGATCCCCGGCGCATTCCGTCGCGACGGCCGCGAACTCGCTCCGCGCTCCGAAAATGATGAAATGCCGGTACTCGTAACGGGCGATCCCCGTCTTGATCAACTGCTCGAACACTTCCGGCTCAACCTGAGCCGAAAAATCACGGCAGTGCGGTCATTGATAGTCGCTCCACTCCGTAATTACGATCTCCGCATCAGGATCCCCCAGCACATTGCGATCCGCCCGCACCCCCGCCCGCCAACCCGATTGAATCGTCCCCGCCGCATACGCCGGCTCCGGCTCCTCCCCCGCTCCCGCCTCGGAAACCGCCTCTTCCGCCCCGTCAACAGACGCCGCCTCCGCCTGCTGCTCCCCAACCGCCTCCTCGGCAACCGCCGGCGCATCGACACCGAGCCGCGACGGGCGCTCCCCCCGATCCTCCCGCGCGACCGTGGGCTGCGGCGCATCCGCCTCCCGCTCCGCCACGCAAGCCGCAACAGCCGCGGCGAGCACCGCAATCACGAGGACGACCGCGCGAATCACCATGCCCGCAACGCTATCACTCGCCGCCCCTCCCGCCGCTACCCGCCCGCGGGCAACGCCGCAGCGTCCGCGTCGCGCCGCAGCCGCCGCGCCGCCTCCTTCACCGCCGCGATCACCGCCTCCGCATCGTTCTCCACCTCCTCGCCGTCCACATGGATCGTCAGCGGCCACGGCACCCCGTCCACCCGCGCCGCTGCCAGCCTCCTGCGAATGCGGGCGTCATGCGGCTTGCGGTCAACGCAGTCCGCGAACACGCGCACATCCATCCCCAGCTCCCCCGCCAGCTCCGCCGCACCCTCCGGCTCGTAGTACGACGAATCGCCGGGGTAGCCGAACAGGTGATCATGGAACTGCCAAAAGCGCCCCTGATCCGCCGCGCATTCGGCCGCGTTGGCCGTGAACAGGCTGGCCGCGCTGGTGACCGGAAAGTGCACGAACTCGTATCGCGCCACCCCCGTCGCAACCACCTCGACCCAAATCTCCGCCGCATCCCAGACGAACCGCCAACACCGTTCGCAGCGAAAGTCGCTGTAGACCTCGATCAACACCGGCGCGTCCGGATCCCCGAGCACCGTGCGGTCAAACCGCCCGCCCACCCGCCAAGTATCCGCGAACACCCCCGCCTCCCCCGACGCCGATTCATCCCCAGCCTCTTCATCCTCATCCAGCAGCATCTCATCCGACCCATCCGCCGGCGGCACCGCCGCATCCCGCTCCGGTTCCGCAATCTCTTCGTCCCCATCACCCCCCGATGGCCCCGCAGCCGCAGACTCCTCCACAACCGCAGGCTCCTCCGCAACGGCCTGACCAAGATCGACCTGATCGTCCTCAGGCCCGTCGCTGCACCCCGCGACCAAGATCGCCGGCAGCAGAATCAAGACTGCGGCCCAAGCGGCAGCGATCAAGCAGCGCATCCGTCTCCCCTCCTCAGCCTAAGCCCCAATCAGCGCCGCTCATCGGACAGGGCGAGCCGATCTTGGACGATCCGCGCGCGCTTGATCAGCTCGCTCGCGCCCTCTTGCAGACTGGACATGTATCTCGTTCCGCCGACATTCACGCCCTCTTTCAGATCGATCACGAAGAAGTAGCCCGCCTGGCCGAGATTCACCGCGTCAACCGGGCAACGAAACCCCGGGCCGCCGCAAAAGGGCCTGTTCTGCTCCTGCCAGTAAGCAATGCGCCCCGCATCGCCGCCGCCTTCAAAGCAGGCCCGGAACTCGGACGCGTCCATCCAGGCCGCACGGGCGAGCACGTACGGCGAATAGCCGCTCCGATCCCGCAGCCGCCACACCGCCTCCAAGAGATCGTGGAACTCCCAGAACCTCCCCTGATCCGTCGCGCATGCCAGCGCCCGGATCAGCTCGACGCTCTCATCGCGGCCGCCTTGGGGAATCACCTCATACCGCGCCACCCCCGTGGCGACCAGTTCATCGAACAGGTACTGCTCGACCGGGAGCTCGGCCATGCGGCACCAGCCGCAATGGAAAAAGTCGACGTACTTGCGCACCAGCACCGGCGCATCGGGATCCCCCAGCACGCTGCCGTCGAACGACGCGCCCGCCCGGAACCCGTGCCCAATCACGCCCGCCGGCCAGGCAACCGAGCGCCGGTGCTCCCTGATGCGCACCTCTTGAATGCGCGGCCCGATCTCCCGCTTGCTCGGATCAACCGCCGGCATCGCCCGCACATGCTCCAGCCCCGACACGACCTGCCCGAAGACGAAAGGCGGGTCCGCAAACCACGCCGTGTCGCCCTCCTCCCGATCGTAGTCCTCCGTCTTGATGTAGAACTCCGGCGTCCCCGCCCACGCCTCCTCGCCCGGCATCAGCCCGACCGCGCCCGCCACATTCGGCAGCCCCGTGTACTCGTTCGGAATCTGCGGTGCCCGGTAGTTCAGCGGCCTGCCCGCGTAGGCGGCGTAATCCGCCCTCCGCTCTTCAGCCTCGTAGCCGCCGCCCCCCGTGACCAGCTCGAACCGGCGCCCGTCGTAGTACCCATCCCGCGCCAAGCGGATGAACCAGTTGACCGTGAGCGGAGCCGCGTCGTGCAGCAGCTCGATATCGATCTCGCCCCCGTCCTCCATCACCAGCGTGGCGAAATACGCCCGCTCCCGTTCCAACTTGAACGACGGCTGCCCCAAGTAAGACGGCCCGCTGACCACCCAGAACTCGAGCGCCGGCGATTCGCGCCATACCCCCTCCGGCCCGCCATTCGGCAGGAACGCCCCCACCGAACGCCGCGCCTGCCATTTGCCGAACGCCTCCTGCTGGAGCGCGAACTCCGTCGTCCCGTCCGCGCCCCGCCGGGCCGACACCCGCAGCGCCGAGCCGAACGCCGCAATCGGCGACGAGTTCAACCAGCGCCCAAGCGGCGGATCCGCCGGCACGAACCGCCGCGCCGGCAGCCTGCGCTCGCTCCAGCCCCACTCGCAGTATTCGACCATCAGGTACTGGCTAACCCCTACCTCAATCCGCCCGCCCGCGCTCCAGCGCGCTTCAACCCGCACATCGTCGCCCATAACATCGCCCGGCCACCCGGTCGTCTCGTAGTCGCAAGCCGCAGCCGGAGCAGGGCCCGATCCGAACGGCAACACGACGCCGGCAAGGATGCCGATCGCCAAAGCGAACATCGCGACCGCCGACCCGCGCCAGCCGAGATTCATCAAGCCAAGATCCGCCCCGCGGCCGGCTACTCGGCCGCTGCCCGCGCCGCCGCGATCACCGCATCAGCCGTCGCATCAACGCCGCGCCCGTTCACCCGGATCGTCGGCGTGAAGGAAACCCCGTCCGCCCTCGCGTCCCGCTGCTGCTCCCGCACATAGCCGAGATAGCGGCGATCCGCAATGCACGCCCCGAACTCCCCCGTGTCCATCCCCAGCTCCGACGCCAGCGCCGTCGCCCCTGCCGGCCCGTAGAGCGACGCATCCCCCTCCATCAAGCGGTCGTGGAACTCCCAGAAGCGCCCCTGATCCGCCGCGCACTCTGCCGCATTGTGCGCGAAATCGCTCGCCGCCCCATGCTGCGGATAATGCACGAACTCCAGCCGCGCAATCCCCGTCGCGATCAGCTCCTCCCACACCCGCGGCTCAGCCTGAACCGCGAACCGCCGGCACCCCCCTCAAAGAAAGTCCGCGTAATCCGTGATCACCACCGGCGCATCGGGATCGCCGAGCATCGTCCGATTGAACCGCCCCCCCGCCCGCGGCCCCGATTCAAACACCCCCGCCGACACGAACAAATCACTCTCCCCGCCCGGCTGCGCCGCCTCCGACGCCTGCTCCCCATCGGACGGCATTTCGTCCGAGCCATCACCAAGCGAGCCGTATCGCCCCTGCCCAGCCTGCCCCGCTTCTTCCGCAGCCGAAGCCACCTGCCCCGACTGCGCCGTCTCCGAACCCCCGCCCCCGCAGGCAGCCGCCAAAGCAGCCGCCAGCCCGAAAATCACCAGCAGCACGGCCCGAACAGACTTCATCAGCTCAGCCTACTCCAGCGCCGCCCGCGCCGCCTTGATGATCGCCTCCGACTGGCGCCGCCAGTCCTCGGCTTCAACCCGAACACCGTCCACGAACCAAGCCGTCTCCCAACCCGCGACCCCCGCCGCAGCGGCTTCGCGGTACCAGCCCAGAACCTCGGCAGCGTTCCGGCGAGTACCGACGCAGCTGCGGAACTCGCCCACGTCCATCCCCAGCGCCCCCGCATAGTCGCCGATCGTGAAGCTGCGACTGGCGCTGGATTCGAACGGCACGCTGCCTGCCCGCGTCGATATCTGATCGATCATTTCCCAGAACCTGCCCTGATCAGCGGCGCACGAGAGCGCATGGTCGGTCTCCGCGCCACCGGCCGCGCGGGTTGGAATCACCTCATAGCGCGCAATCCCCGTCGCAATCAGCGCCTCGAAGATGTGCAAGTCGACCGGCGAAGGCGAGTACAAGCAGCCGTAGCAGCCCCGGCTCGGCGAGAATCGCCGGATCAGCACCGCCGCATCGGGATCGCCGATCACGTTGCGCTCAAACCGCGCCCCCGCGCGGAACCCGTACGGGACGACCCCCGGCTCGACCCGCGGAATGTCCCGCGGCTCGGACGAGATCCGAATCTCGCGGATCAACGGTCCGACCTCATGCTCGCGGCGGTCCACCGTCGGAAACGCGCGGGCCGCATCGAGCCCCCGCACGACCCGGCCGAAGACGAATTGCGGGTCTTCAAAGAAGAGCCGCTCTAGATGTTGAGCCGGGGCGGCCGCAAACGAGCCCTCATCCGAAAGCTTGATGTAGAACTCCCCGTTCGCGTCCTCGGGATTGCCCGTCGGCACCATCCCGACAGCCCCCGCCGCATTCGCCCGTCCCGTGAATTCCAGCGGAATGACGAGGTGCCGATAGTTGAACACCCCTGCCGCGTACGCGATCTCCCCCCGCAGCACCCGGTCGAAGCGCAGCCCGTCGTAGTACCCCTCGCCTGCCAAAAAGACGAACCAGTTGACCGTTACCGGCGCATCGTCGGCGAACAGCTCGATCTCAATCTCAGCCCCATCCTCCATCACCAGCGTGGCCGTGTACTGCCTGTCCCGCTCCAGCGTGAACGCCGGCTGATCCGGATACACCGGCTTGTAGGCGGGAATGAAATCCAGCACCTCAGACTCCCGCCACTCCCCATCCCGCGCATCCGCCGGCAAAAACGGAGCCAGCAGCCGCCGCTCCCCCCACTCCCCGAACACCCGCTGCTGCAGCGCATACGAAACCTTGCGGTCGCCGCGGATGCGCAGCGACACCCGCACCTCGCTGCCGATCGTGACCAGCGGAGTCGAGTTGAGCCAGCGGTCGATCAGCCACCCGTCGACCAACCCCGGCGCCGGCGCAAACCGCCGCGGCGGCAGCCAGCGCTCCGTCCAAATCGTCGAGCAATCATCCCCGATGTCCTGCCCCTCTCGGATCGCCACCTCGATCCGGTCCCCGACCCGGCGCGCCTCGACCCGGACCGGATGCGGACAAGGATCATCCGGCCCGCCGCAAGCGAGCGAGCACGCCCCGATCGGCTCCACCACCGGACCGCCCGGCAGCGACAGCAACGCCGCAATTCCAGCAAGCACCGCAACCGCCGCAGTGATGGCCGCAAGGGAGCGCGCGATCCCCATGCGAAGCCCGACGCCGCGGAAGCCCCCGCGGTTCCCCTACTCCGCCGCCGCCTTCGCCGCCGCAATCACCGCGTCGGCGCTGGCCTGCACCCGCTGCCCATCGACGAACAGCACCGGCGTGAAGGAAACACCCAAAGCCCGCGCATCCCGCAGGCTCTGCCGGATCTTCTCCGCGTGCGTCCGCTCCGAAAGGCACCGCCCGAACTGCTCGACATCCATGCCCAGCGTCCCCGCGTACGCGCTCGCCCCCGCCTGGTTGTACAGGTTGCGGTTGCGCGACATCAGCTGGTCATGGAACTCCCAGAACCGATCCTGATCCGCCGCGCATTCGCTGACCAAGTGCGCGAAATCCCCGGTGGCCCCATGCGCCGAGTAATGCACGAACTCGAAGCGCGCGATGCCCGTCTTGACCACTTCCTCGAAAATGCGCGGCTCGGACCGAGCCGCGAAACTCTGGCAGCTCCCTCAAAGGAAATCACCCACGTCGCGGATCAGCACCGGCGCAGCCGGGTCGCCGATCACGTTGCGGTCGGCGACGACCCCCGCGCGGGGCCCATCGGGAATCCGGTAGTGCTCGTCCGCCGCCGGCTCCTCTCCACCCTCATCACCGCCCTCATCGCCGTCGTCGCCGTCCTCATCGCCCGCCGGCGGCTGATCCCCCTCCGTACCGGAAGGCGCGGTCTCATTGCTGTCGACCTCTTCAGGGCTCGGCTCGGCCGGAGTTTCGGCAGCCGGCGGATCAGGCGTCGCCGGCGGCTCGGGGATCGTCAGGTGATCGGAGTCGACCACCAGCGAAACCGTGACCGGGGTGCTCCGCAGCCAGCGATTGGCCCGCGCCGCAATCTGCGCGACCCCGAGAATGTTGCGCGTCGGCTCGTAGCGCTCCCCCGCGACCTCGACCGCGAAGGCCACGCTCCCGTCCGCCCGCGGCATCGCGTTGACCCGCCCCTCGATCTCGATCGTCCGCGACGGCTCCGAATCATCCCCCGCCGTGACGATCACCGGGCTGCTCCGCAGCCAGCGCCCCGCCCGCGATTCCCGCAGCGAAGCGTTCAAAAACCGCAACTCCGGCAGCAGCCGCTCCCCGTCCGCGTCGATCAGCCCGAACTCGACCGTGCCCGACTCCTTCACCAGTGCGGCCACGCGCAGCTCCGCCGAAACCTCGACTGGCGGGCCCCCGTGCGCGCCGACGGACGCGCTGACCCCGACCGCGAGCGCGGCGAGAATCGCGAGAACCCCCAACTTGGCTGAACGGGCGATGGTCATGCTGGCCTCCGCGGCTACTGCGGCGTCCCCGCCGTGGCGGCCTCGATCACCGCCTCGGCAGTAGGTTCGACTTGGACCCCGTCAACGACAAGCGTAGGGGTGCGCTGCACTCCCGCCCGCGACGCCGCCCGGGCGAGCTGCTCGATCCGCGCCAGATGCACCTCCTCATCAAGGCACTGCGCGAACACCGCCCCGTCGATCTCGAACTGCTCCGCCAAAGCGATCGCCCCCTCCCGCGTGTAGGCATCCTCCCCGCCCTTCATCAATTCGTCATGCCACGGCCAGAACACCCCCTGATCCCCCGCGCAATCGGCCGCCAGCGCGTTGAACCAGCTCTGATCGCCGAACACCGGAAAATGCCGGTACTCGTAGGTCGCGATCCCCGTCTCCACAAGCCGTTGGATGATGAGCGGCTCATCCTGAGCCGCAAAACGCTGGCAGAACGGTCATTGGAAATCCCCGAAATGAATGATGTGCACCTCCGCCGCAGGGTCGCCCAGCACGTTCGGCGGCAGCAGCGAAATCGTCTCGTCCTGCTCGCTCTCCACCTCCGCTTCCACCGCCTCGCTTGGCTCCTCCGTCTGCTCCTCCTGCTCCGGCTCCGCGACTTCCTCAACCGCCTCCGCCTGCTCCTCCGCGGCTTCCGCGGCCGGCTCCGCCTCTTGAACCTGCTCGGCCTGCGCTTCCGCGGCGGAAGGCTCGGAACGCTCCGACCGCTCAGCCGACGACGGAGTCGGCTGCGGCGCATCGGCAACCTGCTCGCCGGAGCAAGCGATGAGGAAAACAGCGGCGAATGCTGCTGCGAACGTTGCAAAGAGGGCGGCGCGCTTCGACATCGCCCTCAACGCAGATCAGTCCCGCGCGACCGCGCGGACCGCGACCAGCTCGCTCTCGAGCGGATCCTTGATCTGCCCCGCCAATCCCGGATGCGGCGCCGGCCGATCGAAGCCGATGCTCGCCAAGTTCCCCAAGTACGCCTCGTACTGCCGCTCCCGCAGCTGCTTCAGCTGCTCCACCCCCGCATCCAGATTCTCCACCCCGCCCGCGTACAGCACGATCATCGCCTCGCGCTCCGCCGACGACAGCCGCATCTCCTGCACCAGCGACGCCTCCGCGCGCACGAAGCTGATGTTCAGCATCCGCTCCGCATCCGGCTTGTACCGCACGTACCAGTCCAAGTGCCCCAGCCCGTAGGCCAGGTGCCGCCGCGAGTCCCGCGCCAGCAGCTCGAAGATCCGCCGCTCCGCGTCCGTCTGCACCCACTCCGCCGCCGACTCGAACATCGCCGTCTCGTAGCTCTTGTACACCACGTCCAGCGCGATGATCATGTCCGTGAACGTCAGCGCCTGGTACCAGCCCCGGTAGACCTGCCCCAGCGGCGCCTGCCCCAGCCCGCCCCCGTTGATCAGCGCCCGCTTCCGCAGCGACTCCACCTTCCGCCCCGCGTCGTACACCTGCGTCGCCAAGAAGCACTTCACCTCGTGGAACCCGTAGGAAATCTCCTCCAGCCACTTCGCGATGATCTTCTGCTCCACGATCCCGTTGTTCGAGTAGATCGTGCAGATCTGCCCCACCGCCCGCTCCAGCTCCTCCGGCAGCTCCCCGACCCCGCCCTCCCAATCAATCTCCGTCGCCGGCGCCCACCGCCCCTTGATCGCGTCCTCGTACAGGTCGACCGCGTTCTCCGACCACACCTCCGCCTTGTCGAAGATCGAGTACGCCGCCGGAATCACCTGCCCCGTCGAAACCGTCCCCCGCGGCGCGTCGTTCTGCAGCTCCCAGCGCTCCGGCACGATCCCGTACGTCCCGATGTTGATGTCCCGCATCCGCAGCCCGTCCTCGCCCGGAACCGCCCGAACCCCCGTCTCCGCCGGCGTGCGGAACACGTTCAGCGGCGCCTTCGTGAACGGATTGTCCGGATCCCGCTCGAGGAAATCGATCCACGCGCTCACCCGCTCCTCGGGCAGCTTCCCGTAGGCGATGTTCTCGACCTGCTCGTTGGTCGCCGTCGACGCCCCCAGCCGCTCGATCAGTTCATCTGACCAGCCGGCCTGCTTGGCCCGGATTTTGGTGGTGGTCGAGAGTTCCACGGCGCTGCCGCCTCCTCGTTCGCTCTGGAATCCGGCACCCGGCCCCCGCCGGGCGCCCCAAGCGCGGTGCTCGCGCGGCGGCCGCCCAGGCTGCTAGGAGCCCGTTGCGTTGCCGTGCGCGTCCACGCTGCTGTCGCCGATCGCGTCGCCCAGCAGATCCAGCACCGGCTGCGCGAACCGATCCGTCCGGTCCAGCCCGATCACCTTCAGCCGGTGCGCGTACTCCACGAACTGCTTCTTCCGCATCAGCATCACCATCTTGTACCCGTCGTCCAGGTGCTCGATCCCGCCGCCCGACAGGATCGCCAGCGCCTCCCCCGTCAGCGGGTTCGTCGTCAGGCTCGTCTGCTGCGACTGCGTCAGCAGCTGCTCCTGCATGTCCAGGATGTGGTGCAGCTCCTCCTTGCGCCACGGCTCCGTCTCCACCGTGTACTTCAGGTGCGTCACCCCGAACGCCAAGTGCCGCGACTCGTCCTGCGCCGCCAAGCGGAACATCCGCTTCTCCGCCTCGTTCTGCGCGATCAGCTCCCCCATCCGGAACAGCGTCTGCACGAACCCCTCGCCCACCAGATGCAGCAGCGCCGTCATCTCCGTGAAGTCATCCGACCCCAGCAGCTGCACCGCGCCCAGCCCGGCCCCCGAGAACCCGCCCCCGTTGACCAGCGCCCGCTTGCGGAACACGTCCAAGTGCCGCGCCTCGTCCATCAGCTGCGTCCCCAGGAACAGCTGCGACTCGAAGAACTCCGGATGCACCTGCTCCATGAACCGCCCCGGCACGTCCCCCGCGATGAACTCCACCTGCGTCAGGAACGTGCACAGCGTGCACATCGCACGCTCCAGATCCTCCGGCATGTCCGCGTCGATCGTCTCCCACGGAATGTCCCGCGCGCTCGACCACTGCCGCTGCAGCGCCTCCTCGTACAGCAGCATCGCGCTGTCCGACCAGACATCCGCCTTGTTCAGGTGCTGCACCGAGTTCGACGGCGTGCGCGGGTCCGGCTGCGAACCGCGCGGCACCCACTGCCGTGCGCGCGCCTGGTCCCGGTCCTCGACCCCGTAGCTCATCTGGTTGATGGCCTCGAGCGTCAGGCCCTTCCGACCCTGCTCGATCTCCATCCCCCGCTCCGTGTCGACGTTCAGCCAGTCCAGGTTGATCCCCGGCTGGTCAACGAGTTGGGTCGTCATGAGGAGCCTCCAGTGCCCTGCGCGTGCGTTCGGTACCCGCCCCGCGCCCTGCGAGTGTAGCACGGGTTACAGATGGACGTTGTCAAGCAACCGCAGCCAGCCGGCCCGACCTGCCGGCCCCGCCAGCCGCACCGATGAGTCGAGCGCGCCCCCGACTTAGACTCCCCCCGTGCACCTGACCCGCCTCTCCCTCCGCGGCTTCCGCTCCTGGCGCTCCCTCGAGCTCGAACTCCCGCCCGGCCTCACCCTCCTGACCGGCCCCAACGCCAGCGGCAAAACCAACCTGATCGAAGCCTGCTACCTGCTCGCCTCCCTCCGTTCCACCCGCGCCGCCACCGAAGGCGAACTGCTCTCCTGGCCCGAAAACTCCGCCGACGCGCCCCCGCCCGGCCCCCGCGTCCTGCGCGTCGCCGGCGCCGCCCAAGCCGACGCCGGCGAAATCGAGGTCGAAGTCGCCATCGCCGCCCGCGAGGGCCTCGCCAAAGACGGCTCCCCCCTGACCTCCAAGCGCATCCGCGTCAACGGCGTCCCCAAGCGCGCCTCCGAAGCCCTCGGCGCGATCCGCGCCGTCCAATTCAGCACCCTCGACGCCGAACTGCTCACCGGCCCCGCCTCCGTCCGCCGCCGCTACCTCGACCTCGCCATCGCCCAAGTCGACCGCGCCCACGCCGCCAACCTCTCCCAGTACCAGCGCGCCCTGACCCAGCGCAACGCCCTGCTCCGCAGGATCGCCCGCGGCGAAGCCCGCGCCGCCGAGCTCGAACAATGGGACGAACTCCTCTGCGGCCACGGCGCACCCGTCTGGGAAGCCCGCGCCGCCGCCGCCCAACGCCTCGCCAGCCTGGCAACCGCCCGCCACGCCGACCTCGGCGAACACGCCGAAGACGACGCCCCCCTCGCCGCAAACCACCTCCCCGGCCTGCCCAACAGCGCGCCCCCCGAAGCCGGCCAAGGCTGGCGCCGCGCACTCGCCGAAGCCCTCACCCAGTCCCGCGCCCGCGACCTCGCCCGCGGACACACCGGCGCCGGCCCCCACCGCGACGACCTCCGCATCACCCTCGACATCGCCGGCGACCCCCGCGACGCCGGCCGCTTCGGCTCCCGCGCCCAGCAGCGCAGCGCAGCCCTCGCCCTCCGCCTAGCCGAAGCCGACTACCTCCAAGAACGCGCCGGCGACCCCCCCATCCTCCTCCTCGACGACCTCTTCAGCGAACTAGACCAAACCCGCCGCAACCGCACCGCCTCCATCCTCGCCCCCCGCGAACAAGTCATCCTCACCACCCCCGACCAATCCGCCATCCCCCCCAACCTCCCCCAACCATCCCTCTCCCTGCTCACCACCGAAATCTAAGCCCGGCCCAGATTCTTGCGGCGGTGGGTCACGAAATCCACCAGCAGGTACTCGCCCAGCCGATCCGGGTCGGTATAGAAG
This sequence comes from Dehalococcoidia bacterium, assembly GCA_965205165.1. Taxonomy (GTDB): domain Bacteria; phylum Chloroflexota; class Dehalococcoidia; order Bin125; family Bin125; genus CBDESM01. Next base: position 431,706 of record OZ242037.1, read on the forward strand.
ACCCGCCCCTGGTTGATCTTCGCCACCTGCCCTACGAACTCCTTCAGGTAGTACGAGGTCTCCAGCATGAAAATGTTCAGCACGATGTCCTTCCGCGTGCAGCGCTGAACCTCCTTCAGCGTCTCCCGGATCGTCACCGGGCTCGGCGGATACGCGAAATACGAGCGCCCCTGCTCCAGATGCGCCGTCGGCTCCCCGTCCGTGATCATGATGATCTGCCGCGTCCCCACCTTGTGCTTCGCCAGCAGCCGCTGCGCGATCAGCAGCCCCTGGTGCATGTTCGTGCCCAGCTGATTCTCGTCCCAGCGCACGTAGGGCAACCGCTCCGGCTTCAGCTCATGCGCGTACGCGCTGAACCCCACCAGATACAGGCTGTCCCGCGGATACTGCATCCGGATCAAATTGTTCAGCGCCATCGCCACCTTCTTAGCCGCTTGGAACGACCCCCGCAGCGCCATCGACCACGACAAGTCCAGCATCACCACCGTCGCCGTCTGCGTCATCGTCTCCGAGCGGTAGACCTGGAAATCATCCGGATCCAGCCCGACCGGTGACTGCGGCCCGCCCCGCTGCAGCGCGTTCCCGATCGTCCCCGTCAGATCCAGATGGAACGGATCCCCGAACTCGTACCCCTTCACGTCGTCCGCCCGATCCCCGTACCGCCCTGTCTCCGGCAAGTTGTGCTTCCCGAACTGCTGCTTCCGCAGCCGCGCGTAAATCTCCCCCAGCGCCTTCTCCCCGATCTTCCGATTCCCCCGCGGCGTCAGCTCCCACGACTTGTTCTTGCGCCGCAGGAGCCCCTGATCCTCCAGCTCCTGCATCATCTGGACGAGCTGCTCGATCGCCTCGCGGGCCTCCGCGCCCAGCACTTCCTCCACCAAATCGAGGTCGATGTTCGACAGATCGCCGCTGTAGGCCGCCTGCTCCAGCATCCGCTCGACCTCGTCGAAGCGCCCCATTTGATCCATCAGCCCCATCGCCGCCTGCATATCGAGCGGCTCGTCGCCGCGGAAGGGATACTGATTGCGCATGTCCCGGGTCGGGGCGAGCGCCTCGACATTCGCGGCGAGCCGCGCCAGCTCCTGCCCCAGGCCCGCTTGATCCATCATCTGCTGCATCATCTCGCCGAGCTGGTTGCGCATCTCCGCCGGCATCGAATCCAGCAGATTCTGCATCTGCGCGCCCTGCCGCTGCATCTGCTCCAGCAGCTCTTCCAGCGACTGCGGCGGGTCGTCGCCGAACATGTCCCCGTGCTTCTGCATGAATTCGTCGAAGCGCGGATCCTCCCCCATCCGCGCCCGCTCCAGCATGTCGTTCAGGTCCCGGATCATCTCCTGCATCCGCGACATGTCGCCCGACGACATCTCCTGCATCATCTGCTGCATCTGCCCGAAGAACTGGTTCATCATCGACTGCCGCAGCTGGTCGACCAATTCCTGGTACTTCTGCGCCGCCTCCGGATTCTCGAATTCGTAGGGCTGGAGCCCCTTCATCTGCCCCGCCGCGTTGTCCGGCAGATCGTCCAGCTGCTGCTGCTTGCGCTCCAGCAGCTGCCGCATCGCCTCCGTCAGCCGCTCCCGCTCCTCCTCGGTCAGCCCCGACTCGTCCCGCTGCTGCCCGCCCTGCTGCGCCTGCCCGCCTTGCTGCGCCTGCCCTGCCTGCTGTTCGCCCGATTCCGGCCCGTCTTCCCGCGGCGCCGGAGGCGGCGGCAGCTGATCGATCCGGTCGTCCAGCGTGCCGCGCTCAAGGTCGACGATCTCGTCCAGCTGCTGCTGGATGTCGTCGAAGGCCGACGAAAGGTCGAAGCGCTCGAGGTTGTCGCGCCGCTCTTGCCGGAGCTGCTGGAGCAGATCCCGCAGCCCCTGCGTGCGGTCGCCCCCGGTCATCCGCATCCCCCGCTGCAGCATGTTCCGCAGCGCCTGCTGCAAGTCGCCGAAATTCAGCAGGTCCTCCGACACCTGCTCCAGCACCTGCTCCGCGTCGGGACCCGCGATCTCCTGCGTCCCGTCCCATTGCGTGTAGCGGAATCGCGTCGGCATCGAACGGCCTGACTGCGGCGGAACGGCGGCCGGCTAGGCGCGGTAGAACGCGCGCCGGCCGACGCTGTCCTTGTTGAGCCGCTTGTTGAGGTGCAATCCTTCCAGCAGGAATTCAATCGCCGACGCGAGCGAAGCCGCATCCTCCCCGATGTCCAAAACCGAGAGCGCCTCCTGCGCCCCCTCGATCCGCGACACGATGCCCGGATACTCCGCCACCGGAACATCCTCGCCCACCTCCACCGCCAAGCCGGCCGCGAAGGTCTCGACCAGCGCGTCGAAGTCCGCCTCCCGGAAGCTGCGGGCGAACACCCGCGCCACCGCCTCCCGCAGCAGCCGCGGGATGATCTCCAGATCCGCGTCCTCCGCCACGGTCTCCAGCTCCAGCTTGCCCTGCAAGGCCGGCGCGACGTGATCAAGATCGCAGATCCGCGGCGCAGCCTGCGACTCGCCCGCCGCCAGCGCGCGCCGGGCCGCGTTGGCCATCAGCGTTTCATGCACGGCGATCGAGGCCCGCACCGAAACCCCCGAGCGCTGGCTCACGTCCGGCGACCGCCGCGCCAAGCGGATCAGCTCCACCGCGATCTCCTCCATGTAGCGCGGGCACGAGACCGCCACCCCCGACGGCGCCGGATCCGCCGCCTCCTGCCGCACGATCTCCAGCTCCGTCTCCAGCTCCTCCGGATAGTGCGTCCGGATCTGCGCCCCGTAGCGATCCTTCAGCGGCGTGATGATCCGCCCCCGGTTCGTGTAGTCCTCCGGATTCGCCGACGCCACGATCAGCACGTCCAGCGGCAGCCGCACCCGGAAGCCGCGGATCTGCACGTCCCGCTCCTCCATGATGTTCAGCAGCCCCACCTGGATCCGCTCCACCAAGTCCGGCAGCTCGTTGATGCAGAAAATCCCCCGATTGCTGCGCGGCACCAGCCCGAAATGGATCGTCCCCTCATCCGACAGGTAGCGCCCCTCCGCCACCTTGATCGGATCCACCTCCCCGATCAGGTCCGCGATCGTGATGTCCGGCGTCGCCAGCTTCTCCCCGTACCGCTCCTCCCGCCCCACCCACTTGATCGGCGCATCATCCCCCCGCTCCGCCACCAGCGCGCGACCCTCCGCCGTGATCGGATCGAACGGGTCCTCGAAGACCTCCGGCCCGTCCAGCACCGGCACCTGCTCGTCCAGCAGCCCGATCAGCCCGCGGATCATCCGCGACTTCGCCTGCCCCCGCTCGCCCAGGAAGATCACGTCCTGCCCCGCCAGCAGCGCGTTCTGCAGCGCCGGAACCACGCTGTCCTCGTAGCCGTGAATGCCCTCGAAGATCGGCTCGCCCTTGCGAATCCGCTCGACCAAGTTGGCCCGGATCTCATCCCGCACCGTGCGCGGCGCGTACCCCTCTGCCTTCAACTCACCCAGCGAAGCGGCAACCATCGCGTCCTCCCCCCGATTGGCCGCCAAGTATAGACCTGCCGAACGATGCCCCGCCCGCGCCCCGTATGTGCCCGGCGGTCGCGCAGCGCCGAATGGTGCGAAACTGCCCGGGCCGAACCGGACGCAGCGGGAGCGGGCCATGGAAAGCGGGCGCGCGCGGAGAAAGCGGTGGATTCGCCGGCGCCTGCCCGGCGCCGCCCTCGCCGTCTCCCAGCTCTTCTTCATCAACATCACCGACGGCCCCGCCCCCACCCGCCTCGGCAGGGCCCTGCTCGCGCTCTTCGTCACCCTCGGCACCGGCGTCGCCGGCTACATCCTGATCGAGGGAATCGGCTTCGTCGACGCCGTCTACCAAACCGTGATCACGATCACCACCATCGGCTTCCAAGAAGTCCACCCGCTCGGACAGACCGCCCGCATCTTCACCATCTTCCTCGCCATCTTCGGCGTCGCCGCCACCGCCTACCTCTTCACCGCCGGCGCCGGCATCCTGCTCGAAGGCGATCTCTATCGTGACGTCCGGGAGTGGCGCATGGCGCGCTTGGCCGGACACCTGCAAGACCACGTGATCATCGCCGCCGCCGGCCGCGTCGGCTGGGGCGTCGCCCGCGATCTGCACGGCCGCCGCGTCGAGTTCGTCCTGATCGACAGCGACCAGGCCAAGGTCGACGACGCCCGCCGCGAAGGCTGGCTCGCCGTCCACGGCGACGCCCGCGACCGCGATGTGCTCGAACACGCCGGCGTCGCCGTCGCACGCTCCCTCGTCATCGCCTCCCACGACGACGCCACCAACACCTTCGTCATGCTCACCGCCCTCAGCGTCAACCCGGACCTCTTCACCGTCGCCCGCTGCAACGACGCCGGCTCCGAACCCCAGCTCCGCCAGGCCGGCGCCGCCGTCACCTTCTCCCCCATGGACCTGCTCGGCGGCCTCATGGCCCAAACCGCCGTCCGCGGCCGCGCCGGCCCCCCGATGCTCCCCATCACCGCCACCGGCGACGCCGTCGCCGTGATCGAAATCGGCGATGCCGACGGCCTCGCAGGATCCTCCGCCGCAGAGGCCGCCGGCGACGGCCGCCGCGCACTCGCCGTCCGCACCGCCGACGGCGAATACCTGCCCGCCGACGACCGCCCCTTGCAGCCCGGCGACGCCGTGATCGCCGCCGGCCCCGCCGTCGAGCCGGCCTAGGCCTCCTGCTCCGCCAGGTACTCCTCCCAGCGCCGTGCGAACATCTCCAAGCCGCTGCGGTACGCCCGATCCTGGATCAGCACGTTGCCGAAATACACGCCGGCGAAGTAGCCCCCCACGATCAGCACCAGCAGCCCCAGCGCGATCACCCAGATCCCCGCATCCGCGAAGAAGTAGATCATCAGCACCGAAAGCGCCGTCGCCAGCAGGATCCCCGTCCAAGCCGCCAAATGCACGAACAGCCCCTCCCGCTTGCGCTTGGCCGTGTAGATCGCCGCCAGCTCCCGGTCGATCTTCTCCACCGGCTCCGTCGACCACACGTGCTCCCCGCAGGTGCTGCACGAATCCGCGTCCCCCAGCGGCGCGCAGCAGCGCCCGCAGAAGCGCCCCAGGTTCGGCGCTTCCCCCTTCCGGATCTCCGCGATCAACTGGTCCAGCTCGTCCGAAAACGGCACCTCCCGGGTCGGCACGAACTCCCCGTCGCGGAACTGCGGAACCGCGCTCATCGCCGCCGCGCTCAGTCCGGCCAATCCGCCGGCCGCCGGCCGGGCCGCCATTCGTACAGCTGCACCAGCACCCCGCCCGTGTCCCGCGGATGCACGAAGCACTGCCGCCACTCGAAATCCTCGAACTCCCCGAACGGCTCGATCCCCATCTCCTCCCGCAGGAACTCCACCGCCCCGTCGAAATCCCCCACCTCCACCGTGATGTGGTGCATCCCCGCACCCCGCGTCTCGATGAACCGCTTGATGAAGGAATCGTCGTCGTACGCCCCGATCACCTCCAGCCCCACCTGCCGCCCCGGAAAGTGGAACTGCGCCACCCGGTAGCCCTCGTCCGGCGAACTGCTCCAGTGATCCAGCTCCAGCCCGAACAGCCGCTGCCAGAACTCCGCCGCCCGCTGCGGATCCTCGGCCGCGATGGCGATGTGGTCCACCCGCCGGATCCCGATCCCCGCCGTCCGCTTCGATTTCGGCATGCCGCGCAGGTTAGCGCGGACGGGCGCGTACACTCCGCATCATGACCAGCGGCGACTTCGCATCGGGCATCCCCCCCGACTCCATCGTCTTCATCCTCAACCCCAACACCCGCGGCGCCCGCGACCTGGCGATGCACGCCCGCCTCTGGGCCGAAACCGCCGCCGAGTTCGGCCATCCATCCCACGTGATCGCCGCCAGCGACCCCGCCGTCGCCGCCGCCGCCGCGGCCGCCGCCCACGAAGCCGGCGCCGCCGCCATCTTCGGCTGCGGCGGCGACGGCACCCTCAACGCGATCATCCAGGGCCTCCCGCCCGGCTCCCCCGTCCCGCTCGGCGTCGTCCCCATCGGCACCGCCAACGTCTGGGCCCGGGAGATCGCCCTGCCCGATGACCGCCTCCTCGCCCTCCAAGCCCAGCTGTCAGCCCTGCCCCACCCGATGACCATCGACGCCGGCCGCCTCCACACCGCCGACGCGCTCGAACGCCGCTTCCTGCTCATGGCCGGCATCGGCCTCGACGCCGGCGCCGTCCGCGAGGTCGACCCCCGCCTCAAGCGCGCCCTCGGCAAAGCCGCCTACGCCGCCGCCGCGCTCCGCGCCCTGCGCGAAGAACCCCTCAGCGTCGCCCTCTCCTTCGACGGCGCCGAACCCGAACTCCACCACGCCGGACTGATCACGATCTGCAACACCCGCCGCTACGCCGCCGTCACCGAAATCGCCCACCGCGCCTCCGTCGTCGACGGCATGCTCGACTGCGTCATCTTCGACGGCGGCGCGGCCCGCGCCGCCGCCGAAGCCCTGCTCAGCCTGGCCGAACTCCACACCGCCGCCCCAGGCGTCAGCTACCGCCGCTTCCGCCGCCTCTCCCTCACCTTCGCCGAACCCGCCCCCTGCCAAATCGACGGCGAATACGTCCCCCAAACCCCAGTCGAAATCAGCATCGACCCCGCCAGCCTCAAAGTCCTAGCACCCCTCGCCCACCTCCCCATCTTCTACCCCCCAGACGGCATCCACTAACCCAAAGCAAGCAATCCCCCCGCAACTAACATCCCGACGCCCCCGCTGAAACCCAACTAACACGCCAACCCCGATCTTGTTAGCAATCGCCCATCATGTTTCATCTCCCGCCCATGCGTGAAACCCGACTAACACCACTTCGCCGATCTTGTTAGTTCTTTCATGTTTGCTTTCATCCACACTCGCTCGCTGAAATCCAACTAACATCTCCATCCCTCATCTGTTAGTCTCCAGCGGCCTGCTAACACCACGACGGAGAAGCAGATATGGACGAGTTCCCCGATCATCGCTACGCGGACAGCCCCGTCGGCCAGCTGCTCGACATCGGCCGCGAGGTCCCCGCCTTCATCCCCGACCCGCTCCCCTCCAGCATCCGCCTCCCCGACGATGTCCGCAACGCCAACGCCGACGCCCTGCTCCAGCTCGGCCAGCTCAACGCCGTCTTCACGCTCGAACCCGAAGCCGATCTGCTCATCCCCTCCTTCGTCCGCGTCGAAGCCGTCCGCTCCTCCCGCATCGAGGGCACCCGCTCGACCGAAACCGACCTCTACGTCTTCGACGCCACCGCCACCCCGCAGAGCGACGACGAAATCGTCCGCAACTACGAGCGCGCGCTCGACGCCGGCCTCAAGCGCCTCGAACGCGGCCAGCTCTCCCTCGACCTCGTGCTCGAAATGCACGGCATCCTGATGGCCGGCGAGGGCCACGCCGCTCCCGGCGAACTCCGCGAGACCCAGGTCCACATCGGCCCCTCCAACGACATCCGCGACGCCACCCTCGTCCCCCCGCCGCCCGAACTCGTCCCCGATCTCATGGACGATTGGGAGGAATGGGTCAACGCCCCCTCCGGCATCGACCTGCTCGCCCGCGCCGCCATGATGCACTGGCAGTTCGAGACCATCCACCCCTTCCACGACGGCAACGGCCGCATGGGCCGCCTCCTCATCCTGCTCTTCCTGATCAAGAGCCGCGCCCTCGCCATCCCCCTGCTCTACCTCAGCCGCTGGCTCGAACAGCACCGCTCCGAGTACTACGAGCACCTCGGCTCCGTCACCGAAACCGGCGATTGGGCCTCCTGGTCCGGCTTCATGATCGACGGCGTCCGCGAAGAGGCCGCCCACGCCGTCAAGCGCGGCGTCCGCCTCTCCAAGCTCCGCGCCGAGGTCCGCGCCCGCGTCGCCGAGGCCGGTGCTTCCCCCAACGCCATCCGCCTCGCCGACGCCCTCTTCCGCCATCCCATCGTCACCCGCCGCAAAGTCTGCGAGATCACCGGCGTCACCCCCGCCGGCGCCCGCCTCGTCGTCCAGAAGCTGATCGACATCGGCCTCCTCCGCCCCCGCGAGGCCCGCGGACCCGCCCTCTTCGAGGCCCCCGAAATCCTCGCCGCCCTCACCTGATCCAGTCGCGGGCAGCGGATATCGTGAACCGCATGGAGCCGATGGAATCCGGCGTCGCTTACTCCGAAGACCCGCGCGGCGAGCAGCTCGCCTCCGTCCGCGTCGACATCGCCGCGCCCCGCGAAGGCTCCATGCTCGTCCCCCGCCGCGGCCCCATCGGCGTCGGCCACGGCTTCGCCCCCGACATGCTCCGCACCATCCGCGAGCGCGTCCTCGCCGAGGAGCGCGCGCTCGGCGGCCCCGCCTCCGTCCAATGGCGCCGCTACGCCGACACCATCGACACCTTCGACCCCCGCCCGATCACCGCACCCCTCGCCTGGGGCCGCGCGCAGCGCCGAGCCCGCCTCAGCGACCTCTGGTCCCGCGCCAACGCCGGCGAAATCATGCCCGACGTGATCACCCCCTTCTCCTGGTCCGTCGTCGCCGAAGCCCTCGAATCCGGCTTCCACGTCCCTTGGGGCGAGCGCTCCCGCGGCCGCAGATTCGTCGACGCGTTCGACGGCTACCTCTACTTCAACATCGGCCTCATCCACCAGCTGATCGAGTCCCTCGGCATGCCCGGCTCCTACTTCCACGAAGCCATCGGCGGCCCCGAACCCCCGCTCCGCATGCGCCGGCGCCTCGACTACGCCAGGGTCCTCCGCTCCCTCCCCCACACCCTCCGCCGCGTCAAGGCCGACCAAGTGCTGCTCCGCCGCTGGCCCCGCTGGCGCCGCCGCGCCCGCGCCGAGGCCGCCCGCCTCGAAGCCCTCGCCCGAAACGACGCCGACGGCATCCCCGACCGCGAACTGCTCCGCCAGCTCTCCGGCTCCGCCATCTTCTCCGCCGACTTCGTCGACTACCTGCTCGACGTCCAAACCTCCGCCTTCGGCCTCGTCCAGTTCCTGCTCCTGCTCAGCGACCGCTGGCTCGGCAGCCGCGAAGCCGCCCTGCCCCTGATCCAGGGCCTGCCCGGCGTCAGCACCGCCGAGGGCGACCTCTCCCTCTGGCGCATCGCCGAGCGCGCCGCCGCCGACCAAGACGCCCGCGCCGCCGTCGAGCGCCTCGACCCGCCCGCCCTCGCCGACGCCCTCGACGATCCCCGCTCCACCCTGCCCGCCCGGCTCCGCTCCGACCTGCGCCGCTTCCTCAAGGACTACGGCCACCGCGCCGCCGGCGAACTCGAACTCGCCCAGCCCCGCTGGGCCGACGACCCCGCCATCATCCTCCACACCTTCCGCGAATACGTCCTCCGCCCCGGCCAAGGCAGCGCCGAAGCCCTCAGCCTGCGCCAGCGCGAAACCCGCGAGGCCGCCGAAGCCGAAGTCCAGCACATCCTCCGCCAACGCCCGCTCGCGCGCTGGCTCCCCCTCCGCTGGTGGTGCTTCCAGCTCATGCTCAAGCAAACCCAGCGCATGACCCCCCTCCGCGAAAACCCCAAGTTCGAGCTCCTCCGCATCTCCCTCCAGCAGCGCCGCCTCTGGCTCCTGCTCGGCCGCCGCTGGACCGCCGCCGGACTGCTCGATCAGCCCGACGACGTCTTCTTCCTCCTGATGGCCGAACTGATCCAGCTCGCCCGCCGCAGCGACGACCCCGTCATCGCCGGCCAAATGCGCAGCCGCGCCGCCCGCCGACGCCTCCAGCACGCCGAATGGTCCGCCGTCGATCCCCCCATGCTCCGCGACCGCGGCGGCCAGCCCCTCTCCGCCGCCGACGAAGCCCCCGCCGAACCCGGCGCGACCCTCGAGGGCATCGGCGCATCCCCGGGCACCGGCCGCGGCCGCGTCCGCATCGCCCACTCCGCCGAAGAGGGCCGCCGCCTCCAAACCGGCGAAGTGCTCGTGGCCGCCTTCACCGACCCCGGCTGGACCCCGATCTTCCCCCTCGCCTCCGCCATCGTCACCGAAATCGGCGGCGTCCTCAGCCACGGCGCAGTCGTCGCCCGCGAATTCGGCATCCCCGCCGTCGTCAACATCCCGGGCGCCACCGAGCGCCTCCGCCCCGGCCAGCTCGTCCAAGTCGACGGCGCAACCGGCGAGGTCGTCCTGATCGACGAATCCGAAAACCCCGAAGCGGACGCGCAGTCCCCCGATCAGCCCGCGATCCAGAGCGCGTCCCCGTAGTTCAGCCTGAAGTCCCGCGACCCGGGCACCGCGCTGCCCGATTCGAACTCCGCGTAGCCCACCCACCGGTCCAGCGCCAGCAGCAGGATCGCCGGCGCATCATCCAGCTGCCCCAGCAGATCCGACGCGCTGCATTCGCCCGACGGCCCCAGCCAGAACGACGGCCCCGCCCCCGTCCGCGTCAAATCCTCGACCGTGCAGCCCCGCCCGATGATCAACGCCGAGGAGCGCACCGCGCTCACCGCCGTCACGCTCCCCGCCGAAACCGTGATCACGTGGCTCCCCGGCGCCACCGCGATGTACACCGCCCTCGCCTCGCCGCCCGTCGTCGTCGAATCGACCAGCGCCCGCTGCAGCGCCGATGTCGGCGACCCCTGCGTGATCTCCTGCATGATCACCGGCGTCCCGTCCGCCACCGGAAAATCGTCGCCGTCCGTCACCACCGCCGTGATCGTCACCCGCTCCCCGATCCGCAGGTCGCGCCCTTCCAAGTCATTCGTCACCAAGATCGCCGCCGGCGCAGAGGAAACGTGGAACGGCACCGTCAGCCGCGCCAGCCGCGGCGCGCGCACCGAGAGCGAGTAGTCCCCCGTCGCCAGCGCATCCTCGCCGACCACCCGCAGCACCGCCTCGCAATCCGTCCGGTCCGCGTCCGAGCAGGCGATCTCCGCCTCGATCCCCCGCACGTCCCCGCCCTCCGGATCCCGCACGTCCAGCGCCGTCTCCGCCGGCAGCCCGCTGTTCCGCCCGCTCACGTCCTCGCCCCGGATCCCGATCTTCAGCACGTCCAAATCGTCATCCGCCGTGCGCCGGAAGAAGATCGAGTGCCGCCGATCGGCCGCCGCCGGCGTCAGCACCACCCGCGCCGCGTCCCCACCGCAGATCATCCGCAGCGCCCGCAGCTCCGGCGGCTCGAACACCGCGCTCCCCGCCACCACCGTCGCCCTCAGATCACCGAACGTGCCCGGCCCCGGACAAGAAACCCGGAACCGCAGATCCCGCGGCACCCCCACCGCCTGGTCCGCCTCGATCAGCGTCCGCGAGGGCGCATGATTCGCCGCCGCGAATTCATCGAGCACCCGCTGCACCGCGCTCCGACCCGCCGCCCGCAAATCCGCACCCACGATCGCGCAGGAAGCCCCCGTGCACGCATTGCCCGGCAGCCCCTGCCCCGCCACCGGCTCGATCGTCCCCACCGTCGTGTTCAGCACCACCGACGTCAGCGCCCAAATCGGCGCCGACAGCCCGTCCCCGTCCGTCGCACGCAGCTGCGCCACGACCGACCCCCGCGGCGGCGCCACCGCTTCCGCGGACGCAACGGTCTCCCACGACAAATCCGCGTCCAGCACCGCGACCGTGTCCGTGATCGCGATCCCGAAACGCTGGAAATAGCGGTGCCGCCCCCCGACGTGGAAGGTGGACGGCGCGCCGCCGTTCGACGCCCGCACCTCCATCGCCGCCCACTCCCCGTCCGGCATCTCCATCTCCGCGTACACGTCCAGCGTTCCCGCCGGCGTCCCCGGCGGCACCACGATCTCCGGGAACCGCGGCGTCCCCGTACTCGGCACGATCATGTAAGCGCAGGAAACCAGCGCCCGCCCGCCCGCTCCGATCTGCCCGTGCCCGCCCCCCTGCTCGCGGTCGAAGCAGCGGATCTGCACCGTCGCGTTCTCTCCCTCCACCGCATCGCCCGGACTCAACCGCCGCCGGTTGTTGTGCGCCCAACTCAGCGGCTGCGGCAGCTCCACCCAGCTCGAATCCCGGTCGAAGTCCGCCGTCGCATCCGTCTTCGACGACAAATCCGACGTCCCCTGCACATCCTCGTCCGCGCAGGCGTCCGCCTCGACCCGGCAGCCGCTCGAAACGATCTCCAGCGAATCAATCCGCCACGTCGACCGCGGCTCAACCGACCCCGACAGCTCGACGATCAGCCCGACCGTCTCCCCCTCGCGCAGCGCCCCGTCATGCCCCTCCAGCGCGACATTGAGCTCCAGCGCGCTGGTCGACCCGGCCGAGGAAGGCACCTGCGCATCCGCGATCGCGCCCAGCGCCAGCCAAGCAACCGCCGCGGCCATCGCCGCGAGGCTGAGCATCGGGGCCAAGCGGGGCATCGAGAATCGTGGCATCGCGGTCGGCTCCGTGCGCGGAAACCCCGCGCCTTTCGCAGCCCCGCCGCCCGCTTCCGCGAGCGGTCCAAGGCCGCTCGCCCGTATTGTGTCGCGTTTTTCCGCGCTATGCCCGCGCCTTATGGCGTGCGCTGCGATTATGTCGCCGCGCCCAGCGCCCCCGTCGGCCCCAGCAGCGCCCGCGTCTCCCCGTCCGCCGCCAGCAAAATGCAGTCCCACCCCGCCAGCACCGCAGGATCAATCCCCCGCAGCGCAATCGACGCCAGCTCCCGCTCCATCTGCGGCACGATCGACGCCAGCACCGCCACCCGCAGGCCCGCCGCCCCGGCCGCGTCCAACTCCAACGAAGCTTCCCGCAGCCCCCGCCGCAGCAGCTTCCGCACCACCCGCCCGTCCGCCGCCTCGCCCGGCGGCGCCGCCAGCACGATCGGCTCCTCCAAGCCCGCAATCCGCTGCACCGTCCACGTGTCCTCCGAATCCACCGTCGTCTCCGCTCCCTCGCTCCGCAGCCCGTTCGCCACCAGCACCAAAAAATCCACCATCCGCGTCACCGCCTCCGCATCCCGCGGCAGCCGGTGAATCGCGCTCGAATCAAGCTGGTACTGCCCCGCCACCTGATTCGTGAACCGTGCCCACTGCTGCGAAAGCCCCCCCAGCACGCTCATGTACGACCCCTCCGCCCCCGTCTTGCGAATGCCGATCTTGACCGGAAACGCCACTTCCCCCGTCTCCCCCGCCTCGATCTCCCTGCCCGCCTCGACAACCCGCGCCGCCGCCGCATCCCCGTCCTCCGGCAGCCGCGCCCCCGGCGGCGCCCACAGCACCACGTCCCGCGCCCCGTACGCATGCAAACGCTCCTCCAACCCCGCCCTCCGCCGCTGCGTCTCCGCATCCCCCTCCGCATCGAACAACGGCACCGCCGCAACCCCGACCTCAGCAACCCCGTCCAGCACCGTCGTCAACGCCCCCTCCGCCGGCGCACGCGGCGCCAGCGCCGCACCCTCCGCAACCAGCGACGAAGCCGCCGCAGCCGCCGCAACGAAAGCCAGCTGTTGGCGCGAATCCATGCCGCGAGCGTAACCGCACCCCGCCCAATGGCTAAGACGCCCCGCGCCGCTCAGCCGGCCCAGCATCCGACCCCGCATCCGATCCCGCCGGCGGCTCCGGCGGCAGCAGGATCCGGAACACCGCCCCCTCCCCCGGCCGCGATTCCGCGCTGATCTCGCCCCCGTGCGCCCGCACAATCTCCCGGCTGATCGCCAGCCCCAGCCCCGCCCCCGGTCCGCTCCGGTCCGACGGCTGCCAGAACCGGTCGAAGAGATGCGGCAGATCCTCCGCCGAAATCCCGCTCCCCGTATCCCGCACCTCGATCCGCAGCCAGCCCGCCCGCTCCGCCCCGGCCCGCCCGGCCGCCAGCGTCACCGCCCCCGCCCCCGTATGCCGCAGCGCATTCTCGACCAAATTGTTCAGCACCTGCCCCAGCCGATCGAAATCCCCCCGGATCTCCGGTGCGTCCGCCGCGATCTCCCGCACTAGCCCCACCCCCGCCTCCGCCGCCCGCTGCTCGAACAAGTCCGCCGTGTGATCGATCAACTCCCGCGCCGAAACCGCCGACGGCCGCAACTCCTGCTGCCCTGCCTCCAGCCGCGACAAATCCAGCAGCTGCTCCACCATCCGCAAAATCCGCCGCGTCTCATGCTGGATCACCTCCAGCGAACGCTGCCGCCGCCCCTCCGGCACGTCCCCGTCCACCAGCGCCTGCGTGAACCCCCGGATCGCCGTCAGCGGCGTCCGCAGCTCATGGCTCACGTCCGCGATGAACCCCCGCATCGCCCGATCATTCGCCTCCACCCGCCCCGCCATCGCGTTGAACTCCCCCGCCAGCTCCCGGAACTGCGCCGCCCCCCGCTCCTCCGCCCGCGCATCCCGCTCCCCCCGCCCGAACCGCCGCATCGCGTTCGTCAGCCCCTGGATCGGATTCACCAGCGACCGCGACAGCAGCACCGCGATCACCGCCGCCACCGCGATCCCCGCAAATGCCGAAAGCAGCAGCCGATCCTGCAAGTCCTCCCGCAGCGACTCCCCCCGCTCGGCCGTCCACACCGCCGCCAGCAGCACCCCCGTCTGCTTCCCCCCCGCCCCCTTCCAAACCACCGGCAGCGCCGTCGCCGCCACCGGCTGCATCTCCCCCCCGATCGGCGCGTTCCCCACGAACCAGCCGTCCGCCCCCGCCGCGTTCACGATCCGCGCCGCCGAAATCGGCAAACGCTCCCCCCGCAACCGGAGATCCGGCTCCGCACCCGCCAGCAGCGTCCCGTCCGGATGCGTCAGCAGCAACTGGATGTCCGAATGCTCCTCCACCTCCCGAACCAACTCCCTCACCTCCTCCACCGTCACCCCCGCCCGGATCTCCCGCACCACCGCCGCAGCCGCAGCCGCAGCCGCCGACCGCAGCTCGCTCCGATCAAGACTCGCCCGGTACCCGTCGAACAGCGACACGAACACGATCCCCGACACCAGCACCATCAGCCCCACCACGATCAGGAACCCGAAGAAGATGCGGAACCCCAGCCCCCCGACCCCGGGACGCCGAGCCGGCCGACTCCCCGCCGCCACCGCCTAGCCCCCCGCGCCGCCGGCCGCCAGCGCCTCGCTCTCCACCAGCTTGTAGCCCACCCCCCGCACCGTCTCGATCGCCACCCCCCGCTCCCCCAGCTTCCGCCGCAACTGATTCACGTGCACGTCCACCGTCCGCGTCCCCCCGAAGAACTCGTACCCCCACACCTCCTCCAGCAGCCGCTCCCGCGTCAGCACGTGCCCCGCGCTCTCCGCCAGCCGCTTCAGCAAATCGAACTCCTTGTTCCGCAGCTCGATCGCCTCACCCCCGATGTCCACCTCGTGGCTCTGCCAATCGATCGTCAGCGCCCCCACCCTGAGCGAACCCCGCTCCGCCGCCGGCTGCCCCGCCGTCCGCCGCAGGATCGCCTTCACCCGCGCCGTCAACTCCCGCGGATGGAACGGCTTCCCCAAGTAGTCGTCCGCCCCCATCTCCAGCCCCACGATCCGATCCACCTCCTCCGAACGCGCCGTCAGCATCAGAATCGGCACGTTCGACTCCCGCCGCAGCTCCCGGCACACCTCGTACCCCGAACGCTTCGGCATCATCAAGTCCAGCACGATCAAGTCCGGCCCCCGCCCCCGCGCCGCATCCAGCGCCGCCTCCCCGTCCTCCGCCTGAACCACCGCGAACCCCTCCTGCTCCAAGTACATCGCGCACAACTCGCGGATGCTCGCCTCGTCATCGGCCACCAAGATCGTCTGCACGCGGCACCTCCGCATCCAATCATCGCAGGCCCCGCCGCCCGAAACCCGCCCTCCGCGTCAACATCCAGTACGCGCTCCGTAAAGCGCCCCTCCGCATCGGTACCATGACTGCACAGGAGCACACCGATGACCACCCTCACCGCAGCCCCGCCCGCCTACGCCAACCTCGAGATCGGCCGCTACCCCCTGCCACCCGGCACCGAGGTCACCGACGACTTCATGCGCGAACTCCAAGAACTCAAC
Source organism: Dehalococcoidia bacterium (assembly GCA_965205165.1). Taxonomy (GTDB): domain Bacteria; phylum Chloroflexota; class Dehalococcoidia; order Bin125; family Bin125; genus CBDESM01. The sequence continues at coordinate 447,546 of OZ242037.1, forward strand.
CCCGACAAAATCGTCGAGTGCTGGAAAAACAGAGAGCTGGTGATCACAGTGGGCGCAGGCGGCGGAACCTCGGGCAGCGCAATGCACGTCGGCGCACCCGCGACGTTCTGGAGCTACGGAAGCGGCGGCGAAGCCGAGGACGCCGAACAAGGCTTCCTCCTCCCCGACGGCACCCGCTACAAGCCCGACTTCAGCTGGATCGACCCGCCCACCCTCGCACAAATCCGCCAAGCCTTCGGCCACCGCACCAACTGGCCCGAATACCTCCCCTTCACCCCGGCCTTCGTCGTCGAAATCGCCTCACCCTCCGACAAGCAGCGCGACAACCTCGCCTGGCAGCACCGCAAAACCGCCCACTGGGCCGCGCAAGGCGTCAAAATCGCCTGGCTCATCGACCCCTTCGACCAAACAGTCCACGTCTACCGCCAAGGACGCGAACCCGAAGCCCATCAACGCCCCGAACACCTCGAAGTCGGCCCCGAAATGCCCGGCCTCACCATCGACTTCATCCCCATCTGGGAGTAGCCCAGGAGCCCGACATGACCACCCTCACCGCAGACCCGCCCGCCTACGCCGACCTCGAGATCGGCCGCTACCCCCTGCCCCCCGACGCCGAAGTCACCGACGACTTCATGCGCGAACTCCAAGAACTCAACCCCGACAAGCTCATCGAATGCTGGAAGAACAGAGAGCTGGTGATCACAGTGGGCGCAGGCGGCGGAACCTCAGGCAACAGCGCAAACCTGATCATTGACGCGGGAAACTGGATCCGCGCCGGCCGAGGCGGTGAAACGGAGGACGCCGAACAAGGCTTCCTCCTCCCCGACGGCACCCGCTACAAGCCCGACTTCAGCTGGATCGACCCGCCCACCCTCGCACAAATCCGCGAGGCCTTCGGCCACCGCACCAACTGGCCCGAATACCTCCCCTTCACCCCAGCCTTCGTCGTCGAGATCGCCTCCCCCTCCGACAAACAGCGCGACAACCTCGCCCAGCAGCACGCGAAAACCGCCCACTGGGTCCAGCAAGGCGTCCAAATCGCCTGGCTCATCGACCCCTTCGACCAAACAGTCCACATCTACCGCCAAGGACGCGAACCCGAAGCACACCAGCACCCCGAACAACTCGAAGTCGGCCCCGAAATGCCCGGCCTCACCATCGACTTCATCCCCATCTGGGAGTAGCCCAGGAGCCCGACATGACCACCCTCACCGCAACCCCGCCCGCCTACGCCGACCTCGAGATCGGCCGCTACCCCCTGCCACCCGGCACCGAAGTCACCGACGACTTCATGCGCGAACTCCAAGAGCTCAACCCCGACAAAATCGTCGAGTGCTGGAAAAACAGAGAGCTGGTGATCACAGTGGGCGCAGGCGGCGGAACCTCCGGCAACAGCATGAGCCTGGGCATCGATGCCGGAATCTGGATCCGCACCGGCCAAGGCGGCGAGGCCGAAGACGCCGAACAAGGCTTCCTCCTCCCCGACGGCACCCGCTACAAGCCCGACTTCAGCTGGATCGACCCGCCCACCCTCGCACAAATCCGCGAGGCCTTCGGCCACCGCACCAACTGGCCCGAATACCTCCCCTTCACCCCAGCCTTCATCGTCGAGATCGCCTCCCCCTCCGACAAGCAACGCGACAACCTCGCCCAGCAGCACGCGAAAACCGCCCACTGGGCCGAACAAGGCGTCCAAGTCGCCTGGCTCATCGACCCCTTCGACCAAACAGTCCACGTCTACCGCCAAGGACGCGAACCCGAAGCACACCAGCACCCCGAACAACTCGAAGTCGGCCCAGAAATGCCCGGCCTCACCATCAACTTCATCCCCATCTGGGAGTAGCCCAGGAGCACCCCATGACCACCCTCACGGCAGCCCCGCCCGCCTATGCCGACCTCGAGATCGGCCGCCACCCCCTCCCGCCCGACGCCGAGGTCACCGACGACTTCATGCGCGAACTCCAAGAGCTCAACCCCGACAAGCTCGTCGAGTGCTGGAAAAACAGAGAGCTGGTGATCACAGTGGGCGCAGGCGGCGGAACCTCCGGCAACGCGGTGCGCATCATCGCACCCGCTACGCAATGGACCGACGCAGGAGGCGGCGGCGAGCCTGAGGAAGCCGAGCAAGGCTTCCTCCTCCCGGACGGCACCCGCTACAAGCCCGACTTCAGCTGGATCGACCCGCCCACCCTCGCACAAATCCGCCAAGCCTTCGGCCACCGCACCAACTGGCCCGAATACCTCCCCTTCACCCCAGCCTTCATCGTCGAGATCGCCTCCCCCTCCGACAAGCAACGCGACAACCTCGCCCAGCAGCACGCGAAAACCGCCCACTGGGCCGAACAAGGCGTCCAAGTCGCCTGGCTCATCGACCCCTTCGACCAAGCCGTCCACGTCTACCGCCAAGGACGCGAACCCGAAGCACACCAGAACCCCGAACAACTCGAAGTCGGCCCCGAAATGCCCGGCCTCACCATCGACTTCATCCCCATCTGGGAATAGCCCAGGATCCCGACATGACCACCCTCACCGCAGCCCCGCCCGCCTACGCCGACCTCGAGATCGGCCGCTACCCCCTGCCCCCCGGTGCCGAAGTCACCGACGACTTCATGCGCGAACTCCAAGAACTCAACCCCGACAAGCTCATCGAGTGCTGGAAAAACAGAGAGCTGGTGATCACAGTGGGCGCAGGCGGCAACGCATCGGCGAGGGGCGGCAGGATCTTCGTCGACATCGACGCTTGGATTCAGAGCGGATACTTCGGCATCGTCGAAGAAAGCTCGCAGGGCTACCAGCTGCCCGACGGCACCCGCTACAAGCCCGACGTCAGCTGGATGGACGAGGCCGCCGTCCGCCGCCTCAACCAGATCTACGGCTCCGACGTCGCTTGGCCCGAATACCTGCCCGTCGTCCCGCGCTTCGTCGTCGAAATCGCCTCCCCTTCCGACAAGCAGCGCGACAACCTCGCCCAGCAGCACGCGAAATGCGCCCACTGGGTCGAGCAGGGCGTCGCCGTAGCTTGGCTGATCGACCCCTTCGACGAGATTCTTCACATCTACCGGCACGGCACCGAAACCGAGACCCTCAACCGCCCGCAACGGGTGGCAGTGGGCCCCGAGCTGCCCGGTCTGGAAATCGGCTTCGAGCGAATCTGGACGAAACCGCCCGGAACCGACTAGGCCGGCGGACGCCGCCGCTGCTTGAGCATCGCCCGCCGCCGCCGCCGAGCCGCCTTCCGCTCCGCCTGCCGCTGCTTCTCCCGATTCGAAATGAACCGCCGCCGCCGCCGAGCCTCCTGCAGCACCCCGTCCCGCTGCACCATCTTGTTGAACCGGCGGATCAATGCCTCCGGGCTCTCCTGATCCTTGCGAGTCACCAACAGCATGCGCGCCCTGCTCCCGCATCCCTCGTGCTTCCCCGCACGATAGCACGCTACCCCCCGGCAGCCTGCCCGAACAGCGGACGGAAGTGGTACCACTGCTCCGGATGCTCCCGCAGCCACGGCTCGAACGCCGAAAGCACCTCCTGCGTCACCCCCGACACCGCATCCCCCCGGATCGGCGCTCCAGGATGAATCAGCCCCTCGAAGCGCCCCCGATCGCCCGCGCTCCGCACCGCCGCCAGCGGCTGCACCGCCGCATCCGTGAACACCGCCAGCCGCCCCGGCACGTCCGAAACCCGGATCCCCCGCCCGAACAGCTCCCCCTGAACCGCCCGTTCCCGCGGCCCCACCGGCCGATCGACCAGCACCGCCACCGTCCCCCCCGCCCGCAGCACTTCCAGCGCCCGCCGCAGCCCCCGCCGGCTCACCAGCGTCCGCACCCCCAGCCGCGCCCGCGCCTGCCGGATCTCCCGATCCATCGCCGGACTCCCCAGCGAATCCGCCAGCGCGTGCAGCTCGCCCCCCCGCCCGCCATCCCCGTGCAGCGCCCGGTGATGCGCCCAAGCCCCCCCCAGAACGTCCCACGCCCCGAAATGCATCAGCGCCAGAATCAGCGGCCCCGACCTCCGCTCCCGCTCGAGCCGCTCCCATGCCCCCCGCGGCGCATCCACCGCCTCATAGCACTCCCCCGGCGTCCGCCGCGGCAGATTCGCCACGTCCACCAGCAGCTCCCCGTACCCCCGGAACTGCTCGAGCGCCAGCAGCGACGGATCATGCCGCCAACTCGACCGGTCGCTCTCCGCCGCCAGCACCCGCGCATTCGCCAGCGCCCCCCGCCGCCCCTCCGGCCAGCAGCGGTACGCCGCCTCCATCGCCCGCCGCGCAATCCCGTATGCCCGCTCGTCCTCCGTCCGACGCGCAAGCCACCCCGCCGCGTGCCAGCCGACATGCAGCGCCCGCCCGAACGCCGTCGCCCCCGGATCCTCCGCCCGGCGACTCACCGGCGGCTCATTCGCCCGCGGCGAACGCTTCCACCGCGTCCCGCGCAACGTCGTCCGTCCACTGCTCCGGCGGCGACTTCATGAAGTACGCCGACGGCGCAAGCAGCGGACCCGACAGCCCCCGGTCCAGCCCGATCCGCGCGCACCGGATCGCGTCGATCACCACCCCCGCCGAGTTCGGGCTGTCCCACACCTCCAGCTTCAGCTCCAAATTCAGCGGCACGTTCCCGAACGTCGTCCCCTCCACCCGGATGTGGCACCACTTCCGATCTTCCAGCCACGGCACGTGATCCGACGGACCCACGTGCACGTCCTGCGACGGCAGCTCGTACTCGATCTGCGACGTCACCGCGTTCGTCTTCGAGATCTTCTTCGAGTCCAGCCGCTCCCGCTCCAGCATGTTCAGGAAGTCCGTGTTCCCCCCGAAATTCAGCTGGTACGTCCGATCGATCCGCACCCCCCGGTCCTGGAACAGCCGCGACAGCACCCGGTGCACGATCGTCGCCCCCACCTGGCTCTTGATGTCGTCCCCCACGATCGGCACCCCCGCCCGCCGGAACCGATCCCCCCAGTATTGCTCCCGCGCGATGAACACCGGCAGGCAGTTCACCATCGCCACCTTCGCCTCCAGCACCTGCTCCACGTACCACTTCGTCGCCTCCTCCGAACCCACCGGCAGGTAGTTCACCACCACGTCCACGTCCCGCTCCCGGAGCACCTCCGCCACGTCCACCGTCGGCCCGGGCGCCTTCTCGATCACCTGCGACAGGTACTTCCCAAGCCCGTCGTGCGTCATCCCACGCTCCACCGGCACCCCCAGCTCCGGCACCTCCGCGAACCGGTACGTGTTGTTCGGCTCCGCGAAGATCGCCTCCGACAAATCCCTCCCCACCTTGTTCTTGTCCACGTCGAACGCCGCCACGAAATTGATGTCCGAAATCCCGTAGCCCCCCAGCACCGGGTGCATGATCCCCGGAATCTCGTCCCCCTCCGCCGCCTCCCGGTACAGCTCCACCCCCTGCACCAGCGACGACGCGCAGTTCCCCACTCCGATGATCGCCACGTTGATCTTGCCGCTGCTCATGCCGTCTCCCTCCGCTCACGCGGCTTCCCCGCCGCCCCCCGGGGCGGCTTGCCGGCGGCGGTGCGGCGCCTCGGAATCCCGCAGCGGGGCCGCGCTCATGCTCCCTTGCGAGTACTGCACTGTACCATCAGCACTCGCAATGCCCGACCCACGCGAACTCGTCGCCTCCCTCTACGCCGACTTCGCACGCGATCTCGCCGACGCCGCCCGCCCCATCGCCGCCTCCGCCTTCCGCTCCCGAATCCCCGTCGAAGCCAAATCCGACGGCTCCCCCGTCACCGAAGCCGACCGCGCCATCGAGCGAACCCTGCGCGACGCCATCCACCGCCGCTACCCCGCCCACGGCCTGATCGGCGAGGAATTCGGCAACGACCGCCCCGACGCCGAATGGACCTGGGCCATCGACCCCATCGACGGCACCGGCGCATTCGCCAGCGGCCTCCCCACCTTCGCCACCCTCATCGCCCTCCTCCACCGCGGCTCCCCCGTCCTCGGCCTGATCGACCAGCCCATCCTCCAAGAACGCTGGCTCGGAGCCGTGTTCGACGGCACCCCCCCGCTCGCCGAGTTCGCCTCCCCCGCAGGTACCCAACAAATCCACACGTCTTCCACACCCGATCTGGAAAATGCCATCGGCTTCGCCACCACCCCCGCGATGTTCCACGGCGGCGCCCGAACCGCCTGGCAGCGCCTCTCCGCCGCGCTCGACCGCGTCCGCTACGGCGTCGACGCCTACGCCTACGGACTCCTCGCGCTCGGACGCATCGACCTCGTCTGCGAAGCCTCCCTCAAGCCCTGGGACTACCTCGCCCTCGACCCCGTCATCCGCGCCGCCGGCGGCGTCATCACCGACTGGCAAGGCCGACCCCTCACCGCAAACTCAGGCGACCAAGTGCTCGCCGCCGCAACCCGCCCCCTCCACCGCGCCGCCCTCGAACTGCTCTCAAACCCCGCCCCCGCGCCATGACCGCACCGCCCGATCCGCTGCCCTACCAGATATGCGGCCCGCACGCCACCCCCGTTGACGATCCGCGAACGCCGGGCGGGGCGGCCGCCGCGGCGTTCGCCGGAACATCCGGAACCCGCGACCGCGCAACCGCGGCCGCAGCCCCCCTAGTTCGCCGCCACCGCCTCCCGCTGCTTCCGCAGCACCGGCAGCCCCGTCCGCTCGCTCTCCACCACCTCGTACCCCGCAGGCACCGCGTCCAGCGCCCCCGGCTTCACCGTCTTCGCGAAGAAGAAGATCGTCTGCCGCCGATTGTTCCGCAGCTCCACGTCCTTCGAGTGCAGGTAGTACGTCTGCCCGCGGGAGTTCACTTGCGTGTATGCCATCGGTTCGCTCCTTCACGGTTCCCGATCAGATGATCTACCACCTGATCCGTTGCACTCGCAGGACGTCCGCGATGCTCATCGCCGCCGTCCTGCTTTCGACTGTAGCCACCAGCTGCGCCCCCGACGCCGCCGATTCCGACGGGCAGATCAATGACGTAACAATCCCAAAATCCGGCTTATGGGCCCTCTCCTCCCTCGACCCCGACGCACCCTGGCTCCCCATCCTCGCCTCCCGCGACCTCGCCGTCGGCATCCAGCGCCTCGCCTTCACCCTCGACCCCCGCCCGAGCGCTCCCCCCTTCGATCCCGCCAACCCCCCCAGCATCCGCGCCTCCATCTACCACCTCGACCAATCCCAAGACCAACCCCGCGCCGTCCGCTTCGCCCGCTTCCTCCCACTCGCACCATCCCCCTTCACCCCCCACGCCCACGCCGGCTCAACCGTCTCCGACAACGCCTCCCAAATCTCCGCCGGCCTCTACATCATCCCCCTCCAACTCCACGCCCCCGGCCAATGGGGCATCCTCTTCCAAATCCAGCAAGACGCCGCCAACGCCGAAATCCCCTTCCGCTTCAGCGTCCGCCAACGCCCCGCCGCTCCCGCCGTCGGCGACCCCGCAATCTCCGTCCCCACCCCCACAGCCTCCGACCCAGCCTCAATCGCCGCCATCTCCAGCGACCCAAACCCGGAACCCGGCCTCTACGCCGCTCCCTCGACCAAGCACTCGCCCAACGCTCCCCCATCCTCCTCGCCTTCGCCACCCCCGCCTACTGCCACTCCCGAACCTGCGCCCCCGTCCTCGACATCGTCAAGCAAGTCTGGCGCGACCACGCCGACCGCCTCACCGCCATCCACGTCGAAATCTTCCGCAACCCCCGCAACCCCGAACGCCTCGAAGAATCCCGCGCCTTCACCGCCTGGCGCCTCCCAAGCGAACCCTGGGTCTTCCTCATCTCCCCCGACGGCACCATCCGCGCCGCCTGGGAAGGCCCCCTCTCCCAATCCGAACTCGCCGCCGCCGTCGCCGACCTGCTCAATGCCCCCGACGGCTAACCTGCCCCCACCATGACCATCTCCGCCCAAGACCGCTCCATCATCCGCCAGCAGTTCCAAGCACTCGCCGCACCCGTCAAACTCGACTACTTCCACCAATCCCCCAAGCGCGTCCTCGTCCCCGGCCGCGTCGAACGCCCCTCCTGCGCACTCGCGCTCGACGTCTACTCCGAAATCGCCGCACTCTCCCCCCAACTCTCCCTCGACGTCCACGAATTCGAAGACCACCCGAAAACCGCCGCCAAGCGCGGCGCTTCCGACGTCCCCTGCATCGTCGTCCGCGGCGAACTCAACCGCCCCATCCGCCTCTACGGCCCACCCAACGGACACCTCCTCGTCGCGCTCGTCCGAGCCATCGTCCTCGCCTCCGCCCGCCCCAAGGCACTCGCCGCAATCACCCGCTCCCTCAAGCGCCTCCGCTCCACAGCCGCAATCCAAGTCTTCGCCTCACCCCTCCAGCAAGAATCCGGCGAAGCCGCACTCGCCGCCTGGGCCACCGCCCTCCTCAGCCCCAAACTCGCCGCCGACGTCTACGTCGTCGAAGAATTCCCCGACCAAGCACGCCGCGCCTCCGTCCAAGCCATCCCCAGCACCCTCTTCCCCAACATGCCCCCCGCACCCGGCGTCATCGACGGCCAAACCCTCGCCGAATACGCCGCACTCGCCCAAACCCGCCCCGAACGCGCACGCCTCAACCCCCCAAAATCACGCCCCAACAGCGCCGCCGCCTGGCGTCCCCCCCAACCCCAGCAACGCACCCCGCAACAACGCGCCCCCGACCCCACAGCCCTAGCCGCAGGAGCAGCCGCCTCCGAAACCCCCGCCGGCATGCACCGCGCCCCCAGCGGCCTCATCATCCCAGACCGCTAATCACCCCCCAACCACCAAAAGGCGCAGGAGCATACGCCATGCCCCACCAATCAAGCATCCCCAACGTCGCTAACCGCACCCTCTTCGAAGCCGACAACCTCCCCGTAATGCGCGGCATCAACTCCGAAACCATCGACCTCATCGCCACCGACCCCCCTTTCAACAAAGGCAAAGACTTCCACGCCACCCCAGATTCCCTAGCCGCCGGCGCAAAATTCCAAGACCGCTGGAAGTGGGAGGACGACGTCCACCCCGACTGGGTCGAGACGATCCAAGACCAATGGCCCGCCGTCTGGGCCGTCATCGACTGGACCCGCATGGCCTACGGCGACGACATGGGCGCATTCCTCTGCTTCATCGGCGTCCGCCTCATGGAAATGCACCGCATCCTCAAACCCGCCGGCTCCCTCTACCTCCACTGCGACCCGACGGCATCGCACTACCTCAAAGCGCTGATGGACGCCATCTTCGGCCGCAAGAACTTCCGCAACGAGGTCATCTGGCGCCGCACGAAGGGGCGCTCTGATGCTCAGCGGTTCGGCCGCGTCCACGAAGTGCTGCTCTTTTACGTGAAGGACGCGGAGCAGGCGACGTGGAACCAGCAGCTCGGCGATCACGACCCGGAGTACGTGAAGCGGACATACAGGAACGAGGATGAGCGTGGTCGCTGGCGGTCAGATCAGCTGACCGCCAGCGACCGCAGAGGTGGCGAAAGCGGAAAGCCCTGGCGAGGCGTCGATCCGGATGCGAAAGGCAACCACTGGCGAACGCCAACGCAGGGCGGCATGAACGACTACATCCGCGAGCACAACCTCATCCCCGGCTGGCCCGATGCATATCCGTCGGTTCACGCCCGTCTCGACGCGCTCGATGCCGCAGGCCTGATTCACTGGCCGAAGAAGCCCGGAGGTATGCCCTGCCTGAAGAGATATCTCGCCTCGACGAAGGGGGTGGCCATCGATTCGATCTGGGATGACATCTCTCGCCTGGAGGCCGCTTCTGCGGAAAAGACCGGCTACCCCACCCAAAAGCCCCTCGCCCTCTACGACCGCATCATCCGCGCCTCCTCCAACGAGGGCGATTGGGTCCTCGACCCCTTCGCCGGCTGCGCCACCACACCCATCGCCGCCGAACTCGCCAACCGCAACTGGATCGCCATCGACCTCTGGGACGGCGCGATCAAGACCACCATCGAGCGCTTCCAGAAAACCACCGGCCTCGCCGCCGACGGCACCGCCGTCAACACCATGGCCATCATCGGCCAGCTCCAACACCGCACCGACCCACCCGAGCGCACCGACGACGGCGACCCCGCAGCCCCCTACCTCCCCACCCCCGCCAAAGGACAGCGCCGCCCGCGCCTGATGACCGAGCACCAGATCAAGGACCTGCTCGTCGCGCACCTCGGACTCCACTGCTGGGGCTGCAACTTCTTCGCACCAGACCCCCGATACCTCGAACTCGACCACATCCGCCCACGCAACTCCGGCGGCTCCGACGACATCGACAACCGCGCACTCCTCTGCGGCCCCTGCAACAAAATCAAGCGCGACCACGCCACCCTCGTCAGCCTCCGCAAAGCCAACGAGCACGCCGGCCACCTCGCCGGCATCCACCCCGTCAACCTCAAGGAAGCCGGCCGCTGGACCCGCCGCGTCTACGAAGATGCCCTCGCCGCCCGCCTCAGCCCCTAGCCCCGCCCCAGCACCCGCACCGAGAACCCCGCCGTCAGCACCAGCAGCACCGCGCTCACCGCAATCAGCGGATACTCCCACGCAAACCCCGAATCAACCGCGAACGCCGGCGCGGCCCGACGCTCCCCCTGCCGCGCCCGTATCTCCTGGAACCGCTCCGAACGCTCCTCCTCCGAACGCCGATCCACCCAAACCGCCTCCTCTTCCGACGCCCCATCTCCTTCCTCGCCCGACGACTCCGCGACCGCCTCAGCCGCCTCAGCCGATTCCTCCGCAGCCTCCTCCGACTGCCCCGACTCCTCCGCCCCCGCAACCTCTTCCTCCGCAGCCTCCTGCCCATCCTCCGCATCCGCGATCACCGGCCCCGCAATCACCTCGTCCTCCACCGTCGTGCTCCGATCCTCCCCCCGCTCCCGCGGCGCAAGCCCCACCGACGCGCGCCACTGATCCTCCAACTCGTCGCGCCCGAACCCGTACACCTCCTGCAGCGCATCCTCCGTGTTCGACCCCTCCCGGAACACCTCGAACAACCGCCGGAACCGCTCCTCCCCGTACTCCTCAATCAGCAACTCCACGATCAACGCCGACTGCCCGTAGAACAAATCCACCTGCCCCGCAACGTTCGTCGACGTCTGCATCGCCCGCAACGACAGCACCCGATCCGCCCGAATCGCCGCCTCCACCGCCGGGATCCGCCGCTCCCGCCAGTCACCCTCGCTGATCGTCGCCGTCCCCTCGTCCAACCACGCCGGCAGCGAACCGATCCCCCCTTCCCCCGCCGCCTTCGTCAAAATGTGCCGCACCTCGTGCCGAACCACCCACCGCGTCGGCGTGAACACGTGGATCAAATCCGCCAGCACCCGCTGCCCCCCCGTGATCACCGCCTCCGCGTAACTCTCCGGCCGCGCCCGATCCACCCCCTCCGCATCCTCGCTCCCCAGCCACACGTACACGTGAATCGGAAACTCCAGCTCCACCCCCAGCAGCGCCTCCCCAGACGTCAGCGACTCGTTCCCCGCACCCGCCAGCACCGTCGCCAACTCCTCCGCCGGATCGTAGAAATGCACGATCACCTTCCCCCTCCGAACCTCCCGCCACTCGTACCGCGGATCCTCGTATACCCACGACTCCCGCTCCGTCAAATGCTCCTCCCCCTCCGAATCAATCAGCTGCCACTGCCACTCGAACCGCGATCCCGCCGGTATCCAAATCTGCCCGTCCGCCCGCGCCGTCGGAATCTCCGCCTGCAACCGCACCGCGTCCCCCTCCGAAACCTCCGCCCCCAGCCGCGTGATCGGACCCTCCGGCAGCACCCGGTACAGCAGCGTCGCCTCCGCGATGTCCCCGCGCGCCAGCGCCGACACCGACACCGTCGCCGGCCAGTCCGGCTGCCGGAAATCCGTCGCGATCACCTCCGGCGCCTGCGCCCCAGCCGGCGCAGTCGCCCACAACGCCGCAACTGCCGCAACCACGGCGATCAGCACCCCCCGCAACCGCCTCACGACGCCGCCCCGTTGATCCGCGTCTGCAGCCACGCCCGCATCAGCGGCTCGATCTCCCCGTCCAGCACCCCCGCCGTATCCGAACTCTCCCACTGCGTCCTCAAATCCTTCACCATCTGGTACGGGTGCAGCACGTAGGAGCGTATCTGGTTCCCCCAACCCGCCTCCTTCCGCTCCCCCCGCAGTTCGCGCTTCTCCGCCTCTTCCTGCTCCTCTTGGATCTTGAGCAGCTTCGCTTTCAGCACCGTCAGCGCGCTCTCCCGATTCCGCCGCAACGACCGCTCGTTCTGGCACGACACCACGATCCCCGTCGGCAAATGCGTGATCCGCACCGCCGTCGAGTTCTTCTGCACATTCTGCCCCCCGTGCCCCGACGCACGGAACACGTCCAGCTTGATCTCGTTCTCCTCGTCGATCTCGATCTCGCCCGCGCTCTCCACCTCCGGCAGGATCACCACCTCCGCGAACGACGTGTGCCGCGACTTGTCATTGTCGAACGGCGATATCCGCACCAGCCGGTGCACCCCGTGCTCCGAACGCAGCCATCCGTACGCCGTCTCCCCCTTCACCTCGATCTTCGCCTCCTTGATCCCCGCCTCGTTCCCCCGCGCCACGTCGATCAAATCCGCCTCGAACCCGCTCCGCTCCGCCCAACGCAAATACATCCGCTCCAGCATCTCCGCCCAATCCTGCGAATCCACCCCGCCCGTCCCAGGCCGAACCTCGATGATCGCGTTCCGCTCGTCGTACGGCCCCGAAAACGCCAACTGGAACGACTCCCGCTCCACCGCCTCCGACAGCGCCTCCACCTCCGCCGACATCTCCGCCGCCAACTCCCCCCGCTCCGCCTCGTCCTCCACCAGCGCCGCCAACTCGATCAACTCCCCCGCCTCCCGCGCCCGCCGCTCCAACCCCTCCCAAGTCGCGATCATCCCCTGCCGCGACGCCAGCCGCCGCATCTGCCCCCGCGCACGCTCCCCGTCGTCCCAAAACCCCGCCGACGCCGACTCCCGCTCCAGCCGCGCCGCCTCCGCCCGCGCCGCCGTCAAGTCAAAGACGCTCCAAGACATCGCCTAGCCGCGACTCCACTTCCCGCAGCCGGTCCAGCAGATCGTCCACGAAACCCCTCCCGCGATTCCCTCAGCCGCGCTGCCCTCGCATCGCCCCCACGCTATCAGCGGTACGCCCGCGCCGACGCCCGCGCCAGCCGCGCCGCACGCGTCACATTGTTCAACAGCATCGCCACCGTCATCGGCCCCACCCCCCCGGGCACCGGCGTGATCGCCGACGCCGCCTCCGAAACCCCCTCGAAATCCACGTCCCCGACCAGCCGGTACCCCCGTTTCCGCGACGAATCTTCCACCCGGTTCACCCCCACGTCGATCACCACCGCCCCCGGCCGCACCATCTCCGCCGTGATCGCCCCCGCCTTCCCCGCCGCCGCCACCAAAATATCCGCCCGCCGCGTATGCGACCCCAAATCCTCCGTCGCCGTATGGCAAATCGTCACCGTCGCGTTCGCCCCGGACCGCTTCTGCGCCAGCATCGCCCCCAACGGCATCCCCACCAACCGCGACCTTCCAACGATCACCACGTGCTTCCCCCCCGGATCATTCCCCGAACGCACCAGCAACTGCTGCACCCCGTGTGGCGTCGCCGGCAAAAACCGCTCCCGCCCGAGCAGCACCCGCCCCTGATTCTGCGGATGCAGCCCGTCCACGTCCTTCAGCGGATCAATCCGATCCAGCAGCGGCTCCGCCGGCGTCCCCTCCGGCAGCGGCAACTGCAAGATGATCCCATGCACATCCGGATCCTCGTTCAACCCGTCGATCACCCGCTCGATCTCCCCCATCAGCACCACCGCCGGCCCGGCCCCGACCCGGTGCACGTCCACCCGGATCCCCGTCTCCTCCCCAGCCCGCTCCTTCCCCCGCACGTACGACGCCGACGCCGCATCATCCCCCGCCAGCACCACCGCCAGCCGCGGCAGCAGCCCCTCGCCCAGCATCTCCTCCGTCTGCGCCGCCAAACCCGCGCGGATCTCCCCCGCTATCCCCGCCCCGTCGATGATCGCCGCACTCACGAACGCGAGCCTATCCCCCATCCCGCCTAACCGCCGCAATTCACCGCAACTCCGGCCACACCTCCCGCTTCACCGCCTCCAACTGCCGCAAATACTGATCCACCCCGATCTGCCCCTCCCGATCGTAGTTCGGCATCCCGACCCCAAGCCGCGTGAACCCCGCATCCTTCGCCGCCTGCAACACCTCCCGCGTCCGCTCCAAATCCTCCTCCAGCGGCGGCAGCCACTGCAGCGCGAACCCCTCCGCCTCCCGCCCGTTCTCCGCCAGCGCCCCCCGCAGCCGATCCGCCGCATCCGCCAGCACCCCCACCTCCGACTGCACCGGCGCAATCCAACCCTCCCCGACCCGCGCCGCCCGCGACACCGCCGCCTCCGACAACCCCCCGAACAACAGCGGCGGACCCCCCGGCGTCACCGGCTTCGGCAGCATGCTCATCTCCCGAATCGTCGTCCACTCCCCCTCGAAATTGATCGGCTCCATCGTCCAGCACGCCCGCATCACCTCGATCGCCTCGTCCATCCGCGCCCCCCGCCGCCGAAAAGGCGCCCCCAGCGACTCGTACTCCCCCTCCTGCCACCCAATCCCCAAACCCAGCCGCAGCCGCCCCCCCGACAGCACGTCGACCTCCGCCGCCTGCTTCGCCACCAGCACCGGCTCACGCTGCGTCAGCACCAGCACGTTCGGCTGCAGCGCCGCCCGGCTCGTCTGCCCCGCAAGCCACGCCAGCGTCGTCATCACCTCATGCTGCTGCACGTCGTCCCGATACGGCCCCGTGATCGCCCGCTCCGCCGTCTCGTACTGGTACGTCACGTGATCCGCCATCGAAATGAAATCCGCCCCCAGCGCCTCCGCACCCTGCGCCCAATCACGCAGCTCCGAAACATCCCACCGCCAATGCCACGCCGGAATCTGGCAGCCGAATTCCAAGTGCGCCATCGTCGCCCTCCATCTCCCGATGCCCGCCTTTGCAGGCGTGTACCATATCCCCCGCCGGCCCGCGCGGAATGCGCGACCGACCGACGGGAGCGGATGACGTGAGCGATCAGCGCATCGAACTCGGCAGAACCGACGGCGAAGAAGGCGTCATCCGCAGCGACATCGCCGACGTCATCAAGCGCGCCGCCGCCATGTCCGTCTTCGCCTACGAAGCCGCCCGCGACGCACGCGGCCCCCAAGGCGCCGCCCTCCCCTCCGAACTCATCGAGCGCCTCGCCGAATCCACCTACATCGACGTCATGCGCTACTCCCTCGACGAATGCTCCTGCCCCTGCCACCAAGACCACTAGCGACCAGCCGCGGCCCCGGCGCCGCGTGAGGAGGATCACCAAATGGCCACCGAATCCGCAGTCACCCCCGAACGCTTCGCGTCCGGCATGACCTGGAACCAGTACCTCGCCTACATCGCCTCCGAGGAAAACCAAGAGCGCCCCTCACCCAGCGGCAAGCCCCGCGGCTCCAACGTCGAGCGCTTCGTCCGCAACATGGGCTCCTGGCAACTCTCCGACGAGCACCGCGAAGCACTCCAGTCCCTCCCACGCCTCAAGATGCTCGTCCTCGCCGAAGACTGGTGCCCCGACGTCTACCGCGGACTCCCCGTCCTCGCCGAAATCGCCGCCAACGCCGGCTGGGAACTCCGCATCTTCCCCCGCGACGAGCACCTCGACATCATGTCCGAGTTCCTCAAGGACGGCGAGCACCAGAGCATCCCCACCTCCGTCCTCTACACCCCCGAACACCAGTACATCGGCCACTGGATCGAACGCCCCGCCAAGGCCAACGAGCACATGGCCGACATGCAGCGCCTCTTCAAGCGCCGCGAAGACGAAACCGAAGACGACCACCGCGCACGCATCCGGCAGGGCTACCAAGACCTCCAGCGCGGCGACGAATGGGCCAGCTGGCGCGACGAAACCGTCCGCGAACTCATCGCCCTCGCCAAAAACTAACCCCGCCCGCAACGCAAGCACCCCGGGGAGACGGCCCCCAAACGCCGTCTCCCCCGCAGCCCGAACCTTCCACTGGAAGCACCACCGGGCGGCCGCGTCGCGCCCCGGCGCCTCTTTCCCATGAAGCATCGCCCTCTGTAAACCACGACACGCCCCACCCGCGCCCTCTCGCCCTACCATCGCACGCATGTGCAAAGACAGCCAGCCCGAACAGCTCGGCGACCTCCAACTCGCCTACGCCGACCCCAACGACCTGATCGTGCCCGCCGAACACCCCAGAACCGACCACGACGACGACCCGCCCACCACCTTCGACCACCCCGAACACCAACTCATCCACTCCGTCAAACAGTTCGGCCTCCTCCAACCCATCCTCGCCCGCCAAACACCCGCAGGCCTCGAAATCATCTCCGGCCGACGCCGCAAAACCGCCGCCATCGCCGCCAACCTCACCCGCGTCCCGGTCGTGATCACCACGGACGAAACCGCCGACCCCGCCACCCTCAACCTCGCCGAAAACATCGCCCGCAAACCACTCAACCCCATCGACCAAGCCAACGCACTCTCCCGCATCGGCAAAGACCACTCCGCACGCCAACTCTCCATCGACCCCGCCCTCGTCGCACGCTCCCTCAACCTGCTCGACCTCGACCCCTACATCCAAGACCTGATCGCCACCGGCCAACTCAGCGAAGCCGCCGCCAACGAACTCCACCGCGCCGAACCCGACCACCGCCGCGAACTCGCCGACCGCGCCGTCGACAAGCAGCTCGACCCCAAGCAGATCTTCCGCCAAGCCCCCTACTACGCCAACAAGGTCAAAGCCGAGCGCCAAGAACTCAAAATCCACGCCCAATCACTGATCGACACCCTCAACGACATCCTCAAAACCAAGCGCGCCCGCCTGCTCATGTCCCCCGCCGCCCCCAGCGGCAACATCTTCATCAGCCTCCGCACCCCCGAAGAAACCCTCTGCTTCGCCCGCCGCCTCTCCGGCGAAACCGTCCCAGACCCTCCCGCAAGAGCACCAAAATCCCCGCGCCGCCGCCACGCCCAAGACCCCTACACCAAACCCAAGTGGACCGCCACCTACCACGACCGCAAACCCCAAAACCTCTACCACCCCCCCGACTTCCAAGCCCTCTACCTCCCCGACCACTCCCCCCGCTACGGCCTCCACCAAGCCATCGCCCTCAACACCCGCATCTTCAACCCCTACCCCTCCAGCGAACAGCCCAACGAGCCAACCCCCATCCACCACCCCGACCCCCGCCAACGCCTCCCGCCCCTCCCCACCGACCCCGTCCAATCCCTCATCGAAAACCTCTGAGCATCACCCCGCCGACCCCGCACCGCACCTCGGTCAATCCCCGCGTGCCCCGCGCAGCGCCGCCCATGCCAGATAGCACCGCTGCAAAGCCGTCAAGCACGCCAGCACCGCCAGGATGTACAGGCAAATCCGCAGCGCCTCCAGATCCACCGCCCCCCCCAGCACCAGCCCAGCCCCGATGATCGCCGTCCGCTCCGCCCGCGTCCCCAGCCCGCTCCGAATCCGCGCCCCGAACTCCCCCGCCTTCGACCGCGTGTAACTCACCAGCATCCCCCCGAACATCGCCACCGACGCCGCGATCACCAGCCCCCGATCCGCCGCCCCCTCCCCGCTCGCCCAAATCACGACCGCGAACAGCACCGCGAAATCCGCCAGCCGGTCGCAAACCGCGTCGAAGAACCCGCCCCAATCCGACGCCCGCCCGGTGGCCCTGGCGACGGCGCCGTCCAGCAAGTCGAACAGACTCGCGGCCAAGAAGACGACGCCGCCCTGCCAGAGCCAGCCGAGCGAAATCAGCGCCGCGGCGGCGCCCGCCCCCCCAAGGCCGAGCACCGTGAGGGCATTGGGCGTCAAGCCGGTCCGCGCAACCGCGCGCCCGACCCGCCCGGAGACATCACTGGAGATCGAGTGGGGTAGCAGTGACACCGCCGCGGCACCAGCCCCGCCGCCCGAGGCTGCTCATTCGCAACGCGCTTCACCCTAGCCCGCGCCCCCCTGCCATCCATCAGCCGATCATCAAATCCCCGACCTCCCGATCAGCCCCGCGTAAAGCCGCTCATGCTCCGCACCGACCGACGCCGCCGAAAATCGCCGCGCCCGCGCCAGCCCGCCCGCCTGCAACCGCCGACGCAACGGCAAATCATCCAACGCCCGCCCCAGCGCTTCCGCCAGCGCCCGCTCGTCCCCCGCCGCCGCCAGCACCGCGTCCCGCCCGCCCCGGCTCGCCGCCCGGTAGCCCGCGATGTCGCTCGCCGCCACCGGCGTCCCGACCGACATCGCCTCGATCAGCGTCAGCCCCAGCGCCTCCCCGCCCAGCGCCGGCGAGCAGAACACCGCCGCCCGCGCCATCAACCGCCGCACCTCCTCCGCAGGCTGCGCCCCCGCAAAATCCACGCGATCCGCAATCCCCAGCCGCTCCGCCAGCCGCCGCGATGACCCAGCCGCCGGACCAGCTACCACCAGCTGCAGCCCCTCCCGCCCCCGCAACCGCGCCAACGCCCGCAGCAGCACCGGAAGCCCCTTCCGCGGCTCGTCCCGCGCCGCAAAGAGAATCTCCGCCGACCGCCGCTCGACCGCCCCGACCGCGACATCGTCGATCGCCGGCGGAACAATCCGCACCGGCCCGGGCAAGCCCGGCCCCGCCGTCCTCAGCGCCACTCCCGACACCGCAACCAGCGCGTCCGCCCGCCCCAACAGCCGCCTCGCCAAGCCCGGCGCCGCCCGATACGCCCGCCCCGCAGCCGCCTCCGCCGAATGCACCGTGCAAACCACCGCCGCCGACCGCGGCGCCGACAGCAGCGCCGCCCCCCCCAGCGCCGGCAACAGCGGCTCCTGCACATGCACCACGTCCCACCCGCCCTCCCGCACCAGCCCCCGCAACCGCCGCAGCGCCGCAGGCGAAACGCACAAATCCGCATCCGTCCCGCCCAAGCGCACCCGCCGCGGCCGCCCGATCACCTCGACCCCCGCATCGCCCCCGCCCGACGACGGCGCCGCAATCTCCGACTCGTGCCCGCGCCCCCGCAGCCAGCCGCTCAACGCCCGCGCGTGCGTCTGCACGCCCCCAGGCTTCGCCGCGTCATAGGGCAGGACATGGAGAATGCGCACCCCGCAACACTAGGCCGCCCCCCTCGCTCGCCCCCGCTGTCCCATCATCGCCCCGCTGTCGTATCATCTCTGCGGCGCCGCTGGAGCACGCGGCGCGGAAGGAGCGCCTCTTGGCCACCGAGCGATTCCCCATCGAAGCCGGGCACATCCTGCTGTTCGCACGCAGCATCGGCGACGCCAACCCCGTCTACTACTCCCCGGACGCCATCGCGCCACCGACCTTCGTCCAAGCCAGCGCCCAGTTCACCGACGGCTACGTCCTCCGTCCCGAAATCGGCGAGCCTTGGTTCGGCTCCGCCAAGGAGCCCACCGGCGTCCAGCGCGAATCCGGCGGAGGCGGCGGCGGCGGCACCGGTCTCCACGCCGGCCAGTACTACGAGTACCACCAGCCCGTCAAAGCCGGCGACGTCCTCCGCTCCGTCGACAAGCCCGGCAAGACCTGGACCAAGGAAGGCGGCCGCGGCGGCACCCTCCAGTTCAGCGAGTCCGTCACCGAGTACTACAACCAGGACGGCGAACTCGTCGTCACCGCCCGCTCCGTCGGCGTCCAGACCTCCCAAGTCGTCAAGCAGCAGTAGAAGGAGCCCCCGAAATGCCCCTGTCCAAGAGCACCGTCTCCGTCGGCGACGAGCACGAAGAACTCGTCGTCGACAACCTCACCCGAACCCAGATCATCCAGTACGCCGGCGCCTCCGGCGACTACAACCCCCTCCACACCGACGAAATCTTCACCACCAAGATCGCCGGCTACCCCACCGTCTTCGCCCACGGCATGCTCTCCATGGGCATGACCGGCAAGATGCTCACCAACCTCGTCGGCGACGGACGCCTCACCAAGTTCGGCGTCGACTTCCGCAGCCAAGTCTGGCCCGGCGACTCCCTCACCGCCAAGGCCAAAGTCGAAGCCGTCCGCGAGGAAAACGGCGAAACCCTCGTCGACCTCGCCGTCACCACCGTCAACCAAGACGGCGCCGTAGTCGTCAAGGGCAGCGCCACCGCCCGCATCGACGCCTGACCCAATCCCCGCGGCGGCGCGTCCGCCCCCCGCCCGCAAGAGATCGCCGCGGGGGCTCAGTCAGTCCCCATCCGCCGCATCCCGCTCTTGGGCCGGGCCCTCGCCCGCCATCCACTCGCTCGGATCCGGGATCAGCCGATCCACGATCGCCATCATCCCCAAGAACGGCAGGAAAGCCGCCGCCGTCCCGATCGCCCACCACCATTCCGCCGCCACCAGCGCCAGCACGCACCCCGAAACCGTCAGCCCCATCCCCAGAATCGAAATCACCCGCAGCACCACCGCCGCAGGCGGAATCCGCGGCTGCTGCAGCGACATCTCCCCGACCGCCCAGCCGGACGCCCAGCCGGCCCGCCTAGCGCTCCTCGATCGTGACCGACTTGATCACCCCCGGACTCCGCGGCGGCTCCCCCTTCGGAATCGCGTGAACCGCCTCCATCCCCGAAGTCACCTGCCCGAACACCGCGTACTCCCCGTTCAAGAACGCGACTTCCGCCAGGCAGATGTAGAACTGGCTCCCCGCCGAGTCCGGATCCGCGCTGCGTGCCATCGCCAGCGCCCCCTCCACGTGCTTCCGCTCGCTCAACTCCCGCGGCACGTTGTACCCCGGCCCCCCCGTCCCCCTCCCCTGCGGGCAACCGCCCTGCGCCACGAACCCCTCGATCACCCGATGGAAGGTCAGCCCGTCGTAGAACCCGTCCCGCGCCAGGAACGCGAACGAGTTGACCGTCTCCGGCGCATCCCCCGCGAACAGCTCCGCCTCGAAGCTCCCCCCCGCCTCCATCTCGAAGACCGCGTGGTACGAGGTCCCCTCCTTCAGCGCCATCTCCGGCCGTTCCGCGTAGCTCTTCGGCATCTCGATCTCCTCGGCTCTCTCCGCGGGCGCTCGCCTCGCGCTAGCGCTCTTCGATTCGGATCGTCTTGATCACGCCGGGCTCCGCCGGCGGTTCTCCCTTCGGAATCGCGTGAACCACCTCCATCCCCGATCGCACCATCCCGAACACCGCGTACTCCCCGTCCAAGAACGCGACTTCCGCCAGGCAGATGTAGAACTGGCTGCCCGCCGAGTCCGGGTCCGCGCTGCGCGCCATCGCCAGCGCCCCCTCCACGTGCCGGTGCTCGCTCAACTCCCGCGGCACCGTGTACCCCGGCCCGCCCGTCCCCGTGCCCAGCGGATCCCCGCCCTGCGCCACGAACCCCTCGATCACCCGATGGAACGTGAGCCCGTCGTAGAACCCGTCCCGCGCCAGGAACACGAACGAGTTGACCGTCTCCGGAGCCGCGTCCGCGAACAACTCGATCTCGACCGTCCCCCCGCCCTCCATCTCGATCAGCGCGAAATAGGCCGCGTCCGGATTCAGCGCCAGCGGCGGGCGCGAAGCGTAGGTCTTGCGCCCGTCCTCGCCGACGGTCGCCGCCGGCGCATCCGGCGCGACCTGCTGCTCCGCCTCTACATTCGCCGCGCCTTCCGCGCTCCCCTCTTCCGAATCTGCCCCCGCCACGCTCGCCTGCGCCGCCGCATCCGGGCGGTGCACCGGTGGATCGGGATTGCCGACCGGCGTGGGGTTCTGCGGGATCACGACCAAGGTCACGATCAGGATCACCGCCGCCCCGACGCCGAAACTGCCGAGCAGCCACTTGTTGGTCCAGAACGAGCCGCCCCCGCCGCCGCCGACCGGCAGCCGCATCCCCGCCCTGCGCCGGGCCAGCCGCTGGGGCCGCGTCCGCTCGCTCCTGCTGCGATCAGCCACTGAAATCCACCCGGTGCATCGTCCGCATCATCGCGTTCCCTACGCTATCACCGCATCTGAAAGAGGCGAACCAATGGCGACCGCAAGCGACCGATGGGCCTCCATGGTCCGCGCCCGGGCCGCGCAGAAGGCCGCGATCGCGACCCCGCTGAGCGAATCCCGCTGGGCCGCCTACGCCCCCTCCTACCGCTTCGACCCGCACCGCGCACCCGAGCCCTCCTTGGCCGCCGTGCTCGAACTCGCGGAGCCGGACGACCGCATCGTCGAAATCGGCGGCGGAGCCGGCCGGATCGGGCTCCCCCTCGCCCTGCGCTGCCATTCGCTGTTCAACATCGAGCCCTCCGCCGCGATGCGCGATCAGTTCTACGCCTGCGCCGCCGAGCACGGGATCAAAAACGCGGAGGCCATCGCCCGAACTTGGCCCGCGAACGTCTCCGGCGACCTGATCATCTCGGCCGACGTGATCTACTTCGTCGAGGAGATCGCCGCCTTCATCTCCGCCATGCAAAAATGGGCGCAACGCGAAGCCGTCATCCTGACTTGGACGGTGCCGCCGCCGAACGTCAACGCGGAGCTCTTCCGCCTCGCGCTGGGCGTCGAGGAAGAACCCGCGCCTGGAATCGATGAACTGCTGCCCGTCCTCGCGGATCTCGGCATCCAGCCGACGATCACCGAGCTCGACGAGCTCTTCACTTGGCCCGAGCAGCTGCCGACGGACGAGGAATCCGCGCTCCGTTTCGCGCTCGATGAAGTGGAAGCCCGCGACCGCGACGCGGCCCGGAGCCGGATCGCTCCGCGCATCGCCGATCTGTTCGATCAATCGACCGAGGCTTGGACGCCGCGCTGGCGCGCCGAATCGCGCGCCGTCGTTCTGCGCTGGTTTGCGGGCTGAGCGGAATGCGGTGGTACCCCCGGTAGGATTCGAACCTACGCTCCCGGCTCCGGAGGCCGGTGCTCTATCCCCTGAGCTACGGGGGCGTGCCCGCAGGGTACTACGCGCCGCCCCTCGCGCCGCGCCGCCCGGCCCCGGTTTCAGATCGCGCCGCCGCCCGGCCTGCGCGCCGGAGCAGCGGGCGGCAAAGTTGCGGAGCGCCTGCAGCAGCGGCGTGATCAGCGGCATGGGAGCATCCGGCTCGCATCTGCCGAACGGGCGGTGAACCCGCCTCCGCTCAGGTCAGCGTCCGGCTGCGGTAGTTGACGGCCTCCGCCACGTGGGCGGTCGTGATCCGGTCCGACGCGTCGAGATCGGCGATCGTGCGGGCCACCTTGAGCACGCGGTGGAAGCCGCGAGCCGACAGGCCGAGCCGATCGACCGCCTCGCGCACCAGCCGCTCCGCCGTGTCGTCCATGTGCGCGATGCAGTACTCCCGCACCTGCCTCGCGCTAAGCGATGCGTTGGACGCCGGCCCCTCTCCGCCGTAGCGCTCCTGCTGGCGCGCCCGCGCCGCGACGACGCGCTCGCGGACCACCGCCGACGGCTCGCCGACCGGCGCATCGGGTGCGCCGTGCTGCATCAGCTTGCGCACTTCGACCCGCGGCACATCGACGAAGAGGTCGATCCGGTCGAGCACCGGCCCGGAAATCCGCCGCCGGTAGCGGTGCACCGCGCCGTCGCTGCACGTGCAGGGCTGCGGCGTGTCGTAGTTCCCGCAGGGGCACGGGTTCATCGCCGCGATCAGCGTGATGTCGGCCGGATACGTCGCTGAGCCCGCCGCCCGCGAGATCGTCACGCGCCGATCTTCGAGCGGCTGGCGCAGCGATTCGAGCGCGCTGGTGCTGAACTCGGGCAGCTCGTCCAGGAAGAGCACGCCGCGGTGCGCGAGCGTGATCTCGCCCGGCCGCAGCCGCTGCCCGCCGCCGACCAGCCCGGCGTTGGAAATGCTGTGGTGCGGCGAGCGGAACGGCCGCACGTAACTGAGCTTCGCCGCCCCCGTTTCGCCCCCGGCCACGCTCGCGATCTTGGTCACCTCCAGCGCCTCGGCCGGACCGAGCGGCGGCAGGATGCCCGGCATGCACGAGGCCAGCAGCGTCTTGCCCGCCCCGGGCGGACCGCACATCAGCATGTTGTGCCCGCCGGAGGCCGCGATCTCCAGCGCCCGCTTCACGTGCTCCTGCCCGCGCACGTCCGCCAGATCGTGCCCGTCGTACTGCTGCGCCTCGAACTCCGCCTCCGCCGGCTTCGCCGGCCAGATCGCGTCGGCCAGCGGCCGCTCTTCCGTCGCGATCGCGATCCAATCGCGCAGCGAGTCGACCGCCACGATGTCGATCCCCTCGATCAGCGCCGCCTCGTCCGCATCCACCTTCGGCACCACCAAGCGCCGCACCGCGGCGTCCCGCGCGGCCGCCGCCACCGGCAGCACCCCGCGCACGTGCCGCAGCTCGCCGTCCAGCGCCAGCTCGCCGAGGAACATCGTGTCCTCGACCGCCGATTCGCAGATCTGGCCCGACGCGACCAGCATCCCGACCGCGATCGGCAGGTCGTAGCCCGCGCCCTCCTTGCGGATGTGCGCGGGCGCGAGGTTCACCGTCACCCGCTTCGTCGGAAAGCCCGCGCCCGCGTTGCGGATCGCCGAGCGCACCCGCTCCCGCGCTTCGTCCACCGCCGCGTCGGGCAGCCCGACGATGGTGGTCTTGGGCATCCCGCTCGAGATGTCCACTTCGACGCAGATCGACTCCCCGTCCAGTCCGATCACGGCTCCACTGGCGACTCGCGTGTGCATGAGGCTCCCCGTTCATTGCGCGAACGCGCGTGCTGCTATCGCCGCGCACGCTAGAACAGACATTCACTAGAACGCAAGTCTTAGATGGCCGAATTATGGAAACCTGTGGAAACCCCAACGGGCGCGTTGCAACCCCTCAGGCCTCGCGCTCGACACTGATCACCCCGCGGATGTCGTCCAGCTTATGGATCACCCGCTGCAGCACGCGCAAGTCCCGCGCCTCGACGCTGAACGAAATCCCCACCCGCCCCTCGCTCGGCTGGCTGGTCGACAGCCCCACGATGTTCACCCCCTCGTCGGCGCAGACCCCCGCCACGTCCCGCGCCAAACCCACCCGATCCCAGCCTTCGATCATCAGCCGCGCCGAGCGAGCGCCGCTGACGCGGCCCCACTGCACGTCGATCAACCGCGCCTCCTCGCCGACGTGCACGATGTTGTGGCAATCGCTGCGGTGGACCGTCACGCCCTTGCCGCGCGTGATGAAGCCCCTGATCTGGTCGCCGCTGCGCGGGGCGCAGCACCCGGCCATCCGCGTGAGGATGTTGGGCGCGCCCAGCACGTGCACGTCCGGCGCCGGATCAACCGCCGCGCTCTCCGAAGGCGCGGGCGCGGGCGGCTCCGGCTCGTCGCCCGATGCCACCTTGAGCGCGACGCTGTGGGCCGACGGTTCGCCCCCGCCGATCAGCGCCAGCGCGTCATCGAGCGTCTTCGCCCCCGCCGCCGCGACCACTTCATCGACCACGTTGGCCAGCTTCAGGCTGAGCCGCCGCAGCTCCCGCTCCAGCTCCTCGCGCCCGCGGGCGATCTGCTCGCCCCGCTCCTGCTTGCGGAACCATTGCCGGATCTTGGTTCGGGCATGCTGCGTGGCGACGTATTCCAGCGCCGGATTGAGCCAATCCCGGCTCGGCCCGCGCCCGCTGCGGCTGGTGATGATCTCGACCACGTCGCCGTTGTTCAGCGGCGTCGACAGCTGCACCAAGCGCCCGTTCACCTTCGCCCCGACGCACGAGTAGCCCACGTCCGTGTGGATGCGGAACGCGAAATCGAGCGGCGTCGCCCCGGCCCGCAGCGCGATGATCTCCCCCGCCGGCGTGTGCACGAACACCTGATCCTGGAAAATGTCGCTCCGCAGCGTCTCCAGGAAATCGTCCGCGCCCGGCACCTCCCCCTGCCATTCGACCAGCTGCCGCAGCCACGAAAGCCGCTCGCGGTCCTGCGTCGCCGGCGAGCGCCCCTCCTTGTACATCCAATGCACCGCCACGCCGTACTCCGCCTCCGCGTCCATCTCGTGCGTGCGGATCTGCACCTCGACCGCGTGCGTGGCCGACCAGAACGCGGTCGTGTGCAGCGATCGGTAGCCGCTCGGGCGCGGCGTCGCGATGTAGTCGTTGAACTCGCCCGGAATCGGCCGCCAGAGCCCGTGCACGACGCCGAGCACCGCGTAGCAGTCCGCCTGCGTCTGCGTCAGCACCCGCAGCGCCAGCAGGTCGTAGATGTCGTTGAACGACTTGCCCTGCGCGCCGTACTTCTTGATCTTCTCGTGGATCGAGTACAAGTGCTTGACCCGCCCGCGCACCTCCGCCCGCAGCCCCGCCGCCTCCAGCGCATGCTCCAGCTGGCGGCGGATGTTCCGCAGGTAGCGCTCGCGCTGGCCCCGCCGCGACGCCACCAAATCCGCGATCTCGTGGTAGTCCTCAGGCTCCAAGTACTTGAAGGCCAAATCCTCGAGCTGCGCGCGCAGCTGCCAGATGCCCAGCCGCGCCGCCAGCGGCGCGTAGATCTCCATCGTCTCGCGCGCGATCTTCAGCTGCTTCGCGCGCGGCATCGCATCCAGCGTCCGCATGTTGTGCAGCCGATCGGCCAGCTTCACGATCACCACCCGCACGTCCTCCGCCATCGCCACGAACATCTTGCGCAGGTTCTCCGCCTGCATCCGTTCATCGCCGACCGCCGCCTCCAAGTCGGTCAGCTGCAGCGCGTCGAGCTTCGTCACGCCGTCCACCAGCTTGGCGACGTCGACGCCGAACTCGTGGATGATCTCGTCCCGCGTGATCCCGCAATCCTCCATCACGTCGTGCAGCAGAGCCGCTTGCAGCGACGGCACGTCGAGCTGCAAGTCGGCGCAGCTCAGCGCCGCCGCCAGCGGATGCTCGATGTACGGATGGCCGGAGAGCCGCTTGTGCTCGGCGTGCGCCCGGGCGGCGAACTCATAGGCGCGCCGCACCTGCTCCCGATCGGCCTCGCCCAAGTACCGCCCCGCCGCCACCTCCAGATCCGCATAGCCCGGATGCACGTCCCGCTGATGCCCCTCATCCCGCACCCCCGCATGCCCCTGCGAGGCGGACTGCCGCACCGGAGCCTCAATCCGCTCCAACGTCGTCATGCCCCCATCGTACCGCCCGCAGAATTCGATAGTCAGCGATCAAGCTGCAAACCAATCGAGGAGATCGCCACAGGGCATCGGCGGCGAAGATCAAAGACGCGGAGCACCAGCGCGTTCAGCGACCAAGGTGGCAAAATGGCGCTTGGCGCGGATGCTCGCGGCGCGGCGGTCGGTAGCCTCTGATGATGCTGTGGCGGAGGCTGTTGATCGGAGCATTGGGGCTGCTCGCGTGGGCGGGCGCGGGCGCGATCTCGGGGCTTGGCGCAGGGGCCGGGGCGCACGTTGATCTGGCGGGCGCTTGGGAACGCATGGGCGCAGGCGGGGTCGAGGTGCACGTCGACGTGCGGCTGGAAGCGCGGGTGCCCGCGGCGGACGATCTGGCAGAGACCGGCTTGCAGATCGAGTTGGAGATCCCGGCGCTGCGGCGGGTGCAGGGCTGGATTTTGCGGGAGCGGGTCGGCAGCCTCGCGGCGCTGGAGGGCGTGGCATCGATCCGCGCGCCGTCATACGCGTTCCACGCGGCCGGCGCGGTGCTGACGGAGGGCGATGCGCAGCTCGGCGCGGCGGCGGCACGGGCGGAGTTCGGCATCGACGGGACGGGGGTGCGCGTCGCGGTGATCTCGGACGGCGTGCGCGGGCTGGAAGCGGCGCAGGCGGCCGGCGAGGCGCCGGGCTTGGCCGAGTCGCGGGCGTTCGGATCCGGTTCGCTCCAGCGCGGTGACGAGGGCACGGCGATGATCGAGATCGTCCACGACCTCGCGCCCGGCGCACGGATCTCGTTCGGCGCGGTCGCCACCGACGCGGACATGATCGCGGCCGTCAACCACTTCGCGGCGCGGGTGGACGTGATCGTGGACGACGTCTCCTTCTTCTTCCCGTCCGATCAGCAGAGCGAGGTGTCTCGCAACACGGCGGCGGCGATGGCGCATCCGCAATGGCCGCTGCGGGCATACGTCACGGCGGCGGGCAACTGGGCCGAGCGGCATTGGGGCGGCATCTTCGACGCGGGCATCGACGGCTCGGAGCGCGGCCTGCCGCCCGGGCCGCTGCACCGCTTCTCGCAAGACGGCGGGGCCGACCGCGAGGTGGAGAACCCGCTGCGGATCGGCGCCGGCGAACAGGTCGAGATCGGGCTGTACTGGGAAGACCGCTGGGGCGGCGCGACGCGGGACTACGACCTGCACCTGGCCCGCCGCACGGGCGAGATCGTCGCCAGCAGCGCGGACCGGCAGGCGGCCGGGACCGAGCACCCCGTCGAGCTGCTGCGCTACGAGAACGACGGGCCGGCGGCGTGGTTCGCCGTGCTGATCCAGAACTGGCGCGGATTCGCCGAGCCGGCACGGCTGGACCTGTTCGTGCTGGCGGGCGGCTCCGAAACCGAAGCGCTGCTCCAGCACGCGCTGCCCGAGCGGAGCCTGCTGGCGCAGTCCGACGCCGCCGGCGGCGTGATCACGGTCGCGGCGATGGACGCCTCCGCGAACGACGTGCGCGCCTACAGCAGCCGCGGCCCGACCGGGAACGGGGCGGCGAAGCCGGACCTGGCCGCGCTCGACGGCGTGGCGGTGAGCGAAGCGTCGAGCCTCGCACCGCGCTTCACCGGCACCTCGGCCGCGGCCCCGCACGTCGCGGGCGCGGCGGCCCTGCTGCTCGCCGCCCAGCCGGCCCTGCTAGCCGCGGACGGCGGAGACGCGATCGTCGAGCGCGCCTTGGTGCGCCGCTTCCTGCTGGAGTCGGCGGACGACATCGGACAGCTCGGGCGCGACCACGAATCGGGCGCCGGCGCGCTGAGCGCCCGGAACTCGATCGCGCAGGCTGCCGGCGCCGCGGTGGTCGGCGCGGGCGGACTGTCCCTGCGTGCCGCGATCGAGCGCGTGAACGCGGGCGGCACGCCGGCGATCCTGTTCGCCGGCAACGGCGGAGAGGTCGTGCTGGCCGAGCCCCTGCCCGCATTGCGCCGTCAGAACGCCGTGATCGACGGCAGCGGCTGGACGATCCACGCGATGGGCGGCGAACACGGCCTAGTAATCGAGGCGCCCGGAGCGGAAGTGCACGGCCTGCGGATCAGCAGCGCTGCCGGTGCCGGGCTGGCGGTGCGCAACGCGGCGGAGGCCGTGGTTTCGGGCGTGACCTTGGCCGAGAACGGCAGGGGCATCTTGATCGAAAACGCGAGCGTCCGCATCACGGATGCGACGGTGATCGGAAACACCGGCCCCGGCGTCACCTTCAGCACCGGCGCATCAGGATCCCTCTCGAACAGCCGCATCGGCATCTCGCAGACCGGCGCGCCCGACGGAAACGGCGGCGCCGGCGTGATCGTCGCGGAAGACGCTGGCGACGTAGTGATCGGCCCCGCCCTGCCGCCCGGCGATCGGCCAGCAAATCCTTCCGAGTCGGCGGCGGCACCGCCGCTCGGACTGCTCGCAATCGCCGAGCTCGATCCGCGGGCGGGAGCCGCGCAGACCATTCGCGGAACGGTGCTGGTCGACGGCCTGCCCGCGCCCGCCGGCACCGAGGTGGAAGTAATCCTGGACCGCCGCTCGATCGGCGCTTTCCCCATATCCGCGGATGCGTCATTCACGGCGACGGTGGTCGGACCCGGCCGCTCGGTGCGGTTCCGCGTGGGCGGTGTCGTGGTCGCGCACGAAATCGCGTTCGAGGCGGGCACCGCCGCGGAGGTCGAACTGGAGGCGGGCTCGCCCGGGCGGCGGCTGGCCGCCGATGCAGCAGGCGGCAACGACATCGCCTACAACGGCGGCGCGGGCGCGGTGCTGGCCGGCGGCGATTCGGCACGGGACATCTGGGGCAACCGCATCTGGTCCAACGCCTCGCAGATCGCCGATCTGCCGATCGCGAGCCTGATCAACCGCGTGAGTTTCGCCGGCGATGCCGCGACCGTGCGGGGCCGCGTGACCGCATCCGCAGCCACCCGCGTCGATGTCTACGCCGCGCAGTCGGGCGAGCCGGCCGAATACATCGGAACCGCCGTGCCCAATCTGGGGAGATTCGAGCTGGCGAACGTGATCGCGGAAGACGCGGAACAGTTCAGCGTGATCGTCTCCGGCCCGAACGGAGCGCTCCAAGCGGGCCGCCCGTTCGAGGTCAACCCGCCCCCGGTGATCTGGCTGGTCGCGCCGGTGGCCGGAAGCACGCTCGGCGGCGAAGAGATCGAAGTCTGCGGCGACGATCTCGCGGCCGGCAACGACACGCATATCTTCCTGGGGCGCGCCGAAGCCGAAGTGCTGGGCTTCGAGGACGGCTGCCTGCTGGCGCGATCCGCCCCTGCCGCCGCGGGCGAGGTCGATGTGGCGATCCGCCGCGCCGACGGGCGCACGGCGGTGTTGAAGGATGCATACGAGTACCGCCGCGCCCGCAGCGTGACGCTCCACCCAGGCCCGAACCTCGTGGCCTGGACCGGCCCGACGGCGAACACGGCCCTGTCGCTCGGCGACATCGCCGCGCTCAACCCCCGCGTGTTCAGCTGGGACGCGGACGGCCAGCTCTGGCTCCGCTACAGCACCCAGGTCCCCAACCGCTTCAACACGCTGCGGCAGCTGCGCACCGGCCAAGCGCTCTGGCTCTACTTGGACGGCGAAGAAAGCGTCGAATGGCTGCAACCGCTGCCATGACCGAACTACCCTCGTCAACGGCGCTATCTTGCACGCACCGAGCAGCCGAAGGGAAGCGCGCCATGATCATGAAGTACGAAGAACCCGAACCGGGCGTCGACTTGGGCACCGCCGAAATCCGGATCGACGAAACCGCGCTGTCCGACTACTACGAAGGCCTGGAGCTGGAGCGCCCCGAAGCGCTGGATCGCGCCCCCTCGATGGTCGCCGCCAACGCCGACCTCTCGACCCGGATGCACTACGCCAACGACTTCGGCAACCTCTGGCTGCGCCAGGAATGGGACTTCCGCAAGCCGCTCCAGCCCGGCGGCAGGTACGAGGCGTCGGCCAAGTCAATCGACGTCTACCCGCGCCGCGACCGCTCGGTCATCCTCACCGAAACCATCATCAAGGACGAAGCGGGAGACATCGCCGTGGCGATGCGGCACCACCAATCGTTCGTGCTCGACCAGAGCGAGGGCGAGGTGACGCTGCGCGACCCCTCGAAGAAGGAAGGGGCGCGCAAGTTCGAGGTGCCGGATGGCGAGCCGTTCGGCCCCCTGGTGCGCACGATCTCGCTCGAAATGTGCGGCGCGTTCTTCCACGGCAACCGCAACTACCACACCGACAAGCAAGCCTCCGCCGAACTGGGCTTCACCGACGTCGTGGTCGGCGGCAAGATGACGATGTCGCTGATCGGCGAGCTGCTCGACCAGCGCTTCGGCGCGGCCTGGGCCGCCAGCGGCAAGCTGCTGGTCAAGTTCGCCAACATCGTCTGGCCCAACGAGACGGTCAGCGTCAAGGGCGTGCTCTGCGGCCCCAACGCGGACGACCCGGAGCGCCGCGACCTCTTCTGCTGGGTCGAAAAGGGCGACGGCGTCGTCGCGGTCGTCGCCGAAGGCAGCATCCGGCTGCAACCCGCCTGAGGCGCAAGCAGATGCCGGCGCGAGTCTTCATCCCGCCCGGCATGCGCCCGCTCTGCAACGGCGCGCCCGAACTCGAAGCGGAGGGCGCGAACGTCCGCGAGATCGTCATCTCCCTCGAACAGCGCCATGAGGGCTTCTTCGACGCGCTCGTCGAATGGACCCCGCAAGGCGAGCAGCTCCGCCGCGGCCTCAGCATCGCCGTCAACAACGACGTCCAACCCCTCGGCCTCCGCGCCAAAGTCCCCGAGAACGCCGAAATCCACATCCTCCCCGCAATGGCCGGCGGCTAAACTGGCAGCAGCGGAACGAACGGGAGGACGAGATGGCAATCAACAGGGCAAGGCTCCGCGGCATCATGGTCAGCGGCGGAATCGCCGCGGAAGCACCAGCGCTGGAATTCACCGAAGCGCTGGATGACGAGATCGACGCATCCCACGCGGGACTTGCGACCAACAAAGCGTTGGAGAGCGGCCTGCGCAACCAGGACGACAGGCTCAAGCTCTACATCAAGGAGGTGGTGGATCGGGCGGTGAACCGAATCTTGGCAGGGCTCGCTCTCGCCACCGCGATCATCGGCACCGTTATCGCCGTCACCTGAATCACGCTCGGCCGCCGCTGGAACCGCTGCACCAGCTGAGCGATGGCACATTGCGCCGCAGGGCGCCGCCAACGGGTCAACGCCACCCTCCGATGCACCGGCTTTGGCGGATATCCTGCTGCGCACGGGCTTCGGCCCGTTGTGGCAGAGTACGGATTGCGATCTGCAGATGAGAGGGGTGCGAGATGACGACTGCCGAGAAGACCGGGTACCGGGTCGTGGGCACGCGGCCGGTGCGGCCGGACGGGGTGGACAAGGTCACCGGGCGGGCGCGCTATGGGGCGGACATCTCCCTGCCGGGGATGCTCTGGGGGCGGATCAAGCGCTCGCCCCACGCGCACGCGCGGATCATCTCGATCGACACCTCGAAGGCCGAGGCCCTGCCGGGAGTGAGCTGCGTGATCACCCACGCCGATCTGCCCGGAGCTGCCGATGAGCTGGTCGACCTCGGCGAGACGGTGACGCCCTACAAGTGGACGCTGGAGAACGTCTTCGCCTCGGAGAAAGTGCTCTACCAGGGGCACGCCGTGGCCGCCGTCGCCGCGACCGACCCGCACATCGCGGAAGACGCGCTCGATCTGATCGAGGTCGAGTACGAGCCGCTGACGCCGGTGCTCAACGTGCATGACGCGATGGCCGACGCCGCGCCGATCCTGCATCCGGGCATGCACACCGTCGAGATGGTCGCCCGCTTCGTGCCCGGCGAGGGGCGCGGCGAGCAGGAAACGAACATCGCCTCGCAGCTGGAGTTCCAGCAGGGCGACCTCGCCGCCGGCTTCGCCGATGCTGACGTGATCGTCGAGGGCGAGTTCAGCACGGAGGCCGCGCATCAGGGCTACATCGAGCCCCAGAACGGCACCGCGCAGTGGAACTCCGACGGCACCCTCACGGTCTGGGTCTCCACGCAGGGGCCGTTCGCCGCGCGCGGGGCGCTGGCGCGGATGCTCGGCATCCCGCTCTCCAACGTGAAGGTCGTGCCGATGGAAATCGGCGGCGGCTTCGGCGGCAAGCTGCCGACCTACATGGAGCCCTGCGCCGCGATCATGTCGCGGATCACCGGCCGCCCCGTCAAGATGTACATGAACCGCGAAGAGGTGCTGATCGGCACCGGGCCGACCTCCTCGACCTACGTGCGCTGCCGCATCGGCGCCAAGAACGACGGCTCAATCGTCGCGGCCGAGGCGACCCTCGCCTACGAGGCGGGTGCCTTCCCCGGCTCCCCGGTCGGCGCTGGCGCGACCTGCATGCTCGCCAGCTACGACATCCCCAACCTCTACGTCAACGCGCTCGACGTGGTGACCAACAAGCCCAAGTGCCAAGCCTATCGGGCGCCCGGCTCGCCGCAGGGCACCTTCGCCGTCGAAAGCCTGATCGACCAGCTGGCCGAGCGCCTCGATCGCGACCCGATGGAGCTGCGCCTGCAGAACGCGGCCGCCGAAGGCACGCGCCGCGCCGACGGCGTCCAGCTGCCCAAGATCGGCGCGCTGGAAACGATGCAGGCCGCGGCCGAAAGCCCGCATTACCGCTCCGAGCTGCAGGGCAAGGACGTCGGCCGCGGCGTCTCAATGGGCTTCTGGACCAACGCCGGCATGGAGTCGGCCGCCTACGCCTCACTCAACTCCGACGGCACCGTCAACCTCTCGGTCGGCTCCGTCGACATCGGCGGCCAGCGGGCCGGCCTGGCGATGCAGTTCGCCGAGACGATGGGGATCGACTACGCCCAAGTCCGCCCGCAGGTGGTGGACACCGACTCGATCGGCTTCACGCACGTAACCGGCGGCAGCCGCGTCACCTACGCGACCGGCATCGCCGTCCACGAAGCGGCGCTGGACGCGCGCCGGCAGATGGAAGAGCGCGCCGCGATGATCTGGGACTGCGACCGCGGCGCCGTCAGCTACGGCGACGACGGGATCATCCGCGGCCCCGGCGACCAGCAGTTCAGCTTCGACGAGCTCTGCGCCAAGATGCCCTCGACCGGCGGCCAGATCCAAGGCCAAGCCGACGTGCTCCCCAACAAGCCGGGACCGGCCTACGGCTGCCACATCGTCGACGTCGCCGTCGACCGCGAAACGGGCAAGGTCGACGTGCTCCGCTACACCGCCGTGCAGGACGTGGGCACCGCAATCCACCCGTCCTACGTCGAGGGCCAGGTGCAGGGCGGCGTCGCGCAGGGGCTGGGCATGGCCCTGAACGAGGAGTACGTCTACGACGAGCAGGGCTCGATGCGCAACAGCAGCCTGCTCGACTACCGGATGCCGACCGCGCTCGACCTGCCCGACATCGAAACGGTGCTGGTCGAGGTGCCCAACCCGAGCCACCCCTACGGCGTGCGCGGCGTCGGCGAGGTGCCGATCGTGCCCCCGCTCGCCGCCGTCGCCAACGCGATCCAGAACGCCACTGGCATCCGCATCCAGAATCTCCCCGCCAGCCCCCCCAAACTGCTCGACGCCCTGCTTGACCAAGAGGCGTAGGCTGGCGCAAAACAACGAGATGGGAGAGGAAGCAACGATGGCATTCGACAGGCTGAAGATTCATGGCGCGATCGTCGATTCGGGCCTCGCGGCCGACCCGGCCGCGAGAGTCTTCGCGGAAGCGTTGGGCGACCAAGTCTCTGCAGCCACCGCGCCGTTCGTGACCGAGGATCGCCTCGAAGCCGCGGTATCGAGAATCGAGGCCGCGATTGCGGACATGAACAAGCAGAACGCCGAGCGGACGGCGAGAACGCAGGGGCTGCTGCTTGCAGCGACCATCGGAGGAAACGCCCTGCTGGGCACGATTCTCGGCGTCGTGATCGCAGTCACCTGACTGGTGCGTGAGCAGCGCGTTCGGCGGGGCCGCGCAGATGCGACGGCCATTAGCGGCAGCGCGGCCGAATCGGTCCACGCTCCTGACTCTGTCAGAGCCTGCGCGGCCGCGACGATCGTCCACGTGCCCATCAAGCGTGCTTGGCGTCCGGCGAAGTGACGCTGGTGCGCTGGAAGGTTGCGGATGATGCGGACGCGCTTGCAGCGGGTGAAGGCCGCGGTGCTTCGGCGCTACTTGGAGGCGGCGTACGTGGTGCTCTGCGGGCCCTCGCTCGCGCGGGAGTGGCGCGACTGCCGCCGCCGGCTGGCGATCATGCGGGAGTACATGGACAAGCCCTTGTCGGAGAAGAGCATCGAAGGGCTGGAACTCTTCAACGCCGAGTTCACCCGCTTCGAAAACGTCGAGCGGAAGGTGGATCAGCAGATGAACCGCAGGCTGCTGCAATCCATGGTGTTCGTGGCGGTGGGGGTACTCGTCCTGTTCGTCGTCCTGATCATCCGCATCGCCGGTTTGTAGTCGGACACGGAGCAGACGATGCTGGAACAAATCTTCCGACGGCTGGATCGGATGCACATGATCTTGGTGATGGGGCGCGAGTGGACAGCGGAGCGCGACCGCCTGAGGGCCCGATGGCAGGGCTGGGTCGAATCGGGCGAGCTCCCGACGCGACGGGAGCTGACGGAGCACCTCGATGAGCAGCGCGTGCTGAACGACGCGCTGCTCGACAAGATGGAACTGTTCACGCGCATCTCGATCATCCTCGCGATGCTCGCCGGATTGGTCATGCTGGGAACGCTCCTCTACCTGATCATCGCGGCCTGAGCCGGCTGCTCCGCGATCAGGCAGAGCAGGTCGCCGGACTGGATCATGAAGTCCGGCATGCCGGGAACGGCTTCCGCGTAGGGCATCCATTCAACGCCGTTCCAGAGGTGGAGCGAACCCCAGCTCGGATCCAGCGAGGCGAACAAGTCCGACGCGCGGCAAAGCTCCCGCCCGTTGTAGGTGGCGAAGACCATCCCCGCTTCCGGGCCTGTCTGCAACTCCGAAAGCGCGCGCGGCGTGCACTGGCCGGGCAGGCCCGTATCAACCACGACCAAGGTCGACGCATCCGGGTCCTCGCGCAGACCGCCGGCGTGCGCATAGAGGATGCCGATCTCATCGCCCACCGTCAGCATCTCCGCCGCCGCCTCGCCGCCCTCGGTCTTCGTGTACGACTCGACCAGCGGCGTGATCGCCACCACCGCCGGCGCACCCGGACCGCCCGGCGGATTGCGCGTCCGCGCCTCCCACCAAACCGGCGTCCCGTCCGCGACCGGGTTGCCCTCTTCATCGGTTACGCGGACGCGGAATTCGAACGTCCGCCAGATGCCGAGCGGCTCGGCCGCCACCACCTCGATCCCCGATGCCGGCCCGACCACCAAGAAACCGCCCCTCGTCGATGCTCCGCCTGCGCTGATCCTGAGCGTGTAGCGGCCCAGTTCGATCGGATCCGCCCGCGCCGCGGTCACCTG
The DNA here is from genome assembly GCA_965205165.1 of Dehalococcoidia bacterium. GTDB lineage: Bacteria > Chloroflexota > Dehalococcoidia > Bin125 > Bin125 > CBDESM01. Next base: position 483,966 of record OZ242037.1, read on the forward strand.
CACCCGGTAGCTGCACGCAGTGCGGCCGACCGGGCAGAGCTCGGTGACGACGACCCCCGCGCCAACCGGATCGCCGGCGGGATCGAGCACCTCGCGGATGCTGCCGGACGGCAAGGGCGCCGCCTGCTCCAGGGCATCGAAGGCGCGGGCCGGAATGATCGCGATATCGCGGTCGTCATCCTCCGGCGTCGCGTGGTGGTGGACGATCGGCAGCTCTTGGCCGAGCCGCAGCCGCTGGGCCGCGCCCCGCGCATCCAGCGCCAGCCGCGCCGTGATCAGCCGCGATGCCGACGTGATCGCCGCCGTCACTTCGACCCGGCCCGCGTCGACCGGCAGGCGCAGATCAAGCGGAATCGCCCCGATCAGCTGCGGCCCGCGCTCCGATCCCTTGGCCGATTCGCGCAGCGCGGCCATGTCGATGACGCAGGCGCGGCCGGCGCTGCACCAGTCCGAATCGAGTTCGCCGCCGCTGGCGCTGATCGTGATCGAACTGATCGCGGAAGCATCCGCCGGCTCGCCCCGCTCGTTGCGGATGCCCAGCCGCAGCGCCTCGATCGAGCCGCCCGCGACCGGACCGCTCGCGTCGGCCCGTTCCAGCGTCGCCGCATGCACCTGCTCGATCCCGCGCAAAACGAACGAGAATTGGCCGAAGACCTCGTCCGCCCGATCCGCGACCGCCGCATGCGAACCCCAATCCGCGCCGACCTCGCCCCAGACGACTTGGAAGCCCGCGCGCCCCGCCGAGGCGCGGCTCGCGAACTTCGCCGAGATGGCGATCTCTTCCCCGGCCGCGTCCTGATCGACCACGAGCACGGGAAACCCGCCGTCCGCGCCCTTGGCATCGCAGCGGATGCCGAGCTCGTCGTCCAGCTCCCCGCAATGGAAGACCGGGTAATCGCTGCCCGCGCCGATCGCGAGCCGCTTGCCCCCGTTGTCCTTCCACGTCGCCGGACCGGTGATCACGAGGTAGGACTCCGCCCCGTCGAGCACATCGTCGTAGGCGCAGTACGGGAAAGCGCCGGCATCCGCGTGCCTCCACGTGGCCGCCGGCGGCGGCGCGGAGCTGCCGGTGTGGATGCAGGCGGTGACCACCTCGCGGTCGAGCGGCGCAATCACGGTCGCTGCAAGCGCGGCGCGGACGGCCGCCTCGTCGCCCGGCCCCAGAATCTGGTCCGCATCGTCGGGCAAGTCGCCGACGAGCACCGGATCGCCGGCGCTGCCCTTCGCCGCTGGAAGCGGCACGCCGTATCGGAACGGCCCGTACAGGGCGAAGGTCTGCAAGTCGTCCACGCCGCCGGGCGGACGGACGGCATCGAGCTTGACTTCGCCCAGCAACCGACCGGAACCCTCGGCGGGCGCGTAGTGCGCGTAGGAGATCGGGCGATCCAAGCGGAGCCGTTCCACCGTCCCGCCGGGATCGAGCCAGTCCGCAAGCCAGTCCGGCCTCAAGCTGCCGCCGCCGGTGACGAGTTCACCGGCCGGTCGCCCCGGCACCCGGCGGCTGCTCCCCGTCGCGATGCCCCGCACGCGGGCGTCGTCGCGGTCGGGATCGACCCAGTCGAAGAACCCGAATTCCCAGCTGTCCGCCGGACGGATGAGCGGGAACGAGCCGTCCCGAGCGTCGCGCACGATCACGCGGTACCAGATCCGGTCGCCGTTGACCACCCCGTCGTTGGTGAACGGCGCGGTCCGCAGGCGGAGCGGATGCTCTTGGAACTCCATGACCGGATAGGGGTGCGCGAGATCGGCCGGCACGTCCGGCCCGTAGCGGATGTCGAGCGAGTCCGAGGCCGTCCCACCCGTCAGCAGATCCACTGTGATCGTGATCCGGGCCGTGCCCGATCCGGTCGCGGGCGGCGCAAAGTAGAGGACGTTCTTCAGCAAATTCGCAGTCCGGCTGAATACCCGGGCCTCCGAGCCCGTCGCGAAGCGGCACACAGCCCCGGCGCCTCCTCCGTCAGCGTCCGCCCCATCTCGCAAGCGCCGCTCGCCGTCTGCTCGTGCCGCATCAGGAAGCTGCCGGCCGGGCCCTCGACGGTGAAGCCGGTGATGTAGCGATGATCCCAATGCTCCGACTTCCAACCCAGCCGGATCGCGATCCGGTCCCGCTGATAGCGGCGCTCCGCCCCGTTGACCCGCACGAAGTCGTAGCGCAGGACGCGGACATCCGGTTCCAGCGTGCTGCGGTACTCGACCTCCGCCGCGTGCGACTTGTACGGCCCGGTTCCGCCCGGGTCGGATGCGGGCCAGACCCGCGCTTCCACCGTGATCCGCGTCTGCCCCTGCGGCGGCGCGAAGCGGAATGTCTCGCGCTGCACTGACGCCGTCGCCGCCAGCGTCCCGGAACCGCGGATCCGGAATAGGCTGAGCTGGAGGAGGCAGACATCACGGCCTTCATTCAGGCAGAGCCGCCCATCATTGAGCGCGTTGCGCCCGAAATCCGCCCACAAACGGGTCCCGGCCGGAGCGCGGATCTCCAAGCGCCCGATCGCGTTGTAGGCGACGGCGCTCTGTGGATCGCCCTCGTCAACGACATCGAGATGAAAGCCGTTGGGGATGTCGGCGTCGACGCTCAGCTTCGGGACCGGCGTGACCGTCTGCGCGCCGGCCTCGCCCGCGAACATCGCGCAGGCCGCGACGACCGAGACGACCACCGCAAGCGCGGCAGCGGCACGCCGGCGAAGGAGCGGCCGCCGCATCAACGGCCTCGCCCATGTCCAAGCCCGATAGGAGCGCAACTGTCCGCCTGCACGCCGGCGTTCCCGCCGAACAAAGCAGCCACCCACCCGCTCATGCGCGCCCCCCAAGCCGCAAATTTCCAAGTACGGCCTATGGCCGAACTATTCGACTTTGCGAACTACCGAGGCCAAGGTAGCAGACCGCGGACAGCCCCGCGGACGGGGTTTCCTCAGGCGGCGTATTCGCGGGCCAGCGAATCCAGCAGATCGACCATCAGGTCGGGGCGGCTGAAGAACGGCGAATGGTCGGTCGGCCATTCGGCGACGCGCGTGGCGCGCCGCGCCTGCTCGCGCTGCCCCTCCGGCGTCAGGCAGCGATCTTCGGTGCAGACCACGTAGGTCGTCGGGATCGTCTCGTATGCGAGCGCCCGTGGGCGCGGCGGCGGCGCTGCCCCGTGCATGTCGTCCGGCACCAGCAGCGACTTGGCGCGGGCCACGTCCTCTTCGGAGCACTGGTGGTAGAAGACCGGCTGGATCGCGTCCTCGCGCACCGTCGCCGTGCCGTCCTCGCCCGGCACGATCGCGCCGATCGTGTCCGGCGAGACCAAACTCGCCGGCATCCCGCCCTCCGCATCCGGCATGATCGCCGTGAGGTAGACCAGATGCTTCACCCGCTCATCGTCCAGCGCCGCCGTGGTGATCGCGATGCCGCCGAACGAGTGCCCCAGCAGCACGATCGGCCCCTCAACTCCGGCCATCTGCTCGCGCACCATCCGCTCGTTCTCGTCCGAATCATCCGCCCCCACCAGTGGGTCTCCGCGCCGCCGATCCGCGCACAGCGTCGGCACGCCCCGCGCCTCCAAGCCCTCGACCACCTTGTCGAAGCACCAAGGCCCGTGCCAAGCGCCATGAACCAAGACGACGGTCGCGGGAGAATCGGGCATTGCGCGGCATCCTTGCAGGCGGGCGGAAGTGTGGTCGGAGCGGCCGGATTTGAACCGGCGACCTCTTGACCCCCAGTCAAGTGCGCTACCAAGCTGCGCCACGCTCCGAGCGGTCGTAGCGTAACAGGGGAGGAAACGCCATGACCGACGCCGAAACGCCCGCCGACGCCGCCGAACCCGCCGCGCTTTCCGAGGCCGAACTGATCGACGCAGTGCGAGAACTCGCCCAAGGCCCGTTCGCGGAACGCGCCGAGCAGGCCGACCGCAGCGGCATCATGCCGATCGAGAACTACGACGAACTCCGCGCCCTGCGCATCCCCGGCTTGGTCGTCCCCTCCGAATTCGGCGGCCTCGACGCCTCCGGGGAGACCTACCTGCGGATCATCGAAGAGGTCGCCCGCGGCGATTCCTCCACGGCGGTCGCGCTCAACATGCACCTGCTCGTCGCAATGCTGCTCCGCGCCCTGCCGCCGATCCCGCGCCGCTCCGCCGTGCTCGCCGCCATCGCCGAGGGCGCTTGGTGCTGCGCCCCCGGCTCGATCCCGCTGCGCCAACTCGACCGCGGCGGCGCCGGCTTCCGCGTCGCCGAAGACGGCGCGGAGCTCGTGATCAACGGCCGCGCCGGCTTCGCCTCGATGAGCGACGCCGCACGCTTCATCCTCACCGCCGGCCAAATCCAGCGCGACGGCGCCGATGCCGACCTCGTGCTCGCCCTGGTCGAAGCCGATTCCGAAGGCGTCGAGATACTCGGCAACTGGGACGGCATGGGACTGCGCTCGACCGCCTCCCACGACATCGCGATGACCGGCGTGCGCGTCCCGCGCGGCGAGGCGATGGTCGCGCCGCCCGCCCTGATCCGCGCCGCCGAGGCGATGATGCCGCAGCAAGCCTTCCAGCGCCGCGCACTGCCCGCGCTCGGCATCCTCGCCATCTGGCTCGGCACAGCCCAAGCCGTCTTCGACGAAACCGTCGCCTACCTCCGCAAGCGCAGCGGCTACCTCGCCGTCCCCATGCCGGCCGAAACCGGCGGCGCGGAACCCCGCTCCGAACAGCCCTGGGCCCAGTCCTCGCTCGGCGAAATGGACGCCTGGCTCGAAACCTCCCGCGAGCTGCTCTACGCCGCCGCCGCCAAAATCGAGCAGCCCTTCGACGACCGCCAGGCCTTCATCCGCTACCAGGTCCGCCTCACCTACCAGATGCGCCGCATGGCCGAAGAGCTGGCCCAGCGCTCGATCTCCCTCTGCGGCGCCCACGCCTACGTCAAGGGCTCCCCGCTCGAACGCCTCTACCGCGACCTCACCGGCGCCATCGTGATGGCCTGGAAGACCGACGAACTCCGCCTCTCCCTCGGCCAAGCCGCCCTCGGCCGCGAAATCACCATCGTCGGCCCCGCCGGCACCTAGCCGACCCCGAGCCGGCGGACTGTAGACTCCGCCCGACCCGCACTCTGCATCTACGCGCCATGTAAGGAGCACGCCATGCCCTCGCCGCTCAAGACCGAACTCTGCGACATCCTCGGCATCGAGGTGCCCGTCATCCTCGCCGGCATGGGCGGCGCCGCAGGGCCCACCCTCGCCGCCGCCGTCTCCGAAGCCGGCGGACTCGGCGTCGTCGGCGCGACCGGCTACTCCCCCGACGAACTCAGCGGCATGATCGCCAAAGTCCGCTCGCTCACCGACAAGCCCTTCGGCGTCGACCTCCTCCTCCCCTCCTCCATCGTCGATGCCGGCAACCGCGAGGACCTCGAACTCGAAATCTCCAACGAGCACCGCCTCTTCGTCGACAACCTCAAGCAGGAATTCAACATCCCCGAACCGCAGGCCATGCCCGACCGCCCGCCGCTCACGCAGGAATACTTCCGCAAGCAGGTCGAAGTCATCCTCGACGAGCACGTCCCCGTCTTCGCCTCCGGACTCGGCAACCCAGGCTGGATGGTCGACGACGCCCACGCGCAGGGCATGAAGGTGATCGGCCTCGTCGGCAACACCCGCAACGCCAAGCGCGTCGCCGCCGCCAACGTCGACGCCGTCGTCGCCCAGGGCACCGAAGCCGGCGGGCACACCGGCCGCATCGGCACCCTCGCCCTCGTCCCGCAGGTCGCCGACGCCATCGCCCCGACCAAGACCATCGCCGCCGGCGGCATCGCCGACGGACGCGGCCTGCTCGCCGCCCTCTCGCTCGGCGCGGAGGCCGTCTGGTGCGGCACCGCCTTCCTCGCCACCAACGAGGCCTACCAAGACGCCGAAGAGCGCGGCGAAACCGACGAATGGACCCGCAAGGTCCAGTGGGACAAGCTCGTCGCCGCCGTCGACGAGGACACCCGCATCGGCCGCATGTACTCCGGCAAGACCATGCGCCACATGTACAACGCCTGGACCGAGGCCTGGGAGCGCCCCGAAGCCCCGCCCACCCTGCCGATGCCGCTCCAGGGCCTGCTCGTCGGCGAAGCCCTGCGCGGCGCACGCGAAGCCCACATCGCAGAGCTGATCGGCGGCCCCGCCGGCAACGCCGCCGGCCTGATCAAGGAAATCCGCGGCGCCCAGCAGGTAGTCAACGCCATGGTCTCCGAAGCCGAAGCCCAACTAGAAAAGATGCGCCCCCCCGTCCCCGCCTAGGCGCCCCGGTTGGGCTGACATCACGCACCGGGAAGCAGATGCGCTAACATGCGAGCATGAGTGATCAGATGCGCATCCCCCGGTTCTTGGCCGTGGACTTCTACTGCGGCGCCGGCGGCACGACCCGCGGGCTGCTAGACGCTGGCGGCTACGTGATTTGCGGCATCGACAACGATCCGAACTGCCGTGCGACCTACGAGTCGAACAACCGCAACACACACCTTGACGGGTTCGGCCCGACGTTCGTCGAGCGCGACATGTTCGCAGCGACCGATGCGCATCCGATGGGACAGCAGATCCTCATCCGCGAGCGCCTCCGCGAACTCATCCCGCGCTACCAGCACCAAGCGCCGGGGGTACCTCTCCTGTTCACGATCTGCGCACCCTGCCAGTCCTTCACGAAGTTCAAGCAGACGGCGATGACTCCTGAGCGGCAGATGGCGCGCAATCGGGATGAATCACTGCTCAGCCAAGCAATTCCGTTCATCAAGGAGTTCCAGCCAGAGCTCATTCTCAGCGAGAATGTCGTCCAAATCCGCCGCGGCCGTGGGGCACACATCTGGAAAGGCTTCAAGGACGAGATCGCCGACTTGGGCTACCGCGTCGGAGATGGCGATGTCTGCGCCTCTAAGTTCGGTGTCCCTCAGTTCCGCCGGAGGTCGGTGCTGCTCGGAGTCCATACCAGAGACGAGGCAAAACGAGGCATGGCGTTGCCGATCCCATTGTCGGATGATCGATCACCACAAATCTCGGTTCGTGATGCGATAGACCATTTCCCTCCGATCGAAGCGGGCGAAGCTGACGAAACACTGCCAAATCACGTCTGCCGTAATCTTTCACCGACGAACAGACTCCGCCTCCGCGCACTGAAGCCCGGCGAGCCGAATTTCAGGCTTGACCAAACGCCGTGGGGCGACCTCTCCCTCGCTTGCCACAATCGCTTGGAAGGCACCGGCAGGCGAGGTTTCGGCGACGTCTATACGCGCATGCTCCCGGACCGCCCGTCGCCTACCATCACCACGCGCTTCATCAGCGCGTCAAATGGGCGCTTCGGCCACTACGATCCTGAACAAGCACGGGCACTCTCTCTCCGCGAGGGAGCGGCCCTCCAGTCGTTCCCCTCCAACTACGAATTCAAAGGCGCGTCAACGGAGCAGAACGCCAAAATGATCGGCAACGCGGTACCCCCGCGCTTGGCAGACTACCTAGCCACTTGGCTCGTCGACAGGTGGGCATCATGACCACCGAACTCTGCCTCGGTCTTTTGCGTTGTGAATCGGAGCAGGCGGTCTCCCAGATCGTTGATGCTCTCCCCGCAGATGTCACGTGGCATCCTATTGACGACCGCGAGACCAATTTCAACGTCGTCACTAACCAAGCATCGACAGGAGCCAAGGCCCTCACTGAGCTTTGCACCAATATGGTCGACGCCATCTTGCTCAAACGTGCGAGCGAGGAGGGCATTGATCCGACTGGCCCGAACGCCCCCCAGTCGGTCACAGACGCTGTCCGGATCCTCGCTGAACTCCGTGGCGCTCGTCGAGGAATTCTTGCCGAGGTTGACGATCCGTCGTATCTGCGTGATTATGCAACTAAACATCTAGTGATTGCTGTGACAGGCGAACGTGGCGCGAAGCCATGTTTTACGTTCATTGATTCAGGTGAGGGCCAAGCGCCCGAGGATTTTAAGAATACCTTCTGCTCATTGAGCTCTGGGCGGAAGAAGGATATCCCGTTTGTTCAAGGCAAGTACAATATGGGATCATCAGGCGTCCTGTCTTACTGTGGACGCCGCTGGTATAAGCTAATTCTATCTCGACGACATGACCGAACATCTGCGTGGGCTTGGACTCTGGTGCGCCGTCGACCAGGGGATGGAACTCCAATCGCAGAGTATCTGAACATTGGCGGCGTCATCCCGACCATCACTGATGAAACTGTTGTTCCGACAGTTCTACGCGACGGACAGCCTGATGAAGTGCTGCGACGTACGACTGGCACGATAATCAAGGTGTTCAGTTATGAATTCGGCACAGCAACCAACTTCCGCACTGTTCGCGAAGCGCTCAACGAGAACCTTGTGTCAACAGTGCTCCCGTTCAGGCTCATGGACTACCGAGCTGCGCCAGATCGAGCACGTGGCGGCCGTCGTGCTCTTGGTGTTGATGAGCGCACCATCAGCGGAATGGATTTCCAGCTGCGACGGCACATTGATGACCCTGAGGATGATGACGATGCTGAGCGCGGTGGCGAACCTATCCACATTGCCGATATCGCTCATCCCGACCTAGGCAAAATCCGCATTACAGCCGTACCTCTGCCACATGATCTGCCTGGCTGGCTTAAACAGGGCCGGAATAACAATCGTGTTTATCATCACGTGAATGGCCAAGTGCAGTTCAAGCAAGGGCGAGGTTTCATTTCGCAGCAATGCAAGCTTGGTGCACTAAAAGATCGTGTAGTGGTTATCGTTGATGCGAGTGATATGTCAGAGGCGGCACACAATGATGTGTGGAAGGGCGACAGAGAAACGATTCGTGAAACTGAAATCGGCAATCTCTATGTCAAAGAAATTCAGTCAGCAGTTCGCAACTCACAGACTCTCAAGCGGCTTCAAGAGCAAATTGCACGTGAAGAAATAGAGCATGTTGCCGAAGAAGTCCAGTCCGAGCTATTCCAGAGCGTAGTGGATGTCGATCCTCATATTGCACAGATTCTTCCCGACGGAAATTTGGTGAGTCTACCGGGGCTAGATACTCCCGGCAACGGGGGCAATGATGATTTTAAGGGTCTGCACAGCCCCACGTTCGTCTCTCTAATCGGTCGTACCCTGCGGGAACATGGAATTGATGTGCCGAAGCAGGGCGTCCGCCGTGTGCGATTTGCCACCGATGCCGAAAATGCGTGGCTCACCCGTCCAGAGGATCCAGGTTCGGTCAGCCTTGAAGGGACAGCATCGTCCTTGTTCAGTTTGAGCGCTTCTCTGTTGGACGGAAGCCTCGCAGTCACCTTGGCCCACATCGACCAAAGCGATTCGCCTGATACTCGTTTCTCCGCGAGTCTCGAACTCACTGATCCCACAATGGTCGAGCCTGTTGGTGAAGAGATCGTGATTCGCTTGGTTGACGAGCGGAAGCCGCAGCCCCGCGGCCAGAGTGGACGCCGGAAGAAGAAGGGAGAAGACGATGACAGCGAGTCGAGTTCAAGTGGGCGGGGCCTGCCGCCAACACAGTGGTTGACCAAAGACGGTCGCAATATCAGGAACGTAGAGACTCGTCCTTGGCCAACAGATATCGGTTTCTCTGAGCAAGATGGTGGAGTCGTCGAGGATCTCGGCGAGCAAATGCTCTATCTGATCAACTACGACAATGCGCATTTGCAGCGATTCATGCTTACGGAGCGGAACGAATCCATCAAGCGGATCATCATTGAGCAATATCGGCTCAGCATGTTGGTTCTGATGATGGGCTTCGAAGACGCTTATCGGCGTGGCACACGAGAGGAAGAAAAGACCCAGCTCGGTGAAGTCCTTGATGAGTTCCGACGGCTTGCGGCACGAGGCGCGGCAACCGTGGTGCTCTCAATCGCACGAACACTCCCGCAGATGATCAACCCGGACGCGCTCAGTGATCCGGACGATGACTAAGGCAATGAAACAGCTAGCGGATGTGCTGTCCCTAGCGGCGTGCTCGCGTAGGCTCTAGCAGATGCCTGCGCTGCGCTCGTCTTGGACGCTGATTTTGGGGGCGGCCGCGATCGGCCTGCCGGCGGTCATCCTGCGGCTTGCGGGGGTCCACCTCGACCCGGGTGCGGCGGTGGCCGTGTTCGGGCTGGGCATCCTCACGGCGGCCTTCCTGATCGGGACGGGCGCGGAGGCGTCGCAGCGCGACATCCCGGCCGCGCTCTCGGTCGCCGTGATCGCCCTCATCGCCGTCCTGCCCGAGTACGCCGTCGACCTGCTGCTCGCGTTCGAAGCCGCGTCGGACGTGGTCGGGGCGCCCTCAAAGATAGACAACTGCCTGGATCCGGGCACCTCGCGCGAGTTGATCCAGGCGAGGGAGGCAGCAGGAGGCAACACCGAGACCTGCAAGGGGCCGCTGGCGCTGGCCAACATGACCGGCGCGAACCGGCTGCTGCTCGGCGTCGGCTGGGCGACCGTCGTGCTGCTGTTCGTCTGGCGCAAGATCGGGTTCCGCCAGCTGATCAGGACGACGGCGCTGGCCTCGGCGCGCGGCATCCGCGGCATCGTGAAGCGCGGCAAGCAGGCGCCCGTGGCTGAGGAAGACGCGGAGCCGACACTGCACCTGCCGGGCGGAATCGGGCTGGACATCGGCATCTTGGCGCTGGCGACGCTGTACTCGTTCGTGATCGTGGCGAAGGGCGCGATCGACATCATCGACACGGTGGTCCTCGGCTTGCTCTTCCTCTGGTACGTCATCCGGCTCACCCGCTCGCCGGTCGAGGAACCCGAGCTGGAAGGGCCGGCGGCCGCGATCGGCGGCATCGAGCAGACCTGGCAGCGCCGCATCGTCGTCGGCCTGGTGATCGGCTGGTCGGCGGCGGTGATCATCTCGTCGGCCGAGCCGTTCGTGCACGGCTTGGAAGAGCTGGGCCGCCAGGTCGGCATCTCCGAGTTCTTCCTGATCCAGTGGCTGGCGCCGCTGGCTTCGGAGAGCCCCGAGTTCCTCGCCGCGCTCTACTTGGTCTGGCGCGGCTCGGCCGGGATGGGCATCAACATGCTGGTCTCGTCGAAGGTGAACCAGTGGACGCTGCTGATCGCGTCGCTGCCGCTCGGCTACATCGCGGGCGGCGGCGAGATTTCCGGCCTCGACCTCGGCGCGGACGGCGGCCGGCAGACGGCGGAGCTGTTCCTCACGGCGGCGCAGTCCGCATTCGGCGTGATGCTGATCCTCGACCGCTCCCTCAGCGCCCGCGCCGCCTTCGCGCTGCTCGTCCTGTTCCTCGCCCAGCTGTTCACGCAGTTCGCGATCGACCACAACGGAATCCGGATCGGCTTCGGCGTCGCCTACCTGGCCCTGGCCGCTGTGCTCGCCTTCCGAACCTGGCGCGAAGCCCCCAAGGTCGCCCGCGAAGTCTTCCGGAGACCTTGAGTCCGGTCGATGCTGAAGGCATCGACGGCGAAATCAGCGAAGAAGAGCTGAAACCGTCAGCACGATTCCCTCTCGGATCAGCTGGCCGCGACGCGCCAGAGCACCGGAGCGATGCTCATGATCCTCCCGGTCGCTGCGACTCTGGCTGCGGCTCTATCGGCACTTCTTCAGTCCATGTAGCCCGTCGCTTCCAGAACGGGCGGAAGCCCGGCAGGTAGCCAACTTCAAGTTTGACCGTCTTCCAGTCGCGCAATTCGGGCGGGCGATTGTTCCGCCGCGGCTCCTGCTTCTCGCTCGCCATGACTCGCTCCGACTGGGATCTTCCGCCCCGGTTCAGCGCGGGACCCGGCGGCCTGATGTTAGAGATCTCGGCGCTCCTGTTCGAACCAGGTGAGGCATTTGGCGTAGATCGCTTGGGTGATCAGTTCGTGGCTGAGGAGGTAGTTGAGGATGGCGTCGATCGTGAGCAGGTGGTGGAGCGCGATGCCCTCCTCGCGCAGGCGGCGCTCGCCGCCGGCTTGGCGATCGACCAGCACGAACGCGTCGTGCACCATCAGCCCGGCGGAGCGCAGCATATCCGCCACCTCCAACAGCGAGCGCCCGCCGGTCATCAAGTCGTCGACCAAGGCGACCGTCTGGCCGGGTAGGTAGTTGCCCTCGATCTCCTCGTCGATGTGCCGGTGCTGCGATTCCGGATGCGGGTAGATCAGCGGCACGTTGGCGGTGAGCGAGAACGCGGTGGCGACGTGCAGGCCGCCCATCGGGACGCCGGCGATCAACTCGAACGGGGCGATGTGCGGATGCAGCATTCCGGCCAGCGTGCGCGTCTCCTCGGTCAGCAGCTCGCCGATCCGCCGCAGCGCCCACGGGTGCGAGATCAGCCGCCGCACGTTGATGTAGACGGGCGAATTCTTGGTCGCGCCGAGGTCGAACTCGCCGAACAGGATCGCGCCCGAGTCCCAGAGCGCACGGGCGAGCCAGAAGTTCGGCGGTTCCTGCTCGTGCGGCGGCCAAGCGGGCGTGGTCATGCCGCGCAGGGTACGCGCACGCTCAGCGCGCCGCCGGCAGCGGCGCCGGATGCGGAATCGGGCGGCCTTCCAGCGCCGCCCGCAGGTTCGCGACCGCGATGTCGGCCATCTTCGAGCGGGTCGCCAGCGACGACGAGCCGACGTGCGGCAGCACGATCACGTTGGGCATCGAGAGCAGCGGGCTGTCCATGGAGATGGGCTCGACGGTCGTGACGTCGAGCCCGGCGGCCGCGATCGTCCCGTTCCGCAGCGCCTCCGCCAGCGCGTCTTCATCGACGACCGGGCCGCGCGCCGTATTCACGAGGATCGCGTGCCGCTGCATCTTGGCCAGCGCGTCCGCGCCGATCAGCCCGCGGGTTTCGCCGGTCAGCGCGACGTTGAGCGAGACGAAGTCGGATGCCGCGAGCAGGTCGTCGAACTCCGCGTACTCCGCGCCGAGCGCCGCCGCTTGCTCCGGCCGCGGCGTGCGGTTCCAGTAGCGGACGGTCATGCCGAACCCCTGCGCGCGCCGCGCCACCGCTTGGCCGATCGCGCCGAAGCCGACGATGCCGAGCGCCGCGCCATGCACGTCGGTGCCGGCCAGCTGCGTCGGAGACCAGGTCTTCCAGTCGCCGTTGCGCACGTAGTCGGCCGCTTCGACGAGCCGCCGCGCGGCGGCGAGAATCAGCGCCCAGGCCAAATCGGCGGTCGTATCGGTGAGCACGCCGGGCGTGCGCCCGACCGAAATGCCGCGCGCCGCGCAGGCGGCCGCGTCGATGTTGTCCACGCCGACCGCCATCTGCGAGACGATCTTCAGGCCCGACCCCGCCGCGTCGAGCACGGCCTCGTCGATCGAATCCGTGATCAGGCAGAGGATGCCATCCGCATCCGCGACGCCGGTCAGCAGGTTCGCGCGCGGCGGCGGCGCGTCTTCGGGCCAGACCTCGACGGCGTAGCCGTCATCCGCGAGCAGCGCCTGGAACGACTCGCCGGGCAGCTGGCGCGTGGCGAAGACGCGGTGCGGCATTGGTCGACCGCCTCCGCGCCTACTCGAAGCGGGCCTTGTCGTCGGCCGCGTAGCGCGCCACCGCGTTGTCGGCGGCGGCGGTCGCGGCCAAGCGCTGGAGCAGGTCGGGCAGCTGCGCGGCGGGCACCGCGCAGGTCATCTCGCTGTTCGGCATCTCCGTGCGCACGCGCGAGAGCTGGCAGCCGACCGACGCCGCCGCCTCGCCCTGCTCTTTGGCGATCGCCACGATGTGGCACTGCGGCTTGCCCTCGATCCGCAGCTGCGGGAAGGCATCGTGCAGCACCATCAGCTGCCGCCCGGTCACGCGCAGCAGCACCACGTCGGGGTCGACCGGCGTGTCGCGCAGCGGGCCGTAGGTCACGGAAGCGGGCTGCTCGGTCACGACCGGGATGCCCATCGCGGTTTCCGCATCGACCCAGCCCGATTCGAGCAGCGCGGCGATGTCGCCGTTCTCCATCACGTCGCCAAGCCCGACGAAGCCGTGCGTGACGGAGCCCACCGAGCAGTTCGCGTGGTCCTGCGCCGCCGTCGAGAAGGTGCGGTCGCCCGCGTGCATCCAGAAGACGCAACCCGCGGGAACGCGGCCGGTGCGCCCGTCCGCGGCCGGCGCGGGCATCGGCGCGTCGAAGGGGGCGACCCCGTCGGGCGCCGCCTCGTGGAAGCCGATGGCGATGGGCTGGTTTGCGAGCCCGAGCGCCGAGCTCAGCTGGTCGGAGAGTCCGGCCCAATCAGCGGAAGTGGCCATTGCAGGTGCCTGTCTAGTTGGGGGTTGCGCGCACTGGCGATGCTACGCGACCGAGATCGCGCAGGCAACGATGCCGCGACGGGCATCAGCGCCGGAGCCAGATCACGTCGTTCGGGGCCAGCACGAACTGGCGGGAACCGGGGACGGCGTTGCCCTCCGCGTCGATGGCGTAGCCAAGCCATTCGAGGCCATTCCAGACTTGGATCACGGATACGTGGGGAAGCTGGCGGATCAGTTCGCTGATCGCGCAGCCCGGCGCGCCGACCCAGATGGCGAACGAGCCGGCCGAGGCGTTGGACAGGCCCGTCGGCGAGCAGCCGATGGCCTGCATCGAAGGACGGGCGTCGACCAAATGGATGGCGGTCGCGGGCCTGCCCGATTCAACGTCTCCCGCGGAGACTGTGACGATGGCGACATCCTCGCTGACCACGACGAATCCGGCGCGGAAGACGCCGTCGGCGACCTGGCCGGTGCCCTGGGGCGGCGACACCACGCGGAGCACGGCGGCACCGGTGCGCGAGCGCGCCGCGACGGAAACGGGCGTGCCGTCGGCGACGCGGACCCCGGCGGCATCGACGACGTCTATCTCGAGCTGGACGGTGCCGCCGAGCTGCCGCGAGCCGGATTCGCGGATGCGGAGCGAGTCGGGCGCACCGGCGAGGCTGAAGACGGCATCGCCGCGGGCGGCACCGGCCGCCAGCGTCGCCGCGTAGGTGCCTGAGGCGAGCGCGGTGCGCGAGTCGACGTCGAGCGCGAGCAGGCACTTGAGCCGCGCCTCGTCCGGGCAGCGGATCGAGGCGATGATCGCGCCCGCCCGAACCGGCCCGTCCGGGCCCGTGATCGAGGCGACGTGCGCGTCGATCGGCAGGGCCGCCGACGCGCCGGAGGCGTCGGTCGAAGTCACTTCGGCCTGCGCGGCGTCCAGATCATCCTTGTCGCTGCCCGCGTCCGGCGTGTCCCGATTGAGCAGGCTGCCGACCGGCGCTATGCGCAGCTGCGCGGCCGCGCCCGATACGTTGAGGGCCAGGCGCGGAGAGCGGACGATGCGGGCGCCCGAGACGACTTGGGCGGTGACGGCGAGCCCGCCGACCGTGCGGGAGGCGGTGAGTTCGACATCGAGCGCCTTCAGCAGATCGGGGCGTTTCTTGGCCTCTTCGCGCAGTTCGGCGAGGTCGAATGTGCAGATCGGGCCGCCCTGGCAGAAGCCCGTTGCGGCGATCTCGCCCCGCGTGGCGCGGAGCACGATGCTCGAAATCGCTTCGGCCGGATCGGCCGCGATCCCGTCCTCGTTGAGCACGGAAAGCACGAGGGCCACCTTCGCGCCCGCGCCCACATCGGTCGGCTGGTCATCGGCGGCGAATGCGAGCGAGACGGTTTCGACCTGGCGAACCTCCCGCACGGTGAACTTCTTCTCGCCGAACACGGAGCCCGCCGCGCCCGTGTCGAGCTCGCTGAACCCGACGGAGGCGTTCCCGTCCGCGTCGACCAGTTCGTAGCGGGCCCAGAACGCGGCGTCTTCGCCGGCGGCCGCGACGTTGCCGATGATCCGCACGTCGTCCTCAGCGCCCGCATCAACACTGAAGGCCGGCAGCCCCTCCGCTCCCGAGACGTAGCAGGTCACGACAGCATCCGCGGGCTCGGCGCCAGCCTCGCCGGGAGTGCAGGCGAGATCGGGGTAGTCGCTGCCTTCGCCGACGATCAAGCGGCGGCTGCCGTCGGCCCATGCTGCCGGCCCGCGCAGCTGCAGGAACGAATCGCCGCCCGCGATCGGGTAGGAGCACGCGGCCGGATCGCCGACATCAGCGGGCGGATCCGGCTCGCGCGGCGCGGAGTAGGCGCACCAGTTGCGGAGATGGCGGCCCGCGCCCGCCGCAATGGAGAAGCTGAAGCCGAAGCGGACGGGGACGTCGCGGTCGCCGGGCGCGACGATCTGGTCCGCATCCTGGGGCAGCGCGGCCCAAGGCGCGGGGATGGAGACGCGCACGGCCTGCTGAGCCTGGGCGAATGCGCCCGCGAGGATCAGCGCGGAGATGAGCGCTGCAACGAGCGTGGCGAAGACGATGAACAGGCGCTGTTTGGTCGGCAAGGCACGGCCCGTCCCTGCGCAGCGCGCGGCGCCGCGCCGCCCGCCCCCCAACGGGCACTATATGTAGAGCAGCACCCGCCCCGTGTTGTCGCAATGTTGCGGCAGCAGCGGCCCTGAGCGGGTGCAGAAGCGCCCGCTAGAATGCGGACAGGACGGAGAGACGGAAATGCCCGCGCAGAAGCCCAGATCGCCCGACAACCCGCGTTCGCACCGCCCGAGCGTGCTCGACAGCTTCCGCACGGTCCGGCTGACGCAGCGGCCGATCGGCGGCGGCCTCCCGTTTTGGCCGTTCAACCGCACGCGCATCGTTGAGCGGCCTATAGTGCAAGCGCCACCGCTGCGAGCAAAGAGAGAGCGCTGAGCGTCGCCAGCGCGGTGCTGGCATTCACCAAAGCCGAAACGATCTTCAACGACGCAGCGTTGTCGTCCACCGCTTGAGCCGTCTGATCTCCCATCCACCACAACAGCGCCACGAGATCGAGGGCCTGTTCGGCTGCGAGAAAATCCCGCCGTGAAGGCGGCTCGTGCCAAGGCGGCCAGATGTATGGGATGACGGACACGATCAGGGTCAGGGCCAGAAAAACCCCCGGTGATCATCACGCGACGCGGACATCGGTTTGGGCGAGCGCCGGGCTCAGCGGTTCGCCCGCGATGACGATCGCGCCGGCGAACAGCGTCGCCATCGCGCCGGCCACCGTGCGCGTGGTCGCCAAGTGGCCCAGCAGGTGATCACGGCGAGCCTCCTGCCGTGCGTAGTCGTCCCGCGGGCCTTCATAGGCGAGTCGGGCGATCTCCAGCGCGTCCCGCTCGTCGTCGGACAGCTCGGCCACATCAGGTTCGCGCTGGTCGTCCGGTTCATGCTGGTCGGGCATGCGCGGATGCTAGGGGGCGTCCGGGCGGCAATGGTCACATCATCTCTTCGACCTGCTCGATCGCCTCGCAGAGCGTGCTGCACCACGGGGCGCTCGACAACGCCTCGCGGAGCGGCTGCCCGGCCCGGCGCGGGGGCACGTAGCGCATGGCGCGGTTGCCGATGTCGACGCCCTCGATCCGGATCGTGCGCCGCTGGAGTTCGCTGAACGAGAGTCCCGCGGCGAGCCAGAGGACGATCTGCTCCTCGTCGTGGCGGATCTCGACGGCCCCGATCCGTGCGGCGCGGACCCGCAGGCGGACCGAGTCGAGCAGGTTGCATGCGGCCTCCGGCGGCTCGCCGAAGCGGTCGTGCATCTCCGCGGCGATCTCCTCGACCTCCTCGGCCGCCTGCACCGCGGCCAAGCGCTGGTAGAAATCGAGCCGGATCGCCAGATCGGGCATCCACTCGTCCGGCAACCGCCTCGGCAGCGGCAGATCGACGGAGACGGAGGGGCCGAGATGCTCGAGCGGCGCGGCCGGTTCGCCGGCCGCCCGAGCGCGGACTTCGCGCACGGCCCGTTCGAGCAGCTGCGTGAAGAGCGTGAAGCCGACCGCGCCGATGTGGCCCGATTGCTCCGCGCCGAGCAGGTTGCCGGCGCCGCGGATCTGCAGGTCGCGCAGCGCGATCTGGAAGCCCGCGCCGAGCTCCGCCGCGTCGATGATCGCCGCCAACCGCTGTTGGGCGGTCTCCGTCAGCGCGCGTTCGGGGCGGTAGAGCAGGTAGGCGAAGGCGCGCTGCGCCGAGCGCCCGACCCGGCCCCGCAGCTGGTAGAGCTGGGCCAGCCCGAGCCGCTCCGCGCCATCGATGATGATCGTGTTGGCCGACGGGATGTCGAGCCCCGATTCGATGATCGTCGTGCAGACCAGCACATCGGCTTCGCCCGAGGTGAAGGCGCGCATCGCCGCGGCCAGCATCTGCGACGGCATCTGGCCGTGCGCCGTGATGAAGCGCGCCTCCGGCACCAGCTCGCGCAGCCGCCGCGTTTCGAGATCGATCGTCTGCACCGAGTTGTGCAGATAGAAGGTCTGGCCCTGCCGCTCCAGCTCGCGCAGGATCGCCTGGCGGACCACCGCGTCGTCGCGCGGCTGCACGGTCGTGGTGATCGGCAGGCGCTCCTCCGGCGCGGTGGCGATGGTAGACATGTCGCGGATGCCGGTCATCGCCTGGTGCAGCGAGCGCGGAATCGGCGTCGCCGACAGCGTCAGCACGTCGACCTCCGTGCGCATCGCCTTGAGCCGCTCCTTGTCCTGCACCCCGAAGCGCTGCTCCTCGTCGATGATCAGCAGGCCCAGATTGGCGAAGCCCACGTCCTTCTGGATCAGCCGGTGCGTGCCGATCACGACGTCGAGGTTGCCGGCCGCGAGATCGGCGACGATCTGCTTCTGCTCCGGGACGGGCGTGAGCCGCGAAAGCATCGCGATCCGCAGCGGCATCGCGGCGAGGCGCTGCGTGAACGTGGCGAGATGCTGCTGCGCCAGCACCGTCGTGGGCGCGAGCAGCGCCGCCTGGTAGCCCGCATCCACCGCCTTGAACGCCGCCCGCACCGCGATCTCCGTCTTCCCGTAGCCGACGTCGCCCACCACCAAGCGGTCCATCGGCTTGCCGGATTCCTGGTCGCGGCGGACCGCCTCGATCGCCTCCTGCTGATCCGGCGTCTCGATGAACGGGAACGAAGCCTCGAGTTCGAGCTGGAGGTCGGTGTCCGGCCCCAGCGCGATGCCGGGCTCCGTCTGCCGCCTGGCATGCAGCTCGATCAACTCGCCGGCGATGTCCTCGACGGCGCGGCGCACGCGCGACTTGGCCCGCCGCCACTGCTCGGTGTCCAGCCGCGTCAGCTTCGGCGGATCGCCCGATGGGCCCACGTACGGCTGCACCCGGTGGAGCTGATCGGTCGGAACCAGCAAGCGGTCCCCCTTGGCGTAGCGGATGTCGAGGTACTCCCCCTCGCGATCCATCAGCCGCTCGGTCACGACCCCGCGGAACTTCCCGATCCCATGATCGATGTGGACGACGAAATCGCCCGGCTTGAGGTCGTCGAGCGCCGTGCGCGGAGCCGCATGGAGCACCGGCGCACGCTGCTGGCGGCGCTGTTTGGCGAAGCCGAAAATCTCCGTGTCGGTGATCAGTTCAATCGACGGCTCGCCTTCCTCGCCGAGCAGCATCCAGCCCTCGGGCGGAGCGGCGAAGCCGATCTGGATCACGCGCGGATCCTCGATGCCGGGCGACGCCTCGGCGACCTGCAAGCCGTAGCCGCCGAGTATGTCCAGCAGCCGCGCCGCTTGCAGCGAGAGCACGAACCGGCGCTGCCCGGCGGGCGCATCGAGCTTCTCGACCAGGCCGTTGACGTTGCCCGCGAGCCGGTCGGCGGTGCGGAAGGGCAGCCGGTCCGCGCCGAACCGCGCCAGCCCGACCGCGTTCGCGTGCGCGGCGAGCGACTTGGCCAGCCCGTCGGCGTCCTGGAACGGGTGCGGCAGATCGCCCGGGATCGCCCCCTGCGCCAGCAGCTCGTCGCGGGCATGGAGCGCGCGTTCGTCGCGTTCCCGCGCGCGCTGCGCGATCTCGACCGGCTCGACCAGGATCAGCAGCGCCTCGCTCGGCAAGTGATCCCAGATCAGCCCCGGCGCACGGAAGGCGGTGAAGAAGTGCTCCGGCAGCCCGAACTGCTCCGCCTCATCCGCAAGGCCGCCGTCCGCGACCGCCTCCGATGCGGGGCGCAGCGCGAACGAATCGAGCATTTCGGTCGAGCGCTGCGTGAGCGGATCGAAGCGCCGCATCGATTCGATCTCTTCGAGCTCGGACAGATCGATCCGCAGCGGCGCGCCGTCCGCCGGCGGCCAGAGGTCGAGGATATTGCCCCGCGCCGCGAACTGCCCCGGCGCGGCCACGATCCGCGCCCGCTCGTAGCCGAGCGAGCCGAGCGCCGCGATCAGCTCCGCCCGCGGCAGCGGCGCGCCGACCGCGAGCCGCTGCCCGCCCTCCGGCACCGCCAGCGTGCGCTGCGCGACCGCATCCGCGGAGGAAACCACGATCCCCGGCGCGCACTCCGCCCGCAGCGCATCGAGCGCCCGCTGCCGCGCCTCGATCGCGGCGGGATCCGGCGGCTTCTGGTCATACGGCACCGTGTCGCGCGGCGGGAACGCCATCAGCCGTTCGAGCTGCCCCGCCGCCAGCCACATCGGCAGCGACTGCATCAGCTCGTCCGCATCGCCCGGCGTCGGCGCGACGATCAGCGCGGCGCCCTCGTGCCGCGCCAGCAGCCCCGCGATGGCGGCCGGCTTGGCCCCGTCCGGCAGCCCGAACTCGCCCGCCCCCTCGGGCAGCGCCGCCGCGATCTCCGGCGCGAGATGCGCGAGCAGCGAGGGCGCGGCAGGGTCGTTCTGCATCGGGCACGCCAACAGCCCCGGCCACGCGCCGGGCGGCAGGTCGAGTGTATGCGGGTCAGAACCCCCCGCTGGTCGGCACCTTGCTGTGCGGCCCGATGAAACCGACATGCACCTTGCCGGTCGACCCGCGCGTGTCGTCATGGAAGTAGATCCGCGGCGCGTTCGGCGTGCCCGTGCCGAATTTCAGATGCGCCTCCATCTGCATCCACGAGTCTCCGGTGACCTTCGGATCGATCTTGAACAAGCGCGCCTCCGATGTCGACTTGCCCGCCGCCGTCGTCTCCGAATCCTTCATCGCCACGTTTTTCGCGCCGATCGCGGACGCCTTACTCATGCCCTGCTGCACCCACTGGTGGTAGTTGCCGGGGAAGTCGCCCCGATCCGTCGCGTACTCGTTCAGCGCCCACAGCTCGCTGAGCACCTTCTCGAGCCAGCCTTCGCGGCTCTCGCGGTCAAGTGCCTCAATGTGCTGCATCGCGCTTTCGGGGATCGCGACGCGATCGAGCCTCGGCCGGGCCTGCTGGATCGCTTCGCGGATGCCGTCAGCGGCAATCGGCCCGGGCGTCATCAACGGCGTATCTGGTTTGGCCGTCGCGCCGCCCTCCAGCTGAAGGATCCGCATGTTCTGGTCATGCACCGTCATCGTCTTGCGCAGATCATCGACCTCCCCTTGCAGCTTGTCCCGCTCGTCCCGCAGCCCCTTCGCCGCCCGCTCCGCCCGCTCCGCACGACGTTCCGCAGCCGATAGCCGGTTGTTGCTCTTCTCAACTTCTTTGTCTTTCCCCTTGATCTCTCCGCCGAGGACGTCAATGCAGTCCTCGAGGTGCGATATCTTCTCGTCCTTCTCCTTCATCTCCGCCTTCGTTGCCTCGGGGATATCGCGCTCTTCTTTCGCCTTCCTCGCTTCTTCCTCCGCCTTGTCGCGCTGCGCCCGCAGCTCCTTTTTCTCTGCGGCGTGCTGGGTCTTCTGGCGCTTCATCTCCAGCGCCAGTTGATTCTTGGCTTGGTTCGCCACCTCGATGTGCATTGAAGTCTGTGCCAGCTCGCCCTCGAGATTGTCCGCCTTTTGAGCCCGCTGTTGCGCCTGCTCGAGCCGTTCGAGCAGCTCTACGGCGTAGTCCTCCGCCTCCTTTGCCTGCTCCTCTGCCCCCGCCAAGTCCTTTGCCTTCGCCCTCGCATCCTCTAGCCCGCGCGACAGCCTGTCGATCGCCGATTTCTGCGTCTGATCGATCTTGTCGGCCCTATCGAGTTTTTCCTCCAGATCGGTGATCTCCGCCTCCAGATGCATCACCTTGCCTGTCGCGTCCGAGACCCGCTCGTCCACATCCGTCTTTGCGAGTTCTAGGTCTCGCTCGAGGACCTCGCTCTCTTCCTGCTCAAGCCAAAGATCCGCCGGCGCAGATTCCAATTGGCCTTCCAAGCTGGCGATGCGGTTCTTCAGTTTCTTGATCTTGCGATCCTGCTCAACGACGCGCTGCTCTGCGAGTCTTGCCGCCTCCTTCAAGACCCTGTACTGCTCTGCATCCAGACCCTGCCCGGCATCGGCCGAGTCGGCTTCATCCCGCCGCACCGCCTCCAGCTGGCCTTCCAAGCTGGCGATGTCGCTCTTGAGTCCCTCGATCTCCTGATCCTGTTCAACGACGCGCTGCTCAGCAAGCGCTGCGGCCGCCTTCAAGCCCTCGTACCTCTCTGCGTCCAGATTCTGCCCGCCATCGGCCGTCCCGGCCCCATCCTGCCACGCTGCCAACTCGCTGAGCGCCTCCTGCAGCTGCGACTTGAGGTTCTCCTGACCCGTGCGGGCGACGCCAAGCTCCGCCTGCAAATCCGCGACTTTCCGTCGCTGGGACGATCGCCCTGCGGCGACGGCCGCTCCGATCGCCGCGACCTGAATCGCAGTCATCAGCAGTCCCATCGCGCTTGCCGCCCTTCGTCCCGTCTCAGGCCGCGTGCCGCCAGGTGCGGATGTGCGCGTGGCCGCCGATGAAGCCGATGTGGACCTGACCCGTCTTGCCGCCCGCATCGTCGTAGAAATAGAGCCGCGGCGAGTGGCCGGAATGCCCCGTGCTGATCCGGATGTGCGATTCCATCACCGCCCGGCCGGAGAGATCGAGCTCGGGTGCCACGTTGCGGACGCGATCGGAGAGGAACCGCCAATCGTCCGACACTTTGACGCCTTCCGAAATCACCACCTGGTTGGCGTACCAGGCGAGCGGATTGCCGCTGTTCTTGCACCAGTAGGCGAAATCGACGTGGCCGTGGCGGCCCGGGTCGAGCGCGTAGGCGTTGAGCGCCATGATCGCGCGCCCGATCTTGGGCACGATCGCCGCCGCCTCGGGCGTGGAATCCAGATAGTCGGCCTCCTTCAACGCGCCCGGCGCGATCGCGATCCCCTCCAGCCGCGCCTCTCGCACGAAGGCGTAGAGCGCCTCGCTCAGCGTCGGCACGCGCCGTCGCGCCAGCTGCAGCTTCGGAGCCGCGACGCCATCGGCCGGCAGGGGCGGCGCGAGCCGGGCCACCAAGGGCGGCGGACGGCGCAGGCCCAGCGCCGCCCGAATCGCGTTCATCAATCTCTCCATAACGGCGATCCTAGCAGTTTCGCCAGCAGCTGACGCGCACGGCGGAATTGGAACAGACGTTGCAATGTGCTCTTGTCCCGAATCGTATATCTATCAGCATCTGTTGTACTTATCGATCGCGCACCAGATAGATCGTTATCCGTTGAACCGGTTCATCGCGTCTTCGACGCCGTATTGCAGGATGGCGACCGCCGCCTCCGCGGCGCGGCGCTCGGCCTCGCGCAGCAGCTGCCGCTCCTCCGGCGCGGGATCGCTCAGCAGGTGGTCCGCCACATCATCGGGCGCGTGGCTGGGCGAGCCGTCGACTATGGGACGGCCCACGCCGATGCGGATGCGCGGGAAGCCGAGCTCGCCGATCAGCGACTGGATGCTCCGCATCCCGTTCTGCCCCGCGTGCCCGCCCTCGCCCCGCACCCGGATGCGGCCCGGCGGCAAATCCAACTCGTCCACGATCAGAATCAGATCGGACGGCTTCGCTGAATACAGCGCCAGCAGCGCCTGCACCGCGCGCCCCGACTCGTTCATGTACGTGCGCGGCAGCGCCACCGCGACCAGCCCGTGCCGCGTCTCGCCCTGCGCCAAGCGGAACAGCCGCTCGCGCGAGGGCTGCGGCAGCCCCAGCAGGCGCCGGGCATCCTCCGCCGCCCGCAGCCCCGCGTTATGTCGATGCCCACGATGCTCCGGATCCGGATTGCCCAAGCCCGCGATCAACCGCGCCCCGCGCAGCGGCCGCGCCTTCCCCCGCCTCAACTTCGGCAACCGCATCCGCGCCATGCCCCAATTCTCGCACACCTTTGGACGCCCGCGGCTACCCTGCCGGCTGCGAGGGTCCGAATGCCGCTGCCGACCGTGCCCGAGACCTATCCGGCCATCCTCCGCGTGCTCCTGCGGCTCGGCGGCGCGGGCAGGCTGCGCGAGGTGCTGCCGCTCGTCACCGAGGAGTTCCCCGAGATCGCGCCGGAGGACGTCGCCCTGACCCGCAAGCAGGGCGGCAGCCTCTGGAAAAACCGCGTCGAGTGGGGCCGCATGCACCTCGTCCGCGTCGGCTACATCGACAACTCGCAGCGCGGCGTCTGGGCGCTCACCGACGCCGGCCGCGAGGCCGCGCAGCGGGCGCTCGACGGCACCTTCACGATGCCCCCGCGACCGCAGAGCCTCAAAGCGGCCGGCATCGCCAAGCCCGAACCGGCCCCCGAACCTCCCGCGCCCGTTATCAGCGAACAGCCGGATCCGCCCGGCCCGGTGCTGCCGCCGCCCGTCGCCGGATTCCGCGCGGTCGCCGAACCGACGGCGGACGCGGGCGGCTACGACGCCGACTCCGAGGAGCCCTCGGACGACGATGACGCGCCGGAGGCGGCCGCGCCCGCGCTCTCCGTCGTCGCCTCGCACCCCGAACGCATTGCGGACGGGCTGGAAGCCGCGGCCGTCGACTCCGGCTCGCCCGCACGGCTCGAGGCCGCGATCGCGGAGGCGCTGCGCTTCCTCGGCTTCGAGGCGGAGCACATCGGCGGCTCCGGACGCGCCGACGTCGTCGCCTACGCCGAGCTCGGCGTCGACCGCTACAGCGTCGTGCTCGACGCGAAATCATCCGGCCAGGGCCGCGTGATGGAGGGCCAGATCGATTGGGTCACGATCCAGGAGCACCAGCGTCGCGAGCGCGCCGACCTCTCCTGCGTGGTCGGCCCCGCCTTCGCCGCCGGACGCCTGCCCGAACGCGCCCGCGAGTACCGCACCCGCCTGCTCGACGCCGGGCAGCTCGCGCAGGTCGTCCGCCTCCACGCCGAATCGCCGCTCAACCTCGCCGAACTGCGCCCGCTCTTCAGCGACCAGCCCGACATCGACGCCGTGCTCCGCGACCTCGCCACCGCATCGTCCGAACGCGCCCGCCGCGCGCGCCTGCTCCGCCGCCTGCTCGACACCATCGACAACCTCAACCGCGCCCAGCCCGACGCCGTCCTCGCCAAGCCCGACCTCCTGCTCGGCAGCATGCTCGCCCAACCCGGCGAACCGCAAGGCACCACCCGCGCCGAAATCGAGGGCGCGCTCAACCTGCTCGAAACCGCCGGCATCCTCCGCCGCTCCAACGGCGAAGGCTACGTCTCCCAAACCACCACCTCCGGCGCCGAGCAGATTCTCTCCGCGCTGGCCAGCATGCCGGAGCCAAGTGCCGACCCCGTCCAATCCGGTTCCGTCGCCCGCGCAATCTGACCAGCGACATTCCCCCGGCCGCGCCCCGGCCGCTGCGCTATCCGTACATATGCCCTATGATGTGCATATGGCCGAGCCCAACTTCGACAACCGCACCCTCTTCCACGGCGACAACCTCGCCTTCCTGCGCGGCATCAACTCCGAATCAATCGACCTCGTGGCGACGGATCCCCCTTTCAATAAGGGCAAGGACTTCCACGCGACGCCCGACTCCCTCGCCGCCGGCGCGAGCTTCCACGACCGCTGGAGTTGGGAGCGCGACATCGAGGGCGAATGGGAGGACGCGATCAAGGACGACTGGCCCGCCGTCCGGCAGGTGATCGAATCCGCCAACACCGCCTGGGGCCGCGACATGGGCGCGTTCCTCTGCTACATGGGCGTCCGCCTGCTGGAAATCCACCGCATCCTCAAGCCCACCGGCTCCCTCTACCTGCACTGCGACCCCACCGCCAGCCACTACCTCAAGGCAATGCTCGACGCCATCTTCGGCAAGGCGAACTTCCGCAACGAGATCGTCTGGCGGATCGGCTGGGTCTCCGGCTTCAAGACGCAAAAGCGCGGCTGGATCCGGAATCACGACATCCTGCTCTACTACGTGAAGTCGGAGGCCGCGGCCAAGCGCTTCAACAAGGAGTACCTGCCCTACCCGCCCGACTACGTCCGGCGCGACGGCAAGAAGCCGACCGGCAAGGGCTTCCCGATCGAGGACACGTGGAACTGCTCGACGGGGGACATCCTCGACTCGATCATGATCAAGAGCTTCTCCTCCGAGAAAAGCGGCTACCCGACGCAAAAGCCGATCGCGCTCTACCGCCGGATGATCGAGGCATCCTCGAATCCCGGCGAGGTCGTCCTCGATCCGTTCTGCGGATGCGCGACCACACTGATCGCCGCCGAGCAGGCCGGCCGCCAGTGGATCGGGATCGACCTCTGGGACGAAGCGCTGGGCGTAGTCCGCGACCGAGTCGAGAAGGAATGCCAAAACCTGTTCGGCGGCGACGTCCTCTACAGCGAAGTCCCGCCCAACCGCACCGACGAGGGCGAAACCGCCTCCCCACCCCTGAAGTCCAAGACCAAGCGCCGCATCGCCGAGCCCCCGGGCCCCAAGATGACCCGCCAAGAGATGGTCGACATCCTGATCGAGGAACACGGCATCGCCTGCCAAGGCTGCGACCGCGAGTTCGACGACCCGCGCTACCTCGACCTCGACCACAACACCCCCCGCTCCCAAGGCGGCCTCAACCACATCTCCAACCGCCTGCTCTTGTGCGGGCCGTGCAATCGTGCAAAGGGGGACACCCTCACCCTCAAGGGCCTCCGCCAACTCAACGCCAAGAACGGCTGGATGGCAAAGGGTGGATGATTATGAGAAATGCACCGAGACCCGCAGACGAGCGCTTGGGCGGCCTAGATGCCGAACTCTACGCCCTTGCGCGATTGTATTTGGAGTTCTGGGATGCGCTGCCTGATCCTTCAAGCCCTGATGACCAACGCGTTCGTGAGCTGACCTCAGAGTTGGAAGCAAAGGGCATTGAGATCATTGATACATATGGACGAAAGCCGAAGCTGAGGTACTGGACAGGGCATCTCGTTTCTTTGCCGACTGGCAATGTTCACATATCATGGGAAGCACCTGAGTCGTGGGATCAGCGCCAACATGAGTTGCTTGAGAATGGCGATATACTCAAAGAGAATCTCGGCACCATCTCGTTTGCCTATGAGCCATCCAGAACTGGCGCACCAATGTATTGGGACATGTCACTCTGGCGTGTGGTACCATCCAATGGTCGGCCAGCTGGCTTCCCGAAATGGGGGCAACCCTCTGTTTCAGAGAGATTGTTTGGGCCGCGTGGAAATGGCAAATATGCTGCGCAGCTGAAAGTCCCTGGTACCGGTTGGGTGCTTCGTCGAAATTATATCTTTGATGGTTATGATATGGAAAGTTACCTAATGAATAACAACAAATGGCTGGAATGCGATGTTGCCCCGCTTCGGACACAGCGTCGCGATCACCCGTTACATTCGAATCCCTTCCATTTCATTGATGATGAGTCCACTGCCCAAGTCGGTCCGAAAGTCTTGTCTGAGGACCAAGCACGAAAACTCGCTGATGAAAAGAATCGCGGATACATCCGGGCTCACTGGAAAAGAGATGCGCTTGTGGCGCTGCCTATTATTTTGACCATTGTGGGAATATGCGTTAGCGTCTTGTAACGTACGCAACAGGTTCTGATCTACGTTCGCTGGATTGATCTGGTGCAGATTGCTAAACGCCAGCCCACTACACCGCGGCCAGTCCGGCGGTTTTGCGCAGGGCGTTGGCGGCGCGTTCGAAGCTGGGGAAGGTGGGGATGCCTTCTTGTTGGAGGCGTTGGCGGGCGGAGAGGGCGGCTTCTTCTACGTGGCTGGGGTGGAGGGCGGCTAGGAACGGCTTGTTGCTTTCGGCCATGAAGCGCTTGATGCTGTTGATCAGGCGGTCGAACTCTTCGGGCTTGTCCTGCCAGCGGCGGGCCATGAAGGTGGCGCTCAGCTCCATCGCCACGGCGTCGACGTTTTCGTCGCGGTCGAGGATGTTGAAGATGGTGTCGAGGTGGCCGGCGTCTTGGCCGATGGTGCCGGCGGCGTCGAGCGGGTTCTGGTAGCTGCCGCCTATGATGTTGAAGAACTCGGAGAGCTGCGCGTAGGACTCCTCGCCGAGCCGCGGCACCTTCCAGCCGGCCTTCTCGAAGGCGTCGGTCAGCACCACGCTCTGCCCGCCGGTCATCGCGATTAAGCCGAGCCGGTTGCCGGTCGGGCGCTTGCAGAGCAGCGCGGCCTTGGCCACGTCGACCATCTCGTCGAGGTTGTGCACGGCGACCGCGCCGGCCTGCTTGATTGCGGCATCCCAGACCGCCTGATCGGAGGCGAGGCTGGCGGTGTGCGAGCGGATGGCGCGCCCGCCGCCCTCGGTCTGCCCGCCCTTCCAGACGATCGTCGGCTTCGCCGCCGCGGCGGCCTTGAGCGAATCGAACAGCCGCCGCCCGTCCCGCGCGCCCTCGATGTACATCCCGATGATCCGCGTCCGCTCGTCGGCCGCGAGGTAGTCGAGGTAGTCCGCCGCCTCGAGGATGATCCCGTTGCCGAAGGAGACCATCGTCGAGCAGGTCAGCCCGTTGGCGGCGCCGGTCAGCGAGAAGTTCATCCCGTGCGTGCCGCTCTGCGAGACGAAGCCGATGTCGCCCTCGACCCCGGCCGGCTGGTCGCGGTTGAAGCGCACGCCGAGGCGCGGGATGTGAACGCCCATGCAGTTGGGCCCGATCAGCGCCAAGCCCGACGGCGCGGCGATGTCGTGGATCTTCTGCTGCAGTTCGACGCCCAAGTCCTCGCCGGTCTCGGCGAAGCCGGAAGTGAACAGGGTGACGCCGCCGACATCGGCATCGACGCAGCCCTGCACGATGAAGGGCGCGACCTGCCGCGGCACCGCGCAGACGGCGAAATCGATCCGCTCCGGGATGTCGGTCAGCGATTTGTAGTTGGCGACGCCCATCTCCTCGATGCCCGGGATCTCGTTTTCGTCCACCTGGACCGAGTAGAGGTTGCCGGAGAAGGTGCTCAGCGACCTGAGCCAGGTGTAGCCGGAGGCCTTCTTGTCGCCGATCACGGCGACCGCCTTCGGGTTGAGCGCGCGTTGCAGTCGTTCGGGGTCTGCGGGCATCGGTCTGTCCTGCGCCTTCAGCTGGTCGGCGAGTCGTCTTTGAGCACGATCCGGGCGTCCACCGCGACCGCGCCGCGCTCGTGCGCGAAGACGGGGTTGAGGTCGAGCTCCTGCACCTCCGGGTGCGATTCGGCGAAACTGGATAACTGCATCAGCATCTGCTCGAGCGCCGCCAAGTCGCGCGGGGGCGAGCCGCGGAAGCCCTCCAGCACGGGGAAGCCTTGGATTTCGCGGATCATCTCGGCCGCGTCGCGCTGCTCCAGCGGCACCACGCGGAAGGCCACGTCCTTGAGCGCCTCGACGAAGACGCCGCCCAAGCCGAACATCAGCACCGGGCCGAACTGCTGGTCCGTGGTGATGCCCAGGATCACCTCCGCGCCGGGCTCGGCCATCGACTGCACGGCCAGCCCGCTCAGCTCGGCGCCCGGCGCGGCCGCAGCGGCGTTGGCGTAGATGCGCTCCGCCGCCGCACGCAGCTCGCCCTCGTCGGCCAAGCCGAGCTCGACCCCGCCCACGTCGGACTTGTGCGTGATCGCGTCGGAGACGATCTTGAGCGCGACGGGGTAGCCGAGCTCGCCGGCGATCGCCGCGGCCTCGTCGGCATCGCCCGCGAGCCGCGTCTCGGCGACGGCGATGCCGGCGTCGGCGACGAGCGACTTCGCCTCCACCTCGTTCAACAGGGTGCGCCCCTCGCCGCGGGCGCGGCTGATGACCTCATCAGCGGCTGCGCTGCTCATCTGCTGCGACTCCGTTCACCGCCATCGCGCGCGGATGCACGCTGGCCGCCCCTCCCCGCGAACGCCGCGCGGCGCAGGCGCGGGGAGGATAGGGCGAGCACCGCGCACAGGTCAATCGGCCGATGAAATCCACGTTGTCCACCGGATTTCCACCTGGTCGTGCGCGCCCTCCCGGCGCCCGCCGCCGTTCCCCGCACCCCTGTGGACAGCCGGTGGAGATTCGGCGCGGTTGACCGATCCATCGGAATTCCGTATAGTCAGTTTCACAGTTTCCGCTTGGCGGCGGGCAACGATTGCGAGCGCACCATGGCAGAGACCGAAGCGACAGAGCCGGACCCGTTCGCCAAGTGGCTGGACCTCGTCGAGGCCGCCCGCGAGCTGAACATGCACCCGCAGTCCGTGCGCCGCCTGATCAAGCAGGGCCAACTCCCCGCCCACTTCCGCTGGGGCAAGTACCTGATCGACCGCAACACCCTCGACGTGTTCAAGACCAACTACGACCCCCGCCCCGGCCGCAAGCGCTCCGCCAAGCTCCTCTAGCCGGGCCCTGCTGGCCCCCAAGGGGCTTGGCTCAAGGCGCGGGCCGCCATCGGGCGCAAGCCTCACCAACCTGCCAAAGCGCACGGAACAGAGCCCTCCCGATCCACACGCACAGCCGTTGTTCCAGCACCCTCTCCCGCCAAGGGAGCCGGGCAGATGCCCAAGCAGGGGTGCTATTCGGCAGCCTCTTCAACGCTCTCTTCTATGTTCGGGAGAATCATATATGCTTCAAGCCACTCTACAATTTCGGGGTTGAGGTAGGGGCTGACATTAAACTCGCGGATGTTGGTTATAAGTGAAGTATGATGTATTGGGTGATATTCTTCGTAGCGATAGTTGCTCTCCAGCCCCATTTTATCCAAAAAGTACATTGCACACAATTCCGCAGACAGTTCTATGGGATTTTTAGAGTAAATGTTTTTGTATATATTACCCTCTGGAAGATTCCAACGCCAATAACCTTCGTATTCTTCTACGCCTCTTGTGTTCACCGTGAAACCCACCATATCAATAAATTGTTTGCCGTGTTCGCTGGTGTAGAAGTAGTTAAAGGAATGATTCAGGTTGTGAAATTCTGCGTATCTGGCGTGAAACTCTGGTCCCAGCGCTTGCATTGCGTGCCAAGATTGGTTAATATGACACATTTCGTGTATTTCTTTCTCAAGACGAAGCAATTTATATTCTGCATCGCTTCTGTAGTAAGCGCGAGAACCTGTGAGAAACATAAACGGCGGAGCGTTGAGCCGTGGATACTTAATAACAGCACCACGAAATCCCCAATTTCTAAAGGGTATTTGTTTGAGTATACAGGCATTTGGGTGAATGGGAAGATACGGCAACACCTGCTCCTTCACCTGCGGGTGGAAGTCGTCGTTGCAGGGTATGTCTGCAGACAGCGCTTCTCGTAACCCATCTACAAGCCAGAGGATATCTCCTTTGTCCTCCGCAGGTATTTGCTCCCAGAGTTCCTCAAAACTCAAGCACCCTTGGTCGCTTACATCGCATATATTGTAGCAATCTGCTTGGAGCGTTCCAGCGGGTATGTAGGCTTTGAAGGTTTGAACGAATTGTTGGTTTGCTGGATCTGTTGAACGGGAGTTGTACTGGTTGTAGGCATGCCGGGTATCGGTCGCAGGGTCGGTGAACGAGATGTTGTTTGCAACGCATCCCATTGTCGCAAGCCGTCCCTTCAGGTGGAGGAGCGATCCTCCTCCCCATTGAAGCTCAAAGAGCGTGTTGTATTCCTCCGCGATGTCCGCCACGATCTGCGTGGGTTGCAGGTTCTGCGGAACGGGTTGATCCGCGCAAGTCGCGTAGAACGTGCCCGCCGGCAGGTCGCGCTCGTAGCGCCTGATGAACTCTTGGATCAAGGCAGCGTCCCGCGGAACATTGTAGCGGTTGTATGGATGCCATTGACCGCCGTCATGAACCCACAGTGTGTTCATCGCGCATCCCTGCGACGCCAGCCTGCCGGCGAGTTGGAACAAGCTGCCGCCGCCCCATTGAATTTGGAAGAGAGTACCGAATTCCTCTGGTATCTCCGCCACCAACTCGGTCGGCTCAAGGACACGCGCAGCTACGGCCTCTGCTATATCGTTATCCGCGGAGATGCCCTCTGCGAGGAAGATGAACATCCCGGCCGCGGCCAACAGCGCCACGGCTCGCATACATAGCGTTGCGCCGCCCATCGCCGCTCCCCTCGGCTCCCGACCGTCGTGTTGCGCGGATCGGGCACGGTGTTGACCGCGACCCACGACCGGCTCCCGCCAGCCCGCGCAGGCTAAGCGATGCCCGGCGGTCCAGTCAAGCCCATGCCCCGCGCTGCCCGCCATCTCGGCTAAGATCGCGGCATCGGAGTGCCGCCAGTGAAGGGCGAGCGATGCGCGCAGGGATGAGGCGGATTGCCAAGCACCGGATTGCGGCGGCGCTGATCGCGGCTGTGGTCGGCGCCATCGCGACGACGGGATGCACCGATCCGATTCCGCAGCATGCCGGCAGCCAGTCCAGCCTTGCACCCCCAGTCGAGCAGGATCAGGATGAGGGACAGCTTGGCTCTGACGGAGCGGGGGCTCGGGCTATCCGCCTCTCAGACGGAGCCGTGACGGAGATCGAAGACACAGCCGAGGTCTTTTGCACGATGCGCATCGATGTCGTGCCGGCGGAAGGCGAGTGCTTCGCCAACCCTCGCATCGGCTCTGACCATCGGCAGTCGTCGCGAACGGCCGAATCCGCTGCCGCCCCGCCGCCGCACCCCGTCGGAATCGGATTCCGGGGTTTTGGTGAGCATCAACTAGCGGCAGCCCGTCGCGGCTCGCCTCCGCCGTCGGTTAGCCTGCTCGACGAGATCGAACGGGAGGCGGGATCATGGCGACCATCGAGACGTTGCGCGGGGCGCTGGACACGGCGGAGCTGGGGCGGACGCTGATCCACGAGCACATCGCGATCCGCACGCCGGGGATCGCGGAGAACTGGCCCGATCTTTGGGACGAGGCGGCCTGCGTGGCGGGGGCGCAGGACAAGCTCGGCCAGCTCCACGAGCGCGGGGTGCGGACGGTGGTCGATCTCTCGACCGCGGACCTCGGGCGCGACATGGACTACCTGCAGAAGGTGGCGGCGGTGACCGAGATCAACGTGGTGCTCTGCACGGGCATCTACTGGATCCGCTCGAACTTCTGGCGCAACCGCCCGCAGGAGCTGCTGACCGAGGTGTTCGTGCGCGAGATCAAGGAGGGCATCGCGGGCACGGGGATCAAGGCGGGGATCATCAAGCTGGCGTCGGACGAGCAGGGCGGCGGGGTCGACCGCTACAACGAGAAGTGCCTGCGGGCGGGAGCGCAGGCGCACCGGCAGACGGGCGTGCCGATCGCGACGCACAACGGCCCGCCCACGCTCGGCGCGGAGCAGCAGCGGGTCTTCAAAGAGGAGGGCTGCGACCTCTCGCGGATCGTGATCGGCCACGTCGGCGACACCGACGACACGGGCTACCTGAAGACGCTGATGGACGCGGGCTCGTACGTCGGGATGGACCGCTTCGGGCTGGACAACATGCTGCCGTTCGAGAAGCGCTGCGACACGGTGGCGGCGCTGTGCCGCGACGGGTACGCGGAGAAGATCATGCTGGCGCACGACGCCTCCTGCTGCCTCGACTGGATTCCCGACCCGAAGGCATGGTCGGAGATCGTGCCGAACTGGCACTTCAACCACATCCCCGATGACGTGATCCCGGGCCTGCTCGAACGCGGCGTGACGGAGGAGCAGATCGATCTGATGCTGGTCGGCAATCCGCGCACGCTGTTCGAGAAGCAGGGCGCGTACTAGGTGGGGCCGACGCCCGCCGAACTGCTCGCGGCCGCGCGCGACGGCCTCGCATCGGAGCCGCAGCCGGCATCCGACGGCGCAACCGCGGCCCGCGTCCGCATCTGGCGCGACGGCCGCGAGGAAGCCCGCGCCGAGGCGTCCGCCGATGACGCGCTGAGCGCCATCGGCAATGCCGCTTCGCAGCTCGCCGCCCCCGAAGCCGGCGGCGCGGCGCTCTGGGTCGAGGCGATGGCCGAAGTCGAGGCGGTGCAGCCCGACGGGCTCAGCGGCCTGATGCATACAGCGATGCCCGGCTATCACGGCCTGCGGCTGCGGGATGGCGAACGTGCGGCGATCGGCTGGCCTGCGGACGCGCTGCGCGAGCCGGGCCGGGGAGCAGCCTGGGCGAAACGGCTCAACCGCGCCGTGCGGCCGCCCGGCGCACGCTTGGCGCCGAGCACGGCGGTCGAGCGCTTCAGCACGATCGAAGTAGTCGGCCCGATCGAGCAGGACGAGGACGAGCCGGAGCCGCCCCGCCGCATCGCCGGGTTCCGCGTTGTCGAGCAGGAAGAGGTGCTGCCCGACCGTCTCACCGGGGCGGCGCTGCAAGCGGGCGCATGGCTGTTCCGCCACCAGCGCGAGGATGGCCTGTTCGCGTACGAGTACCAGCCGTCCGAGCGCGCTTGGAGCGGCGCGGACAACTTGGTCAGGCAAGCCGGCTGCGCATGGGCGGCGGCGTTTCTCGCGCGGCTGACGCGCGATCGCGGCACGCTCAACGCGGCCGCCCGGGCGATCACCGGCATCGTCGAGCGCCACCTGCACCGCGATGGTCCCGGCCGCCTCTTCTACTTGGCCGACGCGGAAGCGCCGAGGCTGGGCGCGATCCCGCTGTTCGTGCTGGCCGCGCTCGAGCTGGAGGGCACGGCGACCGTGGAGCGCGAGATCATCCGCCAGCTCACCGCAACGATGCTCGCCGTCCAAGAGCCGGACGGCAGGTTCGGCACCAGCGCCCGCGGCTTGGAGATGGAGGGCTCCGAAACCTACTACGCCGGCCAGATCACGCTCGCCCTGGCCCGCCTGCACGGCTCAAGAACATTCGGCAAGCCGCGCCAGCGGATCGGCAACGCCGTCCGCCAAGCGCTCAAGCACTACAGCGACCGCTGGAGCGATGAATCAGAGCGCGATCTCAGCTTCACCACTTGGATGCTGCAAGCCTGCAATGCCTGGGAGGCGCAAACACAAGACGAGCATGTCAAACGCTACGCCTACGAGATGGCCGATTGGGCGCTCCAACACCAGCACCCCCAACCAGACCCGCCCCCCGCCCGCCCCGCAACGGACGCCGAAACAGCATCGCCTGGAATGACATCAGACCTGGAAGCGCAAACCGGCCGCGACCACCCGCTCTGGCACGGCGCATACCAAAGCACCCCCGGCATCGGCACCGCCGCATACACGGAGGGAATCGCCGCAGCTCTCGCGCTCGCACAGCGAACCGGCGACGAGGAGCACAGCGCCCGATATGATCGATCAGCCAAGAACGCCGTCAGATTCCTCCTTCAATTGCAGATATCGGCCTCAGATGCTCATATCGCAAGCGTCCCCGACCAGATAGGCACAGTCCAAAGCGCCCTCCACCGCCAATCCCTCCGCTGCGACAACGCGCAGCATTTCCTGATGTCGCTTCTGGCGACGCGGGCGCTGTGCTGGCCCGATAAATAGTTTAAGTAGGATCAACGAACAGTCTTTCGAGCCAACGAACGAATGTCAGCGCAATCGGCGCGTTCGCATCCAAATCTCCAACTTGCACAGCACGACCAGTCGGGTAAGGTGTTTCTTGAACCGCGAGCCATGAATATACTTCTGCTCGTCTTCGTTTGATTTCTCTGAATCGCATATCGATCCGTGCGGCATCCTCCACATAGGTCGTCGCCAGCGGCTCCAACACATCCCCTTCCCTAATCATTGCCCATAGGAAGTCTTCAATCTCGCCTGAACTCACATTATCAGGCATCATCCATGCACCTACTCGAGTTCCGTCAGTCCGGTTCTTGATCAATCCTGACTCGTCCCACTTTCCAACGACGAGTCCAGCTCGATGGAGGCGATCTGTAAACGCTCGACGTCTAGCATCGACATCTGTGTTCGCGTCGAATACGAATCCGACAGCAACCCGGGCCTCTTCATCGATTTCTGCCTCAACCCGTTCAAGCAGACTGGCGATTCCTCCGCATGGCTGGATGCGAAATGGAACATCAGGGCCAGGATGATGAGCGAGCCATATCTGAAGGATCGCGTGGAAATCACCTTCGCCTTCCGCCAGTAGCAACCTCTCGCGAGCAGGTTCTCCATTCATCAGATCAACGCGCTTCTATCCCGTATTTGGCGACGCTCTGGAGCTTTTCGCCAGCGTACTCGACTACACGCAGGTCTCCTGTTCTCCGACTCAACCTGAGAAGCAATCGATCATCACCATCGTGGGATGTTGCCACTGTTGCGAATGCCCGTAAGCAATCTGCGCTATGGGTAGTAGCGATTATCTGAACTCTTGTAGTTGCTGCAGCATCAAACAAGGCGCGCCAGACATCAGCATGTGTAGAATAGTGCAGACCGTTCTCAAATTCATCAATCAGCAAGACGCCGTCACGAATGCCGGCCATCGCCACTGCGAGTGCGAAGAGGCGGACGGCTCCCTCGCCTAGACGCTTCAACGGCACGGGTTTCGCGTAGTCGGTCAGCTTTACCATCACTCGTCGGTTTGCCATCGGCCCGACAGAAACGTTGCCACCAATCGTAGCAATACGATCTATTGGACGTTCGATCAACGACTCAAGCGTCTCGCGTACGAACTTCTCGGCCGGTTGCAGGCCGATTTTATCCCAAGCGATCACAATAGCAGGTGACTCCATATTGTTCGTTCCGATTGACATGAAACGAAATGGTGATCCGTTCATATTCAATCGAGCACTGTGCTCAGCATCATTCGGCAATCTTACTGTAGGTGGCACGCCGTTGGGAAATCGTTCTCGATCTGCTTCACCCAGTTGAATTCCTATATCATGGCTCTTACCATCCACCGTTGTTCGTATGGCATCAGTGCCAAGTTCGGCTGGAAAAGCAGGTATCGGGTCATTTTCAATATGAACAATTTGAATCGAGAGGTTGTGTTGAGTTGCCTCCAACTGGGAAGATATCTGTATTGTCTTTGATATGTCGTCACCCTCGAACAAAGCGGATAGATCGCCGATCTCTCCAGCCTGATTATGCGCTTCAGAGATCTCATCCTGAGCCATCAGATAGCCGTTCACCATCTCCAGCGATCCTGAGAAGCCGAACAGCTTTATCGCGTCCAAAATCGTCGTCTTACCGATGCCGTTCCGCCCGACCAAGAGGGTGAATTTCCCGAAGCGTGGAATCTCCAAGTGGTCGATCCCGCGGAAGTTCTTGATGGTGAGGTTGGGGATGTGGAGGTCGCTGGTCATCATGCTGGTCATTCTATCAGGATTGCAGGGTGCCGAAGAGGGATTCCAGGCCGGCGGCGGGTTGGGCGCCCTCGGGGGCGGCGAAGGGGAGGGAGGGGGCTTCTATGGGTTCTTCGCCGGAGAGGGAGCGGAGGGTTAGGGGGAGCTCGTTGCGGATGTCGGTGGCGGTGGCGCCGAGGGTGCCGCGGGAGCGGGCGGCGCGGCGGCCGGCTTCGGCATGGAGATAGACGGCCAGCCGGGCTGCGTTGAAGGGGGATGCGCCTTGGGCGAGGAGTGCGCCGATTGCGCCGGTGAGGACGTCGCCGGTGCCGGCGGTGGCGAGGGCGGGCTCGGCGGCTTGGCTGACGGCGGCTCGGCCATCGGGGGCGGCGACTACGGTGTTGGCACCCTTGAGGACGACGGTGGTGCCCCATTCGGCGGCGCGGTCGCGGGCCAAGGTGAGGCGCTGGGCTTGCAGGTTTTCAATGGGGATGTTGGTGAGGCGCGACATCTCGCCGGGATGCGGGGTGAGCACGAGGTTGGACGGAGCACCGCTGGACGGAGCGCTGCGCCACCAGTTGTCCTGCTCTGCGAGGTGGTTCAGCGCGTCGGCGTCCACGACCACGCCTTGAAGATTCGCGAGCGCCCCTTCATCGAGCAGGTTCGCGACGAGTTCGCCGGTCGCGGGAGCGAGGCCCAATCCGCAGCCGATGGCAAGCGCGTCCGCCGTCTGGATTGCGTCCAAGAGCAGGTTCTTCGCCGCCGGGCCGACGGCGCCGGGGTGGGCATCGTCGGGCAGCGGGAGGAGGGTGACTTCGGGCATCGCGCCGGCGATCTGGTGGATGAAGCTGGCGGGGGCGGCCAAGGTGACCAGGCCGGCGCCGGCGCGGTAGGCGGCGGAGGCGGCGAGGATGGCCGCGCCGGGGTAGTTGGCGGAACCGGCGACGACGAGCAGCGTGCCGGCGGTGCCCTTGTGCGCGTCGGCGGGGCGATCGGGCAGGAGCGCCTTCATCGCGCGGCGTTCGATCACCTCCGTGCGGATGTCGTCGTCCAAGCCGGCGGGGACGCCGATTTCGATGGTCTGGACGTCGCCGGCCGCGGCCGCGCCGGGCTGCACGTAGAGGCCGACTTTGGCGGCGTGGAAGGTCACCGTCTCGTCGGCGGCGACGGCGAAGGGGTCGAGCCGGCCGCTGTCGGCATCGAGGCCGGTCGGCAGGTCGACGGCGATCAGTTTGGGCCGCACGGTGCGGTCGCGGATTGCGGCCAGCCGGCGCAGGATTTCGGCCAGGTCGCCGTCGATCGGGCGGTTTGAGCCGGTGCCGAGCAGGGCGTCGATGATCGCTTCGGAACCTTGCAGGACGGCGTCGAGCGCCTCGAAGTTCTCATCCTCCGCGACGGATCCGCAGGCGACGCCGGCCTCGATGGTGCGTTGCCATTGCCCGTCGTCGCGCGGGCGCAGCGCGTAGCAGCGCACCTGCGCGCCCCATTCGTGCAGGTGGCGGGCGGCGACGAGGCCGTCGCCGCCGTTGTTGCCGGGGCCGACGAGGACGCAGATGCGGCGGTCTTCGAGCGAGCCGAGCTGCATCCAGAGTTCCTGGGCGACGGCGAGGCCGGCGTTCTCCATCAGAGTCGCCTTGTCGACGCCGGCCGCTTCGGCACGGTCCTCGATGGTGCGCATTTCGGCGGCGGTGACGAGCTTCATTGCCGGCTCCGTTGCGGTCAGTGCGCGGGCTGGCCGACGGCGAAGGCGCAGACCATGGTTTTTTCGTGGGTCATCGAGACTTCGATGCGGTCGAGTCCGATCTGGCGCATGCGCCGCAGCGCGCCGCCGTGCAGCAGTGCGACGGGCTTGCCGCGGGCGTTGGCGAGGATTTCGATTTCGCGCCATTTGACGCCGCGGACGCCGGTGCCGAGCGCCTTCATCACCGCTTCCTTGGCCGCGAATCGCGCCGCCAGCTCGGGGGCGCGGCCGCGGCAGTAGTCGGCTTCGCGCTCGGTGAAGACGCGGCGCAGGAAGCGCTCCGGGTGCCGTTGGAGCACCCGCTCGAAACGGTCGAGCAGCAGCAGATCAACGCCGCATGCGAGATCGGACGGAAACGCCATGCGCGGAGTCTATCCCCTGCGGCGGAAGCGTCGGCCCGCACCGCCGGGGCGCGGGGCTATGATGCACACATGACGACATACCCGCTTGCCCTCAGCGATCTGCTGGTCGACGGAGCCGGCTGGGATCGGGACACCGCGCACGACTTTATCGAGCTCTTCGAGTCGAGGTTCGACGAGGTGGCGACCAAGCGCGACCTCGAAACGCTGAAGGCCGAGTTGAGGAGCGAGTTGTGGCGGATGGGCATCACCATTGCGGGGCTCAACTTGGCTGCCCAGAGCATCGCCGTGGGGCTGATCGTCGGCCTCAACTGAGGGCTTGGAGGGCCCGGCGATCCGGTACATTGCCGGTATGCCGTTGAACGAGCTGCATGCCTACGAAGTGCTGACGGAGCGCGTCGGCTGGGACGACGAAACTGCGCGGGCGCTCTTGGCGGCGCTGCGCAAGGACCCGCCAGACACCTTGGAACTGCGGGATGTGCTCGTGCTGCGCGGGGGACTGCCCGAGGATGTAGCTCGGGCGATCATCTACGGCACGCTTGGGCGGGAGCGGGCCGGTGCGGTGGAGGCGTCCTCCGCGTAGAGGGCTGCATCGTTTCAGGCTGGCTTGCGCAGGCGGCGGAGGGCGGCGGCGGGGGTGCTGGTCATGCCGCGGAGGGGTTGGGCGAGGATGCGGCGGAGGCCGACATCGCGCCACGGGGGGAGGCCGATGATCTCCGCTTCGGTCGTTGTTGACAGCAAGGCCCGCCGCAGGGCTTCGGGGCCGCCGCCTTCGTAGCGCGTGAGGGCCGCGCCGACATGCTCGGCGAAATGGGCATCGCTGCCGCCGGTTTCGGGCAGGCGCCAGCGCTCTCGGTTGAGGCGCAGGACGCGTTCGCGCCGCCAGCGGGCGGTCGGATGCGGGTTCGCGGTTTCAAGCGCCAGCAGGCTGCGCTCATCCGCGAGTTCGGGTTGGAGGTCGGCGAGCAGGCGGTCGATTGCGCGTTCACCCAAGCTTGGCGGGAAACGGGCGAGCGGGTGCGCGATTACGGCGATGCCGCCCTGCCGCCAGATGGCGAAGATGGTTTCGGCCGCGGAGCGCAGCATCGGCAGCGGTTGGTCGAGCCAGAGGCCGAGGATGTGGCCGGCGCGGGAGGTGATCTCGGAGCCGATGATCACGTGGACGGGCGAGCCGAGGCGTTCGGCGATATTCCGCGCGTCGACCGCGCCGGCGATGTCGTCGTGCTCGGTCACGGCGATGCAATCCAAACCCCGCGCCTCGGCGGCGCGGAGAATTGACCCGGCGTCGTCCATGCCGTCGGATGCGCGGGTGTGGATTTGCAGGTCGGCTGCGGAGTGGACGGTCGCCATGCGCCCATGATGATTGATCGGCGGGAGGCGCGTACGCCTTGATGCTCGTCTTGAGCGGAGCGCGATCAGGGTTGCGATATCAGGTTCAGGAACTCGGCGCGGGGCAGCTCGATTGCGCCGAGCGATGCGAGGTGGGGGTTGGGAACTTGGCAATCGATCAGGGTGTACGTGCCGGGGGCGATCCGATTGACGAGATGGGACAGGGCGGCCTTGCCCGCGTCCGTTGTTCTCGTGAACATCGATTCGGCGCTGAAGTAGTTGCCTGCGGCTACCCCGTAGAGGCCGCCGGCCAACTTTCCGGCTTGCCAGGCTTCGATGGAATGGGCGCGGCCCTGATGGTGCAGTTCGATGTATGCGCGCTGCATGTTCGGGGTGATCCAAGTGCCGTGGGAGTTCGGTCTGGGGGCGGCGCAGGCTTCAATGACTTGCCGGAAGGCTTTGTCTGCGGTGAATTGGAACTCGTCGCGTCGGAGGCGGCGGGCGAGGCGCTTGGAGATGTGCATTCGGCCGGGGAGGAGCACGGCTCTGGGGTCGGGGCTCCACCAGAGGATGGGGCCGTCGTCATCGTCGTACCAAGGGAAGATGCCTTGGGCGTAGGCCTCGGCGAGCGCCGCTGCGGTGAGCCGGCCGCCGATGGCGAGAGGTGCATCGGCGGGCGCGTGGCGCGGGTCGGGGAAGATGCCGTCGTGCCGGGGCATCGGTCAGACGATGCTCTTGGGGCGCTGGGGCGCGGTCGGCGGGGCGTCGCGGCAGGGGGCCCAGGGGGATTCGGGCATGCGCCATTGTTCGCAGCGCTCTTGGATGATCGGCTCGAAGAAGCGGGCGAGGTCGGCGACGCCGGTGCGGATGTCGAGGGCGCGGTTTTGGGTTTGAATCAGTTCGAGCGGGTCGTGGATTTCGACATCGAAGCTGAAGTGGCGGCGGCGGGAGATGGAGACGGGCAGCAGCGGGGCGCCGGTGCGCAGGGCGATGTCGACCGCGCCGACGGGGAAGTGGGCCTGGCGGCCGAAGAAGGGGACGCAGACGCCGCCGAAGCGGGCGGTCGGGTTGGCGTGGCCGCGTTTTGCGCCGCCGAGCGGGCGCTGCACATCGCGATCCCAGAGGATGCAGGCGACGCCGCCTTCGCGGAGTTCGCGTAGGACATGGGCGGTGCCCTTGGCATCGGCGAAGGCGAACTTGGCGGGGCCGCGGTCGCGGAGGGATTGGATGAGGCGGAGCTGGCGGGAATCGCGCGGGGGTTCGATCAGGGCGGTGGCGGAGATGCCGAGGGCGGCGAGGCCGGCCATCGCGGCTTCGGGCGTGGCGATGTGGGGGGCGGCGAGGATCGCGCCCTTGCCTTGGGCGAGCGCGAGTTCGAGCCGCGGGATGCCGGCCGCGTGCAGGCGCTCGTCGAGGATGCGGCGGGCGGGGGTGCGGGCGAGCCGGGCGAGATCGACGTAGTAGCGGGCGGATTCCTCGAAGGCGCGGCGGACGGCGCGGCGGATGCGGGCTGCGCTCCAGTCGGGCCGGACGCGGAGGAGGTTGTTGCGGACGCGGAGGCGGCGTCGCTCGGCGAGGGGGAGTGTGATGGCGGCGGCGGCTTCGGCGGCGCGGTAGGCGGCGGCTTCGGCGGCGGTCGAGGGGCCGAAGACTGCGGGCATGGGGCGGCGATCTTCTTCAGCGTTCTTCGGATCGCAACGGGCGGCTCTCGACCGCTCGGAGCGGGTGTGGTCAAATGGCGGTGAGCTGGCGCGCCCGGAGGGACTCGAACCCCCGACCCCCAGGTCCGAAGCCTGGTGCTCTATCCGCTGAGCTACAGGCGCATGAGGCGAGCGTACATCGGAGGGCGAGGGGAGGATCGCGCGATGTCCGAACCGCCCGCTGGGACGCGGCCGGGAGCGGCGGGGGAAGCCGCGGCGATGCCGGAGGCGGAGGCCTCGGCGCTGGTCTGGAACGTGGTGGCGCGGGTCGACCGCGGGGATCACCGCGGGGCGGCGGCGATGCTGCGGGCGCTGCATCCGGCCGACCAGGCGGACGTGTTCGCGGCGCTGGATCGGGAGGAGCGGCGGGGGCTGCTGGAGCAGATCGACGCGGACACGCTGGGCGGGGTGCTGGAGTTCCTGACGCCGGAAGAGCTGGACCGGATCGCGCCGCAGGTGCCGCCGACGCGGCTGGCGGAGGCGCTGGACGACGCGGCGGCGAGCCACGCGGCGGACGTGCTGCACGCGATTCCGGAGCCGGCGGCGGAGTCGGTGCTGGGGCAGCTGCACAACGCGGAGCTGGTCGCGCCGCTGCTGGAGCTGGAGGACGACACCGCGGGCGGGATCATGTCGCCGGAGATCATCACGCTGCGGCCGCACGTGAGCTGCGCGGCGGCGATCGAGCAGATCCGGGCGACGCGGCGCGAGCCGGGGCCGCCGGCGCCGGTGCGGCAGCAGGCGTACGTGGTGGACGCGGATGAGCGGCTGCTGGGGACGGTGCCGTTGTATGAGCTGATCGCGGCGCCGGCGGACACGCCGCTGCGGGAGCTGATGACGGAGCCGGGGCCGGCGATCGAGATCGACGCGGATCAGGAAGAGGCGCTGCAGGTGCTGCTGCGCTACGGGCTGCACACGCTGCCGGTGATCGACGAGGAGGGGCGGGTGGCGGGGGTGATGACGGCGGACGACCTGCTGCCGATCGCGCAGCAGGAGGCGACGGAGGACATGTACCGGCTGGTGGGGCTGACGGATTCGGGATCGCTGACGGCGCCGATCCGGTCGGCGGTGCGGCGGCGGCTGCCGTGGCTGCTGCTGAATTTGGCGACGGCGTTCGCGGCGGCGGCGGTGGTGGCGCTGTTCG
The DNA here is from genome assembly GCA_965205165.1 of Dehalococcoidia bacterium. GTDB lineage: Bacteria > Chloroflexota > Dehalococcoidia > Bin125 > Bin125 > CBDESM01. Next base: position 527,258 of record OZ242037.1, read on the forward strand.
ACGGGACCTTGGAGCGGGCGGTGGCGCTGGCGATCTTCCTGCCGATCATCGCGGGGCAGGGGGGCAACGCGGGGGTGCAGGTGACGACGCTGGCGGTGCGGGCGATGGCGCTGGGGGAGTTCGACCGGCATTTCAGCCGCACGGTGCTGCCGCGGGAGGCGGCGATCGGTGTGATCACGGGGATCGTGCTGGGCGCTGTGGTGGGCGTGATCGGCGGACTCTGGCAGGGGAACTGGTGGCTGGGGCTGGTGGCCGGGTCGTCGATGCTGGCGGCGATGGTGATCGCGGGGATGGCGGGGCTGCTGATCCCCTACGTCTTGCGGCGGCTGGGGGCGGATCCGGCGCTGGCGGCGGCGATCATCGTGACGACGGCGACCGACGTGTTCGGCTTCCTGATCTTCCTCGGCATGGCGGCGCTGCTGATCGACCAGCTGGGCTGAGCGGCGCGCCCGCATCCGCCAGAGGGGGCGGTGATACGATGAGCGGGCGCGGTGGGCGTCGCCTAGAGGCCTAAGGCGCCAGGTTGTGGCCCTGGTATTCGCGGGTTCGAATCCCGCCGTCCACCCCACGCCGGAGCATTGATGCGCCTTCGCCGAATTGCCGCCGCCATCGCCGCCGCCGTCTTGGTCGGGCTGGGCGCGGCGGCCTGCGATCGCTCGGACGACGAGGAGCGGCTGGCGGCTCAGCGGCTGTTCCGCAACTACCTGATCCAGAGCGAATCGAGCGCCGCGGCGGATGTCCGCGTGCAGGGGATGGTGGACGAGCTGCCGCCGAACTTCCCCGATCGCGAATCACTGGAGCTGCTGGGCAGCGCGTTCACGGATACGGACGACCGGCGCGAGCTGATCGTGGGCTGGCAGACGGAGATGGAGCACGCGGACGACTTGTACGCGTTCTACCGCACTGCGCTGAACTTGGCTCCGTGGAGCGTGATCGACGATCCGCGGGCGCGGGGGATCGATTTCATCCGCTTCGAGGATGCGGACAATCCGTCCTTCAGCGGCGAGCTGCGGATCGCGCAGGAGGGCGGCCGCGCCATCGTGGTGCTGATCGCGACCGAACAGTTCGAAGCGGAAGCGCCGTCGCCCGGCGCTTAATTCCCTATGCGCGGCGACTGCTTTTATGCGGGATGCGGCGGAGGCCGCGCCGCTTCACCGAGCTGCGCGGCGCGGCCTCCGTTGCGTTCGAACCGATGCCCGCGGCGCGGCCCTAGCGGACCACCCAGAGCTGCGCGTTGGGGAGCAGGTTGAAGTTGAGCGAGCCCGGCAGCGGCGCGCCGTCCGCCGCCGAGTAGGCCAGCCAGCGGCCGCCGGAGTAGGTCCAGATGGCGCGGATGGCGTCGGCCGAGCCGAGCAGGTCGGCGGCCATGCAGCCGGCCGCGCCGGTCCAGGTGGCCGAGCCGCCCTGGGCGCTGCTGAGGCTCTCGTAGCCGCAGACCGGGGCGACCGGGGTGCGCGCGCCAGTGTTGATCGACGGGGTCTTGGTCGGCCCGTTGGGGACATCGACGCGGACGGAGAGGATGGCGAGGCCCGCCTTGACGACGGTCAGCACCTGGCTGGCCTTGCCGCCCTGGGTGAGCGGGTTGGAGAGCGGGCCCTTGAAGAGCACCGACTCGTCCGGGATCGGCAGGAAGGCGACCGGGGTGCCGTCGGCGACGGGGCGGCCGTCGGCGTCGGCGACGGTGGCGGTGAAGGTGATCCTGCTGCCGACCGGGGTGTCCGACTCGGGGGTCCATTCGACCGTGAGTTCGGAGGCGTCGCCGCCGACTTGGAAGGCGCGGTTGGCGGAAGTGGTGCCGGAACCTACGACGACCTGGTAGTCGCCGAGGGTCACGCCGTCAACGGCGTCGACGTCGACCACGAGGACGCAGGTGGCGCCGGAGGAGTCGCAATCCTCGACGCCGGCGGCGATCTCGGTGGGCGCGACGCGGGCGCCGCCGGGTCCGAGGACGGAGGTCGGGACGCTGCGCGGCATCGCGGTCGGGCCGCCGGCGGCATCGAGCGCGGTGATCTTGAGGCGGAGCTCGTCGCGGGCGTTGGCCGCCCGGTCGGTGCTGTCGAGCGCGCCGCCGCCGTCGGAGCCGACGTGCTTGTAGTGGACGACGGCCTTGGGAGCGGCGATCTCGTAGGTGCGGACGGGACCGGGCACGTGCAGGGTGATCGGATCGGTGTCGACCAGTCCGGAGACCTCGCCCAGCACCTGCGCCGTCAGGGTGCCTTCGCCGGGCTCGGCGGGCGCCTGCCACTGGAACGGGATCGAGGCGGGCAGAGAGGGATCGGAGCTGGCCGTGACCTGCGTCTTGAGCTGGGTGGCGGTGAAGGTGCAGACGTTGGAGGCGGAGGCGCAGAGCTGCGGTGCGTTCGGGGAGCTGACGCTGCCGACGGTGCTGATCAGGGTGACGCTGAGCACGGCGGAGGGGTCCGCGGCGCGGCCGTTCTCGTTGAGGACGCCGAGGCGGACCTGGACCTTTTCGTTGCGCGAGGCGACGACCGTGCCGAGGTTGGGCGCGCGCTCGAAGGTGAGGCGGACGGTGGCGACCTCGTTGATGCTGCTGACGCCGAGCCGGGCGGTGTTGTCGAAGATCGACGCGCCGCGGCCGAGCTTCTTGTCCGTGCCGTCGGTGTAGGCGAGGTAGAAGTCGCCGACGCCGCTGTTGTCGGCGGCCGCGGCCGAGGTCAGTTTGGCGGCCATCACGATCTCGTCGCGCTCGAAGTTCGCGGGGACGTCGATCACGGGCAGATCGCCGCTGGCCGTTTCGACGCGGCAGTAGACCTCGACCTCGGCTCCGGCGGCGCCGTTGGCGACGGGGCAATTGAGCACGGCGTCGACGCCGCCCCGGAAGTTGATGCGGGAAGCGGCGTTGGCGAGCCAGTAGGAACCGGCGGGCAGGGTGATCCAGGAGTTGACGGCGTTGATCCCCGCCTGGCACTCGCCGGCCGATATGGCGGCATCGTGCAGCGTGGTGAGGGCGCCCGCGGTGACGTCCGTCTCCTGGTTGAGCCCGGCGGCGTTGGCGGAGGCGGTGGAAGCGATGCAGGCGTTGGTGATGGCGTTGCCGGAAGAGGGCGCGAGCAAGGTGGTGATGCGGATGTCGACGGGGACCTGGCGGCCCGGCGGCACTTGGTCGTCGACCTCGGTGGGGAAGGTGATGCTGAGGCGCATGCCGTCGATCACGCCCGCTTCCGCGCCGCCGCCGAACGCGAAGATCGCGCCGGCCAAGGCGGCGAACGCGGCCGCGACGGCCGTGACCCGCCGAATGGCTCCCGTACAGCCGGAAATTCGGTTCCGCATGGCCAGCTCCTCCCGGACCGGTGCCCGCTCTGTCCGCGACTATGACAAGTGAACTCTAGCCAATCAACGCGATCTGGATCGCGCCCGCTACTTGACGGCGAGGGCGGCGACTTGGGCGAAGAGGAAGAGGGGGCGCTCGGAAGCGGACCAGCGCAGCCAGGCGCGGGAGAGGCGCTCCAGCCCGGACTGATCGGCGAGGCCGTACTCGATCGCCTGCTCTGCGACGCTGCTGTGCAGGATGCGCTGCGACCAGGCCTCGCCCCAGATGCGGGCATCGTCGTCTTCAAGCAGCACCACGTTGGGATGCAGTTCATAATCGGCGAACCCGGCGGCGCGGAGCCAGTCTGGGAGGTGCCGGCCGGCATCGGGCTCGGCCGCGTTGCGGCGGGCGACTTGGTGGTAGAGGCGATTCCAGTCGTCGAACTCGGGGAAGTGCGGCTTGGGGCTCATCGTCGCGTAGTCCGCGTCGCGCACGGCGACGAGGCCGCCGGGGCGGAGCACGCGGCGGAACTCGCGCAGCGCCGCGGGCGGGTCGGCCAGGTGCTGGAGCAGCTGGTTGGCGAAGACGACGTCGAACGATCCTGCCGGGTACTCGAGCGCGTAGACGTCGCCGGTCTCGAATGCCGCATTTTCGACGCCGCGCTCGCCAGCGAGAGCGCGGGCCTGATCGAGCACGTCCGGGGAGAGGTCGATCCCCGTGGCTTGTCCGGGCGCGATCGCTTCGGCGAGGCCGCAGGTGACGCTGCCGGGCCCGCAGCCCGCATCGAGCAGGCGCATGCCGGGGCGCAGCTCGGGCAGCAGGAACCAAGCTTCGACCGCGGCGGTGCGGCGGGCGTGCTGCGCGACGACCGAGGGGTGGTGGCCGTGCGTATAGCGGTCGGCGCGGTCAGGCATCGAAATCGGGGATGGCGGCGCGGATTGCGGCGCGGCCGGCTTCGGAAAGCGGGAGGCCGCGGACGGCGCCGCGCCCGTCGGCGCTCATCTTGCGCCAGGTGCGGCCGAGTACGCGGCGGGCCTGCGCCTCGTCGAGGCCGGGCAGGGTCGCATCGAGCTGGGTCTGGAAGAAGACGAGGCTGAGCGCGTCCTCGAGCGCCTGCGCGTCGGGATCTTGCGCGCGGTCGGGCCGCTTGGCGATCAGATCCTCGACCCGCTGCAGTTCGGCGCGGGAGTAGCCGAGCGGTTCCAGCAGGGAGGCGGCGAGCGCGGCGTGGACGGCGTGCAGGGCCTGCCGCCAGCGCAGGTAGGGCCGGCGGCCGGGCGGGAACTCGGAGCGCGGGATCAGCCAGCGCTTGACGTGGTGCGCGCGGGCGGCGAGCAGCAGCGCCTCGTCCGCGTCGGGCCGCAGGCGCTGCACCCATTCCGTCATCAGCTCGGCGTGCAGCTGCTCCTTGGGGCGGGACTCTCCGGCGTATTCGAGCGTGAACGGATCGTCCTCGTTGGCCGCGTCGATGGCGGCGATGGCGGCGCGGTGGCGGTCGTCGCCGGGCGGCACGGCTACTCCAGTACGCCGGCGGCGGCGAGCCGCGAGATTTCCTCGTCGGAGCAGCCGGCCGCTTCGCGCAGCACCTCTTCGGTGTGTTCGCCCCACATCGGGGCGCGGCGCGAGGGCAGGCGCTCGCCGTCCCACAGGATCGGCTCGCGCTGCTGGACGAAGACGGCGTGTTCGCCGGATTGGACGCGGGCCCAGTTGGCGCGCATCGCGGTGTCGGGGCCCTCGAAGAAATCCTCGAGTCGCTCGACGGGGCTGGCCGGCACGCCGGCGGCGACCAGCGCCGCGGCGGCTTCCCAGCGATCTCGGCGGGCGGTCCACGCGGCGAGCATCTGCTCGATCGCGTCGAGGTGGGCGCGGCGGCCGTCCAGCGTCGACAGCGCCCCCCGTTCGGCGAGTTCGGGCCTGCCGATCGCGCCGCAGAGCGCGATCCAGTCCGCGTCGTCGCGGCAGGCGATGGCGACCCAGCGATCCTCGCCCGCGGCGGGGAAGATGCCGTGCGGGGCCATGTTGGGGGAGCGGTTGCCACGCGGAGGCTCTTCCGGCAGGCCGTTGAGCGCGGCGGTGAGCTCGGTGTCGAGCAGCTGCACGGCCGTTTCGTACTGCGCGAGTTCGATCGAGGCGCCCTCGCCGGTGCGGCCGCGGCGGTGCAGCGCGGACATGATCGCGAGCGAGAGGATGTAGGGGACGGTGAAATCGGTGTGCAGGGTGCCGGTGCCGATCGGAACACGGCCCGCGATGCGCGAGCGTTCGGCGATGCCGCACATGGCGATGATGCCGTTGCCGTATGAGCGCCAGCCCGCGCGCGGGCCTTCGATGCCCATTACGGCCGCGTTGAGCAGGATGATGTCCGGCTTGATCTGCTTGAGCTGGTCGTAGCCCAGCCCCCAGTGATCGAGCGTGAAGGGCGTGAAGTTGGAGGTGACGACGTCCGCCTGCGCGACGAGCCTGCGGACGATGTCCTTGCCCTCGTCGGAGTTGAGGCTGATCGTGCAGGAGCGCTTGCCGGCCGAGCAGTCGTTGAAGACGCCGTTGGTGTTGATTGAGAAGTGGTCGGGCGGCTGCACGCCGATGTAGCGGATCGGATCGAGCCGGGCCTGCGATTCGACCTTGATCACGTCGGCGCCGAGGTCGGCCAGCAGCCGCGTGCCGAGCGAGCCGGCGATGGCCCAGCAGAAATCAATCACGCGCACGCCGGCCAGCGGCTGGCGCGGCGGCTGCTTGCGCGCGGGGCGCGGGGCGGCGGCCGGCTGCGCCGTGACGGCCGGCGGATCGTCGATCCCGCAGCCGATCTGCCCGCGCTCGCGGCGGCGCTTGATCTCCGCGTCCGACCAGCCAGCGAGCGAGCGCAGGATTTCGACGGTGTGCTCGCCCAGGGCGGGGGCGCGTCGGGCGTGCTCGGGTTCGCCGCGCAGCCGCACGGCGGGGCGCGGGAGTTCGACCTCGCGGTCGATCTGCGGGTGCGGGACGCGCTGGAAGAATCCGCGCGAGCGCAGATGCGGGTCCTGCGCGACCTCGGCCGGCGAGTTGATCGGCATCACCAGCAGGCCGATGCGCTGGCCCTCGGTGCACAGCTCTTCCAGCGTCAGTTCGGCGCAGACGCGCTCGACCCAGGGACGGATGCGCTCGCGGTAGTTGGCTCCGCGCCAGCCCTCGTCGTCGAATTCCTCCTTGCGCAGCTCGGCCGCGCCGCCGGGCACGGCGCGGTCGGCCCATTCGACGAACCGCGGCCAGTGGGGCGGGTGGATCGTGAACGAGAGCCAGTGCCCGTCTTTGGAGGTGAGCACCGTCGGCGCGCCGATCGGGGTGTGGCGATCGGGCGAATGGTTGTGCCAGGGCCAGTAGTTGCCGTTGGCCGTCTGCAGCGCGGTGAAGGCGATCGCTTCCTGCATGCTGATCGTCACATGGCCGGTGCCGCCTTGCAGCACGAGCGCCATGGCCGCTTCCGCGGCGGCGATCGAGGCCTGCTTGTAGGCCAAGTTCCCGGCCGGGTGGATCGGCGGGTCCTCCGAATGCCCGTTCAGCACGATGTGGCCGCCGGCCGCCATCGCGCTGATGTCGCTGATCGGCTGCGGCGGCCCTTCGCGGCGGAGCACGCAGTCGATGATCGAGACCGCATGGGCCCATTCGCCGCGACGGCCCTTGTCGAGCCATTCCGCGAGCTCCGGATTCGGTTCGCAGGGCGCGATCAGCACGTCGGCATGGGCCAGCATCGGCTCCAGATCGGACCAGAGCGAAGCATCACGGAGATCGACGGCGAGCGAGCGCTTGCCGGCGTTGTAGGTGAGGTGGGCAAGGCCGCGCTCCCACTTCAGCGAGGGCGGGTCCGCGTCCAGATGCGGGCCGCGCCGCCGCAGCGCGTCGACGGCCATGTGCTCGATCCGGATCACGTCCGCCCCGAAATCGGCCAAGAGCCGGGCCCCGAAGGCCAACGGCTCGTCCGACAGGTCGATCACCCGCACATCGGACAGCAGCTGCGGCATGGGCGGAGTTTAGCCGCCGATCCCGGCGGCTCGGTCAGTTGGCTTGGAGGAACTGCTGGTAGCGGAGGTCGAGCAGGTCGCGGTCGGGGCGATGGTCCGGGTGCTCGGGCAGCTGGATGCGCGCGCCGTCGGACGCCAAGAGCGCATCGAGCACCGGCGTCTTGGGCTGCGGGCGGCTGGTCGTCTTGCCGCGGTACTGGGCGGCGCGCTGGGCAACGTGGATGCGGCCGTCGGCATCGATGCCGAGCAGGTCGGAGGCGAAGGCGGCGCGGTGGAGCTTGGAGAGCGCGACGCCGGAGGAGGCGGACGGAGCGGTGTTGGCGGCCGGGCCGTAGGACGGCGCGAGCTCGGCAACGCCGACATGGCTGCGGCCCATCATGCCCGAGACGGCGCAGGTTTCGCGGTAGGCGCTGAGCACGTTCTCGCGGAACGCGGCGTGGTCGTACTGCCGCCGCGCGATGGCGATGCCGATCCGCCGCTCGTTTTCGGTTTCCGGCGGCGACTCGAAACCGAACGCGACCCGCGCCCGCAGCACAGCCGGATCCCAGCCGACGATGAAGGCCGGGAAGAACGCTTGGTAGAACCCCGGATATGAGGCGATCAGGTAAATGATCGGTATGCGCCGCTGCCAGGCATCGCGGAGCTGCCGGTTGTGCGGATGATTCGGATCATCCTTCATGAACGAGTATTCCAGGACGTCGCGGCTCTCAAAATGCTCGCGCAGTGCTTGCCGTTGGTCGGGATAGGTATCGGGCCGTCCCGGCCGCTGCCGCGGCCAGGCGGTCTTGATCGACAGCAGGCCGTCCATCGCCTTGGGCTTCCAGATGCCCTGCACGGGCCCGTCCAGCCGGATCCGCCGCCCGCGCCACTGCACGCCGTTGTACAAGTCCTGCCGCGAAAGCCCGCCGTTCTCATCCTGCAAGCGTCGCACCAGCGCGAACGCCGCCGCCCGAATCTCGTGATCCGCCACCAGATCCAGCATCGCCGAAGTCTAAGCGATGCCGCCCCGCCACCAGCCCCGTAGAATGGCCCTCGACGAGCGCGAAAACGGAGGCGGATCGAATGTCGAGCTGGCAACCGGTGAAGGCGATCGACGCGGCCCGTTGCCTGATCGGGGCCTCCGCAGATAACGGGGGAACTGTCGACCTCCAGCGCCTTCAGCGCCTGTGCTACTACGCGCAGGGCTGCTTCTTGGCGTTCCACTCCCTCCCGCTCTTCAACGAGCCGATCGTCGCGAGCGCCGACGGTCCGCAGATCGCCGCCGTGGCGGAGGAGTTCGCGCTTTATTGCGATCAGCCGATTCCGGCGAGCGAGGGGCGCGATCCGTGGAGCTTGGGCGTGCTCGCCGGCATGACCCTCTCAGCGACGCATCGGGAACTGCCGGAGGATGGCGAGACCGAGTACATCCAAACCGCGCACGGTCAACCGCTTTGGTCGACTACCCCCTCGGGCAACATGATCGAACAAGAAGACCTGCGCCTGCATTTCGTGGACGCGTTCGAGTTCGGCCTCCCGCAAGATGAGCGGATGCCGCGAGATCGCCGGCCAATGGAGTACATCGAAGCTGACGGGGGCTTGCTCGTCCACCACCGCGGCAAGGCGGAAACAGCGTTGCCCCAGCCCGCATGAGCGACGACGATCAGCCGTATGACTTCCGCGTTTCCAACGCGATCCCGGTGCGCGTGAACGAGCTCGGCGGCGGCGCCGTCTATCAATTCTGGCGGCTGTGGAGCGCTTGATCGGGCCCAATCCCGACCTCCGGCGCAGGATCATCATGCTCGAAAATGATCCGCGCGGCGACGCCGTGCTGGTCTATCGGAGCATCATGATCTTCTTCACCCGCCTGAACCGCCTTGTCTTCGAGATCAAGTCCGTCGAGCGCCCGCAGCCGCCATCCGGCGAGCCGCCGCGTCCGTCCGAGTAGGCTGGGCGCATGTCGACGCCGGTGATCATCGGGATATTGATCATCCTGCTGGTGTTCGGGGTGCCGATCTTGCAGGCGGGGTTGCGGCGTTGGCAGCGGGCGCGGTCGTTGCGGGCGGACGGGGTGCGGGAGCTGGCCGATGCGGCGGAAGGCGAGCGGCCGGTCGGGTTCGCCTTGCAGCTGCGGGAGGCGGTGACCTCGGAGGAGATCGCGCTCGCCGCGGAAGATCCGTCGGCCCGCGTCCGCCAGCTGGACGAGTCGGGGCGGATCGTCGGCTTCCGCGCGATGTTCCGCGACCCGCGCTCGTGGGGCGAGGTCGCCGACGTGCTGCTCGGTCAGACGCTGCACCGCAGCCGGCCGATGCGCCGGGTCGAGCTCGAACTGACCCGCTACGCGGACGCCGAGCACGCGGCCGCGGCGCTCGATCGGCCGCCCCCGGAACAGGACGACGAGGTCCGCATCGCCGACGCCGGCGCGGAAGACGGCTTCCGCCTGCGCGAGTGGACGCGGATCGAGGGCGAGCGGGTCGTGCAGCGGATGATCGAGTACCGCGCCGCCGCGGGCGACATCCTGCTCGAGATTTCGGCGGACGCTGAACCGCCGGACGCCGTGCCGACCGATGCCGCGCGCGATCTCGCCGACGCGGTGCTGCGCCGGCTCGGCTAGCGGGAGGAGGCGGCGATGCCGCAGTATTCACAGCAGGACGTGCATGATCTTCTGTCGAAGATGCAGCTCGAGCGCGGCAAGCTGCTCGCCGCGGCGGAGCAGCTGAGCGGCGGGGACGCCGACCGCGTGCCGGTCGACGCCGAAGGCGAGGAGCAGTGGACGGCGAAGGAGCAGCTCGCGCATCTGTGGGAGATGGAGCGCGGCTACATCGCCTGGTGCCGCGCCGCGCTCGAACGGAGCGGCGCGGACGTGACCGGCGTGCGCGGCGACCCGGTGCCGATCCCGATCGAGGATGCGCCGGAGCACGAGGTGGCGGAATTGCTGGACGCGCTGCGGCGCGAGCGGACCGGCACGGAGGCGTTCATCCGGTCGCTGACGCTCGAACAGTTCCACCGCACCGCCAGCACCAAGGCCTTCGGCGAACTCACCGTGATGCAATGGCTGCGCAGCTTCTACCGCCACGACCGCCAGCACGCGGCCCAAATCCAAGGCCGCGTCTCCGACTACAAGCCCAACTTCCAGAACGGCCCCGAACCGAACCAGCGGCAGATGCGGATCGACCAAGTCGCCGCGCAGCGACGGAACGGCTGAGCGGGCGGCGCGGTTTCGGACGCGATCCGGCAAGCAACCCTCCGTTGGCAAGTCCGTAACTGCGGGGCGCGGTAGCCTGCTCTTATGGCGAGGACGCTCGACCAGCGGGTGGTGGTGACGGGGGTGGGCGCGGTGTCGGCGCTGGGGCTGACGGCGCCTGATACGTGGGACGGGATGGTCGCGGGGCGATCGGGGACGCGGGACATCTCGCTCTTCGATCCGTCGCGGCTCGGCGTCCGCTTCGCGGCGGAGGCGCCGGATTGGGATCCCTCCGTCTGCATCAACCGCAAGGAAGCGCGGCGGATGGACCGCTATGCGCAGTTCGCCATAGGGGCGTCCAAGGAGGCGGCGGCGCAGGCCGGGTTCGAGGATTTCGACGGCTCCGAGCGGGTCGGCGTGATGGTCGGCACCGGGATCGGCGGGATCGGCACGACCGAAGAGCAGCTGCGCATCCTGATCGAGCGCGGGCCGGACCGGGTGAGCCCGTTCGCGGTGCCGATGCTGCTGCCCAACATCGGCTCGGCGCAGGTCAGCATCGCGCTCAAAGCGCGCGGGCCCAACCTCGCGCCGATGTCCGCCTGCGCCAGCGCCGCCGACGCGATGGGGCTCGCGGCCGAGGCGCTGCGGCGCGGCGACGCGGACGTGATCCTGGCCGGCGGCGCGGAAGCGCCGATCTGCGAGATGTCCGTCGCCGGCTTCGCCTCGGCCCGGGCGCTCTCGACCCGCAACGACGATCCGGAGCATGCCTCGCGCCCCTTCGACGCCGAGCGCGACGGCTTCGTGATGGGCGAGGGGGCGGGCATCCTCGTGCTCGAGCGCGCCGACCACGCGCAGGCCCGCAGCGCGGAGATCCTGGCCGAGTTCAGCGGCTACGCGAACGTCGGCGATGCCTTCCACATCACCCAGCCAGCCGAGGGCGGCGACGGCGGCGCGCGCGCGATGCAGCTCGCGCTGGACCACGCCGGGCTGGCGCCGGAGCAGATCGACTACATCAACGCGCACGGCACCTCCACGCCGCTCAACGACAAGTTCGAGACGATGGCGATCAAGACCGTCTTCGGGGAGGCGGCGCTCGAGATCCCGATCTCCTCGACCAAGTCGATGACCGGCCACCTGCTCGGCGCGGCGGCGGCGGTCGAGGCCGTGGCCACGATCGGCGCGATCCGCAATGGCGTGATCCCGCCCACGATCAACTACGAGACGCCCGATGAGGAATGCGATCTCGACTACGTGCCGAACGATGCGCGGGCGGCGCGGGTGGAGACGGCGCTGAGCAACTCGATGGGCTTCGGCGGCCACAACAGCTGCCTCATCTTCAGCCGCTGGACCCCGTAGCCGCGCGATGCCGCGGCGGGCCGGGCAAGGCGTCACCGGATTCGCCTGGCGGGTCGCGCTGCCCGAAGAGGCCCCGCCAATCCCCGGCTTGGACGCGCCGCCGTTCATCGGCCGCCTGCTGCGGATGCGCGGCATTGACTCGTCCGATGCGGCGGCCGCGTTCCTCGAGCCCGAGCGGCAGCAGCCGGCGAAGACGCGCGGCCTGCGCGGATTCCCGGAAGCGGTCGAGCGCGCGGCGGCCGCGGTCGAAGCCGGAGAGCAGGTTGCGGTCTACGGGGACTACGACGTCGACGGGATCACGTCGACCGCCATCCTCGTCGAGGCGTTGCGCGAGCGCGGCGCTGATTGCCGCTGGTTCGTGCCGCACCGCGAGGCGGACGGCTACGGCGTGCATGCCGATGCGCTCGAACGCCTCGGCGACGAGGGTGCGCGGCTGATCATCACCGCCGATTGCGGCATCACCGCCCGGACGCCGATCGCCGCGGCCCGCGAGCGCGGCATCGATGTCGTCGTGCTCGACCACCACCAGCCGGACGGCGAACTGCCCGATGCGATCGTCGCCGCTCCCACGCGGGCAGCGCCGGACCACCCGTTGCGCGAAGTCTCGGCCGGGGGCCTCGCCTGGCACTTCGCCCACGCGCTCGGTGCTCGCCTCGGCGCGGAAGCGCGGCCCCGGCGCTGGCTCGAACTGGCTGCACTCAGCACAGTCGCCGATGTCGTGCCGCTGCGCGGCGAGAACCGCCGCATCGTCACACAGGGCCTGCGCGAGCTGGCGCGGACGCAGCGGCCCGGTCTGCGAGCGCTACTGGAAGCGGCGGGCGCACGCAACGGCCGAATCGACGCTGAGACGATCGGCTTCCAGATCGCGCCCCGACTCAACGCGGCGGGGCGGCTCGATGACGCCGCGCTCGCGGTCAGGGCCCTACTCGAAACCGACCGTTCGCGGGCGAACGCGCTGGCCCGCCAGCTGGACCGCCTCAACGCCCGCCGCCGTCAGCTCTCAGACGCCGCTTGGCTGCGGGCGCGTGAACAAGTTGAGCGCACCCGCGCGATGTATGAAGAAGTCCCCGCGCTCGTTTGGGCGGGCGACGAGGAGACGCCTCCCGGCATCGTCGGCATCGTCGCGGGGCGGCTCGCCGACCGCTACCAGCGGCCGGCCTTCGCCTACGCCGTGCGCAGCGGCCTCGCGCAGGCCAGCGCACGCTCGCGAGCCGGATTCGATTTCGCGGCCGCGCTGGCCGACTGCGCCGACCTGCTGGTGCACCACGGCGGCCACGCGATGGCAGCCGGTTTCACCATCGAAACCTCCAATCTTGAACCGCTCTGCGAGCGCCTCAACGCACTGGCCGAGTCCGCCATCTTCGACCGTGCCGACGCGCCCGCGGAGCCGCTGCTGGAGATCGATGCCCAGGTACCGCTCGACCGCGTGACCGGGGAAACGGCGAAATGGATATCGAAACTCGCGCCCTTCGGCGCCGGCAATCCAGCACCGGTCTTCCTCAGCGTCGACGTGCCTGTCTCCGAGGTCCGGCGCTTCGGCCGCAACAGCAAACCGCACCTTGGCCTCCGGATCGGCACTTGGAACGCCGTCGGCTGGCAAATGGGCGGCAGCGCAAGCGCAGCAGAGCGCACGCCGCGCATCGACGTGGTCTGGAGCTTCCGTCGCAACCAATCCGGTGAGCTGGAGTTGGAACTGAAGGACTTCCGCCCGGCCGGACCAAGAGCACCGATGCCGCCAAAGCGAGCAGCGCTGAAGTACACCGAGGGGATCAATCTCTGCGTCTGTGGCTGCAGGGTCAAGACCGGCAGGTATTTCGCGCCTGGCCACGATATGTGGCTGTCTTCATGGCTCGAGTATGACAATGGCTCGAAGACGACGATTCCACTTACCCGCGTGGATTGGTGCCGCCTTCCGCTGACCTTCTGGGGGGGCAGATTCCGCAAAAAGATCGAGGAGCACAGGGCGGCCCGGGGCTGCAGCGAGGAAGAACGAACCTAGCTGCTCGGCCCTGCGGCCATCGCGCTACTGCGCCTTTTGGCCGGTCATCAGGGCTACGGGGAGGATGACTTCGAGGCGGCCGAGGGGAGCGACGGCCCTGGGCTGGGCGGCGCCGCGGAGATCGCGGCCGGCGGACAGCGCATCGCGGGCGGCGGCCGCGAGGTCGGGCTCGTGGCGGCGGGCGCTCATCCACCAGAAGAACGCGCCGCCGGCGACGGCGAGGCTGGCAATCCCGAGCGCGCCCATGACTTCGCGCTCGCCGATCGCGTCGGCGAGGATGCCGGCGGGCGCGCCGAGCAGGCTCTGCACGCCCCAGGACATCATCGTGAACGCCATCACGCGCCCGTAGTAGGCCGGCTCGGTCTGCATCATGATCCGCGCCTGCAAGAGCATGATCGGCCCCTGCAGGCCGGGCCCCAGCAGCGCCATCGCGAACAGCGCCTCCCCGTAGCTGCCGGCGACCGCCAGCACCATGTAGCCGAGCCCCATCACGGAGATCAGCACGAGGATCACCGGCCAGGCCCAGCGCGAGGTCGCGAACCCGGCCACCGTCAGCGCGACGACGGCCGCGGCCAGCCCGTTAACCAGCATCATCATGCCCAGGTCCGTGTCCGGGCGGCCCATGTGCTCGACCAGGTACTGCGGCATCAGGATGCGGAAGACGAAGCCGAGGATCACGGTGAGCACGAACAGCGAGAGCATCAGCCGCAGCATGGGGCGGCGGAAGACGTACTTCGCGCCGTCGGCGACGTCGCCGAGCACGGAGCGCTTGACCTCGACGTGGGGCTTGCCGCGCGAGGGCAGGAAGACGACGGTCAGCACGCCGATGAAGACGAGCGCGCCCATGGCCACGTAGGTGCCGCCGGGGCCGACCGCGGTGCCGATCAGCACTGTTGCGATGAAAGGCGAGAAGGGCTGGCCCCAAGTGTGCGCGAGTTGGCTCAGGGCGATCGCGTTGGGCAGCAGCTTGGGGCCGACGATGTCGCCGGTGAAGGCGTTGCGGGCGGGGCCCATGACGACGAAGGTCGCGCCGAGCAGCAGCATCAGGATGAAGAACATCGTCAGGGTGAGGACGTCGATGAGCAGCAGGACGCCGGTCAGCGCGAGCAACGACGCACCCAGCCCCTGGCCGAAGACGATCAGCCACTTGCGGTTGACGCGGTCGGCGAGGACGCCGCCGAAGGGCCCGCCGAAGAACATCGAGAGGCCGAGCGCCATCGAGATCAGGCCGACGGCGGTGTTGGTGCCGGAGAGGCGGTGGGCGACGATGGACATCGCCACGAACATCATCATGTAGGCGAGGGTGGAGAAGATGGTGCCGCCGAAGAGCCAGCGGAACTGCGGGTGCGAAAGCGCGAGGAAGGTCGACGAGGCCCACGCGGAGACAATTCGCATAGGCGAACTAGTGTACCCGCGCCCGCGCTATGCGCCCGCATCGGCGGCAGCGCCCGTGCTAGGCTGAGCCGCGAACCGCAACGGGGCGCGCGACGGGGAAGCCGGTGCAAGTCCGGCGCTGTCGCGCAACGGTGATCCGCGGCGGCGGCGTTCGCCGTCGCGGTCAGTCCGAATGCCGGCGTGCGCCTCCGCCAGCACTGCCGACGCCGCGTCAGCGTCGGGGCGGACGGGCCGCCATGGCCCGCACTTCCCACCGCACGGGCGCAGCGCCGCATGAACGGAGCGCCGCGCCTTGCGCCACCTCGCCATCCTCCTCGCCCTCGCAGCCCTGATCGCCGCCGCCTGCAGCGATGATCAGCAGCCCGCACAGCCGGCACCCGCCCCCGAGCCGGCCGAACAGCAGCAAGATCAGCCCGCTAGCGCCGCACCGCCCGCGGCGCAGGCGCAAGATCAAGAGCAGCAGGCCGCGCCGGAGCAGGATGAACCGGAAGCGGACGGCGGAACTGCCGCAGCGACCCCGGCAGCGCCGACGGCGAACATACGCAGCGGCGGGATCGACGAGTACGTTGAGGGTGTTGATTATTTCCCAGGGAAAGCAACCGTGATTGACGCGGAGAACTTCGTCGTCAGTTACCACGATCACTATAAGCGGGTGACTGTGCTCGAACCCAATCCGGGAGCCGACTCCGTCGAATACATTCTGGTCCAGCGCGGTGCGCCGGTGCCGGATGATATCGGCGATGCAAGCGTGATCGAGGTGCCGATCGAGAGCATCTTCACGTCCTCGACCACCCATCTGCCGGCGCTCGAAGTTATCGGCGCGCTCGACCGGCTGACCGGCGTGGCGCAGGGGGACTTCATCAGTTCGGAGGCGGCGCATGCCCGCGTCGAATCGGGCGAGGCCGCGGTGTTCGCGGCCGACTACAGCATTGATGCGGAGATCGTCGTCGCAAGCGGGCCGCAGGTTCTGATGACCTCCGACTTTGCCGATGATGCATACGATGTAATCAGATCGTCCGGCACCGCGGTCGTCCACAACGGCGACTGGGTTGATGCGACGGCGCTGGGTCGGGCCGAGTGGGTCAAATTCATCGCGCTGTTCTTCAACGCCGAGGCGGATGCTGAAGCGTGGTACGCCGGCGTGCGCGAACGCTATGAAGGGGCCAAGGCGCTGGCTGCGGATGTTCTGGAACGGCCCACCGTGCATACCGGCGTCGTCTACGGGGGCATCTGGTACGCATCGGGCGGGCGCTCCTACGTGGCGGGGCTGCTCGCGGATGCCGGCGCGGACTACGTCTGGCGGGACGACGAATCGACGGGCTCGATCCAGACCGACATCGAACGGCAACTGGCGCAGGCGGGCGGAGCGGAGTACTGGCTGCACGGCGCTTCCTGGTGGGCGGACTCGGCGGCGGCGCTGGCGGAGGATTCGCGCTACGGCGAGTTCCGCTCGCTGCGGGAGGGCAACATCTGGAACAATACCAAGGCGGTCAACTTGCGCGGCGGCAACGACATCTTCGAGACGGGCGCGGCGCGGCCGGACTTGGTGCTGCGCGACCTGATCGCGATCTTCCATCCCGAGCTGCTGCCCGATCACGAAATCCGCTTCTACGTCAACCTCGCGCCGCCGCCCGCGGAGCGCTCCAGCTACGGCGAACGGCCGGCGATGGCGCTCAAGGAGGGCGTCGCCTACTACGCGACCTTCACGATGGCGGACGGGAGCACGTTCGAGGCGGAACTGTTCGCGGAGGATGCGCCGATCACGGTCAATTCGTTCGTCTTCCTCGCCCGCGAGGGCTTCTACGACGGGCTGACCTTCCACCGCGTGATCGACGGCTTCGTCGCGCAGGGCGGCGACCCGCTGGGCAACGGCACGGGCGGGCCGGGCTACAGCATTCCGCTCGAACTGAGCGAGCGCGTGCATGTCGAGGGGGCGCTGGCGATGGCCCGGGCGGCCGATCCGGATTCGGCCGGCAGCCAGTTCTACATCGCGCTGGCCGGGCTCCCGTTCCTCGACGGCAACTACGCGGTATTCGGGCAGATCGTGAGCGGGATGGAGGCGGTGCGCATGATTCCGCAGGGCGAGCCGCCCGCGCAGCCGGGCGTGATCCGGTCGATCACGATCTCGGAGCGATGAGATGACCGTCTGGGCGGCGACGGCGGCGCTGCGCGAACGGGTCGCGGGGCGGGGCACCGTGCGGCCGCGCGTCGGCCGGGTCGCGGCGATGTTCGCGGCGGTCGCGCTGATCACGGCGGCGCTGGCCGCGGCCGGCGTCGCGCTGGGCTCGGTCGCGATCCCGCTCGCCGATGTCTGGCGCGCGATCGCGGAGCCGGGCGGCGACTCGGCTTGGTCGACGGTGATCACGCAGATCCGGGTGCCGCGCACGCTGACCGCGATCTTGGCGGGGGCGGCGCTGGGCGCGGCCGGCTTGCAGATGCAGACGCTGTTCCGCAATCCGCTGGCGGATCCGTTCGTGCTCGGCATCTCGGCCGGCGCGTCGCTTGGGGTGGCGGCGGTGGTGCTGGCCGCGGGATCGGGCATGTCGTTGTTCGCGGCCGGGCTGGGCTGGTTCGGCGAGCTGGGCGTCGCGGGGGCGGCGGTGGCCGGGGCGGCGCTGGTGATGATGCTCGTGCTCGCGCTCTCGTTCCGCGTGCAGAGCATCGTCACGGTGCTCGTGGTCGGCCTTTTAGTCGGCTACCTGGTCGCCTCGTTGATCACGATCCTGCTCGCGTCGGCGCAGGAGCAGTTCGTCGATCAGTACGTGCGCTGGGGCTTCGGCTCGTTCCGCGGCGTGACCTGGAGCGAGCTGCGCATCCTGGCGCCCGCGGTCGCGATCGGGCTGGTCGTGGCGGCGCTGACGGCGAAGCAGCTCAACGTGCTGCTCTTGGGCGAGTCGTACGCGCGCAGCCTCGGCATCCACGTGCGCCGCGCGCAGGTGGCGACGATGCTGGGGGCGGCGCTGCTGGCCGGCGCGGTGACCGCGTTCGCCGGGCCGATCGCCTTCCTCGGCGTGGCGATTCCGCACTTGGCGCGCGCGCTGTTCGGCACGAGCAACCACCGCGTGATGGTGCCCGCGGCGGCGCTCTGCGGAGCGGCCGTGGCGCTGGCGGCGGAAATCGCGGCGCAACTGCCCGGCTTGGACGCGGCGCTGCCGCTGAACGCGGTGACCGCGCTGATCGGCGCGCCGGTCGTGCTGATCGTGCTGCTGCGGCGGCGGAGGCTGGCGGCCGTCTGATCCGGCGCGGGCGTCGCCTATGATGCGGTCATGGCGGATGCGTCCGGCCCCAAGCCCGCGCTCGACGGCGTGCTCGTGATCAACGCGGGCCAGATTCTGGCCGCGCCGTTCTGCGCGACGATGCTGGCCGAGTTCGGCGCGGACGTGATCAAGCTGGAGCGGCCCGGCAGCGGCGAGCCCAACCACGGCTCGATCTCGTACGTGCAGGAAAACCGCTCGCAGCGCGGCGTGACCTGCAACCTCGCGCACCCGAAGGGCAAGGATCTCTTCCGCCGGCTGTGCGCGCGGGCGGACGTGCTGATCGAGAATTTCCGGCCCGGCACCTTGGAGAAGATGGGAGTCGGCCCCGACTCGCTGCGCGAGGAGAACCCCGCCCTGGTCTGCGTCCGCGTCTCCGGCTACGGGCAGACGGGGCCGTACCGCGAGCGGGCGGGGTTCGACCGCGTCGCGCTCGGCTTCGCCGGGATGACGTACACGACGGGGACGCCGGATCGCCCGCCGGTGCGGCCGGGCTACATGGTCGCGGACTACTCGGCGGGGGTCTTCGCCGCGTTCGGGGCGCTGGCGGCGCTGCGGGCGCGGGACGTCAACGGCGGGCTGGGGCAGGACGTCGACGTGGCGCTGTACGAGGCGATTTGGAAGCAGAGCGGCGCGCACGCGAGCACGTTCTTCCTCGGCGGCCAGAACCGCGAACGCTCCGGCAACTACTTCCCCGGCGTCGTGCCGGCCGAGCAGTTCGAGACGTCGGACGGCCACTACCTGATCATCAACGCCACGACGCAGGGCACCTACGAGCGGCTCTGCGAGGCGATGGAGCAGCCCGAACTGGTCGAGGACGCGCGCTTCAAGGATCGCAACGACCGCCGCGCCAACTACGAGCAGATCCACGAGATCGTCGGCGAGTGGGTGGCGACGCTGACGCTGGCCGACGTGCAGGTGGCGCTCGACCGCTGCGGCGTTCCCGCGACGAAGGTGTACGCGACCAGCGACGTGCTCGTGGACGAGCACTACGCGGCGCGGGATCAGGTGGTGGACGTGCCCTCCGAACAGCACGGGACGCTGCCGCAGCCGGGCATCGTGCCGCGGCTCTCGGCCACGCCGGGCGGCGTGAAGCACCGCGCGCCGACCTTGGGCGAGCACAACCGCGAGATCTACGGCGGCATGCTCGGCTGCAGCGACGCCGAACTCGACCAACTCGCAGCCGAAGGCGTCATCTGACGCCGGAAAGGACGCGCCATGGCCACCGCGCTGGCAGAACGAACCACCACCGCCTTCCTGGACGGCGAGGATTCGCTGGAGATCAACAACATCATCCACTCGACCGAGGGCGCGAAGATGTTCGGCTTCGACGCCGCGCTGGTCGGCGGGGTGACCGTCTACGCATGGACGATCCCGGCGCTGGTCGAGGCGCTGGGCGAGGACTGGCTCGACTCCGGCTGGATCAACGTCCGCTTCCGCCGGCCGGTCTTCCCCGGCGACGTGCTGACCACCCGCGTCGAAGCCGAGGCCGACGGCAGCTTCACCTGGGCGATGACCAAGCCGGACGGCGATGCGGCGCTGGCCGGCAGCGCCGGGCCCGGCTCCGCGCCGTGGCTCGACGAGATCACCGCGCCGCAGCGTCTGGAGCCGTCGCCGGCGGCGGGCTCACCCGAACTGCTGACGCCGGAGATGCTGCCGATCGGCGAGGACATTCCGCCGGAGCTCGTGCCCACCTCGATCGCCGACGCCGAGGAGTACGCGGACGCCTTCGCCAAGGACCCGCACGGGCGCTGGCGCGGCGAGGGGGCGCGGATGCACCCCGGCTGGATCGCCGGGCGCGCCACGCGGCTGCTGCACCACACCTACACCTACCGCGCCGCGCTCCACGCCGGCTCGCAAATCCAGCACTTCAAGCCGGTCCACGCCGGCGAGCCGATCACCGCGGCCGGCCGGATCGCCGAGGGCTTCCAGCGCAAGGGACACGAGTACCTGCTGCTGGACATGGGCCTCTACGACGCGGACGGCGAAGAGCTGGTCCGCATCCGCCACCGCACGATCTACCAAGTCGCCAAGCGGTAGCCGCGGCGGCTCAACGCCGCGTCAGGCGGACCGCGTCAGGGGATTTGGATCCAGAGAGCCGGCTCGGTTGCTCGGATGTCGAGCACGTTGCCGCTGAGGGGCTCGTCGATCCACGCCCCATCCTGCTTGAGGGGACGCCACCGATCACGCTCGGCATCCCATTGCCAAGCGTCCCGGAGGGCGCCCGGGGCTTGACGCTCCAGCTCGCCGAGGGCTTGGGCGGCGGTGGCTTCGCCGCCCATCCAGGCGACGAGGTTGCGGCCGGCGGCGAGGCGGACGCGGGCATCCCCGGCGGGAACGGATTGCGCGAGCGTGATGCGGGCGGGCTCCGCCAGCCGGACGTAGAGGACATCGCCGCGGCGGACGGACGTGAACGTGGCGAGCTGCTGGGGGACGCGCGGGCTCCAAGTCTCCCAGCGACCGGCGGCCGGATCCCAGCGGAAGACGGCGACGAGCGCGCCGGCGAACTCGGCCAGCGCCGTCCCCAGCGGGCGCTCGGGGCCGAGCCAGGCGATGGGCCGGATGCCGGCGGCGAAGGTTTGCAGGCGCGGGCGCAGGTAGGGCTGCGAGAACTCCGAGGTGCTGGCGTCCGGGCCGACGCTGATCGCGCGGAGCGGATTTTCCGGCTCGCGGTCGGGTGAATAGATGGCCCGCCACGACCCGGACTCGTCGGCTTGGCCGCGGGCGACGGGCGCGTAGCTGACGGAGCCGGCCTCGTGGATCCAGACCTGCGCGTTGGCCGGGCCGTCGCCGCGCAGCTCGATCTCCCATTGCCCGAATGTCGGATCCAGCGCGAGGTCGGCGCTGTACTCGACGATGCGCGGCGCGTTGATCAGCCCGTTGGGGCCCGCGTCCGCGTCGCCGGGATCGTTGGCCGTCGGGCCGTCGCCGCCGAGATCGATGTCGATCCCGCCGTTGCCGCCGAAGCGGTTGTCCTGGATCAGATTGCCCGTCGAATCCGCGCCGGACACGACGATGGCCGCGCCGGTGACGCCGACGATGTGGTTCTCCTGGACATCGACGCCGCGGACGCCGCCTTCGAGCACGATGCCGCGCCCGGTCGCGGTTTCGGCCGCGGCGCGGAAGGGGATGTAGGTCATGGCGGCGCGGCCGATGCGGTTGCCGCCCACCTTGGTGCCGCAGGTGCCGTCCTGTCCGGAGATCAGGCACTCTCGCGCATCCGTCGCGGTGACCAGCACGGCGTCGCGCACGCCGATGATGTTGTTGCCCTTGCCTTGCTCGCCGCCGATCATCACCTCGGCGGCGTCGCTGGATTGGACGCCCACTTCAGCGTCCGGTCCACCCGCGACGGCGTTGGACAGGATGCTCACCCTGGTCGTGTTCTCGTCTTCAACGACGATGCCGGCCGCGCCGGCCAGCACGCGGTTGAAGCGGACGAAGACGGTGTTCGCGCCGGCGACGACCGAGACGGCGCGCTCCCGATTGGGCCGCGCGACGGCGGTGGCGAGCGCCCTGTCCGGCGGCGCATTTCCGGCCAGCGACAGGTCGCGCGGGATCAGCCCGATCCAGTTGCCGGTGATGCGCACTTCCCTGGCCAGCTGCTCGACCGCGACGCCGACCCGGTTGCCCGCGATCACGTTGGGCGCGGCCGCGCCGACCATGACGTTGCCCGCGGAGCGGCCGATGAAGATGCCGATGTTGTTGTCCACTGCGCGGCCGTCGCGGCCGACGCCGATCCAGTTGGCGTCGATCGCGGTCGGCGAGCGGGAGTCGCGGACTTCGACGCCGGCGGTGCGGGCGGCGGCGATGATGTTGTTGCGCACGTACGCGAGCGCGCCGTCGACGATGAGCACGCCGTCGTCGTTCTCGAGGCGGACGCCGTCGGCACCGATGCCGATCACGTTGCCGGCGACCAGCGCGCCGACGCTGCCCGCGCCGCCGATCACGACGCCGTGACCCGCGCGCCGCTCGTCGTCGGAGGCGTTGCCGGCAAGGTAGTTGGGGCAGACGGCGCAGTCGCCGCCGACGCGGACATCGGCCGCGCCGGCCAGCACGGCGATGCCGGCCAGGCGGTTGGGCGCGGAGCCGCGGCCGTCGCGGGTCATGCCGGCCCAGTTGCCCTCCAGCACCGCGCCCGATGCGCCGGGGCCGATCACGGCGATGCCCTGGCGCTGGAAATTGCCGAGCGCGAGGCCGCGCACGACCGCGCCGCCGGCGTAGACGGTGATCCCGACGACGTCCCCCGCGTCGCTGCCGTCGAGGTAGACCGGCGGCGGCTCGCCCGTCTCCCAGCCGGGCTGGGATGCGCCGTCGATCTCGATGCCGTCGTCGTCGAGCGCGGGGAGGGCGCGGGTCGGCTGGATCACCTCATCGCCCGGGAGGTTGAAGACGATGCGGTCAGGGCCGTTGGATGCGTTGGCCGCGTCGATGGCGGCGCGGAGGGTGCAGCGCGAGCCGGGGCAGCCGCCGTCCTCGTCCGCTGCGGAGACGACGGTCCAGCGGTGCGCGGCTTGGCCGCCGGCGGGGTCTGCGATCAGCAGGAAGACGGCGAGGGCCGCGGCGGCGAGAGCGGCGCAGGCGGCGGTGCGGCGCACGGGCTCAGCGGGTGACCAGCGGCAGGATGGCCGCGGATTCGACGCGCACGAACAGGCGGTCGCCGGGCATCAGCGCGAACGAGCCCTCCGCGCCCGCGCCGAGCTGGTAGGAGCGCCAGGCCCCGTCGGCCGGATCCCGGCGCCAGACTTCGCCGCCGACGGAGGCGACGGCGGCCATCGCCAGGTGGACGGGGGCGGCCGCGCCGATCCAGGTGACCTGGTTGACGCCGCGGCGGAGGGCGGTGCCGGAGCCGGTCAGGCCGGAGAGCATCGCGGTTTCGGCGACGCGCGGGGCCTCGCGCACCCAGGCGCGCAGGCTGATGTCGCCCGGGCGGGCGGAGGCGGAGCCGAGCGAGAGCACGGCGGTCGCGCGGCCGCCGGCGACGGGCGAGGCCTGGCTGTCGATGGCCGCGCCGGGCGGGGCGGCGAGCAGCGCCCAGCGCACGTTGTAGCCGTCGGCGACCGGGCGGCCGGCGCCGTCGGAGACGGCGGCCTCGATCGAGTAGGCGGCGGGGGCGTCGGGCGAGGGCGGGGCGAGCTGCGAGGCGGTCAGGTAGAGCGCGGCGGGCAGGCCGGCGACGCGGATGCGGATCACGTCGCGCAGCGCGGCCGCGCCGCCGTTCCAGGAGGCGCGCACCGCGTAATCGCCGCCAGCCGCGAGCGAGGCGTCGGCGCGGGCCAGCACGTTGCCGCCGGCGTCGGTGATGAACGCGCCGTCGGGCCGCTCGGAGGCGAGCTGGAGGCCGCCTTCGGAGACGGCGAATTCGATCCGCTGGCCGGGCACGCCGTTGCCGTTGCGGTCGGTCAGCAGCACCCAGAGGTTGCCGGTTTCGCCCGGGTCGCCGCGCTGGATCACGGTGGCGGCGAGCGAGAGGATGCGCAGGTCGGCGGGGGTTTCGCGCAGATCGAAGGCGGCGGTGGCGGTCGCGTTGCCGGCGATGGCCTCGATTTCGATGCGGCCGGGTGCGCCCTCGACGCGGGCTTCGGCGCGGCCGTCGGGGCCGGTGCGGGCTTCGGAGCGGGGGGCGCCGTTGACGAGGGCTGCGCCGGCGGCGGTGCGGAAGACGATCTCGGCGCCGGGCACGGGGCGGCCGGCGGCATCCTGCACCTCGAAGGGGATGCGGTGGATGCGCTCGGCGAGCAGGCCTTCGGAGATGAGGCCGATTTGGCGGACGGAGGCGGGGGGGCCGGAGAAGGCGATGCGGCGGGAGGTGGAGAGGCCGGCGGCGCGGGCTGTGACGGAGGCCGGGCCGGCGCGGCCGGCGCCGTGGATGCGGATTCGGGCTTCGAGCAGGCCGTCGGCGTTGGGGCGGAGCGGCAGTTCGGCGCGGTTGGGGCCGGTTTCGCTGCCGAAGCCGCCGAGCGTGGCGGAGAGCGCGACGCGCTCGCCCGGTTCGGCCGCATCGGCTTCGAGGGTGACGACGACTTGGGCCGAGCCGCCTTGGGCGCGGATGTAGTCGGCGTCGATGTCGAGCGAGATGCGGGGCTGCTGGGCGGCGGCGGTCGAGAGCAGGAGGGCGGCGAGGATGATGGGGAGGGCGGCGGCTGCTGCGGCCGCGACGGTGATGCGGAGGGCGGTGGACATATAGACAGGATATGGGGCGCGGGGGGATGCTCCGCAGGGCGGGGCGGCGTGGTTTACGCGCGGTTCACAACTGCGGGCTGGGCGGGGGGCGGGGGCGGTTCGGGGCTGGGGACGCGGAGAGGGCGGGGTTTCCCCCGCCCTCTCGTTGGGTGCCCTTGTGGGGCCGGCTTGCGGGGTCCTTGCCCGCGGCCGGGTTAGGCGGTGTGGGTGGTGGTCTTGCGGTGGGCGGCGAAGGCGCCGGCCAAGCCGAGCAGGACCAGGGCGCCGCTGAGGCCGAAGACCCAGGCGTCGGTGCCGCTGCCGGCGCCGAGCAGGCCGCCGGTGCCGCTGACGGGCAGCTGCGACATCGAGCCGTCGTCGCCGCCGTCCGAGCCGTCGCCCATCATGCTGCCGCTGTCGCCGTCGCTCATCGAGCTGTCGTCGCCATCGCCCATCATGCTGCCGTCTTCGTCGCCGCTCATCATGCTGCCGTCGTCGGTGTCGTCGCCGAGCAGGTCGCCGCCGTCGGCGTCCGAGTCGCCGTTGTCGCCGCTCATCATGCTGCCGTCGCCGGCGTCGTCGCCGTCATCGCCGCCGAGCAGGTCGCCGTTGTCGGCCTCCGGCTCGGGGGCCGGGGTGGTGGCGGAGAGGGTGGCGGACTGGACGCTGCCGGCGCGGCCGGAGTTGACCGAATCGGCGACGGGCTGGCCGTTGACGGTGAAGCTGATTTCGGAGTTGGGGGTGACTTCGACGGACCAGCCGGCGGTGTCCCAAGCGGCGTTGAAGCTGGCGCCGTTGGCGTCGGTGGCGACGATGGCTGCGCCGTTGGTGGCGGTGCCGTCGAGCGTGACCGTGCCGTTGCCGCCGTAGATCAGGGCGCCGGGGGTGCCGGGCGCCGTCTGGGCGCTGGCCGCGGCGGCCAGCATGATCGCGGCGGCGGCCGCGACCAGGGCCAGGAGCCTCGGCATTCTCACTCGTGCCATTGCATGTGCCATTCCGGTGTCCTTTCTCTGCCGTCTCCGCCATTGTGGGGGAGAAGGCGGCTCCTGTTCCAGCGTTCCGTGTAAAGCGCCCCGCCGCCAAGCCTCAGCCGGCGGCGGAGCGCCTGCGGGGTCGCGCTAGTTGGTGCCTCCGATGTAGAGGATGTCGCCGCGGGCGATGGCGAAGTTGTCGTTCGCGCCCGGCAACGGCTGCCCGTCCGTCTCGGCGTAGCGCGACCAGCTCTCGGAGGCCGGGTCCCACTTCCAGAGGATGCCGACCCCGCGCGTCTCCAGCGAGGCGAACAGCTGCCCCGCCGTCGTGTCGTTCGTCGGCGTCCAGCCGGAGAAGCCCGACAGCCGGGTCAGGCCGGTGATGTCGTGCGTCTCCTTGACCGCCTGCGCGGAGGCGGTGATCAGCTCCGTGTCGACCTTGCCGCCGGCCGTCGCGGTGACCACGGTGGTGCCGCCGGTGACCACGACCACGTTGCGCGAGACCATCCCGTTCTTGGTCTTCAGCGTCTCTCCGCGGGTCGGGTCGTGCAGCGACGCGGTGCCGCCGCCGGCCGGGCTCAGCGCGATGCTCACATCCGTCCCGTCCGCGACCGGGTTGCCGGCCGCGTCGTTGACGCTCACCGTGAGGGTCACGTCGGTCAGCCGTCCGGCCGGGCGGGGCGGATCCGCGGTCAGGGTCACCCCGTCGTCCGCGGCGGGGCCGACAACCGTGAACTGCGCCGTGTCCTTGAGCGTGCTGGCGGAGCCGATCGAGGCCTCGAAGGTGTAGACGCCCGGGGTCAGGCGCGTGCCCGCGCCGTCGGCCGCCGTCACCGTCAGCGTGACCATTTCGCGGCTGACGTCGAGCATGGAGCCTGCGCCGTCGAAGTCGGTCGTCTTGTTCTGGCCGGCCGAGTTGGTCACCTTCCAGTTCGAGCGGATCGCGTTCGCGCCCAAGGTGAGCGATTCGCCGGATTTGTCGGTGGCGCTGACGCCGAACTTGATCTGGTCGCGGTTGTCGCCGGCCGCGGCGGTCGTGGCGTAGTGGACCGTGCTGGTCGGCGCGGTCATGCTGAACCTGGTGGGCGGTCCGGTGATCGTGATCGGGACCACGTCGTCGTCGCCCTGCTCCAAGGTTTCGCCGTTGCGCTTGCTGACGAGGACGCGCACGTTGGTCATGCCCGTGTCGCCCTGCCTGGCCTGCAGCACGATCGGGATCGCGTTGGCGCTGATATTGGGGCCCCACGGGTTATTGGGGTTTTCCTTGATGGTCCAGCGGCAGATGCGCACATCGAAGCAGTTGCGCATCGCGGAGGTGTTGCCGACCGTGAAGCTGGCGCCAGGATCGTAGGAGCCGGTCTGGATGTCGCCCCTGTCGGTCTGGACCTGGATGGTGCGGATGCCGCCCCAGTTGGAGGCGTTGTTCTCGGAGTTGATGATCGAGACGTACAGCGTGGTCTCGTTGTTCGGCTTCGTGTTCGCCGGATTCAGCTCGGTGTGCCTGGCGTTGTTGGTGTTGCGGTCGCTGATCGTGTCCGGGCAAGGCTTGCCGGCGTCGGATGCGAGGGTGCTGCAAGGAGCACCGGTGGAGCTGTTGGTGGCCAGCCTGAGGCTGCTGTCCGCCACCTCGTTCTCGCCGTTGTCAATCGTCAACGTGGTGTTGCCCGTGATGACGCCGCCGAATGCCTTCCCCTGATCCATCTCAGCCGCATCGCCAGTCCCACCCTCGTCCCATTCGACGGCGAGAATGTTCGCGAGCATCTGGAGGCGGGCGCTGATGGTGTAGTCCGTGTTGTTGGTCGCGCCCTGCAGGAAGACCTCCGGGTTGCCCCATGTCGTGCCGGTGCCGGCGCGCACCCTCACGAAGCAGGACTTGGTGACGGTCTTCTTGCCATCGGTGGTCTCGGCGGTGCCCGGGCGGTTGCTGTCCGTGTACCTCGCTGTGGGGGTCACGACAGCGTTGCCAGCGGAGCAGTTCAGCACGACGTCAAATCCGGTACCGGTAGCCGCCACATCGTCTGCATTGCCGAGTACGCCGTCAGGGCCAGCGGTGGCAGCCACGTAGGGGCCGTCGTTGGCGAAGTACAGGATGGTGTTCTGCGGGTCGTTGAAGGTGAGGCCTTTGTTGAGACTGATGCTCGATCCACGGCCCACGTCAGCGCTCGTGCCGGCCAGCACCGCGTTGGCGGCGCCAGAGTCCGGCGGGTAGATGTTCCCAGTCGTGAAAGCAGTCACGTCGTCAGGCGTTGCGTCCCGAGCGGTATCGGCGTTCGTGCCGAAGGTGACCGTGGGGTTGACGGCAACAGCGCCCTCATAGGGCACGGTGACGCGGAGCTCGATCTCAACTTCGGCGCGGTCCTGGCCGCCGCTGGCGCCGGTGGTGCGGAGCGGGAACGTGCCGTCGCTGTCAGTCGGGAAGTAGACGAGCAGCTGCAGGGTCACCTCGTCGGCATCGACATCGCCATCGGCGGCGCGAACGGGGGAGAGAGCGGCGAAAGCAGCCGCGACGAGAGCCGCCACCACCATCAACGCCGCGAGCTGAGCGCGCCGGCTCAGCATCTGCTGGATTGCCTGGTTCATCGTTGCCACTGGCCTCCTCGTTGCGTGCTCTCCGCCTCCGAACCCGGCGGTCGGCGTCCCTCGTTCTGCGTGCGTCCCGTGGTGACACCTCCTCCGGAGCGTCGATGCGGATGCGCTCCATCAGCTGGGGCGCGGTATCTGCGTGCGGGCATCTCAGCGGGCATCTTAGGCGCGCCGCTGGATTGTGCCAAACCTGATTTACGGCAGTGCAACAGTGAACGGCGCGCCGAACGCGGCGGTCCGGCGCGCGGTGGCGCGGGCGCGCTCATCGGCCGACCACCAATGCGACGGAGGTGGTGCCGGAGCCGCCGATGTTGAGCGTGCCGACCTTCGAAGCGCCCTCGACCTGATAGTCCCCGGCCTTGCCCGAGACCTGCTTCCAGGCGTCGACCGCCTGCCGCACGCCGGTCGCGCCGACCGGGTGGCCGCCGCCGATCAGGCCGCCGGAGGGGTTCATCGGGATGCGCCCGTCGAAGTCGATCGCGCCGTCTTCGACCGCCTCGAAGCAGCGGCCGGGCTCGGTGATGCCGAAGTGGTCGATGGCCATGTACTGCGAGGTGGTGAAGCAGTCGTGGGTCTCGATCGCGTCGAGTTCGAAGACGTCGGCGATGCCGGCGCGCTCGAAGGCGTCGGTGATGGCTCGGCGGGTGTGGGGCAGCACGTAGTCGTGCCCGGCCGCCTGCTCAATTTTGGCGTCGAAGGAGAGCGCGGCGGTGCGGTGCCCCCAGCCCTGGATGGTCGGGACGTCTTCGAGTTCGATGCCGCGGCGTTCGGCCCATTCGGCCGCGCGCTCCTCGGAGGCGAGCAGCAGTCCGGCCGCGCCGTCGGTGATCTGCGAGCAGTCGCGCAGTGCGAGGCGCGGGGTGATCTGGGCGGCGTACTTGCCCTCGCCGAGTTCGGCGGGGACGTCCTCGCCGAGCCAGCCGCGGGTTTGGGCGAGCGGGTTGCGGCGGGCGTTTTCGTAGTTGAGTTCGGCGAGCCTGCGGAGGTGGGCGGGATCGAGCCCGTAGCGCTCGTCGTAGACGTCGCCGAGCCTGCCGAAGAGCTTGGGGAAGGGGAGTTCGACGCCCTCGGCTTCGAGTTCGTACCAGCCGGCGGTGCCGAGGAAGTCGCCGCCCTCGGTCGGGGAGACGGTCTTCATCTGCTCGATGCCGAGCACGAGCGCGGAGCCGTATCGGCCGGCCTCGATTTCGGCGGCGGCCATGAGGATGGCGATGGAGCCGGAGGCGCAGGCGGCCTCGTGGCGGGAGGTGGGCAGGCCGGAGAAGCGGGGCTCGAACTCGGCGAAGAAGCCGCCGAGCTGGCCCTGCTTGGCGTAGAGCTCGCCGGCGAAGTTGCCGACGTGGGCGGTGTCGACGTCGGCGGGCTCGGCCTGGGCGGCGTCGAGCGTGGCCTGGGCAACCTCGGCCATGGCGGAGCGGAGGTCGGCCTCCTCCTTGCGCCAGTTGCGGGCGAAGTCGGTCTGGTATCCGCCGAGGATGTAGACGGGAGCGGTCATCGCGCGGTCCCCTGTTCGCCGCCCTGCGGGCGTTTGCGGGTGCGGGCGCAGTGTAGCGCCCGTCGGCGTGCGCGCAGGCTAGCAGCATTCGCGCTTATGCACGCGGCCGCGGCCGGCGGGCCGTTGCGGGGGCTGATGCCGGGCATCAGTAGCCCCTGAAGATCGGGGCGCGCTTCTCGCGCCAGGAGGCGCGGCCCTCGTCGGCGTCGTAGGTGCGGCGCACCTGATCGGCGGCCTCGACCTCGCGGGCCAGCGAATCGCGCAGCGAATGCTCGGCCGAGTAATCGATCATCTGCTTGAAGACGGCGAGGTTGGCGGTCGGCAGCTGGGCGAGCGAGCGGACGTAGGCGGCGGCCTCGCGCTCGAAGTCGGCGAGCGGCCAGACGCGGTTGGCCCAGCCGGATTGGGCGGCTTCGTCGGCGAACATGTGGCGTCCGGTGATCAGCAGTTCGAGGGCGCGGCCGCGGCCGATGATGCGCGGGACGGTCCAGGTGGTGCCGCCGTTCATGCCGATGGCGCGCTGGACGCGGTGGTCGCCGACCTCGATGTTGTCGGCGCAGAGGCGGATGTCGCACATGCTGGCGATCTCCCAGCCGTGTCCGAGCGCCCAGCCGGAGACGAGCGCGACGACGGGCTTGGCGAGTTCGCGCAGCGAGAGCAGGAAGGGGTGGTGGACGGTGATCGAGGAGTCGATCCCCGCCTGCGGCTCCATCCCGTAGAGGTCGTCGCCCGAGCAGAAGGCGCGGTCGCCCGCGCCGCGGATGGTGACCACGCGGATGTCGGGCCTGCGCGCCGCGAAGTCGACCAAGGCCTGGAGTTCGCGCAGGAGGCGGAAGGAAAGCGCGTTCAACCGCTCCGGCCGGTTCAGCGTGATCGCGAGGACGCCGTCGGAGAGCTCCCAGAGGGACTGCTCCCACTCCCCGTCGGGCAAGGGCGCAGGCGCGTCGGGCAGGTCGCTCAGATCGGGTTCTAGTCGAGTTGGCATACCACGCCCTTTCTCTTCGGCTGGAGTTTCCACTTGCCGGAGCAGCCTTTCCTTGGCCGGCGGCTCTTGATCAGGTCGGCGTGCTTGCCGCCAAAGAAGCACAGCGGGACGTTGCACCAGTCCACGTGCGTCAACTCTGTGGCCCCGCTGTCAATCCAGCTCTCCAGCCTCCTGTCGTGCCCTGACGCAAAGAAGTTGCCGGTCTCGCCGCGGCAACCGCAGACGCAGCGCACTTTTGCCGGCACCGGCTTCCGTTTGCACTTCATCTGTGTGCATTGCTTCTTCATCGAACACCCCTACTTCCGCTCGCTGCCATCCCTGGCCAAGTCCCAGATGGCGTCGAATTCTATGACCAGGTCGGGCAGGCGCTCGGGGTCGAGTTCGAGGGAGGAGGGGCGCTCCAGTTCGAGCGTGCCTTGGCCGGCGCGGAAGAGGGCGACGCGCTGGTCGATCCAGTCGACCAGCAGGCCGACTTGGCAGCCGTGCTCCATCCAGTCGAGCATCTTGCCGTACTGGCCCTCGTAGGACTGCGATTTCGAGCGCACCTCGATTACGAGGAAGGGGCAGACGGGCCAGAAGGCGGGGCGCTCGGAGAGCGGGCCGAGCGCTTCGTCCTGCTCGGCGCTGAGCCAGGAGATGTCGGGCGAGAGCAGCAGCGTCTCGGTCAGCCGGTAGCCGGCGGAGGCGCCGCGCAGCCGCCCGCCGATCGCGCGCATCCAGGCGAGCAGCTGCAGGAGCAGGTGGGTCTCGACGTCGGGGCTGAGGAATCCGGCGGGGAAGCTGATGATCAGGTCTCCTTCCGCGCTGCGCTCGAATTCGAGCAGGTCGGTCTCCATGCAGAGCTGCTCGAAGAGCGCGTCCGAAACCGGCTCGGCCCCGCGCAGCACGGCCCGCCCCCGCGCCGGCGCGGGCGGACGCGCGAGCGCCGCGGGACGTTGGGGCGCCGAGACCATGGGCCAGCCCTCCGCATCCAGCCTAGCCGCGCTAGAGGACGATGCGCTCGCGGTGCTCGCCGAAGACGCGGCGCATCGCGTTCATCATCTCGCCGAGCGTGCAGTAGGCGTTGACGGCGTCGAGGATGACGGGCATGGTGTTGGCGCGGGGGTCGCGGCAGGCGGCTTCGAGCGCGCCGAGCGCGGAGGCGGCGGCGGACTGGTCGCGCTCGGCGCGGGTGCGGCGGAGGCGCTCGAGGTGGCGCGCCTCGCCCTGCGGGTCCATCTGCAGGATCGGAATCTCCAGCGGCTCCTCGATCTCGAAGTCGTTGACCCCGACGATGGTGCGCTCGCCGCGCTCGATCTCGCGCTGGAAGCGGGCCGAGGCGTCGGCGATCTCCTGCTGCATGTAGCCGGATTCGACCGCGGCGATGACGCCGCCGACGGCCTCGATCGCGTCGAAGTACTCGTAGGCGTCGCGCTCGATCTCACTGGTCAGCTGCTCCACGAAGTAGGAGCCGCCGAGCGGGTCGACGGTGTTGATCGCGCCGGATTCGTGCATGATCACCTGCTGCGTGCGGACGGCCAGGCGGGCGGCCTTCTCGGAGGGCAGGGCGAGCGCCTCGTCCATCGCGTCGGTGTGCAGCGATTGGGTGCCGCCGAGCACGGCGGCGAGCGCCTGGATCGTGACGCGCAGCAGGTTGACCTCGGGCTGCACGTCGGTCAGCGAGACGCCGGCCGTCTGGGTGTGGAAGCGCATCCAGCAGGAGCGCGGATTCTCCGCGCCGAAGGTCTCGCGCATCTCCCGCGCCCAAATCCGGCGCGCGGCGCGGAACTTGGCGATCTCCTCGAAGAAATCGTTGTGCGAGTTGAAGAAGAAGGAGAGCCGCGGCGCGAACTCGTCGACCGAAAGCCCGCGCTCGACCGCCCAGCGCACGTACTCCATCCCGTCGGCCAAGGTGAAGGCGAGCTCCTGCGCCGCGGTCGCGCCCGCCTCGCGGATGTGGTAGCCGCTGACCGAGATCGAATTCCAGCGCGGCATGTGCGCGGAGGCGAACTCGACCGTGTCGGTGACCAGCCGCATCGAGGGGCGCGGCGGGAAGACGAATTCGTTCTGCGCGATGTACTCCTTGAGGATGTCGTTCTGGAGTGTGCCGCCGAGCGCGGCGCGGGGGATGCCGCGCTTCTCCGCCGCGGCGATGTACATCCCCCAGATCAGCGGCGCCGGCGAGTTGATCGTCATCGAGGTCGTGATCCGGTCCAGCGGCAGCCGGTCCAGCAGGATCTCCATGTCGGCCAGCGAGGAGACGGCGACGCCGCACTTGCCGAACTCGCCGGCGGCGAGTTCATCGTCGTGGTCGTAGCCCATCAGGGTCGGCATGTCGAAGGCGATCGAGAGGCCGGTCTGGCCGTCGTCGAGCAGCCGCCGGAAGCGCTCGTTGGTCTCCTCGGCCGAGCCGAAGCCGGCGAACATGCGGATCGTCCAGGGCCGCCCGCGGTAGCCGGTCGGATGCACCCCGCGCGTGAACGGGTACTCGCCCGGCAGCCCCAGGTCGCGCCCCGCGTCCCAGCCCGAATCCTCCAGCGACACCGCGTCGTACAAGCGCTCCACCGGCCGCGAGGAAACCGTCATGAACGGCCCCTCCCCCTCGCCCCCCTCCCGCGCAACCCGCCCCTCCCACCTCTCCCTCTCCCCCCGCAACCGCGCAATCGTCGCCCCGTCAAGCATCCCGAACCTCCTTCCCGCACCGCCCAATCTATCGGAACTAGCCGTCGGGCTCCCGCATCCACCGCTTCCACGGCACGATGATCACGCCCTTGCCGAGCGTGCCGAACGCCCGAAAGGGCGCACCGCGATCAACCCAGGCCGCGACATACGCGCACACGACCGCGTCGAGCAGGTCCCCGTGTCTGTCCCGTGCTACGCCCCGGAGGGACGGATCGGGGCCGCGTAGCAGGTTCTCGAGCGAGTCGTCCATCCGCAGGCGTGGTTCCGCAGATGGGGCGCAGAAGTGCCTGCGGATCTCCGCCGCTAGCTCCCGCAGGCCTTTCGGCTTGTCGGCGGCTTTGACTCGCTTGTACTTGATCGTCTTCTCCCGATTGAACAGCTCGATCATCGCCGCGTGCGGGTAAGTCTCGAGGACCAACCGCTCGGTGATCTCTGATTCGCGCCTGACATTCTCGCTGCGCTCGACCAAGGTCGCGCAATGATCTTCGAGCACGCGCCACAGGCGTCCAGGGCGATGACCCTTGCCGCCCAAGGTGCGATTGGTGAGATTGCTCGACAGCGCCTGCGATTCGAATTTGCCGTAACGATCCACGATCTCCGACTCGGCCTGCCGCCGTCCTACCGCATTGAGCACCACCAACGGCGCATCGATCGCGATCACCCAATCTCCGCAGTCTGGCCTGATCCACTCGATGATGTCGTCAAGTGAGCAGAGCAGATCAAGCCGCGTAAGCCACAACTCGCCGTCCACCCAAATCAGCTCAGCGCAGCCGCTGGCATTCGGCCTATTCGGCTTGCCCTCTTGCCAAGCAAGATCGATCCCGATCAGCCGCCGCCCGCTCACGCGCTCCTCCTCCGCAACCGTCGGATCGACCTCGGCAGCGCCTCGTGCACCAGAGCGATGGTCACGCCGTCAAGCACGCCAAGCCCCCTCACTGCGCCGATTCCGCGTCGCTGGTCAGGCAGCGGAGCAGCGGGCCGATCTCGCGCAAGCGGGGCGCGATCATCACGCCCTCCCCGACCTTGCCCAGCCCCACGAGCGGGAGATCATCGTCGTCCGCCTCCCGACGCCGGCTAACAGCGTCGACCCAAGCCGCCGTGTACGCGCAGACCAAGCCGTCGAGCTTGTCTTCGCGGCCCTTCAGATCCTCGCCCACCAGATCCCAGTCAGGCGCACGGAGCAACTCCTTGAGTTTCGGGTTCATTCGCAGGCGCGGCTTCGGCTTCGCAGCATCGGAGCAGAGATGCTCGCAGATCTCCTCGGCCAGCCACTGCTGTCCCCCATTCCGACATCCGCCTCTGTGCTCCTTGGCGCAGTTCCGCTTGATCCAGTCCTTCTTGTACTTGATGGTGATGCAAAGATTGAACAGCTCGACCATCGCGATGTGGGGATAGGTCTCGAAGAACAGCGGCCCGCTGTTGAGGTCAACGGTCTGCTCCACCAATGTGCCGCCCAACTCTTTCAGCCGCTTCCTGAGCATCCTCCCCTGATAGTGCTTGCGAAAGTCGGGGTTCTTCAAGAAAGCCGGGCGCGCGCCGGCCTGGAAGGGCCTGTAGAAGCGCTTTGCCTGCTTTTCCGCAGATCGTTCCCCGCTCTTGTTGCAGATGACGAGCGGCGCGTCGATCGCGACCACCCAATCACCGTCGCCGGGCCGAATCCATTCGACGATCTCGCCAACCCGCCCAAGGACATCAAGCCGGGTCAGCTCCAGCTCGTCCTGCTTGCCGTCCTTCCAAACCAGTTCGGCGCAGCCACTGCCCTCAGGCTCGCTGCCATCGCGCTTCCCCCACGCCAAGTCGATCCCGATCAGCCGGCGCTTGCCACTGTGTTCGTCCTTCATGTGCTCCTCCTCCACAGCCGCCGGGCGAGCGCGGCAGCGCCCAATCTATCCCGACCCATCCGTCACGCGGACGCGACTCTCCGCGCACTCGGCAGGATCGTCACGCCCTCACCGGCGATGCCCTGCGCCTGAATGTCCCGCCATCATCGGCCCGTCGCGTCCGATGCATCGGAGCGCCCCGTGCAAGGAGGCGGTCAGGACAGCCGACCCGCATCCGGCACGACGATGACGCCCTCTCTTTCTTCACCCAGCGGATGCCAAGGCAGGCCCTCGGCGACCCAAGCCGCGATGTAGGCGCAGACGACGGCATCGAGCAGGTCTTCGCGGGCTTTGAGAGCCTTGCCCTCCAGTTTCTCATCGGGCTTGCGGAGCAGGTTGCCCAGCAGCTTGTTGTGGCACAGCCGCGGACCTTTCGGCGCGTCGCAGAAGTGCTCGCGGATCTTGTCGGCCAGTCGTTGCTGCCCCTTACGCTGGCAACACACACGGCACTTCTTGCCGCTCTTGTATCTGATGATGCCGTTGAGCTCGAACAGCTCGACCATTGCCGGGTGCGGATACGTCTCGAAGAACAGCGGCCCGTCGTTGAGATGCTCCGGCTTCTCGACCAATGTCCCCTTGCATGCCTCCAGCTGTTGGAGAATCTGCCTGCCCTGGTAGTGCTCTTTGAACTGCTTGCGAGTCGTGTTCGAGGAGTGCGCCCCCACTTTGAACCTCTTGTAGCACTTGCGCACCTGCTTCTCCGCTTCACGGCTCCCTTTCGGATTCGTGATGCGGAGCGGGGCGTCGATCGCCACCACCCAATCGCCGGGCTCGCTCTCAATCCAGTCGACGATCTTCTCGACCCGGCCGAGAGAGCAGAGCCGCGTCAGCTCCAACCAGTCGTTCTTCCAAACCAGCTCCGCGCAGCCGGTCCCAGCGGGTTCGCCCCCATCCAGCTTGCCCCATGCCAAGTCGACCCCGATCAGCCGCCGCGTGTCTTTGCGCTCGTCCTTCATGCGCTCCTCCTCCACAGCCGCCGGACCGAGCGCGACAGCGCCCGCACTCCGGCACCGCCCAATCTATCCCGACCCATCCCCTCACGCGGGGGCGATTCCCCGCGCATTCGGCAGGATCGTCACGCCCTCGCCGGCGGTGCCGAGGGCTTGGATCTCCTGCTGCGCATCGACCCAGGCGGCGGCGTAGGCGCAGATCAGGGCTTCCAGGCGGTCGCCTCGATCCCGCAGCGCGTCGTCTGGGAGCAGGCGCTCCGACTCGTGCAGGAGCTCGCCGAGGGCGCCGTCTTCCCACAGGCGCGGGCCCGCCTTGCCGCGGCAGAGATGCTCGCGGATCGCGTTCGACAGCTCGCGCTGGCCCGCACGCCGGACCTGCGCCGACCCCTGCCGGTAGCGGATCGCCCGGTCCAGGCCGAACAGCTCGATCATCGCCGGCTGCGCCGACGTCTCCAGCACCGCCCGGCCCGCGCCGGCTGGCGCCGCTTTCTCCAGCAGCCGCCCTCGATGCCGCTTCAGCGCATCCAGCAGCCGCCCGCCCCGGTGATCCCGCCCCAGCCGCTTCAGATTGACGCCGGGCGCATCCGCCCCGTAGCGACCGTACAGCCGCCGCGACCGCTTGTCCGCCTCCCGCCGCCCCGTCTCGTTGCGCACCACCAGCGGCGCCCCCGCCGCCACGATCCAATCGCCCCGATCGGGCCGAATCCAGCGCACGATCTCGTCCACCGTCCGCACCAGCTCAACCCGCTTCAGCACCAGCTCCCCGTCCTCCCACCCCAGCTCCGCGCACCCGCTCGCCCCCTTCTCCCCAGGTGCCAGCGCCACCCCGATCAGCCTCCGCGTCCCCGCTCGATCGCCCCGCCGACCTTTATCGCCAGCATCCTGTCGCGGTTGCCCTTGAGTCTTTACCGCCGCCGCAGAACCATCCGGCTCCTTGCGCAAAGCCGCCAAGACGCCGCCCTCGGCGCGGGGTGCAGCGGGCGTCCGCGCTTCAGCCGGCACAACGGGCGAAGCGGGCGCACGGCTCTGCGACGATGGTGCGCGCTGCTGTCTCGGCCTGCTCGCCGCCGCCGTTCCCGGAGAGCCAGCCGCGGCCGCCCGCGCCCCGATCCCGCGCACGCTCGGCACGACCATCACGCCCTCGCCCACGTTCCCCAGCCCCTGCAGCGGCCGCCCCGCATCCACCCACGCCGCCATGTACGCGCTGACCAGCCCGTCCAGCAACTCCTCGCGGTCTTTCAGGGCGCGGTCTGAGATAGGAGTGCGCGGCTCTCGAAGCAGTTCTTCGAGAGCGTCGTTCGAGCGCAGGCGAGGACTTGCAGCGCCGCCGCAGAAGTGTTCGCGGATGGCGTTGACGAGCTGCCGCTGGCCGGCAACGACGTCTCTGCCCGGGCGTGCCTTGTACTTGATCGTGCGATCGAGGCGGAACAGCTCGACCATCACGATGTGCGGATAGGTCTCGAAGACCAAGCGCGGGTGCCCAAGCATGCTCGGCTGCTCGAGGAGTCCACCGCCGCGCTCTTCCAAAGCTCGCCACAGGCGGCCGCCGCGATGGTCTTCGCCGAACTTGTCTAGGGAGGAGGGGTATGCGCCGGCTTGGTACCGGCGGTAGTAGCGATCCGCGTCGGCCTCTGCAGCACGGCGCCCGGTCTGGTTGCGGATGATGAGCGGTGCGTCGATCGCCACGATCCAGTCGCCGCGATCCAGCTCGATCCATTCGACGATGTCCGGAATCGAGCGGCGGAGATCGAGTCGCGCCAGCACCAGCTCGCCGCCGTCCCAAGCCAGTTCGACGCAGCCCGTAGGGTTCCGCTCTCCCCAAGCCAGATCGATGCCGATGCACCGCCGCGTTCCTGCAGCTCCCCCCACCGCGGCCGGCACCGCCGAATCTTCCGGCGAGCGCGGCTCCGGCCCACCTCGCCCCGCAACCCCGCCCGCCTGCTCTCGATAGCGCCGGATTTCCTCTTCGTACTTCCCCTTGCGGAATGACAGCGGCACCCGCCCCCAATCCACCCGCGCCACCTCCACGGGATCGCCGCGCCCGATGATGCCGACCAGCCTCCCCCCGTGCCCCGATTGCAAGAAGCCGTTCCCCCCGATCTCGCCCCCGCAACCGCAGACGCACAGGTTCGACCCCGCAACCTGCCGCGACGGCGCATGCCGCGGAGCAGCAGCCGGCCGACTCTCCCGCCGCCGGCTCTCAACTCCGCCCGGCTTCTCCGGAGCAGCCCGCGGCGGCGGCGTGGAAGGCGCAACCGCGGGCGTCGGCGCTGGCCTGCCGGCTGTCTCGGCTTCACGAGGAACGGGCGGCTCGGACCGCGCCGGCGGCATCAGCGGCGCCGGCGTCGGCGCGGTTCTGGCAGATTGTCCGCGAACCCAGCTGCCGCCCTCCTTGCCGAGCTGGAAGAAGTCCGTACACGCCGCGGCGAACGCGCCCTCGGCCGAACCGATGCCGTACACGTCCTTCCCGGCCGTCCGCACGACCGTCGCCGCGCCGCTGAAATCGCTGTCGCTCGTCACCAGGCAGACGGCGTCGATGTCCCCGCTCTGCGCGAGCCCCGCCGCATCCGCGCTCATGTAGTTGTCGACCGTGTTCTTCCCGCGCGGAGTGCGGTTCACCACAACCTGCCGTATGCCGTGCCGCTTGCAGGCCTTCGCCCACGACGCCGCCTCCGGCCTCGTCCAGTCCGCATATGCATTCATCTGGGCCACGCGCCCGATGCTGGCCGCAACCTGCAAGATCCGCTCGGCATGCGCAGCCGACTCGTTCTCGCAGTCGATCAGCAGCGCGACCCTGCGCACGCTCCGTGTCGCTCCTCTGGATTCGACAGGCACGGCCGCGGCTCCTCCCTATCGCCATCAGCGCTCGCGGAGGATACCCGCGCCGACTCGGCCCTCGATCGCCGCGCCGCTCGACATCGGCTACGCCGTGCTGAGCATCGGAAGGGCCGCCTGCCTCCCTTCCCGAATCCCCCGCACCTCGGGGACGACCATCACTCCCGCGCCGACTTCGCCGAGTCCTTGCACCGGGCGCCCGGCCTCCAGCCATGCGGCGGCATACGCGCAGATCAAGCCGTCGAGTCGGTCTTCCCTGCTCTTCAGCCCCACGCCCGTCAGGGGCGGTTCGGGATCGTCGAGCATCTCTTCGAGCAGTTCATCGATCCGCAGGCGTGGGCTGGCCGATGCGCCGCAGAGATGCTCGCGGATGGCGGCGCACAGCTGGCGCTGGCCGCGGCGCTTGTCGGCGTCCGCTCCCTTCTTGTACTTGATCGTGCGCTCGAGGCCGAACAGCTCCACCATCACGATGTGCGGATACGTCTCGAACGCCAGCCTGCCCGCGACCGCGCCGCCCGGCGACTCCACCAGCCTCGCGCCGCCCGATTGCAGCGCCCGCAGCAGCTGTTCGCCGCGGTGCTCGCCGTCGCGGGCGTACTTGGTGAGCACCTTGCGGTTGGCCGGATACGCGCCCGCCTCGAAGCGCCGGTAGAGCCGGCTCGCCTCCGCATCCGCCGCCCGCCTCCCCGTCTCGTTCAGCACCACCAGCGGCGCGTCCACCGCAACGACCCAATCGCCCCGCTCCGGCGCAATCCACTCCACGATCTCGTCCGTCGAATAGAGCAAATCCAAGCGCGACAGCGCCAGCTCGCCTTCCTCCCAAACCAGCTCCGCGCACCCGCTCCCGTTCCCCTCCCCCCAAGCCAAGTCAATCCCGATCAACCGCCGCCCACCCGTCCCGTCGTCAGCCATGCCGCCCCACCATCCTGATGACCGCCGCCGAATCTACCCCAGCAGCGGCCGAATCCCGCGCAGCGACGGCGTGATCATCACGCCGAACCCGGCATCGCCCAGCCCTTGCAGCGGCCGCCCCGCATCGAGCCACGCCGCGGTGTAGGCGCAGATCAGCCCGTCGAGCTTGTCCTCCCGATCCTTCAGCGCCTTGCCGCGCAGACCCGGATCCGGCTCGCGCAGGAGCGCATCGAGCGCGTCGTCGAGCCGCAGCCGCGGATCGGCCAGCGGGCCGCAGAGATGCTTGCGGATGCAGCCAGCCAGCCGCTGCTGTCCCTCGCGCTGCCGGATCTCCCCGCCCCGCTTGTACTTGATGATCCGCCTCAGCCCGAACAGCTCAACCGTCACGATGTGCGGGTAGGTCT
Source organism: Dehalococcoidia bacterium (assembly GCA_965205165.1). Classification (GTDB taxonomy): domain Bacteria; phylum Chloroflexota; class Dehalococcoidia; order Bin125; family Bin125; genus CBDESM01. The sequence continues at coordinate 567,520 of OZ242037.1, forward strand.
CGAAGACGAGGCGAGGCCCGCCGACCGCGTCGAGGTTCTCGACCAGCCGCCCACCGGGCGCCGTATCCGTCAGGGCGCACAGCAGCCGGCCGCCGCGGTGATCCCCGCCGAACCGTTCGAGGTTGGCCGGGTAAGCGCCCGCGTGAAAGCGCTCGTAAAACTCGTCCGCCTGCGCATCGGCGGCCCGCGACCCGCTTTGGTTGCGGATGACCATCGGAGCATCGACCGCGACGACCCAAGCCCCGCGCAGCGGCTCAATCCACTCGACGATCTCGTCAATCGAGCCGAGCAGGTCCAAGCGCGCCAGCCGCAGCGCGCCCCCGTCCCAAACCAGCTCCGCGCACCCGCTCGGATTGCGCTCCCCCCAAGCCAAATCCACCCCGATCATCCGCCGAGCGCTCATGCCGTGATCATCCTCGCATCGCTCACAGGGTGCCACCAAGTCACAGAAGCGGCGGGCCGATCCCACGTGGACCGGGGATGATTATCATGCCCTGCCCAACTTCGCCCAGCCCCTGCATCGGCCGGATGGCGTCGAGCCAGGCGGCGGTGTAGGCGCAGATCAGCGCATCCAGTTTGTCCTCGCGGCCCTTCAGGGCCTTCCCTTTCAACTCTTTCTCGGGCTCACGGAGGAGATTGACAAGCTCATCGGTGCATCGCAGCTGCGGATTCGACCGGTCGTCGCAGAGGTGTTTGCGGATGTTGTCCGCAAGCACCTGCTGGCAGACTCGCTGTTTGGCGACAGGGCCTTTCTTGTACCTGATGGCCTGATCGAGATCGAATAGATCGACGATCACCGGATGCGGGTAAGTCTCGAAGAACAGCGGCCCGCCATTCAGATCGGCGACCTTCTCGACCAACGTACCGCCTAGTTCCCGCAGGCGCTCCAGAATCATCCTGCCCTGGTAATGGGGGCCGAATTTGGGGTTGGTCAGGTTCGCCGAGTGTGCACTGAAGCCGCGGTTCCCGTAGAGGCGTCCCACCTGATTGTCCGCCGCCCGCTGCCCGTTCTGGTTGGTGATGACAAGCGGGGCGTCAACGGCGACAACCCAGTCGCGGCTATCGGGTCCAATCCACTCAATGATGTCGTCCACTCGACCACGCAGTTCAAGCCGTGACAGCGTCAGCGCACCGTCCTTCCATTTGAGCTCCGCGCAACCGCTTCAAGCCGGCTCGCCCCCGTTCTGCTTGCCCCAGGCAAGATCGATCCCGATCAGCCGCCGCTGGCTCATGCCGCACCTCCGGAGAACGTGACCATCATGCCGACGCCCCCGCCCGCCGTGGCCGCCGGATCGAATGCGCCAGTTCACTCCACGCCGCCTCGGAGAGCGGCTCGCCGATGAAGCCGGGGCAGGCGGGGTCGCGCAGCAGCAGCGGCAGCTCGCCCTCCGCGTCCGAAACCATGTGGAGCATGAACGGGTACTGCCGGCAGCCGTCCGGGCGCGCTGCATAGGCCGAGCAGCGCAGGTTCTCCAGCAGGGTGCAGGCCCCGCACTCATCCTGCCGCAGCAGCGCCAGCGACGCGCGCTCCTCGACCGAGTCCGCGGCGCCCGCTTCCGTCAGCCGCAGGATTTCCGCCTCGGAGACGTCCACCCGGTACGGCGCGCGGCAGCAGAGCGCATCGCACTCGTCCGCGATGCATTGGAACGCCGGCGTGCCCGGCGCGACCAGCCGCTCCGATGCGCCGGGCGCGAACGCCTCCGCGGCCGCGCGGAGGCGTTCGGCCAATCGCCCGCTCGGGGGCACCTACCCGCCGGCCGCGTCCGCGCCCAGCAGCGTCGCCGCGACCGCCGGCCGCGACCAGGGCGAGCCCTCTTCGGCCAGCAGCTCGCGCAGGCGCGGCTCGTAGAAGAACTCGCCGCCCTCGGCCGGCTCCAGCTCGTCCAGCCACGAGGCGCTCGCGTTGTACTTGGCGAAGAACGGGCGCCCGACCCACTCCGGGTCGCGCCCCTGCAGGAAGCGCAGCACGATCAGCCGCTCGCCCGCGTGTTCGGCCTCGCCCAGCACCTGCACCTTGCCCGGGCCCGCCGACATCGAGGGGCCGCGCACCGTCCGCGCCACCCCGCTGACCGTGCGGTAGGCCTCGCGGAAGATGCGCGCGCAGTCGACCAGCGGGATCTCGAAGTAGCGCTTGGCCCCCGTGTCGCGGGCCACGAACAGGTAGTAGGGCACGCAGCCGTGCTGGGCCTGCTCGCGCCACATCTCGGAGAGCAGCGCCGGATCCGCGTTGATGTGCTTGAGCAGCGGCGTCTGCGTCCGGATCTGCGTCCCCGTCGCGCGGATCCGGCGCACCGCCTCCTGCGCCGCCGCCGTCTGCAGCTCCGCCGGGTGGTTGAAGTGCGCCATCAGCGCCAGCTGCAGGCCGCGATCCGTCACCTCGCGGAACAGGTCCAGCAGGTCGTCCGCATCGTCGTCGTAGAGGAAGCGGTGCGGCCAGTAGGCGATCGCCTTCGAGCCGATCCGGATCGTCCGCAGCCGGTGCCCGGCGTCCGCCGCGAGCAGCGGCTCGACGTACTGCCGCAGGTTCTTCGTCCGCATCACCAGCGGGTCGCCGCCCGTGAAGAGGATGTCGCTCAGCTCCGGGTGCGAGGCCGCGTAGCGGGCCAGCAGGTCCGCCTCGCGCATGGCGAACTTCTTGCCCTCCAGCCCCACGAACTGCGGCCAGCGGAAGCAGAACGTGCAGTAGGCGTGGCAGGTCTGCCCCTGCGAGGGGAAGAACAGCGCCGTCTCGCGGTACTTGTGCTGCATGCCCGCCAGCGGCTCGCCGTCCAGCGACGGCATGTTGTGCTCCATCTGCCCGGCCGGATGCGGGTTCAGCTCCATCCGGATCTCGTCCGCGACCACCTTGCGCTCGCGGCTGGAGAGGTCGGCGGCGAGCGCCGCCTCCATCCGCTCGAACTGCTCCGGCGCCAGCATGTCGCGCTGCGGGAAGGTCAGCCGGAACATCCCGTCGTCCGGCGCCGCGCCCCAGTCGATCAGGTGATCGACCACGTAGCGGTTGGACTTGAACGGCAGCACGTTGCCGACCACGCGGGCCGCGTGCCGCACCTCTTCGGGCATCGCCTGGATCTGGGGCAGCTGCTCGAAGTTGTGCAGGTTCACGACCTGGTACTCCTCCGAGGCGAAATCGTCCGCGGAGCCGAAGGCCGCGTTCGGCGCGGCGTCGGGCGGGGCCTGATCGAGGGCCTGGTCGTCGACCATCTTCACCAGCGTCGGCATCGGATGCTCCTTCCCGCGCGGATCCCCTTGATCCACGCAAGCGCGCTTACGTCAACCTCTTATGACAGTAGCACCAGCGAGCCCCCTCTGCGTCAACGATCCGTCAACCCTCCCGCCGCCGATGCGCTCCGCCGGTGGAACCAGACCCGCTCGACCGACCGCCTCTCCCGAACTACCTCATCATCAGCGCACACGCGGAATTGCGGATGATCGAGCGCGATGTGCTGACAGCCGACCTGTGCGCCGTGAAACGCGGCGATCCCCTGATCGAGTGGCAACCCGACGACGGGAGCGAAAGTCAAGAGGCCGCGCCCGGCGGCGGACGCCGCGTGCACATGATCGGCTTCGACCTGCAAGGCCGCCTGTTGAGGGTTATCCTCGAATCACCGAATGAGGACGGCTTTTCAGTCGTCGTCACGGTGTTCGACGCGAGCGAGGCGGATCGACGCCGATACCGCCGGCACAGGCGAAGACAACGCTGACATGGCCGAGCAGACACTGATCGAGCAGCTCGCCAACGGCGATCCGCCGGAGGACGGAGCGCTCATCGAAGTGTTCTTCAGCGGCGACGAGATACTGCGCGCCGGCCGCATGCTCCGCGCCGAAGCGGACGGCAAGTTCAGCACCTTCGTCCACGACCTCGCCATGCAAGCCGTCGCCGAATGGGAAGCAGAACAGGCGGAGGAATCCGCACCAGCCACCGCCGCGGACTGATCTGAGCAACCTCAACATGGCCGACGAACGCCCGATCCCGCCGCCCGAAGACTCACTGGCCGAGTACGCGCCGCCCCAGCATCCGATCTTCGTGTTCGAGGTCGAGTTCAACGGAGACGAGGTCGAGCGGCTGGGCCGGATGCTCCGCGCCGAAGACAGCCCGATCTTCAACGACTTCCTCCACGACTTGGCACTGGAAGCCGTGCAGTCCTGGGAGCGGAACCAGACGACAGCTGCCGCCCCCGCGACAGCCGCGGACTGAACGCTGGCCCGCCAAATGTCCGCACCGGCATCCCGCGCCCCGAAACCGCACGCGCACGAGACGAGCCTGCTCATCGACATCCGCTTCCACGGCGATGAGGTGCTCCGCATCGGCCGGATGCGCCGCGCCGAAGCGGACTGCAAGTTCAGCACCTTCGTCCACGACCTCGCCATGCAAGCCGTCGCCGAATGGGAAGCAGAACAGGCAGAGAAACCCGCGGCGACGGCGGCCGCCGACTGACCCCCAGCGCTCCTCAGCCCCACTACGCGCAATTCTGGGACGGCATGTGAAACGCAGCAGCAAGATCGCCGTCCCGAACCCCCGGCCCGCCATCACCTTCCCAACGTCGCGCTGAACTCCCGTGCGGTGTCCGTGCCAACGCACCTTCAGCCACAAGCCGCGCATACCCTGAGCCCATGGCCTTCGAACGACAGGGCCGCAGAGCCCCGCCGCGCCCTCGGCATTTCACCATCAGCCCGCACGCCGAAGACAGGATGTGGGAGCGCAGCGTCGTGCCTGAGGATCTCACCGCCATTCTCCGCAATAATCCGCTCATCGAGTGGCAAGACGCCGAGTATCCGCTACAGCAGCCTTCTTCAGAATCCAGCGGCTCCTCTCGCTTGCGGATGACGGGGCGCGGCCTGCAGCCGCGGTTGCTGACGGCTATCATCGAAGAGCCGAACGAGGACGGTTTCGCCATCGTCGTAACCGTGTTCGACGCAGATCAAGCAGACCGGCGGCGGTATCGGCGACACAGACGGCGACAAGGTTGAACCTGACATGGCCAGCGAGATCACCGGACAAGTATCTCCGCCGGCCGACGGCGGGGCCAGCATCGAAGTGTTCTTCGATGGCGACGAGGTGCTCCGCGTCGGCCGGATGCGCCGCGCTGAAGCGGATTGCAAGTTCAGCACGTTCGTCCACGATCTCACTATGCGGGCAGTCGCCGAATGGGAAGCGGAGCAGGCGGAAGAGCCTGCGCCGGCCTCCGCCGCAGACTGAGTCACCCCCGCCGCAGCTCAACGACGGTCAGTTCGGGGCGAGATCGGAGGCGCAGCGGGACGATCGCGGTGCCGAAACCGCGGCTGATCAGGACCTTGCCGCCCGCGACGTCGAAGAGCCCGGCCGGCTTGCGGCGCGTGGCCAGGCGCGAGTGGCGGAACGGCGCGCCGTAGCCGGGGATCGCGATCTGCCCGCCGTGCGTGTGCCCCGCAAGCGTGAGCGGCGGAACGGCATGGCCCGCCTCGGCGTGGTCCAGCACTGCATCCGGGGCATGCGTGAGCAGGATCGTAAACGCGCCTCCGTCCGGCGGAAGCGCCTTTGCGAGCCTCGCCATGTCGGCCGAAGCGTCGCCGGCGCCGGCAATGCGGAGCCGCTCGCCGCGCATCTCGATCTCGCGCCACTCGTTGCGGAGCACATGGATGCCCGCCTCGCGCAAGCGACGCCGGAACGGCGCGGCGCTGATCATCCGCCGCCGGCCCGCGATCCGTTCCCGCACGGCCTCCGCCCACTCCGCCGCGGTGCGCACCGGCGGAAGGTAATCATGTGCGCCGAGCACCGCGTACGTCGGCGCCCGCCGTGGCAGCGCGGCAAGCGCCTCGACGGCGGCATCCCAGCCGGCCGACGTCTCCACGTAATCGCCGGTGGCGGCGACCAGATCGAATCGAGCCCGCTCGACGACTTCGAGGAAGCGGCCGACCGACGCGCCGTCGGCCGGGAAATGCGTGTCGCTCACATGAAGGATGCGGAGGCCGTCAAGGCCCGCGGGCAATCCGCGCGGCCGCACGACCCGATGCGCGAGTTCGACCCGCCTCGACTCCCGCCACGCATATGCGGCGGAAGCAGCGCCGAGGGCGGCGGCCGCGGCCAGCGCGTTGAACGGACGCAAGCTCACCCGCCGAGGATCCGGTCGACCTGCTCCATCTCGTCGCCGCTCAGCCGCCAAGCCTGCGTCGCGTCGACGTTCGCCGCGACCTGTTCCGGCGAGGTCGCGCCGGCAATGACCGAAGAGACGGCGGGGTCGCTGGCGAGCCAGCTGAGCGCGAGTTCGAGGATGCTGTGGCCGTTCCCGCCCGCGAAGGCCTCCAGCGACTCCAGCTTGTCGAAATTCACGTCCGCCGTGAGCGCGTCGATCCGCCCCGGCATGCGCTCGCGCCACGCCCGCAGCCGCGTCCCCTCCGGCAGCTCCGCCCCGCGCCGGTACTTCCCGGTCAGGAAGCCCGACGCCAGCGGGAAGAACGGCAGCTGGCCCAGCCCGAACTTGCGGCAGGCCGGCATGATCTCCGGCTCGATCTTCCGCTCCAGCAGGCTCCACTCGTTCTGCGCTGAGACGAAGCGGGCGAGGCCGCGCGTGCGCGCGATCCAGTCCGCGTCCGCGATCTGCCAGCCCGAGAAGTTGGAGTGGCCGATGTAGCGGACGAGGCCGCGCCGCACGAGGTTGTCGAGCGTCTCCAACGTCTCCTCGATCGGCGTCCGCGGATCCGGCTGGTGCATCTGGTAGACGTCGATGTAGTCGGTGCCGAGCCGGTTGAGCGAGCGGGTGATCGCGGCCTCGATGTACTTGCGCGAGCCGCCCTGCGTGTGCGGGCCCTCGCCGGTGGACATGCCGAACTTGGTCGCGATCAGCACCTCGTCCCGCCGCCCGCCCAGCGCCTTGCCGAGGTACTCCTCCGAGAGGCCGCCGCCGTAGATGTCGGCCGTGTCGAAGAAGTTGATCCCCGCGTCCAGCGCCGCGTTGACCACCGCCTCCGTCCCGGCGTAGTCCAGCCGCATCCCGAAGTTGTTCGTCCCCAGCCCCGCCACCGAGACTTCCAGCCCAGAGTCCCCCAGTCGCCGGTACTCCATGGCATCCTCCCTTCGCTTCCCGGAATCCTATCGCGCCGCTCCTCCCGGGCGGGCGCATAGAATGAGCGCGGAGGGCGTGATGGTCACATTCAGCGACTACGTCGCCGGCGAGAGCGGACGGGATGAATCCCGATCCGCCGCCGAAGCGCGCGTCAACGCGTGGCTGCCCGCTCTCCGCGACCGCCAAATCCGGCGCGCGGAAGACTTGGGCGTCGAAGTGCGCGACGACGCGGATCTGATCCTGATGATCCGCGAAGCCGGTGAAGACGCAACGCTCGCCGACTTGGAAGCCCAGGTCGATCTCGCATTGAGCTGGCCGGCGAGCCTGCCGCCGCCCGGTCCGGACGCGTCGTATCAGATGCCGGGCTTCGGACTCGGCTTCGGCTCGACCGCGATGTGGATCACCGATTGGATCGACTATTGCGTGCTGTGGCTGTTCAGGCGGCGATTGCCGCCGCGACCACCAGCACGGCCTCGACTGCTGTAAGGGTGCTCGCGATCTTCAGCTTGGCGAGATGGACGGCGAATACGGACTGATTCGCTCTGAGTGCCGCCGCCCGCTCTCGCGCTACCCACGATCGCAAGACCGCCTCTGGATATCGGCCGGTGCGCGCCTCGATCGCCCGGCTATCGGGCCTGCTCCGCCACTCGCCGGGAGCGAGCGCGGACGCTCCGTATCCGGCGATCATGAGGTAGACGGTGCCGACTGCCGCGAGCAAGCCGATGTCCGGCGGCGTCGAAAGCCCCGCCTCCGGAATCGCGGACAAGTGGAAGCCGACGAGCGCCGTCGAAATTGTCAGGACGACGGCAGCCCCGATGCGGACGGCGGAAAACAGCCCGCTCAGTTCGTCAGCGACCCACTTCCCGGCGATCAGGAACGGGTGATCGGGTCCGATCCCGCCCGCTGCTTCTTCGGTTTCTGCCAACGGTCGCCCGCGCCGGATCCGGCCGTTACCGCTGCAGCCAGCCGAACTGCTGTTTGCGGCGCTGCGCCTTCATCGAGATCTCCACGTTGATCAGCGTCGAGCCCTCCTGCGCGAAGCTGTCGTCCAGCGCCGCCTCCAGCTCTTCCGGGCTCTTGCAGTAGTAGCCCTTGCCGCCGAACGCTTCCATGATCCGCTCGTAGTGCGCGCGCGGCACCAGCTGGTTGGGCGGCGGCGGGCCGTCCTCCGGCAGCTCGTCCTGGCCCCCGCCGATCCCGTTGTTGTTGAAGATGATCCACGTGATCGGCAGCTTGTGCCGCACCGCCGTCTCCACCTCGCCCGGCCCGAAGCCGAAGGCCGCGTCGCCCTCCAGCGCGATCACCCGCTTGCCCGGGTTGCAGACCTGCGCCGCCAAGGCGAAGCCCGGCCCGACGCCCATCGTCCCCCACGTACCCGCATCCAGCCGCGAGCGCGGCTCGTACGATTGGATCACCTGCCGCGCGATCGCCATCGTGTTCTCGCCCTCTGTCACGAAGATCGCGTCGCGCGGCAGCCGGTCGTCGATCTCCTTCAGCGGGCGGTAGTAGTTCATCGGCGCCTCGTCCGACGACATCCACTCGCCCTGCTCCTTGGCCTTGCGATCCAGCTCGGCCTCGATCGAAGCCACCCACTCGGTCGAGTCCTCGAACCGCCACGGATGCTCGTCCAGGTACTCGTTCAACTGCCCCACCACCGCCTTGCCGTCGCCGACCAGCGCCACCTCCGCCGGCACGTTGGTGCCGATCTCCTCCGGCTCGATGTCGAGCTGGATCACGCGCACGTCCTCGCGGAAGCGCGGCGGCAGCCCGAAGTGCAGGATCCAGTTGAAGCGCGCGCCCAGCAGCACCACCAAGTCCGCGTTCTTGAGCACGTGCGTCCGCGCCGCCGCCGCGTTGCCCGGCGCGTCCGCCGGCACCACCCCCGCGCCCATCGGCGTCGCCAGCCAGGGAATGCCCGTCTTGTCGACGAACTCGCGCACCTCCTGCTCGGCCCGCGACCACGCCATCCCCTTGCCCACGATGACCAGCGGGTTCGACGCCGTCTTCAACGCCTCGATCGCCTGCTCCACGCTCTCCGCCGCGACCATCGGCCGCGCCGGATCCGGCACCCGCTCCTCCCACTGCACCTCTTCCTCCGGCACCACCGCGTCGATCACGTCGCCCGGCAGGTCGAGGTAGACCGGCCCCGGCCGCCCGTTGATCGAGCTGCGCACGGCCTGCGCGATCAGCCTCGGGATCAACCGCGCGTCCCGCGCCTGATCCGCCCACTTCACGAACGGCTTCGCCGCCTCCACCTGTGGCGCGTCCTGGAAGTCGCCGCGCGCCGAGAGCGAGACGTTGGCCGCGCCGCCGATCAGCAGCATCGGCCAGCAGTTCGCCTCCGCGTTGCCCAGCGCCGAAATCGCGTTGGTCATGCCCGGCCCCGAGACGACCAGCGCGGCCGAGATGCGCCCGTTCATGTAGCCCGCCGCCTGCGCCGCGTAGCCCGCCGCCTGCTCGTGCCGCACCCCGACGAACTGCTTCCCCTCCTGCATCCAAGCGATCGAAATCGGCACCACAGGCACCCCGACCAGCCCGAACATCTCCTCGACGCCCTGCTGCTTCAGCGCCTTCGCCGTGATCTGCGCACCGGTCAACTCAGCCATGAGGCACTCCCCCGAATCATCCCTGCGTGAACCCGCAGGCTACCCCACATCCCGATCACGCGCCGAACCTGCCCGATCAGCCGCACGGCATCGCCAGCTCCTGCCCTAGGAAGAGGGGGTCTCCCGCTAAGCCGGGATTGAGTGCCATTATCTGTTCCAAGGTGATCCCGTGCCGGCCCGCAATCGCGAACACCGTGTCCCCCGACCTGACTGTGTACGTGCAGCCACCAGCCGCCGCTGCCGACGACGGGACGGCAGCGTCCGTCTCCGCCAAGGGCGTCAGTCCCAGCAGATCGGTCACCGAGTCCGCGCCCGCCGTGCCGCCCAACGGACGGATCGGCGACCTGCTGGCGACCTCCACCCGGTGTACCGCTGCATCCGCCCGCGCCCGCTCCGCGTCGAAGCCGGGCACGTACCGCTCCCAAAGCATCAGGATCGTCGCCGCATATTCCCGACCGTGACTCTGCCACCTGGCGAACGTGCGGTTCTCTTGCACGGCCAGCGCCGCATGCACCGTCTCGTGCAGCACCGTCGCCGCCTCCCATGCATCGGGCAGAATCCGGATCTGGCGGAACTGATGCGAGTAGTACGAGGTCCTGTCGTCGCGATTCGCCGGGCGAACCTGCGGCGGCTGCCTGCTAGACCCGAACAGATCGGCGAACACCGCATTCACGATCGCCTGCGCCCGCTCCGGTGTGATTTCCTCTCCCAGCTCATCCGGCAGCAAATTCGCCTCGGCTTGCCGCTCCCAGTCGTACACGCTGTACAGCTGGGGGTCGTCTGCGTCGAACGGCGTGTCCGTGCCCTCGACGAAACCGACCGGGACCAACTGATCGCCGCCTTCGCAGTCTTCCCATACATCGGGACGTACCCAGACCGCCGAGTATCCGCGCACCACGCTGAAAATGCCGCAACTGCTCTCGATCGATCCGAACGGCGACGATGCCCTCAGCACTCCGTCGGCCGAGTTGATCGAGAACCGCGCCTCCGCCCAGGGATTCTCCAACGCGGATATGTCGCCGGTCGTCCGATTCGGCACGTCGGGCAGGCCCAGCAATTGGCGAACACGCACGATCACCCCACTGTCGCGGCGAACCGGCTCCACCGGGGCTTCCCGCGCGACCAGCACGCCCAGCCTGCGCGCCAGCTCCCGCGCCGCGCCCGCATCGAACCCCGGCACGTAGCGCTGGTGGACGGCGAGCACCTGCGCCGCCATCTCGGGACCCGACCACTCGCGCTCGTTCCGGTCGTCCGATGCGCCGGTCAAGTAATACGCAATCGAGCCGAGTGCCCGGGCCGGCGATACCGACTCAGAGCCGGTCAAAATCTCGTTCGCGCTGAAATCGTGCAGCGTGACGTCTCGTTCAGCTTCGTAGACCACCGCCGGCGGGCGGGCGGATGACGGCATGAAATCTTGGTACGCCAATGCCATCACCGCTTCGAACTCTGTGAGCGTCAGCTCCTCGTCGCTCAGATCCCGCACGCCGTCGCCCAAGCGCCACAACCAGCTGGACGTGTGCTCAGCCTGCGGATCCTCCGGATCGACGGGTGCTTGTCCGTCGTTCAGCACCAGCAGCGGTTCCCGCACCGGCCCGCCTAGGCACCATTCGCCCGCAGATGCGCTGAACCACACCACGGGCGACTGCTCGTTCCGGTAGAGGTAAGCAAAGTCGCAGCGCGTTTCCGCGATCGGCGCCGCCGATGCGTAGATCGACTCCGCCGTGACGCGGAACTCCACCACCCCGTCCACGGCGGAAGGCCGCACCGCAACGGAGCTCGAAAAAGCCCAATCGCGGCTGCGCGAACTCACGACATTCGACGCGGGCTCTACGACCTCGCCCCAAGATCCGTCCGCCTGCCGCTGCTGCAACCCCACCTCGAAGCGGCTGGACGAAAGCCAGCGCGCCGCGATCCGCACCTCCTCAACGCTGCTCGAACCGGAAACGGCCGCGAGCGCCGCCGCGCCGATTGCGACTCCGACCAACAAGAGGATCAACGACCTCATCATGCACCTCTCGGCTGCTCTCTGCGGCAGCAGGCTATTCGGCGCTCCAGCGCATCACCCGGCCGGATCAGCAGGGACTGCACCTGCAACGCAGGGTCGCTCCACCGGAGCACAGTCGGATGGAACCGCTCAGCACGGCACCGTGAGCACCTGCCCTGCCGAGAGGTAGGAGATGCGCCCCCCGCCCAGATCAGGATTGAGGATGATCAGCTCGTCAACGTCGAGCCCGTGCCGGAACGCGATCCCCGATGGGGTGTCCCCGTTCTTGACGACGTACATGCACATACCAGCCTCCGCTGCCAGCACGCCGGCAGCGGCGGTTTCCTCGAGGCACGGCACCGCGAGCACCTGTCCTATGGAGACGATTCCTCCCGCTAAGCCGGGATTGAGTGCCATCATCTGTGCCAAGGTGATCTCGTGCCGGGCGGCGATCGAGGTTGCGATGTCCCCCGGCAACACCACGTACGTGCAGCCACCAGGCTCCGCTGCCGTCAGCGGGACGGCTGCCGCCGTCTCCAAGGGCGTCAGTCCCAGCAGGTCGGTGACCGAGTCCGCCTCGGCCGCGCCGCCCACTGGCCGGATCGGCGACCTGCCGGCGATCTCCACGCCGTGCAGCGCCGCATCCGCGCGCGCACGCGCCGCGGCGAAGCCGGGCACGTACCGCTCCCACAGCATCAGGATCGTCGCCGCGTACTCGCGCCCGTGACTCTGCCAGCGCGCGAATGTCTGGGTCCGCTGCGCGGCCAGCGCCGCATGCACCGTCTCGTGCAGCACCGTCGCCGCATCCCATGCACCGGACTGAATCCGGATCTGCCGGAACTGGTGCGAATAGGAGGAGTAACCATCGTTCGTCTCCCGAACCCGCGGCGGCTGCCTGCCCGGCCCGAAGAGATCGGCGAACACCGCGTTCACGACCTGCTGCGCCCGCTCTTGCGAGATCGACTCGGAAAACTCGACGGGCAGCAGGTTCGCCTCGACCTGCCGCTCCCAGTCGTATACGCGGCGTTGCTGCGGATCGTCGCGATCCACCTCGTAGTCGGCGCGCGGCGCGAATCCCATCGGCACCAGCGAACCGGCGGCCTCGCAGCCGTAAGCGCTTGACGGGCGCACCCACACCGCCCGGTTGCCGCGCACGATGTTCAAGTTCCCGCACTGCCCCGCCGCCACCCCCAGCGCCGACCGCGCCACCAGCCGCCCCTCTTCCACCGCGATCGAGAACGTCGCGCTCTCCGCCTCCGCGTCGTCCGTCTCCGGAATCTCCAACTCCGGCGCCGTCGGAATCCCCAGCAGCCGCTGTAGCCGCGTTGCCACCGCGTCATCCCGCCGAACCGCCGGCACCGGCGGCTCGGCCGCCACCCGCACCCCGAACTCCGCAGCCGACGCCCGCGCCGCATCCGCATCGAACCCCGGCAGGTACCGCTCGAACACCGCGACCGCCTGCGCCGCCAGTTCCGGTCCGCTCCACTCGAAATCCCGCGCCCAGTTATCGCTGTCCAGCCGCCCCGCCAGCTGGTACGCAATCGAGTCCAGCACATCCAGCGCTGACGTTTCTGTATTAGGCGTCACGATTTCGTTCTCGCCGAAGTCGTGCAGCTCTATCGCGGACCACGGATCGCGCCTCACTTGCGGCGGCGTCCGCCCGGAGCCGAAGAAGTCCGAATACGCCAGCGCCACCGCCCGCTCGAAAGTCCGCAACGACACCGGCTCGTCGCCCCACAGCGGCGCGGCCGCGCGCTTCATTTGGTACAGCCAATCGCCTACCCGCTCCGCCTGCGGATCATCCGCATCGGCCTCCACCGTCCCGTCCCGCACGGACAGCAGCCGCACCGGCGCGGCCCAATCCGAACACTCCCCGGCCTCCAGCGCATGCCACCACACCGTCTCGCTGCCGGAGCGCCGCGTCACCGACGCGAACGGGCACATCGTTTCCGCCACCGCCCCCGGCGCGGCCGTAATCCGCTCCGGCGTCACTCGGAGCGAAATCGTCCCCGATGCCGCCGAACGCCGCACGATTTCCATCCCGCCCGAAAACCGCCAGTCCGAACCCCGGGCGCTCACCACGCCCCGCGGCGGCGCGACCACGTCGCCCCATGTCCCATCGTCCAACCGCTGCGACACCCCGACCTCGACCATCCCGCTCCCCGCGGCCCGCACCGCCACCCGCACCTCCTCCGAAGTCGGCCCTCCCGAAGCCAGTCCCGGCGAAGCCAGCGCCGTCCCGATCGCCCCGATCGCGATTCCCGCCGCCAATACGAGCACGATGTTCACGAAGCACCTCCCGAATCGCCCAATCGCCCCGATGCTCGCATGTCCCGCTGACGCCGGCGCGTCCTCATCGGGCTCGCGGGCGTCCCGCCTGCGATGATCAGGAGAATGGAGAAGCGAGCCGATCTGCCCGCGCGAATGCCCGCCGCTGAACTCGAGCGCAACCTCGCCGCCGTGTCCGACGTCCTCCGGCGGCTGCTCGACCGCGATCTGTTCACTTGGCTTGACCGCGAATCCGCTCCCGACGACCGGGAGCGAGGGCGCGCGGTCGCGGTCGTGGCGGATCGCCTCACCGGATCCATCGTGAATCCACTGCTGTGCCTCGGCCAAGAACAGCACCAGTTGGACGCGCTCCGCGCCTGGCTCCTCGCCCGCGGTTACCGCGATGCCGCGGGCGAGGATGATTTCGCCTTCGACGCGATGGAGCCCGGTACCTTCCGCTTCCGCGCCAACGTGCCCGCCGCGCAACCCAACGACCGCGACGTCAACGTCCCGATGGATGCGGTGATCATGCCGCACGGCGCGGGGCCCCGCGACTACCCCGTCCTGATCGAAGCCAAGTCCGCGGGCGATTTCACCAACGTCAACAAGCGGCGGAAGGAAGAGGCGGCCAAGTTCGGCCAGCTCCGCTTCGCCTATGGCCGGCGAATCGCGCTCGTCCTCTTCCTCGGCGGCTACTTCGATTCCGGCTACCTCGGCTACGAAGCGGCCGAAGGCATCGATTGGGTCTGGGAGCACCGGCCCGACGACCTCGCGGAGGTCGGATTATGACCGCGCCGGAGCTGCGCGAGATCGAAGCCGAACGGCTGCGCCGCCAGGCCGCACTGGATGCGGCACGCCCGCCCGCCGAACGGAACCGGCTCGGCCAGTTCGCCACTCCGCCGCCGCTCGCGCGCCAGATCACGGCCGCAGCACTGGAACATCTTCCAGCCGGAGAACCGATCCGCTTCCTCGAACCGGCTCTGGGCACCGGAGCGTTCTATTCGGCACTCTTGGACGTCGGCGGCCGGTTCGCGTTGGCCGCCGCTGATGGCGTCGAAGCCGACCCGGCGGTCGCCGGCATCGCCCGCGACCTTTGGGCGGAGCGCGGGCTGTCCGTACGCACTGCGGACTTCACGGCCGAGCCGCCGCCCGCCTCGCCCGACGCCCGCTGCAACCTGCTGCTCGCAAACCCGCCCTACGTGCGGCATCACCACCTGAGCGGATCGGACAAGTCGCGGATCCGCGACGCTGCGGAGCGCGCGAGCGGCGTTCGACTCTCCGGCCTCGCCGGGCTGTACTGCTACTTCATCCTGCTCGCGCACCGCTGGCTCGCCCCGGGCGCGATCTCGGCTTGGCTCGTCCCCTCCGAGTTCTTCGACGTCAACTACGGCGCGCCGCTGAAGCAGTACCTGCTCGATCGCGTCTCGCTCCTGCGCCTCCACCGCTTCTCAGCCGGCGATGGCCAGTTCGCCGATGCGCTCGTCTCGTCCGCCGTCTTGATTTTCCGCAATGCGCCGCCCGAGGACGGCCACATGGCGCATGTCTCTTCAGGCGGCGACTTGGCCGAACCGCGACGCGCTGCCGATATCCCCATCAATGCGCTGAAGCGAGTCCGGAAGTGGACGGCGCTGCCCGATATCGCCGATGAACGGGAAGCGAATGCCCTGACGATCGGCCGCCTATTCGATGTTCGCCGCGGGATCGTCACGGGCGGCAATTCGTTCTTCGTGCTCGACCGCGAAGAAGCCGCGCGCTGGGACATCCCGCGCGAGTTCCTCACTCCGATCCTGCCGCCGCCGCGCGACCTCGCCGGCAACGTGGTCGACGCCGACGAGGATGGCTTGCCCAAGTCGGATGAACAGCGATTCCTGATCGACTGCCCGCTGCCGCGCTCGACAGTCCAGCACTCTCATCCGGCCCTGTGGGCCTACCTCTCGCGGGGCGAGCCATCGATCGCCGAACGATATCTATGCCGCAGCCGCACGCCGTGGTACCGCCAAGAGCGGCGGCCGCCGGCACCGCTGCTCTGCACCTATATAGGCCGCTCTGCCAACGGCGCCGGCCCCTTCCGCTTCATCCGCAACCGTTCCCGCGCCACCGTCGCCAACGTCTATCTGGCGCTCTATCCGCGCCCGCGCCTGCGCGAGATTATGGAAGCCGACCGGTCGCTGATCGATGACATCTGGCAACACCTCTCTTGCCTGGACGCGGACGCGATGATCAAGCAAGGCCGCGTATACGGAGGCGGCCTGCACAAGATCGAACCCGCCGAACTCGCCCGCGTCCCGATCGAACCGCTTCCCTCCGAGCTGCACGAGCGCCTCGCCGGATGCATGGATCAGGGCTCGCTGCTCTAGATCCCACCAACCAGCCACGGCGCTTCCCTCACTGCGGCTGCTCCTGCAGAACCTCATCGGGCAGAATCAGGGGTGTTCGCCAACACGCACGATTCAGGTGTCGGACAGCCCCCCCCCCCCCCCCAGAATCGCTGGCCGCACCTAACTCAACCACCAGCCCGGACGCTGCCGGAAGGTGCGCGCCTCAGCATGCAGCGCTGCGCTCCTGCCGATCCTCGCCCCTTCAAGACCGCCCGAACCGGAAACAGCCGCGGGTGCCGCCGCATCGATTGCGACTCCGAAAGACGCGAGGAGCAACAGCTTCATCATGCATCTCTCGGCCGCTGCCTGCGCAGCAGGCTACCCGGCGCTCCGGCGCATCACCCAGCCGGATCGGCGAAGCCCCCTGGGACGGATCATTCTGCGGGTGAGAAGCCCAGAGTCGCCCGCACCCGGGATTTCCCGGCCTCGCCGCCGACCGGCACGTGGACGAGCGCCGACGCGTCCGCGAAATGCGCCGCGGCCGCCGCCTCAGCAGCCTCGCGGTCGAAGCCGGGCACGTATCGCGTCCAGAACCCGATCAGCGTCGCAGCGAACTGCCGGCCATGCGATTCGATCTCCAACTCGCCCGTCTGCTCCGCCGCCCGCAGCTGCACCGCGTGCGCCAGCTCGTGCAGCACGATCCACGGCCGCAGGCCCGCCTCCGCCCCGAACACGATCCGGTCGGCGAAGAGGCGGTACTCCGAGTACTCGCCGGCTTGCAGCCCCAATTCCGGCACGGGCTCATCCGACCCGAACTGATCGGCGAAGACGGCCTCGACGAGCTCCGTCACCCGATCAGCCGTGATCGTGCCGCCGAGCGCGGCGGGCAGGAGATTGACCGCAACCTCCCATTCCCAGTCGTAGACGGACCAGCCCTGCGGATCCGCGGCATCCGCCTCGGCCTGCGCCGAATCGACCAAGGCGGCGAGCCGCAGCCGCTCGTAATGCCATCCGGCCGGCGCGGCGTTCGCCAGCCAGACCGCGCGCCATCCGCGGAGAATCCAGACCGGCCCATCGAACTCGAACTCGCCCGCGTCCGCTTGGGCGAGCAGCCGCTCACCTCGCGCTGCAAAGGAGATCGAGGGCAACGAGTCCGGCACCTCCGCAAGCTCCGCGCGGGCCGGCGACCCGCTCGCGCCGAGCGGCACGCGCACCGCGCGCCCCGAGCAGCCGGCGGCGTCCAGCAGCATCAACAGGGGTTCGCCGCCCTCCAACCGCAGCTCCGCCGCGCCGCATTCCGTCCGCCGCACGGCATCGCCCCGGCGGAACCACATCGCTGACGGGCCGATCAGCACCTCGGCCAACGGCGTTCCGGACGCGGACAGGCCGGACACGGCGGGTTCCACCGCAGCGGGCGCGGCCCGCGAAGGCGCATCCTCCGAGTCCTGACCACCGACAATCAAACCGATGATGCCGAACAGGACCAGCACGCCCGCAATGCCCGCAACGATCAGGACGCGCTTCGGCGGCGCCGCGATCTTCCCCCGCACCCTGCCCGCCATCCCGCTCATCGCCCGTTCCGGTCCGCCCTCACTCCAACCGCCAGCCCGAACGCCGCCAGAGGGCGCGGGCCTCGGCGTGCAGCGGCGCGCTGCCGGCGATCAGACCGCGCACGGTCGGCCCCGGCTGGTTGAAGCGCAGTGGCTCGCCTGCGACGTCCGTCACCACGGCGCCGGCGGCGGCGAGCAGGGCGGCGCCGGCGGCGACGTCCCACTCGCTGCGGCGGCCGGCGGTGAACAGCAGGTTCCCCGTCCCCGTCGCCAGCAGCGCCATCCGGTAGGCGATCGAGCCGACCGGCATCAGCTTCGTCCCGTCCGGCACGGGCGGCAGATCGCCCCAGCGCCATTCGCCGCGCCCGGCCAGCATGAAGCCCTCCGCCAGCGAGCCCGCCTCGTCCAGGCCGAACCGCCCGTCCGCGCCCGCGGCCGACCCGCTGTACATCTCGCCCTTGGCCGGGTTGAACACGGCCCCGGCCGCGGCCGCGCCGTCCACCGCGAGGCCGATCGAGACCGCGTACTCCGGCACCCCGCTCAGGAACTCCCGCGTCCCGTCCAGCGGATCGACGATCCAGACCCGCCGCTTCCCCAGCCGCGCCGCATCGTCCGGATGCTCCTCCGAAAGCCAGCCATCCTCCGGGAACGCGCCCAAAATCCGCTCGCGCAGCGCCGCGTCCACCTCGATGTCCGCCTCCGAGACCAGCTCCATCCCCCACTGCCCGCCGGGCTTCCAGCCGTAGCGCGCCCCGCGCTCGGAGTAGCGCCGCAGGATCGCCCCGCCCGCCCGCGCCGCCTCGGCCGCCGCCTCCAGCTCCGCCGCGTAGTCCTCCAACTGCCTAGAAGCCCGCCTGCTTGTCGACCAGCCCGACCAGCTCGCGGCCGGCCCGGTGCCGCCTGAGGTTCTCGCAGAACCGATCCAAGTTCCGCCCCGCCCGCAGCTGGCTTGCGCCCGCCGTGTGCGGCGTCATCACCACGTCCTCCCGCTCGAAGATCGGGTGATCCGCCGGCAGCGGCTCGCCCTCGACCACGTCCAGCGCCGCGCCGCCCAGCGGCCCCTCCTCCAGCGCCCACATCAGCGCGTCCAGCTCGATGATCTCGCCCCGCGTCACGTTCACGATCACCGAACCCGGCTTCATCTGCCCGAACCGCTCGCGGTTGAACAGGTGCCGCGTCTCCTCCGTCAGCGGCGTGCAGACCGCGACCACGTCCGAGCGCCCCAGCAGGTCCGGCAGCGAATCCATCCCCAGCACCATCGCCACATGCTCGGTCGCCTTCACCGGCAGCGCGTCGACCGCCCGCACCTCCATTCCGAAGCCCCGCGCCCGCTGCGCGATCTCCCGCCCGGTCCCGCCGAAGCCGACGATCCCCATCGCCAGCCCCGACAGCTCGAACGCCGCACGCCGCATCGCCACCCGCGAACCCCACGCCTCCCCCCTCAACCGCAGCGCCGGCGTCAGCGACCGCGCCAGCGCCAAGAGCAGCGCGAACGCGTGATCCGCCAAGTGCGGCCCGACCAGCCCCTTCTCGCCCGTCAGCGGGATCTCCGAGCCTTTGAACGAGTCGAACAGGTAGCCGTCCACGCCCGACGCCGTCGCATGCACCCACTTCAGCTTCTCCGCCGCCGCGAACAGCTCCTCGGTCAGGTAGCCCAGCAGCACCTCGGCCTCCGGGATCTGCGCCATCGCATCCTCGCGGTTCGAGGCCACGACCACTTCCGCATCCGCCCCCGCCGCCCCGCGGATCTTCTCCAAGTCCGCCTCCGTCACCTCCGGCAGCGTCAGCCCCGGCATCACCAGTACCCGCATGCCCGCACCTCCAGTCCGCAGCAGTCGCCCGCAGGATACGCGCCCGCTCGCCAGCGCCCCGACGCCCCTCGCACCGAACCGCCGCACAATAGGTTCTAATCATTTATTGCACTAATCGAGTTCAACTGGTATCCATCTGCGGAACGCAACGCGACGACCCGCTGTCGCGCCGAACGGAGAGCACCCCATGCCGAGCCCCATCCCGAGATTGATCCCCGCCCTGCTCGCGGTCGCCGCCGCAGCCGCGCTGACCCTCGCCGCCTGTTCCGGCGACGACGCGCCCGACGTCTCCAAGGAAGACGTCGTCGCCCACTACGCCGTCGGCGTCCACGCCACCTACCAGGCCTCCCTCGCCTCCGCCACCGACATGTCCGACGCGATCGACGCCTTCCTCGCCAATCCCGCGCCCCATACCCTCGAAGCCGCCAAGCGCGCCTGGCTCACCGCCCGCGACGACTACGGCGTCACCGAGGCCTACCGCTTCTACGGCGGCCCCATCGACAACGAGGAAGACGGCCCCGAAGGCCAGCTCAACGCCTGGCCCATGGACGAGGCCTACGTCGACTACATCGACGGCGACCCCGACGCCGGCATCGTCAACATGGCCGGCGAGTACCCCCGGATCACCAAGCAGCTGCTCGCCGACCTCAACGAGCAGGGCGGCGAAACCAACGTCTCCACCGGCTGGCACGCCATCGAATTCCTGCTCTGGGGCCAGGACCTCAACGAAGACGGCCCCGGCGCCCGCCCGGTCGAGGACTACACCTCCAACCGCAACGCCGACCGCCGCTCCGCCTACCTCGCCGCCGTCACCGAACTCCTGCTCGACGACCTCGGCGACATGGTCGACGCCTGGGCCCCCGGCGGCGGCAACTACCGCGCCGCCTTCCTCGCCATGGACGCCGACGACGCCCTCGTCAACATCATCACCGGCATCGGCGAACTCTCCCGCGGCGAACTCGCCGGCGAGCGCATGACCGTCGCCTACGAGGCCCGCGCACAGGAAGACGAGCACTCCTGCTTCGCCGACAACACCACCAACGACATCATCGCCAACGCCAAGGGCATCCAGAACGTCTGGACCGGCGACTACGGCGTCGTCCAAGGCCCCGGCCTCGCCGACCTCGTCGCCGCCGAGGACCGGGAACTCGCCGACCTGCTCACCTCCCAGATCTCCCGCAGCGTCGCCAACGCCCGCGCCATCCCCGCGCCCTTCGACGCCTCCCTCGTCCCCGGCCTCGCCGACTCCTCCCCCAGGCGCCGCGCCGTCCTCGCCGCCATCGAGTCCCTCGAGGACCAGACCGACAACATCGTCGCCGCCGCCGAAGCACTCGGCGTCTCGATCGACGTCACCTAGCCAGCTGCCGCTCGTCGGCGCTCTGCGGCCGCCCGCGCGCCCCCGCCGGATCCCACCCGGTCCGGCGGGGGGGCGGCCGCCTGACTACCGTGAACCCGTGAACCGCCGCACCCTCATCGCCCTCGCGGCCGCTTCCGCCCTCGCCCTCGCGGCCGCCTGCAACGGCGGCGGCGATCCCTCCCCAAACGACCTGCTCGAACTCCGCTCCGGAGGCGACACCACCTCCACCACGACCACCCGCAACGCCTTCTCCCTCCCCGCCCGCAACCTCACCACCGTCGAAGGCCGCCGCTTCGCCGTCGGCGATTCTTTCTTCACCTCCAATTGGGTCATCGCCGGCAACTCCACCGAAGCACGCGACGGCCTCGGCCCCCTCTTCATCGCCCAATCCTGCTCCACCTGCCACCTCCACGACGGCCGCGGCGCGCCCCCGCTCGACAACCTCGACCCGACCCGCGGCCTCGTCGTCCAAATCTCCCTCCCCACCCGCCTCGGCCGGGCGCCGATCCCCGACCCCGTCTACGGCGGCAGCATCCAGGACCGCTCCATCCTCGGCGTGCCCGCCGAAGCCGAAATCCATGTCCAGTGGCGCGAACTCCCGGGCGCCTACGCCGACGGCGAGCCCTACTCCCTCGTCGAACCCGTCTTCACCATCGCCAACCCCGCCTACGGCGCTCCCCACGCCGACCTCCGCATCAGCCCCCGCGTCGGCCCCCCCGTCTTCGGCGGCGGCCTGCTCGAAGCCATCCCCGCCGAACGCCTGCAGCAGCTCGCCGATCCCGATGACGCCGACGGCGACGGCATCTCCGGCCGCGTCAACGTGCTCGAAAACGGCGAGATCGGCCGCTTCGGCTGGAAGGCCAACCAGCCGCGCCTCGAAACCCAAACCGCCGCCGCCTTCCACGGCGACATCGGCATCACCAGCCCCCTCCAGCCCGGCCCGACCTGCACCGACGCCCAGCCCGAATGCCTCGCCTCGCCCAATGGCGGCGACCCCGAAATCCCCGCCGAACTCTTCGACGACGTCGTCTTCTACGTCCAGACCCTCGCCGTCCCCGCCGCCCGCGACTACCCCGACCGCAAGCGCGGCGCGGAACTCTTCTTCGCCGCCGGCTGCCACCAGTGCCACGCGCCCCGCCACGAAACCGGCCGGCACGACATCCCCGCCCTCTCCAACCAGATCATCTTCCCTTACACCGACCTGCTGCTCCACGACATGGGACCCGGCCTCGCCGACGGCCGCACCGACTTCCAAGCCTCCGGCTCCGAATGGCGCACCCCGCCCCTCTGGGGCATCGGCCTCACCGAAACCGTCAACGGCCACACCCGCTTCCTCCACGACGGCCGCGCCCGCAACCTCGAAGAGGCCATCCTCTGGCACGGCGGCGAAGCCGAAAACGCCAAAGAAGCCTTCCGCGCAATGTCCGCCGAGGACCGCGCCGCCCTGATCAAGTTCCTGGAGTCGCTCTGATGCCCAAACCCGCCGCCGCCCTGCTGATCCTCGCCGCCGTCGCGCTCGCCGCATCCGCCTGCGTCGGCCCGCCCGATCGTCGCGACATCCTCGCCGCCCTCGCCGACAACGTCTTCGTCCCCGCCTTTGAAGAAGCCGCCGGCGCCGCCCAATCCCTCGCGACCGCCGCCGACCGACTCGCCGGCGATCCCTCGCCCGGCCGCCTGGACAGGGCCCGCGATCAGTGGCGCGCGGCGAGCGCCGCCTGGGCCGCCACCGCCGCCTTCCGCTTCGGCCCCGTCATGGACCGCCGCTCCGCCTCGCTCGTCGATTGGTGGCCCATCGACCGGGACGCCATCCAGAACGCTGCCGCCGCCGGCGCTTCCGCCGAAGACATCGCCGAGCGCCAATCCGCCGCCACCCGCGGCCTCTACGCCATCGAATCGATCCTCGCCGAAGACCTCCCCATCGATCCCGCCCGGCTCCGCTACGCCGCCCGCCTCGCCGGCGTCATCGCCGACGAGCTCGCCGCCATCCGCGACGAATGGACCGGCGCCGGCCGCGATTTCGCCTACGCCGACGCCCTCGCCGGACGCGGCGACACCGCCATCTCCGCCACCCTCGCCCTCTCCGACGTCGTCCGCACCAGCATCTTCCTCACCGAAACCGTCGGCGACATGCAGCTCGGCAAGGCACTCGGCGTCACCGGCGACCGCGATCCTGACGCCATCCCCGGCCTCGGCCCCTCCACCGGCGCCGACCTCCGCGGTGCCGTCCAAGGCATTCGCCTTTCCTTCCTCGGCACCGGCGACCATTCCGCTGTCGGCACTCTCGTCAACGACCTCGACGACAACGCATACGACCGCATGAAGGCCGCCCTCGACGAAGCCATGGCCACCGTCGACGCCCTCCCCGCCAACATCAAGGCCGGCGCCGGCGACGACGCCCTGCACGCCGCCCGCGACGCCATCAAGCAGGTCCAAATCCTCTTCGCCACCGAAGTCGTCTCCCTGCTCGGCATCTCCGTCGGCTTCTCCGACAACGACGGCGATTCTTAGCCCCGCATCATGTCTGCCCGCTCCCCGGCCCTCCCCGCCGCCGCCCTGAGCCGCGCCGCCCGCGCCGATCCCTGGCGCGCAGTCGACGCCCTCGCCCGCCGCGCCTCCCGCCCGGTCGACGCATCCTCCGCCGCCATCTTCCGCATCGCCTTCGGCGCAATCGGCCTCGCCGCCATCATCCGCTTCTTCGCCCATGGATGGATCGACCAGCTCTACGTCGCCCCCGCCCACCACTTCAAGTACGCCGGCTTCGAGTGGGTCTCCGCCTGGCCCGCCCCTTGGATGCACCTCCACTTCGCCGCCCTCGCCCTCCTCGCCGTCGCCGTCATCCTCGGCATCCGCTCCCGCTTCGCCGTCCTCCTCTTCACCATCGGCTTCGCCTACGTCGAACTGATCGACAAGACCACCTACCTCAACCACTACTACTGGCTCTCCCTCGCCGGCCTGCTCCTCGCCGCACTCCCCGTCCACCGCGCCTGGACGCTCGACGCCCGCCGCGACCCGCGACCGGGCGATTCTCAAATCCCCGTCGGCGCGATCTGGCTGCTCCGCGCCCAAATCGCCGTCCTCTACCTCTTCGCCGGCATCGCCAAGCTCAACCCCGACTGGCTGCTGCACGCCCAGCCCCTCGCCATCTGGCTCCCTCATCACGCCGACGCCCCCCTCGTCGGCCCGCTCATGACCCAATCCTGGCTCCCCTTCGCGATGAGCTGGGCCGGCGCGGCCTTCGACTGCACCATCGCCGCCTGGCTGCTCATCCCCCGCACCCGCGCCGCCGCTTGGATCATCCTCGCCGCCTTCCACCTCGTCACCGGCCTGCTCTTCCACATCGGCGTCTTCCCCGCCCTCATGGCCGCCGCCGCCCTCATCTTCTTCAACCCCGATTGGCCCCGCCGCGCCCTCGACCGGCTCCGTCGAACTGCAAAGGTCGAACCGCCACTGCAACGTACTGTAAAAATGTTGCACTACACCTCCGACCGACCGCCCAAGTGGCCCGCCCGCGCCGCCGTCATCGCGGTCGCCCTCGTCGCACTCGTCCAAATCGCCGTCCCGCTCCGCCACCACCTCTACCCGGGCAACGTCCGCTGGAACGAAGAGGCCTACCGCTTCTCCTGGCGCGTCCTGCTCACCGAAAAAGCCGGCCACCTCGAATACCGCGTCTCCGACCCGGCCACCGGCCTCGACCTCCTCGTCGATCCGGCGGACCACTTCACCCCGCTCCAAGTCGAGCGCATGGCCCACCAGCCCGACATGATCCAGCAGGGCGCGAAGATCATCCGCGACCGCTACCGCGCCCTCGGCCACCCCGCTCCCCAAGTCCGCGCCGACGCCCGCGTCGCCTGGAACGGACGCCCTGCCGCCCGCCTGATCGACCCCGAAGCCAACCTCGCCGCCCGGCCCCTCTCGATCCTGCCAAAGCCCTGGATCCTCCCTGCCCCCGGCTGAACGCGGATCGCCACTATCCTCGAACCGCCGGCAGCCCGGCGGGAAGAGGACGACACATGAAATTCGGCGCGCAAGTCACCGCCTACCGCACCTCGTGGGACGACATCAACGCCGTCGTCCAGCTCATGGACAAGGGCGCCTGGAACTCCGTCTGGTTCGCCGACCACTTCGTCCCGCCCAACCGCCCCCGCGCCATGGAACCCGAACCCGCCTTCGAGGCCTTCACCCTCGCCGCCGCCGTAGCCGCCGTCACCGAAACCCTCCAAATCGGCCACCTCGTCCTCGGCAACACCTACCGCAACCCGGCCCTCGTCGCCAAAATGTCCGGCGTCGTCGACCACGTCTCCCGCGGCCGCTTCACCCTCGGCATCGGCGCCAGCTGGTTCAAGCGCGAACACGAAGCCTACGGCTGGGCCTTCCCCCCGATGAAGGAACGCCAAGACCGCTTCCAGGAAGCCATGCGGATGATCCGCTCCCTCTTCCACGCTGGCGGCGAACCCGTCAGCTTC
This sequence comes from Dehalococcoidia bacterium, assembly GCA_965205165.1. Classification (GTDB taxonomy): domain Bacteria; phylum Chloroflexota; class Dehalococcoidia; order Bin125; family Bin125; genus CBDESM01. Next base: position 592,917 of record OZ242037.1, read on the forward strand.
AACGGCGACTACTACTCCCTCGACCAAGCCCCCTTCTCCCCCGGCTGCTACGACGCCCCCATCCCCATCCTCGTCGGCGGCACAGGCCCCAAGCGCACCCTCAAGACCCTCGCCCTCCACGGCGACATCATGAACCTCGACGGCTGGGCCGGCCGCGGCATCAGCCTCGAACTGCTCAAGGAAAAGACCGACATCCTCGAACGGCACTGCGAAGCAGCCAACCGCGACCCCTCCGAAATCGCAATCACCTGCCTCGTCCCCACCCGCCTCACCGACAACCAAGAGCAAGCCAACCGCTTCATCGAAGCCATCGGCCCCAACTCCGTAGCCGGCAATGCCGACTACATCACCCACCGCCTGGGCGAACTCAAAGAAGCCGGCGTCCAAGAAGTCATGCACGGCCTCCTCTACAACACCCCCGACCACTTCCAACAACTGGAAGAAGAAGTCCACCGGCAGCTCGCCGACCAGGGGTGAAGATCATGCCAGGCGGTCCCCCATGCAGCTCGCAGGCTGGGCACTCCGGGACAACCGCGAGCAACAGCCGAGCGGCGGCGATTAGCAGCAATCCAGAGAGACCCCTGTGCCGCATGGCCGATCTATCGGCCAACGTCCCCTATACTCGCTGGCCAACGGAAGTCACGGCAACGCTGAGAATCCACATGCCTCGTTCCCCTTCCCCGCCAGCAGACGAGCTCGACAGCCGCTATCGGGAGATTCTGCTCGACCCGATCCGCAAGTCTGCCCTGTACCGCCCTCGAATGGGGAACCCTGCACCTGTTGATCTGGATGCTTTCCAAGCCGCCTATTCAGCCGACCCGCTCTATTCGTGGATGGGCCTGGACACGCCCCTCATGTACGCCGCCCACCGAGCCGCGGGCGGAATGACCTCCTTCTACCGCCAGCTCGGCATCGGCTGCGAGCGCCTGTGGCGACAGGTCATCATCGACGCGTTCGGCGTCCCCGAAGATCGGGTCAGCTGGTCATACACCACGCCGACCGCTGCCGGCAGCCCGAAGCGGTTGACGCTCGACGCGCGCATCGACTCCACAGATGTCAAACGAAAGCGAGATCGAGATCGTTTCAGTCGCTGGTTGGCCAATGCCCAAGGTGCGCTGGAGTCCGCCGTCGCTCCAGCTGGGGCGGTATTTGAAGTGCGTCAAGGCTACAAAAGCAAGGACAGCAAGCGGCAACAAGCCGATATAGACAACGCATCTCACGCGCTGAAGCATTTGTACGTCCCCACAGTCGTATTGTTCTCGCGGCAGATGGACGGCGATCTCCAGATGCGGTACCGTCAAAATAATTGGATCGTGCTCATCGGCGACGCGGACTCGTCCGATCCGCTCGAATCCACTTATGCGTTCGCCAGACGAATCCTCGGCGTTGATCTCGCTGCGTTCTTCGCGCGAAACTCGGTGGCGATGCGCACCGAAGTCGAGGCAATCCTCACCACCCTGCTGAGCGCCGAATGATGACCCGAACACGCCTTCGACAGCGCGCCGAACTCACCTACCGCCACAACGTGTTCGCGGGCAGGCACGGTTGGCTCAGGCTCACCCCGGCCTACTCCTTCCAGATTGTCGAGCGGCTGCTCGCCGATGATGCACTGCCGGCGTGCAACGTCCTCGACCCGTTCGGCGGCTCCGGCACGACAGCGCTTGTCGCAGCTTCTCACGGCCATCGTGCGACCACCCTTGATATCAATCCATTCTTGATCTGGTTCGCTCGCGCCAAGCTACGGCAATATACCGAGATTGACCTCCATACCGCATCCGATGCGCTACATCGCGTGCTGAGAGATGCACGAGCATGCGAGCCGGCATCGCTCTGGCAACCGGACCTGCACAACATTGAACGCTGGTGGCATCCGCTTGAACTTGACGCCATCAGCCGGCTGCGCCATTGCATCGATGAGCTTCCACTCGACGATCATGTCCGGGGCTTGCTTGATGTTGCATTCTGCCGAACCATGATCGCAGTTTCTAACGTCGCTTTCAATCACCAGTCGATGTCCTTCCGAAACGGGCAGGAGCAACCCTCGCTGATCCCTGCACATGCAAATGCATGGGACGTGTTCGAGACGGACGGGGCACGCGTGATCAATGACGCAGCCACGCCGTTGCCCGGCACGGCTTCAGCGTGCGAAGACGACGCAAGGCATATGGACAATTGCTTGGATGACCAGTTCGATCATCTCATCACGTCGCCTCCGTATGCGAATCGAATGAGCTATATTCGCGAGCTGCGCCCATATATGTATTGGCTTCGGTTCCTTGAGGATTCGCGTTCGGCGGGCGAGCTTGATTGGGCAGCCATCGGCGGCACTTGGGGAGTCGCAACCAGCAACACCGCCACTTGGTCTCCAACTGCCGAACTCCCACTTGACGATCGGTTCGCGGATTGCCTTGAAGCGATACAATCTGCGGACGCACGAAATGCAGATCTCATGTCTCGCTACGTCGAGAAATATTTTCACGATATGTGGGCTCACTTCAATGCCGCAGCTCGCGTGCTCAAGTCTGGCGGTGTCGCGCATTACATAGTTGGCAATTCCACATTCTACGGCAACGTCGTGCCGACCCAAGATTGGTATGCAGCGTTGATGCATGAAGCTGGCTTCGAAGGCATCACTGTCGAACCAATTCGCAAGCGCAACTCGAATAAGGCTCTTTATGAATATGTCGTTTGCGGGATCAGCCCATAATCGGGCAAAGCGACTCAGGAAAAGAATCAACAGCGTGCAATGGAGCAACAAATCATGACCGCCAAATCTGCCCAACCGCCCAATTCGCTAATCCGTGCCGTGCTGGATGACTTCCGCGGCCACTTCGCGCCGCAGAGCACCATCATCCACGTTGGCGAAGTCCACGACGGCCGGGACATGGACGACCGCAAGGCGTTCGCCGATCTTGGCGTCAACACCGCGATCGAGGCCGAAATGCCAGATGTCATGCTGGTCGACTTTGACGCCCGAAGACTCATCCTGGTGGAGGCCGTCACCAGCCATGGGCCGGTTTCCGCGCTCCGCCGACGCCAGCTTGCCGAAATCTTCAGCGCGGTCACGCTCGGCATCGTTTACGTCACCGCGTTCGAAAGCCGCGCTGCGCTCGCCCCGTACCTCGATGAGATCTCCTGGGAAACCGAGGTCTGGCTCGCCGACGCGCCCACCCACCTCATCCATTTCGACGGCGAACGATTCCTCGGCCCCTACAATGACGGGGAATAGGAAAGGACCACGCGATGAAGTACCGCAACATGGGGCGCACCGGGCTGCGCGTCTCCGAAATCTGCCTCGGCACGATGACCTTCGGCTTCCAGACCGAGCGGCCGGATGCCTTCGCGATCATGGACATCGCTTTCGAGCGCGGCGTCAACTTCATCGACACCGCCGATGTCTATCCGCTCGGCACCTCCGATGTCGGCGCGACCGAGGCGATCGTCGGCGAGTGGATGCGCGGCAAGCCCCGCGACCAGATCATCCTCGCCACCAAGTGCGTCGGCCCCACCTCCCGCGACCCCAACCACCGCGGCGCATCGCGCCAGCACATCCTCGACGCCGTCGACGCCTCCCTCCAGCGGCTCGGCACCGACCACATCGACCTCTACCAGCTCCATAGCCCGACGCCCCGAACGCCGATCGACGAAACCCTCAAAGCGCTCGACGACCTCCAGCGCTGGGGCAAGATCCGCTACGCCGGCGCATCCAACTACCGCGCTTGGCAGCTCGCCCTCGCGCTCGGCGAGAGCCGGCGCGGCAGCCTCATCCGCTTCGACTGCGACCAGCCCAGATACAACATCCTCTGGCGCGATATCGAAGGCGACCTGCTCCCCCTCTGCCAAGACCAAGGCGTCGGCATCATCGCCTACAACCCGCTCGCCGGCGGCTTCCTCACCGGCAAGTACCAGAACACCGAAGACCTGCAAGACGGCACCCGCTTCAAGCTCGGCAACGCCGCCCAACGCTACCAAGCCCGCTACTGGCACGAAGCCCAGTTCGATCAAGTCCGCATCCTCGCCGACCACTTCAGCGCCAAGGGCCAAAGCCTCACCCACGCCGCCATCCAATGGGTGCTCGCCCAACCCGGCATCACCAGCGCCATCGTCGGCGCCAGCCGCCCCGATCAAATCCAAGACTCCCTCGACTACGACCAAGTCCAACTCACCGAAGAAGACCTCCAAGTCTGCGACACCCCCTGGTACAACATCCCAAGACCAAGCGACCCCGAAGTCGCCCTGCGCTGAGGCACCCCGAAATGACAACTCCCGGAAGTCAGCACCCCGGCCCCAGGGCGTGGGCAATCCGGCACGGCGAGAACGGCGAGTATGAGAGCCTCGCGCTGGCTGAAGGCCTTGCGTTGATCGGGTTTCGGCAGGTGCCAAGCTTGGCGGCTGCCGACAACGGCGACAAGGTCAAGGAACTCGTGCGCGAGGCTTATCCCGCCGCGAGCGCCCGCAGCAACGGCAGTCGCTCAGGTCAGCTGGATCGCTTCCGCAACCACATCCGCAGCGGCGACGTCGTCGCGTTGAAACTCAAGACCAGCCCCGGCTTCGCGGCGATCGGCAAGGTGACGTCCGAATACGAGTACCGCGTCGTCGAAGGTGAACCGCGTCACACCCTCGGCGTGGACTGGATCTCGGACGGGATTCCCGTATCGAACATCCCTGGCGATCTCCTCCGGCGCTTGCACGGCTTCGGCACGATCTTGGAAATGCGCGTGGAAGACGCCGCTCGTCGTCTGCTGAAAGCAGCTGCGGGCCGATCTGACCCTGTTCTCGCGCCGCGGGAAGCGGTTGAAGGCACCGAGCCGACGTACTCGGCCGGCCCGACCGATCCTGATGATCAAGTGCTTGACCGCATCCGTGAACGATTTCCCTCTCACCGACTCGAAGCGCTGGTCGCCGCCGTCCTCGAGGCGGAAGGTTTCCATACGGTGCAGTCGCCCCAAGGCGCTGACGGCGGCGTGGACGTACTCGCCGGCAAGGGGCCGTTCGGATTGGATCATCCGCGCATTTGCGTGCAAGTCAAAGCGGTCGCTGGACGCACCGATGTCAAGGTCGTGCGCGAACTCGACGGCGCGATCCGCAAGTTCGGCGCGGACCAAGGTTTGCTCGTCAGCTGGGGCGGCTTCACCAAGCCCGCCGAAGACGAAGCACGCAACCAATTCTTCCGCATCCGCCTCTGGAACGCCCGCGATCTCCTGGCGGCCATCTACCGGCACTACCCCAACCTGCCCCAATCAATCCGAGCCGACCTCCCCCTCAAGCAAATCTGGGTGCTCAACGCGGACGCAGAAGATTAGGGCCTGTTCACGCTGGCAGAGTGCGTCGAAGAGGTGAATGAAGGCGAAGAAGACGGCGTCGTCAAGCTTGTCGTAGCGCGTGGCAAATGCCGCGGAAGCGCTTGGCTGGCGGAAGAGCCGTTCGATTTGGTTGCGACACCTGCAGAGCGCTCGGTGGTGTCCCAGGGTTCGCGCCAGTTGCGCATCAACGGCACGAAGTGGTCCCAGCCGAGCGCGATGCCGAATCCATCCTAGCCGCCCGTCGCCCTAGAGTGAACAGGCTCTATATCTCAGAGCGCATCTGCGGCTGACTTGCCGGCTCGGCGGCCGAAGGTGGAGCCGGCCATTAGGCCGCTGCCGCCGGCGTAGTTGTCGTAGAAGAGGCCGCCTACCAGTTCGCCGGCGGCGTGGAGGCCGGGCATGGGGCGGTCTTCGGTGTCCAGGACTTGGGCGGTTTTCGGATCGATCCGCAGGCCGCCGAAGGTGAAGGTGATGCCGCAGGTGACGGCGTATCCTAGGTACGGAGGCTCGCTCAAGGGCAGGGCCCAGTTTGATTTCGGCGGCGCGATTCCCTTCGTGCCCACGCCGTCGAGTTTGGATGGATGGTATCGCTCCGCTGCATCAGCGGGGCAGGCGGTGTTGTACTCTTCAACGGTTCGCTGCAATCCGTGAGGATCAATTCCCAGCGCTTCGGCCAAGTCCGCGATTGTATCGGCACGCGCAACTGATTCGCGGCCGGTTCGGTATTCGTCGCGGAGCAGGCCGACGGTTTGCTGGTCGAAGATCTGGAACGCCGCCCGCTGGGGTTGCTTGAGGATCTCGCGGCCGTATCTGGCGTAGGTGTAGTTGCGCAGGTCGGCGCCCTCGTCCACGAACCGTTCGCCGTCGAGGTTCACGATCAGGCCGTACGGGTAGGAGTGCTTTTGGTAAAGGTCGGCCACGACGCGGTTGCCGGTGGGCGGGGCGTTGAGGTCCCAGGCCACGGCGTGCGCACCGGACCAGTGGCCGAAGGATTGCGCGCCGGCGGCGAGCGCGGCTTGGATCACGTCGCCGGTGTTGAACCGCGTGCCGCGCACCTTGGCGAGCTCCCAGCCAGGGCCGAGGTAGCGGGCGCGCATTTCGGCGTTGGCCTCGAAACCGCCGGCGGCGAGGACGACCGAGCGCGCGTCGATTTCGCCCGCGCCCTCGGCGCCGGCGGTGCGCAGCCGCCAGCCGTCCGGCAGTTGGTCGAGCCCGGTCAGCTTGCAGTCGTAGCGGATTTCGATGCCGGCCCGTTCGGCGGCGGCGAACTGCTGGTCGGAGAGGCCCTTGCCGGCGCCGACGGCCTCGACGGTGAGGCCGCCGTAGAAGACGAGCACGCCGTCGACCTCGTTGGCCTGGCGCCCGGTCATCAGCGTGAAGCGGACGCCTTGCCCGTGCAGCCAGCGCATCGTCGGCCAGGCGTCGCGCACGAGATGGGCGGCCAGGCCGTCGTCGATCAGGCCCTGGGTGACGCGGGCGAGGTCGTCGCGGAACTTGGCCGGGGGATAGCTGCCGACATCGACGCGGGCCGCTTCGGCTTCGCTGAGATCGGGCAGGATTTCGCGCAGCTGCTCCAGCCCCTCGTAGGGGAAGCGGAAGCCGCCGCCGGTGAAGTAGGTGTTGCCGCCGCGCTCGGCTTGCGGGGCCTTTTCGAGCACGACGACCTCAGCGCCGGCCTCGCGGGCGGCGAGCGCCGCACAGAGCGCCGCGTTGCCGGCGCCGGCCACGATCACGTCAATCACCGATCACCTCCCCTGCCCGGTACGCGGGCGCGGAATAGCCCGTCTTCTGCGGCGCGCCGAGCGCGATCCAGCGCGGGTCGATCAGCCGCCCGACCGACGCGGCGACGCGCTCTTGGACGGTGCGGATGCCGCGCTGGCCGCCGAGCAGCGCGAAGAGGATGGCGGGCAAGATCACGGCCGCCGCGCCGAACAGCGCGATCTGGTAGCCGCGGGTGATCGCCCCCGCGGACTCCGCGCCGACCCCCTCAGAGGCCGCGAAAGCGGCCGCGGCGCTGCCGTACAGCGCGATCCAGACCGCCTGGCCGATCGCGTTGCCCATCGTCCGCGCGGTGGTCTGCGAGGCCGACGCGGTGCCCAGCCGGTCGGGCGGCACGGCGGACATGATCACGGAGGTGTTGGGCGAGCTGAAGAGCGCGGTGCCGATGCCGAGGATCAGCATCCGCCAGGCGAAGCCGCCGACTGGCGTATCGGCATCCATCAGCGCGAGCGAGCCCAGTCCGGCCATCACCAGCAGCAGCCCCAGCGTGGTCAGCGGGCGCGATCCCAGCCGGTCGGAGAGCCAGCCCGACAGGGGCGAGACGAGCAGCATCATCAGCGGCATCGGCAAGATCAGCAGCCCGGCCGCGAGCGTGGAGAGGCCGCGGGCGTCGACGAGGTAGAAGGGGCCGAGCGTGATCGCGGCCGTCATCCCCATGAATTGCAGGATGGCCGCGGAGATGCCCAGGGAGAAGCCGCGCCCCTTGAACAGGCCCAGATCGACGACCGGGCTCGTCGTGCGCCGCTCGACGGCGATGAACACGGCCAGCGAGACCGCGGCGACCGCGAACGAGACGGCGATCTCGGTGCTGCCCCAGCCCCACTCGCGCCCGCGGTTGATCCCGAAGGTGAACGCGCCGAGCACCGCGAAGAGGAAGAGCGCGCCGGGAATGTCGATCCCCTTGGGCCGCCGTTCCGCGGCGACGTCGCGCAGCAGCATCCAGGCGGCGAGCGCGCCGAGCAGCCCGAGCGGGGCGCGGGTCCAGAAGATCGCGCGCCAGTCGAGCAGGTCGACCAGCACGCCGCCGAGCACCGGGCCGCAGGCGAAGCCGGCCCCGACCGTCGCGACCATGATCCCCAAGCCGGTGCCGCGCTGCGCGGCCGGGAAGGACGCGGTCACGATCGCCGCCCCGTTGGCCATCGTCATCGACGACCCGATCGCCTGCACGACGCGGGAGGCGACCAGCTCCTCCAGCCCGCCGGCGAACGCGCTCAGCAGCGTTGCGCCGGTGAAGATCACGAAGCCGACCACGTAGAGCATCTTGCGCCCGTAGAGGTCGCCCAGCCGGCCCATCGTCAGCGAGAGGCCGGTGCTGACCACGATGAAGGAGAGCGGCACCCAGATCACGTCCTGAATCGGGCGGTCGAATTCGTCGGAGAGCTTGGGCAGGGCGACGTTGATGATCGAGTTGTCGAGCACGCCGAGGAAGATGCCGAGACAGACGATGCCGAGCGCGACCCATTGGTAGGAGATGCCCGCAACGGGCGGCGCCGTCACCAGCGCCTCGCCGTCGCCCGCCCCGCCGGGTCCTCGCTGGCTCACGCCCGTATCCTACGCCCGCCCGAAACTCCGTCCCGACCGCGTACAATTCGATGCGGGAGGCAGGTGATGTCCGAGACGATCGCAACTGCGCCGATCGCGGAACCCGCGTCCGTTCCAGCGGGGCCGGCGCCGAGGATCATCACAGCGCCTGCGGGCTTGAACGGAGCCGCGCTGATCCCAGCGGAGATCGTGCTGCCGTTCCCACCCGAACATCCGTTGACCGATGATCTGCTGGAGCAACTCGGCGAACTGTCGCCGCAGCACCTGATCGAACGCGGCCCGCGAGGGGAGCTGATCATCGCACCCGTAGCACGCAGCGGCTCCGGCCGCATCACATCCCGGCTCGCCCAGCAGTCATACAACTGGCTCGACGCCGTCGGCGACGGGGGCGAGTTCGATGATGCCGAGTCGGGCATCATCGTCGATGGCGATCTCGAGGTGAGGCAGGCCGATTTCAGCTATTTCTCGGCGGCTCAGGTCGCACGCCTGCCGGAAGAGGGCATCACCGCAGGATTCGCGGACGAGGTGCCCACGTTCGTAGTGGAAGTGCGATCAAAGTCGCAATCGGTCGAGCACCAAGTTGAGCGCTGCCGGAAGTGGATCGCGGACGGAGCCGAAGTCGCGTGGATGATCGACCCATTCAACAAGACGGTCCATGTCGTTCGGGACGATCCTGCCGCTTCCGCCCGCGAGGGGTTGGTCGTGGCGATCCACCAGCAACCTGGGTCTCTTGAAATCGGCCCGGAGCTGCCGGGGCTGGTGATCGACTTCAGGCCGATCTGGAGAAGCTAAGCGCCCTCGAGCAGCGCGGCGATCACGGACGCCGTGTCCGAGAGATCGTCGAACAACCAGTCGGCCGTCGTCAGCTCCGACGGGTCCGCGTAGCCGGTCTTCACGGCCATCACCCTCGCGCCGATCGCCCGCGCCGCGCTGATGTCATGCGGCGTATCGCCGATCACGACCACGTCGGCCCGCCCCGATTCGGACAACCGCCCGACGCCGGCTGCGAGCAGCTCCGCGCGGTCCGCGGCATCGTCGCCGAAGCCGCCGTCCGCGAAGTACTGCCAGATGCCGACCTTGGCCAGTTTGGCCTCCGCCGCGGCGCGGAAGTTGCCCGTGCCGAGACCCAAGACCGCCTCTTCGCGCTCCGCCAGCGCTGCGAGCAGCGGCTCGACGCCGGGCAGCAGGAACGCGCCGCCGCGCTCCAGCTCCTGTCCGAGGCGTTCGACGTATGCGGCCTTGAACTCCGACAACGCCGCGCCGTTCACCGCCCGGCCCTTGGCCTCGAAGCCGGCGGCGACGATCCAGGAATCGCTGCGCCCGGCGATGGGGATGCCGTCGAGCGCGCCCTCCAAGCCGAGCACTTCAGCGAAGGTGCGCTTGAGCGCGCGCGAGCCCGCGCCCTGCGTGTCGGTCAGCGTGCCGTCCACGTCGAACAGCAGGATGCGAACGGCGCCGGGCACGGCTAATCGCCGTCCAGGTCGAAGTCGACCCAGGCGCCGTGCAGCCGCAGCAGGAGCCCGCCGGCGTCGTTGGGCAGCTGGAAGACCGCGATCACGTTGGTGGCGAGGCCCGGCTGGAGCGTCGCCGGCGGGGCGACCGCGCCCGGCACGGCCGCGGCCGCGCCCAGCGAGAGCTCCGCATCGGCGGCGAAGCGGCGGCCGTCGGACGCGGCGATCTGCAGCATCCGCGGAGCCAGCAGCACCGGCGAATCGGAGCGGTTGACCGCCCGCAAGCGGACGAAGCCGAACCGCTCGACCGCGATCCCGCCGCCCGCCACCTCGGTCGGATAGTCCACCTCGTCGACCGTGAAATCGATCGCGCCGACGCGGCCCGATTCCCCGTAGGCGACGGGCGCGCCGCCCCGCGAACCGGGCGCGACCGGCTCCACCGGCTCCGCCTGCGCGGCCTGCTGCCCGCCCGCGTCATCTCCGCCGCCGTTGAACTGGCCGGTGAAGAAGAGGTAGAGCGCGACGGCGACGACCACGACGACGACCAGCACGGCATACCGCTGCAGCGGCGACATGCGCCTGGCCAGTTGGAGCACCGCCATCGTCGGGCGCGGGCGTCAGGCGCGGTCGCCGGGCGTCATCTGGGGCGCGTCCGGCGGGCTATTCGACGGGCAGGCCGGCGGCGATCCAGGCCTCGGTGCCGCCCTCGACGTTGTAGAGATCGGTGAAGCCCAGCGCGGCGGCGAACTCACAGGCGACGGCGCTGCGCTGCCCTTTGGCGCAGATGAACATCAGCGGCTGGTCCTTGCCGCCCGCGATCTCCTCGAGTTTGCCGCCCTGCGTCATCACCGACATGTGCGGCATCAGCGGCGCGCCTTCGACGTGCCCGCCCTGGTACTCGTCCAGCTCGCGCGTATCGACGATCGGCACCCCCGCCTGCCGCTTCGCCTCCGCATCCTCCACCGAAATCCGCCGGAACGGCTCCCCCTGCTCGGCCATGTCTTCGCTCCTCCTCGCTTCCCCCTCAGGCTACCACCGCGCCGACCCGGATCATGCCGGCACCGGCTTTCCGCCGGAGAGCCGCAAGTCCGGGCGGGCGTACACCGCGGTGCCGCGCAGCAGGCGCGCGGGCCGAATGACGCCGAACGTGTGCGTGCGGCCGCCGCGGCCGGCACCCGCCGAGCTGCCCTCGTACTTCCAATCGCCTTGCCGCAGATAGACCAGATCGACCCGCCAGATCACGACCGGCCGGTCCGGCTGGATGGTCTGCGTCGGATCGACCAGATAGCGCCAGACCACGTACCAGCCTTCATGGTCGTAGTGGGACTGGATCGCCCAAGGGCGCTTGCTCGCCTTGCTCTCAAGGCATTGATCCGGACGGGGGCGGGGCCCGGCGGCGCGGTGCTGCAAGTCCGGAAACCGCTGCTGCGCCTCGAGCTCGTGCTGCACTTTCTCGTGACGCTGAACGCATCGAGCGCCTTCACGCCGAGTATCCCGACAATCGCGCTGAACACGTTGCGCTGCTCGAAGTAGATGTCGATCAGCGAAGCCGTTTCACGCTCGACATAGTCGATTGCGCGACGGAGATGGTTGATCTCCAAACCCGCCGGGCGCTCGACTTCGTGGTTGAACCAGTCGCTCGGCGGATGGTCGTCAGGCATCGCTCATCCAACTTGACGTCATGACGTCGATGTGGTTTCCTGCCGGCATGGCCGGCAACGACGACAAGACGGTGGTCAGTCTACGGCTCGCAGAGCCCGTCGCCCGCGCATTCCGCGTCGAGGCGGCGGCCCGGGGACTGCGGCTGAACCAGCTGTTCGAGGAAATGTTCGCCTCGTGGCGGGGGCAAGCGGACGACCATGCAGCCGATCAAGGGCGGACGGCGCCCCGTGGATAGCAGCTCGCCGCAGCTCCTCGTCGCGCCGGAGGCGCCTCGAGTGCTTGACGCCAATTGGCTTCGATTGGTCGAGGCCCGGATCGGCGAGTCGTGGCACCGGCTCCGAGCCGCCGTCTCCGATCCCGCGGCATTCATCGCATCGGATGCGATCTACATCGAGAACGAGGCCATCGAATGGCTCCGGGGCATTCCCGCGGACTGCCTGCAAGCCGTGGTCACGGATCCGCCTTACGGCCTGATCGAGTACGGCTCCGAGCATGTCGCCAAGCTGCGCAACGGACGCGGCGGCGTCTGGCGGATGCCGCCGGCGCTCGACGGCGTTGCCCGGCGTCCGGTGCCGCGGTTCACCGTCTTGAACGCCGACGACCGCGAAACGCTGGCCGATTTCTTCCGCGCGTTCGGGGAGGCCGCGCTGCCCGCGCTGGCGCCGGGAGGCCACTTGATCATCGCATCGAATCCGCTGCTCTCGACGACGACGTTCCACGCGCTGCAAGAGTCCGGATTCGAGAAACGGGGCGAGATCATCCGGCTCGTGCAGACGCTGCGCGGCGGCGACCGCCCCAAGGGGGCGGAGGGCGAGTTCGCCGGCGTCTCCGTGATGCCGCGTTCGGGCTGGGAGCCGTGGGGAGTCTTCCGCAAGCCGATCGAGGGCACGGTGGCGGACAACTTGCGGACTTGGGGAACGGGCGGCCTGCGCCGGCTCTCCGAATCTGAGCCGTTCCGCGACGTGATCGCGTGCGCGCCGGCGCGCGGCAAGGAACGCGAGATCGCGCCGCACCCATCGCTGAAGCCGCAGCGGTTCCTCCGCCAGATCGTCCGCGCCGCGCTGCCGCTCGGGCTCGGCATCGTCGCCGACCCGTTCGCGGGGAGCGGCTCCACGCTCGCGGCGGCGCGCGCAACCGGCAGCCGATCAATCGGCGCGGACCGGGATCCCGCTTACGTCGCGATGGGCCGCCGCGCAGTCCTGCCGCTCGCGGAACTGCCGTAGGCCGCGACGCCGCGACGGCGATTCGGGCCCGCGGCGCGGGGGCTAGGATTCGGCGGAGGCGCTGTTGCGCGAGGGGAGATGCCGAATGACCTCCGTGGATGCTTCCTTGCCGGTGCATGAGGCGCATTCGCCGCCGGAGCGGGTGCGCGAGGGGGCGCTGGTCGATTCGCGCGGGGGCTACGAGGCGCTCTGGCGCGAGTCGCTGGACCAGCCCTTCGCATTCTGGTCGCGGATGTCCGAGCGCTTCGTCGACTGGATCGAGCCCTGGCAGGAGCTCAACCGCGAGGATCTCGCCAAGGGCGAAATCGCGTGGTTCCTCGGCGGCAAGCTCAACGTCGCCGCCAACTGCCTCGACCGCCACCTCGCCGAGCGCGGCGACCGGACCGCGATCCTCTGGGAGGGCGACGAGCCCGGCGACAACCGCGCCGTCTCCTACCGCGAGCTGCACGAGGAAACCTGCCGCGTCGCCAACCTGCTGCGCGCCAACGGGGTCGGCAAGGGCGACCGCGTCGCGATCTACATGGGCATGACGCCGGAGGTGATCGTGGCGATGCTCGCCTGCGCGCGCATCGGCGCGGTCCACTCGGTCATCTTCGGCGGCTTCTCCGCCTCCGCCATCGCCGACCGCGTGACCGATTCGACCTGCAAGGCGGTGATCACGCAGGACGAGGGCAGGCGCGGCGGCCGCGTCGTGCCGCTCAAGGCGAACGTCGACGCGGCGCTGGAAAACGTCGACTGCGTCGAGTTCGTGCTCGTCCACCAGCACACCGGCGGCGACGTGCTGATGCGGGACGGCCGCGACATCTGGTGGCACGAAACCGTGCCGCGGCAGCCGGCCGAATGCGAACCGGAAGAGATGGACGCGGAGGACCCGCTGTTCATCCTCTACACCTCCGGCTCGACCGGCAAGCCCAAGGGCGTGCTGCACACGCAGGCCGGCTACCTGCTCTACACCGCGATGTCGTTCCGCTATACGTTCGACTACCGCGACGGCGAGATCTACTGCTGCGCGGCCGACGTCGGCTGGATCACCGGCCACAGCTACATCTGCTACGGCCCGCTCGCCAACGGCGCGACCTCGGTGATGTTCGAGTCGATCCCGACCTACCCCGACGCGGGGCGCTATTGGGACATGGTCGACCGCCTGGGGATCAACATCCTCTACACCGCGCCGACCGCGATCCGGGCGCTGATGCGCGAGGGCGACGAGTGGGTCAAGAACCACGGCCGCCAGTCGCTGCGCGTGCTCGGCACCGTTGGCGAGCCGATCAACCCCGAGGCCTGGCGCTGGTACCACGACGTCGTGGGCGAGGGCCGCTGCTCGATCGTCGACACCTACTGGCAGACCGAAACGGGCGGCCACGTCCTGACCGGGCTGGCCGGCGCGAACGACATGAAGCCGGGCAGCGCCTCGCTCCCGTTCATGGGCGCGGAGCCGATCCTGCTCGACCCCGACGGCAACCTGCTGGAGGGGAACAACCAGGCCGGCCTGCTCTGCATGGCCCGCTCCTGGCCGGGCATGATGCGCACCGTCTACGGCGACCACGAGCGCTTCATCAGCACCTACTTCGTCCAGTACCCGGGCTACTACTTCACCGGCGACGGGGCGTACCGCGACCAGGACGGCTACTACTGGCTGACCGGGCGGGTCGACGACGTGCTCAACGTCTCCGGGCACCGGCTGGGCACGGCCGAGATCGAGGGCGCGCTGGTCGGCCACGCCGGCTGCGCGGAGGCGGCGGTCGTGGGCTACCCGCACGAGATCAAGGGCGAGGGCATCTACGCCTACGTGCTGCTCAAGGACGGCTTCAATCCGGATGCCGAGCTGGCGGCCGAGCTGAAGCGGCAGGTGCGCGGCGAGATCAGCCCGATCGCGACGCCGGACAAGCTGCAATTCGTGGCCGGGCTGCCCAAGACGCGCAGCGGCAAGATCATGCGCCGCATCCTGCGCAAGGTCGCGGAGGGCAACCCGGACGACGTGGGCGACGTCACCACGCTGGCCGAGCCGCACGTGGTCGAGGCGATCATCGAGGGAGCGGCCGGGGCGCACTGAGCGCCCGGCGGCGGAGACGGCGCGGAGCAGCGGCGATGGCGTACCGCAGATGGCCCGGCGACAACCGCGGAGGCGGCAGCGGCTGGGACGCCTCGGAATGGGCCTTCCACAACGCGATCGAGGAGCTGCGCGAGCAGCGCCGCCGCGCCAGCGCGGTCAACCGCCGCGGCTTCCGCCGCGTGATCTGGCCGATCGTGCTCGTCTTCATCCTCATGCTCGCCCGCGTCGCCAGCGGCGTCGAATTCCCCGAATGGGCGCTCACCTACCACCTCGGCGTGGTGTTCGTCTCCGTCCTCTCCTCGACCTGCCTCTTCCCCGGCCTCTACCTGGAGGGCAGGCTCAAGGACGTCAAAATGGACGAATTCTTCCGCCCCGATCCCGCGGTCGGGCTCTCGGCCACGATCCAGCGGCTGACCGAGGAGGCGGAGGCGCTGCGCGAGCCCAACGAGCGCGTCATCCGCCAGATCCGCATCTGGAACAACGTCGCCATCGCCTGCGGCGCGCTCTCGATCCTGCTCATGGTGGTCGGCGTCGCCCTGCTGATCGCGCTGTGGTAGCCCATCAGCCGCCGAGCCACGATCGCCGCGCGCGGGCGGCGATCTCGTCGCCGATCGCCAAGCTCGCCGTCGCGCCCGGGCTGGGCGCGTTGAGCACGTGGATGATCCGCTCCGTCTCGGCGATCTCGAAATCGTCGACCAGCGATCCGTCGCGCCGCAGCGCCTGCGCGCGCACGCCGGCCCCGCCGCGCGCGAGCTGGTCGCCCCGCAGCGCCGGCAGCAGCCGTTGCAGCGCCTTGGTGAAGGCCGGCTTGCTGGCCGAACGCCAGACCTCGCCCATCCCCGTGCCGCCGTGCTTCGCCGCCAGGCGCAGCAGGCCGGGCCAGGTCAGCGATTCGAAGGCGTCGCGCGGCGACACGTCGCGCCAGCGGTAGCCCTCGCGCCGCAGCGCCAGCACCGCGTTGGGCCCCGCCTCGACCGAGCCGTCCAAGCGCCGCGTGAAGTGGACGCCGAGGAAGGGGAAGGCCGGATCCGGCACCGGGTAGATCAGGTTGCGCACCATCGCCCGCGCTGATTCCGCCAGCTCGTAGTACTCGCCGCGGAACGGGACGATTCGCAGATCGCGGACCGCATGCCCCGCACCCGCCGCGCGGGCGACGCGGTCGGCCTGCAAGCCCGCGCAGTTCACCGCCCACTTGGCCGATGCCTCGCCGCCGCCGGTAGCCAGCAGCACCCGATCCCGCTCGACCCGGACGCCCGTCACCCTCGACTTGCGCCGCAGCTCGCCGCCCAGCTCCTGCACGATTCCGAGATAGGCGCGGCAGACGGCGGGGTAGTCCGCGATCCCGGTCGACGGCACGTGCAGCGCGCGGATGCCGGCCGCGTGCGGCTCCAGCTCGCGCAGCTCGTCCGGCCCGATCTCGCGGATGCCCGCCACGCCGTTCGCATCGCCGCGCCGCTTCAGCTCCGCCAGCCGCTCCAGCTCCGCCTCCCGCACGGCGACCACGACCTTGCCGCAGCGCTCGGCCCCGACCCCGTGCTCCTCGCAGAACGCGTACATCCGCTCCGCCCCCGCCACCGCCATCCGCGCCTTCGCCGACCCCGGCCGGTAGTACAGCCCCGAATGGATCACCCCCGAGTTCGACCCGCTCTGGTGCCTGGCGATCTCCCCCTCCTGCTCCAGCACCAGCACCCGCAGCCCCGCCTCCGCCAGCGACTTCGCCGTCGCCAACCCCAAAATCCCCGCCCCGATCACCGCAACGTCAAACTGCTCTTCGCCCATGCGCCCTCCCTCCGCAAATCCTACCCGCCCCCCGCCTCAGCCGCCCCTGGGCCAAGCGCTGGACTCCACGCCGGCCAGCGGTTAGCCTGCCCGCGCCGGCGAGAGCCGGCCGGGGTTCGCGGTCAAGACCGCAAGCCCTGATCCACGTACATGACGGCCGGGAGTCGAGAGGAGCGGCGATGGGTAGGGCGGCGCTATGTATGCGAGCCGCGGCGCTGTTGGCCGCGGCCGGGATGCTCATCTTCCTCGCAGAGGGCATCTCCGCGGATAACGATATAGCTGAGGCCGTAGCTGCGCGTGTCCTTGAGCCGACCGAGTTGGTGGCGGAGATACCGGAGGGATACGGCACGCTCTTCCAAATTCAGTGGGGTGGCGGCGGCGGCCTACCCCAACTCAGAGGGCGCTTGGCTGGCCGAGGTTGCGCGTTGAACACGTTGTGGGTCTACGGTGAGGATGGGTGGCACGGGTACAACCGCTACGATCTGCCGCAGGAGTTCCCGTTCAACCAGCAATTCATTGAACGGTACGAGCAGGATGTGCCAGCTGGCACGCTCTACGCGACCTGCGCTAACCAACCCTTTGCGCAAGATTTGCAGCCCACGCAGATCGTGGCGGACATCCCAGAGGACTACGACACGATGTTCAAACTCCAATGGGGAGGCGGTTCCCTCTACCAACTCAAAGGACGGCTTGCGACAATGGGTTGCATGGCAAACAACATCTCATTCACAGACCCAGAAGCAAACATGGAATACTCGTACAACCAATATACCACTCGCTCAACAGACCCAACAAACCAACAATTTCTTCAAAGATACGAACAGCTCATACCAGCGGGCAAACTCTCTGTTGACTGCTACAATGTATGCGAGTTTGGAGGCGAACGATGTCTTTCGTTTGACGAACTGCGAGAACAAGATAATTTTAAAGAATACTTTAATAGGATTAGCCAAATGAGAAATAGAACTTTAATAATAGACGAAACCACGCCCTGCACCCAAGAGTTTCACCCAACCATACAAGAACACATTCTGCCGTTGCTTCCCATTCGCCCCGATACCTGCGTTGTGCGCCAAAAGGACACCACAGGTATCGGTAGAGGTAGAGTTAGCGGATACGCCGTGTCTTTAAGTATCAATTCCCCCCCGTTTTTTTTAACAAGAGATACAATGCACCCAAACCACAGAGGGGGTAAAGAACATAACGATTTTTTATTATTGAACGAGGTACACGAACTTTGTCATATGAACCAACACTATCAACAAGTACAAGGTCTTACCATAGAACAGAAATTTAAACTGGATACTTTTGCTTGGTTTAAAAACACCCCGCAAGGCAAAGCGTTTATTGATTTAGTAGGATACATTGATAAAGGCGACTGGCTATGGGCGTTGCCAAAAAATAGCATATACAGAGATATTTATTCAATAAACCCCATTGAACTATCCGCCGAACTTTGTTCAATGTACTTGTTGGACAAGATAGGTGCAACGCAAAGATATGTATATAAAAGGTGGGTTGTACATAACGAAAGTTGGGGATACTTTGAACCATTCAGTTCCATTCCAAACTTCAATGTCAACACCTACCTAACCCCCCAAATCCGTCAATGGCTTGAAACCTATATGATCCTGCCTGAGATCGCCGATTAGCGGCTGCCGCCGCCTCATGTCCGCGGCGTTGGCGGCAGCGTCGCCCTGAGCGCGCCACCGGCGCGATGCTCGGACACCCGCGCGATCCGCGCCGCCTCTACGCCGGCTGAGCGCAGCGCGTGCTCCAAGTGCGGCGCTTCAATCGGGCCCGCCGCGATCAGCAGGCCGCCGCTCGTCTGCGGGTCGTAGAGCAGCGCATCCTCCAGCGACGAGAGCTCCCGGCCGCCCGGCAATTCGAGCTTCTGCCCGTAGAACGCGCGGTTGCGGTCTTGGCCGCCGGAGCCGAATCCGGCCGCGGTCGCCTCAGCCAGCCCGGCTAGGGCGGGCAGCGACGCGACGTCGATCTCGATCGCCGCGTCCCCCTGCTCCGCCATGTCCCAGAGGTGCCCGGCCAAGCCGAAGCCCGTCACGTCGGCCATCGCGTGGACGGAGAAGGCCTCCGCGACCTCCGCGGCGGGCCGGTGCAGCGCCAGCATCTGGTCCAGCGCCGTGCGCATGTGATCGGGCGCGACGGCGCCCTGCGCGTTGGCGCCGATCAGGACGCCCGTCCCCAGCGCCTTGGTCAGCAGGATTACGTCGCCCGGGTGGGCCCCGCCGACGCGCAGCACCCGCGCGGGATGCACCTCGCCCGTCACCGCCAGGCCGTACTTGGGCTCCTCGTCGATGATCGTGTGCCCGCCCGCGATCGCCGCGCCCGCCTCGCGCACCTTGTCCGCGCCGCCTTGCAGGATCGCGGCCGCGATCTCCGTTGGCAGGTCCTCCGGGAACGCCGCGATGTTCAGTGCGAACAGCGGCTTGCCACCCATCGCGTAGACGTCCGACAGCGCGTTGGCCGCCGCGATCGCGCCGAATGTCCAAGGGTCGTCCACCACCGGCGCGAAGAAGTCCAGCGTCTGCACGATCGCCCGCTCGTCGTCGAGCAGGTAGACGGCGGCGTCGTCGGGCGCGTCGAGGCCGACGGCCAAGTCGGGGAACTCGGCGGGCGGGAACTGCGAACCGAGCCGGCGCAGCACCTGCGCCAGCGCCTCCGGGCCGTATTTCGAGCCTCAACCGCCGCAGCGGGCGAGATCGGTCAGGCGGATCTCCGCGGCGATGTCGCGCTCGGCCATTCACGCTCCCCTGCGCGATCCTAGCCGTGCTGCTAGGCTCGAACATAGGTACCAGCAATTGCCCCCAGGAGGAGCAGCGATGACCGATGCCGCCGTCCAGCCGCCCGCCGTCGAAGAGGCCGCCGTCGAGACGCCGCTGGGCGACGTCTGGCTGCGCGTCGAGCACGGCGCGCTGCGCGAGATGATCTTCATCGACGAGCACCGCCGCAAGCAGCCGCCCGACCTGAACGGCGCGGCCAAGCTGCGGGCCAAGGCCACGATTACGGGAGGCAACGGCAACACCTCGGCCGCCTCGCGCGAGCGGCTGGTCCAAGATGTCGACGCCGGTTCACCCGCGCTGGCCAAGATCGCAGGCGCGGTCGCGCGCTATTTCGCGGGTGACGTCGACGCGCTCGACGACATCCCGATTCAGGCGGATGGCACCGACTTCCAACGCGCCGTCTGGGACGCGATCCGCGATATCCCGGCCGGGCGGACGGCCTCGTACCAGGAGATCGCCCGCTCGGTCGGCCGCCCCGCCGCCGTGCGCGCCGTCGGCACGGCGACCGGCCGCAACCCGGTCAGCATCGTCGTGCCCTGCCACCGCGTAATCCGCAGCGACGGCTCGCTCGGCGGCTACGGCGGCGGCCTGCACCGCAAGGAATGGTTCCTCGATCACGAACGCCGCCACTCGGCGGCGAAGGAGGACGCGGCATGACCCCCGAAGCCGAAGCGGCCCTGGCCAACGACCTGGTCATCGACATCACCACGACCGGCGCGAAGAGCGGCGAACCGCGCCGCCTCGAAATCTGGTTCCACCGGATCGGCGGCAAGTACTACATCACCGGCCGCCCCGGCCCCAGAGCCTGGCACGCCAACCTGATCGCCGACCCCGATTTCACCGTCCACCTCAAGGAAACCGCCCAAGCCGACCTCCAAGCCTCCGCCACGGTGATCAGCGACCCCGCCGCCAAGCGCGCCGTCTTCCAAGCTGCCATCGACGAGCAAACCAAGCTCGCCGAATACATCACCCCCGAAACCATCTCCGACTGGACCGCCGACAGCCCCCTGATCGAGTTCACCATCGCCGACGGCTGAGCGGATACGCTCGCCGCCAAGCGCGGATACTGGAACCACGATGACGAAACGCGAGACCACGCCGGCCGAAACCGCGGAAGCCGAGTTCCTGCGTCGCGCGGTGCGCGATGTCGCCGCGGCCGTCAAAGGTCTCGACGACGAGATCGAAGACAAGGATCTGCGCAAGGCCATCTTCATGCGCCTCTTGGACGAGCGCCTCAGCAACGGTTCGGCCGCGCCGGTCGCCAACGGCGGCAGCGCGTACGACGCCGAGGCGTGGGATGAGCAACAAGGCGATTCGGCGAACCGCGCCGTCGAAGTCGCCCGCTTCCTCGATATCACCCCCGATCGCGCGACCGAGCTGTTCGATCTGGACGGCCCGATACCCGTGCTCGTCGTGAAGGCATCGCGGCTGGCCAAGACCCGAGCGGAGGCCGTGCGCCAGATCGCGCCGCTGCTGACCGCGGCCCGCACCGCTCTGAACTTGCCCACGGGCGCGAACGACGTCCGCGCCGCCGCCCAGCACTATGGGAAGTACGACGGGAATTTCGGCCAGTCGCTCGAGAGCTGCGACGGCATAGCGGTGCGCGGGCAGCCGGGTTCCCCCAACCGGCGCATCCAGCTCCTTGCGCCGGGCGTGGAAGAGGCCAAGCGGATCGCGCAAGATCTGCTCGAGTGATGGCCGATCCGCCGGAACACCCGCTGCTGATCATCTCGCTCTGGGACCTGCATCCGGAGACTTGGTGCGCACACGAGTACATCCAGCGCCGCGACTACCGCAACGCCGTGCGCGAGGCGTCGGAACGGCTGGTCGAACGCGCCGGCGAGATCGCCTACGCGGAAGGGGAGATCAGGCTCGCATCCCGCGCCGGCGCCGGGCTGATCGACGGCATGTTCCTGATGGCGCAGAACGGCCCGCCGCCCCTGTTCGCGTTCAACGCCCTGAACAACCGGATCAGCCGCACCGAACACCGCGGCTTGACCGATCTGGCGCGGGGGATCGTCAACGGCGCGCGGAACCCGCTTTCGCACCGCCATCCCCGCACGATCAGGCCGCTGTCCGCGTTCGAGTGGCTCGCCGCGATCAGCTTGCTGCACGAGCATTTGGACGACGTCACCTATCTGGGATCGGCGCAGCCGCCGGAGGCCGCGGGCGCATGACCAACTCTTTGCGGGAGGGTGACCGGCGGCTTACGGGGCCATTACCGTGGCTGCGTACGTTCCTCTTTGCGGGCGGGGGACATCAGCCGCCGCCGCTGGACGAAAGGCACGAACCATGTTGGAACGCATCAAACGACTCCCGATGGCGGTGAAGCTGGCAGTGCCGATCAGCACCGCCGTCGCCGTGGGCGCGGTCTCCGTGCTCGCCATCGGCGGCACCAGCGCCTCGAATGAGGCCACGGCGACGGCCGAGCCCGCCCCGATCACCCGCTCGGCGGCGGCCGTGCCGATCTCCCACGACAGCGACGACGGGGACCTGTTCGCCCGCGACGGGCAGCACGGACGGATCGGCGCGGCGCTCTTCGCCGGTCTCCGCGACGGGCGCGGCGGCGACCACGGCGGCCCGCTCTTCGGCGGCGAGCGCGAGCACGGCGAGCGGGCCCGCTTCCAGGGCATCGCCGACACGATCGGCGTCGACCTCGAAACGCTCAAGGCCGGCCTCGAGGCCGGCCAGACGCTGGCCGAGATCGCCGTCGCCAACGGCTCCACCGCGCAGGCCGTGATCGACTACATCACCGGCCAGATGAACGAGCGCATCGACCAGGCGGTCGCGGACGGCGAGATGACCCAAGAGGTCGCCGACGAGCTCCGCGCCGAGCTCGCGGCGGACGTCGCCGACAAGGTCAACGAGGGCTTCGACCGGCACGACGGTGACGGCATCCGCGGCGGCTGGCTCAAGCAGCGGCTCGACGAGGCCGCCGACGAGCTCACGGACCTGCTCGGCGTGACCGAAGACCAGATCGAAACCGACCTCAAGGCCGGCCGAACCTTGGCCGAGATCGCGACCGCCAACGGCGTCGAGCCGCAGGCCGTGATCGACCTGCTCACGACCGAGGCCGAAGCGATGATCGACGAGGCGCTGGCCGAGGGCGAGATCGACCAGGCTGAGGCAGACGAACTCCGCACCGAACTGCTGCCCAAGATCGGCACCCTCGTCAACGACGGCCTCCAGGGCCTGATGAGCGAGCTGGAGCGCGAGCACCGCGGCCACTGGTCCGACCGCGATCCGCGCGGCGGACACCACCACGGCCGCGAGTGGCGCGGAGGCGACGACGGCGTGGGCCAAATGGCCGAACTGAGCGCCATCGCCGAAGCCGCCGGCACCGACACCGCCGGGCTGATGGCCGGCATCCGCGGCGGCCAGTCGCTCGCCGACATCGCCCGCTCCAACGGCGCCGATCCGCAGGCGGTCACCGACCTCCTGATCTCGCAGGCCAACGCGCGGATCGACGCCGCCGTCGAAGCCGGCAAGCTCACGGCCGAGGAAGCCGCCGAGATGAAGGCCGAGTTCGCCGAGTCCGCGTCCGACCTCGTCAACTTCACGCTCGAAGACGCCCGCCGCGGCTTCGGCAAGCGCGGCGCCGACGATGACTCCGACGACGGCGGGGACGACTCCGACTCGACCACCGAGTCCTGAGCCGCCGGCATCGGCCAGCGTCCCGAACCAGAGGGGCGGCGCTCGTGCGCCGCCCCTCTGCGCATCCTCTGGACCCGTCGATCTGACGGCGCGGCCGCTATCCTGCGCGCATGACCGCGACGGACGAGCTCTCGGCGATCGAATACTGCTACGAACAGGGCTGGACCGACGGGCTGCCCGTGGTGCCGCCCGAGCGGCATCTGGTCGAGCGGTTCCTCGCCGCCGCGGGGCGGCCCTCGGAAGAGATCGTGGCCGAGCACTTGCCGACCGGACGCGCCTGCTCGGTCGAGTCGGCCGCGATCAACGCCGTGATGGCCGGCTGCCTGCCGCAGTACTTTCCGACCGTGCTCGCCGCGCTCGAAGCGTTGGGCCAGGACGCCTACAACTTCCACGGCGCATCCGCGTCCACCGGCGGCTCCGCCCCGGCGCTCGTGCTGTCGGGCGACATCGCCGACGAAATCGGGATGAACGCGGGCGTCAACGTGTTCGGGCCCGGCGCGCGGGCCAACGCCACGATCGGGCGCGCCGTCCGCCTCGTGATCCTCAACGTGTTCCAGATGACCCCCGGCATCGCCGACCGCTCGACCACCGGCTGGCCCGGCAAGTACAGCTGCTGCATCGCCGAAAACGCCGCGCATTGCCCCTGGCCGCCGCTGCACGAATCGCTCGGCTTCCCCGCCGAAGTCAGCACCGTCACCGCCTTCGCCGCCTCCGGCTTCTACAACATCGAAAACCACTACACCTCCGACCCGCAAGCGCTGCTCGGCACCTTCGCCGACACGATGTCCTCGCTCGGCGCGCTCACCGACGGGCAGTCCCTGGTCGTGCTCTCGCCCGAACACGCCGCCATCTGCGCCAACGCCGGGCTCTCGCGCCGCGACGTGCAGGAATTCCTCTTCGAGCACGCGCAGCGGCCGGGCCGGGACCTGATCGCCGCCGGCAAGTGGCCCGCCGACCGTGCCGCCGACGGCCTCGCCGAAGGCCGCTCGCACGACGCCGACGGCTCCAACGCCGACTTCCGCCGCGGGCGCGAACCGGCCGACGTGCTCGTGGTCGTCGCCGGCGGCGAGGCGGGCGGGCACTCCGCCTTCCTGCCCTCCTGGAGCCGCGGCCGCAACTCGCTCTACCAGACCCGCCCGATCGGCGTCTGCCTCGACTGCTGACAACGCGAGAGGAGGCCGCCATGGCCCTCGACCTGCTCGACCCCACCGGAACGCCCGCCGAAACCGGCTACGCCTGCGCCCCGCGCCTCCAATCGCTCGACGGCCTCCGCATCGGCCTCTTCGCCAACGGCAAGGTCAACGCCGACAAGCTGCTCCGCCTCACCGCCGCCGAATTCGCCCGCCGCCACGGCTGCGAAGTCGTCTGGGATTCCGGCAAGCCCAACGCCTCCCGCATCGCCGACCCCCAGCTCTTCCGCGACGCCGCCCAGAACGTCGACTTCCTGATCACCGCCGTCGGCGATTGAGGCTCCTGCTCCACATGCAGTGTGCATGACGGCATCATCTTCGAGCAGACCGGCAAGCCCGCCCTCGTCCTCTGCACCACTCCCTTCGAGCCCACCAGCAAGATGATCGCCAAAACCCTAGGCCTCCCCGACTTCCCCTTCGCCCTCCTCGACCACCCCATCGGCAGCGCCAGCGACGCCCAACTCCAGTCCAAAGCCCAAGAAGCCCACCGCCAAGGCCTCCCCATCCTCCTCGGCCGCTGACCGGGCAGCAGCAGCGAGCCCTACCCGTTCAGGTAATCTTCGATCGCCCCCCGAGCATCCCTATCCGCCTCGTGTTTCCCGACCTTCGCATTGCAGCTGGGACAAAGAATCCCCCGAACCTCGCCCGTCAAGTGATCGTGATCGATGTGCCAGCCATCAAGCGCCCCCTCAGGCACCGGCGGATCCGACTCGGTGCAGAGCGCGCACTGCCCACCCTGCTTGCGAAGGACCGCAGCGAAGTCCCATCTGGTTCTCAGCCCGGGGTACGGCTTCAGGCGTCGATCCCAGCGCCGGCAGGTGTCGCACTTCTGCTCCCGCCCCTTTGGCGGGTCGCTGTGATAGGAGATCGCCTCGCAGCTCGGGCACACCGTGCAATGACGAATGATCATCCTAAGAGCCTCGTGCGCGATTTCTCTACCAGGAATCCACTCCTTGCCGAATGGTCCAAACATCTCAAAGATGCGCCTGACCCAATATGCGGCTTGCCTCGCGCCGTGAGCCTTCATCTTCTCGGCTGAGCCATGCCAGCGCCACGCATCAGCTTCATGAATGTCCGCAACATGCTGAGATGCCGGATTGTCGAGCAAGCGCCAATATCTCGCCCGCGCTAGCTGCGCCTCGACCGCCATACGTCGTGCATCGGCGACGTCACCCTCCTCATCGGCACGCGGCCCATCCCGTAACGGCCGACCTGCCACCACTTCGAAGTGATCGAGTGCCTTCCTCGCCGCCTTGTTGAGCTTCACCGCTTGGGAGGCGTTCCACTCTGCATCTTCGGGGCCCACTTTCCAGTTGACATGCGGCTCCGCCACTTTCGAACCCCCCCTCAGATGCTGCGGACCGCATCTTAGCGCCCCTCCTCATGGGCAACGCCGCTGCCGCACGATTGGCACCCGTACCACAGGTGATCCTCCAGATCCCCCTTTCTGCCAGCCTGTCGCAATACGCTGGGGATCTCGCGATCAGTGCGGGGCTAAGCCCGAGTGGTGAACGAAGGCCGAGTCGGATGGAACACCAAGAAGGACGCCCGCAGGTCGAGAATTTGTTCGCACGCCGGATCACGTCCCGTGCGCAGCTCTTGGGGTGGGATGTGCCGCGTGATCCGGAGGTCATCGCATACGAAATCTGGGCAGCGGGCGCACTCAACAGGGGACGCCCGGCCGTTGAAGACCTGCATCGACGACTCCTGCATGCCGATGCATTCCCCGACCTCGGCGATGGTCGGCACTACCTGCTGGTCAAGCACGATCTATCCGCGCCTTGGGACTGCATCGTGTTCCTCCGCGCCATCAACCTCGAGCATCACGGCGACCCGGCTACGCACACCCATCTGGCCTCCGACTATGAGGTCGACATCGACGCCCGGCTGCGCGTTGACGGACACCGCGACCCGCCGCTTCGAGTGACTCTCACCGCTACTGACGGCACCCAGCAGTGGCGGCATGAACTTTCCTCCGCCACCGGCCTCATCGGAATGACCATTCCGCACCACGGTTCGATTGAGGAGCTCGCGTTCCTGTTCCACGCACCTCACTATTCCCTGGTTCGGTCGGAAGGTATCAGGACGCCAATCGAACGGCGCATCGTGAACCGGACGGCACAGCGAGCTTCAGGTGGCAAGTTTCTTGGGAATCGGGCTCTGCCAAATGGGATTCCAGTACATGTCCTCCGTCGGCCGAAGATCATCCCAAAAGCTCGCCTCTACCACGACGACGGCCAGCTCCGAATAACCCCGCATGTGCAGGTCGAGCTCTCGGCGGACTACCGCCCACTTCCCGCCGTTGGGGCTGAACTCGCTGATGTCTGGCCCAGCCCCGATGGAGAGCGCGTTGAACTACGGGCCGAAGTGGTGGCGCTCGGCACTGGCCGCAACGGTGCGCCTGCAGCAGATGTCGTCATTGAAGGACGAGCGGCGTCATTGATACATGCGCGGCTGCTGGCGGCGTTTCGCCGCGAAACGGGGGCGCTCGTGTAAGATGCGGGGGCGGCCCTATCGTCTAGAGGCCTAGGACACCAGCCTTTCAAGCTGGCGACACGGGTTCGACTCCCGTTGGGGCCACCACCTTCTTCCTCCGGGTTCCTTGGTGTCGTGCGGCTGGAGCCGTGCGCCTCCGCGTTCGGCAGGGGACTTTTCACGTGAAAAGTTTGCGGGGCCGGGGTCAGGGGCGGAAGCCTTTGGAGTGGTCTTCGTCGAGGGCGCCGAAGACCAGGAGGTCGCCGCGTTCCATGGCTTCGCTGCGGACGGGGTTGAGGCGGACTTCCTCGCCGCGGACGGTGGCGAGCAGGCGGCGGGAAGGGGTGCGCTCGGCGTCGAGCGCGAGTTCGAGCGGCTGGCCGATCCAGCGGGCCGGGACTTCGACCAGGGCGATCCCGTAGTCGTCGTTGAGCGGCAGGTAGTCGCGCGCGTTGGCGATCTGGATGATGTGGGCGGCGCGCTCCGCGCCGTCGTGCTCGGGGCGCATCACGCGGTCGGCGCCGAGCCGGTCGAGGATCGTCTCGTGGCGGTCTGATTGGGCCTTGGCGTAGATCTGCGGGGCTTGCAGGGTCTGCGCGTTCATCGTGGCGAGCACGCTGGCCTCGAGGTGGGCGGTGGCGACGACGACGGCGTCCATGCTGCCGATCGAGAGTTCGCGCAGCGCGTCGAGGTCGGTGATGTCGGCGATGGCGGCGCGGGCGAGCTGGTCGGCCAGGCCGTTGACGACCGCCTCGTCGCCGTCGACGCCGAGCACGTCGTGGCCCTGGCGGGCGAGCTCCTGGGCGAGGTGGGAGCCGAAGCGGCCGAGGCCGAGCACGGCGATCTGCATGGGCCGCCCCTTCCTCAGCCGATCCGCACGTCGCCGGCCGGCAGGCGGTAGCGGTCGTGCGGGCGCTCGGGGATCGCGAGCGCGACGATCATCGGGCCGAGCCGCCCGGCGAACATCAGCACGATCATGATATTCGCGCCCGTCTGCGAGGCGGCCGCGGAGACGCCCTGCGACCAGCCCACGTTGGCCAGCGCCGACATCGCGTCGAACGCGACGGCGACCGGCCCGTGCCCGCTTTCGACCGCCAGCAGGGCGATCGCGCCGACCGCGTAGGCGGTGAGGCCGAGCATCACGACCGCGAAGGCGCGGACGACGGTGGACTGCGGCACCTCGCGCCCGAAGCCGGACACCGTGCGGCGCCCGCGCAGGGCCGCGAAGACCGCCAGCACCGAGACCACGAACGCGCCCACCTTGATCCCCGACGCGGTCGAGGTCGACGCGCCGCCGATGAACATCAGCACCAGCATCGCGCCGCTGATCGGGGCCTGCAGCTCGGCCATGTCGACCGTCGCCATGCCGGTGGTGCGGTTGACGGAGAGGAAGAAGGCGTTGGCCAGCTTGCCGCCGGGCCCGCGCTCGGCCAGCAGGCCGGACCATTCGAGCGCGAGGAAGAAAGCCATCCCGATCAGCAGCAGGCCGCCCATGCCGGCCAGCACGACCCGCGTGTCGAGGCTCCAGCGCCGCCGCCCGCGCGGCAGGTCGAACACGGTCAGGAACGAGAGCGAGCCCAGCAGCGCGGAGACGCTCATCACGATCAGCGGGTAGCCCGCGCCGGCCTGCGCGACGAAGCCGCCCCCGCCGCCCATCAGGTCGAAGCCCGCGTTGTTGAAGGCGCTGATCGCGTGGTAGAAGGCGGTCCAGGCCGAGCGCGCCCCGCCGATCTCGATCAAGTACCAGGGCAGCAGCAGGATGAACGTCGCGAGCTCGACCGTCGCGGTGTAGATCATCACGCGGCGCAGCAGCCCGGGCGCGCCCGCGACGTGCCCGCCGCCGGCGTGCAGCTCCATCCCGAAGAACTGGCGCGAGCGCATCCCCAGCCGCCGGCCGGCCGCGAGGATCAGGATGCCCGCGTACATCGTCACGCCCAGCCCGCCCAGCTGGAACAGCACCAGCGTGATCAGCTCGCCGAAGCCGGAGAAGGCGTCGGCCGTGTCGAAGCGGGTGAGCCCGGTCACGCTCATCGCGGAGACGGCGGTGAAGAGCGCGTCGAGGAAGGGGATGCCCTCGCGCGTCTCGGAGGCGATCGGCAGCGACAGCAGCGCGCCGCCGATCAGCATCACGAGCGCGAACAGCAGCGCCACCATCCAGGGCCTGGGCGAGACGGAGAGGCGCCGCCGCCGCTGCGGCCGCAGCACCTCGGTGGGAATCCGCGCCCGGCGGATCACGGCGTTGCCGGGCAGGCGCCGATGGGTCGCAGCCGCCGGCCCGCGCCGCTCGCTCATCGCCGCCTCCGCCCGCATCGTATGCCCGCGGTGCCCGGCCGCGGCCGCGCCGGGCGGTTATGGCGAGCGCGAAGGGCGCGTAAGATCGCGCAGGCGGCAGCGAGGGGAACGGCATGATCCAGATGAAGCAGGGCACCGCCGGCGCATATCGCGCACTGATCGCCGCCATGCTGCTGGCGCTCGCGGCCGCGGCCGGCGCGGCCTTGCCGGCCGCGGCGCAGACCGCCTGCGACCTGATCGACCTCGGCAGCGGGCAATCCTTCAGCGCCTACGGAAGCTGGTCGGACGAGGACTGCCGCTCGACCGAGCGGCCCGGCAGCAGCGCCGACCTCTACCGCTTGCGCCTGCCGATGCCGGCCACGGCGCTGATCACGCTCGCATCGGCCGATGCCGATGCGCACTTGGCGTTGACCAACGCCGCCGGCCGCGTCCTCGCGCGCAACGACGATCACGGGGATGGAACCGACTCCCGCATCGAGCTCGCCTTGGAGGCCGGCACCTACTCAATTGAAGCGGCGACGTTCGAGCCGGCCGAGGGGAGCTACCGCCTGCGCGCGCGCATCTCGCCGCGGGAAGTCGTCGGCGAGCCGGCGGTGCAGGTGAGCGCTGAGCAGGACCACGCCTGCGCGCTCACCGAATCGGGCGAGGCCGAATGCTGGGGCTGGAACGCCTTCGGCCAGACCGACGCGCCGCCCGGCCCCTTCACGCAAATCAGCGCCGGCACGTTCCACACCTGCGCCCTCCGCGCCGACGGCCGGGCCGCCTGCTGGGGCGACGACGGCAACGGGCAGGCGAGCCCGCCAACCGGCAAGTTCACGCAGGTCAGCGCCGGCGGGCTGCACAGCTGCGGGCTCGCCGAATCCGGCGCAGCCGTCTGCTGGGGATCAAACCACGACTGGGACGGCGAGCGGCTCGGCCAGTCCACCCCGCCGGCCGGCCGGTTCACCCAAATCAGCGCCGGCGGCTGGCACTCCTGCGCGCTCGCGCCCGGCGGCCGCCCGCGCTGCTGGGGCGGCAACTCCGACCTGCACGGCACCTATGCGCGCCAGGCCGATCCGCTGCGCGGCCCGTTCTCCCAAATCAGCGCCGGCGGGTTCCACACCTGCGCCCTGACGCTCGCCGGCGAGGCGCGCTGCTGGGGCGGCAACGACGATTGGGACGGCGAACCGCTCGGCCAGGCCGACCCGCCCACCGGCAGGTTCACCCAGATCAGCGCCGGCGGCTGGACCACCTGCGGCCTCACCACCGCCGGAGCCGTCCGCTGCTGGGGCTTGAGCGGCGATGAAGCACCGAGCGCCGCGTCCACCCGCTTCACGCAGGTCGACGCCGGCCGCCACGCCTGCGCGCTGACCGAAACCGGCGCGGTGCAATGCTGGGGAGACGACGAATACGGCGAGGCGACCCCGCCGATCTTCGGCGCACCCGTCGCCCCGCAAGCCGCGCTCGGCACCGGCCGGATCAGCGCCCGCCGCCTCGCCGACGGGCGCACCGAATTCTCGTTCGAGCCAGCGCAAGGCGAGCGGCTGCTCCCGGCCACGCGGTTCTTCCCGGCCGGCGCGGAGGTCGGCCAATGGCTGTACTCATCGCCGATCGATGTCGACGCAGCCGGCCCCGTCCGCCTCAGCGCCCGCAAGCTGGAGGACGGCCAGACCGAGTTCTCGCTCGTCGCCAACGGAAACCAGCGCATCCTCCCTCTGGGCCGCTTCTTCCCCGCGGAACCGGCGACCAACCGCTGGCTCCGCAGCACCGAACTCAACGCGAACCCGTAGCCCCGATCAGTCCGCCGCGAGCAGCCCGCCGGCCGCAGCCCGCTCCGCCCGCAGCTTCTCCAGCTCCTCCCGGGCCAGCTCCCGGAATTCGCGCTCATCCGCGAAGAGGTAGGAGAACTCGTCGGCCGCCCCCGCGAGCGCCGACATCCGCCCCGCCAGCTCATCATCGATCTCGGCGTAGTCCTCTTCCGTGGCCTGATGGACTTCCCACTCCATGTACTGCTGCATCGTGCGGCGGCCACGGGCGCAATCATCGAGGATCGCGAGGAACTCGTCCCAAATCTGCGCGTTCCGATCCATGCGGGGCCTCCAGCGCCTTCATCACGGTATAGATTTCCGGCCGCGAGCCGCGCAGTCCCCATATCGGAATGCACGCCCAGAGCGGCCGGTGTTCGGCTGTCCGCCGGGGCGGCGGCGCTAGCATCGGCGCATGGCTGATGAAGGGCTGATCGCGCGGTTTTCGGAGGCGCTCGACGCGGCTGCGGGCGAGCTGGTGCGGCTCCCCGACCGCGAGGCGGCCGTTGATTGGGCAAGGCGCGAGGGCGGATGCGAACCGCTGCTCGACGGCGCGGAATTCGAGCCGGGACTGGTTGAAGACGATCCGCCGATCGCGGTCGTCGACGCCGCCTTGGGCATCGCTGAAACGGGCTCCGTGGTGCTGGTCGAGCCGGACCCGGTCGGGCGGCGGCCCTCGCTGCTCGCGCGCACGCTCGTCGTCGCATTGGTGGAACGCGATCTGGTGCCGTCGCTCGATCAGGCGTTCGCCTGGATCGGGCGGCAGTCCGCCAGCGGGAACTACGTGACGACGGTGACGGGCCCATCGCGGACGGCGGACATCGAGCGTTCGCTGACGATCGGCGTGCAGGGGCCGTCGCGGCTCGTCGTGGCGCTGCTGCCGTGAGCGCGGCGTTCGGGGCGAAAGTGCGGCGCGCCGCCGCGGATCCGGCGCTGCGGCGCGGGCTGCTCGCATTCCAGCGTTCATGGCGCGAGAGCCGCGGCGAGCGCGTGCGCCAGCTGGAGGCCGCGAGCGGGCGCTCGTTCGAGGAGCTGCGGCGCGAATTCGCCGGCGTCAAGGACGGCGTGATCGCGCACTGGCCCGAGCGCATCGCGGAGTTCCGCCGCAACGCGGAAGCCGCCGGCGCGACCGTGGTCGAGGTTGCGACGGCGGAGGAAGCGGTCGAGTACATCGCCAAGGTCTGCCGTGAGCGCGGCATCGAACTGATCGTCAAGAGCAAGTCAATGGTCTCCGAGGAGATCGAGCTCAACGACCGTCTGGCCGAGCGCGGTGTGCGGGCCATCGAGACCGACTTGGGCGAATGGCTGCTGCAGCTCGCCCGCGAGCGGCCCAGCCACCTCGTGATGCCCGCGATCCACCAGACGCGCCGGCAGATCGCGCAGGTGCTCGGCGACGAACTGGGCCGCGAATTCGACCCGGACGACATCTCCGCGATGGTCGCCAGCGCGCGCGGCGGCCTGCGCGGGCACTACCTCGCCGCCGGCGCGGGACTGACCGGGGCGAACGCGCTGATCGCCGAGACGGGCACCGTGCTGATCGTGACCAACGAGGGCAACATGCGCCTCGCCAGCTCCCTGCCCCGCGTCCATTTCGTCACCGCCGGGATCGAGAAGATCGTGCCCGCCTGGGCCGATGCGGCCGACCAGATCCGCCTGCTCCCGCGCTCCGCGACCGCGCAGCAGCTGAGCACCTACACGACCGCGATCACCGGCGCGCAGCCCGGCCGCGAGATGCACGTCATCCTGCTCGACAACGGGCGGCGGGCGATGGCCCGCGAGCAGCCGTTCGACGCCGCCCTGCGCTGCATCCGCTGCGGAGCCTGCGCCAACGTCTGCCCGCCCTACGCGGTCGTCGGCGGCCACGCCTTCGGCCACATCTACGCCGGCGCGATCGGGCTGGTCAACACTCCCTTCCACCACTCGCTCGCGGACGCCGCGGGGCCGCAATCGCTCTGCGTGAGCTGCGGGGCCTGCGAGACCGTCTGCCCGGTCGCAATCCCGCTGCCGGAACAGATCCTGCACGTGCGCCGCAAGGTCGCGGAGCGCGGACGTACGCCGGCCTGGCAGCGCTGGGCGCTGCGCCTGTGGGCCAGCCCGCGCGCCTTCAACCTGGCCATGAGGGCCGGTGCGCTGGCGTCCCCCCTGCTCGGACGCAACGGCTCCCTCATGCTACCGCTGCCCAAGCGCCACGCTTGGCGCAAGCCTCCGGCGATCCCCTGGCGCAGCGGCCGCGAACGGCTGCGGGGCAAACGGATCGCCGATGCGCCGACGGTCAACCTGTTCGCCCAATGCCTCGCCGATCGCCTGCTGCCCAGCGTCGTCCGATCATCCGAGCGGCTGCTCAACGCGGCCGGCCTCAATGTCGAGGCGCCGCGGGAACAGCACTGCTGCGGCCTGCCCGCCTACGACGCCGGCCAAATCGACCTCGCCCGCAAGATGGCCAAGCAGACCATCCGCGCGCTCGAACGCAACCGCGGCCGCGATATCGTCACGCCCGCCCCCAGCTGCGTCGCCCAGATGCAACAGCACTGGCCGGACCTGTTCGCCGATGATCCGCAATGGCGCGAACGCGCGCAGGCGACGGCTGACCGCATGCACGATCTCGCCGACTATCTGCAAGGCCGCCTGCAACCGGAACAATTCAATAGCGAAGGCGCAGCCGCTTGGACATCCCATCGCTTCTGCCAGGCAACGAACATGCTCAACACCGGCGCGAACGCGGAGCAGCTGGTGGCAGATCTGACAGGCCAACCGCCGATCCCGCTGCAAGAACGGGAAGTCTGCTGCGGCTTCGGCGGCATGACCTCGATCACCTCCCCAGAGGTCGGCCAAGGCATCCTGCAACGCAAGCTCGACTGCATCGCCGAAACCAACGCCGACGTGGCCCTCACCCAGAACCCCGGCTGCATCCTCCACATCAACGCCGCCGGCGGCAACGCCCAGCACTACGCCGACTACCTCGCAACCCGCCTCAAGAACGCTTGACGCTTGGAGCGGATTGACGATCTGCCCCCCTGCGGTCTACGTTTGCGTCGCGGGCGGTGAGCGCCTTGCGTCTTCCAACGCCGGCCGGCTTCGGCTAGCCGCCCGCCTTTCAACTCCCCTTCAAGAGCACGCAGGCTCGTCTGCGTTGACCGCATTTGCGAATTCGGCCTATGCTGCCCGTGCAGGCGGCGAGTGCCTTGTGACCCTATTGGCGCTGGCCAGCGATCCGCCGTCGCCTGTCATTCCCCTCTCATGTACCTCCTCTGCTTGGACGACTCCGGGAAGCACACCAGCGCCTACTTGGCGGTGGGAGGACTGGCCGTCCATGAGCAGGATGCACGGCGGCTGTCGAGCGCGGTGGACCAGATCTTGAAGTCCGCTCCGGATGTTCATCCCCACGCCGAGCTGCATGCCGACCACATCCGCTGGGGACGGACGCACTGGCGCGGGGTGCCGCCGGAAACCCGACGCCGAGTCCTGTTCGAGATCGCCGAACTGCTGGCAACGGGCGTCACGGGGCAAGTGCGGCCTCCCGTCCTCTTCGCGACCGCGCTGCACACGGAGGGAAATCGGCATCACAATCCATATGAGCGCGTTCATGAAGAGACGTTCGCGCGCTGCAATGGATTCCTCGGCCGGGAAGCCACGCTCGGGGATCCCCACCGCTGCATCGCCCTGCTCGACCGCAGCCCCGGCTTGGAACCCCGGCTCCAGAACTTGATGCGCCGATGGAAGGACCAGGGCTCGACCACCGGGGCCGCGATCGGGCCGATGCAGGCCTACGTCGAGGTGCCGCTGTTCATCGACAGCAGCCAGAGCCGACTGGTCCAGTTGGCCGACCTCGTGGCGAACACCGTCAACCGCTTCTACACGAGGGGCGACGCCGAGCTGTTCGACATCCTGCTGCCGGCGTTCTTCGCATACGACGGAACGATCCACGGACTGGTGCACCTCGTCGCCGGCTATCAGACCTGCCCGTGCCCGGCTTGCGGGTCTCGGCGTTAGCCGCCGCCTCGGTGGGCTTTGCGCATGAAGCGCTCTAGGAGGGCTTCGAGGCGCGGTTCGTCTTCGTGGGTGAAGGTGAGATGGTGGATGGCGATCTTGGTGGGCAGACGGGGGTGGGCTTGGCGCTCTTCGCTGCGGTAGAGGACCTGCCAGCCTTCGGGGGAGCGCATCGCGCCGTCGGGCAGGACGACGCCGTCGGGGTCGGTCGGGCCCGGAGCGGGCGGCTCGCAGTCGGCCGCGCCCAAATCGGCGAGGTACTCGCGCAGCAGCCAGAGCGGGACGCCGCGGAGGGAGAGCTGGCGGACGGCTCGCGGGGGCATGGCCTGCAAATCTCCTCTCGTTGCGCTAGCATCGCGCATCACGGCGGCCGCGCCAATCGCGGCCCGAAGCCCGGAGGCCCGTCATGAGCGAGCGGAACTACTGGCAACGGATGCGCAGGCAGCGCCTGTCGAGGCGCGCACTGCTCGGAGCGAGCGCCCGCGCCGGCGTCGGCGCGGCCGGCCTCGCCTTGGTCGGCTGCGGCTCCGGCGACGACGACCAGCAGCAGGCGGCGCCCGCAGCGACGACCAGCGCGGCCCCGCAGCAGCAACAGCAGGACCAGCCCACGGCCGCGCAGCAAGCGCAGCAGCAACAGGAGCAGGCCGCCGCGCAGCAGGCGCAACAGCAGGAGCAGCAGGAGGCCGCGGCGCAGCAGGAAGAACAGGCCTCGGCGGTCGGCGAGGCCGAGGAGCCGGCCGCGATCGCGGGCAAGTACGGCGGCTCGATCATCGAGCAGTCGGCGAACGTCTACGAGACGTCGGACGCGCAGCGGACGGTCGCCTCGCCGGTGCTCCAGGTGCTGGGGCGGGTGCAGTCGAAGCTGGTGCGCTTCACGAACCCGAACACGGGCACGATCACGGGCGACCTGGCCGAGAGCTGGGAGACCCCGGACGGCGCGACGGTGGTGCTGAACATCCGCCCCGGCGTGAACTGGCACAACGCGGGGCCGGGCGCGGCGCATCCGGCGGCCGCGGCGGGCCGGGCCTTCACCGAGGGCGACGTCCACTGGAACATCTCGCGCCAGAAGGACAAGCTGCTGGCCGACGGCACCGAGTCGGGCGACTTCGGGCGCTCCTCGTACTGGGGCGCGATCACCACGATGGACCTGAGCGAGGGCAGCATCCGGCTGAACTTGGCCAATCCCGACGCGACCTTCGTGGGCGGCTTGGCGAACGAGTTCAACCTCTTCAACCAGCCCGAACTGACGATGGCGACCGAGAGCATCGCCACCGAGATTTCGCCGGACAAGGTGATCGGCACGGGGCCGTTCATCCTCACCCGCTGGGACCCGGGCGAGGGCATCTCCTGCGTCAAGAACCCGGACTTCTACGGGCTGCCGGACGCGCCGTTCTTGGATTCCTACGTCTGGGTGCAGACGTTCCAAGACCCGAACGCGTACCGGATCGCGTTCGAGCAGAAGCAGGTCGACTCGATGACGGACCCGGATCCGAGCACGATCCTGGCGATTCACGACAGCCTGCAGGACGAGACCTACCTGACCTACCAGGGCGTCGCGAACACGGTGGCGATCTTCACGCCGTCCAACAAGGAGCCGTGGACCGACCTGCGGCTGACGCGGGCGATCGACCTGGCGACGGATCGGCGGCAGCTGATCCAGCAGCTGCACAACGGCTTGGGCAAGGTGTCGGGGCCGGTCTCGTGGATGCAGGAAGGCTGGGCGATCCCACAGGAGGATCTGGCGGAAATCGGCGGCTACCGCACCGACAAGGAGGCCGACGTCACCGAAGCGAAGCAGCTCTGGGACGCCGCCGGCGGCTCCGAGCTGGGCCAGATCGACTGGGTGACATCCGAACTCTGGGCTTCGCGCGCCGCGTGGTCTGCGACGCCGGGCATCATCGCGACGATGTTCAACGAGGCGTTCGACACGGATCAGTTCAACGGCATCACCAAGCCGTACCTCGAGATCATCCCGTCCTGGATCGCGAAGGACTTCGACCCGTTCTTCAGCTGGATCCCGAACATCGAGATCCCGGACGCTCGGGCCGAGATGATCGGCGCCTTCGGCACGGGCGGTGGCTCGAACTACTGGGAGATCTCGGACGACTTCATCGACACCACGCTGGCATCGGCGCTGGAGGAC
Organism: Dehalococcoidia bacterium; assembly: GCA_965205165.1. Taxonomy (GTDB): domain Bacteria; phylum Chloroflexota; class Dehalococcoidia; order Bin125; family Bin125; genus CBDESM01. The sequence continues at coordinate 630,035 of OZ242037.1, forward strand.
TTGGACTACGACTCGGCCTACGAGAAGCTGCGGTCGGTGCAGGACTACGTGATGGAGCGGGGGCAGTTCGGACGCTCGATCTGCTACAACTACATCTTCCCGGCGATCCGGTACAACTACAACCATCCGGTGCTGTCGAGCCCGACCGAGGGCTGGAACTTCCTCGCCAACAGCGTGCAGGCGTTCGGGCAGTGGATCGACCCCGACGACCCGTCGATCGAGGGCCGCAACCCGCCGCCGCCGGTGCCGCTCTGATCGCGGGCGGACTCCGCGGCGGCTGAACCGGGGCTCCGATGCAGGCGTACATCATCCGCCGGGTCGCGGGCGCGCTCTTCGTGATCTTCCTGGTCGGCACGTTCATCTTCTTCATGATGCGCGTGCTGCCGGGGGATCCGGCCTCGGCGGCGCTGGGGCTGGACGCGGGCAGCGCGAGCGCGGAGTCGATCGAGGCGCGCAAGGCCGAGCTGGGCTTGGACAAGCCCGTGATCGAGCAGTACGGCGACTGGCTCTGGGCCGTCGTCCAGCTGGACTTGGGCCAGTCCTTCGCGATCCGGGCCAATTCGGTCTGGTACGAGATCGGCCGCTCGCTGCCCTACTCGATCGAACTGGGCATCCTGATCATCGCCTTCGGCTTCACGATCGCGATTCCGGTCGGGCTGATCGCGGCGATCTGGCAGGACAAGTGGCCCGACTACGTGTTCCGCACGCTCGCCATCCTGGCGCTGGCGGCGCCGGTCTTCTGGACCGCGGCGATCATGACCCTGGGCGTGCTGGAGTGGGACCTCTTCACGATCGAGGTGATCCAGCAGCCGCACTTCTGGGAAGACCCGGGCGCGGCGATGACCTGGTACTTGATCCCGATGATCGCCGGCGGCTTCGCCGGCACGGCGGCGACGATGCGGCTGCTGCGATCGCAGATGCTGGAGGTGCTGCGGCAGGACTACGTGCGCACGGCGCGGGCCAAGGGGCTGCGCGAGGGCATCGTGATCGTGCGGCACGCGCTCCGCAACGCGCTGCTGCCGGTGCTGACCGTGATGGGCGTGACCGTGGCGACGATCATCGGCTCGCAGGTCGTGCTGGAGAACATGTTCAACATCCCGGGCATCGGCAACAAGGTGCTGTTCTCGTTCTTCAACCGTGATTACCCGGTGATCCAGGGCGTGGTCGTGCTGATCTCCGTGTTCGTGGTGTTCACGAACCTGTTCGTGGATATCCTCTACGGGTTCATCGACCCGCGGGTGAGGCTGGCCTGATGTCTTCCGTGCAAATCGGCGCACCCGTCTCCTCGGGCGCGGAGGAGCTGCGCGACGCCTCGCTGCTGGACCGCGCCATGGGAGCGGTGCGGGCGGTCGGCCGGTTCTACCGGCGCAAGCCGCTGGGCGCGTTCGGGCTGACGATCGTGCTCGTCTTCGCCATCTTCGCCATCTTCGCGAACCAGCTGGGCCGGTATGACCCGGACCTCGTCTTCGAGACGGAGAACCCGGGCTACATTAAGAACCCCACGATCGCGGATCTGGCGAGGGATTCGAACGTCGGCTCGCCGGTGGTGGTCAACCAGTTCATCGAGCCGAGCGACACCCACTGGTTCGGAACCGACAAGTTCGGACGGGACATCTACTCGCAGATCGTGCACGGCGCGCAGCTGTCGCTGATCGTGGGGCTGGGCGCTTCGATCATCGCCGTGATGGGCGGCCTGATCATCGGCATGGTGTCGGCCTACTACTCGGGCATCATCGACCTGATGATCCAGCGGGTGATCGACATGCTGCAGGCGATCCCGTTCCTGATCTTGGTGCTCGCCTTCACGCAGATCACGGAGCCTTCGGTCGCGTACGTGGTGATGTGGCTCGGCATTGCCGGATTCGCGATCACGACGCGACTGATCCGTTCAGCGGTGCTGGCGGTGCGCGAGATGGAGTTCGTGACAGCGGCCCGCGTAGTCGGCGCGAACGACCTGCGGATCATGATCCGGCACGTGCTGCCGAACGTGGGAGCGGTGCTGATCATCGCATTCTCGATCGGGATCGGCGCGTACATCCTGGCCGAGGCGACGCTGTCGTTCCTCGGCGCCGGGCCGGTGGGCGTGCCGAGCTGGGGCAAGATGGTGAACGCGGGCCGGGCATCGCTGGACCTGCACCCATGGCTGACCGTGTTCGCGGGAACGGCGCTGACGATGATCGTGCTCGCCTTCAACCTGCTCGGCGACGCCCTCCGCGACGTGCTCGACCCGAGGCTGCGCGGAGCCTGAGCGGGCGATGGCGCGGGCGCTGGTGCTCGGCGCGAGCGGGTACATCGGCACGCACTTGGTCCCCAAGCTGCTCGCGGCCGGTTATGACGTGCGCGCCGCCTCCCGCAGGCTCGATGCGCTGGCCGCGCGCGAATGGGCAGGCGTCGATCTGCATGCGGTCGACGTGCTCGATGCGGAAACGCTGCCAACCGCAATGCACGGCGTCGACGTCGTCTACTACCTCGTCCACTCGATGGCATCCGGCGCGGATTTCGCCGAGCGGGACCGGCGGGCGGCGCGGAACGTCGCCGAGGCCGCGGAACGGGCAGGCGTCGAGCGGATCATCTACCTGGGCGGGATGCGGCCGGCGAGCGGGCGGGGAACGCCTTCCCCGCATCTGGCCTCGCGGCTGGAGACGGGCGACGAATTGCGGAGCGGTTCCGTTGCGGTCTCGGAACTCCGGGCGGGCATCGTGGTCGGCGCGGGCTCGGCGGCGTTCGAGGTGATCCGCGACTTGGTCTACCACCTGCCGCTGATGGCCGCGCCGCGCTGGGTCTCGTCGCGCAGCCAGCCGATCGCGCTGGACGACCTGATCGAGTACCTCGTCCGCGCGCCGGAGCTGCCGGCGGGAACCTACGACGCGGCCGGGCCGGAAACGCTCAGCTACGCGGACCTGATCCGGCGGTTCGCGGAGATCGCGGGGCGGCGGGTGCGGGTGCTGATCATCCCCGTGCTCACGCCGCGGCTCTCGTCGTACTGGCTGGATTTGGTCACGGCGGTGCCGAGCTCGGTGGCGCGGCCGCTGATCGACGGGCTGGCGCACGACATCACGTCGCGCGACCCCGAAGCGCTGCGCCGGCTCGCGCCGATCGCGCTGCGGACCTACGAGCAGGCCGTGCACGCCGCGCTGGCGGAGGAGGAATCGGGCGGCCCGGCCGCGCGCTGGACGGAGGGTGCGTTCGAGTACCGCAACCGCCGGCACGACATCGGCTACTACAGCAAGTCGGTGCGGCGCGAGGCGGCCTGCGCCGCGCCCGTGGATGCCGCGTGGCGCGAGATCGCGTCGATCGGCGGCGACAACGGCTGGTACTTCTGGACCGGCCTGTGGCGGTTGCGCGGCGCAATCGACCGATTGTTCGGCGGCGTCGGCATGCGGCGCGGACGGCGCAGCCCCAACGAACTGCGCGTCGGCGACCCGCTCGATTTCTGGCGCGTCGCCGACTTGGAAGACGGCCGCCGGCTGACGCTGGTCGCCGAGATGAAGCTGCCCGGCTCGGCCGTGCTGGAGTTGGAAGCGGAGCCGCGCGCCGGGGGATCAACGGTCGCAGCCACCGCCCGCTTCCACCCCGCCGGCGCACCCGGCCTGCTCTACTGGCACGCGCTGGCGCCGATTCACGACAGGATCTTCAGCGGCCTGCCCCGCGCGATCGCCCGCCGCGCAGAGCGCGATCAGCGGCGGGGGAACTCGGCTAGGACGTCGAACTCGGTGTAGTCGGGGGGGAGGCCGGCTTGCTTGGCGGCTTGGTGGAGGGCGTCTAGGGCGTCGTTCCAGCCCGCGGTCCAGCCTTGGCGGAAGGCGTCGGCCCAAGGGCCGGTTGCCGCGGCGTCGGCTTGGAGGCGGTCGCCGATCCATTCGGTGCGGCCGTGGGGGACGCCGGCGGTTTCGCCGACGGGGCGGGCTTGGGCGAAGGCTTCGGCGTAGGCGGCTTCCTCGGCGCGGCGCTGGTCGTCGCTGGTCTGCATGTTGAAGGGGTCGAGCGTCGCGCCGATCAGCGCGGCGATGACGACGCCGAGCACCGCGGCGATCGCGGTGTGGCGACCGATCGGGTCGCGGGAGCGGCGCCAACCGCGTCCGCTGCGGCGGCCGCCGCCCCAGCCGCGGATGCCGCCTTCGCTGCGGGGCGGCATGGCGGCGCTCATCGGAGCAGCGCTTCCCACTGCTCGAAGGCGGATTCGACTTCAAGCTTGGCGCGCTTGGCGCGGTCGAGCGCCTGCGAGACGGCATCGTTCCAGGCGAAGTCGTAGGCGAGCCGGCGGGCCGCGCCGGAGTCGTCGGAGGCGAGCAGATCATCCAGATCGAGCCGCGCTTGCCCCGCGCCGGCGAGGCGGCCGGTCTCGAAGCCGGCTTCGTAGCCGTCGGCCGCGCCGTCGCGCTGGCCGCTGATCGCGGCGCGCTCGATGGCGAGCGGGTCGATCTGGTCGAGGACGGTGATCAGGTAGCCGATCAGCGCCGTCACGGCCATCGCCGCGAGGAAGGCGATCAGCGCTTGGCGGGGCAGGTCGTAGCGCAGGATTCCCATGCGCGGTCAGCCGCCAGCCACCGGCGGGAAGATGTCGATTTCGCCGCCGGGGGGCAGGCGGCTCTGCAGGCCTTCGACATGGCGGATGTCGCGCCCGTCGATCATCACGGCGACGTATTCGCGGACTTGCCCCTGCTCGTCGAAGATGCGCTCGCGCAGGCCGTCATGCCGTGCGCAGATCCGCTCCAGCAGCTCGCCGATCGTCGCGGGCGGGTCGTCCACGGCGACGCTGCGTCCGCCGACGAGCGGGCGCAGCGTCGCGTAGAACCGGACCTCCATGCGCCGCGCGGCTTCCCGGCGCGGGCCTAGGCGATGATCTCGAGCTCGCGCAGCTTCGACTCCGGCACCACGCCGTCGTCCCAGCCGCGCGCCTCGTAGTACTGCGCCTTCATCTGGTCGAGCTCGCAGACGTGCCCGTCGGCCGCGCCGGAGCCGGGCTCTTCGAGGAAGCGCTGCGGCAGCGAGTCCTCGGCGCCGCCGAAACCGGCGAGGTTGTTGAAGTAGCGCTCGACGTTGTAGATGCGCTCGCCCGCGATCATCACGTCCTCCTCGCTCATCGGCAGGCCGACGACCGACTCGTAGAGGGCGGCGTATTCGGGCGCGCCGACCGCGAAGGCGCTGAACTTGCAGAGGTCGAGCGAGTCGGAGAAGGCGTGCAGGTCCTGGAAGATCTTCAGCAGCGGGCCCTTGCCGTCCCAGTCGAGCGGGTCGGTCTTGACGGGGATGCCGAGCAGCTCGGAGGCCGGGGTGTAGCCGCGCAGGTGGCAGGCGCCGCGGTTGGAGGTCGCGTAGCCGAGCCCCTCGCCCTTGATCGCGCGCGGGTCGTAGGCCGGAATCGCCTGCCCTTTGACCGCCATCGCCAGCTCCGGGTGCCCCCAGGCCTCGGCCGCCTTGACCGTGCCGTCGGCCAGCACGTTGCCGACCGAACCGGAGCGGTGGGCCAGCTCTTCGGCGACCCGGACCATGCCCGCGCCGTCGCCCCAGTCGAGCGGCGTGTCGACGTAGCCGCGCTCGGAGGCCTCCATGTACATCGAGATCGCGTTGCCGATCTCGATGGCGTCCATCCCGTAGTCGTTGCACTGGTCGATCACCTTGGCCACCACGGCGGGGTCGTCGTTGCCGCAGTTCGCGCCGAGCGACCAAGCGGGCTCGTACTCGAAGGACTCCATCTTGAGCCCCTTGTAGTCGCCCTCGGTGATCTCGATTTCCTTCTTGCAGGCGACCGGGCAGGCGTGGCAGGTGGGCTCGGCGACGAGCAGATCGTCGCGGATGGTCTCGCCGGAGACGGCGTTGGCGCCCTCGAACTGCGTTTCCTGCGAGTTCTTGGTGCCCAGGCCGCCGATCGCGTTGACCGCGTTCATCAGCACGTTGGTGCCGAACGCGGAGAGGCCGCCGGAGCCCTCCTTGAGCGAGCCGTCGTCGTTGACCGATGAGGGCGCGGTGACGGGCGACTCCATGATCAGCTGGAGGTGCTTGCCCTGCGCGGCGCGGAACTTCTCGCGGTCCTCGGGGCGGTAGCGCCCCGCACGGGTGCCCTTGACCACGACCGCCTTGAGGTTCTTCATCCCCGCGACCGCGCCGGTGCCCCCGCGCCCGGCGGCGCGGTCGTCCTCGTTGAGGAAGGAGGCGAACAGCACGCCGTGCTCGCCCGCCTGGCCGATCGCCATCACCGAGGTGTCGGTCGAGTTGCCCTTGCCGGAGCCGAAGTGCTCGACGGTGTCGTGGATGCCCTTGCCCCAGATGCCGGAAGCGTCGCGGATTTCGACCTCGCCGCCCTCGACGTGCAGGTAGACGGGCGAATCGGCCCGGCCCGTGATCAGCAGCGCGTCGAAGCCGGCCCAGCGCAGCCGCGCCGCGCTCCAGCCGCCCATGTGGCTGTCGGTCACGGTGCCGGTCAGCGGCGATTTGGTGACGAAGGCGAGCCGCCCGCTCATCGTGACCTCGGTGCCGGTCAGCGGCCCGTTGACCAGCGCAAGCATGTTGTCGGGCGAGCCCGGGTCGGTGTCCGCCCCGTTGTCGAGCAGGTACTTGACGCCCAGCCCGCGCGCGCCGATGTACTTGCGCGCATCGTCCTCGTTGATTCCCTCGTAGGAGACCGTCCGCTCGGTCAGGTCGATCCGTGCCACCCGGTTCGCGAATCCGCCCAATGCCATGATGAACCCCCTGCACTGTCGCGGCGCGCGCCGCCGCTCCCCCGCATTCTAGTGCCTGCCGAATCAGGCGGGAGGACGCAGCGCGCCCGCTTGCTATGTTGGCCGCGTGCCCCTGATCAAGTTCGTCCACGCCGCCGACCTGCACCTTGATTCGCCGTTCAAGCAGATCGGCAGCGAAGCGCCGCCCCACGTTGCAGATGCGCTCGTGCGGGCCACATTCGAGGCATACGCGCGGATCATCGATCTCTGCATCGACCAGCAGGTCGACGCGCTGCTGGTGGCGGGGGACATCTACGACGGCGCGGATCGCAGCCTGCGCGCCCAGCGCGCCTTCATTTCCGGGCTCGAGCGGCTCGACGAGGCCGGCATCCGCTCGTTCGTCTGCCACGGCAATCATGACCCCCTCGACGGCTGGGAGGCGAACCTCGACTACCCGCCCGGCTGCCATCGCTTCGGGACCGAGTGGGAGAGCGTGCCGGTCTTCCTAGAAGATCCCGAACGCGCCGTGGTTACGGGCATCAGCTACCCGACGCGCGAAGTGCGCGAGAACCTCGCCGCCGGGCTCCAAGCCGCGCCCGGACGGTTCCGGATCGGCCTGCTCCACGCCAATGTCGGCGGCAACCCCGCCCACGACTCCTACGCGCCATGCAGCGTCGACGACCTGCGCACCGGAATCGACTATTGGGCGCTCGGCCACGTCCACACGCGGGAAGTGCTGCACGCCGCCGCGCCGACCGTGATCTATCCCGGCAATCCGCAGGGGCGGCACCCGAACGAGCGCGGGGCGCGCGGCGTCTACCTCGTCGAGGTCGGCGACGACCACTCGGTGCATCCGCAATTCCATCCCGTCGACGTCGTCCGCTGGGAGCAGATCGATCTCGACATCTCCGAACTGCGCTCCGAGCAGGATCTGCTGGACGAGCTCCCGCGCCGCGTCGACGAGCTGCTGCAAGCCGCCGACGGCCGACCGCTCGTGTTCCGCGCAGACCTGCGCGGACGCGGCCCGCTGCATGCATTCCTGCGCCGCAGCGGCTTGCTCCAGGACCTGCGCGAGCAGGTCGTCAACGCGGCTTTCGAGTCGCGCGACCCCTTCGCCTGGTGCGAACGCATCGCGGATAACACGGCCCCCGAGATCGACCGCCGCGCTCGCAGCGAGGGCGCTGATTTCGTGGCCGAGCTGCTCAGGCTGAGCAGCGCCGCGCAAGGGGATTCCGATCAGCTCGCGGAGCTTGCGCCGGAACTCGAGCCGCTCTACGGCAACCAGCGCTTCCGCTTCATGGATGAGAAAGCACCGCAGGGCGGAGATTTGGCAGCGCTGCTGCAAGAGGCGGAGGCGATCGCGCTCGACTTGCTGGTGGAGGACGACGCGTGAAGATCGAGCGCATCGAACTGGACGGCTTCGGGCGCTTCGCCGGCTACGAGCTCGGCCCCTTCGCCGCGCCCGTGACCGTGCTGCTCGGCCCCAATGAAGCGGGCAAGAGCACGCTGCTTGCGGCGATCCGCGCCATCCTCTTCGGCTTCCCCCAGCGCGGCGGGAACAAACATTACCCGCCGCTCGAAGGCGGCCGCCACGGTGGTCGGCTGCATGTGGTCGACAGCGCGGGCGAGCGCATGACGATCGAGCGGTACCAAGGCGCGCGCGGAGGGCCGGTCTCCATATTCGCCGCTTCGGGCGCCGCGCTCCCCGAAACGGCATTGCAGCAACTGCTCGGCGGACACTCCAAGGATGTATTCGAGCAGATCTTCGCCTTCACGCTCGATGAGCTCACCAGCGATAAGCTGCTCGAAGACAACGAAGTCAACGGGCAGATCTACAGCGCCGGCATCGGGGCGGCCCGCCTCCCGCAAGCCATCCGCGCCATCGCCAAGCAGCGCGACGAGGTGTTCGCTCCGCGAGGCAGGACTCACCGCATGGCTGAAACCGGCCGCACGTTGGAAGCGGTACAGTCAGAGCTGCGGGAGAAAGCGCAGGACGCCGGCCGCTTCGCGGCGTTGACGGAGGAAGTGCGGCGGCTTGGGGATGCCGCGGACGAAGCGGCGCGGCGGCGCGGCGATCTGCAAGCGGAACTCGGCCGCGCACGGCAACTCGATCAGGCCTGGGAACCGTGGAACGAGCTCGTCGAGACCGAGCGCGAGCTGGAGCAGCTGACCGTCGCGGACTTCCCCGCCGACGGCATCCCGCGACTCGAAAAGATCGAGGAGCGGGTGCGCAATGCCGCATCGGCCGCGGAAGCGGCGCGGTTGCGCGTCGAAGCGGCCCGCGACGATGCGGATGTGCAGATCGAGCACGAGGGCATCCTGTCGCGCAGCGTGGAGGTCTCGGAGCTGCAGAGCAAGAAGGGGAGCTTCATCGACGCCGCGAACGACCTGCCGCGACGCGAGCAGGAGCGGGACTCGCAGCAGGCGCAGCTCGACGGTGCGCTGCTCGATCTCGGCGGCGACTGGGATGTAGCGCGGCTGAGCGCCTTCCGCTTTTCCGGCTCTGACGAGTCGGAGGTCGGGCGGCACCAGTCGCGCTTGGAAGAGGTTGGGAACGCGCGGCGGACGGCAGAGGCGCGACGGGAGGATGCCTCTGTAGCACTCACGTCGGCGGAGCCCCAGCCGGGCGATGATGCCCTGCTCGCGCGGGCAGGGGAAATCAAGCGAATTGAGCGCGGGCGGGCGGCGTTCGCCGATGCGGTCGCCGGCCTGCCCGCAGCGCGGACGGAGCTGCAAGCGGCCGGCAGCGAGGCGGACCGCGCACTTGGCGAGCTCGGCCCCGATTGGACTGCGGATCGGCTGGACCGCCTCGATCTGTCGATCGCGGCGCGCGGTGAGATCAGCGAGTTCGCGGAGCGCCTGCGGCAAGCCGGCGACGAAACGACGCGGCTGAGGGGGCTGACCGGGCAGGACAGCCGCCTGCTGGAAGAGGCGCGCCGCGAGGAGATGTCGGCCCGCGAAAATCTGACCGCTGCGCCGCAGCCGGCGCTTGACGCCGAAGCGATCAGCGAGAGGCGGCGCACCATCCGCGCAATGCGGGCCCGGCTCCGAGAAGCGGAAGCGGCGCGGCAGCGCATCGGCGCACTCGAAAACCAAGTTGCCGCCGTCGGCAGGCCCGATGCGGTCGCGGCGGCGGGACGGCGCGATTGGAACCGCATCATCGGCGCGCTCGTCGCGGGCATCGCCATCCTCGCCATCGGCGTCGCGCTCGGCGGCGACTCGCTCATCGTCGGCTTGATCGCAGGGCTGCTGTTCGCCGCCATCGGCGCATCGCTCTTCCTCCCCTCGCGGACACGGGCGCCGGGCGATGCGGACTCCCCGTTCGTCCGGAACGCGCATGACGCGCTGCGACGGGAGCGGGACGGCGAAGAGGAGATCGCCGAGGATCTGACGGCAGGCGGAGCCGCGCTCGGCATTGAGCGAATCGACGAGGACGCATTAGACGAGGCATGGGCGGCGCTGGACCGGGCCGCGGATGCACTGCGAGATCGCGATGATCTGACGCGGCGGCTGACCGAATGCGAAACGCGGCGAAAGGAACGCGAACAAGCAGCCGAGGCAACGGCAGAGGCTGTCAATGATGCCTTGGACATTCGCGAGGCGATAGAACGCGAGTGGTCGGCCTGGCTCGCGCAGCGAGGGCTGCGCGGCGACTTCCGCCCCGATGGCGTCAACGAACTGCTGAGCGCCGCGACCATCGCCCGCCAAGCGATCTCGGCACAGCGCGGCAAACGGGAACACGTCAAGCGGTCGGAGCGGATGGCGTCGGACTTCTCCGCCGAAGTTGAGCCGTTGGCGGCGCAGTTCGGCTTGCGGGTTGCAGATGATCCGGCGGCGCTGGAAGCGGCCGTGGTCGAGCTCGTGGAGCGGCTGGGGGCCGCGGTGCGGCGCGCGGATGATTTTGAGCGCGGGACCGAAGCCGCGAATGAAAGCGAGGCGGCCCTGGCCTCGGCGGTCGAGCGGGAAGCGGAAGCAGCGAGCGCGTGGAGCGGCTGGCTCGCGGCGCGCGGGCTGGACGCCGGCCTTGCGCCCGATGCGGTGCTGCGGTTGCGCGAGCGGGTCGAGAACGCGCGCCTCCAGCACCGGCGGCTTCAAGACATCGAGCGCCGCATTCGCGGAATCAACCAGATCATCAGCGCTTACGCGGGCGCGGTCTCGATGCTGGCAGGCCAGTTCGGCGTCGCGTTCGACTCGGCCGAACCCAGATCCGCGGCGGAACGCCTGATCGAGCTGCATGACCGCGTCTCAGGCCTCGCAGATGCTCGGATTCGCGCAAGAGCGAGCCAAACGGAGGCGGAGCGGCAGCTGGAAGAAGCGCAAAGCGATCTCGATGCGGCGCACGGCGAGCTGGATGCGCTGCTCGAGCTGGGCGGCGCGCTGCCGGACGGCGATCCGGGGCTGCGGGCGGAGGACTTCCGCGGCCGCGCGGCCGCGTTCGAGGAGCGGCGGCGGACGCTCGACCGCAAGGCCGGGCTCGAACGCCAGCTGCGCCAGCTGCTGGGATCGGGCGAGCGCCACGCCGCCGCCCTCAGCCAGCTCCGGGACCTTGACCAGCAGCAGATCGCCGCGCGCTGCGAGCGGATCGAAGGCTTGGCCGCGGAGGCCGATGCGGAGTCCCGCGAGGCCTCGGAGCGGCTCGGCGAGGTGAGGCAGCAGCTGGACGACCTGGGCGGCGAGAGCGAGTCGTCGCGGCTGCGGCTGGAGCGGGAGCGGCTGATCGAGCGGGCGCGGGGCGATGCGCGGGAATGGGCGAAGCACCAGCTGGCCGGCTGGCTGCTCGCGCGGACGCGGGAGAAGTTCGAGGCCGAGCGGCAGCCCGACGTGCTGAGGCACGCGCAGGAGTTCATGGCCGCGGCCAGCGGCGGGCGCTACCGGCAGGTGCAGGCCCCGCTGGGCGAGCAGCGGATCAATCTGGTCGAGGCCCGCAGCGGCGCGGTCAAGGAGCCGGCTCAGCTGAGCCGCGGGACACGGGAGCAGCTTTATCTCGCGCTGCGCTTCGGGCTGATCCGCGAGCTGGGCGCGCGGACGGAGCCGCTGCCGGTCGTGGTCGACGAGGTGCTGGTCAACTTCGATCCGGATCGTGCGGCGCAGGCGGCGCTCGCGCTCCACCAGCTCGCGGAGACGCACCAAGTGCTGGTCTTCACCTGCCATCCGGAAACCGCGGAGCGCTTCGAGGCGGCGGCCGCGGCGATCGGCGCGCAACGACCCGGGCTGATCGGGCTCTGAGGCGGCGATCGTCCGTGGACGCGGCGAGGGCCGGCCCTTGCGGACCGGCCCTCGTTCGGTGACTTGGTAGCGGGAGTGGGATTCGAACCCACGACCTCCGGGTTATGAGCCCGACGAGCTACCGCTGCTCTATCCCGCACCGTGCGCTGCCCCGATCCTAGCGCGTTCGCGCCGGGACGGGGCAACGGGGACGAGTCGTGTGAAGCGCCCGCGGAGTGCGGGGCGCGGCTCCGAACGCTGCCCGAAACGCAGGGCAGGTCAAGCCTTCGGCCATTAGTACGACTCAGCTGCACCCGTTACCGGGCGTCCACCTGTCGCCTATCAAACGGGTCGTCTGCCCGTGGCCTTATCCGCTCGTGGCGGTGGGAGCGCTCATCTTGAGGTTGGCTTCGCGCTTAGATGCTTTCAGCGCTTCTCCTGTCCGGACATGGCTACCCAGCGGTGGGGGTAGGCCCCCCAACTGGCACACCAGCGGTCCGTCCACCCCGGTCCTCTCGTACTAGGGGCAGTTCCCCGCAACGCTCCAACGCCCGCAGAGGATAGAGACCGAACTGTCTCACGACGTTCTGAACCCAGCTCGCGTGCCGCTTTAATGGGCGAACAGCCCAACCCTTGGGACCGACTCCAGCCCCAGGATGCGACGAGCCGACATCGAGGTGCCAAACCTTGCCGGCGATGTGAACTCTCGGGCAAGATCAGCCTGTTATCCCCGGGGTAACTTTTATCCGATAAGCCACGGCCCTACCACTCGGAACCGTAGGATCACTTTGGCCGGCTTTCGCCCCTGCTCGACGCGTCTGTCTCGCAGTCAAGCTCCCTTGTGCCAATACACTCGACGGGTGATTTCCATCCACCCTGAGGGAACCATTGCGCGCCTCCGTTACGATTTAGGAGGCGACCGCCCCAGTCAAACTGCCCACCAGACACGGTCCGCACGCTTGCTCGCACGTGAGAAGGACACCATACGAAGGGTGGTATTTCAAGGGTGGCTCCGCCGGGCCCGCAAGCCCGGTCTCAACGCCTCCCACCTATCCTACGCATCGTAGGGCGACCTTCAATGTCAAGTTGCAGTAAAGCTCCACGGGGTCTTTTTGTCCATCTGCGGGTAGGCCGCATCTTCACGGCCACTTCAATTTCGCCGAGCTCCTCGCCGAGACAGTGCCCAGATCGTTACGCCATTCGTGCGGGTCGGAACTTACCCGACAAGGAATTTCGCTACCTTAGGACCGTTATAGTTACGGCCGCCGTTCACTGGGGCTTCGGTTTGGGCCGTGAAGCCCGCCCCTTAACCTTCCAGCACTGGGCAGGCGTCAGCCCCTATACGTCCGGTTTCCCGTTCGCAGAGACCTGTGTTTTTGTTAAACAGTCGCCTGGGCCTGCTCGCTGCGGCCTGCCGCAACCCGCCGGCGCGAGGCCGGGGACCGCGGCGAGGCGCTCCTTCTCCCGAAGTTACGGAGCGATTTTGCCGAGTTCCTTAGCGAGGAATCACTCGTCCACCTGGAGGTACTTACCCTCACCTACCTGTGTCGGTGTGCGGTACGGGCGCTGGATGAACTCGCGGCCGGGGGTTTTCTTGCCGGAACAGGTGCACGCGAATCGCTTTGACTGTCGTCGCCGCTTCCGCCGGCCCCTCCGCTTGATCGCCGGGTCTTTGAACCCCCGACGACGCCTACGGGCCGGCGACGGACCATGTCCAATGGGCCCGCTCGCGCTGCCAACCCGGGTCGCCCCTGCCGCTCAAATGCGCATCCAACGGGGACGGAATATGAACCGTCTGTCCATCGCCTACGCCTTTCGGCCTCGGCTTAGGCCCGCCTAACCCTACGCGGATTGCCCTTCCGTAGGAACCCTGAGGTATTCGGTGGGCATGGTTCTCACATGCCTTGCGCTACTCATACCGGCATTCTCACTTCCGTCCGCTCCAGCGGGCCTCGCGGCACCGCCTTCGCAGCTGAACGGAACGCTCCCCTACCACCCGCCACCGGTGAAGGCGGCGGATCCGCGGCTTCGGTACTTCGCTTGAGCCCCGTTGAATTGTCGGCGCTCGACCACTCGACCAGTGAGCTATTACGCACTCTTTCAAGGGTGGCTGCTTCTAAGCCAACCTCCTGGTTGTCTGCGCGATCGAACTTCCTTTCCCACTGAGCGAAGATTTCGGGACCTTAGCCGGCGGTCTGGGCTGTTTCCCTTTCGACCATGGAGCTTATCCCCCACAGTCTCACTGCCGGCGCTTCGGCCGCGGCATTCGCGGTTTGACAGGGGTTGGTAGGCTTCCGCCCCCGTACCCAATCAGAGCCCTACCTCCGCGGTCGTTTGCGCCGACGCTGCCCCTCAAGGCATTTCGGGGAGAACCAGCTATCGCCAGGTTCGCTTGGCATTTCACCTCTATCCACAGGTCATCCAATCCATTTGCAACTGAAGAAGGTTCGGGCCTCCACGGGGCTTTACTCCCGCTTCACCCTGCCCATGGATAGCTCACCTGGTTTCGGGTCTACGGTGCGCGACTCGCTTCGCCCTGTTCAGACTCGCTTTCGCTGCGGCTGCGGCGCAGAACGCCTTAACCTCGCCACGCAACGTAACTCACCGGTTCATTCTTCAATAGGCACGCGGTCAGCCGCCGGGGCGGCCTCCCACTGGTTGAAGGCACACGGTTTCAGGAACTATTTCACTCCCCTTCCGGGGGACTTTTCACCTTTCCCTCACGGTACTGGTCCGCTATCGGTCACTTCGAGTATTTAGCCTTGGAGAGTGGGCTCCCCAGCTTCCCACGCGCTTTCACCGTGCCGCGTGGTACTCAGGGACTCCTCCGGCAGCCGGGTCGGTGTCGGCTACGGGGCTCTCACCCTCTGCGGCCGTCCCTTCCAGGAACGTTCGCCTACCCACCCGGTTTCTGACTGCCGCCGCGTCGTGCCGGCGCGGATGCGAAGCCCTGCAACACCGCCTGAACAGAGGCCGGCACGCCATTAGGTTCAGACGGTTTGGGCTGTTCCCGGTTCGCTCGCCGCTACTACGGGAATCGTTTCCTTTCCTCGGGGTACTCAGATGTTTCATTTCCCCCGCTTGCCTCCATCGGACCTATGTGTTCAGTCCGTGGTGACGGCGCATCACCGCCGCCGGGTTTCCCCATTCGGGCATCCGCGGATCAGCCTGCTAGACGGCTCCCCGCGGCTTATCGCAGTCAAGCCACGCCCTTCTTCGGCTCGAAGTGCCAAGGCATCCACCGTGCGCCGTGGTCGCTTGACCTGCGCTACGTTTCGTGCATGTGTTCGTAAACCACGCTTGCGCCGCGTTGTCCCGCCGGGCCAAGACGAAGCCCGCCGTCCCGCGGCGCCTCCCGCTGCCGCCCTCCATCGGGCGGCCTCTGTGGACGCTTCTTACGACTCTGTCCCTTGTCAAGGCTCCCGCGCGCCGGATTCGGCGGACCGTCTCCAGTGCGCGGGTGCGAAAGAGGAGGTTACCCGAACGACTCGCGGTTCGTCAACTCCGCTGCTCCGGCCGCGTCAACCGGGCATGCCCGGCGGGGCCCGGACGCGGCGCGGCGGCGGCCTAGAAGCGGTCCTGGTAGGAGCGCGAGAGCGATTCCTGCGGGTCGGCCTGGATGCCGAGCGGGGCGATCGGGTAGCGCAGCCCGTTGCGCGAGAGGGCGGCGAGGCCGTCGACCAGCTTGGGCAGGTAGCGCGGCGGGATCGCCATCAGCAGTTCGTCGTCCTGGACGCCGCCGAAGCGGCGCTCGGCGAAGCAGGGGATCGAGAGCGAGGGTTCGCCGGTGCGCAGGGCGCGGCCCCAGGAATCGGCGCAGGCGGACTCGCCGACGACGCTGAAGTCGAACTTCTTGTAGCCGGAGAATTGGAGCCCGTTGATCAGGATGATCATCTGGCCCGGCGTCCCGTAGATCAGGGCCAGGTCGGGCGGGTCGAGCCGGCCGCTGGAAAGCGGCGAGACGGCGAGGGCGCGGTAGCGGCCGCTGGGCAGCACGTCCATCGCCTGCTGGTGGGCGATGGAGTCGGCGTCGGTCTCGAACCAGACGTTGGTCATCATGGTGCGCGAGCGCCATTCGCCGCCGTCCTCGTTGGGGTGCAGGCCGACGGGCGCGCCGCACTGCGCGCCGATCAGGTCGTCCATCGTGATCCCCAGCGTGAAGCCGAGCCAGCGGGCCTGGGCGACGATCTGGTCGAGCGCGAACTTGCCCCGCGGCCGGCGCAGGCGCTCGACGGCCTCCATCTCATCAACGGTCTCGAACAGCTTCATCCCGACCGGCGTCGCCGTCAGCCGCAGATACCGCTGCAAGCCGTCCAGCAGCGCCCCCCAGTCGTACCCCTCCGGCTCCGGCGGCGCATCCGCCGCGATTCCGATTCCGCCCGCCGCGGTAGCGCTGCTCATGGCGATTCCTCCCGTTTCGGCGCATTGCCGCACGCCGCGCAATCTACCAGCCTGCTGCCCGCCCGCCTCCGCGCCGTCGGGAGATGTTTGCATTCGCTGCGTTGAATCATCTAAGTTGCGATTCGCACGGCGAATCCCGCCCTAGAACATATCCATCTCATGCTCTCGATCCGCAGCAGCGCGCTGTCGCGCCGCCGTTTCCTCGCGTCCGCCGGCTCGGCCGGCCTCGGCGCCACCGCCGTCATCCTGGTCGGCTGCGGCAGCGGCGATGACGACGAGCCGCCCGCGCCCGCAGCGCAGCCCGCAGTCCGGCAACAACAGCAGCAACAGGCCGCGCCCGCTCAGCAGGAGGCGCGGGAACAGGTCCAACAGCAGGCGGCAGAGCAGGATCAGGCCGACGAGCAGCAACGACAAGCGCGGCAAGAGGCGGCGCAGCAGCAGGCCCGGGCGCAGGCCGCGCCGCCGCGCGCCCTCCGCATCGGCGCGCTCGGCGGCAGCGGCGGGCCGCTCGATCCCCGCGCCGTCGACTCGCTGACCACCTACATCGCGGTCGACCACGTCTACGACTACCTCGCCCGCGTCACCACCAGCGGCTTCCAAAGCGGCCTCGCCGAAAGCATGACGCCCAACGACGATGCGACCGTCTGGACGATCCGGCTGTGCGGCGACGCCCGCTTCCACGAAGGCGGCTCCGTCACCGCGGAAGACGTCGCCGAGACCATCGTCCGCATGGCCGACTTCGCCACCAGCCCCTACTTCGCCGCGATGTGGCTCGACGTCGACTTCGCCAACATGCGCACGCTCGACGCCCGCACGCTCGAACTGCCCCTGCTGCGGCCCCGCTCCGACTTCGTCGAGTCCGTCCTCAGCCTCTACACGCCCATCTTCCCGGCCGGCGAACCGGACTTCAGCCGCAGCCTCGGCTCCGGCGCCTACCGGCTCGAAGCCAACGACGGCGCGTCCGCCTACCGGCTCCGCCGCAACGAGGAGTGGTGGGGGCCGCAGCCGGAGATCGAGGAGATCGAGATCCTCCCCCTCGCCGACCCGGCCGCGCGGATCAACGCGCTCAAGAGCGACGAGCTCGACATGGCGTACCAACTCACCCCCGCCATCGCCCAGGCCGAAGCCGGGAACTCCGACATCACCGTCCTGCGCAGCAATTCCGGCGGCTCCGCCATGGGCTTCGCGATGAACACTTCCCTGCCCCCGTTCGACGATCCCCGCGTCCGTGAGGCCGTCCGCCTCTCCGCCGACCGCCAGCAGCTGGTCAACTCCGTCCTGCTCGGGCAGGGCGACATCGGCAATGATCTGGTCGGCCTCGGCCTCGACGGCTACAACGACCAGCTCCCCCAGCGCTCGCGCGACATCGACCGCGCCCGCGAGCTCTTCCAGCAGGCCGGCATTTCCCAACTCGACGTCGCCGCCTCCGACATCCTGCCCGGGCTGGTCTCCGCGACCGAGCTGTTCGCCGCCCAGCTGTCCGAGGCGGGCGTCGAGCTCCGCATCGAAGTGATCCCGCCCGACGCCTACTTCGCCGACTTCGCCCGCGTGCTCAACACCCCGTTCCAGGTCATGTACTTCCAGAACCGGCCCGCCCTCGTCCACATGTCCAGCTATCTCGGCTCCGGCGCCGTCTTCAATCCCACCGCCTTCGCCCCGCCCGAGTTCGACCAGGCGCTCGCTGCCGCGCAGGCCGTGGTCGACGAGGAAGAGCGCGCCCGGCAGCTCTTCGCCGCCCAAGAATCCGCCTGGCGCGACGGCGGCGACCTGATCTGGGGCTTCCAGCCCCTGATCTTGGCGCATGATCCCGCCCTGGAAGGATTCGACCTGAGCCAAGACGGCGCGCCCCTCTTCCACGGCGCGCGCTTCACCGCCTAGCGGCCCGCGCCTGTGCACTCGGCCTTCGGGTACATCGCGGCGCGGCTGCTGACCGCGCTGCTGGCCCTGCTCGCGGTCAGCGCCATCATCTTCGCCGCCGTCGAACTGCTGCCCGGCGATCCCGCGGCGCAGCTGCTCGGCACCTACGCCACGCCCGAACGGATCGAGGCCGTGCGCGAACAGCTCGACCTCGACGACCCGGCCCCGCTCCGCTACGCGCGCTGGCTCGGCGGGGTGCTGCAAGGCGACCTCGGTCGCTCGGTCCGGGTCGATCAATCGGTCGCGGACCTGATCGCGCGGCCCGCGCTCAACACCGCCGTCCTGGCCGCGGCGGCCTTCGCCGCCATCAGCGCCGTCGCGCTGGTCCTGGCCGCGCTCGGCGGCATCCGCGAGGGGACGCGCACCGCGGCGGCGGCCTCCGGCGCGGCCTTGATCGCCGTCTCCGTGCCCGAATTCGTGATCGCGGCGCTGCTCGTTTCGGTCGTCGCGCTCGAGCTCGGCTGGCTGCCGGCCGTCTCGCTCGTGCCCTCGGGCGGGACGCCGCTCGACCGCCCGCAGATTCTCGTGCTGCCCGTGGTCTCGCTGGCCGCGGTCGGCGGCGCGTTCGGGGGGCGCATGATCCGCGCCGCCGTGGCCGATGCGGCCCGCCTGCCCCACGTCGAGGCCGCGCGCCTCGCCGGCCTGCCCGAGCGCCGCGTCCTGCTCCGCCACCTGTTCCCTTCGGCCCTCCCGGCGACCGCGCAGATCCTCGCCTTCACGGTGCCCTTCCTGATCGGCGGCGCGGTCGTGGTCGAGCGGGTCTTCGCCTTTCCGGGACTCGGCTCGATGCTGGTCGACCGGATCGGCTCGCACGACGCGCCGGTGATCGAGGCCATCGCCCTGCTCCAGGCCGCCGCCATGATCGCGGCCTTCACCATCGCCGACCTGATCGGCTTCTTCGCCTCTCCCGCCCGCAGAACGGCGCCCGCGTGATCCGCCGCCCGGCGTTGCCCGCCGCGATCGCCGCCGCCCGCACGGCGCTGCGCCCGTCCGCGGCCGGCCTGCTGCTCGCCGCGCCGCTCGCCGCCGTGCTCTTCATCGCCGCCTTCGGGCCGCTGCTCGCCCCGCACGGCGCGACCGAGGTGATCGCGCTCCCCTTCCAGCCCGACCCCGGGCCGTTCGGCACCGACCGGCTCGGCCGCGACGTGCTCTCGCGCATCCTGCACGGGGGGCGCGGGATCGTGCTGATCCCGCTGCTCGCGACCGCCGCCGCCACGGCGATCGGCGCGCTGCTCGGCATCATCGCCGCCGCGCTCCCGCGCGACGACCTGATCATGCGCCTGCTCGACCTCTTCGCCGTGCTGCCGGCCCTGCTCGTCGCTCTCGTCCTCTTCCACAGCTTCGGCGCGCAGGCCTGGGTGCTCGCGCTCGCCGTGATCGTTTCCAGCGTCCCCTTCACGGCCCGCTACGCCCGCGCCGCCGCGCACCCGGTCATCCACGGCCCCTGGGTCGAGCAGGCCCGCGCGATCGGCGAGCCGCCGCTCGCCATCCTCGTCCACGACGTCCTGCCCAACCTCGCCCGCCCGCTCTGCGCTGACGCCGGCCTGCGCTTCATCGGCGCGATCTACCTCGTCGCCGCGGCCGGCTTCCTCGGCTTCTCCCCGCCGCCTCCCGCCGTCGACTGGGGCTCGATGATCGCCGCCAACATCGACGGCGCGGCGCTCAACGCCTGGGCCGCCGTCGCGCCCTCGCTCATGATCCTCCTGCTCACCGTCCCCGCCAACCTGCTCGCCGACCGCTTCGCCCGCAGGGTCTCCGCATGAGCGCCCTGATCTCCGTCCGCGAGCTGAACATCCGCTCCGACCGCGGCGGCGAAATCCTCCGCTGCGCCTCGCTCGAACTCGAGCCCGGGCGCGTGCTCGCGCTGGTCGGCGGATCCGGCGCCGGCAAGACCACGCTCGGCTTCGCCATGCTCGGCCATCTCCGCCCCGGCATGCGGCGCGCCGCCGGAACCGCCGTCTTCCGCGGCCAATCGCTCTTCGACCTGCCCGGCCGCGCCCTCCGGCGCCTGCGCCGCACTGAAATCTCCTACCTGCCGCAGCACCCCGCGGCCGCGCTCACCCCCTCGATGCGCGTCCGCGATCTGATCCGCGAACGCCGCCTGGACGACTCCGATTCCGTCGAAGAGCTGCTCGAGCTCGCGGGACTGCCCGCCGGCCCCGCCTTCCTGCGGCGCTTCCCCCACCAGCTCTCCGGCGGCCAGCAGCAGCGCCTCGCCCTCGCCCGCGCCATCGCCAACCGACCCGCGCTGCTGATCCTCGACGAGCCGTCCAGCTCGCTCGACCCGCCCGCCCAGCTGCTGCTGCTCTCGCTCGTCGAACAACTCCGCTCTCAACACGGACTCGCCGCCGTCCTGATCTCGCACGACCTCCCCGCCGTCGCCCAAGTCGCCGACGACCTGATCGTCCTGCGCGACGGCGAAACCGTCGAACGGGGCGGCGCGCTCCGCGTCCTCTCCGAACCGTCTGCGCCCTACTCCCGCACGCTGGTCGAGGCCGCGCCCGACCTCGACCGCGAACCTCCGCGCGCGCCGCTGGAACCGCGGGAAGCCGGCCCCCTGCTCGAGGTCGAGCACCTCGACGCCGTCCACGCGGCCGGCCGCGGCCGCGGCCGGCGCGTCGTCCACGCCGCGCGAGACGTCAACTTCGCGCTCCAGCCCGGCGAAACCCTGGCCCTGATCGGGCCCTCCGGCTGCGGCAAATCCACCATCGCCCGCTCGATCACCGGCCTGCACCGGCCGAGCGGCGGGCGCATCCTGCTCGACGGGCGCGAACTCTCGCCGGCCCTCTCCGGGCGCGGCCCCGCGGACCGCGCCGCGATCCAGCTCATCCCCCAGCACCCCGCCGCCACGTTCAATCCGGCCGCCGGCGTCGGCCGCTCCATCACCCGCGTCCTGCGCCGCATCCACTCACTGCCCAAGCCCGCCGCCGCCCGGCGCTTGGACCAGCTGATGCGGCAGGTGCAGCTCGACCCGGCGCTCGCCCGCCGCAGGCCCGCCCTGCTCTCCGGCGGCGAAATCCAGCGCGCCGCCATCGCCCGCGCCCTCGCCGCCGGCCCGCGCGTGCTCATCTGCGACGAAATCACCTCCGCCCTCGACTCCGTCGTCCAGCGCCGGATCGTCGAGCTCCTGCGCGAACTCCAAGGCTCCACCGGCATCGCCATCATCTTCATCAGCCACGACCTCCCGCTGGCCGGCTTGATCGCCCACCGCATCGCCGTGCTCGACCAGGGCCGCCTGATCGAACTCGCCCCCTCCGCCCGGCTCGCCGCCGACCCGCGGGAGGATCGGACCCGCGCCCTGCTCGATGCCGCGCCGCCGCTCAGCCGCGTCCTCGCCCGCCGCCGAGCCGCGGACGGCATTCCCGATCATTAGACTGGCTTGGATTGCAAGCAGCGCGCGGCGGCGCGCTGCTGCAGCCGGACGGAGGATTCCGATGCCCGCACTCGACGGAATGCGCATCTTGGACATGACCCAGTACGAGGCGGGGACCTCCTGCACGCAGGCGCTCGCCTGGCTCGGCGCGGACGTGGTCAAGATCGAGCAGCCCGGCGTCGGCGACCCCGGCCGCGGCGTGCGCACCGGCACGCTCAACTCGCCCTACTTCATCAACTGGAACTCCAACAAGCGCTCCGTCACGCTCAACCTGCGCTCCGAGGAGGGGCGCGAACTGCTGCTGGAGATGCTGCCCAACTACGACGTGTTCGTCGAGAACTACGGGCCCGGCGTGATCGAGAAGCTCGACCTCGGCTACGAGGCGATGAAGCAGCGCAACCCCGCGATCATCTACGCGCGGCTCAAGGGCTTCGGGCTTTCCGGCCCCTGGACCCACTTCAAGTCCTACGACATGATCGCGCAGGCCGCGGCCGGCGCGTTCTCCGTCACCGGCGAGCCGGACGGGCCGCCGATGCTGCCCGCGCCGACCACGGGGGACTCCGGCACGGGCGTGCAGCTGGCGCTGGCGATCACGGCCGCCTACGTGCAGAAGCAGCGCACGGGCGAGGGGCAGTTCATCGAGATAGCGATGCAGGAGGCGATGTCCTACTTCATGCGCACGCGCATCGCCTACTGCGATTGGGGCGAGAGCGTCGTCCCCCGCCGCGGCAACTCGGCCGGCGCGCCGACCGACATCTACCCCTGCAAGCCCGCCGACCCGGAGCGCGAGGGCAACGACTACCTCTACATCATGGTCGTCACCTCGCGCATGTGGGACACGCTCTGCGCCGCCATCGAGCGCCCCGACCTGCTGGTCGACGAGCGCTTCGAGGACATGTGGAAGCGCAACGAGAACGGCGAGGCGCTGCACGCCGAAATCAGCAAGTGGACCGGCCTGCGCACCAAGTGGGAGGCGATGGACGAGCTCGGCGCGGCCGGCGTCCCCGCCAGCGCGGTGCTCGACACCTACGACCTCTTCCACAACCCGCACTTCGAGGAGCGCGGCTTCGTCCACGATCTCGAGCACCCCGAACACGGCCCGATCCGACTGCTCGGCTGGGCCCCGCGGATGAGCCGCAGCGACGTCCCGCTCAAGCGCGCGCCGCTGCTCGGCGAGCACACCCGCGACGTGCTCTCCGACGATCTCGGCTTGGAGGGCGCGAAGTACGCCGAGCTGGAATCCGCCGGCATCCTCGGCGGCCCCGGCGTCCTCCAGAAGTAGCCCCGCACCCCCCTCCGACCCCGACCGCCCGCTGCCCGGTACGAGCACGCGCTCATATCCTCGCCGCACCCGCGGGCAGCGCGCCGCGGGACGGAGCAGCGCCATGACCATCCGCAGATCCCTGTTCGCCGCCGCCATCGCGGTCGCATTCGCCGCCGGCCTCGCCGCCGCGCAGTTCGCATTCGACGGCGCGGACGCCCACCGCGATCCCGAAGCCGAAGTCCGCGTCCAAGCCCGCGTGCTCGAAAACGGCCGCTTCGAAGTCGCCGTGCAGCAGCGCGGCCCCGGCGGCGAGTGGGGCGGGCGGCTGCTGCCCGAACTGCGCATCCTCGACCCGGCGGCCCCGGCCGGCCGCTGGTTCAGCAGCTCGCCGCTCCCCGCAGCCGCCGACGACGCGGATCAGCCACTCTTCTGCGTCATCGGCCACGGCCATCTCGACGACTACTTCTGGGGCGTCCTCCGCAGCTACTCCAACCGCGCCGCCCGCGACCTCGATGCCGACGTCCGCTTCGAAACCCACCTCGACAGCGCCGGCCACGCCGCCGCCATCCGCCAATGCAGCGCCGACGGCGCCGCCGTCATCGCCTCGTCCCTCGTCGACCCCGCGGCGATGGTCCCCGCACTGCGGGAAGCGTCCGCCGCCGGCGCCCGGATCATCACCTTCAACTCAGGCGGCGAGTTCGCCGACCGGGCCGGCTCCGAACTGCACATCGCCATGGACGACCGCGCCGCCGGCCGGATCGCCGCCGAGCAATTCAACGCCGCCGGACTCTCCGGCGCCATCGCCTGCCTCGTGCACGAAGCGGACAACTCCGGCCTCGAAGAGCGCTGCGCCGGCCTCGACGAGACCTACGAAGGCGGCGTCGTCGAACGCGTCCAACTGCCCGTCGAAGCCGACGCCGAGGGGATCACCGAGCACATCGCCAGCCTGCTCGCGGCCGACGATCCGCCCGCCGGCCTGCTCGCGCTCAACTCGGACACCGCGCTCGCCGCCCTCGAAGCGATCAGCCGCACCCGCGAACAGCTCGATTACGAACCGCAGCTCGGCTCCATCGGCGGCCACCCGCAGTTCGGACGCCTCCCGCTCGACCTCCGCAACGACCACCTGCTCTTCCTCACCAACGACCTCGGCCCGGTGCAGGGCTACCTGATCACCGCCGCCCTCCGCATGGTCCACGAATTCCACCTCCCCGCCAGCTTCATCGTCGGCACATCCATCCTCGAAGCCGAACCCTTCATCTTCAACAGCCGCCTCCACCGCGCCGACGACCAAGGCGCAACCTCCCAAGGAGTCGTGGACGCCTCAGACGCCGTCCACCGCGGCGAAAACGAGTAGCGCCCCCAACCCCCATCAAGGCAAAGGCAAGGAGCAGCGCCTTGTCCTCCGCCAGATTGTCCTCCGCCAACAAGCCGCTGCTCCAAGGCCTCCCCCCAATCCTGCCCGACGGCAAAATCAGGGCCCTGATCCTCGGCAGCTTCCCCAGCGTCGCCAGCCTCCAAGCGCAGCAGTACTACGCCCACCCCCAAAACCACTTCTGGCGCGTCCTCGAACACTGCCGCATCATCGAATCCGCCACAGCCGACTACCCCATCCGCGTAGCCCAAGTCCAAGCCGCCGGCCTAGCCATCTGGGACCTCTACAAAGAGGTCACCCGCCAAGGCAGCGGCGACGACCAAATCCGCAACGAAGCACCGAACGACATCGAAACCCTCTTGCAAGAGCGCAGCCCCTTCCCGATCCTCCTAAACGGGAGAAGACAACGCGAGTGGAAGCGCCACTTCGGGCACCTAGATGCGGAGACGATTCCGCTGCCAAGCACCAGCCCGCGGCCATTGCACTGGAATACCGATCAAACGCGCACAGCTGCACTCACCGAGTGGCGCCTGGCATTGGCCAACAGGACATCGCGATAGGGCGACATCTTCATTCAAACGGCAAGTCGTCGGCATCCGCCACCGACGGCGTACTCGGCGGTTGCTTGCTCGCCACCAATGTCGCGAGCGCACATGCAACGGTCACGGCAAATTCTGCCTCTGGTGCTTCAATGTCTTTCTTCTCACTGATGTGTCTAACAGTATCCGAAGCGAAACCCCACAGCTTGCTCATAACCTCGCCAAGTGGCGGCTGGAGATCAAGGTCAGGAACAAGTTGGCCAAGAGTCTTCTTATGTTGCCCAGTGTCTTCACGCGCCACGGCTTCTAGGGCACCGAACGCGTGGGTCGCCGCACCCGTCAGATCGGGCATTGGACGACGGGAGAGGTCAACCATCGCCTCTCGAACCTCGCGAGCCGCACGATCAAATCCTCGGCTCGCAAGAACTTCTTCGGCTGCCTCGGTCGCGACCACGAATGACTCAGCTCCTTGATACTCAACTTGCCCATCGCGCATCGCCCACCCGATACCTTGCTCAGACATATAGCGGTTCAGTCTGTTCTCGAAAGTGATCTGTTGGTCGGCGCTTAGTGCGCGGTAGAATATTTCCGCGACATCGTACACTTTGTACCAGTCGCATTCATCCATCTCATAATTGACGTCATTCCAGACGTTCGGATACTCCGACCATTGGCCAAGTTCGTCAAATCCGTCCAAGATCACGCCACGCATCAGCTCGCGCATCCTGTTCGGCCGCATGCCCTGATCTTCTGCCAGTCGCAGAATCGCCTTTCGCAGCCCCACAGGGGCCTCGTAGCGGATGGCGATGTCAGCGGCCGGTTTGCCGAAACCATGGCGATCCGAGAATCGGTCAGTCATTCTGGAACTCCTTGTGAATGCCCTATGCCAGCGCGATGTTGAGGGCGATCTTCTGTCGTCCTCCAAACTTGGGCCATACTAGCACGCCAAGTTCCGTCGCACAAGGACAGCCCTCTGCATCGCTACACGCCATTCTGGGCGGATACAGCCACGCCCATCACTGGCGGCGCGTCCTCGTCCGAACGCACCTGCGCCAGCTGTTGCTGCGTCAAGCCGACAGCGCAGGACTCTTCGTCCCCGAACACCGCACCGCTCACGTCCGCCCCGTCCAAGACCGCGCCTGTCAAGTCCGCCCCTTGGAGCTTAGCGTGCGCCAAGTCCGCGCCGGTGAAATCCGCATCGCGCAGGTCGGCGCCTCGGAGGTCTACGGCGGCCAGGACGGCGTTGCGGAAGCTTGCGTTGCGCAGCTTCGACTTTCGGAGGCTTCCGCCTGCGAGGTCGGCATTGGTGAAATCCGCTCCCTCCATCCGCCCGTGCGAGAGGTCGGCCTTCCAGAGGCGGGCTTTCACGAAGTTGCCGCCGTCGGCGTCGATCCCGGACCAGTTTTGCCCGCGCCAGTCGATCGGGATGTGGTGCGCGCTACGCGCCCGCTTGGGATCCGTTCTCAGGTCGGCGATGGCCTGCTCCACGCCGGGCAGCCACTTCCGCTCGATTAGCTCGTTGACGCGCTCAACGGTCATCATGGGAGTCCTCCTCGCTCCAATACGCCCCACGCCGGTCCATCAGCTCCATGATCTGCTCTCCGTACTCGGCAGGATACTCGTCCAAGAGGCGACCCAGGATCGCCAACCCGTCCAGCCGGATGATTTCCTGCCTGTCTTGGAACATCCGCAGGCCGAGCTCGAACCGCGCGTCCAGCCGCGCTCGTTCCGCCGTCGCCGCTTGCCGCTCCGCGACGCGGCTCCGCCAGATCGCCAATGCGCCGGCGGCCACTCCGCCCGCGATCAGGGCGAAGTTGCGGACGGCATCTGATGAATCCCACCACCGGACCGCGACGATCACGATGACGACCAACAACGCGGCGGTCGTGAGCGCGAGTCGATCCTCGAGTCGCCAGAGAACGGCCCGCAGCGCCCGTTCGGGCCAGTCGGCTGCGGTGCGGAGGCGGGTCACCGGGGGGTGCCGAGAGAGCGGATGAGGCTGGCGAAGAGGGACATGGTGGGGGCGTCTATGCCGAGGGCGGCGGCGCGGTTTGCGGGGGTGGCGAAGATGGCGTCGACTTCGAGGGGGCGGCCTTCGGCGTGGTCGATGGCGGTGCTGGGGCGGTAGGGGCCCATGCCTTGGGTCATGGTCTCGTAGCGCTCGGCGAGCGCTGCGCCGTCGATGCGGTCGACGTGGCCCTGCGCGGCGAGGTCGGCGTTGCCGGCGGCGATGACCTCGCGCATCGCGCGGCGGGCCGTCTCCCACATCGCGGCGTCCCGCGCGATCCGGTCGACGGCGACGCCGCCGGCGAGGACGCAGAGGCCGTTGAAGGGGATGTTCCAGCCGAGCTTTTCCCAGCGCGCGCGGAGGCGGTTGGGCGCGGTCGGCGTCTCGACCTTCGATCCCTCGAACAGCGCCCGCGCCCGCTCCAGCTCCGCCGGGTCGTCGCCGTAGTGCGCGATGTTGAGCGCGCCGAACTCCTCGTGGATGATCCGACCCGGCTCGCCGCGGCGGACGCCGATGAAGCCGAGCCCGGCGAAGACCTCGCAGCCTGGCAGCAGCGCCGAGACCTGCTCCTCGATGTCGAGCCCGTTGAGGATCGCGATGACGCGGGTGCCGTCCGAGATCAGCGGCCCCGCCAGCTCGGTCAGCGCCGGCAGCGCCGTCGCCTTCAGGCCGAGCAGCAGCCAATCGATCGGCCCCATCGCGGCGAGCTCGGCCGGCGTCCGCCCGATCCGCGGCGATTGCAGGCGCATATCGCCCAGCGGGCTGGCGACGTGCAGGCCGCCGGCGGCGACCGCGTCGTAGTCGCTGCGCAGGAGGAAGCGGACGTCGTGGCCGGCCTCGGCCAGGCGCGCGCCGTAGTAGGAGCCGATCGCGCCCGCGCCGACGACGGCGACCGAGGCCATCGGCTCAGGCCGTCGCCGCGGCGCGCTCGCCGATCAGCCGCGCGAAGCCGAACATCGAGAGATCGTGGCGCGACTGCCGGTCAGTCGACAACTCGGCGACCGCCTCGCCGATCGCGGGGGCGAACTTGAAGCCGTGCCCGGAGCAGGCGCTGACCACGGCGATGTTGGGGCGCTTGGGGTGCAGGTCGATCAGGAAGTGCGCGTCGGGCGTGTTGGAGTACATGCAGGTTTCGGCCTTGAGCATCGGGCCGGCCGCGCCGGGCATCACGTCGGCGAGCCAGCCGCGCAGGTGCGCCTCGTCCGATTCGTGGATCTCGCGGTCGTAGCCGGAGGGGTCGACGGCGTCGCCGGGCAGGTGGTGGCCGATCTTCACGCCTTGGCCGAAGTCGGGGAAGCCGTAGGCGAAGTCCTGCCGCCCGCGCTCCCACATCCAGAGCGGCATCGCGCCGGCCAGGTAGGCCTCCGCGCCGGCGGCCGGCTGGAACCAGCCCATCACCTGGCGCGACACGTGCAGCGGCAGCCCCAGCTTGCGCAGGAAGCCGCCCGTCCACGCGCCCGCGGTCAGCACCAGGCGCTCTGCCTGATACGTGCCCTCCGTCGTCTCGATCCGGATCGGCGACTCCGTGTCGTTCGCGTCGACCGGGCGCCAAGTCGCCACGGGTTCGTCGAAGTGCAGCTCCGCGCCGCGCTTGCCGGCGAGCTTGAGCTGCGCGGTCAGCGCCTCCTCGATGTCGATGATCCCGGCGCGGTGCTCGAGCAGGCCGCGGACGTCGTCTGGCGGTGTCAGCATCGGGAAGCGGGCCCGCATCTGCTTGGGCGAGAGCGATTCATGGGGGATGCCGTGCTGCTCGGCGCTGGCCCGCGCGCCGGGCACGAGCAGGCCGTCCTCGCGGCCGACCATCAGCGCGCCGGTCTGCCGCAGCAGCTGCTTGCCGCACGCTTCCGAGAGCTCGTCCCAGAGTTCGTAGGCCCGCCGCACGAACGGCACGTAGGAGGGGTGCTCGTAGTAGGCCTCGCGGATCGCGCGCGTGTCGCCGTGGGACGAACCCAGCGAATGCGGCGGGCGGTGAGCGTCGAAGCCGATCACCGATTCTCCGCGCAGCGCCAGCTGGCCGGCCGCGGCCGACCCCATCGCACCCAAGCCCACCACCGCAACGTCGTAGACCTTCACGAGCGCACCTCCCGCGTCTGCCCCTGAATCATCGCACGCCGCGCCCGCAAACGCTCCTCCGGCGCGCTCGGCCGATCAGCCGCCGTCCCGCTCCGCCAGCTCGCGCCCGACCTGCTGCATCGAATTCCGCTCCCAATAGAGCACGTGTTCGACGTGCTCGCGCACCGTCCACTCGTCGTTGGGCGCTTTCGCGTCGAGCAGCGCGTCGTCCGTGTCGAGCAGCTGGCCGGCCAGCTCGACCCGCTGCCGCAGCAGGTCGCGGGTCAGCCGCCCCAGCTCCGATTCCTGCATCGCCCCCGCCGTGTAGCGCGCCGTCGAGACCGCGCCGGCGTGCATCCGATCATGCTCCGCGTTGTGGATCAGCAGCCTCCGGATGCCGCCGTCCATCGCGCAGCCGTGCTCGGTCGGGAATGACAGATCGTCCTCGTCCAGCGCGGCCAGCCGCTCGACCGAGGCGACCGCCTCGCGCAGCAATTCCAGCGCCAACTCCGCCGATTCGTTGCGTGCCATGACGCGCTCCCCTCGTTTCGGATGCACGGACTCAGGCTACCGATTCCCCGCCATCCCTAGTGCCCTAGTGCGGCCCTTGGTAGAGCTGGAACCTGGACTCGTCCTCCCCCGCCGCGTCCTTGGGCGGGGTGACCACCTCCGCCGTGTACGGGCCGCGCCCCGCGGCGCCGGCGAACACCACCCGCTCGCGATCTCCCTCCGTCGCGTCGTGCAGCGTCCACCAGCTGCGCCCCTGTCCGCGCAGGCGCACCGCGTACATCCAAGCGTCCGGCTGCGCGTCCCATTCGACGACGACCGCGTCGCCCTCTTCCGACGCGGCGATGCCGGTGACCTCGCCGAGCGTGGTCACCACGCCCGTTTCGGACCACTCGTTTCCGCCGTCGAAGTAGCGCCCGAAGGCGTACTCGTAGCGCGTGCCCGGTTCCAAATCGTCCACGAACCACCAACCCATCGGCCAGCTGCCGTAGTGCATGTCGCGTTCGACCCAGGGTTCGCGGGCAGACTCCCGCGTGCGCACCACCCATCGCTGCCCGACCTGGGGATCCCCGGCGCCCCCTAACCACCACTTCACATGCTCCGCGTGGACGCTCTGATCCACCAGCCCCGGTGCGGGCATCTCGCCGTATCGCTGCCCCAGATATTGCTCTTGCTCCCACTGCTGCCGGCTGCTCCCACTTTCGCTCCACCAGCTGGTTGTGCCGAATCGCGCGGAGCGAATGCCCGCCGCCGCGGGCGGGTACGTGTAGTCCTTGAGCCTGTACCCCACTGCCGTCTCCCAATCGCCGCTGTCGGCTTGCCGCGCCGCATCGGCGCAATTGAACTGCTGCCGCCCCTCGCGGTCGTTCCCATCGATCATGACCGTCTCCGGGTCTTCGGCCGACGAGTTGATCGGGCGCAGCCGCAGGCGGAACGGCGCAACGCCGCGCTCGATCATCCAAGCGACGTCGAACGTTCCGCTCCCGTCCTGCCCGCACCCGCGGGTGTCGAAACCGAGCGTGAACAAGGGCGGGCGCGGCGGATCCACCTGCCGCTCCTCCGACGGATCGCCCGCGCCGTACTCGCCGCTCACCGCCGTCAACCGCACGTGCCCGCCCTCGCTGTCGATGAACGAACTGCTCGGAATCGCCGCCCAGCCGCCGGTTTCGACCTCGATTCCTTGCCACTCCTGGCCGTCGTGCCGCCATTCCACGATGTACCGATCAATCGGAACGCCGTCCTCGGGCTCGTTCCATGTCACGATCAAGTGCTCGCTTTGGTATCGAGTCGAAGTGATGCCGGGCGCAAGCGGCTTGGTCGCCGCGCGCACCAGCTCCGACCACTCCATCGCCCGGCCTTCGTCGTCGATCCCCCGCGCCCGGAACTCGTACCAGCCTTGCGGGAGGCCGAAGATGTCCAGCGAGCGGTCGTGGAACATCCGGCGGACGCGGCGGCCGTCAATGTGCCACTCGAGCTCGATCACGTCGCCGACGCGGGACTGCTTCTGAACCTCGAACGCGGAGCGGGGCCCCGAACGGCCATGCCGGTACACGTGCCGAACGCTGAACTCCGGCGGCGGATCCGACGACACGGCCTGCTCCCGCTCCGTCGTCGAGATCGAAACGCGGAACTCCCTGCCAGGCGGCGCGCCGTAACCACTCGACCACGCGACCAAGTCGTAGACGGTGCGCGACGCGAGTCCGACGATCAGCTCCGCATCTTTGTCCCGCCTGAAATAGTCATGCGCGACTGCCTCGTCCTTGCCCTGCTCGCGGACCACGTAGCGGTAACTCTCGTGCAGCGCGCAACTGTCGGGATGCCAGCGCAGCACGATCCGATCCGGCCCCGCCGAAGCCTCCAGCACCGGCGGGAGTTCGGCCGCGTCGGGATCGGGCTCCGTCGTAATCAACAGGCCGACCGGCGTATCCCACTCCCCGTTCGACGCGGCGTCGCTGCGGACTGCGGCGAAGTACTGCGTGCCGGGGCACAGATTGTTCCACGCAATTTCGTACGGCGGTTGCGGCCCGACCGCGTATCCGCGCGGCTCGTAGCCGTAGCCGAATCGGACCGTCGGCGATTGCTCTTCGCCCGGCGGGAAGGGGTCCAATGTTGCGATGTAGTTCAAGCCTTCGACCTGCGGGCCCCAGCTCAGGGAGATCGAATCGTGGGTCGATTCCGCGACGAGGCCGACGGGGTCCGACGCCGTGGTCAACGTCGCGATCTCGGTCCAGACCAGCGCCTGCGGGTGCTCGATCTCCCGCGAATGCCGCACTCGCGCGACCTGCGTTTCGAAGACCATGGCATCGGCCAGCTCGATGTCAGCGCTCACCCAGCCGTTGGCCCAGCCGAGATCGTCCCACGGCCCGTTGGAGATGCCGTCGACGTTGTAGCTCCACTCCGTCTCGCCCGCCACGCGCCAGCGCATCGCAACGCGCCGCAGCGCAACGCGCCAGGAGGGGTAGTCGACCCGCGAGACCCGGATCCAGAACGGCACGTAGAAGCCGCGGTGCGATACCTCCGGCGGGTCCACCTGGGGCGGCGCGAGCGGCGGGCCGGCCAGCAGGGTGAACTGCGCCTCCGCCTTCGCGCCGTCGGCGTCGACGACCGTTCCGCGCACTATCCGCGGCGCGTAGCCGAGCATCGCGCCGCCCCCGCCTCGCGGCGCGATTCCGCAGGCGATCCGCGCTGCGCCGCTCGCGCCCTCGCCCGTCGCCTCCCCGATCTCCACTTGGTACGGGGCGCGCCCGCCGCTTACGACCCAATCGACGTCGGTTTCCGTTCCGGCGGTGCATGATCCGCGCCCCGCGCTCAGTTCCAGCCGCATCAGCGGGGGACTCCCGGCAAGCGGCGGCGCGGTCATGATCGGGAGGCTGACCGCTTCACCCTCGGATGGGATGATCTTGAACGTATAGCGCTGATCGGGCCGCAGCTGGTCGAAGGTCGTTCGGTAGTAGCCGCCCAGCCACTCGCGCTCCTGCTCGCGCTGGTAGGTGCGGGTCTGGATATCGTCCGGGCCGTGCAGCTCGAACACCGTCTGCTCGTACTCCTGCACGTTGGCCCAGACGAGCGCGATGCTGCGGTGGTCGGCGTTGAGGGTGGCGACGCCCGCTTGGCGGGTGGCGGCATAGCGGGCGAGCGGGCTCCAGTTGAGCGCGTCGGGGCTGTGCGATTCGACTCGATGGCGCAGGGCCGCGAGCTGCATCTCCTCGACGCCGTCCGGGTCGCGATCCCAGGGAATGCGCCCGAAACGCTCCGGCGCGTTTTGGTAGATCCAATCGCCGGCTCCGACGGCGCGGTATCGGAGCAGGTAGGTGCCGCAGGGCAGCGAGTTCCTGCCGCAGCTCTCGAACGTGGTGAGCGAGCCGGCCCCGGCGACCGGTTCCCAATACACGTTGAACCGCGGGTTCCACCAATTCAGCTCCAGTCCGGTCGGCGCGGGCAGCGGCGGGGCGATCAGGACGCGGGCGGTCGCGGTCGCGCGCGCGCCGGCGGCGTCGGCGACCTCTGCGCTGATGGTCATCTCGCCGTGCCGCGCCGGCTCGCCGCCGGCGTGGAGGCGGTAGCGCGGGAGTGCGGCGCAGTCGACGCGGGTCGTACCGACATGAACGCTCATCGGCTCGCCCTGCACGGTGACGACATAGGGCAGCTCGCCGCCGCCGGCCTCCCAATCGACCCGGACGAGCGTGCCGGCCGTGCACCAGAGGCGCTGCGACTTCAGCTCGATTTGCAGCCCGCCGTCCGCGCCGGCGAACCCGCCGGCCGCAATCGCCGCCGCCAATCCCGCCAGCACCGCGCCGAGAATCCACCATCGCATGAGAGCCAAACGAAAGGGGCCGCTGGTCGGTTCCCGCCCGCTCATTCCGATTATGGGCCGTGCGGCAACCCAGGCGCGGGCTCCCCGACTCGCCCGCTTGATCAGGTCAACGGCCAGAGCTGGAAGGTGGATATGTCTTCGCCCGATGCGTATCGGGGCGGCGTCATGACTTCCGCCGTGTAGGGGCCGTGTCCGACAGCGCGGAACTCGATCCGCTCGCGGGCGGCGCCGGTCGCGTCGCGGATCGCCCACCAGCTGCGGCCCTGCCCGCGCAGGCGCACCAAGTACTTCCAGGCGTCGGGCTGGGAGTCCCACTCGACGATGATCGCGCCGTCCGCTTCCGAGACGGCGATGCCGGCGACGTCTTCGAGCGTGGTGACGACGCCCGTCTGCGACCACTCGCTGCCGCCCGCGAAGTAGCGGCCGAAGGCGTATTCGTAGCGGGTGCCGGGCTCCAAGTCGTCCACGTACCACCAGTTCGCGCGCGAGCGGCCGTAGATCAGCTCCCGCTCGACCCACTCCGCGTCCGCCGCCGTCCGCATCCGTACTACCCAGCGCTGCCCGTCCGAGTCGTGGGCGGCGCCGAACTCCCACTTGACATGGGTCGCGTGCACGCTGCGGGTCGCGGTGTCCGGCGCCGGCATCTCGCCGCGGGGCAGCCCCGACTGCTGCTCCGGCGGCCGGCGGCTGCGGTCGTCCGGCCAGCTGGTTGCGCCGAACCATTCGGATCGGATGCCCGACGCCACCCCTAAGCGCGCTTGGTAATTTGTGAGCCTGAACTCCACCGCAACCTCCCAATCGCCGTCAACGCGCCGCGCCGCATCGGCGCACTGGAACTGCCGCCGCCCCTTGCGGTCGTTCCCCCAGATCACGACCGTCTCCGGGGCTTCGAGCGGCGAGTTGATCGGGCGCAGCCGCAGCTGGAACGGCGGCACTCCGTGCGTGATCAGCCAAGCGACATCGAACGTTCCGCTCCCGTCCGGCCCGCATCCGCGAGCGTCGAAACCGAGCCTGATTTGAGGATGGCGCAACGACGAACGCACCGGCCGGTCCGCCGACGGGTAGCCCGCGCCGTACTCGTCGCTCACGGCCGTCAACCGCACGAACACGACGCCGCTGCGGTTGAACGGGGGGCGCGTAATCGCCGCCCAGCCGCCGGTTTCAACCTCGAACTCCCGCCACTCCCCCAAGTCGGTCCGCCGCCATTCCACGATGTACCGATCGATCGGAATGCCGTCCTCCGGCTCGTCCCACGCCACGATCATGTGCTCGCCTTGGTACCGGGTCGAAGTGATCTCGGGCGCGATCGGCGCGGTCGCCGCCCGCACCGGCTCCGACCACCGCGTCGGCCCTTCGGACCCGCGCAGGCCGCGCATGCGGAACTCGTACCAGCCGTGCGGCAGCCCGCGCACGTAGGCCGGGGCATGCGGCTGCAAGAGCCGCCGCACGCGCCGACCATCCACATGCCACTCCAGCTCCGCGGCGCTCTCCGGCCCCCGCGAGTAGATCCTGAACCCGGTGGACGATTGCCCGCCTTCGCGCCACTTGCCGTGGACGACCGTGAACTCCGGCGGTTCGGCATCGGAGAGCGCCTCGTATTCGCGCTCCGGCGTCTCGACGACGAGGTGAATGTCGGAGGGGTGCAGTCCATACAAGGGCGACAGCACGATCTCGTAGGTTGCGCCGGGCCGCAAGCTGTCGATTTCGTGCGTCTCATCGGACCGCTTGAAAGAGCGCCATGATCCCGATCCGTCGCGGAGCTCGAAACCGCCGCCGTACTCGCGAACGGAAACGTGGTAATCCGGATGCAGCACGCAAACATCTTCGGCCCATCGCAACGTGATCCGGTCGGTTGCGGCCTCGACTTCCACCAACGGGCCGTCGGCGCGTGGTTCGGGCGCCGGCTCCGTGGCGACCGCCAAGCCGACCAGCCCGCCGAACCCCGCGTCGGTGGGCGCGGCCTTGCTGCGCACGGATATGAAGTACCGCGTGTCCGGACACAAGCCCGTCCAAGTAAATCCGTAGGGCGGGCCCGACTCGACGGGATGGCCCCGGGAACCGTCGGTGTCGAAGATCACGGTTTGCCGGGGCGGAACGGGCGGAGACGGTCGCGCGGTCGCGATGAACTGCAGGCCTTCGACCTGCGGCCCCCAACTCAGCGAGATCGAATCGTGCGTCGATTCCGCGACGAGGCCGGTCGGGTCCGACGCCGTGGTCGTCCGCACGCTCTCGCTCCAGTCGAGCGCCTGCGGACGTTCGAGCTCCGCTGAACTGCGCCCCAGCGCCACCTGCGCCTCAAACCGCGTCGCATCCGCCAGCCCCCAGCCGGTGCTGGTCGAACCTCGCGACGAAGCCGGCTCGCCGCCCGCGTTGTAGCTCCACGCGGTCTCTCCCACCTCTCGCCAGCGCAGCGCCGCGAACCAAGCCGGATCTCCGGTTTCGTAGGCCGGCACCGAGAACGAGACCCAAAATATGCCCCGAGACGCTCTCGGCGGCTCAACCCGCGGTGCCGGCGCCGCCAGCGGCGGACCGGTCAGCAGGATCGTTTCGGCACCCGCAGTCGCGCCGGCCGCGTCGGTCGCGGTGCCGCGGATCGTGCGCGGGAGGTAGCCGAACTGCGGGCCGCGCCATCCCCGCGGCAGCGCGCCGCATTCGAGCCGCGCCGTCCCCTCCGCGCCCGCCGCACGCACGCCCGCGATCTCCACTTCATACGGTGGACTGCCGCCCGCGGCTCGCCAATGGATATCCGTTTCGGTTCCCGCCGTGCAGGAGCCGTTGGCGCTCAGTTGCAGACTCAAAGCGGCGGGCGCATCCGCGGGCGGCGGCGCGGTCATGATGCCGAGCTCGAGCGGCTCGCCTTCCGCGCCGGCGAACCCGCCCGCGGCGATCGCCGCCGCCAAGCCAGCCAGCACCGCGCCGAGAATCCACCATCGCATGGGGGGCCAGACGCCGCCGGCCGCCGGCCGGTTCCCGCCCGCGCATCCCTGCCTAGAGATCGAGCAGCGGCAGCACCTCTTCGACTACGCGCTCGTACTGCGCGGCTTGGTCGTCCGCTGCGAAGCGCAGCATCACCGTCGTGGCGCCCGCCGCCTCGAACTCGCGCACCTTCGCGGCGCATTCCTCCGCGCCGCCCAGCGCGACCCAGGTCTCCACCGCGCCGCGGGCGTAGTCGGTCATGTAGTACTCGTCCAGGTACCGCTTGGCCTCCGCGAACGCGGCCTCGCGATCGTCGTTGAGATTCACGTTGTGGTAGACGGCGACCTCGAAATCATCGCCCAGCTCGCGGCCGTCTTCGGCGGCGTAGCGGCGGATATCGGCCAGGTACTCGGCCACGATCTCCGGGCGCTGGAACGTGGTCATCCAGCCGTCGCCGAGCCGCGCCACGCGGCGCAGCCCGCGCTCGCGGTTGCGCGGCTGATCGGGGCGCGGGTTCGACGTGACCAAGATCGGCACCGGCTGCTGCACGGGCTGCGGCTCGATCAGGACGTCCTTGAAACTGACGTACTCGCCCTCGTAAGAGGCCGGTTCGCCGCGGCTGAGCAGGCGCATCACCTCGACCGCCTCTTCCATCCGCCGCATCCGCGTGCCCGGCGCGACGCAGAAGGCGTCGTACTCGCGGGCGACGGGATCGTCGTCGTGCGCCGGCGGCGCGCCCATGCAGGCGCTGAACACCATCCGCCCGCCCGACAACGAATCCAGCGACGCCCACTGGTGCGCCAGCAGCAGCGCCGGCCGCAACGGCGTCGAGGCGAAGCAGGCCGCCCCGATCCGCACCCGCGAGGTGACGCCGGCCACCGCCGCCATCAGCGAAAGCGCATCCAACCGCGGCTTCGCCAGCAGCGAATCCCCCACCCACACCCCGTCCCACCGCGCATCCGCATCCGCCCGCCGCGCCAAGTCGAGCATCGACTCGACCGTCGTCCCTCCCGTCACGACCCCCCGGTTGGAAAGCGTCAACCCCAGCTTCACGGCCATCATGCACCTCCCGCCCGCAGGCTAAGCGGAAGCGGCGGCGTCTGCTCGCTAGCGCAGGATGAACTCGCGGACGATTTGGGCTAGCTCGTCGGGGGCTTCCAGGTCGGCGAGGTGGCCGCTTTGGGGGAGCTCGCGCTGGGTTGCGCCGCGGATGCCGGCGCGCCAGATGTCGCCGGTCGAGAGGCTGACGATCTTGTCTTGGCGCGAGGTGACGACCTGGGTGCGGGCGCTGATCCGGGGCAGGCGGCGCTCGACGCCGGTGTCGGGCAGGGGCCAGAGGTACTTGGCGGCGGCGCGCAGGTCGAGCAGTTCGCCCAC
Organism: Dehalococcoidia bacterium; assembly: GCA_965205165.1. GTDB lineage: Bacteria > Chloroflexota > Dehalococcoidia > Bin125 > Bin125 > CBDESM01. The sequence goes on from OZ242037.1 coordinate 667,439, forward strand.
GTAGGCGTCGAGCTGGTCGCGGCCTTCCATGAGCAGTTCGGCGCGCTTGGCGGCGTCGCTGAAGAGGACGGCGGAGGGCGCGGCGGGGTGCTGGGCGAAGAGGTCTTCGCCGGGGGCCGATTCGGACCAGATGCCGAGCGGGTTGACGAGCGTGAGCGACTGCACGGCGTCGGGCCGGATCGCGGCGAGCTCGGCGGCGATCCAGGCGCCGATGCTGACGCCGACGACGTGCGCGGGGGCTGCGCCGAGGGTGCCCAGCAGGTCGGCGTTGAAGAGCGCGAGGTCGAGCCCGTCCTTGGCGGCGTCGAGGTCGTCCTTGGCCGGGCCCCAGCCGGGCTGGTAGGGCGCGATCACGTCGAAATCGGCGCTGAGCGCCTGGGGCGCGCCGCCCCAGCGGGGGATGCCGGTGACGGGGTGCAGGAAGAGCAGGGGCGGGCCGCCGCCGGCGCGGTAGTAATGGGCGACGCCGCCGGCGGGTTCGAGTTCGAGCCGCTCGACGGCGGCGGTGGCCGCGGCCGGCATCAGTTCACGCCCGCGGGCGCGGCCAGCGGCGAGACGCGCTCGGCCGCCAGCGGCTTGGGGGACCAGTGGTCCTCGTAGTCGTCCCAGAGGTGCCGCACGCGGGGGATCACCTGGTCGGCGAAGAGCCGCGTGCTCTTGCGGACCTTGTCGTCGGGCATGTTGCCGCAGTGGAGCAGGCAGACGAGGTGGCCGACTTGGAGCTTGGTGCCGATCGCCTCGATCTGCTCGGCGACGGAGTCGGGCGAGCCGGCGACGATGTAGCCCTCGCGCACCCAGTCCTGCCAGCTGAGGTCGTGGGCGGTGCCGATGCCCTGCGCGCCGGAGGCTTGCAGGCCGGCGCGGATCGTGGCCTCGGTGCGGTAGCCGGGCGCGTCGGCGTAGCCGGGGTGCACGTGCAGGCACTTGTCGAAGAAGTAGCGCACGTGCTCCTCGTAGAGCTGCTGGGCCTGATCGTCGGTCTCGGCGACGACGATCTGCTGCGCGAAGGCGCCCTGGAAGGGGTTGAACTCGACGCCGAGCTCGCCCAGCCGGTTCCAGAAGCCCTGCATCAGGGCTTCGCCGCGGACGTAGCCGTTGAAGGAGAGGTAGGAGTAGTTGTAGCCCATCTCGGCGCAGAAGTCCCAGGTTTCGACGGAGCCGCCGCCGGGGATCCAGACGGGCGGGTGGGGCTGCTGGATCGGGCGGGGCCAGAGGTTGACGTAGCGGGCCTTGTTGAACTCGCCGTTCCAGGCGAAGATGTCGCGCTCGGTCCAGGCCTTGATGATCAGGTCGTGGTTCTCGCGGTAGTTGGCGCGCAGGGTGGCGGGGTTGGCGCCGAAGCAGAAGTTGTCGTCCATCGAGGTGCCGACGGGGAAGCCGGCGACGAGGCGGCCGCCGGAGAGGACGTCGAGCATCGCCATCTCCTCGGCCACGCGCATGGGCGGGTTGTAGAGGGCGATGGACTGGCCGAGCAGGAGCAGGGTGACGTCCTTGGTGCGGCGGGAGAGGGCGGCCGCCATGATCTGCGGCGAGGGCATCATCCCGTAGGCGTTCTGGTGGTGCTCGTTGACGCCGATTCCGTCGAAGCCGAGGGTGGAGGCGAACTCGAGCTGGTCGAGGTATTCGTGGTAGACGCGGTGCCCCTCCGGCGGGTCGTAGAGCCGGGAATCGACGTCGACCCAGACCGAGCGCTGCGTCTCCCGGAAGTCATCCGGCAGATGCGGCCAAGGCATCAGGTTGAACCAATGGAACTTCATCGCGCTCCTCCTCACGGCCCCGCGCCCGCGGCGCCACGCCGTGCAGTGTAGCCCTTATCCAGTTCCACCGACTGCCCATCCTCCACATGCCCAACGCCCAAGCGTGTGCCACGATCTTCACTCGTGGCCCTGCGAACGCGCCATTCCTACGCGGCACGAACCTCCCATCGCCAAACCGGGTCAAGACCAAGGGCTGCTCTGACGCGCTTTCTTTCTGGCCTCAGATGCGGTAGGGTGTACTGGGGTCAACGCATGCTGCCTCTGCGCACCAGACCCCTGGAGAGGGAAATCATGTCGAGCGAGCAGTTTCGAGAGTTGCCGCTCTCAGATGTCCTGCTGGACGCCTCAAATCCCCGTCTCCCCCGCGATGTCGCGGCAGACGATCTCTCTCAAGACGAGCTGCTGCGGCTCATGGCTCGCCACTATCACCTAGCTGAGCTCGCACAGTCAATCGCGGACAAGGGTTTCGCGCCTCGGCAAGCCGAAGCCCTGTTGGCAATCGCCGATCCTGACCATCCTGGGAAGTTCACCGTCGTTGAGGGTAATCGACGCCTTGCTACGTTAAAACTTCTTAGCGACCCACGCGCCCGGCGGGTAGCTGGTGTGCGCGAGAACGAGTGGGAAAGTCTTGCTTCCGCTGCCACTGAGTTTGAGTTGTCGACTGTACCGGTAATCGTTTATCCAGATCGCGAAGCCTTAAACACCTACCTAGGCTTCCGTCATATCACTGGGCCAAAGCAGTGGCGCCCAGAAGCAAAAGCAAGATTCATTGCCCATCTCCTCAGGGGCAATGAAGAGATTGGCAGTGTAGCTCGCCGTATCGGGAGTAACCACCGCACTGTCCGTCGCCTTGCGGAAGCCCATGCGGTTTATTCACAGGCGCTGGCGGCTAATATAAGCGTTGATGGCATTGAACAAGGTTTTGGCGTGTTCTATAATGCTCTTTCCGAACCCGGAATTCGAACGTTTTTAGGCCTCAGCCCCCAGAAAGATATAAACTCATTGCCAGTAGATCCCGTGGCAGAACAAAATCTCGATCGGCTCAGCGATCTCGTTAGCCTTCTCTTTGGTGATAGTGATCAGCAAGTGCAAAGCGTCATTGCTGAGTCTCGCGAACTTCGGAAACTGGGTAGCGTGCTTGTCAACGATACTGCATGTGCAAATCTCATGCGCGATCGCAATCTAGATCGAGCATGGCGACTTGGTGGCGGAGGCCGGCAAGAGTTCATTGCCCTGCTGATTGACCTTCGAGCGCGTCTAGGAGAAGTGAGCGGACAATCAGTTATTTATTCAACAGATTCGGATATTGTTGATCACGTTGCAACTATCTATCAAGTCGCAAAGGATATGGCAAAGCGGTACGGGGTGGACGACAATGAATCTTAGTCGCCCTTCTCTTCCTGCTGATCCGCGCAAGGAGCCGCTTCATATTGCCGATTGGATTGAGGTGGAGTTGCTCCTGCCCTCAGTGGACAGCGTTTCTGCAGTCACCGTGATTGACGCGCTGGAGGAAGACCCTCCACCTGACGCTGGAGCTGTGGAAGATCGGAGTTCTTTGCGTGATGAACATGATGCGCTTGTCGCAGCCGCACTGGCTGAAATTCGGCGTCGATCGCAAATCCTAGGTGATGGGTATCCGATCTCAATAGATGGAGATGTTGTGGTTTTTGTTGAAGGATCTCATATGCATGATGTCTCTCAGTTTCTTGCTTTGTTGCGCGCTCGACAACTTTACCCTGAATTGATTCAAGATGACGCCAATGAATCCAGCTTGCTTTTTGAAGAAATTGTAAAGTATGCTGCTGCTGCGTATTTGAACTCAGATCAAGCGCTTCGATTTGGACTTGCCGGCGGATATCGCGGTGATGATTTGCCATCCACCTTAGATGATGCTGTCACTAAAGTTGCTGCGCTCATGAGCGAACCAGTAGGAAATGTCCCAAATAGGCCATCATATGATTTTGGGTGCGACGTGATCGCTTGGAAGCCCTTTGCCGACCAGTACGCAGGTCAACTTGTGGTGCTCGTCCAAGCCACGATCTCGGAGGGCGATTGGTTGAATCCAAAACGCCAACCAGCCAAACGATGGACTCACAGGCAACCACCACAAGACAGATTGATCAACTTCATTGCCCAGCCAATCACCGCTATTGCCTTCGTTGAAACACTCTCCCAAGATGACCTGTCTCGCCTGGCATTTCGCAGTGACTTCACTAGCATTCCACTTGACCGATTACGTCTATTGGCCTTGCTTGACTCTGCAACTATACCTCAACCTCTAGTGGACGATATCCGATCTTGGAGCTCAAGTATCGTGGAGAAATTGACATGACGACAGCAGTACAGTATCAACGTAACAGCTGGATCAAGCGAATCAACTCCACGCTAATGCGCAGGAGTGGCCGCGATGAATTGGTCTTCGATCTCTACTGTGGCGCGGGCGGATTATCGCTTGGCTTCGCCGCTCATGGATTTCCAACGATCGGATTGGATGAGTTTCCTGCGTCTGTTGAAACATATGCACGCAACGTCGGCTCCGCAATCTGTTCCGACGCTCGTGTGGTGAAAAAATGGCCACAAGCTCAAATTATTGTGTCTGGTCCTCCATGTCAACCCTGGAGTCGGGCAGGGCAACGCAAGGGTGCTGACGATGAGCGCGACGGCATTGATGTTCTTGAGGGTGTCGTGAATACCATCATCCCACGAGTGATCGTTGTAGAGAATGTGCCTGAGCTCGCAACGCACGGACGAAGTCATTTAGATCGTTTTGCAAAACACCTCGAGTCACTTGGGTATGCAATAAACTTAATGTTGCTGGATGCATCAAATTTTGGTGTGCCGCAGAAACGGATTCGATTATTTCTCGTTGGAATACGAGATGCACCAGCGATCGAAAGCCCGATCCAAGAAGCAGGACAGGTGACTGTACGTCAAGCATTGCGATATACCTGTCAACGGGTGTTCCCGAGCAGTCAGATTATAACTAGCAAAATGGATGCCTATATTAAACGTTATGAGCAGGCGTCTGGATGCAAACACCCGCGTGACTTGCATCTCGATCAGTCTGCACGCACCCTCACGGCCCGAAATCTAGGTGGTGCTACAGGCGATATGGTTAGGCTACGCCTACCCGATGGAAGGCGCCGTTTGCTATCTGTCCGGGAAGCGGCGCGGCTGCAATCATTTCCTGATTGGTTTAAGTTTCACGGCTCAAGGAGGCATCAGTTTGAGCAGATCGGGAACGCGGTGCCTCCGCTCTTGGCTTATGTCGTCGCAAGGCAAGTGCAACAAGCAATTGATTCGCATGCATGATTTTGAATGCGTTGATCGTACTTGAGTATGGTTTATTATTTCTAGTAAAGAATGCGGCGTAACATCCCTGCTGGCGTGGTAAGTATCCTCTTTGCACTGGCTGTTGAATGTCTGTGTGAACTGTAGGCCTCAGTGGTCAATCGGGTACCTTCCTAACGTTCCTGATAAGGATCCGAGCCACTGTAGGTGACGTCAACGATCCCGGCAATGATCACATGCACCAAGAAGAAGCCACATCCTCTCACGGTACAGATATTGGGCGGAGTTCGCGGCGGATGTGGTCGAACCACCAGCCGTCGTTGCCGTGCAGGATGTGGTCGACGTTTTCGAGGATGATCATCTTGGGGCGCTGCGGCGGGGGCCATTCCTTGAGCAGGCGGGGGATTTCGAAGAAGACTTCGCCGCGGTGGTCGTCGAAGCCGCGGCGGTCGCCGGCTTGGGAGAAGCTCTGGCAGGGGAAGCCGGCGGCGAGCAGGTCGACGGGGTCGAGGTCTGCTTCGTCGACGCGGAGCTGGCGGACGTCTTGTTCGAGCACGCGGACGCGGGGCAGGCGGTGGCGGAAGGTGGCGCAGGCATGGGGGTTCTCGTCGACGGCCCAGGCGAGGTCGAAGCCGGCTTGGGCGAGGCCGCTGGCGAATCCGCCCATGCCGGAGAAGAGGCAGCCCGCGGTCAGTCCGGCGTCGCGCATGGCGGCATTCTACAGGTGCTTCGGGCCGCTCCATCGAGGCGCGAGGTTGGCGCGGGTCCGGACGTAGAGGCTTGGGCGGGCGGCGCGGATACACTCGGCGCATGGCTTCGGCTGGGACGTGCTATCGGCATTCGGATCGGGCGGCGTCGGCGCGCTGCGCGAGGTGCGAGCGGGCGCTCTGCTCGTACTGCCTGCGTCCGTCGGCCGATGGGCACCGCTGCGATGACTGCGCGCGGGCGGATCCCGGCGGGAGCGCGGAGGGCTGGCGCTTCGAGGCGGCGGGCGCGGAGGCGGAGCTGGTCTACACCTGCTACCGGCACCGCGAGCGCGAGACGGGCGTGTTCTGCGTGCGCTGCGACCGCCCGATCTGCCACCAGTGCATGGTCGATGCGGCGGTCGGCTTCCAGTGCCCCGAATGCGTCCAAACCGGCGTGCGCGAACAGCGCCAGTGGGTCGACTACGCCAATCCCGCCATTCCCGTCACCAAGCTGCTGATCGGGGTGAACCTCGCCGTCTTCGTCGTCATCCTCCTGATCGCGGGCAACTTCTCCTTGTGGGGCGGGGGCGGCACCCGCATCCACGCCGACTTCGCGCTTTTCGCGCCCGCCGTGGACCTCGGCGGCGAGTGGTGGCGCATCTTCACGTCGGCGTTCCTGCACTACGGGCTGCTGCACATCGGGATGAACATGCTGATCCTGCTGTGGATCGGGCGGCTGCTGGAGCCGATGCTGGGCGGCCTGCGCTTCCTGCTGCTCTACGCGGTGGGGCTGCTGGGCGGGTCGGCGGGGGCGCTGCTGATCGAGCCGGACGGCTTCACGGCGGGGGCGTCGGGGGCGGTGTTCGGGATCGCGGCGGCGGTCGTGGTGGCGGAGCGTTCGGGCGCGGCGCGCTGGGGCAATTCGGGGATGCTGGGACTGCTGGCCCTCAACATCGTGCTGAGCTTCCTGATTCCGAACATCTCGGTCGGGGGGCATTTGGGCGGGATGGTCGCGGGCGGCTTGGCGGCGGCGCTGCTCTGGTACGGGCCGCTGCGCGGGTCGGAGGCGCGGGAGGGTGCGATGCGCTACGCGCCGGATGCGGCGCTGGCCGCGCTGGGCGCGGGCGTGGCGCTGCTGGCGATCTACATCGCGGCGCCGACGTGGGCGAACCCGCTGTTCTGAGACTCCGAGATTGGGCGCGCGGCCCTATCCTCCGCCGAACCGAGCAGACGGCCGAGGAGGGCGACATGGTTGATTCGACACCGGGCAGGTTCGCGGGCAAGACGGCGGTGGTGACGGGAGCGGCGGGCGGGATCGGGCGCGCGGCCTGCGCCCGCTTCGCGGCGGACGGGGCGCAGGTGGTCGCGGTCGATCTGGCAGGCTCGGCGCTGGACGAGACGGTGGCGGCGGTCTCCAATGCGGGCGGGGAATGCCTGGCGGTGGAGGCCGACGTGACCGACGGGGGCTCGGTCGCGGGCTACGTGGAGGCGGCGATGAACCGCTTCGGGCGGATCGACGCGTTCTTCAACAACGCGGGCGTCGAGGGCGTGCGGGCGCCGCTCTGGGAGTTGGGCGACGAGGATTTCGACCGGGTGATCGCGGTCAACCTGCGCGGGGTCTTCCTCGGGCTGAAGCACGTCGCGCCGGCGATGCGGGCCGGCGGTGGCGGGGCGATCGTCAACACGGCCTCGATCGCGGGGCTGACGGCGACGCCGGGCATCATCGCCTACGGGGCGAGCAAGCATGCGGTGGTCGGAATGACCAAGAGCGCGGCGGCGGAGCTGGCGCCGGAGATCCGGGTCAACGCGGTCTGCCCCGGCCCGATCGAGACGCGGATGATGCGCTCGCTGGAGCGGCAGTTCGACCCGGACAACCCGGAGGCGGTGCACGACATGTTCGCGCAGGGCATTCCGCTGGGTCGCTACGGGGAGCCGGAGGAGGTGGCGGCGCTGGTGGCCTGGCTGTGCAGCGGCGACAGCGAGTACATCAGCGGCGCGATGCACACGATCGACGGCGGCGGTGGCGGCGGCCGCCGCGGCTGATGGACGCGGCGCGGGCAATCCTGGAGGAGCTGCGGCGCGAGCGCGCCTTGGCCGCCGTGCTGGCCGCGTCGGTCGCGGCGCTGGTCTGCGTGGCGCTGCTCGCCGCCCTCTGGGACGGGCCGTCGAGCGATGTCCGGAACTACGGGCTGATCGTCGCGGCGATCATCGCCTTTCCGCTCGCCATCTGGCGGAGCCTCGTCGCGCACCGGCAGGCGCGCGCCGGGGAATCCCAAGCGGAGGCCGCCGCCGAGCAGGCGCGGCTCGCGGACGAAGGGGAGACGGCCGCCCGCATGTTCCGCGCTGCCGAGCTGCTGGGCAGCGACAATCCAGCCATACGGCTGACCGGCGTGCGGATGCTCGAACGCATCGCCGACGACCATCCCGGTGTCTATGATGATCTGGTGAGGGAGATCCTGCAGGTGGAACGAGCCCATCGGGCCAGGAGGGCCGGAACATGACCACCGCGGAGACCAGCGCAGATCAGCGGCGTCGCCTGTACGAGCACGCGACGCTACAGGCGATCCTCGAGTTTTTCGTCGACCCCGTCCGCGCGCAGCGCCCGAATCGGAAACCGCTGGACTGGCGCGGAGATCACCTGCGCGGCTTCGATCTCTCGAACGGCCACCTCGTCGCGGCGCTGCTTTGCGACGCCGACCTGTCGGGCACCAATCTCGACGGGGCGAACCTGACTGATGCCGATCTGACGCGGGCCAACTTGACGGGCACGAGCCTGCGGAACGCGAAGCTGGTGCGCGCGAACCTGACGGACGCGGACCTCACCGATGCCGACCTCGAAGGCGCGGACCTGACCGGCGCGATTCTCGACGGGGCGCGGATGCCCGGCGTCGCGGCCGGGTAGCGTCCGCCGCGCGATGCTGGAGTTCCTCGACCGGCACGGGCTGACCATCGTCACGGCGGCCGCCGCTGCGGCGCTGATCGTCATCGCGGTGCTGGCGGCCGCGACCAGCGGGCCGGTTTCGACGATCCTCGACTACGTCCAGGCCGTCGCGATCATCGTCGCCTTCCCGCTGCTGCTCTGGCGCAGCATCATCGCCAGCCGGCAGGCGGAAGCGTCGCGACGACAGGCGCAGACCGCGAGCGAGGCGGAGCGGGAGACCCGGTTCGCCCGCGGGGTCGAGATGCTGGCCGGCAACAGTCCGGCAATCCGTCACGCGGGTACCCAGATGCTGCGCCGCCTCTCGAGGGAGCAGCCCGCTCTATATGATGACGTCGTCAGCGAGGTGCTTGAGCTGGCGGGCGATACGTCCGCGGTGGAGCCTGAGGATGGCTGAGACGGACACCTACGTCGAGCGGCTCAACCGCCGGTTCGAGGCCGCGACGCGGCAGCTGATCGTCGACCACTTCATCGACCCCGATCTCGCCCCCTACCGCGAGGGGCGCGTCCTTGATTGGGAGCGCCGCGTGTTGCGCGGGATGAAAATGCAGCGCGGGCATCTCGTCAACGCGATCCTGCGAAACGCGGACATGCGCGAGGCGAAGCTGGACGGCGCCGACCTGACGGATGCGGACTTGAGCGGGGCGAACTTGGGCGGTGCGTCGCTGCGGGACGCGAAGCTGGTGCGGGCGAACCTCACGGATGCGGATTTGACGGGGGCGGACCTTGAGGCCGCGGATTTGACGGGGGCGATCTTGGAGGGCGCGCGGCTGCCCAACGGCGCGGTGGCCGGCTAGCGACTGCCCACAATGCTGGAGTTCCTCGAACGCCATGGACTTTCCCTCGTCACCGCCAGCGCGGCCGCTGCGATTTTCGCGATCGCCATCGCCGCTGCCTTCACCGATGTCGGCTCCGCCGATGTCCGCAACTACGGGCTCATCATCGCGGCCATAGCGGCCGTGCCCTTCGCCGTCTGGCGCAGCATCGTTGCGCAGCGCCAAGCGGAGTCGGCTCGCTCCCAGGCAGAGGCTGCGACGGCCCAGGCCGAACTCGCGCACGGGCAGGCGGAAGCACTGCGTCTCGAGCAGATCGAGACCCGGTTCTTCCGCTCGGTCGAAATGCTCGGCAGCGCACATCGAGATATCCGGCTGGCGGGCGCGCAGATGCTGCAAAGACTGTCGGTCGATCATCCCGCCGACTACCATGAGCTTGTCGCAGAAGTGCTGGCGGTTCACCGCCTTGAGTGGGAAGCGGGGCAGTCCGATGCCGAGGACTGAAGTTGGACGACCCGCTCGCCCCTCCGTCGACCACCGGATTCAGCAGATCATCGTTGAAGTCTTGATCGACCCCAGAGGAGTGCCGTACCGGCGGACGCCGATTCGCGATTGGCGGGACGACAACATCCGCGAGTTCGACCTGTCCGGCGGCCACATGGTCGGCTGGCTGCTCAGCGGCGCCGACTGCGCGAACAGCCGCTTTGACGGCGCCGACCTGACGGATGCGGACCTGAGTGGGGCGAACTTGGGGGGCGCGTCGCTGCGGGATGCGAAGCTGGTGCGGGCGAACCTTACGGATGCGGATTTGACGGGGGCGGATCTTGAAGGCGCGGATTTGACGGGGGCGATTCTTGACGGGGCGAGGATGCCGGAGGCTGTTGCGGAGGGGGGCTGATCCGTTACTCGGGGGCGGCGGGGGGCGCGAGCTGGTGGATGGCGGCGATGCGTTGGGCGATCTCGCGGAAGTGCGTTACCTCGTCCACATCCAAGTGGCGGCCCAGCACTGGTTCTTCCCGGTATGAGAGCCACTTCTTCAGGACTTGGTAGCCGCCTAGGCGGTACTCCCAGACTGCGGTGGGTATGTTCGCCCAGCATGTGCGGTCGTTGAGGTGAACGTCGACGGCGTTGGGATGGTCGGGGCTCGGCTCGACGCGGCCGGGGCCGGGCATCACGGCGTTTCCGGCGCCGTAGTGCCCCCAGCCGGCGCGGACGGCGAAGTCGTCCGCTTGCATCTGGCCGCCGCCGGCAACGGCGGGGAGCGCGATGTCGGCGAGGTCGAACTGAGCCAGAAGGGCGGATGCGTCCTGTTCAACATCGAGCAGTTCGGCCAGCATCCGGCCGCGGTCGGCTGATTCTTGCAGGGCCGCGGCGGTTTCGGGCAGCGGAATGCGCGGCCAGCCCATCTTGAGGCCGCCCGCATTCGCTTCCAAGTAGATCGGATCGTGCATCACCGATAGGGCGTGCAGGAACAAGTCTTGGGCGCTCGTGCCGAGCTGGTCGACGTACGCTTGCGCCAATTCGCTGAGATTCTCGCGGCAGCGGACGCCGTCCCGCTCTTCGCCGAACGCATCATCGCGCAGCAGCAGCGGGAACCATGCCGCGCCGCGCTCCAAATGGTGCGAAGATCCCAGCACGCGCGTATGGCCCGCCTGCGGCTCATCCGGTCCGCGCCGGATGTGCTGTGCCGCTGATATCCATCGGTTCGCAGCGAACACGTGGGGAAAATAGTCCTCCCGTTTGCGGTCGACGAGATTTGCGTCGCGTTCCCAATAGAGCCAACGCACGTCAAACGGGCGATAGGCATAGCGGACGAAGTACTCCTCGATCGGCCCGCCGCGCTTGAGCAGCGCGTCCCGAACCGCCCTCGCGTCGTAGTGCGGCGCGGATCGCATCACGCTCGGGTACCGCCGGGCGATCTCCTCAGGCGGAAGCGATGGGTCGAAGTACCGCCCAATGCGCTCCCCCAGGCGCTCCAAGACGACGTCGACGAGGAACGCATCGCGGCTGGTCTTCACGCCGGGAAACGAGACCGGAAACAGATCCGGCAGCGCCGGCCAGTCGAACCAGTCCGGCGACGCGGGCATCGGCTTGAACGGAAGGCCCAGCTTCGAGTTAGGCGACAATAGCGTGCGTTCATCGTCCGCGGCGGTATCGTCCAAGCTGCGAAGCAAGCTTGCCCGCCGCTCCTCCGCCCGCGCTTCCTCAAAGTCGCGGTAGTGAATTCTGGCGTGCTCGCCGCCCTCTTCCTTGCCGGTCTTGCAGAACAGAGCGATGGCGGTGCCGATCCGAATACCCGGAGATTGGCCTTGGATCGCCATAATCGTTTCGCTGGTCCGGCCATCTGGAGCGTATTCGGAGATAATCCGATCGCCGTGCAGATTGTCGATGCGGATGACGTCGAATGCGTTCAGCAGGCGTTCGCGCATGCCGGTGTGGCTGAGGCCGTCGAGCCAGCTGTAGTTGCTGATGAAGCAGACGATGCCCTTGCCGGTCTTGTCGGCGATGCGGCGTTCGGCCATGCGGAAGAAGCGCACGTAGAGGTCGTTCAGGCCTTGGCCCTGCGGCTTGGGCAGCTCCGGGTTGCGGGTCGACTTGTAGGCCTCCGAGAGTTCGCGCTCCTCGTCCACGGCGACGCCGGCGAAGCCGTTGTAGGGCGGGTTGCCGAGGATGACGAGGATCGGGCGCTCCTGCTTGACCGCGTCGGCGCGCTCGCGCTCGCATTCGAGCGCGGGGAAGGGCAGCGGTTTCTTGACCTGCGGCTCCCAGCCGGTCAGCGCGTTGGTGAGGTAGACGCCGGCGCGCTCCTCGCCCTGCAGTTCCGCGTCAAGCTCGGCCAGCGCCAGCTCGATTTGAAGGTGGGCGATGACGAACGGGGCGGGCATGATCTCGAAGCCGAAGACGCGCTCGGCGACAGCCCGCTTCAGCGCCGCCCCGGCGAGCGCGCCGCGCGTCGGCGAGAGCCGCGCCATGATCCGCCGCAGCACCGCGGCCAGGTACGCGCCCGTCCCGCAGCACGGATCCAGCACGTAGACCTGCTCGTCCGCCAGCCCGGCGGCGATGCCGAGCTGCTCTTGCAGCGCCCGGTCGACCTCCGCGACCATGTACTCGACGACCTCGGCCGGCGTGTACCAGACGCCGAGCTGCTTGCGCAGGGCTGGATCGAAGGCTTCCAAAAACGGCTCGTAGAAATAGATCGCCGCTTCGCCGCTGGCGAAGCGTTGCAGGAATTCTTCAGGTTCCACCCTCGCCAGAGCCGCCTGCGCCCAATCGAGCACTTCGACCAAATCCAGCTGCTCGAGGTTGCCGGGGTCGGCCAGCTGTTGAAACAAGGTCCTCAGCACCGGCGAGCGCAGCAGCCAAGCCGACTCTCGCCAAGAGAACTCTTGTACTACTTTGTCTGTCTCTCGGTTTTTATTTAGCACGTTTGTACTTTGCGATCGCGACCATTGGACCCACGCGGCGAATACGCCGTAGAACAGGGTCTGCACCAGTGTCGAGCGGAAGAAATCCGCGCCGCGCTCGTCTTCGAACCTGATGCCCAGCGCCTCCTCCAACGCCTCGCGGACGGCCGCCACGGCTGTGTCGTCCTTTGCCCTGCGGACGCGGTGGCGGGCATCACGGGCATGCGAAGCGAGCAGCCGGGCCAGCACGCGCGGCTCGGAGATCGTCGTCTGATGCTCGAATGCGCGGGCCAGGTACTCGCCGAGCTCGTCGCCGAAGCGGATGGCTTCCCGCCGCGGGTGTTCGAGCAGCAGGTCGAACGTTGCCGGGCTGTCCGCCAGCGTGAATCGCTCGCCGAACGCCGTTCTTCCGTCCGGGGCCGACGTCACGAGCAGGAATTCGCGCAGATTCGTTACTAGGACGCGGCCGTAGCGCTCCCGGTATGCCTGCACCTGCTCGCCGCCCGCAATCACGTCGATGTCCGCATCGGCGAGTTTCACCTCGACCACGCCGCGATCCGGGTCGGGTGCGCCGCCCGCGGCCGCCGACCGGCCGCGAGCCTCGAAGAGGCCGAGGTCGGGATGGTGCTCGCCGGCCAGTTCCGTGGTTGCCGAGACGCTGGGTTTGAGCGTCCGGCCGACCGCGTCGAAGAGATCGCGCAGCGCCGGATAGTAGGAACGCTCCGTGGCCGGCATTCGGCCGACGCGGCGGCACTCGCGCAGGTACGCCTCGAGCGCGGCGCTGAATGCGCTCACGGGGAAGCCGTCATGGGCTGGATGTCGGCCGCTCGGAGAGGGCTACTCGACTTGCCAGGTGCTGGGGCCCTTGAGGAGGGCGGTGAGGTCGCCGCGGCCCTTGGCGGATTGGGCGTTTTCGATCTGCTCGTTGAGGCTTTCGCCGTAGTCGGGGGCTTGGACTTGGCGGATGACGCCCATGGGGACGGGCATGGCGGGGTATTCGAGGCGGGCGAGCAGCTGGTGGATGTCGGGGGTGGGGCGGTGCGCGTCGTGGTTGAGCAGCAGGCCGGCGTCGGGGCCGTCGGCGTCGACGACTTGGAGGCCGTGGGCGGTGAGTTCGAGGCCTTTTTCCTTGTTGGGGCCGAAGAGCATGGGCTGGCCGTGCTCGAGGTAGATCAGGCGGTCGTCGCGGACGCCCTTGTCGGTGTACTCGCGGAATGCGCCGTCGTTGAAGATGTTGCAGTTCTGGAGGATTTCGACGAAGGAGGCGCCTTTGTGGCGGGCGGCGGCCTCGATGGTGGCGGTGAGGTGTGCGGGGTCGGTGTCGAAGCTGCGGGCGACGAAGGTGGCTTCGGCGGCGAGGGCGATGCTGAGCGGGTTGAGGCTGCGCTCGATCGTGCCCATAGGGGAGGTTTTGGTGTTCTTGCCGAGTTCGCTGGTGGGGGAGTACTGGCCCTTGGTCAGGCCGTAGATGCGGTTGTTGAAGAGCATGATGGTGATGTCGACGTTGCGTCGGAGGACGTGGAGCAGGTGGTTGCCGCCGATCGAGAGGGCGTCGCCGTCGCCGGTGACGACGAAGACGAGCAGGTCGGGGCGGGCGATCTTGAGGCCGGTGGCGATGGTGGGCGCGCGGCCGTGGATCGAGTGCATCCCGTAGGTCTCCATGTAGTAGGGGAAACGGGAGGAGCAGCCGATGCCGGAGACGAAGACCATTTTTTCGGGGGCGACGCCGAGGTTGGCGAGACCGCGCTGGGTCTGGGCGAGGACGGAGTAGTCGCCGCAGCCGGGGCACCAGCGGGCGTCGGCGTCGGAGGCGTAGTCCTTGCGCGCCATGGGGCGGTCGGCGAGCGGGATGAAGGCGCCGTTGTCGAGCGCGTTGGGGGTTTCGGTGAGGACCATGGCTGTCTTCCTGGGCTCCTGCGCTGTTGCGGCTTGGCGGCGGCTACTCGGAGAGGATGCGGCGGATTTCGGCCTCCAGTTCGCGGGCGGGCAGGGGCTGGCCGGTGACCTGGTTGAAGCCTTGCGCGTCGACCAGGTACTTGCCGCGGATCAGCAGGCGCAGCTGGCCGGTGTTGGATTCGGGGATCAGCACCTTGCGGTAGCGGGAGAGGACGTCGCCGAGGTTCTTGGGGAAGGGGTTGAGGTACTGGAGGTGGGCGTGGGCGACGCCGAGGCCGTCGCGCTGGACTTCGTGGACGGCGGTGAAGACGGAGCCGAAGGTGCTGCCCCAGGAGAGGACGAGCAGGTCGCCGGATTCGGGGCCGTCGACTTCGAGTTCGGGGATGAAGTCGGCGATGCGCTCGATTTTGGCGGCGCGGAGGTCGGTCATGCGCTGGTGGTTTTCGGGGGTGTAGGCGACGTCTCCGGAGACGTCGGCTTTTTCGAGGCCGCCGATGCGGTGGGTCATGCCGGCTTCGCCGGGCGGCTGGAAGTGGCGGGCGAGAGTGGCGGGGTCGCGGCGGTAGGGCTGGAAGTCGTCGCGCTGGATGCGGGAGAAGCCGGGGTCGATGGGGTCGAGCTGGGAGACGTCGGGCACGGGCCAGGGCTCGGCGGTGTTGGCGAGGTAGCCGTCGGAGAGGAGGATCACGGGGGTGACGAATTGGAAGGCGAGGCGGACGGCTTCGAGCACCATGAAGAAGCAGTCGCCGGGGCTCTTGGCGGCGAGCACGCAGAGCGGGGATTCGCCGTTGCGGCCGTAGAGGACTTGGAGCAGGTCGGTCTGCTCGGTCTTGGTGGGCATGCCGGTGGAGGGCCCGGAGCGCTGGATGTCGAGCACGACGAGGGGGAGTTCGGTCATCACGGCGAGGCCGATCGCCTCGGACTTGAGGGCGATGCCCGGGCCGCTGGTGCCGGTGACGCCGAGCGCGCCGCCGTAGGCCGCGCCAATGGCGGAACCGACGGCGGAGATTTCGTCCTCGGCCTGGAAGGTGCGGACGCCGAACTGGCGCAGGTCGGCGAGTTCGACGAGGACGTCGGAGGCGGGGGTGATGGGGTAGGAGCCGTAGAAGAGTTCGAGTCCGCTGAGGCGGGAGGCGGCGACGAGGCCGAGCGAGAGGGCCTGGTTGCCGGTGATGGTGCGGTACTCGCCGGGCTTGAGCACGGCGGGGGGGACGCGGACGGCGGCGTCGGAGGCTTCGACGGTGTCGCCGAAGGCGTAGCCGGCGTGGAGAGCGCGGCGGTTGGCCTCGGCCAAGTTGGGGGAGCGGCCGAACTTGTCCTCGATCCACTGGAGGGTGGGGCCGAGGTCGCGGTCGTAGAGCCAGTAGACGAGGCCGAGCGCGAAGAAGTTCTTGGTGCGCTCGGCGTGCTGGTTGGAGAGGCCGAGGTCGCCGACGGCGGCGACGGCGGCGGTGGTGACGGGTGCGCGGATGATGCGGTAGTCGGCGAGCGAGCCGTCTTCGAGCGGGTTGGCGGGGTAGCCGGCCTTCTTGAGGTTGCCGCTGGTGAAGGCGTCGCTGTTGACGACGAGCAGACCGCCGTGGATCAGGGCGGAGAGGTGGGACTTGAGCGCGGCGGGGTTCATCGCGACGAGCGTGTCGGGCTGGTCGCCTGGGGTGAAGATCTGGTGCTTGGCGAAGGAGATCTGGAAGGAGCTGACGCCGGCGAGGGAGCCCGCGGGGGCGCGGATCTCGGCGGGGAAGTCGGGCAGGGTGCTGAAGTCGTTGCCGAAGATGGCGGTGGCGTCGGCGAAGCGGTTGCCGGCGAGCTGCATGCCGTCGCCGGAGTCGCCGGCGAAGCGGACGGTGACGCGTTCGCGCTCGGCTGGGGCCCGCGAGGGGGACTCGGACGGTGACTCGATCGACGCTTCAGCCATGGCTCAGGTTCCTCCGACCGATGACGCGGACCTCGCTTCGCGGACGCGCGCGGAAGGGCGGAGCCCGCGCATTATGTACGCCGCCATGGTAATGGGAGCAGCCGCATCGAACGCCTCGTCGCCCCGCGCGCGTAGCCGCAGAGCGACACTACGACCAGCGGCGCTGTTCCGCAAGTCCGAACGGGCAATTTTGCCGTGCGGCATCGGACGGCTCCGCCCTCCGGCGCGGCTCAGCGGCCGGGCGCGACCAGATCGTTCAGGAGCTGGATCATGTCCGCCTGCCGCAGCACGGTCGGCTCGATCCGGATGACCGCGCCGCCGAACCAGGCGGCGGCGTCGACGTGCATCCGCTCGACCAGCACCATCGAGGCGGTCGTCAGGAACGATTGCAGCGCCGGCTGGTCCCAGATCGCGAACTGGACCCGCCCGCCCGCGACGGCGTTGTACATATCGCCGGTGAGGCCGACCACGCCCATGACGATGGGCGTCTCCTCCCGCGCTTCCTGCACGGCCGAGAACGTCAGCAACGATGAGACCGCCCCGAGCGTCAGCACCGCGCCGACGTCGCCTTGGCCCAGGCGCTCGGCGACCGCCGCCCGCGCCCGGGCCGGGCCCGAGTCCCCGGCGAACTGGTGGATCGGGAACTCCTCGAGCTCGCCGCCTTCGTAGGCCTCGCCGGCGGCGGCGCAGCGCTCGCGCAGCGCGATGTTGGCCTCCTCGTGGAGCAGGCAGAGCAGCTTGCCGGTCGCGCCGAGGCGGGTGAACTCCTCGCCGGCCAGTCGGCCGATCGCGGCCTCGTCCACGGCGATGTGGACGGCCGAGCCGAGTTCGGCGGCCGATTCGGCGCCGGAGTTGAACGAGACGACCGGGATGCCCGCGGCGTCGGCCTCGGCCAGCGCCTCGCGGACGCCGTCCGGGGCGGGCAAGGTGGTGGTGATCGCGGCCGCGCCGGCTTCGATGCAGGCGCGGATCGCCGCGGCTTGGTCTTCCGCCATGGTGCGGGTCTCGGTCGCGCCGTAGGTCAGCAGGGGCACCTCGATGCCGATGTAGGTGCCGGCCCGGGCGGCCGCTTCCCTGGCCACCCACCAGAACTCGTCCAGCCCGTGGTGGATGAAGCAGTAGGACGCTTCCGGGCCGGGCGGGATCGCCGAGAACAGGGAGCCCTCGAGCCGGATCGGCGCCGCCAAGCGGGCAGCGAGGGCGGCGCGGCCGGCGATGATCGTGGCCGAGTAGCTCGTCGCGGCGATTCCGCCCGCCGCGTCCCCGGCGGCGATCCGGACCGCCAGATCCGCCGCGAACTGGTCCCGGTCCGTGCCGTCGACGCGGACGACCGTGCCCTCGTACGTCTCTTCCAGGCCGTCGCAGTAGCGCTGCCGATTCTCGTTGCGCGCGTCGTAGTTGGCGCAGATGATCGACGCGCCGGGGCCGGCTCCGCCACTGGCGTTGTACGCGGTCAGATTCCGGCCTTCGAACCGGCCGCGCTCCCGGATGTAGGCCTCGAACTCGATCTGCGCGGCGCCGCGGCCGTCGTCGACGTCCAGTTCGACCGGCGAGCTGCGCAACACGCGGCCGGGCTCCGAGTCGGCCGGCACTATGCGCAGCTCGGGCCGGTAGATGCGGCCCCATTCGCCGCTCAGGGTGCGCTGCTGGAGGCCGACGGAGAGGCGGCCGTCCTCCAGCCGCTCGGCCAGCACGCGGACTTCGGAGGAGCCGGCCGACTCGTGATCGTCGGCGCGGCCGATCCCGCCGGCGAGCGTTCCGATGGCGACGCCGAGCGCCGTCAGGACGAGCGCGCCGAACGCGAGCGATCTCCGGCCGAGGGTGATTGTCTGCGGCATCGAGGGCCGTCCTTCCGAATCTGCATCGCCGAGCCGAACAGGCCGACGACAGGATACCGCGCCGCCTATCCTCGCGTCAGCGCGAGGCGCGAGGGAGGCCCGAGATGAGCGGACAGCTGGAAGGCAAGGCGGCGGTGATCACCGGCGGGGCGAGCGGGATCGGCGCGGCCTGCGCGGTGCGCTTCGCGCGGGAGGGCGCGGACGTGCTGCTCGCGGACCTGCTGCCGGAGCGGGCGGCGGAGGCGGTCGCCGCGGTCGAGGCGCTCGGCCGGCGCGCCGTCGCGGTGCAGTGCGACACGACCAGCGAGGAGCAGAACGAGGCGGTCGCGCAGCGCTGCGCCGACGAGTTCGGGCGGCTCGACGTGGTCGTCGCGGCGGCCGGCGTCTCGCACGCGGACTACGTGAGCGGCGAGCTGCGCGATCCGGATCCGGACCGCACGGCGACCTACGTGGCCAACCAGGACGTGGAGCATTGGGAGAAGGTGCTGGCGGTCAACCTGACCGGGGTGATGCTGACCGACCGGGCCTGCGCGCGGCGGATGATCGAGCTGGGCAACGGCGGCGCGATCATCAACATCGCCAGCATCATGGCCAAATTCCCGATGCCCGGCGCGGCCAACTACTGCGTCTCCAAGGCCGGCGTCTGGATGCTGACCAAGGTGCTCGCGCAGGAGCTGGCGGGCGAGGGCATCCGCGTCAACGCGATCGGGCCGGGCTTCATCGAGACGCCGATGACGGCGGCGCTGCAGAACGACGAGCTGCTCAACCAGTGGGTGCTCGGCCTGACCCCGATGCGGCGCTTCGGGCAGCCGGAGGAGATCGCCAAGGCCGCGCTGTTCCTCGCAAGCGGCGAATCGAGCTACGTGACCGGCGAGATCATCCACCCCGACGGCGGCTGGTTCACCGACTGATCGCGCTGATCATGCCGATCGCGCGACTGGGAAGGGCGCAGCGATGACCACGCCCAAGGAGACGGCGGCCGGGGCGATCCGGGACGCATCGGCGGAGCTGCGCGGGCTCAGCCTCGACATCCACGCGCATCCGGAGGAGAACTACGAGGAGCGGCACGCGCACGCGGCGCTGACGGCGTTCCTCGAGCGGGCGGGCTGGGAGACGACCCGCTCGGCCTACGGGATCGAGACCGCCTTCGAGGCGGCGTTCGGGGCGCCGGCCGGCGGCGGGCCGGTCGTGGCGGTGCTCTGCGAGTACGACGCGCTGCCGCAGATCGGGCACGCCTGCGGGCACAACCTGATCGCCGCCTCCGGGGTGGCGGCCGGGCTGGGCATCGCGGCGGCGCTGCGCGGGCACGGAATCGCCGGTTCGGTGCGGGTGATCGGCTCGCCGGCGGAGGAGGGCGGCGGGGGCAAGATCAAGCTGATCGAGGCGGGCGCGTTCGAGCGGGTCGATGCGGCGATGATGATCCACCCGGGCACGGCCGACGTGATCGCGCCGACGGTGCTGGCGATCGACACCTGCATCGTCGAGTTCCGCGGGCGCAACGCGCACGCGGCGGCGGCGCCCTGGGAGGGCCGCAACGCGCTGGACGCGCTGGTGCACGCCTACAACGGGGTCGCCCTGCTGCGCCAGCAGCTGCGCCCGGAGACGCGCATCCACGCCGTCATCCACCACGGCGGCGAGAAGCCCAACATCATCCCCGACCGCGCCGCGGCCGAGTTCTACGCGCGCGCCAAGCGCGAGCACCTGCTCGACGAGGTGATCGAGCGGGTCGAGGCGGTCTTCCGCGGCGCGGCTGAGGCGACCGGCACCGAGGTCGAGATCACCTGGCGCGGCGGGCGCTACAGCGACCTCGCCAGCAACGCGCCGCTGGCCGGGCGCTTCGGGGCGCACTTCGCCGAACTGGGCGCGCGGGCGCTGGACCTCGAGCACCCCAGCGACGCGGGCTTCGGCAGCACCGACATGGGCAACGTCAGCCACGTCGTGCCCAGCATCCACCCGATGTACCGGATCGAGGCCGAATCGGGCAACCACACGGCCGGCTTCACGGCCGCCGCCGCGACCGAAGCGGCGCACGAGGCGACGCTCAAGGCCAGCACGGCGATGGCCGCGACCGCGCTCGACTACTTCTGCAGCGAAGAGCTGCGCTGCGCCGCCCGAACCGCCTTCGAAGCCGACCACGCCCGCTGACCATCCACTGATCGGCCGCTGCCCGACCGCTGACGGCCCGCAAACGCGGAGAGCCCCCGCCGCGGCGGGGGCTCTCGGTGCGGACGGCGCTTGCGGCGGGCTAGTCGCCGAACCAGACGGTGTCGTCGGGCAGGATGAAGAACCGCTGCGAGCCGGGCAGCGCGGTGCCATCGGCCTCGCCGTAGCGGATCCACTCGACCCCGTTCCAGAGCCAGACGATGCGCGCGTCGGCGGGGGCGTCGGCGTGGCCGAGCAGCTCGTCGGCGGTGGTCACGGCGGCGCCGCGGTAGACGGCCCAGCTGCTGGTGGAGGCTTCGCCGCTCTGGGTGTTGTACTCGAGCACCGGGCCGGTCTGGACCGCCTCGGCCGCGGCGGCCGCGCGGGTGTCCAGCGGCTCGCTGTCCATCTTGTTGTTGGCGGTCGCGGTCAGCACGGTGATCCCGTTGCCGACGACGGTCACGCTGGCGCTGGCCTCGCCGTTCTTGGTCTTCGCCCGGCGCTGGCTCACGGCCGGGGTCTCGGCGTTGCCGTCGTGGTCGACGTCCTCAGCGCCCGGGCTGGTCACCACCGCGCTGGGCGAGCCGCCGCCGGTCGCGGCGGTCTCGAAGACCACCCAAGTCCCGTCGGCCACGGGGACGCCGGCCTTGTCGACCACGCTCACGGTCGCGGTGAAGGTCTCCGCCAGGCCGGGCAGCGTGCCGGGAACGCTGATGGCCAGCGTCTCGGCCGGGCCGCCGACGGCGAACGACGCCTCGGTGCGGCTGAGGCCGGTGCCGGTCACCGTCGCGGTGTAGGCGCCGGAGGCGAGCGGCTGGCTGGCCGTGGCGGTGACCACGATCTCGATGTGGCAGGAGAGCCGCGACTCGTTGGTGCAGGTCACCGCCGCGGTGTGGCTGCCCGAGGGCAGGACCGCGTTGCCGACGCCGCGCACCGTCGCAGCCGCGTTCTGCGGCATCCGGGCCTTGTTGCCGTTCGCGTCCTGAGCCGTGATCGGAATCCGGATCTTGTCGCGGTCGTCGTCCGCCGTGGCCGAGGAGTGGACCCGCAGCAGCGTCCCGCCCACGGCCAGCTCCCGGGCCGAGCCCGAGATGGTCAGATCCACGGTCCCGGGGTAGGTGGCGCCGTCGGTGCCGACGACGGTGGCGCGGATGGAGGCGTTGCCCGGCCTGGTCGGCGCGTTGTAGGCGAGGTCGATCGCGGCGACGACGGACGGGTTGGACTTGGCCGCGTCGAACAGCGTCCCCGTCGTGGTCGAGATCGTGCAGCTGGTGGCGTTGGTGCAGCCGTAGCCGCTGAGCGTGCCGCCGCCGACCACGGTGACGACGATCGAGGAGACGGCGCTGAGCTGCGAGGCCTGCCCGTTCGCGTTGAACAGGGAGAGGCGGAGGTCGCTGCTGGAGCCGATCCGGATCGGGCTGGTCGGCACGACGCCGTCCGCGCCGGGCTTGCGGCCGAGCGCGATGCTGCTGAGCTGCTTGATCGATTCGACTTTGAACGGAGCGCTGCCGAACACGTTGAAGCGTTCGGGGAAGTGGACGTTCATGGCGCGGAAGTAGCTGAAGTTGGGGCCGCCGCTGTGGCTGGAGCCGGGCTCGACGTCGCCGAACCGCGTCCAGATCGGCAGGTCGCCGGCGGTCACGGAGATGTCGGCGGAGGCGTCCGAGGCGATGCTCACCGACGGCGCGTTGCCGCTCGCATCGGTGATGTAGCAGATGCGGCCGGTGTCGCCCTCGTTGCCCGTGCGCGAGGCTTCGCTGACGCACTTGTAGTACGTGTACGTCGTCCGGTCCAAGCGCAGCCGCCGGCCGCCGGTGTCGGCCCAGACGGCCGGCCCGGTCAGCTGCAGATAGGTGTTCCACATGCTGACCGGCAAGGGTTCCGGCGCCGCGTCGGTGATCAGGGCGACCGTCGGGTTGGGGTCGACCCCGGTGTAGCCGGTGATCTCGTAGAACAGCCGGGTCGGGCTCCAGACGCGGTACGAATCAGCGCCGCTCGCCGCAGCCGGCACCTTGTAGCCGATTGCGACCTTGGTCGTCTGCGAGGGCGCCAGCGTGTCGTCGGCGTCTTCCGGCAGCCAGGCGACGATGCTCGCGCCGGGGCTGGCCGCGGCGCCCTTGGCGACGTAGCTGAAGTTGCTGGTGGTGGTGCCGTCGGCCAAGGTCAGGACACCGGTGATGGTGACGTCCTGCGCGGTCGCGTGCTCGAACTCCAGGCGCGCCGGCCAGTAGGGCGCGGTGTCGGCGATGTCGGCGACGGTGGTGACGGGGTCGGTGACGGGGCCGCCGCGGAGCGCGGCCTGCTTGAGGTCGTTGCGGGTGAGAGTGAGCGTGCAGGCCGAGCTGCCGGCGGTGCAGCTCTTGTCGGTGCCCAGCAGCGAGAGGCGGCCGCCGCCGGCCGGCACGGTCAGCGCGACCGCCGCGTTGGCGCTCACCGTCGCGTAGGTCGCGCCCTTGATCGAGCCGGGGCCGGTCGGCGAGGTGAGGCCGCCCCAGAACTCGGGGATGCCGCGGTTGCGGCGGTGGCCGATCAGCAGTACCAGCGAATCTTCGCGGCTGCGGCTGCCCAGCTCGGCGACCACATCCGATTCATCCCAGGAACTGCCGCCGTTGCCCGTGTCGGTGTTGTCCGTCGCCGCGGCGACGGTGATCGGGAGCGTGTCGCGGGCGACCAGCGATTCATCGACGTTGGCCGTGGAGTCGTCGTCCTCGCCCTTGTGGTAGCTGAGCGTGATCGTGACCACCGTGCCGGCGGCGGCGGTGGGGAAGAAGTTGACGCCCTTGCCGCCCCAATAGGAACCGCCGTTGTAGCGGTACTCGCAGGTGGCGAGCCCCTCGACGGTGCGGGCGCGGGGCACGTTGCCGAGCGCGCTGGTGTGCTCCGGCTCGTTCGACGGGCCGATCGGGCAGAGCGAGCTGATCGCCACCACGCCGCCGCCGGGAACGGGAGCGGGGGGAGTGCCGGCCTCGACCGTGGCTTGGACTCGGACGCGATCGAAGATCGCGCCGTGCTTGGCGGCGTCCAGGTACAGGATCGGAGAGTCGGCGCGGGATGCGCGGGCCACGCTGGCTGTGCGGCCGTCGTTGGCATCCGCATCAGCGCCGCCGAGCCGCAAGATGTTTTCGAGGTAGACGCTCTCGCCGACTTCGAGGTTGCGGGTGCAATCGGATGTCGGGGTTGCGTCGACGTCCTCCGGCCGGCACTCCATCGCCCGGTGCTTGTCGTCTTCGGCCATGTCGTTGGCGCCGGGCTCGCTCTGCACATGGTCGCCGTCGCTGTTGATGTACGACGTCTGGAGGCGGCTGATGTGGGCGGAGAGGCGATCGTAGAGTTGGGTGGTGTAGCCCTCTTTGATCAGGCCGCTGGGCGTGTTCAGCTGGACTCCGAAATTGATCTGCGCGCCGTTGTAGTCGACGGGGGTGGTGCCGAACCGGCGCGGCACCTTGAACGCGAACCGGATCGGCTTGATCGGGGCATCCGCGGCCGCGCCGGTCTGGCCCGCCAGCGCCCGCCACTCCGTCTCGGTGATCCGGCAGCCGCCCGAGTCGCCCGAACAGGCCGCGAGCGGAGCGCCGGCGGTCGTGAAGTAGAGCCCCTCGTGCGCGCTGCCATCGCTGTTGAGGCTGTTGTACGGGGCCGGGCTCCTGGCCCAGATCTGCAGGAGCGCGTTGTCGAACTTGTCGTAGGTGAGCGCTTCTTCCCCGTGGCCGGTGCCGATGCCCAGCCGCACGTAGCTGAGCTGTCCGGCGGCGAAGGGGTATTGCAGCCAGTCGTAGTCCTCGGAGCTCGTGCTGTGGCGGATGAAGAAGGGGTTGTCGTTCGCGTCGGTGGGCACGATCAGCATTTGGTATTTGGCGGTGGACCAGCGCGAGTAGGACCAGGCGGAGCCGCCGGCGTTGGGGTAGAGGACGGCCTCGAAGGAGACCTCTTCGTTGGTGAAATCGGAGGGCAGGGTGAAGGCGAACTTGATCGAGCCGACGTTGGTGGTCGCGTCCGGGTCGCCGGTCTGGCCGGCCAGTGCCTTCCACTCGGCCGGCAGGAACTCGCAGCGGTCGCCGTAGATGCCGTCGCATTCCGTGAGCCTGGAGCCGGCGGTGGTGCCGTCGGAGGCGAAGATGGCCACCTTGCCGCTGCGCGAGGCCACGCCGTCCCAGAATACCGGCGTTGCGCCGCTCCGCCCGCGACGGATCAGGATGTCGATCCGGCTGATGTCCGCCGTCGCGTAGGTCACCGGGGTCGCGCTGTTGGTGCCCGTGCCGACGCGCAGCTCGACATGGTGGTAGGCCGTGTCCCCCACCTCCCTGAGCAGCGGGTCGCTGTCCACCGCGCCGCCCGTCAGGTACTGCGCGTAGACCTCCGGAATCGTCTGCGCCCGGGCGGAATCGCCCATCAGCGCGGCCGCCCCGCCCGCGATCAGCGCGGCCACGGCGATGAGCAGCGCCGCCCGCGCGTCGAACCCGCGGCGCAGCGCAAAGATCCCGGCATGTCGCATTGAGTCCCCCTCGCCAGCCGATTCGGACTGGTCGCACTGAGCCTATATTGAATGGGGGGGGGGGCTCTTGAGTCAAGCCCCCAAACCGCCCCCGCTTTACGCCTGGATCACATTCGAGTCGCCATAAGCCGAGGCCCCGATCTCGCCGATTTCCGCGTGAATCACGCGGGATCGGGCAAGGGCGGCTGCCGGCGGGGTGGAACCGCGGGTTTCGCCGGCACGAGAACTCCCCCGAAATCGAACGCCGTCCCGCGCCGCTAGAATCGCGCAAGGGAGGCCGGATGTCAGACCGCAAGCGCAAGCGCCGCTCCAACCGCCCAGCTGCGCTGGACGATATGGAGCCGCTGCCGGGAGAGCTCATCTACCACCTCAGCCTGCGCCCCTTCTGGGATCGCAATCTCAAGACGAAGATCGTGTTGCCGCGCACGCTAGAATCACGTCGAGACGCGGCCGGCAAGGAGCCCCGAGATGGCCAATGAACCGCGGAAGCGCAAGCGCCGCTCCAACCGCCCGGCCGAGCTGGACGGCGTGCCCCCGATGCGGCTCGAGGTGACCTACTACCACAGCCTGCGCCCCCTCTGGGACCGCAACCTCAAGTGGAAGATCCAGCCGGAGCCGCTGCAAGTACCATCGGAAGACGAGACCGGCAAGGAGCCCGAAATGGCAAGTGAACCGCGGAAACGCAAGCGCAAGCGCCGCTCCAACCGCCCGCCCGGTCTGGATGACGTATCCCCGCTGCCGGTCGAGATGACCTATTACCGCAGCCTGCGTCCTTTCTGGGACCGCAACCTCAAATGGAAGGTCCAGCTGCCGCCGCTCCAAGTGCCATCGGAACCGCGATCCCGGCAGGGCGCGGCCGGCGAGGAGTCTGAGGGCGATCGATCTGGCAGGTGAACCACGGAAGCGCAAGCGCCGCTCCAACCGCCCAGCCGAGCTGGAGGGCATGGACCTGCTGCCGGTCGAGGTGACCTACTACCGCAGCCTGCGACCCTTCTGGGACCGCAACCTCAAACGGAAGGTCCAGCTGCCGCCACTGCAAGTATCACCGTCACCGCGATCGAAATCCCAGTGAGCGTCGCCAACGCGGTGGCGATGTTCACCCAGCGCGCCTTTCGGTTGAGCAACAGCTGATTCGCATCGGCCGCCGCGGCGATCGTCTCACCGAGCATCCACAGAAGCGAGATCGAGTCCGTCGTGCGCGCATTGGCCATGAAGTCGTCCATCCATGGGCTGCCGGCATCGGCTTGGGTGAGGTAGGGCACGAGCGACGCGGCGAAGGTGGCGATGAACAGCGCGGCGGTGGTGATGACCGATGCGCGGACCTCCCCGTGCGCGAGCACCTCGTTGGCCGAATCCCCCGCGAGCACGAACGCCGCGGCGAGCAGCGCGATCATCGCGGAGCTGACCGTGCGCGTCGTCGCGAGCCAGTTGTCGAGCGCCCGGTCTTCCTCGCGCTGCTCTTTGCGGCGCTGCAGCGGGATTTCGTAGACCAGGCGGGCGATCAGCTCGGCGTCGTCCGCCTCTTCTTCGAGATCGTCTTCCTCGAAGTCTGCGTCGTCGGGCTCATGCTCTTCGGGAGCGTCTTCGTCCGGCATGGCGGCAGGCTAGGGGACGGCGGGGGCGGGGTATACGATCCCGCGTGACTATCGCAACGGATGCGGGAGCGGGGGACCGATGCTGAAGCTGGGCTTGCCGAAGGGGTCGCTGGAGACGCCGACGCTGGAGTTGTTCCGGCGGGCCGGGTTCTCGATCTCGGCCAACTCGCGCTCGTACTTTCCCGAGATCGATGATCCGGAGGTGGCCTGCACGATGTTCCGCGCGCAGGAGATGGCGCGCTACGTCGAGGACGGGGTGGTTGATTGCGGGATCACGGGGCGTGATTGGGTGCAGGAGACGGGCGCGGACGTGGTCGAGGTGGCCGAGCTGGAGTACTCGCGGGCGACGCGGCGGCCGGCCCGCTGGGTGCTGGCGGTGCCGCAGGAGAGCGGCGTCACCGAGATATCGGAACTCGCCGGCGGGGTGGTCGCGACCGAGCTGGTGCGCACCACGCGCAAGTTCTTCGAGGATCGCGGGGTCGATGTGCGGGTCGAGTTCAGCTGGGGCGCGACCGAGGTGAAGGCGCGGATCATCGACGCAATCGTGGACATCACGGAGACCGGCTCCAGCCTGCGGGCCAACAATCTGCGCGTGATCGACGAGGTGCTGGAGAGCACGACCCGGCTGATCGCCAACACGGCGGCTTGGCAGGATCCGGCGCGGCGCGGCAAGATCACCGCGATCAACACGCTGCTGCAAGGCGCGATCGCCGCCCGCAGCAAGGTCGGGCTCAAACTCAACACGCCCAAATCGCGGCTCGACGACGTGCTCGCCGTGATCGCCAGCAGCGGCGAGCACGCACCCACGATCAGCCCGCTGATCGACGATGAGTGGGTCGCGCTCGAGATCATCCTCGAGGAGCGCGAGGAGCGCGACCTGATCCCGCGCCTGCGCGGGGCCGGCGCATCCGGACTCGTCTCCTACCCGCTCAACAAGGTGATCTCCTGAGCGCGCGCCGCGCCGCAGCGGATACCATCGCTAGGCACTACCCGCTCTGCGCAAGGCACCGCCCGCACCGCGCTTGGAGGCACGCATGGCGCTCCGAACCGCCGCCGAATACGTCGAATCCCTGCGCGACGAGCGCGAAGTCTGGTACCGCGGCGAGCGCGTCGCCGACGTCGTCCGCCACCCCGTGATCGGCAAGGCCGTCCGCCACGCCACGATCGACTTCGAGATGGCCGAGCGCGACGAGTACCGCGACCTCGCCGTCTACGAAGAGGACGGCGAGCGCTACAGCTACTACTTCAAGCCGCCGGCCTCGGCTGACGACCTGCTGCGGCGGATGCGGCTGATCGAGGCGGCCACGGCCGAGGGGGACACGCTGGTCGTGCTGATCAAGGAGATCGGCACCGACGCGCTCTTCGCCCTGCTCGCCGTCACCGCCGAGTTCGACGACCCGGTCTACCACCAGCGCGCCGTCGACTACTGGCGCTATTGCCGCGACAACGATCTGGCGCTGGCCGTGGCCCAGACCGACGTCAAGGGCGACCGCATGAAGCGGCCCTCGCAGCAGAGCGACCCGGACATGTACCTGCGCGTGGTCGAGCGCCGCGAGGACGGCGTGGTCGTGCGCGGCGCGAAGGCGCACACCTCCGTCGTGACCAACACCAACGAGGTGATCGTGCTGCCCACCCGAGCGATGGGCCCGGACGAGGCGGACTGGGCGATCGCCTTCGCGCTGCCGGTTGCCACGCCCGGCCTGCGCTTCATCGCCAGCCCCTTCGGCGACGGCCCCCACCGCGAGGGCGAGCGGCCCATCGCCGCGGTGCGCAAGATGATGGAGACCGTCACCATCTTCGACGACGTGTTCGTGCCCAACGAGCGCATCTTCCTCGACGGCGACGCGGAAGCGGCCGGCAAGCTCGCGCTGACCTTCGTCGAGTACCACCGCTTCACCGCGGTGTCCTACAAGCTGCCGCTGATGGACGCGCTGGGCGGCTGCGCCGGCCTCGCCGCCGATTACAACGGCATCCTCGGCGCCGGCCACGTGCGCGACAAGCTGATCGACCTGATCGACTACGCCGAGACCACGCGGGCGCTGCTGGAGAAGAGCGCCGAGCGCTGCATCGCCAAGCCCAACGGCCAGGTCGCGCCGGACCCGATGACGGTGAACTTGGCCAAGAGCCGGTTCGCGCACGGCTACCACGAGGCCGTCCAGCACGTGCAGGAGATCGCCGGCGGCATCCTCGTCACCGGCCCGGGCGACGAGGACTGGCAATCGGAGGAGCTGCGCCCCTTCCTCGCCAAGTACCTGGCGGGGCGCGACGGGATCGGCGGCGAGCAGCGCATGCGGCTGCTCAATTTCATCCGCGACCTCACCTCCTCCGACTACGGCGCGTACCAGGAGGTGCTGGCGATCCACGCCGAGGGCTCGCTCCAGGCCGAGCGCATGCAGGTCTTCCGCGCCTTCAACGAGAACGGCGGCGCCGGCCGCGTGATCGGACTCGCCGCCCGCATGGCCGGCGTCGGCGGACGGAACCGCGCATGACCCAGATCGCGCTCTTCCCGCTCCAGATCGTCGTCTTCCCCGGCGAAGAGGTGCCCCTGCACATCTTCGAGCCGCGCTACCGCCAGCTCGTCCAGGACGTCGCGCAGTCCGGCGACCCGTTCGGGATCGTGCTCGCCAAGCACGCGCCGCGCGGGCGCGAGGAATGGCACGAGGTGGGCTGCACCGTGCGGCTGGAATCGGCCGAGGCCTTCGCCGACGGCCGCTTCAACATCCTCTGCCGCGGCGAGCGCCGCTTCCGCATCGTCGAACGGCTCGGCGAACGCCCCTATTGGGTCGCCGAAGTCGACCTGCTCGACGACCCCGGCGACGCCGGGTCCGACGCGGCCGCCGACGGCGCAGAGGTCGCCGCCGAGCTCTACCGCGAGCACCTGCAGCTCAGCCTGGCGCTGGAAAATTCCTGGCAGCGCCGCTACCCGCTGCCGAGCGACCCCGTCCGCCTCGTCAACCACATCGGCGCGCGCTTCGATGCGCCCAACACGGTCAAGCAGGAAGTCCTGCGCTCGGATAGCGCGCTCGAGCAGCTGCGCCTCTTCACCCGCGTCCTGCGCTCCGCCAACCGCTCGCTCGAAGGCCGCGTCGAGCTGCACCGCCAAGCCCACTGGCAAGGCCTCGGCGTCGCCAACTGAGCCGCCCTCACTCGACCCAGGGAAACGCCCAAACCTGCTCGAACTCCAGCACCAGCCCCGGCATCTCCGGATCGCACGGCACCTGCGACGGCCGCACATGCTCCTCTACAGCGAACCCGTCCCCATCCGGCCGGTACAGCCACACCGTCTGCGTCTCCGGATCGATCAGCATCCCCAGCCGCACGTTCATCGCGGCCCAATCCTCCATCTTCTCCCGCTGCTTCTCCAAATCCTGCGACGGCGACCGCACCTCGAACACGAAATCCGGCGCGACCGGGTAATAGCCCCGATGCCAGCCCTCCCTGCCCCGCCGCAGGACTTCCGCGAACGTCGCATCGCTCATCCAGCTGCCATCGGGAATCATCGGCCGTCCGCCGGGCGGGAAGTACCCGCCCGAAGACCCGCTCGTCACGCCGCCGATCGAGAGCGACCACACGCCCAGCTGCCGGTCGAGAATCGACTCGATCGGCCCGCCGAAGCCGCCCGCTGCTCCGCTGATCACCAGCTCCCCTCCCCGCCCCGCCTCGAACCACAGCCCTTCGAACTGCCGCGTCAGCTCGTACAGATAGTCCACCGTGATCGGCCGATCCACCCGCAGCCGCACCTCGCCTCCCTCAAACGCACCGCGCACCGCTTCCAACACCTGATCCGCTATGACCGCCGTAACCATGCGCCGCTCCCTCGCTATTGACGCTATCCGATCCGGCAGGCCCCTACTCCCACGGGAACGTCCAAATCAGGTCGAACTCCAGCACCAGACCGGGCATCTCCGGCTCGCACGGCACCCGCGACGGCTGCGCGAATTCTTCCACCGCGAACCCGTCCCCGTCCGGCCGGTACAGCCAGACCGTCTGCGTCTCCGGGTCCACCAGAACCCCCAACGGCACCTTCGCCGACGCCCAATCTTCCATCTTCTCGCGCTGAACCTTCAGCTCCTGCGACGGCGACCGCACCTCGATGACGAAATCGGGCACGAGGCGGAAGTACCCTCGCCGCCGCTCATCTGGGCGGAGCCGCTCGGCTGCCGCGACCGACTCGTCGCTCAGCCAACTGACGTCCGGCACCATCGGCCGCCCGCCCGGCGGGTCGTAGCCCGATTGCGCATCGCGCGTCCTGCCGCGCCTGCGACCTCGCGTCCAGCCGCGCACCTGCCCGCTCAGCTCCGCGCCGACATCGCCCGACCACCCGCCCGCCGCTCCGCTGATCACCAGCTCCCCTCCCCGCCCCGCCTCGAACCACAGCCCCTCGAACTGCCGCGTCAGCTCATACAGATAGTCGACCGTGATCGGCCGATCCACCCGCAGCCGCACCTCGCCTCCCTCAAACGCCCCGCGCACCGCTTCCAACACCTGATCCGCCACTATCGCCGTGACCATGCGCCGCTCCCTGCCGCTGACGCTACCTGATCCGGCGAACGGCTACTCCCACGGGAACGTCCAAATCAGGTCGAACTCCAGCACCAGCCCGGGCATCTCCGGCTCGCACGGCACCTGCGACGGCCGCGCGAATTCCTCCACCGCGAACCCATCCCCGTCCGGCCGGTACAACCACACCGTCTGCGTCTCGCCGTCCACCAGCGCGCCGAGCGCTACCCCGGCTCGCGCCCAATCTTCCATCTTCTCCTGCTGATCGGCGAGCCGTTGGGAGGGCGAGCGGACCTCCAGGACGAAATCGGGCGTCACCGGGTAGAACCCGTCGCGCCGTTCTTCGGCGCTGAGCCGGTCGATCTCCGCCTGAGTCTCCGGGCTCGCCCAGCTCGCGTCCGGGATCATCCGGCGTCCGCCGGGCGGGTGGTAGCCGCCGCTCGTGTGGAACGCGAAGCGCGGCGCCCGCACTTTCGCCCAATCGCGTATTTGGCCGAACAGCTCGGCTTCCCTGTACCTCGTGTATCCGCCCGGTGCGCCGCTGATGATGAGCTCCCCTCGCCGGCCCTCTTCAAACCACAGGCCTTCGTACTTCGCCGCCAGCCGGTGCAGGTACGCCGACGTGATCGGACGTTCCGGCTCGATGCGAACCTCGCGCCCCTCGAACGCCCGGCGCGCCGCCTCCGCGATCGGATCCGCCGCCATCGCCGTGACCATGCGCCGCTCCTTCCACGTTCACGGTAGAGGAATGCGGGGGCGCTTTACCCTGCCGGCATGAACTATCCGCTGCCGCCCGATGATGCAGGCTTGCAGGCGCGCCTGCTCGCCTTCGTCCGCGACGAGATCGACCCGCTTACGGCGGGCGCGGACCCGGAAGCGCCGCCGGCCGGGCTGCGCCGCGAGATCGCCGCGCGCTCCGAGGCCGCGGGCTTCCACCGCCTCGCATTGCCCGAACGCGACGGCGGCGCGGGGGCCAACGCCGTCACCCTCGCCGCCGCCCGCGAGGCGCTCGCGCTCAGCGGCAACCCCTTCGCCTCCGCCGTGCTCGGACGCGGCCCGGGCATCCTCCGCCTCGCCGACAACGACGCGCAGCGCGCCGAACTCTACGAACCCGCCCTGCGCGGCGAGAAAACTGCCGCCTTCGCCTTCACCGAAGCGCCCGGCCCCGACCGCACCACCGCCCGCGCCGCCGTGCTCGACGGCGGCCTCCCCGGCTTCCGCGTCACCGGCGCGAAGGCCTTCGTCACCGGCGGGCAGACCGCCGATTGGCTCGCCGTCGTCGCCGGCGTCCCCGCGGGCGACGACCCGGAAGTCCCCGAAGGCGGCCTCGCCCTGCTGTTGATCGACCGCGACGGCGAAGGCGTCAAGCAGGGTCCGGGCGGCGCGACGCTCGACGGCTCCACCCACTGCGCCTTCAGCTTCAGCGATGCGCCCGTCCCGCGCAGCCGGCTGCTCGGCAAGATCGGCGACGGCCTCCCCCGCGCGATGGACAACATCCACCGCACCCGCATCGCCATCGCCGCCGAAGCCGTCGGCAGCACCCGCTTCGCCTGCCGCGGCACGCTCGAACGCATCGCCGGCCCCCACCGCAGCGGCGCTCCGCTGGCCGACCGCGAGCAGGTCCAGGCCATCTTCGCCGACATGGCCCAGGACGCCTGGAACGCGCAGAACGCCGTCTACCGCGCCGCCGCCGCATCCGACGCCGGCGCGCCCGACGCCAATTCCCAGATCGCCCTCGCCAAATGGACCGCGACCGAGGCGCTCGGCCGCGTCGTCGACCGCGCCATCCAGCTGCAGGGCGCGCAGGCCCTGCTCCGCGGCCACCCGCTCGAGCGCCTCTACCGCGCCGCCCGCTCCCTCCGCGTCGCCGAAGGCCCCACCGAACTGCTCCGCCTCAGCATCGCCAAAGACCTCCGCGCCTCCGGCCCGGACGCGCTCTGAGCACGAGATGCCCGCCACCGGCGAACCGGAAGTCAACATCGCGCTCGGCGAAGTGCTGCGCGATCTCCGCCCCGGCAGCTGGACCGTCCGCACCGAGCCGATCGGCGCGATCAGCGGCAGCGGCAAGCGCCCCGACATCATCGTCGAGGACGCCTCGGGCTGGCCCGTCGCCGTCGAAGCCGAGTGGGATCCGGCCGCGACCGTCGATGACGACGCCCGCCTCCGCATCGGCCTCGAACTCAGCGGCGGCGGGCTCGCCATCGAAACCGCGATCCCCGTCGTCTACCCGCTCGAATTGGACGGCCTCTCCGGCGAGCCGCTCCGCGACGCCATCCGCGGCGCCGGCAACCTCCAGTTCGCCCTCTACACTCACCGCCCGAACGAGCCGGCCGAGCGGCTCCCCTCCAGCGGCTACGTCCGCGGCGGCGTCCGCGACCTCGCCATGCTGATCCAGCGCGCCGCAACGCCGCCCTCCCGCGTCGACCGCCTCGCCGATCAGTTGGAAGCCGGCGTCAACCGCGCCGCCGAGCGCTACACCCTCGCCATCCCCTTCGGCACCCCGCGCGGCGGCGACCTGGCCGCGCTGATCGGCCAAGAGGACGACGAGTCCGGGCAAACGCGCCGCATGGCCATGACGATCATCGCCAACGCGCTGATCTTCCACTCCGCCCTCGCCGCCGCGCAATTCCTGGTCGACGATGGCGGCGAGCGGCCCGTGCTGCCGGTCGACGAGTTCCGCCCGCACGGCGCCTTCCGGCCCGGCGATCTGCGGCTCGAGTGGGAAAGAATCCTCGAACGCAACTATTGGCCGATCTTCTACGCCGCCGATCGCCTGCTGCGGGCGATCCCGGCCGGCCCGGCCGCCGCGGTCATCGACGCCCTCTGGGATGCCGCCCAGGACCTGATCAACGGCGGCGTCACCCGCTCGCACGACCTCGTCGGCGTCGTCTTCCAGCGGCTCATCGCCGACCGCAAGTTCCTCGCCACCTTCTACACCCGCCCCGCCTCCGCCGCCCTGCTCGCCGCCCTCGCCATCCCGCCCGGCCGCGCCCCCGGCGGCGCCGGCTGGGACGACCGCGACGCCCTTGCCGCCGTCCAGATCGGCGACTTCGCCTGCGGCACCGGCACCCTCCTCGCCGCCGCCTACCAGCGCCTCTCCCTCCTGCACGAACTCCACGGCGGCGATCCGGAAGCCCTGCACGGCCGGATGATGGCCGAGGGCCTCGTCGGCCTCGACGTGCTCACCAGCGCCGTCCACCTCACCGCCACGATGCTCGCCGGCATCCATCCAGCCGTCCAATTCGACGGCGAATGCCTGCTCACCATGCCCTACGGCGCGCAGGGCGAGGACGTCGCCTACGGCTCGCTCAACCTGCTCCCGCCGCACGTGGAACCCGGCCTGATCAGCCAAGCCGCCGCGATCACCGCCGGCGGGCGCGCGCCCGCCGAAGTCCGCGACCTCGTCTCCCGCGTCGGCCACGGCAATTTCGACTTGATCATCATGAATCCCCCGTTCACGCGCTGGGGCGGGCAGGAAGGGCGCAAGAAGGGCGTGGGCAACCCCGCCGCCGCCGCGCTCGGCACGCCCAAGCCAGTGCAGAAGGCGATGACCGAACAGCTGCGCAAGCTGCGCGGCGGCCCCCCGCTCGGCTCCGGCAACGCGGGCCTCGCCGCCGAATTCATCGACCTCGCGCTCCGCAAAATCCGGCCCGGCGGCACGATCGCGCTGGTGCTCCCGCTCAGCGCCGTCAGCGGCGCGTCATGGCAGCGCGCCCGCCGGGCCCTCGCGGAACGGAGCACCGCGCTGACCATCGTCACGATCGCCGCCGAATCATCGCAAGGCAGTTCCTTCTCCGCCGACACCGGCATGGCCGAATGCCTGATCGTCGCCCGCATCCGCGAAGAGGGCGGCGGCGCTCCCCTGCAGAACGGGATCTTCGCCACCCTCGTTCGCGCCCCGCGCACCGCGGTCGAAGGCGCTCTGATGGCCGAGCGCATTTCCGAAGCCGCCTCCCGGCCCGGCTTATCCGCCTTGGAAGACGATGCCGACGGCTCGCGTATCCGCATCGGAACGGAGGAGGTCGGAAGCATCATCCGAGCACCCCTGCCGCAGCAGGGCCCATGGCCGGTCGTCGGCATCGGCGACCTCGAACTCGCCCAAGCCGCGCACCACCTCGGCAACGGGCAACTCCCGCGCTGGCGCAACGATGCCGGCGATCCATTCATACCGGTGCCGATCGCCCGAATCGGCGATATCGCCGAGCGCGGCCCCTACCATATGGATATCTACTGGGACCTCGCCGACGGCACCCCGCAGGGACCGTTCGAGCTGGTCAAGCCGGCGGCGCGGGCCGTTCCCACGTATCCGATGCTCTGGGAACACGATGCACGGCGCGAGCGCCGCTTGGTCGTCGCCCCCGATTCTGAAGGCCGCATCAAAATGCACGGCCGCGATAAAGATATCTACAGCCGCGCCATGCAAATCTGGCAGACCTCGACCCTCGCGCACTATAACCGAGACCTGAGGTTCAATTCTCAATCGCTGGTCGCCTGCATGACCACCGAACTGTGCATCGGTGGTCGCGCTTGGCCATCGATTATATTCAGAGATCGGCGATACGAATACCCATTCGCCCTGTGGTGCAATTCCTCGCTCGGCCTGCTGCTGCACTGGTGGGTATCGAACAAGACGCAGGGCGGACGCGGCTCGCTCACGGTCACGACGATTCCCGACGTCCCCACTTTCGATGTGCGCACGCTCAGCAATGGTCAGATCGAAGCCGCACAACAGTTGTTTGAAGACCTCAAGCACTATCCGTTCCTCCCCTTCGACCAGATCGATGAAGATGTCTGCCGCCACGAACTCGATCGGCGGCTGCTCGTCGACATCCTCGGCTTCCCGGCTGAAACCTGCGAGCGGGGCGGGGTGATCGATGTCCTCCGCCGCAAGCTCGCGGCCGAGCCGCAGATCCACGGCGGCAAGAAGTCGCGCATCGAATTCGTCGACCCCGACGACGAGGCGCCGATCAACCCGGCCCCCGCGCCGCCCCCTCCGGGTCTCCCGATCAACTGCGTCGAACATAAAGTCTCCAGACCTCGCGAGCCCGTCTGAGCAGAACTCCTTGGCCAGTATTGCGACGGCTATCACGCCTAGCGTAATGTCTTATCAACGATGCAGGCCAGCCCTTAGAGTGAGCCTGCCTCATCGTATTCTCCGATCGAGATCAGCACGCTGATGCGTGCTGATCTCATTAGCCGATTCGGCTTCATATGGTGCCGGTCTAGGCTCTTGTGTTCTGGGTCAGTGCGCTCGTAGGCTTTCTTGCCTCCATGGATCACATCCCAGATGTGCATGCCACGGTTCTCTATGCAGGCCTCACATAGATATTCCCAATGTTCAGTGAAGAAGGAATTGCTGGGCCATGACTGTTTATCACAGACAGTGCATTCCTGCCAATCATCCGCGGGGTCTGCGTTGCCGTGTTCGTTAGGAAGACGAAACTCGCGTGCGCACTGAGATTTGCAAACCAGTGCTCGCAGATGCTTGTCTGGTACAATCTCATCTCCGTCAAAGACGTACATCGTACCCCAGCAGACGCTGAACTTGTCGCTCGTTCCCTGCGGATGCGTTTCTGCGCATACGCAGCATCGCAGATCGGTCGTGTCGGTCATTGGCAGCCTCCCTAGGTGCTCATCCTATCACACCCCATGCTCTCAGTGGACGCTGCGCGGCGCCAGCCCTCCAGATCGGCTTCCCGGCTGAAACCTGCGAGCCGGGCGGGGTGATCGACATCCTCCGCCGCAAGCTCGCGGCCGAGCCGCAGATTCACGGCGGCAAGAAGTCGCGCATCGAATTCGTCGACCCCGACAACGAGACGCCGATCAACCCGGCCCCCGCGCCGCCCCCGCCGGGCATCCCGATCAACTGCGTCGAGCGCAAGACGGCGCGCTGAGCACCGCGTGATCCGCGCCCGGAACGGGTCGCCCGATACAGTCGCATCGTGACCACCGACGCACCCCCCGCCGCGCAGGGCAGCATCCGCTTCAGCGGCTTCCCCTGGTGGCTGCCGCTCTGCACCGCGGCCGTCGCGCTGCTGGCCGCGCTCGCCGTGTTGGGCAGCGCCGAGGCCGAATGGGAGGCCGGCGTCCGCATCTGGCTGCGCGGCGATGATCGGCCCGCCGAAACCTACGCCGACCTCGTGCGCGACCCCTCAGGGCTCGAAACCGCCGCCCAAATCGCGGACATTCCCTGGACCGCCGAGCGCCTGGGCGAGGCGCTCGACGTCGAGATAGACGGCGCGACGCTGATCGTCGCCGTCCGCGCCCCCTCCGAATGGCAGGCCCGCGCCCTCGCCGCCAACATCGCCGACCACGCGGTCAACGAGGCGCAGTTCAACTTCCGCACCGCCGATGCGATGGAGGTGCTCGGCCCCGTCGGCGGCGGCGCGCGGCAGGTGAGCCCGAGAACGCCCGAATTCGCCGGCCTCGCCGCCGGCGCCGGTCTGCTCGGCGGCCTCGCCCTCGCCGCCGCCCTGGCCGGACGCCGCCGCGAGCGCCCTTCCCCCGTCGCCCGCACCGGCCGCCACGGGCTCAGGCCCGTCGCCGTGCTCACCGACGAGCACGCCTACGCCGGAGCGCCCGAATCCGCCATCCGCTTGGCCGATGAAATCGAGCGCGCCGCCCAAGAAGATTCGAGCGCTGAAGACGACGCAGGGACGCAGCGACCGGGCGCGATCACGATCTTCATCGGCGTCGGGACAGCCGATCCGGCTCCCGCGGCGGCCCAAGCCGTGCGCGCCCTCGCAGGCCGCGGCCATCACGCCGCTTGGATCGACCTGCGCCCGCCCGCGCCGACCGTCCGCCGGTTGCCCGGCCTGCCGCACCGCCCCGAACGCGATGCCCCGAAGCCGCGCCTCGGCCTCCGCCGCGCCCCGCCTCCGCCCGAACCTTCCGCGCAGCCGCCCGAGCCGGCGCCTCAGATCAGGCTCGCCGCCGCCGATCCGGCCATGCTCGGCAGCCCGCCCCCGTGGCTGGCCGGCGCGCCCCTGCCCGCGACCACCCGCGCCGGCCGCGCCGCCGATCTGCTCCGGGCCAATGCCGCCCGCTTCGCCCACGTCATCGCCGTCGCCGCCCCGCACGATCTCCCCGATCCGCTCCCGGCCCGCGCCATCCTCGCCGCCGACGCCGCCGACCCCGCCTTCGACCAAAACCTCGCCAACACCGCCGCCAGAGTCCGCGCCCAAGGCTTCCCCACAGCCGGCGCCGCCCTCAACGCCACCCATCTGGAGGCCGAAGAACTCGGCGAAGTCTCCCAACCGCCCGCCTGACCGAACCCTCCTCCGCACGGCTATCGTGCCCGCAGGAGCGTGAACATGGCCACCGCAGTCGCCGACGAGCAGATCACCCAAGCCGTCCGCGCCGTCAAAGCCAAGGGCCAGGTCCGCATCCGCGTCGACCGCCCCGTCACAGGCGAGTACCTCTGCGAACTCGGCCGCCAATATGAACTCTGGCGCTTCGAAGCCGGCCGGAAAGGGGAGATCGTCATCACCGCACCACCAGGCGGGACATCGGCCCGCACCGAAACGAAAACCGTCGCCCAGTTGGTCGTTTGGGAGGAGGCGGGCGCGCTCGGAGCCAGTTATGGCGGCAACTATGGCTACGACCCGCCGGGCGGCCGGCCCCTGATCCCCGATGCCAGCTGGATGAGCCCCGCGACCGAGGCCGCATTCAATGAGCGCGGCAGGCCCGGCGAAAGATCCGGCTTCGCCGCAGTCGCCCCCGACTTCGTGCTGGAAGTCCGCTCGAAGAGCCAAACCGTCGCTGAGCAACGGGAAAAGATGGAGGACTGGCGCGCATACGGCGTCGCCCTCGGCCTGCTCATCGACCCGGAGTCGCAGACCGTCTACCTCTACCGGCCCAGCCAGCAGGTGACAGTCTTCGAGCAGCCCGAGACCATCTCCTGCGAACCCGAAATGCCCGGCTTGGCTTTCGACTTCAGCGAAATCTGGACCCTCCCCTGGCCATAGCCCCGCGGCTATCGTGCCCGCAAGGAGCGTGAACATGGCCACCGCAGTCGCCGACGAGCAGATCGTCCAAGCCGTCCGCGCCGTCGAAACCAAGGGCCAGGTCCGCGTCCGCGTCGACCGCCCCGTCACCGGCGAGTACCTCTGCGAGCTCGGCAATCAATACGAACTCTGGCGCTTCGAAGCCGGCCGGAAAGGGGAGATCGTCATCACCGCACCACCAGGCAGAGGCACGACCCGGATCGAAACGAAACTGGCCAGGCAGGTCGGCACCTGGGAGGAAACCGGCGGCTACGGCGAAGCGAGCGGCGGCAACGATGGCTACGACCCTCCCGGCGGCCGCCCCTACATCCCCGACGTGAGCTGGATCAGCCCCGCCACAAAAGCGCGCTACGAGGCCGCCGGCAGCCCGACCAGCGCAGGTTTCGCCGTCCTCACCCCCGATTTCGTGATCGAAGTCCGCTCGAAGAGCCAGACCGTCGCCGAACAGCAGGAGAAGATGGAAGACTGGCGCGCCTGGGGCGTCGCCCTCGGCCTGCTCGTCGAGCCCGAATCGCAGACCGTCTACATCTACCGCCCCGACCAGCCAGTCGCGATCCTCGAACGCCCCGAAATCGTCTCCTGCGAACCGGAGATGCCCGGCCTCAACCTCGACTTCAGCGAAATCTGGACCCTCCCCTGGCCATAGCCCCGCGGCTATCGTGCTTGCAGGAGATTGAGCATGGCCACCGCGATCGCCGATGAACAGATCGCTGAAGCCGCGCGGCGCGCGTTCGGTTGCGGCGAGGTGCGCATCCACCTCAACCAGCCGATCACCGGCGATTTCCTCGCCGCCCTGTCCAATGAATTCGACGGCTTGTGGTTCGAAGCGGGCCGGAGGGGAGAACTCGTCATCGGCGCTCCATCAGGCGGTTGGGTACCGATCATTGAACTGCGGTTGGTCCTCCAGCTCGTGGCGTGGCTGGAGACCGCGGCCGGCGGCCTTGCGAACGGAGCCACGTTCGGCTTCCATCCGCCGGGCGGGGTGCCGCGGGTCCCGGATGCGAGCTGGATCAGCGATGCGACGCTGCGCCTCTTCCAAGAGCTCGGCGAGCCCGGCTTGAGCGCAGGCTTCTCCCGGATCAGCCCGGACTTCGTGATCGAGGTCCGCTCCCGCGGCCAATCCGTCGACGACCAGCGCCGCAAGATGGAGGACTGGCGCGATTGGGGCGCCGCCCTCGGCCTGCTCATCGAGCCGGAATTTCAAACCGTCCACATCTACCGGCCGGGACGCGAGCCGGAAGTGCTCGAACGCCCCGAAACCGTCTCCTGCGAACCGGAAATGCCCGGCCTCGCCCTCGACTTCAGCGAAATCTGGGCGCTGCCCTGGGTCTGACCGGCACGGCTATCGTGCTGCCAGGGGGCGCGCAATGGTCACCGCGGTCACGGACGAACGGATTGCCTTGGCGGCGCGGGAAGCCTTGCGCGGCCGCGATATCCGCATCCCGATTGATCAGCCGATCACCGGCGGGTTTCTTGCGGAGCTGTCGCTCGCCTTCGAGAACCTGCGGTTCGAAGCGGGTTGGGAAGGAGAGATCGTCATCGGCACTCCATCCGGCGGTTGGGTCCCCAAAATCGAGGGCGCGCTTTACGTCCAGCTCGTGTTGTGGCTGCGTGCCATCGGGCTCGGAAGCGCGCACCCCGCCACGTTCGGCTTCCATCCGCCGGGCGGGGTGCCGCGCATCCCCGATGTGAGCTGGATCAGCGACGCCACGCTGCGCCTCTTCCAAGAACTCGGCGAGCCCGGCTTGAGCGCCGGTTTCTCCCAAATCAGCCCGGACTTCGTGATCGAGGTCCGCTCCCGCGGCCAGTCCGTCGACGACCAGCGCCGCAAGATGGAGGATTGGCGCGATTGGGGTGCCGCTCTGGGCCTGCTCGTCGAGCCGGAGTCGCAGACCATCCACATCTACCGCCCGGGGGGCGAGCCGGAGGTGCTCGAACGCCCCGAAACCGTCTCCTGCGAACCAGAGATGCCCGGCCTCGCCCTCGACTTCAGCGAAATCTGGGCGCTGCCCTGGGTCTAGGGGCTGCGGCCGATCAGAGCTGCTTGCGGGTCGGCGGGCGCACCGCGCCGAACTTGCGCAGGTCGGCGATGGTCACGATCCGCCCCGTCCAGTCCGGGCCTTGGGCGACCATCCAGAGGCAGGCGTCGCTCATGATGATCGGATCCTCGAAGTTCATCTGCTTCGCCTGGTCGCCCAGCGTGAAGGCGTAGCCCTCGCTGTAGACGCTCAGCTCCAGACGCAGGCAGTTCACGCTCACGCCCGTTCCGGCCAAGTCGCTGGCCAGCGATTCGGTCATCGCCTCCAGCGCCCGCTTCGTCGTGGTGTAGCTCGCCCGCCCGAAGTCCGGCGAGACCGACGCGCCCGAGCCGATGTTGATCACCGAGCCGCCGCCGGCCTCCGCCATCCGCGGGCAGATCGCGTGCATCAGGTAGAACGGCGCGTTCACGTTGATGTCGACCGCCAGCCCCCAGCGGTGGCGCGGGTCCTCCAGCGCCTTGCCCGGCGGCGCGACCGCCGCGTTGTTGATCAGCACGTCCACCTGCCCGAACCGCTCGTAGGCCTGCTCGATCACGCGGTCGAGATCGTCGAGGCTGGCCAGGTTCGCCCCGATCGGCAGGCACTCGCGCCCCGCGTCCGCCACGATCTGGGCCGTGTCGTCGATCGTGCCGGGCAGCTTCGACGGCGCGTCCGCCGTGCTCCGCGCCACGGCCGCGATGTCGTAGCCGGCGAGCGCGAAATCCTGCGCCAGCTGCTTGCCGATTCCGCGGCTCGCGCCCGTGATCACCGCCACCTTCCGGACCTGATTGCCGGCCTCGCGGCCCGCCTCCGCGGTCTGCACCGTCTTGTCGGCCTCGGCCATGTCCCTGCCTCCTCTGCGCGCGCCCGCCGCCGCTGCGGGACGGGTTCCGGGCAGAATACGCCTGCCCGCTAGACTCCCGCGCAGGAGTCGCCATGCCCCGCCCCAAGTACAGCCCGCCCAAGAGCGACGCGCTCT
The DNA here is from genome assembly GCA_965205165.1 of Dehalococcoidia bacterium. GTDB lineage: Bacteria > Chloroflexota > Dehalococcoidia > Bin125 > Bin125 > CBDESM01. The sequence continues at coordinate 709,669 of OZ242037.1, forward strand.
CGCACCTGCGCATCTGCGACTTCACCGGCCAGCTCGCCGGCGCCGGCGCGACCAAGTTCCTCGCCGCCTTCGGCGCCGAAGTGATCCGCATCGAAGACCCCTCCAACCACGGCCGCTGGGACATCCTCCGCGGCATGCCGCCCTACGTCGACGACCGCCGCGGGCCCGAACTCGGCACCCCCTTCAACAACCACAACGTCGAGAAGCTCGGCGTCTCGCTCAACATCAAGACCCCCCGCGGCCGCGAGCTCTTCGAAGAGCTCGTCAAGATCTCCGACGTCGTCGCCGAGAACTTCTCCGCCGGCGTCTTCGAGCGCTGGGGCTACGGCTACGACCGCCTCGCGCAGCTCAGGGAAGACATCATCTACGTCTCCAACTGCGGCTTCGGCCACGAAGGGCCCTACAGCCGCTACAAGACTTGGGGGCCGATCGTCCAGGCCATGTCGGGCCTCACCATGTCCTCCGCCATCCCCGATCAGCCGCCCGCTGGCTGGGGCTACTCCTACATGGACCACACCGGCGCCTACTTCATGGCCATGGCGATCATGCTCGCGCTCCATTGGCGCGACCGCACCGGACAGGGCCAGTACGTCGACGTCGCCGCCACCGAATCCGCGCTCGCGCTGAACGGCCCCGTCCTGCTCGACTACACCGTCAACGGCCGCGCCCTGCGGCGGCCCGGCTACCCGGACGCGAACCACAGCATCCACCCGCGCCGCTCGCCGCACGGCAACTTCCCCGCCAAGCCCGTGCCCGGCACGTTCGACGAGGCCTGGATCGCCATCGCCTGCCGCGACGACTACGACTGGCTCCGCCTGCGCGACGCGATCGACGAGGATTGGGCCCGCGAGGGCCGCTGGGCAACCATCGACGGCCGCCTCGCCGAAGAAGACGAGCTCGACCGGCTGCTCTCCGAATGGACCAGCCGGCGCGACCCGTTCAAAACCGCCCGCATGCTCCAGGACGCCGGCGTCCCCGCCGCCCCCGTGCAGACCCCGCGCCAGCGCATCGACCAAGACCCCAACTCCGCCGAATGGGGCCTCTGGCCCACCGTCGACCACGAAGCGATGGGCCGCGTCCGCGTCGACGGCATCCCGATCCACATGAGCGAAACCGACTGGGCGATCCACCGCGGCGCCGGCACGCTCGGACAGCACAACCGCTACGTCTTCGGCGAACTGCTCGGCCTCTCCGACGCCGAAATCGCCGACCTCTCCGAACAGGGCGTCCTGTGACCACCAACTCCGACACCCCCGCCGACCTCCAGCCGATGCAGGCGCTCGACGACCTCCGCGTGATCGAGCTCTGCGACGAGCGCGGCACTTGGGCCGGCAAGCTGCTCGCCGACATGGGCGCCGACGTGATCAAGCTCGAGCCGCCCGAAGGCGACGCCACCCGCAACTACGAGCCCTTCGTCGACGACGTCCCCGACCCGGAGAAAAGCCTCTACTTCTGGTACTACAACACCTCCAAGCGCAGCGTCGTGATCGACCTCGCCACCCGCCAGGGGCAGGCCGATTTCCGCCGCCTCGTCGAGTCCGCCGATGTCGTGATCGATACCGACGACAAGGGCGAACTCGAAGAGCTCGGCCTCGACTACGAGGATTTCGCCGAAGATCACCCCGACCTGATCTGGGCCTCGATCACCCCGTTCGGGCGCAGCTCGGTCCGCTCCGAAGAGATCCATACCGACCTCACGCTCGCCGCCAACGGCGGCTTCTCCTGGATGAACGGTTATGACGACCACTCGCTCCCGCCCGTCCGCGGCGGCGGGCCGCAGGCTTGGCACACCGGCTGCCACTACGCCTTCATGGGTATCCTCGTCGCCCTGCTCGAACGCAACCAGAGCGAGCAGGGGCAATTCATCGACGTCAACATCAACGCCTCGATCAACGTCACCACCGAAGCCGGATCGTACGTCTGGCTGGTCGGCCACGACACGGTGCAGCGCCAAACCGGACGCCACGCCGGCGTGCAGCCGAGCATGCCCTCGCAGCTCAAGTGCGCCGACGGACGTTACGTCAACACCGGCGTGCCGCCGCGCCGTCCGGCCGAGTTCGGCCTCGTCCACGATTGGCTCGAGGCCGAAGGCCTGCTCGATGAGTTCGTCGAAGCGCCGCTCCTGCTGGCCGGCGCGGCGCTCGAGAGCTTCAGCCTCGCCGAAGCGATGGTCGACGAGGAGAAGCAGGCGATCTTCGGCGCGGGCCGCGACGCCTTCAACCTGATCGCCAGCCGCATCCCCGCCTACGAGTTCTTCAAGAAGGGCCAGGAATTCGGCTTCCAAGTCGGCATCATCCACAGCCCCGAAGAGGCGCTGGACGACCCCCACTTCGAGGCCCGCGGCATGCAGCACGAAGTCCATCACGAAACCATCGACCGCACCATCACCTACCCCGGCCCCCCCTACCAGCTCTCCAGCGGCGGCTGGAACATCACCCGCCGCCCCCCCCTCCTAGGCGAACACACCGAAGAAGTGCTGGACGCGCTGGACTAGCAGAACGGAACGAGCCAATGGTGAACCATGCTGCCGGCCGCGGAAAGTCAATGCACTCAGTGATGCCTACAATCCTCAACAGGCTAAAGGAGTGCGCCTCCAAAAAGACCACCATCACGTACACCGACCTTGTTGAAGGGACGGGCATCATACCTCGAAATGCGGGCAGGCCACTAACCTATATCCACGAGCAGGTTTGCCGTCCATATGGCCGGCCATGGCTCTGCGTGCTCGCCGTGCAAAAGGAGGAACCAGGTCTCCCTGGTCCGGGCATAGCTCAAGCTACGGGCGTCTCGTTCGAAGGCGCTGGCGGAGCCCGCCTGTGGTACGAGAAAGTCCAAGAGGTCTTCGCCTACGACTGGACTGATGTCGAACTTGAAGGCGAATAGCCCCCGTCTGGCGGTCCAATGTCTCGCGCCGCCAACCTTGACCGTCGCACGCGCTGGATCCTGATCGGATTCCTCGCCATCCTCTTCGCCCTAGCCCTGCTCTGGGGCGCTGGCGGCGACGAGGTTGGCCCCGCAACCGCCGCCTGCATCAACGACAACGGCGGCCAAGCCATCCAGCAGGACGACGGCACCTGGCAAGTCGAAGACTGGGCCGGCACCCGCCCCATCTGCGCCCCCTGAGCGCGGATCCGCTACCCTCGCAGCGGAGCGTTTAGAGGCTGGGCTTTCTCGGCCGGCGGCTCGCGAACCGCTTGACACTGGGCTCTCTCGGTGGGCGCTCCCAACAGGCACCGGCACCGGCCGGTGCCTGCCGTTTCTGCTCCAGCGCGGGGATGGTCTAGGCCAGGCCTTTGCCAACCGACCATCCCCGTCGTGGCGCTGTTGACCGCGACGCGGGCGATCTGTACCATTTCGTGCAGGGCGCAGACACGGGTGATCCCGTGGGCGGTGGCCAAGACATGCCGCCGTTTCAGGCCGTAATCCTGTATTGAGCGGCCGGTGCCCTACCTGCGCCCCGGCTAGTCCGGGGCGCATTTATGTTCAGATTTCCAAGAACACGCCCCTGAAGCGGTCGTCGTCTGGCAAGGACGCCCTCCCAGTCCCGTCCACTAGGCTGGCGATCCTGTCCCAGATCGGGTTCGTCTCGGTCGGGTCCAGCGCATGCCGGGCAACCGGGCGTGCTGCCCAGTCTGCCACCTGCATCCCCGTCGAGTTCGATGCCTTCTCAGCGAAGGTCAGTCTGACATCGGGCAGCGGACGCGGGGAAAGCACGTGCTTTCCCATCCTCACCAGCTCGAATCGTTTCTCCGCTGCAAGGTCCTGCCTCTTCGAACGGCCTTCCGCCACCAGGTGAACCCGGCCCTTCCAGCCCGCCGAAGAATGCCGCTGGATCGAGCGCATGATGAGTTCCCCGCACCACGCCTGCGCCATCTCATAGGCGTCGAAAGAAGAGTTGGCTGCTGCGCGAACTGCGGCCGGTTTGTCGATCACGACGCCGACCACCCTCATCGGCAATCTGCTGAACGTGTCGTCCACCTCATCTCTAAGCGCGGCCCTTTCGTCCAGCGAAAGAAAAGAGAACGGGGCTTTCCGGCTGTTTTCCTTTCGGAGGTCCGCCGAATGCAGGACCACCTGATCGTGGCCAAAGTGCTTGATCTTCAGCCGCTGGATGCGCGGAACCACCTCGTCCACGTAGTCGGACACCTTGAACAGGCAGTAGACCAAGGCGAAGACGGGGTAGCGCTTGGAGGCCTTCAGAGCGGCTGTCCCGCTCTCGTCGCCATAGGCCAAGAAGTCCGAGTCGATGGAGCGCATCAGCGCAGCCTACCGGGCGGCGCGGGCTGCGCTAGCCTGCGGGGGAAGGGGAGGGACGACATGCATCTGATGTACTTCACCGAGCAGCCGATGTCGGCCTACGACGAGGCCGCGGCGGAGGAGGGGGTCACCGCGCTGCTCTTCTCCAACGCCAACTTCGACCCGCAGGCGGGCTCCGAGCTCTACCGCCAGCGGCTGGCCGAGTACCAGCTGGCGGAGCAGGTCGGGGTCGACGGGATCATGCTCAACGAGCACCACAACGCGCCCTTCTGCATGCAGGCCAAGTGCAACATCTGGGCCTCCGTCCTCGCCGGCGCGACCGAGCGGGTCAAGATCGTGCTGCTCGGCAACCCGCTGCCGCTGGCCGAGAATCCGATCCGGCTGGCCGAAGAGCTGGCCATGATCGACATGATCTCGCAGGGCCGGCTCGTCTCCGGCTTCGTGCGCGGCGGCGGCACCGAGCAGCTCGCCACCGGCGTCAACCCCGCCTACAACCGCGAGCGCTTCGAAGAGGCGCACGACCTCATCGTCGAGGCTTGGACCCGGCCCGGCCCCTTCCGCTGGGAGGGCAAGCACTACCAGCACCGCGTGGTCAACCCGTGGGCGCTGCCGATGCAGCAGCCGCACCCGCGCATCTGGATCCCCGGCGTGCTCAGCCGCGAGACCGTCGTCTGGGCGGCCGAGCACCGCTACCCCTACATCGCGCTCAACACCACGATCGAGGCGACCAAGCGCATCTGGCAGACCTACGACGACGCGGCGCACGCAGCGGGCTACGATCCCGGCCCCGAAAACCGCGGCTACCTGCTGCGCGTCCACTGCGCCGACACGACCGAGAAGGCGCTCGAAAACGCATCCCAATTCATGTGGATGCAGGGCGAGTTCACCGGCCTCGCGCACCCCGTCTGGAGCAACCCGGCCGGCTACGCCTCGCCGCGCAACCGCGAGGCGCTGGTCGAGGTGATGAACGGGCGGCGCCCGCCGCCGCGCGCCGTCGCGTTCAAGGACCAGGTCGAGAACATGCAGATCATCGCCGGCACGCCCGACGAGTGCGTCGCCAAGCTGCGCGTGATCCTCGAGGAAACGCGGCCCGGCATCCTCGCGCTCTGGGGCAACGACGGCCGCGTCAGCCACGAGGACACCAAGCGCTGCATCGAACTGCTCGGCACCGAGGTGATGCCCGCCGTCCGCGAGATCGGCGCGGAGCTCGGCCTCGACGGCCCGTTCGATTCGGAACCGCCGATCAGCATCCGCTACGACGAGGCGGCGCAGGCCCGCATCGCCGCCGGCGCGGCCGCCGGCGCATGAGCACGGCATCGGCAACGGAACACCGCTAGGAGGCGAGGATGGCAACCGTAGATATACTCCTGCCCGGCTACTCGTTCGGCACCGACAGCGGCACGCCCGCCTTCTGCGCCGTGATCCTCGTCGAGTCGGAGGGCCGCCGCATCCTCGTCGATACCGCGCATGTCGGCCGCCGCGTCGCGCTGCAGGAAGCGCTCGCCGAGCGCGGCCTCTCCGCGGCCGACGTCGACGTGATCCTGATGACCCACGCGCATTGGGATCACGTGCAGAATTTCGACGCCTTCCCCGGCGTGCCGATGGCGATCCACTCGTGGGAGCGGCAGTACGCATCGCAGCCGCACGTGAACGATTGGGCCACCCCGCAGTGGACCGGCGCGGCGATCGAGACGCATCCGATGCAGGACGTATCGGACGGCGACGAACTGGCCAACGGGGTCAAGGTGATCCACCTGCCCGGCCACTCGCCCGGCAGCATCGGGCTGCTGGTCGAAACCGCAGCCGGCATCGCGGGATTGACCGGCGACGCGATGCATACCGCCGCCGTCGGCGTGGCCGGGCGCAGCCCGCTCGTCTTCTACAGCGAGTCGCAGGCGGCGGAGTCGATCGCCCGCGTGATGGGCGAATCCGACCTGCTGTACCCCGGCCACGACCGCCCGTTCCGGATGGTCGATGGCTCGCCCGAGTACATCGAAGACTACAAACTCACGCTCAGCGGCGTGCAGCCGGGCATGCCCGGCCTCAGTTTCGCCGAACCGCCCAAGGAGATGCCGCCCACTTGGGTCATGCCCGGCATCGAGGATCAGCCCAAGTTCGATTAGCGGCGCGATGCCTGCCCGATCCCGGATCGCCCTGATCAGCGGTCGCCGCACGACGTACGAAACGCAAGGCAACCCGAACGGCCAGCCGCTGCTGATCCTCCGCGGCGCATGGGGCGGCCCCGCCAGCACCCTGTGGGGCGGCCCAAGGCTGCGCTGGCGCGCCCCGCTTGACGGCATCCGCCTCATCCTCTATGACCGTCGCAACAGCGGCGCGTCCGCATATAGCGAAGAACCGTTTGATCTGGCAGATTTGGCGCGGGATGCCGTCGATCTGCTCGATTATCTGCGCATCCCCGAGACGGCCATCGCCGCTGCCAGCGCCGGCGGCCCGATCGCCCTCCGCATTGCGTTGGATTATCCCGACCGGGTGCAACGCATCGCCCTGCTCGGCACCGGCGCGGCCCTGATGCATCCTGATCCGCCGTTCCTGCGCAAGCCCCGTTCGGCATTCGTCGAAGATCGCCTCGCAACCGTCCGGCAACGTCTGGCGATGCTGGATATCGCCTCAACCGAAGGCTTCGCCAACGCGGTGGCCGCCACTGAAACGGAATGGCGCAATCCGCCAGCACCGCCAGCGTCGGATTCCGAACTCGATCAGTACCGAACCAACCGTTCCGCAGCCTTGGCGAAGATATCGATCTATGAACTCACCCGCCTAGCCGCCGGCGCGATGCGGAACATGCAAGCCCAAGCCCACCAAGACCTCACCAACGAACTGCACAACATTCAGTGCCCCGCTTGGATCCTCCACGCCCAAGACGACACGACGATCCCTCACGAGTACGGCCAAGCCCTAGCCGATGCGATTCCGCGCTCCACGCTCACGACTCTGCCCGGCGCAACCCACGCACTGATCGAGGACCCTGCGGTCCAACGCGCCATCGCAGGCTGGGTGAAACACGGCGCGATCTCACCGTCGCACGAATGACGAGGAACCCCGGCGCTGCCGGGGCTCCTCGCGGCTGGCGTCAGTCCGCCTGCCTCAGGCAACAGGCTACACCAATTTCGCGTCCCTGTGCGATCTCTGCGTGCTAGCCTCGGAACAATGTCACGCCCAACACACTTCGCGTTCGCCGATGAGAGCGGCGACTCAGGCGTGGATCGAATCGATCTCGGGTTTCCGGTGCTCTCTTTCGCGACCTGCCTGTTCAACGCGAACACCTACGAAGAGGTCGTGGTTCCGGCTGTAGACGGCCTGAAGATGCGCTACTTCGGCGATGCGGCCATTGTGTTGCATGACAGGGAGATTCGGCGCGCCCGCGGGCCGTTCACGTTCATGGGCGGCAAGCAAGTTCGACAAGCATTCGAGCGCGACCTCGTTGACTTGGTGGAATCGCTGCCGTTCGTGATCATCGCGGCCGTCGTACACAAGGCGCGGCTGCGGGACCACTACCCGCGGCCGGATGATCCGTACTCGCTCTGCCTGCGTTTCGTATTCGAGCGGATGCGGATGTTCCTCGATGCGACCAGTGGTCCCGCCACGTTGGCGCACCTCACCGCCGAGAGCAGGACGCCGACTGCAGATCGCAATCTCCGCGCCGCATTCGATGCTTTCCGGCTCGGCGATCACATGGGGCAGCCACTGCGCAATGTGCAGTTGGAGTTCGCGCCAAAGAGCGCGGGGCATGCCGGCCTCGAGATAGCCGACTTGATCGCGAACCCAATCGCACGCCACGTTCTTCGCCGAAACCCGGGTCTGATCCCGTTCAGCGTCATTGAGCCGAAATTACGAAGAAATGCGCAGGGCGACACCACTGGCTGGGGCCTGAAGGTATTCCCGTGACGCCGGACCCCGGAAACGACGAGCCCCGGCGGTGCCGGGGCTGTCGCGACTGGCGAAATGCCGCCTGTCTCACCCGCAGGGTACCGCTTTGGGGGCAAGCTGGCAACTCGCGGCGGCGGGGGAAGATGGTGTCAGCCCAAGTGCTCGGTGATCAGGGAGGCCAGAGCTTGGGGTTGGTCGGCTTCGGCGATGTGGCCGGCGGACTCCAAATCGGTTAGGCGGGCGTTGGACAGGGCGGCGGCGTATTGCTCGGCGCAGGTTCTGGGGACGACCGCGTCTTCGGAGGGGTGGACGACCAGGGCGGGGATCGTGATGCTGCTCAGGAGCTGCGGGAGGGTCTGGCTGTAGAGGAACGGTTTCCAGGCGACCCGCGCGGTCATCTCACGGTTCGCGTCCCATGTGATCAGCTGTTCGGTGTCCGGCGATTCGCCGTAGACCGCTTGGAAATTGGCGGGGTCGGCGAAGCAGCCGCGCACGTAGTCTTCGTGCGCCTCCAGGAATTGGTCGCGGATTTCGCCTTCTTCGGGCTGCAAGCCCATCGCGCCGACGAGGGCGAGGTCGGTGAATCGGGATTGGCCTGCCGCGGCCATCTCGGCGGCGATGAAGCCGCCGAAGCCGAGCCCGACCAGCGAGCATTCGCGGATCGCCAAGGCGTCGAGCAGCAGCGACATCACGGTCGAGAGATCGCGCACCGAGCGCATCCATTCGCCCCGCTCGCTGCCGTCCCAGCCGGGCAGCGTCGGCGCGATCACGTCATGCGACGCGGCCAGCGCGTCGTGGAACGGCAGCCAGCCGGTCGAGCCGGTCTCGTGGCCGATCACGAGCATCGCCGGGCCAGTGCCGCCGCGCAGCACGCGGATCGGCAGCCCCGCGACCTCGACGACGGTCTCCGCATGCGCAACCTCGCTCATATCGGCCTCCCTCGGCGGCGGACTTCCGCCGACGGCAATGCTAAGGGGCGGGATTCGAGTGGGGGCGGGGCGCTGCCCTGATACCCTCGCGGCATTCCGGCTACTTCGGCGATTGCGGGCAGAGGGAGGCGCGAGATGGCTCGAACAGCGGCGGAAGCAGCGGCCGGCCCCAACGTGCTGACGCAGGCCGAGGCGGTCGAACGCGCCGCGCTCGTCTCCAACGCCGCCTACGAGCTCGCGCTCGACCTGGCCGCCGGCTCGCCCGACTACCGCGGCGACTGCACGGTCACGTTCGACCACGCCGCGCCCTCGCTCGGCACCTTCCTCGACTTCACCACGGCGGAGGTCGAGGCGCTCGAGATCAACGGCGTTGCGGCGGAGCCGCAGCTGGAGGACAACCGCCTGCTGCTCGACGGGGCGATGCTCGCCCCGCGCAACACGGTCCGCGTCGCCTACCGCAGTTCGTACGACCACATCGGCGCCGGCCTGCACCAGTTCACCGACCCGGAGGACGGGGCGGAGTACCTCTACACGCACTTCGAGCCGTACGACGCGCACCGCCTGCTGCCCTGCTTCGACCAGCCCGACCTGAAGGCCACGCTCCGCCTCGAGGCGACCGCGCCGGCGGAATGGCAGGTCGTCGCCAACTACCCGGCCGAGTCGTCCGAGCCGCAGGGCGACGGGCGCACGCGCCACCGCTTCGCGGAGACGCCGCGGATCAGCACCTACCTGCTCGCGCTCGTGGCCGGGCCCTACGTGCGCTTCGACGACCAGTGGGAGGACGTCGCGCTGGGCGTGCTCTGCCGCGGCTCGATCGCGCCGCACTTCGACGCGGACGAGTTCTTCCAGGTGACGCGGCAGGGGCTGACCTTCTTCAGCGACTTCTTCGACTTCCGCTACCCGTTCGACAAGTACGACCAGGTCTTCGTGCCGGAGTTCAACATGGGCGCGATGGAGAACGTGGGCTGCATCACGTTCTCGGAGCGGATGATCTTCCGCGACCCGCCGACGGACATCCAGCGGCTGAACCGGGCCGAGGTGGTGCTGCACGAGATGGCGCACATGTGGTTCGGCGATCTGGTCACGATGCAGTGGTGGAACGACCTCTGGCTGAACGAATCGTTCGCCACCTACATGGCCTACTTGGCGATGGAGCAGGCGACGCGCTGGTCCGACTCGGCCTGGTCGGCCTTCCACGCGCGGATGAAGGCCTGGGCCTACGAGCAGGATCAGCTGCCCACCACGCATCCGATCGCCGGCGACGTGCCCGATACCGACGCGACCTTCCTCAACTTCGACGGAATCACATACGGCAAGGGCGCGGCGGTGCTCAAGCAGCTCGTCGCCGCCATCGGCCGCGACGGCTTCCGCGACGGGATGCGCGACTACTTCCGCACGCATGCCTGGGGCAACACGACGCTGGCCGACTTCATCGCCGCGCTCGAACGCGGGTCGGGGCGCGACCTGCAAGAGTGGTCGCGGGCTTGGCTCGAAACCGCGAGCCTGAACACGCTCGCGCCCGATTGGCGCACCGACGGGGGCGAGATCAACTCGTTCACCATCCGCCAGACCGCGCCGCGGGAGCACCCGCGCCTGCGCCCGCACCGGACCGAAATCGCGATCTACGACGCCGGCGATGACGGCCCCGTCCTCCGCGACGCCGCGCCGGTCGACCTCGACGGCGCGGAGACCGTCATTGAGAACCTGATCGGCGCGTCCGCGCCGGCGGCGGTGTTCCCCAACCACGGCGACCACGCCTTCGCCAAGATCGCGCTCGACTTCCGCTCGCTCGCGTTCGTGCGCGAGCAGATCGACCGGTTCCAAACGCCGTTCGAGCGCCTGCTCTTCTGGCACACCCTCTGGGACATGGTGCGCGACCAGCACTTCGCCGCCGGCCAGTTCGTTTCCCTCGCGGCCGACAAGCTCGCCAATGAAGACACGCTCGAAATCACGCAGAACGTCACCGGCGAGGCGCTCTACGCCGTCGGGCGCTACATCCCGGACCAGTACCGGCTCCAGCACGCCAAGCAGATCTTCGACCTCGCCTGGGACGGCCTCGCCTCCGCCGTCTCGCAGGATTTCCGCATCGTCTGGGCCCGCTTCCTGATCGGGGCGGCGCAGGATCCGGAGCATGTCGGCCGGCTGGTCGCCGCGCTCGACGACGGCGTCCACGGCTTCGAGTTCGATCAGGACATGCGCTGGAGCCTGGTCACCAAGGCGGTCGCCTACGACCTGCCCGGCGCGTTCGACCTGCTCGAGCCGGAGATCGCGCGCGATCCTTCCGACCGCGGCACCCGCGCAGCCGAGACCGTCCGCGTCTCCCGCGCCGATGCCGAGATCAAGGCCGAGGCTTGGCGCGGCTTCCGCGAGGACGAGGAGGCGTCGCTGCACATCCTCGGTTCGCGAATGCGCGGCTTCTGGTGGAAGCCGCAGGAGGCGCTGCTGGAGCCCTACATCGACCGCTTCTTCAGCGAAGTCCGCGACGTCTTCGCCGAGCGCGACAAGGAGTTCGCCACCCGTTTCTTCGGCGCGCTCTATCCCGGCCACATCGTCACGGACGATCTCGTGCAGCGCTCCGAGGCGCTGCTCAAATCGCTCGGGGCGGACGACGTGCTGCTGGGGCGGCCGCTGCGGGAGGCGCTGGACGAGCTCAAGCGGGCCCGCGCCTGCCGCGGGTTCGCGCAGGCCGGCGGCTGAGGCTGAACCGATGCCCGCCGAGCCGTCGGTCGAGGCCTGCTTCCTCTACCCCGTCAAGGGGATGACGGCGCACCGCGCCGGCTCGCTCCGACTCGCGCCGGGCTGCAGCGCCGAGGGCGACCGCGCCTTCGTCTTCGCGTTCGCCGACGCCGAGCGGCGCGGGCCGATCGGCTGGGTTTCCAAGCGCCAATCGGTGACCCTGTTGAACACGCCGAAGCTGGCCGCCATCGCCGCCGATTTCGACGAGCGCGAGGGCGTGCTCGAGATCACGGCGGACGGCGAGACCCGCTCGGCCGCGGTCGACAGCCCGCATGAGCGCGAGGCGCTCGCCGCCTGGTTCGCCGACGTCGTCCGCTCGCTCGACGGCAATCCGCTGGCCGGGCATCCCGAACGCGAGCCGCTCGAACTGCTCGGCGACGGGAGCAGCCGCTTCACCGACCGCGGGCCGACCCAGATTTCGCTCGCCTCCAACGCCAGCCTCGCCGACCTCTCGGAGCGCACGGGCGAGGCGATCGACATGCGCCGCTTCCGCCTCAACCTCGCGCTCGACGGGGCGCCGGCTTGGGACGAATTCAACTGGATCGACCGCCGCATCCAGATCGGCGGGGCGACGGCGCGGGTCACGGCCCGGCTCCAGCGCTGCGGCGCGATCAACGCCGACCCCGAAGGCGGCGGGCGCGACATGGACCTGATGCGCGCCATCCTCGACCACTACGGGCATCTCGATTTCGGCGTCGAGGCCGAGGTCATCGCCGGCGGCGAAGTCCGGCCCGGCGATCCGGTCCGCCTGCTCTAGGCCGATGGACGCCTTCCCCGACCGCAATTGGGACCCGCTCGATCCCGATCTCGAGCGGCGCTTGCGCGAATCCGAGATATCCGACGGCGCGCGCGTCCCGTATGCCTCCAACTACGTCTTTTTGCTCGAACTCCGCGTCGCGGACGTCGCGGAGCCGGGCTACGCGATCTACAAGCCGGCCCGCGGCGAGAACCCGCTCTGGGACTTCCCGCCCGATCTCTACCGGCGCGAGGTCGCCGCCTACCGGCTCAGCCGCGAACTCGGCTGGCACCTGATCCCGCCCACGATCGAGCGCGAGGACGGCTTGGAGTACGGCGCCGGCTCGCTGCAAACGTACATTCCGGCCAACTACGGCTGCACTTTCTTCGAGCTGCGCGAGGAGCATCCCGAACGGCTGCGGCAGTTCGCGCTCTTCGACGCGCTGGCCAACAACGCCGACCGCAAGGGCGGCCACATCCTGCAAGCGCCCGACGGCGGACTCTGGGGCATCGACAACGCGCTCTGCTTCCACGACGAGGAAAAACTCCGCACCGTGATCTGGGATTGGGCATCGCATCCGATCCCGGAGCAGCAGCTCGCCGACTTGGCCGACCTGCGCGAAGACTTGGCCGCCGAGGGCGAAATCCACGACGCCTTGAAGCCGTGCTTGTCGGAGCCGGAACTGCTGGCGCTCGCCGCCCGCGCCTATGAACTGCTGCAAGCCAAGACGCTCCCCGAACCCCCGCCCGACCGCCGCAGCTACCCGTGGCCGCTGATCTGATTCAATATCAGTACGATCTATAACAATGAGTCGAGAAACAGTTCGCTCACTCGTACCTCAGCGGTTCTTTCTTGGGCCACCCGTAGAGGTAGTGGTCGAGCTGCTCCGACAGGTCGGTCGGCTCATCCGCCCATTCTTCCTTGGGAATGTCGCCGAAGCGCTCTTGGACCAGCTTGAGCAGCCAAAAGCCGGTGTGTCTCTTCTGCTCCTCCGTCCACTCCGAGACGGGGGGCATGGCGGCGACTTCCGCTTCGACCTCCGCGGCGCGCTGCTCGACCCATTCTTGGGACCACTTGCGGGGCTCGTTGGCGTTGCCGTTCGGGTTTTGGGCGGTCATCGGTGCTTCCTTGGGGATCAGGGTAGCAAACCGGGCGGCAAGGCGGCCAAGTGGGGGCTATTTGGAAAGGGGAGGATACCGCCGACGACGACATTGGTGCTCTGGAGCTGCGCCGAGAGTGCGAGCGCATGCGCGTGGTGCCCGGGATGCCTACGAGAAGCGCTTGGGGCGCGGCTTCTTGGGCGTGCCGTAGAGATAGTGGTCCACCTGCTCTGAGAAATCGGGCGGGTGCTCGGCGTGCTGCTCGGGGGTGAGATCCCCGAAGTGCTGCTCGATCACCTTGAGCGTCCAGAGGCCGCCGCTCTTCTTCTGCTCCGGAGTCCACTCGGAGACGGGGGGCATCGCGGCGACCTCCGCTTCGACCTCGGCGGCGCGCTGCTCGACCCACTCTTGGGACCACTTGCGGGGCTCGTTGGCGTTGCCGTTCGGGTTTTGGGCGGTCATCGGTGCTTCCTTGGGGGTCAGGGTAGCAGGTTGGGGGCGGCGAGGTGGATTTCAGATTGGGAGTCGGGCTTGATCTGCTTGGCGGCCAGGGCGATGCGGTTGTCTTGGTCGAGGTGGTTCCAGTATGCGGTTGCTATTTCGCGGGGGGTGCCGGCGAGGGGGACCAGGTACGGGTCGCCTTGGAAGGGGGGGAGGGGGGTGCCGTTTGCGGCGTAGGTGTGGATGCAGTAGCCGTATTGTTCGGGGGGTTGGGGGAGGCGCCAGAGGATGCGATCGGAGGTTTGGGGATCGACTTGGTTGGCGCGGATGATGGCGAACGATAGTTGCTGGGGGACGCCGTGGGGGGCGCCGCGCTGGTCCAGGATGGCGGCGATTCTGGGGGTATAGTGCGGCGGGTCGTCTTCGCGCTCGCGGACGTTGAGGGCGTCTTGTACCGTTCCACCGGTGGAGAGTATCTCGGCGAGCGTATCGGTATGGTCGCCGTTGGTGGTGATGAATACTTCCGGCATCGCGGCCAGGGCTTCGGGGCCGGCACCGCGGCCGGCGGCGGGGAGTTCGCACATGGCGCGGTAGATCACGTTGGTCGGGTCCTCGAGCTCCTCCGGGCGGAGCGGTGCAGTGCGCAGGACGCCGTTGGGCTCGACGACGAAGCGCCGGTTCCGCGAGTTGGCGGAGCGGCCCATGATCCAGTAGAGCATCAGCCAATCGCCGCCCGCGAGCCGCCCGGCCACGATTCCGCGCCCCGGATACGGGTTCGCCGCAATCCGCTCGGCCAGATTGCGCTGCGCGAGTTCGGCGTGGGCGGCTTCTTGATCAGGCATGGCGGGAGGATACACCGCACCGGGGGGGAACCTTCTGATGGGCTGGCGTCTGCGACGCCAGCCCATCAGGGTTGGGGCCACGCCCGCCTCAGGGGGGCGAGAGCAGCCGCTCGACGAGCGCCTCGACGCGCTTGCCTTCGGCAGATTCAGCGAGCCAGGCGCGAATCTCCCGGCGTGCGATGGTGACCGATACTGACTTCCCTGCCGCCCGCCGCTCCGCCTCGATCTCCCGCCAGACGGATTCCGCTCCGACTGCCGCATCCGCACCCGCCTCGGCGATTTCGAGATGCAGTGATTCATCCGAGTCGAACTCCGGTATCGGTAAACGCCATAGATGCTTCTGTACGTGGCGAGCGCCGAACTGCCCTTTCGGCATCAACGGCTTCAGGTGTTGGTTCAGGAACTCGCTGTTAATCACTGCGGCGATATAGCAGGCTTCTGTCCAATCAGTGCACTCGATCCAGTATAGCGTTGATTCGACTGTTGAGGAACCGAATCCAACTGCCGCAGTAGGGCGTCCCGATGACGCATAGAATACGACGGGATGATTTAGCGAATCAATCGCGTGACTATCTGTTCCGCTTGCTTTGCGATTGGCGACTCGGCTTGCCATTCGCGCAGCACTCGCCGAGCTATCGTCACCGATGTACTCTTCCCGCTTGCTGCTCGGCCCGCTTGAGTCTCGGCCCAGATCATCTTTGCCTCTTCGGCGAGTCGTTGACCGAGATGTGCTAAGTCCTGATGCATGGGTATCTCCTCGTCGAACTCTGGAATCGGAATTTTCCAGAGGTGCTTGTGAACGTCCCGTGCCCCGAACTGGCCCTTGGACATCAGCGGCGCTACCTCGTCTTCCAGCGTCACCGAGTTGATGATCGTCATTAGGTATAGCGCCTCTAGTCTCGACCGGCAACGAATCATGTAGAGTTTCGATTCGATGATCGCTGGATCCGTCCAGAGCATCGTCGCTGTCGGCCGGCCGGCCGCGTTGTATATTAGCAAGGGATCTGATAGAATTAAGCGGCTCGCCGGCTCGCCGGCTCGCCGGCTCGCCGGCTCGCGAGTCGGCGAGTTGGTCGCGCTGGGCTGATAGTTTGCGCATGTAGTCAATCTGGCCAAGCAGCGTCAGCCTGTTATTGGGCGACTTGTTGTCTTCCCATATTCGGTTGATCTCGCGCCAGCGGCGGGCCATGTTTCGCTTGAGCGTGTCGCGGGCGACGCCGTGGATGCCGTGCTCGTCGCGTGCGATCATCGGGGCGTCGGGGGTCATCGGCAGTACTGCGCGGAGCGGGTCGAGCAGCACGTAGGGGGCGACGGTTTCGCCGAGGTGGACATCCCAGACGTATTCGCGTTCGATTGGGCGGTTGTCGATCTTGGCGAGATCCAGGCTGCGCCACGGTTCTTTGTCTTGCGCGCCGCGGCGGGCGCGGACCCGCACGACATCGGCGGCGATGCCGGCATCGGATTCTTCCTCTTCGACGAAGAAGAGGCAGCGGGGGACGATGGTCGCGCCTTGGCGGGCGCGTTCGCCGTAGGGCGAGGCGTAGCCGCCGGAGGTGTCGCGGAGGGCGACGTTTTCGCGCCGGTAGGGGCCGCCTTCGGGGCCGAGCCATTGGGAGGCCGAGGCGGGCAGGCCGCGCGGCTTGCGGCGGCCTTCGCCTGCCTGCTCTTCGAGCCGTTCGGCGAAGATCACGCAGCTGGGGACAGGGAAGAACGTGTTGGGCTCGATCCGTTCGAGGTCCCACGGCTCGCGCCAAGCGAGGTCGGCGGCGACGCGGTTCCAAGCGCCGGTGCGCCACTCGCGGTACTGCCCGGTTTGCAGGGCGCTCTGGGGCATGACCATCCCGATGCTGCCGCCGACATCGAGGTAGAGGTCGACGCAGCGGGTGAAGAAGAGGCCGGCGACGTCTTGGTGTGTGGCGTAGCGGCCGCCGGTCCAAATGCGGTAGCTCGATTTGCTCTGGCGTTCGAGCTCGCTGCGGACGATGGCCTGCGTCTTGTTGTAGGTGAGCCAAGGCGGGTTGCCGACGATGGCGCCGACCTTTAATTCGGAGAGCATGGTCGGGCGCACCATGTTGCGGGTGTAGTAGCTCCAGATGTGATCGCGGCCTTCGGCGTGGAGCGCCTCCATCGTGGCGACGGTCTGCTCCAGCATCCCGCGCTCGGGCACGTCTTCGGTGATGCCTTGGTTGTCGAGCGCGTGCAGCGGATCGTCGCGGTTCTCGATGGCCTCCGAGATTTCGAGCATGGTCTGGTCGAACCAGTCGGACTGTTGGACGAGCGAGAGGGGGAAGTCGAGATGGCGGTCGTCGCCGATTTCGATGCGGACGCGGTCGCGGGAGAAGAGGTCTTGGCCGGCGGTGCGGAGCTGGAGGGAGTCGCCGAGGTAGATGGGGGCGACGGTTTCGACGGGGACGCCGGCGTCCCGTGCGCGTTCGAGGGCGCTTCTGGCGGCGAAGGTCCAGGTGGCGCGGGCGAGGTGGACGGAGACGGGGTGGACGTCGATGCCCTGGATTTGCGTGGGGAGGCGGTCGAGGGTTTGCGCGGCGCTCCAGTCGGCTTCGCGGGCGGCGGCGAGGAAGCGTTCGACGGCGGCGTAGATGAAGGTGCCGGAGCCGCAGGCGGGGTCGAGCACGGTCTGTTCGAGCGGCTGCTGGACGACCTCGTCGACGATGGCGCGGGCGAGCCAGAGCGGGGTGTAGTACTCGCCCAGCCTGCGCCGGTCTTCGGCGGGGATGACGGATTCGTAGAGGATGCGGGCGATGTCGGATTCGGCGTTGCGCCAATCGAAGTGCTGGACGCGGCGGGCCATGCCTTGCAGCCAGCGCTCGCCGCCGACTTCGGCGGGCCAGCCGAAGAAGTCGGATTCGACGACGCCGCGGACGCCGGTTTCGTCCTGGAAGATGCGGCCCTCGATCAGGTCGGCGGGTTCGGAGGCGGCCTTGGCGAGGATGTCGATGCCGAAGGCGCTCTGGACGGCGAGGCCGACGACGACGGAGAGGTAGGTGTGGCGGAGGAAGAGGCCGTCGAGGTCGGGTTCCTCCTCGACGGCGACGCCGAGGGCGGCGGAGAGCAGCCTGCGCCAGAGTTCGCGCTTGACGCGGATGGTTTCGCGCTCGCGGTTGGCGTCGTAGAGCGCGCGGAGTTCGGCGAGGTGCTGCTGGAAGCGCGGGCCGGGGCCGAGCCGGCGGCGGACCTCGTCATCGTCGGCGGGGATGCCGCGTGCCTCAAGCGCCTGCGAGACGTCCGAGAGCCAGCGGTAGAGGTCGAGCCAGCCGTCGGCGGACTTGAGCTCGTGCGCGTACTGCGCGTCGGTGCGGAGGCCGGCCATGTCGGGCCAGCGGGCGATCCAGTTGCGCCCGTCGGTGAGGATGCCGACGCGCTGGGGGAAGGCGTTGTCGCGGGCGGAGGCGAGGTAGCGGTCGAGCTGGTCGACGTAGACGGGATCGGGCTGGAGTCCGGGCTTTGCGCCGATCCGCCGCTTGAACTCGAAGATCACGTCGGCGGTGGTGAGGTCGCAGCGTCC
This sequence comes from Dehalococcoidia bacterium, assembly GCA_965205165.1. Taxonomy (GTDB): domain Bacteria; phylum Chloroflexota; class Dehalococcoidia; order Bin125; family Bin125; genus CBDESM01. The sequence continues at coordinate 728,121 of OZ242037.1, forward strand.
GCCGTCTCCGGCCGGTGCTTCGACCTCGATCTCGGCCCTGTCGGCGAGGTCGACGGCGACGAGGAAGTCGCGCGCGGCGGCGCGGATGTTGTCCTCGGCCTGTCCGAGGTCGTGGCGTTCGAGGATGGCCTCGGCCGCGGCGCGTGCGGCGGGATCGTCCGGAGCGGGCGGCATGCGCGGCAGGATACGGGGGCGCAGGATACTGGCGCGTATCCTGCGGGGCGATGAGCAGCGACACGGAGCACTTGGCGGCGCGGCGGGCGCGGGCGTTGGCGGCTTGGGGGGATGTCGGCGGACCGGTGCTGGTCGCGGCGGGGCTGCCGGTGCCGATCGCGGGGACGGACCAGTTCCACGACTTTCATGCGCACGGGGAGTTCCGCTACCTGACGGCGGCGGCGGAGGCGGGCGCGTCGCTGGGCTTCGACCCGGAGAGCGGATGGACGCTGTTCACGCCGGCGATGTCGGCGGAGGAACGGGTCTGGATGTCGCCGCCGCCCTCAGTCGGGGCGCAGGCGGAGGCGACGGGGCTGGTCGACGTGCGGGAAGCGCCGGCGCTGCAAGGCTGGCTGGAGGCGAGGCGCGGGCGCGGGCTCGCGCTGCTGGGCAACACCGACATTTCGGAGCGGCCGGGCGCGTACGGGGCAGACGGCTGGCAGGCGCTGGAGCTGGAGATCGACGAGGCGGAATCGGAGCGGCTGTCGCGGGCGCTGTCGGAGACGCGGCGGGCGAAGGACGGGCTGGAGCTGGCGCACTTGCAGGCGGCGGTGGACGCGGCGGTCGAGGGCCACCTGCACGCTTGGGCGACGGCGCGGCCGGGGATGACGGAGCGGGGCTTGCAGATCGAGCTGGAGGCGCAGTTCTTCCGGCGCGGGGGCGAGCGGACGGCGTACCACTCGATCGTGGCGTGCGGGCCGCGCTCGGCGGTGCTGCACGGGGAGCCGGGCGCGGACGAGCTGCGGGAGGGGCAGCTGGTGCTGATCGACGCGGGGCCGGAGGTGCATGGGTACGCATCGGACGTGACGCGGACATTCCCGGCCGGACAGGCGTTCACGGGGGCGCAGCGGGAGCTGTACGACGTGGTGCTGACGGCGCAGCGGGAGGCGATCGCGTCGGCGGGGCCGGGGGTGGAGTACAAGGATCTGCACCTGCGGGCGGCGGAGACGATCGCGGCGGGGCTGGTCGATGCGGGCGTGCTGCGGGGCGCGCCGGCGGAGCTGGTAGAGCGGGACGCGCACGCGCTGTTCTTCCCGCACGGGCTGGGGCACATGCTGGGGCTGGCAACGCACGACTGCGGCGGCTATCTCACGGGGCGCGAACCGGAGGATCGGTTCGGGCTGTCCCACCTGCGGACGGATCTGCCGCTCGAGCCGGGCTACGTCGTGACGATCGAGCCGGGCATCTACTTCATCCCGGCGCTCTTGCAGGACGGGGCGCGGCGGGAGCGGTACCGCGACGCGGTGAATTGGGAGCGGGTCGACGGGATGCTGGACTTCGGCGGGATCCGGATCGAGGACGACGTGGCGATCACGGAGGACGGCTGCCGGGTGCTGAGCGCGGCGCTGCCGTCGGACGCGGAGGAGATCGAGGCGCGGCGGCGGGAGGCGCTCGGGTGGGCAAGCTGACGATCGCGGACGTGGCGCGGCATCCGCGGCCGGGGATGTCGGCGCCGATGGGTCTGGGCTTCACGCCGGACGGGGCGGCGCTGACTTGGCTGCATTCGGAGGCGGAATCGCTGACGCTGAGCCTGTGGCGGATCGACGCGGAGACGGGCGAGCGGACGGTGCTGGCGGGGCCGGGCGCGGAGGGGCCGTTGACGCGGGAGGAGGAGCTGCGGCGCGAGCGGACGCGGACGCGGGAGCTGGGGGTGACGTCGTACCAATGGGCGCGGCGCACGCGGGAGCTGGGGCTGCCGCCGGCGCTGCTGATTCCCGGCCCGCTGCTGCGGGTGCGGATCGGCGACGGCGAGCTGCGCGAGCTCGCGGGGACGGAGGGCGCGGCGGAGCCGACGCTGAGCCCGGACGGGCGGCGGGCGTCGTTCGTGCGCGGGGGCGACCTGCACGCAATCGGGACGGACGGGGATGGCTTGATCCGGCTGACCGAGGGGACGGAGGAGGGTCTGACGTTCGGGCTGGCGGACTACATCGCGCAGGAGGAGTTCGACCAACCGCGGGGGCACTGGTGGAGCCGGGACGGGCGGCTGCTCGCATACGTTCGGGCGGATTCGCGGCACATACCGGCGTACTCGATCGTGCATCAGGGCGGCGCGACGGTGGATGCGGAGGCGCACCGGTATCCGTTCGCGGGAGCGGAGAATCCCAAGGTCGAGCTGTACGTGGTCGATGCCGACGGCGGGGATGCGCGGCGGCTGGCGCTGCCGGAGGAAGACGGCTACCTCGTGCGGGTCGCCTGGTGGCCGGATCCGGACGCGGAAGCGGGACGGCTGGTGGCGCAGTTCCTCAACCGGGCGCAGGATCGGCTGCGGCTGATCGCGTTCGATGCGGACGGTGCGGCGACGACGCTGATCGACGAGCGGCAAGCGCCGTGGATCAACGTGACCCACGATGCGCGGGGGCTCGGCGACGGGCGCTTCATCTGGTCGAGCGAGGAGACGGGCTACCGGCATCTGCATCTCCACGCCGCCGACGGGGGGCAGATGCGGGCGCTCACGTCGGGCGAGTGGATGGTCACGGGCGTGATCGGCGTCGATGAAGAGCGGGGGCAGCTGTACTTTTCGGCGACCCGGGAATCGGCGTTGGAGCGGCACGTCTACCGCGTCCCGTTGGACGGGGGCGAGCCGGAGCGGTTGAGCGCGGGCGGGGGCGTCAACGGCGCGGTGCTGTCGCCGGAGGGCGAATGGCTCGCCATCGTGCGGCAATCGCTGAGCGAGCCGCCGTCGATTTTGCTGCAATCGACGCTCGGCGGCGAGCCGCGCACGCTGTTCGCGCAGCCCGAGCTCGCGCCGGATGCGCTCGATCTGCAAGCGCCGGAGTTGATCAGCGTGCCCGCGTCCGACGGCACGGAGCTGTACGGAGCGCTGTACTTCCCGCAGGGCGGCGGACGCGGCGAGCCGCCGCCGCTGATCGTCGCCGTCTACGGCGGGCCGCACGCGCAGACGGTGCTGGATGCGTGGGCGCTCACGGTCGACCTGCGGGCGCAGCATCTGGCGCAGCAGGGCTTTCTGGTGCTCAAGCTCGACAACCGCGGGATGGCGGCGCGGGGGCTGGCGTTCGAGGCGCACCTGCACCGCAGCATGGGCACGGTCGAGGTCGAGGATCAGTCGGCCGCGGTCGACCACTTGGCGGCGCAGGGGCTGATCGACCCGCAGCGGGTCGGCATCTACGGCTGGTCCTACGGCGGCTACATGACGGCGATGGCGATGCTGCGCGAGCCGGAGCGCTACAAGGCCGGCGTCGCCGGCGCGCCGGTCGCGGATTGGGACGGCTACGACACGGGCTACACCGAACGCTACATGGGCACGCCGCAGGACAACGCCGAGGGCTACAAAGAGGCAAGCCTGCTCACGCACGCCGGCAATCTGCGCGGCAAACTGCTGCTGGTCCACGGCGGGATCGACGAGAACGTGCATTTCCGCCACACGGCGCGCCTGATCACGGCGCTGACGCAGCAGGACAAGGACTACGACCTGCTGCTCTTCCCGCAGGAGCGCCACATGCCCCGCGACCGGCAGGGCCTCGAGTACCAGGAGCGCAAGCTGGCCGAGTACTTCGAGCGGCACCTCTAGGCCGCCGCGCTAATCGGCGAAGAGCAGGCCGATCTGCAACGGGACGATCCAGACCAACGGAGTCGCGAGGATGACGAGCCACAGCGGCGGGTGCGGGGGCGCCCGGTCCGCACCCTCCGCGCCGCGCCGGGACCGCGCCGCCCCGAGCAGGCGCGAGGCTCCAACGACCAGCAGCGTGGCCGGCCCGCCGATGGCCATCACGCAGGGGCGAACCGCCGCGGTGCGGCGGGGAGGCGCGTCCACGAGCAGTCCGACCGCGATGAGCAGGTAGCCGCCGACCCAGAAGAAGGGCGGAAAGGCCGAGGGGAAGGCGAACCAGCCGAGCACGCCGGCGGTGGACGAGTACATGAAGACCGATGCGAGGCTTCTGCGGTATCGAGCCTGCATCACGTCCTGCTCCTCGTTCAGTCGCCAATGCGACGGTACGCCTCTTGGACCGCCCGCAAGCCGGCGGCTGCAACGTGCGATGCGGATCGGGCGGGTACGCTGTGGGGGATGTCCGTGCCCACTACCGCTTCGGAGGCCGCCGATCTGCTGGGGATCGGGATTGACGCATCCGCGGATGCGGTGCGCGAGCGCTACCGCTCGCTGGCGCGGGTCTACCACCCTGACCGCAATCCGGACGACGAGGCGGCGGGCGAGCGGATGCTGGAGCTCAACGCGGCGGTGGACCTGCTGCTCGGCTCCGACGCGCCGACGGTCGAGCGGATTTTGGAGCCGGCCGAGCCGGGGCGGGCGCTGACCCGGCGCGAGCAGCGGCGCGAGGCCGCGATCCGCGAGGCGCTGCACGACCTGCCCTACGGCGTCTACGTGATCGGCACGGTCACGGCCGACGGGCAGGCCAACGCGATGGTGGCGGACTGGGTGATGCAGGTCTCGTTCAAGCCGCGCATCCTCGCGGTCGCGTTCGAGCGCGACGCCTCCTCGCTGCGCAACGTGCGCGACACGCGGCAGCTGAGCGTGAGCCTGCTGCCGGAGGAGGGGATGGACCTCGCGGCGCGCTTCCTGCAGCCGTCCGACCCGTCCAAGATCAAGGGCCGGCCGGCGGGGGCGGGGCGGATCGACAAGATGCGCGGGGTCGCCCACCGGCGGCTGGAGGGCGGGGCGCCGGTGCTGGACGACGCGCTCTGCTGGATCGCCTGCGAGGCGCAGCAGTTCGTGCCGATCGGCGGGCACGTGCTGGTGCTGGCGCGGGTGATCGACGGCGCCCGCGAGCTGCGCGAGGGCGCGCCGCTGACCTCGACCTACACCGGCTGGGCCTATGGCGGCTGACCCGCGCGCCATCGCGCTCGCGCACGGCCAGCATGCGGCGCCCGCGGCGGCGCTCCCCCCGCCCGCCATCGCCGCGCCCCCGCCCCGCCGCGGCCCGCTGCGGCTGCGCACCTTCGAGTCGTTCCGCGAGCCCGGCTTCGGCTGGTTCTACGTCTCCACCCTCGGCCAGATGGGCGCGGCGATCATGCAGATCTTCGTGCGCACCTTCCTCGTCTACGAATTGACCGGCTCCTACCTCGCGATCGGCATCACCGCAATCGCCGGCGCGGTGCCGCAGCTGCTGCTGGGGCCCTACGGCGGCGTGCTCGCCGACCGCTTCCCCAAGCGCACGATCACGCAGGTCTTCCAGCTGGTCGGACTGGCCAACACGCTGGCCATCGGCACCCTGGCGATGCTCGGCCTGCTCGAATACTGGCACCTGATCGTGACCGCGGTCTTCCAGGGCGTGCTGGTGGCGATGATGGTGCCGGCGCGGCAGGCGATGGTCTCCGAAATCGTCAGCCGCGAGCAGATCATGAACGGCGTCGCGCTGAACAACTCGGCGATGAACATCATGCAGTTCCTCGGCCCCGCCCTGGGCGGCCTGCTGCTCGCCTCGATCGGCGCCGGGCCGACCTTCTACGTGATGGCCGGCGGCTACGTGATCGCGATCCTGACGATGCTGAAAATCCCGCTCGTGCCGGCACAGGCGCAGGGGCGCGCCGGCGGCTGGCGCGAGGCCGGCTCCGACATCGCCGGCGGCTTCCGCTACATGGCCAAGCACCCGACCCTGCGGCTCGTGCTCGGACTCTCCTTCGCCGTCTCCGCGCTCGGCATGCCGTTCCAGCAGCTCGTGCCCGGCTTCGTGCAGGACGTGTTCAGCGCCGACGCGGCCACGGCCGGACTGGTCGTGATGATGTCCGCCGTGGGCGCGGTGGCCGCCTCGCTGATCCTCGCCTCGCTCAAGCGCGTCAAGCGCGGCTGGATGCTGCTCGGAACCAGCGTCGTGCTCGCCGCCGCCCTGTTCGGCATCTCCATCTCCGACTGGATCGTGCTCACCGGACTGCTGATGCTGCTGCTCGGAGTCGGCCAAGCCGGGCGCATGTCGCTCTCCTCGACGCTGATCCAGGAGCAGGCCGACCCGGAGTACCGCGGGCGCGCGATGAGCGTGCTGATGATGCAGTTCGCGCTGATGCAGCTGGGCGCATTCGCCCTCAGCCTCGCCGCCGAAGGCGCCGGCATCCGCCCCGTAGTAGCCGCCCTGAGCATCGCCCTGCTAGCCCTCACCATCCTGGCCGCAGCCGCCATGCCCGCCCTCCGCCGCCTCAACTGAGCACTGCCCAGCACCCCCGCCCCGCCAGTGTTGCAATCGGCTCCAAGCCCGTAACAATCACTAGCGCGATCTCAACCAAAATTTTCCGTCTGATCCAGTTTCGAAACACCTACGTCATGCTCCTGCCTTTTCTTCGGACTCCAAACATCACCGACCTGTGTTGAACTGCGTTCTATAGTCGGACCAGTTCCTCGTCGGCGTGGCGCAGTCAAACTGCAGTGGCAGCCATCCTGCCATCCGGACCAGTTGCGAGGGTATCAACGCCCAGTGGGGTTTGGCTTTGGGGCCCTTTGGCCCACCACCTAGCACAACAACACCTAGCCCTTTAATCTGCCAGATGCGTTCCCCCCAGTGGCCTTGCCATTGGAGCCATGGCGGCGCATTTGGCGAGAGCATTCGAATTTCGTAGGTAACATCAGATCCGGTACCCGGCCCCCCCCAAGTGCGCCCCCCAGCGTATTCGTCTCCCCTTCTCACTATCCCCACGCCCCCTATCTCCAACTCGATTGCTGCATCTGCGCCTCCATCCGCATTCGGCCTAGCACCATCCCACTCAAAGAAACCAGTAGTTCCGGTACCTTCCTCCGGGTATGAAGCATGCCGGCCATTCGCTACATAGACATCAAATTTGCCACAAGCAGCTGTACCGGTGCCACGACGATTCACACCAGCAAAGCCTTCCTCATGTGACGCGAATCCAACTTCATCCGGTGCTATATCACCAGATAGGAGATCCGCGATTGACTGGTCTGCGAAATATAATTGGAAGCTCTCCCAGTCGCCCTCATGGTTGGAGATAAGATCGCTACCGGCATTGCTGTTGTACAGATAGAAAAACCAGTATTGGAGCAGCGTACCCTTGTCGAACTGGTGGATGTTCGCGTAGATCGTGGGCGGCCCTTCATCCTTTCGCCTTGCATTGTCCAAGTCCAAGTAAGTCCCCCGTCCCGCCCGGCCCAAGTCGTCCGCCGAGACGCTGCCTTGCCTTTGCATAGTTATATCGTTGGAAAAAGGAATGTTGCCAATGAGCGGGACCGTTTGGGGTTGGCTCTGTTTGAGTTCCGATCTTTCGATCATCATTTCCACCGGTACCGGGAGGTATTTTTCATTGGTCTCGAAGTGCAGAGTAGGCGCATATTTCATCGCCAAGTCGAAGTGCGCCATTTCGACGGGTGACGCGAGCGATGCCTTGATCGAGTAGCCCCACGATGACCTGGCGCCAAACCTCGCCCGGTTCCGGAAGTACGTCTCAGATCCGGCATCCTGCATGGCTCTGATCTGATATTCTCCAGGATCGAGCAACAAAGCGATCCGTGCTTCCGTTGTAGTTCGAATTGCCGTGGGACCTTCGATGATCCGTCCATCTGCATGCCTAATGACCAAATTCGGCCTGCTGAGACTCCTCATCTCGACCATCAGCCGGGTTCGCTCGGCCAGCCGGAATGAGTACCAGTCGGAGCGCCATCTTTCCCCGTCCAGCTCCCACAAACAGTCTCCGCCCGCTTGATCGGCCCACTCTTTCACTTCACCCTGCCGCAACGTGCCCAGCGGGCTCACTTCGCATCCGCCTGCGACAGATGCTGCTTCTTGATTCGCGCCGATCTCAATCTGGCGATACACGCCCGTCGGCTCCGTCGCCCGATAGAAGATCGTGAACGGGCCGGGCAGCCCCGTGGGCGTGCCGCTGAGCGTCCTCGTCCCGGCATTGAACGAAAGCCCCGGCGGCGCACCCGCCGACTGCACGCCTTGGCGCTCCCAGCGCATCGAGTACGTCACGCGCCCTGCGGCGCTCCTCGCGGCCGGCAATTGAACCCGCTCGATCGACTCCCCGATCGTCCAGTCTTGATCCGGAACTTCGGCATCGCCGATCCAGCTGAAATCATCCGGAAGCCGGATCGAGGCGCCAAACTCGACAACCGCCTCTGTCCCGTCTTCATCAACCGCCGTATATCGGAATCGATGCGAATCATCCAAAACATCCCCTGGCGACAGCGTGCCCGACAGCTGGCGCGACCTCGAATCGAAAGCCAAGCCCGGCGGCAGCGAGCGATCAAACGATTCGTCACGGAACCGGTGCTGAAGCTCGTATGAGACACGACCGGCCGAACCCTCCACCGCCGGCAACGTCAATGAAACGCGACGACCGAGCTGCCAACGCTGATCTGCGACCGGGCCCGTAAAAGCTACAGCTCCCACCACCACTTGGCCTAGCAGACGGATCGATAGCCCATACGGGTAAGAGCGATCCGCAGCCCACCCGTAAATATGCCAATTCGTCGCCTCCAGACGATACGACCCAGCCGCCAACTCCCCTATCTCGATCTGAGCGCTGGATCCCGGCCCGCCATCATCATCACGCGCAATCTCGGTACCGTCGCCATCGCGCAAAATCAGATAAGCATCGATCCCGCTGTCGCTCCTCATCGTGATCCGCACCCCCGCCGGTACCGCCAAATTGAACGTGTAAACATCCGCCCAACGCTTCCCGGCCCCTACCAATGCCTCGCAATCCCCAACGCCCAGCTCGCCCGCACGTGAAACATCGGTGGTCGTCAAGATCCCCAAAGGAATCACTGTGCAAGCCGACGAGTCGGCCCGCGCAGCTTCTACCACCACTTGACCTAGCAGACTGATCGCCAGCTGATACGAATAAGAGCCACCCGAGGCCCACCCGTCAATCTGCCAATTCGTCGCCTCCAGCCGATACGACCCAGCCGCCAACTCCCCTATCTCGATCTGAGCGCTGGATCCCGGCCCGCCATCATCATCACGCGCAATCTCGGTACCGTCGCCATCGCGCAAAATCAGATAAGCATCGATCCCGCTCCCGCTCCTCATCGTGATCCGGACTCCCGCCGGCACCGCCAGATTGAACGTGTAGACATCCGCCCAACGATCCCGGCCGCCTACCAATGCCTCGCAATCCCCAACGCCCAGCTCGCCCGCACGTGAAACATCGGTGGTCGTCAAGATCCCCAAAGGAATCACTGTGCAAGCCGACGAGTCGGCCCGCGCAGCTTCTACCACCACTTGACCTAGCAGACTGATCGCCAGCTGATACGAATAAGAGCCACCCGAGGCCCACCCGTCAATCTGCCAATTCGTCGCCTCCAGCCGATACGACCCAGCCGCCAACTCCCCTATCTCGATCTGAGCGCTGGATCCCGGCCCGCCATCATCATCACGCGCAATCTCGGTACCGTCGCCATCGCGCAAAATCAGATAAGCATCGATCCCGCTGTCGCTCCTCATCGTGATCCGCACCCCCGCCGGTACCGCCAAATTGAACGTGTAAACATCCGCCCAACGCTTCCCGGCCCCTACCAATGCCTCGCAATCCCCAACGCCCAGCTCGCCCGCACGTGAAACATCGGTGGTCGTCAAGATCCCCAAAGGAATCACTGTGCAAGCCGACGAGTCGGCCCGCGCAGCTTCTACCACCACTTGACCTAGCAGACTGATCGCCAGCTGATACGAATAAGAGCCACCCGAGGCCCACCCGTCAATCTGCCAATTCGTCGCCTCCAGCCGATACGACCCAGCCGCCAACTCCCCTATCTCGATCTGAGCGCTGGATCCCGGCCCGCCATCATCATCACGCGCAATCTCGGTACCGTCGCCATCGCGCAAAATCAGATAAGCATCGATCCCGCTCCCGCTCCTCATCGTGATCCGGACTCCCGCCGGCACCGCCAGATTGAACGTGTAGACATCCGCCCAACGATCCCGGCCGCCTACCGATGTCTCGCAATCCCCAGCACCCAACTCGCCCGCACGCGAAACATCCGCCGCCAAGGTCCCCAAGCCGGTCACCCTGCAAGCCGACGGGGCAACCCGCGGAGCTTCAGGTTCCACGCCCCCCGGCGGGTCCAGCAGACTGATCATCAGCTGATACGAATAAGAACCCCCCGAGGTCCACCCGTCAATCTGCCAATTCGTCGCCTCCAGCCGATACGACCCAGCCGCCAACTCCCCTATCGCGATCTGAGCGCCGGACCCCGGCCCGCCATCATCATCGCGCACGATCTCGACACCATCGCCATCACTCAAAATCAGATAAGCATCGATCCCGCTGTCGCTCAGCATCGTGATCCGGACTCCCGCCGGTTCCGCCAAATTGAACGTGTAAACATCTACCCAACGCTCCCGGCCAGCGGCTACCAACCTCTCGCAATCCCCAGCGCCCAACTCGCCCGCACGCGAAACATCCGCCGCCAAGATCCCCAAGCCAGTCACCCTGCAACTCTGCGCCGCTACGGAACCAAATGAGTTGACCGCTATCGCGCCCATAAAGGACGCCATTGCAATTGCGACAGCCGTTAGCGCTGCCCGCCCGATCCAGCTCTGAAGCATCTTCGCCATGATCTCGCCCTCGCCACGATCTACGCGGCTCTCGGCATCCCGTTTTCCTCTTGTCCGAGCTTGTCCTCAGTTTGACCGGGCCTTGCCCGACGTCTCGCTACCTGCATGACCACCCGCTGCTGGGCATTGTCTCGCCTTTCGAGTAACCAGAGAACGAGGCTTCCTGCTCCGTGATGTCGTAGACAGCGTCCTCGTTGCAGCCAGCGCTGTTGAAGGCGGTTTCATCTGGGATGTCCCGGAGAACCGCTGAGTCCAATCCAACCGGCACGACCAGATAGACTTTGCTGTCACCGTCGGGCAGGCGGACCAGCCTGCTCACCTCGTATCGGTTCATCGCCGCCTGCGTGATATCACTGATGTCCTCCCAGCGGAATTCAGGGACCACGTCAATGATCCCGCCCGCGACGATCAGCCGCCGAAAGTTGCCCTTCACCTCGTACACGTCTTCGGTGCCCGCCACCCGAATCAGATCGCCTGCCGAGGGAGGCGACTGCGTTCCGCCATCTCCACTCTCGGTGGGTGGACCGAGAGTGAACGTGATGTCAGTGCTGTACAGCCATCGGTTGACTCTCGCATTGGTGGGGAAGTAGCGAGCAGAGGGCCTGATGCGCTCCCCGCCCTCCGGCGTGAACGCGAACTCGACCCGCCCATTCTCGACCCGGACGTTGATCTTCCCGATCTCCGCCCCATCCACGATCACCTCTGACGAATTCAGCCACCGTCCCCGTGGCAGGCTCTCTGACCAGAACCGCTGCCTCGGCAGCACCCGCGCACCGACTGACGGCTGCCATCCGAACTCGATCCGGTCGTCCGCGAGCAGGCGTGCAGTGATTCGGCCCGTGACGGTCTCAGGCGACTGAGCGTCGGCGACGGGCGCGAGGCTGATGGTGAGGAGGACCGCCGCTGATATCGCGGCGAGGAACGTTAGAACTAGCGATCTAGTTCGGGGGGGGGGGGGGGCAGTACTAATGTTCGGCATCCGAGAATCCTTCTCGGCCGAGCGGGTGGCTACTGTGGTGGTCCGCTTGCGATTCAGCATGGGCGGAATGCTAGGCACAGGTGCGCGGCTGTGTCAACCCCCTCTTCGCCGCTGCTGCCGGCGCGGGCTCGACTGAGCACTGCGCGACACTCCGGCCGGGCTGGGCGCGGCCGGGTTTGGCGAACGCCTGTACCATTTCGCGCTATGAGTGAATCGGGACGCGACCGCTGGGAGGGGCTCCGCTCCGTGGGCTTCGGGGACGAAGCGGCTTGGGAGCGGCGCGGTTTCGCGCCCACGGATCGGCAGCGGGAGCTCTACGAGGCGCTGCGCAAGACGCCCGCGGGCGGGATCGGGCTGGTCGGCTACGGGGGCGCGATGGGCGGGGGCAAGACGCGGGCGCTGGCGGAGCTGGCGATCGATGCGGCGCTCGCCTTCCCGGGCACGCGCATCCTGATCGCCCGCCACCGCTACGTCGCGCTGCGCTCGACCACGATGGAAACCTTCTTCGAGTGCTGCCCGGAGGCGCTGATCGTGGCGCGCAAGCGGACGCAGCCGGCGTCCGTGTCGCTGCGCCTGCCGGACGCGCCCGACAAGCCGGCCTCGACGATCTACTTCCGGCACCTGACGGAATGGGCCGGGCTCGGCTCGCAGGAGTTCGGCGCGGCCTTCATCGACGAGGCCGGCGAGGTGCCGGGGCACGCGGCGCGGATGCTGCTCACGCGGCTGCGCCACCGCGCCCAGCCGCGCCGCTTCTTCGCCGCCGCCTCCAACCCCTGGCCCGGCTGGTTCGAGCAGTGGTTCCACCAGGGCAAGATCGACTCGGCCGCGCTGCAAGCGGCCGGCGGGCGGATCAGGTTCATCCCGGCCAAGATCGCCGACAACGGCTACCTGCCGGAGCACTACGCCGCCCAGCAGCGCGCGCTGCTGCCGTCCGATTGGGTCGACCGCTTCATCGACGGCGATTTCGGCGCGTTCTCCGGCTACATCTACGCCGGCTTCGACCCCGCCCTGCACTGCTGGGACGGAGACCCGCCGCGGTTCGCGCGCTACATCGGCGGGCTCGATTTCGGCTCGCCCACCGCGCACGGCCACTTCACCGCGGGCATCGCCGCCGGGATCACGGAGGACGGAGCGCTGATCCGCATCGCCGAGTTCGAAGAGCGCGGCACGGACGTCTTCGACAGGCTGGAGCGCTGGATGACGGAGCTGGAAGGCCGGCTGGGCGCGGCGATCCGCTGGCGCGCCGACCGCAGCCAGTTCGGCTGGGTCGAGGCGATGCGCCGCAACCGGCTCAACGTGACTCGCTCGGACGGCGGCGCCGGCTCGGTCGCGCGCGGTATCTCGCTGGTCCAGTCCCGCCTGCGCCCGCACGAGGACGGCCGCCCCGGCTCCCGGTACCTCTCCAGCCTGGACAAATTCCCGCAGCGCATGCGCGAGTACGCCTGGCAGCCGCCCAACGAGCACCACGGCTTCAGCCCCCAGCCCGCCAAGGACGGCGACGATCTGATGGACGCCGACCGCTACATGCACGAGGAAGCCGAACTCATCGCGCCCCGCCGCCCGTCGCGCAAGCGCCCCCCGCGCCAAGTCCGCATCGCGTCCCCCCGCCGCAGCGGCGGCCGCGCCGCAACCTCCGCCCGCCGCTGAGCCTGCGGGCCCCGCTTCGGCGCTGCCGCCGGGCAGGGCGTCAACCCTTCGTGCCGCTTATCGCTCGATGAAGAGGAGGTCTTGGGGGTGGAGGGGGAAGTTTTGGGAGCCTGGGATGGGGTTGCCTTGCGGGTCGGTGGCGTAGAGGATCCAGCGGCGGCCGTTCCAGAGGAGCAGGGACTGGGCGCCGGGGAGTTCTTGGAAGAGGTCGGCGGCGGTGGCGGTGGTTGCATCGGCGGGGGCTGCCCAGACGGTGAGGCCGCTGGTTGTGGCGGGGTCGGCGGGTTGGCCGGCGCCGTCGGCCAGGTGGGCGGCGGGGGAGGTCGGGTCGGAGGGCGGGGTTGGCTGGCCGGGGAGGGGGGCGTTGCGGGCGTCGATCAGTTGGACGGCGGAGGCGGAGGTGCGGGTGCCGTCTTGGGCGTCGAAGGAGATGATGGCGATGGCTCGGGAGGCGGTGACGAAGGTGGCGGTGGCGGCGCCGTCCTTGGTGGTCAGCTGGGCGGTCTGCTCGGTGGTGCTGTCGCTGGGCGGGGTGGCGAGCTGGAGGGGGGAGGGGCCGTCGGCGGCGGTGGCGCGGACGCGGATTTGGGTGCCGTCGGCGACGGGGTTGCCGTCGGCGTCTGAGGCGTCGACTTGGATGTCGAGGGTTCGGCCGAGCAGGGGCGGGCCGGCGGGGACGGGGTCGAGCGCGGCGGCGGGGCCGGCGACGCCGAAGGGGGCGGTCAGCGGGCGCAGGCCGGGCGGGGCGACCTCGAGTTGGTAGCGGCCGGAGGCGAGCGGGGCGGTGGCGGCGGCGGTTGCGGTGATGCGGTACTTGCACTTGGCCGCGCCGGTGGTGCAGAGGCGCTCAATCAGGAAGCCCTGGGCGACGGGGTTGCCGTCGGCGTCGAGCACACGGGCGGTGGCGGAGGGCAGGGCGGCGGCGTTGCCGGAGGAGTCGGCGGCCTCGATTTCGAGTTCGATCACGTCGCGGTCGTCGGATGGGGTGGCGCGGTGGTGGAGCAGGGGCAGGCCGGCACCGGCGCGGAGGGCGGAGGCGGCGCCGGCGAAGGCGAGCTCGAGCGAGTCGGTGTAGAGCGATTGGGCGCCGCCGGTGGCGGTGACGGCGAGCGAGATGCGGGCGGAGCCCTCGCCGGCGGGCGGGGTGAAGGCGATCGGCAGCGCGGCGGGCAGGGCCGGGTTGGCGGCGACCGCGGTGGCGAAGCCGGTGCCGGGGCCGGCGTTGATCGTGCAGCTGCGGGCGGCGCCGGGGCAGAGGTCGCCGGAGAGCGAGCCGCGGGTGGCGGTGAGGGTGATCGAGGCGATCGCGGCGGCGTCGGCCGCTGCGCCGCCGGCGGCGGTGATGCGGACTTCGAGGTTCGCGCTGCCGCCGCGCGGGACGGGGCCGCTCGCGCCGGCGGCGCGGGCCAGTTCGACCGAGGCGACGGGGGCGGGCTCGCCCACGTCGATTGTTGCGGTGCGGAAGAGCGGGCCGCTGGCCAGGCGGAAGGCGGCCGCGGTCTCGGCGTAGCGGTCGGCGGGCTGCGTTCCGGCGCCGGTGAAGATGTGGAAGCGGCGCTCGCGGGTGGGGATCAGGCTGGCCGTGATGCGGATGTCCTCGGCGGCGCTCGGGTCGATGGCGATGCTGGGGCGGTTGCCGGCGGCGTCGGTGATCCAGCAGGCGATGTCGCGCTCGCCGGCGGTCGATGCGCCCTGAGCGGAGGCCAAGCCGCAGCGCATGCTGCTCCAAGTGCCGCCCAGCATCAGGCGCTTGGAGCCGTCGCCGGGGCCGTCGACGCTCCAGGTCGCGGGGCCGGTGATGGCGAGGTAGGAGTCCGAGATCAGCCAGGCCGCGGCGGCGCTGGGGGCGTCGCCGCCGGGCCGGCGCGAGAGGCCGCCGGCGCAGGCGTCGAGCAGCGTTCCGGCCGCGTTCAGTTCGAGGAAGGAGGGGTCGGGGCGGGCGCAGCCCCAGCCGGGGCCGACCGCGTCGACGGCGACGGTGAAGCCGGCCGCGACCTCGGCCGTGGCGCCGGCGGCGATCACGCCGTCCGCGTCGGTCGGCAGGTAGGCCGAGCCGACCGGTGATCTGACCGCAGGGTGCGTGATGGACAGCTCGCCGACGGCGGGATCGTCTGCGCCGGCGAAGCTGGCGCGGACGCTGATCGTGGTCGGGCCGGAGACGCCCAGCGGCAGCGCGTATTCGGCGCGCAGGTTGCCGATCGGGTCGGAGGCGGTCGCGCCGTCGGCGCCGGCGAGCAGCTCGGCGCGGGAGAGCGAGAGGGTGCAGCCGGCCGACGACGCGGCGCAGTCCGCGCCGTTGTAGGCGATCGTGCCCTGGCTGATCGTCAGCTCGACCGCCTTCTCAGCGGCCAGCTCGGAGAAGATCGCGGACTTGACGCGGCCGGGCAGGGCCGAGCGCGGGGCCGGGGCGGCGGCGCGCGAGTCGGCGCGGCCGATCGCGAACAGCGCGGCCGGCGCGGCGGCGGCGTAGGCCGAACCGGGGTCGCTCCAGTCGAGGTGGACGCCGGCGGCGCGCTTGCCGGAGCCGGCCGCGTGCGCGAACTCCAGCGTTTGTTCGATCATCTCGGGCGGGCTCGCGCCGGCGATCGCGTAGCTCAGCGTCACCGTGCCGGTCGCGCCCGACGTGGCGGACGGGACGTAGGCCAACGCAAGCGGGCGGATCGGCTCGTTCGCTTCAGCCGCGCCCTGGAAGGCTTGCAGCGCGGTGCTGCTGATCGTGCAGGTGGATGCGTCGGTCTGAGCGGTCGGCTGGTAGACGGGGTGCGCGGAAGTCGCGCGCGGGCAGAGCGCCTGGTGGATGATCTCGCCAGCGGCGGCCGTGATCGTGAGCGTGGTGATCTCGTTGTACTGGACCAGCTCGTCGCCGTTCGCGGTCAGCGGATTGGCGGGGTGCGCCTCGAGGCCGCGCATCAGCGTCGCCGCGAAGCCGATCGGGGTTCCGCGCTGGACCGACGGCGCGGTGCAGGTGGTCAGCGCGGCGGCGCCGCTGCCGGACTCGGCTTGGGTGCAGACGCGCAGGCCGGTGTCGGCCGCGGCGTCGGCGATCAGCGGCAGGGCGAAGGCGCGCTTGGCGGGCGAGACCATGCGCAGCTCGTAGACCGCGGTGCGGACGCCGGACGAGTCTTCCAGCGCGATCCGCTGGACAGGGCCGGTGCCCTCGGACTGCTCGTTGACCGGCTGGGCTGCGGCCGGCGCGGTCCGGCCGGTATGCGCGAGCTCGATCCTGATGACGGCGGCGGCGGAGTACTCGGCCGGCACCGAGGCGGCGAACTCGAGGCCGCCGGGGCGCGATGCGCCGCGCTGGCGCGCCTGCCATTCGGCGCGGGTGATCTCGCAGCTCGCGGCGACCGGGCAGAGGCCGCGCAGCGGGGTGCCGTTGCGGGCGGTCAGCTCGGCCCCGCTGATCAGGTCGCCGGCCGCGTCCTGCACGCGGATCGTGACCGTCTCGAAGTCCGCGAACGAGGGGCGCAGCGCCGCCGTCGGCGGGACGTACTGCTGCTGCCGCGCGTTGTACAGCTCCAGCGCCAAGGGCGTCGGGCGGCCGCGCGGCTCGTACTCCCAGACCGTGGCCGACAAGCTTCCCGTGCGCGGCCTGCCATCCGCGCCGACCGGGGCCAAGAGCGGGTAGGCCCAGGGCGCGTAGATGCTGAACTCGCGCGTCTTGGTCATCGAGTCGGAGCGGTTCACCGTCAGCTTCAGGCGCACCGAGTTGGTCGAGCCTTGCGGGATCGAGACCGCGAACTTGAGCGGATCGACCTCGTCGTTGTCGTCCGGGCTCGCTTCGGAGTCGTAGGCCTTCAAGGCGGGCAGCGTGATCGTGCAGACGTTCGAGGGCTCGGACTCCGTGCAGGGCGCGAACTTCGCGGCGGAGTCCGCTGCCGTGATCAGGCCGCCGGACGGGGCCGCCATGCCGCTGGCGCCGTCCAGCAGCTCGATCTTCACGGCCGTCGCGCCCGAACCCTGGTCGAATTCCCAGTACTGCGCGGTGTTCGAGCTCGAGACCGCCTCGTGCGCGGTCTTCGCCGCGTTGTAGATGTGCGCCCAGATTCGCGTGCGAGCCCCGGCCTGCGCCCACTGCTGGTCCTCTGCCCGCACGTTGCCCGTCGCGTCCGCGACCATCGCAAACGGCTCGGCGCGGGTGCCGCCGTCGAACGGCAGCGCGAAGGTCTTGGTGCGCTGGGCCAGGGTGCCGCTGCCCGTGCGGACCACGCTGACGACCAAGTTGGCGTTGCCGAAGTTGGGCGTCATGTGGCCACTGGGCACCGAGAAGTTGAACTCCAGCGGCAGCGCGCGGTAGTGGCTGCCGGCGCGCGGCGGGCCGGCCGCGAGGAAATTCGCCGAGGTGATCGTGCAGACGTTGCCGACCGCGGCCTCCGTGCAGGCGCTGGTCCCGTCGCTGCTCTTCAGCACCTTGACCTGCGCGTTGGCGATCAGCGCGCCGGAGGCGAGGTTGTTCGCCGTGGGCCGGGTCTTGACCTCGATCTTGACCTCGCTGAGCGTCCCGTAGGAGACGCGGTTCGTGCTCGTCGTGTAGGTGTTGAGCGCGGTCGCGCTGTCATAGACCAGCAGCTGCACCGGCGTGTCCTGGCCGCCCGGCCGGTAGCGCCGGAAGCGGTGCGCCTGAGCGTCCTCGCTCATCAGCACGTTGCCCGTCTCGGCCGTCCCGTCAATGCCGATCGGCCGCGCGAACGGCTGCGCGTTCGAGGCCGCCGAGACGGCGCGCTTGTAGACGGCATCGGCGGTGCGGATGCCGTTGTTGTGGCGCGTGAGCTGGAGCAGGAGGGTCACGTCCTCGCTGCTGGTGAAGGCGGTCTTGATCGCGAAGGCGAACTCGAACTCGAGGCTGCGGCGCGCGTCGGCCGCGCCCGTGATCCCCATCAGCGTCTTCAGCGTCGCGCGGCTCAGCGTGCATTGGCCGCCCGTGTAGGAGGCCTCCGAGCAGCCCAGCGCCGTCCCGTCCGGCTTGGTGAACACGATCTGCGACGCGTTCAGCGCGGTCGAGGTCTGCGGCCCGGTCGGGTAGTTGGCGTTCAAGATCAGCGCCGAGCTCGAGTGCAGCGAGGCGAACGTGGCCAGCTCCGTCGCCGCCCGGGCATCCCAGCTGGCGGTGGAGGAGGACTCGTAGAGGCGCACCGCGACCCGCTCGCGCTCGGCCGCCAGCCCGTAGTAGTGCTCGTTGTCCGTGCGGTCGCCGTCATCGTCGTCGTCCTGCTCCGCCGCCCCGTCCGAGAGCCGCGGGTCGAGCGCCAGCCCGGCGTTGTTCGAGCGCGTGCCGACGGGAGCGTCGTACTTCAGCGCGAAGGTGCGGTCGCGCTCGCCCGCGTTCTCGACGCGGACGTGCAGGTAGACCGCCGCGGCGCGCGTCAGCGGCACCGTGAAGTACAGGTCCAAGTCGCCGGCCGCGCCGGCCGTCGCGGGCCAGTTCGCCACCGGGATCGTGCAGACGTTGCCCGCGGTCGAGCCCTCCGAGCAGCCGGTCAGCGCGGTCGTGCCGGCCGCGTCGGAGGCGAGCACGGCGCCGGTCAGCGCCGTCCCGTCCGCGTCCGAGGCCAGCGTCAGCTTGACCGAGTCGAAGGCCGTGGTGGCCGCGCCGGTGGACGAGCCGGCCGCGGTGCGGATGCTGATCCGCGCCCGGTCCGTGCCGCCCGTCGCGCTGAACTCGCCGGCCGGCGGGACGCCCACCGTGCCGTCGTCGTCGAACGGCAGCGCGCCCGGATGGGCCGAGACCGTCAGCGGCGGGTCCCACTTCAAGGAGGTGCTGCGGGAGAGATTGCCGGGCTTGGTCGCGGTGAGGTGGATGTAGACCGCGCCGGTGTGCGAGTCGGGGATCTTGAAGCGGAGGTCGCCCTGGAGCCAGCTGGCGGTGCAGCGGTTGCCGCAGGTGAACGCGTTGCCGGCGCTGTCGGTGAAGGCGGCCCCGCTCAGCCGGTTGCCGTCCGCGTCGGTGATCATGTGCACATGGCCGTCGTAGGCGCCCGTGGCGGGGCTGGCGTGGTTGCCGTCGAACGAGGTCCGCTCCTGGTCGCGGAAGAAGAAGCCGATCAGGTTCAGGCCCTGCTCCGGCAGCCAGCGGCGGGTGGCGGTCGAGAGCGTGCCGGTCTCGTAGGTCCCGCCCGGCTTCGGCACGATCAGCGGCCAGGCGGCGACGTAGGGGTCGGCGTAGGGCAGCGCGAAGGCGCGCGGGGGCTCGCCCGTCTTCTCGACTTGGACATGCAGGTGGATCGCCTTCTTGATGTCATTCGGGGCCGAGAACCAGAGGTCGAACGCGCCGGTCGTGCCGCCGCTGGCCGGCCAGCTGGCGGCGGGGATCGTGCAGGTGTTGCCGGCGGCGGCCTCGTTGCAGGCGGAGAGGGCGGCGCCGGATTGGTCGGTGATCAGCCCGCCGGTCAGCAGCGTGTTGCCGGCCGCGTCCTCGGTCAGCTTGATCACCACGCGCTCGAACAGCTGGCCGGTCGACGAGACGTTCGTCTGCGTGCCCGAGTACTCGCTGCCGTGCGCGGCGTCGCGCAGGAAGACGCGGGCGCGCTGGCGCTGCGCGCCGTGCAGGTAGTTGCCCGTGCGGGCGCTCAGGTCGCCGGTCTCCTCCGTGCCGCTGCCATCCAGCGGCACGGCCAGCGGGAAGACCGGCAGGCCGGCTTCGTACTTCAGCCAGAACGTGCGCGAGGTCTTGCCGGATGCGCCGTCGACGGTGACCACCACGTAGGCGTCGTCGGTGCGGGCGTCGGGGACGGACCAGTAGATGTCCAGCGCGTCGCTGGTGCCGCCGGTGGCGGGCCAGTTCGCGGAGGTCACAGTGCAGGTCGCGCCGACCGCGGTCTCGGTGCAGGCGGAGATCACGGTGCTGCCGGCGTCGTCGGAGGAAATCTTCGCGCCGGTCGCGGCGGTGCCGCCGGCGGAGGTCGTCGCGATCCGGATCGTCACGCTGGTGAAGTCGCTCGAAGCCGCATTCGAGTCGCTCGAGTCGTACTCGTCGCCGGGCCAGGCGCTGCGCAGGTAGATGCGGGCGCGTTGCGTCTCGTTGCCGGCGGCGAACGAGCGTTCGGGGGTCTTCAGATTGCCGGTCTCCTCGGCGCCGCTGGACGAAAGCGGGACGGCGAGGGGGAAGGCCTGCACCAGCGGGTCGTCGTACTGCAGGGCGAACACGCGGTTCGGCTCGCCGGTCTTCTTGGCGGCGACCACGAGATAAACGTCGGCGCCGAGGTCGTGGGGGACGGAGAAGTGCAGCGGCAGCGAGTCGGCGGTGCCGCCGGTCGCGGGCCAGTTCGCGATCGTGCAGGTGTGACCCGGCGAGGCTTCCGCGCAGTGGCTGATCTTGGCCGTGCCGGCCGCGTCGGAGGAGATCTTCGCGCCCGCGGCCGGGCTGGTGCCCGCCGCGTCGGTCGCGATCCGCAGCGACGCGCGCTCGAACAGGTTCTCGGCGGCGTTGGCGTCGGCGGCGGTGTAGGTGTCGGAGTGCGAGGCGGCGCGCAGGTAGACCGTCGCTTCCTGGCTGGCGCCGTTCTCGGCGAACTCGCGGCTGCCGGCCGAGAGGTCGGTGCCGTCGGCGGTGCCTGAGGGGACGGCGATGGGGAAGACCGGCAGGCCCGGCTCGTACCTGAGCCAGAAGCTGCGCGAGCTCTTGCCGGTCGCGGCGACGGTCACCACCAGGTAGGCGTCGTCGGTGCGGGCGTCGGGCGCTGACCAGTAGATGTCCAGCGCGTCCGTCGTGCCGCTGGTGGCGGGCCAGTTCGCAGAGGTCACGGTGCAGGTCGCGCCGACCGAGCTCTCGGTGCAGGCGCTGATGACGTTCTGGCCCGCGTCGTCGGAGGAGATCTTGGCGTTGGCCGCGGCGGTGCCGCCGGCGGAGGTCGTGGCGATCCGGATCGTCACGTCGGTGAACGCGCTGGAGGCCGCGTTGGAGTCGCCCGATGCGGACTCGTCGTCGGGCCAGGCGCTGCGCAGGAAGATGCGGGCGCGCTGCGTCTCGCCGCCGGGCTCGAACGAGCGCATCGGCGTCTTCAGGTCTCCCGTCTCTTCGGCGCCGCCGGACGAAAGCGGGACGGCGAGGGGGAAGGCGGCGGCGTAGGCGGGGTCGTACTTCAGCGCGAAGCGGCGCGGGAGCTCGCCGCTCTTGGCCGCGGTCACCACGAGGTAGGCGTCGCCGCCTTGCGTCTCGGGCACCGTGAAGCGCAGGTCGAGCTCGGTCGTCAGCCCCGAGGAGGCCGGCCAGTCGGCGCTCGCGATCGTGCAGGTCGGGCCGGCCGTTTGCTGGGTGCAGGCGCTGATCCGCGCACCGGCCGCGTCCGCGACCAGCTTCGCGCCCGATGCCTCGGTCGCCCCGGCCGCATCGCTCGCCAGCCGGATCGTGACCGTGTCGAACGCGGCCGGGGCCGCGTTGGCGTCGGCCGCCGTGAAGGTGTCCGCGTGCGCCTGCGCGCGCAGGTACAGCTTCGCCCGCCGCTGCGCCTCGCCGGCCGCCCAGCTCCGCGTGTTCGAGGTCAGGTCGCCGCTCTCGTTCGGCGTGCCGGCGGCCAAGTCCACCGGCACCGCCAGCGGCGCGGCCGCCACCAGCGGGTTGCCGTACTGCAAGGCGAACGTGCGCGAGGAGCTGCCGGCCTTCGAGACCTTCACCACCAGGTAGATGTCGCCGAAGTGCCCGTCGGGCACCGAAAAATGCAGGTCCTGCGCCAGCGTCCGCAGCGGCGTGCCGCTGGCGGCCTGCGGCCAATTGGCGCTGGCGATCGTGCAGGTGTTCCCGGCCGCGGACTCCGTGCAGGCGCTGACCGCGGTCATGCCGGCCGAGTCGCTCGAGATCACGGCGTCCGTGATCAGGTTCTGCCCGGCCGCGTCCGAGGCGACCGTGATCAGCGCCGTATCGAACGCCGCGCGCTGCACGTTGGAGTCGCTCGCCGTGTACGTGCCCGAGTGGTCGGCAGCGCGCAGAAAGATCTGCGCCTGCTGCGAAGCGCCGCTGGAGGCGAAGTCCCGCGCACCGGCCGACACGTCCGTCCCGTCCGCCGTCCCGCCGGGCACCACCAAGGGATGCACTTCCAGCGCCGGCTGGAACTTGAAGGTCGCCCGGGCGACGCCGCGGTCCGTGTTCGTGAGGTTGGTCGCCGGGGATTCGACGTAGAGGTAGACGGGGCCCGAGTGGCCGGCGGGGACGGTGAACGAGATGGCGGCTTGGTGGAGGCGGCTGGCGACTGTGGACGCCTGTGTGTTGGGCCACCTCCCTCCGTCCAAAGCGATGGTGCGGGGGTTGTGGCCGCCGGAGCGGGCGGCGCTGAAGCTGGCCGGGAGGGTGATGGCGGCTCCCGCGATCGGGGTGCCGTCGCCGGGCGCATGGTTGAGGGACATCTTCCAAAAGTGGTCGGAACCACGTCGCCTCAGAAGGAGGCCATTGCCGCCGGCGGCGGTCGTGGTGGTGCAGGCGCCGGTGCCGTAGTGGGACTCCCTGGGGTTGATCGTGACGCTGGTGGAGCCGCTGGGGTTGTACGCGCCGGCGTCGAGGACGACATGGCCATCGGCGCGCGGGCAGGCGGCGGTGTCGCCGTTGACCAACGCGAACGTGCTGAATGGGTCGCGATGGGGGTCGTACTTGAGCGCGAAGCTGGCGGCGCGCTGGCCGGACTTGGTTGCGCTGGCGACCAGCCAGACCGCCGAGCTGGTGCCGGAGGGCACGGAGAACCAGATGTCCTGGTGGGTGGTGAGCGGGGTGCCGCCGGTGCCCTGCGGGAAGCTGGCGCTGGCGATCGTGCAGGTGTCCCCGGCCGAGGTCTCGGTGCAGGCGCTCAGCACTGCGCCGGCCGAGTCCGAGATCACCGCGTTGCTGAGGGCGGTGGCTCCCGCTGCGTCGGTCGCGACTTTGATGGTGGCGGTGTCGAAGGCGCTGCGGGCGGCGCTGGCGTCGTCCGCGGCGTAGGCGGTGCGCATTGCGCCGCGCAGGAAGAGGCGGACCTGCTGGCGCCCGGCGCTGCCGGCGAAGTCGCGCTGGGCGAGGGTGAGGTCCCAGTCGACCGGGTTGCCGCCGGAGACGGGCACGGGCAGCGGATGCGCGGCGGTCTGGGCGGGTGCGTCGTATTTGAGCGCGAAGCTGCGCGGGGCGGCGGTGCCGCTGGAGGCGCGCACGACCACGTAGGCGTCGCCCGTGTGGCTGTCGGGCACGGAGAAGTAGATGTCCTGCTGCGTCGTCTTGGCCGGCGTGCCCGTTTCCGGGAAGTTGGCGCTGGTGATCGTGCAGGTGTTGCCGACCGAGGTTTCGGTGCAGGCGGAGATGGCGCTGGTCAGGGCCGAGCTGGAGCCGATCTTGGCGCCCGCGATCGGGCGGGTGCCGCCGGTGTCGGCGGCGATCTCGATCTGGGCCGAGCCGAAGGCGCTGCGGGCGACGTTGGCGTCGGTCGAGTCGTACTCGTTGCCGTGGGCGGCGTCGCGCAGGAAGATGGCCGCCCGCTGCGCCGCGCCGGCGGCTGCCCAAGAGCGGCTCGATGCGGTCAGGTCGCCGGTGGTGATCGTGCCGCCGGAGGCCTGGGGAGCGGCCAGCGGGTAGGCGGAGACCTGGGTGGCGGCGTAATGCAGCGCGAAATTGCGGGAGGCGTAGTTGGTCCTGGCCGCGGTCAGCACCAGGTAGGCGCTGCCGGTATGGCTGGCCGGGACTTGGAAGTAGACGTCGAGCGGCTCGGTCAGCGGGGAAGCGCCGCTGCCCTGCGGCCAGTTGGCGCTGGTCACGGTGCAGGTGCTGCCGGCCGTGTTCTCCGTGCAGGCGGCGATGGCCGAGCTGCCGTCGGACTGCGTGATGGTGGCGCCGGTGATCGCGGTGGCGCCGGCCGCGTCGCTGGTGATCTTCAGGGTGCCGCTGCCGAAGGCGCTGCGGGCCGCGTTGGCGTCGGCCGCGTCATAGGCATCGCCGTGCTCCGCCGCGCGCAGCAGCAGGCGGGCCCGCTGCTGGGTGCCGCCCGATGGTCGCAGGACGGGCACCGAGACATCGGTCGCGGCGGGCTCGCCAGCGGAATCGAGCGGCAGCACCAGCGGATGCGCCTCGACTTTGGGTTCATCGAACTTGAAGCTGAAGTCCTCCCACCGAACGTAGCCGGCGCTGGTATAGAAGCGGACGGAGACGCGGAGGTAGACCGCGCCAGTGTGGGCAGACGGGACCGTGAACGTGACGGCTGCATTGTTGTAACGGCTGCTGGATAGTGGCCAAGAACCGTCGTTGGTGTTGCTGCGGTCGTTGTATGTGGTGCCGGAGACGGCGCGTGCCGTGCTGAAGCCGCTCGGCAGTCCGATGTGGGCGCCGCTGATCAGGGATCCGCCGGTCCCGGCCGCCGTTCGCAACTGGATCAGCCACTGGCCCGCGCTCTCCCCCCTGTCGCCGGCCGTCAACACGTTCCCCGGGCCGCAATTGGTATTTTCACTAGTGTTTTCCAAGAAGCGCAGCGTAATTGCGTTCGCGCTCCCCCTCTGGTACGTGCCCGCCAGCACTTGATGATCCGCCCGCGCGGGGCAGATGGCCGCATCGCCGTACTTTGCCACCCAAAGCCCGTAGTACGACCCGGTCTGCGCGTCAACCTGTGCCGGCGCGAGGGTGAACCAGCCGCCGAACAGGGCCGCGATGGCCAGCGCGAGCAGCGCGGCCGCCCGCACCCTAGAACCCCCTACCGCTGCATCCCCGCGAGGCCGCGGGCGGGAATTTCCTACCCCCCCCCCCCCCCCCCCCCCCGATCTCAGCACGCGTTTTCAAAGCGCGAACCGCCCGCCAGATGCCTCGCGCTGTCAACTCCTCGATGCCCAAGAGATGCCCCCTGCTTCTTCCATCCGCAGCCGGATCGCGTTCTCCAGCCGCTGCCCGCGCAAATCTTACTCGGTGCAGCGCAACTTCTCAAGCAGTCGCCCCCGACAAGCGATCAATCAGCCAAGGACCGGCAAGGCGGAGATGATGGCGGGCACGCGGGTGCGCGGTTTGCCGCTCAGTCGGCGGCGAGGATGACGGTGCCGCCGGTGTGGGTGGCACCGAGCAGGCCGCCGTTGCCGTGGGCGACGGCGAGCTTCGCGCCATCGACTTGGGAGGTCGATTCGCCGCGCAGCTGGCGGACGGATTCGAGCAGCAGGAAGAGCCCGCGCATGCCCGGGTGGTTGGAGGAGAGGCCGCCGCCGTCGGTGTTGAGGGTCAGGCCGGGCTGGTCGAAGGCGAGGTGGCCGTCGTCGATCCAAGAGCCGACCTCGCCCTTGGCGCAGAAGCCGAGGTCTTCGAGGCAGACGGCGACGGTGATCGAGAACGAGTCGTAGATCATGGCGATGTCGATCTCGTCCGGGGAGACGCCGGCCTGGGCGAAGGCGGCGGGGCCGCTCTGCGCGCCGGCGGAGGTGGTGATGTCGCCGCCGTTCTCGCGGTAGGCGGTCGCCTCGCCCGCGCCGATGATCCAAACCGGCTTCTTCTTGATGTCCCGCGCGACATCGGCGGAGACGAACACGGCCGCGCCGCCGCCGTCGCTGATCATGCAGCACTCGAGCAGGTGCAGCGGGTCGGCCACGATGCGCGATTCGAGCACGTCCTCAACCGTGATTTCGTCGACCTTGACGAATTGCAGGTCGGTCATGGCCTTGACGGCTTCGGGGTTGCGCATCGCGTGCTTGCGGGTGGCGACGGAGATCTGGGCGAGCTGCTCGGTGGTGGTGCCGTAGTCGTGCATGTGGCGGTGGGCGACCATCGCGTAGTTGGAGATCAGGGTGGAGCCGTAGGGGGCCTCCATGTTCTGCATCCAGGAGGCGCCGCCGCGGCCGAGGCCGCCGGTGCCGATCGGCACGCGGTTGGAGGCGGCGGTCGAGCCGTAGGTGGTGACGGCGACGTTGACGCGCCCGGCGGCGATGTCGCGGAGCGCGTGCGAGGCGTGGAACTCGTAGGAGGAGCCGCCGACCTGGGTGGTGTCGATCATCGCGGGCTTGATGCCGAGGTAGGCCGCGAGGCCGAGCCCGCCGCCGCCCTCGCCGTCCAGCGCGTCGTAGAGCCCGTCCACGTCGGACCAGGCCAGGCCGGCGTCGTCCAGCGCGCGCTTCATCGACTCCGCCTTGATCTGCATCGCGGAGACGCCGGGCGCGACGCGCAGGGGATATTCGTGGATGCCGGCGATCGCGGCGATGCGTTCCTGTGCCATGGGCGGGCCTCCTCCGTCGATGCCGGCATCGGCGTCAAGTACGGGCGGATGCTAGCAAGGCGGGGGCGGCGGGCGGAGCAGGGCCGTTCCGCCAGCGCCTGTAGGCTGCGGGTCATGCGCATCGGCCTGATCTCGGACACGCACCTGCCGCAGCTGATTCATTCGCTGGACGACTTGGGCCCGGAGGCCGGCGAAGCGCTGCGCGGCGCGGACCTGATCCTGCACGGCGGCGACATCACGGTGCCCTCGGTGCTGGATTGGTGCGCGCAGTTCGCGCCGGTGCTCGCGGTGCGCGGCAACAACGACATCTTCGAGGACCCGCGGATGGCGGAGCTGCAGTTCGTCGACGCC
Source organism: Dehalococcoidia bacterium (assembly GCA_965205165.1). Taxonomy (GTDB): domain Bacteria; phylum Chloroflexota; class Dehalococcoidia; order Bin125; family Bin125; genus CBDESM01. The sequence continues at coordinate 754,913 of OZ242037.1, forward strand.
GCCGGCGCGCGGATCGGAATGGCGCACGAGCTGCGCCCGGAGACGCGCCCGATCGCGGAGATCCTGGCCTCCTCGCTCGACGGCGAGCAGGTGGACATCCTGATCGGCGGGGACACCCACGTCGAGCGGATCGAGTACCGCGACGGGGTGCTGCTGATCAATCCGGGCAGCCCGACGCTGCCGCACCACCTCTCGATGCGCTGGGGCTCGATCGGCATCCTCACGGTCGAGGCGGATCGCTGGGAGGCGGAGATCGTGGCGCTGGGCCCGTCGCCCGGCCTGCGCAATCCGACCGTGGCGCAGCACGCGGTGATCGAGCGCGGCGCGGTCACCGCCGCATCGCGCGCCGGCGCCGCGCTGGAACCGGCGCATTTCCTGCGTCCGCCGCACGAACGCGCGGCGCTCGCAGCCGCGGCGTCATAGGAGGCGGCACGATGGACTTGGAACTCGCGGGCAAGAAGGCGCTGGTCACCGGCGGCAGCCGGGGCATCGGCAAGGCCATCGCGGCGGTGCTCGCCGCCGAGGGCTGCGAAGTCGCGATCGCGGCCCGCGACCCGCAGCGCCTGGCCGCTGCCGCCGCCGAGATCGGCGGTCCGGCCGGACCGGTGCGCCATTTCTCCTACGAAGCATCCTCGGACGAGTCGGTGCGGGCGATGGTCTCGGCCGCCGCGGAGGCGATGGGCGGGCTGGAGATCCTGGTCAACAACGCCGCCTCGCCGGGTTCGGTGCACGGCCCCAAGCCGCTGGCGGAGCTGACCGACGAGATCGTGCTGCCCGACCTCGAGGTGAAGGTGCTGGGCTACATCCGCGCCTCGCGGGAGGCCGCGCCGTACATGCGCGCCGCGGGCTGGGGGCGGATCATCAACGTGAGCGGCCTCGCCGCGCGGAGCTCCGGCAACACGGTCGGCAGCATCCGCAACGTGTCCGTCGCCGCGCTGACCAAGAACCTCGCCGACGAGCTGGGCCCGGACGGGATCAACGTCACGGTCGTGCATCCGGGCCTGACGGTGACGGAGGCAACGCCGGAACGGATCTCGGGCACGGCGCGCGCGCAGGGGATCTCGGAGGACGAGGCGGAGGCCCGGATGGCCGCGCTGAACTCGTCGCGCCGCCTGATCACGTCGGAAAACATCGCCGACGTGGTCGCGTTCCTCGCCAGCCCGAAATCGGTCGCGATCAACGGCGACACCATCGCCGCCGGCGGCGGCGTGGGCCGCGCCATCCACTACTGATCACCGCTGATTAGCGCCCCTATCCGGGCCGCAGCCCGCTGCGGTCGGGCACGATCTCGGTCAGGATGCCCGCCGCCGACTTGGGGTGGAAGAACGACGCGGTGATCTCCTCGATCGGCCCGCCGAAATCGATGTAGCGCAGCCCCCGCTCAATGAACAGCTTGGTGTCCTCGACCACGTCGGTCGAGCCGTAGCCGAGATGGTGCAGCCCGGCCCCGCGCCGCTCCAGGAACTTGCCGATCCCCGACTGATTGTCATCCGGCAGCAGGATCTCGATCCGCGTCTCGCCGAGATTGACCTTGACGAAGAAGATCTTGGTCCGCTCAGGCGCGAAATACCCCCCCTTGGGAAACGGCGTCCGCTCCTCGTCGTAGGCCAGCCCCAGCCGGTCGACCAGCACCTCCCCCGCCTCGTCCAAGTCGTGCGCCACGATCCCCACATGGTCCAGCGAAATGATCACGTCCCCCTCCGTTCAAGCCCCCGCAGGCTAACGCTCGCCGCAGCGCACGGCGCGCAACCAGTCGATTCCCGTACCCTGTGAACCGAACGGAGACGGCAATGACCACAGCCGAAGCAGTCGCGGAGCGCCCGCCGGCCGCCCCTCAGCCGGCAGCGGAGCCGGTCGAAGAGCGCCCCCGCGACTGGCTGCCCTGCGGCGCATCCGTCGCCACCTACACCTTCTCCGAAGACTGCGAGATCACCGACGATTTCCTCCGCAAACTCGGCGAGGAGCGCCCGGAACTGCTCTTCGAGGTGAGCGCCCGGGGAGACTTGGTCGTCACCATGGCCGCTGGCGACCGCGGCGCCCAGATCGGCACCAGATCGGGGCGCCAGATCGACGAGTGGTCAGAAATCATCGACGACGGCGTAACCCGCGACAGCTCCGGCGGCTTCGAGTTCGAGACCCCCCTCGGCATCGCCAAGCGCCAGCCCGACGTCTCCTGGATCAGCAGCGAGCGCTACGACGCGCTCACGCCAGAGGAGCGCCGCCGCGACTACTGGCCAACCGTCCCGGAATTCGTGATCGAGGTCGTCTCCCCAAGCGATCGGCTCTCGCAGCAGCACGAGAAAATGGCCGAATGGATGCAGGGCGGCGTCTCCGTAGGCTGGCTCGTCGACCCCTTCGAGGAGGAAGTCCACATCTACCGCCCCGACGCCGAAACCGAGCTCCACCAGCGACCCGCCAACCTGGAAGTCGGCCCCGAACTCCCCGGCCTCACCATCAGCTTCGCCAGAATCTGGGCCGACTGATGGTCACCGCGCAAGCCCCCGAACGGAGCCGGAAATGACCACAGCCGAAGCAGTCGCGGAGCGCCCACCGGCCGCCCCTCAGCCGGCCGAAGAGTGCCTCCGCGACTGGCTGCCCTGCGGCGCATCCGTCGCCACCTACACCTTCTCCGAAGATTGCGAGATCACCGACGAATTCCTCCGCAAACTCGGCGAGGAGCGCCCCGAACTGCTCTTCGAGGTGAGCGCCCGGGGAGACTTGGTCGTCACCATGGCCGCCGGCGACCGCGGCTCGGAGATCGGCAGCGAGTTCGGGCGGATCGTCGGCAACTGGACGGTCGAGCCGGGCTACGGGGTCACCCGCGAGAGCTCGGGCGGCTATCAGTTCGAGACCCCCCTCGGCATCGCCAAGCGCCAGCCCGACGTCTCTTGGATCAGCAGCGAGCGCTACGACGCGCTCACGCCGGAGGAGCGCCGCCGCGACTACTGGCCAACCGTCCCGGAATTCGTCATCGAGGTCGTCTCCCCAAGCGATCGGCTCTCGCAGCAGCACGAGAAAATGGCCGAATGGATGCAAGGCGGCATCTCCGTCGGCTGGCTCGTCGATCCCTTCGAGGAGGAAGTCCACATCTACCGCCCCGACGCCGATATCGAGCTCCACCAGCGCCCCGCACAGCTCGAAGTCGGCCCCGAACTCCCCGGCCTCACCATCAGCTTCGCTAGAATCTGGGCCGGCTGATGGTCACCGCAGAAGCCCCCGCCAAGCGCCCGCAGCCCGCGGCTCAACCCGTCCTGGACCTCCAGCTGCCCCCCTGCATCGGCGTCGTCCGGGTCGAACCCGCCGACGACTTCCAGATCACCGACGACCTGCTCCGCGACCTCCACGACCAACACCCGGGCTTCCTCTTCGAGCTGAGCCCCGAGGGAGAGATGGTGATCACCATGCCCGCAGGCGGTGGATCGTCCGAAATCGGCGGCGACTGCTATGTCCAAACTTGGACTTGGGACCGCGCCGGCCCCCTCGGCGTCACCAGAGAGAGCTCCGGCGGCTACGAACCGATCCCGGGCGTGAAGTACGCCCCCGACGTCAGCTGGATCAGCCGCGAACGGGCTGAATCCCTCGGCCCCCGGAACCAGCGCCCCGATTACTGGCCCGTCGCGCCCGAATTCGTGATCGAAGTCCAGTCCCCCTCCGACCGCCGTTCGCAGCAAGAGGAAAAGATGGAGCACTGGATCGAACTCGGCGTCTCCGTCGGCCTCCTCGTCGACCCCTTCGACAAGCAGATCCTCGTCTATCGCCCCGGCAGCGACGTCGAAACCCTCAACCGCCCCGCCAGCCTCGAAGTCGGCCCCGAACTCCCGGGCCTCACCCTCGATTTCACCCGCATCTGGGCCGGCTGACGCCTACTCCCCCGTGAACGCCGGCTTGCGGCGCTCGGCGAACGAGGCCTTCGACTCGGCCACGTCGTGCGGCGCGCGCGTCGCGTGCGAAATCGAGACGATCTCGTTTCGCAGGCCCTCTTCCAGCGGCACGCTGAGGTTGCGCTGCATCACCCGCTTGGCCGAGCGCGCCGCCATCGGCGGCCAGAATGCGATCTCCGCCGCCTTCGCACGCGCCGCCGGCATCAGCTCCTCGTGCGGCACCACCCGGTTCAGCAGCCCGATCGCCGCCGCCTCGTCCGACTCGATGAAGCGCGAGCTGAGCACCAGATCCGCCGCCCGCGCGTAGCCCACGATCCGCGGCAGGAACCAAGTCATCCCCGCGTCCGGCGACAGCGAACGCTCCAGGAACACCGTCTTGAACCGCGCCTGCTCCGAGCCGATCCGCAGGTCGCAGGCCAGCGCCAGCGACATCCCCGCCCCCGCCGCCACCCCGTTCACCGCCGCGATCGTCGGCTTGTCCAGCTCCCCGAAGGCCAGCGCCTGCGCGCCCACCCAGCCCAGCTCGTCCATCCGCTCGTTCTGCGACTCCCGCGGCGCTTCCCCCGGCCGCGCCGTCAGGTCCGCCCCCGAGCAGAAGCCGCGACCCGCCCCCGTCACGATCACCACCCGCACGTCGTCGTCCCCGCGCAGCTCCGCCGCCGCGCTCACCATCTCGTCGTGCAGCGGGCGCGACAGCGCGTTCAACTTCTCCGGACGGTCCAGCGTGATCGTCCCGATGTGATCCGCGATCTCGATCCGCAGGTGCTGGTAGGTCATGGCCGCCTCCGTTCCCCCGCAGGCTACCCGCCCGCGCCGATCAGCGGCGACCGCAGCGCCTCCACCTCCACGCGCCGGAAGCAGCCCGCCGAATGATCGTTCACGATCCCCGCCGCCTGCATGAACGCGTAGACGATCGTCGGCCCCACGAATCGGAAGCCCAGCGACTTCAGCTCGCGCGACAGCGCCCGCGAACCCGCCGTCTGCGCCGGTACCTCCCCCGGCTCCCGCGCCGGCTCCGCGTACGACCAGGCGACCTCCGGAAACGTGCGCGGATCATCCCCCACCAGCACGTGCCGGCGGAACGCCAGCGACTGCACCGCCCGCGCATTCGCCCGCGTCGCCTCGATCTTCTGCCGGTGCCGGATGATCCGCGCATCCCCCCGCAGCCGCTCCAGATCCGCGTCGCTCAGCGCACCGATCCGCCCCAGATCCCAATCGAAGAAGACCGCCCGGTAGCCCTCCCGACGCGCCAGCACCTGCGCCCACGACAGCCCCGCCTGCGCCGCTTCCAGCGTCAGGCACTCGAACAGCCCGCGGTCGTCCACGATCGGCACGCCCCACTCCGCATCGTGGTACGCCGCCATCGCCGCGTCCCCATCCGCCCAGGCACAGCGCTGCGCATCGACCATCTCGCCCCTACCGTACCCGCATGACCTTCATCATCGGCGTCACCGGCGCCATCGCCTCCGGCAAAAGCCTGCTCTGCCAGCACCTCGCCGACAAGCACGGCGCGCGCCACGTTGACGCCGACAAGCAAGTCCACCTCCTCTACGAACCCGGCAAGCCCGCCTACCACCGCATCATCGACCGCTTCGGCCAAGACATCCTCGCCCCCGACGGCGCAATCGACCGCAAGGCGCTCGGCGCCAAAGTCTTCGGCAAGCCCGAAGAACTGCAAGCCCTGCGCGACGCCATCGGCGACCTCGAAGCCCACTTCATCCAGCTACTCAAGGACCTTCGCGCCGGCCCCCATCAAATCGCCCTCTTCGAAGCCGTCCGCCTCATAGAAGGCCCCTACCAGCCCCTCTGCGACGAATCCTGGCTAGTCGCCACCACCGACCAAACCGCCCTCACCCGCCTCATGGCCCGCAACGACCTCACCGAACCCGAAGCCCGCCAACGCCTCTCCAGCGCCATCCCCTGGCAAGAAAGAGCCCCCAAGTCCGACCGAATCCTCCACAACAACACCACCCCCTCCGAGTTCCGAGCCCAAGCCGACGCCGCCCTAGCCGAAGCCCTTGCGGGACGAGCCAGCGCACGCTAGCCTTCCCTCCGCACGCCGAAAGGCGAGTGCTCGGCGGGAGGAGCGCACAATGCCACACCTCGAATTCGCCGGCAAACCTCGCGTCTATGCACATCACCTCTCCATCCCGTTCAGGCCGCTCGTGCCTGTCCCCGATCTCTCCGTGCCCCCGCCCCATAGGGACACACCCCAAACAGACGACAACCTGATTATCCACGGGGATAACTTGGACGCCTTGAAGTCTCTGATTCCTCGCTACGCAAGTCGCGTCAATTGCATCTACATTGATCCGCCCTATAACACCGGGAACGAGGGATGGATTTATAACGATAACGTCAATAGCCCGATGATCCGCAAATGGCTCGAGAAGCAGCAACCAGTCGATGAAGAAGACTTAGAACGTCACGATAAGTGGCTCTGCATGATGTGGCCACGACTCGTCTTGTTGCGGGAGCTCCTAGCGGAGACAGGCACTATATTCGTTTCGATTGATGATAACGAAGTGCATCACCTTCGGGCTATAATGGATGAGATCTTCGGTGAAGAACATTTCATGGCTTCGATTTCATGGCAACATCGACACGGGAGGAGCAACAACGCTCGGCTCTTCTCGAACCAACGCGAACATATCTTGGTGTATCGCCGATCTGCTGCCGTTGAGCGTATCCGGGTCGGAAGAGAGCCCGACCTAGATGAAACATATCGCAACCCAGATGATGATCCTCGCGGAGCTTGGAGTAGCGTCTCGTACCAAAATCCGGCTACTAAAGAGGAGCGCCCGAATCTGGTCTACCCGATTCTGAACCCGCATACAGGGCGTGAAGTGAATCATCCAACTCATGCATGGAAATATAGTCGCCAGACGCATGAAGAGCATATCCAAGAGGATCGTATCTGGTGGGGTGTTGATGGCGATCAAGAATATCCTCGACTGAAAGTCTTCCTTGACGATGTACAGGCAAAAGGCATCGTGCCTGTAGATTTGCTACTGGCAGATCAAGGAGGCACCACAGATGAAGGTACCCGGCAACTTGCCGATCTGCTCCCGTCCGCCTTGGAGAAATTTAATAACCCGAAGCCTGTACGGTTGATTCAGAGATTGCTGGAGATCGGATTGGCCAACGCACCAGATGAGCCAATCGTGCTCGACTCATTTGCTGGTAGTGGCACAACGGCACAAGCAGTCTTAGAGTTGAACAACGAGGGTGGAGCACTGTGCCAGTTTATTCTGATAGAGTGCATGGACTACGCAGATACGATTACCGCAGAGCGGGTGCGACGCAGCATATCCGGTGTTCCGACGGCAAAGGATCAGTATCTTCGTGATGGGCTAGGTGGCACCTTCACGTTCTGCAGACTTGGTGAGGCTATCACAATAGAAGGGATGTTGACAGGCGATGATCTCCCGTCGTTCAATGTGTTGGCAGCCTATCTCCATTATACGGCTACTGGTGAAACACTCTCGGTTTCATCCATTCGGGAGCCTAAAGATGTAGAACCATTCCATGTTAATGTTGAGCGTGATGAGAGCTATTATCTGTTTTATGAACCAGACTCGGCGTTTCTCGCGGGCAAGGAGGCTGTTTTGACAGGGTCCCGCGCACGGGCCATCCGCGACTCAAAGGAGACGGCGAGGGCGATCGTCTGGGCTGCTGATGCGTGGATCAGCCAGACGGAACTGACGCCGATGGGAATCACTTTCAGCCAGCTGCCGTTCCAACTCCCCGGCGAGTGATAGGCTGTCGCCATGCAGCTCAAGGAATACCAGCAAGGGGCGATCGCAGACTTCCGCCAGTGGATTGACGCGATTCGCGCCGCACAGGCGGAATCTGACGAGAGCAGCCGCGTTCTGCACGAGAAGGGCCTGCCTGTTCCTGATGCGGTGCGCGACTTCCCAGGAACCGCTTGGGAGTCGATGGTCGAGGCCGGAATCGTGCCGCGAGACGTGCATGTTGCTCGGCACGATGGTGCCGGCCGGCCTATCCCGCACATCTGCCTGAAGGTGCCTACTGGCGGAGGAAAGACATTGCTCGGCGCCGCCGCCATTGAAGCGATGGAAGTGTCCACTGGCCTCGTCTTGTGGATCGTGCCCAGCCGCGCCATTTTCGACCAGACCAAGGCAACCTTCTGGACCCGCGATCATCCCTATCGCAAGCGCCTCGATCGCGCCACGGGCGGCCGCGTCAAAGTGTTCGTGCAAGGCGATCCTCTCACGCCGGATGACATTCAGAACCACCTGTGCGTCATGCTGTTGTCGCTGGCAGCGACCAATTGGTACGAAAAGCAAGAAGGCTTGCGGATGTTCCGCGACGCTGGCGCATATCACCGATTCTTCCCCGACACGCAGGGATCGAGATCAGATGAGTTCCGCCTCCAGATCGATCCTGACTTGGCGACCGACCCCACCTCTGGGCGGGTCACGCGCAGTCTCCACAACGTGATCAAGATGTGCCGGCCGATCGTCGTCCTTGACGAAGCGCACAAGGCTTACGGCTCGAAGAAACGCGGCTCCGAGGAGTTCGTCAACTCCGTGAACAGGATGAACCCGCGAACCGTTATTGAACTCTCCGCGACGCCTCAAAAGTCGATCAGCAACATCTTGGTTGAGATCGATGGCCCTCAACTGAAGCGGGAAGAGATGATCAAGGTGCCAGTCGAGATCACCGCTGAGCAGGGCGAAGACTGGCACCTCACGCTCGCACGCGCCCATAAGCAACTTGAATTGCTTGATATCCAATCCAGTGAGTTGCAGCAAGATGCCGGGCGCTACATTCGCCCTATCGTCGTCGTTCGCGTCGACCGCACAGGTAAAAAGCAGCGCGATGGCAAGCTGGTTCATGCGCTGGATGTTCGAGACCAACTGCTCAAGATGGGCATTGACGAGCGGGCTATCCGGATCAAAGCGAGCGACATTGACGAACTCGGTCGCGAAGATCTGATGTCGCCGATGTCCCCAGTGACATGGATTATCACGAAGGACGCGCTGAAGGAGGGGTGGGATTGCTCGTTCGCCTACATCCTTGTGATGCTCGACTCGACCACTGCCCCAACAGCGTTGACGCAGATGATCGGGCGTGTGCTCAGGCAACCTAACGCCGAACTGACAAAGCGGCCGGCGCTCGATCGTTGCTACGTTTTTTGCAGTAACACCGCTGTTGGAGAAGCAGTCAAAAAAATCCGCTCAGGCTTGGAGCGCGAAGGCATGAGCGGATTGATGGGCGAGGTGGTACTCTCCAGTGGCAATCTGGTGCCGCTCACCGTGAAGCGACGCGACATGTTCGCCGATCTTGACGTGTTCCTGCCTAAAGTGCTGCACAAGGCAGATCATCCAGCTGATGACGAGTTCGAAGAGCTTGACTACCTGAAGCACATCATTCCGGAGATCGACTGGAAGTCGATTGAGGCACCGTTGCTCTCCCCGCGCTTGAAGCACAACTCGCATGTCACCAAGGCTGAGGTTGATGTGGACGGGATGAATCCTCAGTACGAGACCAGAGGGATCGACGAGGGAGACGGCACGGTTTCGATCTCTTGGTTCGTCAGGCGGCTGAGCAGCGCGATCTCCAATCCGTGGCTCGCCGCCAAACTCGTCCAGACATCGCTGGCGCAGCTGCGTGACGGGGGCGAGTCAGACGAAGACATCTACGCCATGCGCGTCGAGCACCTTGCCGACATGCGCCAAAACCTCATTGCGCAGGTCGAGCGCAAGGCGGAGCGCGTCTTCCAAGATAAGGTCGCGAATGACCTGATCCGGGTTACCCTCAATGCCGGCATGCCGATGCACCGCATCTGGAAAGAACCGCGTGAGATCGAGACGACCGAAGGTGACCGAGGTTTGGAAGTGCGCCCCGGAGTGCCAGTCGAGAAAAGCTTGTTCGAGCCCGTGCTGCAGAGCGACTTCGATTCGGCACCGGAGCGGGCAATCGCCTGCTACTTCGACGAGCATGAAGCCCTGTCGTGGTGGCATCGCATCGCTGCCCGGCAGGGAGGCGACTATTACCTGCGTGGCTGGAAGGAGAGGCGAATCTGGCCCGATTTCGTCGCGACGGTCAAAAGTGGTGGCGGTGATCCCGTGCTCATGGCAGTTGAGTCGAAGGGCGAGCATCTCAGGGACAGCGTAGACACGCGGTACAAAGAGCGAGTGATGAAGGCACTGGAGGCGGCTTACAACAACGGCGAAATGGTCGTGCCGCTCGGCCCGAGCCACGCCAAGTTCGACATCGTCTTCTCCGTGCAGGAGCTGAAGCAGAGCCTCGCGGAGGTCGAGACGATCTCCGGCACGTGACCGAGCAGACCTCCCCCAAAACCCCCTCCCGACTCGCCAGCCACTTGGGGCTGCGATATCCTGCGGGGATGGTCGCTAATACGCCGCTTTGGGATGAGGAGTGGTTGATCGGGGCACTCCGCGAGACGCCTGAATTCGGGGAACTTGCCGACAACCCGGCGCCCGTCCTCCAGTTCCGCGGCGTCGTCCGCCAGGCGCTCGCCCAGATCTCCCGCGCCACCGACCCGGACGAACCCCTCACGATCAGCCTGCTGATCGAACCCATCCTCGCCGAACTCGGCTGGACTGCGACTATCTCCGAGCAGCCCGTCGGAACGCGCTCCGAGCGCGTCGACAAGCTCCTCCTCCCCGCGGAAGCGGCCTTCGACGCCGCCCTCGCCGATGAAGGCGTCGACCGCCTCCGCCGCGGCATCGGCATCTGCGAATGCAAGCGCCGCGACGCCCGGCTCGACGGCCCGGGCAGCGGCGCCCGCGCCGGCGAAACCGCCCACCACCAAATCCAGCGCTACCTGCTCGCCGCCAACGCCGATTCCGACGGCGCGATCCGCTGGGGCATGCTCGCCAACGGCGCCGAATGGCGCATCTACTCCGCCGACGTCCGCCCGCGCGACCGCTTCCACCCCGTCGACCTCGCCGATCTGGTCGCCGAAAGCGACATGTTCGCGCTCGACGACGGCGAACGAGCCGACCGCCTCCGCGCCGCCTACCTGCTGCTCCGCCGCGACTCGTGGACGCCCGCCCGCGGCGAACGCGAATGCCTGCTCGACCGCCTCCTCGCCGGAGGCCGCCGCAACGAGCAGCGCGTCGCCGACGACCTCTCCGACGCCATCTTCAACGACGTCTTCCCCGAGCTCGTCGAAAAACTCTGGCGCAAGCAGCCGCGCGCCAAGCCCGAAGAGATCTCCCGCGCCGCCCTCTTCTTCCTCTACCGCCTGCTCGTGATCGCCTACGCCGAAGACGGCGGGCTCCTCCCGGTCGACTCCGGCAGCTACGGGCCGATCAGCCTGCGCCGCGCCGTCCGCGACGACGTCGCCGCCCGGATCGCCTCCGGCGCGGCCTTCTCCGCCAACCTCGCCGACCTCTGGGACCGCATCGACCGCCTCCGCGTGATCATCGACGAGGGCGACGACGCGCTCGGCATCCCGCCCTACAACGGCGGCCTCTTCCGCCGCTACGACGGCGTCCTCAACCACGTCCAGCTCAGCGACGCCGAACTCGCCCCCATCATCATCGCCCTCAGCCACGCCGACTCCAAGTACATCGGCTACCGCTCCCTCTCCGTCCAGCAGCTCGGCGGCATCTACGAGCGCCTGCTCGAACGCATCCCCGTCCGCGAGGGCCTCGACGGCCCCGTCGACGTCGCCATCCAGCCCTTCGCCCGCAAGGACAGCGGCTCCTACTACACCCCCCAGCACCTCGTCGACCTGATCGTCGAGCAAACGCTCCGCCCGCTCGTCGACGAGCGCATCGCCGCCTTCGAAGCCGATCCCTCCCCCGAACGCGATCCCGCGGCCGCCGTGCTCGGCCTCCGCGTCCTCGACCCGGCCATGGGCTCCGGCCACTTCCTCGTCGCCGCCCTCGATTGGCTCGCCGAGGAGGTCTCCGCCCTGCTCGAACGCGAATGGGAGTGCGCGCCCGGCCATATCTCCCCGATCCGCGCCGAACTCGACGCCGCCCATGCCCGCCTCGCCGCCGACGGCGCGATCGTCGGCGACCGCGCCATCATCCAGCGCATGGTGCTCAAGCGCTGCATCTACGGCGTCGACAAGAACCTCATGGCCGTCGAACTTGCCCAAGTCGCGCTCTGGCTCCACACCTTCGTCCCCCCGCTCCCCCTCGCCGACCTCTCCCACCGCATCATCTGCGGCGATTCCCTGCTCGGCGTCTGGGCCTCCGATGTTCGCCGATACCTCGCCGAATGGGCCGCCGACATCACCCGCCGCGCATTCGATCAGGAACTCAAGTACATCGAGCGGAAGGGCGCGGGCACCGCTCCATTGCACCAAACGCTGGACCTGCGCCGCACTGAAATGCCCGACTACCAGGACACGGCGCTGCAAGACCTCGGCTCCGATGCGCTGGGCCGCATCTCCCGCCCCTACCGCTTCACCGCCGGCATGCGCTGGCAGTACGCCGGGCTCGGCAAAACAGCCAAGGCCGAGCTGCATGAATCCATCATCGACGCTTGGGGAGGACTCTCGAAAAAAGGCCCCAAAATCCTGCTCGAGGGCGAGAACCACCCGTTCCACACCCAATCGCTGCCCGAATACCGCGTCCTCCGCGACGCCGCCGACGAACTCTGCGACCGCGAAAACATCCTCCATTGGGAACTCGCCTTCCCCTACCTCTGGCAGGACTGGAGCGGCGACCGCCGCGGCGGTTTCGACGCCGTCATCTCCAATCCTCCCTGGGACCGGATCAAACTCCAGGAGGTCGAATGGTGGGCCGCGCGCGACGATGATCTCGCCAAAGCGCCCACCGCGGCCGAGCGCCGCCGGATCATCGACCAGCGCCGCCAAGCCGATGATCCGCTCGTCGCGCAATTCGATGAAGCCGTCGGGCGCGCCCAAACCATGTCCCTCGTCGTCCGCGAAAACGGCGATTATCCGCTCATGGGCAAGGGCGACGTCAACCTCTACAGCCTCTTCGTCGAGCGCGGGCTGCAACTGCTCAACCCGGGCGGCATCATGGGCATGCTCACCCCTTCCGGCATCTACTCCGACCTCACCGCGGCCGATTTCTTCAAATCCATCTCCACCACCGGGCGACTCTCCGGCGTCTACGATTTTGAGAATCGCCGCTCCGCCGATCAGGAAGCCCGAACCAACAAGTGGTTTCCGGATGTGGATTCGAGATTCAAATTCTGCGCCCTGATTGTCGGCGGCGAAGAGCGAACATTCGAGCAGGCCAACTGCGGCTTCTACCTCAGCAGCCAGGCCGATCTCGACGACGCGGAGCGCGTCTTCCCGATGACCCCGGCTGACTTCCAACGGATCAATCCAAATACGGGCACCATGCCCACGCTCCGCTCGCCGCGCGACGCCGAAATCGTCCGCGGCATCTACGAACGCCACCCCGCGCTCGTGAAGCGGGAAGGTGAAGAAGAACATCAAGTTTGGCCCCTGCGCTACTTCACGATGTTTCATATGACCAACGATTCCAATTGGTTTAAAACCGCTGAGGACTTGGCCGGGCTCGGCGCGTACCGGGTTGTCGGCAACCATTACAAGCTCGGCGGGCAGGAATGGCTGCCGCTCTATCAGGGCAGGATGATCCATCAGTTCGACCACCGCGCCGGATCGGTGGAAGTCCACCCCGAAAATACGCACAACCCGTACGTCACCCGCTCCGCAACCGACGAGGAGCGCCAAAGCCCCGATTTCCTCCCCGATACCCAATACTGGGTCGACGCCGAAGAGGTCAAACGCCGCACTGACGGCGGTTTCCTCTGGGCCTTGGGCTTCCGCGACATCGCCCGCGCCACCGACGAGCGCACGATCATTGCCACGATCGTCCCGTTCGCTGCATATGGCAATCCGCTGCCGATCCTCTTGCCCGTTCCCGGCTTTACGGCGTCGGACGCCGCACTGCTCGTCGCCAATCTGAGCAGCCTGTGCTTGGATTTCGTAGCGAGGCGCAAGGTGCAAGGTACCCACGCCAACTGGTACATCGTCGAGCAGCTTCCCGTCATTCCGCCGAGCGCTTACGACCGCGAGTTCGGGGACGCCACGGCCGCCGAACTCGTCCGCGACCATGTGCTGCGCCTCTGCTGCACCGCGAGCGACCTCGAACCCTTCGCCCGCGAACTCGGGCACGCCGGCCCGCCCTTCCGCTGGGACGCCGCCGAGCGCCGCCAGCTCCGCGCCCGCCTCGACGCGCTCTACTTCCACCTCTACGGCCTCTCCGAAGCGGACGCCGAACATGTGCTCGATCAGTTCCCCGTGCTCGAGAAGAACGACCGCACCGAGCACGGCCGCTACCTGACCAAGGAGCTCGTGCTCGGCCACTACCGCGCCCTCGGCCAAGGCGACGCCGCCGCCCAAATCAGCTAGCCGGTTCAGCCGGCCGCGCAAGCGCTTGCCCGAACCGCTAGGCTGCGCGGCACGGAGGTGGGTCATGACGGCGCTTGAGGATGTTCGGATACTGGATCTGACGCAGTATGAGGCGGGCACTTCGTCCACGCAGGTGCTGGGCTGGCTGGGGGCGGACATCGTCAAGGTCGAGCCGCCCGGGCGGGGCGAGCCGGGGCGGCGGCTGGGCGGCGGGGGGGAGCGCGATTCGCTCTACTTCCTCACGCTCAACAACAACAAGAAATCGCTCGCGCTCGACCTCAAGTCGGAGGCGGGGCGCGGCATCTTCCTGCGCCTGCTGCCGCGCTTCGACGTCGTGGTCGAGAACTTCACGCTGGGCACGATGGAGCGGCTCGGCCTCGGCTACGAGACCCTGCGCGAGCTGCACCCGCGCCTGATCTACTGCACGATCAAGGGCTTCGGCACGACCGGCCCCTGGGCCAAGGCCAAATCCTTCGACATGGTCGCCCAGGCCACCGGCGGCGCGATGGCGCTGACCGGCACCGCGGACACGCTCCCGCTCAAGCCCGGGCCCACCATCGGCGACACCGGCACCGGCGTCCAAGCCGCGATCGGCATGCTCGCCGCGCTCTGGCAGCGCCAGCGCGAGGGCGTCGGCCAAAAAGTCGAACTCTCGATGCAGGAAGCGCTGACCAACTACACCCGCGTCCCGATGACCCGCCGCGACCTGCTCGGCGACCCCGTCCCGCCCTTCGGCGACGCCCAAACCGCCCCCACCGGCCTCTTCCCCTGCAAACCGGGCGGCCGCACCGACTGGGTCTGGGTCGTCGTCGCCGGCAAGCACATGTGGCAGGCGCTGATCGACGTCCTCGACCGCCCCGACCTGATCGACGCGGATTTCGGCGCCGGCATCACCCGCCAAGCCGGCCCCGAAATCCGCCAAGCCATCGAAGATTGGACCAGCCAACGCACCAAGTTCGAGGTCATGGATGCCCTCTCCCAAGTCGGCGTCCCCAGCGGCCCCGTCCTCGACAGCTCCGAAATCTACAGCAACGAGCATCTCGCCGCCCGCGGCATGCACCTGGAAATCGACCACCCCCAACGCGGCAAAGTCACCCTACTAGGCTGCCCCATCCGCCTCAGCGAAAGCCCCCCCAACAACGAGCGCGCCCCCCTGCTAGGCGAGCACACGAACGAGGTCCTCTGCTCCGAACTCGGCCTAGGCGAGGCCGAGCTCAAGGAGCTCGCGGAGGCAGGAGCGATCTAGACCTGAGGTTTGGGCCAACGTTGGAGAGCCCAAGATACTAGATCGTCGGCACGGTTCTCAATATCTTCAACGAGCCAAGTCGGGTTCTCGTAATATAGCTTGTAAGTTGACTTAAACACGGTGGCTTGATTCTCCAAAATGCGTTCGCGTGCGTCCGCGTACTCAATGTTCCCTTTTGCCGGATTCCCTTCGGGCGTCATTGGGACCAGATTTGCCCATGTATCAAGAAGGCGCTTGTGGTCTTCCGGAGTCACGTCCGCCCAAGTGCCTACTGTTGGATTTCTGGGCATCACATGATCGATTGTGATCTTATCTGGGTGCCACACTGATTGATCCCAATCGTCAAGGGATCGTTCATATTCAGTCAAGATATATCGACAGCGATTCGAGTTCGCGATCGTCGCAGTGCGAATGTTATCCGCGAAGTCAACATCACCCGGGAAGGTTACCGACCGTCGGCCAAGCGCTTGCAACAAGGCCGAAGAGTCATGGTGCACCCGCTCCCACATGTTATTGAATGCGGTATGCACACCTGCATTGCCCATACCGGCAAATGCCCTTCGTACGACGAATGAGTCGATTACGTCAATAATGCGAACTACGTCTTCCGCGGGCACTGCATTGCGATCTTGGGTATGGTGATGAATCAGCTGCATCAGGTAGGGGTACATCATCGGTGGCGCAGACATGCGACTCAACCGTTGCACTGCAAACCACGCCTCATCGTCAATTCTCGCAGGGCGCGATACTCCGACTATTCCCCTGAATGCCGGCACGAACTCGCTCAAATCTCTAACGATGTCCGCGGCCGGCCCTTCGCCAACCTGTTTCTTGGTTACTTCGTCACGCCAATACTGCTTGAGTACGCGATAGGCCGATGCTTTTGTCGCCGAGGAACGCCGGATGAGCGTGTATGGAAAGAAATAAGCGTCTTGGTGTTCCAGCCCCAGCTCGGACTCGAAGGGATCCCATTGCTCGCGAAACACCCGTGCCGTGACATCAGCATCTGCTCCAGCTGTTAGGAATACTTCATTTCGCACCAGGTCAATGGGTTTGAGCGGTACACCAGCCGTGTTAAGTCGTTCATAAACTTGGTGGGGGTCATGGCGGCTGCCAAGCACGACTTCAACGAGTTCAATACGATCAACGATATCGTTCCTAAGGGCGCTCAATCGCTCTGTCGATAGACTACCTTCATCATCAGATCCCAGCTCACGAACTTTCCGTCGAATCGCTTCCCAAGCATCAGTGAGATTGCCTTCAGTCGCATCAGTGGCTATCCCCTTCAGCACAGGCTTTGGATGCTTCAGACACGACATGATCGTGGCGAACTGATCCATGTCACTGACGGTTGATTCGACTCGTGGTTGATTCTTGAATGAGCCAGTGCGGACAAGAAGATACTCGCTCTCAATATCTTGCGTCGCGCCGAAGTCACCAGTGTCTTGGAATGCCTCAGCGATAGCCGTGAGAACCAAGTAAAGCGTCAAAATTCGTTGCTGGCCGTCAATGACGGAAAACAGAGGTGTTCGGCCGCCACCGCCGAACTCAACCGGCTGCACGACCAACGCACCCAAGAAGAGGGAATCCTCTTGCTCCCCTGCAACAGTGCCCTCATCCGCCAAGCTGTCAAAGTCATCCCACAGCCGTCGGATCTGGTCGCTGGGGCGCCAGACGTAGTGTCGCTGAAACTCGGGGGCACGCAAACGCCGATCGGCTGTCGAGAAGAGCTCGTGAACGGTCACCTCTTGCCCACGGAGGCTGTCCTGCGATTGCTTCACCATCAGAACCGAACCTCCGTCCGCATTTGGTGCGTGGATGAGCGCACGCGATGCGACCCTCTTGCTCAGAGCTTAGCAGACCGTGCGCCTTGATGCCCCTGTGCGCGTCGTGGCGAATAGGCTGCCCTGATGATCGCACGGCTGCTTCCTTCGCGGGTCTACTACGGGTGGTGGGTGCTGGGGTCGATCTTCTTTGCGCTGGTGGTGTCGGAGGGGATCTCGTTCGGGGCGTTCGGGCTGTACGTGGAGCCGTTGGAGCGGGAGTTCGGGTGGTCGCGGGCGGCGGTGTCGGCGGGATTCTCCGTCGCGGTCGGCACCGTCGGGCTGTTCGCGCCGATCGTGGGGCGGCTGATCGACACGACGGGGCCGCGGCGGCTGCTGTTCATCGCGGTGCCGCTGTGCGCGGGGACGTTCCTGCTGCTGGCGACGCTGTCGGAGCTGTGGCAGTGGTACCTCTACTTGGCGCTGAACAACGCGACGCTGGCGGCGATCGCCTACATCCCGGCGCAGTCGCTGGCGGTGCGCTGGTTCGAGCGTCGGCGGGCGATCGC
This sequence comes from Dehalococcoidia bacterium, assembly GCA_965205165.1. Taxonomy (GTDB): domain Bacteria; phylum Chloroflexota; class Dehalococcoidia; order Bin125; family Bin125; genus CBDESM01. Next base: position 772,732 of record OZ242037.1, read on the forward strand.
GGTTTCGGCGATCGGCGCGTCGGTCTGGATCGGGCAGCTGGTGATGGTGCCGATCATCCAGGCGATCATCACGGGCGCGAGCTGGAAGACGGCGTTCGTCGTTTCGTCGGTGCTGCTGGCCGGGGGTTACGTGGCGGCGCTGCTGCTGGTGCGCGACGACCCGGGCGAGGCGCACGGCGACCGCGAGCGGCGCAGGACGACGGTCGTGCGGCGGCCGCTGCCGCCCCCGTCGCGTCCGGGCGCGCGCGGCGCGGATGCGGGCGGCGCGATCGCGGCGGCGGCCGGCGGGCCCGACGCGGCGGGCACGGAAGCGGCAGCGGCGGAGGCATCCGGGCCGGAGGAGGTCGGCGCGACGACGCGGCAGGCGGTGCGGTCGCCGCTGTTCTGGGTGATCGTGCTGGGGATGATGCTCTACTTCTACGTCGTCTTCGGCTGGCTCTCGCAGGCCAAGCCGTACTTCTCGTCGGTCGGCTGGTCGGACGGGACGGGTGCGCTGTTCGTGGCGGGCACGGCGGGTTTGGCGGCGGTCTGGCTGCTTTCGGCGGGGAACGTCCTGGGGCGTCCGCGGCGTCCGGAGCTGACGGCGGCGGCGTGCTGCCTGTGCATGTCGGCGGGGATGCTCGTGCTGCGCTTCACGGGCGGGGACGCGCTGGGGATCGCGGTCTACATCCCGCTCTACGTGCTGGGCTACGCGGCGGCGCCGCTGGTCGAGGCGCTGATGTTCTCGCGCGGGTTCGGCACGCGGCATTTCGCCACGATCCTCGGCGTGGCGTTCATGTTCGAGACGATGGGCATCCTCGGCTCGCCCGTGATCGCGGGCGAGATCTACGACGAGGCGGGCAGCTACGACTGGGCGCTGGTGATGTACGCGGTCTCGGCCGGCGCGGCCGCGGTGGTCTTTCTGATCGCGACGCGGCTGCGCCAGCCCTTGGCGGCGCTGCGGGAGTGAGCCGGATCAGAGGGCTTACGCCGCTTTGAGCGTCTCGCGGCCGGATTCGGTGCGGCGGTAGGCGGGCGGGCGCAGGGGGACGCAGCTGGGGCGGATGCCCGCGGGCTTGCAGGCGGCGGAGAGCAGGGCGGTGTCAAGCACGGCGACGCGCCGTTCGGGCTTCGGGTGGCGGAAGATTGCGAGCAGCGACATCGTGCCCTCCTTCGACGCCGGCGGTCGCGCCCCTTCGCGCTTATGTCCCGCCGTTATGCCCAATCGTAGGGAGATGGGCGCGGCCTCGTCGCAGCGGATCCCGCGCCTCTGTAGCGCGCGACACACTCAGGCGGAACGGGGAATCCGGGCCTGCGAAGCGGGACAGGGCAGGAGAGGTGGAAAAAATGGTCGGGGAGAGAGGATTTGAACCTCCGACCTCTTCGTCCCGAACGAAGCGCGCTGCCAGGCTGCGCCACTCCCCGATGAGGGGGAGTGTACGGCGAACGCGCGCTACGCGCCCGATCGCCCGCGACGGTTCCGTCGCGCGCGTTGCAGAGGCGGGCGGGCGCTAGTTGCGGCCGTCGTCGCGGCCGTCGTAGATCGGCTCGTCCTGGATGATGTCGCCGTTGCGGATCTTGAGGTTGTACTGGCACTTGGGGTTGATGCAGACCCAAGCCTTGAAGTGGACGGCGGCGCCTTGCCCGCCGAAGTCGGAGAGCGGCACCAGCACGCCCTCGCTGCAGACCCGGCAATCCGGGAAGGCCACCGCCGCCGCTGCGTCGCTCGCCATCGTCCCCTCCTCCTAGGGCCCGCTCCCCGCCGCCGCGGCATCCACAGCCCGGTCCGCCGTGCAGCGCGCTACAGGCAGCGCCGCCCGCGAGCCTCCGAATGCAGGATAGCGCCCGCCCGCCGATCGCGCGAACGGCCGCCCCCCCAGATGCTGTCGCGCTCTGTCGCGTTCTGCCGCGTTCCGGATCAGGCCACCGCGTCGGCGTGCGCCTCTTCGGGGGCCCATTCGCCGCGATGCTGGAGGTAGTACTCGTAGGCGTCGGCGAGGGCCAGCCAGGAGGCCTCGACCACGTCGGTCGAGCAGCCCACGGTGTTCCAGATGTGCTCGCCGTCGGTCGATTCGATCAGCACCCGCACCTGCGCCTCGGTGCCCGCGTCGGTGTCGATGATCCGCACCTTGTAATCGAGCAGCGAGACCCGCTCGAGGCCCGGGAAGGCCTGCGAGAGGCCGGCGCGGGCGGCCTGATCGAGCGCGTTGACCGGGCCGTTGCCGTCGGCCGTGGTGCGGAACATGGTCTCGCCGACGCGGATCTTGGTCACCGCCTCGGCCTGCATCATGCCCGAACCGTCGGGCGAGGCGGCCGCGTCCGGGTTGCGCCGCTCGACGACGAGGAAGTCGTCGAGCTCGAACAGCGGGCGGTAGCCGGGGCGCAGGCGCAGGGCGAGCAGCTCGAAGGAGGCCTCCGCGCCCTCGTACTGGTAGCCGCGCGACTCCATCTCCTTGACGCGGTCGAGCAGGGTCGCCGTTTCGTCGTTGGTCAGCGGCATGTCGAGCCCGCGCTCGGCCAGCTTGTAGCGGATGTTGCGGCGGCCGGAGAGCTCGGAGACCAGCACCCGCCGGTCGTTGCCGACCTCGCGCGGCTCGATGTGCTGGTAGGTCGAGGGGTCCTTGACGATCGCGGCGACGTGGTAGCCGGCCTTGTGGGCGAAGGCGGAAGCGCCGACGTAGGGCGACTGTCCGGAGAGCGGGCGGTTGGCCAGCTCGGCCACGAACCGGGAGGCGGAGGTGAACTCGCGCAGCTGCTCGCCGGTCACCACCTGCAAGCCCATTTTCAGCTGCAGGTTGGGCACGATCGAGGAGAGGTTGGCGTTGCCGCAGCGCTCGCCGTAGCCGTTGATGCAGCCCTGCACCTGGGTCGCGCCGGCGCGGATCGCGGCCAGCGAGTTGGCCACCGCCAGCTCGCAGTCGTTGTGCGCGTGGATGCCCAGCCGCGCGCCCGGGCAGGCCTCCAGCGCCGCCTTGCAGGCCTCCGCCACCTCGGCCGGCATCCGCCCGCCGTTGGTGTCGCAGAGGATCAGGTACTCCGCGCCCGCCCGCTGCGCCGTGCGCAGCACTTGCAGCGCGTAGTCCGGATCCTCGGCGTAGCCGTCGAAGAAGTGCTCCGCGTCGAAATGCACCTCGCGCCCGGCGGAGCGCATGTACTCGACCGACTCCCGCACCATCGCCAGGTTCTCCTCGCGCGAGGTGTTGAGCACGGACTGCACCTGCGAGGCGATCGCCTTGCCCACGAACGTCACCACCGGCGTCTCCGCGTCGCGCAGCGCCGCGATGTTGAAGTCGCGCCCGACGTCCGAGCCCGGCTTGCGGGTGCCGCCGAAGGCGACCAGCTTGGCCCGCTCCAGCGGCGCGTCCTTCATCTGCTCGAAGAAGGCGCGATCCTTCTCGTTGGAGCCGGGGAAGCCGCCTTCGACGTAGTGGATGCCGAGCTGGTCGAGCCGCCGCGCCACCGCGATCTTGTCAGCCAGCGAGAAGGCGATGCCTTCCATCTGCGAACCGTCGCGGAGCAGCGTGTCGTAGAGCGCTACGGGGGGGGAATCGATGCCGGTGGTCATGGGAGGTTCCGTCGTGCAGCGTCGCGGGGGAGCGGGTCCATCAGCGGGCAATCAGCAGCGCCGCGGCGACCGCGGCAGCACCACCCGGACCGAATTCAGCACGCACGCCGCACCTCGAACCCGCGCCCCGGCGGCCGCCGGCGGCGCAGCATGGTCAGCCTACACCACCCCCGCGGGTATCCTGCCCCCGCCCGCGCGGCATGCGGCACGCAGGCGGACCGGGAGGACGACGTGGCCTACCTCAACACCTTCGCGCCCGGCGTCGGCGAGATCGACATGACCGCGACCGCCGAGTTCGACTCGCTGCTCGAATCGGCCGACGACCTCGGCATCGCCCGCGCCGGCGGCATCCGCTACGTCTCCCGCAACGCGGTGATCAACCACCTCCGCCTGCACCTGCTCGAGTGGGGCCCCGCCCAAGCGCCGCCGCTGCTGATGTTGCACGGCGGCAACCAGTCCGCCCATTCCTGGGACCTCGTCTCGCTGCACCTCGCCGACCGCTTCCGCGTCATCGCGCTCGACCAGCGCGGCCACGGCGATTCCGAATGGGCCCGCGACGCCGCCTACGGCCCCGACGAGATGGCCCGCGACGCGCTCGCCCTGCTCGCCGCCGAGGGCATCGAGCGCCCGATCGTGATGGGCCACTCGATGGGCGGCATGGTCGCCATGCGCCTCGCCGCGCTCGAACCCGCGCTCCCCCGCGCCGTCGTCCTCGTCGACGTCGGCCCCGAAGTCTCCCAGCGCGGCGCCGAGGCGATCCGCAACTTCGTCACCCGCAACGTCGAGTTCGAGCACCTCGACGAATTCATCGACCGCGTCGCCGCCTACGACCCCTTCCGCTCCCGCGAGCACATGGAGCGCACCGCCCGCTACAACCTCGTCCAACGCTCCGACGGCCGCTACGTCAGCAAGTCCGACCGCCTGCTGCACGACCCGGAGTTCCGCAGCCGCCGCGAACGGCAGCAGCACGGGACCCGCCGCGACGCGGCCGACGGCTTCCACCGCTACCCCGGCCCGACCCTGCTCGTGCGCGGCGAGCGCTCCAACATCCTCGAAGCCGAAGCCGCCGCCCGCTTCGCCGAATCCCTGCCCGGCGCGGCGCTGGTCGAAGTGCCCGACTGCGGCCACAACGTCCATTCGCAGAACACGCCCGGCTTCATCGAGGCCGTCGCCCCCTTCCTGGAGGCCGCCGCGGCCGGCTGAACGGGGCCGCTTGCGGGCGCGGAGTACCATTGCGCCATCATGCCTGAGCAATACGTCGCCACCGACAAGCGCACCGGCTTCGAAGTCCAGGTCACGGGCGACTTCCCCGAACACCCCGACGACCGCATGCGGATCGCCCGCACCACCACCCTCTTCACCCGGCTCATGTCCACCCTGCTCCAGCGTGACGAGAGCACCCGCCGGATGGGCTTCCGCGCCATCGAAACCCAGCTCGAACTCGCCGACGCGCTGATCCGCCAGGAGCACGGCGAGGTCCAGCGCCTGATCCGCGAAACGCTCGAAAACATGGGCATCGGCATGGACGCGCTCAGCGACCTCGCCGACCGCCTCGCCGATGCCAGCCAGCTCGACCCCGCGATGAAGCAGGAGCTGCGCCGCGCCCTCGGCATCGACGCCTCCGGCGACGAAGACGGCGACGGGCCGATCGATGCGGAAGCGGAGGCCGCGCTCGACCCCAAGGTGCTCGACGAAATCCGCAGCGCCCTCGAAGGCATCGAACTGCCCGACGCGCCTCCGCCCGACGACGAAATGCAGCCGGAGCCGCCCGCCGATTCGGCGCAAGACGACGACGATGACCCCGGCGAGCCGCCGCTCGCCGGCGCCGGCCGGGCCTGACCCGGCGCGAAGGAGCCCGCCATGCATGTCGTGATCACCGGCGCCAGCGGACTCATCGGCTCCGCGCTCGTCGATTCCCTCCGCGCACGCGGCACCTCCATCGCCGCCGTCTCACGCAACCCCGCCTCCCAGCCCGCACGCGACGGCGTCAACTGGATCGGCTGGGACGCGGTCGCCGACGCCGTCTCCGGCGCGGCCGGCGTCGTCCACCTCGCCGGCGCGGGCATCGTCGACCAGCGCTGGAGCGATGCCCGCAAGGCCGAGCTGCGCAGCAGCCGGATCGAATCGACCAAGCAGATCGTCGAGGCGATCCAGGCCGCCGCCGAAAAGCCCGCCGTGCTCGTCAGCGCCTCAGCGATCGGCTACTACGGCTCGCAGGTCCCCCGCGAAATCACCGAAAACGCCCCCGCCGGCAACGACTTCCTCGCCCGCCTCTGCGTCGATTGGGAGGAAGCCTCGGCCGGCGCCGGCGTGCGCACCGTCAACCCGCGCATCGGCATCGTGCTCTCCGCCGGCGGCGGCGCGCTGCTCAAGATGATGCAGCCCGCCGGCCCGCTCAACCTCTTCAAGCTCGGCCTCGGCGGCCCGATCGGCCGCGGCTCCGCCTACTGGAGCTGGATCCACCTCGACGACGCCGTTGGCATCATCGAGCACGCGCTCGAAACAACCTCCGTCGAGGGCCCGCTCAACGCCACCTCGCCCAAGCCCGCGACCAACGCCGAACTGGCCAAGGCGATCGGCCGCGCCTTCCGCCGCCCCGCGCTCCTGCCCGTCCCGCCCCAGCTGCTCAAGCTGCTCTTCGGCGAGGGCGCATCCGTCCTGCTCGCCTCCCAGCGCGTCCTGCCCACCCGAACGCTCGACTCCGGCTACCGCTTCGCGCACCCCGAAATCGGCGAGGCCGTCCAGGACCTCGTCGGCTGAGGCCGCCGCCGTGCCCGCGGAACCCATCGCGCTCCGCTACGGGCTCAACCCGCACCAAGCGCCCGCCTCCGCGGCCGCCGTCGCCGACGCGCTCCCCTTCGAGATGCTCAACGGGCAGCCCGGCTACATCAACCTGCTCGACGCCCTCTCCGCCTGGCAGCTCGTCCGCGAGCTCGACGCCGCCACCGGCCTGCCCGCCGCCGCCAGCTTCAAGCACGTCTCCCCCGCCGGCGCAGCCGTCGCCGACCCCGACCGCCCCATCTCCGACGCCCTCGCCGCCGCCTATGAGGTCGACGCCTCCGCGCTCTCGCCCGTCGCAACCGCCTACGCCCGCGCCCGCGGCGGCGACCTCGTCTCCAGCTACGGCGATTTCGCCGCCGTCAGCCGGCCCGTCGACGCCTCCCTCGCCGAATACCTGCGCCGCGAAGTCTCCGATGGCATCATCGCCCCCGGCTTCGACGACGACGCCCGCGCCATCCTCGACCGCAAGAAGGGCGGCCGCTACCTGCTGCTCCAAGCCGACCCCGGCTTCCAGCCGCCCGAACGGGAAATCCGCGAACTCTTCGGCGTCCGCCTCGCCCAGCCCGCCGACCTCCGACCGCTCGGCGACGAGCTCTTCGCCGACCCCGTCACCGAGCGCGCCGAGTTCCCGCCCGACGCCCGCCGCGACCTCCTGATCGCCAGCATCGCCCTCCGCTACGCCCAATCCAACTCCGTCTGCCTCGCCGCCGACGGACAGGTCATCGGCCTCGGCGCCGGCCAGCAGTCCCGCATCCACTGCACCCGCATCGCCTGCGCCAAGGCCGACCGCTGGATGCTCCAGCAGCACCCCAAAGTCCGATCGCTCAAGTTCAAGCCCGGCCTCCGCCGCGCCGACCGCTTCACCGCCCGCGAGCAGTACATCGCCCATCAAGAACTCTCCGCCCCCGAACGCGCTCGCCTCCGCTCCCAAATCGAAGACTGGCCCGGCGAGTTGGACGAGCAGGCCCGCGCCGAATGGCTCGCCAACTACCAAGTCTCCCTCAGCCACGACGCCTTCATCCCCTTCCGCGACAACATCGACCGCGCCCAAGCCAGCCACGTCCGCTACATCCTCCAACCCGGCGGCAGCCAAGCCGACCCAGACGTCACCGCCGCCTGCAACGAGTACCAAATCACCATGTCCCACACCCACCACCGCCTCTTCCGCCACTAGGCCCGCACATGCCCGAACAGCCGATCTTGAGCGTGGACGAATTCGTCGGCAAGTGGAGGGCCGCGGAGGGGGGCGAGGCTTCGGCGGCGCAGTCGCAGTTCAACGACCTCTGCGCGGTGCTCGGCGTCGAGACCCCCTCCGAGGCCGATGCGGCCGGGCGCGGCGCGGACTACTGCTTCGAGAAGCGCACCGCCGACCGCAAGGCGGCCGACGTCTGGAAGCGCAACCACTTCGCCTGGGAATACAAGAGCCCCGGCAAATCGCTCGACGAGGCCCTGCTCCAGATCAACATCCTCTACCGCGACGCGCTCGGCAACCCGCCCCTGCTCGTCGTCAGCGACATGAAGCGCTTCGAGATCCACACCAACTTCACCGGCACCCAGCCGACCGTGATCGCGTTCTCGCTCGACGATTGGCTGAACAACCCTTCGCGCTACCGCGATGTCTTCCGCGCCGTCTTCAGCGATCCCTACCGGCTGCACCCCGAACGCAGCCCGGCTTACATCACGGAAACGGCGGCGCGCAAGATCGGCGAGGTCGCCATCGCCCTGCGCGACCGCGACGGGCTGCCGGCCGACCTCGCGGCCCGCTTCCTGATCCGCCTCGTCTTCTGCTTCTTCGCCGAGAGCATGGGCCTGTTCCGGCCCGAGCACGCGCTGCCGTCCGACGTCTCGTTCCGCACCTTCATCCCCATCCGCCGGCTCTTCGAGGCGCAGCGCATGCGCCCACTCACGATGCGCAGCGCGATCCGCCAGTTCTTCGCCGTCATGGGCGACGAAACCGAGGACGCCTGGGGCTACTACGCGATCCGATGGTTCAACGGCGATCTGTTCGATCAGTCCGCCCTCGCGGAGATCCCGCTGCTGACCAGCGACCTGCTCTTCATCCTGCAAGAGGTCTCCGAACTCGACTGGTCGAAGATCGACCCGGCCATCATGGGCACGCTCTTCGAGCGCGGCCTCGACCCCAAGCGCCGCTCGCAGATCGGCGCCCACTTCACCGACGCCGAGAGCATCATGAAGGTCGTCGAGCCGGTCGTGATCGCGCCCCTGCGCCGCGAGTTCGCCGAACTCCGCGAGCGCTGGCCCGCCCGCGAGCCATCCGTCGGCGAGCGCCCGGCCGAATACAACGGCAGCCTCGGCATCTCCGACGATCCCGCCCAAGCCGCCGTCCGCGAGTTCCACGACCGCCTCGCCGCAGTCCGCGTGCTCGATCCCGCCTGCGGCTCCGGCAACTTCCTCTACGTCGCCCTGCGCGAACTCAAAAACCTCGAGCAGGAGTTCCTCGATTGGGCCGCCCCGGCCCACGATCTGCACGCGCTCCAGCGCCGCATCGGCCCCGACAACATGCTCGGCATCGACATCGACCCCTTCGCCGTCGAACTCACCCGCATCTCGCTCTGGATCGGCGAGATCCAATGGGTCACCGAGCGGACTTACGAATACGGCCGCAAGCCCGTGATCGGCCGCACCGACCAGATCGAGCACCGCGACGCCCTGCTCGAACGCGACCCCTTCGGCAACCCGCTGCCCGAACCCGCCGAATGGCCCGAAGCCGAATTCATCATCGGCAACCCGCCCTTCTTGGGCGGCAAGCGAATGCCCGACGAACTCGGCTCCGAATACTTGGGCGTCCTGCGCAAGTGCTGGGAAGACGCGGTCCCCGGCGGCGCTGACCTGAGCGTGTATTGGCATGAGCAGGCGCGACGGCAGATCGCCGCGGGGCAGAGCCATCGAGCGGGACTGCTGGCGACGCAGAACGTGCGCGGCGCGCGGACGCGGCCGGTACTCGCCAAAATCCAAGAAACCGGTGCCATCTTCCTCGCTCATCAGAATGAGCCGTGGATCGGCGGCGGAGCGGCCGTCCGAATCTCGATTATCGGGCAAGACGACGGATCGGAAACGGATCGTCAATTGAATGGGGCTGCGGTCGAACACATCAACCCCGACCTCACGACCGGCCCCGACTTGGGCTCGGCCAAGGTCATCGCCAGTTCACAAGGCCTCGCCTTTCAAGGCGGGAAGCGAGTTGGATCGTTCGATATCGACTCGAATACGGCGGAAGAGATGCTTAAATCAAGCGGCAATCCGAATGGGCGGCCCAACAGCGATGTGATATTCCCATTCGTGAGGGCTTCCGATTTGGCTGGCCTACCGAGCAACCGGAGCATCATTGACTTCACGGGCTGCTCGGAAGAGGAAGCGGCGGATTACGCCGCTCCGTTCGAGCACGTACGGCGCGTGGTGAAACCGGAACGGAATGCAAGCCCGAACGATCGTCTCCGCGAGCAGTGGTGGTTGCATGGACAGTCCGGACCAGCGCTCCGCGCCGCCATCGCGGATCTTCCGAGATGGATCGTGACTCCTGTCACGTCAAAGCACCGTTTCTTCGTTTGGCAAGATATATCGACGGTGTATGACAGTACGGTCGTGACCATCGCCCGCGACGACGATTATGCGTTCGGCGTGCTTTCCTCAAAACCGCATACGCTTTGGGCGCTCGCCACTGGTACCCGCATCGGACAAGGCAACGACCCGCGTTACGTCCACGGTTCCACCTTCAACGCCTTCCCGTTCCCTTGGCCGCTCGATATACCGGCGGAGGCTTTGGACGATGCTCAGCGCGGGCACCGTGCTGCAATCTCCCACACGGCCAAAGACTTCCACGAGGCCCGTACCAAGTGGCTCGCCGCCGATAGCGGCCGCACGATGACCGAGCTGTACAACGCGATGCCGACCTGGTTCAAGAACCGCCAAAAGGCGCTTGACGAAGGCGTGCTTGACGCCTACGGCTGGCCGCACGACATCTCGGACGACGAAATCCTCAAGCGCCTGCTCGCGCTCAACTTGGAACGCACCGCCGAGGACGGCTGAGATGCGCTCCCTGACGCTGCTGTTGATGGCGCTCGTCACTGCTGCTTGCGCGGCGCAGCAGGCTGCGCCGCAGGGCGGGAGCGCGGTGATGGAGGGGCGCGTTTGGTTTGCGGAGGGGGAGGTGGCGCTGCCCGATGGGGCGGTCGCCGCCGTTTCGCTGCTCGATACATCGTTGCAGGATGTCGCGGCGACCTTGATCGGGCGGCAGACCCTGATGCCCGCCTCGCTGCCGTTCGACTTCCGCGTTGAGTACGACCCATCGCGGATTGAGGCGCGCAACGAATATTCGCTGCAAGCGCGGATCGAGCTGGACGGCGGGCTGCTCTACATCAACGATACTGCCCATACCGTGCTGACCGGCGGCAGCCCCGCGCAGAGCGATATCAAGGTGATCCGCGTCGCGCCGGCCGAGAGCGGAGAATCATCCGCGTCGATCACCGTGCGCGTGAGCGTCGCCGACGGCGCGGAGGTCCCGCCTGGCAGCGAGATCAGCGTCACGCTGGTCAATCCGCATCGCCCGCTGGAGGTGATCGCGGAGCGCTCCATCACGGCCGGCGCGTTTCCCGTCGAGCTGAGCCTCCGCTACGACGCGGGCGGGCTCGATTCGACCTACACCTACGAGGTGCTGGTGACCGTCGCGGCGGGCGGCCGCGTGCTCTTCTCCGGCGAGGCGCGCCTGCTTTTCGACCCGTCGGCTCCGCCCGCGCAGCCGCTGCTGACGGAGCTGCGCCCGGCCGGCTCGGATGGCTGGCCGTCGGGCGGCTGAGGCGGCCGCGGCGTTCGCACCAAGGGCGGGCAACCGCGGACGGCGGGGGCGTGCGATAATGGCGCGGCTGCCGAGGAGGGCATCATGGAAGTCCCGCTGCTGGTCAACGATTTTCTCAACCGCGCCGTCAAGCTCTACGGGCGCTCGGAGGCCGTCGTCGACGGCGATCTGCGCCTGACTTGGGCCGAGTTCGGGCAGCGCGTCCACCGCTTCGCCAACGCGCTGCTCGCCGCCGGCATCGGCAAGGGCGACCGCGTGGCGATCATCGCGCCCAACTCGAACCAGTTCCTCGAGACCTTCTACGCCACCGCCGCCATCGGCGCGATCATCGTGCCCGTCAACTACCGCCTGATCCCGTCCGACTTCGAGTACATCCTCCAGCACTCCGGCGCAAAGGCCGTGCTGGTCGACGCCGAGTACCTCGGCATGGTCGACGAAATCCGCCCCGCCGCGCCCTCGGTCGAGCACTTCATCGCGATCCCCTACGGCGATGCGCCGATCAGCGACGGCTGGATGGACTACGAGGCCTGGATCGGCGGCCACTCGGACGCCGCCCCGCCGGACCCGGGCCTGGACGAGACCGACCTGCTCAGCATCAACTACACCTCCGGCACCACGGCGCGGCCCAAGGGCGTGATGATCACGCACCGCAACGCCTACATCAACGCCTACAACTTCATCGCCCACCTGCGCGTCACCCAAGACGACGTCGAGCTCTGGACGCTGCCGATGTTCCACGCCAACGGCTGGGGCGGCGTCTACGCGATCACCGCGATGGGCGGCAAGCACGTCGTCCTGCGCGCGCCGGAGGCGGACGACATCTACCGGCTGATCCAGGACGAGAATTGCACCTTCGCATGCATGGCGCCCGCCGTGCTCGCCCGCATCCTCGAATTCGAGGACAAGGAGTCGTACGAGATCACGACCCGGCCGCGCTTCACCATCGCCGGCGCGCCGCCGCCCTATACCTTCATCGAGCGACTCGAACGCGAGCTCGGCTGGGAGTTCCTGCAGATCTACGGGCTGACCGAAACCTCGCCGATCCTCACCGCCGCAGAGGTCAAGCCATACCTCGGCGTCGAGGGCGACGACTACTTCAAGGTCAAGGTCCGCGCCGGCCACGACGTGATCGGCACCTGGGTCAAAGTCGTCGACGAGGACGGCAACGAGGTCGATTGGGACGACGAGTCGATCGGCGAAGTCGTCGCCCGCTCCAACGTCGTACTCAAAGGCTACTGGGAGCAGCAGGAAGAGACCGACAAAGTGATCGTCGACGGCTGGTTCCACACCGGCGACATGGCGACGGTCAACAAGCACGGCTACATCAACATCGTCGACCGCGCCAAGGACGTGATCATCAGCGGCGGCGAGAACATCAGCAGCATCGAGGTGGAAGACGTGCTCTACCAGCACCCCAGCGTGCTGGAAGCCGCCGTAATCGGCATCCCCAGCGAACGCTGGGGCGAAACCCCGCTGGCCCTGATCGTCCCCCGCGAAGGCGCAGCCCCGACCCAGGACGAGATCGTCCAGCACTGCCGCGCCAACATGGCCGGCTTCAAGATCCCCCGCCAGATCGAGTTCGTCGAAACCCTCCCGAGAACCGCCACCGGCAAACTCAAGAAGTTCGAGCTCCGCGAAGCCTACTGGCAAGGCGTAGGCAAACGCGTCAACTGACCAGGCGCGAAAGGGCAGCCCATGGGCGATCCGCACTTCCGTGACAAGCGGCTCCGCGCCCTCTACTTCGAGGACGACGGCAGCGGGTTGTCTCAGCGCTTGGTCCCGACGCTGCTCGAACAGTTGACGGCGCTGTTGATCGCCGTGCATCCGCGGCAGATGGCGCGGCCGGAATGGGACTACAGGGAACTGCCAGGCAATCGGCGCGGCACCTACTCGCTCAAGGCCGGGCGCAACTGGCGGCTCACATTCCGCTGGGAAGATGGCCGCGCCGTCGATGTCGATCTCGAGGACTATCATTAGAAGAAGGAGCCGGAAGAAGGAGCAGGCACATGCCGATGAAGAACCCCGCACACCCAGGTCGAGTCCTCCTGCACTCGACGCTTGAGCCGATGGGCCTGTCGATTGCCGGCGCGGCGCGGGCGCTCGGCATCAAGCGCAGTCGGCTGTCGGAGATCACCAAAGGCCGATCACGCGTCACGCCGGAGATCGCGATCCGCATCGAAAAAGCGTTCGGCGAAGACGGCGACGCCGGCTTCTGGTACCGCATGCAGGGCGCATGGGACCTCGCCCAAGCCGAACGAACCGCCGACCAGATCAAGGTCGAACGCTGTGCGAAGGCGGCCTGACGATGGCGCAGAGAATCCCCACGCGCCCGGGAGAAATCGTCCTCTACGACTGCCTTGAGCCGCTCGGGATGTCGCTGGAGGACGGGGCCGAAGCGCTGGGCGTCGAGCGCGACCGGCTTGTCGCGATCACCGATGGCCGTGCGAGCATCACGGCCGAGGAGGCGATCCGCCTCTCTAAGGCCTTCGGAGGCACGGCCAAGCACTGGTACCAGATGCAGGCCAACCACGACTTGGCAGTCGCGGAACAGCGCGCCGACGAAATCACCGTCAAGCGCTGTGCGAAAGCGGCCTGACGATGCCGATGAAGAACCCTGCACATCCGGGGGAAATCCTGCTGCACGGGTGGCTTGAGCCGCTCGAGATCTCGGTGTCGGAGGCGGCCAAGGCGCTGGGGATCAGCCGGAACCGGCTCGCCGCAATCACGCGAGGCCAGTCACGGATCACGCCGGAAGACGCGATCCGCATCTCAAAGGGCATCGGCGGCCGCGCCGCCCTCTGGTACGACTTGCAGGCGGCTTGGGACATGGCGCAGGCCGAGCTAGCTGCCGACCAGATCACCGTCGAGCGCTGGGCGAAGGCGGGTTGATGATGGCTGAGGCGGGGCCGCGGCATCAGACGCTCTACTACGGGGACTGCCTCGACTGGATGGGGCAGTGGGCGGATGAGTGCGTGGACCTGATCTACCTGGATCCGCCGTTCAACTCGAACGCGGACTACTCGATCATCTTCGGCGACTCGGACGGGGTGCCGGCGCAGGTGCGCGGGTTCGAGGACACCTGGCGCTGGGACGCGGCGGCGATGGAGCGCTCGAACCGGCTGGAGCGGGCGGTCGCGCATCCGGCGCACGGCGTCGCACGGGCGTTCCGCACCCTGCTCGGCGACAGCGGGATGCTCGCCTACCTGACCTACATGGCCGAGCGCCTCGCGGAGATGCGCCGCATCCTCAAGCCGACCGGCGCGATCTACCTGCACTGCGACGACACGGCCGGCCACTACCTCAATGTCCTGATGGACAATCTCTTCAAGCCGCAGAATCGCCTCAACACGCTGACTTGGCGCCGCGCCACCTCGCACAATGACGCGAAACGCTACGGAAGGATCGCGGACACCATCCTGTTCTACCAGAAGAGCGACGAATTCACTTGGCAAGGCGACAGCTTGCGCGTTCCGCTCTCTGGAGAGGATTTGAACGATAAATATCCACTGGAAGACGAGCGTGGACAATATTATCCGTCTGATCTGACGGGACAAGGGACGGGGCAAAGTCGCGAAACTCCGAGCTCGCGTCCGTGGCGGAATTACGATGTCTTCGAGTTGGGGCGGCATTGGGCGGTGCCTCGAACTGGCGCGTACGCGAAATATATCAACGATCACCTCATCCCCGGGTACGATCAGATCGAGGGAATTCACGAGCGCTTGGACGCCTTGGATGCGGCTGACATGATCACGCATCCGATCGCGGGGCGCTGGCCCGGCTTGAAGCGGTACGCGGCAGCGGAGCAGGGTGCGCCGCCGCAGAGCATCATCCTCAATCCCAAAGGCTTCACGAACTACAGCACGCGGTCCCGCGAGTACCTTGAGTTCCCGACGCAAAAGCCCTTGGCGCTGCTCCGTCAGTTCATCCAGTGCGCATCGGTCGAGGGCGATTTCGTGCTCGACCCGTTTTGCGGATGCGGCACGACGATGATGGCGGCGCACGAGCTCGGGCGCGAATGGGCGGGCATCGACATCTCTTCCGCCGCGCTGGACATCGTGAAATCGCGCCGGCTTACGCCGAATGGGATCGGGAACTCCATCGCAGGCATTCCCATCGCGCTCAACGAGGCGCGGAGGCTCGCGGCGGACAATCCGCTCGATTTCGAGGCTTGGGCGGTGATGCGGGTGCCCGGCTTGGCTGCGAACTCCGCGGGCGGCGCGGATTCCGGGATTGACGGGCGCGGGCTGCTGCTGAACCGACCCGAGGATCACGAGTCCCGCACCGTCCTCGCGCAGGTCGACGGCGCACAGCAATTCCGGCTCAGCAAGTTCCGCGACTTCCTCCACGTCATCGACCGCGAGGAAGAGGGCTCCCCCGCCGCCATCGGCATCTACATCACCCTCGACCGCGTCACCTCCAACGCCGCCCGCCGAGAAGCCCTGGCCGCCGGCACCATCAAGATCGGCGCAACCGACTACCCCCGCCTAGTCCTCTGGTCCATCGAAGACCTCTTCGACGGCCAAATGCCCAACATCCCCGTCCTGGCCGACCCCTACACAGGCCAGCCAGCGCAGGGCTTGATGTTCGGCGACCAATGAGGTAGACTCCAAACGAGGCGTAGGCAAACGTCGTGCGAAGGCGGCTTGAAGACAGCTGACGACCGCGCAAGAAGGGACTTATGATGAGCACATTCGGGACTGGGGTCATCCTGATCGTGATCGGCGCTGTCGTGAACATCGCCGGCATTGCTGCGGAGTGGGAATTCGGGGAGGTGCTCGGACGGGATATCGTGGTCGTGCCATTGAGCGGCTTTGCCTTGGGTGCACTGATCGTAGGATCCGCCCTGTGGATTCTCGGTACCTATTTGATGATCGTTGCATACGGCGATGAAGAAGAGGCCGAATACCAAGCGGAACGAAAAATCGGGACCCTCAACTCACAGATCGCACAACTTCAATCCGTCGGGATCACTATCAGCGACAATCGAGTAACGATCTCCGGGGTGGGGAATGCTGCCAAAATCGTTACTCGTGAGGTCAACTATCTGCTTGACTTGCGACGGGATGGATACAATGAAGTGGCTGATAAGATCATCACTGGCGGGAAAGATCAAGAACTTGCAACGGCGCTATTGATACATATAGAAAGAATCGGCCCTTACTCGCCACACAGGCATGCTTATGTTTGGGCCGCCGAGCGGTTGAAGACTGATGCTGGAACTTCTAGTGAGTAGGCGAAGATAATATATAATGACAACGTGTCAAACTCGAAGCAAGTACACATCTAATCTAGTCGGCATTTCAGCTCGTCGGAACAAGCACCAGAAACGCAAAATACCCTCAGACCTCTCCAGCGGCACCTTTATCACCTTTAATAACATCAATTTTAGCCTCGCCCGCCAAGAAGCTCTAGCCGCCGGCACCATCAAGATCGGCGCAACCGACTACCCCCGCCTAGTCCTCTGGTCCATCGAAGACCTCTTCGACGGCCAAATGCCCAACATCCCCGTCCTGGCCGACCCCTACACGGGCCAGCCAGCGCAGGGGCTGATGTTCCGGTGACGGGGATTGGCCTCGGCATCGATTCCGCTCTTGCGCTAGGCCGAGCATTCAGATAGCCTATCAGAGGAGGTTGCGAAATGGCGACGACAGAGAGAGGCCAACCGACCGCATTCGTGATCATGCCGTTTGACGAGGAGTTCAAGCCAGTCTACGAAACCCTTTACCATCCTGTCCTTGAAGAAGCCGGATTCGCCGTGGAGAGAGCAGATACGCACCCTGATCCAACCAACATTATCACTAAGGTGATAATAAAAATATATCAAAGCAACCTCATCATCGCGGATCTGAGTGAAGCTAAGGCAAACGTTTATTATGAGCTTGGATTAGCCAATGCGATGAACAAACCCGTCGTGATGTTGATCAATGATATAAGTAGATTGCAATTCGACGTAGGGGAATATCATGTAATCGAATATGGCAATGCGGCCACACCACGACATGATGCACATGCTAAATTGCGCTCTGTTGCGGAACGGTTCCTCGTTAATGAGGCAATGTTCTCAAGCCCTTATGCCGATGCTCTAGGTGTTCCAGTGCAGGTGTTTCGCGACCAAGAATTGTCGGAGCATGCCGAGGTGACGCCCGAACAAGATCGCAGAAATAATCAAGGACCAAATTGGGCAGATATAGAAGGTGTTAAGTCTGATGCAACATCAAATATCGAAACGCAACTGGACGATAGGCCCCCACAAGCCGCTCGGGATGAAGATCAGAAAACTGACGTTGGGCTGACAACTACGGTGGAAGTGCTTGATCATCTTTGCGAGGTGAGCGACCAGATATCTGAAAATGCTAGTGCAATGGGCGCACGTCTGCGAGCATGGGTTGAACGAGCTGCGTTTTCTACACAAACCTCACATATCTTTCATGATGTAAAACGTGAGCCAGATGACGTTGCTGAGATCATAAAACATATGCAACGATGTCATGCAACGCTCAGTCAACAGGTTGATCAGATAGATCGGATACTGCAATATGATATGGATTTCTTTATGGCCGATCTCCAGCAAATCTTCGACGATTCGGACAATGCACGGTGGCAGTTGGAAGATGTTGCCAAAGAAATTAACCTAGCACGCGAGCACCTACAGGCTGCGCCCAGCCAATTGATGCAGCTGCAGATGTCCATTAACCAAATCCAAACTAAAGAGCGGTTTCTTGCGCGTAACACACGAGCGCTCACGAGGAAGATCGAACAATTGGAGCGATCCTTTCAACGAATCTCGCAATTCATATCAGAGATCGATACTGCAGCAAATGCTGCGATCGCAGCGTTGAACCAGCGTAGGTGGGGTCAGCATACGACGATACCATGGCAGTCAAGATAGCCGGCTAGTCTAGGAGGTCAAAGGACAGATATCGCACTTGCTATTGGGTCGCGAGCATAACATGGAGTCAGTTATTTACTCCATGGCAATGATGAGACGAGAAGGACGGCCGGCACTGCCATGTGCCTGAGCCTAGTCCGGCCGCCATCCTGACCTGAGTGATATCT
This sequence comes from Dehalococcoidia bacterium, assembly GCA_965205165.1. Classification (GTDB taxonomy): domain Bacteria; phylum Chloroflexota; class Dehalococcoidia; order Bin125; family Bin125; genus CBDESM01. The sequence goes on from OZ242037.1 coordinate 790,926, forward strand.
CACAGACGGTCTCCAGATACAAACGGTAGGCACCGTCGGAGTAACCCTCCCAGTCATCCGCTTCTACTACCTGCGCAGCTTGGTCAAGGCACTTCTCCCATGTGGTTTTGTGGCATTCAGCGATTCCGAATCCGATGCCAACGATGATCGCGATAATCACGAGAAACGTAAGGCACCCGCAACCGCCGCCCGCTTCTTGTTCAGAACTGGCTTCATCCGCCATGTCGACCACCTTTGTGGTTTGCCGTGATCGATCAGATCGCTGCGCTCAGGAAGCCGTTGATGCGGCCGTTGGCGTCCGCGCCTGCTGGTGTGGGGAAGGCGGTGAAGCCGTGGGGGGCCTCCTCGAAGACGTTGAGGACGGTTTCGTGGCCGGCGGCTTGCCAGCGGGCGGCCATCATCAGGGTGTCGTCGAGGAGGGGGTCGAGGGTGCCTACGCTGAAGATGGCGGGGGGCATGTTGCGGAGGTCGGCGAGGAGGGGGGTGACGTCGGGGTTGTCTTGTTCGGACTTGGGGACGTAGTGGTCGATGAACCAGTGCATGATGGGGCTGCTGAGGATGAGGTTGCGTTCGCCCCAGAGTCGGGCGCTGGGGCTGTGGCGGAGGTCGAAGACGCCGAAGGTGAGGTTGGCGGCGCGGAAGCCGGTGTAGCCGCGCTTGTCGCGCATGCGGAGCAGAGTGGCGGCGCTGAGGTGGCCGCCGGCGCTTTCGCCGCCGATGGTGAGCGCGTCTGCGCCGAACTCGCTTTGCGCGTTTTCGACCAGCCAGAGGGCGGCGGCTTCGCAGTCGTCGTTGGGCGCGGGGTAGGGGTGTTCGGGCGCGAGCCGGTAGCCGACGGAGACGACGGCCTGCTGGGTGGCCTGGGCGCGCGCCCAGAGCTGCTGGTCCTGCCCGTCGTGGCTGCCGATGACCCAGCCGCCGCCGTGGATGTGGAGGTAGGCGCCGCGCACGGTTTCGGGCATGAAGACGCGGACGGGGATGTCGCCGGCGGGTCCGGGGATGGTCCGTTCCCGGGCGATGTCGTCGAGCCGCGGCGGGGGCGGGCCGAGCACGCCGCCCTGGGCGAGGGTGTCGCGGAGCTCCTGCGGCTCCATCTCGTGCCACGGCTTGCCCTGCGCGGATGCGGCTTCGATCATTTCGTTGAGGGCGACGGTTTGCGGGTCGGGCTTGATGTAGGTCATGCTGCGCCTCCAAAGGCTCGGCGCGTAGGCTAGCGCCAACGCGAACGCAGGGAAGGAGCAGGCGATGAGCTTGAGCGGCTACGAGGCGACGGTGGACGGGCTGGCGGACGAGTTGATCGGCCGCATTCTGGCGGCGCTGGACGGGCTGACGCAGGAGCAGCTGGACGCGACGCCGCCGGGCGAGACGTCGTCGCTGCTGGTGATCGCGGGGCACGCGATCGCGGCGGTCGAGTGGAACTTGGTGCAGATGCTGGCCGGCGGGCAGGTCGACCGCGACCGCGCGGCCGAGTTCGAGGCACGGGCGGCGGACGCGGGCGACGCGGCCGGGGCCGTCGCGGTGCTGCGCGAGCGCTGGGCGGAGGCGCGCGCGAACATTGCGGCGGCGCTGGACGGGCTGGACGGCGGCGAGTACGCGGCGATGAAGTTCCACCCCTTCCTCGAAACCGAGCTGAGCGGCCAGGAGTTCGTCGTCCGCGCCCTCGCCCACACGGCCGAGCACGTCGGCCACGCCGAGATCACCCGCCAGTGGCTGGACAACCGCTGAACCGGCGGGCGCCCCATGCGTGATTGGGCGGAGCGGCACTGGCTGGCGATCGTCGCCGCGCTGGCGATCGCCGGCTTGGCGACGATCGCGCTGGTGGGCGCGCTGACGGACGCCGGGGCTGGCGAGGTCAACGGCTACGGGATGCTCGCGTTCGCGATCATCACCGTGCCGGTCGTGCTGTGGGGCACGGTCTGGCGGCAACGGCAGGCCGCCGCGAGCCGGCAGCAGGCGGAGACCTCGCACCGCGAAGCCCTGGACTCGCGGCTGCGGCACGGCGCGGAGATGATGTTCAGCGAGCATGCGGGGATTCGGGCGGCGGGCGAGCATCTGCTCAACTCGCTCGCGAAGGAATATCCAGACGAGTATGCTGAGATCGTCGCCCGGATTCGCGCGGCGGCCAAGGAGAAAATGGACGATGACGGAGCGGATGACACTGGCTGAGTGGCGGGAATCGCGCGCAATTGCGCGGGAGAAGCGGCTCGAACGCGAATTCCAGCAGGCGCTCACGAGCTCCCTGATCGATCCCAAGATGGCCAAGTACCGCAAGGGGCCGCCCTTGGACCTCAATCGCGTGGTCATGCGCGGGGAAGACTTGACCGACGGGAACTTGGTCAACTTCCTGATGCGCGAGGCCGATCTGCGGGGAGCGACCATTCACCGCGCGGATCTGAGCGGCGCGGACCTGACCGGCGCGCGGCTCAACGGCGCATCGCTGCGCGATGCGATCCTCGTCAAGACGAACCTGACCGACGCCGATCTGACCGATGCCGATCTGACGGGCGCGGATCTCACCGGCGCGATCCTCGACGGTGCGGTGATGCCGGATGCAGCCGCCGCCACCTGACATGCGGTCGGGCGATGCGTGATTGGGCGGAGCGGCATGCGCTGGCGATCGTCTTGGCCCTCGCGGTCGGCGGCTTGGCCAGCGCGGCGCTGGTCGGGGCGATCGCGGGCGTCGAGGCGGGCGATATCAGCGCGTACGGGCTGCTCGCGGTCGCGGTGGTCGCCGTGGTGCTCGCGCTGTGGCGGAGCTTGTCGACCCAGCGGCAGGCGGCGGCGAGCGGGCAGCAGGCGGAGACTGCGCGGCGGGAGGCGCTCGATTCCCGCCTCCAGCGCGGGGCCGAGATGCTGATCAGCGAGCACCCCGCCGTGCGACTCGCCGGCGTGCACTTGCTTCGTTCGCTCGCGAACGAACACCCTGCCGATTACGCTAATCTTGTTGAGGCGATGATTTCCGCAGCGGAGCAGGCGGAGAACAGATGACGGCTGAGGCAGATCGAGCCGCGTGGAAAGCAGAAGCCGAGCAGCGCCTTTGGGAGCTCGGACAGGAGATGATGTTCAAATTCCTGATCGACCCGCGACGGGCGGAGCACCGGGAAAAGGGAGCGGGCATGGACTGGCGCGGGCGGGATCTGCGGGGCAAGGAGATGAGCGGGGGCTACGTCGTCGATGCGCGGCTGGAGCAGGCCGACCTGAGCGGCGTGAACCTTGATGGGGCGGATTTGACGCGGGCGGACCTGACGCGGGCCAGGCTTTGCGGCGCTTCGCTGCGCGATGCCGTCCTGATCGACGCGAACCTGACCGATGCCGACCTGACCGACGCGGACTTGACGGGCGCCGACCTCAGCGGCGCGATCCTCGACGGGGCGCTGCTTCCCGCCTCCGCCGCGACTTAGGCGGCCGCGGCCGCTCGGCGGCTATCCTGCTTCCGCGATAACTCGGCGAAGGAGGCTTCCGATGGCTGTCGACCCCGCGGCGCAGGTGATCTTGGACATGCTGGAGCAGGCCGGCGGGCCGGACATCTCGGAGCAGACGCCCGAAGAGGCGCGCGCGATGATCGGCAACTTCGCGCAGATGCAGGCCGGCGCGCCCGAACCCGCCCGCGTCGAAAACCGCGCCGTGCCCGGCCCCGGCGGCGACATCCCCGTCCGCATCTACGCGGCCGAGGGCGACAACCTGCCCGTGGTCGTCTACTTCCACGGCGGCGGCTGGGTGATCGGCGACCTCGATTCGCACGACGGCACCTGCCGGCAGCTGCTTTCCGAACTCGGCGATGCCGTCGTGGTCGCGGTCGACTACCGGCTCGCGCCGGAGCACAAATACCCGGCCGCGGCCGAGGACTGCTACACCGCGGCGAAATGGGTCGCCGAGAATGCGGCGGAGATCGGCGCGGACGGCTCCCGCCTCGCGGTCTGCGGCGACAGCGCCGGCGGCAATCTCTCCGCGGTCGTCTCGCAGATGGCGCGGGACCGCGGCGGCCCCGCCATCGCGGCGCAGGTGCTGCACTGCCCGGTCACCGACCACGCCTACGAGTGGCCCTCCTACGCCGAGAACGCGGAGGGCTACCTGCTCACCCGCGCCTCGATGGTCTGGTTCTGGGACCACTACCTGCCGAGCAACGGCGCGGGCGAGGAGGCCTACGCCTCGCCGTACAAGGCGCAAAGCCTGGCCGGGCTCGCGCCGGCGCTGGTGCAGACGGCGGAGTACGATCCGTTGCGCGACGAGGGCGAGGCATACGCGGCGAAGCTGCAGGAGGCGGGCGGCGACGCGGTGCTCACCCGCTACGACGGCAACATCCACGACCCGTTCATGATGTTCGCCGTGGTCCCCTCCGGCGCGGCGGCGCTCAAGGAAGCGGCGGAGTTCATCAGCGCCCGCTGGTAGGAGCCGCTCAGCCCCGCTTGAGCAGATCGCCGAACGAGGCCAGCGGGTCGTAGTCGACCGGCTCGATCGGCGGGAAGCGGCCGGGCAGCGGTTGCGCGAACGCGCCGGCGTCGCGTTCCAAATCCAGCAGCCGCACTTGCCGGGACTGCCCGAACGCCGGCCCGAACTGCTCGAGGAAGCCGACCGCGTAAATGCCGCCGCCCGCTTGGGCCAGCCGCTCCAAGGCGGGCAGGTGCGCCGCGTCGTGGCTCGCCAGGTACAGATCGCCGCGCCAGCCGCGCTCGATCAGCAGAGCCAGCGCCTTCGCGATCGCCGTCCGCGCCGCACGCCCGGGCTGCGCGAACCCGCGCAGCACCACCGGCTCAAGCCCCGCGGCCGATGCCGCGGACGCGGCGTCCTGATCGTCTTCGATGTAGGCGGCCGCGCGCATCGCGGCGCTCGGCGAACGCTCCCCAAGCCAGCGCCCGACCTGCGGCCAAGCCGTCTCCGCAATCCCGGACTGCCCGGCGCGCTGGAAGATCGCGGCCATGCGCTGCGCGATGTCGTGCCAATCGATCAGCAGCAGCACCTGTTCCGCCGCCGCGGGGGCTCGCGGGGCCGCGCCAGCCCGGCGCAGCGCCGTCGCCAGCTGGGGACCCGAACCGTTCGGCGGCGACGCGGAGCTCCAGCGCTGCGGCGGTTGCGCCGACGGCGGCAGAGGGTCGTAGATCGTCTCCGGCATCGCGCCCGTGTCGCGCACGATGTCGTAGACGCGCCACGGGCCCTCGTCGATCGTGCGGAAGCCGTCGAAGCAGGCGATGGCCAGGCCGCGCCCGTCCCGCTCGGCCAGCCGGTGCAGCGCCTTCGTAATCCGCCCGCCGTAGGAATCGCCGCCGCAGTAGAGCACATCGCAATCGATCCGCCGCAGCATCTGCAAGATCGCCAGCAGCGCCTGCTTCTGCACCTTCCAGCCCTGCTCCCGCGGGGTCAGGTGCAGCGTCCAGCCCAACCGCTCCAGTGCGCCATGGAACGTCTCCGCCGCATCATGATCGAGCTGGTAGTAGTGCCCCGCCGTCGCCCGCTCGCCGAACGGTTCCGCCTCGGCCCATTGCAGCAGCGCCGCGTAGTCCATCCCCTCCCGCGCCTCCGGCGCGCGCCCCGACAGCTTCCACGGCGCACGGAACAGGTCTTTTCCGTCCACCACCACGCACAGACGACGAGTCGACATCCCGATCCTCCACCAGCAGCATCGCACCAAGCGGAGGGATGGGCAAGATCAGCCAGCCGCTGCCTCTCAAGCGGATCTCGGAATTCGCACGGCAAGGACGAAAGCAATGGCAGTGTCATTACCCATATTATACCATAACATCGCCTTGTTTCTTGTTCTATTGAGGATCTTGGAGTACAAAAATGTAGGCTTCAAGCCATTGTATTATTTCTGGGGTTAGAACCTTACTATAATCTGTTATATTTCTATTGTGTTTTGTGAGTATATAAAAACTACACAGTTCTGCTCCTAATTCTTTGGGAGATGTAGAGTATACCTTTCTAAATACACTGTTTTTAGGTAAAGACCAGATTCGTCTAAGATACTCACGAGGGGCATCTTCAGCGGTGTATCCTACCAATTCGATAAGAGCACGCATTGCTGGAGTATTGTACCCTATTTCTATATGGTGTGCAGGCAACAAAGAATACGGGGATATGCTTTGTGCAACCATCCATTCTTGGTGGTTATGACACACTTCGTGTATTTCTGTACTTAATCTACTGTTTCTTTTGTGTTGTTCATTTTCAAAAATTAAATCTTTATTTGTTTCAACTGTTATATCAGGTTCTAAAAAAGATGAATACCACACATTTTCTCTAAAAGAAAATGAATTCATAGGACCATAGCTGCCTTGGGAATTATAGTCAACATCCAACCTATAAATACAAACTTTGCCTAACCGTGGCAAAATAGGAAAGATATTATTGTTTGTGAACTTGTGCCAATCTTGAGTACATTCTGCGTTTTTTTTGGGATTTGTGTCGTCATAATTTTCTCTAAGTTGCTCTGTTGTTTCACACAAAAGAAAATCTCTTTCGTATAATGCTTCAAAATGATCCCTTAACTCCTCCTCCAATGTAGCAACCACAGAATCATCATATTTAAATGTACATAAATCATAACATGTTGCATACAGAGTTCCTGCTGGTATGTTGTCTGTATATTTTTCTAAAAATTCTTGTTGAAGAGAATGAGGTACATTGTATTGAGAGTATGGATACCATTGTTCGTTGTCATACACCCATACTATATCAAGCATACATCCGTGTGTTGCGAGTCGAGCTTTAAGTTGGTATAACGAACCCCCTCCCCATTGTATGTGAAAAATCGTATCGTATTCGTCTTGCGGTACAGTTCCGTTTATCTGTGTTGTTTTCAAGGCACGAGCGGTTACGGCCTCAGCTATTTCGTTATCCGCGGAGATGCCTTCTGCGAGGAAGATGAACATCCCGGCCGCGGCCAACAGCGCCGCGGCTCGCATACATAGCGCCGCCCTACCCATCGCCGCTCCCTTCCCTCCGCCGTCGCGTTGCGCGGATCAGGCACGGTGTTGCCCGCGACCCACGACCGGCTCCCGCCAGCCCATGCAGGCTAAGCGATGCCCGGCAGTCCTGTCAAGCCCCTGCGCTGCGATGCCGGGGATCCCGACTTGGCTCGCGGCGAGCTCCCGGCGGCCCGGTCAAGCCTGCTCCCCGTGCTACCCTAGACTGCGGAGGCGCATCATGCACAGCGCAGTGGACATCGCCAGAGCCCTGTTGACCAACGCGGAGGAGTTGGGGGTCCCGCTCTCCGATTCGGACCTTCATCGGCTCGCCGTCCACGCGCAGGCGTGGTTCATGGCCGGCCGCGAGCGCCCGCTCTTCGGCGACCCGATTGTGGCCGGCGAGGATGGCCCGGTCATCCCCGCGATCCGCGAAGCCCAGCTCAACGGCGGAATCGCCCGCTTCGCCGACGAGTCCGAAGGCTGCGATGTCCTGGGCGAATACGCCTACTGGCAGACGGGTTCGGCAATCCGCGAGCTGGCCGAGCCGCGCATCTCAGTGGACGAAGTCAACGCTGAAGTCGATGCGGTGGTCGCCGGGACGCCGCCGGGCTGCGTGGTGGATCGCGAGGCGTTGGGACGCCGCGTCCGCGAAGAGAGCGACAAGCGCCGGGGGCCGCCCCCTGATCCCGATGCTGCCCTCAGGCGATTGGACGAAGACTCCGAGTTCCGGGAGATGCTGCTGGAACGGGCGGCGCGGCCGCTGTCCAGCGGCTTCCGCCCCCGATGAGCGACGAGCCGGCCGGGTACGACTTCTTCTACGAGCCTGAGGTGCGGGCGATGCTGCCCTCGCTGGCGCACGACTTGAGGCTGCAGCTGAACGACGTCGAGCGGGAGCTGCTGCGCGACCAGTCCGAGTCCAATCCGCAGATCCGCTACTGGCACGGGCTCACGACGGTCGGGATGGTCTCGACGAAGAACTTGGAGGTCTTCTTCCAGCGCGCGAACCCCTTGGTGGCGCGGGTGATCGAGATCCAGATCCGGCTATAGCAGGTGGCTCCAACGGGCTGGCCGCTCGGCTAGGATGCTCGGCAGTCGCGCGCGCGAAGGGAGGCCCGTATGCCGTTGACCGCTGAGACGCAGGCCGTGTTGAAGATGCGCGAGGGGCTGCCGCCGTCGCACACGCTGACGCCGGAGGAGGCGCGGCGGCAGTCGGACGCGATGCGCGTCAGGGGCGAGGTCGAGCCGGTGGCGCGGGTCGAGGACCGGACGATTCCCGGGCCGGCGGGGGAGATTCCGGTGCGCGTCTACTCGGCGCGGGCGGATGCGGCGCTGCCGACGCTGGTCTACTTCCACGGCGGCGGCTGGGTGGTGGGCGACCTCGATTCGCACGACAACGTCTGCCGCGCGCTCGCCAATCGGTCGGGCTGCTCGGTGGTGAGCATCCACTATCGGCGGGCGCCGGAGGCGGAGTATCCCGCGGCGGCGGACGACTGCTACGCGGCGGCGGCGTGGATCGCGGAGCACGCGGCGGAGGTCGGCGGCGACGGACGGATCGCGGTCGGGGGCGACAGCGCGGGCGGGAACTTGGCGGCGGTGGTTTCGCAGATGGCGCGGGAGCGCGGCGGGCCGCAGATCGCGGCGCAGATCCTGATCTACCCGGTGACCGATTTCAGCTTCGAGACGGAGTCGTACCGCGTCAACGGGGACGGCTCGTACGGGCTGTCGGAGGCGGGGATGCGCTGGTACTGGGGGCTCTACGCGCCGGACGAGGCGCGGGCGGTCGAGCCGCACGCCTCGCCGCTGCGGGCCGGCGACCTGTCGAATCTGCCGCCGGCGCTGGTGCAGACGGCGGAGTACGACGCGCTGCGCGACGAGGGCGAGGCCTACGGGGCGGCGCTGGAGGCGGCGGGCTGCACGGTCTGCACGACGCGCTACGACGGCGTGATCCACGGCTTCGTGAGCATGTTCGCGGCCGTGCCCGAGGGATCGGCCGCGCTGGACGAGATCGCGGAGTGCCTGCGGGCGGCGTTCGCGGGCGAGTGCGGCTGAGCCGCTACTCCATCTGCGCCCGCATCGAGGCCATGTCGAAGTAGTCGCGCCAAGCCGCGATTTTGCCGTCGCGGATCTCGAAGACGCCGCAGACCAGCACCTCGACGTCCTTGCCGTTCAGATCGAAGCGGTCGACCCGCTCGTTGAGCACGACGTCGCCGCTCGCCGCTTGGTGCAGCGTCTCCCAGCCGCGGTGCGAGAGCTGCGAAACGCCAACCAGCGCCTCGCGCACCGCGTCGATGCCCACCGCCGGCTCCATCGGCATGTTGTGGTACACCGCATCATCGGTGAAGTACTTGGCCAGCACCCGCGGGTCCGGATGCTCCGCATCGAACTCCCCCACGAACGCCGAAACGATCTCCTCAGCAGAGGCCATGGCAGACTCCCTTCACTGCGCGCAGTCTACTCGTCGACAAGCCGCGCGACAGCGGAGATGGCGCGCCGAAGGGAGTCGGAGCGCTCGGCAGCACGGGCCGGGTCCCAGCGGTCTCGGACGAATTCGGCGAGCATCTCGTTGTACGCAATGCCTGGCTCGTGCCCTCCAAGGGCGCCGCCGATCCTCTCGCGTATATCCGAAGACCGGCTTGACCTCGCAACCTGAAGGAGTGCGTGCTTCGGATTCAACTCCCCATCGGGGTCCGCCGGCAATGCCGATTGCGGCACTTGGAGGAATCGGGCAATTCCCGGATCGGCGAGCATCCAAGCCTCGACTGCGCGGACGGCTACCCGGAAGCAGAATGACGGCGGGCGACCAGCGAGGCGCTCGCGCAGCAGGCCCGGTGCGCAGCGGTCACGATCGAGATCGCAAAGCACGAGCCAAGGCGTGTGGCGTGCTGCTGCCAGATAGCGCGGCACGCTGCGGAGCAGCGGTCCGCGGCCGCCCTTGATGAACGGATCGCGGGCCAGCTGCGCTCCGGCGTCCTCCACCAAGCGCTTGGCGACGGCCGCGTCAAGGACTCCCTCCACGGCTGCCTCAACGAAGATCACCGGACGAGCGAAAGCCGTGCCGATGCGAGCCCGGTCCAAGGCACCACGATTTGGCCAAGCGGTTCGCCGGCTTCCCGCAACGCGCACACCTGCGGATCTTCGGCAGCGAGCGATGCGTGCGTGCCGTCCTTGTCGGTGCGGAGCAATACGACTTCGCTCAACGAGACGGCATCGTCGTCCAGCAGCGGCGGCGAGTGGCTGGTGATGAATATCTGGCGCTTGGACGCTAGCGAGACCATTGCGAATGCACCGGCGAGTTCGCGGATCACGGCGTCGTGGAGCGACAGCTCCGGCTCCTCCAGCAGCAGCGGACCGCCGGATTCCTGCGCCATCCACATCAGGGCGATCAACCGCAGCGTACCGTCGGACAGCTCGTGATCGCGTTGCCAGGCGCCCTGTGAACGCCAGTGATCGAACTTCGCTTCGAGATGTGGGCGCCCGGTGATCTGGTCGTTGACTGCGCGCAGCTCGCTGAACTGCGGGATCATCGTGCTCAGCGACTCATTGATGCGACGGAACCGCGCCTTGCGGGTGTTGCTGGGCGTCGCCATGACATGCTCAATGAATCCTTGGCCATATGGATCATCGGGAAGGCGCTGCATGTTGTTCTCTTGGCCGAGCCGGAGCAGCTGGGGCACCAGATTCAGGTAGCGGATGGAACCGAGGAAGTCCGCGAGTTCGCGGAATTTGATGTTCGAGTCGATCTGCTCGAGCGCAGTCGCGGTTCTTCGCCGGTCATCGGTCTTGTCTTTATCGTCGGGACGCTCGAGCAGTGCTTCGCCTTCCCGGACGACGCGCTCGGATTTGATCAGCGTGCGGTGGCGTCCAGCGCGTTCGAGTTCAAGTTCGAGCGAGTAAGTCCAGATCGCGTCATCGCCCGGCGTCGGAGCTACATCGATCTCGATGGCAACGTGATTGTCCCGGCCGTGCGCCATCAGGGATCTGATATGGCGGAAATCCTTGCGGGCGCTGATCGCCGAGCGGAGGCCGCCTCCATCCTCTTTTGCGATGTCGCGGAGGAAGCGGAGCGCGTCCAGTAAATTCGACTTCCCGGTCGCGTTCGCACCCACGATGAATACGCGACGCTGCAGCTGCACCTCGATGTCGCGGAAATTGCGGAAATTATGGAGACGGAGACGAGTGATGAACATCGCTGATGCGCCTCTCAATCACCGCAGGGTGATCCGGCCGGCGGGGCCTTCCAGGGTTGCGGAGAGGGCGGGGGTGGCGGACTGCTCTATGCGGAGGTCGGCGCCGACGGCTTCTAGGGCGGCTTGGACTGCTGCGGGGGTTGGGTGCTCGCCGTGGAAGTCGGCGAGGGTGCAGCCTCGGACGGCGGTGGTGCTGGGGTGCTTGGCGTCGCCCCAATCGATGAGGAAGGGGACTAGGCCGTCCAGGAGGGGGGGCCAGGCGGCGACGCTGAGGCGCCAGTCCAGGCGGGTGCCGTCGGCTAGGACGCGGCCGAGGGGGCGGACTTCGCCGATGTCGTAGCCGGCTTCGCGGGCGGCGGCGACGCGCTGGTCGAGTTGCGCGCCCGCCTTGGCGCACCAGTGGGGGACGCGGCGCTGGCCGTCGAGGTGGAGGCCGAAGGGGAGCGGGCCTTCGTGGTCGGGCTGCTGCGGGTCGGGGCCGATGATCTCCAGATACGCGCCGTCCTGCAGGGCGAGCAGGTGGTTGTAGACGCCGCGGCCCTCGAATCTGCCGCCGAGTTCGGCGCGGACGCCGGTCGCCTCCGCGATTTCGTCGACGGCGGCCTGCACGTCCTGAACGGCGAGCACGATGTGGTCGATCACGCGGCACCTCCGCCCACAGTCTAACCGCCGCGCCGGGAACGCCCGCCGCAGCGCCGACGCAGTTGCCGGCACAGGCTCGATGGGAGGAGCCGGCAATGGCTGCCGAACCTGCGGCAGCGGCGGTCGTCCGCCTCGCCGCCTCGCTGGAATCCCGGCCGCTTCCGCTAATCCGCCAATCCGGACGACATGGCGCACGCCGGCTGCGAAGCCGGGCCGGCGTCTGCGCGTGGCATCATCCGCGATAGCGTCACTGCGACTCGGGGTTTCCTGGCTCGAATCCTCCATGCCAATTGCTTCTTGATGATCCACGAGCGGTTTGTGGCGATGCGGCGAGCGGGAAAGGCGGGGGATGGAGGTTGACGGCGAAAGGGGTGGAGAGTTGAGGGTGATAGGATTCGGAGGCTGAAGGGAGTCGTGCGATGAGCGGGATTGAATCGCCGTTTTTGGCGTCTGCCGAGTGGCTGGGGGAGCATCTGGACGATGCGGAGCTGCGGGTGTTCGAGTGCACGGTCTTCCTGCGGCCGCGGGAGGGCGGCGGGTACCGGGTGGAGTCGGGGCGGGCCGAGTACGAGACGGGGCACATCCCGGGCGCGGGGTTCCTCGATCTGCAAGAGGATTTCTCGGACAATTCGCAGCGGCTGCGGTTCATGATGCCCTCGGCCGAGGCATTCGGCGAGGCGGCGGGGCGGCACGGGATCTCGCGCGATTCGCGGATCGTGCTCTACGACCGGCTGGGCTCGATGTGGGCGGCGCGGTTCTGGTGGATGTTCCGCGCGATGGGCGCACGCAACGTCACGGTGCTGGACGGCGGCTGGACGACTTGGCTGGCTGAGGGGCGCGAGGCGTCGACGGAGCCGTGCGCGTACGAGCCGGCGGAGTTCCAAGCGCGGTTCGATGCTGCGCGGTTCGCGGCCAAGACGGAGGTGCTGGAGACATCGCTGGTGGGCGGCTGCCTGATCAACGCGCTGGGCCGCGAGCAGCATTCCGGCGAGGACGAGGGCAGGACCTACGGGCGGGCCGGGCACATCCCCGGCGCGGCCAACGTGCCGGCGATGGAACTGGTCGACCCGGAAACGCAACGCTACAAGTCGCGCGAAGAGCTGTCGGAGGCGTTCGCGATCGCGACGGCCGGCGAGACGGTGCCGAATCCGAAGAAACGGGTGATCACCTACTGCGGCGGCGGCATCGCCGCATCCAACGACGCGTTCATACTGACGCTGCTCGGCTACGAGAACGTCGCGGTGTACGACGCCTCGCTCTCCGAATGGGCGGCCGACGAGTCGCTGCCGATGGTCACTGAAGAAGGCGAAATCCGCACGTTCGGCCGCTCGCCGATCAGGTTCTAGTCGCAGCCGCTTGGTGAAACTCGGGGTGCCGGGAACGATTGCGTCCGGGACGTCTGCAACTTGTCGTTATATATTGTCGGGAGATATCGGGCTCAGCGCCAAGGCCTCATCTGCACGCGCCAACCAAGATGTCCCGGTCAGGGTGGCAGAGCATTCGCGGCGCCTAAGCAATTGGAACGCTTGTTGCATCAGACATGCTCCGCGCTGATTCGGCGGGCGGGCGGGGCGCTATCCTGCGGCCAGTCCGACTTGAAAGGGAGGCTGTCATGGGCGAGCGCTTGGCGGGGAAGACGGCGGTGATCACGGGGGCGGGGGCCGGGATGGGGCGGGCGACGGCGGAGCTGTTCGCGGCGGAAGGGGCGAACGTGCTGGTCGCGGATCGCTGGGAGGAGCGGGCGCGTGACGCGGCGGAGGTGATTTCGGGCGACGGCGGCTCGGCGCTGGCCTTCACCGGCGACGTGACGCGGAGCGAGGACGTGCAGGCGATGTTCCAAGCCGCGGTGGGCGAATGGGGCGGCGTCAACATCATCTACAACAACGCCGGGATCGGCGGGCGCGAAGGTTCGACGGTCGAATGCCCGGAGGGGCTGTTCGACGAGATCATCGCGATCAACCTAAAGGGGGTCTGGCTGGGGATGAAGTACGGGATCCCGTACTTGGAGCGGGCGGGCGGCGGCTCGATCATTTCGACCGCATCGGTCGCGGGCCTGACCGGGCTGCCGGGGATTTCGGCCTACTGCGCGTCGAAGGGTGGGGTGATCGCGCTGACGCGGGCGGCAGCGGGCGAGGTGGCGTCGAAGGGGATTCGGGTGAACTGCATCTGCCCGGGCGCGATCGCGACGCGGATCGGGGACGATTCGGCGGGACCGCAGGCGGAGGAGCAACTGGACCGGCGGCGCGAACGGGCTGCGCCGATCCACCCCGTCGGCCGCAGCGGCGAGGGGTCGGACATCGCGGCGGCGGCGCTGTACTTGGCGTCGGACGAGTCGTCGTTCGTGACCGGGCAGGAGATCGTGGTGGACGGCGGCTGGACGGGCGTGGACCGGCGCTGGTTCGACCTGACGGGGCTCGACTTCAGCTGAGCAACAGGTTCACCCTGCCGTTGCCACGGCAGATGCCGAGCGCCACGGGGGCATGGTTCGACCCGGCCGGCTCGCGGGGAACAAGCGCGGAGCCTGCGGCGTCTGGTTCGGGGAAGGCCGGATTGCGGGCTTCGGAGGTGCGCAGTGCCGCGGACTGCTTGGCCGCGGGGAGCGGGTTTCGCGGTTGCGCTGGTCGCTGCGCTGACAGCGTTGTCCGTTGTTTTTGCCGATGCGCCAGCGGAGCTCACGCTCGAACTCGTTTCTTCGCGGGAGTTCTGCACGGAGGGGACGCTGATCGAGATCAGCTGGTCCGCAAACGGCGGAATGGGGCCGCTCGCGCTCCGGATCAACGGGAAACCGACCTCCGAGCTGTCGGGAATGCGGCGGATCAACTGCGGGGCGATCCCGCGGACAGATGATGGGGGACTCGACCAGAGCCGAATCGACGCGGTCGTTGAAGGAGTCCTCACCGATGGGTCCGGCATGACCAAGTCCACCAGCATCCGCATCCCGCGAGCGACGGCGCTGCCGGTGCCGACGAACATCGATTTTTCCGCGCAACTGTCGCGGCTCAGCATCTCGTGGGATGCCGTCGCCGGGGCGGGCGAGAGCGCGCCCTCCTCAACCGGCGGTCGGCGAATCGGCTATGGCCTCAATACGCGGCCGGTCGAGACCGCGGCTTGGCAGACCGAGGCGGTCGCGGTTTCCTTGGATGAACAGAGCGTTCGGCATCGCATTCTCCGATCACGGGTCAAGGAGTGGGAACTTTCCGTCGCCGCCGTGCGGCACGAGATTGAGCTGGAAACGCCCGCCGCACTGAATTGGAGCACGCCGCGCAAGTTCCGCACGACCGGAAAACCCCAGAATCTGTCGGTTGATGCCACGCACGACAGCGTAACCGTCCGCTTCGATCGGCAGCCGCTCTCCGGCGGCGGGCTCGTCGAGGTGATCGGAGGCGGGGGCGTCACCTCCGAAATGTATTTCGAGAACGGCGCAGAGGGGCGGCACGAGATCGTGATCGGGAATTTGGAACCGGGCGAGGAGTACAAGGTGACGGCCGCGATCTTCACGCATGCCTTGTCCGCCGCCGCTTTCGGCGAAGGGGAAGCCACTGCTTCCGCCAGCGTTCGCACCCCCGCGGCGCCAGCGGGCTGGGCGCCGCCTGCCGGATCTTTGAATATCCGCACAGTCGCCACGTCAAGCTCGATCACGGTGCATTGGGATCCGCCGCGGCGCGACAGGGTCTATGGGTGGGAGGTCACGTTGCGGCTGGTTTCGGACTACGAGCTGCTGGATGGCCATCTGATCGACCGCGAGATCATCTACAGCAAACGTACGGCGTGGACTACGCGGGGCAGTGCGCTTGCGGGTCGGATCCAACCGGCGACGACCTACCGCGTCCGGGTTGCCCAGCCCGGATTGCAGGGGCGTTCCGCCGAGGCGCTGGTGACCACGCCGCCTGCTGGCGGCGCGGCTGGATGGCGGGGAATTCCGGAGCCGGGCGATCCGCAGATCGGCTGATTGGCGGCGGTCTTCGGCTCTTGAGGGCGAATTCGGGGCGGGTCAGGCCATCGGGCTGGCGGACCAGCGGGTGACTTGCTCGATGGTCAGGCGGATCAGGGGGCGCTCTTCGAGGGCTTGGGGGGCGTATTGGGGGTAGCGGGCGCGGAGAGCGGAGAGGGCGCTGCGGGCTTCGCCGGCGTCGCGGGTTCCGGGCATCAGGATTTCGGCGCGGCCGCGGAGCATGATCCACCAGAGTTGGGACCAGTCGTCGGCGTAATGGTCGATCAGCAGGACGGCGCGGGGGTTCTGCTCGATGTTGCGGAGGCGGCGGATTCTGGTGGTGGTCTTGGGCTTTTCGTCGATGGCGATGTAGAGCGCCCGGCCGTGCAGGGCGAAGACGACGGGGATCAGGTGCGGTTCGGCATCGGCGGAGGCGGTGGCGAAGCGGGCGCTGCGGGCGGCGTCGATGCGGTCGCGGACGGCTTCGAGGTCGGCGTCGACCGCGCCGACGGGGTGCTGCGCCGCGGGCATGGGCGGGGCGGCTCTACCAGACCGGGCGGGTGGGGTCGCCACCGTAGATCTTCCAGTAGTCGGATTGGGCGCGCTGCTCCAGCATTTCGGGGTCGTCCCAGAGGCTGCGGACGATCTTGTCGAGGTAGTCCATCACGGGTTCGGTGAGCAGCTTCTTGTCGAGGTAGTTCTTGCGGTGTTCGAGCACGCCCTTGGGCGGGTCCTCGCAGAAGCACCAGGGGGCGCCGGGGTGCTGGATCACGTAGGTGTCCATCGGGTTGGCGTTGAGCGGGTCGATCTTGAGGCCGGTGCGGCGGCTGATCGACTTGGCGACGCGCTCGGACATTTCCTCGGTGTGCTCGGTGTCGAGTTCGATCAGGGCCATGGGGCGCTCCAAGGTGCTGGGCGTGCTCGCCGGGCGGCTGCCTCCATTATGGCGGAAACGGGCTCAGCGGAGCGCGCCGGCGGCGGTGATCGGCCAGACCTGCTCGACGATGCCGCGGCGGTGTGCGTGGATTTCGCGGTGCAGGAGGATGGTGCTGTCGGAGTAGTGGGGGACGAGGCGGATGCGCTCGCCGACTTCGACCTCGCGCCATTCGTCGACTTCGAGGTGCGCGTGTTCGGCGCTGAGGCCGCGGCACTCCATCCCGCGCGGGGGGACGACGGCGGGCAGGCCGGTGTGGCGGCCGGTGGTTTTCCAGCCGGCGTCGGCGGCGACCATGGGGTAGTTGGCGACGGAAACGAGCTGGGCGGTGATGGCGAGGGCGCGGAGGTGGCCCTGGACGCCCATCTCCTCGTAGGTGAGATCCATCAGCACCGCGCCGCCGGCCTGGAGCTCGGTCCAAGCCTCGCGGGGGTCGTGCCGGAGGACGAAGCGGTAGTTGCCGGAGCCGCCGCCGGAAGCGTGGGCGATCGGGATGCCGGCGGCTTCGCAGGCGCGGCGGGCCTGGCCGAGGATGCTGGCGGAGGCGGCGGTCTCGCGCTCTTTGGTCTCGGGGTCGAGGTGCATCACGTGGCCCTCGTAGCCCATCAGTCCGCGGAGTTGGAGGTTGGGCAGGTCGATCGCGAGCCGTGCGAGCGCGGGCGCGGCTTCGGGGGCGACGCCGCAGCGGTGGAGGCCGACGTCGATGTCGATCAGGACGTCGATCGTGGAGCCGGCCTCGACGGCGGCCGCGGAGAGCTGGCGGAGGTTGACTTCAGAATCGGCGGCCGCGGCGAGGGTGATTGCGCGGGCGAGGCGGGCGGCGCGGGCGGTCTTGACCTCGCCGACGACCTCGTTGGCGATCAGGATGTCGCCGATGCCGCCGTCGGCCATGGCTTCGGCCTCGGAGACCTTGGCGCAGGTGACGCCGACCGCGCCGGCCTCGATCAGGATGCGGGCCAGTGCGGGCGTCTTGCAGGCCTTGACGTGCGGGCGCCAGGCGATGCCCGCATCGCGGCAGCGGGACGCCATCAGGCCGGCGTTGTGCTCCAGCGCGTCGAGGTCGACGAGCAGGGCGGGGGTGTCGAGCTGCTCGACGGGGAGGCCGACGGCGGGATGCGGATCAGGCATCTTCGGGTTCGTCGGCCATGCCGACGCGGAAGAAATGGTGGTAGAGGACGGCGGCGAGGACCGCGCCGACGGCGGGGGCGAGCATGTAGACCCAGAAGGAGTCGAATGCGTTGGAGATCAGCGCGGGGCCGAAGGTGCGGGCGGGGTTGACGGACGCGCCGGTCATGGGGATGGCGACGAAGTGGATCAGCATCACGGCCATGCCGATGGCGATGGGAGCGGAGACGCCCCAGTTGCGCTTGGCGACGATGGAGCCGATGACGACGGCGAGGAGCGCGGCGGTGAGCACCATTTCGACGAGGAAGGCGCCGCCGTCCCCGCCGACGACGGCGGTGTTGACGCCGTGGGCGCCGAAGTTGCTCATGTTGCCGATGTCGTCGTTGACCATCGCGTAGAGGAGCGCGGTGGCGCAGCAGGCGGCGATGAAGTGGGCGAGCATGATGATCGCGCCGGGCGCGACCTTGACCTTGCCGAGGACGATGAAGGCGAGGGTGACGACGGGGTTGAGGTGGGAGCTGCCCATCTTGTCGAAGGCGAAGAGCATGACGGAGATGGCGAGACCGTGGGAGATGGAGATGAAGGCGATGCCGGCGGCGTCGAAGGGCGGGCCGCCGCCGATGGCGGAGACGGCGATGATCGAGCCGGTCGCCATGAGCACGAAGAGCATGAAGGAGAAGAACTCGGCGACGTAGGAGCGGACGTTGGCGGGTGATGCGATCTCGTCGAGGCCGATGCGGTCGGACATGGGGGCTACCTTCCCGGTGCTGGCAACGCGCGAATGCTACCGGAGCAAGCAGCCCCGCCGCGCCCCCCGCCCCCCGTTATGTGCGCAAGCCCCGCGCTCAGCCCGCCCGGATGCGGTCGGCCGCCTCGCGGATGGCCGGGAGGCAGCCGCGATCAAAGGCGATTGCATCGCACTCGTTGTCTTTGGGGAACGTCAGGGCCCAATCGAACGCGACCTCGAAATGGGGGAGCAGTTCAAGCGAGCCGGCAACGGCGTCGCAGAGCGGAGCGGTCGCGCCGTCGCGGAGCGCGCATGCGAGCGCGTCGGGGTCGCCGGGGAGATCCGCGGCGTTGCGGAGAGCGGCGAGGGCGGTCGCGACTGCGGCGGTGCACCGACGGTCGTCGGGCCGAGCCGGCGGGAGGTCTTCTCCGACGAGTTGATCGGCGTCGTTCCGCGTCAGGGGTGCGGTCTTGAGGATGACCCGGCCCCCTGCCGGATCAATGTGATCGAGCGTCACTCGATCCAAAAAGCCTTGCCCTGCGTCGTTGCCGCCGTCTGTGCCGACGGCCGCCGCGAGGATGTCCCGCGCAGCCGTCAAGAGGTCGACGACGGGACCGATGGGCGCTCCGTCCGTGCAGGCCGGGAACGGAGAGCGGACGATGATGCAGTCGCGCTCAGCGTTGCGGAGGGCGCGGAGAATCTCGTGCTCGTCCGAATCGAGGGACTTGGCGAGGTCTTCGATCAGGCGGTCAACCGCGCGGGTGTAGTCCCGCAGGTTTTGGATGTGCGGGAGGATCACGCCCTGATGCGACGGGTGCTCGTACACGTCTGCGAACTCGCGGTGGGGGCCTGTTTTCTTCCAGCCGCGGCGTTGGACGAACGCCGCGAGTGCAGACGGCGTGACGGCGAGCAGGGCATTGCCGTGCCAAACGGGCTTCACGCGAGGCCTCCGCTCATGTCGCCGTCCATCAGCGCGTTCGGGGTAGCCAAGTTGAGCACGCTCTTGGCCGGCAGGTCAACCGCGACGGTCTGTCGTCCTGGGCGCGGAGGCGCGCCGGCGAGGCTCGCCCAATATGCGCGGCGCCGGAGCAGCAGTGCGTCATCAGATACTTCGAGCCAACGAGCGGGATTATGGGGCAGGTCAAGGACGACCAGAACGGCAGGATGTTGACCATTGCTCCGCAGGATGTCGTAGCTCCGCCGGCTCAGCCGGAATCGGAATCCCCCGTTCCGCGGCGGTGCGAGGTTGACCGAGGCCTTTAGCTGCACATCCAGCGCCCGGCTGCGAGCGCCGAGACCGGCGCGTACCTGCATGTCGATGCCGGCCATGTCGAAGTCGAACTCGGCGGTGATGAAGCCGGCGCGGCCGGCGAGCGCGCGAAGGTAAGAGCGAGAGAGGGATTCCTCAACCAGCGGTTGCGGGAGCAGCGGATCGGCCATTGCGCTGGGGGTGGTCAGGTGAGGGCGTCGGCGATGGCTAGTTGGGCGATTTGCTCGTCGTCGTAGTTGAGGATCTGGCGGAGGACTTGGTCGTTGTCGCGGCCCCACGGGGGGGCGGAGGTGCGGTATCGGGCGGGGGTGGCGGACATGCGGGCTTTGGCGGCTTCGATCGTGGTGGAGCCGTGGACGGGGTGGTCGAGGGTGATGAAGTGGCCGCGGTGCTGGAGCTGGGGGTCGGCTAGGCAATCGGCGGAGTTCTGGACCATGCCGGCGGGGACGCCGGCCCATTGCAGCTCGCGTTCGGCCTGCTGGGCACTGCGCTGGGCGGTCCAGGCGGCGATGGCGGCATCGGCGTCGGCTTGGTTGTGGCGGCGGGAGACGGCGTTGGCGAAGCGGCGGTCGGCGGCGAGGTCGGGACGGTCGATGGCGCGGCAGAGGCGGCTCCAGTCGGAGTCGTCGCGGACGGCGACGGCGACCCATTTGTCGTCGCCCTGCGCGGGGTAGACGCCGTGCGGGGCCATGACGGGGTCGTCGTTGCCGCAAGGGAGCGGGACGCGGCCGTTGACGGAGTAGTCGAGCAAGGCGGTGCTCATGAAGTGGAGCGAGGATTCGGCTTGGGCCTGGTCGATGTAGGCGCCTTCGCCGGTGCGGTCGCGGTGGTCGAGCGCGGCGAGCACTGTGGTGGCGGCGAAGCGGGGGCTGAGGTAGTCGGTGTAGGCGGAGTAGGGGCCGATGGGGTCGCCGCCGGGGTTGCCGGCGAGTGCGATGTAGCCGCCGATGGCCGCGCCCATGGTGCCGAAGCCAGCGACGTCGGAGAGGGGGCCGTCCTGCCCGAAGAGGCAGGTGCTGAGCATGATCAGGTCGGGCTTGATTTCGCGCAGGTCGTCGTAGCTCATGCCCCAGTTGCGCATGGCGCGGGGGGAGAAGGATTCGCAGAGCACGTCGCACCAGCGGACGAGGTCGAGCAATACGCCGCGGCCCTCTTCGGTGGCGAGGTTGAGCGAAAGGCCGAGCTTGTTGGCGTTCATGTTGCCGAACAGGCCGGAGTGGTCGGGGCCTTGGCCGTTGTCGTGGAAGGGGCCGATCGAGCGGGCGGTTTCGACGCGGTTGGAGGATTCGATGCGGACCACGGTCGCACCGAAGTCGGCGAGCATCCTGGTCGCGGTGGGGCCGGCGACGACCCACATGAGGTCGACGACCTTGACGCCTTCGAGGGCGGTGGACATGGCGTCGGCGACGGCGTTTTCGGCGTTGGACATCAGATCACCCCCGCTTCGGCGAGGCGTTGCCGTTCGGCGTCGGAGAGGCCGAGTTCGGCGTGGATTTCGGCGTTGTGCTCGCCGATCTTCGGGGCGCGGCAGCGGTACTCGATCGGGCTGTTCGCGATGCGGACGAACGGGCCGGGCAGCTTGACCGGCGCGTTCCAGCCGTCGTGGTCGTGATAGCGCCAGAAATCGCGGGCGGCGAACTGCTCGGAGTCGGAGACCTCGTCGACGGTGGTGACGGGGACGATGAGCAGTCCGCGCTTGCGGGCTTCGCCGAAGAGCTCCTCGCGGGTGCGCTTGCGGATGAAGTCGCCGACGACGTCGAGCAGGCGGTCCCATTCGGAGATGTCCATCTGTCCGCCGAGGATGAGCGCGCCCATGCCGATCCAGTCGAGGTCGCGATCCGCTTGGGAGCATTCGCCGCACTCGTGGATCCAGGTCATCAGGCGTTGGGAGAAGGGGCCGATGCCCGCGCCGAAGAGGAAGGTGAGGGAGATGTGGCCGTCGACGGCGGGCCAGATCAGGCGGGTGCGGAAGGGGCCGACGGCCATGCCGCCGGCGATGCGGCTGGTTTCGTTCGCGCCGATGGCATGGGAGAGGATGGTGGACATCGAGGCGGCGGCGACGGACTGCTGCGCGGAGATGTCGACGTGCTGGCCGCGGCCGATGCGCTTGCGGGCGTGGAGGGCGACCATCGCGGCGGGCGCGGCTTCGCCGGCGGCGTGGTTCCAGGCCTGCGGCACGGAGACGCGGACGGGGGGCCGGCCGGCATCGCCGGCGAGGATCAGGGGGCCGGCGGCGGCCATGAGGATCAGGTCGGTTTCCTCGTAGCCGGCCTTGGGGCCGTCCTGCCCGAAGGCGCTGACGGAGACGTAGATCAGGTCGGGGCAGCTGGGGCGGAGCTGCTCGTAGCCGAGGCCGCGGGCGGCCATCGCGCCGGGGCGCTCGTCCTCGATCAGGAGGTCGGCGGATTGGGCGAGCCGGCGCAGCAGGGCTTGTCCGTCGCGGGAGTCGAGATCGAGCGTGATCCCGCGCTTGTTGCGCCCGTAGGCCCACCAGAAGAGGCTGCGCTCGGGGTCCTCGACATCGCCGGCGAAGGGCGGACGGCGGCGGGCGGTGGAGCCGCCGGGCGGCTCGACCGCGATCACGTCCGCGCCGAGGTCGGCGAGCATCATCCCCGCGAGCGGCGCACGCGAATGCGCGAGGTCGAGGACGCGGTACGGCGAGAGCATCGCGCTCATGGGCGTTTCCCTTCACGCGGATGCTATCGCAGCCTCCCGCAGAGAATTCGGGGCCGCCTGTTTGAATACATGTTCTGCTAAGGTTCACGGATGCCGGAAGTGCTCGAAGCGGTGATCGACGAAAGCGGCGATGCCGGCACCGGCGGCAAGGGCACCCGCTGGCTGGTCATCGCGCTGGTGCTGGACGAGGGCGGCCCCGGAGAGTTGGCAGCCCTGCTCCAGCGAATCAAGGCAGAGCACGCGAAGGCGAAACAGGCACTGCACTTCACGGAGATGCGGAACGTGCGTCGCAAGCTGGATGCCTACCGGCAGCTTGCCGAAGCGCCGATGAGCGTGATCATCGTGGCGATCGATACATGGGCAGTCCCGCCTGGCCATGTCTTAGCGCGGCCGCGGCAGCTGTACCGCTATGGCGTGACGCTGGCGCTGGAAAGGGCGAGTGAAGCCGCAGCCGCATCGTCGAAACAGCTCTCATTGGCCATCGAACGCTCGTCATCGCTCGGTGCGGATGAGACCTTGGCGAGGATCAACGATCCATCCCCGGAGCGCCGCAGGGCTTGGCCCCGCATGCAGTGGGACGCGATCCGCTCGGCCGAGATCAAGTCGGTCGGCAAGGGAGACGACATGCGCCTCAGTGCCGCCGACGCGGCGGCCCACGCGTACTTTCGGGCTCTGGAGCCGGCATACCGGGCGGACCTCACCGCGGCGATGTACGCGGATCTGCTCCACCCGCGTCTTTGGCGGGGTCTCGACGGAGGTCAGATCGGGCGGAACGGGTTCGTGTTCGCTCCGCCGGGACGCGCGGAGGAATACATCAACTCCAGCACGCTGATCGCGCATTGGCTGGTGGCGCAGAAACAAGGCGCCCCGCTCCTGTGGCATCATCACGCCGCGAGGCGCTAGCCACCCAGAGCGGGGCTCATAACTGCGGGCCAGAGTAGCCGATTGGCGGCTGCGCGTCAACTCATGCCGGACTGTATGATCGCGGAACCGGGAAGGCGGATCTGATGACGACGCAATCAGCGGCTGCAGAGGCGGGAACAGCGGAGGCGGCGCTGGAGCGGCGCTTCCTCGAGTTGGCGGAGCAGTGGCACCGGGAGACCGACTGCTACTCGATGAGCCGGCAGGTCTTGGATCACCCGGCCTATCGCGAAATCACGGCAATGGGGGAGGTCGCGCTGCCGTGGATCTTGCGGGATTTGAAACAGACGGGCGGTCACTGGTTTGAAGCGCTGCGGACGATCACTGGGGAAGACCCTGCTTCCGAGGCGCAGCGGGGCCGGATCGATCAGGTGAGCGCTGCGTGGCTTGAGTGGGGCCGCAGCCAAGGCTTCGTTCAGTGACTGCCGAGGAAGAGTGGCAGCTGACGGTTCTGTTCCCGGGCCTTCGCGACTCAACGTTCAAGATCACCAGCCCTCCAGATTCCACCTACAACTGCGTTGCGTGGGTGATCGGAACAACGAATGAATGGTGGGAACCGAGATATCGAGAGGGCACTTGGCCGGATCACATTCCGCAGGAGCGTACTGTTGCGGCGACCATTTTGGCGCTTGCAAGCGTCGGTTATGAAGAGTGTGACGACGGGCTCATCGAGGAAAACGCAGAAAAAGTGGCGATCTATGGCGTCGGAAGCCAATTCTTTCACGTGGCGAAACAGCTGTCATCGGGGCGTTGGTCCAGCAAACTCGGCCGTGCTTGGGACATCGAGCATGAGTTGGAGGCGCTGACCAGTGCGGCCAATCTTGGCGGGGCGGTGCAGTATGGAGAGGTTGTTGCGTACATGCGGAGGGGGCGGCGGGGTTAGGTGGCGAGCCAGTTGACCAGTTGGGCGCGGGTGGCGTTTGCGCCGGTGAGTACTATCGTTACTTTCTTGTCGGCGATGCGTTCGGGTGTTGTTTGGTACAGGAGTTCGCCGGCGGCTGCGGCGGCTGCGCCGGCGGGTTCGGTCATGATGTGCTGGAGGTCCCAGAGGGTGCGGAGGGCGGCGAGGATTTGGTCGTCGTCGACTAGGACGAAGTCGTTGAGGCGGCCCCTGAGGATGTCTTGGGCGAAGGCGAAGGGGATGGCGGTGGCGAGGCCCTCGGCGATGGTTTCGTTGGGCCGCGGATCGTTCGAACCGGAGTGGAAGGCGTCGTGGGCGGCGGGGGATTGGGCGGATTGGGCGGCGATGATTTCGGCCGGGTGGCCGAGGGCGTCGCGGACGGTGATCCAGGCGGATGCGCCGGTGCCTCCGCCGAGCGGGATCAGGATGAGTTCGGTATCGGGCTGCTGGGTTTCGAGCACTTCGAGGGCTGCGGTGCCGACGCCGGCGATGAGGCGGGGCTCGTTGACGGGCTCGACGTAGGTCGCGCCGCGCTCGGCGGCGAACTCTTCGGCGGCGAGGCGGGAATCGTCGAAGCGTTCGCCGACCAGGTGGACCACAGCGCCGAGCCGTTCGATGGCGGCGGCCTTGTCGGGGTTGGCGCCGGCGGGCATAAAGATCGCCGCCTTCGCGCCGAAGGCGGCCGCGCCGTAGGCGACGGACTGGCCGTGGTTGCCGGTGGAGGAAGTGACGAGGCCGGCGGCGCGCTCGGCCTCGCTCAGGCGGGAGGCAAGGAAGATGCCGCCGCGGACCTTGAAGGCGCCGGTCGGGGTGGCGAGTTCGAGCTTGAGCGAGACTTCGGCGTTCCAGCGCTGCGAGAGGCCTGGGCTGGCGACCAGCGGGGTCGGCAGCGAGAGGTACGGCTGGATGGCCGCGGCGGCGGCGCGGACGTCGTCGAGGGTCGGGGGCGCGGGTTGGTCGGTCATGCGCGGTACTTCCTGATCTGCTCGTCCTGGCGTTCGGCGATGGCTTCGGCGGAGCGGGCGTAGATGTCGGGCGGGGCCCAGCCGTTGAGGCCGGCGTAGGTGTCGATCTGGGAGCGGTGGTGGATGTCGTGCTCCATCATCATCAAGAGCAGGCGCCAGCCGTTGAGCGTGGCGCCGGGGGTGTCGATCATTTCGATCTTGTTGGAGAGGCCGTCATCGCCGAGTTCGGAGACGAGGCGGGAGAACTCGTCGAAGCTGTCGTTGAGGGCGATGGGCCAGAGATCGGGACGGCTGACATCTGGCGGAGCGGGATTGATCCAGCCGGTGCCGCGGTAGGCGGAGGCGAAGTAGAGGCGGGAGCCGGCCATGTGGCCGATCAGCTTGTTGATGCTCCAGGCGTTCTCGCCCTCGCCGCCGACGGGGGTCCAGCCGTCGGCTTCGGGCGGCAGCGCGGCGACGTCGCGGACGGCGCGGTTGTTGACAGAGCGGAAGTAGCGGAGGAAGGCGTCGATCCCGGTGAACATGTCCATTCCTTTCGGCTAGAGGAGCCGGAGCGCCTGCGGCTGGGCGTCGGTTGCGAGGTCGATCTCGCGGAGGAGGCCGGCGTCGTCGTTGCGGACGTAGTTGACGCGGGTGGAGACGGGGCGGGCGGTGAAGGCGTCCATGTTGACGCCGGCGAGGAGCCGGCGGGCTTGTCCGGCGTCGGTCAGGGCGGGATCGAGCCATTCTTCGATGCGGTTTTCGGGCAGGATGACGGGCATGCGGTCGTGGATCGGCTGGAGGCGCGAGGCGGCGCTGGTGGTGAGGATGGTGAACGTGGTCCGCTGTTCATCGGAGCCGGGCGGGGTCCAGGTTTCCCAGAGGCCGGCGAGGAGGAAGGGGGCTTCGTCGCCGCGGTGGATCCAGTGGGGGCGGCGGGCGTCGGCGGGGCCGGACCATTCGTACCAGCCGTCGGCCGGGACGGCGCAGCGGCGGCGCTTGAAGGCGGGGGCGTAGGCGCGGGATTCGGCGGCGGTTTCGAGGCGGGCGTTGATTTGGCGGGCGGCGCGCTTGGCGTCGGCAGCCCAGGAGTTGACGAGTCCCCAATCGGCGGTGAGGGCGGCGATCCGCTCGGCGCTTCCGGCGAAGATGAAGTGCTCCTGGGTCGGGGCGATGTTGCAGCGGGGCTGCGCGGTCGCGGGCGGGACGAGCTCGGGGTGGATGCCCAGGAGCGCGTCAACGAGGACGGCGGGAGTCGCGGCGAGGGTGAATCTGCCGCACATGGCCGGGCCTCCTCGGGGCTCCGCGCATCGGCGGCGGAGCGTGCCCTAGCATTGCACGAATCGGCGCAGCAGGCGGATACGGAGCACGAGATGAGCGACAACGGCGCACGCGACGAGGCGACGGTCCTGTTCGAGAAGCGGGACGACGGGGTGGCATTGATCACGCTGAACCGGCCGGAGCGGATGAACGCGTTCGGGGAGGATCTGCTGCCGCGGCTGAGCGGGGCGCTGGAGGACTGCGAGCGGGACCCGGACGTGCGCTGCGTGGCGCTGACGGGGAACGGGCGCGGGTTCTCGGCGGGCGCGGACATCAACAACATGGGCAGGGGCGGCAGGCGTCCGATGGGTCCCGGCTGGGCGCAGCGGCTGAGCCACCGCAGCCAGATGGAAACGTCGGGGATGCTGCACGAGATGGGGACGCCGACGGTGGGGCTGATCAACGGAGCAGCCGCGGGCGGCGGGCTGGGGCTGGCGCTGGCTTGCGATTTCCGGATCGTCTCGGAGCGGGCGCGGTTCGTGACGGCGTTCCGCAACATCGGGGTGTCGGGCGACTACGGGTGCGCGTGGTTCCTGCAGAAGATGCTGGGGATCACGCGGGCGCGGGAGCTGCTGATGCTGGGGCGGCAGCTGTCGGCGCAGGAGGCGGTGGACTTGGGCGTGGCATCGGAGCTGGTGGCGCACGACGACCTGCTGCCGCGGGGCTTGGAGTTCTGCCGCGAGATCGCGCAGGGGCCGTCGTCGGTCCTGGCGATGATGAAGTGGACGCTGAACTACGGGGCGACGTCGACGCTGTCGGAGTCGATGTACCAAGAGGGCGCGCACGTGGCGCTCTCGTTCACTGGCGAGGACAACAAGGAAGCCGCGAAGGCGTTCCTGGAGAAGCGCCCGCCGGCGTTCGTCGGCCGGTAGACCAAACCGCCGCTGCTGAGATTGGCGGCGAAGAGCCGCGATTCGGGCCGCTGTCAAGGGCTTTGGATGAATCGTGCTCCGTGATCCGACAGCATTTGGAACGGGGTGATGCACGGGATGTCGAAGTCGCGGCAGATGTCGGGGATCTTCACAGCACTAGGGCGTCTGGCTGCATTGGCCTTCTCTTCAAGGGTGACGACGCGATGGTTGCCCGCGAGTGCCCAAGCGACGAGGTGGTAATCGGCGCCTTCCTTGAACTTGAGCACCGACGAGGGCGCAAAGATCGGGGCGCTGAGAGAGCGGTTGATCTCCGCGTAGGCGTCTTGAATGGGCATCGCGGTGGCGGGAGGATAGGATGCCTTGCCGTGAGCGTTGAGCCAGTCCTTGAATGCCGTGCTGCGCGGCTTGAGCTCCCTGAGCACTTCCGGCAGCAGAACGACTGTCCCGTCGCGAATCGCAGCGGCGAGCCAATCCCAGAAGCCGGGGAAGGTTTCGAAGCGATAGTAGTCGCGTCCGCTGCGGATGAACGCGTTCGTATCGGCGAGATCGGCCATCAACCCGCGACTCCCAACTCGGACGCGAACTTGTCGAGCGTGTCAAGGCTCTTGAACCCCAAGAGCGCCGTCATGTCTGTGTAGCTCGTCATTCCCGCAAGCGTGCTGGAGACCACGGCAGTGGCGTACTCCCTCCCATAGCGCACCAGAAGAGTCCTGTAGAAATCTCCACCAGATGTTCCAGTGTTCGCTGGCTGATCCTGTTGGCGGTATCCAGAGTAGAAGCGCTTGTACATGTCCCTGTAATCGTCCGTCCCAATCAGGTCAGCCGTTCGCAGGCTGCGCAAAATGACCAGCCTGCTGACCTTGTAGTGCTGCGCAATGCGCACGACCTCTTGGTCGATCGGCGCGGTGTCCCGAAATCGCCGGACGAGATCGTCTTGGGGCACCAGCATCTCAGCCGCTACGGCGTCGCACCACCGTTCGCGCGGACTGGAAGGGTCCGGCACGATCGCGAGGTCGTCAAGCCCCGTGTCACCAAGAAGCAGATGGGCGAACTCGTGCGCAAGCGTGAACATTTGCGCGGCTTTGACGTCGCGACCATTGACGAAGATCAGCGGCGCGATGGGATCCGCGAGCGCGAAACCGCGGAATTCCGCTGGATCGAGCGGGCGGTGGGTGTTGGCGCCAACGACCCCGTTGATGAACACGAGCACGCCCATCCCTCGCAATGAGGCGCAAATTCGCCTGAACGCGTCGTCCCACGATGCTGCGCCCTCGCGCGACTCTTCGAACTTGGCATCTGCTGCATATTGCGCAGCCACCGCCTTCGGCGACGCGTTCAAGTCGGCTGCAGCGATGAACGGCAACGGGGCCGCGTCGTCGTCGAGCAGGTAGTCGCGATACCAGAGCTGGCTGAATTGGCAGTCGCGGATCGTGTCCAAAAGATGCGGTGAAGGGCGCTCAGCTGCACCGCGATGCCCGCTGCGAAGGTCCGAGATGGGGAGGGCGTCAGAAGGCGGCACGTCATCGAAGAACTGCCCGAATGCGGTGTACGTCGTCGTCGCGAAACGCTTCAGCTCCGCCAGCGTGGGCGGGGCTTCTCCCGATCGCCAGCGATCCAGCTTGGGGAACTTCTTCCGCAGTTCATCAAGAGGCCGGCCGGATCGCTCGCAGGCCCACGCGATCATCTCCGGCTTTACGGCAAGCGAAATGCTGGCGGCCATGACGACTCCACGCGCTTCCAGAGCGGGCCTCTGCAGGGGAGTCTAAAGCGGGAATCGGGGAGAAACGCCGAAGCCGAGGCTTGGTGGGCCTCGGCTTCGGGTAGGAGGCGGGCGGGGCGAGCGAGGTACCCCGGCCCGCGTGATCGTCGGGCGGAGGACCCCGACGCCACTCCATACGGGCGGCGGCCGGAGCGACCGCGCGGTCGGCGCTTGCGGCGCGTTCCGCGATTCGCGTCCCGATGCCCGCGCCCGGCCGTCGGGGGACGGTCGGCCACGTGCGCCGGAGCGCGACTCCTTCGGTCGCCTACGGGGTTAGCTGACGGGTTCGGCGCGAAGGAGTGCGCCTAGGCGGGCCGCTGAGGGCGCGCCATTCACCCCAAAAGTTGGGTCCCCCGCTCCCCGCGCCGCTTATGTCGAGCATTGCGGGGACTCGGCCCACGTATTCAGTTGTGGGACAGAGCATACGCGGTTCGGCGGAGGATTGCGAATCGCGGGCGGCGAGGGGGCCGGCGGAGCGGGTCAGGGCTTGCAGCCGAGGGCGAGGAGCTCCTTGCGGAGGTCGTTGATGCGGTCGTAGATGCCGCGCAGCTCCTGATTGCCGGGGCCGAGTCCGGATCCGGCGGGGAGCTTGCCGGGCATGTCGTCGGCGAGCTTGTTGAGGCGGGCGCGTTCGGCGCGGATTTCGGCGCAGCGGGGGTCGTCGGGCATTGGTCAGGCTCCTTCGGCGGCGGCGCGGCGCAGCGCATGGGCGCGGTCGAGCGCTTCGGCTTCGCGGCGCGGGTGGGCGGGGCGCGATTTGAGGGCGATGCCGAGCCCGGCGGCCTCGAGCGAGAGCCGGGCGAGCGAGGCGTCGTCGGGCAGTTCGGCGGCGAGGACGAGGTCGCGCGCGTCGAGCACGTAGGCGCGGTCGAGATCGCCGCCGGTCGAGCGGATTGCGGATTCGAGGGCGGCGAGGTCGTCGGCGAGCGCGCCGGCGCGGTCAAGCGGACGCCGGCCTTCGATCAAGTAGCAGGGCATGGCGCGTACGATATCGGGCGATCGGCGGGGGCGATCATCGGGCGCCGCGCCGGAGGAGGCTGAGATGGAACGGATCGGGTTCATCGGGCTGGGGATCATGGGCGTGCCGATGGTCGGCAACTTGATCAAGGCGGGCTGGACGCCGACGGTGTGGAACCGCTCGCAGCCGGGGATCGACGCGTGCACGGCGCTGGGGGCGATTGCGGCGGGGAGCCCGCGGGCGGTGGCGGAGATGTCGGACATCCTGATCACGATCGTGACGGACTCGCCGGATGTGCGGCAGGTGCTGCTGGATGGCGAGGATGCGGCGATCGGGGGGCTGGCGGCGGGCTCCGTCGTGATCGACATGTCGACGATCTCGCCGTCGGTGACGCGGGAGATCGCGTCGGAGCTGGCTGAGCGCGGGGTGTCGATGCTGGATGCGCCGGTGTCGGGCGGGGATTCGGGGGCGAAGGCGGGGACGCTGTCGATCATGGCCGGGGGCGATGCGGAGGTGCTGGAGCGCTGCCGGCCGGTGCTGGAGGCGATGGGCAAGACGATCACGCATTGCGGGCCGAACGGGGCGGGGCAGTCGGTGAAACTGTGCAACCAGGTGGCGATCGCGGGGGCGCTGGCCGGGGTTTGCGAGGCGCTGGCGCTGGCGCAGAAATCGGGCGTGGATCCGAGCACGATGGTCGAGGCGATCGCGGGCGGCGCGGCGGGCTCGTGGCAGCTGAGCAACTTGGGGCCGAAGATCGTGGCGCGGGACTTCGCGCCGGGCTTCATGGTGGGGCTGATGCAAAAGGACCTGCGCTTGGCGCTGGAGGCGGCTGCGGAGACGCAACAGCCGCTGCCCGGGACCGGCTTCGTGCACCAGCTGTTCCACCAGATCGAGGCGCAGGGCGGATCGGGCGACGGCACGCAGGCGCTGGCGCGAGCGGTAGAGGCGCTGGGCGCGACGCGGATCGGCGGGTAGCGCGGGCAACATCCGGCCGGCCGACGGAGTTGGCATTCGCGTTCGCAAAGGAGTACTGCTTGCCGTAGAAGACGCGAGGAGGGTGCGGCCGTGTTCCGCATGACGGAGAGCCGGGCGGGGGCGCTGGGCGCGGTTCGGCACGCGGTGGCGTACGCGCTGTTGGCGCTGTCGCTCGTGGGGGCGCTCGCTTGGCTGGCGTACTTCGCGGCGCTGCCGCTCGTGATCGCTTCCTACGCGCTGCTCGCGGCCGGCCTCGTGCTGCATCCTTGGGATGATCGTCCCGGCTTGGCGAGGCGCTGCGTGCTCCTGATCGCGGGGCCGCTCACGGCGGTTCTGATCGTCTGCGGAGCGGCGGCCCGATCCCGCGGGCAGCCGTCGATCTTCGCCCGTCAACTGCGCCGCGGCGGCGAGTTGGCTCCGCGAACGTGGCTGGTCGCGGCGCTGAACTTGGCAGCCTGGGCCGCGTTCTACGCCGCGCTGCCCTTGCTTCGGTCGTGACCGCAGGGGCAGTTGCAATGAGGCGGGCGCTGGTCGGTGCTCTGGGATGGCTGGCGATCGCTGCCGCGTCGGCTGCGTGCGCGGGCGACGAGACGCAGGGGTTCAAGCTGAGCGATCACGAATGTTGGGGCGTGCCGCCGGTCACGGTGCGGATCGGGCCCGAGACATTCGGGCCCGACTGGAAGCCCTTCACGGCTTGGGTGCCGGGCCCGGCGCCGGCATGCAGCTACGCGATCACGATGAGTCCGAATGCGGGCTTCGTCGATGACGGGGATCTCTGCATTGCGCGGTTCGAGCTCGTCCTCCAACCCCCTCGGGTGATACCGGTGTTCCATCCGGCGGTGATGGTGCATTGGCTGACGTCGGCTTGCCGGAAGATCGTATTCGGAACTCCCGCCTTCACCGGAGGCATCCCGCCACCCGATGCAGTGACCATCCCGATCGACTAGACCGCCCGACTGCGCGTGCGATGTTGCCGATGCCCGATCTGTGGCGCAGTTGACACTCGGGGCCCGGCGGGTTGGCATTCGCGATCGCAAGGGAATATTGCTTGCAGCAGAGGGCGGCGGAAGGGACGGATTCGGGGCGAGGTTGATGTAGCGCGAGACGTGCGGAACAGAACTGGGAGGTTCGAGATGACGCGTCTCCTCCGCCAAATGCAGCAGATCCGCCCGCGGCGAGGAGCGGCGGCGGTCCTCCCGATCTTGGCCCGCCTCGCCGCGGCGCTCGGCAAGGGGTGACGCCATGTATGGGACGGCGGCATGGCTTGGGGCGGTGGCGATCGTGATCGCCGCCGTCTTGGTCGCTGCCTGCGCGGAGGATCCGGCAGGGGAGAAGATCAGCGATCATCCGTGCTGGGGGATGGAGCCGATCCCGGTGCGGATCACGCCGGATCTGTTCGAAGACTTGGGCGTGCCGCGCACGTTTTGGGTGCCGGGTCCCGCGCCGCGGTGCAGCTTCGAGTTCACCCTCCGGCAGCATGTGGGCTTCGTCGACGATGCCGTGTGCCTGATAACGCTGAAACCGCAGCTCAGGCTGATGCGGTGGACGCAGACTTTCGAGGTCTCCGTGCCCATGCATCATCAGACATCGGACTGCAGGGACTTGAGCTACATGGGGACCCAGCGGACCAGCGAACGGCCTCCCGGCTCGCTGCTGATCGGCGCGTCGCCGTAGCGCCGCGGCATCGCATGCGCCGCAGACGGCCGAAGCCGCGTCTGGAAGGAACCGATGATGCCCGCTGAGACGGCGATGGGGGCGGGTAGCGACAGCCCGAGCGGCGCAGCGGTTGGCGGCGCTGGGCGGTGAGGCCACCGCTGCCTGTGGCGCTGGCCATCGCGATCTGCGGGGCAGAGATCGTGTTCGCGCCGTGACCGCCGGCGGAGGACGGGCGCTGGTGCGGGGCGGCTAGTGGGAGAGTTCGCCGATGCGTTCGCTGGCGTGGGCGAGGCGCTCGGCGACGTGCTGGAGCATGGCCCAGAGGACTTCCTTGCTGGCTTCGTCCTCGAAGGTGGCGCGGAGGATGTTGATGCACTCGGTGGGGCCGCGGGCGATGATGGTGGCGCTGCGCGGGTGGCCGAGCAGCAGGGCCATTTCGCCGAAGAAGTCGCCCTCTTCGAGGTCGGCGAGGTGGGCTTGGTCGGCTTCGCCGTAGTTCTGGTAGACGCCGACGGCGCCGGAGCGGATGACGTGGAGGGCGGTGCCGAGCTCGCCTTGGCGCTCGATGATCTGGCCGTCGTTGTAGGTCTCGATCTGGACCTGCGAGGCGATGTGGCCGAGGTGCTCGCGGTCGAGCCGCGAGAAGAGCGGGGTGTTGGCGAGCATGTCTTCGATGGCCATCGGCATGGTGGGCACCTTTCGCGGGACCGCTGCCGCGATCGCGGCGCAGTGACAGGATAGGCAGGCGGGGCGCTGCGCGTCTAACTGCGCAGGCCGCGCCGGTGTCGCGCAGGCGACATGCGGGGGATCAGGCGGTCAACTCCGTGCGAAAATCGGGGTGGGCGATCGCGGCGAGGGAGCGGGCGCGCTCGTCGAGGCCGCGCAGCCGCAGCTCGGCCGCGCCGAATTCGGTGACCGCGCGGTCGGCCCAATAGCGCGGGGTGGTGACGACGGCATCGGGGGCGAGCCGGCGGACGATGCGGGAGACCTTGCCGCGGGCGGCGGTCGCGGGCATGGCGACGACGGAGATGCCGCCGTTGAGCGATGCGCCGGCGGCGAAATCGGGCTGGCCGCCGGGGCCGGAGATCTGGCGGCCGCCGACCGTCTCGGCGTTGACCGCGCCGTCGAGCGCGACTTGGACGGCGGAGTTGATGCCGACGAAGTTGCGCTGCCGTGCGAGGATTTCGAGCGAATGCGTCCAGCCGGCGGGGGCCATGCGGACGAGCGGATTGCGGTCGAGCCATCGGTAGAAGGCGGTGCTGCCGGCGGCCTCGGTGCTGATGACGAAGCCGGGCGCGGTCGCCTGCCGGGCCGCGGTGATCGCGCCGGATTGGGCGAGGGCCATGACGCCGTCGGAGATCAGGCCGGAGTGGACGCCGAGGTCGCGGCGGCCGCCGAGCAGCCCCATGATCGCTTCGGGAACCGCGCCGAGGCCGAACTGGAGGGTCGCCTCGTCGGGCACGAGCGCGGCGACGGTTTCGGCTATGGCGAGTTCGGCGGGGCCGGGTTCGGCGCGGCGGAGGGCGGGCAGATCGCTTTCGAGCTCGACCAGGAAGTCGAACTCATCGGCGTCAACCTCCGCCGCGCCGAAGGTGTAGGGCGCGCGCGGGTTGACCTGTGCGATGACGAGCGGCGCCCCGCGCATCGCATCGAGCACGCCGCCGACGGAGGTGGAGAGCGAGTAGCGCCCATCGGGCGAGGGCCCGGCGACCTGGACGAGCACGGCATCGGCGGGGTTGGGCCCGCCGGGCGCGTAGAGCGCCGGGACCTGCGCGTAGGAGGCCGGAATATGCCGGACGAGCCCGGCCGCATCGGCCTCGCGGAGCGGGCCGGAGGCCTGGTAAGTGGAGAAGCGGAAGGGCGCGCCCGCGTGATCAATGGGCCCGATGCGTTCGAGCAGCGACCCGCAAGCGAGCTCCAGCTCGCCCCAGCCCCCGCGGAGCTCGTCGAGCACCGCGCAAAGCGCGACCGGCGTCCCCGAAAGCGGCGG
Source organism: Dehalococcoidia bacterium (assembly GCA_965205165.1). Taxonomy (GTDB): domain Bacteria; phylum Chloroflexota; class Dehalococcoidia; order Bin125; family Bin125; genus CBDESM01. The sequence continues at coordinate 825,616 of OZ242037.1, forward strand.
GATGACGACGCGCGCACCATCCGAAATCTGCCGGAGCGCGTCGGCCGCGGAGGCTGTGCGGGATTCGCGGGAGCGCTCCTTGGCCGCGAGATGCGGCGCGAAGTCGGGTTCGGGGAAGGTCACGGCGCACTGTTCGGAACGATTCGCACGTTGCGGGGATTCTCAAGGTGCCATCGACGCTTCTGATGCGAGAGATCGCCGGACACCTCAATCAACTCGCCTTGCTCAAACGCGTCGATCACGCGTTCGCGATCATCCGGTGCGAACACCACATTAGCGGCTGCCGAAGAACCTCGGAGGTCAATGATGAGAACAGCATGCCCTGCAAAGGGCACGTCCGGTTCGCGGCTGAGGTGGACGACATCGGCGGTGAACTGCTGATCGCGATACGGTTCGCGCTCCCGCAGCACGGCCGCGGCTCCGCGGAGGAGGTGTCGGGAATTCGGGCTGAACTTGATCCTGCACGGCGAGAGCGAGGGCAGCGAAGACTGCTCCGCCCATGAGATATCGAACTCGGCCATGCCGCCGGAATCAGCCACGCGCTCGCAAATGCTCGACACCGACTCGCAGAGATTCGCGCTCACGCCCTCATCGACGGCTGAGGCGAGATGCTCCGGATCACGGCTCACGGCCGCCTCGACAATCCCACGTTCAAGCGCGCGCAAGCTCTCTGCGAGCACACGCGTCGCCCGGCGCGCGAGCGGCTCCGCCACCTTGCCGTTCGACGACCCGGCTTGACCGAACACCGGCGGGACGGGTGAATGCACGATCAGTTCGCCGCCCTCGAATGACGTGGGGGCGAGACGCAAGGTCTGCAGGTACTGGTCCACCTCGGCCGTCCGAGAACCGAGATACGCGGGCCGGCGCTGTTCCGCCGTCCGGCCGGCAACCGCCATGAGGCCGAATGCATCGGCGACGAGATGGCGGGCGGCATGCAGGCGAGGCGGATAGCCGGGTGCGCCGCCACGTGCGGAGATCGTGATGACATCGGCGTCAACGGCGGAAATGTCCGCGTAGATCGAGAGCTGCGATCTCCCTTCCGCACGTTCCAGGACCCGCAAGACCTCCGCCACGCCGCGCCAATAGTCAGCGAACGTCTCGCGTGCGGGAACCAGCACCTCAACCGGCGCTCCGTCATTCGCCTGCCGGAAGACGACCCCGCGATCAGCCCAGTGTTCGCCGGGCTTCCAGCCGCGGGCCTGCAAATACCCCAGTACCGCCGACAGCGGCAGGCTTCCCAACGCGTCCGCATCGGTGATGTCCGCCCGCATCAGATCTCCCCGCGCTTCGACAGTTCCACCATCCGATCAAGCCCATCGTCATCAAAGACGTTCTCCGGAGCAATGCGGATCATGACGGAGGATTTGTTCCGCGATTCCGCTTCATCGCGCAGCGAGTGCCACCAGCCGCGGCACATGAGCCGCAGTTCGCTCGGATGATAGGAAACCCAGTCAGCAGGATCGTCAGGGAGTTGCACGACGAACAGCACCCGCGTCGCCCGATAGTCGCCGACAAGCGCATTGTGCTGATCGACCTTCAGCTCGAAGTGAATGCCGTCATCGCGAACGACGTTCTCCGACGTCGCCTTCGCTTGAAACTCGATCAGGGGATAGGGCGAGCTCGTGGACTTGAGGACGCCGTCAACGCCGGTCAGATCCTCGGCGTAGCGCTCGTACAGCAGTCCGGCATCGGCCGCGACTGCGTGGATGAAGGCGAGCGACATCTGCTCCTTGTGGTGATTCGAGTCCATCAAGCATCCCTGCCGCCACGATACCGCCGATTCCCGAGCATCGGCGATCTGAGGCGGAAGCGGCCGTCCGCTCGGGGACGGCCGCTTTTGCAGACGACGGGCTCCGCCTAGGGCTGGGAGATGTCGAGGACGCCGCGGGCGACTTCGCCGTTTTGCATGGCGGCGAAGGCTTCGTTGATCTGGCCGAGCTCGAAGCGGCGGCTGACGAGGCCGGTGAGGTCGAGCTTGCCTTGGCGGTAGAGGTCGAGCAGCTTGGGCATGTGGTCGCGGAAGCGGGTGCTGCCGTACATGCAGCCGATCATCTTCTTCTCCTGCAGGAACTCGGGGCCGGGCACGCTGACCTCGGAGCCGAGCGGCATCATGCCGACGATGCAGGCGGTGCCGCCGGCGCGGACCATGTCCCAAGCCTGGCGGGCGGCGTTGACGTTGCCGATGGCCTCGAAGGCGATCTCGACGCCGTCGCCGCCGGTCAGCTCCTTGATCGCCTCGACGGCGTCGACGTTGGCGCCGTTGACGGTGTCGGTGGCGCCGAAGTTTTCGGCCATTTCGAGCTTGTTGTCGAGGATGTCGACGGCGATGATGCGGCTGGCGCCGGCGATGCGGCAGCCCTGGATGACGTTGAGGCCGACGCCGCCGCAGCCGATCACGGCGACGATCGAGCCGCCGGGCACCTTGGCGGTGTAGAGCGCCGCGCCGACGCCGGTCATGACGCCGCAGCCGACCAACGCGGCCTCGGCGGGCGGGATGTCCTCGGGGATCTTGAGGACGCCGGACTGGGTGGTGAGCATGTACTCGCCGAAGGAGCCGACGGAGGCCATCTGGACGACGGGGCGTCCGTCCCAGTTGAGGCGGTCGCGGGCGAGCGCGGCGTCGTTGGGCGCGGGGCAGAGGTTGGGCTCGCCGCGGAGGCACCAGTAGCAATCGCCGCAGAAGGGGCGGAAGCTCATGATCACGTTGTCGCCGGGGGAGACGTAGGTGACGTCCGCGCCGACGGATTCGACGACGCCGGCGGCCTCGTGGCCGAGCACGGCCGGCATGCCGCCGAAGGCGGCGGCCCACTTGCCGTCGACGAAGTGCAGGTCGGAATGGCAGACGCCGGAGGTGGTCGTGCGGACGAGCACCTCGCCGGGCTGCGGGTCGCGGACGGTGATGTCGTGGACTTCGAGGACCGAGCGATCCCCGTCCTTCGCTTGGTTCGCCGGGTCGAAGATGGCTGCCTTCATGATCACTCTCCAGGCCGATGCGCTCGCCGCGAACCGCTCACGGCGGCGTCCGCCCGCACATGCTAGGCGAGCGGGAACGGCAACTCAACCGCGACCGGAGCGGCTCAGCCGGCGGGCGGGAGCAACCCCCAGAGCCGCCGCTTCTTCGGCTTGCGGCGGCCGCGGACGCGGTTGAACGCGCGCTGCGCGAGCGGGCGGAGGAAGCTCCAATCGACGCTGCCGTCGGCGCGGGTCGCACGCTCGATCCAACCGTCGAGCCGTTCGATGAAGACGGAAACGCGCTCGTCGTGCAGCCGCTGGGCGCGGCGGATCATGCGCCAGCCGATCCGCCCGGCGACGAGGATGAGGACGAGGTAGCCGAGCGCGACGACGCCCAAGCTAGCGATGGCGATGACCAAGATCAGGTCGCGGAGGTCGGCGAGCTCCACTCGATCCTCCCGTCAACGGCGCGATGGTGGCCTATGCTACGGGCATGCCGAGACGCGGGCCGACCGAACTGCTGATCCTCTTCCAAGTCGGCTTGGGCGCGGCGTTCGCCGGGATGCTCGTCTGGACCGTGCTGGCTTGGGCCGGGGTCTTCTAGGGCTGATCGGCAGGGGCAAGTGCCGCCCGACTTCCCCGGCACCCCGCCCGTCCGCGCGGCTGCTAGGCGAAGTAGCGGTCTTGGATGTTGCGGGCGATGACCATCCGCTGGATCTGGTTGGCGCCCTCGAAGATCTGGAAGATCTTGGCGTCGCGCATCCATTTTTCGAGCGGCATGTCGCGCATGAAGCCGACGCCGCCGCAGACTTGGACGGCATCGGTGGTGACCTTCATCGCCATGTCCGAGGCGAAGGTCTTGGCCTTGCTCGCCTCTTCCAGGTCGAACGGCTGGTTCATCGAGGCCATCTCGCCGGCGCGCCAGGTCAGCAGGCGGGCGGCGTCGATCGCGATGTCCATGTCGGCCAGCATGAAACCGACGCCCTGGTGCTCGATCAGGGGCTTGTTCATGGTCTTGCGCTCGCGGGCGTAGTCGGCGGCGTACTCGAAGGCGGCGCGGGCGAGGCCGACGGCGAACGCGCCGATCCAGGGGCGGGTCGCGGCTAGCGTGCCGAGCGCGCCGCGACCGCCGGAGCGGAAGTCGGGGTCGGCCGGGCCGAGGCGGTGGTCGGCGGGCACGCGCACCTCGTCGAAGGCGAGGTCGGCCGTGTGGCTGGCGCGGATGCCCATCTTGTCCCACTTCTTGATCTGGCTGAAGCCCTCTGCGTCGTTGGGGACGACGAAGGCGGAAACGTCGCGCCAGCCTTCGCTGTCGGACTCGCGGGCGAAGACGACGGTGATGTCGGCGATGCCGCCGCCGGTGATGAAGCGCTTGGTGCCGTTGATCACGTACTCGTCGCCGTCGCGGGCGGCGCGGGTTTTGATCATGCCGGCATCGGAGCCAGCGTCCGGCTCGGTCAGCGCGAGCGCGCCGAGGCGGAGCTTGCCGTCGTCGGAGGTGCACATCGGCAGGAAGCGCTCGTGCTGCTCTTCGGTGCCGATCACGGAGATCGCGGTGGCGGCGAGGCCGGAGACCTGGGTGCCGAGGGCGATGCCGGCGCAGCCCCAGGAGAGCTCTTCGGCGGTGATCATCGAGGTGATGCCCGGCTCGGCCGCCTTGCCGCCGAGCGGGCCGCCCGCGAGGCCGATCGCCGCCGCCTTGGCGGCGACGTCCCAGGCGTACTCGTCGCGCTCGTCGTACTCCATGGCGACGGGGCGGACTTCGTTCTTGGCGAATTCGTGCGCGGTCTTCTGCACGAGGGCATCGGCCTCGGAAAGGGCGAACTGCGGCATTGGGGGTTCCTAGTCGAGCTGGAAGGCGGCTTGGCGCGCCTCAGCATACGCGGGGGCCGGAGCGGTGCGCCGCGCATCCTTGCCGCGCGGCTCGAAGACGACGGCGCGGAGGCCGTCATGCCCGGCGAGCATCGCCGCGATGCGGGGGCGGACGTCCCGCCAGTCGAGCCCGCCGAGGTCGCAGCCGAGCGCCGGGATGGCGATCGAGGCGATGCCCTGCTCGCGGATGACGCGGGAGAGGTCGGCGAGGCCGTCGTCGATCCAGGCGAGCCGGGAGGGCTTGCGCCAGTCGTCCTTGGTCGGGAAGTTGATGATGAAGCGGGGCATGCCGATGCCGCTCGCACGGTAGACGAACACGCGGCCGGGGCGGACTTGGCCGGCCTCGCAGGCGGCGCGGTAGGCGGCGTAGTTGCCGGGGAAGCGCTTCTTGAACTGGAGTGCGAGCCCCTTGCCCATCACGCCGGCGCAGTTGACCGTGTTGACGATCGCGTCGGCGGGTTCCGCGAAGAGGTCGCCGGACTTGAACTCTGGCGTGGTCATCTGATGCATCCTAGCCGAAGTACCAGTCGGGCGCGGTCTCGACGTTCGGCTGGTGCCCGCTGCCTTGCAGTATATCGCACACTCGTTCGCGGCGCACGCCGTCGTAGACGCCGATCCGCGAGACGAGGCTCCACGGCGCGGAGTCCTCGACCAGGAACTCGGCTTGCCTGCCGTCCTTGTGCTCGGCGCGGAACTCGCGCGCGGTGACGGCTTCCCAGTCGATTCGGGCCAGATCGCCCAAGTCGGCGTAGTCCTTGAACTGCCGTGCGCCCGCATTGGAGGTCGTGAAGGCCCAGCGGCGGCCGTGCGCTTCCGCCCACTCGATCACTTCGAGCATGGGGAACTCGAGGTGCAGGATCGGAGCTTGGCCGCCGCGGTAGGCGAGGTCCGGATCGCCGGCGAAATGGATCGCGTGGAGCATCACCGGGCGCGGGCAGAAGTAGAACGGCACGCACTGGCCGACCCGGAGGCCCAAGTGGCTGCGCAGCGCCAAGTCGTTCAGGCGGCGCTGCTTGATGGAATTCATCCCGATCGTCGTGCCGCCGCGGCCCAGTTGGAGCACCTTGGCGTCGCTCCACAGGCGGCCGTCGGCGATGATCGACGCGAGCCGGTCGACGTGCACGAGGTGGTAGAGCCGGATTTCGGAGGGTGGCGGCACGGGCAGTCGCGGTCAGCGCTTGAGCGGGGGCAGCTGATCGAGCAGCCCGGCCGCGGTCGCGGCGACCTCGGCCACGGCCTGCTCGAACGGGGCTTCGTTCTTGGCGCTGGGCCGGCGCATGCCGCTGATCTTGCGGATGAACTGGCGCGCCGCCTCTTCGATCTCGGCCTCCGGGGCGGGACCTTCGGGCGTGCGCAGGCGCTTGATGCTGCGGCACATCGGGCGGCCTAGAAGCCCGTGAATTCGGGTTCGCGCTTCTCGACGAACGACTTGACGCCCTCGATCCGGTCGTGGGAGTTCTGCACGAGCGGAAGCACGGCGCCGGAGAGCTCGAGCGCGTCCTCGTAGTTCATGTGGGCGGTGCGGTAGGCCATCAGCTTGCCGACCTTCTGGCCGATCGGCGGGCCGGCCTCGACCTCGCGGGCGAACTCGTCGAGCCGGGCGGCGAAGTCCTCCTGGGGAACGAGGTAGTTGCTGACGCCGGCGGCGTGGCCCTCCTCGGCGGACATGAAGCGGCCCGTGAACATCATCTCCATCGCTTTGCGCCAGCCGATGATCTTGGGGATCGCCCAGAAGCCTCCGAGGTCGGCGTAGAGGCCGCGCTTAACGTAGGCGACCTGATAGCGGGCGGCGGTCGAGGCGACGGCGAGATCGGCGAGGCAGGCCATGTCGAAGCCAGCGCCGACGCAGGGGCCGTTGACGCCGGCGATGACGGGGACGTCGAGCCTCCGCAGTTCGGCGAAGGTGCGCGTCTCGTAACGGAAATTGAGACGGTCGCCCTCGTTGTCGGCGTGGTCGGGCGCGGGGCTGCCCTCGTGCGGGTGCGGGAAGTCGCCGCTGCCGGCGCCGCCGTGGTCCATGCCGGCGCAGAAGCCGCGGCCCTTGCCGGTGATCACGAGGCAGCGGACGGAGCGGTCCATGCGGATGCGCTGGAGCGCATCGAGCATCTCCGCCAGCAGCGGGAACGTGAGCGCGTTGAGCTTTTCGGGGCGGTTCAGCTCCAGCCAGGCGACGCCGTCCCGCGCGCCGCGCCGATCGACCGTGATGAGCTCGTACTCCATCTGCTTCCTCCTTCCGGCGCGGCGCTAGAGCAGCGCCGGCAGCACCGAATTCGTGAACCGCATGAACGTGTCGTGGCCGAGCGGCGCGCACATCAGGTAGTCGAGGTCCGTGGTCTCGCGCAACTCGACCAGCTGATCGCGCACCTTCGCTGGCGAGCCGTGGATGATCACCTCGTCGACGTAGCGCTTGACCGGATCGGACTGCTCGGTGTTCTGCGCGATCACCGGGATGCGGCCGCTGGTCTTCTCGTTGGCGTAGGAGCCGAGAGTCCATTGCGCGCCCTGCCGAGCGATCTCCTCGGCTTCCGCGTCCGTCTCGGCCACCGCCAGCAACCGCGCCGTGGGCAGGACGCGCCCGGCCGTTTCGTGCCCGTGCCGCTCCAGCCCGGCCAGGAAGCGCTGCTTCTTGCCGAGGATCGTCCGGTGCGGCGAGTGGGGATCGAGCAGGATCGAGTACCCCCGCTCCGCGGACCAATCGATCGCGTCGTCGGAGCCGGCCGCCACCCAGAAGGGCGGCGTCGGCTGCTGGAACGGCTTGGGCAGCACCTCGATGTCCTCGAAGTCGTAGTAGTCGCCGTGGAAGTTGATCCGCTCATTGCGCCAGGCGGCGAGCACGACCTCGACCGACTCGCGGAAGCGGGCGGCCGATTCGTCGCGCGGCACGCCGAAGGCGCGGAACTCGGTGAGGTCGAAGCCGCGCCCGGCGCCCCAGTTGATCCGCCCGCCGGTGAGCACGTCGAGCAGGGCGACCTCTTCGGCGATGCGCAGCGGGTGGTAGAAGGCGGCGAGGGTGACGGCGGTGCCGATGCGCAGGTTGCGGGTGCGATCGGCGGCGTGCATCGCCATCAGATGGACGGAAGGGCAGACCGAGTAGGTCGAGAAGTGGTGCTCGGCGAGCCAGACGCAGTCGTAGCCCGTCTCATCCATGATCCGGACGCGGTCGAGCGCCCGCTCGTAGACCGTGGGCAGCGGCACCCGCCGCCCCGGCCAGGAGAAGAACTGCAGCACGCCGAACTTCATCGCCGCTTCCTCCGCTGCGCACACGCTACCGCTTGGCGCCGCGGCGGACGGCGGCGAGGCCGCTGAGGACTTCGAGCACGATGCGGTTGCCGAGCAGCGCGGTCACGTCGGCGTGATCGTAGGGCGGGGCGACCTCGACGACGTCCATCCCCAACAGCGGCGCTTCGAGCGCGATGCGCCGCAGCGCCTCGAGCAGCTGCCGGGAGGTGAGCCCGCCGGCTTCGGGCGTGCCGGTGCCGGGGGCCATGCCGGGGTCGACCACGTCGACGTCGACCGAGAGGAACACGCCGTCGCAGTCATCCGCGGCGCGTTCGAGCGCCTCGGTCAGGCATTCGTCCAGCCCGCGCCGGACGATTTCGGGCATGTCGTACCAGCGCATCCGCTGCTCGGCCATCCACTCGAAGACCGGGGGATCGGGCCAGTAGCCGCGCAGGCCGAGCTGGAAGAAGCGGTCGCCGTGCACCGCGCCGGACGTGATCAACCTGCGCATCGGGGTGCCGTGGCCCCAGAGGCCGCCCTGCGAGTCGCCGGTGTCGGCGTGCGCGTCGAAATGGATCAGCGCTACCCGTCCGGGCCCATGGTGCCGCGCAACGCCCGAGGCCGTCGCGTAGGTGATCGTATGGTCGCCGCCGAGCACGACCGGCAGCGCTCCGCCGGCGGCGACTCGTTGGCAGGCGTCCATCAGCCGCTGCAGGGCGCCTTCGCTGTCGAGCTGCGGCATGTAGACGTCGCCGGCATCGACGACGCCGAGTTCATGGAGCGGGTCGACGCCGAGGGTGAGGTGCGGGCGGTAGCCGGTATGCGGCAGGTAGTCGGTCGAGCGGATCGCCTGCGGCCCGAAGCGGGCGCCCGGCCGCCACGAGGTGCCGGCATCGTAGGGCGCGCCGAGGATCACGACCTGCGCGCCGGCCCAGCTCTCCGAATCGCCGAGCCGGGCGCCCGGCACGCCGAGGAAGGTGACGGATGGCCCGTACTGCGCCAACGGCGCCGCCGCGAGGTGCGCCTCGCTGTACGACCCGGGCGCCGCACGCTCGTCGGGCATGGACAACCTCCTACCCGCAGGATCGCGGAGCAAGCCGCGACTGCCAAACCCGCCGGGCCGATCGGTCCGATGATCTCGGCGGCCGCGATTTCATAATTAGCACCCTCCCGCCTGCTGCGTAGAATTCGCGGCGCAGGGAGGGCAGGGAATCATGGCGGATGCAGTGACGGTCGACGAGCTGGATGCGGCGCTGGCGGGGCTGCCGCGGAGGCGGACGCAGGGGTTGCCGGCGCTGCATGCGGCGCATGGGCTGATCGGCTGGCTGCCGGCTTGGGCGGTGGAACGGGCGGCGCGGTGGGTGCATGTGCCGAAATCGGAGATGTGGGCGATCGCGACCTCGTACACGGAGTTCCGCTTCGCGGAGCCGGCGGAGGGGACGGTGCGGGTCTGCCGCGGGCTGTCGTGCCGGATCGCGGGCGGGCGGGAGCGTTCGGCGGAGCTGCTGGGGCGCGGCGTGCCGGTCGAGGAGCACGAGTGCATGTTCGCCTGCGCCGCGGCGCCGGTCGAGGCGGCCGGGCACGGGCCGGTCGAGGCGGCGCTGGGCGGCGCGGCCTTCGCGATGGCGCGGAACGCGATTCCGGGCGGGCTCCAGCGGGTGACGGCGATGCCGTCGGCCGATGCCGGATCGTGGCCCGCCTGGGCCGCGATCCGGGCCGACGCGGATCGCTGGACGCCCGCGGCGGTGATCGAGCTGATCGAAGAGGCCGGGCTGCGCGGCCGCGGCGGCGCGTACTTCCCGGCGGCGATCAAATGGCGCGGCGCGGTCGATGCGGCGGCCGCGAACGGGGAGCCGATCCTGGTGGTGAACGCGGAGGAGGGCGAGCCGGGCGTCTTCAAGGACCGCTTCCTGATGGAGCGGGACCCGAACCGGCTGCTGGAAGGCATCCGCATCGCCGCCTACGCGATCGGCGCGTCGACCGCGTACTGCTACGTCAACGGGCAGGCGGATCGTTCGGCCGCGGCGGTGGCGGCGGCGCTGGAAGAAGCGCGGGCGGCGGGGCTGCTGGAAGAACCGCCGCTGGAGATCGAGATCCGGCGCGGGGCGGGCGGGTACGTGTGCGGCGAGGAGACGGTGATCCTCGAGTCGATCGAAGGGCGGCGCGCGGTGCCGCGGCTGCGGCCGCCGCTGCCGGTGCACGCCGGGCTCTGGGGGCGGCCGACGGTGATCAACAACGTCGAGACGCTGGCGAACCTGCCGGACATCGCGGCGCGCGGGGCGGGCTGGTTCCGCGAAGCCGGAACGGATGACGCGCCTGGCACGAAGGTGCTGTCGCTTTCGGGCGCGTTCGAGCTGCAGGGCGTACTGGAGGTGCCGCTGGGGACGACGGCGGCCGAGGTGATCGGGATCGCGGGGCCGTCGGAGCCGCTGGCGGGCGTGGCGATCGGCGGGCCGAGCGGGGGCTTCCTCGCGCCCTCGGCGTTCGACGCGCCGCTGCTGCCGGGCGCGCTGGACGGGCACGGCGCGGTGCTGGGCGCGGGCGGGATCGTGGCGATCCCGGAGCAGTTCGGGATCGGCGAGGCGCTGGACGTGCAGGCGGCCTACAACGCGGCGGAGAGCTGCGGCAAATGCACGCCCTGCCGCGAGGGATCGGAGCGGATGCGCGACGCGCTGCGCCGCCTGCGCTCCGGCGATGCGGGCGCGCGCGCGGACCTCGACGTCCTGATCCCCGTCCTCGCCCAGGCCAGCCTCTGCGGCCTCGGCCAGATGGCCCCCAACCCCCTCACCAGCGCCCGCCACCAGTTCGGCGACTCGGTCGCATGACGACGGACAGTCGCGCCGACTCGGGCCTGACCGCCGAGGATCTGGCAAAGATCGGCCGCCTTGTCGACGCCAGCAACCTGATGGTGTTCATCGACGAGAGCGGCGACCATGGGCTGCAGAATCTCAGCACTCAGTTTCCACTGCTCACCATTGCGATGGTGATCGTGCGCCGCGACGAGTACTTCGACCATGTCGTGCCGGCATTCAATGACTTGAAGACCGAGTTCTTCGGGCACAAGCGCGTCGTGCTGCACGAGCGCGACATCCGCAAGCGCAAAGGGCAATTCCGGACCTTGGGCTCGGCGCGCCGTCACCTTGAATTCCAAGAGCGCCTCCGTGCAACCCTCGAAGAGGCACCGTTCCTGCTGCTATCGACGACCATCGACAAGCGCACATACGTAGAATCACCAAACACCGACCTGACGCTCAGTCCATACACGGCCTGCTTCATAGCCGCGTTGGCCGCGCTTGAGGGCATCGTCCCCGGCTTCTCGCGTGCGTGGCCGCCGCCCGAGCTGGTCGTCGAGTCGCGCGGTTTGCGCGAGGACAAGGAGCTGGCCGCCGTGTTCTCCCAACTCGGCCGCGAGCCGTCATCCGGGCTGAGTTTCAGCTATGCCCTTCGCTTCGCCGGAAAGCAGCAGCACACGACTGGCCTGGAGGTCGCCGACATGGTGGCGAACCCGATCTCGCGCCATGTGCTCGGCATCAATCAGCCGCTCGTGCCCTGCGAACTGTTGCGCCCCAAGTTCTTCGGAGGCACTCCTCCCGATGCCACTGGCTCCGCGTTCCCCCGATCCCACATCGTGATTCGGGTCGAGTAGACGGTCTGCCAAGCCAGCAGCACTATCGAGGCTCAGCAGATCCGGCCGCAGTGCGGCATTGGGCGACAGACGAAAAAAACCGCGGGCCCCCTCTCGGGAGCCCGCAGCCGATCGGGGAACTAGCCCCAGTCCAGCCCTGATAATAGCACATGTGCACCCGGTTGGGATAGCGACAACCACTAAGGTCTTGGGCAAACCGAAGGCTCCGGTGGCCATCTCCGGAGCCCTCAGCCGGACGACTCACTGCGCCATCCCGGTGGTCAGGGTAGCGCGGAGGCGGACGAACTGCGGGCTCCCTTGCGGGAGCCCGCGGCCGATCGGGGATGTGCCCCAGTCCGCCTCACAGGGTAGCCGCTCGCTGACTGGTTGAGTGTCGCTCCGATAGCATTCCCGTCGGGAGGCGCGGATGCCGGATTCGGTTGCGATCACGCTGGATGGGGCCGTCGTGGAAGCGGCGGCGGGGGATTCGGTGCTCGATGCGGTGCTGGCGGCGGGGATTGAGCTGCCGCATCTGTGCAAGGATGCGGACGGGCCGGCGCTGGGGGCCTGCCGGACCTGCTTGGTGGAGATCGAGGGCGGGCGCGGGCTGCCGGCGGCGTGCTCGACGCCGGTTTCGGAGGGGCTGGTCGTCCGCACGGATTCGGAGGCCGCGGTCACGGCGCGGCGCGGGGTGATCGAGCTGACCGCGGCGATGCGCGCGAACGGGGCGGGGCCCGATGACGAGCTCTCCCGCCATGCGGCCGCGCACGGTGCGCAGCTGGAGCGCTGGGGCAAGCGGGTCAACGAGGCGGCGGATGCGTCCAACCACTTCTACGACTTCGACGCATCGGACTGCATCCTCTGCGGGCGCTGCGTGTCGGCTTGCACCGACCGGCAGCACATCGGCGCGATCGGCATCGCCGGTTCGGGGCACGCGGCGCGGATCGCCGCCTTCGCCGACGAGCCGCTGGGCGAATCGACCTGCACCTCCTGCGGTTCCTGCGTGGCCGCCTGCCCGACGCTGGCGCTGACCCCGAAGCGCGAAGCGGCAGAAGGGCGGACGGTCCCGACGGTCTGCCCCTACTGCGGCGTGGGCTGCGGCATCCGGATCACGGCGGACGCGGAGGGGCGGATCACGGGCGTCGACGACGACCCGGACAACCGCTCATCGGGCGGGCTGCTCTGCGTCAAGGGACGCTTCGGCACGACCTTCGTGAACCATCCGGACCGCCTGACGACGCCGCTGATCCGGCGGGCCGGCCGGCTGGAACCGGCCGGCTGGGACGAGGCGCTGGAGCTGGTGGCGGAGCGCTTCGCGAAGCATCGCGGCGCATTCGGCGCGTTCTCCTCGGCCAAGGCGACGAACGAGGACAACTACCTGCTGCAGAAATTCGCGCGGGCGGTGATGGGCACCAACAACATCGACCACTGCACGCGGCTCTGCCACTCGCCCTCGGTCGAGGCGATGCTCGCCCAGCTGGGCAGCGGCGCGACCTCCAACTCGTACTCCGATTACGAGTCGGCGGACTGCCTCTTCGTGGTCGGCGCGGATCCGTCCTCGAACCACCCCGTCGCGGCGAGCCGGATGCGCAAGGCGGTCGACCGCGGGGCGTCGCTGATCGTGCTCAACCCGAAGCGGGTGGAGATGTGCGACCACACCGACCTCTGGCTGCGGCACTACCCGGGCACGGACGTCGCGGTGCTGAACGGGATGGCGCGGGCGATCCTCGACGCGGGGCTGGCCGACGAATCGTTCATCGCGGAGCGGACCGAGGGCTTCGCGGAATGGCGGGCCGAGCTGGACGATTACGCGCCGGAGTACGTCGAGATGCTGTCCGGCGTGCCGGCCGATCTGCTCGTGCGCGCGGCCCTCACCTACGCCGCGCCCAATCCGTCGGCCGACGGGCCGGGCAACTCCTGCCTGATCTGGGGCATGGGCGTGACGCAGCACACGAACGGCACCGCGAACGCGACGGCGCTGCTCAACCTGGCGCTGCTCACGGGCCAGGTCGGGCGGGCGGGCAACGGCGTCTCGCCGCTGCGCGGGCAGAACAACGTGCAGGGCGCGGGCGACGCGGGCTGCATCCCCGACGCGCTGCCCGGCTACCAGCGCTACCTGCCGGAGGTGCTGGAGAAGTTCGCGGCCGAGTGGGGCGCCGCGCCGCCCGCCGGCGAGGGCATGCGCGCGACCGACATGGTGGAGGACATCCTGCGCGGCGGCATCCGCTGCATGTACGTCGTGGGCGAGAACCCGCTGCTGACCGAACCGAACCTCGCGCACGCCCGCGAGGCCTTCGAGCGGCTCGACTTCCTCGTCGTGCAGGACATCTTCCTGCACGAGACCGCTGAGCTGGCCGACGTGGTGCTGCCGGCCGCCTCGTTCGCGGAGAAGGAGGGCACCTTCACGAACTCGGAGCGGCGAGTCCAGCGGGTGCGGCGGGTGGTGCCCCCGGTCGGCGAATCGCGGCCCGATTGGGAGATCGTCCAGGACCTGGCGCGGCGGACGCTGGAACGGCTCGGCGCGGACGCGAACGGCTTCCGCCACTCCTCGGCCGCGTCGGTCTTCCGCGAGATGGCGTCGCTGACGCCGATTCTGGCGGGGCTCACGCATGCGCGGCTGGACCGCGAGGGCGGCATCCAGTGGCCCTGCCCGGAGCCGGATCATCCGGGCACGCCGCGGCTCTACGGCGAGGACTTCCCGCGCGGGCTGGGCCGGTTCATCCCGGTGCAGCAGCGCGCGCCGAGCGAGGAGGCGCCGGACGAGCGCTATCCGTTCACGCTCAACACGGGGCGCGTGCTCTACCACTGGCACGGCGGCACGATCACGCGCCGCGTGGAGGGGCTGGTCGACAGCTGGCCGGAGCTGCGGGCGGCGGTGCATCCGTCGGACGCGGCGCGGCTGGAGCTGGAGCCGGGCGAGGCGATCAAGGTCGTTTCGCGGCGCGGGTCGCTGGAGGCGGTCGCGTTCGTCACCGAGGACGTCGCGCCAGGCTCGATCTTCGTGCCCTTCGTGCGGCTGCGGGATTCGGCGGCCAACTGGCTGACCAACAACGTCTACGACCGGCAGGCGCGGATCCCGGAGTACAAGGTCTGCGCCGTCGCGATCGAGCGCGCCGCGGACCCCGCGGAATGGCGGCGGGAGCGCAAGCGCGGCAAGCGCGGGCAGTACTGGTAGGGCGCAGCTCAGGCGCGGGCGAGGGTGCGGAAGGTGCCGACCACGATCAGCCGCTCGGAGTACTCGTGGGCGTCCGGGTCGAACGTGCCGGCGCAGGTGATCAGGGTCAGCAGCGACTGGTTGCGGGCCGAGAGGTAACGCGCCGCGTCGGGGTCGTCGGCCTCGACGTATTCCTTGCTGATGATCTCGTAGACGTAGGCGATGTTCTCGCGCGAGTCGCGCACGATCATCTGGTCGCCGACGATCACGTCGCGCAGGCGGTAGCAGACGCCCTCGCCGACGTCGCCGTTGATGTCGGTGTAGTCCAAGTGCCCGACCAGCAGCGCGTTGCCCTGCGAGCCGGGTTCCGCGCCGTCCTCGTACCAGCCGATCACCTCCGGGTTGTCGGGCGCGCCGAGGCCGCCCCAGGGGGTGCGGCCGACGCGGACGACGCTGGCGTAGAGGCTGGCCTTGGGGACGTACAGCTCCCAGGTGGTGCGGTCGCCGGGGCGCGAGGAACGGACGATGCCGTTGGCGATCGGGAGCGTCGCGCCGTCGACCCCGACGCCGCCGTACTGCGCCTTTTCGGGCTCGATCGGCGTCTTCGAGACGGCGCGCAGATCGGGCAGCTGATCGCGCTGCGACGGCACCGCCGCCCGGATCGAGGAAACCGCGCCCGAGCCGGCCGCGCCGCCGCCGGACGAGCCCGTCCGGAAGGCGACGGCTGCACCAGCCGCGGCCGAGTCGGAGACCGAGGGCAGGCCGATCTTGGCCTCGCCCGCTTCGACCGCCGCGTCGAACTCGCGATCGAGCTGCTCGGCCTCGGCCGAGCGTTCGACGACCGCGCCGACGCGCGCGGCCGGCTGCGCGCCGTCGTCGATGATCCACCAGAGCAGGGCGAACGTGAGTCCGAAGATGATCGGCGCCAGCGCCGCGGCGAGGAACACGGGGCTCTGGTTCCAGAGATCGCGCACGGCGCGGATGATCGGCATCGGCGAGGCCTTCCGTCGGGGACGACGATATGCAATGTACGCGCTCGGCGTCAGCGGATGGTCAGCGGGCCGTCAATCTCCCGTAAAGCGCGACCCGGCTCCCGGCCCGGCGGTGTGGCGCGGATGCGCCCCGTCCGCGTACCATCAGGGGACGGTCCGGGGCTGTAGCTCAGCTGGGAGAGCGTTTGACTGGCAGTCAAAAGGCCGGGGGTTCGAGTCCCCCCAGCTCCACCACCTTCCTTCCCGATCCGCCCGCATCGGAACCTTTCCGCCCCGCCCGGCGTTGATCGGGCAGCCGCCGCTCGCCCGGCGGGCCGGGAACGGAGCGGACGATGCGCACCCCGAGAACGATCATCCTCGGACTTGCAGCCGCCGCGGCGCTGGCCGTCGCGCTGCCGATCCTGCTGACCGGCGGCCGCACGGCCGCCGCCCCGCTGGCCCCGGCCGCGGGCTGCGCCGAGCTGCTCGACTACTTCCGCGCGGCCACGCTGCTCGAGTTCTACGGAGGCCGCGGCGGGGAAATCGCGGAGTCGGAGGAATGGGAAGAACAGGCCGTCGCACAGGCCGTTGAACAGGCCGCCGAACAATCCGCGGCCGCCGCGGATGCGGGGCCCTCCGCATCCACGGGCGCAGACGGCGCGCCGGCCGACCTCGGCTCGCGCTCGGAGGGCGGCACCAACGTGCAGGTGGCCGGAGTCGACGAGTCGGACATCGTCAAGACCGACGGCTCGCACCTCTACATCGCGCGCGGCGATCGGCTGCACGTCGCCAGGATCCGCGAGGGCGGCGCGGACTTCATCGCCTTCCTGCGGCTCGGCGGCGCCGGCGGCTCCGAGGGCGGCCCGCGCGAACTGCTGATCGCCGGCGACACGCTGCTCGCGATCGGCTCCTCGTTCGACGAGGCCCTGCCCTTCAATTCCGGCCGCTTCCGCCCGCGGCGCGGCGACCGCGTCTGGGTCTTCGAGATCGACATCTCCGACCCCGCGCAGCCGCGGATCCGCCGCTCGCTGCACAGCTACGGCGCCTTCTCGACCGCCCGCCTAGTCGGTTCGAGCGCGCGGCTGGTGATCGAAGGCTCGCCGCCCGACGCGTACTCCTACTTCCACGCGCTCGCCGAGTCGGCCGGCTGGCGCGACGGCTGGGCCAACTCGATCCGGCTCGCCGAATGGCTGCCGCGCTTCGTGCTGGTCGACCACCGCAACTTCAACTGGAGCACGGGCTACACGGTCGGCTGCGACCGTGTCCACCTGCCGGCCGGGAACGTCATCGGGTCCGTCTCCGGACTGTCGATGCTGCTCACGTTCGATCTGTCCGGCGAAGACGGCATCTCGGAGTGGGGCTCCGTCGCGGTCTCCGCCGCCGATCCGACCGTCTACGCCACGTCGGATTCCTTCTACATCGCCCCCGCGGGAGATTGGGGGATCAGCGGCACCGACATCCACCGCTTTGATCTCTCCGACCCGGCCGAGCCCGCGTACGACGCGACTGCCTCGGTCAAGGGCGTGCTGATCAACCAATTCGCGATGAGCGAATACCGCGGCCACCTGCGCGTCGCGGCGACGGACTGGCACACCTGGCCGCTGGAGAGCACGCTGACCGTGTTCGATATCGGCGACGGACTCGCCGAAGTCGGCAAGGTGACCGGCCTGGGGCCGACCGAATCGATCTTCGCCGTCCGCTTCCTCGGCGACCACGGCTTCGTCGTCACCTTCCGCCAGACCGATCCGCTCTACGTGCTCGACCTCTCCGACCCGACCGCGCCGTCGGTCGAGGGCGAGTTGAAGATCCCCGGCTTCTCGCGCTACCTGCACCCGCTCGGCGGCGGCCTGCTGCTCGGCGTCGGGCAGGACGCCGACCCGGACACCGGCCGCGCCCTGGGCCTGCAAGTCTCGCTGTTCGACGTCTCCGAACCGTCCGCGCCGGCGCAGCTCGCCCGCGTGCCGCTGGGCCGCGCCGAAAGCGCCGCCGAGTTCGACCACCGAGCCTTCACCTACGACGACGGCGTCGCCTACGTGCCCGCGCAGGCCGTGAACGACCGCTGGTGGGCCGAGCCCGGCGATCCGGAGGGCGTGCTCTACGCGGTCGAGGTCGGCGAACGCTCGCTCGCGCTGGCCACGACGATGCTGTTCCCCGCAGCGCCGCTCCGCAGCATCCCCGTCGCCGGACAGCTCCACGTCCTCAGCAGCGAAGACATCAGAACCTTCGCCCTCCCCACCCACGCCGAACTCGGCATCTCCCCGTACTGACCGGCGCCTTCCCCGCCAAGGTTCATCAGCAACGCGGGGAAGCGGGGATGGGTCTACGAACGCCTGATCGGAGCCCAGATTTCGGCCAGCGGGACGACCAAGCCGGGAAGTTCCGGAGCCCCGTGCAGCTCCGCTGGTTCATGCAGCTGTTCGGGATCACGCCCGGGCCGGTACACCCAGACGATCCGGTCGTACGGGTCGATCAGCCAGCCCAACCGGGCGCCGATGCCCATCCAAGTCTCCATCTTGCGCTGCTGATCTGATATGCGGTCGGTCCAAGAGACGATTTCGACGATCAGATCGGGCACCGCGCCGGGGCCTTCGCCCGTTTCGCCCCCCGAATCGGCTCCCCGCTCGTCGCTCATCCAAGACGCGTCGGCGATCAGCCACGATCCGTCCTCGGCCTCGCTGATTCCCGCTGAAACGGCGACATCGCCGCCGGCTCCCGACCGCCGCCAAAGGTTCAGTTCCGTCGCGACCAGCCCGGCGCGCACATCGCTCTTCCGACCGCCGCCCAAGGTGATCACCAGCTCATTTCTGCCGTAGCGCTCGAAGCGGTAACCGGGGTTGTCCTCGCCGAGTTTGAGGAAGTCATCCCACGTCAGCGCGCCGTCGGGCAGCGGAACCCGCACGGGGGCAAGGCAGAGGCGCTCATCAGCCGACGACGAGGCAGCGGGACGCGGCGGGGCTGAAACCATGGCGATTCTCCGCAGGCGCGAGTCTAGGCCGCTCAGTCCTCCGCGGGCTCGTAGCGGAGCAGGGTGACTTCCGCGCTTTCCACATCGTCGAAGACGGGGCGCAGGCGCATTCCGACCTTGATCGCGTCCTCCGCGACGTTGACCAAGGTGGTCGTGAGCCGCGGGCCCTCGTCTAGCTCGACCACCGCTATGACCTGCGGCTCCTCGCCCGCGAAATCGGGCGATGTCGGCCGTCGCGCGATCGTGTACGTGTAGAGCGTGCCCGTGCCCGCGATCTCGCGCCATTCGAGATCGTCGGCCAGCGTCAGCGGCGCGTGCGAGCGCGGGTAGAAGACCCATTGCCCGCTCGACGGCGAATACTGGATGCGCACGCGGCGCTCGCGCAGCCCCTGCCAGAACGGCTCGGTGGTGGGCGTCGGTTGCGGCAGCGGGCGGCGGATGTCGGACGGATCGGCCACGGCTACGCGCCCTCCAGAATCAGCGCGACCTGCTCGCTCATCAGCCCGCCGTTGCCGGTGATGAACGCGATGTCCGCGTCCGCCACCTGGTGGTCGCCGGCGCGGCGCATGATCTGCCGCGCCCCGTCGGTGATGTGCGACATCCCGCCGGCCAGCCCGGCCTGGCCGAAGCCGAGCTGCCCGCCGTAGGGATTGCAGGGGAAGTCGCCGCGGAAACTCAAGTCGTGCTCGCGCACGAACGCCTGCCCCTCCCCGCGCGGGCAGAAGCCCGCGTCCTCGATCGTCATCAGCACCGTGATCGTGTAGCAGTCGTACACGTCGATCAGGTCGACGTCCTCGCGCTTGCGCCCGGCCATCTCGAAGGCCGCGTCCGCCGCCGGCAGCAGCGGCGTCTCCAGCAGGTCGCGGGCGTAGGTCGGCGTCTTGTGCAGCACCCGCTCGCCGAAGCCCGCGATCTTGACCGGGCGGTTCTTCGAGCGCTCAGCCGCCTCCGGCCCGGCCACCACGATCGCCGCGCCGCCCGCGCAGGGCATCACGATCTCCAGCATGTGCAGCGGGTCCGAGATCATCGGCGAATTGATCACGTCCTCGACCGTGATCGGCTGGTCGCGGAAGACGGCGTTCGGGTTGCGGTTCGCGCCGGCCCGCTGGTCCACCGCGATCTTCGCCAGCGCCTCCGGGTCGTAGCCGTGGACCGCTCCGTAGCGGTTGGCGATCTGCGCGTAGCCCGCGTTCTGCGCGAGATTCCCGTAGGGGATGTCGAACTCCGCCTGCGGCGAGCCGTAGTTCGCGCTCGACGCCCCGTAGCGCGCGAAGTTCGCCGCCCCGTCGCGCCCGCCCGGCGCCGGCGGCCGCGGCGACGGCCAGGAAGGCGCCGCGATCACCACCACGTTCGCGATCCCCAGCTCGATCGCCGCCGCCGCCCGCCAGACCATCGCCGCGCAGGACGCCCCGCCCAAGTCCACCGTCTCCGCGAAGTTGACCTCAATGCCGAGGTACTCCGTGATCGTCGACGGCACGAACGAATCCGACTCCCGGATCCCCGTAGCGCAGATCCCGTCCACCTCCTCCGCCCGCAACCCCGCATCATCCAGCGCCTCCCGCGTCAGCCGCGCCCACTGCTCCAACGTGAACATCGGCCCCGAAGAAGGCTTCCGCTCAGCCTTCCATTCCGCAATCCCGACGATTGCTGCGTTTCCATATAGAGGCATGGTGAGGCTCCGTTTTGCTCTCATCATAAGGCTGTACTACACGTCATAAGTGTATAGCTTCGTCAGGGATTTTCATTATTCGTCTCGATAGTCTTCAAACAGATGTCGTTGGATGGAAATTATCCGGTCGCCATCCGTGTTGATTCCGAAAGCGTACTCACGCATCATCTCACATAGCACTTCACCTGAAATAAGTCGAATGGTTTCATTATGATCCTTTAGGTTAATATCTTCAGCTTCATCTTTTGCATCTTGAGAAAACACCGACGTGGTCACAAGCAAGCCAAAGGCAGCTTTCTCACGGCTAATGGCTGACCAAAATCTGCTAAGAGACTCCACACCAACAATGCCACGCACTTTCTTCTTTCGGTCCCATAGTTTGCACTCAAACAAGCCTAGAGAGTTAATTCTCCGGGAACGGAGACTACCGTCCCAGCCACCGTCACCACCGGAAGGGAGCTGTTCAGGGTTGAGTTTGACTTGCGCGTAGCGATGCTCGAGTAGCTCTGCTACAAACCGTTCAAAGCCTTTAGGGGTAACTCCACGATCTTTGTCAAGCAGATCAGCTATTACCGCATCTTGCCAAGTTCGTGGATCATAATGCAACTTTTTGAGGCGAGCCTGCAAGTCATCCAAGCCAAATTCAGACAAGCCTTCGTCGTCATGCCGAACAACCATCCCCTCTCTAGTGAGACAATATTGGGCCACCTTCTTCTTGCCAACCTTTTCAATGAACCTCAGATCAGCAAGGGCCTGCGCAATTTTTACCACACGGTATGTGTACTCTGTGATGTTCCCTGACTCCCCAGGTCTAAACCAGCGGAAATGGTCCTCATCTTTCCAAGCAGTGTGTTGACACAACCACTCCTGTGCCTTGCTAAACATCTTTCTCTCATCAATTTCGCGATCCTGCTCTAGAGAATTCAGTAGTGCCAACGCAATCTCATCATCAGTCGGTAGAGACATCATATCATGTCTCTTGGTGATCGCACTTGGGATGTCACCGGGCAACTCGAGATTCGATGCTGTCACGGTACTCATGGAAGCACCAGACTCGTCATCAGCTATTCCATCTGCCTCAGCGATGTTCGCCAAGTTTTCGTCGTTATTGGTAGCGACAACCATTTCACGGAACGTTGAAGGTCTACCGGCCAAGGCGTACTCAGATGCCAGTGACGAAATTTCCTCAATAGACACCTGTTGTCGCCACGCCTGATATGTCGCTTCAATTGCATCTACGAAGTTTTCGGTTTTTAGAAGATTCTCTCCTTTTTCTGTCAGTTGCCAAGCATGGTCAGCGTGGCTCCCGTGAACACCTTCGCCACATGCGATCAAGCCAGTTTTGACGAGGGCCCCGCGAGTCAATAGTTGCTTCATTTCCAGTAGCGCCGGCAACGCTTCTTGGGAATTGTATGCTGACATATAGACCAACACGCTCTGACCGATCTCCTGCTCAACCGCCGATTCAATCGTGCGCGTGTCCGCAGGGCTAAGTCTCGCCACGGTGTGAAACACAACGCGTCGAAGCTCTCTATCAACATCTAGATGCGATCTCTCAGTTGGTTCGTTGGCTTTTTGCTCTTGCTCAAGATCGGGATTGCCACGATAGGTAGCATTAGGGGAGCCACCAAGATCGTGAGCATGAGTGTGGGCAAGGCGATCAAAGTTGTCATCGTTTTTTGCCACAAGTCCAGCTGGCAACACGTGCCAATATATCCCGGGCAAACGCTCGATCAGTTTCATGCGAACCAGAAGATCTCGCATGGTTGCACATCTAGCACTGTATTCTTTCTCGTTCGAATTTCGGCGACTGATAACTTCGCGAGCGGATTGAGTGAGACCCAAGCGATCCGCAAGAGTTTCACGCAGCACCTTTGAAGAAACCGGCCCCTTAATAGACTCTAAGGTCCGGAGCACTGACAACGTCTCCCAACACCAAGCACGGTAATCATATTGCCAGCCATCTATATTCTTGCTGGTTTTGATGTCATTGAGATTGGTGTCGCGTGCATCATCTGCTTGTGTCACGGCAGACTTCGTAGGAGCGAGATAAGCCTTGACGCTGGCGAGGACGGATTCTTCCGTCAGAGATTCGCTATTAACCGACCTGCGATAAGTGTCCGCCAGCCCTTCTTTTCCATCGGGCCAAGTGGACGTTGAATCGATAGCGTATGCACCGTATCGAAGTGCTCGCCGGGCTACATAGAGACGACGGTAATTTTGTGAACCCACTGACCATGTTCTGTTTAGGTGCCGGCAAACCTCGTCATTGAGCCATTGCACGGTCACATTGCTTGGCGTAGTCCGGAAGACCCGCCACATCTCAAGCGCAAGCACTTCAATGTCCCGAGTTGGCTGCACGGGAGAATCTTGCGGGCTCTTCGTCAATGCATGAAGCCTCCTCTCAACGAATGCAGAGATGGCACGGAGGAGCCTGACTTGGAGCTCATCCCAAGCCGACGGACGAGGCATTCCCGACATCTTCCTACCTCCTGCACACAGGCTAGGGAGCGCGAAGAGATGTGTCAAGTGGCCTACAGCTGTGCTGCTGTGCGGTCCATCAGACAGGCTCGGACCAGACGACGCTGGTTTCGCGGAGCTCGGCAACTTGGTCGGCGCGGCCGATTTCTTGGAGGATGGCGTCCGTCTCGGCGCCGGCCAGGACGCCGGGGCCGTAGTCGGTGCGGCCGCCGGAGCATTTGGTCAGGGGGCCCCAGCGGCGGAGGGAGCCTAGTCGCTGGTGGGCGGCGATGGGGGTGAAGTCGTTGGCTTGGACGTGCTCGTCATGGGCGAAGAACTGGCCGGAGGTGCGGGCGTCGGCGCGGACGCAGGCGATGCGCCGGGGGGCGAGCATCTGCTCCCACTCGTCGGCGCTGCGTTCGCGGAAGCGGCGGGCGAGTTGGATGCGGAGGTCGTCGTCGTTGGCGGCGCGGGATGCGGCGTCCGCGAAGCGTGCGTCGGAGGCGAGTTCGGGGGCGGCGGCGGCGCAGAATGCTTGCCAGTCGGAGGCGGTCGGGGCGGCGAAGAAGATCCAGCCGTCGGCGGTTTCGTAGAGGCGGTAGGTGGCGGCGGTGCCATGCAGCTCGGCGTCGACCTGCTGGGCGGCGGGCTTGCCGTCGTACTTGATGAAATCGTCGGAGTTGGCGTAGGCGTTGGCGGCGAGCATGTTGACGAAGATCTGCTGGCCGATCCCGCAGTGCCGCTGCGCCCAGAGGCCGAGCAGGGTCGCGGTGGCGACGCAGACGCCGGTGTTGGGGTCGGGGTTGGCCTCGTTGGCGCGCATCAACTGGCGCGCGGCTTCGCGCAGGTCGGCGATCGAGCCGCATGCTTCGGGCGGCATCGCGGCGCCGGCCTGCCGCAGCGCGCCCCCGACTGCTGCGCCGGGCACGGGGTGCGCCGAGGGCCGGCGCGCGCCCGGCGCATCGGGGCCGTAGCCGTTGGCGGAGACCCAGACGATGCCGGGCCGCAGCGCCCCGGCGGTTTCGTAGCCGATGCCGAGCCGCTCGGGCACGCCGGGCCGGTAGTTGTGGACGATCGCGTCGGCGTTCCTGATCAGATCGGCGACGATCTCCTGCCCTTCCGCCGACTTGAGGTCGATGCAGATGCTCTCCTTGCCCGCGTTCATCTTGGCGGCGAGCAGGCCGACCAGCGGGCCCGCGCCCATGCCGCGGAACGGGTCGCCGCCGATCGGCTCGACCTTGATCACGCGGGCGCCCAAATCGGCCAGCATCGAGACGCCGATCGGCGTGGCGATGATCGTGGCAAACTCGAGGATCGTGACCCCCTCGAGCGGCTTGCCGAACGGGATCACCCCGTCGGGCGGCGGGAAGATCGGCTCGCGGCCGGGCCAAGCGAAGCCGTCGTCGGCCCCGACCGCGGGCGCAGGGCGCTTGATTTCGGCGGGCGTGCCGCGCAGGTGCGCGACTGGCCCGAGCTGGCGGACTTCGCCCAATTCGGGATCATGAATGCAGGCGACATCGCCGTTCGCGACCATCTCCGCGCTCTCGACCGCGTCCTCGGTGCCGACGAATATCTCGGCGGCGACG
Source organism: Dehalococcoidia bacterium (assembly GCA_965205165.1). GTDB lineage: Bacteria > Chloroflexota > Dehalococcoidia > Bin125 > Bin125 > CBDESM01. The sequence goes on from OZ242037.1 coordinate 850,089, forward strand.
TTGCCGGATTCGCGGAAGGCCTCCATCCATTCCTCCGCGCTCCGCTCCTGCATCCGCTCGAGGATGCGGTCGCGCATCTCCTCCAGCGCCTCCTCGCTCCATTCGGCCTGGCCGCCCATCCACTTCTCCTCCGCCAGCAGCGGGGTGAGCCCGGCCGCGTCGAGGAAGGCGTAGAAGAGGTGCTCGAGCAGGTTGCCGAGCTGGATCCAGCGCCCGTCGGCCGCCATCACCGGGTGATAGTTGAGCGTCGGCATGCCGCCGCCGATGTTGAACGTGGCGGGGTACATGTCGGGCCGGCGTTCGTGCAGCTGCTGGAGCGTGAGCTGGAGCAGGTCGAACGGCATCATCCCCTGCAGCAGGCTGGTTTCGACGATCTGGCCGCGCCCGCAGCGCCCGCGCTCGAGCAGCGCCGCGAGAATGCCGTGGACCGCCCCCTGCGAGGCGGCGTGCGACCCAACCGGCACGGCGGCGAAGGCCGGCCCCTCGCGCTGCCGCTGCCCGCTGAAGCCGAGCATCCGCCCCGATTTCGCCGCGACCGCGCCCTCGTAGCCCGGGTAATCGGCGAAGGTCCCTTCCGGCCCCCAGCCGGTGATCGAGCAGTAGACGAGGCCCTCGTTGATGCGGCGGAGCGAGTCGTAGTCGGCGCCCAAGCGCGAGGCGGAACCGGGGCGGAAGGTCGAGACGGCCACGTCCGCATCCGCCGCCAGCTCGCGCAGGCAGGCCTGCCCGGCCGGATCGGCCAAATCCAGTTCGACGGAGCGCTTGCCGCGCAGCCACATCGGCGCGGCAGCCAGCCCGCGCCACGGGTCGCCGCCCGGCCGCTCGACCTTGACCACCTCCGCGCCGAAATCGGCGAGCACCATCGTGGCCACGCCGCCGACGGGACCCGCTGAGAGGTCGAGCACCCGGATCCCGTCCAATAGCGCGGTCAATGCAGCCTCCGTCCGAGCCGCATGATACGCGCCCGATCCGCCCCATCCGCTAGCGTGAACCGCACGGAGGCAAAGATGGTTTCGGCCCCGCCCCGCCCCGCCGCCCCGCCTCGCGCCGTGGTGCGCCCCTGCGTCGCGCCGCTGCGGATTCCGCTGCCCGAGGGCTCCCTGGCCTGGCATGACCTCGCCAAACTCCGCGACGCCAACCCCGGCTGGCGCTTCGAGCGCTACGGCAAGAATGAGCTGGTGATCACGATGGGAAGCGGCTTGCGGAGCGACGCGCGTGCAGCCAGAGTCTCCGCCGTGCTGATTGATTGGTCGGACGCCGGACCCGACGGCATCGTGAGCGGCTCATCGGCGATCACCGAAGCGGAAGATGGCTCTTGGCTGATCCCCGATGCGTCGTGGATGAGCCGGGAGCGGCTCGCGGCCTCGGGCGGCGAAACGGGCGAAGGGCCCGGCGCCGTCCCGGAGTTCGTGGTCGAGATCGTGTCCTGGACCGACGAAGTCAGCGCCCAACAGCGCAAAATGGAGCGCTGGCTCGAGCGCGGCATCCTGCTCGGCTGGCTGATCGACCCGTACGACCGAATCGTCTGGATCTACCGACCCGGCCGCGAGCCGGAAGAGCTGCACGAGCCGTCGGAGCTGCACGGCGATCCTGAACTGCCCGGCCTGATCGTCCCGCTGGACAAGATCTGGGCCGAGCGCGGCGACTGAGCGTGGCCGGCGTGCGACTGATCGCTTGCTTCCTCCTCCTCGCGCTGCTTGCAGTCGCCTGCACCGACGATTCCGAGCAGGCGACGGCCCCGCCTCCGGCAGCACCCGCAGCCCAGCCGCAAGCCGACGAGCAGGCCGAACCAGATCGGCCCCAGCCGGCCGACGAGCAAACGCTGGCCAACGACGATGGGATCCAGACTGAGTCCGACGCGGATTTGGAGAACACGGAACCCGCCGATCCAGCATCGGATGAGCAGCAGTCCGATCCGCAACCGGAGCCTGCATCCCCCGCACCGCCGAGTCTGGCCGATGTCCGCATCGACTTCGAGATCGCGCAGATCGGCGTGCAGGGCAGCGAGATCGTGTCGTTCGCCCGCCCGACGGATGTGGTCGCACGGCACGACGGAGCCCTCCTCGTCGCCGAACAAGAGGGCAGACTGACTTGGTTCGGAGGGGGCGACCGCGGGCCCCAGCGCGTCATCGAGCTGCCCGTGCAGCTCGGTTTCGAGGAGGGACTGCTCTCCATCGCGGTCCGCACCTACCTCCGCCGTCCGCTCTACATCTATGAGCGCTACTACATCTACGCTTGGTACACGCCCGAAGGCGGCGGGCGGACGCGCCTCTCCCGCTTCCACGTCCAGCCCGATTCCATCGACGAACTCGTGATCCTCGAGGTCGTGCAGCCCTACCCGAACCACAACGGCGGCGCGGTGCGCTTCGGGCCGGACGGCATGCTCTATCTCGGCATCGGCGACGGCGGCGCGGGCGGCGACCCGCTCGGCAGCGGCCAAGACCGCTCGACCCTGCTCGGCAGCATCATCCGCATCGATGTGAACGAAGCCTCGCCCGCCGAGCCGTACCGCATCCCGCCCGACAACCCGTTCGTCGGCGACCCCGATGCGCGCCCCGAAATCTGGGCCTACGGCTTCCGCAACCCGTGGCGGATGGACTTCGACCCGCGCACCGGCGACCTCTGGGTCGCCGACGTGGGCCAGAACGCGCAGGAAGAGGTCGCCATCGTCCGCAGCGGCGAAAACCACGGCTGGAACGTCTACGAAGGCGACCTCTGCTTCAACCGCAACGAGGCCTGCGGCGAGCTGGATGCCGTCGCCCCGATCGCCGTCTACGGCCGCAGAGACGGCTGCAGCGTCTCCGGCGGCATCGTCCACCGCAGCGGCAGCATCCCCGGCCTCGACGGCGCGTTCATCTACGGCGACTACTGCAGCGGCAAAATCTGGGCGGTGCGGGCCGACGGCGAAGTGGCGGAGCTGGCGGACACCGACTGGCGCATCGTCGCGTTCGCAAGCGGCTCGGAGGGCGATCTGCTGATCCTCGCGCAGGGCCAGCCGATCCGGCGGATCATCCCGGCGGGCGATTAGCCTGCGCACGCACGGAGGAGGTGCGCGATGGCCGAGACGAGGGCGTTCGGGGAGCAGCGCGCGCCGGAGATTCCGGACGGGCTCGAGTGGGTCAACACCGGGCGCGACCTGTCGCTCGACGACTTCGCCGGGCGGCTGCTGATCCTGCACTTCTGGACCTACGCTTGAATCAACTGCATGCACGTGCTCCCGCAGTTGCGGGAGATCGAGCGGCGGCATCCGGACGCGGTCCAAGTGGTCTCCGTCCACTCGCCCAAGTTCCCCACCGAGCGCGAAACGCGGAACCTGCGCGAGGCCGTGCTGCGCCTGCGGATCGAGCATCCCGTCCTCAACGACGCCGACTTCGAGTACTGGCAGCGCTACGGCGCCCGCGCCTGGCCCACGCTCTTCTTCATCGACCCCCGCGGCAACGTGATCGGGCGGCACGAGGGCGAGCTGCCCGCGGCGCAGGCGATCCCGATCGTCGACGCGATGATCGACGAGTACGAGCGCGCTGGCGCGCTCTCGCATCAGCCGCTCGAGATCTCCCGCGAGACCGGCGCCGACAGCGTGCTCTCCTTCCCCGGCAAGGTCGAATGGGACGATGCCGGCGGTCGCCTCGCCATCGCCGACACCAACAACGACCGCGTCCTGATCAGCGACATCGAGGGCAACATCTCGCTCGTGGTCGGCGGAGGCGGCCCGGGCTTCCGCGACGGCGCGGCGGATGAGGCCAAGTTCAACCAGCCGCAGGGCATGGCGTTCGACGGAGACGATCTCTACGTCGCCGACAACGAGAACCACGCCGTGCGCCGGATCGACCTGAGCGATGGCTCGGTCACGACCATCGCCGGCACCGGCGAGCAGGCAATGATGCTCCCGCAAGGCGCGCCCGCGCGGGCGACCCAGCTCTCCTCGCCGTGGGACGTCGCCGTGCACGACGGCGCGCTCTACGTCGCCATCGCCGGCGTCCACCAGATCTGGCGCATGCCGCTCGGCGACGACGCGGCGGCGATCGAGATCTGGGCCGGCAAGATGGCCGAAGGAATCGTCGACGGCCCGCGCCGCGAAGCCGAGCTGGCCCAGCCCAGCGGGCTCGCCCCCGGCCCCGACGGCCTCGCCTTCGCCGACAGCGAATCCAGCGGCGTCCGCGAAGTCACTTGGGACCCAGACGGGCGCGTCCACACGATCATCGGCAAGACCGGCCAAGGCGGTCTCTTCCATTTCGGCGACGCCGACGGCGGCCGCCACCAGGCCAAGCTCCAGCACCCGCTCGATGTCGCCTGGTGCGGCAACGAACTCTACGTAGCCGACTCCTTCAACCACAAGATCAAGCAGGTCTACCCCCGCATGGAAAACGTCCGCACCCTCCTAGGCGGCCAAGGCGACGCAACCGGCCCCCTCTCCGAAACTCGCCTCAACGAACCCGGCGGCCTCTCCCAAGGCCCCGACCGCACCCTCCTGATAGCCGACACCAACAACCACCGCATCCTCAAAGCAGACCTAGCAGCCGCCACCACCGAAGAGCTCCCAATCCGCCTGCCGACCTGAGCCGCCTCAGCGGTCGTCACGTCTCTCAGTCCGCTCCCGCCACATCAACCCCGTCTTCAGATCCGGCTCATCCAAATCCTCGAAGACGATCCGCGTCCTCTTCCCCCCGTGAATCTGCGGCTCCGCCGCCAGTTTCTTCCGCAGCAACTCTATCGACCCGCCCGGCCAGCACAATTCCTCCGGCAACCCCAGCACCTCCACCAGCAACCGCCGGTCCAACAGCTCACGAGCCGGATCCTCGTCAATCTGATCAAACGGCAAAAACCGCTCCGAACTCAGCTCCTCGAACACCCGCTTCGCCGCCTCGTGCTGCGCGTTGCTCAGCTTGCGGAGGTCAAGCGTGGGAATTTCCGGTATGGCGGTAATGGAAGTCCTGCCCCGGCCGGACTGCGTCTTGTTGGCGAACCACCAGTGGATCAGGAGGCCGAGGGAAGAGTTGGTCCAAAGCGCGAACGCATACTCCTGCTCCGGATTTTTGAAGACGATCGATGGCCAGCTGTGCCCACCGATGCAACGCTCCTCGGTCATCGCGGCAATAAGCGATTGGGAATTGAACTGGACATCGCGGTTGTAATGAAGACGGGTAGCGCGTTCCCAGACATCGACTGCCTTCTCTTTGATCTCGTCTTCGTAGCCGGGCGTGACTTTCCGGTCTCCGTACTTATCCGGACGCAGGATCATGCAACGCTCGAGTTTGGCGTTGTGGCCCCAGAGGATGGGGAGCTCCGGTACGTGTCCGCGTCTGAAATCGTGCAGCTGGAGCGGGCCGCGGGGCGAGCCGTCGGCATTGTCCCAATAGATATCCATATGGTACGTGCCGCGTTCGGCGATCTCGGAAATCGGCACGATCGGCAGCCTTGCGGCCCGTGTTTCCCGGCGCGGCCGCCAGCCGGGCAACCTGCCGCTGCACAAGTTGTGCGCGACGGCTCCCAAGCTGCTGTCGGACAGGCCGACGAAGGGCCAAGGGCCCTCTGCCGGCAACGGCGCGTCGGCGGCAGTGGCGACCAAGTCGCCGCCGAGGTGGATGAGAGTGCCTCCGGTGGCGCCCTCGACCCTCGCGATGACGCCCGCGTCGATCATCCGGGCGATTTCGGACGCGAGGAGGGCGCCTTCGGATTGGGACTTGGGCGCGGAGTGGAGCGAGACGAACGTGCCGCGGGGCTGCGCGGGCGGTTCGTCGCCCTCGCGGAGCACGCGGAAGACGAGCAGGCAATCGGCCATCCCCGTATCTGCGGAAAATGCCGAATCATCGGACTTCGCCCCCGCGATGGAGACCGCGATGAGCGAGGCCGTGCGGCGAATCAGCGAACGGCGCGTCCGCTCCCAAGAGTTGCCGCTCAGCGCGCTGAGCGGCAGCACCAGCGCGACGGTTTCGCCCGCCCTGATTTTCCGGAACGCGAGGTCGAGGAAATCGGCGGCGATGCCCGCATTGCCGGAGGCCAGCGGCGGTCCGCCGCGCAGCTGGCGGAGGCGCGCCGTCATTTCCTCTTGGACGTCGCGGGGAACGTCGAGGGCGGCGGCAGCCGGGTTGCCTTGCCCGATCTTGACGCCTTCCTGCCCGACCCAGCGGACGAAAGGAGGATTCATGATGATCAAGTCAAAGGTGCCATGGGTGATTCGCTGGGAAAGCTGCTGAACGGACTCTGGGAGGTTGCCGCCGGCGGTTTCAGCCTCTTCCAAATCCGAGAAGAGATTCTGGTCGATCTGGGCGGAAAGCAGATTGAGGGAGCCGTAATGGACGGAGCCGTTGTGGCGGCCGTAACGGGCGGTCAGGATGCTCTCGCCCTTGAAGGGGGCGGCGGGATGGCGGGCGGCGAGGTGGGTCGCGGTGAGATGCACCGCGCTCTTGAGCACGTCGACCCCGAAGAGGCCGTGCTCCATCATCGGCGCGTGGAGCGCCTCGGAGTCGCCGCCGTGCATTTCGTGAAGCAGCGAGATGCGCTGATACGCAGCGGAGAGCAAGGTTCCCGTGCCGCAGGCGAAGTCGCCGATCTGCATGGCCGCGAGGGTGTCCGCATCGCCCCAATCGGCGTTGCCGGGGGCGCGGGAGCCGGGCAACGCGAGCCCGGCGAGCAATGCCGCGGCGGCCGGGCGCGTGTAGAAGGTGGCGAGGAACTTGCGGTCGGCGATCAAGCGCTGGAAGACGACCCCGGTCAGGTCGTGCGAATGGGTCACTCCAGCGGCGACGAGCCTCTCGATTGATCGCCAGAGCGAGGCCAACACGCCGGCCGCGGTGCTCGTGGGCATCGCCGTCAGCAGCTCGCGCGCCGACCAGAAGATGGGATAGTAATTTTCACGCAGAACGCTTGCCCACTCGGACAACACCCGCGACGGCACGAAACCGCTCTCATCCTGCATGTCGTTGATGATTTTGACCGGCCGCACGTCAGAGACATCCCCGTTTGGCGCAAACGGGCGCACCAAGAAGGCCGCCCGGGCCATGGCTTCTTGGAAGATCAAGGCATTGGCAATGATGGTCATGGCCATGCGGCGGGTCTGACCGTCGCGATCGTCGGGCTGCCCGAGCGCCTCCGCGATCCTCGCCCCGCCGGGGCCGCCGTAGGGGTTGGACTTGGTGAACAGGTCGGCGGCCTGTTCAACGCCGCGCTCCAGTTCTTCGGCCAATGCGTCGACGCGGCCGGCCGGCGCGGCTGCCCGGTGCAGCAGCATTGCCAAGTCGCGCACGTTCCCTCGCAGCCAGCCGCTGGTTGGCAGCCGTTCAGGCGCTTGATTCCCGCGGTGCGTGAAGAGGGCGTACTGCAGGTCTTCAGTTGCGCGGATCGCGTCGCGCAGCGCTTCGCCGCTCTTGCCGTCAAGTTCCAGCGGATAGATCAGGGCGACCGCGGTTTCGATGGGCAGGCCGCTGTCGGAGAGGCGGATGCCCAAGCGGTCGCACGCCTCCCGCTCAACGCCCGCCGCCGGCGGCCACTCCGCTTCCAGCGCCACGGGCCACCCCGCCGCATCCTCCACCAGAATGTCCGGCCGCCCCGCCGAGCCCTGCACCGCCCCCGTCTCCTCCGCCCGCGCCGTCCAGCTCTTCGGCCGCAGCCCCAGCAGCACCTCCGCCAGCGCCGCATTCACCGTCGGTTCAAGCACCTTGGGCATGACGGCAAGATACGCGGGCGTCGCGCTACGCGGTTCCGCCCCCGTCCGGAGGAGGCGTTGAAACAGGCCGCGCCAGCTGCAGGTCCTCCCGCAGCGCGCTGATGAACGCCAGCCAAATCAGCGCCTTGCGCTCGTCGTATCGGACTTTCTCGCTGTGGGTAACGACGTTTCGCAGATAGCGGGTCATGCCGATTCCGAGGTAGCGGAAGCCGTCGTGTTCGTCCTGCTCAAGCGTAGTCAGGCGCTCGCTGAACTCGAGCAATGGGGTCTGGGCCGAGAACGCCTGATTGAAGAGGTTCTCGCCCTCCAGATCCTCGCGCTTGGCCAACCTCTTGATTTCGTTGATCAGCGCCTGAGCGGCGCGCTGAACCGCTTCCTCGTAGAAGCCGTCGCGGAAGAGGCGGACCGCACGGTCCGAGCCGAGATTCAAGTCGTCGATCGTGACTGCGGGCAATGCCGCTTCCTCAGCGGGCAAGCGCGGCCGCACGTTCTTTGGCTGCCTCGACGCCCCGTGCCTTAAGTCGCACAATCCGATTAGCGCGGCCGGGTGCGCCTAACACCGCAATCTCGCCCATCTGCGCCAAGACATTTGGCACCGGGATCGACCCGCGGTCGTCCATTGGGATCATGGGGCTGTGTGCTGTGGCCGACTCAGTGATGTCTTCCACCGTCGTCTCCAAACCGACGGCAGCTCGCGCACCCGCAACAAGCAGCGTAATTGCCCTGATCGCCTGGATGGCGTCTTTCGGGACTTGGCTCGATGTGAGCTGCAACTTCGGTATCTGACCAGAGAGGTCGAACAGCTCGGCTGCCCGCTCCGGATCGATCCCGAGGTACAGCCCGACCAAGCCGGCGCGGCGGCTCTTGGTTCGCGGCGGCCAATCGTCCTCCGATGCGCCATTCGAGGCGGCCGCGCCGTCCGGGGCGTCGGCGAGCATGTGATCGAGGATACGCTCGAAGGCGATCTTGCGAAGCTCGGCATCGCCCTCCTCGAAGTCGGACACCGCCTCGCGGGCGACTTGGACGAGCTCCTTCATCTGCTGCACGGTTGCCGGCATGGGCGGGTCCTCCGAGATCAGTGTAATGAGGTGCCGGCCCAACCGACGCGGGTTTCGCCGGCTTGGAGGACGAATGCGGGGGTGTCCAGGGCGCGGAGGTCTTGTGCGGGGTCGCCGGGGTAGGCGGACAGGTCGGCGGGGAGGCCTTTGGCGATGCGGCCCGCCTCCTTGGCGGTGCCCAGGCATTCGGCGGTGTCGGCGGTGATCAGGCGGATGGCTTGCCAGGGGCTGAAGCCGAGTTCTTCGTGGAAGCTCCGCGCTTCCGCGTGGGTCTTGTCGAAATCGGCGTAGGCCATGCCCATGTCGAGGCCGCCGGTGAAGCGGGCGCCCTTGGCGCGCATGTCTTGGAAGATCTCGAGGATGCCCTCGCGGGTGGCGGCGCTGCGGGTCATGTTGGGGTTGCGGCGCGGCGGCTCCGCGCCCTGTTCGCGGGCTTCGGCGGCGAGCAGGCCCATGCCGATGGTCGGATTGACCCAGATCCCCTCGTCGGCGATGCGCCGGCCGTATTCGGGGTCGTAGTCGTAGCCCTGCTCCGGATCGTCGGCGAGCCAGCGGCAGTGGACGAGCCGGTGGACGCCGGCATCGACCGCGGCGCGGACGGCGGCGGCGGAGTGCGCGTGCGCGTGGACGCCGAGGCCGGCACCGCGCGCCACCGCGACGATTTCGGCCAGCGTTTCGGGCGCGAACTGGCGGCTGCGGGGGTTGGACGTGGGCGTGAAGTTGCCGCCGCCGGCCATCACCTTGATCGCGTCCGCGCCCGCATCGGCGAGATCCCGCGCCTTGCGGACCGCGGCTTCGGGTGAGGCGACCTCGCCGCCCCAAAACCAGCAATGGTCGTTGACGCGGGTGATCGGCGAGCCGGTGGCAAGCAGGCGGGGCCCCTGCGTCTCACCGGCCGCGATGGCGTCGCGGAGCGGGAAGACGACGTCGTCGCGCCCGCCGAGGTCGAGCAATGTCGTGACGCCGCTGCGGAGCGCCCGCCGGGCGGACTCGGCGGCGCGGATCAAGGCGCGCTCGTGCGGCTCGGCCGAAACGATGTCGAACGCGCCGGGCACGGGCGGGCAGGAAAGGTGGGCGTGGCCCTCGACGAGGCCGGGCAGGAGCGAGACGTCGCCGAGGTCGACCGCGCGGTCAGCCGGCACCTGCCCTGCGGGCAGGACGTCCTCGATGACCCCGTCGCGCACGGCCACCGCGTGGTCGGACAGCCAGCCGTCCAGCGCCGCATTGGCGACGCGGGCGGCGCGGTAGAAGCGGGTCTCGCCGGCAATCGGCTCGATCACAGCCACCGCGGCTACCCGGCCTTCCAGGCCGGCGGGCGCTTCTCGCGGAAGGCCTGCGGCCCCTCCTTGGCGTCGGCCGTGTCGCGGGCGACGCGGCGCATGGTCTCGCCGAAGCGGATCGCCTGCACGAACGGCAGCTCCTGCCCGCGGTGCGCGACCTCCTTGGTGGCTCGGACGGCGAGCGGCGCGCCCTTGCAGAGCCGTTCGGCCAGCGCGTGCGCCCGGTCCATCAGCTCATCGTGGGGGACGACATCCCAGACCAGCCCCATCTGCTTGGCCCGCTGCGCGTCGACGCGGTCGCCGATCAGCAGCAGCTCCATCGCGTGGTGCCACTGGATCTTCTTGGGGGTGCGGATCGCGCCCTGGATGGTGGGGACGCCGATCTGGACCTCGGGGAAGCCGAACTCGGCGCGGTCGGAGGCGATGGCGAAGTCGCAGGCGGTGACGAGGGTGAGCCCGAAGCCGAGCGCGAAGCCGTTGACGGCGGCGATCGTGGGCTTCCAGACCTCCATCCCGCTCTCCAGCGAGGTCAGCGACGGGACCTCCCAGAAGGTGTGCTCTTCGGGCGGGGCCGGGCTGCGCAGGTCGGCGCCGGCGGAGAAGGCGCGCCCGTTGCCGGTGACGATGCCGACCCAGGCCTCGTCGTCGTTGCGGAAGGTCTCCCAGGCGGCGTTGAGATCGCCGCGGAGCTCGTGGTTGATGGCGTTGAGCGCCTCGGGCCGGTTGTAGGTGATGGTCGCGATGCGCCCATCGCGTTCGTAGAGCACGGTGTCGCCCAATGGGTCCCCCTCTCGGCTGCGCGGACAGGGTAGACGCGCCGCGCTCAGAGCGGTTCGGCGCCCTCGGAGAGGATGTCGATGTACTCCGCGTAGCCGAACACGCGCCCGCGCCGGCGGCCCGTCACCTCGTTGAGAATTCCCAAGTTGACGAGCTTGTCAACCGCGGTCGAAACGGTGGGAAAGGTGATGTCGAGTTCGCTCGCGACGTCTGAAATCGTGTTCATCGGGCGTTGCCGGAAGATTTCATGGACGCGCAACGCGGAATCAGGCCGTCCCGCGGCAGCGGCGATGCGTTCGCGGTCCGCTTCGAACACCCGACGCAGCCGCCGGGCGGTGGCGACGCCGTCTTCGGCGGTTTCGTGCACGCCCTCGATGAAGAACTCGATCCAAGCTTCCCAGTCGCCGTTGACGCGAAGCTGACCGAGCAGGTCGTAATACTTGGCGCGCTCGCGCTTGAGGTAGAGGCTGAGGTAGAGGACGGGCGCGTCGATCACGCCGGCCCAGCGCAGGATCAGCGCGATCATCAATCGCCCAATCCGGCCGTTCCCGTCAAGGAACGGGTGGATGGTCTCGAATTGCGCATGAGCGACGCCGGCCCGGACCACGGGCGGGAGGCCGTCATCATCCGCATGGATGAACCGTTCGAGGTTTCCCATGCAGTCCTCGACTGCGGTGTGCGGCGGCGGCACGTAGATTGCGTTGCCGGGGCGCGAGCCGCCGATCCAGTTTTGGGAGCGCCTGAACTCGCCTGGGCGCTTGTCGCTGCCGCGGCCGCTGCGGAGGAGCTTGGCATGCATCTCTCGGAGGTAGCGGTTGATCAGCGGGCGATCTCCCTTCAGCTGATCCCAGCCGTGGTTGAGGGCTGCGATGTAGTTCGAGACCTCGTGCGCATCCGTCGTCAGGGCCGGGGGATCCCCGTCCGCATCGACCTCGAAGAGCAGGAGATCGGAGAGTGAGGATTGCGTGCCCTCGATCTGCGAGGAGAGCAGGGCTTCGCGACGCACGTAGTGGTAGAGGAACAGATCGGCATCGGGCAAATTCCGAGATTCCGCGTCCAATCGGCCCAAGGCGGTGTTGGCCGCGGCTAAAGTGCGCTGCATGCCGGACAGGTCGATGGGCGGCTGTGGCGGCAGCGGGGCAGGGATGAAGGCCCTCACCTCTTCCGTCTTCGCACCATCAAAGAAGGACGTGATCTCATAGGAACCGGGGTTGTCGCGTCTCATGGCTCCCACCGTTCATGCAGGGCAAGGGCGTTGCCTGCCCCTCGTTATTCAGATTACCACCCCGAATCTTGAATGACAAGGGGGCTTGTTCAAGTTTGCTGGAGGAGACGAGAGAACGGAAGGAGGTCATTCAAAGATTTTGGCCGATGTTTGAATGACGGGATGAGCGAGGCTGTTGGCACCGCCAAGGGATTCGAGGGGGCGCGATCCGTTGTTCAAACCCGCCAACGGCATTTTCAATAGTGCCTGAGGCAACTAAAGAAGGCTGAATAACCTCTCCTCGCGACGCCCTCACCCTTGCAGGGCGGGGAGGTGGTCGGCGGCGAATGTGCGCAGGAGGGTTTCGACGTCCGCGGTGGCCGGGTGGATGCCGGCGATGGCATGATTGAAGCCGCGCTCCTTGACGGATGCGAGCTCTTGGGCGGCCCGGTCGAGGTTTCCGTCTTCCAACACCGTGATGCGGTTGATGCCGAGCTGGAGGCCGGCGGGGTCCCGCCCGGCCTCTTCGGCGGCGCTGCGCACCAAGTCCCAATCCGCATCGAGCGTACCGAGCATCGCGGGGTTGGCGAGGTAGCCGTCGGCCAAGCGGCCGGCGCGGCGCAGCTGGCGGGGGTGGTTGCCGCCCAGCCAGATCGGGACGCGGCGCGGCGGGCGCGGGCGGCAGTACCAGCCGCGGGCGTCGTAGAACTCGCCCGCGAAGCCGCCGCGCTCGCTCTCCCAGAGGTCGCGGAGGACGGCGAGGTACTCCTCCATCCGCGCGCCGCGGCGGTCGAAGGGCATGCCCAGCGCCTCGAACTCCTCCTTCCACCAGCCGACCCCCGCGCCGAGGATCACGCGCCCGCCGGCGAGGTGATCGAGCGTCGCGATCCACTTGGCGTGCAGCACCGGCTGGCGCATCGGCAGGACCAGCACGGCGGTGCCCAGCTCGACCCGCTCGGTCGCGGCCGCCGCGTAGGTGAGCAGGGTCAGCGGCTCGTGGAAGTCGGCCTCCGCCGGCACGAGGAAGCGGCCGTCCTCCGAATACGGATAGTCCGAGCCCTGATCGGGCCGCAGCACGACGTGATCGAAGGCCCAGAGCGAGTCGAAGCCCGCCGCCTCGGCGGCGCGGGCGGTGCCGATCACCTGCTGGCCCGTCGCGGCGGGCCCGACCTGCGGCAAGTAGACGCCGACCTTCATCTCCCACGCTCCTCGCTGCCGCCAGATCGGGCCGCGCCCGGCGCGGCCCATCCAAGCGGGGGATAGCCTGCTCCGATTATGAAGCAGCGCGGACGGCGGCGTCGGACGGCGGGGCGGCGGCGATGAGCGAGGAAGAGCGGCCGCTGCCGCCGGCCCCGCAGGGGCCGATCCGGACACCGCGGGTATGGCACTTGGCCGGCTTCTCCGACTACCGGCGGCTGTGGCTCTCGGCGCTGGCGATGATCATCGCGCAGCAGCTCCGCTTCGTGGCGCTGCCGGCCTGGCTGCTGATCGAGACGGGGCGCGAGGAGGTGGTCGGCATCGTCGGCGTCGTGCAGCTGCCGGTCCAGATTGTGTCCGTGCTCTGGGGCGGCGTGCTGGCCGACCGGCTCGACCGTCGCTGGCTGATGGCCGGCTGCAACGCCTTCGTGCTGGCGATGCTGATCGCGCTGGCCGCGGCCGAGACGGCCGACCTGCTGGAAGTCTGGGTCGTCTATGCCGCGATCGGGGTGCTGGCGGCGATGCAGGTGATGGTCGCGCCGGCCCGGGCCACGATCACGCCGCGGGTGGTGCCGCGCAGGTACCTGAGCGCCGCCGTGACCGTCGACACCGGCACCCAGATCGGCGGCTGGATCGTGGGCGGGCTCTTCGGCATCGCCGTGTTCTCGCTGGTCGGGATCGACGTGGCGCTCTGGCTGGCCGCCGCCTTCGCCGCCGTCTCCTTCGTGCTGCCGATGCTGATCCGCACGCCCGCCCGGGTCGAGGCTGGCGCGCGCGCCGAAAGCCAGATCCGCAGCGTCCTGGCCGGCGCGCGCTACATCGTCAGGCACCCGATCCTGCCCGGCCTGTTCTCGCTCGACTGGGGCATCACCGTCGTCTCCTACTACCGCGAGATCATGCCGCTGCTGGCGACCGGCCTGTTCATGGCCGGCGCGGCCGGCGCCAGCGCGCTGAGCACCGCCAACGCCGTCGGCGCCGCGCTCGGCGTCGTGATCGCGCTGGCCTTCGTCGGCGCGCGGGCCAAGGGCCTGCTCGTGCTCGGCGCTTCCTGCGTCTACGCGCTGCTGCTCTTCGCCCTCGGCGTCGCGCCCGCGCTCTGGCTCGGCATGGTCATCATCGCCGGGCTCGGCGCGGCCGACGCGGTCACCGTCGCCGTGCGCCAGACCACCGTGCAGCTGACCACGCCCGACGAGATGCGCGGGCGCGCCTTCTCGTTCATGGTGCTCGCCGCGCAGACCGCCAACAACCTCGGCATCATCTGGATCGGCTTCTGGGCCGGCTCGATCGGGGCCGCCGACACGATGCTGCTCGGCGGCGCGCTGGGCCTCGGCGCATCGCTCCTGATCGGCCTGGCCGCCAAGTCCGTGCGGCAGTACCGCGCCCCGATCGAGGACGACGCCCCGGCCGGCGCGGCCGCAAGCGGTTAGGATGCGCGCATGGCCTCCCCGTTCAGCGACGAGACCTTCGCCTACTTGGAAGAGCTGGCGCTCCACAACGAGCGCGAGTGGTTCAACGCCAACCGCGGGCGCTACGAGTCCGCGGTGCGCGAGCCGGCCTTGGAGTTCATCCGCCGGATGGCCCCCGAACTGCGCCGCATCTCGCCGCACTTCACGGCCAGCGACAAGAAGCAGGGCGGCTCGCTGATGCGCGTCTTCCGCGATGTCCGCTTCTCGCCCGACAAGACCCCCTACAAGACCAACATCGGCATCCAGTTCCGCCACGAACGCGCCAAGGACGTGCACGCGCCCGGCTTCTACATCCACATCGAACCCGACCGCTGCTTCCTCGGCGCCGGCAGCTGGATGCCCGACAAAGACGCCCTCGCCGCCTACCGCCGGGCGGTCGCCGAGCGAACCGCCGATTGGCGCAAAGCCCAACGGCGCCTAGGCGACTGGACCCTCAGTCGCGAACAATCCCTGAAACGCCCGCCCCGAGGCTTCGACCCCGACCACCCCGCGATCGAGGACATCAAGCTGAAATGGTTCATCCTCTCCCAGAACATCGAGGATGAAGCCTTCCTCGCCGCCGACGCCGTAGAGTCAATCGGCGCAGAGCTCCGTCAGTCAAAAGCATTCCTGAAGTTCCTGGCCGACGCCCTCAAAGTCGAGTTCTAAAGGCCAGCTGGCGTCGCAGACTCCGCCACATCGGCAATCGCATCCAGCTTCTCATGAACCTCAGAATCGATTTCATCGATCGGCACATATTGGATCAACTTATGAAAATCACGCTTGGCCATTGGATTATACAGATCAAGTTTGCCGTAAAAGCTGCGAAAGATGGTATCCAAAATGGTCTCGCTCGCCTTGATGTCGGCGGCAAGTCGCGGATCCGAGTTCAGCCTATCCAAAGATATACCGATCTCATTGATTGATTCTCGCATCATCTCGACGCGTTTTTTCGCTGCCGAGATACCAAAGAGCGTCTCGGGTTCGAAATCATCATCAGTTTTCGTGCCCCACGCGTACGCTTCCAGTGCGGCTTGGCTGCAAATATAACTTTCGATCTCTCGCCTGCGCCACATTTGCATCTCAGCGTGCGCGAACGAAGGTGGTGATCCCGGATCAAGATCCAATATTGTGATAGCCTTCAAGTTCGGCACGGCCTCACGGAGACCGTAGAAATGCGTCTGCGCATTGCTGATAACGTTGCCGATGTAGTAGACGAATGGTCGTTCGAGAGCTGTCATGGCTCGCTGATGCTGAAGCCGCTGGGCTAGTGCTCGCAATATTGCGAGATCCGTCGATCCTTCAAGATAAAGTACCCAACCGGTTTGGGTTGCTTGCGCATATTGATCCCAGCCAATGCGACTAAGCGACTTTGCCACCTGCGCACCTTGATCGTCTATCCGATGAGGTTCACCGATAAATGCAATGGCGATATCCCTATCAGCCGCTTCATTGAGCATTACCTCGGAATGGCTGCCTGCGACAACCTGACTTCCGCATGATGCAGCCACCTCTGAAATCATCTCGTACACTTCGCGCTGTCTGAGTACCTCCAAATGAGCGTCGGGCTCGTCCAAGAGCAAAACCGAATTCGGATGCATGTACATATATGTGAGCAACAACAAGACCTGGTGGAGGCCTCGGCCCGCTGCTGTTAGATCGAGCTCAATGCCGTCTTCATAATAACTCATTTCCATCTGTCCTCGATGTATAATATAGCGTGGCTGATTGAGGCGAACGCCGAACCGTTGATGTATTCGCCCCACGATCTCGCCCCAAGCGTCGGGCAGATCTTGTGATACCAAATAGCAGATGTTCCGTAGCACTTCTGCTGTACGACCTTGGCCGATGCGGACATTCAGTGAGCCCAATTGCAACAGATCTTCGTTGCTGGTGAGACCAGACATAGGCGGCAGCATAGCGATCGAGGTCTGGCTAGCGATTTCCGGCACGTCCCATCGGGTTCGAGTGGATTTGGATGACGCATCACGTCGAAGTGGACGGCAGTAGAGCGATTCTTCGTTTGCATAATCGAATTCAAGGCCACAGGCCCATTGCTGTTCGTCAGTTTCTCCGTTGACGATGATCTCAATTCTGATATTTTCGTTCTGCTGTTTGCCGTCAGCGGTCGAGGATTTGCGGAGCTTGAGTCGGTGCCATAGTGCGCGTGCCTCGGGTACGGGGAGGGCGGTCAGGTTTCGCCGATTGATCGCGACGCCGGGGCGCCGTTCAGGAGCGCTCTGGCCACCGCGCCTGCTGAGCCACTCGTGCACGCCGGTCTCCCATAGTGCCAACGCCTGCATGGCGGTCGTCTTGCCCGAATTGTTCGGTCCGATGAACACGACTCGCTCACCCAGCTGAATGTCCAGTGATTCGAATCTTTTGAAGTTGCGCACGCGCAGGCGGGTGAGCATTCGCGGCCTCCGTCTCAGGGCCTACCATAGCGGCTCGATTGAACAGCAGGGAGGCGCGCAATGGCCGAGCGGGATGAACGACCGGGGATGCCGCCCGTCGCGGCGGCGTTCGAGGGGGAGCCGACCGAGCCGCCCCCGGAGGCGCGGTTCGTGGTCAAATCGCCCGGCGACGTGCCGGAGACGGTCGGGCGGAACATCCACGCCCGGCGGATGTTCACGGCGGCCGAAGGCCGGTTCGAGAGCTCGCTCGATTTCGTGCTGCTCAACCGGCTGCCGGCCGGCGAGACCAACGTGCGGCACGTGCACGAGGACGTCGAGAAGGTCTACTACTTCCTCAAGGGCCGGGCCGAGATCGACTGCGGCCCGTGGCGAACGACGGCGGAGGCCGGGCAGTTCCTCTTCTTCCCCGCCGACATCCCGCACCAGATTCTCAGCCTCGGACCCGACGACCTGGAGTTCATCGTCTGCGCCGCGAAGACCGTCGGGAAAGCCGCCGGCATGGAGGACGGCGGGCTGCTGCCTCCAAGCGAGTAGCACGCCGGCCGCCCGCGCAGCCGATCCGCCGGCAAGCCGCCCGCGGCCTGCGCGGCTTGCCTCCGCGCCTTTCGCGTGATACAGATGTTCTATGAACGGCGCATCCTTCCTGCGCAGGCCGCTTGGCAAACCGGGGCGGGTCGCGGCCTGTGCGATCGCGGCCGCGGCGGCCATCCTGATCGGCGCTTGCGCCGGCGGCGGCGTCTCGGCCCCCGCGCCGTCCGGGCAAGCGGGGGCTGAGAACGGGGCGGCGCCCGAGAACGGAGCGCAGCAGGCTGCGGACGACTCGATGCCCCTGCTCGCCGAGGACGAGGCTCTCTTGGCAAGGCTGCAGATCGCGGAGGAAGACGACGGGGGAATCCGCTACGCCCGCCGCGACTACGACCAAGGCGGCTGGGGCGACGCCGATGGAGACGGCTGCAACACGCGGGAGGAGGTGCTGATCGCCGAAGCGATCAGGCTGCGCGGCGTCACGGCCAGCTGCGGCCCGGTCGACGGGGCGTGGCTGAGCTGGTTCGACGGACGGACGCTGACCGATGCCCGGGACGTGGAGATCGATCACTTGGTGCCGCTCGCGGAGACGCACCGCAGCGGAGCCGCCCGCTGGGCCGCCGACGGCAAGCATGCGTTCGCCGACGATCTGTCGAGCCCGCATTCGCTGACCGCGGTCTCGGCGGAGAGCAATCGCGACAAGAGTGATTCCGATCCAGCGGCGTGGCGGCCGCCCGATGCCACCGCATGGTGCCGCTACGCCCGCAACTGGATCGCCGTGAAGCTCAAATGGGGCCTCGCCGCCGACGAGGCCGAGGCGTCTGCGCTGCGCGAAATGCTGTCCACCTGCACCGAAGACGGCAACGCCGGCCCGGACGAGCACCTCGACCGGCCCGTCCGGGTCTTCCCATACGCCACCTGCGCCGAGGCCGAAGCCGCCGGCCTGGAGCGCCGCCGCGGACCGCACGGCTCCGGCAGCGGCTTCCCCGCCGACCAAGTCGCCTACGCCCGCGACGGCGACGAAGACGGCATCGTCTGCGAGCGCTGAGGGCGCTCGGGATTCACTATCCTGCGGGGGCTGATGAAGGAGGACGACATGGCAAGCCCGGTGTATTACTCGTGCGATTCGCACGTGGTCGAGGCGCCCGAGGTGTTCGACGGACTGGCCGAGCGCTTCGGCGAGCGCGGGCCGCGCGTGGTCGAGGGCTGGAAGGAGCGCGAGGGCGTCTTCGTCGCCTGGCCTTCGATCGACTTCGCGATGTCGGTCGGGCGGCTGGGGATCGCGGGGGCGAACCTGAACCTGCCGGAGACCAAGGAGAAGATGAAGCGCGGCTGGGAGCAGATCAACCCCGGCGTGCGCGACCCCGTCGCCCGGCTCTCCGAGCAGGAGACGGACGGGATCGTGGGCGAGGTGATGTACCCCTCGATCAACATGCTGACCTTCATGGTCGACGACGTCGAGGTGGTGGACGCGGTCTTCCAGCGGCACAACGACTGGATCCGCGACTACTGCTCGCACGCGCCGGAGCGGCTGATCGGCGTGGGCTGCCTGCCGCTGCGCGACGTCGACCTGGCGCTCGCGGAGCTGGAGCGCTGCGCGAAGATGGGCATCCGCGGGGCCGCGATCCCCTGCACGGCGCCGAAGGAGCGGCCGTATTCGGACGAGTACTACGAGCCCTTCTGGGAGCGGGCGGAGGAGATCGGGCTGCCGCTGACGATGCACATCTTCTGCGGCTCGGAGCCGGGCATGGGGCTGCCCAAGCAGTGGGACGAGGTGGTCTCCTACACGCTGGCCCACGCGGCTGCGTGGAACACGGTCTCGAACCTGGTCACCTCCGGCGTCTGCGAGCGGCACCCGGGCCTGCGGTTCGTGATGGCGGAATGGGAGACGGGCTGGATCGCGCACGTGCTGCAGCGCTGGGATCACGCCTACTACCGGGCGCGTGCGGTGGGCCAGACGCCGGAGCTGCCAATGCTGCCGACGGAGTACTTCAAGCGGAACTTCAAGGTGACGTTCGAGGACGACG
This sequence comes from Dehalococcoidia bacterium, assembly GCA_965205165.1. Classification (GTDB taxonomy): domain Bacteria; phylum Chloroflexota; class Dehalococcoidia; order Bin125; family Bin125; genus CBDESM01. The sequence continues at coordinate 869,679 of OZ242037.1, forward strand.
AGATCGGCGTGCGGACGCGGGACCTGATCGGGGTGGAGAACCTGCTCTGGGGCAACGACTACCCGCACCACGACGCGATCTGGCCGAACAGCCGGCGGATCCTCTCCGAGATCATGGAGGGCGTGCCCGCCGAAGAGGAAGAGAAGATGGTCTGGGGCAACGTGCAGGCCCTCTACGGAATCGACCAAGCCGCGCTGCCCGCCTGAGGCCCACGAGGCGGTCAACTATCGGATTGATAGAAGCCGATAGGAACTGATCGGTCCGGAAGGCGCGGCCGCGGCGTGGGTGCGGCAGGGCATCTGCCGGATTTGCTATCAGATTGATAGAAGTTGATAGCAAATTGAGAGTTGCCGTGCGCCGCCGGGTGGCGGTGCAAGGAAGAGCGCCACCCCGAGATCGGTTATTATCAGATTGATAGAAGCCGATAGCAGATTGAGAGTTGCCGTGCCACGGGTGCATCCGCCACCGCCGATGGAAAAGATTTCCGGCTCCCTGCCGGCGCGCGGAGACCTCTCGCTGGCCGCGCTGCTGCAGCGGGCGCACCCGGTGGACGGCATGGGCCGCTATCTCCACTGGATGGAGATCAAGTACTTGGAGCCGCCGCGCGGGCAGACCGCGGAGACCTGGTGGCTGGAGATGAAGCTGGCCCGGCAGGCGGCATCCCGCGATCTGCCCTTCACCAGCGTGGCCGGGCGGCCGATCACATTCGCCAACATCGACCAAGTCCAAGCACTCGTGCACCGGATCGACCGCGGCGCTTCCGGCCAGATGCTGGCCGAGCAGCACGAGGCGCTGCTCAGCTCGAGCGACCGCTACTTGGTCAACTCCCTCCGCGAGGAGGCGATCTCCTCGAGCCGCTTCGAGGGCGCGAACACGACCCGCCGGGTCGCCAAGGAGATGCTGCGCAGCGGCCGGCAGCCGCGCGACCGCGGCGAGCGGATGATCCTCAACAACTACCGCGCCGTCGAGGCCGCGGCCCGGCTGGCCCGCGGCGCCGCCGACCTGCGCCTTGCGGACATCCTCGATCTGCACGGGATCGTCACCACCGGCACGCTCGACGACGAGGGCGACGCCGGCCGGCTGCGGGGGCCGGGCGACGACGACATCGTCGTGATGTCCTCCGCCCAGGAGGTGATCCACCAACCTCCCCCCTCGACCGAGCTGGAGCGGCGCATGGCGGCCGTGATCGAGTTCGCCAACGCCGGCGAGGACGCGGGCCGCGCCTTCGTGCACCCGGTCGTGCGGGCGATCCTGCTGCACTTCATGATCGGCTACATCCACCCGTTCGTCGACGGCAACGGGCGCACGGCGCGGGCGCTCTTCTACTGGTCGATGCTGCGCTCCGGCTACTGGCTGGCGCCGTACCTCACGATCTCGACGATCCTGCAGCGGGATCGCAAGGCATACGAGCTGGCCTACGAGTACGCCAACACGGACGACCACGATGCAACCTACTTCGTGCTGAACCAGCTCGGCGTGATCGACAAGGCGCTGGACGAGTTCGACCGCTACCTGCAGCGCCAGATCAGGGACGCGAGGCAGCTCGAACGGCGCCTGTGGGACTCGGACCTGAACCACCGCCAGATGGCGGTGGTGCGGCGGGCGCTGCGCCACGCCTCCGAGCCGATCACGATCGACAGCCACCGCCAAGAGCACCGGATCGCCTACGCGACCGCCCGCGGGGATCTGCTCGCCTTGGAGGAACGCGGCCTCTTGGCCAAGCGGCGCAGCAGCAAGAAATTCGTCTTCCGCCCCGCCGACGACTTGGAGGAGCGACTGGGCGGGTAGCCTGCGCAGACGACGGGAGGACGAATGGCGAAGCGCGAGGAAGCCGGTCTGCCGAGATACCCGGAACTGCGCTGGGTGACCCTGACGGCGATGCGCGGATTGCCAATGCCCGCATCCAATGCGGATATCGATGAGGCGGTGGCCGATGCGCTGGGCCTGACAGCGTTTCAACGGGTGCTGATGCACGTGAATGGGCGGCAGACCGAGCTGGGATATCGCGTTGCTTGGGCGCGGACGGCGCTCAACGTTGCCGGCGCGATCGAGGACGCAGGGCGATCCCTTTGGCGGACTACGCCGGAAGCCGAGTGGATAGATGCTCAGACCATCAACTCCCGCTACGACGCGCACCTGAAAAAGCGGTCGCGCGAGCGTCGTGAACGCGAAGGCGGTGCCGATCACGCGCACGCAGTTGCGAACCCTTTAGAAGTCGCGGATGACATCGGGGACGAAGAGATAGAACAGGATTGGAGAGCCCGGCTGATCGAGGCGATGAAGGCGATGTCCCCGTCCGCGTTCGAGCGGCTGGCGGCTGCACTGCTCCGTGCCGCCGGCTTCAACGACGTCATGGTGACAGGGCAATCCGGCGATGGCGGGATCGACGGAATTGGCATCTATCGGCCTGCCGGCCTCGTCTCATTCAGGACGGCTTTCCAGTGCAAGCGGTATGCCGGATCAGTAGGACCGAGCGCCGTGCGGGATTTCCGCGGGTCGTTCGTCGGACAGGCAGATCGCGGCATCTTCATCACCACCGGCTCGTTCACGACACCGGCGATTGAAGAGGCAGTACGAGCCGGCGCCCCCACCGTCGACCTGATCGACGGGGGAGATTTGTGCGATCTCTTGAAGCAGTACAAGATCGGCGTGAACGTGCAGCTGCGAACCGTCGAGGACGTGACGGTGAGCGGCGAGTACTTCGAGCGACTTGAGGAGACAGCGCGATGACTGATCAGCCGAACGTGGCGGTGTTGCCGGGGGATGATGCGGCGCCGGAGGCGGTTTCCGCATCCGTTGCGGTGCTGGCGGCGATGGAGCTGCCGCTGGAACTGGAGATGCTGCCGGCGGGGGAGGAGATCGCGCGGGAGATGTCGCGGGCGGAGGGGGAGGAGCTGGTGCGGGAGGCGGCGCTGCGCTGTGATTCGGTGCTGTTCGGCTCGACCAACGGGCAGACACCGGGCGTCGGCTTCTTCCGCTGGGGGCGGCAGACCTACGCGAATGTGCGCCCGATCCGCTGGCGGCCGGGCTTCCGCTCGCCGATGGCGCGGCCGGAAGGGATCGACTACGTGATCGTGCGGGAGAACCTGGAAGACCTGTACGCGGGGATCGAGGGCGACTTGGGCGAGCTGGCGGCGGCGGGGCTGGCCGACCGACCGCGCTTCGGCGGCGTCTCGCGGACGGCGGTGCCGGGCGGGTTCGGGCATTTCGCGGAGGCGGAGGGGCGCTACGCGATCAAGTACTTCACGCGGGCCAACGTGGAGCGGGTGGCGCATTTCGCCTGCCGGCTGGCGCAGCGGCGCAAGGCGCAGGGCTACGCGGGCAAGCTGACCTGCTCGGCCAAGACCAACGTGCTGGCCAAGAGCGACGGCTGGTTCGTCGAGATCGCGGCTGAAGTCGCGGCGGGCTATCCGGACGTCGAGTTCGAGTCGTTCATCGCCGACGATTTCGCGCGGCGGCTGGTGGCGAGTCCGCACGAGCTGGACGTGGTGCTGCTGCCGAACCTCTACGGGGACATCTTCTCGGACGAGGGGGCGGGCACGATCGGCGGGCTCGGGCTCGCGCCCTCGGGCTGCTTCGGCGACGAGTGGGCCTACTTCGAGAGCGTGCACGGCACCGCGCCGGACATCGCGGGCGAGCACAAGATCAACCCCACGGCCACGCTGCTGAGCGCGGCGATGATGCTGGAGTACCTGGGCTTGGCGGAGCGGGGCGCGCAGCTCGAAGCGGCGGTCGAACGGGTTTACGCGGAGGGGCGGACGCTGACGCCGGATCAGGGCGGCGACGCGAGCACGGAGGAGTTCGCGGAGGCGGTGGTGGAGGCGCTGCGCTAGCCGACCGCGGCGGCCTCCCGCGTCAGCATCCGGGGCAGATCGGCGACCCGCGACCACGGCACCGCTTCGGCGAACTCGGCCAAGCGCCGGACGGCATCCTCCGGCCACTCGGCTTCAATGTCGTTGAACACGACGACGAGCATGGGCGCTCCCGTCGCCCCGTCCCTCAGATCTTCAAACATCGACGCCATGTGCTCCGCGACCGCCCCCGATTGCGCCGGCAGGCCGCCGTTGACGGCCACGATCAAGGCGGTCGATCCCCTGTCTTCCACTACGTAGGAAACCGGCCACTGCCTGCCCGACGCGCCGGTGCGGGACGCCGAGCGTTCCGCCTGAATCCCCGCACCATCCAGCACCTCCCCCAATTCGCGATAAAGGCTGCGTTCTTCGGGATCGCGGCAGGCATACACGAGACAAGACACCCGCAGCGAAGCCTGCGCCACAGCGATCACGGTCTCGGCGAGGTTTCGTCCGCTGTTCAGCGGCGCGGCCACCTCGCCGCGCTCGAAGGCGACGCCGTAGACGGCGGCGGCCTCGTCCACGAGCCTGCGGAGATGCGGCGTCAACTCGCCATCTGGTGCAGACAACCGCAAGACGAACAAGGCTTCGCCGCCGTCGGTCGCCCGCGGGCAGTCGCCGGCCCCATCGATCCACACCGTCACGAGGGTGCCGTCGGGCATTTGCAGCGGCGTATAGACGAGTGCCCTCCCATCCTCCTGAGGCTCGAATTCGAAGAGAGCGGGGAGCTGCTCGTGCAGCGCATCGCGGAGTTCGTCGGCAGGCATCAGATCGCCTCCTCATTCAGCATAGGCAGCGCCAAGCGCCCGAGATGCGCGATGTTCGCCTCCGCGCAGAAGAGCTCCCACAGCTCCAACGGCTGCATCCACGACAACCTGATGTCCGGACGGAGGACGGCGATGCCATCTCGATGGGCGGTCGTCCAGCGATGCAGATGCGTGCCGTGGATTGAAACACCGCCCGGATTGCCGTGCCGGCCGCCGCCGATGTCCAAGCCGAAGACCCGCCCTTCGGGACGGTGAATGAGCGCGTACGAGACCTTCTCGTATCGCGGTTGCCACCAGCCATATGCCCAGATCGGCCAAGCCCGCTCTGATTCGATGCTCGCCCGCATCTCCTGCGCGGGGAAGTGGTCCAGATCATCGGTCCAGGCGATGTCTCCCGTGATCCGCTTTGTCGGATCCGCCAGCAGCTGCTCGAATTCGGGTTGCGACAGGCGGGGCACTGATCCTCCGGGATGCGGGTGGTTCGACGGCTGGAATGGCGGGAGCGCATGGGAGTCGAACCCACCCGGGACGGCGCGGGCCGCCCCGCTGCGGTTTTGAAGACCGCGAGGGCCACCGGGCCCCTTCCGCTCCCTTCGGACGATGCGCGCGCTGCGGCGCGGGCCGGCTTGGCGCTTGCAATGGTAGGCGGCTCCGCGCCGGCGGCGGCGCGGGGGCTCAGCTGATGTGGACCTCGGCTTCGGCGGGGGCGACGGCTTCGTTGAGTTCGCGGCGGAACTCGGCCCAGCGGTCGTCGTAGCGGCTGCTGCGGAAGCGGATGTGGATGCTGGCGGCATCGGCGGTCTGGGTGATGGATTCTTGGCGGATGCCGGTCAGCGCGCCCTGCAGGAACGCTTGCAGGCGAGGTTCGGCTTCGGCGTATTGATCGGCGGGGAGGACGAGCAGGAGATCGCGGCCGCCGGGCAGGAAGCCGCTGAGATTGAAGTTGTCGCCGGCGATGCGGCCGATGAAGAGGACGGCGGCGGCGATCAGGAAGACGAGGCCGACCAGCGCGTAGTTGTAGGTGGCGGCGCTGATCGAGGAGGCGATCACGAGCAGCAGGAAGCCGATCTCGGCGGGGTCCTTGACGGGGGTGCGGAAGCGGACGAAGGAGAGCGCGCCGAGCAGGCCGAGCGAGAGCGGGAGCGAGAATTGGATGGCGATGAACATCGCGGTGATGGCGGGGCCGCCGAGCAGGAAGGTGCGGTGGACGCCCGCGCCGCGCTCCCAATCGCGGTAGAAGATTACGTAGAGCACCCAGGCGGCGAACGCGCCGGCGAGCGAGATCAGCATCGCCAGCCAGTAGTCGTTGAAGACCGCTTCAGAGGTCGGGCCGAGCCAGTCGGGCAGCATCGGTCAGGCCCTCGCGGCGCGGTCGCCGAGCACCTCGGCGACGGCGAGCGCGTACTTGGAATGGGCGGTGCGGTGCAGGTTGAGGCGGGCAAGGCCGCGCAACGAGATCGGGAGCGGGCCCGCGGACTTGAGTTCGAGCACTGCGCCGCCGCGCAGCGGGCGCCAAGCAGGCCGCCCGTCAGCCTCGTGAACCGGACGCGGCTCGGCGGCCTCGACGGCGTGGTCGAGGGAGATGCGGAGGCCGCTCGATCGGTCGATCCAGCGGCGGCGGCGGTAGCGGACCAGCATGGTCGGGCGCAGTTCGGCCGGCGGCGGGCAGCCGAGGCGGATCAGCTCTGCCGCCATCTGCGTCCGGCCGGGGAGGCGCAGGCCGGGGCCGAGCAGGTCGCCTTCGGGGCGATCGAGCCGGGTTCGGTGCTTGCCGCTGCGGCGACCTTCGCGGAACTTGACCTCGAGCCATGCGCCGGCGGCCGGATCGGGCGGATCTCCGTACCAGCGGATGCGGTGTTTGGCCTTGGCATAGTCGCCGTCGAGTGATTCGTACCAAGCGGCCAAGCGGGGCGTGTCGTAGTAGCAGGAGGTGATCACGCCCTCCGGATACTGCGGGTCCGGCGTGAAGCGGGCGCCGATCCAAGCTGCGATGAGCGGGACGCGGGCTTCGGCGAGCGGATACTTGCGCTCCTCGCGGTCGCCGGGCCGGGGATCGTCTGGTCGTGGCATGCGCGCAAGTTAGCATCAGGCAAACGTCGAGATGGAGCGGACGATGCAGCGACGGGGCGCGGCAATCGTGCTGGCGGCGGCGCTGCTGATTTTGGGCGCGGCGATCTCGGTCGTCGGCACCGGGGTCGCGCCGCTGAGCGTGGATAATCCGTTCGAGGAATCATCGTCGTTCGGGGTCAACTTGCAGCGGAGCGATCCGCGCGGGTACGTCTTTGACGACTCGGTCGTGCGGCGCTACGAGATCATCCTGTCGGAGGAAGCGGAGGCGCGCCTGAAGGCGGATCCGACGGCGGAGGAGTACGTTGCGGGGACGGTGGTGATCGATGGGGAGCGGCATGATGGGATCGGGGTGCGGTACAAGGGGTTCTTCGGCGCGCTGCGCGCCTGCTTCGACGCGCAGGGGCGGCAGACCTGCCCGCGCCTCTCGTACAAGCTGAAGTTCAACGAGTACGACCCGGACGGCCGGTTCCATGGTCTGAAGCGGCTCAACTTGCAGTCGATGCAGGGCGACGAGACGCATATGCGGGAGCGGCTGTCGTACGAGGTGTTCCGCGAAGCCGGGGTGCCGGCGCCGCGTTCGACGTATGCCTACGTGATCGTGAACGGCGAGCATTTGGGCGTGTACACGCTGACCGAGGACATCGACGACCGCTTCATCGCGGATCGGTTCCTCGACCGCGGCGACGGCATCCTGTTCAAGGAAATCTGGCCGGGCAACGTGCGTCGGGGCGCGCCGTTCGCGCCGACGATCGAGGCCGCAGTGCGGCGCGGGCCGGATGAGCCGGATTTGTCGCGCTTCGAGGTGTTCTCGGATGCGGTGGCCGCGGCGGAGAATGCGGAGGAGGCGTGGCGGGCGCTGATCGAACACGCGGACGAGGATCAGATCTACCGCTTCTTGGCGGCGGATCGGCTGACGGACAACTGGGACGGGATCGTGGCTTGGTATTGCGTGCCGGTCTGCGCGAACCACAACTTCTTCTGGTTCGAGGATGCGCGGACGGGGCGGTTCACGCTGATCCCGTGGGATGTCGAGCAGTCGTGGCGCGATCCGACGCCGATCCGCACGTACTACGAGATGCCGGATTGGGACGAGCCGGAGCGGGGCTGCGAGCTGCGCAAGGTGTTCTGGGATCTGGACGCCCGAGCGCCGTACTGCGACGCGCTGATCGGGGCGATGGCCTCCGAGGGGTGGGAGGGCTACATCGAGGCGTCGAAACGGCTGCTCGCGGAGTATCCCGAGCAGCGGCTGCATGCGCGGGTGGACGAAGTCGCGGCGCTGTACAAGTCGGCCTACGCGGATGCTCCGGAGACGCAGGCGGTGCGGGATTGGCTGCAAGCGTGGGGCGGCGCGATCAAGCGGCTGCACGATGAGATCGAGGCGAGGTACGCCTACATCGAGCAGAAGATCACCGCGTGGGACGAGGACGGGCTGCGGCCCGGCGAATAGCGGCCGGCGACGGCCGTGACGGCCGGCGGGCGCGGTATGATCCGCACTTGCGCCTCGACCGAGCCGCAATTCGAGGGAACGGGACGGCAAGGTGGCGATTCGCGCGGCGATCATCAACGTGACGGGATACGTCGGAGCGGAGCTGGCGCGGCTGCTGGGGCAGCACCCCGACGTCGAGCTGATCTCGGTCACCGGGCGTTCGGAGGCGGGCAAGCGGCTGGCCGAGGTGTTTCCGCACTTGTGGTCGCTGGACATGCCGATCACGGAGGACGTCGAAGGCGAACCGGATGTGATCTTCTCGGCGCTGCCGCATGCGGCAGCGGCGGAGCGGCTCGCGCCGTACATCCGCGACGGGGTGCCGGTGGTCGACGCGAGCGCGGACTTCCGGCTGTACGACGAGTCGCGCTACGAGCAGTGGTACGGCGCGCACCCGACACCGGAGCTGCTGTCGGAGTCGGTCTACGGGCTGCCGGAGCTGCACCGCGACGCGATCGCGGAATCGCGCTTGGTCGGCGTGCCGGGCTGCTATCCGACCTCGGCGATCTTGGCGCTCGCGCCGCTGGCGGCCGAGGGGCTGCTGAACGGGCGGACGATCGTGGACGCGAAGTCGGGCGTCTCGGGCGCGGGGCGGGCGCTGAAAATTACCTCGCACTTTTCGGAGGTCGACTCGAACTTCAGCGCATACGGACTCGGCGGGCACCGGCACTCGCCGGAGATGGGGCAGGAGCTGAGCGCGCTGGGGCCGGACGGCGACGAGGTCGAAGTGAGCTTCGTGCCGCATTTGGTGCCGATGACGCGGGGGATTCTGGCGACCTGCTACGCATCGACCGAGGCTGCCGAGGCCGGCGGCGCGGAGGGGCTGCGCGAGCGCTACCGCGCGTACTACGCGGCGCATCCGTTCGTGCATGTGGCGGAGTCGCCGCCGTCGACCAAGCAGACGTTCGGCGCGAACACGTGCTTGGTGTATCCGACGGTGGATGCGGCGACCGGCGCGGTGACGGTGGTGAGCGCGATCGACAACTTGGTCAAGGGCGCGGCCGGCGGCGCGGTGCAGTGCTTCAACCTGATGTTCGGGCTGCCGGAGACGGCCGGGCTGTCCAGCATCGGCATCTACCCGTAGAGCGGAGGGCGCGATGCCGAAGGGCGAGGGCGCGGGGGCGATCACGGCGGCCAAGGGTTTCCGCGCGGGCGGGTTCACGGCGGGGATCAAGGAGTCGGGGCTGCCGGACTTGGCGATGCTGGTTTCGGATGCGCCCTGCGCGTCGGCGGCGATGTTCACGCAGAATCAGTCCTGCGCCGCGCCGGTGCTGGTGAGCCGTGAGCGGGCGGCGGGCGGCGCGCTGCGGGCGGTGGTGGTCAACTCGGGCAACGCGAACTGCGCGACGGGCAGGCGCGGCGTCGCCGACGCGGAGGAGATGGCGGCGCTGGCCGCGGAGCGGGCGGGCTGCGAGGCGGGCGAGGTGTTCGTCAACAGCACGGGGATCATCGGGCACTTCCTGCCGATGGATCTGCTGCGCGGCGGAATTCCGCAGGTGCCGCTCGATGCCGGCGGCGGGGCGGACTTCGCGCAGGCGATCATGACGACGGACACGTTCGCCAAGGAGGCGGCCGCGACGTTCGAGGCGAACGGCGTCACGTACGCGCTGGGCGGGTGCGCCAAGGGCGCGGGGATGATCCACCCGAACATGGCGACGATGCTCGCCTTCTTCACGACCGATGCGCCGATCGAGCGCGGGGTGCTGGAGGCGCGGTTCCGATACGCGATCGACCGCTCGATCAACATGGTCACGGTGGACGGCGACACGTCGACGAATGACTCCGCGCTGATTTTGGCGAGCGGAGCGGCGGGGGGGCCGGCGATCGGGGTCGATGACGCGGAGGCGATCGCGGCGTTCGACGCGGCGCTGGCGGCGGTGAGCCAATCGCTGGCGAAGGACTTGGCGCGGGACGGCGAAGGGGCAACCAAGCGGATTGCGATGGCGGTGACCGGCGCGGCCCGCTGGGAGGATGCGCGGGACATCGCGCGGACGGTGGTGACCTCGCCGCTGATGAAGGCGGCGCTGAGCAAGGGCGACCCGAACTGGGGCCGGCTGCTGATGGCCGCCGGCTACGCGGGCGTGCCCTACGACTTGGACAAGGTGCGGGTCTGGCTCGACGACCTGCTGCTGTTCGACGGGCTGGCGACCGGCGTGGATCCGGCGGAGGCGTCGAAGCGGACGCTCGGCGAAGAGGTGTTCCTGCGGATGGACCTCGGCGCGGGCAAGGCGGAGGCGACCGCTTGGGGCTGCGATCTGACCGAGGAATACGTCCGTTTCAACGCCGACTACGTGACCTGACCTCCGCCGCTATTGCAGCGGCAGCGGGGGCTGCCACCAGGCGGGGCGGGTGCTGAGCTCGATCGATTCGACCCACTTGACCCAGTGGTAGCCGCGGCGGCCGGGGGCGACCAGGCGGGCGGGTGCGCCGTGGCCGGCGGAGAGCGGCTCGCCGCCGACATGGGTGGCGATGATCAGGCGATCGGCCTCGGAAATCGGGAAGCGGCGGTCGAAGCCGGTGACGGAGCGGACGACGATGCTCTCGGCCTCCCCGCGGGCGCCGGCGCGTTCCAGCAGCTGGGCGACGGTGACGCCGCGCCAGCGCTGGGTGCTGAACCAGCCGCCGGTGCAATCGATGGTCTCGTCCCGCTCCGCCTGCGGGAGGGCGGCGAGGTCGTCGTAGGAGAGGCGCACGGGCGCGCGGCCGGCGGCCACCCGCAGCCGCCAAGCGGCGCGGTCGATGCGCTGGCGGTCGTCGCCGAGCCATTGCGTAGTGGGGAAGGCGTTGCCGGAAAAGCTGCGCTCTTCGCGGGAGCCGGTGAAGCGGGTCGCGCTCGTGGTCAGCGGGCGCGTGGCGGCGGAAGTCTGCGAGAGCACGATGCCGGCGACGGCGACCAAGCCGAGCCGGATCGCGTTGCGGCGGGCGGTGAAATCGGTCTTGCGCGGCTTGGACCAGTGGCCGGCGGCGTGCAGGATCAGCGGGACGGAGATGACGATGCCGAGCGCGGAGTGGATCACGAGGATGCGCACTTCGCCGTAGAGCGGAATGTCGATGCTGCCGCGGCCGGCCAGCGACCACCAGACTCCGGTGCCGACCGCGAGCAGGAAGATGACCAGCAGGACGACCGAGCCCGCGGCCCAGAGGCCGGCCCCGCGCCGCGCGAAGGAGCGCAGCACGATCCGGTATTTCCAGCCGATCAGGACGACGAGCGAGAAGCCGCCGGCGGCGTGCAGCCAGAAGACCCACTGCCAGTCGGGGCGGCCGACGAGGAAGGAGCCGAGCCCGGAGGCGAGCTCGAGCGCGAGCAGGGCCAGGATCGCCAAGTTGGTGGTGCGGACGTTCATGCGGCGGCTCCCGCCGCAAGCGTAGGCTCGGGGGGATCGTCGGGTAGGCTGCCCGCATGCCTTCAAGCGGCGGCACGGTGGTGGTCAAGATCGGCGGCAGTGCGATGGGCGGGCGCGACACGTCGCTCGCCGACTGCGCGGCGCTGCACGCCGAGGGGCGGCGCGTGGCCGTGGTGCACGGCGGCGGCGCGGCGGTGACCGACTGGCAGCGGCGGCTCGGCGTCGAGGCGGAATGGGCGGACGGGCTGCGGCAGACCACGGCGGAGGCGCTGGAGGTGGTGATCGCGGTGCTCTGCGGATCGATCAACAAGCGGCTGGTGCGCGAACTGCGGGCGCTGGGCGCGCCGGCGGTCGGCATCAGCGGCATCGACGGCGCGGCGATCCGCTCGCCCAAGAGCGACCGCCTCGGCTACGTCGGCGAGGCGCCCTGCTGCGACCCGTCGCTGCCGCGGGCGTTGCTCGACGCCGGGCTGCTGCCGATCATCGCGCCGGCGGGCATCTCGGACGACGGCGGGACGATGCTCAACATCAACGCGGATTCGGCCGCCGGGGCGGTCGCGGCGGCGCTCGGCGCGTCCGATCTGATCTTCCTCACGGACGTGCCCGGCGTGCTCGACGGCGAGCGCGGGCCGATCGGGCGGCTGGACCGGGAGCAGGAGACGGAGCTGCGGCAGGCGGGCGCGATCGCGGGCGGGATGCTGCCCAAGCTCGCCGCGGGGCGGGCCGCCCAATGCGCCGGCGCGCGGGTGCGGATCGCCGACGGGCGGGCCGCGGGCGCGGTGCGCGAGGCGGTCGCCGGACGCGGCGCGGGAACGGCGCTGATCTAGTGGAACTGCCCGGCCGGCTCGGGGGGATCATGGCGCTGCCGCAGATCGTGCGGCAGGTGTCCGGCGGCTGGCGCAACGGCGACGAGCCGCAGGACGTGCCGCCCTCGGACGAGGGCCGCTCGGGCGATCTGGGGCCGCCGCCGGCGCTGTTCCGCGAAGGGCTGGGCGGAGGCGGCGATGGAGACGCGCCTGAGGAGGAAGGCGGCGAGGAGCGACAGGGGCAGCGGCGCTGGCCGGCGATCATCGGGATCGGCACCGCGATCCTCGTCCTGATCGTGCTGGTCAACATCGGCGTCGGCGTGTTCGTGGACCGGCTCTGGTTCGCGGAGCTGGGCTACCGCGGCGTCTTCGACACGCGCATCGGCGCGCAGATCTGGCTCTTCTTCGCCGGCTTCGGCGTGGCCGCGGCCGTAATCGGCGCGACCCTCTTCACCGCTTGGCGGCTGCCGATCGAAGCGATGGCGGAGCCGCTCGAGATTCCCGGCGTGGGCCGGCTGATCGGGGTGATCGCGACCGTGGCGACGGTGCTGCTCGCGGTCGTCTTCGGCTCGATCGCCTCCAGCAACTGGGAGCTGATCCTGCAGCATCTCAACGCGGAGCCGTTCGGCGTGCGGGACCCGCAGTTCGACCGCGACATCGGCTTCTACGTCTTCAACTTGGAGGCGCTCCAGTTCATCCGCGGCTGGGCGACGGGGCTGGGGATCGTGGCGCTGATCGCGACGGCGGCGATCTACGGGGCGCGGCTGCTGCTGCACCGCGGCGCGGCCAAGTCGACCCTGCCGGTGCGCCTGCACGTGGCGGTGCTGATGGCGATCGTGCTGGGGCTGTTCGTCTGGAGCTACTGGCTGGCTCGGCTGGAGTTGGCGGTCGCGCCGGGCGGGTTCGTCTTCGGCGCGACCTTCACGGACGACAACGTGCGGGCGCCGGCGCAGGTGGTGAAGATGATCGCGGGGGTGATCGCGGCGGGCGCGGTGCTGGCCTGGCCGTTCCACGAGCGGCTGCGGCTGGCGGCGCTGCCGCTGGCCGGGCTGGCCGCGGTCTCGATCATCGGCAGCGTGATCGTGCCGGCCGCGGTCCAGCGCTTCACCGTCGAGCCCAACGAGCTGGCCCGCGAGACCCCGTACATCGAGCGCAACCTGGCGGCGACCCGGGCCGCCTTCGACTTGGACCAGATCGAGGAGCGCGAGTTCGCCGCCAACGACGCGGTCGCGCAGCGCGACTTGGACACCAACCCCGAGGCGCTGGCCAACGTGCGGCTCTGGGATCACCGCCCGCTGCGCGACACGCTCAACACGATCCAGACGATCCGCCCGCTCTACCTCTTCCACGACGTGGACGTGGACCGCTACATGGCGGGCGGCGAGGAGCAGCAGGTGTTCGTGGCCGCGCGCGAGCTGTCGCAGGCCAACCTCCAGCCCAACCAGCAGACCTGGGTCAACCGACGGCTCCAGTACACCCACGGCTTCGGGGTGGCGATGACGCCGGTCGACGTGGTCACCAGCTCGGGCGAGCCGGAGCTGTGGATCTCGAACATCCCGCCCGAGGTGCGGGAGACCGAGACCAGCGGCGAGCTGGACATCGAGATCGTCGAGCCGCGCATCTACTACGGCGAGGAGACCGACGCCTACGTGATCGCGAACACGAACACGGAGGAGTTCGACTACCCGCTGGGCCGCGACGAGCTGGCCGATCCGGACGACGAGGGGCAGGCGACGACGCGCTACTCCGGCGAGGGCGGGGTCGAGCTGGGCGGCTTCCTGCGGCGGCTGATCTTCGCCTGGGAGTTCGCCGACACCAACATCCTGATCTCCAGCTCGCTTTCGGGCGACAGCCGCATCCTCTTCCGCCGCCTGATTCAAGATCGCGTGACGGCGCTCGCGCCGTTCCTGCGGCTGGACAACGACCCCTACATCGTGGTCGGCGAGGACGGGCACCTCTACTGGATCCAGGACGCCTACACCAGCACCGATCGCTATCCCTACTCGCAGCCGCACGCGGACGGGTTCAACTACATCAGCAACTCGGTCAAGGCGGTGATCGACGCCTACGACGGCACGGTCGATCTCTACGTCGTCGACCCGGACGATCCGATCATCAAGGTCTGGGGCAACGTCTTCCCGGACCTGCTGAAGCCCGGTTCGGAGTTCCCGCCGGATTTGGTGGCGCACTGGCGCTACCCGCAGGATCTGTTCCAGTACCAGGCCGATCAGTACATCACCTACCACTTGGAATCGCCGCGGGCGCTGTTCACCCGCGAGGACTCGTGGGCGATCCCGCAGGAGCTGTTCCAAGAGCAGCAGATCGACGTGGAGCCGTACTACGTGACGCTGCGGCTGCCCGGTTCGGACGCGCCGGAGTTCCTGCTGATCCTGCCGTTCACGCCGCGCAACCGGATCAACAGCATCGCCTGGCTGGCCGGGCGCAGCGACGGGGAAAATTACGGGCGGCTGTTCGCGTTCCGCTTCCCGGCCGGCAAGAACGTGGACGGCCCGCTGCAGATCGAGAACCGGATCGACCAGGACGTGGACATCAGCCGGCAGTTCACGCTGCTCGGCCAGCAGGGCAGCGAGGTAATCCGCGGCAACCTGCTGTTCGTGCCGGTCGGCGATTCGTTCGTCTACGTGGAGCCGATCTACCTGCGCGCGGAGAACGGGCGCTACCCCCAGCTGAAGGCGGTGATCGTGGTCAACGGCGACACGATCGCCTACGAGGAGACGTTCGCCGAGGCGGTGCAGGTGGCGCTGGCCGGCTCCCTCACCGATCCCGCCCCTGCCGACGAGCAGGAAGCGGAGGCGGAAGAGGACGAGCCGCCGACTTCTCGGCCGGCCGCAGAGGAGGCCTCGTCGTCGGACGCGGGCGAGCTGGCGGCCGAGGCGCAGCGCTGGTTCGACGAGGCGATGCGGCGCTTGCAGGCGGGCGATTTCGCCGGCTACGGCGAGGCGATCGAGCGGCTCGGCGCGGTGCTCGACCGCTTGCAGCAAGTCTCGGAGTAGCGCGGGGCGCCGCGGCCGCGATGTTTCACGCGACACATGCCGAATAGACGCTCGGATCAGGCTCGCGTAGCCTGATTTCGGCCCGGGCCGCGCCGCGGCGGCCCCGAACGGGCGAGGATGGAGCAGCCGATGCCGACGACCGCCGAACGGGAAGCCGCCGCCTTCATGATGTCGGCCGGCCGCCTGCCGCTGACCTTGGTGCGCGGCGAGGGGACCAAGGTCTGGGACGACGCGGGCAACGAGTACCTCGATTTCGTGGCCGGGATCGCCTCCGACGCGCTGGGGCACTCGCACCCCGCCGTGGTCGAGACGGCGCAGGCGCAGATCGCAACGCTGACCCATGTCTCCAACTACTTCTACACGCTGCCCCAGCTCGATCTGGCGGAGCGGGTGCTGCGGCTGAGCGGGATGCACCGCATCTTCTTCGTCAACAGCGGCGCGGAGGCGACCGAGGGGGCGATCAAGATCGGGCGCAAGTGGGGCCGCACCCGGCGCGACGGCGCAACCGAGATCATCACCGCGACCGAGAGCTTCCACGGGCGCACGCTGGCCTCGGTCTCGGCGACCGGCACCCCGCGCTACTCCGAGCCGTTCGGCCCGGTCGAGGGCTTCCGCCACGTGCCGTTCAACGACGCCGATGCGGTGCGCGCCGCGATCGGGCCGCAGACCGCGGCCGTGCTGGTCGAGCCGCTGCAGGGCGAGGGCGGAGTCAACGTCGCCGATCCGGGCTATCTGAAGGCGCTGCGCGGCATCTGCGACGAGCATGATCTGCTGCTGATGCTGGACGAGGTGCAGACCGGGATCGGGCGCACGGGCGAGATGTTCGCGTTCCAGCACGAGGGGATCGTGCCCGACGTGATGGCGCTGGCGAAGGGGCTGGGCAGCGGCGTGCCGATCGGGGCGATCGTCGCCTCCGAGCGGGGCGACATCCTCGAACCGGGCGACCACGGGTCGACCTTCGGCGGCCAGCCGTTCACCGCGGCGGTCGCCGACGCCGTGGTGCGGACGGTCGAGGAGGAAGACCTGCCGGCCAAGGCGGCGGAGCGCGGGGCGCAGCTGATGGACGCCATCCGCGCCCTGCAGGACACGCGCGGCGAGATCAGCGAGGTGCGCGGGATGGGCCTGCTGGTCGCCGTGCAGTTCAACGCCGACATCGGCCCGGCGCTGGTCGCGGCCTGCCGCGAGCGGGGGCTGATCTGCAACGTGGTCAAGCCGAACGTGCTGCGGCTGGTGCCGCCGCTGACCGTGAGCGCGGACGAGATCGACGCAGCCGCGGGCATCATCGGCGATGCGCTCGCCTCGCTCGACTGAGCCCGTCCGATTGACGATTGAAGGAGTTCCCCGTGGCCAAGACTGACGAAAAGCGGGTGGTGCTCGCCTACTCCGGCGGGCTCGACACCTCGGTCGTGACGCGCTGGCTGGTCGAACGCGGCTGGGAGGTGACCTGCCTGACCGCCGACATGGGCTTCCTCGAGGCGGACGCGGACCTGGAGCGGCGGGCGCTGGCGGCGGGCGCGACCCGCTTCGAGATGCGCGATCTGCGCGATGAATTCGCGCGGCTCTTCATCTTCCCGGCGCTGATGGCGGGCGCCCTCTACGAGGGCCGCTACCCGCTCGCCACGGCGCTGGCCCGCCCCCTGATCGCCAAGGCGCTGGTCGACGCCGCCCGCGAGCACAACGCCACCGCGGTCGCGCACGGCTGCACCGGCAAGGGCAACGACCAGGTGCGCTTCGACGTCTCCGTGCAGGCACTCGCGCCGGACCTGCAGATCCTCGCGCCGGTGAGGGAATGGGAGCTGACCACGCGCGAATCGGAGATCGTCTACGCGCAGGCGCACGACATCCCGATCACCGTGAGCAAGGAAAAGCAGTACTCGACCGACGAGAACCTTTGGGGCCGCTCGGTCGAGGCCGGGCCGCTGGAAGACCCCTGGGCCGAGCCGCAGGGCGACGTCTGGGAGTGGACCGTCAGCCCCGAGGACGCGCCGGACGAGCCGGAGTACGTGGAGATCGGCTTCGAGAGCGGGCGGCCCGTCTCGCTGGACGGCGAGGAGCTCGACCCGGTCGCGCTGATCACGCGGATGCACGAGCTGGCCGGGCGGCACGGCGTCGGCCGCATCGACATGGTCGAAGACCGGCTGGTCGGGATCAAATCGCGCGAGGTCTACGAGGCGCCGGCGGCGACGGCGCTGCACGCGGCGCACCGGGCGCTGGAAACGCTGACCCTGAGCAAGGAGCAGCTGCGCCTGAAGCACGCGCTGATGGACGACTACTCGAGCCTGATCTACAACGGCCTCTGGTTCACCGCCGTGCATCAGGACATGGCGGCGGCGACGGTTTCGATGCAGCGGCACGTGACCGGCGCGGCGCGGCTCAAGCTCTACAAGGGCCAAGCCACGCCGGTCGGCGTGCAGAGCGACTTCTCGCTCTACCAGTACAACCTCGCCACCTACGACGAGGGCGACGTCTTCGACCAGACCTCCGCCGTCGGCTTCATCGACATCTGGGGCCTCCCGATCCGCGTCCAAGCCCAGCAGCAGCTGCTCAAGCAGCCCGGCGGCCCCCTCTCCATCACCCAGCCGGGCGCCGAGTAGCCGCCGCACGTCAACGGCGCTGGCCGCTCCGCCGCTCCATCTCTGCGATCACCGTCTGCGATCGCGGAGAATCGCGGCGGGGTTCGGCGCTGAAGGTTCGACCTTGGCGATCCGATCTCGTCATTGCCCGACGCAGAATCGCTCTGTAATCCACGACGCATGCGGCAAGATCGCGGAATTTGACAACCTGAGTCGCCGGGTATCTGCTGGTCATGTCTCTCAGACCACAGCCGTCAGAGGAGGTCGAGATGAGACGCATCAGCAAGACCGCTCCCCTGTTCGGGATCGGAGCGTTCGTCCTTCTCCTCGCTGCGGTTGCGGCTTGCTCCGATCCTGTTGAGCGGGCGGAGAATCCAGAGCCGGCATCGGCCATCTCAGCGGCATCGGCCTCCGCCGGTTCCGGCGCGTGCCCGCCCGGCGGCAATGAGGTCGATCCCGTCCGCGATGTCGTCGAGTGGGCGCCGGGCGAGAGTGGACGCCAGATCGTGCAGCTTTGGCGCTTCCGGACGGTGAAGACCTACGGCGCTGATGAGTGCGGCGATGCGCCGGCGGGCAGCCTCTTGCGCGCGCGGACGAGCCGGCGGCTGGTCTGGGAGCGGGCATGGCCGGACGATTTCCGCGAAGAGGCGACGCGGCGCGGCTGGCCGGCGGAGATGCTCGATCGCTGCGGCATCGGCTTGGCGCAGACCCGCGCCGACGCGTACGTGCGGGAGGCGTGCTTGGAGCTGGAGGAGGATCTGTTCTACGGCTCGGAGGATGCGCCGCCGTCCCGTTTGCACGGGCTGCCGGCCGGGGCGTTCCTCGTCCGGGCCGTCGATCTCGGCTTCGAGATCGACCAGATCGTGCGCTGCCGAGACCAGCTGTACGACTATTCGGACCCGGCGGTTCCGTCCGATGCGTGCTTGTCGATGCGGGAGGCAGCCGAGCGGGCCGGGGAGGGCGTCGTCGCGGCGACGGACGTTTATGTCTTCCGGTGCCCGCCTGATGGAAGCGCCGAGCGGCTGGCCCACAGCTACAGCGTCTGGACCCCGGGCGGGGAGGGGCGTTGGACGGTTCAGCTACGGCGGCGAGCGGTATTGCCGGTGGATGGCGCCGCTTGCGGCCCGGAGAACACGATCGCGGTCGAATTCGACGCGACCGACGAGCGGATGGCGTGGGAGAAAACGTGGCCGGATGATTTCCGCGCGGACGCGGCCGAACTGGGCTGGCCCGGCGGGATGATCGAGCGCTGCGGGCCGGAAGTGCTCAGAACGTCGAGCGATTCGGTGCTCCATCACCTGTGCAGCACGCTGAGCACTGAGCTGTTCTACGAGACGCCGGCGGCAATCGCGCTGGCGGCCGAGGAAGCGCAGTCGAACCCCGGCTTGCACGTCTTCCGGCCGTCGAACAGCGAGTGGGCTGCCGAGCAGCTCGCGGCGTGCAAGCAGGCGCTGTTCGAGGCGCTGCCACGCGGCATCACGCCGCGGCAGTGCCGGGCGGACGGCGTCACATTCGTCCAGCGCTAAGGCGAATCGGACGGCTCGGACAAGATGGGCGATGGAACGGCGGATCCAGGGGCGGGCATGACCACCGAAGCGTCCGCGATCAAGGCAGCGGTGGAGTGCCAGCCCTCAGTGCCGTCGGCGGGCGGGCCGGACGCCGAGCCGCTGCACCTCTCCGCCGGCGCAACCGCGGAAACCCTGCAAAACACCGCGCCGATCCGGTCGGCCGCGACTCTTCAACCTCCGTCTGCCACCGCGGGAAATCGCGTCGAGATTCAGCCTCAAAGACCCAACCTTAGCGAGCTGATCTCATCTTCACTTGGCACAGAATCACTCTGTAATCCACGATACAAGTAACAAGTTCGTGAGATTTGACAACCGGTGCCACCGGGTATCCACTGGTCATGTCTCGTAGACCACAGCCGTCGGAGGAGGTCGAGATGGGACGCATCAGCAAGACCGCCGCCCTGTTCGGGATCGGAGACCTCGCCCTCATCGTGGGCATCCTCAGCACGGACTTCTAGAGCGGCAACCGGCCGGCCGCGCCGGCGCGACTCGGCGAGGAAAGGAGCGGAACCATGCGGAGGCTCAAGATCGACAGACGGATCGTCGCAGCCGCACTGGCGGTCGCGGCGGCGGCAAGCGCCGCTGCCGCGGTCCTGATCGGCTTCGGCGGTGCGGACGTGAAGACGACCACGGTCACTGAAACCGCGTTCCAGCAGCTCGTTCCCGTGTTCCAGAGGGACGGGCAGGGCAGCGTCCATGTCGCCGTCTGGGACCACTCGACGGAGAAGACCTACGCGGTGCGCGAGACCGAGACGACATCGGAGCGCCGCCTCGTCGACACGATCGAGACGCGCCGCTTGGCCGGCGAGGGGTCGTGGCCAGACGACTACATCGCCGCGGCGCGCGCCAACGGATGGGGGCTCGACCAACTCAACGGATGCACGGAACACCTGCTGCGGCGGCCGGCCCCAGCCGATCTGTTCATCGCCGACCAGTGTTGGACGATGGCGTCCGGGATAGTCACCGGCGACTTCGAGTCGATCCGCGGGCTCAGCGCCACGCTCACGTTCGAGACGGCATCGCGCTGACCAGCGCCGAGGCGGACGGGAGCAGCGCCAAGCCGGGGAGTGGAACGGAACGCCTCTGATTCACCGGAGGAGGCCGAGATGAAGCGGATCATCAAGTCACCGGGGCCGCTGGCGGGGATCGCAATCATCGCGGCAGCCGCGGCGATTGCGGCGACGGCCGTGTTGCCGGCCGGCTGCGGCGGGGAAAGAGACGAGGGGGATTCCGAAGGGCCGCTTGAAGGGATCGTCCGCGACTTGGTTCGAACGGACGAGACCACTTGGGCGAGATTCGATCTCGATGACGAGGGCGGAGCGGATGTGGAGGTGTGGGAGTCGATGACGGAGACCCGGCTCGAGGTCGACCGGAGCGAGACGGAGGTGCGCGCGAAGGAGATCGCCACCGAGCACATCCACCGGCTGGTCGATACCGGGAAGTGGCCGGACTCTTACGAGGCAGCGGCCTTGGGGCGCGGGTGGCCTCGGACCTGGCTCGACCGCTGTACGCCGCTGCTGAAAGAGACCGACGAGCAGGGATACCCCCACCTGTGCTCGCTCATCGCCCAAGCGATCGTGAAGGGCGAATTCCACATCATCGAGCACTACAAGGCCTCGTTCGAGGAGAAAGTGCCCCCGCTCGATGAGGGGGCGTCCGCAGCGGAACGCTAGGCGGGCAGCGATGGAGCGGGGCATCCGCGTCGTCGGCCGGCCCCGACGCGCTGGGGCGAACGGGGCTGCTCCGTTAAGATGGGGGCGAGGGAACGGCTGAGACAGGGACGGGGACAATGGCTGCGGACGCGCCGGCGATCGAGGTCACGGTCGAATACCAGGCGGCGGTGCCGACGGCGGGGGGGCCCGACGCGGCCGACTTCACGATCCGCCGCTACGGGCACGCGACGCTGGAATGCGCGCTCTATCTTGCGCTGGATGCGCGGCAGGCCTTCGAGGCCCGCTGCGGGGCGCTTTCGGAGGACGAGGTGCAGCGGATCATCCGCGCCCTGGCCGATGCGCTCTACCCGGAGTTCATCCGCGGCGGCGCGGAACCGCCCGCGATCTGGACGGTGCGGTCGCGCGATCTGGGCGACGCGCGGATCGCCGAAACGATCTCGGCGGCCGGCCTGACCGCGCTCGGCGCGTGACCGATCAGGGCGCAACTCAGGGCGCGGCGGAGGAGCCAGGGCGGCTCTGGGGCGGACGCTTCGACGCCGCCCCGGACGAGCTGGTGCAGGCCTACACGTCGTCGATCGCGACCGACCTGATGCTCTACCGGCACGACATCGACGGCTCGCGGGCGCATGCGCGGATGCTGGCCAAGCAGCACATCATCCGCAACGCCGAGGCCAAGCGGATCATCGAGGGGCTCGACCAGATCGAGCGCGAGATCGACGAGGGCGATTTCGAGGTCAGCGACGCGCTGGAGGACATCCACACGCACGTCGAGGCGCGGCTGGCGGAGATCATCGGCGCGGACGCGGCGGGCAAGCTGCACACCGCGCGCTCGCGCAACGATCAGGTGGCGCTGGATGCGCGGATGTTCACTCGCGACGCGATCGTGCAGGCGGCGGGCGCGATCCACGGGCTTCAGGCGGCGCTGATCGATCTCGCGGAGCGGAACATCGACGTGGCCATCCCTGGCTACACGCATCTCCAGCGGGCGCAGCCGATCCTGTTCGCGCACCACCTGCTGGCGCACGTGGAGATGCTGGGGCGCGACGGCGAGCGGCTGGTGGACGCGTTCGACCGTGTGGACGTGATGCCGCTGGGCTCGGCGGCGCTGGCCGGCGCGGCCTACGACCTCGACCGCGAGGCGGTGGCGGCTGAGCTGGGCTTCGAAGCGATCTCGCGCAACAGCATCGACGCGGTCGCCTCGCGCGATTTCATCGCAGAGTTCCTCGCGGTCGCGGCGATCTGCATGGTCCACCTCTCGCGGCTGTGCGAGGACGTGATCCTCTGGAGCAGCGCCGAGTTCGGCCTGCTGCGGCTGGAGGATTCGTTCACCACGGGATCGTCGATCATGCCGCAGAAGCGGAATCCGGACATCCACGAGCTGGCGCGGGGCAAGACCGGGCGCGCCGTCGGCAACCTGATGGCGCACCTGACGATGATGAAGGGGCTGCCGCTGGCCTACAACCGCGACATGCAGGAGGACAAGCCGGGCCTGTTCGACACGGCCGAGACGCTGATCGGCTCGCTGCACGTGCTGGCCGGCGCGATGATCGGCGCGAAGGTGGACGCCGCCCGCGGGCGCGAGATGCTGGATTCCGATCCGTTCATCCTCGCCACGGAGTACGCCGATCACCTGGCGCGCAAGGGCGTGCCCTTCCGCGAGGCGCACGGCGTCGTCGGCGCGCTGGTGCGCACCTGCGAGGAGCGCGGCTGCCGGCTGGCCGATTTGGCGCTGGACGATCTGCGCGCCGCGCATCCGCAGTTCGGCGAGGATGCGGTCGGGATGACGGTCGAGGACGCGCTGGCGGCGCGGTCGGTGTCCGGCGGCACCGCTCCCAAGCGGGTGCGCGAGGCGATCGAGGAGGCCAAGACGCGCCTGCAGCTGAAGCCGGCCGCGGGATCGCCGTGAACCGCCGCGTCGAGATCGCCCCGTCGATCCTCGCGGCCGACTGGTCGCGGATCGGCGAGCAGGTGCGCGAGGCGGAGGCGGCCGGCGCCGACGCGATCTCGCTGGACGTGATGGACGGGAGATTCGTGCCGCCGATCACGTTCGGGGCGCAGATGTGCGCCGCGGTGCGGGAGGCGACGGCGCTGCCGATCGAGGCGCACCTGATGGTGGCGGAGCCCGAGCGGCACGTCGGCGATTTCATCGCGGCGGGCGCGGACATCATCACGATCCACGTCGAGTCGACCGGCGATCCGCGCGGCCTGCTGCGGGGGATCGCGGCGGCGGGGAAGCAGCCCGCGGCGACGCTGAAGCCGGGCACGCCGCTGGAGGCGCTCGATGACCTGCTGGAAGACTGCGCCCGCGTGCAGGTGATGAGCGTCGAGCCCGGCTGGGGGGGGCAGCGGTTCATGCCCGCGGCGCTCGACCGCATCCGCGCGCTGCGCCGCCGGCTCGACGAGATCGGGCGGGAAGACGCGGCGGTCATGGTCGACGGCGGCGTCAACGCGGAAACGGCGCGGGCGGCGGTCGACGCGGGGGCGGGCTATCTGGTGGCCGGCTCCGCCGTGTTCAACCGGCGCGAGCCGGTGGCGGAGGCGATGGCCCGCCTGCGCGCCGCGATCGGCTGAGTCAGAGCGCCTTCTGGTAGATGCGGTAGACCCGGTGGACCTGCGCGTCGGTGCGGGCGAGGGCGGAGTTGAGCAGGCGGTTGTCCTCCAGCACCCAGCCGAGCTCGGCCCACTCGTAGCCGCGCTCGCGCCCGCGCACGTGGACTTCGGCCATGAGCATCGCGCCGAGGTGCATGTAGCGGCGGGTGCGGAACTTGGGCCGCACGCCGAGCAGCATCACGCGCCCGCTGCCGAGCCGCCCGCGGAACGGCCTGATCGGCAGCCGCCAGGCCAGCTTGGCCCAGCCGAACGGCAGCATCCGCCCGTCGAGATCGCGCGACGCCTCGGTCAGGTTGGGGATCGCGATCACCATCGCGGCCGGCTCGCCCTCGATCTCGACCATCGCGGTGAGGCCGGAATCGGCGAACTGCGAGAGCGAATGGGCCAGCTCGTCCGCCTCCGCGTCGGTGATCGGGATCGCGCCCCAGTTCTCCGACCAGGCCTCGTTGTAGATCCGCGTCGCCAGGCGGACGTCGCGCCGCAGCCGGCGCTTCTCGAACGGGCGCACCGTTACCTCGTCCATCGCGTGGATGCGGTCGTAGGCGTCGCGCCGGCGCGGTTCGAGCGGTGAATCGACCGGGTAGCGGTAGGCCCGGAGATCCTTGGCCTTCTCGTAGCCGGCCGCTTCAATGGCGGGGCCGAACCAGGGGCGCCCGTGCGGCATCGCGACCATCGGCGGCGCGTCGAAGCCCTCGACCAGGCAGCCCGCTTCGTCGTTGAGCGTGAACGAGATCGGCCCGCGCGAGAACTCCGCCCCCTGCCCGCGCAGCCAATCCTCGGCCGCCTCGAACAGCGCAGCCGAGGCTTCACGGTCGTCGATGCAGTCGTAGTAGCCGAAAAAGCCGGCGTGCTCGCCCCACTTGGCGTCGTGCAGCGGGTTGGTCTGCGCGGAAATCCGGCCGACCGGCTCGCCGTCGCGCTCGACGATGAACAGCTGCGCCTTGCCGTAGGTCAGGAACGGAGTCCGCGACGGGTCGAGCCGGTCCCGCTGCACCCGCCGCAGCACCGGAATCCACGAAGGATCATCGCGGTAGACGCGCCATTGGACGTCGATGAAGGGTGCGGCGCCGCGCCCGAAACCAACCGGACGGACGCGGACGGACACGCGGCGGGCTCAGTCCGCGGCGGAGAGCCGCGGGCGGCCGGCTACCAGCGGTTTCCGCCGCCGCGTTCGTTGTAGCGCGGTGCGCGGTCGTCGTAGCGGGGTTCGCGCCCGCGGTCGCCGCCGTAGCTGCTGCCGCCGCGGTCGTAGCTGCCGCCACGATCTCGGTCGTACCCGCCGCCGCCACCGCGGTACCCGCCGCCACCGTAGTCGCCGCCGCCACCGCGGTAGCCGCCGCCACCGCCGCCGCCGGGAGTGCGCGGTCGCGCTTCGTTGACGCGCAGCTGGCGGCCGTCGAAGTCGATGCCGTCCAGCGCCGCGATCGCGCCCTGCGCGTCGGCGTCGTCCATGTCGACGAAGCCGAAGCCGCGCGAGCGCTGCGTCTCCCGATCCATCGGGATGACGCAGTCCTGCACGACGCCGTGTTCTTCGAAGAGGCTGCGGAGATCGTCCGCGGAGGTGCGGAACGGGAGGTTGCCCACGTAGATTCTCATGCTGTCGGTCGGTCCTGTCGTCTCGGTCTGGGTCTCGAAGCTAGGCCGCCGCCCGCTTCAGCATGGTCCGCAGGCAGCCCGTGCAGACATTCAGGCGAACGGTCTTGCCGTCGACGGTGAATTTGCGCCTCTGGATGTTGGGCTTGAAGGTGCGCGACGTGCGCGGCGCCTTCCGCTTCCAACGCCCGGAGTGCTTGTGCCGGATGTTGCGGCCGAACGTCGTGTGCTTGCCGCACACATCGCATTTCCCAGCCATCTCCGGCATCCTCGCGCGACCAGCCGTGCCCGCAGCCCGTCCGGACCGCCCCGCACCATGCGGTGCTTACCATAGCACCGACTCCCGCAAGGGCAACGCGCCGCGCCGGCGATGCGCCGGCCGAGGCGGAACGGGGACGCGATGACCCACGCGCCGACGGACGCGGAACTGCTCCGCCGCATGATCGCGGGCGCGGCCGCGATGGTCGCCCTGCACCGCGAGGCGCTCGACGCGATCAACGTCTTCCCCGTGCCCGACGGCGACACCGGCGCGAACCTCTCGCGCACCCTCGCAGGCGCGGCGGCCGGGGCGGACGCGGCGGACGACGGCGAGCTGCACGCGGCGCTCCCGGAAGCCGCGCTGCGGGCCGCGCGCGGCAGCTCCGGCGTGATCGGATCGCAGTGGCTGCGCGGGTTCGCCGGCGCGCTCGCCTCGCGGCCGCTCGACGCGGACGGGCTCTCCGCCGCCCTCACCGACGGCGCGGCGGCCGCGCAATCGGCGGTCGCGCAGCCGCGCGAGGGGACGATGATCAGCGTCGCCCGGGATGCCGCGGCAGCGGAAGGCGGCTCGACCGAAGCCCTGCTGGAAGCGGCGGTCGCCGCGGCCGAGGCCTCCGTCCGGCGGACGCCCTCGCTCAACCCGGTGCTGGCCGACGCGGGCGTGGTCGACTCCGGCGGGCGCGGACTTGAGCTGATCCTGCGCGGCATGCTGGCCGGGCTGCGCGGCGACGAGCTGCCCGCCGTCCCCGCGGACTTCGGCGGGATCGACGCGGACTGGCTGGCCGGCCGCCTCGACGAGACGGACGTGGACGGCTTCTGCACCGAGCTGGTCGTGGCCGGGACTCGGGAGGACGTGCTGGTCGAGCCGATGCGGGCGCTCGCGCTCGGATCCCCGGAAACGCTGATGATCGCGCCCGACCGCCGCGGTGCGCGGGTCCACCTGCACACGCCGCAGCCGGAGGCCGCCTGGGAGGCGGCCGCGATGCTCGGCGAGATCCGCTTCTTCCACGCGGTCGACATGGAGCGGCAATCGGCCGCGGCCCACGCGGACGATGCCGACGCCGGCGTGCTCGCCGTCGTCCAGGGCGCGGGCTTCGCGCAGATGTTCCGCGAGCTCGGCGCATCCGTGCTGCTCGGCGGCGGGGCCGGCGACAACGCCAGCGTCGAAATGATCCGCTCCGCCGCCGAATCGACCGGACGGGCCGACGTGATCGTGCTGCCCAACCACGCGGACATCGCGGCCGCGGCCCGCAGCGCGGCGCTCAACGGCGGCGAGCCGGCGTCGCCGCGGCTGCACGTGGTCGAGACAAACACGCAGGCCGCGGGCATCGCCGCGATCGCGGCGCTCGTCGGCGGGCTGCCGGCCGAGGACGCGGCCGCGGAGATGGAGATGGGCAGGGATTCCGTGCTGGTCGGCGCGATCACCGTCGCCGCGCGGGATGCGGGCGGCGCGGCGCCGGTCCGCGCCGGCGAGCCGCTGGCGATGCTCGACGGCGCGATCGCCGCCTCCGAGCCCGGCTTCGAGGCGACCGCGATCTCCCTGATCGGGCGCATGCTCGAAGCCGCGCCGCACGGATCGCTGCTCACGCTCTACCAGGGCGGCCCGGTCGACGATGAAGCCGCGGACGCGATGATGGACGCGGTCTGCGCCGCGACCGACCTCGAAGTTGAATTGCTCGACGGCGGCCAGCCGCTCTACCACTGGCTGGTCGCGCTCGAATAGGCGCTTGAACAGCGGCGGGAAAGGCGCACCGAATGACGGACATCGACGGACGGATCGCGGTCGTGACCGACTCGACGTCGGAGCTGCTCGAGGGCAACGAGGCCGGCGTGCGCGTCGTGCCGCTGCACCTGCATTTCGGCGAGGAGCAGTTCACCGACGGCGCGGAGATGACCAAGGAGGCGTTCTGGGCGCGGCTGACCGCCGGCGGGGACGGCGCGTCCGCGCCGCATCCGTCGACCTCGCAGCCCTCGGCGGCCGCCTTCCGCGACGTCTACGCGGAGCTGGCCGCGGCCGGCGCGGCCGGGATCGTCAGCATCCACATCAGCGGCGCGCTCTCGGGCACGCTCAACTCGGCCGAGCAGGGCGCGGCGCTGCTGGACGACGGCCCGCCGGTGCGGGCGATCGACTCGCGCACCACCTCGTGGGAGCTGGGCTGGGCGGCGCTGGCCGCGGCCGGGGCCGCGGGCGGAGGCGGCGGCATCGACGCGGTCGCCGCGGCCGCGGAGGAATCGCTGCGCCGCTCGCACCTGATGCTGTTCGTGGAAACGCTCGACTACCTGCTGCGCGGCGGGCGGATCGGGCGGGCGCGCCACCTCGCGGGCAAGCTGCTGCGGGTGCGGCCGCTGCTCGAGCTGGCCGACGGCGAGGTTTCCGACGCCGCCCGCCCGCGCACCCGCGCGAAGGCGATCGAGGCGCTGCTGCGCCGGATCGAGGCGGCCCGGCCGCAGCGCGTGCGCGTGATGCACGGCGCTTGCGCGGCCGACGCCGAGGTGCTGGCGGAGCGGGTCCGCCGGGCCGGCATCGACGACGTCGACGTCGCGCTGGGCAGCACCATCCTCGGCGCGCACACCGGCCCCGGCACGCTCGGCGCGGCGCTGCTGCGGAGCCCGGCATGACCGCCGGCGGGCGCGCCGCGGCGGGGCGGGACGCGCCGAGCCCGATCGCGCTGCTGATTAAGGTGCTCGAGCACGAGCAGAAGCAGGGCTTCCGCGATCAGGCGGTGATCGGCGGGCTGGACCAGATGCTGCGCGAGCAGCGCGAGCGGGCCGACCCTCGCCAGCAGATCGCGCTGAACCGGCTGCTGGCCAAGCTCCCGCGCGAGGGCTACCGCTCGCTGCGCCCGGAGCAGCGCGACCGCTGGGTCGCCGACGCCCGCGCCCTCCTGCGCGCCGGCACCCCTCCCGCCGGCCGGCAGGCCAAGCGTGCCCGCCCCGAGCGGCACGACCGCAACGGCGCGGCCGCGCAGCCGGATCCTCCGACCGAGATCGACGAGGGCGGACGGACGAGCGAACGGCCGCCCCGGAAGCGGGCGCGGCCGTCGCCCGCGGGCGCGGCGGGATCCGACGCGCTGCAGCAGCCGGTCGCCTCGCTCGGCCGCCTGCTGCCGCAGCAGCGCGACGCGATCGCGTCGCTGGGCATTGAAACCGTCCACGACATGCTCTGGCACCTGCCGGCGCGGCACGAGGACTGGCGCAACGTGCAGCCGATCGGGGCCGCGCGGCCGGGCGAGAAGACCACCGTGATCGGCGAGCTCCGCTCGATCCGCGACGTCCGCCTGCGCGGCGGCCGCAGCGCCACCGAGGCCCGCATCGCCGACGGCACCGGCGAGATCGGCGTCTGGTGGTGGAACCAGCCCTACCTCGCCAAGTCGCTCAAGCCCGGCGACCGGATCGGGCTCTCCGGCCCCGTCTCCGACTACCGCGGCCGCCCCCGCTTCGATTCGCCCGTCTGGGAGCGCATGCAGGACAGCGCCGAGGACGGGGTGCACGTCGGGCGGCTCACGCCGGTCTATCCGATGACCCGCGGCATCCAGAACCGCACCCTGCGCCGGCTCGCCCACCGCGCCGTCTCCGACTACGCGCCGCTGCTGCCGGAATCGCTGCCCGCCCGCATCCGCACGGAGCTCCGCTACCCGGCCGAGCACGAGGCGATCGCGGCGATGCACTTCCCCGAACGCCCGGAAGACGTGCACGCCGCCCGCGAGCGGATCGCCTTCCAGGAGCTGCTCGCGATCCAGCTCGCCGTGCTGGCCCGCAAGCGCGAGGCCCGGCTCCGCTCCGACGCGCCCCAGATCATCATGGACGGCGCCTTCCTCGACGCCTTCCTCGGCTCGCTCCCCTTCCAGCTCACCAACGCGCAGCAGCGCGCCCTGACCGGCATCCGCGAGGACATGATGCGGCGCGAGCCGATGGCCCGCCTGCTGCAGGGCGATGTCGGCAGCGGCAAGACCGTGGTCGCCGCCGCCGCGATGCTCGCCACCGTCAAGGCCGGCTGCCAGGCCGTGCTCATGGCCCCCACCGAAGTGCTCGCCCAGCAGCACTTCCAGACCTTCAGCCGGCTCTTCTCCGGCGAGGGCGAATCCGTCTTCCACGAGTACGACGTCTCCGCCGCGCTGGGGCGCTCCGTGCGCATGGCCCTGCTCAGCGGCAGCCTGCCCGAAAAGCGCAAGCGCGAAATCCGCGACCGCATGGCGGCCGGCGAACTCGACCTGGTCGTCGGCACCCACGCGCTGATCCAGGAGAGCACCGCGCTCCGCAGCCTCGGCCTGGCCGTGGTCGACGAGCAGCACCGCTTCGGCGTGCTCCAGCGCGACGCGCTGCGCGGCAAGAGCGGGCAGGGCGGCAGCCCGCACCTGCTCGTGATGACCGCCACCCCGATCCCGCGCACCCTCGCGCTCACCCTCTACGGCGAACTCGACAACTCCGTGATCGACGAACTCCCGCCCGGCCGCGTCCCGATCGGCACCCGCGTGGTCGACCCCGCCGGCGTCGACGCCGTCTACGAGCGCATCCGCGCGGAGGTCGCGCAGGGCAACCAGGCCTTCATCATCTGCCCGCTGATCGAGGAATCGGAGACGGTCGAATCCAAGGCCGCGGCGGCCGAGTTCGAGCGCCTGCGCGACGGCCCGCTGCGCGATCTCGCCCCGCGCATGCGGCTGCTGCACGGGCGCATGAAGGCGGACGAGAAGCGGCAGGTGATGGACGACCTCGCCTCCGGCGACGCCGCGATCGTGGTCGCCACGATCGTCGTCGAGGTCGGCGTCGACCTCCCGCGCGCGACGGTGATGGCGATCGAGGGCGCGGAGCGCTTCGGCCTGGCCCAGCTGCACCAGCTCCGCGGCCGCGTCGGCCGCAGCGACCGCGCCTCGATCTGCTACCTGATCTCCGGCAGCGAGGGCGCGGACGCGCAGACCCGGCTGCGCCACATGGAGCGCACCTCCAACGGCTTCGAGCTGGCCGAGATCGACCTCGAAACGCGCGGCCCCGGCGAATACTTCGGCACCCGCCAGGCCGGCCTGCCCGACCTCCGCGTCGCCAAGCTCACCGACCACGACCTGATCAACCAGGCCCGCAACTGGGCCAACCGCCTGCTCGACGACGACCCCAACCTGCGCGACCCCGAGCTCGCGATCCTCAAGCAGCGCATGCAGGGCTTCGACGTCAGCGGCGCATCCGCCGTCCACTGACGGCCCGCGAACCCCGCGGAGCGCGGCGATCAGCCGGATCGAACGCGGTAGCGCAGGAACACCTCGCCCGTTTCGGCGCAGGGAACCGCCGAAACCAGCTCCATCCCGATCATCGCCTCGACCGCCGCCGCGCCGTCCCACGCAACCGCGTGGCTCTGCACGCCGCCGCCCGCGATCCGCGGCGCGAGCGTGAGGAAGAACTCGTCGACCAGCCCGGCCCGGAGCAGCTCCCCGTTCAGACGCGCGCCGCCCTCCGCCAGTACGCGCCGCGCGCCCAGCTCGTCCCGCATGTGCTCCAGCGCCGCCGCCGGCGCACGCTCGGCCGGCACGACGACCACCGGCCGGCCCAGCGCCGCGAGCCGTTCCCGCGCCCCCGCGGGCGCGTCGGACGCCAAGTAGATCACCGCGTCGAACGAGTCATCCGTGAAGAAGCGCCGCCCGGCCGGCAGATCGCCGGAGCGCGTCAGCACCGCCGCGATCGGCGACGGCGGCAGCCCGCGCGAGACCCGCAGCGCCCGCAGGTCTTCGCGTCCCAATCGCGCCGACGTCCCGCTCGCGCGGAAGGTCCCGCCGCCGTTCAGCACCACGTCGAAATGCACCCGCAGCTCCCGCATCAGCCGCTGGTCCGCCGCCGAGCCAATCCCCCGCTCCGTGCCGCCCACGACCGTCCGCCCGTCCGCCGTCATCACCATGTTGATCGCCGCGTACGGCCGCCCCGCCGGCGGATCGGGCAGTTCCAGCGAGGCGTAGTCAAGCGTCATCGGGGCTCATGCTAAGTTGAGCCCATGCCCGGCGATGAAATCGAGATCGAGCAGGATCCCGCCGAAGAGGCCGAGGATCCCGATGACCGCGCGTGGCCGATCAACTTCGAGGCCGCGAAATTCATGCTCGACGGGCGCGAGCTGGATTTCGAAGCCTTCGTAGCCGAAACTGCCGGCAGCTTGGCCGAGCGCCCGCGCCACCGCCCCGTGCAGCAGCCCGCCCCCCAGCCCAAAGACGTCATCTGGCAGGCCCGCAAGCCCGCCTAGAACCGCTCGGCTCCCGCGCTACCCGTTCCCTCCGGGCGGCGCCTGCGCCAGCGCCTCGAACTGGATCCGCTTCGCCTCCCGCCCATCGATGCTCAACACGACCGAGTAGATGCCGGGCTGCGGCAGCTCCGCGGGCACGGGCACGGCGATCGGCACGAGCTGGCTCATCCCCGGCGTGAGATCGTGCGGCCGCCCCACGTTGAAGTCGCCCGCAACCTGTGTCGGGCCGAGGACGACCTCATCGGAATCCCGTATCTCGATGCCGAACTGGTGCTGCGCATTCGTGTCGGCGTAACCGACGCGGATCGCGCCGACGACGACCCAGACCTGCGTGAACGGATACTGCTGCGACG
Source organism: Dehalococcoidia bacterium (assembly GCA_965205165.1). GTDB lineage: Bacteria > Chloroflexota > Dehalococcoidia > Bin125 > Bin125 > CBDESM01. Next base: position 901,859 of record OZ242037.1, read on the forward strand.
GCTGCGACCAGCAGCGCATGCAGCCGCCGCCGAGCATCGAGATCAGCCCCGCATTGACCTCCGCAGCCCGCGCGAGGATGAGCGCGTCGATTTCCATTTCGCACCTTAGTTCGCGTTACAACCGACATTGTACTCGGCGCCCAAGTGGAGGTCTCGTTCGCGTCTTCTTGAGGCCGTGACGCGGATCGGCGGTCTACGCGCCGCCGGCCAGCAGCGACCGCATGCGCGAGACGCCCTCGCGGATTTCCTCCAGGCCGGCTGCGTAGCTGAAGCGCAGGTAGCCCTCGCCGAGCGCGCCGAAACTGGTGCCGGCGATCACCGCGACGCCCGCTTCCTGCAAGAGCCGCGCTTGCAGCGTGCGCGCGTCCAGCCCCGTCCCGGTGATGTTGGGGAAGGCGTAGAACGCGCCCGCCGGATCCACGCAGCTCACGCCGGGCACCGCGTTCAGCTCTTCCACGATCGCCCGCCGCCGCTCGTCGAACGCCGCCACCATCTCCGCCACCGCGTCCTGCGGGCCCTCCAGCGCCTCCACCGCCGCGTATTGCGTCGCCGCGTTGGGGCAGGAGTACGAGTTGATCGCCATCCGCTCCGCCGCCGCGAACAGCGCCGGCGGGAACACCCCGTAGCCCAGCCGCCAGCCCGTCATCGCGTAGGTCTTGCTCCAGCCGTCCAGCAGGATCAGCCGCTCCCGCAGCTGCGGGTAGTCCAGCAGGGTCACATGCTCGCGTCCGCCGTAGAGGATGTTGCTGTAGATCTCGTCGCTCATCACGACCGCGTCGGGCCACTGCTCCAGCCCGCGGACCAAGGCGTCCACCTGGGCCCGAGTCGCCGCGCCGCCGGTCGGATTCGCCGGCGAATTGAGGATGATCAGCCGCGTCCGCTCGTTCACCTGCGACAGCACCTGCTCGGGATCCCAGGTGAACCCGCTCGATTCGTGCAACTCGATCGGCACCGCCGTCGCGCCCGAATAGTTGATCACCGACTCGTAGATCGGGAAGCCGGGATTCGGGTGCATGATCTCCGCGCCGGGCTCGCCCAGCAGCAGCACCGAGAAGAACATCACCGGTTTCGCCCCCGGCGTGATCAGCACCGACCCCGCGTCCACCTCCGCCCCGTGCCGCCGCCGCAGATCCGCGGAGACCGCCTCCCGCAGCTCCGGAATCCCGGCCGCCGGGGTGTAGCCGTGCCGCCCCTCGCGCAGCGCCGCCACGCCCGCCTCGACTATGTTCGGCGGCGTCGCGAAGTCCGGCTGCCCGATCCCCAAGTTGATGATCGAGCGCCCCTCCGCGGCGAGCCGGTTCGCCTCGGCCAGCACCTCGAACGCCGTCTCCGTGCCCATCCGTCCGACCGCCGCAACCGCTTCGACCATCATCGGCTCCCTTCGCGCTGCATGTTCCCCGCAGGCTATCCCCGCCGCCCCCTATCGTGAGCGCCCATGAGCGAGCAGCCCCCGCCGACCGACCCGCCAGCCGACCCGCCGGCCGATCCGCCGGCCGGCGCTCCCCCGGCCCCGGCTGTGGAAGCATCGGCTGCGCCCGTCCGCGAATCCGAGCGCATCACCCACCTCGACATGGTGCGCGGCGTCGCCGTGCTCGGCATCCTGCTGATGAATGCCGTCTCCTACGGCCTGCCCTCCGCGTCCTACTTCAACCTCTCGTCCGCCGGCACCGAGACCGGGCTCGATTGGGTGATCGGCATCTTCGGCGAGATCTTCATCGACCAGAAGATGATGGGCATCTTCTGATGCTGTTCGGGGCCGGCATCGTGCTCTTCGCCGACCGCGCCGCGGCCAAGGGCGCGAGCGCCGGCTGGCTTTCGCTTTGGCGCAACCTGCTGCTCTTCTGCATCGGCCTGCTCCACACCATGCTCTGGGACGGCGACATCCTCACCACCTACGCGGTCTGCTCGCTGATCCTGATCCCCGCCCGCAACGCTCCGCCCAAACTGCTGCTCGCCGCCGGCATCGCCTGCATCCTCGTCATCATCCCCGTCAACGCCGCCATGCAAACCGCGATCAGCCCCGACGGAAGCGAACTCGGCGACCTTTGGCTCTCCGACGGCGACTCCTCCAACGGCGTCGGCCTCTACTTCCTCTTCGACTTCTTCATGCGCGCCCTCGGCATGATGCTGATCGGCGTCGCGCTCTTCCGCATGGGCATCTTCAGCGGCGCGAAATCGCCGCAGTGGTACCGCCGCGCGGCCGCGATCGGGCTAGGCGTCGGCCTTCCGCTCGCCGCGCTCGGCGTCGTCATCGCCGAGCTCGAGGACTACTCTCCGGGCATCGCGCTGCTCCACGCAATCCCGAACACGATCGGCACCCTCCCCGCCGCCCTGGGCTTCGTCTCCCTGATCATCCTCTGGAACATGCGCCGCGAAACCAGGGCCCACCGCGCCCTGCAAGCCGCCGGCCGCATGGCGCTGACGAATTACCTGACCCAGAGCATCATCGGCATCCTCATCCTCCGCGTCGCCTTCGACCCGGACGATCTCTCCCGCAGCTGGATCCTGCTCTTCGTCCTCTGCGTCTGGGCGCTCCAGCTGCTTTGGTCCCCCGCCTGGCTCGCCCGCTGCCGCTTCGGCCCCTTCGAGTACCTCTGGCGCATCGCCACCTACCGCCGCGTCCAGCCCCTCCGCCGCTGAGGCCAACCAGCGCGGTGCTAGCCTCGCGGCCATGAACGACGCCCCCTCCATCGGCATCGTCGGCGCGGGCGCGATCGGCGGCATCGTCGGCGGGCAGCTGGCCCGCGCCGGATTCGACGTGACCCTGATCGACCCGTGGATCGATCACGTCGGCGCCATCCAGCAGCGCGGGCTGCGCATCTCCGGGCCGCTGATCGGCGATGTCGTCGTCCCCGTCCGGGCGCTGCACGTCCACGAAGTCGAACGGCTGGAAGAGCAGTTCGACGTGGGCATCGTCGCGGTCAAGTCGTGGAGCACGGAATGGGCGTCGGCGCTGCTCTCGCCGCTGGTGCGCGAGGACGGGGCGATCATCGACTTCCAGAACGGGATCAACGACGAGCGCGTGGCCGCGGTGGTCGGCCGCGGGCGGACGCTGGGCTGCGTGATCACGATCGGGGCCGGCCTCTACGACCCCGGCCATTGCATCCGCACCGACACCCGCGCCGAGGGCTTCCGCATCGGCGAGCTGGACGGCGGCGAAACCGACCGCGCCCGCGCACTCGCCCAATTGATCGGCCACGTCGGCGGCGCATCCGTCACGCCGAACCTGATCGGCGAGCGCTGGGGCAAGCTCGCGGTCAACTGCATGGCCAACCCCATCGCCGGCCTGACCGGCTACGGCTCCCGCGAAGTCCGCAGCCGCGATGACAGCCGCCGCATCCTCACCCGCATCGCCGCCGAAGTGATCGAGGTGGGCCGAGCCAACGGCCGGGAGATCGGCCAAGTCTGGGGCATCGACGCCCAGAAGTTCGTCGACGTCGCCCACGGCGCGGACCCGGCCGAGCTGGACGCCGAACTGATCGCCGGCGCCCGCGCCCTCGGCGAAGGCCGCCCCAGCTTCCTGCAGGACGTCCTCCGCAAGCGCCGCGTCGAGATCGACGCACTCAACGGCTGGGTGGTCGAACGCGGCAGGGAAGCCGAGATCCCCACCCCCTACAACGCCGCCGTCACCGACACGGTCAAGCAGCACGCCCCCGGCGCCATCACCCCCAACCCCGCCAACCTAGCCGAAATCCAGCGCCGCGCCGACACCTGACCCGCCCGACTCCCCGCTACAGTGAATCCGCAGCCGCGGAGCCCGGGGATGACTGAACGCGCCACTCCGATCTGGGACGATCTGCGCGCGAAACGGCGCTTCATGCCCGTGTACTTGGAGGCTGTCTCGGTTGATGGATTGCGCGGCTTCGACGATCTGCGCGTGCCGATCGACTATCCCGTCTCCGTCATCGCGGGCGGCAACGGCTCTGGGAAAACCACTCTGCTGCTCGCTGCCGCCTGCGCGTTCAATCCCGGCGACGGAAGCCGGCGCTTTACGCCGTCCGTTCTCTTTCCCAGCTACCGACCGAAGAACGGCGAGTTCAGCGACGACGATCGCGAAGTCAACCTCTCGTTCGAGTACGCCATTGACGGCCTGCGGGCGACGCGCGCTTGGCGGAAGCAAGGCGGCCCGACCCGCCGCTTCCGCCGCCGCGGAGGCGAGCCGCTGCCCGAACACGACGTCTATCTCCGCACGCTGCGCAATCTCGCTGATCCGTCCGAAGCGCGCGTCGTCGCCAGAATGACGCGTTCCGCCCAGTCGCACGGCCGCCTGCCGTTCGACGCGACCCAGATCGCCTGGGCCGAGCGGATGCTGCCCTTCCGTTACTCGTCGGTCGTCGATCTGACCAGCGCCTCAACGCACCTGCTGGTCGCCGCGCAGAGCGACGGCGCGGCCTATTCGGAGCTCCACATGGCCGCCGGCGAACGCGCCATCCTCCGCCTTGCGCAGGAGATCGCCCATCGCCGCCGCGCCTTGGTGCTGATCGATGAAATCGAAGCGGGGCTCCACCCGTTCGTCCAGCGGGTGCTGATGCTGCAATTGCAGCAGCTCGCCCTGACCAACGACGTCCAAGTCATCGTCACCACGCACAGTCCGGTAATCCTCGACGCGGTGCCGCCCGAAGCCCGCATCATCTTGGATCGCGGTGAATCTGGCCGCGTCCTGCAGCATCCGCCCTATCACGACATCGTCCAAGATGCGCTCTACGGACGCGCGAGCGAGTCCTTGAACATCCTCTGCGAAGACATCATCGCCGAAAACATCATCAATGGTATCTTCGACGTCCTGCAGCCGCGACTCGGTCTCCGGCCGGGGTCCTACCGCGTCGGCCGCGACACCGGGGCAGGCGAATTTCCCGGCCACGCCCGCGCCTTCCGCAAGTTCGGCCAAGTCCGCAACTTCGCGTTCATCCTCGACGGCGACCAGCGATCGGATGAAACCGCCGCCCTCATCCGGCGCGCCGCGGATGCCGACGTTCCCGTTGCTTTCCTGCCGGGCGACGGGGCGCCTGAAGAGTGGGTCTGGGACGTTCTCCGAAATCGCGTGCCCGATGCGGCCGCGGCATTCGGCGTTGACGCCGCGAACCTCGCCACCCAAATCCAGCGGCGCAACGCGCTCTATGACGCGGCTTCCGACACGCCGGCCCGCATTGCGAAAGCCAAGCTCGAAAGTTTGGCAGAAGACTTCGCACGGCCGGCATCCGACGTTTGCCGAATCATCGCCCGGATCGAGGCCGAGCGGGCGGGGAGCGAAATCGGCCCCGTAGTATCGGAGTTGGAACGGTCCGTCCGCGAGCGGCGTGGAGCCGTGCGGAGGTAACCGCGCTCAGGCCGGTTCGAGGCCGCCGAATTCGGGGAGCACCTGCTGGGCGAAGTCCTCGATGGTGCGGAGGATGCCGGAGCGGGTCATGAGGCCGTTGTACTGCCACATGAAGATCCAGCTGACGGGGGTGATCTCCAGCATCCGCTGCATCTGGCGCTTGACGTCGTCGACCGTGCCGGCGAACAGCAGGCCGTTGTCCTTCATCTCCTGCGGGCCCATCGGGCGGTCCTTGCCGGGTTCGCGCAGGGCTTCGCTGAAGCCGAAGGGGGCGAACCAGGCGCCGCCGCAGAATGCGGCCGTGCGGTACCAGGTTTCCATCGCCTCTTCCTCGCTGTCGGCGATCAGGATGTCGCGGAGCACGCCGAGGCCCTCGCCCGGTTTGAGATCGCGGCCGCAGGCGGCGGCCTCCTCCTGGTAGACCTCGTAGAGCCGGTTCTGCATCGCGGGAAGCATCGGCGGCAGGATCGCGGTGATGCCCTCGCGGGCGCACCAGCGGATCGTGCGCTCGCTCGACGCGAACGGCTGGAAGATCGGCGGGTGCGGCGTCTGCAGCGGCTTGGGCACGACCCCGATCTGGCGGACGATGTTGTTCTCGTCCAGCCCCTTGCCGTAGAGCCGCGTCGCCTCGATGTCCCAAGGCGTGCCCTCCGGCGGGATCTGCCAGGCGTCGCCGCGGTATTCGATCATCTCCTCCGTCCAGCACTTGCGGATGATCTGGAAGTGCTCCTCGAAGGCTGCGCGGTTCGCCGCGTCGATCTCGTCGTGCTGGCCCGGCCGCGCGCCGTGGACGCCGTGGATCTGCTGGGCCATCGTGTCGACCCAGCGGCGCTGGTAGCCGCGGGCGAAGCCGGCGAGTGCGCGGCCGCCGGACATGTGATCGAGCATCGCGATGTCCTCGGCGACGCGGATCGGGTTGTTGGCGGGGAGCACGACGCCGAGCTGGCCGACGCGGATGCGCTCGGTCTGCATCGCCAAGTACAAGTCCAGCATGATCGGGTTGGGCGAGACCTCGAACCCTTCGATGTGGAAGTGGTGCTCGGTGAAGCCGATCGAGGAGTAGCCGAGCGCGTCGCCCGCCTTGGCGAAGGCGGTCAGGTCGCCCAGCATCTCCTGGTACAGCTCGGGCCGCGCGCCGGCCATGCCGGCCTCGATCTGCTCGCGGTTCCCGACCGAGGGAAGGAAGAAGAGACTGACCTGCATCGCGCACCTCCGCTGGGCTCAGGCTACGCCAAACGGGGCGGCGATCGCGGCGGTCGGTACGATGCGGGGCGAATGCAGCATCCAGCCGCCGGAGCGCGCGATGGCCCAGCCCGTCACTTCCGACATCGTCTACGACCTGCCCTCGGCCGGCAGCCCCAACCTGTCGCCCGACGGGACGCGGGTCGCCTACGTATACAGCCGCGCACACCGCGGCGAGGCCTCCCCGCGCTCGCAGATCCGCCTGGTCGACGCGGACGGCGCGAACGACCGCCTCTTCACCGAAGGCCCCGGCGACTCGGCCCCGCAGTGGTCGCCCGACGGCGCATTCGTCGCCTTCATCCGGCCCGGCGCGTCGGATGCGGCGCGCGGGAATCCGCCCCGTCAGATCTGGCTCAAGCCGCCCGGCGCGGCGGAGGCGCGCCGCCTCACGGATCTCGACCACGACGTCGCCTCGTTCGCCTGGTCGCCGACGGGAGATTTCATCATCGCGGTCGTCGACGTCGATCCGCACCGCGATGCGGGCGGCGATGCGCCGCGCACGATGGTGATCCGCGAGACCTACTACCGCGGCGACACGCTGGGCTACGTGGTCGACGCGCACCACCACCTCTTCCGCATCGATCTGCCGTCGGGCGGGGCGGAGCAGCTGACCGAGGGCGACTACGACCACGCGCATCCGGCGGTCTCGCCGGACGGGAAGTGGATCGCGTTCAGCTCGGATCGGACGGAGCGGCGGCACGACGGGCGGCCGTACACGAGCCAGCTCTGCATCATGCCGGCGCAGGGCGGGGAGATCCGGGTAGTGACGCCGGACGCCTTCCAAACGGGCGCGCCGTCGTGGAACTTGGCCGGCCCGGAATCGTGGGACGATCCCGATCACGCGGACGAGTACGAGCTCGCCGTGGCGATCACCGACGAGAAACAGCGGCACCACCCCTACGTCTGCCTCGTCGATGCGGCGACGGGCGAGCGAGCGCGGCTGCACGATGATTCGCTCTACCCGCAGAGCGGCTTCTTCCCGATCGGCGCGCCGCCGCGGGTGCGGCTGATCGGCGAGGAGGCCACGTTCGCGGCCGACGCGGACGGAGCGTCGCGCATCCACCACGTCGATTGGCGCAGGCTCGGCCCCTGGCGGGCGGATCGGCACCGCACGGTCGCCGATCTCGCGTCGGGGGAGCACCGCCGCGAGCATTATGCGGATCGGGCGGAGGACGAGCTGATCGGCGATCTGCACATCGCCGGCGAGCCCGATGCACGCATCGCCCGCGCCGTCTTTTCGACTTCCCCGCCGGAGCGCCCGGCGGAGTTGTGGACGCAGGCGATCGGGCATTACTCGGAGGAGGAGCGGGCGGCGAACCGGGCGAATGCGGTGCAGCTGACCGCGCACGCCGCGGAGTACGCGGCCTCGCACGAGATCGGGCGCGTCGAGCAGTTCACGATCGAGCGCGGCGGGCTGGAAATCCCCTGCGGGCTGATCTTTCCGCCCGGTTTCACGCCGGAGCGGGAGTGGCCGCTCGTACTCGAGATCCACGGCGGGCCGAACGGCGTCTTCACCCGCGGCTTCAATCCGCTGCACCAGGTCATCGCCGGCGCGGGTTATGTCGTGCTGTTCGTCAACCCCCGCGGCTCCTCCACCTACGGCGCGGATTTCACCGGCGCCGTGCTCGGCGATTGGGGCGGCGAGGACTCGCTCGACTTGATGGCGGCGCTGGACGAAGCGTGCGCCCGCCCCTACATCGACGCCGACCGCGTCGGCGTGCACGGCTACTCCTACGGCGGCTACATGACCTCGTGGCTGATCGGGCATTACGACCGCTTCAAAGCGGCCGTCGTCGGCGCGCCCGTGGTCGACCTGCTCTCGATGATCGGCACCTCCGACATCGGCCCGCCCTGGGGCCCCTGGCAATGGGGCGGCCGCCCCGCCGAGCGGCGCGACTGGTACATCGAGCGTTCGCCGATCAACTACGCGGAGCGGGTCGACTGCCCGGTGCTGCTGATGCACGGCGACGCCGACCACCGCGTCCCGATCTCCCAAGGCGAGGAATACTTTCAAGCGCTGAAGATGCACGGCAAGGAGGTCGAGTTCGTGCGCTTCCCGGGCTGCTCGCACCTGATGATGCGGGTCGCGCATCCAGCGCTGCGCAAGGAGTACTACGACCGGCTGACCGGCTGGTTCGATCGCCGGCTCTGAGTCTTCTGCCCGCGCATCAGCGCCGCGACGGGTCGCAGCGCCGCCCGAGTCGCCTCCGCCGGCAGCTCGCGGATGCGGTCGTAGCGCAGCCCCGCGACCGACGCGATCGCGATCACGGCGAGCCCCATCGCGATCAGCACCCAGCGCTCCCCGACCGCATCGGCGAGGTTGCCGAAGCCCAGCCCGGCCAGGGTCGAGACCCCGAACGGCAGGAAGGTCAGCGCGGTCAGCCGCCCGTGGAATTCCGGCTCGCTCTGCGCCAGCACCTCCGCCGTGTTGACCGCCTGGAAGGCGCTGATCCCCGCGCCGATCATGAACATGAAGGGGAACGCGGCGGCCGCGCTCGGCGACAGTCCGAGCAGGGCGATGCCGAGCCCGAAGAGCAGCGCCATCCCGTACATCACCCGTCCCGACCAAGCGGTGCCGACGAAGCCGGCGACGGCGAGGCCGATCGCGAGCGAGCCGGCGCCGGCCGCTCCTTGCAGCAGGCCCACCGCCTCCGCCTCCCGCCCCAGCACGTTCTCCAGCAGGCCCGGCAGCAGCACCTGGTGCGGCTGCCCCGCCGCCGAGATCAACAGCAGCGAGACCAGCAGCACCCGCAGCCGCGGACGCGCCGCCGCGTAGCGCACCCCCAGCCAGATTTCCCGGTAGATGCCGCCGCGCCGCGCCATCCGCGGCCGGCCCGGCGGCAGCAGCCAGAGCGAGGCGATCGTCAGCGCCAGCAGCCCGGACATCGCGAAGTAGGCCCCGCCCGGGCCGACGAACGAAACCGCCAGCAGCCCCGCCGCGATCGCGGGGCCGATCATCGCCGGCAGCGACAGCGCCGACTGCAGCAGCGCCACGCCGTTGCCGACCAGCCGGGCCGGCACCAGATCGCCGATGTAGGCCCGCCGCGTCGGCCCGGTGAAGGCGAACGAGGCGCCGAGCAGGAAGCTGCTGGCCACCAGCCAGGCGATCGCGATCCGATCCGTCACGATCAGGATCGCCAGCAGCAGGAAGCTGCCCGCGATCACCGTCTGCGCCAGCACCAGCAGCCGCCGCTTGGGCAGCCGATCGGCCAGCGCCCCGGCGAGCGGGCCGATGATCAGCCAGGCGATCCCGTTGCCCGCGCCGACCAGCCCCACCGCCGCGTTCGCGCCGGTGAGGTCGAACGCGACCACGCTCTGCACGGTGAAGGACATCGAGAACGCGATGAAGGCGGCGACGGTCTGCGCCCAGTGCAGCCGGTAGCGCCCGACCGAGAACGCGGCGAAGGTCTGCTTCGCGCCGGCACGCAGCATCGCCCGATGCTACGACGCAAGGCCCGCGCCCCGTAGGATCGCCGCGGGGGACGATCATGGAAGTACTCGACGCGATCCGCGGGCGGCGCACCGCCGTCAAATTCAGCGCCGCGCCGATCGCACGGGAGGAGATCGAGGCGCTGATCGAAGCCGCGACCTGGGCGCCCAACCACAAGCACACGGAGCCGTGGCGCTTCCAAGTGTTCAGCGGCGACTCGCGGCGGGCGCTGGTCGAGCGGCTGCGCGCCGCCGACCCGGACGGCAAGGACCCGACCGTCAAGCTCACCCGCGCCCCCGTCTGCATCGTCGTCGCGCAGCCGCACGCGGAGGACCCGGTGCAGGACATCGAGGACTACGCGGCCGCATCGTGCGCGGTGCAGAACCTGATGCTCGCCGCGCACGCCCGCGGCCTGGCGACGCGCTGGAGCACGGGCGCGCTGGTCGAGTCCCCCGCCGCCAAACGGGTCCTCGGCCTCTCCGAGCGGGACCGCATCGTCGCCTTCGTCAACCTCGGCCGCCCCTCCGAGGAAGAACCGCCCCACCCCGTCGGCCGCAAGCCCCCGATCATCGAGTGGCACGGCCCGACCGGCTGAACGCCGCCGATCCTCCCGCCGCAAATCGGCATATCGTCGGCCGTGCCGGCCGCGGGGTGCCCCGCATCCAGAGGAGCGCGGGCCGCGCAGCGAAATGCAGGACGGATCAGATGACCGTGCCCGACAACGACGGAAGCTCCGGCGGCGAGCCCAGGCGGGATTGGCAGGACGAAGTCGGCGACCTGCTCGAAAAGGCGTATCTGCCCGCGCCGCCGGCGGACGACGATCCGTTCACCCCCGGCGACGCCGACCTCCGCGCCGCCTACGACCTCGAGCGGAGCGACCGATTCATCCTCGAAGCCCTGCGCAGCCGGATGGACTACGACCTCTGGCTCCTCCGCCGCTCGGCGATCGCGGACGCCGAAGAGACCGCGGAGGAGCCGCGCGCCGCCTTCCGCGCCCTGGACGCGGCCGGCCGCATCCGCGCGTTCGCCGAAGAGGAGCTGGAAGAGGCGAGCCCCTGCGAAGACGAGTGCTGCGATCACGGGCGCGACGAAGAGAGCATTGCGAGGGTTGCCAAGTACCGCGAAGTGCTTGGGAACGTCGCGATCCTCGAGGGGCGGATCCGGCGCCTCAACCCGGCCGCGGCGGCCGAGTTCGACCGCGGACGATCCTGAGGCTCCGCGCCGATCAGCCGCCCATCGGCCTGATCACCTCGCGGGAGAAATCTTCGATCAGCTCGCGCGCGCCTTCGGGGTCGTTGGCGGCGAGGGCGAGATTGTCGACGCCTTCGGCCTCGAGCTGCTCGATCCGCTCGATGATCCGCGGGCCCGCGCCGGTCAGCGTACGCTGGAGGATGCCCGGGTCCACGAACCGCTCCTCGCCGGGCTTGAGGTAGACCATGTGGCCCTCGTGCACGTCGAGGTAGAGCCGATCTTCAGGCGTGCCCTTGGCCGCCGAGTACTCCTTGATGTAGCGGTGGTACTCGCCGGCCATGTCGGGGTTGTCCATGCCGAGGCTGGCGCCGGGGCCGAAGGCGGCCTCCCACATCGCGTGGACGCCGGGCACCATCGAGGGGCCGACGCGGCGGATGACCCGCTCGGAGGCTGCGTCCTCGCCCTCGCGCAGGACGCAGGCGGAGGTCAGGCCGACCGTGTACGGCTTCGCGGCCGGGCGGCCGGCGGCCTCGGCGGCGGCCGCGATGACGGGGAACCCCTTCGCCGCCTGAGCGCCCATCCCCGTCGTCACCCATCCGTCGCCCGCCTCGCCGACGACGCCGAGCGCGCGCGGGCCGTTCGCCGCCACGTAGATCGGAATGAAGTCGTCGATGTTGAGGAACTCGCTCCGGTGCCCGTGGATCAGCCGGATCCAGCGCTCCCTCTCCCCTTCGCGGAAGAGCACGTCCTCGCCGTTCAGCAGCCCGCGCACCTGCAGGGCGTATTCGCGGTAGTCGGCGATCGGATAGGCGGGCAGGCCCATCGTGTTGCGCCCCGTGTAGCCGGTGCCGATGCCGAGGATGACGCGGCCGGGCGCGATCTTGTTGATCGTGGCGACGGCGGAGGCGGTGACGGGCGCGATCCGGTTGGAGGGGATGGCGACCAGCGTGCCCAGCTTGATCCGGCTGGTGCGGTGCGCCGCCAGCGCCATCGTCGCATAGACGTCGGAGTAGATCAGCTGCGAGTCGTAGAACCAAGCATGCGTGAAGCCCGCCTCCTCGGCCGCTGCGACCTCCCGCCAAGCATCCGCGTAGCTCGGAATCCCGATCCCGTATTCCATCGCCGCCTCCTTCCGCCGTTCCCCGGCGCGCTCCGAAGGCTAGCCGATCCGTCCTCTGTGGTTCGGAATGCGACAAAGAACGCGACATCCCGCACCCCTGACGCATTATTTGTCTCATTTCTCCATAAATGCGACAAATAATGGAACATCATCATCTCTCGATCCATTTCCTGTCGTATTTCCCCGCAAACGCGCCAAGAAATGCAACATCTCCCTCGCGAACGCATTCCCTGTTCCATTTCCCCGCGAAACGCGCCTCCTCCGCGCTGTCGCATTTCCCGATCGCTTCCGACCCGCGTCCGCCGCAATCCGCCCGCGGGCCCTGATCACTCCTCTGGACGCGGGCCGCCCCTACCCGGCCCCGCCGGCACGTAATGCGCCCCCCGTCCCCGTCCCCGCAGTTCCACGGCTCCTTGCTCCCGCAGCTGACCCAGCAGCCGCCTCGCGCCCGCCGCCGACAACCCCGTGATTCCCCGGATCTCCGAGTTCCCCAGGCGCCCCCGCTTCCGCAGCGCCGCCAGCACCCGCACCGCCGCTTCCGACACCGCCCGCGCCGCCGGCTCCCCCGCCTCCGCGCCCGCCGCCAAGTGCTCGAACGCCCCCGCCGGCGCGTAGTGCGTGCCCGGTCCCCGCCCCCGCGGAGCGAGGTAGCCCCGCTCCCGCAGCGCCGCCAGCCGCTCCGCAGCCGCCTCCGGGTCCAGCTGCAGCAGCTCCGCTGCCGACCAGCGGTTCAGCGCCCCCCGCCGCGACGCCCCGTGCAGCGCGATCAGATCGTCGAGCGCGAATTCTGCCCCCCGCCGCCGCTCCTCATAGACGAACAGCGCGAACTCCGCCCGCACTGCCGTCGGCAGCGTCAGCCGCACCTGCGATTCGCCCCCTTCGTAGCGCGGCGGATCCTTGCCGAACCGCAGCAATTCCTCGTAGATCTTGACGACCCCCGTCCCCGCCCGTTCGACCAGCCCTAACCGCTGCAGCGCCTCCGCCAGCAGCGGATTGCGGCGCACCGACGACTGCCGCAGGATGTTCGCTGGTGTGATGTCCCCCATGAACCCGCCCGGACTCGTGATCTCCACCCGATCCGGCCCGATCTCCGCCTGGATCGACTGCGGCAGCCTGTAGTCCCGGTGCACCAGCGCGTTCAGCAGTGCCTCGCGCGCCGCCAGCGGGCTGAAGTCGGGCACCTCCAAGTGCTGGAACCCCTCCGGCTGCAGCACCGTCACCCGCTTGTTCGCCTCTAGCACCCGCTCCGCCTCGGACAGCAGCGACAACAGCGGCTGCTTGAGGTCGATCCGCAGCTCCGGCGCCCCGGCCTCGCGCGGGTGCCGGATAATCGTGGCCTCGTGATACGGCGCCGCCCGCGCCAGCGCCGCCCGCGTCCCCGCCAGCAGCACCGCCGCCACCGTCGTCCCCCGCCTCGAGGCCAGCCCCATCTCCTCCAGCAGAGCCCCGTCGCCCAGCTCCGCCAAGCCCGGCGGCGCCCCGCCCGCTGCCAGCGCCGTCCGCAGCCGCCCCAGCTCGGCCGGATCCAGATCGCCGATCTCGATCCCCTCTGCGATCTCCGCCGTGTGATCGCGGAACGCGCGCTGCGCCGCCAGATCCGCCAGCGCCCGCCCGGTCAGCGGCTGGCTCGACGATCCCACCCGGATCTTCGCCAAGCCCTCCGTCGTCGTGTACGGCGGCATCCGGTCGTGCACCGCCAGCGCCAGCACCCGCCCCTCCGGCTCGTGCAGCTCCGTCACGCTCACCGTGATGTGCGGATCCGTCCCGTCGTAGATCTCCCGCTGCAGCCGGTTCGCGTCCAGCGAACCCACCCCGTGGATCGCCTCCGCCCGCGTCCGCTTGTCATCCTCCACTCCTAGAATCAGCGTCCCGCCGCGCTGGTTCGCCAGCGCCACGATCTCCTCGATCGCCGTCCGCCGACGCTGCTTGGCCCCCGTTTCCTCCCGCCACGCCTTGAATTCCAGCGTCTCCGACTCCAGCGAACCCGCCGATTCCCCGTCCAGCCGGTCCAGCACCCGTCGCAGTTCGTCCGGAGTCACGCGAATAACGCTCCATTCAATAAACGGAACGCTATCACATTAAATCATCACTGACGCATTCTTCGATCGCTTTTCCGCAAACGGCAATCCGCCCCGATCGCCCAATCCGTCCAAGCGGGCGCCGGGTACGCCCGGCCAAGCCCCGCATCCGCCCGAAACGCGTTCTAGGATGAACCTCGATCTCCATGCCCCGCCAAAGTCGATCTCACTTCTCCCCGTCCCGCCCCGGAAATGCGCCATCAGCGCATTCCAATCATTCCCGCGATGCATTTCTCCGCTCCCCGCCCGCGAAATGCATCGTCAATCCATTCAGCGGCATTTCCCGTCGCATTTCTCCCAATTCCGCCGCCGCACTCCGCCCGCCAGCGCGTTCCGGATCATTCCCGCGCCGCATTCGCGGCCGTTCCCCTGCCTTCGCCGTCCCCGTCGCGCTCGGCGGCCACGTAATGCGCGCCGCGCCGCCGGCCCCGCACCTCCGCTGCGCCCTCGCGCCGCAATTCTCCCATCAGTCGCAACACTTGCGCCCGCGAGAGCCCCGTCAGCGCCCGGATCTCCGCGTTCGTCAGCCGCCCCCGCCCGCGCAGCGCCTCCAAGACCAGCCACCGGGCGGCTCCCCGGCCCCCGTCGCGCGCGGCGGCGCCACCGCGTTCGGGGTTAAGCTCCGCGAACGGCGGCGCGAAGCGGTAGGCGGTGCCGCGCCCGCGCCCGGACGCGTCGAGGAATCCGCGCTCGCGCAGCGCCGGCAGCCGCTCCGCCGTCTGCTCCTCGGAGAGCGGCAGCAGTTCGGCCGCCGACCGCCGCGTCAATGCGCCGTTGCGCGCGATGCCGCGCAGCAGGATCAGCTCCTCGATCGCCAGCGGCGCGCCCGATTGCCGCGCGCCGCCGGCCAGCCGCGCGAACGCCGGATTGATCGCCGTCGGCAGCGTCAGCTTCACGAATGAGAGCCCCGCCTCGTACTGCGGCAGATCCTTGCCGTCGGACAGCGTCTCCTCGTAGATGCGCTTGACGCCGAAGCCGGAGCGGTTGACCAGCCCGATCTTCTCCAGCGCCTCGGCCAGCAGCGGGTTGCGCCGCGCCGAGGGATGCCAGAGCACGTTCTCCGGCGTCACCCCCTCGACGAACCCGCCGGGGCTGGTGATCTCGAGCCGGTCCGGCAGCAGGTCGACGTGGATCGACTGGCTGAGGAAGTAGTCGCGGTGCGCGAGCGCGTTGAGCAGCCCTTCGCGCGCGGTGCGCCAGCTCAGGTTGGGGATGTCCAGTTCCTGGAAGCCGGGCGGCTGGATCACGGTCAGCGAGATGTTGGCCTCGATGAAGCGCCGCACTTCGTCCAGCAGGGCCAGCAGCGGCAGGCGCAGGTTCTCGCGGTAGTCGTAGTCGGTCCGGCTCGCGCGGCGCGACACGATCACTTCGTGGCCGGGCATCGTCCGCCGCAGCGCGTCCCGCGTGCCCAGCAGCAGTACGGCCGCCCGGGTGACGGTCCCGTCCCGCGCCAAGTCCAGCTCCCGCAGCAGATCATCGTCGGACATGGCCGCGATGTGGCGGGTCGTCTCGCGCTGGGCCAAGGCGGATCGCATCCGCTCGATCTCGGCCGGATCGAGGTCCCCCGGCCCGGCTTCCGCGGGCGGCTCGGCCGTGAAATCGCGCTTGCGCGCCCGGTTCATCAGCTCGGCCAGCGCGTGGCCGGTCAGCGGCTTGCTCTCGGACCCGATCCGGATCTTGGCGACCCCCTCCCGGGTCGTATGCGGCGGAATGCCGCGCGGCACCCGCAGGACCACCACGCGGCCCTCCAGCTCGTCCAGCGCCTCCGCTTCGACGATGATGCCGGGGTCCGTGCCGTCGTGAATCCCGCGCACCAGATCGCCGAGGTCGATGTCCGGCACCCCGCTGATCGCCGCCCGGCCGACTACCTGATCCTCGATGCCGAGCACTAAGTAGCCGCCCGACTGGTTCGCCAGGGCGACCACCGATTCGCGCACCTTGCGCCGCATCGATTTCGCGTCGCCATCCCAGCGCTTGAACTCGAGCGTCTCCGATTCAAGCGACGCGGCCGTCGCGCCCTCGAGCCGCTGCAGCAGTTCGCGGGGATCCAGCAACTTTTGCACGAATGGAACCGATCGCCGATATGAAGTTCCATTCATAATAATGGAATCGGCGATTCATTTCACGAGTGAAATGATCATTCTTCAGCCGCGGGGCGCTTGAGCTCGTACTTGGGCGGTTTCGACCAGCGCTCGGTCGGGGGGGCCTCCTGCTTGGCTACGGCGCGCTTCTGGGCGTCGCGCTCGTAGCGCTTGGCCTTGCGGATCAGCTGGTTGCGTTCGCGTTCCTTGAGGCGCTGCCTGGCCGCGGCGGCGGGGTTGGGGCGCTTGGGGACGCCCTTGCGGACTTTGACGATGCCGGAGCGGGCGAGCGATTTGAGGTGGGCCTGCACGTTGCCGTCGGCGGCGCGGCGCAGGCGCTTGTCGATCGAATCGCCGTAGATCGCCTCCATGATCTCCCACGAGGTCCTCGCTTCGCCGCCGGCGAGCTGCTCGAGGATCTGCTGCTCGCGCATTTCGCGGTGGCCGACGTAGGTCTCCAGGCGCTCGCGGGCGTCGCGGATCAGGGGGCCGTGGCCGGGGCAGAGGACCTGCAGGTTGGGCAGTTCGAGCAGGCGGCGCAGCGAGGCCATGTAGGAGCCGACGTCGCCGACCACGGTGGTGCCGACGCCGAGCACCGTGTCGCCGGTGAAGAGCACGCCGTCTTCCTCGATGTAGTAGCAGAGCGAATCGACGCTGTGGCCGGGCGAGGCCAGCACCCGCACTTTGACGCCGTCGTCGAGGTCGATCACGTCGCCGTCCCCGAAGGTGCGCACGCCGTCGGCCGGGAGGCGGCCCTTGAGCAGCTTGACCCCGGTTTCGGGCACGGCGACCTCCGCCTTGAGCGTCTCGTTGACGTGCTTGAGGTTGCCGGAGTGATCGAAGTGGTGGTGCGTGATCGCGGCGATGCCGATCTCGGAGCGCTCCATCGCGGCGAGGTAGCCCTGCAGCATCCACTTGAACTTGTCGATCGCCTCACCGGAATCGATCGTCAGGGCCTGGCCGCCGCCGACGATGTAGATGTTGGTCGATGCGGGCCGCATCGGCTCGGTTTCGGGCACGGCGACCATGCGGACGGAATCGGAAACGCGCATCAGAAGCCCTCTCCGTCCAGGCCTTGGAAGGCGCGCATCGCGTAGATCTGGCCCAAGTGCCCGTTGCCGTGCGCGATGCAGGTCTGCATGATCTGCTGCGAGCGCGCCTGATGGCCGAACTGGACGACGCGCACCTCGGCGGCCAGCGCGTCCTCGCCCGCCGACGCGATGTAGGCCATCACGTCCTCGTGGACGTCCTTCCCGTAGCCGATCAGCGCTGAAACCGAGGGCACGCGGATCGCCGCTGCGTCTGGGCCGGGCATGCCGGTGCCCTGCTCGACCTTGGGCAGGCCCCAGAGCTCGGGCAGGCCCTGCCGCAGCCAGACCGGCGGCTTGCGGTCCTGGCAGACGAAGTTGACGATGTTGTCCTTGGTGCGGAAGTAGTGCCAGGCGTGGAAGGCGATGGAGACGGTCTCGACGTCTTCCGCGGTCCAGTGGACCTGCTCGTCGTCGAGGTCTTCCAGCGCCCGCACGTAGCCGCCGTGGGTGGTTTCGAGGAAGTGCGCGAGCAGCGCTCCGGGCGTCATCAGCCATGCCTCCCGGCCGCGATCGCGGCCACTTGCGGCGCGACGTCGCGCGCCAGGAACTCGGGAACGTCGTCGCGGTCGAACAGGAAATGCTGGAACTGCACCTCGGCGATGCCGGCCTCGGCCAGCCGGCCGAGCGCGTCGACGACCTCGTCCGCGCCGCCGGCCAGCGCGCCGCGCCCGCGGAACTCCGCCATGAATTCGTCCGCCGATTGGCCGGGCCGGCCGAAGATGCGCTGCGCGAAGGCGGCGCCCTCCCGGCCGATTCCGGGCGGGCCGACGGCGTGGAACATCATCATCGAGTGCTCGATTTCGTCCGGGTCGCGGTCGATCGCCCCGCAGGCGCGGGCGAGCACGTCGCGCTTGCCCGCGTAGCCCTCCGGCGTCAGGGTGACGCAGTTCCATTCGGCCGCGTACTTGGCGGCCAGCGGCAGCGTCCGCTTCTCGCCGCCCCCGCCGATCAAGATCGGCGGCCGCCCCGCCGCCGGCTCGGGCAGGCAGTCCGCGCCGTCGAGCGAGTAATGCTCGCCGGCGAAATGCGATTCGCCCGGCGCCCAGAGCGCCCGCATCAGCTGGATCGCCTCTTCGAGCCGGTCGAAGCGCTCGCGCACGGCGGGGAACGGCAGGCCGTAGGCGCGGTGCTCCGGCTCGTTCCAGCCGGCGCCCAGGCCCATCACGAAGCGGCCGCCGCTGAGCGCGTCGAGCTGCGCGGCCATCCGCCCCACGTCGACCGGCCGCCGGAAGGTGACCGGCGCCACCAGCGGCCCGAAGCGCAGCGAGGTCGTCTCCGTCGCCGCGAGCGTGAACGAGAGGAACGCCTCCAGCGAATCCTGCTGCGACCCCGTGAAGTAGTGGTCGGAGCGGAACAGCGAGGGGAAGCCGAGCCGCTCGGCCAGCGCGAGGATGCGCCGCCAGCGCTCCCAGGTGAGCCCGTTCTGCCCTTCGACCATCAACGCCACGCGCATGCAGCCGTCCTCCCCGGCTCCCGCATGCTAGGGCCGCGGCGCGGAAGGGCGCGATGATCAGCCCGGCGGCTCCCCGCCGGCGAAGGCGGCGGCTGGTTCGGAGATTTCGACGACCGCCCGGTCGCCCTCGCGCCAGGTTGCGCCGGTTTGCAGGCGGGCGTCGAGGCGGATGCCGCTGGGGAGGGAGACGCGCACCACCTGATCGTGGCCGTAGTACTCGCGGCGCTCGATCCGGACGACGGGGCCGGCCGCGCCGCCCGGCGGGTGCAGGAGCACCTGATCGGGGCGGATCAACAGCGAGAGCGCCGCGCCGTCGGGCGCGTCCGCGCCGGAGATCGGGACGAGTCCGAGCTCGGTTTCGGCGGCTGCGCCGGCGCGGACGCCGCGCAGCAGGTTGGCGTCGCCGACGAAGCGGGCGACGAACGCGCTCGCGGGGCGGTGGTAGATCTCCGCGGGCGCGCCGATCTGCTCGACCCGGCCGTCGCGCATCACGATGATCCGGTCGGCCAGGCTGAGCGCTTCCTCGCGGTCGTGCGTGACGAACAGCGCGGCCGCGCCGGCCGCCCTGAGGATGGCGCGCATCTGCAGGCGCAGCGAGGCGCGCAGGTTCTCGTCGAGGTTGGAGAACGGCTCGTCCATCAGCACGGCCGCGGGCGCGGGGGCGAGCGCGCGGGCCAGCGCGATCCGCTGCGCCTCGCCGCCGGAGAGCTCGTGCGGGTAGCGCCGCTCGAAGCCCGGCAGGCCGACCAGCTCCAGCATCTCGGCAACGCGGGGCGGGATCGCGCGGCGGACTCCGGGCAGCCGCCCCGCGAGCCGGCCGCGCCAGCCGGGGCCGGGCAGGCCGAAGGCGATGTTGCCGGCGACGTCGAGGTGCGGGAAGAGGCTGTAGTCCTGCGTGACGAAGCCGATCCGCCGGCGCTCGGCGGGGACGAACGCGCCGCCGCCCTCGACCGGGCGGCCCTCGATCCGCACCTCGCCGGCGTCGGCGCGCTCGAGGCCGGCGATGATCCGCAGCGTCGTCGTCTTGCCGCAGCCGCTGGGGCCGAGGATGGCCGCGAGCTCGCCGCGTTCGACCGTGAAGCCCGCGTCCGCGACGGCGGTCGCCGCGCCGAAGCGCTTGCGCAGGCCGGCCGCCTCGATCGCGGCCGGCCGCTCAGGCACGTCCGTCCCTCCCCTGCCGCAGGAGCAGCGGCAGCGGCAGCGCGGCGGCGATGATCAAAAGCAGGCCGGCCGCGGCGGCGCGGGCGAGATAGGCGTCCTCAGTCGCGTCCCAGACCCGCCAAGCCAGCGTGTCGAAGCCGATCGGGCTGAGCAGCAGCGTGGCCGGCAGCTCCTTCATCGCGGTCAGGAAGACCAGCGCGAAGCCGCCCGCCAGGCCGGGCGCGGCGAGCCGGCAGGTGACCGTGAAGAAGGTGCGCAGCTGCCCGCGGCCGAGGCTGCGCGACGCCTCCTCGACCGAGGGCTGCACGCGGACCAGGGCGGATTGGATCGCGCCCGACGCTTGCGGCAGGAAGAGCACGACGTAGGCGAACACCAGCACGGCCAGCGATTGGTAGAGGCCCGGCGCCGTCGGCAGCAGCACCTTAACGGAGAGGAAGACGAGCGAGAAGGCGACCACGACTCCGGGCAGCGCGTAGCCGACGTAGGCGCAGCGCTCCAGCAGCCCGGAGAGCGGCCCCGGCCGGCGCGCGGCAACGACTGCGATGGGCAGCGCGACGATGACGGCGGCGACTCCGGCCAGCGCGGCCGCCTGCAGCGAGCCGAGCACGGCGCCGCCGAGTCCGGCGAACGTCCGCGCCTCTCCGATCCCGTTGGCGAACTGGCCGGCGAGCACGGCCAGCGGGACGGCGAGCGCGATCAGGACGACCAGCGCGAGGTAGCCGTGCGCCCACCAGCGCCGCGCGCCGAGCGCGATCGGGCGCGCGATCCGCGCCGCGCCGCCGCCGAGCCGGTGGTAGCGGCCGCGCCGGCGCTGCGACGCCTCGGCCGCGAGCACGATCAGGACGAGCGCGACGAGGACGAGGCTGAGCACCGCCAGGGTCGAGCGGTCGATGCTGGCCTGGAAGCGGACGAAGATGGCGCGGGTGAAGGTGTCGAAGCGCATCATCGAGACCGCGCCGAAATCGGAGACGACGTAGAGCGCGACGAGCAGCGCGCCGGCGGCGAGGGGGACGCGCAGCTGCGGCAGCGCGACCCGGCGGAACGCGCCCCAGGGTCCCTCGCCGAGCGAGCGGGCGGCCTCGTCGAGCGCCGGGTCCATGTCGCGCACGCCGGCCCGCAGGACCAGCACGATGTAGGGGAAGCTGAAGATGGTGAGCACGAGCCAGGCGCCCCAGAAGCCGTAGAGCTCCGGGATCGCCGTCACGCCGAGCGGTTCGAGCAGGCGCTGGAGCGCGCCGTTGGGGCCGAGCGCGGCGATGATGGCGAGGCTGCCGACGTAGGAGGGCACGGCCAGCGGGGCGACGCAGAGGGCGCGCCACCAGCGCGCCCCGGCCAGATCCGTGCGCTCGGTCAGCCAGACGATCGGCACGGCGATCAGGACGGAGGCGGCGGTCACGGCGGCGGCGAGGCCTGCGGTGTTGCCGAGCAGCCTCAGGGTGTCGGTGCCCAGCACGTCGCGCCAGGCATCCGAGTCGGCCCCCGCGGCGCGCACCGCGAGGTAGATCAGGGGGCAGAGCGCGACCGCGGCGGCGAGGCCGGCGGCGGCCCAGAGCGGGGAGAAGCGGGGCGCGCCCGGCAGCGGAAGCCCCGCCGGGCGCGCCCATGAACGCGGGGCGCTGGGGAAGCTCACGAACGCGGCTCGCATTCCGGCGGCGCGGGGCTCCGCGCGCCGCCGAGCCGATTATCCGCCAGTTTCCGCAGCGGCGCGCCCCCGCGCCGCTGGAAGATTGCCCGCTATGGCAGCGCGCCCACGTCGCGCAGCAGTTCCAGCGTGCCCTCCAGATCGGAGAGCGAGGTCAGCGCCAGCGAGGGCGGGTTGAGCCGCTCCAGCGGCACCAGCTCGGCCCGCGCCTCGACGCCGGCGGCGAGCGGATACTCGCTGGTCTGGTCGCGGAAGTACTCCTGCCCCTGCCGGCTGAGCAGGTACTCGATGAAGCGCAGGGCCGGGCCAACGTCGTCCGACGCGCCGACCATGCCGACGCCGGCGACGTTGATCAGCCCGCCCGCGCCGCCGGCGTCGGTGAAGTGGTTGACGGCGGGGAAGTCGTCGTCCTCCGCGGTGAAGCGGAAGAGGTAGTAGTGGTTGACGAGGCCGATGTCGAGCTCGCCGTCGCCGACGGCCTGCACCTGCGGCGAGTTCTTGGGGTACTCGCGGACGCCGTTGGCGATCATGCCTTCCAGCCAATCCCGGGTCGCGTCCTCGCCATGGATGCGGCGCATCGCGGTGACGAACGCCTGGAAGGAGCCGTTGGAGGGTGCCCAGCCGACGCGGCCGCGCCATTCGGGGTCGACCAGATCGAAGATGGAACCGGGCGGGTTGGGGACGCGCTCGGGCGAGATGATCAGGACGCGGGCGCGGCCGGAGGTGCCGACCCAGCGGCCCTCGCCGTCGCGGAACTCGGCGGGGACGAGGCCGGTGATGCCGCTGGGCAGCACGGCCAGCGCGCCGCCCTCGGCCAGCGCGGAGAGCGCGCCGGCGTCCTGCCCGTAGTAGACGTCGGCCGGGCTGCGGCCGCCCTCTTCGAGGATCGCGGCGGCGAGCTCGGCGGTGCCGCCGTAGCGCACGTTGACGCGGACGCCGGTGTCGGCCTCGAATTGCTCGATCAGCGCGCCGACCAGGCTCTCGCTGCGCCCGGAGTAGACGGTGATCTCGCCCGGTTCCGCGTCGGCGGGCTGCGCCGCGGCGGAAGCCGACTCGGCCGCGGTCGCGGCAGAGTCGGCGGCGTCGCCCGCTGCATCGGCCGCGTCGCCGGCCGCGTCAGCGGCATCGCCGGCGCGGTCGGCGGCGTCGGAGGCCGAGTCGGCCGCATCGGCCGCGGAATCCGCCGCCCCTTCGGCCGCATCGGCGGCGCGCCCGGCCGAGTCGGCGGCGTCACCGGCGGCCGATGCGGCTGATTGCGCGGCCGCGGCCGCCCGGTCGGCGGCGTCGCCCGCCCCCGAGTCGCTGCATGCGGCGAGCGCGACGGCCAAGCACACCGCCAACAGCGCCCCCGCCGTCCATCGGATCGTTCTCTGCACGCGGTCCTCCTCCTCGCACCGGCGGTCAGCCGATGCCTTTGCTGCATTTGAAGCATAGTTTGCAATAAACCAGTTCAACGCGCAAGCCCGGCCCCGGCCGCGCACCGCGGCCGCGCTCCGGATCAGCTCAGGAGGGCGCTGGAACGGGGATTACCAGGAAGACTTGCGGACGCCGGGCAGCAGGCCGAGGGAGGCCATCTCGCGGAAGGTGATCCGGCTGAGGCCGAACTTGCGCAGGTACCCGCGCGGGCGGCCCGTCACCTCGCAGCGGTTCTTCAGCCGCGTCGGGCTGCTGTTGCGGGGCAGCTTCTGCAGCTGGATCTGGATGCGGATCTTCTCGGTCGGGTCATCCGCCGCCAGCAGCTGCCGCTTCAGCTCGGCCCGCTTCTCCTTGTGCCGCTCGTACAGCCGCCGCCGCTTCTTGTCCCGGTGGATGTTGCTCTTGCGTGCCAAAGTCGCCTGCCTTCGCGTCCCGTGCCGCTGCCGCCTTCTCGGGCCTTCCAGCCTAGCAGCAGGACTTCTCCGCTCCGTCGGCCGGCGGAGTCGGGCCGGCCTTCTTCTTCTCGATCTTGCGCCCCTCGCGCTCTTCCAGCCGGCCGAGGGCGCGGCCCTTGTCCGGCGTCGGGTCGGTGCGTCCGGGGTACGACTCGTGCCCTTCGTGGCCTTCGGGCAGGTATTCGGTGATGGGGAAGCCTTCCTCATCGCAGAAGAGCATTCAATGGCAGTACTTCCAGCGCTGCATCTCCTCGCAGGGGCAGGACCAGACCGACGACTTGGCCTCCTCGACCTTGTCGTCGTAGTGGTTGCAGGGGCAGAGCGGGCGGCCGACCTCGTCGATGTTGCGCGCCAAGCCGATCACCAAAAGATCGGTTATGTACTGCTCCGGATGCAGGAAGGTGCCGCTCTTCTCGGCGAAGTTCTCGACGAACTTCCGCATCTTCTTGATGTTCTTCTCGGACGCCTTCGCCCATTCTTCCTCGCTGACGCGTTCGGTGTCGGGCATCAGTCGTCCTCGTTTCGCTCGCGCAGGAATGATTCGAGATCGCTGATCAGTTCTTCGGCCGGCGGCAGCTCGCCCCCGCCGGCCGGGGGCGGCGGGGCGGAGGTCTGCCCGCGCGCCGCGTCGGCCCGCTCCAAGTGCTCGACGTAGGCGCGCAGCTCCTCGTTCTCCCGCAGCGCCCCCTCCAGCTGCTCGTTGAAGGAGGCGATCGCCCGCTCCAGCGGCGCATCGTCGAACTCGATCGGCGCGATCCCCGAGACGGCCTCGACCAGCGCCTTCGCGCCCATCGGATTGCGGATGCCCTGCAGGTAGTGCGGCACCCGCGCCCAGAGGCTGATCCCGCCCACCTCGCGGCGGCGGCAGTAATCGTGGAACACGCCCACGATCCCGCTCGGCCCCTCGAACCGCGAGGGGTACATGCGGTAGCGCTCCATCAGATCCGGCAGATTGGCCGAGCCCGACACCGGCACCGGCACCGTGTGCGGCGTGCCGGAGGCGACCGCCCCGAGCGAGATCACCAGCGACGGCGAGAGCTCCTCGAGCAGCCGGTTCATCGCCCGCAGGTAGCGCTTCCAGCGGAAGTGCGGCTCTTCCCCGATCCCGACCACGATGTCCCGCCCGGCCCCGGCCAGCGCGTAGAATTCGGTGCGCGGCCACTCGATCTCGCGCTCCCCCGACTCGCCGTAGCGCGCCATCGGCCTCGCCTTGGTGAAGTCGTAGAACTCCTCGCCGTCGATCGTGGCGAACGGCTCGTCGGCGTCGAACTGCCTGGTCAGGAACTCGGCCGCGCTCGTCGCCGACTCGCCGGCGTCGTTCCAGCCCTCCCAGGCGAGGATCAGCAGCGGGTCGCGCAGCGGCGGCAGCGAGTTGATCCGCAGGTCGGCGTTCGCGCTATCGGGTTGATCGGCCATACTTGCAGTCTACCCGCATGGGAGCGGAGGGGCGGGGCAGGCGATGGCGAACCCGTGGCGCGCGAACGAACTGGCCGAGCAGTGGGACGCCGCCGTGCGCCGCAACCGCGAGCAGGCCGAGCGCGTCCGCGAATCCCCCGCCGGGGGCGACCACTACGCGCCGATCGCCGACTGGTTCCGCGCCGACCCGGACCGGACGGGCGACGAGGCGCTGGACGCGCTGCTGCAGCGGGCCGATCAGGCCGACACCTGGATCGACCTCGGCGCGGGCGCCGGCCGTTTCGCCCTGCCCCTGGCGCGGCGACTGCGCCAGCTGATCGCGATCGAGCCGAGCCAGGGCATGCGCCAGGCGCTCCAGCAGGAGCTGCAGAAGCACGAAGTGCGCAACATCCAGGTCTGGAACCAGCGCTGGCCGCACCCCGACCCGCCCCGCGCCGACGTCCTGCTGATGTCGCATGTCGGCTACGACATCGAGCCGATCCAGCCGTTCCTCGACACGGTCGACCGCGCGGCCGGGCGCGAGGCGATCGCGATGCTCTTCGAGCGCGCGCCGGGCGGCCTCTTCCACCAGCTCTGGGAGCCGGTGCTGGGCGAGCCGCAGGCGCGCCTGCCGGCAGCGGACGACCTGGCCGAGCTGCTGGAGGCGCGCGGCGCGGAGGTGCGGGTGGAGTGCATCCCCGCCCGCGGCTGGAGCTTCCCGGACCTCGAATCGGCGGAGCGGACGGCGCGCATGCGGCTCTGGCTCGACCCCGATTCGCCCAAGTTGCCTACAATGCGGGCGGCGCTCGGCGATCTGCTGATCGCGGAGGACGGCGGCTTCCGCCTGCCGGACGAGATGCGCCACTTGATCATCAGCTGGCAAGCGGGCTGAACTTTGGACTGGCTGGCCGATCCGTGGCAGTTCGAGTTCATGCTGCGCGCGCTCGCCGCGGGCGTGCTGGTCTCGCTGGCCGCGGCCGCGGTCGGCGCCTACGTCGTGCTCAAGGGGCTGGCCTTCCTGGGCGACGCGGTGGCGCACACGCAGCTGGCCGGGGCGGCGGCGGCGCTGGTGCTCGGCGGCGGCGCGATCGCGATCACGCTCGGCGCGGCCGCGGCCGCGGTGATCACCGCGCTCGGCATCGCCTTCCTCACGATCCGCGCCCGCGTGCGCGAGGACACCGCGATCGGGATCATGTTCGCCGGCCTCTTCGCGGTCGGCATCCTGCTGATCAGCAGCCAGCGCAATTTCACGATCGATCTGCGCTCGCTGCTGATCGGCAACATCCTGGCCTCGCCCGTCTCCGAGATCGTGCTGATGGCCGCGCTCGCGGCCGTGGTGCTCGCCGTCGCGATCTGGTTCTTCCACGAACTCCGCTTCGTCGCCTACGACCCGGAGATGGCCGCCGTCGCCGGCGTGCCCGTCGTCGCCGTCCGCGTCGGCATGCTGGTGCTCGTCGCGCTCGCCGCCGTCGTCGCCTTCCGCTTGGTCGGCGTCGTGCTCGCCGTCGCGATGCTGGTCGCGCCCGCCACCGCCGCCGCGCTCATCGCCCGCAAGCTGCACTGGATCATGATCCTGTCCGGCGCGTTCGGGATCGCCTCCACCGTGATCGGCCTCTACCTCGCCTTCCACGCCGACCTCGCCGCCGGGCCCGCGATCGTGATCGTCGCCGTCGCCTTCGTCCTGATCTGCTTCCTGCTCTCGCCGCGCGGACTCGCCCGCCGCCTGCGCCGCGAATCCGACACGGCGCCGGCCGCGCACCGCGAACAGGGCTGAGAGCGGGAGCGGGGCCGGCCGCGGCTCAGCGCGGCTTGAAGATCTCGCCGCGGTACCAGCGCAGCTCGTCGATGCTCTCGCGGATGTCGTCCAGCGCCCGGTGCCGCTCCTGCTTCACGAAGCCCGCCGCCGCCTCCGGGTACCAGCGCTTGCAGAGCTCCTTGATCGTCGAGACGTCGACGATCCGGTAGTGCAGCCAGTCGTCCAGGCGCCGCATCTCCTTGTGCAGGAACTCGCGGTCCTTGTGCACGGAGTTGCCGCAGAGCGGGGACTGCCGCTCCAGTGTCCACTGCTGCACGAATTCGAGGATCTGCACCTCGGCCTGCTCGACCGACGTCTCCGATTCGCGCACCCGCCGGACCAGCCCGCTGCCGTGGTGCGTGCGCCGGTTCCAGGCGTCCATCACCGACAGCTCCGCCTCCGTGCGGTGGATCGCGAGCTCCGGCCCGTGCGCGATGATCTCCAAGTCCCCGTCCGTGATCAGCACGGCGGCCTCGATGATCACGTCGCGCTCCGGATCGAGCCCGGTCATCTCCAGATCGATCCAGACGAGGTTCCCCGGCGCGGGCGGCATGGGCGGAGGCTAACGGCCCCTATCCGCCCGCGACGGCCCGCGCGTTGGCCACCAGCATCGCCGTCCAGGTGAGCACCTCGCCCGCCGGCTGCGAGTAGATCACCGCGACCTCCGCGCCGGTCTGCTCGGCGATCGACTCGACCAGCACGCTCTCGAACTGCGGCTCGCGGAAGATGCGCCCCACGCCCTCGTGCTCGATCTCCTCGATCAGCGCCGCGACCCGCCCGGCGCCGACGTCCTGCTCCGGCCCTTCGACCACGAAGCCCGTGACCGTCAGCCCGTAGCGCCGCGCGAAGTAGCCGAAGGCGTCGTGGAAGGTGACCAGCAGGCGCTCTCCCTCGCCCAGCTCCGCCAGCAGCGCCGCCGCTTCCGCGTCCGCGTCGGCCATCTCCGAGAGGTACTCGTCGAGCCGCGACGCGAATGCATCGGCCGAGTCCGGGCGCAGCGCGGAAAGCTCGTCCGCGATCGCCCGCACGGCGGCGGAGGCGAGCTCCAGGTCGAACCAGAAGTGCGGGTCTTCCGAGCCGTGCGCGTGCGCGTGCGCGGCGTGCTCGTCGTCCCCGTGGTCATCGTGCTCTTCGTCTTGCTCGTGCTCGTGCCCGTCCTGCTCGTGCTCTTCGCCGTCCTCGTGCTCGTCCTGCTCGTGATCGTGGTCTTCCTCATCGCCATGATCGTCCTCGTCATGGCCGGCCTCTTCCTCGTCGCCATGATCATCTTGGTCGTGGTCGTGCTCTTCCTCGTCCCCGTGCTCGTCCTCGTCGTAGTCGTGCTCTTCTTCATCCCCATGCTCGTCTTCGTCGTGACCGTGGTCGTCCTCGTCCCCGTGATCATCCTCGTCGTGGCCGTGCTCGTCCTCATCGCCATGGTCATCGTGGTCGTCGTGCGCCACATCGGACGAGAACGGGGCGAGCTCGAGGCCCGCCGCCTCGATCGCCTCCGCCAGCCAGAGCGTGCGGCTGGCGTTCTCCTCAACCACGTCCTGCCAAGATGCTTCCAACAGCGCGCCGTTCATAATCACCAGATCCGCGCCGGCAACCGCGCGCACGTCGTCCACCGACAGTTCCAGCGTGTGGACGTCCGCTCCGGGCGGCGCGAGCACCCGCAGCTCGACCGCGTCGCCCGCGATCTGCCGCGTCCAATCGGCGATCACGCCGTTGGAAACGACCACGCTCAGCGGTTCGACCGCCGCTTGCGGCTCGGCCTCGGTCTGCTGAGCTGCGGCGGTCTGCTGGGCCGCCGCGGCCGCGTCTTGTTGCGGCGGATCATCGCCCCCGCAGGCGGCGAGCAGGACGGCGCACGCGAACGCGCCGATCGCGAGAAGGAAACGGGACATCGGGGAAGACCATCTAGGCGCCCCGTTGATCAGGCCGAGCGCAACGCCTTCAGGACCGCGGCTCCGTGCTCTTTGGCACGGGCGCGCTTCCAGACTTTGGACAGCGCGCCGTCGGGCCCGATCACGAAGGTAGCACGAGTCATCCCGATGCTCTTCTTGCCGTACAGCACCTTCTCGCCCCAGGCCCCGTAGCGGGCCGCAACCTCGGCGCCCGCGTCGACCAGCAGCGGGAAGGTCAGCCCGTGCTTGGCGATGAAGGCCCGGTGCGACTCCGCGTCGTCGACCGAGACGCCGAGCACGGCCGCGCCCGCCGCCGCGATCTCGTCCAGCGAATCGCGCAGCGAGCAGGCCTGCGCCGTGCAGCCAGGCGTGTCGTCCTTCGGGTAGAAGTAGAGCACCAGCGTCCGCCCCGCGTAGTCGGCCAGCCGGTGGACGTTGCCGTCCTGATCCGGCAGCGCGAAATCCGGCGCCGCGTCACCCGCCTCCAGCGTCACCGCCACTGCTCTCCTCCTCGTCCTGCCGCGCCGGCCCGGCCGGACTGACGTGGATGATGTCCCCCGCCCGGAGCCGGAAGTCGATCCGGCCGGGCAGATCGGGCGCGTACGTGATCCAGCGCACGCCGTTCCACAGGCTGATCGAGCCGATCTCGGGCTGCGCCTCGATCAGCTCCGATGCCGAGATGGGCGATCCGCGGTAACGGGAGAAGCCCGGCGGCAGCGGCGGCGGCCCGTCCGCCCCGAGGCCGCGCATGTCCAGCACGAGCGCCCCCGATGCATCCGGCTCCGCGGCCGGGCCCGTTGCGGCCGAAATCACGCCGACCCGCGGCGACACCGCCACCAGCCGCGCAGCGGCGATCCCGTCCTTGGTCTCGGCCGTCCCGCCGACCGGCGTCGCCAGCACCAGCGGGACCGGCCCGCCGACCGTGCCGCCCACCCGGAACGCCACCCGCGTCCCGTCGGCCGCGAGGTTGCCGTCGGCGTCCGCGACCAGCGCCTCGACGGTGAAGTCCCCGCCGAGCGAGCGATCGGCGAAATTCTCGCTGAGCGCGATCGTCTTCGGCGCGCCGGCCAGGGCGAACTCGGCCCTGCCCGTCAGCGCCCCGCCGCTCAGGTGCGCGACGTAGGCCCCGGCCGCCAGCGCGGCCGACGCGGGCGCGGTCACCGTCAGCGCGAGCCGGCAATTCAGCCGCGCGTCATCGCTGCACGAAATCGCGCCGATCAGGCCGGACGCCACGGCCGCGCCGGCCGGCCCGCTGAAACGTCTGACCGTCGCGTCCCGCGGCAGGGCGGCCGCGAGCCCGCCCGCGTCCCTCGCGGAGATGGTGAAGGACAGCTCGTCCAAGTCCCCCTCGACCGCGGATGTCCGCGCCGTCCCGCCGCCGGAAACGACGAGCGCGTTGGCCGGCCCGCCCACGCTGATCGGCAGCGACGCGGTCACCAGCCGCCCGTCCGTCGCCACGACCGACGCGGTCACGCTCGATGCGGCCGCGCGGCTCGGGGCGCCGTAGGTCAGCCGGATGTCGCCCGTCAGTGCGGGATCCGTTTCCAGCGCGTCGTCCGAGTAGACGCGGACGTCGGAGGTCAGCGCGTTGCTGAAGTGATCGAACCCGATGTGCAGCTCGCCCTCCGCCGTGCGCAGCAGGTGCAGCTCCTGCCCGCGGCTCGTGATGCTGAGCGACTGGTTGTTCGTGTACACGGGGGATGCCCGGACATCGATGCCGATCTCCGAAGGCGCGCGCGCCCGCAGCGCCTCGGCGCTGAAGCGCAGTTCGAGCGGGCCGTCGATGCCCGCGGCGTTGATCACGATCAGGAACTTGCCCGCATCCGGCACGATCCAGCCCGAATCGCCGATCCGCGCGCTCGCCTTCGCGATCTCCAATCCCTCGGCCATCGCCAGCGGCGCTCCGCGGCCCAGCCGCAGCGTGCAGGTCGAGCGCGGCTCCGGCTCGCTGCAGTGGACGCCGCTGATCGTGCCGCCGCCCGAAGCGGCCAGCGTGGCCGACGAGATCGCCGAAACCGGCGCCGCATCCTCGGCCGAGTTGAGGATCTTCAGCCGCAGCGGCAGCTGCCCGCCAGCCCGCGTCGACGCGGCCGCGCCGCCGACCGGCTCCAGCACGGCGAGGTCGACGTCGCGGACCCCGCCGACGGTGAACTCGACGCTGCCGAAGATCGACGACAGCCGCTGCTCCAGCGGCGGGGTCGCGCCGCCCCAGAGCACGGTCGAACCCTTCTGCTCCGCCAGCCCGGCGACCCAGCCGGGATGCTCCTCGTCCCGTTCGGCCTGCGTGATGCTCGCGGTCAGCGTCACCAGCGCTCCGGCCTCCGCGTCGGCGTCCACCGTCAACTCCGGCAGCGCGCCGGTTTCCGAGCGCATCGAGCAGACGAAGCCCAAGTCCGCCTGCAGCGGCCCGCAGGCGAACACCGGGTAGTCGGTGCCCGTGCCGACGCGCAGCCGCCTGCTCCCGTCCGCCCACCGCGCGGGGCCCTGCAACAGGAGATAGGACTCGGCCCCGTCGACGAGGTCGTTCCACATGCAGACGTCGCGGAAGTCGCGGATCACGGGCGGGTCGCTCGGGGAGCCGCCGAAGGTGTACACGTGGAACTGGGTGGCCGGGTCGCTCCAAGTCGCCGGCGGCCACGGGTACCGCGAGTCGTAGGTCCAGCGATGGCGGCCCGGCTCGACATCCGCGGTGTGGATGCACGGCCGGGTGAAGCTGACGGCAGGCTCGAGCGTCCGGTCGATCCCCGGCCCGGGCGCGCTGCCGCCGAGGCCGGCCTCGACCGGCTCCGTCGCGCCGGGCGCGAGCCGCTGATCGGCGTCTTCCGGCAGCCGCGCCCGCACCTCCGGCCCGCTGTCGAGCCGCGTCGCGTCGTAGGCGTAATCCGGCAACGCCTGGCGCGCCTTGACCACCTGCCGGTAAAAGCCCCCCGCTCCCCTGACATTGGGGCTGGTGATCGTGAAATGGCCGCGGAGGCCGCCGCCCGAACCGAGCGGCGCGCGCTCCGTTCGGCGGAAGTCCGCATCCCAGGTCGACCGCCCGCCCAGCGCTTCGCGGATCTCCTCCGGCTCCAGATCGAGCCGATTCGGGTAGTAGAGCGCAGTGTCGGGGCTGAGCACGCGGTGGACCGGCAGCTCCGCGTCGGTCTCGCTGCCCTCGACATCCGGATCCGTCCACAGCAGCATCAGGTCGTCGAACGCCTGCTCGCTGATCGGCAGCGGGCTGCCGTCGCGCGCGTCGATCCCGCGCGCGCTCCAAGCGATCGGGGCCGCGTATCCGAAACTCGACCCCGCCGGCGGACCCGACACTTCCAGCACCGGATACGGATGAGTCAGGTCCGCGGGCACCTCCGGCCCGTAGCGGATCGTCGCCGAATCGGTCTGCACTCCGCTGTTGAGCCGCCAAGTGACGGTCAGATCGAACGTGCCGGACCCGCTGGTCGGCGGCTGCACGTAGACGCCGGCCCCGTAGGCCCAGCTCCGGGCCGAGAAGCCCGTTCCCCGATTGAAGAGGCTGGTGGGAGTGGGGATACAGCGATTCGGGCTCTCCAGGATGTTGTCGCGCTGGGCCCCGCAGTTGGACATGAACCCGCTCCAGATCTGCACGCCGGCGGGCGCGCTGATCTCGAATACCGGATCCCCGTCGCCGTTCAGCCCGTTCGCGTCCCACGTCTGAAACTCGTTCTCCGCGGTGAAGCTGAGCGAGCTCGAGCCGACCCAGACCTGCAGCTCGTCCCGCTCCCAGACCCGCGATCCGCCTCCGTTGACCCGCGCGAAGTCGTAGCCCGGCCAGGTCGACACGACGAGCTCGGCCGCGTCCGAGTAGTCCATCGTGAAAGTCTCGGTCACCGCCTGCGCGACGCCCCGCCGCATCAGCGTCGCGGTCAGCCGGACTTCGGTCGTGCCGCCAGGCGCGATCACCCGCAGCGGCACGAGGTCGACCCGCCGCTGGGATTCGGCCGTCCAAAAGCTGAATCGGATGCCCCGGTGGTCGGCGTTCCAGTCCGGCGGGTCGTTCTCGACCCGGTAGATCACGCACTCCGCCATATTCTCGGTCTCGCAACGGTGGTAGTAGCTCGTTCCGCCCCGCCGTTCACTGGAAATCGTCGCGCCCGCGGGCGAAGTGACTTCGACCTTGAGCTCGGTGAACGCGGCCGTCGTGTAGCTGGGGAACGGAGCGCGCTCCCCTGTCGCCTCGTCCTCGATCGTGATCGTGAACCAGTCGGACGCGAAGGGCCATTTCTCGATCACCGGCACGACGCAGGTGATCGGATCGCCCGCATCGTTCTGGCAGCCCGCCTGCGCCGCGGCCGGCCCGGTGAGGATCAGCCAAGCGCCCGCCAGCAGCGCCGAGCCGAGCGCGAGCAGCGCCGCCCGCCTCACGACTGCCGCCCCGCAACCTCGTTGATCCGCGCGGCCAGCGCGAAATCGAAATCGGTGATCCCGCCGGCATCGTGCGTGTTCAGGCCGATCCTGACCGTGTTGTAGACGTTCGACCAGTTCGGGTGGTGGTCCAGTTTCTCCGCCAGCAGCGCGACGGAGCCCATGAAGCCGAAGGCCTCGACGAAATCGTCGAACGCGAACTCGCGCCGCAACTCGCCCTCCGCGAACTCCCAGCCGGGGACCTCCGCCAGCCGCTCCTCCACCTGCGCATCCGCCAGCTTCACTCGTTCGGGCATGCAGCGCTCCTTCCCGTGACGCGCAGGCCCGTGACGCGCAGGCCCGTGACGCGCAGGCCCGTGACGCGCAGGCCCGTGACGCGCAGGCTAGCCGAATCCGCGATACTGACGCGGGGCGCAAAGGAGCGGCGATGGCGCTGATCGAAATGCACCGCGAGAACCCAGGCGACATGGAGCCCAAGCTGCGCGAGGCGCTGGCGGCGGCCGGCCTGCGGATCAGCCCGGACGGCCGGAACCCGATTCAGGCCTACGTGATCCAGCACCCGGGCGCCCCCTGGTGCTTCGGCGACGAGGTCGGGCGCGCCGTGATCAAGCACCGGCAGGCCTACCTCGACCAAGCCCTGCTGCCCGAAGACGTGCTCAACTTCCTCGACGATCTGGTCCGCCGCCTCTGGGACGACCCCCGCTGCCAGGAACTCCGCGCCAACTCCGACTACTGGAAAATCTACGGCGGCGACAACGCCCGTCCCCTCTGGTAACCGTGCAGAGGGGAACCTCCCCGTAGCATCCGCGAATGCCCGACGACCTTGGACTGATCGAAGACGATCCCCTCGACACCCCGCCCGTCGAAGGCGGCGAGGCCGGCGAGCCCTACGGCATGGAGATGGCGCGCCTCGCCTACGAGCTGCCGCGCCGGGACTACGAGCGGCTGGAAGGCCGCCGCGACCGCTTCCTCGGCCAGCTGGCCACGACCCGCACGGTCACCGGCGCGATGGCGACCCTGTTCGCGGGCGCGATCGTGATCGCCGGCGAACCGCTCAGCCCCGCGCTCGCCCGGACGGACGTCGGCATCTCCCTAGCCTTCACCGTCGCGCTCCTGGCACTCGCCCTGATCTCGTCAATCGTCCCCTACTACTGGCCGCGGTGGAGGGATCTGCCGACGGTCGACGATGTGCTCGCGGACGATCCGAACCTGCCCATTTCCGTGCAATTTCTGCGCTTGGGCGACCTGATCACCGAAGCGGTACGGGAGAACGCGCGGGCAGTGGCGAAGCTTGAGGCGACCGTGAACTTCGCCGCGGCGCTGGCGACGCTCAGCGCTCTGGGTCTTCTGGCCTCAGCCGCCATGGCGGTATTGGCACTTCGATGATGCGCGTGCGGTTGAACGGCCAGAACGGCAGGCCGCCCCCGATGGGACGCTCCACCAGCTTGACGGTCCGGTACTTGTCCAACTCGCGCGGGCGCAGCGAGCGGAAGCTGCGTTCATGCCACGGCTTCTGCTCCGCCATCTCGCCCTCCCGATCCATGTTCAAGCCTAGCGGGAATCTCCGGCTGCGCCGGGGCCGTGCAGGACGGGGCTGCCGTGGTGGTGGATCATCCGCCAGCGGCCGCCGGCGCGGAGGAACACGTTGGTCGCCGCGATCGGCACGCCCGCGACCAGCTCGCGCCCCGCGACCACGGCCGCATCGCCCTCGATCCGCGGTCGCTCCGCCGCGAACACGATCCGGCCCTGATCGGGGTTCTCCAGAATCTGCCGCCAAGTGTGCAGCACCGCCTCGCGGCCCGTGACCACCGCGCGGTGCGGGTGGATGCAGGTCACCTCGCCGTCGGCCCAGATCGCGGCCATCGCCTCGACGTCCTTGGCGTTGAAGGCGTCGTAGAAGGCGCGGTTGGCGGCGAGCACCGCTTCGGCTTCGGCCCGGACATCGGCTGGCACGGTTCGCTCCCGCCCTCGCGCGGCTCCCCCATATGCTAGGCCGCGTGCCAGCCCCCATCCGCCCCGCCGCAGCCGCGCTCGCCGCACTCGCGCTCGTCCTCTCGGCCTGCGGCGGCGGCGAGGAACCCGCCCCGGCGCCCGTCGTCCAACAGCAGGCAGCGACCGAAGCCCCCGCCCAACAGCAAGCAGAAGAACGACGACAAGCGGAAGAACGGCAGCAGCCCGCGCCCGAGCCGCAAGAACAGGATCGGCAAGTTCAGCAAGAGTCCGCCGAGCCGGAGCAGCAGCAACAAGAGCAGCA
Organism: Dehalococcoidia bacterium; assembly: GCA_965205165.1. Lineage (GTDB taxonomy): Bacteria > Chloroflexota > Dehalococcoidia > Bin125 > Bin125 > CBDESM01. The sequence goes on from OZ242037.1 coordinate 937,246, forward strand.
ACGGGGGCAAGAACAGGAGCAGGAGCGGCCCGTACCGCCGCTCTTCACGTACCTGCCGACCGACGCGACCGAGACGCCGGAAGGGATTCCGATCACCCGCGACCTGCGCTCCCCGCCCGGTTTCGGCTCGCTGGAGTGGCGCACCCTGTGGGGCATCCGCATCGTCGAGTTCGAGGAACTGCGCTCCGGCTGCCCTTGGCGCGATTGCATCCCCTCGATCGAAGACCCGCGCTTCGAAACCATCGAAGAGGCGTCCGAGTCGTCCGTCGCCGCGATCCCGATCGTCCACGTCGAGCTCAACGGCGATGCGCGCGGGTACCCATTGGACATCCTGACGCGGCACGAGATCGTCAACGACGTGATCGGCGGAGAGCCGGTCGCGGTCACGTTCTGCCCGCTCTGCAACACCGCGATCGCGTTCAAGCGCACGGTCGGCGAGGAGATACTGGAGTTCGGCGTCTCCGGGCTGCTCCGCAACAGCGACCTCGTGATGTACGACCGCGCCACCCACTCGCTCTGGCAGCAGGCGACCGGTCGCGCCCTCGTCGGCGCGTACGTGGGCGCACGGCTCGAAAAACTGCCCGCCGCCATCGTCTCGTTCGGCCAGTTCGCCGAAGAATTCCCCGACGGCCTGGTGCTCTCCCGCGGCGGCCGCGCCTACGGCGAGAACCCCTACGGCGGTTATGACGACGAGGATCGGCGCCCGTTCCTGTTCGCCGGCGAGATCGACCCGCGGCTGCCCGGCACGCGGCGCGTCGTCGCGCTGGAAACGACCGACCCGGCGACCGGTGCGGCCGAGTACATCGCCTACCCGTGGCCCCTGCTGGCCGAGCGCCGGGCGATCAACGACACCCGCGGCGGGCTGCCGATCGCCGTGCTCTGGACGCCGGGCACCAACACCGCATTGGGCGCGCGCAGCATCGCCCAAGCCGAGGACATCGGCGCGGCGGCCGTGTTCTACACCCTGATCGGCGACATCGCGCTGCTCCTGAAACCCAACCCGGAGGACGAGCGGACGTTCATCGACAACGCGACGGAGTCGGTCTGGAACATCTTCGGGCGCGCGATCTCCGGCCCGTTCGAGGGCACCCAGCTGCAACCCGTCGTCCACGCCGACTACTTCTGGTTCGCCTGGGCCGCCTTCCACCCCGAAACCGAGGTCTACGGCTCGGACGGGGCCGACGGCTAGACCAGCTCGACCGGATCGCCCTCCGCCACTTCGCCGGAGACGGTGATCTCGGCATACGCGCCGAGGTGCTGGGCCGTGCGCTCGATCAGGGCGCGGCCGACGGCGCGCGAGCGCTCCATCCCGCGCTGCGCATGGGCCGGCACGGAGCAGCGCACCGTGGTCGTCTTCACCTGCGCGACGATCCCGCCGATCCGGAGCTCCCGATCCGGCCAGCCCGTTTCGACCAATCCTCCGGCCTCGCCCGTGTCGATCACCAAGTTGGGCCGGAAGCGGCGGACATCGACGTCTTCGCCGCCGCCGAGCGCGGCCAGCTCGCGCAGCGAGGCGGTCGTGATCACGTGCAACGGGTAGCAGTCGACGAACGTGCCCGGCGGAGTCGAGAACTCGCGCAACGAGGCCGGCAGGCCGCCGAGGTCGGGCAGCGGGTCGTCGTCCTCGAGGCCGAACACCTGCCGCAGCATCGCGAGCTGGGCCGCGGGATCGACCTCCCCGGCCGGCGCCGCGCGCTGGAAGTACGCGGCATCCGCGGCCGGCCGCAGCGGCGCGAGCGCCACCTCGCGCCCCAGCACCTCGCCCAGCCGCTCCGCCGCGTCCTGATCGATCTCCGCGCCGTCCGGCAATTCGATCGCGAGCGGCGCCGATTGCGCCGCCTCGGTCGGCTCCGCGGTGAAGCGGGCGGCGCACTGGAGCAGTGCCGGGATCTCCCGGGCGCTGCGGGTCTGGCCGCCCTCGCGCACCGCCCAAGCGCGGTCGCCGATCATCCCGAACTCGTTGAAGGAGGCCCGCGGCACGCGCCCGCCGCCCATCGACTTGACCGGATACCGCCAGACCTCCGAAACGCGGCCAATCTGCATGTCGCACCTCCCGCACGCAGGCTAACGACCGGCCGCCCCGACGTTTCCACCCCCCGGGCGTGCGGGGGGACTTTTCACGTGAAAAGTCCTCGGCCATCGCGCTTGCCTCTAATCTGTAGTGAACTGGTATGATTTGTCAGGATTGGAACGGATCGCCCACCGCATGACCACCGCCGCACCTCCGCAGCCGAGCGCCGCCCGCGGGCCGGCGGCCGGAACGCTGGCCGGGCTCGAGGCGGAGGCGATCCACATCATCCGCGAGGTCGCGGCCGAGTGCGAGCGCCCCGCCCTGCTCTTCTCCGGCGGCAAGGACTCGATCGTGATGCTGCGCCTGGCCGAGAAGGCCTTCTGGCCGGCCCGCATCCCCTTCCCGCTGCTGCACGTCGATACCGGCCATAATTTCCCTGAGACGATCGAGTTCCGCGATCGCCGCGCCGCCGAGCTGGAGGCCAACCTGCTGGTCGCCTCCGTCCAGCGCAGCATCGACGAGGGCCGCGTGGTTGAAGAGACCGGCCCCCGCGCCTCGCGCAACCGCCTCCAGACGACGACCCTGCTGGACGCCATCGCCGAGCACCGGCTGGACGCACTGTTCGGCGGCGCCCGCCGCGACGAGGAAAAGGCGCGGGCGAAGGAGCGCATCTTCTCCTTCCGCGACGCCTTCGGCCAGTGGGACCCGTCCTCCCAGCGCCCCGAGCTGTGGAACCTCTACAACGGCGCGATCGGCCCGGGCGAGCACATCCGCGCCTTCCCGCTCTCGAACTGGACCGAGCTGGACGTCTGGCGCTACGTCGAGCGCGAGGGCCTCGAAATCCCGGCCATCTACTTCGCCCACGAGCGGCTGATGTTCGAGCGCGACGGGATGCTCTTCCCCGCCAGCGAATACGTAGAACTGCTGCCGGACGAAACGCCGTCGCCCGCGCAGGTGCGCTTCCGCACGGTCGGCGACATGACCTGCACCGCCGGGGTGCGCTCGGAGGCGGCGACGATCGCCGCGGTCGCGGCCGAGATCGCCGCGACCCGGATCACCGAGCGGGGGGAAACGCGGGCGGACGACCGCGCCTCGGAGGCGGCGATGGAGGATCGCAAGCGCGAGGGCTACTTCTAGCGCCATGACGGACGGCGAGCGCCACGTGGAAATCCGCGAGCGGCCGCTGCTGCGGCTGGCCACGGCCGGCTCGGTCGACGACGGCAAGAGCACCCTGATCGGGCGGCTGCTGTTCGATTCGAAGCAGACCTTCATCGATCAGATGGCCGCGATCGAGCGGACCAGCCGCGACCGCGGCTCGGATTACGTCGAGCTGGCGCTGCTCACCGACGGGCTGCGCTCGGAGCGCCAGCAGGGGATCACGATCGACGTCGCCTACCGCTACTTCCAGACGCCGCGCCGCAAGTTCATCCTCGCCGACACGCCGGGCCACGTGCAGTACACCCGCAACATGGTGACCGGCGCATCGACCGCGGATTGCGCGCTGATCCTCGTCGACGCCCGCCGCGGCGTGCTCGAGCAGACCCGGCGGCACGCCTACCTCTCGGCCTTGCTCGGCATCCGCCACTTCGTGCTCTGCGTGAACAAGATGGACCTGGTCGATTTCGACCAGGCCGCGTTCGAGCCGATCGCGGCCGAGCTGTCGCGCTTCCTATCGCGCATGGGCGGGCTGGCGGGCGCGGGCGACGCGGCCGGAATCGACGCGCGCGCCGTGCCGATTTCGGCCAAGGACGGCGACAACGTGGTCGAGCACTCGGCGCGGACGCCGTGGTACGACGGCCCGCCCCTGCTCGATCTGCTGGAGACCATCGACGTCGCGGACCCGCCCGCCGTGGCTGCCCGCTTCCCCGTGCAGTACGTGATCCGCCCGCGGCGGGAGTCGCACCTCGACTACCGCGGCTACGCGGGCACCGTCGCCGGCGGCCGGCTCGCGGTCGGCGACGAGGTGGTCGTGCTGCCGGCCGGGCACCGGACCACGATCGCGGCGATCGATACGTACGGCGGCGGGCGGGCGGAGGCATCGGCCGGCGAGGCGGTGACGCTGCGGCTGGCCGATGAGTACGACATCGACCGCGGCGACATGATCGCCAGCGCCGCCGAGCCGCCGCGGACGGCCGGCGAAATCTCCGCGCACGTCTGCTGGATGAGCGAACGCTCGGCGCTTTCAGCCGGGCAGCGTTTGAGAATCAAGCACGCCACGCGGACCACGCGGGCGCTGGTCGATGAAGTGACGGCGCGGCTCGACGTGAACACGCTGGACTACGACCTCACGGCGCAGCGGCTGGAGCTGAACGACATCGGCCGGGTCCGCCTGCGGCTGATGTCGCCGCTGGCCGTCGACCCGTACGAAGCGAACCGGAGCACGGGCGCGTTTATCCTCATCGACGAGGCGAGCCGCGCCACGGTCGGCGCGGGAATGATCAACTCGTCCGCCTGATCGCGCCCAATTGCGCCTTGCCGGAGGACGCCGCGATGAGCAACGCCGCGCTGAAGGCCGCGGCCGCGGCGCTGCTGTGCGCCGCGCTCGCGCTGGCGGCCTGCGGGAGCGGCAGCCGGCCCGACTTGGGCGAGGAGCTGATCCTCGCCACCACCACGAGCCTGAACGACAGCGGCCTGCTGGACGAGCTGGCGCCGATCTTCGAGCAGGAGACGGGCCTGAACGTCAAGGTGATCGCGGTCGGAACGGGCGCGGCGCTACGGATGGGCGAAGAGGGCAACGCCGACGCGCTGCTCGTCCACGCGCCCGACGCGGAGCGGGAGTTGCTGGCCGCCGGCCACGCCGCCTCGCGCGAGCTGGTCGCCTACAACGACTTCATAATCGCCGGCCCCGCATCAGACCCGGCCGGCATCGTCGGCATGTCCGACGCAGCGGCCGCCTTGGCCGCGATCGCGGCCGCGCAGTCGCCGTTCGCATCCCGCGGCGACGACAGCGGCACGCACAAGAAGGAGCTCGCCCTCTGGACAGCGGCCGGAATCGAGCCGGCCGGCGCGTGGTACTTGGAAACCGGGCAGGGGATGTCGGCCACCCTGACGGTCGCGGACCAGCGCGACGCCTACGCGCTGACCGACCGCGGCACCTTCCTCTCGCTCGCCGCCCGGCTCGAACTGGAGGTCTCCGTCCAAGGCGATCCCCGCCTGCTGAACTACTACAGCGTGCTGACCGTGAACGCGGACAAAGGCGGGATCAACGCCGCCGGCGCCCGCGCCTGGGCCGATTTCATCCGCCGCCCCGACACCCAGTCCCGAATCGCCCAGTTCCGCCGCGCCGAATACGGCCGCCCCCTCTTCATCCCCGCCGCCAACGACACCGAAGAAGCAATCGCCTCCCGAGGCGGCGCCCCGCGGGAATGATTGAAGGAACCATGACGCGATTCAGCCCTCCAACGCCCGCGTGATCCCGCATGGATGCACTGCCCATCGATCTGTCTTGGAACCGGGCGACAATGGCCGAACTCGCGGCGCATGATCTGACCGTCGCTGACGCATACGGCGTGTTCCAGAACCAGCCCGAGTTCTACGCGCAGCAACCTTCGCCTGAGATCGGACGGCAGGGCACCTACCGCTACCGCCCTGAGCGGCTGATGATGATCGGCCCGACCAGATCGGGGCGCATGTTGAGCTTTATCCTTGAACTGCCGGATGCCGACCGGTTGTGCCATGTCGTGACCGGTTGGGATTCGACCCTGGAAGAGATCGAGGCCTATGACCAGACCTAACCCTGATGAGCGGCCGATCCACCCCGCACGGGAAGAATTCGGCAGCATCAAGGACGCCGTTCGCATTGACGTCGAACTCACGGGCCCGCCGGCCGGCGAGTTCACGGTCCGTTTCGAAGGGGACCATCTGGAGCGCCTGCTGTACGGCATCCGCGAACTCGGCATCCAGCCGCTGTCGGAGTTCTTCCGCGACGCAGCACTCGCCGCCATCGACGTGCGGGAAGCAGAACTGGCAGCCGCGAAGAAGGGCGCCGACGCAGCCGCCGGCGGCGCCGGCTGAGTACCGGCTGCACGACCACTCGCGGGATGATGCTGGAGGGTTCGGGGACGCCAAGGGCGAGATTCGCGTCAAGGGCGGCGCGCACTTGCTGAACCACTGCAACGCGCTGATCCATTCGGCCGGCCGGCGATCCGGCCGTTGATCGGGCGGTAGCCTGAGCGGATGGAGCTGATCTGGGACGGGGTCCGGGAGGCGGTGCGGCTGCTGATTTCGGGGGACCGGGCGGTCGTCGAGATCATGCTGCGGACGCTGGCGATCTCGGGTGCGGCGACGGCGCTGGCGCTGATCATCGGGATCCCGATCGGGGCGGCGCTGGCGCTGCGGCGGTTTCCGGGGCGCGGGCTGTTCGTCGCGGCGGTGAACACCGGGATGGGGATGCCGCCGGTCGCGGTCGGGCTGATCGTGGCGATGCTGCTCTGGCGCAACGGCCCGCTGGGCGGGCTGGGCTGGATCTACTCGCCGCAGGCGATGGTGATCGCGCAGCTCGCGCTGGCCGGGCCGATGGTCATCGGCTTCTCGCTCGCCTCGATCCAGGCGATCCCGCCGCAGCTGCTGGATCAGATGCGGGCGCTGGGAGCCGACCGGGCGCAGATGCTGTGGCTGATCATCCGCGAGAGCCGGCTGGGGCTGCTGGCCGCGGTGATGGCCGGGTTCGGCGCGGCCATCTCCGAGATCGGAGCCTCGATGCAGGTCGGCGGGAACCTCGCCGGCGAGACCCGGGTGCTGACCACGGCGACGGTGCAGGAAACCGGGCGGGGCAACTTCGAGCTGGCGCTGGCGCTGATGATCGTGCTGGTGGCGCTGGCCTACGCGGTCAACCTGCTGCTCACCTCGGTGCAGCAGCGGCGCCCCGCCTGAGCGAGCCGATGGACGCGGGCGGGGACCCCGGCGGCGCGCACCTGCAGGTGCGCGGGCTGCGGATCGAGCGAGGCGGGCGCGCCGTGCTCGATCTGCCCGAACTGGATTTCCCCGCCCGCCGCGTGACCGCGGTGCTGGGGCCGAACGGGGCCGGCAAGAGCACGCTGTTCGCCGCCCTGCAGCTGCTGGTGCGCCCGGCCAGCGGCGAACTGCTGCTGGACGGCGAGCCGATGGCGCGGGACGCGGTGGCGGCGCGCCGGCGCATGGCCGCGGTCTCGCAGGACCCGCTGCTGCTGGACATGAACGTGCGGGCCAACGTCGAACTGCCCCTGCGGCTGCGCGGAATCGGCCGGCGCGAACGGCGCGCCGAGGCGGAGCGCTGGCTGGCCCGCTTCGGCGTCTCCGAACTGGCTGGACGGCACGCGCACGAACTCTCCGGCGGCGAGGCGCAGCGGGTGAACCTCGCCCGCGCCTTCGCGGCCAGGCCCGAAGTGCTGCTGCTCGACGAGCCGTTCACCGGCGTCGACGCGCCGACGCGGCTGGGGCTGATCGACAGCTTCGCCGGGATCCTGGCCGAGGCGCGGCCGACGACCGTGCTGATCACGCACGACCGCGACGAGGCGCTGCGGCTGGCGGACCGGCTGGCCGTGATCATCGGCGGGCGGCTGCGGCAGTGGGGCCGGCCGGCGGACGTGTTCTCCGCGCCGGCCGACGCCGAGGTGGCCGACTTCGTGGGCGCGGACAACCTCTGGCCGGCCCAGCTGGCGTCCTCCCGTGCGGGCGTCGCGACCTACCGGACCGCGGACTTCCTGGTGCATGCGGCGGCGGAGGCCGCGCCGGAGCGCGCCTACGTCTGCATCCGCCCGGAGCAGATCACGCTGTCTCCGCCGACCGAGGGCGGGCCGCCGACCAGCGCCCGGAACCACGTGCTGGGCGACGTGCGCAGCGCCTACCCTAGCGGCCCGCTCTGGCGCGTCACCCTCGACCTGCGCCGCCCCGGCGCCGAGATGTCCCTGATCGCCGACGTCAGCCGCGCCAGCTACGAGGAGCTCGCCCTCAAGCCCGGCGACCCCGTCCGCGCCGCCTTCAAAGCCGCCGCCGTCCACATCATCCCCCGCGGAGCCGCTCTGGACCGGAACCGAGCAGAAGACGCATAATGTCCGCGGGCGGGGTCGTCTACTCGTCCAGCTGCGTCGAGTAGACGTGCGACGCCGTCGAGCTTTCGTAGATGCTGTCCTCGGCAAGGGCGAAATAGCCGGCCCACATGCGCCAGATCATGCGCCATTGGGGATCATCTGCAGCGAGCTCCGTCACGGGAAGACCGAGATCCCGAGCGCGTCCGCCGGAAACGACCGCCGCGTGGCTCTGTGGCTCCACGATCAAGGATGAAGACAACCGTTTGGCCAGCGCCTCCACGTCGGCAGGGGAGCGTTCAGGGTGCGAAGCCAGCGCTTCGTCAAGTTGGGCGCGGGTGCGCGCGATCGCTTCGCGTGCCTGTTGGACCTTGAGCGCGGACACGCCTTCGAGCATCGTCGCGTGAAAAGGCCCGGTTTCGGGAACTGCAAGAACTTGTTCTTCAGCATGCTCGACGGCGGCGATGATCGACTTGGCGGCCGCCCAAGTGCCGTCATCCATCCGGAACTGCGGGTCGATGGGGCCGAGATCGCTGGTCGGTCCCATCAGAATCGCGTGCGCGCCGAGGGCGAGCATCGTGCCGGCGCTCTTCGCTTGATCGGGGACGATCACGGTCAGTTCACGGCACCGCGACTGCGCTTGCCGCACGAGGCGGATCGCCGATTCCCCATCGCCGCCGGGCGTATCGAGCAGAAGGTGGAGATCGTCATCTCGACGGGCCCCGTGCAGCAAATCTTCGAACAGCGTGATGCTGTAGGGCGCAAGTTCGCCGATGAGGACCGCGCACCTGCAGTTGAACTGCTCCTCATACTCGCGGAGCAAGAGCTGGCGCGCGTAGCGGGGCTGTTGCGTCGCGGCGTGCAGCGGACCGTCGAGCACTCCAGCCCGGGGACGGTCAACGCCGCCGTTCACCGCCATCGCCAAGGCGGGCGACGGGGGGATTCGAACATGATGGGACGCCCGGCGCGGGCCTTCCGCGCCGCTTCGCGGGCGCGCCGGACCTCTTCAATCGCGTCATACCAGTCCGCGGCGCGTTTGCGCTCTTGACCCTGCCGCTTGATTGCTGCTGCCATTGCGAGGATCCTTCCGCACCCTCATTGTGCCAGATGCCGGGCGCAGCGGCGCAAGCAGGTCATCCGGACTTGCCCAAACGCTGCTTGAGCCAGCGGGGCAGGCTGAAGCCGTCTTGCTGGATGTTGAAGAGGGCGCGGAGTTCGGCGCCGGTGGGTTCGGTGGCCGCGTGTTCGCCGTTGATCAGGATGGTCGGGGTGCTGCGGTAGCCGTTGTTCAGCTCGATGCAGTGCTCGGCTGCGGATTCATCCTCGTCGATGTCGATCGCGGCGTGGGGGATGCCGTGCTCTTCGAGGAAGCGCTGGGCGCTGCGGCTCTGAGGGCACCATTCGGTCGTGTAGATCACGACTTCGGGCGCTGGCGGTTCGGGGTCCGGCTGCGTGCTCATGGGGGCAGGTTACGGGATTTCGTGGAGCTTCATGAAGTTGGTCGGCTGCCCCTCGCCGAGCGGGAGGCCGCCGGTGACCACGATCTCGTCGCCGGATTCGAGGCCCAGGGCCTCCCTTGCGCCGCGCTCCACGTCGTGCAGCATCTGCTCGACGCTGGCGGGCGGGCCGCAGAGCCAGGGCTGGACGCCCCAGAGCAGCGCGAGGCGCTGCTGGACGTCGCGGCTGGGGGCGAGCACGAGCACGGGGATGCCGAGCCGCTCGCGGGCGATCAACCGGCCGGTGCGGCCGCTGGCCGTGAATGCCGCGACGGCGCGCACATGGGGCCGCCCGCGGACGGCGGCGCGGACCGAGCGGGCGATGGTGCCGCCGATGTCCGATTGGCCGGCGGGCAGCCGCGGCTCGGCCGGCTCGATGTGCTCGGCCCGGCGGATGATCCCGTCCATCATCTCGATCACGCGGGCCGGATGCCGGCCGACGGCGGTCTCGGCCGAGAGCATCAGCGCGTCCGCTCCGTCCCAGACGGCGTTGGCGACGTCGCTCGCCTCGGCGCGGGTGGGGCGGGCGCGCTCGGTCATGCTTTCGAGCATCTGCGTGGCGATGATCACCGGGCGCATGGCGCGGCTGGCTTCGGCCACGATCTCGCGCTGCATGACGGGGACTTCGGCCGCGCCGGCCTCGACGCCGAGATCGCCGCGGGCGACCATCACGCCGTCGGTCTCGGCGATGATCGCCGGCAGCGAGCGCATCGCGGAGACGGTCTCGATCTTGGCGATCAGCGAGAGATCGCGCCCGCTCCCCCCAATCGCGTCGCGGGCGTCGCGCACGTCCTCGACGCGGCGCACGAAGGAGAGCGCGAGGTAGTCGAAGCCCGCCTCGGCGGCGAAGCGGATGTTGCCCCGGTCGTCATCGGTGACCGCCGGCAGCGCCCCGCCGACATCGGCCGCGTGCAGCCCGGCGCGCGAGGCGAGCCGCCCGCCGGCGCGGACGGTCGTCTCGATCCGGTCGCCGTCCACCGCATCGACGCGGAGCTCGATCTCGCCGTCGCGCAGGAAGATTCGCGCGCCGGGTTCGACCTCGTCGGCGAGCGGCAGGTAGGAGCAGCCGATCTCGAGCCGGCCGCCTTCCAGCGAGGGCGCGGCGTCTTCGCGGGCGATCAGGTCGACCCGGTCGTCGCGGGCGAGCTCGCAGCCGTCGGGGACTTCGCCGACGCGGATCTTCGGGCCCTGCAGGTCGCCGAGGATGGCGATCGGCTTGCCCGTTTCGGACTGCGCGGCGCGGACGGCCGCGGCGGCCGCGGCCCATGAGTCCCTGTCGCCATGCGAGAAATTGATCCGGGCCACGTCGAGTCCGGCCCGGACGAGTTCGCGCACGGAGGCAGGATCGGAGCTGGCGGGGCCGAGCGTGGCGACGATCTTGACATGGGGCCGGTCGTTCTCGCCGGCCACGACTTGGATCATCGCGGATCCTCCCGTCGGGCGCTCGAAGGGCCGCCCGGTCGGGGCGGCCCTTCGAGCATCGCCGTTGCGGCGGGCCGGAGCGCGGCTAGTAGGCGGGCGCGGGCGGGGCGGCCGCGTCTTTCTCCGGCTTCTCGGTGACGAGGCAGTTGGTGGTCAGCACCATGCCCGCGATCGAGACGGCGTTCTCGAGCGCCGCGCGCGTGACCATCGCCGGGTCCGCGATGCCCATCTCGATCATGTCGCCGTACTCGTCGGTCGCCGCGTTGTAGCCGTAGTTGGGCGTGTCCGTGTCCTTGACCGACTGGACGATGACCGAGCCGTCCTGGCCGGCGTTGATGGCGATGCGGCGCATCGGCTCTTCCAGTGCGCGGCGCAGGATCGAGACGCCGGTCGCCTCGTCGCCGTCCAAGTCCACGTCCTCGAGGCCGGGGATGACGTTGATCAGGGCGACGCCGCCGCCTGGGACCATGCCTTCCTCGACCGCGGCGCGGGTCGCGGAGAGCGCGTCCTCGACGCGGTGCTTGCGCTCCTTCAGCTCGACCTCGGTGGCCGCGCCGACCTTGATCACGGCGACCGAGTTGCTCAGCTTGCCCAGCCGCTCCTGCGCCTTCTCGCGGTCCCAGTCGCTCTTGGCCGCCTCGTAGACATGGCGGATCTGGTTGATCCGCTCGTCGATCGCGTTGGCCTCGCCGTGGCCCTCGATGATGGTCGAGTCTTCCTTGCTCGCCACGAAGCGGCGCGCGCGGCCGAGCATGGAGATCTCGGCCGTGTCGAGCTGGCCGCCCAGTGTCTCGCTGATCACCTCGCCGCCGGTCAGCGTGGCGATGTCGCCCAGGTTGTCCTTCTGGCGGTCGCCGAAGCCGGGCGCCTTGACCGCGACCACGTTCATCGTGCCGCGCAGCTTGTTGACGGCCAGCGTGGCCAGCGCCTCGCCGTCCACGTCGGAGGCGACGATGACCAAGTTCTTGGTCACCTTCAGCACCTTCTCGAGCAGCGGCAGCACGTCCGCCACGGCCGAGATCTTCTTGTCGGTGACGAGGATGTAGGGATCCTCGATCTCCGACTCCATGCGGTCCGGGTTGGTCACGAAGTAGGGGCTGATGTAGCCGCGGTCGAACTGCATGCCGTCGACGTACTCGACCTCGGAGCGGATGCCCTTGCCCTCTTCGACGGTGATCACGCCGTCCTTGCCGACCTTCTCCATGACTTCGCCGATCAGCTCGCCGATGGCCGGGTCGGCCGCCGAGATGCCGGCGATCTGCGACATCTGCTCGCGCGTGGTCACCCGCATCGCCTTCTCGCGGATCGTGTCCGAGAGCACGTCGACGCCCTGCTCGAGCCCGCGCTTGAGCGCCATCGGGTTCGCGCCCGCGGCGACGTTGCGCATGCCCTCGGCGACGATCGCCTGGGCCAGCACCGTCGCGGTCGTGGTGCCGTCGCCGGCGATGTCGTTCGTCTTCGAGGCGACTTCCTTGGCCAGCTGCGCGCCGATGTTGTGGAACGCGTCCTCGAGGTCGATGTCGCGCGCGATGGTGACGCCGTCATTCGTGATCGTGGGCGCGCCGAAGGTCTTCGCCAGCACCACGTTGCGGCCCTTGGGCCCGAGCGTGATCTTGACCGCGTCGGCCAGCGCATCGATCCCGTCGCGCAGCGCCTGACGGGCTTCTTCGTCGAACAGCAGTGCCTTCGCCATATCGGTCGGATCTCCTTCTGCGAGCGCCGCGCCCGTGCGCGGCCGCCGTGTTCCGCGTCGTTGGCACTCCCAGCCCGAGAGTGCCAACCGCATTGTACCCGCCCCCGCCCCCCGCGCAAGCGTCCCGCGGACTGCCGTGCAGCGCCTCCGATCAGATGCGGCCGAGGCGGGCGAGGGGATGGTGGCGGAAGAGGACGATGCCTTCGATCAGGGTGTCGGGGACGGGGCCGAAGCGGCGGGAGTCGGTGCTGCGGGCGGGCTGGTCGCCGATCACGTACCAGCCGCCTTCCGGCTCTTCGGTGAGCAGGCGCTTGATCAGGATTTCACCCTCGTTGCCGGGGCGGCGGAGAACGGCGATGCGGCCGGGGGCGGGTTTGAGCAAGCGGGAATCGAGCGAGACGACCCAATCGCCGGCTTCCAGCGTGGGCGACATGCTGTCGCCGGCGATCTCCCAAGTGCGGAAGTGGAGCAGCGGTCGCTTCCGCTCCCCCGCGGCGGCCCGGCGCTCCGGGCTAGAAGTCGAAATCGTCGTCGCCGAAATCGAAGTCGTCGTGGCTGTGGCCGTGATCGTGGCCGTGCCCGCCCATGCCGCCCATCGCGCCCATGTCGAAATCGTCCATCCCGAAGTCGTCGCCGAACGAGCTGGAGGCCGCGCCGGTGTGGATGGCGACGCCGGCGCCGAAGATGCGGGAGCCGGAGCCGTCGCAATCGCCGCAGTCGGCTGTTGCGGGCGCCTGGCCCATTTTCGCGATCCGCTCGAAGGTTTTCGAGCAGGCCTCGCAGCGGTACTCGTAGATCGGCACGGCGCCCTCCCGTCCAGGCCCTTTCAGCGCGCATATCTTACTCCCGTGCGTTGCCCGCCCGTTGGCCCGCCCCTGGAGAGGAAGCCCGCCGTGCCCGACATCCGCGATTACTGCGACCGACTGTGGAACGGGGAGATCGACACGGTGCGCGAAGCGCACCCGATCGGCGGGATGTGGAACGACCGCGAAACGGACGAGATCGCGGACGGGCTGCTCTACTACAAGTCGGTCTCTTCCGCGAACACCTTCGACGCCGGCGACGGGCTGGTGATGGTCGACACGGGCGGGGAGCGCGATGCGGAGAACATCCACGCCGGCGTCCGCCGCTGGCGGCCCGACGCGCCCCTGAGGGCGGCGATCTACTCGCACCACCACGTCGATCACACCTTCGGCGTCGGCCCGTTCGACGCGGAGGCGGGGACGCCGATCCCGGTCTACGCGCACGAGGCGATCCCCGAGCACTTCGACCGCTACCTGCGCACCATCGGCTACAACACGGCGATCAACTCGCGCCAGTTCTTCCGCCCCGGCATGAGCGCCGAGTTCCGCCTCCCCTGGCCCGAGCAGTACCGCTACCCGGACGTGACCTTCCGCGACCGCCTCGATCTGCGGATCGGCGAGCTGACCTTCGAGCTGCACCACGCCCGCGGCGAGACCGAGGACGCGGTCTGGACCTGGGTGCCCGAACGCTCGGTGCTCTGCCCGGGCGACCTGTTCATCTGGGCCGTGCCCAACGCGGGCAACCCGCAGAAGGCGCAGCGCTGGGTCGGCGAATGGGCGGCCGCGCTGCGCAAGATGGCATCACTGGGCGCGGAAACGATGCTGCCCGGCCACGGCTTCCCGATCTTCGGCGCCGACCGCATCGCGCAGGCTCTGAACGACACGGCCGAGCTGCTGGAGTCGATCGAGAACCAGACGTTGGCGCTGATGAACGAGGGCTGTTCGCTCAACCGCATCCTGCACGAGGTCGAAATGCCCGCGCACCTGCTCGACAAGCCCTACCTGCGCTCGGCCTACGACCACCCGGAGTTCATCATCCACACCGTCTGGCGCTACTTCGGCGGCTGGTACGAGGGCGAACCCGACCGCCTGATGCCCGCCCCGCGCGGCGCGGAAGCAGCGGAATGGGTCGCCCTCGCCGGCGGGATCGGCCCGGTCCTGGAGCGCGCCCGCGCCCTGCTCGACGCGGGCGATCTGGTCATGGCCAGCCACATCATCGAGGGCGCGGCCGCCGCCGGCCCCGCGAACGCCGAAACCCACGCGCTCCGCGCCGAGATCTACGACCGCCGCGCCGCCGCCCAAGATTCGAGCATGGCCCGCGGCATCTTCGCCTTCGCCGCCTCCAGCAGCCGCGAAGGCAAGCGCGACGCCTTCAGCGGCTAAATCCGCATCCGCCGATTCTCGTATCCGAGCGGCATCGGCAGGTCCGGCAACCTGCCGTCGAAGTAGTCCTCGATGCTCCAAATCTGGAGCTTGCGGTACTCGCGCCCCAGCACCTCCGTGAACCCGGCGGTGACCGCTTCTTCTTCCATCCCCGCGGTGAACGACGCCGCGTCCATCACGGCGAATACGCCCAGATCGGCGCCGGCGTCGGCCATCGCGGCCTTGAAGGCGCGGACATCGCCGCGAGCGGTGCGGCCGGCTTTGACCTGCATGACGACCGTCCCGTATTCGGTCCTCGCGCCCTTGCCGCGCCCTTCGGATTTCACGTAGCGCATGCGGCCGTCTATTCCGCCGTCGCCGGTCTGCCGCTTGTTGGGGCGGAAGCCGGTGACCCGCGTGACCGCCCACGTCTCGAATTGGAATGGCTGCGCCGCGAGCAGGCGGGCCGACGCGAGATCCTCGGGCGCCCCGATCACATCCGCCTCGGCGCCCAGCGCCTGCATCCGTTCCTCGACCAAGCCGACGGCCAAGTGCGTGATGTCCACGCCGACCCAGCGGCGATCGTTCTTCAGCGCCACGGCCATGGCGGTGCCGCAGCCGCAGAACGGGTCCAGCACCAAGTCCCCCTCGTTGGACGAAGCGAGGATGATCCGCTCCAACAGCGCCTCCGGCTTCTGCGTGGGGTAGCTCAGCCGCTCTTTCGCCTGCGGATTGAGAATCGGGATCTCGAAGACGTCAAACGCGGGAGTTCCCTCGTGATCGCGGTACACGACGCGGTCGTAGTCGTCGGGATCCACGTCGCCGCGCTCGACAGCCGCCTCGAACGTCTCGGCATCCTCGACGATGATCTGGCGCTTGCGCTCGCCACCGCTCTCGTAGGTGTTTGTGTTCCAGCCGCGCGCCATCGGCGCCCGGGTCGGCGAGGTGGGGACGTACAGCTGGTTGAACACGACATCGTCGGACCTTCCGTAGAACAGGATCACGTCGTGCATCCGCTGGAATCGCTTCGCGGCCGCCGCCCAGCGGCGGTAGAACCAAACGATCTCGTTGCGGAAGTTCCCCGCCCCGAACACCGCGTCCATCAGGATCTTGAGATAGTGGCTCGCGGTCGGGTCGCAGTGCAGGTAGATCGAGCCGCTCGGCTTGAGCACGCGGTGCAGCTCCGCGAGCCGGATCGCCATCATCGCCAGATACGCCGTCATCTGATTGGTGCCCAACGCGGACACGAGCGAGTCCAATAGCGCGCCCGCCCGGGGCGACGGCGAATCATCCCGCAGCAACTCCTCGAGCGCGCGCTGCGACTCCGCACCCCAATGCCAAGTGTCGACGAACGCCTCGATCTGGGCTTGCGGAGCGCGCCCCGACTCATCCCGGAAGAGCACGTTGTAGGTGGCATTCGAGTTGAACGGCGGATCCAAGTAGACGAGATCGACCGATTCATCGGGAAAGTGCTCGCGCAGCACCTCCAAGTTGTTGCCGTAGAACAGCTTGCCATGCAGATCATCCATCAGCTGAGGCTATCGGGGCAGCCGCTGCTGGCGGAAGTGGTGGGTGGCGAACGCCTTGCCGGTCCCGATGCGGATCATCGCGCAGCGCGAAGGCAAGCGCGACGCCCTCAGCGGTTAACGTGAGGGCATGGCGATAGTCGACCTGACGCTCGGACTCGAAGGCGATCCCCCGCCGGAGGTTTACGTGCGCGCAGCGCAGTGCCTCGACGAACTCGCGTCTGCACTCGCCGCCGAACAATCGTCCGTGCAGGCGGCGGTTTGGCACATGTCCGGCGCAGGGACGGGGCGCGGCGCGGTCAGCATCGCCGGCGAGTGCGCCAGCGACGAGCTGGCCGACGGGATTGCTCGCCGCTACTTGGCGATCGGGCGGATCCTTGCCCGCCAAGCGGCGGCGGAATGCTCCGAGCCTGTCCGCGGCACCGCTTCGGCGATGGCGCAACTGCTTCAAGGCGGGGTGGCGGCATTGCGCTTCGAAACCGCCTCCGGAACGGAATGGGCACCGCGGCCGATGCCTGAACCCCGCGAGGTTCCGGAGTGCGTGACCGGCTGGCGGGCGGCGCAAGCTGCACCGGTCGGCGTCCGCTTCGCCGTGCTCGACGAAATCTCCAGCCAGTCCGTCTCCTGCTATCTCGATCAACCCGACCAGCACCTGCATGAAGCGCTTCGCGACAGGCGCGTCACGGTGCACGGGCTGGTCACCTACCAGGCGAACGGCGAGTGCGCCGCCGTGGTGCGGGCGATCACGAAAATCGAACTCGATCTGAGCGCCCAAGACGACGCTTGGGGGCAATCCATGCAGATCGGCGCGGGAACGCCCGCCGGCCCCGGCTCCGTCACTTGGTTCCTCGAGGAGCGCGAACGCGCCAGGGAACGGTTCTGGCGTGAACGGTGAGTCCTTCGACTATTGGGACGCATCGGTGTTCATCCACCGGGCCAGCGCCAATCCCGATCATCTCCCCGCAATCGAGCGGACATTGGGGCGTTACGCGCCCGGCGAGCGCCGCATCGCCACATCGGCACTGACCCTCGCGGAGGTCGCGTTCACTGCCTCGGAGATCGTGCGCGGCGCGCGCAACGAAGTCACATTCGCGCCCTCCGCCGAACAGGAGCAGCGGATCGAGCGGATGCTGTCCAACGCCGCGGAAGTCCGCATCGTCCCGCTCGATGAGGAGATCGGACGCCGCGCCCGCGCACTCGTCCGACTCGCGCTTAGCGAAAGCCGCCGCCTCGATCCTCCCGACGCGGTCCACCTGGCCACTGCAGAGGCGGTCGGAGCAACCGCCGTCTATACCTACGACGGCAAGTGGGCGGCTTGGGCGCGAACGCTCAACGTGAAGATCGGGAGGCCGGAGTAATCCCCGCCCAGGGCAGCCGCCGCTGGCGGAAGTGGTGGGTGGCGAACGCCTTGCCGGTCCCGATGCGGATCATCGCGCGGTCGTTGATCAGTTCGTTGCTGATGCCTTGGGCGCGGCCGCGTTCGAGCGTTGCGTTCGAGAGCGACCACTTGAGGCCGACGGTTTCGACGCCTTCGATGCGGTCGGTGATCGGGATGATGCCCGCGTAGTCGCCCGGCGCGCCGTGGAAATGGGTTTCGCGCACGCCGTCGCCGTGCAGGACGGTGATCGCGGTCCAGCCGTCCACGGCCCAGGTCGGGATGCCGCGCAGGCGGTCGCCGGCGAGCAGTTCGAGGTTGCCGAGCTCGTGGTCGAGGCGGTCGCCGCCGAAGACGCCGAGCGCGATTAGGGAGGTCGCGCCGCGGGCCAGCGCTTCTGCAATGGCGACATCGGCGTCGGTGCGCTGCTGCGGGGCGGGATGCGGGACGATGGCGGCGCCGGCCGCGCGGTGATCGGCCAGTTCGTCCGGGCTGAGCGAGTCGAAGTCGCCGATCA
The DNA here is from genome assembly GCA_965205165.1 of Dehalococcoidia bacterium. Classification (GTDB taxonomy): domain Bacteria; phylum Chloroflexota; class Dehalococcoidia; order Bin125; family Bin125; genus CBDESM01. The sequence continues at coordinate 955,456 of OZ242037.1, forward strand.
GCACGTGCGGGGCTATGCCCAGCGCGGCGAGGCGGCGCGCGCCGCCGTCGGCCGCGACGATCAAGCCGGCCCCGTCGAGCGCGGAGCGGACGAGCGCCGAGTCGTCGATCCCGCCGCCCAGGGCGACGACGGCCTGCATCGGCGCGGGGGCGCGGCGCTAGTCGGCCGTAGCGGGCTCCGCGGCCCGCTCGGCCGCGCCGTTGAGCGCGGCGACGCCCTTGGCGAACTCCTCCGGCATCTCCTTGCCGCCGTCCGCGAACGCCCGCGCCATCGCCTTCGTGCCCGCGCCGAAGATGTCCAGCTGCCGATCCTCCACGAAATCGCGCGATTCCACGATGCGGTCGATCTGCCCTTGGAAGCGCGGCGCGACGTAGCGCATGAAGAGCTCGTAGGAGCGTCGCGTGGCGTCGCTCGACGCCCATTCATGCGCCATCCCCATCAGCCCGCCGACGCCGCCGGAGCGCTCGTGCAGCGCCTCGACCTGCTCGATCACGTCGTCGACGCCGCCGACCAGCACCTCGTTGCGCTCGATCGCCTCCTCAATCGTCGGGGCCTGGTTGGCGAAGAGGCCGCCGCGCCGGCCCTCGTCGCGCACGTCGCCGATGTAGGCGCGGCCCTTGTAGCCCTCCGCCACGTCGGCGATCGCCTGCTCGCGCGTCTCGGCGACGTGGATCGGCACGACGGCCCGCCAGTCGGCGCGATCGGCGGCGTGCCCGTTCTCCGCGGCCGCCTCCGCGTACCAGTCCCAGACCCGGGTCAGCCCCTCCGGGTCCGAGGTGCCGGCGACGGAGAGCATGCCGGCGCCGAACTTGCCGGCCAGCTGCGGGCCGGAGGGCGTGAGGATCACGGCGACGGCCAGTTCCGGGTGCGGGTCGGAGAACCAGGCCATCTGCAGCCGCGCCTCGGTCAGCGAGAACCAGTCCGTCTCCATCGTGACCGGCTCCGGGCTGGTCGCCAGCTGCACGATCGCGTCGAAGCCCTCGTGCATGCGGCGGCGCTGCTCCTCGGGCGGGATGCCCATCTGCACCGCATCCGAGGTGAGCGCGCCGGGGCCGACGCCGAGCATCGCCCGCCCGCGGGTCATGTGGTCGAGCTGCAGCAGATCGTCGGCGATCATCAGCGGGTGGTGGTAGGGGATCGAGACGACGCCGGTGCCGAGCCGGATGTGCCTGGTGCGCTGCGCGGCCGCGGCGATGAAGATCATCGGGTTCGAGATCAGCTCGCGCGCGAACGAGTGGTGCTCGCCGATCCAAGCCTCGTCGTAGCCGAGATCGTCGAGCAGCTCGATCAGCTCCAGATCGCGCTGGAGCGCCAGCGTGGGGTGCTCGCCGACCCGGTGGAAGGGCGCGAGGAAGATGCCGAACTTCATCTTGCGGGGTCGCCAGGACATTGCGCTGCTCCAGTTCACGCGGCCGCCGCGCGGCCGCAGTCGAGGGTAACGGGAGCACCGCGCTCCGCGCCGGGAAACGCGCCGCCCGACGAGGGCGTTCCGATTCTGTTAGTTTCGGGCGAAACATCGGAGCAGCCGCCCGTTCGGCGGGCGGGTTGGGAGCGAGCACGATGAGCAGGCGCGAAATGTGGGACCGGATCCGCGGCGATCGGCTGTCGAGGCGCTCGCTGCTGGCCGCATCGGGACGGGCCGGATTGGGCGCGGCCGGGCTGGCGCTGGTCGGCTGCGGCGATGATGACGACGATGACGCGCAACAGCAGGCGGCGGCGCAGCAGTCATCGGACGCGCAAGCGTCCGGGACCGCGGCGGCGGATCAGCAGGAACAGCAGCAGCAGGCCCAGCCGGCCGCGGCCGCGGGCGGGCCGCAGCGCGGCGGCGTGCTGCGGATCGGCTCCGACCTTTCGCTCACCACCTACCGGGCCCCCTACCTCTCCTCCTCGGCCCACATCCCGCTCTACATCCCCTTCTGGGACACCCTGACCAAGTACTCGCCCAACGGGCTCGACCCGCAGCCCCACCTCGCCGAGTCATGGGAGTTCAACGACGACCAGACGATGCTCGAGGTGAAGCTGCGCCCCGGCCTCGAGTTCCACAACGGCAAGTCGATGACCGCGACCGAGGTCAAGAAGAGCCTCGAGGCGATGGACGACGAGGGCACCGCCAACAACCAGGTCAAGGGCATCTTCACCAAGTACGTCGAGAGCGTCGATGCGATCGACGACACGACGCTGCAATTCAACCTCGCCTGGAGCGGCACGCTGATCTTCGACGTGCTCAACTACGCGCAGATCCACGACGCCGATTCGATCGCGAAGCTGGACGACTATGCGGAGCTGAACGGCAGCGGGCCGTTCAAGTTCGACCCGACCGCCTACCGCGTGGACGAGTTCTCGCGCGGCGAGCGCTTCGAGAACTTCTACGACCCGGCCCTGCTGGACGGCGTCGAGCTGCACGCCTTCTCCGACGCGGCGGCGATGTCGCTGGCGCTCAACGCGGGCGAGATCGACCTCACCAACCGGCTGCCCAAGCAGGACTACGACCGCTACAACGCCGACCCCGATTTCGAGGTCGTGGTCGCGCCACCCACGCTCGCGATCTGGGTGCTCGGCATGGTCATCCCCAACGAGAACGGCGGCCACGAGGCGTTCGACAACCCCAAGGTGCGGCAGGCGCTCTACCGCATCGTCGACCGCAAGCGGATCGCCGAGGAGACCTTCGCCGGCCTCGCCCAGCCCAAGAACATCCTTTGGCCCTCCTTCTCGCCCGGCTACGACGCCGCCCGCGACCGCGACTACTTCGACCCCGAGGAGGCGGCCCGGCTGCTCGAGGAGGCCGGCTACGGCCCCGGCGAGCTGACCATCGAGCTGGCCCACAGCGGCGGCGAGGCGAACGAGATCTCGCAGGTGATCCAAGCCGGCGCGGCCGAGGCGGGGATCAACATCAACATCCAGCTGCTCGAAGCCGCCGTCGCGCGCGAACGCTTCCTCGGCGCCGGCAACGAGGCCTACCTCTCCTCCTACGCCTTCTTCGCCCTGCACCCGCAGACCCTGCCGGTGATGAACTTCCAGATGCGCATCCCCAACTCCTGCGCCTACGGCCCCGACTACTACCAGGAGCTGATCGACAACTTCGGCACCGCCGACACCGACGCGCGCCGCAACGCGCTGCTGGAAGAGTTCAACACGATCCTCGACAACGAGCCGTGGATCGCGCCGATCGTCACCCGCAGCGACGTCTGGGCCTGGGCCTCCAAGGTCAACGGCGTCGAATTCGACGTGCTCAGCATCCCCTCGATGCAGAAGATCTGGATGGACGCGTAGCGCCGCCGCAGCGTCCGGCCGGAGAAGGGAACGACCGATGAGCGATCGCGGCTACTGGGAGCGGATCCGAACCGAGCGGATGGGCCGCCGATCGCTGATGGGCGCGGGCGCCCGCGCCGCCGTCGGCGCGGCCGGCATGGCCCTCGTCGGCTGCGGCAGCGACGACGACCAGCAGCAGGCGCAACAGGCCCAGCCCGAGCCCGCGGCGGCCGCGCAGCCGCAGCAACAGCAGGAGCAACCCGCTCCGCAAGAGCAGCAGGCCGAACCGCAGACGGCCCCTTCCGGCGCCATCGCCTACAAGGACGACGGCGTCCGCAAGAAGGGCGGCGTCCTCCGCGCCGGCTGGGCCAACGGCTCGCCCGCGATCTACCTCGCCCCATACGCCGCCTCGCCCGACACCGTCTTCTACCCGGCCCTCTGGGACACCCTGACCAAGTACGACTCCGAGGGCCTCAACCCGCAGCCGCACCTCGCCGAATCCTGGGAGTTCAACGACGACCAGACGATGCTGATGGTCAAACTGCGCCCCGGCCTCGAATTCCACAACGGCAAGCCGATGACCGCCGAGGAGGTGCGCAAGAGCCTCGAGCGGATGGACGACGAGGACGTGGCCAACAGCCAGGTCCGCTCGATCTACAACAAGTACGTCAGCGAGGTCACCGCCGTCGACGACACGACCCTGCAGTTCGACCTCGCCTGGCCCGGCACCACGATCTTCGACGTGTTCCAGTGGGCGCAGATCCACGACGCAGACGACATCGAGGGTCTCGAAGGGCTGGTGCGCGTCAATGGCAGCGGGCCCTTCAAGTGGGACCCCGACGCCTACGAGGTGGACGTCTACTCGCGCGCCGACCGTTTCGAGAACTTCTACGAGCCGGCCAACCTCGACGCGATCGAGTGGCACATCTTCCAAGATTCGGATTCCATGTCGCTGGCGCTGCAGAACGGCGAGATCGACCTCACCCACCATCTGCCCAAGGCGTTTCACGCGGGCCTGAACCCCGATCCCGACTACAACCTGCAGCTGGCCCCGCCGACCGGCTCGATCTGGGTGCTCGGCATGGTCGGCACCGGGCGCGGCGGCGGCCATCCGATGATGGACGACCCCACCGTGCGGCGGGCGCTCTACCGCTGCATCGACCGCAAGCGGATCACCGAGGAGCTGTTCGAGGGGCTCGCCTCCGTCAAGAACGTGGTCTGGCCCTCCTTCTCGCCCGCCTACGACGAATCGCTCGACGTCGACTACTTCGACTTGGACGAGGCCAAGCGGCTGATCACCGAAGCGGGCTACCCCGACGGCACCCCGACCCTTCCCATCGCCTGCCAGGCGGCGCGCGAGGAGGGCATCCAGATCGCCCAGATCATCCAATCCGACGCCGCCAAGGCCGGAATCAACGTCGAGCCGCAGCGGATCGAGAGCGCGACCTGGATCGAGCAGTTCCTGGCCGGCACCCACGAGGCGATGTACGTCTCCTTCTACGGCTTCTACGCGCTCCACCCGCAGTCGCTGCCGGTGATGAACTTCCAGATGCGCATCCCCAACTCCTGCGCCTATGAGACGCCCCACTACCAGGCCATGATCGACGGCTGGCCGACCGCGGACTCGGAGGCCAAGCGCCAGCAGCTGCTGGACGACTTCAACAAGATCCTGGACGAGGAGCCGTGGGTCTCGCCGATCTCGACGACCGTCCAGATCTGGGCGATGCAGTCCAACGTCAAGAACCTCTGGTACGACATCACCGGCATCCCGCGCATGCACCACGTCTACTTCGACGGCTAGCGGGCAACGGGCCGGCGGAAACCTGAACGGCGAGGATCAACGGAAAGCGGCGGCGCGTGGGCAGGTACCTGATCCGCCGCTTCCTCGAAGGCGTGCTCGTCGTCTTCCTGGCCAGCATCGTCATCTTCCTGATCATCCGCCTGATCCCCGGCGACCCCGCGCAGCAGCTCGCCGGCGAGGATGCCACGCTCGAGGACGTCGAGCGCGTCCGCGAGCAGCTCGGCCTCAACGACCCGTTCCTGGCCCAGTACTGGAACTGGATCTCCGGCGCCGTCCAGCTCGACTTCGGGCGCTCCTTCACCAAGCGGGTCGAGGTGCGCGACCTGGTCGCGCAGTCGTTCCCGCCCACGATCGAACTGGCCGTGGCCGCCTACCTCTTCGCGCTGATCGTCGGCGTCCCGCTCGGCATCGCCGCCGCCGTCTGGGCCAAGAAGCCGCCCGATTACGGCGCGAGCATCTTCAACATCCTCACGCTGGGCATCCCCAATTTCGTGCTCGGCATCATCCTGCTCTGGGTCTTCGCGGTCGAGCTGGACTGGTTCCCCGTGTCGGGCCGGGTCAGCGTGTTCGATGATCCGCTGCAGGGCCTGCACCGGCTGGTGCTGCCGATGATCGCGGCCGGCGCGACCATCGCCGCCGTGCTGGCCCGCTTCGTGCGCACCTCGGTGGCCGAGGCGCTGGCGCAGGACTACGTGCGCACCGCCCGCGCCAAGGGCCTGCGCTCCAGCCGCGTCGTGCTCTCGCACGCGCTGCGCAACGCGCTGATCCCGATCGTCACCATCGCCGCGCTCCAGATCGGCAACCTGCTCGCCGGCGCGATCGTGGTCGAGATCGTCTTCACCCGGCCCGGCTTCGGCAACCTGATCATCGACGGCATCGTCGGCCGCGACTACCTCGTGATCCAGGCGATGCTCGCCATCCTCGTCTTCCTCTTCGTCGCCGCCAACACCGCGGCCGACATCACCTACGGCTACCTCGACCCCCGCATCCGCGTCTCCGGGCTGCGCTCATGAGCGCCTTCGATCCCCCCGTCGCCCGCCCCTGGCTGCGCCGCATGCGCGATCAGTCGCTGACCGTGGACGCCTTCTACCGCACGGTCACCAACCCGCAGGGGTTCATCGGCGTGGTGATCTTCGGCGGGCTGATCCTGCTGGCGATCTTCGCCGACCTGATCGCGCCCTACGGCGAAGCCGAGCAGATCCGCGGCGCGCGCCTGCTCTCGCCCACCTCCGAGTACTGGTTCGGCACCGACGACCTCAACCGCGACATGTTCAGCCGCATCCTCTTCGGCCTGCGCATCTCGCTCTACGTCTCCGTCGCCGGCGTGCTCGGCGGCGGCGCGGCCGGCACCATCATCGGCTTCCTCGCGGGCTACGCCGGCGGCTGGCTCGAAACGATCCTGATGCGCCTGGTCGACACCCTGCTCGCCTTCCCCTTCCTGCTGCTCGGCATCGCCGTGCTCGCGATCCTGGGCACCGGCACCGAGCAGGTCGCGCTGGCGCTGGGCATCGCCAACGTGCCCGTCTTCGCCCGCATCGCCCGCGCCCAGCTGCTGACCGAGAAGGAGCGGGACTACGTGCTCGCCGCCCGCGCCATCGGGGCGGCGCCGGGCCGGATCATCTGGCGCCACATCGCCACCAACGCGCTGCCGCCGCTGCTGGTGCAGGGCGCGCTGGCCATGGCCTTCGCCGTGATCGCCGAAGCCACGCTCAGCTTCCTCGGTCTCGGCGCGTCCCCGCCGACGCCGACGCTGGGCATCATCCTCGCCGACGGCCGCCGCTGGCTCTTCGCCGGCGCCTGGTGGTTCGTGCTCTTCCCCACCTTGGGCCTCAGCCTGATCCTGCTCTCCCTCAACTTCGTCGCCGACTCCGTAGTCGAAGCCATTGACCCCCACCGCCGCCACTGAGCCGCGGCGGTAGAATCACGATGGCGGCCCGACCGCCGGAGGAACCGCCATGGCCACCCGCGAGCAGATCGGCGAGGGAACCCCCAGCCGCCCCGCCAAGCGCCGATGGCGCTTCCCCTTCCGCCCCATCCACCGTCTCGAACCCGGCCCCGACCAAGAGCTCTACACGTCGGCCCTCGCCCCCGGCTGGTGGAAAGACCTCTTCAAGCGCCCGCGCCGCCTGAAGCCGGGACCCGATCAGGAGCTGTACACATCAGCGCTTTCACCCGGTTGGTGGCGCGATCTCTTCAAGCACCCTCCGAAACCAAAGGCCGGACCCGGGCAAGAGATGTACTACACCGGGTTCTCGCCCGGCTGGTGGAAATACCTCTTCAAGCGCCCCCCGAAGCCCAAGGCCGGACCCGGTCAGGAGATGTACTACACCGGGTTCTCACCCGGCTGGTGGAAGTACCTCTTCAAGCGCCCCCCGAAACCCAAGGCCGGACCCGGGCAGGAGATGCATTGATCCGGCCTCATGCGGCCACGGCGGCGATGGCAGAGACGCTGACCGCGAGCGCCGCTGCCCATACCAGAACGAGCGATGCATTGCAGAAACTCCGCTTGAGGCGGAGGGGCTCGGTGTTCGCGGAGATCGCGTCGCGCACTTGAGCGGATGCCCATTCGACCAACTCCGGCAGCTGGAGCGATGCACCTTGCCGTGCGAGGGCGCCACTGTCGGGCGCGTCCACCAAATCGCCGAATGCGATGTAGGCGTACATGGCGACGGTGATGCCGGCGCTGGTGAGCAAGGCGATGATCACCACGGCGGCGATGAGCGCGGGGGAGAAGATGCTCTGCTCCGACGCGCGGTCGGCGAAGAAGATCGCGGCGGCCAGCAGGGCGATCAGCGCGGCGCTGAACCGCATCGAGGTTTCCAGCTTGCGGTCGATCAGCTCCGCCAGCGCCAGCTGCGAAGCCAGCCGCCGTTCGAGCCGCTCATAGACGAATAGCGCCCGCCGGGCGCGCTGCCCGGCCCCCTGCGCATCGGGGTCTTCCGCCGCGGGATCCTGCTCGTCGCCGTTCACGGCGGCAGTCTATGTCCCGAGCCGCCCGTGCCGGGTCTGCGGGTATCCTTGCAGTTCGCGCGGCGCGGGCCGCGAACCCGGGAGTTCGGCGGCATGAGCAGCGATACGCGGGACTTGGTGGAAGAGGCGGTGGCCGCTGCGCTGGAGCGGGCGCAGGCGGATGGGGCGCTGCCGCCGGTGCCGGCGCCGGAGATCCGGGTCGAGCGCCCGGCCAAGGCCGAGCACGGCGACTACGCCTGCAACGTGGCGATGCGGCTGGCCAGCGCGATGCGGATGTCGCCGCTCGACGTCGCCGGCGCGATCGCCGGGCGGGTCGCCCGCGGCGAAGCGATCGCCGAGGTCGAGGCGGCCCGGCCCGGCTTCCTCAACATCCGGCTCGCGCCGGAATGGAAGCGGAAGCGGCTGGCCGAGGCCGCCGCGGCCGGCGCCGACTGGGGGCGCGGGGACCAAGGCGGCGGCGCGAAGGTGCAGGTCGAGTTCGTCTCCGCCAACCCGACCGGGCCGCTGCAGGTCGGCAACGGGCGCGGCGCGGTGCTCGGCGATGCGCTGGCCTCCGTGCTCGACGCCGCCGGCTACGACGTGCAGCGCGAGTACTACGTCAACGACGCCGGCACGCAGGCGCAGCTGTTCGGGCGCACCCTGCTCGCCCGCTACCTCCAAGCGCTCGGCCGCGAGGCCGCGCTGCCCGAAAACGGCTACGCCGGCGCGTACATGACCGAACTCGGCGGGCGCTTCGCCGAGCAGCACGGCGAGCGCTGGGCCGGCGCATCAACCGATGACCCGGCGCCCGAAGACCTCGTCCGGGCCGGACTCGACGCGATGCTCGACGGCATCCGCGGCGACCTCGAACTCGTCGGCGTCAAGTTCGACCGCTGGGCCTCCGAACGCGCCCTCTACGAGCCCGACGGCGGCCAGCCGCCCGCCTACGAAGAGGCGATGTCGCTCCTGCGCGGGGGCGGGCACGTCGTCGAGCGCGACGCCGCCGTCTGGTTCCGCTCGGCCGCGCTGGACGAGGGCGAGGAGCAGCTCAAGGACAACGTCCTGATTCGCAGCAGCGGCGAGCCGACCTACTTCGCCTCCGACGCGGCGTACCACTACGACAAGTTCATCCGCCGCGGCTTCGAAACCGTGATCGACGTCTGGGGCGCGGACCACCAAGGCCACGTGGCGCGGACCAAGGCCGCGGTTTCGGCGGTCGGCGGCGACGGCGAGGCGCTGGAAGTGCTGCTTTACCAGCTGGTGCACCTGGTGCGGAACGGCGAGCGGGTGCGGATCTCCAAGCGGACGGGCGAGTTCGTGACGCTGCGCGAGCTGGTCGAGGAGGTCGGCAAGGACGCCACCCGCTTCTTCATGCTCCAGCGCTCGGCCGACGCGCAGATGGATTTCGACTTGGGCGCGGCGGAATCGCAGGATCCCCGCAAGAACCCCGTCACCTACGTGCAGTACGCGCACGCGCGCTGCTGCAGCATCGAGCGCACCGCCGCCGAACAGGGCCTCGACGCCTCGGTCGACGCGCTCGACCTGCTGGTCGAACCGCGCGAGGAGGCGCTGATCAGCGCGATCCTGCGCCTGCCCGAGCTCGTCGCCGACATGGCCGCCCGCCGCGAGCCGCATCATCTGGCCACCTACGCGGGCGAACTGGCCCGCGACTTCTCCCTCTTCTACGACGCCTGCCGCGTCCTCGCACCCGACGCGCCCGAACGCTCCGCCGCCCGGCTCACGCTGGTCCGCGCCGCGCGCTCGGCCCTCGCCGCCTCGCTGCGGCTGATCGGCGCAGCCGCGCCGGAGGAGATGTAGCCCGATGCCCTCAGAAACGCAGCGCCAAGACCGCGTCTTCGCCGGCATCCGCGCCACCGGCCGCCAGCACATCGGCAACTACCTCGGCGCGATCCAGAACTTCGCCGCCCTGCAGGCGCGCTACGAATGCATCTATTCCATCGTCGACCTGCACTCGCTGACCACCCTCGAGGAGACGCGGGCGCTGCGCGGCAACGTGCGCGAAACCGCGCTCGACCTGCTCGCTTCGGGGATCGACCCCGAGGATTCGATCCTCTACGTGCAGAGCCACGTGCCCGAGATTTCGGAGCTGCACCTGCTGCTCAGCATGGTCACGCCGCTGGGCATGCTGCTGCGCGTGCCGACCTTCAAGGAGAAGGCGCGGGCCCAGCCGGACAACGTCAACTACGGACTGGTCGGCTACCCCGTGCTGCAGACCGCCGACATCATCCTCTACAAGGCCAACAAGGTGCCGGTCGGCGAGGACCAGCTGCCGCACCTCGAGCTCGCCCGCGAGATCGTGCGCCGCTTCAACCGCAACTTCGGCGACACCTTCCCCGAACCGGAAGCCGAGCTGACCAGCGCCCCGATGGTGCTCGGCTTCGACAACCGCAAAATGAGCAAGTCCTACGGCAACGCCGTGGACATCGCCAGCACCCCCGAAGAAACGACCAAAGCAGTCCGCAGCGCGATCACCGACCCCCAGCGCGTCCGCCGCACCGACCCCGGCCGCCCCGAAATCTGCAACGTCTACAGCCTGCACGGCTTCTTCAACGAAGCCGCCCAGCCCGAAATCGCCACCCAATGCCGCAAAGCCGAAATCGGCTGCGTGGACTGCAAGATGCACCTAGCCGAAAGCATCAACCAAACCTTCGCCCCCATCCGCTCCAAGCGCGAAGAACTGGCCGCCACCCCCAAAGCAGTAGACGAAGCCCTCCAAAACGGCGCCGACCGAGCCGGCAAGATCGCCCAACAAGTCCTAGCCGAAGTCAAAGAAAACGTCGGCCTCCCAACAGTTCACGGATCGTCGATCTGATGCGCATCTGACCAAACAGACGCGACGGGCCCAAGCACGATGAAGCGCAGATTTAGTCCTCCGGGCTTAGGGTGGTCGGCGGCTAGGGTGGGTTCGGCGGCGGGGTGAACGGACGCCCATGAACTGACCCAAGCCCAATACGAGCGGATCGCGCCGCTGCTGCCGGTGCAGTGCGGCAACGTCAGGCTGCCCAATCTGCACCTGCTCGCCCGCGACGCGCTGACGCTCGGTCTCTCCTCCAGCCAGACACCCACAGCGCGGCCGACACGAGCTGCTCGAACGCCTCGGCCGTGCGGGGACGGACCCGCCCTGCTGATGGACCGCGCCTAACTAGGGCGCCGCCACCCGCGGCCTCACCCCACGCTCGACTGGGAACCCCGTCGTGCCGCCGAAGCGCAGCCAGCGCGAGCCCTGAGACTACGACCCCGCGCCCCGCAAGCGCGTTCGGGGATGCGCCAACCTTGTGCGTGGGATGCCCGGAGGCGCGGCGCACCCGGAGATCGGCAACGAAGCGCTGAATGCGCCGGACACGCCGTATCTCGAGGCGCTCATCCGGGAACAAGCGACGTGAACCCCGTCCGGCTGCTGTTCGCAACTCAGGCGGAAGAGACGCGGATGGCGGCACCGACAGGCGGAAAAACAAGGAGTGCGGCCGTTTGAGCTTGGCTGTCAGCTTGGTCAGCTGTTCCGTTGTCGGCCTGTCGATTCCGTGGACCAAACCCTGATCACCGCCTCGTCGGCTTTCAGATGTTTGGCGATCTCGGCGTAGTCATAGCCCGCCTCATTGATCGGCCACTCGATCACGTTCGGCGTCGCCAACTCTTCCTTGGCGGGCATCGGCTGCTCCCGCTGCTCACTGTATTCCGGCGTCTTGTTCGACGGTGGGGAGGGTGGCTTGGACGGAGCGGCGGGATTGGCCGCGGTTGGCGGCGCGCATCAGGGTGTCGGCGGCGGCGCTGGCGATGGGGAGGGGCATGCCCTGCTCGCGGGCGACTTGGACGGCGAGGGAGACGTCCTTGGCGGCCCATTGCAGGAAGAAGGTGGGATCGTCGAACCGGCGCTCGAGCAGGGCGGGCATGCCGCGCACGTAGGCGCGGGCGGAGGCGACGCTCATGATCTCGTGCGCCTTGGCCGGGTCGAGGCCGGACTTTTCGGCGAGGGCGACGCCCTCGATCAGCACCTGCATCGAGGTGATGCCGACCATGTTGTTGACAATCTTGGCGACGCAGCCCATGCCCAGCTCGTCGAGGAAGAAGACGTTGTTGCCGATCGATTCGAGCACGGGGAGGTACTTGCCGAACTCGGCCTCCGTGCCGCCGACCATCACCGCGAGTTCGGCGTTCTGCGCGCCGATCACGCCGTTGGAAACGGGCGAATCGACGAGGGTGACGCCGCGCTCGGCGGCCCGCTCGGCGAGCATGCGGACGGTGGAGGGCAGGTTGGTCGAGAGGTCGAAGCAGACGAGGCCGGGGCGGGCGCCGGCGAGGATGCCGCCGTCGTCGCGGAAGACGGAATCGACCTGCGCCGGTCCCGGCAGCGAGGTGAGCAGCACTTCCGCCCGCGCCGCGACCTCCGCGGCCGAGCCGGCCCAATCAGCGCCGAGCTCGACGAGGTTCGCCGTGTGCTCCTCGACCGCGTCGTGGACGATCACCCGGTGCCCACCCTTGAGCACGTTGGCGCACATCGGGTTGCCGATCTTGCCCGTTCCGATGAATCCGACATCCATGTCGCACCTCCTCTGGGAAGCGCAGGGTAGCCGCCTGCGCGATCCCCGCGAAAGTTGACGGGCGCTCCGCGCCGCCCTAAGATGAGGGTGCGCGCTGCGGATGACCGCTGCCCCCGGGCAACGGAACAGGCCGCGCAATCCATCTGCCCCGCCATCCGGTTAGCGCACCGAAGGGCGGGGAACCCTTTTTCAGGTTTCGGACATCATGCGCATCGCCGTCTTCATCGACTACCAAAACGTGTACCATGCTGCGCGTCGAGCGTTTCACAATCCGAACGCTGCTCCATCGTCCGGCCAGATATCTCCGCGGAAGCTTGCGGAATTGCTGCGGCTCAAGCGGAACGGCGACGACGACCTCGTTCAAGGGGATTCCGATCAAGTCCGTGTCTATCGCGGCATGCCGCGACTTAATGACCGAGGCTATGGGCCGGCGCTCCGGCAGATCGGGCTTGGCGCGCTGATGGCGTCACGGTAGTCACCAGGCCGTTGAGCGGCCCGTCAGTTGCGCCGCGGGAGAAGGGGATCGACATTTCCTTGGCCTTGGACTTCTTCGAGGGCGCGAGCATCGGGGCGTTTGATTTGGGTATCCTCTGTTCGGTGGACAGCGATTTCGAGCCGCTGATCGAGCGGGTTCAAGATCCGCAAAGAGCGTTCAGCGGCACCGTGGAGACGGCCGCATGGTGGGCTCCGCCGCGACAGGTTTTGCAGCTGGGCGGCGGTTCGGGCGCTCGGTGCAATCTCTTGACCAAGGCGGACTACGACATAGTGCGCGACCGAACCAACTATGGAATTCCCGCCCGCACTCGAAGGAGGCGGCGGCGAAATCGGGGCCGATGATTAGCAGCTACAGGGTTGCGCCGCCGTCTACGGTGATGGTTTGGCCGGTTACGAAGGAGTTGCGTTCGATTAGGGCTACTATTGCGTCGGCGCAGAGTTGGGGGGTGGCTACGCCTTGGAGGGGGGCGGTTTGTTCCAGGCGGGCGATGCCGGCCAGGTAGGTTTCCTCGCCGAGGCCGCCTTTGAGCCAGCGGCCTTCGATGAAGCCGGGGGCGATGGTGTTGATGCGGATTTCGGGGCCGAGGACCCGGGCGAGGCTCTTGGTGATGATGTTGATGCCGGCCTTGCTGGCGGCGTAGGGGATGCTGCTGCCGCCGCCGCCGATGCCGGCGACGGAGCTGACGTTGACGATCGCGCCCTCGCCGGCGGCCTTCATGTGCGGGGCGGCGGCGCGGCTGCAGTTGAAGGTGCCGCGCAGGTTGGCGCCGAGGATTTCGTCCCAGACTTCGTCGGTGACGGCTTCGAGGTCTTCGTGGGCGATGAAGCGGGTCATGCCGGCGTTGTTGACGAGGATCTGGAGCGCGCCGAATTCGTCGACGGCGGATTGGATCAGGCGGCGGCAGTCGGCGTCGCTGCGGACATCGGCTTGGACGGCGATGGCGCGGCCGCCGGCGGCGCGGATGCGTTCGACGATCTCGTTGGCGGCGGCTTCGCCGCGGTTGTAGTTGACGACGACGGCCGCGCCGAGGCCGGCGAGGAGTTCGGCTGCGGCTTCGCCGACGCCGGATGAGGAGCCGGTGACGACGGCGACCTTGCCCGCGATGTCCATGTCCGGCTCCCGTCCCGTTCTCGCGCCGGTCGTTCCGGCGCTTCGGCGGGGCACAGGATAGGGGCGGGCCGTCGATCTGCGACCGGCCCGGGGTTATTCGGAGGCGGGGCGGAGGGAGAGGCGCTGCTCGGTGCGGCAGCGGCGGCAGCGCCAGCGGATGTTGACGCGGCCGTTGGGCGGGCGTTCGAGTTCGCAGGCGAGTGCGCCCTCGCCGTGGCGCTGGCTGGGGCAGCCGGGGTTCTGGCAGCGGATCTGCTGGCGGATCATCTGCTTCGGCATTGCGGGCTCCTTCGGGTGCGGGCATGGCGCGGGCCGCAGGTTCCGGGTTTCGGCTTCGGGGCGGCTCAGACGGAGCCTCGGGGAACGTTGAGTTCGCCAAGGTCGGAGAGTTCGGGGCTCAGGGGCGCGACGACGGAGCGGGGCGCGGAGGTGTTCGGAGCGGCCCCCGCGGCGGCGAGTTCGCGGTCGAGGCGGGCCTGTTCGAGCAGCCAGCGACGATGGCGGGCGATGGCGGCCTCCGGGTGCTCGTCGCCGATGTACTGCTCGATGTAGCCGCGCTGGTCGAGCGGGTCCAAGGGGTCGTTGAGGCGGGCGCGGCCGTGTTCCTGTATGGCGATGCGCTGGGCCTGGCTGTAGGGGTCGATGCGGACGTCGATGTCGAGCGAGGGGATGCGGGCGGGGTCGACGCCGACGATGGTGTCGCGCAGGACGCGGCCCTCGCGGGTGCAGGCGAAGACCCAGACGGGCTCGCCGAAGCCGCCGAGCGGGGCGGGCTTGGACATGACCATGGCCATGTTGCGGAGCATGATGCGGGCGGCGCGGGCCTGCTGGCGCTTGAGGTGCTGGACTTGGGAGTTGCGCGCGGAGAGGAGCAGGTTGAGGGTGTGGGGCTGCGTGTTGGGGCCGGCTTCGCCGCGCAGGATCGCGCCGGTGTCGGGAGCGGCGGCGGCGAGGTCCTCGTTGGCGAGGCGGAGGAATTCGATGAAGGCGGGGTCGAAGGGGAATTCGACCTTTTCGAGCGATGCGCCGGCGGGGAGGTTGCGCGCGGCCGCAGCGGAGGCGGTGAGTTCGACGCGGGTGCCGCCTTCGGCATCGGTCTCGTAGCCGCCTTCGGCGAGGCGGATCCAGTAGAGCGGGACGGCGGCCTGCTCGGCGATGACGCGGGCGAGGGAGCGGTCGTAGTCGAAGGTCGGCTTGACGCGGTAGACGCCCTCGAGCAGCGGCTCCCAGCGGCGGACGGGGTCGGGATGATCGTTGACGTCGGAGGGGGCGAGGGCGAAGGGCGGCATTTCGTAGGGGTGGCCGTGGGACTTGACGAGCGTCCAGCCGCCGGCGGCGGGGGCGGCGAGTTCGTAGTAGCGGGAGCGGGTCCAGACGGAGGCGACGCGGACGCGGTCTCCCCAGCCCGCGGCGGACGGGTCGCCTGCGACGGGGGCGTCGCCGGGCTCGGCGAGTTGGAGGCGGGGGCGGCCGCGTTCGCGGCCGAGGGCGAGCCGGAGGCGATCCTGGCGGGCGAGGGCGGCTTGGTAATCGGAGAGGGCGACCTCGCGGAGAACGAGCGCGACGCCGATGCCGTTGGGCGCGAGGCGGTCTTCGATGAAGGCGAACTGGTCGGGGCGGACGACTTCGATGCGCCAGGGGAAGCCGGCTTCGGCCTTGCGGCGGCGGTCGCGCTCGCGGCGGCTGCCGGCGCATTCGACGAGGCGGCCGCGCTGGTCACGGAAGCGTCGGCGCTCGTCGGGATCGGAGGGGGCGCGGCTGCGGGTTTCGGGCTGCGGGAAGGGCGGCAGCCGATCGAAGGCGCGCTGCCAGTGGAGGACGCCGTAGCAGAGGCAGACTTGGCCGTAGGCGAGTTCGCCTTGGATGCCGGCGCCGGAGCGCTCGTCGGCGAGGACGAGGCCGTGCTCGAAGACCTGTTCGAGGTCGTTGGCGGCGGCGCGGGCCCGCTCGGAGTCGTTGGGCGGTTCGACATGGACGCGGAGCGGGTGCTCGCGCAGGCGGACGCGGAGTTCGGACCAGGCGCGGCGGGCGGCGTCGGTCTGCCAGCCGCCGAAGTCCTCGAAGGGTTCGGGCAGGCGCGGGTCGGCGGAGGGCGAGTTGAAGAGGTGCTGCTCGCGGGCGCGGATGCGCTGGTGGAGGGGGCCGAAGCGGGAGCCGGCGGGGGATGCGCCGCCGGCGAGTCGGTCGATCAGCGCGGTCAGCTGGTCGAGGCTCATGGGCGGTTCGGCGGCGGTGCGGGCTTTGGTGCTCGGCATCATTCGGACTCCTGGCTGCGGGCGGCGCGCGAACATATGCCGACCTGCCCGCTTTGTCAAACTGATGTTCTATGTGATGGGGCGGCTGTGGAATGCGGGGATAACGGGGACGGCGGCCCATTGGAGCGGGGCGGAGGCCGGCGCGGCGGCGATCGCGCCGCGACCCTGCGGGGAGCGGGATGCGCTGTACCATTAAGGCGCTGAAAGCGAAGGAGCGGCTGGCCTTGCGGGCCGCCGCGGTGCCGGTGAAGTTGGATGGCTGATGGAATCTGAAGCGGGCGCGGCCCTGCAGGGCGCGCAGGCGGGCGAGGATCAATTCACCCTGCTCTTCCCGGGGCAGGGGTCGCAGTCGATCGGGATGGCGGGCAAGATCCTCGAGGTCGAGCCGGGCGCGGGGCAGTGGTTCGAGCGGGCCAACGAGGTGCTGGACTACGACCTGCTCAGGATCATCGAAGAGGGGCCGGAGGAGACGCTGAACGACACGGAGCACTCGCAGCCGGCGATTTTCGTGGCGAGCGCGGCGTGGCTGCACGCGCTGAGCGAGCGCTGGGCGGCGGCGGGGCGGCGGTTCGCGCCGGCGGCGGTGGCGGGGCACTCGATGGGGCAGATCACGGCCGCGTTTTCGGCGCGGGCGATCGGGTTCGACGAGGCGCTGGAGCTGGTGCGGCGGCGGGGCGAGGTGATGCGGGACGCGGACTCGCTGCGGCCGGGCGGGATGGCGTCGATCATCGGGCTGCGCGATCGGGTGCTGCGGCGGCTGGTGGGCGAGGCGGCGGAGGAGGGCACGATCGTGGTGGCCAATGACAACTGCCCGGGGCAGACGGTGGTGTCGGGCGACGAGGCGCCGCTGCGGCGGCTGATGCGGATGGCGGAGGAGCACGGGGCGCGGCGGGTGGTGCGGCTGCCGATCTCGATCGCGTCGCATTCGCCGCTGATGAGCGGGGCGCAATCGCAGTTCCAGCACGCGGTCGACGCGATCAAGTGGGGCGAGCCGCAGGTGCCGGTGGCGAGCAACATCAGCGGCGGGCTGATTCATTCGGGCGCGCAGCTGCGGTCGGAGATCGCGGGGGCACTGACCGCGCCGGTGCAATGGCAGTCGGCGGTGAAGACGATGGCGGGGAACGGGGCGACGCTGTTCGTGGAGGCGGGCCCGGGCGACGTGCTCTCGAAGCTGGTGCGGCGGATCGCCCGCAGCGCCTGGACGTTCCCGGTCTCGGACGAGGACGCGGGGCTGCGGACGCGGGACTATCCGGACCAGAGCGACGGCATCCCCAAGTGAACTCGGGCCGGCGCGTGGTGATCACGGGGATGGGCGCGGTCACGCCCGTCGGCAACGACTTGGAGTCGACTTGGGCGGCGCTGGTCGGCGGGGAGAGCGGGGTGTCGCGGCTGGACCGCTTCGACCCGTCGGAGTTCAATTTCAAGACGCCGCTGGCGGCTCAGGTTCGGGATTGGGACGCGGAGGCGGCGCTGCCGGACGCGAAGGCGCTGCGGCACATGGATTTGAACACGCAGTACGGCGTGACGGCGGGGCTGGAGGCGCTGGCGGATTCGGGGCTGGAGATCGACGAGGACAACCGCAACCGCGTCGGGGTGATCTTCGGTTCGGGCGGGGGCGGGATGGAGCTGGTGATCAACTGGCAGGCGACGCTGGAGGAGCGCGGGGCGCGGCGGGTCTCGCCGTTCGCGATGCCGAACCTGATCGCGGACGCGGCGAGCGGGCACCTGGCCATCCAGTCCGGCGCGGCGGGGCCCAACTATTCGCCGACCAGCGCCTGCGCGACGGGGGCGAACGCGGTCGCGGACGGGATGCTGCACATCCAAGCGGGGCGGGCGGACGCGCTGATCGTGGGGGGCAGCGAGGCGATCATCCTGCCGTTGTTCCACGCCTGCTTCGAGCGGATGGGGGTGCTGGCGCAGCCGGCGGAGCCGGTCTCCGAGTCCTGCCGGCCGTACGACCTGCACCGCAGCGGGTTCGTGCCGGGCGAGGGGGCGGCGGCGCTGCTGATCGAGGAGCTGGAATCGGCGCGGGCGCGGGGGGCGCGGATCTACGCGGAGGTGGCCGGCGGGGGCAGCGCCAACGACGCGCACGACATGGCGCAGCCGGAGGGCCACGGGCGCGGGATCATCAGCGCGGTGGAGCAGGCGATGGGCGAATCGGGGCTGGCGCCGGAGCAGGTCGGCTACGTGAACACGCACGGGACGGCGACCAAGCTGGGCGATCGGGTGGAGACGGCGGCGCTCAAGCGGCTGTTCCCGGAGCACGCCCAGCGCTTGGCGATCTCGTCGATCAAGCCGGCGACGGGGCACATGATGGGGGCGTCGGGCGCGCTGGAGGTGATCGCCTGCGCGATGGCGCTGCGGGAGGGGATCGCGCCGCCGACGCTCAACTACGAGATGCCGGATCCGGACTGCGACCTGGACTACGTGCCGAATCGGGCGCGGGAGTTCGAGGGCGATGCGGCGCTGTCGCTCTCGGTCGGGCTGGGCGGGCACAACGCAGCGGTGCTGCTGCGCCGCTGGGACGAATGACGGCGGCGTGAGGGAGGCGGACCCGGCGCGGCGCGCGGTGATCACCGGGATCGGCCCCGTGACCCCGATCGGAACGGGGGTCGAGGCGTTCTGGCAATCGCTGAGCGAGGGGCGATCGGGCGCGCGGCGGGTGCCGCTGCTGGCCGAGGCCGGCCTCAAGACGCAGATCGCGTGCGACATTCCGGATTTCGAGCCGGCCGACTACATGGACCCGAAGGACGCGAAGCGGATGGCCCGCTTCGCGCAGCTGGCGGTCGCGGCCGCACGCCTGGCAGCGGCGGACGCAGGGCTGGATGCGGCGGATCTGGCCTCCGATCGCGCGGCGGCGGTGGTGAACACGGGCGGGGGCGGGGTGACTACGATCGCGGATCAGACGGAAGTGCTGGGGTCGCGCGGGCCGGCGCGGGTGAGCCCGTTCTTCGTGCCGATGATGGCGGCGAACATGGCCTCGTGCCAGGTCTCGATCCAGCTGGGCATGCGCGGGCCCGCGATCACCTCGCTGGCCGCCTGCGCTTCCTCGATCTACGCCTTCATCGACGCCCGGCAGATGCTGCTGGACGGGGAGGCCGAGCTGGTGCTGGCGGGCGGCACGGAATCGAACGTGTCGGTGCTGGGGATCGCGGGGCTGGCCAACATGCACGCGCTGTCGCGGCGGAACGAGGAGCCGGAACGGGCGTCGCGCCCGTTCGACGCGGAGCGGGACGGGTTCGTGTTCGGCGAGGGGGCGGTGGTCTGCGCGGTCGAGACGCTGGAGCGGGCGCGGGCGCGCGGGGCGAGGGTCTACGCCGAAGTGCTGGGCGGGGGTCGGACGGCCGACGCGCACCACATCACGGCGCCGGATCCGTCGGGCGACGGGATGGCGCGGGCGATGAGCGCGGCGCTGCGGCACGCGGGGCTGAACGCGGAAGACGTGGGCTACATCAGCGCGCACGGCACCTCGACGCCGATCAACGATCGAGTGGAGACGAGCGCGATCCGGCAGGTCTTCGGCGGGCGCGCGGACGAGCTGGCGGTCAGTTCGACCAAGAGCATGACGGGGCATTTGATGGGCGCGGCGGGGGCGTTGTCGGGCGCGGCCACGGCCCTGGCGATCCACCGCGGGGCGCTGCCGCCGACGATCAACTTGGAGACGCCGGACCCCGATTGCGACTTGGACTACGTGCCCAACGAGGCGCGGGAGGCGGAGATCGCGGCGGCGCTGGTCAACGGCTTCGGCTTCGGCGGGCAGAACGGGGTCGTCGCGCTGGGGCGCGCCAGCGGGTAAGCTCGCGCCCAACGCGGCCCGGATCCGCCTTGGGAGCCGACATGAGCAACTTGCAGGAGCGCCTCTGCGCGCTGGTCGCGGACCAGCTGCGCCAGCCGGTCGAGAAGGTCACCCCGGAGGCGAACCTGATCGAGGACTTGGACGCCGATTCGCTCGACATCGTCGACCTGACCATCGCGGTCGAGGAGGAGTTCTCGACGGACGAGATCGAGCTGGAGATCCCCGAAGAGGACGCGGCCGACATCCGGACCGTCCAGGACCTGCTCGACTACCTGGCCGAGCGCGGGATCAGCTGAGGCGGCATGCCGCTCCAGCGGATCCGGGCCCGCGCCTTCGAGCAGGCCGCCGGGGCCGCATCGGAGCTCGCGGCGGAGGCGATCCGCCTGCCCGAAGGCCGCACGCTGCTCAATCGCCAGGCGGAGGCGGCTTCGGCCCTGATCGTCGTGGACGGCGCGCTGCGGATCGGGGTGATCGACGACGACGCGGAGCTGGAGCAGGGCGAGGGGGTGCTGCTGCCCAAGGGCGCGACCTACTCGGTGCGCGCCTCGACGGACGCGCTGGCGTTCGTCTTCTCGCTGCCGACCGCGGGAGCGGCCTGACGGCGCGGGCGGGTCAGAGCGCGCCCAAGTCCGCCAGTTCCGGCTCGCCGTCCAAGGTCGTCGAGAAGACGAACGGTCGGGGCTGGCCCGCATCGATCTCCCGTAGCCAATCCCAGCGCTGCATGAGGAACTGCAGCACCTCGAAGTTCGACGGATTGGCGACTTGGAGGACCACCATCCCGACATCGTGCCGGATGAGCTGCTCCAACTCTGGCGGGCTGGAGAGGATCCGGCGGTCCCGCGTCACGGCCAGCCATCCCGCGCCGCCCACTGCCGCGAGCCACTCTTCGTCGGTCACCGTCCGCCCGGTTCGCAGCGTTTCGGGAAAGAGCGTGAAGACGTTCGCAACATCGCGGATGCCGAGGCTGAACAGCGCGAGCGCGATTCGGTGCGAGATGTTCTGGTCCAAGAACAACTTCATCGGTCGGCGTAGAACTCAATGACGGCCTCGACCTCGGCCGGCGCGAGGTCGTAGTCCCACACGATTTGGGCGACTGTTTGGCCGCCGTCCAGCATTTCGGCGATGAGCTCCGCGGTCAGGCTGCGATCCCGCAGCGTTAGCCGCCCGCCCCGCACCAGCGGATCGCAATTGAGCAGCGCGCCGCGCCCGAGCGGGAAGAAGAAGCCCGCCCAAGCGTCGGTGTAGCCGAATCTGGAACGCGCATTGGCCTCGATCTCGCGGGCAAGCTCAGGGGTGAGCAGCGGGGTGCCATCAGGCGCCGCATCGCGTTCCCCGCCGTCGGCGTGCCGGCAGATCGTACCCATCTCGACGCGGGCGAACGGGTACCGCGTATCAAGCCGCGCGTCCGCATATGCGCGGATATCCCGAATCCGATCGTCGGACAATCCATTCCGCATCAGCATGCCCGCGAGATCGAGCTCGACCAGATCGAGGAAAGAAATCTGACGACCGTTTCCGTTTTCGCCGCCGTCTCCCAGCAGCGGCGGCGCGCCGCTGGGCGATCCCGAGCCGAACCATGACGCGATCTTCCGAGGATCCACACCCGTCAGTTGCGCAGCTTCGCCGAGCTCGTAGACGGGACTGGTCCGGGCGCGGTCGGGGGGCGTTTCCACGCTTCACCTCGTTGGGCCACGATACCTCGCGGGCGGTCAGGGGCGGGGGAAGGCGTCGAGCAGGTCGAACTTGGGGCCGTCGGTGCAGCAGAGCTTGACGCCCTGCTTGGCGAAGACGGCGCAGCCGTAGCAGATGCCGATCCCGCAGGCCATCTCGGTCTCCATCAGGATCTGCACGTTGCGGCGCAGGCCGTCGGCGCGGACGATCGCGGCCATGCTGCGGAACATCGGCGGCGGGCCGCAGGCGAAGCTCTGGTCGGCCCAGGCGAGGTGCTGCTCGAACAAGTCGGTGACCAGCCCGGCATGGCCATGGCTGCCGTCCTCGGTGGCGACCAGGTAGTCGACCGCGGGCGGCAGCAGCTCGGCGGGGAAGACGCCAGCCGCGGAGGACGCGCCGTGGCAGAGCACGATCGAGCGCCGGGCATCGGCCGGGCCGGCGAGTTCGGCCTCGGCCAGCGCGACGAGCGGGGCGATGCCGACTCCGCCGGCGATCAGGAGCAGGTTGCGGGCGCGGCGGTTGACCTCGAAGCCCCGGCCGAGGGGGCCGGTCATCCAGATGGCGTCGCCCGGCTGCTGGGCCGCCATCTGCTCGGTGACGCGGCCGGCGATCTGGTAGAGCAGCGCGAACTGGGTTTCGCCGTCGCGGCGGCGGAAGCGGTAGTAGGAGAAGGCGCGGGGCAGCAACGGATCGAGCGCGCCGCCGGCCGCGTCGGGAGCGGCCATCACGAACTGGCCCGGCTTGGCGTGCTCGGCCAGTTCGGGGGCGTCGTACCAGGTGGCGAAGAGGCCGGGCGCGATCTTTTGGGTTTCGAGGACGGCGGCGAGGGCGCGTCGCACGGCTCAGACCGCGCCCTTGAGGTAGTCGGACATGGGGGCGACGTGGTAGTCGCTGCGCCCGGCAGCCATCGCTTCGACGGCGCGTGCGGCGGTGTCGATGCTGGTGAAGCAGGGGATGCGCTGCTCGGCGGCGGCGCGGCGGATGTGGAAGCCGTCGCGGATCGTGACGCTGGTCTGCTCCGGGGTGTTGATCACGAAGTCGACGCCGCCGCCGCGGATCAGGTCGATCACGTCCGGGTCGCCGGTGCGCTCGCGCTTGGGCTGCTCGGCGACGTCGAAGCCGAGGCCGCGGATCAAGGCGGCGGTGCCGGCCGTGGCGTGGAGCTTGCAGCCGGCGTCGCCGAGCCGGCGGATCAGGGGCATCGCGGAGGCCTTGTCCTGGTCGGCGATGCTGAGCAGGGCGCGCCCGCGCGGCGGCAGCGACATGCCGGCGGCGATCAGCGCCTTGGCCAGCGCCCGCTCGTAGTCCACGTCCACGCCCATCACCTCGCCGGTCGACTTCATCTCGGGGCCGAGGTGCGTGTCGACGCCGCCGAGCTTGGACATGCTGAAGACGGGGGCCTTGACGGCGACCAGCGGCGAGGCGGGATGCAGGCCGGAGGGATGGCCCTGTCCGGCGATGGTCTCGCCGAGCATCGCGCGGACGGCGATCTCGACCATCGGCACGCCCGTGATCTTGCTGAGGAACGGCACCGTGCGGCTGGCGCGGGGGTTGACCTCGAGCACGTAGACGTCGCCGTCGGCGCCGTCTTCCCCGCGCATCACGACGTACTGGATGTTCATCAGGCCGGTGACGCCGAGGCCGATGCCGATCTGGCGGGTGTACTCGATGATCGTGCCGATCTCGCCGGCGCGGAGATTGGGCGCGGGGTAGACGGCGATCGAGTCGCCGGAATGCACGCCGGCCCGCTCGATGTGCTCCATGATGCCGGGGATCAGCACCTCCTCGCCGCGGCAGATGGCGTCCACCTCGACCTCGATGCCGGCGAGGTACTTGTCGATCAGGACGGGCTTGCCGGGCGCGGCGCCCTGCGCCTGGAGGACGTAGGCGGCGAGATCGCCGGAGCCCTGCACGACCTCCATCGCGCGCCCGCCGAGCACGTAGGAGGGGCGGACGAGCACGGGATAGCCGATCGAATCGGCGGCGAGCACGGCTTCGTCGACGGTGTTGACCGCGGTGCCGGGCGGCTGCGGGATGCCGAGGCCGGCGAGGAAGGCCTCGAAGCGGCGGCGATCCTCGGCGAGGTCGATCACGTCGGCCGGCGAGCCGAGGATCGGGCGCGCCGCCGTGGTCAGCGGGCCGGCCAGGTTGATCGCCGTCTGGCCGCCGAACTGGAGGATCGCGCCGACCTGATCGCCGCCCGTACCGCCGTTGCGGCCGGCGTCCTCGTTTTCGAGCAGGTCGAGCACGGCCTCCTCGTCGAGCGGCTCGAAGTAGAGCCGGTCGGAGGTGTCGAAGTCGGTCGAGACGGTTTCGGGGTTGCTGTTCGCCATCACGGCGGCCCAGCCGGCGGCGCGCAGGGCCTGCGCGGCCTTGACGGAGGCGTAGTCGAACTCGATCCCCTGGCCGATCCGGATCGGGCCGGAGCCGATCACGACGGCGCGCCTGCCGGGTTCCGGCCCGGCCTCGTTCTCGTCCTCGTAGGTCGAGTAGAAGTAGGGCGTGACCGCGTCGAACTCCGCCGCGCAGGTGTCGACCATCTTGTAGACGGGGCGGATGCCCCAGGCTTGGCGCTGGACGCGCACGCGCTCGGTCACGTCGCCGGCGAGGTTGGCGATCTGCTCGTCGGCGAAGCCGAGGCGTTTGGCGGCGCGCATCAGCTCCGGCGTCAGCGGCTCGGCCAGCAGGCGCTTCTCGGTTTCGACGCAGCGCTCGAGCCGTTCGATGAACCAGGGGTCGACGCCGGTGCGGCGGCTGATCTCGGCGGCGGGCTTGCCGGCGCGGACGGCGGCGAGCAGGTGCCAGAGCCGGTTGTCCGTGGGC
Organism: Dehalococcoidia bacterium; assembly: GCA_965205165.1. Taxonomy (GTDB): domain Bacteria; phylum Chloroflexota; class Dehalococcoidia; order Bin125; family Bin125; genus CBDESM01. Next base: position 980,165 of record OZ242037.1, read on the forward strand.
GTTTCGGCGGCGGCCGTCGGGTCTTCGGCGTCGCGGTCCTGCCAGAGCAGGCTGCGGCCGCCGACTTCGAGGGAGCGGACGGCCTTCTGCAGGGCGGGCTCGAAGGCGCGGTCGATGGCCATCACCTCGCCGGTGGCCTTCATCTGGGTGCCGAGCACGCGGTCGCCGGCGGCGAACTTGTCGAACGGCCAGCGGGGTATCTTGACCACGCAGTAGTCGAGCGCCGGCTCGAAGGCGGCGGTGGTGCGCCCGGTCACCTGGTTGCGGATTTCGTCCAGCCGCTTGCCGGCCGCGATCTTGGCGGCGACGCGGGCGATCGGGTAGCCGGTCGCCTTGCTGGCGAGCGCGGAGGAGCGGCTGACGCGCGGGTTGACCTCGATCACGAAGTAGGGCAGCGGATCGTCGTGCGGGCCGCGGCGGTCTCCGGCGCCGGGCCAGTCGACCACGTCGGGGCGGGGGGCGAGGGCGAGCTGGACGTTGCAGCCGCCTTCGATGCCGAGCGAGCGGATGATGTTGAGCGAGGCGGAGCGCAGCTGCTGGTAGTCCTTGTCGGAGAGCGTCTGGCTGGGCGCGACCACGATCGAGTCGCCGGTGTGGACACCCATCGGGTCGAGGTTCTCCATGTTGCAGATCGTGATGCAGGTGTCGGCGCCGTCGCGCATCACCTCGTACTCGACCTCCTTCCAGCCGAGCAGGGAGCGCTCGACCAGCACCTGCGTGATCGGGCTCGCGTCGAGCCCGGACTGGGCGATCGCGTCGAGTTCGTCCGGCGTGCGGGCGAAGCCGCCGCCGGTGCCGCCGAGCGTGTAGGCGGGGCGGATCACGACGGGCAGGCCGATCTCGGCGGCGGCGGCGCGGGCCTCCTCGAGCGTGTGGCAGACCGCGCTGGGCGGCACCGGCTCGCCGATCTCGCGCATCGCGTCGCGGAACAGCTCGCGGTCCTCGGCCCGCCGGATCGCGTCGAGCGGGGTGCCGAGCAGTCGGACGTCGAATTCGTCGAGCACGCCGGCGTCGTGGAGATCGACGGCGAGGTTGAGGCCGACCTGCCCGCCGAGCGTGGGCAGCAGGCCTTCGGGGCGCTCGCGCTCGATCACGCGGCGCAGCACGTCGACCGTGAGCGGCTCGATGTAGACGGCGTCGGCGACGCCGTCGTCGGTCATGATCGTGGCGGGGTTGGAGTTGACGAGGATCGAGCGGACGCCCTCCTCGCGCATGGCCTTGCAGGCCTGGGTGCCGGCGTAGTCGAACTCTGCGGCCTGGCCGATCACGATCGGGCCGGAGCCGATGATGAGGACGGATTCGGGTTTTTGCGGCATCGGCGGCTAGAGGGGGAGCTCGAAGCGGGACTTGGGGTTGATCAGCGGCGCGAGCGCGCCGATGGCGGAGAGGAAGCTGAGGGCGGCCTCGTTGTTGTCGGGCAGGCTGCCGACGATGCGGCGGAAGCCCTGCTGCCGGGCGTGGTCGAGCAGGTACTCCGCCAGGACGGTGCCGATCCCGCGGCGGCGGTGCTGCGAGCGCAGCCAGACGCCGAGCGTGGCGGTGTCCCAGCGCTGCGTGTTGAAGTCGAGCGCGCCGAAGCCGGCCAGCCCGCCGTCGATTTCGGCCAGCCAGACGGCGCCGGTCTCGCCGTGGCGGCTCATCCAGGTTTCGACCTCTTCGACGCTGAGGCGGCGGTCGAACACGACCGGGTTCGGGCCCTCGACCACTTCGCTGATCACGTCGGCGATCGCGGCCGCGTCGGCGGGGACGGCGCGGCGGTAGTCGGGCTGCTGCGGATCGGGTTCGGTCATGCGCGGCTCCTCGTGCGCTCAGCTTCGCGGGCGGGCCTCGTCGACCAAGTCGAGGAAGCGGTCGAAGAGATGGCTGTTGTCAAGCGGGCCGGGCGAGGCCTCGGCGTGGTACTGGATCGAGAAGACCGGCTCGGCGCGATGGCGGATGCCCTCGACGGTGCCGTCGTGGACGTTGACGTGGCTGACCTCGGCGTCGGCGTGCAGGCCGTCGGGGTCGACGGCGTAGCCGTGGTTCTGGGCGGTGATGGCGATGCGGCCGGTGGCCAGCTCGCGGACGGGGTGGTTGCCGCCGCGGTGGCCGAACTTGAGCTTGAAGGTGCCCGCGCCGAAGGCCCGGCCGAGCACTTGGTGGCCGAGGCAGATGCCCATCACGGGCACGCGCCCGATCAGCCCCTTCGCAATCCCGACTTGCAGTTCGCGGAAGGCCGGGTCGCCGGGCCCGGGCGCGAGCACCACGCCGTCGGGCGCGAGGGCGAGCACGTCCGCGGCGGGCATCTCCGGCGGGGCCGCGGTGACGCGGCAGCTGCGGCGCCTGAGGTTGCGGAGGATGTTGTACTTGAGGCCCTGATCGAGCACGACGATGTGCCGCGTCGCGGGATCGCCCGCGCCCGGCGGCATCGGCGCGCCGTCCCATTCGTAGGCGGCGGGCGCGCCGACGCCGATGAAGTCCTGGTCGTCGTAGGCGGGCAGCTCGGCCAGCCGCGTCCGCGCCGCCTCGAGCTCGGCGGCGGGCGCGATCATCCCCTGCATCACGCCGTTGCGGCGGATGCGGCGGGTGATCGCGCGGGTGTCGACCCCGGCGATGCCCGGCACGCCGGCGGCGTCGAGGTAGTCGGCGAGCGGCATCCCGGCGCGCGGGTGGCTCGGCGAATCGCAGGCGGAGCGCACGACGAGGCCGCGCACCTGCACCTGGCGCGATTCGTCGATCGGCGGATCGATCCCGTAGTTGCCGATCAGCGGATAGGTGAGCACCAATATCTGACCGGCGTAGGAGGGGTCGGTGAGCATCTCCTGGTAGCCGGTCATGGAGGTGTTGAAGCAGACCTCGCCCCAGGTTTCCGCGGCCGGGCCGAGCGCCGTGCCGCGGAAGGCGGAACCGTCGGCCAGCACCAAAACCGCTTCCGTCGCGTCGCTCATCATGCAGCCTCCCCGTGCACCAGCGCGCCGCGCGAGATCGTCGCCCGCACCGCGCCGTGCAGCGTCCTGCCGGCGAACGGCGTATTGCGGCCGCGCGACGCGAACTTGGCTGGATCGACCGTCCACTCGGCCTCCGGATCGAGCAGGACGACGTCGGCCGGAGCGCCCGGGCGGAGGCTGCCCAAGCCGGCGAGCGGCTCGCCGCCGGGCATCGTCCGCCCGTCGAGCTTCCAGGCGCGGACGGGGCCGATGCCGAGCCGGGCGATCGCGTCGGCGAGCGGGATCCGGCCGGCGCGGACGAGCGAGCCGATCACGCCCCAGGCCGTTTCGAGGCCGGAGATGCCGAACGCGGCCGCGTCGAACTCGCAGTCCTTGTCGGGCGCGGCGTGCGGCGCGTGGTCGGTGGCGACCGCGTCGGCGACGCCGGCGGCGAGGGCGTCGATGCAGGCCTCGACGTCGCGCTCGGAGCGCAGCGGCGGGTTGACCTTGGCAGCGGTGTCGTAGGCGGGCTCCGCGCCGCAGCCGGCGACGGCCGATTCGTCGAGCATCAGATGGTGCGGCGCGATCTCGGCGGTGACGCGCAGGCCGCGCGCCTTGGCGTCGGCCACGGCGGCCAGAGCCGGCTCGGTCGAGAGATGGCAGCAGTGCAGTGCCGCGCCCGCCTCTTCGGCGAGCGCGATGTCGCGCTGGACGATGGTCGCCTCGGCGGCGGCGGGCTGGCCGCGCAGGCCGAGGCGGGCGGAGACGATTCCGTCGTGCATCACGCCGCCGGCGGCGATGGCCGGGTCTTCGCAGTGCTCGGCCAGCGGGATGTCGAGGTCGGCGAGGTACTGGAAGGCGCGGCGGGCGACGGTCGCGTCGGCCACGGCGTCACCGTCGTCGGAGACCGCCACCGCGCCGGCGTCGCGCAGGCCGGCGAGCTCGGTCAGGTCGCGGCCGGCGCGGCCGGCGGTGACGCAGGCGATCGGCAGGACGCGGGCGTCGGCGCCGGCAGCGGCGTCGAGCACGCCGGTGACCAGCATCGGCGAGTCGATCGGCGGCGAGGTGTTGGGCATCGCGCAGATGGTCGTGAAGCCGCCGCGGGCCGCGGCCCGAGCGCCGCTGGCGATGGTCTCCTTGTGCTCCTGGCCCGGCTCGCGCAGATGCACATGGAGGTCGACGAAGCCGGGCGCGGCGACGAGGCCGGCGGCATCGAGCACGGTCGCGCCGGCGGGAGCTGCCAAATCGGGGCCGATTTCGGCGATGCGGCCGTCGCGGATCAGGAGGTCGAGGATCGCGTCGACGCCACCGGCTGGGTCGATGACGCGGCCGCCGCGGATCAGGATCGGCGCGGTCATTCGCCGCCCCTCGCGAGCAGGAAGAGGACGGCCATGCGGATCGCGAGGCCGGCGGAGACCTGCGCCTCGATCCGGCTCTGCGCGCCATGCGCGACTTCGGGCGCGATTTCGACGCCCTCGTTCATCGGGCCCGGGTGCATCACAACCGCGTGCGGCGCGGCCTTGGCGACGCGCTCGGCGGTCAGCTGGTAGCGGCGGGCGTACTCGGCGACCGAGGGCAGCAGCGCGCCGCGGATGCGTTCGCGCTGGATGCGCAGCGCCATCACCGCGTCCGCGCCGGCGATGGCGCGGTCGAGATCGTGGTCGAGATCGACCGCGGGCAGCGCCAGCGGGTGCTCCGTCTTGCCGGCCGCGAGCGCGGAGGGGAGCAGCGGTCGCGGCGCGACGAGCGAGACCTTCGCGCCCAGCGTGGTCAGCGCCCAGATGTTGGAGCGGGCCACCCGCGAGTGCAGCACGTCGCCCACGATCACGACGCGGCGCCCGTCGAGGCCGCCCAGCGCCTCCCGCAGGATGGCGGCGTCGAGCAGCGCCTGGGTCGGATGCGCGTGCTGGCCGTCTCCGGCGTTGATCACGCGGGCGTCGATCGTCCGCGCCGCGAGATAGGGCGCGCCCGATGCCGGGTGGCGCATCACGACCACGTCCGCGCCCACCGCGGCCAGGGTCTTCAGCGTGTCGACCAAGGATTCGCCCTTCTCGACGGAGGAGCCGGAACCGGAGACGTTGATCACGTCCGCGCCGAGCACCTTGCCGGCCAGCTCGAACGACGCCCGCGTGCGGGTCGAGGCCTCGTAGAACAGGTTGACCACGGTCACCCCGCGCAGGGCCGGGGTGCGGGCGACGGGGCGTTCGAGGATTTCGCGCATCGCGGCGGCCGTGGCCAGGATCTCCTCGATCTCGCCGCGCGAGAGCGAGTCCACGTCGAGCAGGTGCCGCGAACGCCAGACGGCGACCGAGGGTAGCTCCGCCGCTTCCGCGCGCGGCGCTTCGGGCAGCGCGAGGGCTTCAACGGGCATCGCCGGCCTCCGCTCCGCGCACGATCTCGACCGAGTCCTCGCCGTCCGTCTCCTCGAGGCGGACGCGCACGTCGTCGCCGCGCCGGGTGGGCAGGTTCTTGCCCACGTAATCGGGGCGGATCGGCAGTTCCCGGTGGCCGCGGTCGACGAGCACGGCGAGCTCGATCGCGGCCGGACGGCCGTAGTCGATCAGCGCGTCGAGCGCGGCGCGGATCGAGCGGCCGGTATAGAGCACGTCGTCGACCAGCACGACGAGCGCGCCGTCGATGCCGACGGGGATGCGGGAGGGCTGGATGCGGGATGCGCCGCGGGAGGCGAGGTCGTCGCGGTAGAGGGAGATGTCGATCGCGCCGGCCGGCGGTTCGCGGCCGTCGATCGTGCGGATCAGGCCGGCCAGTCGCTCCGCGATGGGCACGCCGCGGGTGCGCATGCCGACGAGCACGAGCGGGTCCGGAGCCGGGTGGCGTTCGACGATTTCGTGGGCGATGCGGGTGATCGCGCGCGCCATCGCGCCGCCGTCGATCTGCGGCCGGCTCGCGCCGGCCCGCGCCGCGGGGGGCGATTCGGCGGCCGTCACGCGGCCATTGGAAGGAGGTGGCGGGCAGCGTCGCGGGTGCGCGGGGAACGGGGCTGCATGCGGCGTCCTTTCCGGCCTCACGGGACCGGGTTAAAGTCCTGCATCGCGTTGCAGCGAGCGTAGCAGCGCAAATCGCTCGGGCAAGTGCGCAGTTGCCCGCCGCTCAGCCGTCGCCTTCCGCAGGCGCTTGCAGCTCCGGCGGCAGCAGGTTGGGGATGCCGTCGACGATGGGGTACTTGAAGTCGAGCGAGCGGGCGTAGAGGTGGCCGACGATGATCTCGCCGTCCTCCGCCTCCTCCTCGACCACGAGCTCGAGCGGCTCGCGGGTGACGGGGCAGACGAGGATCTCGACCAGTTCGCGGCGCATGGCGGCAGCCTATCCCAGAGCCGGCGGTGGGCGATCGCGGGTGCTGGCGGATCGTGCGCCATACTGTGCGGTACGAACGCGAAGCGAATGAACGCCGACTGGAGCGAGCCGTGGCCGATGTCAAGTCCCCGATGGCCGGAACCATCTTCGAGTTGATCGCCGCCGAGGGCGATCAGGTCTCGGAGGGCGACGAGCTCGTCATCCTCGAGTCGATGAAGATGGAGATCCCCGTCGAAGCGACGGCCTCCGGCACGGTCTCGAAAGTGCACGTCGAGCAGGGCGACCAAGTCCAAGAGGACGACCTGCTCGTCACGATCGGGGAGTAGCGGGAAGCGGCGGGCGGGCGATGTTCCGGCGCGTCCTGATCGCCAACCGCGGGGAGATCGCGGCCCGCGTCTCGCGCACCTGCCGCCGGCTCGGCATCGAGTCGCACGCGGTCTACTCGGTCGCCGACGCGGACGCGCTGCACGTGCGCGAGGCGGACGGCGCGACCCACATCGGCGCCGCGCCGGTGGCGGAGTCGTACATCAACGTCGACGCGGTGCTCGACGCGGCCGTGCAGGCGGGCTGCGACGCGGTGCATCCGGGCTACGGGCTGCTCTCCGAGAACGCGCATTTCGCGCGGGCCTGCGCGGAGCGCGGCATCGCCTTCATCGGCCCCGATGCGGAGCACATGGAGCTGATGGGCAACAAGGATCGGGCGCGCGCGACGATGCGGGAGCTGGGCGTGCCGGTGATCCCCGGCAGCGGCGGGCCCGTGGCCGATGAAGAGGCGGAAGCCGCGGCGGAAGAAGTCGGATACCCGCTGCTGATCAAGGCCTCGTTCGGCGGCGGCGGGATCGGCATGGCGGCGGTGGAGCGGGCGCAGCAGTTCCCGCGAGCGCTGCGCCGCGCCCGCTCGTCCGCGTCCCGCGCCTTCGGCTCCGGCGAGGTCTACCTCGAGCGCCGCCTGCAAGCGCCGCACCACATCGAGCTCCAAGTCTTCGGAGACGGCGCGGGCGGCGCGGTCATCCTCGGCGACCGCGAATGCTCGGTGCAGCGCCGCCACCAGAAGGTGATCGAGGAGGCCCCCGCCCCCGCGCCCCGGTTCGACCAAGCGGCCCGCGAGCGGCTCTACGGCCGGGCGCGGGAGGCGATCGCCCGCCTCCGCTACAAGAACGCGGGCACCATCGAATGCCTGCTCGACCGCGACGGCGGCATCTTCTTCCTCGAGATGAACACGCGTTTGCAGGTGGAGCACCCCGTGACGGAGATGGTCACGGGGCTCGACCTGGTCGAATGGCAGCTCCGCATCGCCGCGGGGGAACCGCTCGCGGAGCTGGCCGCCACCGCGCCTACGGAGCCGCGCGGGCACGCGATCGAGGCGCGGCTGTACGCGGAAGACCCTGAGACCCTGCTGCCCGCGCCGGGCTCGATCTCGGCGCTCGAGGTGCCGGACGAAGACTGGCTCCGGCTCGACTCCGGCGTCGACTCCGGCGACGACGTGCCGCACTTCTACGACCCGCTGATGGCCAAGCTGATCGTGCACGGGGCCGACCGGCGGCAGGCGGTGGAGCGCTTGGACGACGCGCTGGGGCGCATCCAAATCGAAGGGATCCGCCACAACGTCCCGTTCCTGCGCCGCGTCGTCGCGACCGACGAGTTCGCGGCGGGCGACTACACGGTCGAGCTGACCGAGCAGCTGTTGAAGCAGGGTCGGTGAAGTACGGCGTCTTCGGGCTGGGCAACGGCATCGCCGATCCCGCGTTGATCGCGCGGGCGGCGGCCGCGGCGGAACGGGCCGGGCTCGAATCGCTCTGGCTCGGCGAGCTGATCGCGCTGCCCTCCCCGCGCACTCCGCCGACCCCGGAAGAACCGGAAACGCCGTACCTCGACCCGCTCGCGGTGCTCGCCCATCTCGCGGCGGTGACGGAACGGATCAATCTCGGCGCGGGCGTGGTGATCGCCTCGCAGCGCCATCCGCTGTTCCTCGCCAAGGAAGCGGCCACCGTCGACGTGCTCAGCGGCGGCCGGCTCCTGCTCGGCATCGGCCCGGGCTACCTGCCCGAACAGTTCGCCTCGCTCGGCATCCCCTTCGCGGAGCGCGGATCGAGGACCGACGAAGCCATCGACGCCGTCCGCGCGCTGTGGTCGGCGGAGCAGCCGTCGTTCGCGGGGCGGCACTTCCAATTCGACGGCATCGACGCGCATCCGCGCCCGCTGCGCGGGGACGTTCCGATCATCATCGGCGGGCATGGCGCTCCCGGACTGCGCCGCGCCGCCCGGCGCGGCAACGGCTGGTTCGGCTGGAAGCTCGACATCGAGCGGACGGAGCGCACCCTCGCCCGCCTGCGCGGAATCGCCGAACAGTCCGAGCGCCCGGTGCAGCTGGGCATGCTGGAGATCACGATCACGCCGACGGAAGTCCCGACTGTGGCTGAGGCGCGGCACTTCGCCGACTTGGGCGTCGACCGCCTCGTCCCCGAACTGCCCCGCGACGAGGCCGGGATCTTCCGCACAATCGAGCAGGTCGGCGAACTCGCGGCCGCTACGCGCTGATCCGCTCCAGGCAGGCGCGGCCCACGGCCTGCGCCTCTTCCCACGTGTACCAAGGCGGGCTGTCGCCGATCTGCGACCAGATCCGGTGGATGACGGCGAGCTTGCAGAGCTGGTGCAGCATCCAGTAGCGCAGCTCCCGCGCATCGCGCCCCGAACGTTGCAGCGAGGGCGCGGCAAGCGGCATCTCCTCCGGCGGGCCGGGTGCACCCTTGAGGGCCGAGAGCGCCGTGATCAGCCCCCAATCGGCGAGCGGATCGCCGAGGTTCGCCTGCTCCCAATCGACCACGCCGACGATCTCCTCGCCGCCGACGAGGTAGTTGAAGACGTTGATGTCGCCATGGCAGAGGCGCGGAGCGGGGCTGTCGGGCAGATTCTCGCGGCAGGCGGCGGCGAGTTCGGCGATGAACGGATCATCGTCACAGGCGAAGGAGCGGGCGCGGGCGGCGATCAGATCGAGGTCGCGCTCGGCCGCCCCGCTGCCGGCGGCGGGAGGATCGAGGAAGCCGAGGCCCGCCGCCCGCCAGTCCGCGTCGTGGATGCGGTCGACCATCGCGCGGTACGAGGACATCACCGCCGGCGTCATCACGACCTGCCCCATGTGCGGCGCGTCGATCCAGGAGAGCACGGCGCAGGGCGCGCCCAGCGCATTCGCGGCGGACTGTCCCAGCACCTCCGGCACGGGCACGTCCGTCCCGTCCAGGCACGCGATCACCCGCGCCTCGCGGAGCACGTTGTACGGCTGGAAGATGCCCGAATCCCGCTGCAAGCGCAGCACCACCGGCGCGGCTCCGGCCAACTCGACGCGCCAAGTCAGGTTCGAGACGCCGCCGTCGAGCCGCTGCGCGGATTCGGCAGCCGCCGGAACGCCGCAGTCGGCGAGCACCTGCGTCGCGAGCGCCGGGGAGAGTTCGACGTCCATGATGAGCGGAGGCTATCCGCCGACCTGCGCGATCGCGTAGGTCACCCGCGCCTTGGCGATCAGCGCGCCGTCCTCGTTGGTCAGATCCACGTCGCCGACCGCGAGCGAGCGGCCCTTCTTGATCACGTTCGATTCGACCCGCACCAGCTTGCCCACGGCCGGCCGCAGGTAGGAGATGTTCAGTTCGCAGGTGCCGCGCATCTGCTCGCCGCGCCGGCAGGTGGTCAGCACCGACGACACGACGGCGATGTCGGCCAAGGTGGCGAGGATGCCGCCATGCACCGAGTCGCCCACGCCGCCGCCGACCGCCTTGGTGATCGGCATCTCGAAGACCGTGCGCCCGCGGTCGATCTCGACCAGGCGCTCGCCGTGCATCGAGGACGCGCCGTAGCGCGCCTGGATCAGCGGCAGCGGGACCAGCCAGTCGGGTTCGTCGGTCATGCGGCCGTCGGGCGCGGCGGCGTCAGCCCTGCCGCTGCTTGTTGCGCGGGTTGCGCTTGTTGATGATGTAGACGCGCCCCTTGCGGCGGACGATCTGGTCCCCCCGGGCGCGCTTCTTCACCGATGCACGGACCTTCACGGCGGAGCCTCCACGGAGCTTGGAATTCATCTAGATGCGGGAACTTACGCTACCACAGGAAGCGCCCGCGACGGCGCGCCGCGCCCGATGCGGGAACGTGGTGGAAACTGTGGCTACACTGAATTCCGTGATGATCTTCCACCCGCGGGCGGCTCGCGCGTGACGACCTTCGCCGCCGCCCCCCCGTTGCAGATCCAAGCCGGCGCCCGGATCGCGCCCGACCGCGTGCCCGACCACGTGATCGCCGACCGGGCGGCCGCCGGCGCGATCGCCGAGTCGATCCGCGATCACGGAGTGATGGGGCTCGACACGGAGTTCATCACCGAACGCAGCTTCCGCCCGCTGCTCGCGCTCGTGCAGGTCTCGACCCCCGAAGGGGCCTGGATCATCGACCCGCTCGCCGACGGCGCGCCCGACCAGCCGATCTGGGAGTGCATGGCCGATCCGCGCATCACCACGGTCGTCCACGCCCACGAGCAGGAGACGCGCTTCTGCATCGCCCGCACCGGCCGCCCGCCGGCCGGGCTGTTCGACGTGCAGCTCGCCGCCGGCTTCGCCGGCCATCGCTTCCCCATCGCCTACGCCGCGCTGGTCGGCTCCGCGCTCGGCCGCAAGCCCGCCGCCTCGCAGTCGCGCAGCGAGTGGACCCGCCGCCCGCTCTCGCCCGCGCAGCTCGAATACGCCGCGGACGACGTGCATTGGCTGCTGCCGCTGCACCGCCGGCTCAGCCGCGAACTCAACGCCGGCGGCCGGCTCGGCTGGGCCGCCGAGGAGCTCGAAGCCCGCGTCGAACACGTCCGCTCCAGCCAGTCCGGCGACCGCGAAGACGCGGAGGCGAAGTGGCGGCGGATGTCCGGGGCGGGCAAGCTCGGCCCCCGCCAGCTGGCCGCGCTGCGCGAACTGCACGCCTGGCGCAGGTCCGAGGCGGCCCGCGCCGACCTCCCGCTCAAGCGCGTCGCGCGGGACGAGATCCTCGTCGCGGCGGCGGCCGCGCTCCCGCGCTCGCTCGACGATCTGCTCCGCATCCGCGGCATCGCGGAGCTGCCGCGCCGCTCGCGCCAACCGATCCTCGACGCCGTAGCACGCGCCCTCGCGCTGCCCGAAGGCGATCTGCCCGAACCGCAGCGCCGCGACCGCGCCGCGACCGGCAAGGCCCTGCGCCGCTTCCTCGAAGCCGTGCTCGAATCCGCCTGCGAGCGCCACGGCATCGACTCGCGGCTGGTCGGCACGGCCGCCGACCTCAACGCGCTGATCGACCACCGCCTCTCGCCCAACGGGGCCGCCCGCCCGCCGCGGCTGCTCGCCGGCTGGCGGGGCGAGGTCTGCGGCCGCGAGCTCTGCGACGCCATCGAGGGCCGCGTCGCCCTCCGCATCGACGATCCCCGCGCCGAGCAGCCGCTCGCCGCCGGCCCCGTCCCGGGCAAGTGACCGCCGCGGCCGCGCCGCCCGCCCCCGTGCTCGCCGCCCGCGCGCTCAGCGCCGGCTACGGCCGCCGCCGGCGCTCCGTCGTGCTCTCGGACATCGAGCTCGAAGCGCGGCCGGGCGAGCTGATCGCGCTGCTCGGCCGCAACGGCGCCGGCAAGTCGACGCTGCTGCGCACCCTCGCCGGCCTCCAGAAGCCGCTCGCGGGATGCGTCGAACTGGACGGCCAGCCGCTCTCCCGCCGCAGCCCGGGCGACGCCGCCCGCCGCCTCGCCGTCGTCCTCACCGACCCGGTCGACGCGGCCCAGCTCACCGCGCTCGACGTCGTCGGCCTCGGCCGCGCGCCGCATTCCGGCTTCTCCGGCCGCCTCTCCGCGGCGGACGCCGCCGCCGTCCGCCGCGCCTTCGAGCAGGCCGGCGCGGCGCCGCTCGCCGACCGGCAGGTCGCCTCGCTCTCCGACGGCGAGCGCCAGCGCGTGATGATCGCCCGCGCCCTCGCGCAGGAGCCCGCCGTGCTGCTGCTCGACGAGCCCACCGCCTTCCTCGACCTGCCCGCCCGCGTCGAAACCGCCGCGCTGCTCCGCCGCCTCGCCCACGACGGCGGCCTCGCCACCGTGATCGCGACCCACGACTTCGACACTGCGCTCCGCCACTGCGACCGCCTCTGGCTGCTCGGAAGCGGCGACCGCCCCGCCGTCGGCGCGCCCGAAGACCTGGCCTTCAGCGGCGAACTCGCACGGGTCTTCGGCGACCCGGCGCTGCGCTTCGACCCGTCGGCGATGACCTTCGAGCCGGACGCGGCCCCCGGCATCCCCGTCCACGTATCCGGCGACGGCGCGGCGGCCGGCCTCGCGCGCCTCGCCCTCCGCCGCGCCGGTTGCTCCGAAGCGCCGACCGCGCACGCCGCGCAATGCCGCGTCGAAGTCGCGGAAACGGCCGGCGGAATCGCCTGGAGCGCCGACGGGCCGGGCCGGCTTTCGGCGAGCGGGAGCCTGCTTGGTGATCTATCCGCGTTTGCGCGCTACGCTGGTAGGACCTTGCCCGGTAGCTCAATTGGTAGAGCGGGCGGCTGTTAACCGCTAGGTTACGGGTTCAAGTCCTGTCCGGGCAGCCACTTCTTCTTTACGGTGCCCGCTGGCGCAGCCAGCCCGGGTGCCGAATCCGAGTGGCGGAGTGAGTCTGGTGGATGGCTGCCGCGCCAGGGTTCGAACCTGAACTGAGGGATCCAAAGTCCCTAGTGCTACCGTTACACTACGCGGCACGGACGTTCGGAATGGGCTGGTACCGAGGGCCGGACTCGAACCGGCACGGGCCTGGGCCCAACGGTGTTTGAGACCGTCGCGTCTGCCAATTCCGCCACCTCGGCTCTCATTCCACCCCCAAGCCTACCACCCGAAAGCACCGCCGACGCCTCGCAGATCGGGTACCCTGACCGCCTAGGAGCCCAATATGCCCGTCGCAACCGCAGATCTCAAGGCCATCGCCGCCACCGCCACGGAAGCGGTGGCCGACATGGAAGAGGGTGCTCTCAAGGAGATCGCCTTCGCCCGGCTCCTCGACCACCTCTTGGCGGATTCAGCACAGCCCGCATGGTCGTTCGACGACTATGGCGACTACACGTTCCGCGATCCGGACAAGGCGATCGTCGACCTCTGGCCGCGCCGCACGGAGCAGCAGCGGGCAGATGCAGTGGCGCACTACTTCTCAATCGAGCCCGAGCAGGCCGTCGCCGTGTTCGACCTCTGCGGTGACGAGCCCGTGGTGCGCTCCGTGGAAACTCTCTCATCGCCGCAGCTCGCGCTGATGGTGCTGGGCGTCCGCGCAGCTTTGGGCTTGGATTCCAACGTCGCGGACCTTCGCAAGGCTGCAGCCTGCCTGGATGCTTCGAGCGTAGATGGCACTTTGTCCTCGCTCGCGGCTGCTGACGAAATCGTCCTCCTGGCCCAAGACGACCGCCGGGACTGCCCCGTCCGTCTGCAACTTTGCGGACGCGAACATGCAGTGCGCGCCGTGCGGGATTTCCTGAACCCATGACCAGCGAGGAATCCGGCGAGCCGGGACTCCGTTTTGCGGACCTCTACGGCGTATCGCGGCACACAGCGGACCTCTTTCATTCGGGATTCCATTCAGAGGCGGTGCGGCACGCGTCCCAAGAGCTGATCAACGAAGTCGGGCGCTTGGCGGGCAGGAACGACCTCGACGGCGAAGACCTGATGCATCACTCGTTCTCCGAGCAGGACCCTCTTCTCGTCCTGTCGGATCGCCGGACGCTCACGGAGCGCGACCAGCACGCCGGATTCCGCTATCTGCTCGCGGGGATGGCCCGCTTCGTTCGGAACGTGCTGACCCACGACCTCAATGTTGAGCTGAGCGAAGGGGAAGCCTTAGAAACTCTCGCGTTCCTCAGCCTTCTCCGCCGCACTCTCGATCAAGCTCGACCGGCAGCCAGCGCAACGGGGCCGGACTCAAAAGCCGGTGATGAACGCGGCTAAGCCTCAACCTCGGACGCCTCCTCCGGTTCGGTCTGATCGGACGGCCCTGTTTGCAGACGGCGGAAGCTGATCAGCTTGATCTTGCGGTCGTCGGCGTCGCGGATGGTCCAGCGGTGGTTGCGGATGTCGACCGTTTCGCCGGGGCGCGGCAGGCGGTGGAAGTGGTCCAGCAGCATCCCGGCCGCCGTCTCCGCTTCTTCGCCGGACAGGTCGATCTCGAACTCCGCGGCCAGATCGGTCAGGCTGCGCCGGCCTTCGACCAGCTGCTCGCCGGCGATCCGCACGCGCACCGGTTCTTCGCCCGAATCCATCTCGCTGCGGATGTTGCCCACCACCAGCTCCAGGATGTCCTCCAGCGTCACCAGGCCCGACACGTCGCCGAACTCGTCCACCAGCAGCATCATGTGATCGCCCGTGGACTGCATCTCCGCCAGCACCCGCTGCACCGAGGCACGCTCCGAATCGATCAGCGCGTTGCGCATCACCTCGCGCACCTTCCGCTCGGCGCCGCCTTCGCCCAGCGCCTTCAGCACGTCCGCGCCGTGCAGGTAGCCCACGAACTGCGCCGCTTCGCCGGCCGTCACCGGCAGCCGCTGGAAGCCCGCCGCGCCGAACGCGAGCGCGGCCGAGGCCAGCGTCTGCTCCGCGCCGATGCCCGCGATCTGCACCCGCGCCGTCATGATCCGCCGCACCTGCGTCTCCGCCAGCCGCAGCGCCCCCAGCAGCACCGACGTGTCCTCCCGCTCCAGCTCCCCGCTCTCCCGCGACAGCGAGATCGCCGTGCGGATCTCGCCCAAGCTGAGCGCCGTCCGCATCTCCCCCTCGCCGCCGCTGACCAGCCGGATCCACCAGCGCGAGAACGCGTCCAAGCCGTACACCGCCGGCGCCGAGATCCGCGTCCAGGCCAGCATCGGCAGCGAGTACAGCCGCGCCACCCGCAGGTTGTGGTGCAGCGCCAGCGACTTCGGCCCGATCTCCCCGAAGATCACCAGCAGCACGGTCACCGCCACCGTCGCGATCACCAGGCCGGCGCCTCCGTCCACCCATTCCGCCACGAGCGCCGTCCCGACCGCCGCCGTGCCCGTGTTCACGAGGTTGTTGCCCAGCAAAATCGACGCCAGCAGCCGCCGCGGATTCGAGAGCAGCACCGCCACCCGCTCCGCCCCGGGCAGCTTCCGCCGCCGCTCGTGCTCCAGCCGCACGCCCTCCGCCGAGAGGTAGGCCGTCTCCGCGCTCGAAAAAAGACCAGACAGCATCAGCAGCACCAGCAGCAGCACGATGTACAGTTCCACGTCGTCTCCATCCCGCCGGCCCGCCCGCGGCGCCCCGGCCGATTCGTACGGTAGCCTGCGCCCATGCCCGCCCAAACCGAGCCCTTGACTATCGCGGCCGCCGCCGAGCGCGCCGGCATCGCCGAGGCGGAGCTCTCGGCCGCCATCGCCTCCGCCGCCGCCGAGGCCGAGCGCCCGACCGCCCGCAGTTGAACGATCCCCGGGCCTGCGTTGCAGGTCAGCGCGTTCGCCGGCGGCAGGCTCTTCGTCGCGGATCGGGCAGATCGGAACGCCGAGTGGACGATCACGCTCCGCTAGCCGGCCGCTGCCGCCGCGCCGGCGTCATCTTCGACCTCGACGGCACCCTCGCCGACACCGAGCCGCTCGTGATCGGCTGCATGCTCGAAACCATCCGCGCCGCCGGCCTGCCCGTCACCAAGCAGCGCCTGCTCGACTTCATCGGCCCGCCCCTGCCGATCATGCTCCACCAGATGTACGAGATCTCCGAAGACGACGCGCAGCGCATCTACCGCGACTACCTCGACCGCTATTGGAACCGCTACCTCCCGCGCACCCGGCCGCTGCCCGGCGCGCAGGCGCTGCTCGACGACCTCCGCGACGCCCGCGTCCCGCTCGCCCTGGTCACCAACAAACGCGAGGACTCCGGCCGCAAGTCCATCGAAGTGCTCGGCTGGACCGACCGCTTCATCACCATCATCGGCGCGAACACCGCATCCGCCGCCAAGCCCGATGCGGCTCCCGTCCGCCATGCGCTCGGCTTCCTCGGCACGGGCGCGGACGAAACCGCCATCGTCGGCGACACCGAATCCGACATCGGCGCAGGGCGCAACGCCGGCCTCGCCGAGATCATCGCCCTCGAGGGCGTCCGCGACCGCGAGTTCCTCGAGCAGCGCGGCGCGACCTTCGTCGCCCGCAATCTGGATGAAGTCCGCGCCCGCCTCTTCGCCGCCCCAGCCTCATAGCGATCGCTCGCTGCGGCTAGCCTGCGGCTGAGCGGAACGGAGAACGCCATGGCGCGAGATGGACGGCTGCTGATCGACGGGCTGGTCTTCCCCGAAGGGCCGCGCTGGGTCGAGGACGACGGGCGGCTCTGGTTCTCCGACATGCACGCGCACGAGGTCGTCGCCGTCTCGCCGGAGGGCGAGCGCGAGACGATCGTCGAAGTGCCCAACCAGCCCTCCGGCCTCGGCTTCCTGCCGGACGGCCGGCTGCTGGTCGTCTCGATGACCGACCGCCGTCTGCTGCGGCTCGACCCGGACGGCCTCTTCGAGGTCGCCGACCTCTCGCCGCATGCGCCGTGGCACTGCAACGACATGGTCGTCGACGCCCGCGGCAACGCCTACGTCGGCAACTTCGGCTTCGACATCACGCCCGGCTCCGGCGCAGCGCTGCGCACCACGACGATCGTCTTCGTCACCCCCGACGGCGAAGCCTCGGTCGCGGCCGACGACCTGTCGTTCCCCAACGGGACGGTGATCACGCCGGACGGCAGGACGCTGATCGTCGGCGAATCGCGCGGCCGCAGGCTGACCGCGTTCGACGTGGCGGAGGACGGCTCGCTCTCCAACCGCCGCGTCTGGGCCGACATCGGCGAACCGCCCGACGGCATCTGCCTCGACGCCGAAAATTGCATCTGGGTCGCCGTGCCCACAAACCCGGGCGCCCTGCTCCGCGTCGCCGAGGGCGGCGAAATCCTGGAGCGGATCGACGTGCCCGATCGCGGCGTCTACGCCTGCATGCTGGGCGGCCCGCAGCGCAAGACCCTGTTCTCCCTGGAGGCCACCACATCCAACCCGCAGCCCGGAGACGAGCGGACCGGCCGCATCCGCGCGTTCGAGGTCGAGGTCGGCGGCGCCGGCCTGCCCTAGCCCGATGGACGGCATCCGCGACCGCAAGCGCGCGCTCCGCCGCGAGCTGCGCGCCCGCCGTGCCGCCGTTCCCGCCGTCCTGCGCTCCGCCTGGTCCAAGGCGATCGCCTCGCGCGCGGCATCGCTGCCCGAATGGCGCGATGCCGCGGTCATCCACCTCTTCATCGGCTCGCTGCCCGGCGAGGTCGAGACCCGCAGCCTCGCCGAAGCCGCCCTGCTCGAAGGCAAAACCCTGCTCTGCCCGCGCGTCGCCGGCGGCGTGCTCGAATCCCGCCGCGTCCGCTCGCTCGACGATCTCTCGCCCGGCTACCGCGGCCTGCCCGAACCCGATCCCGTCCTCTGCGAACCCGTCCCCGCCGGCGAGGCAGGACTGCTGCTCGTCCCCGGCCTCGCGTTCACCGAGCGCGGCGATCGGCTCGGCATGGGCAGCGCCTTCTACGACCGCCTGCTCGCCGGCACCGCCGCGCCCGCTGTTGCCCTGGCGTTCGAGCTGCAACTCGCCGGCGAACTCCCGATCGCGCCGCACGACCGGCCCGTCGACGCCATCATCACCGAACTCCGCGTCATCCGCTGCCGACGGGAGGCGCAGATGCCCGAACCCGACCTCGCCTTCCTGCCCCTCACCCGCGTGGCCGGATTCCGCGAATCAGTGCCGTTCGCCGAGCTGCGCTCCGCGTTCGACCGGCTGGCCCCCCGCGTCGCGCAGGCATTCGCCGACGCGGGAATCGCGACGCACGGCCCGCTCAGCGCGGTGTACCACGTGATCGCCGAGACCTGCGAGATCACCGTCGGCCTCGAGCTGATCGGCGGCGACGCGCCCGCCGGGCTCTCCGTCGCGGAGATCGGCGGCGGCGAGGCCGTGAAACTCGATGTGCGCGGGCCCTACGAGCAGATCCCCGAAGAGGGCGTGAAAATGGGGCAGTGGTGCGAGGCCAACGGCCGCGCCCCGGCCGGCATCGGCCTGGAGCGCTACGTCGCCGGCCCCGATCAGGATGCGGATCCGGCCAACTGGCTGACCGAGCTCTACCTGCCGCTGCAATAAGCCGGCGCCGCGCGGATCGGCGTAGCCTCCGCGGGGCTGGCAAAGTTGCCGGGGCGGGCCAACGCCCCGCGCGAACTGAACGGAGGGCGAGATGCCGGATGTCGAAATCGTCAAGCAGGGCAACGTGCGCATCGCGGGCTACCGCGACCGCGTGCCGATCGACGAGCTGCCGCAGGCCTTCGCCAAGCACCTGCCCGCCGCCTGGCAGGCGCTGACCGATGCCGGCGTCACCGAGCTCGGCCCGCCCTCCTCGCTCTGCTACGAGATGGACGACTCGATCTGCGACCTGACGATCGGGATCGAACTCGGCCCGGGCGCGGAGGCGCCCGACGGACTTGACGTCTCCGAGGTGCCGCCGGGCTTGGAGGCGAAGCTCAATTTCTACGGCCCGTACGAGCGCATCCGCGAGGGTTTCGGCGAGCTCGTGCAGTGGTGCCAAGAGAACGGGCGCACCCCGGCAAGCCGCGCCCGCGAGCGCTACATCACAGACCCGCAGGCCGAGCCGGACTCCTCGAAATGGCTGACGGAGCTCTATCTCGGCGTCGAGTAGCGAGTGGAGCGGGGGACGGGATTCGAACCCGCGGCCGCCTGCTTGGAAGGCAGGAGCTCTGCCCCTGAGCTACCCCCGCGCGAAGGCCCAGCCTACCGACCGATCGCCCGCTGGATCTGCGCGGCGTGCTCGTGGCAGTGCTCCGCATAGATGCGCAGCCAGTCGTCGACCGTGTACGAAGCATGCTCCGGGTGCCGGCCGCCGCGCCGCCATTCCGCCTCTTCCAGCCGATCGAGTATCTCCGCCGTGGCCGCCCGCGCCGCGCGGATCGCGTCCAGCGAAGCGCCGATCGGACGGTCGTAGCGCAAGCGCCGCGCGAACAGTTCCTCGTCGTACGCGCCCAAATCCGGCTCCCGCTCCGCGATCATGCGCCGCAGGCGGATCGCCGAAGTCATCTCGCTGTCGGCGACGTGGTGCACGACCTCGCGCGCCGACCACAGCTCCGGCGCGGGCGGGCGGCGGTCGAGTTCCTCGTCCGTCGCGCCAGCGACCGCCTCGGCGATCACCCGCGGGCCGTCGCGGTAGCGGCGAATCAGCCCGCTGCGGCCGCCCTCCGCGATGATGGATGCCGCCGCGAGCGTGCGGCGCAGTTGATCGAGGTGCGCCTCGCCGTGCTCGACCGCCTTTTCGAGCCAGATGCCCACGCTGTAGGCATCGTGCTCAGGGTGGTGGCCCGCGCGCTCGAAATCTTCCGGCACCAGCCGATCGAGGATCATGGCGCCGCTTTGCCGCACGGCGCGGATCGCGTCGAGCGCTTGGCCGACGGGGCGGTCGTAATGCAGCCGCGCCGCGAAATGCTGTTCGTCGTACGGCGTGATCTCCGGATCGTCCTCCGCCGCCATCAGCCGCAGGCGCACCGCGTCGACCAGCTCGTCGTCGGCGAGATGGTGCGCGAGCTGCCGCGCGCTCCATTCGCCCGGCGCGGGCGCGGCGTCGAGCGCCCGCTCATCGACGCCCGCGAACGCCCCGATGAAGTCGCCCGCCAAGGAGCGGTAGCGGGCGATCAGGGCGCGTCTCCGGCGGTCGTCCATTTCCCGTCCGATCCGGCATCCCGGCCGGGCGGCCGCCGCCCGCCCCGTACCCGGTCGGGCCGGAGCGGGCGGGTGTCGGCTACGCCAGGACGTGGTTGCGCAGCGTGGCGAGGCGGTCGGGCCGGCGCAGCTTGCGGAAGGCGTTGGCCTGGATCTGGCGGATGCGCTCGCGGGTGAGCTGCATCTCCTCGCCGACCTGCTCGAGCGTGCGCGGGTTGCCGCCGCTCAGCCCGTAGCGCAGCCGCAGCACCTTCGCCTCGCGCTCGTCCAGCGCGCTCAGCGCCCGGGCCAGCGCGATCTGCTCCTCCGACTGCTCCGCCTGCATCTCCGGCGAGGGGGTCGCCTCGTCCGCGATGAAGTCCTCCATCGAAGCATCGTCGTCCTCGCTGAACGTGCGGTCCAGCGAGGTCGGCACGCGGTCGAGCTCGCGCAGCTCGCGGATGCGGTCGACCGTCATGTCGAGCCGCTCGGCCAGCTCCTCTTCGCGTGGCTCGCGCTCGAACTCCTGCAGGAAGCGGCGCTCGGCCCGCTGCAGCTTGTTGAGCAGCTCCGTGGTGTGGACCGGAATCCGGATCACCCGGCTCGAATCGGCGATCGAGCGGGTCACCGCCTGCCGGATCCACCACGTCGCGTAGGTCGAGAACTTGTTGCCCAGCCGGTAGTCGAACTTCTCGACCGCGCGGATCAGGCCGACGTTGCCCTCCTGCACGAGGTCCAGCAGGGTCAGGTCCGTGCCGCGGTACTTCTTGGCCACCGCGACCACCAGCCGCAGGTTCGACTTCAGCATCTGCTGCTCGGCCGAGTAGCCCTCGGACTTGATCGCCCGCAGCCGGCGCTGGATGCGCCGCGTCAGCGTCTTCTCCGCCGCCAGCTTGCCCGCGGTCCCCGCCCCGGGCGGGAGCAGCGCCTCGAAGCCGCCGGCCGCCTCCGCCGACGCCAGCAGCAGCCGCGGCGTCAGGATCGCGGTCACCACCGAGACCCCGATGATGCGCTCCCGGGCCTGCTTCTTGGAGAGCTTGAGCGCCTTGGCCACCTTGGCGGCCAGCGCGTCGTCGATGCCGAGATCGACCACACCGCGGAAGCGGGACTCCGCGATCAGCTCGTCCAGCGGCTGGTCGCCCGCCTCGAGCTCGGCGGCGACCGACCGCAGGGCGGGCATGTAGTCGCCCAGCTGGCCGAGCAGGCCGGTCCAAGTGGCGACGGCGGTGGGCCGGCGGCCCTCCGCGTCCTCGAGCGCCTCTTCGACGCCGTGGACCCAGTGCGCCATCTCGATCTGCGCGCCCAGCCGCTCCTCGTCCGCCCGGGTGAGCAGTGGGTGCTGGCCGATGTCCGTGAAGTACTGGCGCACCAGGTCCTCGCCGGCGTCCTCGTCCGCCTTCTGCTTGCGTGCCGGCTCGAGCGCGATGCCGTCGATCTCGACGTCCTCGGCGAAGCTCCAGCGGACCGGGCCGATCCCGGTCGGCTCGTCGAGCAGCTCGCGGCCGCGGCGGCGGCGATCGGCGGCCGTCTCGCGGCGCGGGCCGCGGACCTCCGAAACGCCGAATTCGGTCAGGGCCTGCGTCGACTCGCCGACCGGCAGGCGCTGGGTCGTCTGCTTCGTCGTCATGATCGCTTCCCCTCCAGCCGCCCTGCGCCGCCGGGCTGCGCCGCGAGCAGACATATGCCCCGGCGGCCGACTGCGGATTCTGCGGCCACTCCTACACTACGCTCGCGCAAGCCCGATTGTTCCGCGCTCTGTCGCAGGATTGCCCTTCCATGTGCGACCTGCGATACGTCGACGTAATGTCTTGGCAATTTTCGTCCGATCCGGGCCGCGGCCGAGACCGCGATCGGCCGGAACCGCCCCGCAGGGGCATCGGCGTCAGCCGGCAATTGCGGACGGGGCGGGGTCCAAGTCAATCAGCCGACGCGCAGTTCTTATACCAACTTTCTATCACCTCGAACTCAGGTGATTGACGCAGGTGAAGATCGGGCTAACTTAATGCGATGTTCACAGGGCGGCCCGCGCGCCGCGAACGCCCGGCGCCCGCCGGAGCGCGCACCGCCCGCAGGGAAACCGCATGACCGACATCCAAGCTCCCGACGGCGTCGAGGTCGTCGGCGGCATCCAAGACGGATTCGCCGAGATCCTCAGCAGCGGCGCGCTGGCCTTCGTCGCCGAACTGCACCGCCGCTTCAACCCGCGCCGCCAGGACCTGCTCCAGCGGCGCCAGCAGCGCCAAGTCGAGTTCGACGCCGGCCGCCTGCCCGACTTCCTCGGCGACACCGAGGAAATCCGCTTCGGCTCCTGGTCCGTCGCGCCGACCCCGGAAGACCTCCAGCAGCGCTGGGTCGAGATCACCGGCCCGGTCGACCGCAAGATGATGATCAACGCGCTCAACAGCGGCGCCGACGCCTTCATGGCCGACTTCGAGGACGCCCTCTCGCCGACGTGGGAGAACATCGTCAACGGCCAGATCAACGTGCGCGACGCCGTGCGTCGCGAAATCCGCTTCGACAACCCCGACGGCCGCGTCTACGAGCTGAACGGCGAAATCGCCACCCTGCTGATCCGCCCGCGCGGCTGGCACCTGGACGAGAAGCACGTGCTGGTCGACGGCGAGCCCGTCTCCGCCAGCCTGTTCGACTTCGGCATGTACATGTTCCACAACGCGGCCGAGCGGCTCGCCCGCGGCACCGGCCCCTACTTCTACCTGCCCAAGCTCGAATCGCACGTCGAGGCGCGGCTCTGGAACGACGCCTTCATCGCCGCCCAGGACCGGCTCGGCATCCCGCAGGGCTCGATCCGCGCGACGGTGCTGATCGAGACGCTGCCGGCCGCGTTCGAGATGGACGAGATCCTCTACGAGCTGCGCGACCACTCGGCCGGGCTCAACGCCGGGCGCTGGGACTACATCTTCAGCGCCATCAAGCGCTTCCGCGTGCAGCCCTCGTTCACCCTGCCCGACCGCGCCGACGTGACCATGACCGTCCCGTTCATGCGCGCCTACACCGAGCTGCTCGTGCAGACCTGCCACAAGCGCGGCGCCCACGCCATGGGCGGAATGGCCGCCTTCATCCCCAGCCGCCGCGACGCCGAAGTCAACGACCGCGCCCTCGCCGCCGTGCGCGACGACAAGACCCGCGAATCGACCGACGGCTTCGACGGCACCTGGGTCGCCCACCCCGACCTCGTGCCGATCGCCCGCGAGGTCTTCGAGGCCAAGCTCGGCGGCCGCCGCAACCAGCGCGAACGCCTGCGCGAGGACGTCGTCGTCGCCGCCGAGGACCTCGTCTCGCTCGACCGCACCGAAGGCGTCGTCTCCGAAGACGGCCTGCGCGCCAACATCTCCGTCGCCCTGCAGTACCTCAACTCCTGGCTCAACGGCAACGGCGCCGCCGCGATCAACAACCTCATGGAGGACGCCGCCACGGCCGAAATCTCGCGCGGCCAGATCTGGCAGTGGATCCGCCACGGCGCACGGCTCAAGGACGGCCGCACCGCCACCGCGGAGCTCTACGAGCGCATCCGCGACGAGGAGCTGGCCGCGCTCGGCGGCGGCGGCGAATCGCGCTACGGCGAGGCCGGGGAGATCCTCGACTCGCTGATCCTCAACGAGGAATTCACCGAGTTCCTCACCCTCCCCGCGTACGAGTACCTGAACTAGGAACGGCGGCGCGGAACGCGGCGGCCAGCCGCGCAACGGAACGGACCCAACCGGTCGCAGGCACCGGCGGAAAGCAGCAAGGGGACCCAGAATGAGCCAGAACGGAACCACCGCGTCGCTCACGGAGGCGGAACAGCTCGAACGGAGCTGGCGGGAACTCTCCCGCTGGCGCGGCGTCGAGCGCAACTACTCCGCCGAGGACGTGATCAAGCTGCGCCCCGGCATCATGCCCGAATCCTCGATCGCCCGGTACGGCGCCGAGCGGCTCTGGAACGGCATGCAGGACACCGACCTCGTCCGCACCTTCGGCGCCGTCACCGGCGCCCAGGCCGTGCAGATGGCCAAGGCCGGCCTGCAGGCCATCTACGTCTCCGGCTGGCAGGTCGCCGCCGACGCCAACACCGCCGGCTCGACCTACCCCGACCAGAGCCTCTACCCCGTCAACAGCGTGCCGACGCTGGTCAAGCGGCTCAACAACGCGCTGATGCGCGCCGACCAGATCGACCGGCTCGAGGGCCGCAACGCGATCGACTACTACCTGCCGATCGTGGCCGACGCCGAAGCCGGCTTCGGCGGCCCGATCCACGCCTACGAGCTGATGAAGAACATGATCGAGGCCGGCGCCGCCGGAGTCCACTACGAGGACCAGCTCGCCGCCGAGAAGAAGTGCGGCCACATGGGCGGCAAGGTGCTCGTCCCCACCTCCCAGCACGTCCGCACGCTCCAAGCCGCGCGCCTGGCCGCCGACATGATGGACGTCCCCACCATCGTGATGGCCCGCACCGACGCGCTCAGCGCCACCCTGCTGACCACCGACATCGACGAGCGCGACCGCGAGTTCTGCACCGGCGGCCGCACGACCGAGGGCTACTTCTCCGTCACCGGCGGGATCGAATCCGCGATCGCCCGCGGCCTCGCCTACGCCCCCTACGCCGACCTGATCTGGTGCGAGACCTCAACCCCGGACATCGGCGAAGCGCGCCAGTTCGCCGAGGCGATCCACGCCCGCTACCCCGAGAAGATGCTCGCCTACAACTGCTCGCCCTCGTTCAACTGGAAGCGCCACCTCGACGACGCCACGATCGCCCGCTTCCAGGAAGAGCTGAGCGGAATGGGCTACCGCTTCCACTTCATCACGCTCGCCGGCTGGCACAGCATCAACTACAACACGTTCAAGCTCGCCCGCCGCTACCGCGACGAGGGCATGACCGCGTTCGTCGAGATGCAGGAAGGCGAGTTCGAGGCCGAGATCGACGGCTACACCGCCGTCAAGCACCAGCGCGAGGCCGGCACCTCCTACTTCGACGAGGTGCTGCTCACGGTCACCGAAGGCCAATCGGCCACCACCGCGCTGAGCGGCTCCACCGAGGCCGCCCAGTTCAAGGCCGAGCGCGAGCCCGCCATCGCCGATTAGCCCCCGGCAGGGCTTCGGCCCGCAACACATCCGCGCAGATATGGGGACGCCCGGGCCCAGTGCCCGAGCGTCCCCATATCTGCCGTTCCCGTAGCGCAGAGCAAAGTGTTGACGGCATTTTGACCGCGTCCTTATTCTCATAAAGGACATGGCCAAACACGTGATTAACCGGTCATATGACAAACGGGTGGACGGCGCGCCGTGACGCCCGAAGAGCTGCTGGCGCTGATCGGGGGCGGCGAAACGCTGGTCGTCGAGTTCAAGAGTGAAGAGCGGGCGGGGTTCCCGGATGGTGAGTTGGCGAAAGCCGCCGCTTGCCTGGCGAACAACCGCGGGGGCGAAACCGCGTGGCTGCTGCTCGGCGTCGAGGATGATGGGCGGATCAGCGGCGCCCGGCCGCGGCACAAGAGCGGCCGCACGGATCTGGCGCTCGTGCAGGCCGCCGTCGCCAACAAGACCCGGCCGCCGATCTACGCCCGCGCGCAGCTGATCGACATGGGCGGCGCGGAGGTGCTGGCGATCGAGGTGCCCGCCGGACGCCAGCCGACCTCGACCGCGGACGGCCTGTTCCAGCACCGCGTCACCGGCTCCGACGGCAAGCCCGCCTGCGTTCCCTTCCAATACCACGAAATGCAGGCGCAGCAGGCCGACCTCCAGCTGCTGGACTACACCGTGCAGCGCGTGCGCGACATCGACACGGACGCCTTGGACCCGCTGGAGTTCGAGCGCTACCGCCGCGCCATCCGCGAAAACCGCGGCGCCAGCGACGAGGTGCTGATCGGCTTGGAGGACGTCGAATTGGCCAAAGCCCTCGGCGCGGTGGCGGTCGATGGCGGCAAGGAGGCGGTCACGGTCCTCGGCTTGCTGCTCTTCGGCCGCCCGGAGGCGCTGGCGGCGGCGCTCCCCGCCCACGAAGTCGCCTTCCAAGTGCTGTCCGGCGGCAGCGTCGAGGTGAACGACCATTTCCGCTGGCCGCTGCTGCGGGCGATGGACGAGATCGAAGGACGCTTCCGCGCGCGCAACCGCGAGCGCGAAATCACCGTCGGCATGCGCCGGATCGGCGTGCCGGACTATTCGCCCCGCGCCTTCCGCGAGGCGGTCGCCAACGCGCTGACGCACCGCGACTACACGCGGCTCGGCGGCGTGCTCGTCCAATGGCGGGACGAGGAGATCGAGA
Source organism: Dehalococcoidia bacterium (assembly GCA_965205165.1). Taxonomy (GTDB): domain Bacteria; phylum Chloroflexota; class Dehalococcoidia; order Bin125; family Bin125; genus CBDESM01. The sequence goes on from OZ242037.1 coordinate 1,006,358, forward strand.
TCTCGAATCCGGGCGGGTTCCCGGCCGGGGTCCGCCTCGACAATCTGCTGGTGACGCCGCCGCACCCGCGCAATCCGATGCTGGCCGACGCCTTCAAGCGCGCCGGCCTGGTCGAGCGCACGGCGCGGGGCATCGACACGATCTTCGAGCAGCAGGTCCGCAACGGCCGTCCCCCGCCCTCATACAAGCGTTCCAGCGAAGACGATGTCGTGCTGCAGCTGCCGGCCGGCGAATCGAACCTCGAATTCGTGCGCATGGTCGCGGAAGAGGCGCATGAGCAGCGCCCGCTCGGCTTCAACGAGTTGATGTTCCTCAATCAGCTGCACCTCAGGCGCCAAATGACGATCAGCGAGGCGGCCGGCGTCGTGCAACGCTCGCAGAACGAGGCGCGCGCGACGCTGGAGCGCCTCGTCGAGCAGGGGCTGATCGAGGGGCGGGGCGGCGGCAAAGGCCGCATTTGGCACCTCTCAGCGGGAACCTACCGCCGCCTCGGCCTGCGCTCCGGCTATGTGCGCCGGCGCGGCTTCGAACCGATCCAGCAAGAGCAGATGGTGATGCAGTACGTCGCCGAACACGGACGGATCACGCGGGTCGAGGCGGCGGAGCTGTGCCGGATCGGCCCGCGTCAGGCGACGCGCCTGCTGGCCCGCCTGCGCGACCGCGGCGACTTGGCGATGCACGGCCGCAAGCGCGGCGCTTGGTATGGCCGGCCTTAATCCCGCTATGTCCATGTCCCTAAATCGCTTAAGGACATGGACATACCCGTGTTCATACGGTCATATCTCCGGCCCTTCGCCCCCGCATAGCAGGCTGGCCGCGATCGCCTGCCCGACTCTCCTGCAACTCGTCGATGCCTCCGCCCAAAGGCCGGTTTGTCCGTCTTTCCACGTGAAATGTCCATGTCCTGATTCACATTAAGGACACGGTCAAAACTATGGCCTCGCGGTCATAGCCCGGCGGACCCCGCCCGTCGCGCCGCTGCTGCTAGCCTGCGGGCATCGGCGCTGCCGGCCCGGACATCTGGACCGTGGCGCGGGAAAGGAACGACTGATGAGCAATGTCCACTTCGGCGTGATGGTGCCGCAGATCAAGCGCACTTGGGAGGAGTCCAAGCGCGCCGCGACGGCCTTCGAGGAGATGGGCTTCGACTCGCTCTGGGTCAACGACCACCTCTACGGCCCGCAATCCCCCGCGATCCCGATGATGGAAGCGTGGACCTTGGCCGCCGGGCTCGCCGCGGTGACCGAAACGCCCGAGATCGGCACCCTCGTCACCCCCGTCGGCATGCGCAACCCCGCCCACACCGGCAAGATGATCGCGACCGTCGACAACATCTCCGGCGGCCGCGTCATCCCCGGCTTCGGCTCCGGCTGGATGCCCCGCGAGTTCACCGACTTCGGCATGCCCTTTCTCGACGCCCGCGACCGCCTGCGCCAGCTCGAGGAAGGCCTCCAGATCTTCAAGGGGATGTGGAACCCGGACCAGGAGTTCGTCACCTTCGAGGGCGACCACTTCCGCACCGAGAACCTCGTCACCCAGCCCAAGCCGGCGCGGGTGCCCCCGATCCTCGTCGGCGGCGGCGGCGAGAAGGTGACCATGCGCATCGCCGCGCAATACGCGGACATCTGGAACAACTCCGCGGGCAGCCAAGACGACCTCGAGCGCAAGGTCTCGGTCCTCCGCGGCCATGCCGAGCGCCTCGGCCGTGACCCGTCCGAGATCCGCGTCTCACAGCAGTGCCTCGTCACGATCGTTGAGGGCGAGGATCAGCTCGGCCCGATGGTCGAGCGCGCCCAGAAGATCTTCGGCGGCCACATGGGCAACCCGGCCGGCGAGATGGCGCTGACCGGAACTCCCGACGCGATCAAGCAGCGGATCGAGCGGCATGTCGAGCTCGGCTGCGACATGTTCATGATCGAGTTCTTCGGCCGCGACACCGTCGAGCCCGCGCAGCTCTTCGCCGAAACCGTGATCCCCGCGTTCCGCTAAGCGGCGGTTCCGGTTTTCTTGCGGGCTTGGACGACGTAGAGCGGATCCGCCGCTCCCGGCGGCGCATCCGGCCGTGGCGAGCGGTCGAACCATTGCGGCGGCTCGAACGCGCCGGAGTAGTGGAAGTACGCCCCCGCCAGCTGCACGTGCCCGGCATCTTCCAGTCCCTGCCAAATGCGCACCGCCTTGGTCGGAAAGCAGCGGTTCGAGAACGAAACGACGCAGATGCCGCCGTCGTCGAGCACCCGCCCGATCTCCCGGAAGACCTCCAGCGGCCGGCGCAGGTATTGGACCGAGACCGCGATCAGCACCGCGTCGAACTCGCCGTCGCCGAACGGCAGGCGCGGATCCGCGTTGAGATCGCGGACGACCCGTTCATCGAGGGCCGGGTTCCGCGCCAGCTCGTCCACGTTCATCCCGAGCCCGGCGACGCGCGCCCCGTCGAACCCGTCCGGCAGGTGCGAAATCCAGGACGACATCAGATCGAGCACCCGCGAGCCCGCCCGCAGCAGCTCCGCGTAGTGCGCGGTCAGCGCCGCGATCGCGCCCTCGTCGATGTGCGCGACCAAGCGCGGCTCCGCGTAGAACAGCGCGTCGTCCGACGCATCGACCCGGTCGAAGTGCGCCGCCTCGAACGGCGTGCCCTCGTAGAGCGGCCCGAGCCCGGAGATGCCGCGCCGCTCAGAACTTCGGCGGCTTGGGCAGGATGTAGCCCGCCGAGCCGGCCAGCAGCAGCACCGAGAGCACGATCGAGATCGTGATCCCCGCGATCACGCCGCCGTGCAGCCCGCCCCCGGATTCGCCCGCCGCCATGACCGCGCCGCCGGCGAGCACGGCCGCCAGCGCGGCGGCCGCGAGCCCGGCGGCGCGCAGGAAGGCCCGCACGGCTACAGCGCCGGGTTGTTGATCTGCGCGCCGTGGTCCTGCATGTGCCAGATGTTGATCCGCAGCAGCCGCGCCACGTCCGCCCCGCCCATCGCCTCGCCGGCCTTGGACAGCTCCTCGTCCTGCACGTGCTTGAGCACCGCGTCGGTCGCTCCCGCCACCGCGTCCAGCGCGGCCACCGCGTCCGCCGCGGAGGCGAACTCGCCGCTCGTCAGCGGGTTCGCCGGCGCCTGATCCGCGTAGCCGCAGGCCGCGCAAACGGCCCCGGCGAACATGATCTCGGCCGGGATCGCGTGCTCCGCCACCTTGCGCGGCGACCACTCCTCATCGCCCTCCGGCGCCTTCTCCCAGCGGTCCGCCGCTCCGTCCAGCGCCTGCCGCATCGCGGCCCGGGCGCCGGCCAGCGCGTCTCGCAGTTCGTTCGCGGTCGCCATGCTTGCACTCCCTCTCGGATGTTCCGTCGGTTCGGCCGCGAGGATACGCCACTCGCGCGCGGGCGGCTATCCCCCGCGCCGCGATGCTGCGACAATGCGCCCGCAGCGGGAGGACGCGGACATGGCATTCGGCATCGGACTGATCGGCGCGGGCGGCAACCAGCGGCTGCGCCACATCCCCGGCTTCCGCGCAATCGACGACGTCGAAATCGTCAACGTCGTCAACCGCTCCCGCGCCAGCGGCGAGCGCACGGCCGCCGAGTTCGGCATCCCCGCCGTCTCGGAAAGCGTCGAGGAGCTGCTCACCGACCCCGCGGTCGACGCCGTCTGCATCGGCACCTGGCCCTACAAGCACCTCGAATACTCCCGCGCCGCCCTCGACGCCGGCAAGCACGTGCTCTGCGAAGCCCGCATGGCCTGCAACGCCGACGAGGCGGAGCAGATGCTCGCCGCGAAGAACGCCCATTCCGATCTCGTCGCGCAGCTCGTCCCCGCCCCCTTCGACTTCCGCCTCGGCAAGACGATCAAGCGGCTCTGCGCGGAGGGCGCGCTGGGCGACATCCTCGAAGTCCACCTCGCCCTGATGAACGGCGGCGGCCTCGACCCCGACGCGCCGCTGCACTGGCGCCACCGCCGCGACTACTCCGGCAACAACATCATGCAGCTCGGCATCTTCAACGAAACCATCCAGCGCTGGCTCGGCGACACCATCCGCGTCACCGCCGACGCGCAGATCGTCGTCAAGAGCCGCATCGACGAGGAAACCGGCCAGCGGATGCAGATCGAAATCCCCGACAGCCTCGGCATCTTCGCCGAAATGGCCAACGGCGCGAGATGCACCTACCGCGTCAGCGCCGTCGCCCAAGGCGCTCCCCAACCGCCCAGCATCGACATCTACGGCTCCAAAGCCGCCCTCAAGTGGCAATTCGGCGACACCGCCCAATACGCCAAGCATGGCGAAGAACCATCCTCCCTAGAGCCGGACGAAGGCACCGCCCACGATTGGCAAGTAGAAGCCGACTTCATGCGCAGCATCCGCGAAGCCGCCCCCGTAGAACTCACCAGCTTCGAAGACGGCGTCCGCTACATGCGCTTCACCGACGCCGTCTGGCAAAGCTGGACCACGAGAACAACGCAGGAAATCAAACCGCTGGGTTAGTTCTCCAGCTCTGGCTCTTGTCCTGCGTTGATCTTGAATTTCTCAGCGATCACGTCCAGCTTCTGTGTCACCTCTGGATGAATCTCATCTGCTGTCATTGTGGCAGCCAGCAAATACATCTGGCTCTTTGGTGTTGGCGTCTCGGCGTCTTGCAACAGTGGGATGAGGAACTCATCGCTTGCTTTGATGCGCGTAAGTGCCGCATGATCCCCGAACAGATCTGTACCTTGTGGCACCTGTCGATCGAATGCCATATCAACTTGCGGGGCACGCAACGTGAAATTAATGAAGCGCTTGATGGCTTCAGGTTGTAGTAGATAATTTTCAATCTCGTACCGGCTCCAACGGAGGATCGACATCCCCTGCGGACCAACTTCCGCCATGTCCTCCTCGCGATTGTCGCCATCCAGAAGGCAGACCGCCGGAATTTGCGGGAGAACCGCTTGCAATGCGAAAAGATGCTCGCGAGCGTCACGCAATCGTCGTCCGCCAAGCCACCTGATGAACGGTCGATCGAAGAACGCTTGAGCAGGATGCTCTAGTGTTCTTGCCCATTCACGCAAGATACTTTCATCTGATGATCCCTCAACGTAGAGAATCGCCCCGACATCCTGCGCGAGCATCAGCTCGGTTGTAGTGATGCGTTTCATTGCTTCACGCAGTTGATCTCGCTCAGACTCGCTGGAGAGGCGGCGTGGTGAAGCGCCGAAAAATCCTAGAACGCGAGTCGGCTCGCTTGCGTCCAGTATGACTTCCGAGTGAGTAGCGACAATGACTTGGCTCGCATGTTGTTTAGCAACCTTGTTTACGAGATCGTGAACTTGGCGTTGAAGAATCACGTGTTGATGTGAGTCAGGTTCATCCAAGAGTACAATCGTCGCCGATCGTGCATAGAAGAACGCGAATAGAAGCAGCACTTGGAGCGTTCCACTACCTAGATTGGAAAGATCGAGTGGTCTCGTATGGCCACGTTCATCATATTCACAAATGATGTACGGCTGTGCTTCCGAGTATTCAGGTTTGTGCAGGGTAATTCCGAATAGATCCGAGACATGTTGTTGGAGTTGTCGCCAAACATTATCATCTGTCTCCATGCTGATCTCAAGTAGCAAATTACGAAGAATATCACCTGGCCTGCCTTGTCCGATTAGGTGATCTTGAAAGCCGCGTTCACGCCGTGGTTCATACTGTTCAATCCCGGAAAGGGCCGGCACATGCACGATTGATGCGTCGCGTGCACCTTTTGGGGGAAACTCGCGCAATTCCTCGGCAGCCATATCTTTAGCACCGAGTGGCCGAACATAGGCAAACTCGGGATTTGAATATTGAATCTCCAAACCGCATGACCATTTGTGACCATCCTCTTTCCCATCCACGATGAGTTCAATCATTCGCGGTGCTCCAGCCGCCCCCTTTGGTCCAGTGACCTTTCGGTCTTCCCAGAGCAGATTCATCTCTCGCAGCGGCACTGACGTGAAAGCAGTGCGCGATACCGCCACGCCCGAGCGTTTCGTAGTATCACTGTCGCTCCGCTGCATCACCCATTGCTCAAGGCAGTATCGCCATGTCGTCAACGCTTGCAAGAGCGTGGTCTTGCCCGCGTTGTTCGGACCGACAAGCACAACGGAATCGGGCAGTTCAAAGACCTGCTCACGGAACCGCTTGAAGTTCCTGACCGTCACTCGCGTGAGCATGTGCAGCCTCTGTTCTTCCTGACTACGGCCTAGTCGAGGCCCGCTAGCCAGTCCACGAGGATGCGGTTGAGCTCTTCGGGGGCCTCCTGCTGCGTCCAGTGGGCGCAGTTCTCGATGTGACCTCGGGTCAGGTTGGGGATGTGCTCCTCCATGCCGTGCGACATCTCGGGGGTGAGGACGGGGTCCTTGCCGGCGGTGACCATCAGGGCGGGCTGCGTGATCTGGTGGCCCTCGACGGCGGCGCTCCATTCCCAGTTGCGGACGTGGTTGCGGTACCAGTTGAGGCCACCGCGGAAGCCGGTGCGCTCGTAGGCGTCCACGAATGTCTGGAGGTCCGCCTCCGTGAGCATCACGCTGCGCTCGGCGTCTTCGGGCATCCCGACCAGCAGGCCGCCGCGCTCGCGGACGCCGGCCGTGCCGGCGAGCGCGTCGAGCCGATCTTCCGGCTTCGAGCTGCGCAGCAGCAGCGTGAAGGTACGGCGGACATCCGCGCCGAGCTCGGCCTCCGCGACGCCCGGCTCCTGGAAGTAGAGCTGGTAGTCGAAGCGGCCCGGGTTCGCCCGCATCGCGTCGAGCGGGTTGATCGGCGGGCGCGGCCCGTAGGGCGTGTTGACCCCGGCCACGCCGCGTACCCGCTCCGCGTGGTGCAGCGCCATGTTCCAGACCACCGCGCCGCCCCAATCGTGGCCGACGAAGACGGCCCGCTCTTCCCCGAGCGCGTCGAGCAGCGCCGCCATGTCCGCGCAGATGCGTTCCTGCGCGTACGCCTCGATCTCCTCCGGCGCGTCCGTCCCGCCGTAGCCGCGCATGTCCGGCGCGATGGCGCGGAAGCCCGCCTCCGCGACCGCGGGCAGCTGGTGGCGCCACGAGTACCAGAGCTCCGGGAACCCGTGGCAGAAGACCACGGCCGGCCCCTCGCCCGCCTCCGCGACATGCATGCCGATGCCGGTCGACAGCTCGACCTGCCGGTGCTGGATTTCGCTCATCGCCTGGCTCCCGTCCCTCGCGCCCATTGTCGCATTGTCGCGCAACGCGGCTAGGATTTCACGCGGGAAGGAACTCCCGTGCGCGACCTCCGCATCGTATCCCTGCTGCCCAGCGCGACGGAGATCGTCTGCGCGCTCGGACTGCGCGACGCGCTCGCCGCCCGCTCGCACGAGTGCGATTTCCCCGTCGGCGTCGCGGATCTCCCATTCTGCACGCGCCCGCGCTTCGCGATCGGCGACGGCTCCTCGCGCGGAATCGATGACGCGGTCCGCACGCTCGCCGCCGAGGCGCGGGCGGCCGACGCGCTCGGCGTCTACGAGATCGACCTCGACCAACTGCGCGATCTCGAGCCGACGCACATCATCACGCAGACGCAATGCGAGGTCTGCGCCGTCAGCCTGCGCGAGGTCGAGGCAGCCGTCGCCGCGCTGGTCAGCTTCGACACCCGAATCGTCTCCCTCGCGCCCAACACGCTGGCCGACATCTGGGACGACATCCGGCGCACCGGCGCAGCCCTCGGCGTTGCCGGCGCTGCCGCCGACCTCGTTGCCTCGCTCCGCTCCCGGATCGCAGCGATCGCCGAACGCGCCGCGGATCTGCCCGCCCCATCGGTCGCGGTGATCGAATGGGCGGATCCGTTCATGACGGCAGGACACTGGACGATGGAGCAGATCGCCCTCGCCGGCGGGCGGCCCGTAATCGGCGAGCCAAAAGGCCCCTCGCTGCGCTTCGAGTGGGACGACCTGATCGCCGCGGACCCGGACGCGATCATCATCAGCCCCTGCGGGTTCGCCCTGGAGCGGGCCTGGCGGGACGCCGAGCTGCTCGCCGCCGATCCGCGCTGGGCCTCGCTGCGCGCCGTGCAGAGCGGCCGGGTCGCCGTGATCGACGGCATCCAGTTCATCAACCGACCCGGCCCCCGCGTGGCCGAATCGCAGGAGATCATCGCCGAAATCCTGCACCCCGACGCGTTCGACTTCGGCCACCGCGGCCGCGATTGGAGGCCGTTCGATGCCTGACGACCGGTTCAGCTGGGCGGATATCGAAGCCGATGACGTCCGCAACGGCATCACCGCGGCGATCGCCGAGTCCGAGCGGATCGTCGCCGCGCTGGCCGGTCTGCCCGACGCCGAGCGCAGCTTCGACAACACGGTGCTCGCGCTCGACTCGGTCACCGACGTGCTCACGCGGGCAAGCGGGCGCTACGGCTTCCTCTCGCAGGTCGCCGACGACGAGCAGCTGCGCGCCGTCGCGCATGAGGAGGAGGAGCGGCTCGACGTCTTCGCCACCGAACTCGGCTTCCGCGAGGAAATCGACCGTTCCCTGAAGGCCTATGCCGCGCGCGCCGAGACCGAGGCGCTCTCCGCCGAGGCCGCCCGCCTGCTCGAATTCGAGCTGCGCGACTACCGCCGCAACGGCTTCGACCAGCCCGCCGAGGAGCGCGCCGCCATCCGCGAACTGCGCGAGCGCCTCGTCTCGCTCGGCATCCGCTTCCGCCGCAACATCGACGAGTACGAGGACGCGATCCACGTCGCCCGCGAGCAGCTCGCCGGACTGCCCGACGCTTATGTCCAGCGCCTCAAGCGCGACGATCAAGGCCGCTACCGCGTCTCGCTCGATTACCCCGAACTGCACCCCTTCCTCGACGCCGCCGAGGACGCCGCGCTGCGCCGCCAGCTGTTCCTCAAGAACCACAACAAGGCGGCCGACTCGAACATCGAGCTGCTGGAGGAAGCGATCTCCGTCCGCCACGAGATCGCCGCCCGTCTAGGCCACGAATCGTGGGCCTCCTACGTGCTCGAAACGCGGATGGCGAAGACGCCGGACGCGGTGCTGGACTTCCTCACCGACCTGGAGGAACGCTTGCAGCCAAAGTTGCGAAGCGACTTGGCTCTGCTGTCCGAAATGTCGCGCGAACTCGGCGGCGACGGCCGAGTCGACATCGCCGACTACCGCTACCTGACCAACGCGGTGCTGCGCGAACGCCATCAAGTCGACCCGTTCGCCGTCGCCGAGTACTTCCCGCTCGATGCGGTGCTGGACGGGATGTTCGAGATCTACCAGCGCATGGCCGGCGTCCGCTTCGAGCCGGTCGACGACCCCGGCGTCTGGCACGGCGAGGTGCGCGCCTTCGATATCACCGACCGCGACGGCGGCAGCCCGCTGGCCCGCTTCTACATGGACCTGCACCCGCGCCCGGGCAAGTTCGGCCACGCGGCGGCCTTCACGCTGCGCGGCGGGCGGCGAATCGAGGACGATGAGTATCAAGCGCCGATCTCGGCGATCGTCGCCAACTTCACCAAGCCGACGGCGGAATCGCCCTCCCTGCTGCGGCACGGCGAGGTCGTCACGCTGTTCCACGAGTTCGGCCACATCCTGCACCAGACGCTCACCCGCGCCCCCTACTCGCGCTTCTCCGGCACGCGGGTCGAACGCGATTTCGTCGAGGCCCCATCGCAGATGCTGGAGCACTGGTGCTGGCAGCCGGAGATGCTGCGCCAGTTCAGCCGCCACCATGAAACCGGCCAGCCGCTGCCGGACGACCTGATCGAGCGGATGATCGCCGCCAAGCACGTCGGCAGCGCCATCGCTACCTGCCGCCAGATCTACTTCGCCCGCCTCGACCTCGCCTACCACGCCCCCGGCGCGCAAAAAGACACCGACGCCATCGCCCGCAAGCTCCACCCGATCACCGGCTTCGAGTTCCCCGAAGACACCCACTTCCAAGCCGGCTTCGGCCACCTCTTCGGCTACGACGCCGGCTACTACGGCTACCTCTGGAGCAGAGTCTTCGGCGACGACATGTTCACCAGATTCGAGAACGGCGAGATGGAATCAGTCGGCGCAGAATACCGCGAACAAATCCTAGAACCCGGCGGCACCCAAGACGCCGATCATTTGGTTCGCAATTTCCTAGGCCGCGAACCCACTCCGGATGCCTTCCTGCGCGACCTCGGCTTGGAGTAGTGGTACAGCTGCAAGGCGAGTTCAATCCTCGTCAATGTCTATGAGCAGTCTCCCAGCCTCTGCGGCGTCAACGATCGTGTCGGGCAGCACGCCTCGGAGCCTGGCAATCGTCCCCATCGTTTCCGTTCGCTGTTCGTCACGGCGGATTTGCAGTACTGCCCGGTCGGCGGCTTCGTCTACGATGAATCGAAACGCTTTGCCCCGGGCCATGTCGACCAGTTTGTGGGCGATGAGCACGAATTCTATTACGGCAATGCCGATGAATGGAATTGCGATCTTCCAATCGTCGGTGAGCGGAATGGCGGCCACAATCGCGCCAGTGTATGCAACGACCCGAGCGGCGTTGAGACTATTGTCCATTGTTCGTCTCGTCGGTTGCGGATTCCGGCTCGATCAGCGTCGCGATCGTGAGTCCGGCCAGCCTGACCGCGTTGGCGTCAAGCGCTCGCTGCAGCGCCTGCACGGCGAGGTCGCCGGGGATGTCGATCTTCCGGTTCTGCTCCAAAATCGCCGGGTTCTCCTTGGCGATCTCCAAAGCCCGCTGCAGCAGCTCGGTCTCCTCCACCAAACGGCCGACGGCATCCGACCACTCCGGCTTGAGCGCTTGCTCCGCCATGACGGCCTCTCTTTCTCGAACGACCATCATCGCCCTGCCTTCGGGGCGGCGACGGATCGGCGGCTCCGCCTGCGGTTTCCCATGCTAGCAGCGATTCGACGCCCCCTGCCCAACCCTGCCGGCGGTGGTTGGGCGCGACGACCGTCCCGACGCGGGCGGATTGGTCCCGCTCCGGCTGCCGTCTCCAAGGCGGAACCGCTGCCGCGGAGCGGGTGCGGTGCCCGGCAATCGAGCGACTCGCCCCCGCCTGCCGATCTCGCGGCATCTGCGGGTATTATGCGGGCGCGGGCGGGGGCGATGGCCTTCGCCGGCTGTGCCGAGCGGCACGCCTGAATTGGAGGACGCCGATGCCCGATGTGGATTCGCTGGAGCAGGCCGCGTCGCATTTCACGCAGCTGATGCGCGAGCAGCAGGCGCGGGTCGACGCGATCAAGTCGGAGGGCGAGCCGACCGACTTCGCCGAGCTGGACACGATCACCATCGGCGTGCTCGGCGGCGATGGCATCGGCCCCTCGATCGCGCGCGAATCGCAGCGCGTGCTCGAGGAGATCCTGGCCGATCAGGTCGCCTCGGGGCGGGTCAAATTCCGCACCATCGACGGGCTGACGATCGAGCGGCGGGCGGAGGTGCTGCAGGCGATCCCGGACGAGGTGCTGGCCGAGATCCACGAGTGCGACGTGACCCTGAAGGGGCCGACGACGACGCCGGAGCAGGGCGACGGCTGGCCCAACATCGAGTCGGCCAACGTGGCCATGCGCAAGGTGCTCGACCTCTACGCCAACGTGCGCCCGGTGCGGGTGCCGGCCGAGGGGATCGACTGGACCTTCTTCCGCGAGAACACGGAGGACGTCTACGCGACCGGCTCGCAGGGGCTGCGCTTCGGCGACCTCAACGTCGATTTCAAGGTGCTCTCCGACCCGGGCAGCGAGCGGATCATCCGCGCCGCCTTCGAATTCGCCAGGCGCAACGGCAAGAAGAGCGTGACCGTGGTGACCAAGGCCAACGTGGTCAAGACCACGGACGGAGCGTTCCTCGACGCGGCCCGCAAGGTCGGCGAGGACTTCCCGGAGATCGAGTGGGAGGGCTGGTACATCGACATCATGACGGCGAAGCTGGTCGACCCCAAGCGGCGGACCAACTTCGAGGTGTTCGTGCTGCCCAACCTCTACGGCGACATCCTCACCGACGAGGCGGCCGAGTTCCAGGGCGGCGTCGGCACGGCGGGAGCGGCGAACATCGGCACCAAGACGGCGATGTTCGAGGCGATCCACGGCTCGGCCCCCCGCATGGTGCGCGAGGGGCGCGACATCTACGCCGACCCCTCCTCGATGCTGCGGGCGGGCGCGCTGCTGCTCGGGCACATCGGCTTCCCGGACGAGGGCGCGAAGCTGGATCAGGCGATGGACCTCTGCGGGCAGTACGAGAAGAAGCTGGTGATGACGGGCCGCGACACGGGCGCGACGACGGCGGAGTTCGGCGACTACGTGGTGGAGACGGTGCGCGATTCGACGCTCGAATCGCGCTGGAGCGAGGCGCTGGAGCAAGTCCGCGCCGCGGCGGACTGATGGCGCTCCCGGAGCAGCTGCGGCAGCTGCGCGAGCAGGCGGCCAAGGCCGAGGCCGACCGCCGCGCCGCCGTCACCCGCGCCGACGCCTACGAGGCGCGGGCACGGGAAGCCGGCGAGCAGCAGCAGCGCACGCAGGAGCACGCCCAGAAGCTGGCCGACCTGCTGGCCAAGGCGCGGGCCGACCTGGACCCGATTATGCGGGAGCGGGACGCGCTGCGCGCGGAGATCGAGGAGCACCGCCAAGGGGCATCCGGGCTGGACGAGCTGCGCGAGCGCGCAGACGCGGCGGAAGGCAAGGCAGCGGAGGCGGCGGCGCAGGCCGAGGCGAAGATCGCCGAAGCGGCCGCGGCCGCGGCGGCCGCGAACGGGGAGGCCGAGAAGGCGCGCAAGCAGCTCGCCGACGTGCACGCGGCGGCGGAAGAGGCGAAGCAGGCGGGCGAGGCGCACGCGGCGCGGGCAGCGCTGCTGGACCGCCGCGTGCAGGAGCTGGAGAAGCAGCTGGCGGAGCAGGCGGACGCGGCGCGCAAGGAGCAGAACCGCCAAAAGCAGGAACTCGAACGGCTGCAGCGCGAGCTGGACGCCGCCCAGTCCGTCCCCGAACCGACTGGCCTCTCCCGCCTCTTCCGCCGCCAGAGCAAATAGGGAAAGCCCCCGCCGGCGAGGCCGGCGGGAGCTCCGATGCGGACGGCGCGACGGGGCCGCCAGGGGAGATAGACGGCCCTCGTCGCTAGCTGTGCAGATCACGGAGGTGCGGAACGCGGGCGGGAGGCCGCCGAGCGAGGCGCGAGGCTGGCGGTCGTACCAGCGCAGCTAGCTGGCGAGCCGCCTAGGCGCAGTGCGCGGAGGAGCGGTAGATGAAGGACCGGGCCCAGTGGCGCAGCATCGTCCCGATCAGCCGCTCGGCCTTGCCGTTGGTGCGCGGGGTGAAGACGCGAGTGCACAGGTGCTCAATGCCCAGCTTGCGTCAGCCGCCCGCCAGCGGCGGCTGACATAGGCGGCGCCGTTGTCCAGTCTTCACCTGCTCGACCGCGATGCCCTGCTCGGCGTACCAGCACGCGGCACGGTGCAGGACCTGCCAGCCGGCGCCGCGGTTAAGCGTGCGCCGCTCCTCCGCCAGCATCGCCTTGCCGGGCCACCAGAAGCGGCCCAGATTCTTGATGTCGACGTGCAGCAGTTCGCCCACCCGTGCCCGCTCGTAGCGTGCGACCGGCGGCTCCGGCTACCGCACCGGGCGCGAGAGGCCGGGCCGCAGCAGCACCTTGCCACCGCGCCGCCTCCGCCATGTTCATCCCCGCCGCCACCAAGCGCACCGCCCGCAGCCTCGACTCGAACGAATAGCGCATCCGAAACCACGCCCTGCCAGCATCAGACATCGGGGCCTCCTGCGTGTACCGGTGCTTCCTGCAACACCAGTCTCGCAGGCGGCTCCCGCCCAATCAGCCGTTCCGCACATCCATGGTCTATACGCCCAGCGGAAGCGCGGTGAATTCCAGACCGCTGAGCGCTATGCTGGACAGCCGCCGTACGAACTGGTGGCACGGCGTGGACAGGCAAATGAGGGGCACATGGCTGACAGGCAGCACGATCCTCATCAGGTTCTCGGCATCCAGCGCTCCGCCACGCAGAACGAAATCCGCCGTGCCTTCAGGCGATTGGCGATGAAGCACCACCCGGATCGCAACCCGAGCCCAGCGGCGGAGGCGAGATTCAAGGAAATTGCGGCCGCCTACGAAACGCTCTCTGATCCGAAAAAGCGCGACGAGTACGACCACGACAGCAACGCACAGTCGTCGAACGGCAGCACATCCAACGAAACAGCTGCCAGATCGATCGTGGTCTCGGGGCAGGGCAATGGAATCTTGACGATCAGCCTTCACGAGGGGATTTGGGCTTGCGATGTAAGCGTGTCGAACAAAATCGGCTCTTCTTCTCCCGGGATCTTCGTTGCACTACTCACTGGACGCAATGGAGGACACTCTTCCCTCAAAAGCGCGATCACGCTTCACGCTATATCACGGACACATATCACAGTGCGTCGCACGGGTTCCGCTAGCATCCGACCTGGCATTATTGATGTCAAGGTTCGTGCCAACTGTGACTGGTCGGTGATCTTCATCTTGCAGTCGGACTCCTCGCGCCCGGCAGCCGAGGAACGGCCCCAGCCGGCAGCCACGGCTCATTTTTCAAGGCAAGATCCTACTGCTCGTGTGTCCGAGCAAGGCATTGACGTGAAGATGGTCGCCCGCTGGGCCATCAACCGCTTGTCAAAGGCGACGATGGCGGGGGCTTGGCGGCCTTGGCGACGGTCACGGTCACGGTCAAACTCGGCGCGTTCGTCAATCAGTCTATCGGGGAGGGGTGCCGCCACTGAGACAATCGATCTCGCTGAGGGTATCTGGCTCTGCTACGTAAGCGTCGCTCATAACGCCCGCGCTGGCCGCCTTTCGCCTCTACTCGGCGGTGCGGACCACTTTTCTGTCAAACTGACCGACCGCAACGGTCAGAGCAAGTTTATGGCGATCACCGATACATCAAATTGGTCATCGAGGAGTCGTGTATCAGTCGGCTATAAGCCGTTCGATATCGCGCCCGGACGGATAGATGTGGAAGTTGAAGCCACTGGCCATTGGACCATTGAGTGCATATTGCAGTGACGCGGCGCTCGCGAGTGATGCGGCCGCGACGACCGCTCGTGCAGCCCGGCCGCGCCCTCGGCCGAATAGCGGCGCCGCCAGCTGTGCACCGTCAAGCGGCTCGTGCCCTGCCGCCGGGCCGCCTCGGCGATGCTCATCCCGGCCGCCACCAAGCACACCGCCCGCAGCCTCGCGCTCGAACGAATAACGCATCCGAAACCGCGCTCCGCTACCATCAGCCATCGGGACCTCCCGCGTGCACCGGCGTCTTCTTCAACACCAGTCTCGCAGACGGCTCCCACCCAATCAGCCGTTCTCCACCTCCGTGGTCTGCACAGCTACTCGCCGAACCAGACGGTGTCGTCGGGCAGGATGAAGAACGGCTGCGAGCCGGGCAGCGGGGTGCCGTCGGCCTCGCCGTAGCGGATCCACTCGACCCCGTTCCAGAGCCAGACGATGCTCGCGTCGGCGGGAGCCTCGGCGTGGTCAAGCAACTCGTCGGCCGTGGTCGCGGCGGTGCCGCGGTAGGTCGCCCAAGTGCTGGTCGAAGCTTGGCCGCTCTGGGTGTTGTACACGAGCACCGGGCCGGTGCGGACCGCATCAGGCGCGGCGGCCGCGCGGGTGTCCAGCGGCTCGCTGTCCTGCTTGTTGTTGGCGGTCGCGGTCAGCACGGTGATCCCGTTGCCGACGACGGTCACGCTGGCGCTGACCTCCCCGTTCTTGGTCTTCGCGCGCCGCTGGCTCACGGCCGGGGTCTCGGCGTTGCCGTCGTGGTCGACGTCTTCGGCGCCCGGGCTGGTCACGACCGCGCTGGGCGTGCCGCCGCCGGTCGCGGTAGTGCTGAAGGCGACCCAAGTCCCGTCGGCCACGGGGACGCCGGCCTTGTCAACCACGCTGACCGTTGCGGTGAAGGTCTGCGCCAAGCCCGGCAGCGTCTCGGGAACGCTGATGGCCAGCGTCTCGGCCGGCCCGCCCACGGCGAACGACGCCTCGGTGCGGCTGAGGCCGGTGCCGGTCACCGTCGCGGTGTAGGCGCCGGAGGCGAGCGGCTGGCTGGCCGTGGCGGTGACCACGATCTCGATGTGGCAGGAGAGCCGCGACTCGTTGGTGCAGGTCACCGCCGCGGTGTGGCTGCCCGAGGGCAGGGCCGCGTTGCCGACGCCGCGCACCGTCGCAGCCGCGTTCTGCGGCATCCGGGCCGGGTTGCCGTTCGCGTCCTGCGCCGTGATCGGGATCCGGATCTTGTCGCGGTCGTCGTCCGCCGTGGCCGAGGAATGCACCCGCAGCAGCGTGCCGCCCACGGCCAGCTCAGTGGCCGAGCCGGAGACGGTCAGATCCACGCTCTCGGTGTAGGTGGCCCCGTCGGTGCCGACCACGGTGGCGCGGATGGAGGCGCTGCCCGGCCTGGTCGGCGCGTTGTAAGTGAGGTCGATCGCGGCGACGACGGACGGGTTGGCCGCGGCCGCAGCGGCTAGGTCGCCGCCGCTTCTGGTCGAGATCGTGCAGCTGGTGGCGTTGGTGCAGCCCTGGCCGCTGAGCGTGCCGCCGCCGATCACGGTCACGGTGATCGCGGAGACGGCGCTGAGCTGCGAGGCCTGCCCGTTCTCGTTCAGCAGCGCCAAGCGCATGTCGCTGCTGGAGCCGATCCGGATCGGGCTGGTCGGCACGACGCCGTCCGCGCCCGGCTTGCGGCCCAGCGCGATGCTGCTGAGCTGCTCGATCGCCTCGACTTTGAGCGTGGCGATGCCGAACACGTCGAAGCGTTCGGAGGAGTGGGCGTTCATGGCGCGGAAGTAGCCGAAGTTGGGGCCGCCGCTGTGGCTGGCGTTGGGCGCGACGTCGCCGAACATGGTCCAGAGCGGCACGTCGCCGGCGGTCACGGAGATGTCGGCGGAGGCGTCCGAGGCGATGCTCACCGACGGCGCGTTGCCGCTCGCGTCGGTGATGTAGCAGATGCGGCCAGTGTCGCCCTCGTTGCCCGTGCGCGAGGCTTCGCTGACGCACTTGTAGTACGTGTACGTCGTCCGGTCCAAGCGCAGCCGCCGGCCGCCGGTGTCGGCCCACACCGCTGGCCCGGTCAGCTGCAGGTAGGTGTCCCACATCGACACCGGCAAGGGGTTTGCCGACGCGCCGGTGATCAGCTCCACGGTCGGTCTGGGGTCGACCCCGGTGTAGCCGGTGATCTCGTAGAACTGCGGGGTCGGGTTCCAAATGCGCCACGAATCATCGCTGCTCGCCGCCTCCGGCACCCTGTAGCCGACCGCGACCTTGGCGGTCTGCGACGGCGCCAGCGTGTCGTCGGCGTCTTCCGGCAGCCAGGCGACGATGCTCGCGCCGGGGCTGGCCGCAACGCCCTTGGCGACGTAGCTGAAGGTGCTGGTGGTGGTGTCGTCGGCCAAGGTCAGCACGCCGCTGATCGTGACGTCCTGCGCGGTCGCGTGCTCGAATTGCAGCCGCGCCGGCCAGTAGGGGGCGTCGTCATCGATGTCGGCGACGGTTGCTGCACGCGCCGGATCGAAGGTGGGGTCAGGATTGGGGCCGCCGCGCAGCGCGGCCTGCTTGAGGTCGTTGCGGGTGAGAGTGAGCGTGCAGGCCGAGCTGCCGGCGGTGCAGCTCTTGTCGGTGCCGAGCAGCGAGAGGCGGCCGCCCCCGGCGGGGACGGTCAGCGCGACCGCGGCGGTGGAACTAACCGTCGCGTAGGTCGCGCCCTTGATCGAGCCCGGGCCGGTCGGCGAGGTGAGGCCGCCCCAGAACTCGGGGATGCCGCGGTTGCGGCGGTGGCCGATCAGCAGCACCAGCGAATCCTCGCGGCTGCGGCTGCCCAGCTCCGCCACCACGACCGACTCGTCCCAAGAACTGCCGCCGTTGCCCGTGTCGGTGTTGTCCGTAGCCGCGGCCACGGTGATCGGGAGCGTGTCGCGGGCGACCAGCGATTCGTCGACGCCCATGGTGGACGTGTCGTCCACGCCCTTGTGGTAGCTGAGCGTGATGGTGACCACCGTGCCGGCAGAGGCGGTGGGGAAGAATTCGACGCCCTTGCCGCCCCAGTAGGTGGCGCCGTTGTAGCGGTAGGTGCAGGTGGCGAGGCCCTCGACGGTGCGGGAGCGGGGCACATTGCCCAGCGCACTCGTGTGCTCCGGATCGTTCGACGGGCCGATCGGGCAGAGCGTGCTGATCGCCACCACGCCGCCGCCGGAAACGGGGGGACTGCCGACCGTGGCCTGGACCCGGACGCGATCGAAGATCGTGCCGTGGCGGGCGGCGTCGACGCGCAGCCACTCGTCGTTGGTGCGGGTCGTCGCCGTGCTCGAACCCGTGTTGTCGGCCGCGCCGCCCACCCGCAGGATGTTCTCCAGATAGACGCCCTCGCCCACCTCGACGTTCCGGTAGCAGTCGGTCATCGGGCTGCCCCCGGATTGCAGGTTCGCGGCCGTGCATTCCTTGGCCACGTGGTTGCCGTCCGGGACTTCGCTGTTCGCGTTCGGCTCGATCACGGTTACGACCCTCCGGCCGTTGGCGGCGATCTCGGACCTCGCCGTCTGCAGCCGGGTGATGTGCGCCGAAAGCCGCTTGAACGTCGCCTCGCGGTCCGCGACTCTGATGTCGGTGCCCGACAAGACGGCCTCGAGCTTGACCGATACTCCGTTGTAATCGGTGCCGGAGGGGAACTCCCGCGGCACCTTGATCGCGATCCGGATCGGCTTGACCACCACCGTCCCGGCCGCGCCCGTCTGCCCGGCCAGCGCCTGCCACTCGGCCTTGTCGATCACGCAGGCGCTGCCCGACGTGCCGCAGGCCGCCAGATTCGCGCCATCGGTCGTCGTGAAGAAGTTCTGATGCGCGCCGTTGTTGCTGTTGAGCGCGGTGCTCGAGGACGAATCCTCCAGCGTCAGCGAAACCGAGGTGAACTGCGCGTACGTGATCGTGTCGCGCGAATCGCCGAGCGCGGTGGCCAGGCCGGCGTTCAGCCGCACGTGGCTCAGCTGGCCGGCCGCGAAGGGGTACTGGAAGCTGCGGTTCCGCGTATCATGAGTCAACTGGTTGCGCACCCAGAACGGCCGGTCCTGGTCGTCCACCGGCGTGATGTTCGCGCCGTAGGTCAGCACCGTCCAGTCCGAGTGCGGGCCCCATTGGGAGCCGCCGCCGGTATTGCGGGTGGCGAACTGGCTGTAGTGGACGACGCCGAGCCGGATCGTGCCCGCGGTGATGGTGGAGGGGATGTTGAAGGCGATCCGGATCGGCTCGACGTTGGTCGTCGCCTCCTGCCCGGAGGTCACGCCCGACTGCCCCGCCAGCGTCTTCCACTCGGCCTTCAGGAGCTGGCAGCGGCGGGTCGCGCCGCCGCCGCAGAGGGTCAGCCGCTGGCCTTCATTGGCACCGCCGCTGTAGTACCAGAGCCGCTGGGACGAGGTGTCGTGCAGCGCCGTGCCGGCGGGCCGCTCTTCGAGCCAGAGTTCGACGCTGCCGAAGTCCTGGTAGGTGGCGCGGGTCTGGCCGTTGTTCCCCGAACCCAGCCGCAGCTCGACATGCGTGAGCGCGGTCCCGCCCAGCTCATCGATCACGCGCTCATCGACCGCGACGCCGTTCCTCAGCGGCGTGGCGTAGACCTTCGGATTCGTGTTGTTCCCGCTCTGCGCCAGCGCCTGCTGCCCCGCCAGCACGGCCGCGCCGGCCGCCAGCAGCGCCGCGACCGCGATGAGCAGCGCCGCCCGCGCGTCGAACCCGCGGCGCAGCACGCGAAACCCTGCATGTCGCATAAAATCCCCCCTTTGCCAGCCATCTCGACTGATCAGATCATACTTACAGTGAAGGGGGGGGGGGGCTCTTGTGTCAAGCCCCGAATCACGAAGGGTTTACACGGGCTTTATGCGCATCTGCCCGCCCGGGAATACGGAAAACTAGGGAGCCCCCGCCGTCGTGGACGGCGGGGGCTCCGATGCGGACGGCGCGGCGGGGGGCCGCCAGGGGGGTGGCGGCCCCGCGCCGCTAGTCGCCGAACCAGACGGTGTCGTCGGGCAGGATGAAGAACGGCTGCGAGCCGGGCAGGGGGTTGCCGTCGACCTCGCCGTAGCGGATCCACTCGACCCCGTTCCAGAGCCAGACGATGCTCGCCTCGGCCGGGGCCGCGGCGTCGTCCAGCAGCTCGTCGGCCGTGGTCGCGGCCGTGCCGTGGTAGGTCGCCCAAGTGCTGGTCGAAGCTTGGCCGCTCCGGGTGTTGTACTCGAGCACCGGGCCAGCCGCGGCCGCGGCGGCGGGGAGGGCGGCGGTACGGGTGTCGAGCGCTTCGCTGGCCGACTTCAGGGCCGCTCCGGAACCGGCGCTGGCGGTGAGCACGGAGACGCCGTTGCCGACGACGGTGACGTTGGCGCTGACCTCGCCGTTCTTGGTCTGCGCGCGGCGCTGGCTGACGGCCGCGGTGTCGGGGTCGCCGTCGTGGTCGACATCGGCCGCGGCGGGGCTGGTCACGACGGCGCTGGGCGAGCCGCCGCCGGTGGCGGTGGTGCTGAAGGCGACCCAGGTGCCGTCGGCGACGGGAACGCCGGCCGCGTCGACGACGGCGACCTCGGCGGTGAAGGTCTGCGCGAGGCCGGGCAGCGAGTCGGGGACGCTGATGCTGAGGGTCGCGGGAGGGCCGCCGACGGCGAAGCCGGCTTCAGTGCGGCCGATGCCCGTGCCGGTCACGGTCGCGGTGTACGCGCCGGAGCCGAGCGGCTGGGAGGCGGGGGCGTTGACGATGATCTCGATGTTGCACTTGAGGCGCGCCTCATTGTCGCCGCCCTCGCACTTGACGGCGGCCGTATGGCTGGTCGCAGGAAGGGCTGCTCCGTTGACGCCGCGGACGGTGGCGGCGGCGTTGCGCGGCAGGGGAGCGGGGTTGCCGTTGGCGTCCTGAGCGCTGATCGGAATCAGGATCTTGTCGCGGTCGTCGTTGGCGGTGGCGGAGGAGTGGACGCGGGGCATTTCCCCGCCGATGGCGAGCTCCGCGGCGTTGCCGGAGATGACGAGGTTGACGGCCTCGGTGAAGGTGCTGCCGTCGGCGCCGACGACGGTGGCGCGGATCGTGGCGTCGCCGGGCTTGGCCGGGGCGTTGTACCGGAGGTCGATCTGCGCGGCCTTGCCGGGGTCGGCCTGGACGGCGGTGAAGAACGCGCCGCTGGTGGTCGAGATGGTGCAGCTGGTGGCGTTGGTGCAGCCCTGGCCGGTGAGCGTGCCGCCGCCGATCACGGTCACGGTGATCGCGGAGACGGCGCTGAGCTGCGAGGCTTGGCCGTTCTCATTGAGCAGGGCGAGGCGGATTTCGGAGCTGGTGGAGCCGATCCGGATCGGCGCGGTCGGAATGACGCCGTTGGCGCCGGGCTTGCGGCCGAAGGCGATGGCGTTGAGCTGGTCGATGGACCTGACGCCGATCCGGGCGCTGCCGAAGGCCTCGAAGAGGCGGACGGCGTGGGTGTTTTCGGGGCGCTCGACGCCGTTGTCGACGACGGAGCCGCGGATGCCCCAAGCCGGGCCGGCGCCGATCATCTGCCAGATCGGGAGGCTGGCGGTGAAGGTGAGGTCGCCGGAGGAGGCGTCGGCCGCGACCGTGATGGAGGGGGCGTTGCCCGCGGAGTCGGTCACGTAGCAGGTGCGGCCTTCGAGCCCGGAGGCGAGCGAGGCGGAGTCGATGCAGGTGAGGTGGTCGTAGGTCTTGCCGGAGTAGGCGCGGTCGAGGCGCAGGCGGCGGCCGCCGCTGTCGGCCCAGGTGGCGGGGCCTGAGATGATCAGGTACGCGCCGGTCATGTCGGCGGCCTGGGTCCGGTCGACCTGGCCCGAGCGAGCGGGGATGTCGGTGGTGCGGACGTAGGAATCGACGACCCAGGCGGCCGGAACCGGGCCGTAGCGGGCGCTGAGCGGGGGCGCGCCCGGGCCGTGCCAGACGAGGTCGCCGGGGTTGATGTCGAAATCGGTACCGCCGGCGGAGTAGGACTGCCAGTCCCAGTCGCTTTGGCGCTGGGGAAGGGCTTGGATGGTGCCGCGGGCCGCGGCGGGGATGCCCGGGGCCTGGTCGGCGAGGTACACGCTGGCGGGGATCGCGCGCGTGCCTGTTCGGCTGATTATGGAAATGAGTTCAAGGTCGGTCGAGGCTCCGTAGATGTACCGGGGGTACTCGAAGGTGCCGTCGGATTCGGAGTCGCGGTTGGTCCAGACGTCGTCGGGCGGAAGTTGGTAGCCGACGGCGACGGGGGAGGTCTGGCCGGGCGAGAGGATGCCGTCGGCGTCGCCGCGGGGGCGGGCGCGGATCACGATGGCGGGAGCGGGCGCGGCTTTGGCGGTGTAGCTGAAGTTGTAGGTGGTGGTGCCGTCGGCGAGGGTGAGGACGCCGCTGATGGTGACGTCGTTGGCGGAAGCATGGCGCAGGCGCAGGCTCGGCGGCCAGATCGGATCGGCATCGGCGATCGCGCCGCTGGTCTGGGCGGCGGTCAGCCCGTAGCGGGCGGCCTGCTGCAGCGCCGAGCGGTCGAGGACGAGGGTGCAGGATGCGGAGTCGGCGGTGCAGGAATGCGCGGTGCCGAGGAGTTGGAGTTCGCCGCCGCCGGCGGGGACGGTGAGCGCGACGGAGCTGATGTCCTCGTAGCGCGCGGGGCCGACGTAGCCGATGCCGCCGATCTTGAGGGAGCTGCTCCAGCGGAAGGGGATGCCGGTGGCGCGCTGGTAGCCGATCAGGAGGGTGAGCGAGTCGTCGGTGGCGCGCTGGCCGAGTTCGGCGATGATCATGGGGTCCGAGGCATCGCTGGAAAGGCGGGCGGCGGTGGCGACGGCGATGGTGATCGGGAAGCTGTTCTCGGCGACGAGGACGCGGTTGCCGCCGTAGTTCTTGTAGTACTTGGCGGCGATCGAGCCGTCGCCGGCCTTGGTGCCGATCACGGCGGGGCCGGTGCCGGCGTCGTGGTATTCGGTCCCGGTCGGATTGTCGACGGAGCGGTAGCGGTCGCCGAAGTATCTGAAGTCGAATTTGCACGCGCGGAGTTCCGCGGCCGTGCGGTCGCGGGGCGCGTCGACGAAGGGGTGCTCGGGGACGGCGGGGAGTTCGACCGGGCAGAGGTTGTGGTGGAAGACGATGGCATCGCCCGGGTTGGAGTCGGCGGGGACGTAGGAGACCTCGATCTCGTCGAAGTGCTCGGGGGCGTACTGAAGGGCGGCCGCGCCGGTTCCGTTGAAGTAGCCGGCCGAGTTGGGCGAGCCGCCGGCAAGGAGGCCCTGCGCGACGTAGAGGCGCTCGCCGATTTCGATGTCGCGGGAACAGTCGGTGCCGGCGTCGAGGACGCCGGTGCTGCTGACTTGGCAGGGGAGGCCGCTGTGAGTGGAGCCGTCGGGCAGCGCCATGGGCGATTCGAGCGTGCCCGGCTCGAACTTGGTCCGGACGCCGCTGGCGGCGCGGCTGGCGGACTGGTAGCGATGGACATGCGCGGTAAGGCGGTTGAAGAGGGTGCGGGTGATCAGGTCGTTGGGGTTGCCGACGGAGGCGTAGCGGTTGATCTGCAGCTCGACGACGTTGCCGGAGCCGGCGGTGCCGCCCGAGGCCCGCTGGGGGACTTTGAAGGCGAGGCTGATCGGCTTGATCGGCTCGGTGTCGGCCGCGCCGGTCTGCCCGGCCAGGCCCTGGTAGATCGACTTGGTGAGGAAGCACTGGTCGGTCCGGGTGTTGGAGCAGGGGAGGACGGTGGTTCCGTCGGACATGAAGAAGACGCTGCCGATCTGACCGTTGGTGAGATCCACGCGCCCGGACTGGCCGGTGGGGCGGTCGAAGATGCGGATCCAGATTCCGGAGAACTGGTTGGTTCCCCAAGAGGCGTAGGTGGGGGAGGAGAAGCCGGAGATGTGGCCCGCGCCGACGGAGAGGCGGGCGTGCTGGATGTTGCCGCCGAGGTTGCCGGCGGCGTTGCTGAAGACGAAGTCGCCGGGGATGGGCTCGCCGTCGACGTTGAGCGGGGCGACGAGGACCCTGTTCGGGTCGACGCGGGTCCAGGTGCTGAAGGTCCAGACATTGCTGCTGCCGAGCCGGGTGGCGCCGGAGTTGGAGCCGGTGACGGTGTGCTTGACGCGCAGGATGATTTTCTCGTCGGTGACGGTGTTGGGAACTTTGAAACCGATGGTGATGGGCTTGATCACGGCGGAGTCGGCCGCGCCGGTTTGCCCGGCGAGGGCTTGGTAGGCCTGCTTGGAGATGAAGCAGCGGCTCCAGTCCTCGTTCTCGCTGCAAGGCGCGAGCGTGCCGCCGTCGGAGGCGACCCACCAAGTGCGGACCGCGGCGTAGGGGTGGAGGTTGGTTCCGTCGGGCGATTCGTGGAAGATGTCGAGGCGGCCGAAATCGAGGTAGGTGGGCGAGGCGTCGGTGTCGTGGGCGCTGGCGCGGAAGCTGATGCGGACGATGTTGACGTCGTCGGGATCGGCCGAGTAGTAGAGGCCGTCGGCGACTTCGCCGTCGGGGCCGATGCGCTCGAATTCGGCGGCGGGATGCAGGCTGAGGCCGGTTTGGGCGCCGGCGGGAGCGGGCGACAAGAGCGACAGGGCAGCGGCGATGAGCGCGGCGGCGACGGCGAGCGGCGCTGCGAACCGCATGAGCGGCGCAACGCCGCGGGCTTGGAAGTCCTCGTTCTGCATGCAGCCCCCCCAAACGATTCGGCCGAAAAAAAATCGGCTCGATCCACTTAATATTGAGGGGGGGGGGGGGGTCTTAAGTCAAGCCTGAACAGGCAGATATCCGTGAAAGTTAACGCGCCTTTTACGGGAGATTCGGCTTATGGAGCAGGGAAACCGACGCAGCCCCCGCCGCTGGGGCGGGGGCTGCGCAGTGGACGGCGCAGCGGGGGCCGCCAGGGGGGTGGCGGCCCCGCGCCGCTAGTCGCCGAACCAGATGGTGTCGTCGGGCAGGATGAAGAACGGCTGCGAGCCGGGCAGCGGGCTGCCGTCGACCTCGCCGTAGCGGATCCACTCGACCCCGTTCCAGAGCCAGACGATGCTCGCGGCGGCGGGCGCCTCGGCGTGGCCGATCAGCTCGTCGGCGGTGGTCGCGGCGGCGCCGCGGTAGGTCGCCCAGCTGCTGGTCGTCGCTTGGCCGCTCTGGGTGTTGTACACGAGCACGGGGCCGGCCGGTTCGGCCGAGACGGCCGCGGCGGCGCGGGTGTCGAGCGGCTCGCTGGCCTGCTTGTTGTTGGCGCTCGCGGTGAGCACGCTGATGCCGTTGCCGACGATCGTGATGTTCGCGCTCGCCTCGCCGTTCTTGGTCTGCGCTCGCCGCTGCTTGACGGTCGCGGTGTCCGCGTCGTTGTCGTGATCGACGTCGGCCTCGGCCGGGCTGGTCACGACCGCGCTGGGGTTGCCGCCGCCGGTCGCGGCGGTGCTGAACTGCACCCACGTGCCGTCGGCGACGGGGACGCCCGCCTTGTCGACGACGCTGACCGTCGCGGTGAAGGTCTGCGCCAGGTTCGGCAGCGTGTCGGGGATGGCGAGGCTCAGCGTCTCGGCCGGGCCGCCGACGGCGAAGCCCACGTCGGTGCGGCTGATGCCGGTGCCGGTCACCCTCGCGGTGTACGCGCCGGAGGCGAGCGGCTGGCTGGCCGAGGCGGTGATCACGATCTCGATCTGGCACCTGAGCCGCGTGATGTCGTCGCCGCCCTCGCACTTGATGGTCGACGTGTGGCTGCCCGACGGCAGCGCCGCGCCGCCGACGCCCAGCACCTCCGCGGCCGCGTTCCGCGGCATCGGCGCGGGGTTGCCGTTGGCGTCGCGCGCGCTGATCGGAATCACGATCTTGTCGCGGTCGTCGTTGTCCGTGGCCGACGAGTGGACCCGCGGCATCTCGGCGCCCACGGCCAGATCCCGGGCGGAGCCGGAGATGACCAACTCCAAGGTCTCGGCGAAGGTCGTCCCGTCCGTGCCGACCACGCTGGCGCGGACGCTGGCATCGCCCGGCGTGGACGGCGCGTTGAAGGTCAGGTCGATCTCGGCGGTCTTGCGCGGGTTGGCCTTGACGGCGTCGAACAGCGGGCCGCTGGCGGCCGAGAGCGTGCAGCTGACGGCGTTGGTGCAGCCCAGGCCGGTGAGCGTGCCGCCGCCGACCACGGTCACGGTGATCGACGAGACGGCGCTGAGCTGCGAGGGCTGCCCGTTCGCGTTGCGCAGCGCCAGGCGCACGCCGGACCGGCTCGAACCGATCGCGATCGGCCCGCTCTGCGTGACCCCGTTGCCGTCCGGCGTGCGGGCGAGCGAAACGGCGTCGAGCTGCGCAATCGAATCGACCTTGAATATGGCGCTGCCGAAGGCGCTGGTCCGGCGCAGGGCGTGGGTGTTGGACGGGCGCCCGAGCCCGTTGCCGAGCAGGGTCGGGCCGCGGTCGTTCGGCGCCGCGCCGACCAGCACGTAGAGCGGCAGGTCGGCCGTGATCCGGACGTCATCGGAGGCGCCGGAGTCGACCGTGATCGAGGGCGCGTTGCCGGCGGCGTCGACGACGTAGCAGGTGCGGCCTTCGAGGTTGGCATTGAGCGTGGCCGAGTTGACGCACTTGACGTGCGTGTAGTCCGAGTAATCGAGCCGCAGCCGCTTGCCGCCGGTCTCGGTCCAAGTGGCGGGCCCGGTGATCTGGAGGTACGCGTCGGTCATCACGCCCGGCTGGATGTAATCGACGTCGCCGGCGGGCACGGGCGTGGCGAACGTCCGCGTGTACCCCTCCTCCGTGATCGCCCACGTGCCGGGAACCGGGCTGTAGCGGTAGCTGAGCGGGGGCGCGTCCGCGCCGAGCCAGACCTGATCCGCCGGGTTGACCTCGAAGTCGGTCTCGCCCGCGGAGTAGGTCGTCCAGACCCAGTCGCTCTGCCGCGCCGGCAGCACCTGGATCGCCGACCCGTCGAGGTCTTCGTTCGCGTCGGCGGACTCGGTCAGCAGCACGCTGGCGTTCTTGGCATTCTCCTCCGCGAATTTGCCGAGGAAGCCGCCGTTGCCGGAGGAGGGGCGGTCAACCCAGGCGGGGATTTGGTAGCCCACGGTGATGGCGGCGGACTGCCCGGGCGCGAGGATCCCGTCCGAATCGCCGCGGAGGTAGGCCGCGACGGTCGCGCCCGCGGCGTTCGGGGCGGCCTTGGCGGTGTAGCTGAAGTTGTGCGTGTTGGGAGTGCCGCTGGAGATGGTCAGGACGCCGCTGATGGTCACGTCGCGGGACGCCGCGCCGTGCAGCAGCAGCCGCGTGCGCCAGATGGCGTCGGAGTCGGCGATGCCGGGCGCGCCGTCCGCCGGGGTGTAGCCGTAGCGCGCGGCCAGCTTGAGGTCTTCCTTGCCGAGCGTGATCGTGCAGGCGGCGGAGCCGGCGGTGCAGCTGCGCCCGGTGCCGAGCACGTCGAGCGTCCCCCCGCCCGCCGGAACGGTGAGCGCGACGGACTCGACGTCCTGATAGCGGGCGAACCCGTAGTAGCCGCTCCCGGCGGTGTCGCGCGTCATGGGCCAGAACGCGGGAATGCCGCGCCGGCGTTCGTAGCCGATCCGCAGGGTGAGCGGCCCGCCGCCGTCGGCTTGGCCGATCCCGGCCGTGATCAGCGGCGCGTCCGCCGCGCTCAGCAGGTTCGCGCGGGTGGCGGCAGCGATGGTGAGCGTGAATTTGTTCGTGGCGACGTCCACGCCGTCCTTGCGGTACGTGACGGCGAGATCGCCGGTGCCGGCCTTGATCCCGACCACCTGGGGCCCGGTGCCGCTATCCCAATAGGGGGCGCCGGACGGGTTGGCGGCGCTGCGGTAGGCGTTGCCGTAGTAGGCGTGGTTCCACTTGCAGACGCGGAGCTTCTCGGCGATGCGGTCGCGGGGCGCGTCGACGAAGGGGTGCTCGGGGCTGCCGGCCGGGATTTCGACCGGGCAGAGGGTGCCGCCGGAGATCACGACGTCTCCCCCGCCCGCGCCCGCCGTCGGGGTGAACGAGATTTCGATTTCGTCGAAATGATCGAAGCCGTACTGGAGCCAGGCGCTGCCGGTGCGGTTCCAGCGTCCGGTAGTGTCGGCGGTGCCGCCGCGGGTGAGGATCGAGGCCACGTACATGTCCTCGCCCACTTCGAGGTCGCGCGTGCAGTCGGTGCCGGTGCTGGTCGGGCGGCACCAAGTCGCCGAGTGGCTTGATCCGTCGGGAAGCGGGTCGCCCGGTTCGAGCGGGGTGCGGGTGTTGGTGCCGTCGACGCGGCTGGCCGCCTGCAAGCGGAACACGTGCCCGATCATCCGGGTGAACACCGTGTTGACCACCCGGCTCCCGCTGAAGAGGCCGACACCCTGATCGTTCTGCGCTCCGATCCGGTTGAGGTTGAGCGTGACCGTCTCGGGCGTGGTGGCGAAATCGGTGCCGCCCGAGTCCGCGGACGGCACCTTGAAGGCGATCCGGATGGGCTTGATCTGGACGGTGTCCGGCTCGCCGGCCTGCCCCGCCAGCGCCTTCCACACGTCCTTGGTGATGCGGCAGTCATTGCTGGTGCTGGAGTTGCAGCCGAGCGGAGTGGTCCCGTCCGCCTTGAAGAACGCGTTCGCAGCTTGGCCGCCCACCAAGTTCCTCATCGATCCGCTGATCTCGCCGTTGATCCGGAGGTAGGTGCCGGCGTTGTTCGCGGTGCCCCATCGCTCGTAGGTGGCGGACTCGAAGCCGGGGATGTGGCTGCCGCCGACGGAGATCCTGACATGCACGAGGTTGTCGCCGAGGTTGCCGTCCGCGTTGCTGAACACGTACTCGGGGATGACCTCGCCGTCGGCGGTGAGCGCGGCGACGATGGCGCGGTGCTTGTCGACCCGGGTCCACCTGCTGTTCTGCCACTGATTGCTGGTGCTGGGCCGCGTGGCGCTGCTCGTGTCGTGCTTGCTCTGGAGCACGATCTGATCGTGCCCGACGGAGCTCGGAATCTTGAAGCCGATCAAGATCGGCCCGATCACGGCGTCGTCGCCGGCCCCGGTCTGCCCGGCCAGGGCCTGGTACTCGGTCTTGCTGATCCGGCAGCGGTGGCTGTCATCGTTGCAGGCCGCGAGGGCCGTCCCGTCGGCGGTGAACCACCAACCGCTGCGGACCGCCGTGCCGGGATGGAGGTTGGACCGGCTGGGGGACTCGAAGAAGAGCTCGAGCCGCCCGAAATCGCGGTAGGTGGCCGGGCCCACGGCGTCGTAGCGGCCGGGCACGAAGTGGATGCGGAGGTGGTGGAGGAAGGCGGAATCGGCCGCCTTGTAGTAGAAGCCCCCCAAGACGTCGCCGTCGGCGTTGGCGCGCTGATGCCGCTGACTGGGGTTGACGCTCAATGATTGGGCGTCGGCCGGCGCGCTGGCGAAGATCGCCGCAGCCAGGACCGCGAGGGCGAACGCGACCGCGATCAGTCGGAAATTGCGGACTCGGCGCAGGCAGGCGGTATCGGCGCTCTCCATGGGACCTCCTCGGGGATCTCCAGCAAACATTCAGCCAGATCACGCTAGATCACTGCTAACATTGAAGGGGGGGGGGGGCTCTTGTGTCAAGCCCCAATTGTGTCCCAATTGTGGATAGTTAACGAGGACTTTACGGGCGCTTGCCCGCTCAAAAGCGCCGAAGATGAAGGAACCCCCGCCGGGAATGGCGGGGGTTCCAAGGTGGACGGCGAGCGGCGGGGGCCGCCGGGGGGAGGGGCGGAGGCCCCGCGCCGCTACTCGCCGAACCAGACGGTGTCGTCGGGCAGGATGAAGAACGGCCGCGAGCCGGGCAGCGGAGTGCCGTCGACCTCGCCGTAGCGGATCCACTCGACCCCGTTCCAGAGCCAGACGATGCGGGCATCCGCGGGCGCCTCGGCGTGGCCGAGCAGCTCGTCCGCCGTGGTCGCGGCCCCGCCCTTGTAGGTCGCCCAGCTGCTGGTCGTCGCCTCGCCGCTCTGGACGTTGTACTCGATCACGGGGCCGATCCGGACCGCCGCGGGCGCGGTGGCGGTGCGCGTGTCGAGCGGCTTGCTGGCCGACCTCAGGCTGGACCCGGAGCCGATGCTGGCGGTGAGCACCGTGATGCCGTTGCCCACCACCGTCAGGTTCGCCGTCGCCGCCCCGTTCATGGTCCGCGCGCGGCGCTGCCTCACCGCCGGCGTCTCGGGATCGCCGTCATCGTCGACCTCTTCCTCGGCCGGGCTGGTGATGGCAACGGTCGCGGTGGTGCTGCTGGCCGGGCTGGCGCGGAAGGTCACCCAGGTGCCGTCGGCGACGGGGAAGCCGTTCGCGTCGACGGCGCGCACCGAGGCCCTGAAGCTCTCGCCCCAGCCGCCCAGATCGCCGGGCGCCGTGATCACCAGCGTCTCCGCGTCGCCCGCGACCGTGAACGGCACGTTCACCGGCGCCCCGGCGGCGCGCACGGAGGCCGTGTACTCGCCCGCCGCCAGCGGGCTGGACTGATCCGCGTTGACGTTGATGATGACGTGGCACTTGAGCCGCTCGTCGTCGCTGCACGACACCTCGGCCGCGATCGCGCCCGCCGGCGGCGCGCCGGAGGGCCCGCTGATCACCACCGTCGCACCAGTCGGCATCCGCGCCTCCGCGCCCTTGGCATCGCGCGCCGTGACCGGCACCCGCGCCAAGTCGCGGTCTTCGCCCTCGTTCACCCCGGCCGTGGCCGGGTCGTCGTCGGGAGTGCCGTAGGCGAGCAGGCGCGGGGCGTCGCCGCTGATCGCGACCGCCGCGGCCGAGCCGCTGACCACGAGCGCGAGCGTCTCGCCGTAGGTCTCGCCGTCCGTGCCCACCACCGTCGCGCGCAGCGTCACCTCGGCCGGCTCGGCGCCCGGCCGGTACCTCAGCGGGATCCCGGCCAGCAGGCCGGGGCCCTTGCCCGCGTCGCTGCTCCTGAGATCGGCCGCGAGCGCGCCGGCGGCGGAGAGGTCGAGCGAGCAGATCGGCGCGGCCAGCGTGCAGCCGTAGATGCTCGTGATCGTGCCCCCGCCGATCACGGCCAGCGTCACCGAAGAGACATTGTCGAGCTGCGACGCGCCGCCGTTCTCGTTCAACAGCCCGATCTGCAGGTCCGCCGACGGCCCGCCCGAGCGGACCGGGCCGCTGGGCACGACGCCGCCGACCGGCGTGCGGCCGAGCGAGATGGAGGCGAGCTGCTCGATCGCCGCGACCCGGAGCGTGGCGCGGCCGAAGGCCTCGAGGCGCTGCTGCTGGTGCGTGTTCCGGGCGCGCAGGAAGCCGGCGATCGGGCCGCCGCTGTTGGCGTTGCCCGGCGCGGACTCGCCGGAGAGCGTCCAGATCGGCAGGCTCGCGGTGACCTGGATGTCGGCCGCCGCATCGCCGGCCGCCGTGATCGACGGCGCGTTCCCGGAGGCGTCGCTGATGTAGCAGATGCGCCCTTCGGCATCGGCGCCCGCGAGGGTGCTCGCGGCGACGCAGCGGTAGTAGCCGTAATTGCCGCGGTCCAGGCGCAGCCGCCGACCGCCCGTGTCGGTCCAGGTCGCGGGGCCGGTCAGCTGCAGGTAGGAGTCGCGCACCGTGGCCGGCAGCACCCCCGACGACGCCGCGTCCATCAGCCCGACCCGCAGGATGTCCCCGCTGTAGCTCTTGCCCTCGTAGAACTCCGGCGTCGGATTGAAGATGCGCCAGTCGTCGCCGCCGGCCGCGGCGGGAACGTTGTAGCCGACGGCCAGCCTGGTGGTCTGCGAGGGCGCGAGCGCGTCGTCCGCGTCCTCGGGCAGGTAGGCGGCCACGACCGCGCCGTGCGCGATTCCGGCGGAGGCCTCGGCGTCGTAGCTGAAGGCATCCGTCGTGCCGTCCGCGCGCTTCAGCACGCCGCTGATCGCCACGTCCGCGGCCGGGCTCGCGTGCTCGAAGCGCAGCCGCGCCGGCCAGTAGGGCGCGGAGTCGGCGATGGCGCCGCCGCGCCGGCTCGCGGGCACGCCGTAGCGCGCCGCCGCCTTGAGATCGGCGCGGGTGAGCGTGAGCGTGCAGGCCGAGTCCGAGTCCGACGAGTCGCAGGACTTGGACGTGCCGAGCAGTTCCAGATACCCCCCGCCGGCGGGCACGGTCAGGGTGACCGCCTCGGTCGCGTCGACGCTGGAGTAGAGGGCGCCCGTGATCGTGCCCGGGCCCGTCGGCGAGGTGGCGCCTGCCCAGAACTCGGGGATGCCGCGGTTGCGGCGGTGGCCGATCAGCAGGCTCAGCGAATCGTCGTAGCTGCGCTGGCCCAGCTCGGCGATCAGCTCGCTCTCGTCCCAAGCGCTGCCGCCGTTGCCCGTGTCCGTGTTGTCGCTCGCGGCAATCACCCTGAAGTCGAGCGAGTCCTCGGCGACCAGCGATTCATCGACGTTGGCCGTGGAGTCGTCGTCCTCGCCCTTGTGGTAGCTGAGGGTGACCGTGACCGTGACCGGGACCGTGCCGGTCGAGACGGGGATGAAGTAGGGGCCGGTGCCGCCCCAGTAGGTGCCGAGCCGGCCGGCCCGGTTGTACACGCACTTGGCCAGCGCGGCGGCCGTGCGGTCGCGCGGAACGTAGGCGCTCCCGGAAGGATGCGCCGGATCAGTCGGCGCGGCGACCGGGCAGAGCGAGCCGATCGCGACGATGCCGCCGCCCGCGTTCCCGCCGACCGACGCCTCTACCTCGATCCGGTCGAAGAAGACGCCCTGGCGGGCGGCGTCGACGCGCAGCCACTCGTCGTTGGTGCGGGTCGTCGCCGTGCTCGAACCCGTGTTGTCGGTCGTGCCGCCCACCCGCAGGATGTTCTCCACGTAGATGCGCTCACCCACCTCGACGTCCCGGTAGCAGTCGGTCATCGCGGCGGACTGGCCTTGCAGGTTGTTCGCCACGCATTCCCTGACCGTGTGGTTGCCGTCCGCGACGTCGCTGTTCGCGTTCGGCTCGACCGCGGTCCTGCCGCCGGTCCTCACGCCGTCGGCGTCGGCATTGAACTTCGCCGTCTGCAGCCGGCTGATGTGCGCCGAAAGCCGCTTGAACGTCGCCTCGCGGTCCGCGACCCGGACGTCGGTGCCCGACAAGACGGCCTCGAGCTTGACCGATGCTCCGTTGTAATCGGTGCCGGCGGGGAACTCCCGCGGCACCTTGATCGCGATCCGGATCGGCTTGACCGCGACCGTCCCGGCCGCGCCCGTCTGCCCGGCCAAGGCCTGCCATTCGGCCTTGTCGATCACGCAGGCGTTGCCCGACGTGCCGCAGGCCGCGAGATTCGCGCCATCGGTCGTCGTGAAGAAGTTCTGATGCGCGCCGTTGTTGCTGTTGAGCGCGGTGCTCGAGGACGAATCCTCCAGCGTCAGCGAGACCGAGGTGAACTGCGCGTACGTGATCGTGTCGCGCGAATCGCCGAGCGCGGTGGCCAGGCCGGCGTTCAGCCGCACATGGCTCAACTGGCCGGCAGCGAAGGGGTACTGGAAACTGCGGTTCCTCGTCGAATCGGTCACCGAGTTGCGCACCCAGAGCGGCCGGTCCTGATCGTCGACCGGCGTGATGTTCGCGCCGTAGGTCAGCACCGTCCAGTCCGTGCACGGGCACCATTGAGAGCCGCCGCCGGCGTTGCGGGTGGCGACCTGGGTGTAGTGGACGACGCCGAGCCGGATCGTGCCCGCGGTGATGGTGGAAGGGATGTTGAAGGCGAGCCGGATCGGCTCGATGTTGGTCGTCGCCTCCTGCCCGGAAGTCACGCCCGACTGCCCCGCCAGCGTCTTCCACTCGGCCTTCTGGAGCTGGCAGCGGTTGGTCGCGCCGCCGTCGCACAGGGTCAGCCGCTGGCCGGCGTTCGCGCCGCCGCTGTAGTACCAGCGCCGGCTGGCCGGGGTGTCGTGCAGGTTCGGGCCGGGCCGCTCTTCGAGCCAGAGTTCGACCCTGCCGTAGTCCTGGTAGGTGGCGCGGGTCTGGCCGTTGTTCCCCGAACCCAGCCGCAGCTCGACATGCGTGAGCGTCGTCCCGCCCAGCTCCTCGATCACGCGCTCATCGACCGCGACGCCGTTCCTCAGCGGCGTGGCGTGGACCTTCGGATTCGTGTTGTTCCCGCTCTGCGCCAGTGCCTGCTGTCCCGCCAGCACGGCCGCGCCGGCCGCCAGCAGTGCGACGACCGCGATGATGAGTGCGAAGCGCGCATCAACCCCGCGGCGCAGCACGCGGAACCCGGCATGTCGCATAAAAACCCCCCTCGCCAGCCACCTCGACTGGTTGGATCACGCTTACAGTGAAGGGGGGGGGGGCTCTTGTGTCAAGCCCCCAATTGTGGATAGTTAATGCGGGTTTTACGAACACTCCGAGCATCCGAAACATAAATCGCCGCGGATTCGCCCCGTCGCGTTCCGCGCCAATTTGTCATACTGCGCACCTGAATAGGCGACGGGGCAGGAGCGGGACGATGGCCGAATCGCAGGGCACGCGGGCGGATGTGGACGCGCTGGCGCGGCGCGTCTCCAACTGGGGCCGCTGGGGCCCCGACGACGAACGCGGCGCGCTCAATTTCATCACTCCGCAGTCGACGGCCGCCGCGGCCGCCCTGGTCCGCGACGGCGCCAGCGTCTCCTGCGCGCTGGAGCTGGCCAAGACCCCCGCGCCGGACAACCCGACCCCGGTGATGCACATGATGACCGGCGCCGGCGACGCGATCGACCAAGGCCGCATCAGCGGCCTGCAATCGACCGGCGACTACTTCGCGATCGCCCCGCACGGAATGGCCAACACGCACCTGGACGCGCTCTGCCACATCCTCGACGACGGCAAGATGTACAACGGCTTCGACGCCTCCGAGGTGCGCAGCACGGGCACCCTGCGCAACTCGATCCTCGCCGGCGAGGACGGCATCGCCGGCCGCGGCGTGCTGCTCGACATCGCCGCGCTCAAGGGCGTCGACTGGCTCGAACCCGGCGCGCCGATCGGCGTCGACGACCTCGAAGCCGCGGAGCAGCGGCAGGACGTGCGCGTCCGCAGCGGCGACATCCTGCTGATCCGCACCGGCCGCGACACGCGGCGCGAGGCCCAGGGCGCCTGGCTCCCCTTCGAGGGCCTGGCCGGGCTCAAAATCGAAACCCTGCCCTGGCTGCACGAGCGGGAGATCGCCATCCTCGGCTGCGACGGCGTCTCGGACGTGATCCCCAGCCAAGTCGAGGACTCGCCGCTGCCGATCCACCACGTGATCATCACCTACATGGGCGTCCACCTGATCGACAACGCCCGCCTGGGCCCGCTCGGCCGCGCCTGCGCCGAGCGGCGGCGCTGGGAGTTCCTCCTGACCATCGCCCCGCTCCGCCTGAGGGGCGGCACCGCCTCCCCGATCAACCCGATCGCGCTGTTCTGATGCGCCCGCTGGAGGGCGCGCTCGTCCTCGACCTCGCCGATGAGCCGCTGATCATCGCCGGCCGCTACCTCGCCGATCTCGGCGCGCGCACGATCCGGATCGAGGACGCCGGCGGCGACTACGCCCGCCGTGCCGGGCCATGGCTCGGCAAC
The DNA here is from genome assembly GCA_965205165.1 of Dehalococcoidia bacterium. GTDB lineage: Bacteria > Chloroflexota > Dehalococcoidia > Bin125 > Bin125 > CBDESM01. The sequence continues at coordinate 1,041,716 of OZ242037.1, forward strand.
GGGGCCGGCAGCGAGACGGGCAACGAACGCGGGCTGCGGCACCTGCTCTACAACCAGGGCAAGGAATCGCTCGCGCTCGATCTCGACTCCGCGGAGGCCTGGGCCGAGATCGAGCGCTTGGCCGCGTCGGCCGACGCCGTCATCGCGCCGATGGCCAAGAACGCTCACGCCGCCGCCGCCTTCGCCCGGCTCGGCGCTGCCGCGGAAGCGGGCGCGGAGGGCGCGCCCAGCATCATCGACATCGTCTTCCGCCGCGGGCAGGAGGGGACGGACGCGACCGACCTGATCGCGATGGCCGCGGGCGGCCAGCTGGTCTGCAACGGCTTCCCCGATCTGCCGCCCGACTACCCCGCCGGCAAGCTCGCCTGCAAGCAGGCGTCCTACCTCGCCGTCGCCGCATCAGTCGCGGCCATCCTCCAGCAGCTGCGCGGCGGCAGCCCCGTCCGCAGCGAAATCTCGCTCCAAGAGGCCGTGATCTCGACGATCATCCAAGCCGCCAACCCCAACCTCTACTTGTGGCACGGGATGGTCGCCGAGCGGACCGGCACCGGCGGGCTGCGCTACCCCGTCGTCGGCTCCGGCTTCGGCGCGTTCGAGCAGGGCAAGTTCGAGGACGGCGAAGTCGTCTTCATCGACACCCCCGGCGTCACCTACCGCACCGGCGACGACCGCTGGGTCACCTACATGCAGTCCCCCACCAACACCGGCTGGGACGCCTTCCCAAAGTGGTACGCCGAAGTTACCGGCGACGAAACGCTGCTCTCGGAGCCCTGGACCGAGCAGGCGCACCGCGTCGCGCACCGCTCGGAGATGCAGCAGTTCACCGCCAAGTTCTGCGCCGCCCAGGAGCGCGACGCGCTGGTCGAGCGGGCGCAGGGCAACGGCGACCTCGGCCTGCCCGTGCAGACCGCGATCGACATCGCGGCCGACGAGCACCTGCACGCCCGCGGCTTCTTCCCCCAAGTGCCGCACCCGCAGCTCGACGCCGATCTCGCGCTGCCGCGCAGCCCCTATCGATCATCCGCTTGGCAGCCGCAGGCGAAGCCCGCGCCGGCGCTGGACGCGCACGGCCCGCTCGAACGCGACGGCGGAATCGCCGCGCCCCTGCCGGCGATGGATCGCGGCGGGCTGCCGCTGGCCGGCGTGCGCGTGCTCGACTTCTGCTGGATGGCGGCCGGGCCGCTGGTCACGGAGCTGCTCGCCAACCTCGGCGCCGACGTGATCAAGATCGAGTCCGCCTCCGGGCTCGACAGCGTGCGCGAGTTCTCGCACCCGCCCAAGGGCTTCACGATCGACACCGGCGCGTTCTTCAACGACGCCAACACCGACAAGCGCAGCATCACCCTGAACCTGCATTCGCCCCGCGCCCTGGAGCTGATCCGCGAGGCGCTCCCCCGCTTCGACGTCGTCACCAGCAACTTCGCGCCGGGCGCAATGGAGAAATTCGGCCTCTCATACGACGCGCTGCGGGCGATCAAGCCCGACCTGATCTACGCCTCGTTCCCCGTCATGGGCAGCAGCGGCCCCAAGCGCGGCTGGCGCGGAATCGGCAACGGCGTGACCGCGCTCTCCGGCATCGCCGGCCATACCGGCCGCGCCGACCGCCCGCCGATCGGGATCGGCACCCTGCACACCGACTTCACGCTCTGCCCGATCGGCGCCTCCCTGATCATGGCCGCGCTGATCCGCCGCGCCCGCACCGGCGAGGGCGAGCAGCTGGAGATCGCGCAGTACGAAGCCGCCGTCCACCTGCTCGACCACGAGCTGATCGACGCGCTGGCCAACGGCGCCGACTCCCCGCGAATCGGCAACCGCTCGCGCGAGTACGCCCCGCACGGCCTCTTCCCGGCTGCCGGCGAAGACGAATGGCTCGCCCTGGCCGTGCGCGATGAAGCGGATTGGGCCGCGCTCTGCGACGCGGCAGGACTAGTCGAATTGGCGCAGCGGGACGACCTGCGGACGCTGGCCGGCCGCAAGGCCGCGGAGGACGAGATCGACGAAGCGATCGCGGCCTGGTCGGCCGGGCTCGACCGCTGGCAAGCGGCGGCTCTGCTGCAGGAGCGCGGCGTGCCCGCCTCGGCCGTCGAAACCGCGGCCGACATGGTGGGCGGCGACGCCGGCGCCGAACCGCTCTTCTTCCGCTTCCAGCGCGGCGACGTGCCGTTCATGATCCAGCACCAGCCGTTCACCTGGAACGGCGCACGGCTGGGCACCCGCCCCTCGCCCGAACTCGGCGAGCACAACGAAGCCGTGATCAAGGGCGAGTGGGGCGTGGACGACGAGCGCTACGTCGAGCTGCTGCTCGATCGGGCGATCTTCTAGCCGGCCTTCGCCTCGGCGGGCTCGGGCAGATCCTCGAAATGCGGCGTGTAGTCGAGCTCCTCCGGGTGATCGGAGTTCTCCAGCACGTCCGAGCCGCGCTCGCCGGTGCGCACGCGGTAGGCGTCCTGCACGTCGCTGACGAAGATCTTGCCGTCCCCGAAGCGACCGCTGCGGGCGTGGCCGGAGATCGCCTCGATGGCCGGATCGACGTTGAAGTCGCTGACCACCGTGGTGACCTTGACCTTGGCGATCATGTCGACCCGGTAGGTCTGGCCGGCCCGGCCCTCGCGTTCGATCCCGCCCTGGCTGCCGTGGCCGACCACGTTCTCGAAGTGCATCCCGGTGATGCCGATCGCGATCAGCGCCTCCTTGACGCCCTCGAGCGCCTCCGGGCGGATGATCGCCTCGACCTTCTTCATCTGCGGCATGTCGCGCGCCCCTTCCTCAGCGTCCCTTGAGGCCGAACGTCTTGGCGATCGCTTCGAAGCCCGTCACGGGCTCCTCGTGGCTGTCCTTCGTGGCCGCCCAGCCAAAGCCGATCTCGTCGAACTGGTAGGCCGGCTCGTTGTGCGTGCTCTGATCCAGCCCGCGCACCTCGTCGGCCGCCGAGACCCGCAGCGGAATCACCTTCCCGATCAGCCAGAACAGGCCGATCGAAAGCGCGGCCGACCAGGCGAACGCGGCCACGATGCCCACGATCTGCCGCCAGATCAGATCGAACGAGCCGTCGATGATCCCGCTCACCCCGCCGATCGCCGGCTCCGCGAAGATGCCGGTCGCCAGCGCGCCCCAGATCCCGCACATCCCGTGCACCGCGAAGACGTCCAGCGTGTCGTCCATGTCGTGCAGCCGGTGGAACGCCCGGATCGAGTAGAAGCCCACCGCAGCCGCGCCGCCGCCGATGATCAGCGCCGGGAAGGCATCTAGATAGCCGTCCCCCCAACCGACCACGCCGACGAAGCCGGCAGCGGGCGTGATCGCCACCAGCCCCGCCACCGCGCCGGTGGCCGCGCCGACGATCGAGGGATGGCCGGACACCTTCCATTGCAGCAGCGTCCAGACGACGGCGGCGGACGCCGCGGAAATCTGCGTCTGCACGAAGGCGTTGGCCGCGCCCTCGCCAGCGACCAGTGCCGAACCAGCGTTGAAGCCGAACCAGCCGAACCACAGCAGCCCCGTGCCCAGCACCACCTTCGAGATGTCGTGCGGGTCCGTCTCCGCCACGCTGTCGCGCCGGCGGCCCACGAAGAGCGCGCCAGCCAGCGCCGCCGCACCCGCGTTGATGTGCACCACCGTGCCGCCCGCGAAGTCGGCCGCGCCGAGGTCGAGCAGCCAGCCGCCGTCCGCCCAGACCCAGTGGCAGAGCGGCGCGTAGACCAGCGTCACCCAAGCCACCGTGAAGACCAGCAGCGCGCTGAAGCGGATGCGCTCCACGAACGCGCCCGTGATCAGCGCCGGCGTGATGATCGCGAACATCAGCTGGAAGGCCATGAAGACCAGCTCGGGGATGCTCCCGGTCAAGCTGCCCGCGACCCCGCGCAGCCCGAACTTGGTCAGGTCCCCGACGAAGCCGCCGATGTCGTTGCCGAACGCCAGCGAGTAGCCCCACAGCACCCAGACGATCGTGACGACGCCGATCATGATGAACGACTGCATGATCGTCGCCGCCGCGCTCTTGGTGCGCACGAGGCCGGAGTAGAAGAAGGCCAACCCCGGCGTCATCAGCAGCACCAGCGCCGCAGAGGTCAGAATCCAAGCGGTATCGCCCGAGTTGAGCCCGTCCATGCGCAATCCCCCCGCAGGCGCGCCGTCTCCGGCGCGCACAGTGACCAGTTGCCGCAGTGTGGACAGCATCGCCCCCGCTTTGGTTACAGGCAAGTGAATTCCGCCGGGCGATCCCCCGCCGCTGCTAGCCTCGACCCCGAACACGGGAGCGGACGGCAGGGAGGCGGCGATGTCCGAACCGCAGGCGGCGCTGGAGGGCAAGCTGGAGGGCAAGGTCGCGCTGGTCACCGGCGCCTCGCGCGGAATCGGGCGCGCGATCGCGCTCGAACTCGCCGCCCGCGGCGCCGACGTCGCCGTCAATTACGCCCGCTCCGCCGACGCCGCCGAGCAGGCCGCCGCCGGCATCCGCGCCCTCGGCCGCCGCGCCGCCGTCGTCCAAGCCGACGTCTCGCAGCCCGATCAGGTGGCCGCGATGATCGACGCCGTCAAGGAGCAGCTCGACGCCCCGGCGATCCTCGTCAACAACGCTGGCATCACGCAGGACGGGCTGACGATGCGGATGAAGGACGACGATTGGGCCGCGGTGCTCGCGACCAACCTGACAGGCTCGTTCCTGACCACCCGCGCCTGCCTGCGCGGGATGATGCGCGCCCGCTGGGGGCGGATCATCACGATCGGCTCCGTGATCGGGCTGATGGGCAACGCCGGCCAGGTCAACTACGCCGCCGCCAAGGCCGGCCTCGCCGGCATGACCAAATCACTCGCCCGCGAACTCGGCTCCCGCAACATCACCGCCAACCTCGTCGCCCCCGGCTTCATCCGCACCGACATCACCGCCGGCCTCAGCGACGAGCAGGTCGCCGGCGTGCTCGCCCAAATCCCGCTCGAACGCCTCGGCGACCCCGCCGACGTCGCCCCGCTCGTCGCCTTCCTCGCCTCCGACCAAGCCGCCTACATCACCGGCCAGACCTTCAACGTCGACGGCGGCATGGTCATGTCCTGACCCCCGCCGCCCTTCCGCCTCAGCCCCCGCGCAGCACCTTCTCCGGATGCCAGCGCGACGGCTGCCCCGCATCCTCCCGCATCACCGCCACCACCTGATCCTTCGGATCCACCGCGAAGCCGAGCGGCTGCCCCGAAACCGACGGCGCGCGCACCGGCTGCCCCCGCAGAATCCGGGCCAGCCGCTCCCCCGAAACCGGAATCAGCGGCCAATCGCCGAACAGCCGCACCGGGGAATGCGCCAGCCGCCACGGATCGCCTGCCTCCGCCGCCGCCTCGAACGCCTCGGGCGGGTGCGCGTCTTCGGCGCCGACCGCCCCGATCGCCGTGCGCCGCATCTCGATCACGTGCGCCCCGCAGCCCAGCGCCGCTCCGAGATCGCGGGCGATGGCGCGGACGTAGGTGCCCGTGCTGACCCGCATCGCCAGCCGCGCATGCGGCGGCTCGTACGAGGCCAGCGAAAGCTCGTGGATCGTCACCCGCCGCGGCTCCAACTCGAGCGGCTCGCCCGCCCGCGCGGCCCGGTGCGCCGCGACGCCCCCGCGCTTGACCGCGCTGTAGCTGGGCGGCAGCTGGTCGATCTCCCCGCGGAACCCGGCCAGCGCCGCCTCGATCGCGGCCGCGTCGATCCCCTCGATCGGCGCGGTCGAGATCACCTCCCCCTCGCTGTCGTCCGTGTCCGTCGCCGCGCCCAGCAGCAGCGTCGCCTCGTACGCCTTGTCGTACGCGCCCAGGTACTCGTTCAGCCGCGTGGCCGGGCCCGCGAAGAGCGGCAGCAGCCCCGTCGCCAGCGGGTCCAGCGTGCCGCCGTGCCCGATCCGCCGCAGCCCCGTCCAGCGCCGAGCCTCGCGCACCATGTCGTGCGAAGTCGGCCCCGTCGGCTTGTCGATCAACAGGATCAGCGGCGGCCCGTCGCTGCCGCTGCGCCGCCGCCCCCCGCGGCCGCGGCGCGGCCGGCGCTCCCCCTCGCCGCTCACGGAGCGGGAGCTCCGGCGCCGAGCCGGCTGATCCGCTCCTGCATCCGGGCCGCGCCGGCGATCCGCCCGTCCAGCTCGAAGCGCGGCATCGGCACCCGCTTCATCCGCAGCCGCCGCGTCATCAGCCGGTGGATCAGCGGCGCGGCCGCCTCCAGCGCCCGCACCGCCTCCTCCGGCGCCGTCGCCTGGTCGTGCGCCTCGTCGTCCGGCGAGGTCATCACCGAAATGAACGCCCGCGCCGTGCGCAGATCACGCGATGCCCGCACCTCGGTCACGCTCAGCATCGCCACGTCCAGCCGCGGATCCTTCAGCTCCCCCGCCACGATCTCGGCGATCGTCCCGCGCAGCAGCTCGTTCACCCGCGGCATCCGCTCCGTGCCGGCCATCGCCGCCCCCGGCTAGCCGGCCGCGCCGGCCGCGGTCCGGATCTCGCCGCCCGAAATCACCCGCGACTGCGTCTCGACCCGGTAGAACTCCAGCCGATCGCCCGGCTCGAAGGCCTCGAAGCGCTCCATCGCCACCCCGAACTCCTGCCCCGCCTCGACCTGCTGCACGTCGTCCTGGAAGCGCCGCAGGCTGCGGATCGGCGCTTCCGCGACCGTCTCCCCGCCGCGCAGCACCCGCGCCAGCGCGTCGCGCCGCACCGATCCCTCCAGCAAGCGGCTGCCCGCGATGTTGCCGAAGCCGCGGATCGGGAAGACTTGCAGCACCTCCGCCCGCGCCTCCACCGTCTCCACCTCGATCGGCTTCAGCATCCCGCTGATCGCCGCCTCCACCTGCTCAATTGCGTCGTAGATGATCTCGTACGAGCGGATCTCCACCCCCTCGCCCTCCGCCAGCTTCGCCGCCCCCGGCTCGGTCCCCGTGTTGAACGCGATCACGATCCCCTTCGAGGCCGAGGCCAGGTTCACGTCGGTGTTGGAAACCGCCCCCGCGCTGGCGTGGATCACCTTCACCCGCACCTCTTCGTTCGAGAGCCGCTCCAGCGACTCCCGCAGCGCCTCCACGCTGCCCACCACGTCGGTCTTGACGATCAGGTTCAGCGACATCACCCGGCCCCGCGAAATCTCGTCGAACAGCGCGTCCAGGCTGGTCGTGCGCTGCATCGACGCCTCCCGCGCCTCCCGCTCCCGCTTCGCCTGCGCGTAGACCCGCCGCGCCTCCTTGTCGTCCTTGGCCGCGCGGAACCGGTCCCCGGCCTCCGCCGCCTCCTGCAGGCCCAGCACGACCGCCGGCGTCGACGGCCCCGCCTCGCTGATCCGCTCCCCGCTGAACGAGGTCATCGCCTTGATCCGGCCCCAGGTGCGCCCGGCCAGCACCGCGTCGCCCTGCCGCAGCGTGCCACGCTGCACCAGCAGCGTCGTGCGCGGGCCCTGCCGCCGGTCCAGCTCCGCCTCCAGCACCACCCCCCGCGCCGCCCCGCCCGGATCCGCCTGGTAGCTGTTCAGGTCCGCCACCAGGATCAAGGTCTCCAGCAGCTCCTCGATCCCCTCCCCCTCGGTCGCCGACACCGGCAGCAGCGGCACGTCCCCGCCGTACTCCTCGATCTGCACCCCGTGCTCCGACAGCCCCGTCTTCACCCGCTCTGGATTGACGTTCTCGAGGTCCATCTTGTTCAGCGCGACCACCATCGGCGCCCCCGCCGCGCGGATGTGATCGATCGCCTCGCGGGTCTGCGGCATCACCCCGTCGTTGGCCGCGACGACCAGCACCGCGATGTCCGTCGCGTTGGCGCCCCGCGCCCGCATCCCCGTGAACGCCTCGTGCCCCGGCGTGTCGATGAACGTCAGCAGCCGATCGCCGACCGTCGCCTGGTACGCGCCCACCCGCTGCGTGATCCCGCCCGCCTCCGCCTCCGCCACGTTGGTCGAGCGGATGCGGTCCAGCAGGCTGGTCTTGCCGTGGTCGACGTGCCCCAGCACCGCCACCACCGGCGGCCGCGGCCGCAGCCTCGCCGGATCCTCCTCCGCCTCGAGCGGGCCCAGGATCTCCACCGCCGTCTGCGGCGCCGCCGCCGGCGCTTCCGCCGCGGCGACCGCCGACTCCTCGGGTTCGAAGCCGAGATCCACCGCCACGACCGCCGCCGTGTCGAAGTCCAGCGTCTTGCTGACGTCGGCCATGACCCCGTTCGTCATCAGCACCTTGATGATCGTGACCGGCGTCTGATCGAGCAGATCCGAGAGTTCGCGCACCGTCAGCGTGCGCGGGATCTGCACCGCGCGCGCCGGCGCTTGGGCGGTGGTCATGCGGCCTCCTCTGCTTCCAGCTCCGCCAGCACCGCGGCGGGAATCGGCGTCCGCAGCGCCCGCTCCAGCCGCGGCCCCTCGACCGCGGCCGCGATGCAGCCCCGGCTCCGGCAGACGTAGGCGCTGCGCCCGTCGGCGTGACCGCCCCGGATCAGCGCCACCGCCCCGTCCGGCCGCCGCAGCACCCGCAGCAGCTCCGAACGCGGACGCCCCGCGCGGCAGGACACGCAGCGCCGCTCCGGCCCGGAGCCCGTCGGTTTCCGATCGCGGTTCGCCGGCTTCGGCGCTGCGGTCATCGGCGCGATCCCCCTGTTCGCGCAGAGATCCGCCCGCGGGCCGCTGGCTCCGCCGGCGGGCGCTCCGCGCCCGGCCCTTGGCGGAAGATTAGAACTCGTCCTCGTATTCGGCGTACGGGTCGTCTTCGAGCCCCTCGTCGATCTCGTGGTAGCGCGGACGCCGCCGCTGCCGCCGCGGTTCCTCGATCTCCCGCCGCAGCACGTCCTCCCCGAACCGGATCTGCCCCGGACGCGAGTCCACCGGCACTTCCGCCGCCGCCGCCGCAGGCTCCGGCTCGAATTCCTCTTCGACCGCCTCCGGCTCGGCCCGCGCGGCCGGGCGCTCCGCCTCCGGCTCGGCCGCCGGCGCGGGCTCGGGGGCCGGCTCGGCGGCGGGCATCGCAATCGGCTCCGGCGGCGCTTCCGGCTCGATCACCAGCTCCGCCTGCTCCGCGTACGCCCCCCGCTCCTCCGCCCGCTGCCGCTCCGCCACCGTCTGCGGCTTGATGTCGATCCGCATCCCCGTCAGCCGCGCCGCCAGCTTCGCATTCTGCCCCTCGCGCCCGATCGCCAGGCTCAGCTGCGGATCCGGCACCGCCACCTCCGCCGTGTTCTCGTCCGGAACGATCCGCACCGCCAGCACCTGCGCCGGGCTCAGCGCATGCTCGACGTAGCGGCGCGGATCCCGATCCCACTGCACCACGTCGATCCGCTCCCCGCCCAGCTCGTTGACCACGTTCTGGATCCGCACCGCCCGCATCCCCACGCACGCCCCCACCGGATCCACCCCCTCCTGCCGCGCATGCACCGACACCTTCGTGCGGTGCCCCGGCTCGCGCGCGATCCCCTTGATCTCGATCTGCCCCCGCCCCAGCTCCGGCACCTCCAGCTCGAACAGCCGCTGCACGAACTCCGGCCGCCGCCGGCTGATCACCACCTGCGGCCCCTTCGCCGACTTCAGCACCTCCACCATCATCGCCTTCACCCGCTGCCCGTTGCGGTAGTGCTCCATCCGCACCTGCTCCGAAGCCGGCATCACCGCCTCCGCCCGGCCCAGATCGATGATCACCTGCCCCTGCTCCACCCGCTGCACCTGGCCCGAGACGATGTCCCCCTCCTGCCCCGAAAATTCCGCGAACACCGCGTCCCGCTCCGCCTCCCGCAGCGCCTGCAAGACCACCTGCTTGGCCGTCTGCGCCTCGATCCGACCGCCCACCCCCTCCACCTCGCCATGCTCTTCCCGCAGCATGTCGCCGATCTGCGCCGTCGGATCCTTCTGCCGCGCCCGCTCCAGCTCGATCTGCAGATCCTCGTCCGCGATGTCTTCCTCGATCTCCACCACCTCGAACTCCGACCAGACCTCCATCTCGCCGCCGCTGCGGTCGATCCGCACCTGCACCGCGCCCGGCATCCCGTAGCCGCGCTTGACTGCCGCGGCCATCCCGCGCTCGACCGCCTCGAACACCACGTCCTCGTCCAAGGCCTTCTCGGCCGTCAGCTGCTTGATCGCTATCAGGAAATCGGGCTTCATCGGTGCTGTGCGGCTCGCTCGCTCGCGCTCTTCGCGCGCTCCTCGGTCAGTCCGGCGGATGGAAGATCAGCCGCAATCCAGTGTACACGCGCCCGCCTCCCTGCGGCCTGCTCAGCCGGCCACCGCCGCCAGCGCCTCGGCGACCGCATCGGCCGCCTCCGCCACGGCCGCATCCAGCGCCTCCCCTCCCGCCCGCGGCTTCAGCTCGATCTTGCCCTCCCCCAGCCCGCGCGGGCCGATCGTCGCCCGCAGCGGCAAGCCGATCAGGTCCGCATCGTTGAACTTCACCCCCGGCCGCTCGTCGCGGTCGTCGATCAGCGCGGAAATCCCGCGCTCCCCCAATTCCGCCTCCAGCGAATCGACCGCCGCCGCCACCGCCCCATCCCCCGGCTGGATCGCCACCACGTGGACCTCCCACGGCGCGACCGAACGCGGCCAGCGGATGCCCGCCTCGTCGTGGTTCGCCTCCACCACCGCCGCCACCAGCCGCTCCAGCCCGATCCCGTAGCAGCCCATGATCGGCAGCTCCCGCTCGCCCGATTCGTTCAGGTACGCCGCCTCCATCGGCTCCGCGTACACCTGCCCCAAGCGGAAAATGTGCCCCAGCTCGATCCCCCGCTCCAGCTCCAGCCCCGAACCGCACGACGCGCACGGATCCCCCGCCCGCGCCATCCCGATGTCCGCCGCCGTCGACGCCGTCCAATCGCGCCCGTAATTCAGGTTGCGCAGGTGGAACCCCTCGCGGTTCGCCCCGCCCACCAAGTTCGGCCATTCCGCCGCGCTCACGTCCGCAACCACCAGCGCCGGATCCACGCCCACCGGCGACGCCGATCCCGCCACCCAGCCCTGCTCCGCCACCTCGCCCGGCTCCATCGGCCGGATCTCCCGCGCCCCCAGCACGTTCGCCAGCTTCAATTCGCTCACCTCCAGATCCCCCCGGATCACCGCGAAGACCGGCCGCGAATCCGCCAGGAAGAACGCCGCCTTCGCCGTCTCCGTCTCGGCGATGCCCAAGAACTCCGCCAGCGACGCGATCGTCGTCGCCCCCGGCGTCGCCACCTCGACGACCTCGCCCGGCTCCGCCGCCGCGGCCTCGCCCCGCGAAAACTCCGCCCGCTCCTGGTTCGCCGCGTACCCGCAGGCCCGGCACAACGCGATCGAATCCTCCCCGATCTCCGTCAGGAAGATGAACTCCTCTGACTGCTTCCCCCCGATCGCCCCCGAATCCGCCTGTACCGCCACCACCGGCACCCCGCAGCGCCGGAACACGTTGTGGTACGCCCGCGCCATCGCCGCGTAGGTCGCCTGGAACGACTCCTCGTCCGCGTCGAACGAATACGCGTCCTTCATGATGAACTCGCGCACCCGCGTCAGCCCCCCGCGCGGCCGCGGCTCGTCGCGGAACTTCGTCTGGAACTGGAACACCCGCTGCGGCAGCTCGCGGTACGACTGCGCCGTCTTGCGGAAGATGTCCGTCACCGCCTCCTCATGCGTCGGCGCCAGCACCATCGGCCGCTCGCGCCGATCCTGCAAGCGGAACAGCACCGGCCCGTACGACTCGTCACGCCCCGTCTCTTGCCACAACTCCAGCGGCTGGATCGCCGGCATCCGGATCTCCTGCGCCCCCGCCGCCTCCATCTCCTCGCGGATGATCTGCTCCACGTTGCGGATCGCCCGCCAGGCCGGCGCCAGGAACGAGTACACCCCGGCCGAAAGCTGCACGATGCAGCCCGCCCGCAGCAGCAGCTGGTGATTGGCCGACTCCGCGTCCGCCGGCGCGCGCCGCAGCGTCCGCCCCATCAGCCCGCTCATCCGCGTCGCGCTCGCCGCCATCGCCCCTCACCTTTCCCGTTCGCGCCCGCGCTCCGCCTGCCGCGACTGTACCGCCTGCCCGCCCCCCGCCCGCCGCGCCCAGCCCGCGAACCGCTCCCCCAGGCCGAACCCGTCCCAAACCCGGTACGCCGCCGCGCACAACAGCGCCCCCCCGGCCAGCGCCGCCGCCATGCTCACCCCGACTCCGGCCCCCGTATCCAACCCGAGCAGCGGCACCGCCGCCCCCCCGCCCGCCCCTCCCGCCAAAGCGAACGGCAGCGCGAACAACGCCCCGACCGAACCCCGCCGCAAGCTCAGCGGAATCCAAGCCAGCACCCCCAGCGCGCACCACGCCGCGAAGAACAAGACCAGGAACAGCGCGTCGAACAGCACCCCCGGATCGTATGCCCGCCCGCCCCGCCCCGCGTCAGACGGCGCAGACGCAAGAAGCGGACGGGCCTAAGACGCACCCGCTCCCGCGTCCTTGCGCCGGCGCCACAGCGCCAGCAGCCCGTCCACCAGCAGGTCGAGCAGCACCGCCGCGCCGATCCCGAAGATCACGTCCCAGACCACGTTGTGCAGCGCGTCGGTCACCACCGGCGACGAAGCCACCCCGACCCGCAGCGCGTTCCGCACCACCGACCGCGTCAGCGAAGCCAGCAGCGACAGCCCGATCGTCGACGCCAGCGCCCGCTTCGGGATGACACCCGCGACGCTCGCTGCAACACTGTTAAGCACCGGCACGAGCCGCATGCTAGGAACACGCCGTGGCTGCTCGAAACCCCACCCGCGCCGTCCGCGTCGGCAACGTCCAGATCGGCGGCGGCACCCCCATCGTCGTCCAGTCGATGGCCGCCACCCGCACGCAGGACGTCGAAGCCACCGTCCGCCAAGTGCAACTGCTCGAAGCCGCCGGCGCCGACCTCGTCCGCGTCGCCGTCGACTCCAAGAAGGACGTCCAAGCGCTCGCCCGAGTCCGCGAGCGCACCAGCGCCCCCCTCTCCGTCGACCTCCAGGAGAACTACCGCCTCTGCACCGACGTCGCCCCCCACGTCGACAAGATCCGCTACAACCCCGGCCACCTCCACCACCACGAGAAGCGCAAGCCGATCGAGGACAAGGTCGCCTTCATCGCCGAAACCGCCGCCGCCAACGACTGCGCCATCCGCGTCGGCGTCAACTGCGGCTCGATCGACCCCCGCATGCTCGAACGCCACCCCGGCGACCACGTCTCCGCCATCGTCGCCAGCGCCGCCGAACACTGCGCCCTGCTCGACCGCCTCGGCTTCGACCGCTACGTCGTCTCGCTCAAGGACTCCGACTGGAAGCAGGTCGTCGAGGTCAACCGCAAGTTCGCCGCCGAACGCCCCGACGTCCCCCTCCACCTCGGCGTCACCGAGGCCGGCATGCCCCCCGACGGCGTGATCAAGACCCGCGTCGCCTTCGAGCAGCTGATCCCACAGGGCATCGGCGACACCGTCCGCGTCTCGCTCACCGTCCCGTTCGACGACAAGGGCATGGAGATCGACGCCGCCCGCGGCATCCTCGCCGACATCGAAGCCGGCCGCTTCCGCTCCGTCCCGCCCAAGTTCGACGAGGGCCTCAACATCATCTCCTGCCCCTCTTGCTCCCGCGTCGAAAACGAAAAATTCGTCGAACTCGCCCAAGACGTCAAGGCGATGAGCGCCTACGCCGCCGATCGCGACATCACCATCGCCGTGATGGGCTGCCGCGTGAACGGCCCCGGCGAAACCGACGACGCCGACCTCGGCCTCTGGTGCGGACCCGCCGCCGTCAACCTCAAGCGCGGCGAAGAATCGCTCGGCCACTTCCCCTACGACGAAATCCTGCCCCGCCTCAAGCGGGAACTCAACGCACTCATCGCCGCCGGCCGCTAGCCCCCGAACGCCTCCCCGTCGAATTGATCAATCGTCGCGAACCCGCCCACCGGCCCCCGCTTCAGCTTGGTCAGCTGCTTCACCGGCTTGCCGATCGGCAGCAGCGCGCACAGCGCGTAGTCCTCCGGCAGCCCGATCAGCTCCCGCGCCTCCGGCTCCGCCGCCGCGATCAGCGTCGTCAGCGTCCCGCCCAGCCCCTCGTTCCGAGCCATCAGCAGGATGTTCCAGACGAACGGGTAGATCGACGCCCCCGAAATCACCCCCACCCGATCCAGATCCTTGTCCGTCGACGCCACCACCCCCAAGTCCACGCATACCGCCAGCAGCACCGGCGCCTCCGCGTACGGTTGGTGCAGGCGCCCCGGCACCCGCGTCGACGCCGCCGTCGCGTCCGTCACCGCCGACGGCCGCACCGAGTTCCACGGGCTCTCGCCCGCCTGCACCTGCGCGATGTAGCGTCGCGCCGGCGCCTGCACCAACTCCGACAGCCGCTCCCGAATCGACCGATCGCGGATGATGATCACATGCCAGCCCTGACGATTCCCGCCGCTCGGCGCGAACCGCGCATGCTCCAGGATCCGCTCCAGCACCTCGTCCGGCACCGGGTCGTCCGTGAACTCCCGCGCCGAAAACGCCGTCCGCATCACTTCGCTGATCTCCATGCGGCCCTCCGTTCCGCGGCCCCCGCCGCGACGGGCGGAGGATAGAGCCGTGCCGCTGCTCGAGGCGGCCCTGCTCGGCATCATCCAGGGCGCGACCGAGTTCCTGCCGATCTCCAGCAGCGGCCACCTCTCCATCGCCCGCTGGCTCTTCGGCTGGGACGACCCCGGCCTCGCCTTCGACGCCGCCGTCCACGCCGGCGCCCTCGCCGCCATCCTCTGGGCCTACCGCCGCGGGATCGCCGCTCTCCTCCGCGGCCTCCTCAGCGCCGGCGCACCCCCCGTCGACGGCGTCCGCCCCCGCCGCCTGCTCGTGCTCGGCATCGCCGGAACCATCCCCCTCGCCGCCGCCGGCGCAATCGCCTGGCAACTGCTCGAAAACCAGCTCCGCGACCCGACCGCAGCCGCCGCCTTCCTGCTCGCCACCGGCCTCATCATCATCGCCGCCGAACGCCTGCACCGCCGCGCCGCCCCGCAACGCCGCGCCCTCGCCGATCTCCCGCTCCCAAAGGCCGCCCTGATCGGCATCGCCCAAGCCGTCGCCGTCATCCCCGGCATCTCCCGCTCCGGCATGTGCATCTCCGCTGCCATGTCGCTCGGCCAAAGCCGTGAAGCCGCAACCAGATTCGCCTTCTGGCTCGCCATCCCCGCCCTGACCGGCGCCGGCCTCCTCGCCCTCTACGACGTCCTCCAAACCAACGCATCCGCCGAGTCCCCCGCCTCCGCCCTCGCAATCGCAATCGGCGCAGCCGCCGCCTTCCTCAGCGCCCTCCTCAGCATCCGCGCCCTCCTCTGGCTGACCCGCGCCTCCACCCTCTCCCCCTTCGCCATCTACTGCCTCATCGCCGCCTCCGCCATCCTCACAGCCCGCGCCGCCGGCGCGTGAGATGGCGGTATCCTCCCGACAGAAGCGGCCTTCCTGTTCCAACGAAGGAAACACCAGCTGTGATTGTCAAGGATGAAGTCGATGCCTTTCTCCGCGATCTCGCAATGCGCATTGAGGGCGACATCCGCTGGCAACCCGAGCGCCGGGATCCGCTCAGCTTCCGCTTCCGCACGGACGTCCAGACATCCGATCCGCACGATCACCACCTTGCCGGGTGGTACAACCCTGATTCCGACAAGCTCACCTTCGCAGTCTTCCGCAAGGATCGCGGGCGAATCTACGGCTTGTGCTTGGGCATCACCCACCCCGACCTCGATCCTGCGGATCCGCGACGACCCCACAAGCACTACTGGACGGACGCACGTCGCGACCAGAATCGCTATCTGCCCGACGACATCACGAGGAATTGGTCAAATCCCGTGGAAGTCTGGGCAGAATTCCGCGCAGAGTCGCACATGGTCCACAACGGCTGGTTCCACGCACCCCCCAACCTCTAGGACGTAGCAACATGCTGAACATGGACGATCTTTGCGCCCGGATTCGAGCCGATCTTCCCTCGCAATACGCCTGCTCGATGACACGGAAGGGCGCGCTCAGGATTCAGACGCCATTGCTGTTGCCGGACGGCGACGGAATTGACGTGTTCGTGGCTGAACAGAACGGCCGTATCACCGTATCAGATTTCGGAGACGCGCTTGGCTGGCTCGAAACAATGTCGCGCACCGGTCGTCTCTCCGATGGTCAGGAGCGAATACTGCAGGACGTGGCGAACACGGTCGGAGTGGACATAGAGAGAGGGAGGCTCAGCGTTCGATGCGACGACCCGGCTGAACTGGCGGCGGCGGTTGCCAAGGTCGGACAGGCCGCCCTCCGCGTGGCCGACATCTGGTTCACGTTCCGCAGCCAAACGTTCCGCACGACAGCCGAAGAAGTCGACGAGTGGCTCCGGACTCGTGAAATTCCGTTTCGCCAGAGGGAGCGCGCCCGCGGCCGATCGTCGAGAGTCTGGACGATCGACTTTGCCACTATGGACCCTCTGCCGCGCTCATACGTGTTCCTACTCAGCACCGGCGATCGGGCTGCCGCACGCCGGATCTCCGAGCACGTGCTGGCTGCCTGCGTCGACCTCAGCCAGATCGAATCGAACGCCCACCTTCCACGACTCGTCTCGCTCTTTGACGACGATGCGAACGTTTGGGAGGACCAGCATTACGGCTTGGTCGAACCCTTCTCGGCAATCGCGAGGTGGTCTGATCGAGCGTCGCTCGAGGAGCTGCTCCGCCAGCCCGCGGCGTCGGTTTAGCGTCGAAACCCCTAGGGCCGCACCCCGTAAAGCGGCTTCTTCCCCAGCTCGTGCGGCAGCACCCGGTACGCACGCTCGACGAAGCGCTGCAGATGGCTCCGCGTCTCGCGCGGGTCGATGATCTCCTCGATCCCGAACGTCTCCGCCGTCAGGAACACGTTCCGCAGCTCCCGCAGCTCCGCCTCGATCTCCTCCCGCTTCGCCGCCGGATCCTCCGCCTCCGCGATCTCCCGCCGGTACGCCGCGTCCACCCCGCCCTCGATCGGAATCGACCCCCACTCCCCGCTCGGCCAGCCGATCCGGTAGTTCAGCCGCGTCGGATTGCCCGTCGCCATCCCCGCCATCCCGTAGCACTTGCGGATCACCACCGTCAGCTGCGGCACCGTCGCCTGCAAGCCCACCCAGACCGCCCGCATCCCCGCCCGCAGCGTCCCCTCCCGCTCCGCCTGCGTCCCGATCATGAAGCCCGGCACGTCGACCAAGTACACGATCGGGATGTGGAAGTAGTCGCACAGCTCCAGGAAATGCGCCTGCTTCTCGCTCCCGTCCCGGTCCAGCGCGCCCCCGTTCTTGCGCGGATTGTTCGCGACGATCCCGATCGGCAGCCCGTCGATCCGCGCGAAGCCCGTGATCACCGACGTCCCCCAGAACGGCTTGACCTCGAAGAATTCGCCCCCGTCGACCACCGACGCGATCAGCCGGTGCATCGAATACGGCCGCCGCGTGTTGCGCGGCACCAGATCAATCAGCGCCTCCCCCGCGCCCTCCAGCGCATCCCGCGCCGGCGCCGCCGGCGGCAGCTCGAACACGTTGTCCGGCAGGTACGACAGCATCGCCCGCATCTGCCGGAACGCATCCGGCTCGTCCTCCGCCTCGTTGTCGATGCAGCCCGACTCGCGCACGTGCACCCCCGAGCCGCCCAGCTCCTCGTTGCTCACGTCGTGCCCGATCCCACGCTTCACCACCGGCGGCCCCGCCGCGAACATCGCCGACTTCCCCCGCGTCATCACGCTCCAGTGCACCATCATCGCCCGCCCCGACGGCCCGCCCGCGATCGCGCCCAGCACCGCCGCCAGCACCGGCACCGTCTGCATCGCCTCGATCGACGTCACGAACGAGCGCCCCGTGCCCGCTCCGTTCGGCAGGTAGGTCGTGCCCATCCGCTTCGTCGCCCCCACGTTCGCCCCCGCTCCGTCGATCAGCAGCAGCAGCGGCACCCGGTACTCCAGCGCCAGCTCCTCGCAGAACCCGCCCAAACCGCCCTTCGAGCGCTGCATCGGAAACAGCGCCGACCCGCCCTGGATCGTGAAATCCTCCCCGCCCACCGCCACCGTCCGCCCGTCCACCTTGCCCAGCCCCGTCACGTACGACGCCGGCGAGAAATCCACCAGCTCCCCGTCCTCGTACTCGCCCTGCCCGGCCAGCGCGCCCACCTCGTGGAACGACCCCGGATCCAGCAGTGCCTCGATCCGCTCCCGCACCGTCAGCCGCCCCAGCCGGTGCTGCCGCTCGATCCGATCCGGCGTCCCGCCCCGCGCCGACAGCTCCAGCCGCCGCTTCAACTCCGCAACCTCGGGCTCCCAGACCATCGCGAACCTCCCGCCCGCACCGCGGGCCCGCGCAGTCTAGCCGTCCTCCGGCTCCGCGCTCTTCCAAGTCCGCTCCAGCTGCTTCGGGGCATCAAGCGGATCATGCGCGTAGTACGTGATGCCCAGATCGAAGACATCCGCCCGCCGGACGAACAACCCGCACCGATTCACCAAGTTGATCTCCGGCATCAACTCCGCCCGCTCGCGCCGGATCAGCTCCAGCGCATCCGACCGCTCGGACGGATCCAGCGCGCGCCGCTGCTCATCCCAAAGCGACGCCAGCACCGCATTGCCGCCCGTCCCGTACATATCGAAATCGGCAGACGATCTGGCCCACTCCGGCACCCAATGCGTCGACGGATCAGGGTCTGCCGGATGCGCCCGCAACGGCTCCCCCACCAGAATGTTCGCATCCGGATGCGGTGGATATCGAGTCACCGGATCCGACCCGCGCGGTGCACGGTGAACGATGCTCACGTCAGCGAGATCTCCCAGCGCCTTGGACCATTGCCTGCGAATTATGCCCAAGCCTGTCAGCGAAATATGTCCGCCCCAGTTGAAACCCTTGACCGCTCCGGAGTCGATGCCGATTCGCAAGGGATGTTCGGCAGTGTACCCGGCTGATTGCAACAGCGCACGTGACCGTTCCGGGTCATACTGATAATTCTCTCCGAGTTCTTCCAATGACCAGGGCCAGTCGCGCACTGTCATATCCGGTTCTCCCGACATTACTCCGGTCCAGTTGAGCCCGCAATCGGGCACGGCCAACCCGTCATGAAAATCTGCAGCGAGCTCAACCCGATCTAATGCAATGGACAGCGCAGTCCGCACCCGTACATCCGTGATCGGACTAGCGGCGTTCTCCGCGAACGTCAACCGGGATCCTCGACCCGGAATTGGCGGCACAAGTTCAGCCACGACATCGGGAAAATACTCGATCGCGTCAAGCAGCTCGCCCGGCCGCTCCAAGCTGAGGCCCTCAAACCAGCCCTCGCGCCAATCCCGCCAAACCGGCTCCCGCAGCACATGTGCCTCTGCCAAGTCGTTCGGCCAAGAGTGGTTCCCGCCATATATCCCGTCAACGAACGGCAGCCGAACACCGGTCCGCGCATCCTGCTTGAAGTATTCTTCATTGCGATCCAGCGTCCAAGTCCCCGCCGGTCCCGTCCAATCTCGCAGCCGAAACGGTCCAGTTCCCGCAGCTGGCGGCTCCGGATGCTCCCACGAGCCCGCGGTATTCGGCGTCCAGCCGGGCGGCATGATAACATGATTAGGAGCCGCCATCGCGGTCGGCAGAAAACTCGTCGGCTCGGACAATATGAACGAAATGGCCCCAGCGGCACCGTCGGCTTCGATTCGATCAACCGTCCGGTACGCCCCGAATTGAAATGCATTCTCGTCCTGATACATCTCGTGCATGTACCCTGCATCAGATGCCGTGAGTGCCCGGCCGTCACCAGCCTCGCCCGACGGCCAGCGGATGCCATCTCGGATTTGAAAGATCAAAGATCGTCCGTCGGGAATTTCCCAAGAGCGGGCCAGATCGCCTGCAATCGCCTTCCGATGAGGATCGGTTTCGTCGTCAGAAACGAGCACGACCAACTGGCTGTACAGCAGCTGCAAGATCGAAGGAGTCCCGCCGAGCGTAACTTGCTCCCGCGAAGCCACGATCGGCGACCAAAGCCTCGGGCTGCGGCCATGCATCACCAATCGCCCTCCCCGCCGCGGGCCATCCCCGTGCCCCGGAAGGGCTTGCAAGCGACGCCAATGGTACCTCCGCCGCCACTCCTCAAGGTCAATCCGCTCATGCGGGATCACCACCGCCCATTCACTATCAGCCGGCGACAACGCCATACGGGTAGTATAGGTCCCCGAAACGGCACGAGGAGGCAGTTCCGAACGGGCTGGCCGCGACGGCTCTGGTTGTGCGATCTCCACCTCTTCCGCCGCACCAGTTTCCTCACCGCGGACATCCGATACCTCGTCATCATCGCCCGTCCGACGCTCGTTGAACACCTCCGGACTCGCGCATCCGACCAGCGCAAGACCCGCGACGCCGACCGCCGACCGCGCCGCAGCCCGCAACAAGGTGCGCCGACCGATCGTGGGCCGCTTGGTCATGTCCTCATACCACATTGTGCTAGCCTTCCCTCTTATCTGCTTGTCTCTATAGTCTAGCATCTCCTCTTCACCGATCGCCGAAGATGCTGACCCGGGCAAAGAGCACCCATTCTTCGAACCAGCGTTTCCAGCCTGCCCAGAAAGGCGAATCGTCAAGTTCAAGCAGTTGCGCATAAGTGATCTCTGGGGGTGGTTGAGCGGATCGTTCGTATTTTAGATCAATTTGGAAACGCTGATAGACTTCTTCTCGCAGCCTCACAGAGTGAATATAACGCACGATCTCTGCTGTTCCGCTCTCTAGAATGCACCAGCCATTACCTCCGTGATAAGCTAGCTCAAAGTAAATGAGTTGGTTTGGTGCCTCACGGAGAAAGCGAGTTTCTGTTGTTGAATTAATCTCAAACGACAGATGCCCGGGCGAGCCGGATCCGTCATCGACAGCTTCTATCTGTCGTTCGCCGCTTGGTCCTCGCCACCATCGGACCGGCATCGCACGCCGACCAGTCTCAACCCAATCCAGATCATGCACTCTGTCAGATACGACGACCGTGCTGTCGGCGGATTCACCGATCCTTAGGATGATCTCCCTCTTCCGCCTCCCGAGCCTCCGCACGCGCTGCTTCCATGTCTGCCTCAACTTGGCGTTCCGCATCGAAGCCACCCCAGTATGCCATTTTCTGCAGTGCGTCATTGATTCCCTCCAAGTGCCGCTCAGTGCGACGCTGCGACCTCGCGGCCGATTTCCGAGCAGACACAGTCAGCCACCACGTCAAGAGTATCACAGGCAGCGAACCTGCCAATGCTCCCGCCATGGCTCCGATGAACGTGCTGAGGATCACTTGCGAGTCCATCATTCGCTCCTTTCGGCTATGCGCTGTGCCAGGTACTCCATCGTGCGGTCGCGCTTGGAGCGGTTGCACCAGCCGCAGAGGAGTTGGAGATTGGAACGCTCGTGCGCGCCGCCGGCGCTGCGCGGGCGAATGTGGTCCACCTCGATGTTGAAGATCGACGGGCGCTCCTCACAGCCGATCTTCCAAGCGTTGCAGCGGCCGTCTTGTTCCGCGAACATCTCGCGCTTGAGTTCGATCGGGATCGGATCCGGCAGCGTCGGATCGCCCTCATCCGTCCGGCGCGGCGGGCGCGTTCGATGCACCACCTGCTCCGCCCAGAGCGCGATCCCCGGTTCCTGCTGGGCGAGGCGGACCTTGACCTGCTGCAACGCCTCATCGTTCTGGTCGATGCCGACCCACTCGCGGCCTAAGCGCTCTGCCGCCACGCAAGCCGTGGCGCAGCCGCAGAACGGATCCAGCACCAAATCTCCCTCGTTGGACGACGCCGCGATGATCCGTTCCAGCAGTCTGATCGGCTTCTGCGTCCGGTACCCGGTCTTCTCCGCCGCCTGCGAGTTGACCGGTGGAATATCGGTCCAAATCGCGGTGGGGACCTGTCCCTTGGACGCGCTCAGATAGCGCTTGATGTTCGGCGTGCCCTTGCCGGTCCAGTAGATCAAGCCGGCAGCGTCCAGCGCGTCCAAGCGGGCGTGGACGCCCTCGAGCCGCTCATAGCCGGGGATCACATGCTCGGCAATCCAGTCGGCGTACTCGCCGCGCCCGCGCGCCTTCGGCACCGCCCAATGCCGCCCCCGCGCCGTTGGATCATACCCGCCCCACGGCTGGCCGCTCTCGCCGTCCGAAACATCCGGGCCCGTCAGATCGCCGTCCGCCCGATACCTGCCCCGTCCGTCATCGTCGTCGTGGCGGTACTTCGAGGCGACGTGATCGTCCTTGAGCGGAATGGCGACGTCCCGCTCGTTGATCGGCCTGCGGCTGTAGAACAGGATGTAATCGGCGACGCGTCCGAATGCGCCGGCGTCGTTGTGCGCGCTGGTTCGCTGCCAGACGATCTCGTTGCGGTACCAGCCGCGCCCGAAGACGGCGTCCATCACCGCCTTCAGCCAAGCGCCTTCGGTGTCGTCGCAGTGCAAGTAGATGCTGCCGGACGGCTTCAGCACCCGCGCCATCTCCGCGATCCGCTCGAACATGTAGGTGAGATACGCCTGCGTCGCCTCGCCGGCCACCTTGCCCGCCGCGTTGATCACCGCGCCCGCCCCGTCGTTGTCCTGCGTCACCCGCCCCATCGTCTCGAGCAGCCGCTTGAGCACCGCCTCCGGCAATCGGTCGAGCTGCCAGTGGTCGTCGAAGTCGTTCCCGTAGGTCCGATCAGAGTTGAACGGCGGATCGAGGTAGATCAGATCGACCGAATTCGAGTTCACGCCCCGCAGCACATCGAGGCAGTCGCCCGTGAAGATCGTCCGGTTCTCAAGGTTGCGCGACATCGACCGCCTCCGTTGTCCCGCGCAGCCTAGCACGCGCTTTCTATCCACTCCCCTCGCGGGCACGATGCGAGTAAGGCGCTAGCCTGTGGCGATGGAGGGATCGGCGATGGCTGACGTGCGCGCGCTTTCGGGACTGCGGGTGGCCGACATCTCGGAGGGGCTGGCCGCGCCCTTCGCGGCCAAACTGCTGGGCGACTTGGGCGCGGACGTGCTCAAGCTCGAGCCGCCCGGCGGCGATTCGGCGCGGCGCCGCGGGCCCTTCGCCGACGCCGACGACCCGGAGGCCAGCGCGCCCTTCCTCTACGCCAACACCAGCAAGCGCAGCGTCACCATCGGCGAGCGCGACGAGGCCCTGCGCGACCGCATCCTCACCGGCGCCGACCTCGTGATCGCGGGCGAGCCGGAGCCGCGCCTGGCCGAGCGCGGGCTCGGCTACGAAGCCTTGGCCGCCGCCAACCCCGGCCTGATCCTCGTCACCGTGACCGGCTTCGGCTCGGCCGGCCCCTACGCCGATCGGCAATGGAGCAACCTCACCGCCTGCGCGACCGGCGGCTTCTCGCACCTCTGCGGGCGGGCCGAGCGCGAACCGCTGCAAGTCGGCGGCAACATCCCCGAAACCCTGGCCGGCGCATACGCCGCCGTGGCCGCGCTGATCGCGGTGCGCGCCCAGCAGCAGACCGGCCGCGGCGACCACGTCGACGTCTCCGTGCTCGAGGCCGCGGTCAACATGGCGCTGCTGGTCACGCAGCGCTATGACTACACTGGCGACATCGGCATCCGCCGCGCCGACATCGGGCCCGCCCCGTCGTTCATCCTGCCCACCTCCGACGGCTGGGTCGGCGCGAACACCCTGACCCAGGCGCAGTGGGAGGTGATGTGCCAATTCTTCGACCGCGCCGAGCTGATCGACGACCCCCGCTTCGCCGACGCCTGGTCGCGCTACGCCAACTCACGCGACGTGGCCGACGAACTCGGTCAGCAAACCCGCGACCGCCCGGCGGACGAGATCTTCCACGACGCGCAGGCTTGGCGCATCCCGTTCGGTTTGATACCGAGCCTCTCGGAGGTGCTGGAACTGCTGCCGCACCGCGAGCGCAAGTTCCTGCTCGAGTTCGATCACCCGCACGCCGGCCGCGTGCGCATGCCCGGCATCCCCTGGATGTTCGGCGAAGAGCGCGAAACCGGCTCCCCGGCGCCGCTGCTGGGCGAGCACGACGCCGCGGTGCGCGAGGGCGGAATCTGGCGTTCCGAGCGGCGGCTGCGCAATATCGAAAGCGACGGCCGCGAGCGTCCGCTGGAGGGATTGCGCGTAATCGATCTCTCGATGTTCATGTCGGGGCCGATGACGACGCTGATGATGGCCGACGCCGGCGCGGACGTGATCAAGGTCGAATCAGTGCAACGGATCGACGGCTGGCGGGCGGGCGGCTCGACCGATGTGGAGCGCTTCTGGGAAAATGCGCCGCAGTTCAATTGGGTCAACCGCAACAAACAGGGGATCACGCTCAACCTCACCGATCAGCGCGGCGCGGCGGTGATCCGCGAGATGGTCGAAGAGGCCGACGTCCTAGTCGAAAATTATACCCCGCGGGTGATGGGCAACTTCGGCTTGGATTGGGAAGCGCTGCGCGAGATCAACCCGAACCTGATCATGGTCTCAATGCCCGGCTTCGGGCTGACCGGCAGCTGGAGCCACTACACCGCGTTCGCCAACACGACCGAGCAGATGTCCGGCCTGCCGCACCTGACCGGCTACGCGGACGACCAGCCGATCTTCAGCGGCACCACCGGCGGCGACCCGCTGGCCGGCGTGATGGGCGCGCTGGCCCTGCTCTCCGCCTTGGAGCGCCGCGACCGCCTGATCGCCAGCGGCCAGCCCGGCGGCTGCCACGTCGATCTCTCCCAAACCGAAACCGCGACCTCGTACGTGGGCGACGCGATCACCGCCTGCGCGATATCGGGCGACGACCCCGGCCGGATGGGAAACTTCCATCCGCGCAAAGCGCCGCACAACACCTACCGCTGCGCCGCGGAGGAGGAGCCGCTGGAGGAGCGCTGGATCGCGATCGCCTGCGCGGATGATCGGCAGTTCGCCGCCTTGGCCGGCGTGCTGGGCCGGATCGAATGGCTCGAACGCTGGGGAACGTTCGAGCAGCGCAACGCGGAGCGGGCCGCGCTCGACTCGGCAATCGCCGCCGAAACCGCCGAGCGCAACGCCAAGGAACTGGCCGCGACGCTGCAAACCGCCGGCGTCGACGCCGGCCTCGTGATGACCGGGCTCGACCTGCTCGAGGACGAGCACCTGCGCGAGCGCAAGTTCTTCATCACGCAAGAGCACGCCTACTCCGGCCGCAAGCGCTACCCCCGCGAGCCCTACCGCTTCCGCGATTGGGCCAACGAAGCGGTCGACTCCCCCTCGCCCACGCTCGGCCGCGACACGCGAACAGTACTGGCGCGGCTGACCAGCCTGAGCAGGCAGCAGATCGACAAGTTCTACGACGACGACGTGACCGGCACGATCCCCCTCGCCGTCCGCCCGGACTGAGGCTCAAGAATCGGCGAGCGTCCAAGTATGCTCCAGCTGCTTGGAGTAACCAAGCGGGTGATGCGCAAAATAGGTCGCGCTCAAATTGAAGACATCGTCGCGGCGCACGAATATGCCCCAAACGTTGACCAAGTGGATCGGCTGCATATGCTCCGCCCGCCTAGCGCGAATCCGCTCGAGGATATCGGACCGCTCCGCCGGATCCAGCTCGCGGGCTTGGAGCTCCCAGAGATTCCGCAGCTCCTCATCGTCTTCAACGCCATACTGCACGTCATCCGCTTCGCTGCCATCGGGCGGTGCCGGCCTGAGATTGATCGTCGTCGGATCGGGGTCGGAGGGGAAGGCGAATCCGCCTAAATGTTTCTGCATCGAAAGGTTCGCGTCCCCATCGGGAGCGTAGCTGGCGATCAAGTTGTCCCCTACTGTGACGATCGCGGCGCGGGCCTCAATGCGTACTGCATCGCCGAACGCGCTTTGCCACTGAGCTGTGACGAGCGAGCGACGATCAGCCTCAGGATCCTCACCGAGATCGGGTGTCTCTTGAGCCGGGATGCCCGTATCGAACACCAGCGGCAGCGGATTTTCAGAGTCGTACCCGGAGGCGGCAAGCAGCGTGTGCGCCGCCGCCGGATCATGCTGATACGGGTTGCCCAATTCGGCGATCGGCCAAGGCCACTCGCGATACCCGCCCGTCGCCGGATCGACCGTCGCTGGCCAATGCATGCCGCAGTCGGGCGATGCGAAGCCGCCGTGCCAGCGATCGGCGAGCCGCTCGCGGTCGACCGCCATGGACAAGGCGCGCATGATGCGCCGATCCTTGATCGAATTGCGCCCTCCCTCGATCGTCCGGATTGCCGATCCCCGCCATGGCATCGGCGGAGCGAGCTGGAACACCGCATCCGAACGCTGGTCAAGGGCGGTTCCGAGTTCGTCGCGCGACTGGAGTACGAGCGCATCTAATCTCCCACTCCGCCAAGCGGCCATGATCGCGTCGAACGTACGCGATGGATCGAATAAGGCGGCGGAACCGCCCGGCGGGATATTGCCGCGGATCTCATCCACATATGGCAGCGAGCCCGGGGCCGCGTCCCGCTTGAAATAGCTTGGCTTGCGCCTCATCGACCAAGGAGAGCCGGGGCCGCCGGAAGACCAGTGGTCGAATGGGCCGGTGTCGGGAACCGGCGGAGCCGACGAGGGCGGCGACATGGAACCCGGCGTCCAACCCTCCGAAAGCTCGTCGATATCCGCCTCGGGCGGCAAGATGATATGGTCTGGCGCGGTCATCGCGTTCAAGAGGTAGGCCGTGGGCAAAGTCAGATGAAACGACACGCTCCGCCCGGCGTCGTCGGCCTCGATCCGATCAACGGTACGATAAGCGGCGCGTTGGTGCGCGTTCCCGTCGAGATATCGTTCTTGGCCGTGACGGACATCGGATGCGGTGAGTTCACGGCCCTCCAACGGCGCCTGTTCCGGCCACGCGACTCCGGGGCGCAGGTGGAACACGATCGTGGTTTCGTCGGCGATCTCCCATTGCGAGGCGAGATCGCCCTCGATCGTGTTGCGATGCGCGTCGGTTTGATCATCCACTCGCAAGGTGATCAGCTGGCTGTACAGCAGCGGCAGCAGGTTCACGCCTCCGACGCTCGCGGCCGGCGGCATGCCGGCCGGCGTAATCGGCGACCAGTACCACGGTCCCGGTTCGTTGAGCGTGATGCGCCCTCCGCGACGGGGGACACCGTCCCGGCCGGGCGCGTCGCGCAAGCGCCGCCAATCATGCTGCTGCCGCAGCGTTTCGGGATCGCCGCGCACGGCGAGGTTCAATTGTTCTTCGTCCGCTTCATCCACTTCGCGGGCTTCAACGGATTGGGCGACCGCTTCCGCTTGCTCTTCAGGCGTTGGCTCTCTGGCCAGCGCTTGCCCCGCCTGCGGAACCGCGGTCGGTTGCGTTTCGCCGTCGCGGCGCTCGTTGTAGGTCGGCGGCGAGCTGCACCCGACGAGCGCGAGGCCGCCTGCGCCGATGCCGGCGCGGGCCGCGGAGCGGAGGAACTTGCGGCGGGATACGCGCTGCACTTGCCGCCCTCCCTCCGAACCGCGACGGGCGCGGGCCGACGCCCCGCCCGATCTCGGTTAGCCGCGAGGATAGGCGGCATTCCGGCGGCTGGTCAATCCAACGGCGGGGCGCTGGTAGCCTGTGGCGCGGAAGCAGGAGGTGCGCATGCGACTGGCGAGCTTTGCCCACGAGGACCGGCGGCGGGTGGGCGTGATCTTGGGCGACGAGATCGTGGACCTGCTGCTGGCGCGGCCGGATGCGCCGACCGAGATGCGCGAGTTCCTGGCGCTGGGCGCCGAGGGCCGCGCGGCCGCGGAGGTCGCGGTCGAAAAAGGCGGCAACCGGCTGCCGCTGTCGGAGGTCGAACTGCTGGCGCCGGTGCCGCGGCCGGGCAAGTTCCTCGCGGTCGGCCTCAACTACGCCGACCACATCGCGGAAACCGGCGCGGAGACGCCGGCCTACCCGACGATCTTCACCAAGCAGCCGACCTGCACGAACTCGCCGCACGGGAAGATCGAGATCCCCCGCGCCTCGAGCCGGGTCGACTACGAGGGCGAGCTGGGCATCGTGATCGGCGAAACCTGCCGCCACGTCGCCGCCGCGGACGCGCCCTCCGTCATCGCCGGCTACACGATCGTCAACGACGTGAGCGTGCGCGACTGGCAGAACCGCACGCGCCAGTTCACGATGGGCAAGTCGTTCGACACGCACGGCCCGACCGGCCCCGCCATCGTCACGCCCGACGAACTGGGCGACCCGCACGACCTGAACATCCGCACCCTGGTCAACGGCGAAGTGCGCCAAGACTCGAACACGAAGCACCTGATCTTCAACTGCTACGCCATCATCGAGTACATCAGCACCGCGATGACCCTCGAGCCCGGCGACATCATCGCAACCGGCACCCCCTCCGGCGTAGCCGCCGGCATGCCGCACCCGCAATGGCTAAAACCCGGCGACGCAGTCCGCGTGGAAATCAACAACATAGGTGCAATCGAAAACCAGTGCGTCCCCGAGCCAGAGGCCGTGCAGGGGGAGGAGCATCATTAGAGAAAGGCACGCAGGTAGCGGCGATCAGTTTGATGCGTCGTGTTTGATGATGCACGTGATCCAGCCGTGTCGCACTTGGAAAATTAGCCGCTCAGCATGATCCGGGCCAAGCGCCTGCCGGGCCATGGAGATGCCCACCCCGAATCGCTGCACCAAACCCAAGACCCTCATCACTTCGGCTAGATTCGGATTCCGGTGCTCAACCATCCCGGGGTCTCCGAAATTTGCTTCCGTAACATCTCCGAACGGTCCGCCGGGACTATGGATTTCGACGCGATCGTTGAACCAGAATACTGACACATGGCTTGCGCTGGGAAGGTATTCGGGGCCCTGATAGGTGCGGTGCATGACGGCATTTCGCGCCAACTGCTGCAAAGTGGTCAGCGGGTAATTGTATGTCCGCTTTTCCGTCGGCCCGGATCGGATATCGACTCGGGTACGGATATGCGCGTCAAGTTTCTGGTCAAGACGCTCGATTTGGTCGCGGATCGGACCTTCGTATCGGGCTGCGTCAACAATGTCCGATCCAAGATCGTCGCCATCGAGGCGAAGGAATTGAATCAATGCACCGGGGATATAATCACGCGGGCGCTCGGCCAAGGTCAGCACGCCCGTGACGGTCGGCGTGGGATCATCAACCGAAGCAATCATCTTCGTTGCAGCGAGTTGCTGGACGACTGTACGGTCATTGGCCGCCAAAACATCCGGTGCGAATGCCTTTGGCAGGAAATCCAAAGTGAAACGGGCGAGATCCAAATCGTCAAGGGTGCTTGAGTGGACTGGCTGGACATCGAAGTAGCGGTCCGTAGATCGGCGCTTCTCCGAAAGGATGCGCTCGTCTTGGGCTGAGGCGAGCATGCGGCGGGGGCCGACGCGGATCCAGATTCGGCCGCGGCAGCGGACGGGCGGAGCATCGGAGGGCTGGACGGTGATCACCGCGACATCGGCATTCCGCAGCCGCCGCTTTTCGACCGACATCGACGGGGGAGGAACCGTGTTGCCGTCGCTCTTCATGTCGGCGAGCTGGAGCAGCAGCTGGTCGCTGATCGGCAGATCGGACGGGCGGCCTTGGTCGTCGATGCCGACGAAGATCACGCCGGGGCGGCGATGGTTGTGGATGTCGTTCGCAAAGGCGCAGATGGCTTCGCGGATGGCGTTGGGGGCGTCGCCGGACATGCTTCCCTTGCACTCGACGAACTCGGACTCGTCATCCGCGAGCAGCGCTTCCAATTCGGCGTCGGAATACCTGATCTGCATGCGTCGATCCTAGCCTGTAGGCTGGATCGCGATGATTCAGGGCAACCTCAGTCCGCTGCGAGGGCGGTGCGGACGGCGGGCCACATCTTTTGCAGGGCGGGGGTGGCGCCGGGAGGGGTCGGCTTGGCGGTGAAGAAGCGGTTGGCGGGCTGGGTGAAGAGCTCGATCAGGGTGGGGCCTTGGGCGGCGAGGAGATCGTCCAGGGCGGCGTCGAACTCTTCGGCGCCGTGGAATTGGGCGGTTTCGCGGTAGCCGGCGGCTTTCGCCATGGCGGCGAAATCGACTTGGGATTGGGAGGGGAGCGGCTGCGCGCCGCTGGTTTCGTAGACGCCGTTGTGGAAGACGAGGTGGACGAAGTTAGCGGGGGCGGCGCCGGCGATGGTGGCGAGCGAGCCGAGCTGCATCAGCAGGGAGCCGTCGCCGTCGAGCACCCAGACGCCGACGTCGGGGCGGGCGAGGGCGACGCCGAGGCCGAGCGCCGACGCGCCGCCCATGAAGCCGAGGCAGGCGAGGTTGCGGTCGCCCGGCGAGCGCTCGCGCCACGGCGCGTTGGCGGTCATGGTGCCGACGACGACCTCGTCGCCGCGCCGGCGGGCGAGCACGTCGAGCGCGGATTCGAGCGGCATGCGGCGGTCGTCGGGGGCGGTCATCACGGGCCTCTCAGCAGGTGGTCGCGCCGACGAGCAGGGCGACGGGGCCGCCGCGCTCGCGCGCTTCATCGACGGCCTCACCGACGTAGTGGAGGTCGTCCGGGCCGTCGAGCAGGTAGTGGGGGATGCCGAGCGTGTCGAGCAGCGGCTCGGAGAGGCGCACCATCGAGCCGCCGTCGTCGCGCGGGGCGAGCTCGGGATCGCGCCCGAGCAGGCCGATCAGGAGCACGATGGGGAAGCCGCCGTCGAGCCCGACGCCGCGCAGGTTGTTGACGCAGGCGTAGAGGCCGGCGTGCTGGATCTGCATCATCGGGCGGCGCCCGCCGACGATCAGGCCGGCGCTGACGGCGATGGCCTCGTCCTCGGTCGAACAGTGGACGGTGCGGATGCCCGGGTCGTCCATGATCGCGTCGAGCAGGGTGCGCTGGTGCGTGTCGGGCACGAGTACGACGTCCTCGATGCCGGCGTCGCGGATCGCCTGGAGGAAGGGCTCGGCGGGGATCTGCTGCGCGGTCACGCGGCCTCCGTTGCTTGACGCATCCGCTCTGGCAGCATACCTACGCGGGTGGAGGTGCGCATTGGCCGAGCAGCCGACCGGGCAATCCGCTTCGGACGGGGACCCGATCCCGCTGGAGAGTCCGAACCGGCCGCGCGAGTACCACGGCGCGCGGACGGTGCTGGCGGGCTTGGGCGCGGTCGCGGCGGTGGCGCTGGCGCTGTGGCTGGCGCTGCTGCGCGGCGGCGACGGGGGCGGCGAGGGCGGCGTCGCGCCGCTGCCGGAGTACCTGCGGCCCGCGGGCGCGGCGGTGGCGGCGGAGATCGGCGCGGCCGCGCCCGATTTCGAGCTGGAGACGATGGACGGCGGGCGCTTCCGGCTCTCCGATTGGCGTGGGCATTCGGTCGTGCTGAATTTCTGGGCGTCGTGGTGCGGGCCCTGCCGGCGCGAGGTGCCGGCGCTGGTGCGGGCGCAGGCGGAGCACGCGCAGGCCGGCTTGATCGTGGTCGGCGTGAACATCGAGGAATCGCGCGGGCCGGCGCGGGATTTCGCCGAGGAGTTCGGGATCAACTACGCGGTGGCGATGGATTTCGACGGCTCCGTCTTCCGCGCCTACGGCGGCGGCGGGCCGGCGGGGCCTCCGCGCAGCTTCTTCGTCGATCCGGACGGGACGGTCGCGCTGATCTACGCCGGGCAGGCGCCGGACGAGCGGATCGCGGCCGATGCCGCGTCCGCCGCTTCGCGCTCCCTCGCCGGCGGGACGGAGATGGCGCCCGGTCTGAAAGCGCCGCCCGGAGCGGACGCTGCGGAGATCGGCGTCGCACAGGGCCTGATCGCGCCGGACTTCGCGGCGGAACGGGCCGGCGGCGGACGCTGGCGGCTCAGCGGGCAGCGGCCCGAACCGGTCGTGCTGGCCATCGCGCCGCCGGGCTGCGACGGCTGCGGCGCGCTCGACCTGGACGGCCTGCGCGAGTTCGGCGGCGTCGCTGCGCTCGGCGGCCGCTTGGCGGGCGGAGCCGGCGATGTCGTCCGCTTGACATGGCGCGACGACATCGGCGCGCTGTACGCGCGGGACGGGGAATTACGCTTGATCCTGATCGATGCGGAGGGCGCGATCGGGCGGATCGCGGACGGGCCCAACGCCGTCGCGGAGCTCGCGCAAGCCCTGCGCGCGGACGAGTGAGGAGCGGCAGCATGGCGGAGATCGAGCGGATTCCGGCTGCGGCGCACGAGGACGTGCGGCTGTGGCGCGACGAAGAGGCGGGGCTGACCGCGATCATCGCGGTGCATTCGACGGCGCTGGGGCCGGCCGTGGGCGGCACGCGCTGGCAGCCCTACGCCGGGCGCGACGAGGCGCTGCGCGACGTGCTGCGGCTGTCGAGCGCGATGACGCTGAAGGCGGCGGGGGCGCGGCTCCCGTTCGGCGGCGGCAAGGCGGTCGTGATCGGCGATCCGGCAGCGAAGACCGACGCGCAGCTGCGCTCCTACGCGCAATTCGTGAGCGAGTTCGGCGGCAAGTTCATCACCACGACGGACGTGGGCACGACCACGGCGGAGGTGGATCGGCTGTCGGAGCTGACGCCGCACATGTGCGGGATGTCGCCGGCCAAGGGCGGCTCGGGCGACACCTCGGCGCTGACGGCGACGACGGTGCTGCAAGGGATGCGCGCAACGCTGGAGGCGCTGGACGGCAACCCGGAGTTCGCCGGGCGGCGCGTATCGGTGATCGGCGTCGGCAAGGTCGGCGGGAAGGTGGCGGCGCGGCTGGCGGAGGCCGGCGCAGAGGTGCTGGTCGCGGACGTGCGCGAGGACGCGGCCGCGGCGCTGGCCGCGGAGATCGGCGCGACGGCGCTGCCGGTCGAAGACGCGATGCGGGCCGAGTGCGACGTCCTGTCCCCGAACGCGCTCGGCGGCGTGCTGAGCGAGACAACGATCCCCCAGCTGCGCTGCCGCGCAATCTGCGGCGCCGCCAACAACCAGCTCGAGCGCGACCCCGAAGATGCTGCCCTGATCGCCGAACGCGGCATCCTCTACGCCCCCGACTTCATCGTCAACAGCGGCGGCCTGATCTCAGTCGCCATCGAGATCGAAGGCTGGACCCCGCAGCAGTCGCAGCAACACGCCGAAGGCGTATTCGACACGACGCGAAAAGTCTTCCACTTCGCAGCCGAACACAGCCTGACGCCGGCCGCAGCAGCAGAAGCAATGGTCCGCCGCGCCCTCGGCGGCAGCACGGGGATGGCGGCCGCGGTGAGCTGAGCCGCGGGCTGCGTGTGCGACACTTGGCGGATGAGCGAGCGAACGGCGGGCGGGCGGGTGCGGGAGGAGGTGCCGAATGTGCTGCTGGGGGAGCTGCTGAAGGAGCGGGGGCTGCGGGCGCAGGCGGAGCGGCGCAAGGGCGGGGATGCGCCGGACCTGCTGATCGAGCGGCTGGCGGGCGATGAGTTCGCGCTGCTCGAATGCAAGTGGGAGGGCGCGAAATCGGCGCTTGACGAGCAGCTGGAGGGACGGATCGCGGCCTATCCGACCGCGATCGGCAGGGTCGGGGTGCTCTACCCGGAGCCGTTGCGCACGGCTGATGACGTGGGCGGCGCGCTGGCCGAGACCGGGGACTTGAAGTGGTACCTGCATTCCAGCCGCGGCCGGGTCGAGCATCCCCAGCAGGTGCGCAGCGGCACCGCGCACCAGCTGGCGGACTACCTGCGGGCGCTGCCGTTGTCGGTCGAGGGCGTCGACCGCGTGGCCGCGGCGGCGGGGACGGTGGGCTGGGCGACCGAGACGGCGGCCAGGCAGATCGGGCGGCACGCCCGCACCGCCGAGCGAGTCGCGGCGCTGATCGCGGAGACGGACAAGGAGCAGGAGCGCGCCGCGGCGCTGCGGATCGCCTGCTTAGTGCTGTTCAATGCGCTGGCCTTCGAGAACCGCCTCGCCCAAGTGCATCCGGAAGTGCCGACCGTGGCGGAGGCCTATCCCCCGACCGAGCGGCTGCGGGACGTTTGGCGGATGATCTGCACGCGGATCGACTACGTTCCGGTCTTCGATCTCGCCGCGGACATCCTCGACATCCTCTGCGATTCGGGGACGGGGCAGGCCGAGGTCATCGACCCGCTGATTGCGGCGGTGCGGCAGACGAGCGACGTCGAAGGCCACGATCTGGCGGGGCGGCTGTTCCACACGCTGTTGTCGGATGCCAAGTTCACGGGGGCGTACTACACGTCGGTGCCGGCGGCGACGCTGCTGACGCGGCTGGTGTTCGATGGGTGGCCGAAGGGGACGGATTGGACGGATCACGAGTTCCCGGGCTCGCTGAATGTGGCGGACATCGCCTGCGGGACGGGCACTTTGCTGATGGCGGTCGCGTCCGAGTGCGAGCGGCGGCACATCGCCGCGGGCGGGAGCGAGGCCGAGCGGCTGCACAAGGCGATGGTGGAGCAGGCGCTGCACGGGTTCGACGTGCAACTCTCGGCGGTGCATTTCGCGGCGACGAGCCTAGCGATGCTGAACCCGGCGATCCACTTCGACCGGATGAATTTGTACGTAATGCCGCTTGAGGCATCAGGCGGGGACGTGAAATTGGGTTCGCTCGATTTCCTCGGCCAGAGTGAAGCGGCCGTGCAATATCCGCTCGGCGCGGGCGAGGCGGCTGAGATCGTCGCGCCCGCCAAAGTACAAGGAACGAGGGGGGGGGGGGGGGCTAGCCGAAGCGTCTGATACGGCGGTGTTGCCGCCGCTTGATCTGGCGATCATGAATCCGCCCTTCACCCGCTCCGACTTGCTCTTCGGCAGCCTGTCGTCCAGCGAACGGCAGAAGATCCAAACGGAGATTCGGGATCGGCTCAAGTCGCAGAGCGCATCGGCCGTGGCCGGCGTCGGCGCTGCATTCGTCGCCGCCGTAACGCCGAAAATCCGGGCGGGCGACGGGCGCTTGGCGCTGGTGCTGCCGCTGACGGTATGCACGGGCCGCTCGTGGCGGCAGACGCGGGCGTTGATCGAACGGGATTTCCACCTGGATATGGTGATCGCCTCGCACGACCCGCAACGCTGGAATTTCTCGGACAGCACCGATCTCTCGGAGGCGCTGCTGATCGCGACGAAGCGTGCCGAGGGCGACACGGGCGAGTCGCGGACGACTTACGTGAATCTGTGGGAAAACCCGGACAACGTGCTGGACGCGGGACGGCTGGCGGACGTGATCTCCACGACGCCGCCGGCGAATCTGGAGGATGCGGGCACCGCGTTGCTCGAACTCGACGGCCGGCACGTGGGCGAAGCCATTTCGCTGCCGGCTGAAGAAAGCGGCGGAGAGCAATGGCTCGGCGTGCAATTCTCCCGCGCCGATGTCACCCGTGCCGCAGCCGCCCTCCTGAACGATGGCGAGGTGCGGGTGCCCGGGGAGAAGAGCGCGACGGCGATCCGGCTGTGCGCCCTCGGTGAACTTGGCCCGCTCGGCCCGGACCGCCGCGACATCTTGGACGGCTTCGCATATACGGATACGCCGACCGCGTACCCGTTCGTGGCAGGTCATGACACCAATGAACGCACGACGCTGCAAGCTGTGCCGAACAGATATCTTGCCCCATTGGCGAAACCGCGTGCGGGGCGCAGGCTGAAGAACGCCGTCGATCTTGGCCAACGGGCAGCTCGACTGCTCGTTGCGGAGCGTCTGCGTTTAGATACCGCCTGCGTTGTGTCGATGAGGTGTAACCGACCAGTTCTCTCGAACGTGTTCTGGGAACTTGGCATTGCCGACGAGCGGCATGACTCGGCTCTCACTCTATGGCTGAACAGCAGCTTAGGCATTCTCACACTGCTCGGAACGAGGACCACGACCGAGGGTGGTTGGGTCAGTCTGAAGAAGGGCGACTTGGAAGAGATGCCGGTACTGGATGCGCGGGAGCTGTCGGACTGGCAGTTGGAGCGGCTTGGAGAACTGTTTGAGGAGCTAGCGGAGGAGGCGCTGCTGCCGTTGCCGGAGATGGGGGATTGCGCGGTGCGGGCGCGGCTGGACGCGGGATTGGCCGAGGTGCTGGGGCTGCCGGATTTGACTCCGCTGCGGCGGATGCTCGCGTCGGAGCCCGTGGTCTCGAACCGCCGGCTGACGGAAGCGGGCTAGGTCATGCGGAGGAGGGTGAGGTCGAGGTCGGGGATGTCGTTGAAACCGCGTCGGTCGAAGGTGATCAAGGGGAGTCTGTAGGCGAGCGCGGTGGCGGCGATCCAGGCGTCCTTGACGTTCTCGGGGCGTCCCGCGTTGCGCCGGCGGCGGACGATCTCGATGTAGCGGGCTACGACCGCTTCATCCGCGTAGAGGATCGGCACGGTGCTGACGAATGCCCGGATCTGGTTCGCATACGAGCGGTCGATGGTGGGCGACGCGGCCCACACGCCCAGTTCGCCCTCCGTCTGGAAGGAGATCGCGTAGGAGCCGGGCAGCCTCAGGTACGGGGCGACGACCGCCGCGAATCGCGGTTTGAGCGAGTTGGACACGGCGTTCGTGTCCAGCAGGCGGACGACCTCTACTTCGGCTGCTGGTGGCGTTGCCATGTGAATCCGTAGCGGAGGTCCATCAGCCAGTCTTCGACGTCGTAGTCGTCCTCGTAGCCGGGCGGGGGCGGGTCGGGGGACATTTCAAGGCCCATCGAGTCCTTGATGGCTCGGGCACCTTGGTGGAGGTCGGACAGGGCTTCGGCGATCTCGGGCTCGGTCCAAGGCTTGTCTTGGGGGTAGGAGCGGAACTTGAGCCAGGCGTAGAGGGCGGGGGGGTGCGGCTCGCCGGCGTCGCGGGCTTCCCAGCGGTCGGCGATGTCGGAGTAGTCGCGCACCCAGAGCTGGAGGCAGAGCACGGGCGCGCCGTCTTCTTCCGCATCGACCACGCGGTGGCGTTCGGGGGTGAGCCAGCCGTCGAACGATTCGAGCCGTTCGCGCAGCTCCGCCACGCCGGTCGGCGAGTAGGCAACGGCCGCTTCAGCGACCTCGTGGTGATCCGCACGTTCGGACATGCGGTCAGGGTAGCGCGGGAGCTTGGGCAATTGGGCCATGCGGAGGAAGGTGGGTCAGGGTTAGGCGGTCTTGCCATGTGAAGCCGTAGCGGAGGTCCATGAACCAGTCTTGGATGTCGTAGTCGTCGTAGCCGGGCGGCAGGGGGTCGGGGGATTGGCCGAGCGGTTCGGAGTCCTTGATGGCTTGTGCGCCTTGGCGGATGTCAGTTAGGGCTTGGGCGATCTCGATCTCGGTCCAAGGCTTGTCCTGGGAGTAGGAGCGGAACTTGAGCCAGGCGTAGAGGGCGGGGGGGTGCGGCTGACCGGCGTCGCGGGCTTCCCAGCGATCGGCGATGTCGGAGTAGTCGCGCACCCAGAGCTGGAGCCAGAGGACGGCTGCGCCGTCTTCCTCCGCGTCGATGACGCGGTGGCGTTCGAGGGTGAGCCAGCCGTCGAACGATTCGAGCTGCTCGCGCAGCTCCGCCACGCCGGTCGGCGAGTAGGCAACGGCCGCCTCCGCGACCTCGTGGTGATCCGCACGTTCGGACATGCGGTCAGGGTAGCGCGGAGGCGGAGACGAGCGGCCGGCCGTGCGGGGCTCGGCGGGGTTAGGATTATGGAAGATGGACGCGGGCGAGAGGAGCCTGAGATGAGCTTGATGGTGCATGGGATTCCGGTGGTGGACATCGATTCGCACTACACGGAGCCGCCCGACCTGTGGACTTCGCGGGCGCCGGGGAAGTTCAAGGACAGGGTGCCGCACATCATCACGAATGACGCGGGCGCCGTGCGCTGGGCGCTGTCGCCGGACGGGCAGTCGCAGATCGACTTCGGGCCGCCGGGGTTCACGGTGGTGAAGGAGGACGGGTCGAAGGA
This sequence comes from Dehalococcoidia bacterium, assembly GCA_965205165.1. Taxonomy (GTDB): domain Bacteria; phylum Chloroflexota; class Dehalococcoidia; order Bin125; family Bin125; genus CBDESM01. The sequence continues at coordinate 1,079,296 of OZ242037.1, forward strand.
GTACGGGGTGATCGGGCTGGGCTCGTTCGAGGAGATGTCGGCGGCGGCGACGGATCCGGTGGCGCGGCTGGGGCTGCTGGACAAGCTGGGGATCGCGCAGCAGATCGTGTACCCGAACGTGGCCGGGTTCGGCTCGCAGAATTTCATCAAGATCGAGGACGAGGAGCTGCGGAACGTCTGCTGCACGGTCTACAACGACGCGGTGGCGGAGTTCCAGGCGGCGGGGGACGGGCGGCTGTTTCCGCAGGGCTTGGTGCCGTTCTGGGACATTCCGGCGGCGGTGAAGGAGCTGGAGCGGATCCGCGAGATGGGGATGACGGGGATCACGATGTGCGACACGCCGGAGGCGTTCGGGCTGCCGTACCTGAACGACCCGGCCTGGGATCCGTTCTGGGAGGCGTGCGACGCTTTGGAGATGCCGGTGAATTTCCACATCGGGGCGGGGGCGGGGGTGGTGGACAAGCTGGTCTGGAAGGGCTACGGGCCTCAGCGGCAGCTGGCGCTGGCGTCGATCTGCCTGTTCATCACCAACTTCAAGGTGATCATCAACCTGATCTTCTCGGGCATGCTGGAGCGCTGGCCGCGGCTGAATTTCGTCTCGGTGGAGAGCGGGATCGGCTGGGTGCCGTTCCTGCTGGAGGCGATGGACTACCAGTGGCAGGAGACGGTGCCGACGGAGCGGGAGGGGCTGACGATGAAGCCGTCGGAGTACTTCCGGCGGCAGGTCTACGCGTCGTTCTGGTTCGAGGATTTCGGGCCGCGGGCGACGATCGAGGCGATCGGCGAGGACAACGTGATGTTCGAGACCGATTTCCCGCACCCGACCTGCCTGTACCCGAAGGCGCAGGAGCACATCACGGAGGTGCTGACGGATCTGGACGAGGGGGTGCGGCGCAAGGTGCTGCGGGACACGGCGGAGCGGATCTACCACCTGCCGCCGCCGCCCGCGTCGGTGACCGGCAACGGCGCGTAGGCGTGGGCGACCGCCTGGCCGGGAAGTCGGCGATCGTCACGGGGGCCGCGTCCGGGATGGGCGCGGCCGAGGCGCGGCTGTTCGCGCGCGAGGGCGCGCGGGTGATCCTCGCCGACGTGCTGGACGATCTGGGCGAGGCGGTCGCGGCGGAGATCCGCGCGGCCGGGGGCGAGGCGCTGTACGCGCGGGCGGACGTGAGCGCGGAGGCGGATTGGGAGGCGCTGATCGGGATCGCCGAAGAGCGGCACGGCGGGCTGGACGTGCTGGTCAACAACGCGGGCTTGAGCAGCACGTCGGAGGCGGATTCGGCCAGCACGGAGGGGTGGGAGCGGATCATCGCGGTGAACGCGACGGGGACGTTCCTGGGCTGCAAGCACGGGGCGGAGGCGATGGCGCGTTCGGGGCGGCCGGGCGGTTCGATCGTCAACATCTCGTCGATCTACGGGCTGGTCGGGAGCGCGGGCGGGCATCCGGCCTACCACGCGTCGAAGGCGGCGGTGCGGAATCTGAGCAAGGCGATGGCGGTGCGGCTGGCGCCGCGGGGGATCCGGGTGAACTCGGTGCATCCGGGCTTCATGCCGCCGATGCGGAGCGGGGCGGCGCAGGGGGAGGAGGCGCTGGCTCGGCTGGCGCGGGCGATTCCGCTGGGGCGGACGGGCGAGGTGGACGAGGTGGCGAACGCGGTGCTGTTCCTGGCGTCGGACGAGGCGTCGTACGTGACGGGGGCGGAGCTGGCGGTGGACGGCGGCTTTACAGCCAAGTAACGGAACGCGGCGACTGCTGCGGGATCGCGGAACAAGCCCCCGTAATCTGGCGTTATGTCTATAGTGCCCGTGAGGGGCGGAACCGCAACACGCATCGGAGGTCGCAGGATGAACGTCAGTCAACTCGCCATCAAGCGGCGCGGGCTACAGCTGCTGGCAGCAGCCGGCTTGGCCGCGCTGCTGTTCGCGCTGCTCGCGCCGAGCGCCGGGGCGCAGGGAACGCCGCCGCCGCCGCACTGGCTGTACGGGCAGGGCTACCACTCGGACAACGGCGCGACGGTGAGGTTCGTGTCCTCGGACGGTTCCGAGATCACGCGGGCGACGATCGCGAACGGCGCGTGGTCGCTGTTCCCGTCGCAGCGGCAGGCGACCTCGGGGCGGGTCGAGCTGGTGAGCGCGACGAGCACGCGGACGACCGTGGAATTCGACGTCGAGCAGGGCACGCTGAAGAACATCACGCCGAGCGAGTTCACCGTGGTCCAGGCGCCCGAGCCCGAGCCGGAGCCCGAACCGGAAGAGGAAGAGACGGACGAGCCGTCGACGGGGACCACCACGCCGTCGGCCGGGGCCACGCAGACCGCGCGGATCGTGGCGCGCGTCTCCGACAACCCGGGCCGCGTGGGCCGGCTGGAGTTCGGGATGCGGGTCGAGGGCAGCGATGAGGTGATCACGCCGCGGGCGCGGTACTTCCCCGAGGACCTGTCCGAGGACCGCATCGACCGCTGGCTGCGGAGCAGCGAGATCGACCTGGGCAACGGCGTCAGCGGGCGGGTCATCGCGCGCCAGCGCGACGACGGCCGCATCGAATTCGCCTTCGACGCGACGGACGGCGGGGACTGCGTGCCCAGCCGCCGCTACTTCCCGGCCAAGGGCAGCTCCTCCTACCCGAGCCACAACCGCTGGCTGAACAGCCCGTGGCTGGATATCCCGACGGACTGCACGGACACGCGCGGCTGATCGGGGCGGCGGGGAGCGGCCCGCCTCAGCCCGGCGGCTTCTGCCGCTCGGGCAAGGCGGCGAGCAGCATCCGGTCCATGGCGAGGCGGGCGGCAGATGCCGCCCGCCTTTTCGTCGGCAGGCGCAGGAGCAGGCAGAGCACGGCGCAGAACGCCCAGAGCGCGGCACAGGCGTAGAAGGCGCCGTCGTAGGAGCCGATCTGGTCGAAGTAGATCGCGATCGCGACGGGCGTGACGGCGGAGATGCCGCTGGAGACGGGGAAGCCGAGTCCGCGGACGGCGCCGAGGTAGCGGCGGCCGAAGTATTCGGCCCAGAGCATCTCGCCGATCGGGATGTTGCCGCCGATCCCGCAGCCGAGCAGCGCCATCGCCGCCGCGACGACCCAGACTTCGCCGGTGTCGGCCGAGAGCACGACGGCGACGAACCCAGCCGCGGCGAGCACGAAGCTGACCGCGCCGACGGCGCGGGAATCGAAGCGGTCGAGCGCCCAGCCCCAAGGGGCCTTGGTGACGAGCGAGCAGATCGACATGACGGGGACGAGCGCGGCGGCCCAGCCGTAGCTGAAGCCGTGGTCTTGCAGGAAGAGCAGGCCGTTGAGCAGGATCGCGTAGATGCCGACGACGGATGCGCCGAAGATCAGCACGATCAGGTAGAAGGCGGGCGAGCGCAGTGCCTCGCGGCGGGTGAGCGAGGTGCGGAAGTCGTGCTCGGCGCGGCGGCGCTGCTCGTCCGAGATCGAGGCGGGCTCGCCGTCGGGCTGGAGTCCGTAGTCCTCGGGGCGGCCGCGCATCAGCATCGCCATGGGCACGAGCACGGCGAGCGAGATGCCCGAGAGCAGGGCCCAGGAGGCGCGCCAATCGACCGCGGTGATCATCAGCGCCGCGAGGATCGGCCAGAACACGCCGGCGGCGGAGACGCCCATCGAGGTCCAGCCGAGCGCGCGCCCGCGCTTGGTCACGAACCACTTGGAGACGGTGACGTTGGCGAGCAGGAAGCCGCAGAGCGCGGCGCCGGGCGCGACGAAGACGCCGCGCATCACGACCCACTGCCAGAGGTCGGTGAGCTGGCTGATGATGAACAGCGAGGGAACCAGCACGGAGACGCCGATCAGCATGATCCGGCGCGGCCCGACGCGGTCGATGTATGGCCCGGCGAGGAGGCCGAAGAACATCATCACCACCTGCCCGATCGTGTCGGGCAGGAAGTACTGGGTGCGCGACCAGCCGAACTCGTCGAGCAGCGGCGGCGCGAAAGCGCCCGAAACCGAGGTCTGGACGCCGACGGCGATGAACTGCGCGACGAAAGCGGCCGCCACGACGACCCAGCCGTAGAAAATCGGTCGCCGCAGCACCCCCGCAGGTTAGCCCCCAGCGACCTCAGCCGATCTCCCCCGCCTCCGGCCACGGTTCCAAGTTCCACTCGCGGAGTCGCGCCAGCACGTCATCGCGGCTGATGAGGGCGAGCCTGCCGCCGCGCTGCACGTTCATCATCCGAGCGCCGTCCGGGTTCGCGATCGCCGCGGCGATCGCATCCAGCTGCGCTGCGAGCATCCCGCCTTGCGCGGCGGCGGGGAACTTGCCCGACTTGGGCCGCACGAGCCGGATGATGCGCATCCGGTAGCAGGCCGCTTGAAACGCGACCGGCTGCGTCTTTGCGTCCTTGTGCATGTCGGCGGTGATGAGCGCGTCGTAGCCGGCCGCCAGCAGGAACTGCGCATTGTCGGGCTGGCCGCCGCGCCCCAACAGGCGCACATGATCGGCATCGTGGCCAAGTGCGCGGATCTCCTCGACCAAGCCGGGCGAGAGATCCTCGTCGACGAGAAACCACATGCCGGGTCAGGCAAGGCCGGCAGCCAAGGCGCGCTCGAACTCGAGCGCTGCTCCGACCTGATCTTCCGCAACCCACAAAGTCTCGGCGATCTCCTTCTTCGACATGCCGGTCTGCTCGTAGCCCGCGATTGTCGCGGTTTCGATCCGCGTGCCCTTGATGATCGGCCGGCCCGCCTGCACATCCGGCCGCATGTCCACATGCGGGCTGAAATTCCGCAGCTTGGCGAGCGGGCCTTGCTCGCGCAGGTTCTTGACCACCTCCTCGGCCATCCGCGCATCGTCCGGAAGGCCGTACTTGAAAGCGGTGAGGCGGTCTTGGAACCTGTCTTCCGAAAGTGCGTCCAACGCGACGAGATTGTCCCGGAGGCGGCGGGCGGGCAGACCTTGATCGAGGAACTCCATCGCGGCCCGCACGCGGTGGTAATCGCGCCACGAGTAGAGGCGCGGAATCCCGCGCCGGCCGCGCGCGACGGTCGCGCAAGCGATCGCATTCCGGTGCCAGCCCGACAGACGAGAGCGGGAAACTCCCGTCAAGCCCGCGACGAGTCGGGAGGCCAGTGCAGTTGCGTCAGTGTCCGGCAGCGCAATCTCCGTTCGCCTGTTCAGGTTATCCCGCCTACTAGGCGGGGACGTTGAGGCCGAGGGATTGGAAGAGTTGGCGGATGTTCTGGTCGAACTCGCCGGTGCGGGGGCGGCCGAGGGTGAGGCCGCCGTCGACCACGAGGGCGTGGCCAGTGACGAAGCTGGAGTCGTCGCCGGAGAGCCAGAGCGCGGCGTTGGCGATGTCGAGCGGGCGGCCGGCGCGGGCGATCGGCTGCGCGCCGCCCATCACCTGGGCCATGGCTTCGACCGTCTTGTCGGCGTCCTCGGGGCTGAGACCGAGCACTTTGCCGAAGATCGGCGTGGCGATGCCGCCGGGGCAGATGCAGTTGACGCGGATGCCGTGTTGGCCGAGCTCGTAGGCGGCGACTTTGGTGAGGTGGACGACGGCGCCCTTGCCGACGCTGTAGATCGCGGGCCCGTTGCCGGCGTTGATGCCGGCGACGGAGGCGGTGTTGACGATCGCGCCGCCGCCGGTCTCCATCATCGCGCGGGCGGCGTGCTTGATGCCGAAGACGACGCCCTTGAGCAGCAGGTCCATCGTCGCGTCGTAGCCGGCTTCGTCGATCTCGAGCAGGCCCTGGTTCGCGCCGCCGGCACCGGCGTTGTTGAAGATCGCGTCGATCCTGCCCCAGCGCTCGACCGCGTGCGCGACCGCGCCGGCCACATCGGCCTCCTTGGAGACGTCGGCGTGGATGTAGGCAGCGGAGGGGCCGATCGATTCGACGACCGATTGCCCGCGCTCGTCGAGGATGTCGGCGGCGAGCACGCGCGCGCCCTCCTCGGCGAAGAGCTGCACCGTGCCCTCGCCGATCCCGCTCGCGCCGCCGGTCACCACCGCCACCTTGCCGTCGAGTCGATCCGCCATGCCGTCCTCCCTTCGGAACGTGCATCCAAGATACGGGCTGCCGCAGATGCCTATCCTCCGCGGACAAGCCGGGGAGAAACCGAACGGAGGCCGGGATGAGCGAGCGATTGGCGGGGAAGGTCGCGCTGATCACGGGCGGGGCGCGGGGCCAGGGCGCGGCCGAGGGCGCGCTGTTCGCGGCGGAGGGCGCACGGGTGATCTTGGCCGACGTGCTCGACGCGGAGGGCGAGACAGCCGCGGCCGGGATCGGGGAAGCGGCTGAGTACCGGCACCTCGACGTGAGCGACGAAGATGCCTGGAACGCGCTGGTGGCGGAGATCGTCGAGGATCACGGCACGCTCGACGTGCTGGTCAACAACGCGGGCATCTACCGCTCGGCGCCTGTGACGGAGATGGATCAGGAGACCTACCGGCTGGTGATCGAGATCAACCAGATCGGCGTCTGGCTGGGGATGAAGGCGTGCGGGCGGCAGATGGTGGAGCAGCAGTCGGGTTCGGTCGTGAACATTTCGTCGACGGCGGGGTTCCGCGGCGGGGCCGGTTCGGTGGCCTATACGGCGAGCAAGTTCGCGGTGCGCGGGATGACCAAGGTGGCGGCGCGGGAATGGGGCCGCTACGGCATCCGGGTCAATTCGATCCATCCGGGCCCGATCGAGACGGCGATGCTGCACCAGGTGCCGGGCTACGAGTCGGACCCGCAGCGGTTCCTGCGGACCGTGCCCCTGCGCCGGGCGGCGGACGCCTCGGAAGTGGCGAACCTCGCCCTGTTCCTGGCCAGCGACGAGTCTAGCTTCTGCACCGGCTCGGAGTTCCTGGTAGACGGCGGCAGCCTGGCCTGAGGCCGGGCGCCAGACTGTTCAGTCAGCCTCGTCGCGTCCCAAGTAGCTCACCCGATCGAGCAGCCTGTGCATGGTGCTCAGGAAGCACAGCCATTCAAACGCCTCTACTGGAGGAAATCCCGATTCATGGCCGTGCGAGCGGGGATTGCGCAGCGCGTCGACGAGGCCGGCTGAAAGCTGCCAGAGACCCCGGTGCTCGGTTTGCTCGTTGCGGCTCTCAAATTCGTTGAATGCGAACAGCGGAACGCCCCCTTGCCCTTTAACCTCAAACATCCTGCGGATCATCGGGCCGCCGTTCAACCTGGCGACCTCCAACTCATCTGCCTGCTTGGCCAACTCTCGGCAGCGTTCGATGAATCTGTCGGCCACTTCGCGGAGTGCGAGCGAGTACTCGCCCGCTTGAAGCAGACTGTGCGCACGCCTGGTCTCCGGGTGGAGTTCCCAGATCGAGATGAACAGGATCGGCTTGGGATCCGGCTCCCGCATCAGCCTCATGGTGCGAGCAGCTCTTCGGCGATCTCAGCTGCGCGTTCGGTGCCGCTGAACAGTATCTGGACCTTGCGATTGGACGAGTGCGGCTTGCCACGAACCTCGATGTCGAGCATCTCATTCAGGTGGGTGTAGAAGTTGCCGTCGTACTTCCCGTAGCGCTCAGCCACACGGCGCAGATCCGCCGTCCCGGTTTCCTCTCGCACTGCCGCATGGGCAGCACAGGTCAACAGCGTGATCACGCGAACTGCAGCGGCGCTCTGATCGGGGAGGCGCGAGGCATCGAGACGCAAGAGCGGCTTGGAGCCGCGTAGGTCGAACAGTTCTTCAGCCGCCGCCGCGGGGATGTCGAGGAACCGCCCGACAGCGGCGGCACGCTGGCCCGGCGTGGCAAACTCCCGATCCAGAGGACCGGTAGTGGGCACCGCCGCCGAAACCGGATGACCTGCGGGCTCGGCAGCGAGGCGCTGATCGAGCAACCGCACGTACACCTCCCTGCGCAGCGCGGGATCACCGTTGTCGGTGACCTGCTCGAGTGCGGATTCGACGTCCGCGATCGCCTGCCGCAGCTCTTTAGCCGCCGGTCCAGGCACCACCGCAGCGGAGGTTTCTTGGGGCATCGGGATCATCCTGTTCCACTTTGTTCATGTCCAATCGTACGCGCCGGCGCGCATCGCGATCAGGCCAGGAGCTGCTTGGCCAGGTCGGGGAAATCGGTGGCGTTGACCGTGAAGGAGGGGTCGGGGGCCAGGTCGGGGTCGTTGCCTTCGCCGCGTTCGCCGGGGATGGGGACGTAGGCGGTGGGCATGCCGGCTGCGGCGGCCGCCTTGAGGTCGCCCTTGTGGGCGGCGCACATCATCACTTGGCCGGGCTCGAGCCCGAGCAGCCGGGCGCCGGTTTGGTAGGCCTCGCGCTCGGGCTTGTAGTGGCCCAGGAATTCGCAGGAGAGGATGCCGTCCCACGAGATGCCGTTGTGCTTCGAGCTGTCCACCGCGATCGCCCAGGACATCACGGTGAGCACGGTGACGCGGTAGCGCGAGCGCAGCGCTTCCAGCGCCTCGGCCGAGCCCGGCCAGCAGCGCAGCCGGTGCCAGACTTGGTTGAGTTCGTCCCGCTCGGCGAAGTTCAGCTGGATCTGCGGATGGTCCTCCAGCACTTCGTCCAGCACGCGGCGGTGCAGCTGATCCGCGTTGAGCCAGGGCAGATCGCCGCGGCGGACGAGCGCGAGGCGGCGGAACATCGTGAAGCGCCATTGGTTGGTGAACGCGGCCGCGTCGAGCTCCGCGCCCTGCACCCCCGCGATGGCCGCCACCTCGTCGCGGATCGTGTGGTGCCAATCGAAGATCGTGCCGCCGATGTCCCAAGCCAGCGCCTGCACGTTGCCGAGATCTGCCATGTCGCCCTCCTGCCTTTCGCGCAGAGGTTACGACGGCCGGCGCACGATCTCCCCGCGGACGCGGGGGAGCACGTCGCGGGCGACCCGCTCGGTGTACGCATCCGCGCCGATGTCGGGCGTGGCGGGGTCCGGAATCGGGTGCAGGACGACGTGCTCGAAGCGGACGCCGGCATCGGCGCTGCGGAGGAGGACGGCGATCAGCTGCTCCGCCACGGCATCGGCGCCGCCGCGGAGCGCGAAGGCATCGGCATGCTCCTCGCCGAGGAAGTCGACCACGGCGCCGCTGGCGAGCAGGTCGCGGGAATGGTGGAAATCGGGCCAGACGCCGCGCTCGTGCTTGAGCGTTTCGGGGTCCGGGCCCTCCCAAGCGAGGCCCGGCGGATCGAACAGCATCGGCGAGTACTCGTAGTAGCCGGCCGCCATGGACTTGGCCATCATCAGCGCGTCGGCGGGATCATCGGCGAGCACGGTGTGGAAGATGATGCCGAGCGGGACGGATGCGGGTTCGCGTCCGGCCGCTTCGGCGCCGGCGCGGATGCGGGCGACGGCGGCGGCGATGTTGGCCGGATCAGTGCCGACGCGCATGAAGACCCCGTCGGCGACGCGACCGCCCATCTCCAGTGCGCGCGGGCCGCCGGCGGTGAGCCAGACCGGGACGGGGCGGTGGAACGGCAGGCTGGCGGGGCGCTCCGCGCCGACTTCGACGCGCTCGCCGGCGAGCAGGCGGCGGATCAGCACGATGCCGTCCTCCATCTCGCGCACGCGGGCGGGGCGCAAGCCGGCGAGCCGGACGGCCGTGTCGCCCGCGCCGAAGCCGAGCGCGACGCGGCCCGGGGCGAGCTCGTCGATCGTCGAGATTGAAGAGGCCGTCACGGTCGGATGCCGGTTGATCGGGTTCGCCAGCAGGGTGCCCAGCCGGATCGTCTCCGTCGCCTGCGCCGCGGCGGCGAGGAGGACGTAGGTGTCGCGCCGCCGCAGCTGCGAATCAGGCGTCCAAGCGGCATCCCAGCCCAGCGCCTCGATTCGTCGCACATCCTCCGCGAAGGCGGCGGGGGAGGACGCGTCCTGCCGGTTGATTCCGAACAGCGGCGGCTTCATTCCACCGCCTGCAGCGCGTTCGTTTCGTGCGGCGTGACGATGATCTTGCAGTGCTCCTCCGGGTCCGCGAGCGTCTCGAACGCGCCCGCCACGCCGTCCAGCCCGACCTTGCCGGTCACCAAATTGGAGGGGTCGATCCGCCCGTCGGTGATCGCGGCCAGGCTGCCGGCGAACTCCTGCGGCGTGTATGCGAGCACGAACTTGATCGAGAGTTCCTTCTCGATCCCGGCCATCGGCCGGATCTGGTCGTCCTGCATGCAGACGCCGGCCACCACGATGCGCGTCCCCCGTCCGGGCGCTTCGCGCATCAGCAGGTCGATCGTGCCGGGCACGCCGATCGCGTCGAACATCACCACCTCGCCGGCCGGCCGGCGTTGCTGCAGCGCAGCAATCGGAGGCGTCTCGCGCGGGTCGACCGCGACGTCCGCGCCCATCGCGCCGGCCAGCTCGCGGCGGCGCGGGGAGAAGTCGGACGCGATGATCGGCCCGACGCCGTCCAGCCGCAGCGCCGTGATCGTGGCCAGGCCGACCGGCCCGCAGCCGTACACGACGGCGGCCTCCCCACCCGCGAACCGGCCGGCCCGCGCCGCGTGCAGCCCGACCGCTAGCGGCTCCGTCGTCGCGGCGTGCTCGCTCGCCACCGAATCGTCGACCGGCAGCAGCATCGCCGCGTCGAGCAGCTGGTATTCGCCGTATCCGCCCGGATAGACGTTCGAGTACGCGCCCTTGGTCGGGAAGCAGACCACCCGCTCGCCGACCGGCACCGTCGGTTCGGTGCCGGGGCCGTATTCGAGCACCTCGCAGCAGAACTCGTGCCCCATCACGATGTCCTGCTCCAAGTCGACCGAGAACGTTCCCGATCCCGCCTCCCGCGAGGCACGGATCATGTCGCGCCCGAACTTGAGGAAGTGCAGGTCGGACCCGCAGATGCCGCAGGCGAGGGTCTTGACCAGAACTTCGCCCGCCCCCGGTTCGGGCACGGGGATGTCATCGACGACCAGTTCAAAGTCCCGCATCACGACGGCCCGCATGGCGTCCCTCCGCTCCCGTTTCCAGAGCCGAAAGGCTAGCGGAACGATGCAGCGGCGCGGGCGCGCCTATTCCCGCCACGGCAGCTGCGTGAGCAGGTGGAGCAGCTCCAGCGTGGTCCCGTCCATTCTCGCGCCGATCGCGATGGTGCGGCCCAAGTACATCGACTCCGGATGGCGCGGCACCGGGCGGACGAACCAGAACAGCCCGTCCTGCGGCGTCCTGATGAGCGGCAGGTCCAGCACGCTGATGTAGAGGGACGTGACGACCTGTCCGAGTTGCTCGTCGGTCAAGCCCAGCTGCTCCCAGCTCCGGAGGAATTGGACGCCGGGGCGGATGTCCTCGATCGGGTCCTGCAGCAGCATGACGGCTCGGCATCCTCGAAACTACGCGGGTATCTTACGCTTGCACCGGAGAGCCGCCATGAAGTCCCAGCCGTTCGCCCCCGAACTGAACCGCGAAAAGCTTGATGAGCTGATCCTCTACGTCTGCGAGCGCTCGCTCACCGACGACCACTTCGGCAAGACCAAGCTGAACAAGGTCCTCTGGATGAGCGAGTTCCACCACTACGCGCTCTGGGGAGAGCCGATCGCCGGCGCGACCTACGTGCATCATCGGCACGGCCCGGTGTTGAAGGACTTGGACGCCCACCTGCGGCGATTGCAGTCCAGCGGCCGCCTGCGCGTTCGCCCGCGAGATCGCTTCGGGCGCCAGCAGTTCCGCCCCATTCCCCTGCAGTGGGCGGACCGCGAGCAGTTCACGGGAGCCGAGATCGCCTCCGTGGAGGATGTGATCCACGAGGTCCAAGGCTTGACGGCGGTGCAGATCAGCACGATCTCCCACGAGCATCCCGGCTATGCCGCTACGGAGATGGGCGAAGCGATTCCCTATGCGGCCGCGCTCGTCCCGATCGACGCTGACGACGACGCGGAGTTGGACATCTCGTCGCCCGCCTACGCGCCGACCTCCTGATCCAGCAGCGCCCGGGCCGGACTAGGGGCGGATGATGCGCTTGGGGCGGTCGGCGAGGCGCTTGAGCATGGGTTGGGCGGCTTCGATGAAGCGGTGGGCGATGCGGCGGGTGTCGCGGGGGTCGATCAGGTCGATCACGTCGAAGTTGTGGGCCGCCTTCATCGGGCTGCGCAGGCGCAGCAGGCGGTTCTCGATCATCTCGCGGTGCGCTTCGGGGTTTTCGGCCGCGTCGATCTCGCGCTTGTAGGCGGCGGCGACGCCGCCTTCGATCGGGATGCCGCCCCACTCGCCGGCCGGCCAACCGAAGCGCATGTTGACCCCGAACGGCTCGCCCATGCTGTTGGGTGCGTCGGCCGCGACGCCGTAGGACTTGCGGATGTTGAACTCGACCTTGGGCACGTCGGCCTCGTAGGCCGCGATCAGGGCGCGGGTGCCGCGGCGCATCGTCGCCTGCCGTTCGGCCGCGGAGCCGAGCATGAAGCCGGGCATGTCCAGGAAGATCACCATCGGCAGGTTGAAACCGTCGCAGAGGTCGACGAAATGGGCGAACTTGTCGGCCGCGTCGCCGTTCATCGCGCCGGCCATGACCAGCGGGTCGCTGGCCATCACGCCGATCGAGTAGCCGCCGATGCGGGCGAAGCCGGTGATGATCGCGCCGCCCCACTTGGGCCGCATCTCGAAGAACTCGCCGTTGTCCACGACCAGCCGGATCAGCTTGCGCGGGTCGTAGGCGCGCTTGCGGTTCTCGGGGATGATCCGCAGCAGCTCCGGAACCCGGCGGTTCGGGTCGTCGCCGGTCTCGACCCGCTCCGGCACTTCGCCGGTGGTGTTGGGCAGGTAGGAGAGGAATTGCTTGATCTGGTTGAAGGCGTCCTCTTCGGATTCCGCCTCGTTGTCGACCTGGCCGCTCTGGTGGACGTGGACCTTGTGGCCGCCGAGCTCCTCCTTGTTGAAGGTCTCGCCGATGGCGCGGCGGACGACGGGCGGGCCGGAGGGGAAGATCTGCGAGTTGCCCTTGACCATCACGGTGAAGTGGGAGAGCAGCGCGAAGGCGGCGGGCGCGCCGGCGACGGAGCCCATGATGCCGGAGGCGACGGGCACCTTCTTGAGCAGCTCGATGTGGCGCCACCAGATGTTGCCGCCGGGCAGGGCCATGCGGCCCTCCTCCTCGTCGCGCTTGGCGCTGTGGCCGACCCCCTCGATCAGCTGCACGTAGGGCAGGCCGTACTGCATCGCCATCGGGGTGGCGAACTGCGACGCGCCCTTGGAGACGTTGTGCGGGCTGCCCCCGGAGATCGTGAAGTCGTCGCCGCCGATCACGATGTTGCGGCCATCGACCTTGCCCATGCCCATCACGAACGCGCCCGGCGTGAAATCGCGCAGGTTGCCGTCGCCGTCGTACTCGTAGGCGCCGACCAGCGGGCCGGCCTCGAAGAAGGAGCCCGGGTCGAGGAACTTGTCGATCCGCTCGCGGATCGTGTCGCGCCCGCCGCGGTGCTGGCGCTCGATCCGCTCCGGCCCGCCCATCTCGCGGGCGAGCGACTTGATGTACTCGATCTCCTCGATCGCCCCCTCCCAATCCTGCCCCGGCTTCCAAGATTCTCGCGTCTGATCAGCAGGCATGGCCGACTCCCTTGAACTGCCGCCGCTCCCGGCTCCGCCGCAGTCTAACCGCACCCCGCCCGCTCGCCGAACGCCCCGCCCACCGCAACAGCTCTCCGCCCATCCACCCCGATGCCTCCCACGCACGGAACTGGTCTTCCCCGTCCACCACCACGCACAGGCGTTGAGCCGATATCTCCATCTCCACCAGGCGCATCGTGCCAAGCGGAGAGACGGGCAAGCTCTGTCAACCGCCGCGCTTACTCATCTCCAGCATTAGAGCGAGGAAGCACCATATATGTTTCAAGCCATTCTATAATCTCGGGAGTGAGGTAAGGCGAAGAATCAAAAGGAGTTTTTAGAATTTTATATCCTTCGTACTCTGGGTCATCTAGATCTGTATATGTTAAGCTTGTATATATACTTTCTTCCCCTATCTTATCTAATAGATATAGAGTGCAGAGTTCAGCGGAAAGTTCTTTTGGGTTTGTTGAGTATATTTCTTTGAATATACTATTATCTGGCAATGAAAATCTAAATACCTTTCTGTCTGTATTTCTTGAAATCCTGTTAGATTTTGAAATTTTTTATATGCTTCTGTAGAATACCAATCAGATCCAAGAAACGAATTATAACGGTAAGGTATAAATTGTTGCACAACATAGTATTCTTGTTGAATATGGCATAATTCGTGAATTTCAATATGTAAAGCATTTTTACGCAATGCCCTCATCGCCTCTTCGCTTTTAAAACGCGAAACATTTGACCAAACAAGTACAAAAAATAATGTGTTATCATTTCCAAGACCAATTCTGCCTCGTATGTTTATTGGATTTTCGGTTGCCTGTCTCACAATACAAGTATTAGAGAGTATAGGAAGAAGTGGAAATATGTGTTGTTTAACGCGAGAATCAAAACCATCATCACAAGGAGTATCTTGCTCTATAGGGAGATTGAGTATTGTTCCATAATCTGTAATAGATCCTCGCTGCCTCTCTTCTTCAAATGTAGTGCATTTTCTCCCTTCTACCACTTCCCCTCTGAACTCGTTAAAAGTACAAATATCAATACAATCTCCATACAGAGTTGCAGCAGGAATGCCACCAGAGAATTGAGTTAGAAAAGGTTGATTAAATGAGTGAGGTACATTGTATTGGTTGTATCTATGCCATTGATTATCGTCATAGATCCATATTGTATTGAGCATACATCCCATAGTAGCAAGCCGTGCTTTGAGGTGATACAAACTCCCTCCTCCCCATTGGATCTCAAAGAGTTCGTCGTACTCCTCTGGAACATCCGCTATTGCCTGGGTCGGTTTCAGGACACGAGCGGTTACGGCCTCAGCTATATCGTTATCCGCGGAGATGCCCTCTGCGAGGAAGATGAACATCCCGGCCGCGGCCAAGAGCGCCGCGGCTCGCATACATAGCGCCGCCCTACCCATCGCCGCTCCCTTCCCTGCGCTCCGCCGTCATGTTGCGCGGATCGGGCACGGCTTGACCGCGACCCACGGCTGGCTCCCGCCAGCGGGGGCAGGCTAAGCGATGCCCGGCGGTCCGGTCAAGCCCCTGCGCTGCCGCGGCCTCTAGTTGGTTCGCGGCGAGCTCCCGGCGGTCCGGCCGAGCCTGCTCCCCGTGCTACCCTGACGGCGGAGGCTGATCATGCATAGCGCAGTGGACATCGCCAGAGCCCTGTTGACGAACGCGGAGGAGTTGGGGGTCCCGCTCTCCGATTCGGATGTGCATCGGCTCGCCGTCCACGCTCAGGCGTGGTTCATGGCGGGCCACGAACGCCCGCTCTTCGGCGACCCGATTGTGGCCGGCGAGGACGGCCCGGTCATCCCCGCGATCCGCGAGGCCCAGCTCAACGGCGGGATCGCCCGCTTCGCCGACGAGGCCGAGGGCTGCGACGTCCTGGGCGAGTACGCCTACTGGCAGGCGGGTTCGGCAATCCGCACCGACCGCGAGCCGATGCTGCCGAGCGAACCGGAGATCAACAGCGAGATCGACGCGTTCGCGGCGGCGACTCCGCTCGGCTGCGAGGTCGACCGCGATGCGCTCCATTGCCGGACGCTGGAAGAGATCGACAAGCGCCGGGGGCCGCCGATCGATCCGGACGCCCTGCTCCGGCGCTTCGACGAGGACCCGGAGTTCGCGGCGAGGCTGGTCGAAAAGGCTGCCCGGCCATCGGGCAACGGTTTCCGCCCTCGATGAGCGACCAACCGGCCGGATACGACTTCTTCTACGAGCCGGAAGTGCGGGCGATGCTGCCCTCGCTGACCGAGCAGTTGAAGAAGGAGCTCAAGCAGGCCGAGCGCGAGCTGCTGCACGACCAGTCGGAGGCGAATCCGCGGATCCGGTACTGGTACGGCATCACGACGATCGGCATGGTCTCGACCGACCATCTGGAGGTCTTCTTCCAGCCGGCGGGGCCGCTGGTGGCCCGGGTGTTCGAGATCCAGATCCGGCTGTAGCCCTCGAAGCCCAGCGACGGGTGGTTTGGGCGCTGAGCGTCGCCTGCTACGCGAATGCGGGCATCACGTCCTCGGACCAGGCGCGGAGGGCGTCCCAATCGAGCGGGGGGCGCAGGGCGATGTTGATCCGGTCGACGCCGGCTTTGGCGTAGGCGGCGAGCAGGTCGATCGCTTCGGGCGGGGTGCCGAGCACGGCGCCGCGGGAGCGGAAGGCGTCGCCGGCGGGGCCGAACGCCTCGGCGAAATGGGCCTCGGCTCGTTCGCGGTGCGCCTCGGTGGCGGCGAGGTGGAAGGAGAGGTTCACGTCGCGCCGGATTTCGGCGGGGTCGCGCCCGACCGCCTCGCAATGCGCGTCGAGCACGGCGGAGAGGCGCACCCACTCCCCGGCGGTGACGTAGGGCGAGTTCCAGCCGTCGGCGTGTTCGGCGATCAGGCGCAGGGTGTGGCGCTCGCCGTTGCCGCCGATCCAGAACGGGACATCCGCTTGCAGCGGCTTGGGCTGGCAGGCCGCGCCGCGCAGCTGGAAGAAGCGCCCGTCGAAATCGGCCCGCTCGCGCTCGAACAGCAGGCGGATGACCTGGATGCCCTCTTCGAGCACGTCGAGGCGGCGGCCGATTCGCTCGAAGGGGATGCCGTAGGCGTCGTACTCCTGCCGGTTCCAGCCCGCGCCGAAGCCGGGTTCGAGCCGCCCGCCGGCGAGGTGGTCGATGGCGGCCAGCGCGTTGGCGAGCACGGCCGGATGGCGGTAGTCCATCGCCAGCACGACGCTGCCGATCCGCATCCGCTCGGTGTCGCAGGCGAGCGCGGCGAGGCAGGCGAGGCATTCGAGGTAGGGCCCGTTCTTGGGCGTCTGCGGCGACTCGTAGAAGTGGTCGGAGACGTCGAACCAGTCGAAGCCGGCGCCGTCGGCCCAGCGCCAGAGCGCGCGGCAGTCGGCGATGGAGATGTGCTGCTGGATCAAGTGGATGCCGAACCGCATGCGGCTATCTTCGCAGACGCCGCGGAGAGCGGCCGGAGGTGCGCGATGGCGAGGAACGAGACGGTGCTGCTGGAGGCCGAGTTCGACCCGGCGGTGCAGCCGTACGGCCGCTGGTGGGTGACGGGCCTGCTGTTGATCACGGTGGCGGGCATCCCGCTGATCCCGTTCTGGCTGCTCTTCTCGCTCTGGTTCGTGCCGGCCTACTACCGCAGCCTGTCGGCAAGGCTGACCGAGCGGTCGCTGGAAATCCAGCGCGGCGTCTTCACCAAGAGCGAGGCGACGATCCCGCTGGACCGGATCACGGATCTGCGGCTGCACCACGGCCCGATCATGCGGCGCTACGGGATTCGCGGCCTGCGCGTCGAAACGGCGGGCTCGGGCGGCCCCAACGCCAACGCGGAGGGCAACCTCTACGGCATCGTCGACACCGAGGCCTTCCGCGACGCGGTGCTGAACCAGCGCGACCGGGTCACCGACGGCGGCGGCGCGGCGCCCGCAGCGCCCGCGCCCGCATCGAGCGACGCCTCCGTGCTCGAGGAGATCCGCGACCTGCTCAAGAGCATCGACTCGAAGACGGGCTGACCGCCCGCGCTCCCGCGTATCGTGGGGACGGGAGCGGACGATGACCGACAACCGGCCGGCGAACGTGCAAGGCCCCGTCCTGAAATGGGCGCGCGAACGCTGGGGCGTAACGCGCGAAGAAGCAGCCGCCGCGCTAGACGTGGACGCGGCGGCAATCGACGCCTGGGAAGCCGGCAAGTCGCGCCCGACCGCGGATCAAGCTGTGCGGCTGTCGAAGGAATACGCCATCTCCTTCTCCGAACTGCTGCGCGCAGAGCCGCCGGAGGAAGAGCATGTGCCCGATTTCCGCGCGGAGCCCGATGCGCCCGCGGATCGTCCGTATGACCTGAAGCGGTCGCTGATCTTCGCCCGCGACGACCAGCGCGAGGCGAGCTACATCGCCGAAGATCTGGGCCGTCCCGTGCCGCCGGAGCTGCCGTTCATCGCGGCTGATGATGATCCGTCGGAGGCGGGGGCGCGGGTCCGCCGCCTGCTGTGCAGCGGCGCTGACGATGCGATGGAGCCGGACGCCTTCACGGCGTGGCGCTGCCGCATCGAAGAGCTCGGCGTGCTGGTCTTCGCATATCCGATGCCGCAGGGCCGCTGCAGCGGCATCGCCCTGTGGCGCGACGACCAGATCCCCGTCATCGCCGTCAACGCCCGCGACGGAGCGGATGCGAACACATTCGCCCTCATGCACGGTTTGGCCCGCATCCTCCGCCGCACATCCGCGATCTACAACCTCTGCAACGACGGCGCGTCCGAGGAGACGTTCTGCAACCGGTTCGCGTCGGCGGCGCTCGGGAGGCCTTGCCCCGCGGCGCCGGAGGCGGGCGCACCTGACGCGGCCGCCCAAGTTCTGTGCGCGTACTGGGGGACGCTTGACGAACGGCGCGTGGACCGCGCCTACTTGGCAGCGGAGGCGCGGCGGATGGGACGCGGCTACATGTCGATGGTGCTGGATGGATTCGCGGCGGACGCGATCGATGAGATCGACACCTACCTCGCGCTCGGATTGTTCGGAGGCCAAGTCGAGGGCGTAGCCGAAGAACTGGGGTTGGAGCATCGTCTGCCGGCAGTGTTCCGGTGATGTCCGCGGAGCACCGATACTCCTTCGATACCAGCTCGCTCATCCGCCTCACCCGCCGCGGATTGGACGCGCCGGTACATGATGCCGTCTGGCGCGCTCTCGGCAGCGATGCCGGGGCGTTCCGAGTGCGGATCGTCGAGCATGTGTTCAACGAAATCGGCGTGAGAGTCGATGTGGTTGCGGAGCGGGTCGCACGGCTCCGCACGCCCTCAATCCTCGTTCCCGGCTCGATGTTCAAGGAGGGCGAGCCGTCACAGCTGCTGGCCGAGGTGCAACGCGAGTATCCGCGCATGTCGAGTGCGAACAAGGGGCGCGAGCGAGCAGACTCCTGGATCGTGGCCCACGCCCGCTTCGAGCGGGGCACGACGATCGTGACCGAGGAGTCGCCGCGCCACAGCGCCAACATCCCCGCGGCTTGCCGGCGCTACGGGGTTGAGTGCATCAATTTGGAAGAGTTCCTCAGACGGGAGTCGCTGATCTAGCGGTTTGCGCGGGCGGCTCAGTCGGTTAGGCCGAGGGTTTGGGGCAGGGTGATGCGTTGGACTTTGCCGGTTGGGCCTTTGGGGATTTCTTTGAGGATGACTATCTTGCGGGGGGTTTTGAAGTCGGCCAGGCGCTCGGAGACGAATTTGCGGAGGGTGCGTTCGTCGGCTTCGGATGCGTCGCGGAGGACTACGGCGGCGGCGACTTCTTCGCCGAGGCGGTCGTGGGGGATGGCGAAGGTGACGGCTTGGGCGACGGCGGGGTGCTGGAGCAATGCTTCGTCGACCTCGCGGGGGGAGATTTTTTCGCCGCCGCGGTTGATGATCTCCTTCAGGCGGCCGGTGATCGTGAGGAACAGGTCCTCGTCGAGCATGCCCTGGTCGCCGGTGCGGAACCAGCCGCGGGTGAAGGCTTCGGCGTTGGCGGCGGGGTTGTTGCGGTAGCCGTCGGTCACGTTGGGACCGCGGATCACGACTTCGCCGCGGGCGCCGCGGGCCTGGAGCGCGCCGTCTTCGTCCATGATCGCGATCTCGGGGCCGGCGGCTGGGCCGACGCTGCCGGGCTTGCGCGCGCCGGGCGGGAGCAGGTTGGAGGCCATCTGGTGCGCGGCTTCGGTCATCCCGTAGGACTCGATCACGGGCGCGTCGAAGGTCGATTCGAGCTCGGCCATCACGGTCGGCGGCAGCGAGGAGGAGGAGGAGCGGATCAGGCGCAGGGCGGTTTCCGCGACGATCTCCTCGTTGCGGGCGGCGCGGGCGAGGATCAGCTGGTGCATGGTCGGCACGGCGGTGTACCAGCTCGGCGCGGCCTCGCGCAGCCAGCCGAAGACGCGCATCGCGTCGAAGCCGGGCGAGCACCAGGTGCAGCCGCCCGCGCCGACGCTCGCGAGCACGCCGGCGATCAGCCCGTGGATGTGGAACAGCGGCATGATGTTGAGGCAGCGGTCGCCGGCCGAGAGCGACAGGGTGGCGGCGATGTGGGCGGCGGAGGCGCAGATGTTGCGCTGGCGGAGGGGCACGATCTTGGGCCGCGAGGTCGTGCCGGAGGTGTGCAGGACGAGCGCGACGTCCTCCGCTTCGGCCGCGCCGGGGCGCGGGGCCGCGGCGCCGAGATCCGATTCGAGGGTGAAGGTTCCGGCGGGAGCGGCGCGGTCGGGGACGAGTTCGATGATCGGGATGCCGCGGCCGGCGGCGGCCTCGCGGGCGGGGGAGTCGACGCCCTGCTGGACGATCAGCGCGGACGCGTCGAGGTCGCCCAGGTAGAAGTCGAATTCGTCGCGGCGGTAGCCGGGGTTGAGCGGCGCGGAGGTGGCGGCGGAGGCAACGGAGAGGAAGGCGGCGGCCATTTCGGGGCCGTTGGGCAGGACGATCGCGACGGGGTCTTCGCGGCCGAGGCCGAAGCGGTTGAGCGATTCTGTGGCGCGCTCGATCTGCGCGCGCAGGGCGACGAAGGTCAGCGGTTCGCGCTTCAGCGCGGCGAGCGCGGGGGCCTCCGGCGCATGCGCGGCGAGCAGGTCGGGGATGGTCCGGGCCGGAGATGCGGCGGTGGCGGTCACGGTCGGCTCCTGTCGCGCAGATTGCACCTGCGGTGCAGCGTAGCCGCTGGCACGACGTATACTCGGATGCGGAGAGGTGTCCGAGTGGCCGAAGGAGCCGATCTCGAAAATCGGTACGTGCAGTGATGTGCGTCGTGGGTTCGAATCCCACCCTCTCCGCCATGCAAGCCGGTGGCGCAAGCCCGGAAGGGGCCGACCCGGACGACCGCTCGGAGAGGTGCTGGAGTGGCCGATCAGGCACGCCTGGAAAGCGTGTAGGGGTGCAAGCCCCTCGTGGGTTCGAATCCCACCCTCTCCGCCACGCCCCAATGGCCGGTTGCGCATCTAGCACATTCGTGCAATAGTGGCGGCACGCGAAAGGCGGCCGCGATGCAGCGCTCGCAGATCGAGTGGACCGAGGCGACCTGGAACCCCGTGACGGGCTGCACGCAGGTCAGCCCCGGCTGCGCCAACTGCTACGCGATGCGTTTCGCCGAGCGCTTCCGCGGCGTCCCCGGCCACCCCTACGAGCGCGGCTTCGACCTCCAGCTGCGCCCCGACCGGCTCGACCAACCCCTGCGCTGGAAGAAGCCGCGCACCATCTTCGTCAACTCGATGAGCGACCTCTTCCACCCCGGCGTGCCCGACGACTACATCCGGCAGGTCTTCGCGGTGATGAAGGAGGCATCGCAGCACCGCTTCCAAGTGCTGACCAAGCGCTCGGAGCGCTTGGCCAAGCTGTCGCCGAATCTGCCGTGGCCGGAGAACATCTGGATGGGCGTCTCGGTCGAGAATCAGCGCTGGACCAGCAGGATCGACGACCTGCGCCAAACCGGCGCCGCAATCAAGTTCCTCAGCTGCGAGCCGCTGCTGGGTCCGCTGGAACTCGACCTGGACGGGATCGATTGGGTGATAGCCGGCGGCGAAAGCGGCCCCGGCGCAAGGCCGATGGCCGGGGACTGGGTCCGCGGCGTGCGGGACCAATGCCGGGCATCGGCGACCGCATTCTTCTTCAAGCAATGGGGTGCGCATTGCGAGTGCGGAAAGCGAGTGGGGAAAAAGAAAGCTGGACGGCTGTTGGATGCCCGCACTTGGGACGAGATTCCGCGAACAGGAGACTATAATGACTGAAAATATAACATCCTCACAGGCTTTTGGTGGCGACTGGACCAGTGAGAAGCTAAACATCCTCAGCGTGTATCTCACTGCCTATACAACTGCCCTCAAAAACAGTCATTTCATCTCACGTACGTGGATGCCTTTGCAGGAACTGGGTCGATCAGGATAGAGCTAGACGATGATCGAACTGCCTTCTTGCAGGGTTCAGTGCAGCGGGCGCTTGGAGTAACTGATAAGCCATTCGACTCACTGTTGTTCATTGAGGAGGATACCGAGAAAGCAGCTTTGTTGCGAGCTGAAACTAGTAAACATATGGATCGTGTTGCCATTGCTGTGGGTGATGCCAATAGCGAGCTGCCAAAGTATTGTCATCAGATGAATCCTAAGGAACGTGCCGTGGTGTTCCTCGATCCCTTTGCCCTCGAAGTCGATTGGCAGACTATCGAAACGCTTGCAGAAACAGGAAAGTGTGATGTGTGGATATTATTTCCTATATCAACGATACGCCGTATGCTTCCACGACATCGCATGCCTGCTGCGGTGTCTCAAAACCAGCTCACTCGTGTATTCGGTGATGAATCTTGGCGTGGTCTCTATGATCGGCCAGACCAAACACTCCTGCCGTTTCTCGAAGATGATCGTATGGAGTCGGTTTCAGGCATTGATCCAATCGTGCAGCTTTATCGGGTTCGGCTTAACTCAGTTTTTGCCAAAGTTGCACCAGCATCCCGAACCTTGCGAAATTCAAAGAATGTACCACTCTATGAATTTATGTTCGCAGCATCGAATCCGCGAGGAGCTGATCTTGCCGTGAAGATCGCGAATGATATTTTAAAGAAGATCTGATCTAAGTTTCCTCTCGGAGGATGATGACTTCTTCGTTGATGTCGCAGCCTGTGGCGGTTGCTTTTCTGGTGCGGAAGAGGTCTCGGCGGATGAGTTCGTAGCCTAGGTTTTGGGCGATCTCGGCTAGGAGTTCGCCGGTGCGGATCAGGACTTGGAAGTAGCTGGCTTGGTCGCCTACTACGTAGGCCAGGTGGGCGTTGGGGCGGAGGGCGGGACGGAGGTTGGCGAGGTGCTGGGCCATGCCGGCGAAGTAGAGTTTGGTTACGCGGTGGTATTGGCGTTCGAAGCCGCTGGTTTTGTCGAGGGCGATGCGGCGTTGTTCGATCTCTTCGGCCAACGCGAGGATGTTCGGGTGGGGGGCGAGCCAGGCGGCTTCGTCGTCGTCCTTGTAGACGCCGCGGGAGTTGGAGCGGACGAGGGACTGCTTGGCCTCGCGCAGGTCGGCGCGGGATTCGGCGAAGCCGAGGATCACGGATTCTAGGCGGACGGTGCGGGTGTAGTCCTTTTCGTTGGGGTACGGGGGCGAGGTGATCACGGCGTCGATGCTCTCCGGTTCGAGCAGGCCGCCGGCATTGCGGGCGTCGCCTTGGATCACCCGCGACGGCGCTTCGCCGCGGCCGACGAGCTCGAGATCGGACGCGAATTGGCCGATCGTCCCGCGCCACTCGCCGACGACCTCGGCGTCCTCGCGGATCGGGCCCAAGCCGATTTCGGGGCCGAACCGCAGGTTGCCGATCCGCGTGGGCAGGTTCTTGGCGAGGGCGAGCCGGAGGTGGGGGCGCAGGTGCGCGGGAGCTTCCCCGATCGCGTCGCGCAGGCAGAGCGCCTTGTGCAGCGGGAGCGGGCTGATCGCGCGGTCGGGCAGCAGCCGCAGCTGCTCGTCGGGGAGCGTCCGCCGCGGGCCGGCGGCCAGCGCGGTCGCATGTTCGGCCGCTGCATCCGCGGCGGCGCGCAGCTCGGCCGGATTTGCCGACCAGTCCAGCTTCGTCCGGGCGGCGAATGCGGAAAGCGGCAGGGCCTCGATGCCGATCGAGCCGATTCCGAGCTTCTTCGCCTCGACCGGCGTGGTGCCCGTTCCGCAGAACGGGTCGAGGACTGCGGAATCCGCGCCGGCTCCGAACTCCGCGAGATAGTCGCGGACCAGGTGCGGCGGGAAGGAGAGGACGAAGCGGTACCAGTCGTGGATTGGTCGGTCGGCGTCGAGCAGCTGGTTGCGCGAGGGCCGCGTGCCCGCGGCGGGGGCGGGGGCGGGGGCGCCCAGCGCGAGCTGCCGCGCCATGCCGCTATTCCCCAGCGTCGGAGTCGCCGCCGTCTCCAGAGCGCTTGCGCGCGAGGCGCTGGCGCATCTCCTCCGCGGCCAATTCGGAGGAGACATTCGCCGCCGTCTGCGCTTCGCGCCAGGCCTGCTCGTCGGTGGTCTGGGCAACCTTGGCGATCAGCGCGGCGGCGGCGCCGAGCACGAATCCGGTCTTGAGGCCGGCGCGGAAGGACATGGGCTACTTCCTGCCGCGGTTGGCGAGCACGTTGAAGCCGCGCTGGATGCCGGCGACGAGGCCGTAGGCGCGGATGACGGGGCCGGCGGCGGAGTCGCCGAGGAAGTCGGCGGTGCCCTTGACGCTGCGGACGGTGCCTTGGGCCTCCTCGAGGATCGGCGGCAGGCCCTCGCCGACAGTCTTGCGGGCGGCGCGGAGCAGGCGGAAGGAGAGGAAGCCGAGCACGACGGTGAAGATCAGGAACGCGCCGAGGCCGAGCACGCCGATGATGCCGGTGACGATGATCACGATGTCGCGGATGTCGGTGATGGTGCTCAGCGCCATGTCCGCGCAGCCTAGCGCAGCACTTCGCGCACGGTGCCGCCGCCGAGCACCCGTTCGCCCGTCCCGGCGTCGTAGAAGACCGCCGCCTGCCCGGCCGCGACGGCCGCCGCGGGCTCGTCCAGCTCGATGATCGCGCCGCCGGCGGCATCCGGCGAAACCCGCGCCGGCAGCGCCGCCGAGCGGTAGCGCAGCTGCACCGCGGCCCGCTCCGCCTCGGCCGGATTCACCAGCCAGCGGCAGTCTGCGACCGCGATCCGCCCGGCGAGCAGGGCGTCGCGGGGGCCGATCGTCACGGTGTTCGCGGCCGCGTCGATCTCGGTCACGTAGCGGCGTTCGCCGGCGGCCGCGCCCAAGCCGCGGCGCTGGCCGATGGTGAAGTGCTGGATGCCGTCGTGCCGCCCGATCTCGCGGCCCTCGACGTCGAGGAAGAGGCCGGGCCGGTCGGCGACGCGGCTGCGCACGACGGCGCGGTAGTCGCCGCCGGGCACGAAGCAGATGTCGGCGCTCTCGGGCTTTTCGGCGACGGCGAGCCCGTGCCGGCGGGCGGCGTCGCGCACCTCGTCCTTGCGCAGCCCGCCGACGGGGAACAGCGTCCGCGCCATCGCCCGCCCGCTCAGCGTGTAGAGGAAGTAGGACTGGTCCTTGCCCGGGTCAATGCCGCGCAGCAGGCGCGGTTCGGGGCCGCCGCGGTCGATCCGCGCGTAGTGGCCCGTGGCGAGCCAATCCGCGCCGAGCGCGTCGGCCCGCTCGAGCAGGCGGTCGAACTTGATGTAGGTGTTGCAGTCGAGGCAGGGGTTGGGCGTGCGCCCGGCGGCGTACTCGGCGATGAACGGGTCGACCACGGAGCGGCGGAAGGCCTCTTCCATGTTCAGCGTGTAGTGGGGGATGCCGAGCCGGTGGGCGACGCGGCGGGCGTCGTCGACGTCCTCGATCCCGCAGCACTGCGAGCGCCCGCTGAGGCCGTCCGGCCGCGGCTCGGTCCAGAGCCGCATCGTGATCCCGATCACGTCATGGCCCTGCTCGACCAGCAGCGCCGCCGCGACGGAGGAATCGACCCCGCCGCTCATCGCCGCGACGACCCGCTCAGCCATTGCAGGCTCCGATCGGCCTAGACTGCGGCGAGTGACGACCGACATCGCCGATCCAGCCGCCGCCCGGGCCGAACGGCTCGCCCGCAGCGCGGTGGACGAGTTGTCGGAGTACCAGGCCGACGCGATCGTGCTGCTCGAGGTGGCCCCGGTCACCGATTTGGCGGACTACTTCATCATCGCCAGCGCCGGCTCGCGGCGGCAGTTCGGGGCGATCGAGGAGGCGCTGCGCAAGCTGCCGGCGAAGATCGGCGACGGCGGCTTCCCGCGGCGCGAAGGCGGCGCCGACGGCGGCTGGCTGCTGTTCGACTACGGCTCGGTGGTGGTGCATCTCTTCGACCGCGAATCGCGCGAGCGCTACGACCTCGACGGGCTCTGGTCCCACGCCAAGACGATCCTACGACTCGAATAGCGCGGCGGCGCTATTCGCGGATCCAGCGCTCGGAATCGCGCTCCCAGGAGACCAGCTCGGCCTCGTCGAAGAAGAGCGACGCCTCGCGCTCGCCGGATTCGGGCGAGTCGGAGCCGTGGACGACGTTGCGGCCCAGATCGACGGCGAAATCGGCGCGGATCGTGCCCGGCGCGGCGTCGGCGGGGTTGGTCGCGCCCATCGTGCCGCGCGCGATTTGGACCGCGTTCTCGCCCTCGAAGACGGCGGCGACCAGCGGGCTGCTGGTGATGAAACCGCGCAGGCCGGCGAAGAACGGCTTGCCGACGTGCTCGGCGTAATGGCGGTCGGCCAGCGCCTCGTCGACCTGCATCATTTTGAGGCCGATCAGCTTGAGGCCGCGCCGCTCGAAGCGGCTGAGCACCGCGCCGGCCAGTCCGCGCTGCACCCCGTCGGGCTTGACCAGCACCAGCGTCCGTTCCATCGCCATCGCTCGCTCCCGTTCCTTGCCGATCAGCGCTGCGGCTGCGGCCCGATCGCCGGATCGCGCAGGTAGATCGCCTCCAGCTCGCGCGGCGGCGAGCCGCCATGCGCCTGGAAGCGCCGCCATCCCAATTCCGCCAGCAGCGCGGCGCGGCGCGCATTCGCGGGCGATCCGAGCACGCGCTCGGCGGGGCGTTCGAGCAGCTCCGCGTCGCCGCAGACCGAGCCGCCGGCGCAGGCGAGCGCCTCGTGCAGCTCGGCCTCCGAACCGGTACGCGGCTCTGACAGCGGCCGCCACGAGGCGGCGTCGCCCTCGAAGCTCTGCCAGGCCCATGCGCCGCGGGCGGCGCGGTGGATCGCGGTGATCGTCCCCGCGCCCACGTGCGCCCAAGCCTCGATCTCGAGCCGGCCGACCGCGACGCAGGGCAGGTCCAGCGCGATCGCGATGCCCTCGGCCGCGGCCATCCCGGCGCGGATGCCGCCGTACGCGCCCGGCCCGGCGTCGACGATCACCAGCTCCAGATCGCTCCGCGCGCAGTCCGCGATCGTGCAGGCGCGGTCGACCATCGGGATCAGCGTGGGCGTGTGGCGGCGGCCGCTGGCCCAGGTGATCTCGGCGCGCAGCTCGCCGCGCTCGCTCACCGCGACGCTGGAGACCTCGCCGACCGCGTCGATCGCGAGCTCCATCAGGCGATCTCCAAGGCGCGCAGCAGCGCTTCGGAATCGGGCCCGTGCGCGGCCAGCTCCAGCCGCCGCGGCGAATCCTCGCCCGCGGCCGCGCGCTCGGGCGTGAGGCGCACGAGCAGGTGATCCGCGGGCAGCGCGCCGTCTGCGCGTTCGGGCCACTCGACCAGCAGGACGCCGCCGATCGCCGCCTCGTCCAGGCCCAGTTCGGCGATTGAGATCGGGTCGTCCAAGCGGTACAGGTCGGCGTGGCGCAGCGGCAGCCGCCCGCCCAAGTGCTCGTTGATCAGCACGAAGGTGGGGCTGTTGACCGTGCTCGGCACGTCCAATCCGCGCCCCACGCCTTGCGCCACGACGGTCTTGCCCGCGCCGAGGTCGCCCTGCAGCAGCACCACCGCGCCCGGTTCGGCGCAGCGTCCGATCGCCGCGCCGAATGCGCGGGTCGCTTCGGCCGTGCCGCACGTGATCGTCCTGCTCGCGGACGGGGCAATCGAGGTCGGCATGCGCCGATCATACGCGGGCACCTCGCTCCCGCTCCCTATCCTGCGGAAATCGCGGCCGAGTCCGCGCGGTGGAAGGGAGCGGGCAGGTGGACCAGTTCAACGTCGTCTCGTTCTTGCCGATCCCGCAGCACGGGGTGGACGCGATCGAGGCGGTTGATCCGCGCGTGCGCTTCCGCATGCTCAGCCGCAACTTGGCGCTCTCGCTGCAGCAGCCCGATCACCCCGACGTGGACGCGGAGGCGGCGCGGGCCGAAGCGGCGGAAGTCGGCGAGCGCGATCAGGTCTGGATCACGTTCTTCGGCGGCGACCTGGCGAAGCGGGCGCCGGCGCTGAAGTGGGTCGCGCTCGCCTCGGCCGGGGCGGATCAGTTCCTGCGGCACGAGGTGCCGCCCGGCGTCGTGATCACCAAGATGCCCGGCCTCGCCTCGCGCGTGATCGCGGAGTGGGTGCTGGCCTACATGCTGATGCACTGCAAGGAGATGCCGGAGCTGATGGCCTGGCAGCGGTCGGCGCAGTGGCATCGCATCCCGCCCGGCACGCTGCAGGGCGCGACCGTCGGGATCGTCGGCTACGGCGCGATCGGCTCCGAGCTCGCCCGCATGCTCGCCCCCTTCGACGTGAAGGTGCTCGGCATCCGCCGCCGAGCCGTCTGGTCCGGCTCCCCGCCGGCCGGCTCGCCGGCCAACGTCGAGGCGGTCTGGCCGATCGAGCGGCTGCACGATCTGCTGCGCGCATCCGACTACGTGGTGCTGGCGGTGCCGCTGACCGAACAGACGCAGGGGATGATGGGCGCGGAGGAGTTCGGGCTGCTGCGCGAGGGCGCGGCGCTGATCAACATCGCCCGCGGATCCGTCGTCGATTGGGACGCGCAGCGCGTGGCGCTCAACTCCGGCCGCTTCCGCGTCTACACCGACGTGACCGTGCCCGAACCGCTGCCCGACGGGCACCCCGACTGGTACACCCCGAACCTGCTGATCACCCCGCACAACAGCGGCCTGCAGCCCGACTACTTCGGCAAGGCCTCGCAGCGCTTCTGCGAAAACCTGCGCCGCTACATCGACGCCGCGGACAACGGCGAAAACCCCGCCGACGCGCTGGCCGACGTGGTAGACCGCGAGGCCGGCTACTAGCGCCAGATCCGGTCGAAGCGGAGCGTGAAGCCCTGCATCACCGGGTCGCAGGACACGGCGTCGGGCCGGTCAAACGCCTCGACCCGCCCGTCGGCCCAGTAGAGCTCGACCAATTCATCATCCGGCGAAATCAGCATCCCCAGCCGCACCTCGGCCGCGATCCAATCGCGCATCTTCGCCTGTTGGTCCGCCAAGTCCTGACTGGGCGAGACCACCTCGACGACGAAGTCGGGTGCGACCGGCCAGTACGCCCCGCGCATCTGCGATTCCGTGAGCTTGGCCAACGTTGCGTCGCTCAACCAGCTGGCGTCGGGAATCCACCGTCTCCCCAGCGGCGGGTCATAGCCGCCTTGGGAATCGCGCCCCTTGCCGAGGTCTGCCAAGCGCACCCAGATGCCGATGTCGACGTTGACCTCGAAGGTGTCTTCGGACGATTTCCCGCCTGCTGGACCAGTGATGATGACCTCCCCTTCGTCGCCGTCCTCGAACCACAACTCGAATTCCCCGGCCAGCTGCTCCAGCAGCTCGTCCGCAATCGGCCCGCGGGGGCGGAATCGCACCGGCGGC
This sequence comes from Dehalococcoidia bacterium, assembly GCA_965205165.1. GTDB lineage: Bacteria > Chloroflexota > Dehalococcoidia > Bin125 > Bin125 > CBDESM01. The sequence continues at coordinate 1,108,460 of OZ242037.1, forward strand.
CCCGACCGGGCCGCGGCAACCGCATCCTCAAGTGTCTCGACCGCCGAAGCAGTGACCATCGCGCACTCCTTGGACAGACTGTACCGAATCAGGCCGCGCAGTCTGGTTCGGTGAAGGAGGCCGCCGCTAACGCCAGATCCGGTCGAAGCGGAGCGTGAAGCCCGGCATCACCGGGTCGCAGGACACGACGTCGGGACGGTCGAACGCCTCAACCCGGCCGTCGGCCCAGTAGAGCTCGACCAGCTCGTCATCCGGCGAGATCAGCATCCCCAGCCGCACCTCGGCCGCGATCCAGCTGCGCATCTTCTCTTGCTGGTCGGCCAGTTTCTGGCTCGGCGAGACGATCTCGACGACGAAGTCGGGGGCGACCGGCCAGTAGCCGCGGATCATCTGCGAATCGGCGAGCTCGGCCGCGGTCGCTTCGCTGAGCCAACTCGCGTCGGGAATCCATTGACGCCCGTTCGGCGGGTGATAGCCGCCAGACGCATCGCCGGCGATTCCGCCCGCGCCCGCGTTCAGCCATTGCTGTATCTGAAAGAGGATCAGCGCGCCGATCCACCTCGCTGCACCGCCCGCTGCGCCAGTGATGATGATCTCCGCTTCTCCGCCGGCCTCGAACCAGAGGGTGTCGTATTCGCCGCTCAAGCGCTCAAGGAGCTCATCGGTAACCGGCACGCCCACATAGAGTCGAACCGGCGGCCCATCCAGAGCAGCCGAAACCGCCTCCTCAATCGTTTCGACCGCCGAAGCAGTGACCATCGCGCGCTCCCTCGGGCAAACTGTACCGAATCAGGCCGCGCAGTCAGGTTCGGGAAAGAGCCTGCCGTTAGCGCCAAATGCGGTCAAAACGGAGCGTGAAGCCCGGCATCACCGGGTCGCAGGACACGGCGTCGGGGCGGTGGAACGCCTCGACTCGCCCGTCGGCCCAGTAGAGCTCGACCAGCTCGTCATCCGGCGAGATCAGCATCCCCAGCCGCACCTCGGCCGCGATCCAATTGCGCATCTTTGCCTGTTGGTCCGCCAAGTCCTGGCTGGGCGAGACCACCTCGACGACGAAGTCCGGCGCGACTGGCCAGTACGCCCCGCGCATCTGCGATTCCGTGAGCTTGGCCAGCGTTTCGTCGCTCAGCCAACTGACGTCGGGCACCCATCGGCGGCCCAACGGCGGGGCGTAGCCGCCTTGGGCATCGCGGGCGAGGCCCAAGATCCGGAATTCCGACCACTCGTCCGCCTGTCTGAACACCCGGCCTGATTGGTGCGGCGCGTCGCCGCCTGCTGGACCAGTGATGATGACCTCCCCTTCGTCGCCGTCTTCGAACCACAACTCGAATTCATCGGCCAACTGCTCCAGCAGCTCGTTCGTGATCGGCCCGCGGAGGCGGAATCGCACGGGCGGCCCCGACCGGGCCGCGGCAACCGCCTCCTCAATCGTTTCGACCGCCGAAGCAGTGACCATCGCACGCTCCCTCGGGCAAACTGTACCGAATCAGGCCGCGCAGTCAGGTTCGGGAAAGAGATCGCCGCTAGCGCCAGATACGGTCAAAGCGGAGCGTGAAACCGGGCATCACGGGGTCGCAGGACACGGCGTCGGGGCGGTGGAACGCCTCGACCCGGCCATCGGCCCAGTAGAGCTCGACCAGCTCGTCATCCGGCGAAATCAGCATGCCGAGCCGCACTTCGGCGGTGATCCACTCGTGCATCTTCTGCTGCTGATCGGCCAGTTTCTGGCTCGGCGAGACGATCTCGACCACGAAGTTGGGGGCGACCGGCCAGAATCGCCGGCGCATCTGAGATTCTGTGAGCAGGCTCAGCGTGGCGTCGCTCAGCCAGCTGATGTCGGGGCCTCTCGGGCGGCCCTTGGGCGGGTGGTATCCACCTTGCGCGTCGGCGGCGGCTCCGCCACCGCCCGACTCGATCCATGTATGGATCTGATGTGCGATCCAAGCCCCGATCCCGGCTACGGCACCGCCTGCCAGTCCAGTGATGATGATCTCCCTCTCGTCGCCGGCCTCGAACCAGAGGTCTTCGTATTGATCGCTCAGCCATTCCAGCAGGTCGCTGGTCACGGGGACGCCGGCATCGATGCGGACGGGCGGGCCGTCCCAAGCGGCGGCTGCGGCTGCTTCGATTCCCTTGATCGCCGGCGTGGTGACCACCGCGTGCCCCTTTCGGCCGACGGTACCGAAATCAGGTGGCGCAGGCGGCGGCGAGGGTGCCGATTTCGCGGCTGCGGGCTTGGATCTTCTCGTCCTGCTGGAAGCTGTTGGTGAGGAAGCCGACGGAGATGCCGGTATCGGGGTCGCCCCAGGCGACTTGGCCGCCGGCGCCGGCGTGGCCGAAGGCGCGCGGGGATGCGCCGTCGCCGAAGCCGCGCTCGGCCGGCTGATCGCCGGCCACGACGACGGTGAGGCCGCGGTTGACGTGGATGCCCTTGAGCGGGTCGCGGTGGCGCTCCGGGTCGGTGCCGACCGTCGTGCCCTGCTCGATCGCGCCTGCCGAGAGCGGGCCGTCATCCGAGGGCGCGATCAGGCCTTGGTAGAACATCGCGACATCCGCGGCGGTGGCGAACGCGCCGCCGCCGGGGCAGCCGGCACGGCGCTGCGACGGCAGGTTGAAGTGCAGGATCGTCTGCGGGAAGACCTCGCCGCCTTCCGGCGCGACCGGCTCCTCCATGTAGACGACCGAGGCGGCGCGGGCGTGCTGCTCGTCGGGCAGGCCCACGAACAGGTCGTCGAGCCCCATCGGATCGAGCAGGTTGGCGCGCAGCCAGTCGCGGAAGTCCTCGCCCGTCTTCTGCTGGATGATCTCGCTCAGCACCCAATGGGCCGAGGTGGCGTGGTACTCCCAGGTCGAGTCGGGCTTCCAGTTGAGCCGCCAGCCCATCATCCGCGCGAGCCGCGCTTGGCGGTCCTCCCAGAGGCGCGGGTTCATCGGTGCGAGCGGGAAGCCGCCCGTGTGCAGCATCACCTGGCGCACCGTCACGGCGGCGTAGTAGTCCTCGCCGCCGCCCTCCGAGCACCAGCCGGGGATGATGTCGACCACCCGCTCGTCGAGCGAGAGCCCGCCCTCGTCCAGCAGCCGCCAAACGCCCGCGCCGACCACCGCCTTGGTCGACGAGTACATGCAGAACAGCGTGTCGTCCGTCGCGGGCGCGACCGACTCGCCCTGGTGCGCGATGCCGAACGTCCGCGTGCCGGCGAGTTCGCCCCGCGAGCCGATCGCGACCTGCGCGGCCTGCAGCTGGTCGTCGGCGACCAGCCCTTCGACGAAGCGGAACAGCGCCTCCATCGCCTCCTCGTTCACGTTCGCGGCGGTCGTCTCGGTGGTCATCGTCCGGCTCCTCGGCTGCGCATTGGGCGGCAGGGTAGCCCGCTACGCTTGCCCGCGATGCCGTACGCGATCGAGGTGGCCGGGCTGCGCAAGCGCTACGGCGCGGTGCAGGCGGTGGACGGGGTGGACCTGCAGATCGACGAGGGCGCGGTCTACGCGCTGCTCGGGCCGAACGGGGCGGGCAAGACCACGACGGTCGAGATCCTGGAAGGGTTCCGCGCGCGCGACGAGGGCGAGATCCGCGTGCTGGGGCTGGACCCGGACCGGGAGCGCGAGCAATTGCTGCGGCGGGTCGGCGTGGTGCTGCAGCAGAGCGCGCCGATCGAGATGCTGACCGCGCGCGAGATCATCGGCTTCACCGGCAAGATGTACGACGATCCGATCCCGGTCGACGAGGTGCTGGAGCTGGTCGGGATGACGGAGCACGCCGATCGGCGCGGCACCAAGCTCTCGGGCGGGCAGATGCGGCGCGTGGCGATGGCGCAGGGGATCATCGGCCGGCCCGACCTGCTCTTCCTCGACGAGCCCACGACCGGCTTCGACCCGTCGGCGCGGCAGCAGGCCTGGGAGGTGATCCGCCGGATCACCGGTCGCGGCGCGACGGTGCTGCTGACCACGCACTACCTCGACGAGGCGGAGCAGCTGGCGGACGTCGTGGGCGTGATCTCCGCCGGCAAGATGCTGATCGAGGGCGGCATCGGGCAGATCCGCGAGCAGATGCAGAGCGCGACCCACGTCCGCTGGCGCGCCCCGGACGACCTGGACCCCGCGGACCTGCCGCCGCAATGGGCGGGGGCGGAGCGGGCGAACGGCATGATCGACCTGGCCACGCGCGAGCCGACTCGGGCCGCGGGCGCGCTGATCGATTGGGCCCGCGAGCGCGGAATCGACGAGCTGCCGGAACTGGCCATCGAGCGACCGACGCTCGAGCAGATGTACCTCGAACTGGTCGGGGACGCGCCGCCCGCGGAGGCGCCATGAGCCCGCCGGCGCGCACCCTCCGCCTCGCCTGGGCGGTGATGGAGATCCAGATCAAGACCATCGCGCGGGAGCCGGCCGCGCTCTTCTTCCTGCTCGCCTTCCCGATCTTGTTCCTGATCCTGTTCGGCGCGCTGCTCACGTTCGACCTGGACCCGCGCACGGACGTGACGTTCAACGAGTACTTCTTCCCCGGCATCATGGGCGCGACGATCTTCGGCACCTCGTTCAACGTGTTCGGCAACAGCCTCGCGGTGCAGCAGTTCGACGGCACGCTCAAGCAGCTGAGCGCCTCGCCGCTGCCCAAGACGTCGTTCTTCCTGGGCATGATCGGCGGCTCCGCGACGCTGACGCTGCTGCAGCTGGTCGTGATGTGGATCATCGGCTTCGCCGCCTACGGCTTCGCGGTGCCCGACGCGGCGGGCTGGCTGCGGCTGATCTGGATCCTGCTGCTCGGCATCCCCGCCGGCTGCGTGATGGCGATCGCGATCCTGCCGCTGATCCCCTCCGCCCGCTCCGCGCCCGCCGTCCTGCAGGTGCCCTACCTGATCCTGATGTTCATCTCCGGCGTCTACTTCTTCTTCAGCAGCCTGCCGACCGCCGTCCAGTGGATCGCCGGCCTGTTCCCGATCCGCTGGCTCGCGCAGGGCCTCCGCTCCGTCTTCCTGCCCGACGATTTCAAATGGGTCGAGCCGGCCCAGTCCTGGCAGCTCGAGCTGGTCGCCATCGTCCCGCTGGTCTGGATCGTGCTCGGCCTGCTGGTCGGCAAGCTCACCTTCAAGTGGGACCGCTCCGCCTGACGCCTGCCGCGCTATGCTGGCCGCGAGCGCTTGGGGCTGGGGAATCTCGGCCGGCGGGAGACCGCAGACACTGGAGTACCGGTGGGCGCTCACGCGACGGCACCCGCTCCGGCGGGTGCTGTCGCGTTAAGCAGGGCGCGCGCAGACCTGCTATGCTCTCCACACGAGCGTTTGGGGCTGGGAATCCGGCCGGCGGGAGACCGCAGACACTGGAGTCCGGTGGGCGCTCACTACAGCACCTGCTTCGGCGGGTGCTGTCGCGTTAAGCGCGAAACGTCGACAAGGGTCGCATCGACTTGCGGTCCGCCTGCGAGCTTTTCGCGGATGACGTCCCAAGCCCGATTCGGCTGGTCGGGTTCCAAGTAGTGGCGCGCGATCGGATGCGCCGCCAAGTCCGCGAGTTGCAAGCCCGGAAGATTCAGCGCCTTCTCGGCGATCACGAGCTCAAAGTCAGCCCCCGCACCGACCGTGCTTCCAGCTCCAGCCAGTGCGCCGAACACTTCGCGCAGGTGCCCGTCTTCCCGCTTGCCGCGCGATTCGGCCACGATTCGGACCAATGCTGAATCGGAAGAGGCCGCGCCCTCGCTTTGGATGATCTCGGTGACGCGAGCGGCCCCGTGCTGGAAACAGACGCCGTACCCGTCAAGCCATGGGGCCAACTTGTCCGGCGCAGTCCGCTTGTCGATCATTGACGCCACGAATCGCACCGGGGCAGCGGCTATGAACTCATCAAGATCCTCCATGAAATGACGCCGCGCGTCGTCCGAGCTGAACTCGAAGGAGTCCCTCCCCTTGCGAATGTCGTACTCGTGCAGCACCACGGCGTCGTGGCCGAAGTGTTTCAGCTTCAGATCGGTGACCGCGGGGACGATCTCCCGGGTGTAGTCGGAGATCCTGCTCAGGCAGAACGCGACGACGAAGACGGGAAAGCGGGGGTCGACGCGATGCAGCGCCGGGCTGCCGCTTTCGTCGGCGTGGACTACCCATCCATCGGCAGCTGGCTCGGGTTGCGCCATTGGCGGAGGGTATCCGCGGCCTGCGCGATCAGCCTGATGCGGGTTACGCGGGCTTGCGGAACCTGAGGGCGATGGCCATGGGGATCTCGGGCAGTTTGCCCCAGATCAGGGGACTGTCGGGGACTGCGCCGCCGGCGGGGATCTCCTCCGCGCCGTCCAGGGTCCAGCCGGTCGCGAAGGCGTCCGCCAGCAGCTCGGCCAGCGGGCGGTGGAAGTAGATCTGGCGCTCCGGCTGCTTCGCGCTGGTCACGCCGTGCATCATGTAGCGCGACATGTAGCGCGTGATCCGCACTCCGTCCTGCCCCCGCGGGTCATCCTCATCGGCATCTTCCGCGCCCTTCGAGAGCGAGACCGCGGAGGTCGCGAAGGCGGGGTGCAGCGACACGACCGCGAACGCCCCGCGCGGCTTCACGATCCGGTGCGCGCCGCCGAACATCGGGCGCAGCGCCGGCATCGACATCGTGCCCATGATGCAGGCCGCCGCATCGAACGGCGGCGCCAGCGCCCCGATCCGCACCACCTCCATCTCGTCGCAGGCGTCCACCACCTTGAACGCGACCCCGTCCGCGCCGGCTGCCCGCGTGCGCCGGATCGCCGCCTCGATCAGCGGCGCCGACGAATCGGTCGCGGTGACCTCGATCCCCTCCGCCGCCAAGCGCCGCGCGAAGCCGCCGTTGCCGCAGGCGAACTCGACCACGCGATGCCCGCGCTCCACGCCCAGCAGCCGCTGCGCCGCCGGCGCGAACAGCTGCCGGTGGTAGCCGTCGCCCTCGTCGCCCCAGAGCTCGTCGAAGAACTCCGCCTGCCGCTCCCACGTCTCGCGCGCCTCGCGGAACGGGTCCTGCGGCGGCCCGCCCCGCCGCCCCCCGCCCGCCGTTTCGCCCGCTGCTTCGTCCGTCATGCCGGCAGGCTATCCCACCTGCCCGTCCGCCCGTCTTGTGTAAATCGCTTTGCAAAGTGCTAACCTGCGGCATCCGAGCGGGATCGCGGACGGAGGAACGTCATGAGCGAGCGCAACTACTGGGAACGGATGCGGCGCAAGCGGCTGAGCCGGCGGAGCCTCCTCTCCGCCTCCGCCCGCGCCGGCGTGGGCGCGGCCGGCCTCGCCTTGGTCGGCTGCGGCGACGACGATGACGACTCGGCGCAGCAGGCCGCCAGCCAGTCCTCCGCGCCGAGCAGCAGCCAAAGCCAGAGCTCCGCTCCGGCCGCCGCCGACCAGCAACAGCAGCAGGAACAGCAGGCGGTCGCGCAGGCGCAGCAGGCGGACGACCAAGAGCAGCAGGCCGCCGATTCCGGCGACTCGGACCAGAGCACCGCGGCCGCCGCTCCGACTTCGTCGATCCAGCGCGGCGGCGTCCTGCGCTTCTCGACCCCGGCAGCGACGCACGACTACTTCGACCCGCACCGCGGCGTCTTCGGCCCCACCCAGTACTGGATGGGCCTCTACATGAACTACCTGATCCGCTGGGCCAACAAGGAACAGGGCGTCATGGAGAGCGACATCGCCTCGGTGCCGGAGGTCCCCGACCCCGAGACCTACATCTTCACGCTCGACCAAGGCGCGGCTTGGTGGGACCAGTTCCCGACCGAGGGCGGACGGCCCGTCACCGCCGAGGACATCCGCGCCAACTTCCAGCGCCAGATCGACGGCGCCGACGACACCGGCGCGCCCGACGCGACCTTCCGCGGCGCCGACCGCTTCCGCAAGACCAGCTCGATGGACACGCCGGACGAGCAGACCTTCGTGGCCAAGACGACCGGCGCGGACTCGACCTACCTCGGCGGCACCATCCTCAGCCCCTTCTCCTGGATGACCTCGCCCGAGGGCATGAACGAATGGGGCGACCGCTGGCGCGACGAGGCGACCAACGTCGAGCTCGCCTCCGGCTCCGGCCCGCACATCCCGCAGAGCTACGACCCCGACCTCGGCATCGACCTGCTCAAGAACCCCAACTACTGGAAGATGGGCGAGGACGGACAGCCCCTGCCCTACCTCGACGGCGTCAACTTCGTCAACCTCGTCGACGCCACCGCGGTCGACACCGCCTACCGCGGGCGCGAGATCGACATCGGCGGCTTCCCCCTCTCCTCGGTCCAGGTCGAGGCGATCTCGGGCGACTTCCCCGACCACGAAACCCGCGACGTCGCCTTCGGCTTCACGATCGTGACCGTGATGGGCACCTTCAACCCCGACTGGCAGGGCGAGGACGGGCTCGGCAACCCCTACCTCGACCGCCGCTTCGCCTACGCGATGCAGGCCGCGATCGACCGCAACCAGCTGATCGACACCGTCTACCTCGGCGCCGCCAAGCTCTCCGCCACCCACTGGACGCCGTGGTTCGACGCCTTCTGGAAGCTGCCCGACGACGAGCTGCTGACGGTGCCGGGCTACCGCCCCGACCGCGAGGCCGACAAGAAGCTGGCCCGCGATCTGGTCGACGCCTCCGGCTTCGACCGCTCGCGCCCGCTCAAGATCTTCATCCCGGACATCTGGGAGCAGACCTACCCGGGCGTGACCGAGGTCACGGCCGCCATGTACGAGGACGCGGTCGGCTTCCGGCCCACGCTCGACATCCAGCCCTACACGCTGATGCAGGCACGCTTCAACGACGGCACCTTCCCCGGCCGCGCCCCCTGCTGGACCAACCCGCCGCCCGACCTCGACCCCACCTCGGCCTGGACGCTGAGCCTCAAGGCCGGCGGCTCGTCCAACCTCACGCAGTACGACTACCCCGCGGTCGAGGCGATCGTCGACGAGATGGTCACCACGCTCGACGCGGACGAGCGCCGCGAGATGGCGCTGACCGTGCAGCGGATCGGCATGGGCATCGACCCCGAACACGGCTACGACGGCATGTTCGGCTGGTTCGGCGTCATGAACGGGATCGCCCCCACCGTCTGGTGGCCCTACGTCACCCGCAGCGAGAACACGATCCAGTTCGCCCACGACTCGCACAACTTCGACGTGGCCTGGCTCGACCAGGAGCACGCCGACTACCCGGCTTAGGCCGGGCAGTCGGCGGCGCGGAGCGACGGGCGAAAGCCGGCGGACGGCTAGGGCGGGCGCTGCATGCAGAAGTACCTGATCCGGCGCCTGCTGCTGGTGATCCCCACCCTCTGGCTGGTGATCTCCCTGCTCTTCCTGGCGCTCCGCGCCCTGCCCGGCGACTTCGTCACCCGCAAGCTCTCGAACCTCGAATCGCAGAGCGCCGAGGCCCGCACGCTCGAGATCGTCGGCCAGATCGTGGCCGAAAACACGACCCACCGCGTGCTCGCCAACGAGACCATCGAGAGCATCGCCGCGGATTACGAGATCACCGCCGCCCAGCTGCTCGAATACAACCCGCAATTGGCCGACCCGGCCCAGCTGAGAGCCGGCTTCCGCGCCGTCGTCCTGCCCGGCGAGCGCGTGGGCGTGCTGGCCACGCGCCACCGCGTCGTCCGCCCCGAAGACGAGTCGGACGGCATCGAGCAGCTGACCGCGCTGAACCCGGGCGTCGAGCTCGGCTACGTCGGCGACGACCCCTACGTGCCGGTCGGGACCGACTTCAAGATCCGCGATTCGATCACGATCTCCGATCTGGCCTACGTCTACCGGATCACGGCGGAGGACATACTCGCGGTCAACCCGGCCGGCAGCCCGACCAACCCGGACGGGCTGATGACGGCGGACTACGCGCTGATGCCCGGCGACGAGTACCGCGAGCCGTCGACCAAGGTCACGGAGGCGCTGATCCAGAACCGGCTCGGCATCGACAAGCCGCTCGGCGTGCAGTACTACGAGTTCCTCTGGGACACCATCACCTTCGATTTCGCCCCCTCCTTCCAGACCCGCGAATCGTCGATGGACCTCTTCCTGCGCTCGCTCCCGCGCACGCTCCACCTCAACGTCTACGCGCTCGTCGTCGCCATCATCATCGCCATCCCCGTGGGCGTGATCTCCGCGATCCGGCAGGACAGCGCGGCCGACTACACCCTGCGCGGCTTCGCCATCCTGATGCTGGCCGCGCCCTCCTTCTGGATCGCGACGATGATGATCTACGTCGTCACGCCCGGCGGCATCTTCGACGGCGGCATCTTCTCGATCCCGCTGGCCAGCGAGGACGCGCGCAGCGTCTTCAGCGATTTCCGCGGCGCGCTCGCCCTCTATTCGATTCCCGCCATCGCCGGCGGGCTCGCCGCCGGGGCCGGGCTGATGCGGATCACCCGCTCCGAAATGCTCGAAGTGCTGCGCCAGGACTACGTCCGCACCGCCCAGTCCAAGGGCCTGCGCGAGCGCTCGGTCGTCCTCCGCCACGCCTTCCGCAACGCGCTCGTCCCCGTGCTCAGCGTCTTCGGCGTCGTCGTCGCCACCCTCGTCGGCGGCAACATCATCCTCGAGGTGCTCTTCAACATCCCCGGCATCGGCCTGCTGCTCTGGCAGCGCATCCAGCAGGCCGACATCCCCGTCGTGCAGACGACGGTCTTCTTCCTCGCGCTGTTCGTGATCATCCTCAACATCCTGATCGACGTCACCTACGCGTTCGTCGACCCGCGCATCCGCTACTCGTGATGGACGCCGCATGAGCGACGCACCGGACACCAGCCAGGTCGAGATCGCCGACTTCGCCGCCGCGCAGGGGCTGCAGATCGAATCCCGCACCCGCGCCCAGCGGCTGGCCGGCGGCCTCCGCGTCTTCATCGCCAGAAAGCGGCTCGGCGCCTTCGGCCTCTTCCTCGTCATCATCTGGAGCTTCATCGCGGTCGGCACCATCGGCTCCGGCGGCGGCTGGCTCGGCGTCGGCCGCTACGACAGCCAGGCCGTCTTCCGCATCGCCAACCAGGATTGGGCCGACGCCAAGATCGCCGACAACCTCGACGGCATCAGCCAGGACATCACCCGCGGCGATCTGCGCGACCTCGTCTCCGACGAATCGATCTACGGCGATCTCGCCGTCAGCCAGGGCTACGCCGCCGAGATGGTCGAGTACGCCGCCGCGAAGGCGCTCGACGGCACCCTGCTCCTGCACCTGCGGGACAAGGAGCCCGCCGAAATCGCGATCGGCGCCGACGGCGTGATCCGGGACGTCGACGACCTCTTCGCCACCGGGCTCAGCACCCACACCGCGCTCGCCTCGCTGCACGAACCCTCCGGCCGGCACTGGCTCGGCACCGACCGCGGCGGCCACGACCTCTTCGCCCGCGTCACCGAGGGCGCCCGCCTCTCGCTCTACATCGGCTTCTTCGCCACCGCCATCGCCGTCGTCGCCGGCACCATGATCGGCCTGATCAGCGGCGGAATCGGCGGCTCCGTCGACATCTCCGCCAACCGCCTGATGGACGCCATCCAGACCTTCCCCCCGATCGTCTTCCTGCTCCTGCTCCGAGCCGTCACCGAGCCCTCCGCGATCTGGGTCACCCTCTCGCTCGCCGCGATCGGCGTCGCCCCCGTCCAGCGCGTCGTCCGCGGCTCCGTCATCCAAATCCGCGAGATGCCCTTCGTCGAGGCCGCCCGCACCATCGGCGCGGGCAACATCCGCATCCTCTCCCTCCACATCCTGCCCAACCTCGTCGCCCCCCTGATCGTGCTCTTCTCGATCTACATCGGCATCTTCATCCTCGCCGAAGCCGCGCTCAGCTTCCTCGGCCTCGGCACCCTCGACGTCTCCTGGGGCAAGATGATCGCCGACGGCCGCCAATTCATCGTCTACTCCCCCTGGACCAGCCTCTGGGCCGGCCTCGCGCTCACCTCCCTCGTCTTCGGCTTCAACGTGCTCGGAGACGCCCTGCGCGACACCTTCGACCCCCGCCTGCGCGGCTCCCGCTGACCGCCCTTCCGTCGTGCTTGTGTAAAGCACTTGGCAAAAGTGCTAGCCTGCGGCATCCGAGCGGAATCGCGGACGGAGGAACGTCATGAGCGAGCGCAACTACTGGCAGCGGATGCGACGGACCCGCATGAATCGGCGCAGCCTGCTCCGTGCCTCCGCCCGCGCCGGCGTCGGCGCGGCCGGCCTCGCCTTGGTCGGCTGCGGCGACGACGATGACGACTCGGCGCAGCAGGCGTTGGCGCAGGCGCAGTCCGGCACGTCATCGCAGCAGTCGGCCTCGTCGGCGCAGGCCAGCGGCGACGACCAGCAAGAGCAGGCGGCGGCGAGGACGGCGCAGCAGGCCGACGATCAGGATGAAGCGGGGGGGGACAGCGGCTCGGACCAGCAGTCGACGGCCGCGGCCGCCCCGAGCGACGCGCCGAAGATGGGCGGGATCAACCGCGGTGCCACGACGATCAACACGCACGACTACTGGGACCCGCACCGCGGCGTCTTCGGCCCCACCCAGTTCATGCACAGCCTGATGTACAACAACATCATCCGCTGGCAGAACAAGGAGCGCGGGGTGATGGAGAGCGACCTCGCGCAGTTGCCCGAGATTCCCGACGCGGAGACCTACATCTTCACCGTAACCGACGGCGCCCGCTGGCAGGACAAGTACCCCACCGAGGGCGGACGCGAGGTCGTAGCCGAAGACCTCGCCTTCAACATCGACCGCCAGGTCAACGCGGTCGACTCCACCGGCGCCGAGGACGGCACCTTCCTCTCCTCGACCAGCTGGCGCTCGGTCGTGCAGCGCGACGCCACCGACGAACGCACGCTGGTCTGCAAATCCGACGGGATCGACTCCACCTTCCTCGGCGCGGCCTTCCTGAACCCGTTCGCATGGATCGCGGCGCCGGAGGGCATTCAGGAGTGGGGGCTGGACAGCGATGTCTGGCGGGACGACCCGACCCAGCTGCTGACGGCGGCGTCGGGCCCGTTCATCGGCGAGTTCTTCGACCCCACCGACCGCTTCATCGCGGTGCGCAACCCGAACTACTGGAAGACCGACCAGTGGGGCCAGCAGCTGCCCTACCTCGACGAGTACCGCACCTTCAACATCTTCGACGAGACCACCGTCGACACGGCGCTGCGCAACAAGGAGCTCGAAGACGCCGGCCTCAACGTCAGCCGAGTCGATCAGCTCCTGATCGACTTCCCGGACATGGTCCGCCGCACGCTCGGCGGCGGCTTCACGATCATCATCCGCGGCAACTTCTCCACAGAATGGGAGGGCGAAGACGGCCAGGGCAATCCTTGGGCCGACCGCCGCGTCTGGGCCGCCTACCACATGGCCACCAACCGCCAGCTGATGATCGACACCGTTTACCTCGGCTCGGCCAAGCCCACCGCGCTCGCCGCCACCCCGTGGTTCTCCAGCTTCTGGGCGCCCTCCGAGGACGAGCTGGTCACCTTCCGCGGCTACCGCACCAACAAGGACCTGGACAACAAGGAGGCCAACGATCTGCTCGACGCGGCAGGCTTCGACCGCTCGCGCGAAATCCAGATCATCCTGCCGGACGTCTGGGAGGAGCGCTACCCGGGCATCCGCGAGACCACCATCGCCATGTACGCCGACGCGATCGGGCTGAACGTCAACGTCATCCTCGAGCCGTACACCATCATCCTCCAGCGCTTGGTCGACGGCAGCTATCCGGGCGACGGGCCGAACTGGACCAACCCGCCCTCGAACCTCGACCCGACCACCTGGTTCTACGACAGCCTGCGGCCGGGCGGCTCGATCAACTTCTGGTCCTACGACTACCCGCGCGTGACCGCGCTGGTGGAGGAGATGAAGGTCACGCTTGATCAGGACGTGAAGCAGGAGCAAGGCAAAGAGGTCATCGGCATCCTCATGGGCGAGGACCCGGAGGCCGGACTGGAGGGCATCTCGCCCGAGTTCGGCGTGATGAACCCCGTCTCCCACCGCGCCGCTTGGCCTTGGTACCACCCCAACGAGGACGTGTTCCAGTTCGGCCACGCCAACCACAACCACGACACCACTTGGATCGACACGGAGCACCCCGACATTCCCGACGTCGTCTAGCCGAAGCGGCCGCAGCCGCGGCCCGCGCCGACCGGCAACCGGGGAGCAGCCGTGTCCAAGTACCTGATCCGGCGGATCCTGCTCGTCATTCCGACGATGTGGCTCGTCCTGAGTCTGCTCTTCGTCGCGCTGTCGCTGATTCCCGGCGATGCCGCCGCGCGCAAGGCCGCCAACCTCGAGGGCCAGGGCGCGGCCACCCGCACCTACGAGATCATCGGCGAGGTCGATGTCGAGAACACCACCCACCGGGTCCTCTCCGGCGAGACGCTGGACGACATTGCCGAGAAGTGGGAGGTTTCGGTTTCGTACCTGCTCTCCCAGAACCCCGATGTCAATGCGGGCGAGCCGCTGCGCGCCGGCCTGCGGGTGATCGTGATCCCCGGCCAGCGGCTCGACACGCTGGCCATCTCCAACGACCTCGCCCGTTCCGATGAGCCCGAACCGGGCATCGCCCTGATCCGCGGGCGCAACCCCGGCCTCGAGTTCCCCGAATTCCAAGGCGACCCCTACGCCGAGGCGGGCACGGTGCTCAAGATCCGCGACTCCGTCACGCTCGAGGAACTCGCCTACGTCAAGCGCGTGACCGCGCAAGACTGGCTCAACTCGAACGAACCGGGCTCGCCGAGCAATCCCGACGGCTCCCTGACGCCGACGACCCCGCTCTATCCCGGCGACCCGATCGTCGCGCCCCAGTCCGAGATCGGCCTCGCCACCTCCCGCAACCGCCTCGGCCTAGACCGGCCCCTGGGCGAGCGCTACTTGGACGTGATCTGGGACACCGTCCGCTTCCAGTTCGAGCCCTCGCTCTATACCAACGAGCCCTCGCTCGATATCTTCCTGCGCGCCGCCCCCAAGACGCTGCATCTCAACGTCTACGCGCTCGTCGTCGCCGTCGTCGTCTCCATCCCCGTCGGCGTCCTCGCCGCGATCCGCCAAGACCGTGCGCTCGACTACGTGCTGCGCGGCTTCTCGATCCTCGCCCTCGCCGCGCCCTCTTTCTGGACCGCGATCATGCTGATCGTGATCGTTACGCCCGGCGGCATCAGCGACGGCGGGCTGTGGACGATCCCGCTGACCGATGAGTCCGCGCGGAGCATTTTCAGTTCCGTGCCCGGCTTCTTCCAGCTGTACACGATTCCGGCCGTGGCCGGCGGCATCGCCGCCGGTGCCGGGCTGATGCGGATCACCAGATCCGAGATGCTCGAGGTGGTGCGGCAGGACTACGTGCGCACGGCCTGGGCCAAGGGGTTGCGCGAGCGCGTCGTTATCCAGCGCCACGTGATGCGCAACGCGATGGTTAATGTGCTCTCCGTCTTCGGCCTCGCTCTTGCCGGCCTCGTCTCCGGCAACGTGATCCTCGAAGTCGTCTTCAACGTGCCCGGCCTCGGCTTCCTGCTCTTCCAACGCATCCAGCAGAACGACGTCCCCGTCGTCTACACGATCGGCTTCTTCTTCGCCCTGCTGATCGTGCTCGTCAACATCCTCGTCGACCTCGGCTACGCCCTCGTCGACCCGCGGATCCGCTACTCATGAGCTCGCGACCCGATTCCGCCGCCGACTTGGCCGAATACGCGGCCGCGCAAGGGCTCGTCGTCGAGCGCAAGTCGCGCGCCGAGATGCTTCGCCGGGCCGCGCTCGGCTTCATCCGCGGCAAGCCGCTCGGCGCTTTCGGTGCCTTCCTAGTCCTGCTCTGGTCCTTCATCGCCGTGGGCACGATCGGCGACGGCGGCGGCTGGCTCGGCGTCGGCCGCTACGACAGCTCGACCGTGTTCTGGAAGGCCAACAGCAAGTACGCCGACGACAAGATCGCCAATGCGCTCAACGGCCTCGACTCCGGCATTTCCAACGCCGAACTCGCCGTCATCGTCGGCGACGAGGCAGTCTACGGCCCCGCCGCGGCCGACGAGGAAGTTGCCGGGGAGATGGTCGAGTACGGCGTGGCGCTGGCCGAATCGGGCGGGCTGATCGACCACCTGCTCGGCCTCGACCTGCCGCAGATCGAAATCCGCGACGGCATGATCTACGACCTCGACCACCTTGCCCAGACCGGCACCACCAATCCGCGCACCACCGCCGCCCGCGAGGGCCCCAGCAGCGCGCACTGGCTGGGCACCGGCCGCGGCGGGCAGGACCTCTACGCGCAGATCGCCGAGGGCGCACGGCTCTCGCTCTACATCGGCGTGCTGGCCACCCTCGTCGGCGTGGCCGGCGGCACCGTGATCGGCCTCATCTCCGGCGTCTTCGGCGGCAACACCGACCTCGCGATCAACCGCATCATGGATGCCATCCAAGCCTTCCCCCCGCTCGTCTTCCTGATGGTGATGCGCACCGTCACCGAGGCCTCCGCGATCGAGGTCACCCTCGTCCTCTCCGTCCTCGCGGTCGCGCCCACCCAGCGGATCGTGCGCGGCGCCGTGATCGCCCTGCGCGAAATGCCCTTCGTCGAGGCAGCGCGCTCGATCGGCGCCGGCCAGATGCGCGTGATGGCCGTCCACATCCTGCCCAACATCGTCGCCCCCCTGATCGTCATCTTCTCCATCACCGTCGGCGCCTTCATCCTCGCCGAAGCAGGCCTCAGCTTCCTCGGACTCGGTCCCGCCGACACCTCTTGGGGCAAGATGATCGCCGATGGCCGCCAGTTCATCGTCCAATCCCCTTGGACCTCGCTCTTCGCTGGAATCGCCCTCACCTCGCTCGTCTTCGGCTTCAACGTGCTCGGCGACGCGCTCCGCGACATCTTCGACCCCCGCCTCAGGGGCGCCCGCTAGCCTCCGCCCGCAATCCCCCGCACCCCAAGCCACCGCTCGAAAGGAGCCGGCCATGCAATGGTCCGACGACGCCGCCCAAGCCGCATTCCGCAGCCAAGTCCGCGGCCTGATCGAAACCCGCCTGCCCGACCGCTACCGCCGCCTCGCCGCCCAAGGCGCGATGCCCGAACGCGCCTGGGAAAACGACCGCAAGTCCGCCGTCGAAACCGAGCGCCGCGCCGCCATCGACTGGCACGCCGCGCTCACCGAGCACCGCTGGGTCGCCCCCCACTGGCCCGCCGAAGTCGGCGGCGGCGGCCTCACCGCCATGGAGCAGTTCATCCTCTCGCAGGAACTCGCCGAAGCCGGCGCGCCCACCGTCGGCGGCTCCGGCGTCTCCATGCTCGGCCCCACCCTGATCGTGCACGGCTCCGACGAGCAGAAGCGGCAGTACCTCCCGCCCATCCTCGCCGGCGAAGTCACCTGGGCGCAGGGCTACTCCGAACCCGGCTCCGGCTCCGACCTCGCCTCGCTCACCACCCGCGCCGTCCGCGACGGCGACGACTTCATCATCAACGGCCAGAAAATCTGGACCTCCGCCGCCCACACCGCCGACGCCATGTTCGCCCTCGTCCGCACCGACCCGGACGCGCCCAAGCACCGCGGCATCTCCTTCGTCATGATCGACGACATCAAGACCCCCGGCATCACCGTCCGCCCCCTGATCAACATCAACGGCGACCACTACTTCAACGAAGTCTTCTTCGAAGACGTCCGCGTGCCCGCGCGCAACCTCGTCGGCGAACTCAACCGCGGCTGGTACGTCGGCATGACCCTGCTCGACTTCGAGCGCTCCAACATCGCCGGCGCCGTCGCCGCCCGCCGGCAGCTGCGCCAGCTGATCGCCCACGTCCGCGAAAACGCCCAAGGCGCCGCCGCCCGCGTCACCAACGACCTGCGCCGCGAACTGGCCGAACGCTGGATCGAAACCGAAGCCCTCTACCAGTTCTCCTTCCGCATCATCTCGATGCAGAACAACGGCCTCGTGCCCAACTACGAAGCCAGCACCGCCAAGCTCTACGCCAGCGAACTCAACCAGCGCATCGCCCAGACCGCCACCAAAGTCTTTGGCCTCCACGCCAACCACTGGAGCAGCGCCCCGCCCGCCAGCGCCTTCACCCGCAACTACATCGCCCAAGTCCCCGCCACCATCCGCGGCGGCACCAGCGAAGTCCAACGCAACGTCATAGCCACCAGAGGCCTCGGCCTCCCCAGGACCTGACCCCGATTACCCTCTCCTGGGCGATCAAAGGAGCCGTTGGTGCCGGAACTGGAAGACTACTGGCGGAGGCGTGAAGAGGGCCTGTGCGTCGACTGCGGCACGCCGACCGACGGCTTCGCCCGATGCGAGCCCTGCCGCGCCGAGCGTCGCGGCGAGGACCCGGACGCCTCTTCACCGGTTCAATCGCCATTCACGCTCGCCCCGGCGATGGACGCCGTCTCCGAGCCGCGGGAGCCGGCAATCGAAGTCAGCACCGAGGTCCGCCGCGCCATCAAGGCTTGGTCCGACGAATTGATCGACACCACCGCCCGCAATCGACTGCTCCACTACCGCCACCTCCGCACCGGCACGCTCGATCTGGGCCGCGGCTCGGAGGCTGATGCGTGCGCTGTGATCGACCTGATCGACGACGGCGCAACGATGCTCTCCACCCTCTTCCCCGACGAAGAGGATCACAAGCAGGCGCGCCATCGCGCCCGCGCCATCCGCCGCAAGACCATCGAGTACCGCGAGGAACGCGGAATTCCCACGCTCTACCTCGGCTACGGCTTCGCCACCTGGAACCGGGCGGACGCCGGGCCGGTCCACAACGCGCCTGTCCTCCTCAGCGCCGCCCAGCTCGAACCGCGCGGCCGGCTCGACGCCGACTTCAACCTCGTGCTCGAGGAGGAGTGGGAAGTCAACTACAGCCTGCTCTACGTCCTCCGCACTGAATTCGGCGTCCAGATCGATGAAGCCGCGTTCCCGGACGGCATCGGCGCCCGCGATATCGGCCGCGTCTACCGGCGGCTCGCCGACGCCTGCGCGGAACTGCCCGGATTTGCAATCGCCGACGGCATCGTGCTCGGCAATTTCTCCTTCGCCAAGCTGCCGATGGTGCGCGACCTTGAAGGCGCCGCGGCAGCAGTAGCCTCCCATCCGCTCGTCGCCGCCCTCGCCAACGACCCGGATGCAAAGGCCGGCATCCGCGCCAAATATGCGCCCGAGCTAGGCGATGGAAGCGCCGTTGCCGGCGATCGCCCGCCGAGCGAAGAGTTCCTCGTCCTCGATGCCGACGCCACCCAGTCCGCCGCCATTCACTCCAGCCTCGCCGGCAATGACATGGTGCTGATCGGCCCGCCCGGCACGGGCAAGAGCCAGACCATCGCCAACCTCATCGCCGCGCAAGCCGCGAACGGCAGAACCGTCCTCTTCGTCGCCGAAAAGCGCGCCGCCATTGACGCCGTCGCCAAGCGGCTCGCCGATGTCGGCTTGGGCGACCTCGTCCTCGACCTGCATGGCGGCACCCGCAACCGCCGCCGCATCGCCGAGCAACTTGCCAGTGCCATCGAAACTTCGCGCACCGCACGGGAGACCGAAACGGAAGCCACCCACGACCAGCTTGTCCGTGCCCGCGGCGAACTCAACCTCGCATCCGAATCACTGCATGATCCCATCGAGCCGTGGCAGCTCTCCGCGTACGACGCGCAAGGCGCACTGCTCGCCATGCAGCGGGGCGAAACCTTGGCCGTCCGACTGCACGGCAACGCCTTGGAAGAACTCGTCGGCGAACAGCTCGATCAAGTGCGCGGCAACCTCCGCGAGTTCGTCAACCTCCACCGGCAAGCTTTCGGCGGCCCCGCTGCACCGCGCGATGCCTGGTCGGCCGCCTATCGAGCCGGCGCCGTCGTGTCGGACCAGCAGGTCGGAGATCTGCTCCGCCTCGTCCCGCGCGCGCTCTCAACGCTCCGCGAACTGCGGAGCACCCGCGCACAGTTCGCCGGTGACGATGCTTGGAAGCGCGTCGAGCGTGCCGGCTCGGTGACGACGCAGGACGAGGCTGAGGCGCTGCTCGACGATATCCGCACGGCTCTCGCCGCCATCTCCGAGCTGCGCGACCTCGTCGCCGAGTTCGACGCCCCGGCCGTCTGGCAGCCGCTCGCAGATGCCGGCAAAGTCACGACCATCGAACAGGTCGAATCGCTGCTCGACGATATCCGCACGGCTCTCGCCGCCGTCTCCGAGCTGCGCGACCTCGTCGCCGAGTTCGACGCCCCGGCCGTCTGGCAGCCGCTCGCAGATGCCGGCAAAGTCACGACCGCCGAGCAGGTCGAATCGCTGCTCGACGATATCCGCACGGCTCTCGGTGCCGTCTCCGAGCTGCGCGACCTCGTCGCCGAGTTCGACGCCCCGGCCGTCTGGCAACCGCTCGCAGATGCCGGCAAGGTCACGACCATTGAGCAGGTCGAATCGCTGCTCGAAAGCATCCGCGCCTATCTGGATGTGACGGATCGCCTCAGCGACCTCGAGGCCGAGTTTGACGCCGCCGCAGTCTGGCACGCCACAGATGCGGCCGGCACCGTGACATCGCCCGAAGCAGCTGAGCAGGCGATTGCCGCGATCGGCACTGCGCGGAGCGCACTGCCCCGACTCCGCGACGCGGTGAGCGGATTGGCCGCCCGCTCGGGCCTCACGGAAGCACCCAATTTGGCGGCAACCGCCGGACTCATCGCCGACGCACGGGAACGCGAACTTGCACTCGGCAAGGCGCAGACGGCTGATGCGGCCGTCCACGACGCGGAGCGCGCCGCCGGCGCCCAATTGACGCTGCTCGCCGCCGATCTCGCCCCGGCTTCGGGCGATGTGTTCGGCCGCCTGCAGGCGCGCCTCCTCAACGCCCGGTATCGGCGGGCGCTTGCGGCCGCCGCGGCGATCCCGCAGATCGGCACCGCCAAATCGCCCGCCGTGCGCCGCGGTCACATCCTCAACCTCCTTGCAGAACGGAATCGCACCCGCGCCGCACTCGAACCATTCGACATCAAGGCCGAGCGCCCCCTCGCCGACTTCGACTCGACCACGTGCCGCGAACTGCTCAAAGTCGTGCAGGATGCCGTCGAGATCGCGGAGTCGACCGCGGCGCTCGAACCATCCGACGAAACCCCGTGGGAAGAGCTCGCCTCCCGCATCGCGGCCCTGGACGACGCCGGCCCCGCGTTGCGCCTGCTGCCCGAGATCATCGAACTGCGCAACCAGCGGGCAACGCTGCTCCGAACCATCCGCTCGGCCCGCGCCGTCCCGCGGGAATCCGGCAGCGAAGATTGGGACGCGCTCGAAACGACGATGGCAAAGATGGACGAAGCGGGCGGCGTCCTTCACCTGCTCCCGCGCATCATCGAGCTGCGCGATATCTGCGACGCCCCGCTCCGCCGCATCCGCAGCGCCCGGGCCCTGCCGCGCAAGCGCGGAGAAGAAGACTGGTCCGCGATCGAAGCCAAACTCGCCGCGCTCGACCAAGCTGGAGAGAGGCTTCACTTGCTCCCCCGCATCATCGAGCTGCGCGGCATCCGCGACGCCCCGCTCCGCCGCATCCGCAGCACTCGGGCATTGCAGCGCAAACTTGATGAAAGCTGGTCCACGATCGAAGCCGAACTCGCCGCGCTTGACCAAGCCGGCGATCGGCTCCGCCTGCTCCCCCGCATCATCGAGCTGCGCGGCATCCGCGACGCCCCGCTCCGCCGCATCCGCAACGCCCGGGCGCTGCGGCGCAAACTCGGAGAAGAAGACTGGCCCGCGATTGAAGCCCAACTCTCCACGCTCGACCAAGCCGGCGATCGGCTCCGCCTGCTCCCCCGCATCATCGAGCTCGAACACGCGCTCGACGATGCGCTCGCAGTCCTGAAATCCGCGCAGGCGGTCGGACCCTCCGAAGACCAGAATTGGGACGCGCTCGACGCCAAACTCGCCGCGCTCGACGACCAAGACATCGCGCTCCGCCAGATGCCGCGGATGATCGAGCTGCGCACCGCCCTGAGCGGCGGCGGCATCGGCCGCGTCCGCCAGCAGGCGATCGAGCGCGGGTGGGACGGCGAGGCCGCGGTCCGCGCTCTCGACTACGTCCGCATGGCCTCCATCTACGAAGCGGCTCAATCTGCCAAGCCGCCCATTGCCGCCTTCAACCGCGAGAACCACGACGCGCACCTCTCCGACTTCCTCCACGCCGACCGCGAGCACATCGGGCAAGGCGCCGCCCGCATCCGGCGCGCTTGGGGCGAGGCGGCGACCCATGTGCGCGGTCTCAATCACGACCAGGAGGAAATCATCAAGCACGAGGCGGGGAAGAAGCGCAGGCACCGCTCCATGCGCAACCTCATCGATGAAGCGCCCGACATCCTGCTCGCGCTCAAGCCCTGCTGGGCGATGTCCCCGCTCGTCGTCGCCCAGCTGCTGCCCACCTCCCCGCCCCCGTTCGATGTCGTCATCTTCGACGAGGCATCCCAGATCCCGCCGGCCGACGCGATCTCCTCGCTCCTGCGCGGCCGGCAGGCCGTCGTCGCCGGCGACGAAAAGCAGCTCCCGCCCACCACGTTCTTCACCCAATCAAGCGCCGATGAGGAAGAGCGCGAGGACGACGAGGAACTGCCCACCGACAACATCGAATCGATTCTCAAGGCGATGTCCTCCACCCTGCTCTCCTCGCCGCGCGCCAACAAGTCGCTCGGCTGGCACTACCGCTCGCGCGACGAGCGCCTGATCGCCTTCGCCAACCACCACGTCTACGACGGGCGCATGACCACCTTCCCCGGCGCGCTCGCCGACGACTGCATCTCGCATGTCGAGGTGCCGTTCTCGCAGCGGGCCGTGCAGCAGCGCGGCTCCAACTCCGCCGAGGTCGAGCGCGTCGTCGAGCTGATCCTCCGGCACGCCCGCGAGCGCCCCCGCGAATCGCTCGGCGTGATCGCCTTCGGCCTGCACCACGCGAACCGGATCGAGGAAACGCTGCTCCAAGCGCGGCGCGACCGGCCCGAACTGGACGAATTCTTCAGCGAGGCAGCCGACGAGCCCTTCTTCGTCAAGAACCTCGAGCGCGTGCAGGGCGACGAGCGCGACGCGATCATCCTCTCCGTCGGCTACGGCCGCGGCGAGGACGGCCGCATCGTGCATAGGTTTGGCCCGATCAACCAAGAGGGCGGCCACCGCCGGCTCAACGTCGCCATCACCCGCGCCAAGCGCCGCATGACCATCGTCAGCACATTCGGCCCCAACGACCTCGACCGCTCTCGCATCCGCGCCGAGGGCGCACGGCTGCTGTGCGACTACATCACCTACGCGGCCACCAACGGCAGGGAACTCGGCCGCGTCGATGTCGACAAGCCGCCGCTCAACGATTTCGAGCGCGACATCAAGCAGCGCCTGGAGGCGGCGGACATCCAGATCGAGACGCAATACGGCGCGTCCGGCTACCGCATCGACTTCGTCGCCTTCCACCCCGATCAGCCCGGCCGCCCCGTCCTCGCCATCGAAGCCGACGGCGCTTCCTACCACTCGTCACAGTCCGCCCGCGACCGCGACCGTCTGCGCCAAGAGCACCTCGAACGCCTCGGCTGGCGCTTCCACCGCATCTGGAGCACCGAATACTTCCGCAACCCGGAGCGCGAGATCGACCGCGCCGTAGCCGCCTGGCGCAGCGCCGTCGCCGCAGCCGACGCGCCCGAACCCGAACCACCTGAGGAACCCGCCGAAGCGCAAGCACCCGCACCGCCCGATCCGCCCGCCCCGCAACCGCAGCGCGGCCCCAAGCCGAACCTCGGCCCCAAGCGCCCCATCACCGAGTACGCCCCCCACCAGCTGCAGATAATGATCAACTGGGTCAAATCCGACGGCATCCTCCGCACGGAAGACGAGATCATCAAAGAGACGGCGGACGCCCTCGGCTTCAAGCGCCACGGCAGCCGCATCAAAGCCGCCATCCGCAAGATTGTCCGCCTCCAGCCGAAACCGCCGCGCCGCATAGACCTCCCCGACGTCTGATCAAGCGATTCTTTCCAATAATCGCGTGAACCAAGCGATTATTCCCTTAAGACCGTCGATTTGTGGTAAGATCGCATCAGCAAAGCGATTTAATCGCATAGGCTTGCCGAACTTTGGAAAGAATCGCTTAATCGGCCAATCACCCGGAGGACCCGACGCCATGCACCACCTGCGCCTCTACCACCGCGACGATCAGCCCACCCTCAACGCGCTCGAGCACCTGGCCCACGAGCGCGACTTCGTCTCCGACCTCGTGCCGCGCGGCTTCGAGCACTACTTCAAGGACCAGGCCAGCATCGTCAGCGCCTACAGCTCCGTCTCCATCGAGGGCAACCCGCTCGACTACCCGCAGGTGCAGGCCGCCCTGCTGGAGGAGGAGCGCGCCGCCGACCCCAGCCGCCGCGAGGCGCGCAACGCCTACGACGCCTACGAGTTCGCCAGCCACCTCGCCGAAGACCGCGCCCTCGCCATCGACCAGGGCCTGCTCCGCACCTTCAACTGGCTGCTGCTCGACGGCCTCCCCGGCGGAGCCGCGATGAACCGCGGCCGCTACCGCCGCGGCGGCATGTTCATCAACGACCCCGCCACCGGCGAGACCCGCTACACCGCCCCGCCCGCCGCCTGGCTGCCCGACCTGATGGACTCGCTCGAAGATGACATCGGCGACTGGATCGCCGACGACCGCCCGGAGATCGCCGCCGCCAAAATCCACTTCGGCCTCGTCACCATCCACCCCTACTCCGACGGCAACGGCCGCACCTCGCGCCTCGCCGCCGACCTCATGCTCCGCATCGGCGGACGCGCAATCGGCGGCATGCTCTCCGTCAGCGGCGTGCTGCTCGACCGCCGCGCCGAATACTTCGACGCGCTCAACCGCGAGCAGGGCGCGGAGTTCCGCGAAGAGATCGACATCACCGCCTTCATCCGCTTCCACACCGAAGTCCTGGCCGAAGCCGTCTCCCGGCTCGGCCAGCGCGCCGAAGCCTTCCAAGCCCGCCGCAACGCGCTCGAACGCCGCTACGGCCCGCTCATGTCCGAGCGCCGCATCGTCGGCCTGCTCTACGTCTTCGAGCTGGGCGCGCTCGCCACCTCCGCCTACGCCCGCTTCGCCCGCTGCTCCCAGCCGACCGCCCTCGCCGACCTCAACGAACTCGCCCAAGCCGGCGTAGTCCACCGCATCGGCCGCGCCCGAACCACCCGCTACGTCCTGGCCGAAGAGCCCCAAGCCCTGATCGCCCGCGCCGCTTGAGCCGCCGCGCTGCGATCCCCTAGACTGCCCGCGGAGGCAGCAATGGCAGCGGAGATCATCAAACCCGAGTACATCAGCATGAAGAACGACCCGGACTTCGACGAGCGCTGGCTGCACGAGCAGCTCATTGAAGACCCTTCCCTCCTCGGTCTCGGCGAGGACCTTGTTGTCCGCGACAGCGAACGTCGCCAGCCCAGTGGCGGCCGACTCGACCTCCTGCTTGTCGATTCGGTGTCTGGCAAGCGGTACGAGGTAGAGTTGCAGTTGGGATCCATTGATGAGTCGCACCTGATCCGCACGATCGAATATTGGGATATTGAACGAACACGATATCCGGATCATGAACATGTCGCAGTGATCGTCGCGGAGAACGTGACTGGACGGTTTCTCAACGTGATCCACATCTTGCAAGGTGCAGTTCCTCTCATTGCGATTCAGTTGAAGCTCGTCAAAGTTGGAGAGACATATACTGTAGTCGCTTCTCGAATCGTTGATTTCATAGCAAGGGGTACGGAAGATGAAGATGCGGGGCGTGATACGGACCGCGACTGGTGGAGGCAGAAAAGCTCTGATGAAACAATGGCCGTGGTCGATGCTCTCTTCAAGCGTGTCAAAGAGATCGTGCCTGGTGCCGAGCCGAAATATAATCAACAGTATATCGGCGCAACGATTGATGGCAGGGTGAGGAATGTCGTCTCGATCACGCCTCGCAAAAGGGGACATGTGCTCGCGAATTTCAAGATAGCCCAGAGCCAAGAGATGGATGATTGGTTCAGTAACCTTGAGCTTTCAACGCTTCCTCCGTTGGGTGATCTGGAGCGATATCGGGTGCGCATTCGAGCAATTGACTTGGAGAACAGGTCGAAAGAGATAGATGAACTGATCCAACGAGCACATCTTGGTACAGCGGAAACGGGCCATCAGGTAAGCGATCTATCTGAGGATACGGAAAGTCTCGGCCATGACAGCTGAACAGAGGACTGAAGCCCAAGATGTTCTGCTCAGCGGCATTCGCGTCGTCGAGGTC
Source organism: Dehalococcoidia bacterium (assembly GCA_965205165.1). Classification (GTDB taxonomy): domain Bacteria; phylum Chloroflexota; class Dehalococcoidia; order Bin125; family Bin125; genus CBDESM01. The sequence continues at coordinate 1,134,572 of OZ242037.1, forward strand.
GGGGACGAACTGACTGCTTATGCGGGGCGGTTGTTGGCGGGGATGGGGGCTGATGTCATCGTCGTCGAGCCGCCGGGCGGGTCTGCGACGCGGGGGTACGGGCCGTTCTACGAGGACGATCCCGGGCCCGAGCGCTCGCTGTTTTGGTGGCATTACGGGCTCGGCAAGCGGTCGGTGGTGCTGGATCTGGAGTCGGAGCGGGGGCGTGCGGACTTTGCGCGGCTGGCGGCGTCCGCCGATGTCGTCTTGGAATCGACGCCGCTCGGCACGCTGGATGATCTGCCGGACTCGGTCATCCGGGCGCGGGTGACGGCGTTCGGCGACGACGGGCCGTGGGCCGGCTACCGCGGCTCGGACTTGATTCACCTCGCGCTGGGCGGGCCGATGATGAATTGCGGCTACGACCCCATGCCGGACGACAGGTACGACACGCCGCCGATCGCGCCGCAGATGTGGCATGCGTACCACATCGCGGGCGAGCAGGTCTGCATGAACATCATCGCGGCGCTGATCGACCGCGAGCGGCACGGGCGGGTGCAATCGCTCCACTGCGCCGTGCACGATGCGGTATCGAAGAACACCGAACTGGACCTGATGAACTGGATCTACCGCGCCGCCCGCTTCTACCGGCAGACCTGCCGGCACGCGGCCGAGCGGGTCACGCCGCTGCCGTCGATCGGCGCGACCAAGGACGGCCGCTGGGTGATGGCGCTGGCCCGCGGACGCTCGCAGGCGCTGATCGACTTCCTCGATCAGTACGATGCGGCTGCGGATTTGGGCGACGAAGCCCCTGAAGCGGGCGGCGCGGGCACGCGCTCGCGGGGCGAGGCGGCGGCGCACATTCTGGAGGTATCGCAACGGTTAATCCGCCGGTTCCATTTCGACCAAGCGCCGTGGCGCGAGGCGCAGGAGGCGGGCCAGCTCTGGGCGCCGCTGCGCAAGCCGCACGAGAACGCGCTGGATCAGCACTGGCGGGAGCGCGGCTCGTTCCAGCGCGTGGCGCACCCAGAGCACGACGCGGAGTTCGTCTACACCGCGAGCAAATGGGTATCGAACAAGACGGCGTGGAAGGCCGGGCCGCGTGCGCCGCTGATCGGCGAACATACCGAAGAGATATTCAACGCACTGCCAGCGGATGCGCCCGCGCCGCAACTGCCGGCGCGGCACGCGGTGCAGGATGCGCCCGGCATCGGCGAATACCCGCTGGCAGGCGTGCGCATTCTCGACTTCACCTGGTGGCTCGCGTCGGGCGGAGCGCCGCGCTACCTTTCGGCGCTGGGGGCGGAAGACATCAAGGTCGAGTGGCACGAGAACCTCGACCTGCGGATGGGGATGGCGCAGTACGGCATTGGCGGCCGCGAGGCGCGTGCGAATGCGACCGAGCCGCTGCGGCAGGACCTGAGCACGATCAACCTCAGCGGGCAGTTCAACGATTTCCACGCCGGCCAGCGCGGCATTTCGCTCAATCTGCGGCATCCGGAGGGATTGGCGCTGGCCAAGCGGCTGGTCGAAATTTCGGACATCGTCGCGGAAGGCTTCTCGCCCGGCGTGATGGAACGCTGGGGCCTCGGCTACGAGGTGATGCGCGAAATCAAGCCGGACATCATCTACCTCTCGCAATCGGGCATGGGACAGGTCGGCATCTACGGGCGCTACCGCACCGTCGGGCCGATCGCGGCCTCGATGGCGGGCGTTTCCGAGATGTCGGGCCTGCCGGAACCGTACGCGCCCGCCGGCTGGGGATATTCCTACCTCGACTGGTTCGGCGCGTACAACTTGGCCAACGCGATGATGGCCGCGCTCTGGTACCGCGACCGCACCGGCAAGGGCCAGTGGATCGACTCGTCGCAGGTCGACGCCGGCATCTACCTCAACGGCACCGCCGTGCTCGACTGGTCCGCCAACGGCCGCGAATGGCAGCGCTACGGCAACCGCTCGCCCTACAAGCCCGCCGCTCCGCACGGCGCGTACCGCTGCCGCGACGATCTCGGCGACGCCAACCCGCTCAACGATTCGAACGACCGCTGGATCGCCATCGCCTGCTTCACCGATGCCGAATGGCAAGCGCTGGCCGAAGAAATGGGCAACCCGGAGTGGGCGCAGGATCCCGAATTCGCCACGCTCGCCGACAGGCTTGCCAACCAAGATGCGCTTGACCAGCAGATCGAAGCGTGGACCCGCCAGCACGATCGCTACGACCTGATGCACCGCCTGCAAGCGCGGGGCATCCCCGCCGGCGTCTGCCAAGACGCGCAGGATCGCTACGAACGCGACCCCCAGCTCGCCCACCTCGACTGGCTCACCGATGTCGATCACACCGAGATGGGCACTTGGCCGACCCGCGAAGTCCCCGTCAAGTGGAGCCTCACCCCGCCCACGATGCACGGCGTCACCGACCGCGGCGCCCCCTGCTACGGCGAGGACAACCGCTACGTCTACGGCGAACTGCTCGGCCTCGGCAGCCGGGAGATCGACCGCCTCGCCGACGAAGGAATCATCGCCGAGGGCCTGACCTCGGTATAGCCGGACCCCGGCAGATCGCCTTGGCGGGCGCCCTCCGCTATTGGTCGGCCTCGTAGTAGCCGCCGGCGAAGATCAGGTTGCCGCGGCGGATCACGTAGGTGTGCTTGTCGCCGGTGGTGCCGGTCTTGGCGTTCATGTGGCGGTAGTCGACCCACGTGCCGATGGCGGGGGCGTCCTTGATCTGGCTGCCGAATTCGTCGCCGTTGAGGTCGGTGCCGATGTCGGCGTCGGTGATGTTCTTGCCGAGCCGCGACGGGTTCGCGCCGTGCGCGACGAAGGTGCCGTCGGCCTCCATGATGAAGATGTACCAGTCGCCGATCACGCTCGCGTCGGAGTTGTAGTAGGCGACGGCGGCATCGCGGCCGGCCTCGCCGAAGAAGTCGGCGGCGCGCTCGACGTAGGCCTGCGTGAAGGCGCGGGCGTTGCCTTGGGAGGGCAGCTCGGAGGCGGGCGACGGGGTCGGCGCGACGCTGACCGCGGAGCTGCGCAGCCAGCGCCCGTCACGCGCGTCGGCCTGCGCCGCGCTCAGGTAGCGGTTCGCCGGCCGCAGGACTTGGCCGTCGTCGCGCACGACGGCGACCTCGATCCGCCCGTCTTCAGCCGAGCGGACGGCGACGCGGACATCGGTGCCGCCGTCGCGGGTGGCGGAGTAGGCGATGGCCGCGCCCGCTCCGAGCGCGGCGACCAGCGCGAGGAGGGCGAACTGCTTGAGCTTGGCATTCACGGCATCATCCCCTTCAGAACTGCGGCATTGCGCGGGCGGAGGCTATCAGAGGGCGGCGTAGAGCGCATCGATCAGGCCGTTGACGCGCGGGTCGCCGCTGAGATTGTTCTGCATCTGGTTCATCGCGTAGCCGAAGCCGATGCCCGCGTCGGGGTCGGCGTAGCCGAGCGAGCCGCCCGCGCCCGGGTGCCCGAACGCGCACGGATTGGGGCCGAGCGGCAGGAACTGCGAGGTCAGCATCCAGCCGAGCCCGAAGCGGGTCTCGATCTGCAGCACCGCGTCGGGGCCGCTCGATTGCTCGACCGTCGCGGCCGCGATGGTCTCCGGATCGAGCACGTGGACGCCGTCGATCCCGCCGCCGTGCGCGGCCGCGCCGTAGATGCGGGCGAGCGAGCGGGCGGTGGCGTGGCCGTTGGCCGCGGGGATCTCCGCGCCGCGCCAAGCCCGGCTGGCGGTGATGTGCTCGCCCTCCGGGCCGATCGCGAGCGGCGGATTGGCGAAAGCGGCGAAGCCCACGCTCTCGCGGTCCTGGCCCAGCAGCTCCATCAAGTCCGGCTGGCCCGGAACCGGCTCCGCCGCGATCAGGGTCGAGATGCGCCCGTCGAACTCGGCGCCCGTGCCGATGTGCGCGTCGAGCCCGAGCGGGGCCGCGAACTCCTCGCGGAAGTAGTCGCCCAGCCCGCGCCCGTCGATCCGCCGCACCACCTCGCCGACCAGCCAGCCGTAGGTGATCGCGTGGTAGCCATGCCGCTCGCCCGGCTCCCACCACGGCTCCTGCTCCGCCAGCGTCGCCGTGATGCCGTCCCAGTCGTACATCTCGTCCTGCGTGATCTGCTTGCGCACGGCGGCCATCCCCGCCTGGTGGTTGAGCAGCATCCGCACCGGGATGCCCGCCTTGCCGCCCGCCGCGAACTCCGGCCAGTACTCCGCCACGGGCGCATCGACGTCGAGCTTGCCCTGCTCGACCAGCCGATGCGCGCAGAACGCGGTCAGCCCCTTGGTCGTCGAGAACACGTTGACCAGCGTGTTGCGGTCCCACTCCCGCTCCCGATCGGGCGCGTACCAGCCGCCCCAAAGGTCCACGACCGGCTCGCCGCGCAGGTAGACGGCAACGCCGGCCCCGACCTCACCGAACTCCGCGAAGTTCCGCGCAAACGCCTCCCGCACCCCCTCAAACCGCGGCTCGCACCACCCGCCAATCGGCGCATCACTCATTTCGGGCCTCCTCTGTTCGCGGCACAGGATAGCGCAATCTCCTTGCCACGCATGTACTAGAATGCAAGGATGCAGCAACTCAAGCGACCGCGGCGATGGGTGCGGGAGCGGACCCTCGTGGTCATCAAACACCTGTCAAGCCGAGCTTTTTGGATGGGCACGTGGCCGAGCATCATAGTGGCCGCGGCAGCGATGGCGATCGGAATTTGCCTATCGATTCATGCCTCTCCGTGGCTGGCGCTGCCGGAGGACCCGGCACGGGTCGTCGCCCCTCTTGCACAGGTCCAAGGCGCGATCGCGGCGATTTCGCTGGCAGTCTTGGTGCTGATCGTCGAAGCGGTGCAGCGCCGAGAGGACATCGTCGACGCGACATACGAGGTCTTCATCCGAGAGGCACTCGTGCGACCTGTGATCGCTTCTGTCCTCATCTCCACTTTCGGCACTGCCATCGCATTCATCTTGGTCAGGACGCCGTCGTTCGAAGACGAACGGAATCTCGCCTTGTTCGCCATGGGCTCAGTCGCGATCACCATACTCGTAATTCTGGGTTTCACACTCCGCGCACTCGCGGTCCTCCAGCCCAGCCAGTATCGCAAATTCAAGCGCAAGGCATATCTCGAACAGATCCGAATCGGTGTAACTGCACAGATAGAACACATCAACGCGATCGTCGCCAACCCGACAGCTCCGACCATGCCCTCGTCAGCTACTGAGATGAAGGCTGAACAAGCCATGCTTCAGATACTCGGTGATGTTGCTGTAGCAATCAAACTCACTCGCCCGGATCGCATTGAGGAAGATATCGCAACGATCGAATCTGCATTCGATTATGCCGTGAAGATGATTGCAAATTCTGATTATAATGATATACCAAAGGATCGGAATCAAGTTTTTGAGCTGCCATTGTTTGCCAGCGCTTCTCGATATCTTCCGTCGCTTTGGCAGGCCAGCTATGCCTCGCGAGTGCATGAGAATGTTAGATATGTCTATCGGCTACATCTGCATATCGCGCATTTGGCACGAGATGGAACCATTGACGATCTCAAGGAAACTGTAGTGACCAGTGCCATGTTGAGTTATCAGGCCAGATCGGATTGGCCTGAAGGTGTGGCACAGGGCGTCGGATTCGCGTGGGGAGTGGTGAGAAACCATGTCTGGCTTCCGATGCTCCTCCACAGTGCGCATCCATCATCACCGATCGATACAGCCTTACTTCGAACCAATGTTGAAGGCTTCCAAGATATCGCTGCTTCAATGGTCCGTGATGGAGATATCGCCGCATTTGAGCAAATCACGGCACAGATCAGCGATTTGCATGACCTGCTTAAACATAATCGTCGTGGTGATGGGAAATTTGACCATAAAATAAACCAACCGGTTGATGATCTGTTTCACGATGTTCGCCTAGCATTGGCAGCGCTTGCGGGGTTGGCCATATTGTCACAAAAGGGTGGATATATTAATAATGCGAGAGCTTTCGTGAATCGCGTTCATGAAATACTTCAGGGGCAGCCAAACGCAGGAGAATCACTTGAACGGCTCCTTAGTGCCGATAGAAGTGCGTTCGTACAGCCTTGGTCTTGGTGGGATGATAGACATGATGGATCATCGCTGTCGCGGGTCCGAACCATATATCCAATGCAACATCCAGTGCTCTATTTCATCACGGCGTCGCTGATTGACGGCCTTGATGCTCGCTTACCTCAAGCGCTCGGCAGCGCCCCTCTAGATGGCAAGGGTGTTCTGGAGCGGCATTGGGCGATCATCTGCGATGTTGCTGGCATACGCGGTGATATGCAGGAAACAGAAAAAGAGCGCATCATAGGCTTCATCGAGGCGGCGAAAAGCGCGGACGAGCATCGACGACAAGATCGAATTATTATGACGCCGATCAGTGAAGAGCATGTGAGTAAATATGTGCAAGAGGTCTTGCGAGCATATAAACAAACAGAGTCTTCCTCTACCCCTGTTGTGGCCAATGTGTTCGGCAGCGTGGATCGGGCACATATCTTGCCGGTTGATGATTCGGATGCTCTGGCAGAGTTGCCGTTCAGATTGCGCGGAGCATTCAAGGGAGCGTTCATGCGAACAATTCAGACACACTATGTGGCAGATCCCTCCGCAACTCGGGTAATGGAAACAATCGAAGTGAGGCGACGTCAGATGATGGTCAATCTCATTGACGATCAAATGGGGTTGATGGAAGCGATTCCAGTTGTCGGAGATGAAATATTCACAGAAATCTCTCGCGTACTAGCCGATTTACAGCCGCAATTTCCGTTGTTCTTGATAACCGGTCAAGGAACTGGCGATTTGTGGCGGCGACTGCATCGAGCCCGATCGAACATCAGACAGCCGATATTGACAGAGTTGGAGCAGATACCTCCAGACGTAGAGGCAGCGCTGCGGATTGGAGAAATTATGGTGAGTCAGCAAATAGGCAAGCCTGCGCTGTACATCATAGATGTGGCGCGTTGGGGTCGGCTGCGACAAGCCAATATCGGCAACGAGCCACTTCGCGTGGAGCTACATGCGATTAGCGCTGAACGCGCTGGTGAACTGCTCGATACCGGGTGCATTAGCGCTGGTGACCTAAGTCGGGAGGAAGCCATGCGGGCACTGCAACTGCAAGTCGAAGTTGAAGTGGCGCAGCGAGTGGACTTTGTCGTTGAGGATCCGAGCGCAGCGGTGCGGATACCCCTGCAACTGCCGGTCCCCCAAGCAGAGGTCATGGTGCAAGATCGGGTAGGCTTGGACCCGTTCACAACACAGGAAGGCCGGAACGATGCCTGAGATTCCGTCTGAAGAAACCATCCTCTCGTGGATGGATTCGCTCTCCAACTGGGGGCGCTGGGGGGAGGATGACCAGCTGGGGACGCTGAACCTCGTGACGCCGGAGGTGCGGGCGGCTGCGGCTGCGACGGTGACCGAGGGGGTCTCCGTGTCCTGCGCTTGGGACATCGAGAACACGCACGAGCCGGACCATGCGATGGGGACGCCGCAGCGGTTCATGGTGGCCACGGGGGAGTCGGCGGCCGCGATGGCCGAGTCGGGAGTCTCGCGGATGGGCGGGGCGCTGGAATTCTTCGGGCTCGTCTACCACGGCTACGCGATCACGCATCTGGACGGGCTCTGCCACATCTTCTGGGACGGGAAGATGTACAACGGCAAGCCGGCGCACCTGGTCAACGCGGCGCGGGGCGCGGCGAACCTGCCGATCACGGAGCTGCGCGACGGGATCGTCACCCGCGGGGTGCTGCTGGACGTGGCGGCGGCCAAGGGCGCGGACTGGATGCAGCCGGGCGAGGGCGTGTTCCCGGAGGACTTGGAGGCGGCCGAGCAGCGGCAGGGCGTGCAGGTGCGCCCGGGCGACGCGGTGCTGCTGCGGACGGGCTACGGGCGGCGCAAGCGCGAGGTCGGGCGGGAGCCGCTGCTGGAAACGGGCTTCCCCGGCTGGCACGTCGCCTGCATGCCCTGGCTGAAGGAGCGCGGGGCGTCCGTGATCGGCGCGGATACGGCGACGGACGTCAACCCGTCGGGCTACTCGCAGCTGCGGATTCCGGTGCACGCGGTGGGCATCGTGGCGATGGGGCTGTGGCTGATCGACAACATGCAGCTGGAGGACGCCGCGGCGAAGGCGGCCGAGCTGGGGCGCTGGGAGTTCCAGTTCGTACTGAGCCCGCTGCGGATCATCGGCGGCACCGGCAGTCCTGCCAACCCGCTGGCGATCTTCTAGCGCCGGCCCCAAGCACGGGGGCCTCAGGCATTGGGCGTGAGGTGGACCTTGATGCTGCGGCTGCTCTTGTCGAGCGCGGTGCGGAACGCCTTGTTCACCTCGCCCAAGCCGTAGCGGTGGGTGATCAGCGAGCGGGCATCGTCGGCGCAGCCGGGCAGGTACTCGAGCGCGCGCTGGTAGTCGGGGGCGCGCCCGCCGGGCGCGGCGTAGGTGACCGCGCCGATCATCGTGATCTCGCGCCCGAGCAGAGTGAGCGGATTGAAGCCGGCGCTGTCGATGGCGAAGACGCCGAGCACGACGACGCGGCCGAGCCGGCGCACCGCGTCGACCGAGGTGCGGATCGTGTCGGCCTTGCCGCCGACGCATTCGGCGACCACGTCGATCGCGTCGTCCGCGGCAAGTTCGGCGAGCCGGCGCCGGCCAGCCTCGTCCTCGCCGAAAACCTCGACGGCGCCGAGCTGGCGGGCGCTCTCCTGCTGGTGCGGGTAGCGGGCGAGCATGATCACGCCCGCGCCCATCGCCTGCGCGGCCAGCTGGGCGGTGAGCCCGATCGTGCCGCCGCCGATCACGAGCACCGTCTCGCCCGCCTCGAGCCTCGCCTCGGCGAAGCCGTGGACGGAGCAGGCGAGCGGCTCGGCCAGCGCGGCCAGCTCGCCGTCGACCCCGGCCGGCGCGGGGAAGACGGCCGCGGCGGGGGCGCGCACCTGCTGGGCCATGCCGCCGTCCTGCGCGATGCCGATCAGCCCGCCGGCGACCTGGCACTGGTTGTAGCGGCCGGCATGGCAGTGCCGGCAGTCGCCGCAGCGCAGCAGCGGCTCGACGCCGACCACGTCGCCCTCGCGCAGGCCGTCGACGCCCGCGCCGACGGCGGAGACGACGCCGCCGATCTCATGCCCCGGCGAGCGCCCCGCTTGGGGCGAGAAATCGCCGCGGTACCAATGGAGATCCGAGCCGCAGATGCCCGCGTTGACGACGTCGACGATGACCTCGCCCTCCACCGGCGCGGGCGCGGGTTCGTCGATCACCTGCAAGTCGCGTTCCGCCGTCCAAGCCGCTCGCCGCATGTGCCACCTCCTCGATCGTCGCGGCAAGGCTAGCGGGGTAATCTGGGCGGGGAGCGCCGGCGCAAGGGGGTGGCCGATGAGCTGTTCGGAACCGGACGAACGGGGGCATTGGGGCGCACTCGAACCGTGGCTGGTCGCCGCGCTCTCCGGCCTGGACGAGGTCGAGCTGGAGCGCTGGCGCGAGAGCGGCCTGCTGCCCGCTTCGGTCAAGAACGAAGAGCCGATCGAACTCCAGCGCGAGTTCGACGAGCCGCCCCATTACTACAACTGGTCCGACCACTTCCGCGTCCTCGCCGCCGCCAAACTGCTCGAACTCGGCCTGCCCGAAGCCGAGCTGCCCGACGTACTCGCCACGTTCGACCGCGTCTGCCGCAACTGGCCCACCCGCTTCGTGCCCAAGAACATGCAACCCGTCTTCCCGCCACAGCTCGACTACCGCCGCTTCGAGACCGAACGCCACCACGAGCACGCGCTCGGCAAGATGTACGAATTCGCCGACGTAGTCGAAATGGACCCGATGCGGGCCGATGGGCGGCCCGTGCTGCACCGCAGGGGGTTGACCACCGACTCGCTGTGGCAGATCTACTCTGTGGAAACGGGAATCGAGCTGCTGCTGAAGGAGCGGTGGATCACGCCGTACCAGGCCAGAAGGGCCATCGAGTTCGAATACGCGGTTCGCGGATACCGGCTGCCCGATGCGCTTGCTGCTGGATGAGAGCACGGGGCGCGACCTCGAATTCCTGCTGCCGCCGCGCGGAATCGAAGCGGACCACGTGGAAACGCTGGAGCTCGCGGGCAGCGGCGACCCCGCCCTCTTGGCGCTCGCCAGACGGGAGTACGACGCGATCGTGACCAAAGACCGCTATCGGAAGAGCGAGCCGCGCGAAGCCGCCCTCCTCGGCATGCGCGCCGGCCTCCGCATCGTCGAGCTCCGCTTCACCGGCAGCGGCCCGGAGACAGCCATCGGGAAGACGGAAGAGCAGCTCGCCCTGCTGCTGCGGCATCGGGAGCGGGTCGAGCAGATGATCGACCCGGACTCGCCGCTGCGGAAGCTCGTGCTCAACGGCAGCACGGGGACAATCACGAAAGAGCTGGACATCAACGACGTGGCCGCGGAGATCTCGCGCCTGGGGCTGTAGGCGTCGTTCCGGAGATGCGCCTGTAGCGTTGCCTGATGCGCAGGATGGGCTATGCGGCGGCAATTGCGTTCGCCTGCTTGTTGATCGCGGGGGCGGCCGGGATCGCGGAGGCTCGGGCGGTTTCGACGCGGGTCGTTTCGGCGGACGAGCGGGAGGCGCGGCTGGTGCTGCCGGCGACGCTGGGGGACAATCCGCTGCCGCTGGTCGTGCTGCTGCACGGGTTCGGGGACAGCGCCGACGAGCTGGATCAGTACTTGGGGATATCGCGGCGAGTCGGCTCAGATCGTTTCGCGCTGCTGCTGCCGGAGGGGACTCGGAACTGGATTCGGATGCGGTTCTGGAACGCGACGCCAGCCTGCTGCGATTTCTTCCGCTCCGGCACCGACGACGCCGGCTATCTGCGGGCGCTGGTGCGCGAGGTCGAGCAGATCGTCGCGGTGGAGCGGGTCTACCTGATCGGATACTCGAACGGCGGCTTCATGGCGCATCGGCTGGCCTGCGATGGGATGCCGAAGCTGGCGGGGATCGCGGTGCTGGCCGGGTCGTCGTTCGAGCGAGCGGAGCGATGCGACGAGGCGGCACCCGTGTCGGTGCTGCAAATGCACGGCGACGAGGATCGGCTGGTGGCGTACGAGGGCGATCCGAATCCGCTGTTGGGGCGGAGCGGATTCCCCGGCGCGGAGGAAGCGGCGGCGCGATGGGCGCGGCGCGGCGGATGCGACGCGGAGGCCATGCGAACGACCGGCGCGCTCGATCTGGAGCGGCGAATTGCGGGAGCGGAGACCGCGGTCTCGGCCTACGGCAACTGCGACGCCGGCATCCAAGTCGCACTATGGACCATCGCGGGCGGCGGCCACCGGCCGGCATTCACGCGGGAGATCGGGAAGATCGTGCTGGCATGGCTGCTGAAGCCGGCGTGAGCGGCTGGCCGCCGGAGCTGGAGATCGCGCCGCACGACGCGGTGGCGATCGCGTTCGATCCGACGCTCGCGCCGGAGTCCGCGGCGCGGCTCGCGGCGGAGGCGGCGCGGCGGCTGGATGCGGCGGGCGTACCGGCGCGGCAGCGGATTTGGATTGTCGGAGCCGGTGCGGACGACACGGCAGGCGCGCTGCTGCTGGCGGCGATTGAACCGCATACACGCGACTCGCGGCTGGCATTGCACGATCCGCAGGATGCGGACGGGCTGATATTCGAGCGCCGATTTTCCGGCGAGCGGCGCGGCGGCGTCTTCCTCAATGCCGATTGGCAGCGCGCCTCGGTACGGATCGCCTGCGGCGACGGGGCGCGCATCCTGGCGGGCTTGGCCGCGTGGTTCACGCCAGCGGCAATGCTTGACCCGGAAACCGATCTGCGCGCTGACGCGGTGATCGGGCCGGGCACGGAATGATGGCGTTTTTCGTCCGCCTGCTCGCGCTGGCGATGCTGGTCGGCCTCGCGTTCGCCGCCTGTAACGAAGAGGACGCCCAGCAAGAGCCGCAGGCGCAACAGACAACGGCAACGAACAGCGAGGCAGAGGAGTCGCAACCGGAGTCCGAGCCAACGGACGACGAGGGCATCGAGCGGGCGGCGGGCGATGCCGGAGATGAGGCGGCGCCCGATGACCCAACCGAGCCGGATGTCGAAGAGCAGGCAGACTCATCGGAAGAAGAGGCCGGCGCTGATGATGCAACGGACGACGATCCGGAGCTGGTCGAATGGACGGTCGGCGGCGAGCGGCCCACGGCGCTGTACGCGCCGGCGGGCTACGACGGCGAGGAACCGCTGCCGCTGGTGATGCTGCTGCACGGCTACGTGAGCACGGCCACGGCGGTGAAATGGTACTTCGGCGGCATGCACCTGCTCGTCAACGAGGCGCGGTTCGCGTTGCTGCTCCCGCAAGGGCGGCCCGGCAGCAACGGGCTGACCTTCTGGGACGCGACGCCGGTCTGCTGCGAGTTCACCGAGATCGACTCGGACGACGTGGCCTATCTGACCGGCATCGCGGACGAGGCGCGGGAGCTGGTGAACCTCAGCGGCGTCTACATCATCGGCAATTCGAACGGCGGCTTCATGGCCTACCGCATGGCCTGCGAGGGGACGATCCCGGACCTGCGCGCGGTGGTGAGCATGGCCGGCTCGTCGTTCGAGAATCCCGACACCTGCGCGGATGCAGCGCCTGTTTCGGTCTTGCAGATCCACGGGACCGAGGACGCGGAGGTTCGATACGAGGGAACGGACGACGTGCGCCGCCTGCAAACCGATGACGAGTCGAGCGACGGGCACCCGGGCGCGTTGGAGCTGGTGCAGCGTTGGGCCGAGCGCTCGGGCTGCAACCTGCCGGAGGCGGAGACGGGGCAGCGGCTCGATTTGGTGCCGGATCTCGACGGCGCGGAGACGGCGGCGACCCGCTACCGGGCCGGCTGCGCCGACGGGACGACGGCGGAGCTGTGGTCGATCGAGGGCGGCGGCCACTCCCCGGCCTTCGCCAGCTTGGGCGCGGCGGTGCTGTCGTGGATTGCGGAAGCGGAAGAGCACCGGCAGGCCGGCAGAGCGGCGGTCGAGGTCCAGACCATGCGGCCCGTCGGGACACCCGAACGCCCGGCCTCGCTGCTGACACCGAGCGGCCATAGCCGCACGGAGCCGCTGCCTCTGGTGCTGCTGTTGCACGGCTACGGCGGCGATGCGGCGGCCGCGGACTGGTACTTCCGCTTGGGCGGGCGGATCGACGAGGATCGGTTCGCGCTGCTGCTGGCGGATGGGCGGACGGATGAGACCGGGGCGCGGTTCTGGGACCCGCGGCCCGATTCGGAGGACGTGTCCTACTTGGCCGGCCTCGTGGACGAGGCGCGCGGGCACCTCAACCTCAGCGGCGTCTACATCGTCGGCTACTCGAACGGCGGCTTCATGGCGTATGCGATGGCGTGCAGCGGGCGGATCCCGGACCTGCGCGGCGTGGCGAGCTTGGCGGGGTCATCGCTCGAGGACGCTGCACGGTGCGAAGCGCCGCACCCGATCTCGGTGTTGCACATCCACGGCGATGCCGACGAGGTGATCGCCTACGCGGGCTACGAAGGGGTACCCGGACTCAGCGCGGCTGAAGAGGGGTCGAAGCCGGAGGCGAGCGACTCCGACGACGGCTTCCCGGGCGCGGCGGAGCTGGCGCGGCGCTGGGCCGGCATCGCCGGCTGCGACTTGGAGGCCGCGGAGACGCTGGCGCGAATCGACATCGATCAGTCGCTGCCGGGCGCGGAGACGGTACCGACGCGCTACCGCCAAGGCTGCGCCGACGGCACCGCCGTGGAGCTGTGGACGATCGAGGGCGGCGGCCACGGCCCCGCCTTGGGGGACGAAATCGGGGCGCGCATCCTCGCCTGGCTGCGCGACGGCTGGGCGGAGGCCGGCGGGTAGCGGGACGCGGTGGCCGCACGGCCCGCTCTCGCGGGTATGCTCAACTCGGAAGCGGCTCTCCGCATCCGGGCGGCGGTCGGGTCGGCGCGGGACAAACTAAGGGGTGCGGAGATGACGATCCTGTTTTCACGTTTGATCGCGCTGCTGCTGCTGGCCGGCCTCGCGGCCGCCGCGGCGTGCAGCGGCGACGACCAACAGCAAGAGCAGCAGTCGCAGGGCGCGGCGGTGGCGGAAGGGAGGTCGGCCGAGCCCGTCTCCGAACCGGAGCAGCAGGAAGCGCAACAAGAAGATCAGGCTGCCCAAGGCGACGCCCAAGATGATGCCGAACAGCAGGCCTCGCAAGAGGCGGAAGACGCGGACGACGCGCAGCAGCAAGAGGCTCAAGATGCAGCGGACGAGCAGGCCGAGAAGCAAGAGGAAGAAAGTGCGGAGCCTGAAACCGACGTGGCCAAGTGGGAACTCGGCAGCGACCGACCGGCGACGCTGATGGCGCCGTCGGATTACGACGGCGAGGAGGAGCTCGGCTTGGCGGTGCTGCTGCACGGCTACATGAGCAACGCGGAGGCGGTGAACTGGTACTTCGGCGGCGCGCACCTGTTCATCAACGATTTCCGCTTCGCGCTGCTGCTCCCGCAGGGCCAAGCGGGCGCGGATGGGGAGACCTTCTGGGATGCGACGCCCGCCTGCTGCGAGTTCACCGAAACCGACTCCGACGACGTCGCCTACTTGAGCGAGGTGATCGACGAGGCGCGCGGGTACGTGAACGTGTCCGGCGTCTACATCATCGGCAACTCCAACGGCGGCTTCATGGCCTACCGCATGGCCTGCGAAAACGCCGTCCCCGATCTCCGCGGCATCGTCAGCCTGGCCGGCTCCTCCTTCGAGGACCCCGCCATCTGCGCCGACGCGCCGCCCGTCGCGCTCGCCCAAATTCACGGCACCGATGACGAGGACATCCTCTACGAGGGCAACCCCGACCTGCTGGGGCTGACGGACGACGACGAATCGCTCGACGGCCACCCGGGCGCGCTGGAACTCGTCCGCCGCTGGGCCGGCCGCGCCGGCTGCGACCTCGACGCGCCGCAGGCCTACCCGCGCTACGACCTCGTCTCCGACATCGACGGCGAGGAAACCGTGATCACCCGCTACCGTGACGGCTGCGTCGACGGCCTGACCTTCGACCTCTGGACCGTCGAGCAGGGGCCGCACTCGCCCGCCTTCGCCAGCCTGACCCCGGCGCTGATGGCCTGGGTCGCGGACATCGAGCAGTTCCGGATCGCCGGCGCGCTGTTCGCCGAACCGCCCGTGCTGGAGGAACGCGGCGTCAGCTTCGCCGAGCGCCCCGCGGCGCTGCTGCTGCCCGATGGCTACGAGCGCGGCGAAACGCTGCCCCTGATGGTGCTGCTGCACGGCTACTCCGGCGAGTCGCAGGGCCAGGATTTCTACTTCCGCATGCGCTGGCGGATCAACGACGACCGCTTCGCCTTGCTGCTCCCCGACGGGCAGGCGGACGACGTCGGCAACCAGTTCTGGGACGCGACCCCTGCCTGCTGCGAGTTCGGCACCATCGACTCGAACGATGTCGACTACATCTCCGGCCTGATCGATCAGGCGCGGCAGGAAGCCGACATCGACGGCGTCTACTTCGTCGGCCACTCCAACGGCGGCTTCATGTCCTACACGATGGCTTGCAGCGGGCGCGTGGCCGACCTCCGCGCCGTGGTCAGCCTGGCCGGCTCGACCTTCGAGGATCCGGCCCGCTGCGAGAACCCGGGCACGGTCTCGATCCTGCAGATCCACGGCGACGCCGACGCGGTGATCCTCTACGGCGGCCACGAAAGCCTGCTCGACCAATTCGCCGCGCTCGGCGTCTCCAAGCCCGGCGTCTCGGATGCCGACGACGGCTACCCGGGCGCGGTCGAGCTGGTCAACCGCTGGGCCGGCATCGCCGGCTGCGACCTCGACGCGGCCGAGACGCTCGAACGCTTCGACATCGACAACGCGGCGCGCGGCGCGGAGACCGTGCCCACCCGCTACCGCGAGGGCTGCGCCGGCGGCTCGACCGTCGAACTCTGGACGCTCGAGGGCGGCAGCCACACCCCGCTGTTCCGCGACCAGATCAGCGCGCGCATCCTCGACTGGCTGCGCGACAGCGCACCGGCAGCGGGCAAGTAACGGCGGATCGGGAGGCTCCGCATGACGCCGCGACCCGCATGGGCGCCGCTGCTCGCGCTGCTCGCCGCGATCATCTTCGCCGCCTGCGGCGGAGACGATCAGCAGCAACAGCAACAAGCGCCCGCTGCACCGGAAACGCGGCAGCAGGAGCAAGCCCGGCCCGAACCCACCGCGCCGCAAGAAGCGGGGGAAGAGGAGCCAGCCGCATCGCAGGCGGAGCAGCAGGCCGCGCCCGCCGAAGAAGATTACGAAGAGCCCGCGGAGGCGGAAGAGCCGCAGATTTCGGAGCTCGCGGCCGCGGCCGGATTGGGCGAGTACATCGTCGGCGGCGAACGCCCCGCGCGCCTGCTGGTGCCCGGCGACTGGAGCGCCGGAGAGCCGCTGCCGCTCGGAGTGCTGCTGCACGACTACTCCAGCGATGCCGAGACCGCGAACCAGTACTTCGGCGGGCTGCACCTCCAGATCGAAGTGGCCCGCTTCGCACTGCTGCTGCCCAACGGCCAGCGCGGCAGCGACGGCGAAACCTTCTGGGACGCGGTACCTGCCTGCTGCGAATACACCGATGTCGATTCGGATGACGTCGCGTACCTCGCGAGCATCGTGAACGAAGCGCGCAGCCTGATCGATGTCAACGGCGTCTACTTCTTCGGCGAGTCCAACGGCGGCTTCATGGCCTATCGAATGGCCTGCGAGGGCGCGATCCCGGACTTGCAAGCGGTAGTCAGCGTCGCCGGATCATCGTTCGAGACCTCCGACCAGTGCGTCAACCCGTCGCCAGTCTCAGTGCTGCAAATCCACGGTACCGCCGATCAGATCATCGCATACGACGGCAGCGAAGACCTCGTCAACCTCGCCAACGACGATCCTAATCGAGACGGGCATCCGGGGGCGAGGGAGTTGGTCGAGCGCTGGGCGGCGCGGGCAAGCTGCGATTTGGAACAGCCGCAGGTGGCGCCCGCGTTCGACCTCGACGCCGCGGTGAACGGCAACGAAACGACCGGGCTGCGCTTTCGCGAGGGTTGCGTCGACAACCGCACCGTTGATCTCTGGACGATGACGGGCAGCGCGCATTCGCCGGAGTTCTACAACCTGTCGGCCGCGCTGATCGCTTGGATCACCGATATCGAACAGTACCGTCTGACCGGCATCTCCGCCGTGCCGCCCCAACCGGAATTCACGGAGTGGCAGGTCGGCACGGCCGCACGACCAGCACGGCTCTACGCCCCCGCAAGTTATAGCCGAGCCGAATCCGTGCCGCTGGTGATGCTGCTGCATCACTATGCCGGCGACGCAGATAAAGCGAACGCATACCTCGGCCTGCGCCAGCAGATCGAAACTGAACGATTCGCTCTGCTGATGCCCGACGGTCGAACCGACGCGGCCGGCAACCGATTCTGGAGCGCCACGCCCGCCTGCTGCGATTTCGACGACCAAGGCGAGGAGGACTCGACCTACCTCGCCGACCTCTTCACCGAAGCGCGGGGCTACCTCGATGTCAGCGGCGCATACATCGTCGGCTACGACAACGGCGGCTTCATGGCCTACCGCCTCGCCTGTGAGGGGACGATCGATGACCTCCGCGGCATCGCCTCGATCGCCGGCTCGTCATTCGAGGACCCCGCCGAATGCGATAACTGGCGTCCCGTCTCCGTGCTGCAAATCCACGGCAGCGAGGACGATGCGGTCCTCTACGCCGGCAACCCGGGCCCGATTGAGCTCTCTGCTGGCAACGGCCTCGTCAAGCAGGGCGTCGCCGAAATGGACGATGGCCACCCCGGCGCGGTCGAGCTCACCCGCCGCTGGGCGGTCCGCGCCGGCTGCAACGCCGACGCGATCGAGCCGCTCGACAACATCGATCTCGACGCCGGCATCAGCGGCGCTGAAACGACGCGCCAGCGCATCCGCCAAGGCTGCGGCGAGCACACGATCGAACTCTGGACCATCCAAGGCGCCGGCCATGCCCCCTCCTTCCGAGCCGACATCGGCGCGACGCTGATCCGCTGGCTCAAGGAGAACTGGTCCTACATCGGCAAGTAGCCCGCAGGAACGCCGCGCCCGCCCGCGCTACGCTGGGGACATGAGCTGCGACGGCGAAAAGCACGAGTTCGACGAGGCGGGCGCGATCGAGCCGCAGATCTGCGCCGCGCTGGCCGGCGTTTCGCTCGAGCAGATCGACGATTGGCGCGAGGCAGGCCTGCTGCCCGGCGCGCTCTGGAACGACGAGGCCGAGCGCGACCTCCCCGACGAACCCGACTGGTTCTACGACTGGGAAAGCCTCCACCGCATCCTCGCCGCCGCCAAACTGATCGACCTCGGCCTTCCCCCCGACCGCATTCCCGACACCTTCGCCCAATTCGACAAAGCCTGCCCGCACTGGGCCACGAGCCTGATCCCGAGATCGCTGGAAGCCTGCTTTCCGGCAGGCGTCGATCTCCGCCGGTTCATCGCGGAGCGCTGGCATGAGCGGGAGCTCGGACGGCTCTGGCGCTTCGCCGATGCGATCCACATCCATCCGAGAATCCACGGCGGCCTGCCGGTGATTCACGGCAGACGGGTCGATACGCGCACGCTGTACAGCCACCACCATCACGGCGGCACCGGCATTGAGGAGTTGGCGGACGGGTTCCTGCTGACGCCGTACCTCGCCGCTCGCGGCGTTGAGTTCGAAGAGGCGCTGCTCAGCGCCAACGAAACGCAGTCCGGTGCATTTGCTGCTGGATGAGAACGTGTTGCTTTAGATGGTTGTTGGCAACAAAGTCAACCGGATAGGTGCTCTCGAAGGTACTTCTCGACTCTCTCGATTCCGAGCATCTCAGAGAGGAATTGATTGAAGTTCGCCTCGGCGTCCTGACGTCGCTCGCTAACGATCTCATCGTAGTCAATCTCAAGCAAGTCGCAGAATTCGCGTCCGGTCATGCACTCGTCAAGTGGAACCTTATGCTTAAAGCCATCGAAGATAATTTGTCGGTCATCTTGATTGAAGGCCACGACATGCACTTCCACTGTTGATGGTATGAAACGAGCGTTCTTTTCTTCATATGCGTGCAATGCTCGTCGTTCGCTAGCAGCTTTTTTGGTATCGAATGTATCTCCGTCCTTCAGTTCAACTATGTGGCAGTGTAGCCGGCTATTCTGTATTTTGAAAATTACAAAGTCTGGCTCAGCGCCTGCGATTTCCAGTATTTCGGAGTTCTTAAGTTGCCTTTTACTAGCCAAGAAGACACCATCTGGCCCGACATCACGCTGTAGGAACTCGTCAAGGTCGTCAACTGGTTTCACGCGTTCTCGGATGATTCGCTCAAGCTCAGTACCAGCACTGACCACTGCCCCGTGCAAACGGCTTATGAGTTGGCCGAGATCCTGATCGCCAAGCAGCCTCGCATAGCCACTCTTCCCATCAGTCCGCCCCTTACGGTCAACAAGACGTGCCATGTCAGCCGTTGAGATCGCAGCCCAAGAAAGTCCGACCAGCCCGTTGACAAGCTTCCAGCACTGAGAAAGTGCCCGCGGCAGGATCAACGACCAAGTCGTTCGGTTGCGACACCGCTTCAATCAGCAGCGTCTGTAGGTCAACTGGCTTAGGATGGACTCCCTTCGCCTTTCGATCAGCCGGTATCCGTTCATGCCACACATCGGGCCAAGCGTCGGGGCTATCATCAGGACAGTCGTCAGGCCAGATGTCAGGAATGTTGTGCTTCTGCCACACTCCCTTAGCCTTGCGCGGTGCCTTCTGAAGCACCACCAGATACTCGGCTTTGCGGCGAGTCCGATATCCCATCCCCATCATCCCTTTATCCCACGTAATCATGTCAACCACGTCAAGCGCAGTGCCGTCAAGCCAGTCACGGAAATCGGTCATCAGGTGAAACTTGTCGATCCAGAGAAAAAGATGGCCGCTAGCGAGCAGGACTCGATTGATGGCCCGGACGAACTCGGCGATGTCGGCCTCCTTCATCTGCTCCAGTTCAGCACGCTGGCGACCGCGGCTTTTGCCTTCATTGCCGTAGCTGAGCCGATCTAGGACGCCGCGATACTGGGGATCGAAGAAGACGATCGGAACGGCGTCCGGCGGAAGCGCGGCCAGCAGGTCGCGTCCATCCATCTCCAAGCGGGTATCGCACAGCAAGTCTGCCGACAGCGGGATTTCCGGCTGCTCGATGACGCGCTGAAGGGAGAAGACGGACGGTTGAGCGTCAACTGCGGTACTGCCATTCAGCTTCGCGGCGGCGGATTGGCTCATCTGGTGCTCCGATCATCTAGCGGCAGACTAGCACAAAAGTGCCAAGAGTGCAGCCGTGGGCGTCAGCCGCGAGGGAGGCCGAGGCCGCGGGTGGCGATGATGTTGCGCTGGATTTCGCTGGTGCCGCCTTCGATCGTGTTGGCGATGCTGCGGATGAAGCCGTAGTTGTAGCGGCCGCGCTTGGCGGCGTAGGGGTCGCCGCCCTTGAGCTGGCCGTAGAGGCCGGTGACCTGCATCGCGGTGCGCCAGATGCGCTGGTTCAGCTCCATCGCGTAGAGCTTGGCCATGCTCGCCTCGTAGTTGGGGATCAGGCCCTGGTCCTGCATCGTCACGATGCGGTAGGAGATCATCCGCGCCGTCTGCGTCTCGATCCAGCGATCGGCCAGCTGGAAGCGGGTGTCCTCGTTGACGCCGACCGAGGAGAGGCCGGTGCCGCGGTTGTCCTGGGCGAACCTGATGATGTCCTCGACGGTCTGCTGCATGCCGACGGAGGAGCCGATGCTGGAGCGCTCGAAGTCGAGCGTGGTGACGGCGCCGTACCAGCCGCGGTCGACTTCGCCGAGGATGTGGCGCGAGGGGATGCGGACGTCCTCGAAGAAGACCTCGTTGAACTCGTGGGTGCCGGCCATGTTGACGAGCGGGCGCACCTCGACGCCGGGCGAGTGCATGTCGAGCATGAAGTAGGTGATGCCCTTGTGCTTGGGCGCGTCCGGATCCGTGCGGGCGAGCAGGATCATCCAGTCGGCGCGGTGGGCGCCGGAGGTCCAGATCTTCTGGCCGTTGACGACCCAATCGTCGCCGTCCTTGACGGCGCGGGTCTGGAGCGAGGCGAGGTCGGAGCCGGAGCCGGGCTCGGAGTAGCCCTGGCACCAGATCGATTCGCCGCTGAGGATCGGCGGGAGGTGCTCCTTCTGCTGCTCCTCGGTGCCGATCGTGATGATGGTGGGCCCGGCCATGCCGATGGCGATGCCGCCCGGGCGCGGGGCGCGGGCCTCGGCCATCTCCTCGTTGAAGATGAACTGCTGCATCACGGAGAGGCCGGCGCCGCCGTACTGCTCGGGCCAGGCGGGGGCGATCCAGCCGCGGTCGGCCAGCGCCTTGTCCCACTCGCGCTGCGCGGGCGGGCGGTCGAACATGGCGGCGCTGCGCGCTTCCTCGCGCATGCGCGAGCGGCGCGGCTGGAACTCGCCCTCGATGAACCCGCGCACCTCCTCGCGGAAGGCGGCCTCGGTGCTGTCGTCGCGGAAATCAACCATCGGACTCTCCCCGTGCAATGCGGCCTCCAGCCTACCGCAGGGCGGACGGGCGGGTAAGATTCGCGCATGGTGCGCAGGAAGATGGTCGAGGAGGATGCGCGGCGGCTGCTGGGCGGCGCGCCAGCGGCGATCGTGACCACGCGCTGGCGGGCGGTCTCCAACGCCGCGCCGATCGCCTACGCGATGCCGGTCTCGATGAACCCGCCGCTGATCGCGATCGCGGTGCATCCCTCGCGGCGCACGCACGACATGATCCGCTACGGCGAGGAGTTCGCGCTCAACATCCCCTCGCGTGTGCTGCTGAACCACACGCAATGGCTGGGGATGGTCTCCAACAGCGTCGGCGACAAGCTGGAGGCGTCGCGCATCCCCTCGTTCAAGGGGAGCGAGATCGAAGCGCCGCTGCTGGAGGGCTGCATCGGCTGGATCGAATGCACCGTCCACGACTCCTACGCGATGGGCGACCACACGCTGTTCATCGGCAAGGTCGTGGCGGCGCACGCGGATACGGACGGGTTCGATTTCAACACGGGGATGTGGTCGCTGGACGACGACGAGTACAAGCCGCTGAACTACGTGGGCGGGCGCACCTACTCGCTGCTGGAGGCCGCGTTCGACGCGACGGTGGAGCAGCGCCCGGTCGAGCAGATGCTGGAGGAGGGGCTGGGCCAAGAGCTGGAGGAGGCTGAGCTGGAGCGGCAGATCAAGCGCGAGGAGGCGGCCGAGGCGCGGGACGAGCAGGAGCGCCGCGGCGAAGGGGAGCCGGACGCGTCGTCGCTGCCGCGGGCGCGGCCGGAGGCGTGAGCCGCGCCGACGGCGTCATCGTCCACGCCGACAACCTGCCCGTGCTGCGCTCGCTGCCGGACGGCTGCGCCGATCTGATCTGCACCGACCCGCCGTTCAACACCGGGCGCGAGCGCAAGTCCGGGCGGATCGCGGTCGAGCGGGATCCGGAAGGCGAACGGATCGGCTTCGGCGGCGAGCGCTACGCGGCGCGGCCGGCCGGCGGGGGCGGCGCGTGGCCGGATGCGTTCGACGACTACCTCGCGTTCCTCGAACCGCGCCTCGCCGAGATGCGGCGGGTGCTGTCGCCGCGCGGGGCGCTCTACCTGCACCTCGATTACCGCGAGGCGCACTACGCGAAGGTGCTGCTGGACCGCATCTTCGGGCGGCGCTGCTTCCTCAACGAGATCATCTGGGCCTACGACTTCGGCGGGCGGCCCAAGCGCCGCTGGCCGGCCAAGCACGACACGATCCTCGTGTACGTGCAGAACCCGGCGGACTACACGTTCAACGTCGACGAGATCGACCGCATCCCCTACATGGCGCCCGGCCTGGTCGGGCCGGAGAAGGCGGCGCGCGGCAAGCTGCCGACGGACGTCTGGTGGCACACGATCGTCGGGACGAACGCGAAGGAGCGCACGGGCTACCCCGCGCAGAAGCCGCAGGCGCTGGCCGAGCGGATCCTGCGGGCGGCGAGCAACGCGGGCGATCTGGTGCTGGATCCGTTCGCGGGCAGCGGCACGGTCGGCGCGGCCGCGGCGGCGCTGGGGCGGCGCTATCTGCTGATCGACCGCAACGCGGCGGCGATCGAGCTGATGCGGGCGCGGCTGCCGGAGGCGGCGTTGAGCTCAGACCCGCGGCGCGACCTGTTCGGCGAAGAGGCGCATTGAGCCGAGCACGCGCTCGTGCGGGATCAGCCCGCCGCAGTTGAACCAGGTGAGGAAGTGGCCGGCGTGGAAGCGTCCGCTCCAAGCCGCGAGCTTCTCCGCCACCTCGTCCGGGCTGCCGACCGCGCAGATGTCGCGCAGCGCCTCCTCATAGGTGCAGTGGCGATAGCGGTGCAGCAGCGGCGGGAGATCGTCCACATCGCCCCCGCGGGCTGAGATCGCGTTGATCCCGGTCTGCGCCACCACCCGGAGGTAGCTCATGATGCTCTCCTCCGCCTCGTCGCGCGCGCGGCCGCCGTCCTCTGCGACGTAGACCGGGAGCAGCAAGCCGACGTCGGCGAGCGGCGGCTCCGCGCCGTCCGCCTCGGTGCGGGCGCGGTGGTACTCGGCGAAACGCCGGTCGAGATCGTCGAGGAAGGCGGTGATCGGGGAAGCGAAGACGCGCCACTGTTCGGCGATGGCGCGCGCGAACGATTCATCCGAGTTGGCAGCCAAGCGCAGCGGCGGGTGCGGCTTTTGCACCGGCTTGGGCACGACGTCGACGCCGTCGATGTCCCAGAACCGGCCGTGGAAGCTGACCGGCTCGTCGCGCCAGGCGCGGAGGATCACATCAATGCCCTCGTCGAAGCGCTCGGCGCGCTCGCGGACGGGGATGCCGAGTCCGTCGAAATGCGCGTTGATGGTGCCGCGCCCGATCCCGTATTCGAGCCGCCCGCCGGAGACGATGTCGAGCGTGGCGGCCTCCTCCGCGGCGCGCAGCGGGTTGTGCAGCGGCACGAGCACGACGCCGGTGCCGAGCCTGATCCGCGAGGTCCGCGCCGCCGCCGCGGCCATCACGACCATCGGCGAGGGCATCACCGAATACTCGCGCAGGAAGTGCATCTCCGCCAGCCAAGCGAGGTCGAAGCCGAGCCGGTCGGCCTCCACGACCTGCTCGAGCGTGTCCGAGTACCGCTCCACCGCCGACTGCCCCGCAGCCTGCGGCAACTGGAAGAAAAGCCCGAACTCGACCCCGCGCTCGTTGGCCATGCCCGCCTCCGTGCAGCGCAGGCTAATGGCAGCACCGCCCGCTAAGATTGCTGACGGACGCAGACATGGGGCAGTGTCCCGTGGGCGGTGGCTGTCGCGAAAGCGCCAGCACGCCGTTTTAGGCTGTACGAGACGGCCGGTGTCCCCAAAAGCGCTCCGGCAGGGCCGGAGCGCTTTGGCGTTCAGGACAAGTGGCGAACTTGCCCGTGTTGGGAGCGTTGGTCAACCCGGATCTGCCTCCGCTTTTGACGAGGCCGTTCACACGGACTAGGATTGGCGCAAGGACGCAGACACGGGACGGGATCCCGTGGGCGGTGGCCGTCGCGAAAGCGTCAGTGCGCCGTTTTAGGCTGTCAACACGGCCGGCGTCCTCAGAAGCGCTCCGGCCCTGCCGGAGCGCTTTGGCGTTCAGGACAAGTGGTGATCTCGCTCAAGCTGGGAGCGCCCATCAGCTAGGCCCGCCTCTGCCATTGACGAGGCGGTCTGCGCCCGCTAGGATTGCCGCACGGACGCAGACATGGGGCAGTGTCCCGTGGGCGGTGGCCGTCGCGAAAGCGCCAGCGCACCGTTTCAGGCTGTTTACCATGCGGCCGGCGTCCCGCTACAGCGCCCCGGTTTTCCCGCGGTGCTTCCGCACCGGGCAAGTGCGTCGACCTGCCCCCAGATTCGCTGAACAACTGTCGCGGGCTTGGTAAGATCATCGCGCTGCGCTGGAGGGCGAGTCATATGAACGAGGAGGTGATCGCCGCCACTATCGCCGCCACTTCGGTCGTCGTGGGGATGATTGCCACGAAGGTGGTGGATGGACTTGTCCCGTTTTGGCAATCAGGCAGAATCCAGCGCTCTGCCAAGCGCTGGTTCGGACGCCTCAAGTGCCAGATGCACCAGCGGATCGGCTTCAAGAACGGATGGGGTGTCCAAGGCGATATCCGCTACTCGGTTGACTGTCGCGCGATCGGCGGTGTCGAGCTCCTCCAGAGCGCCACACTCACGATCCCGGGGGAATCCAGCGACCCGATCAATGAGCTGGTCATCAGGTTCGGCCCTGACGAGACCATCGCGACCTTCAGTTGCGTCAATCCAGACAATCGCTGGGGCGTTGCACAGCACCACATGGCCAGCCGCGAGTACCGCGGCTCTTGGACCTACGGGAACCACAACAGCCCGTTCACCATGCATTGCGTAGAGCCCCAGCTGGAAGGACGGGCACCGTCGTTCTGCCTTCCGCTTTCCGACTTCGACTCGCGGAATTTGGCTTCCGGCCTTATGCACGCCGTACACGGAACCGAGCTCCTCGTGGAGGTAGTCGACCACTCCGGCGACCCCGATGCGAAAGAGCGCCGGAAGATTCCCTACAAGGCACCTCTCGCGCACCTCCTTCCCATCGGGGCAATGGAAACGCCGGCTCAGCCGCACATCGAGAAGCTCTGGCGCTGGTCCAGTGAAGCGCGTGCGAAACGGGCTGCAGAGGCTCGTGCACTCCGCGACCACGCGGCGGGGGAAGGCGCGATTGCCGAGCCCGGCGACTCTTGACCTGCAACTCAGCAGCCAGGTAATCTGCCCCCAGCCATGAGCAGATGATCGAGCGTCCGATGAAGATCCTGAGTCGCCCCAGTATGCCCAACGAGACGGACATCCCGGCTCCTCTCGAGGTTCGGCGCGCTGCGGTCGAGGTCATCCGCACGGGCCGCTACGACGAAGAAGAGCTTGAAGACGCGCTGGTGCTGATCGGCCAGTATCTCTGGGAGACAGGAGAACCGTGGGAGGGCGATGACGAAGAGGACTGGGACGAAGAGACATCGTTTCCGGAGCTCGAACGTCTCCTCCACACTCATCTGAATCGTTTGCGCAGACTGGGGGACTTCTTAGGACGGCAACTCCCTGCGGGCAACGCAGGGACACTTGACTTGATTGGTCCGCGTCATGACGGCTTGATGATTTACGAGCTCAAGGCACGCGAGATACGGGTAGGAGATTTAGCGCAAGTGGAGAACTATCGCCTAGCTCTGGAAGACCTGGATCTCGATGATCTTGCTTGGCTGATCACCAGCAGATCTGGCGAAGGAGGCATCCTCCGCGACCAGAGTCCAGATGAGCTCAAGGAGTGGCTCAACAATCAGGACGACGATGTGCAAATGAACGATGCGCTTCTTGAAGCTGGAGATCCTGCCTACCACCCCGACCTTCGCCTGCTCAATTGCGCAGTCATCGGGCGCGGATGGAAGGCACCGGTGGCTCGTCTCGCAAAATCGATGAGCATCGACCTGATCTACATCCCCGACATGATGGAGATGGCTTTGCAGGAGATTTCGAAAGCGGAGCCATATGTGGCAAAGACAGAAGCGATCAGGGAAGCGCTGAGGGAGATGTACCCGGGATACCGAGGCCCAGTTAGGTGACGAAGAGGGCTGATCAGATCGAGACGCACCCGGCTTCACTTGGGCGGGTTGGGAGCGGCGAGAGACTCGATGAACGGGCGAGCGTTGGTGGGCAGCGGGCTGGAGGGGATGATGGCGAATGAGCCGGCGACCGTCACCGTGGCGGGGCTCGCAGCCGCGGGTGTGGTGATCACCGTGATCGTGTTCGCGTCCGTGGCTGGCGGTCGGGACGCGGTCATCGCGAGGTGGGCGATCAACGGCGGGGTTGCGGCGACGATCGGACGGGCGCGGACAGGCATGCGGCTTTAGCAGGGTTCGCGCAGGCCGCCTTTCGGGGCCCTAGAATCGGGGCGAATGGGAGGCTGACATGGTGACTGCTGCGTATTCGGTGGGGGAGTTCGTGCGGGAGGCGGAGCGGATTGCGGATCGGGGGGACTCGGCGGAGCGGACGATCGCGGCGCTGGCTGCGCCGCTGGAGCGGATCATCGCGCGGCGGGACTGCTTGGCGGATCTGCCGGGGCGGGAGGATCCGGATCCGGACGAGGGGTTCGTGATCCACCGGTCGGAGCGTCTGACGGTGCTGGCCGTGGTCTGGCAGCCGGGGCGCGGGGCGCCGGTCCACAACCACAACGGCTGGGCGATGGAGGGCGTGATCTCGGGGGTCGAGTTCAACCGCAACTACGAGCGGGTGGACGACGGGGCGCAGCCGTGGCTCGCGGAGCTGGAGGAGCAGGCGCCCTCGCGGGTCGCGGCGGGCGAGACGACGGTGATCGCGCAGCCGCCGAGCGACATCCACGCGGTCGAGATCAGCGAGGGCAAGACCTTGGCGATCCACCTCTACGGGCTGGACCTGCTGAAGCAGTGGCGCTACACGTTCGACCTCGAGACGGGCGAGGTCTCGCCCTTCCGGATGCGCACCCGCAAGCCCGCCTGAGCCGCCCGTCCCACGCCTCCCGCGCCCCCTCGGCCCGGCCCGTCCGCGCCCGATTGGCGGAGGGGTTTGAAACATTTCCGAAACATTGGTAATATGGGCGAAACAAAGCGAAGGAGGTCGAGATGGCACGGAACCCGAACACCCGCGGACAGACGCACGACACGGCGGAGCACCAGGCGCACCTGCACGACCCGGAGCACCCGGCCTACTGGACCAACCTCCAGCAGCAGCTGGACCGCGCCCGCCGGCTCCCCTACGGGCACCCGCGCCGGCGCGCGATCATGGAGTCGATCGACGGCCCGATGACGCCGGAGACCCAGACCCAGCTGGAGGCGAAGCAGCGCTCCGGCCGCTTCAGCCCGTTCGCGCAGCACGCGCCCGCCGCCGACCCCGTCCCGCAGACCCGCGGCTTCTCGGCCTAGGCGCAGCGCCCTTCCCGTTTTCCTAGAATGCCCCTCGGCGGCATGCCGCGATGGCCCGCCGAGGGGAGAGCGCGAGATGGGCAAGCTCGACGGAGAGGTGGCGCTGATTTCGGGCGCCGCGCGGGGACAGGGCGAGGCGGAGGCTCGGCTCTTCGCCCGCGAAGGCGCGGCCGTGATGCTCGCCGACGTCTTGGACGAAGACGGCGAACGGGTCGCGAACTCGATCTCCGATACGGGCGGGAGCGCGGCCTACGTCCATCTCGACGTGACCGACGAGCGCGCTTGGGCCGCGGCCGTGGAGCGGACCGTCTCGGAGTTCGGCAAGCTGAGCATCCTGCTCAACAACGCCGGCATCCTGATGCTCAAGCCGATCGAGGAGACCTCGCTGGAGGAATACCTGCGGGTGATCCAGGTCAACCAGGTCGGCGTCTTCCTCGGCATGCGCGAGGCGATCAAGCCGATGCGCGATGCCGGTGGCGGCTGCATCATCAACACCTCCTCGACCGCCGGCCTGCAAGGGAACGGGGGGCTGAACGCCTACGCTGCCTCGAAATTCGCGGTGCGCGGGATGACCAAGGTCGCCGCGCAGGAGCTGGGCCCGTACAACATCCGCGTCAACTCCGTCCATCCCGGTCCGATCGACACGCCGATGATCCGCGACCCGCGCGGCGGCCCGCCCGGCGGCGGCCTGACCCGCCGGATCCCGATCCCCCGCGCCGGCGAGGCCGAGGAGGTGGCCAAGATGATGCTCTTCATCGCCGCCGACGCCACCTACAGCACCGGCGCCGAGTTCGTGCTCGACGGCGGCCTCACCAGCGGCTCCGGCCTCGGCGGTGACTGAGCGGGACGCGGCGCACGCCTAGACTGCAGGCGAGGAGGCGCAGCATGGGCAAGCTTGACGGCAAGGTGGCGCTGGTTTCGGGGGGAGCCCGGGGGCAGGGGGAGGCGGAGGCGCGGCTGTTCGCGCGGGAGGGGGCGGCGGTGATGCTGGGGGACGTGCTGGACGAGGACGGGATGCGGGTGGCGGAGTCGATCAACGACACGGGCGGGCAGGCGGCCTACGCGCACTTGGACGTGGCCGACCAGAGCGCGTGGGCGGAGACGGTGGCCAAGACGGTGGCGGAGTTCGGCAAGCTCGACATCCTGCTCAACAACGCGGGGATCGCGCGGTTCAAGCGGATCGAGGATTCCTCGCTGCAGGAGTACCTCGAGGTGATCAAGATCAACCAGGTCGGCGTCTGGCTGGGGATGCGGGCGGCGGTGCAGCCGATGCGCGAGGCGGGCGGCGGCTGCATCGTCAACACCTCCTCGATCGCCGGGCTCGCCGGCTACGCCGGGCTGGGCGCGTACGTCGCCTCGAAGTTCGCCGTGCGCGGAATGACCAAGACGGCGGCGGCGGAGTTCGCGCCCTACAACATCCGCGTCAATTCGGTGCATCCGGGGCCGATCGACACGCCGATGATCCGCGACCCGTCCCTGTTCACGCGGGACGACGGCGACGTCAGCTTCGACGGGCCGATCCCGCGCCTGGGCACGGCGGACGAGGTGGCGAAGATGATGCTGTTCATCGTCGCCGACGCGACCTACAGCACCGGCTCGGAGTTCACCATCGACGGCGGCATCACCGCGATCCAAGGTGCGAGTCAGCCGCGCCAGCAGTAGCGGCGGCGCGGTCAATCCGCCGCGATCGGCTTGGCGAACGAGAGCTCGTGCCCATCCGGGTCGCGGATGTGGAAGTGCCGCTCCCGCCAAGGCGCATCGCGCGGCGGGAACATCGGCGCAAGCCCGGCCGCGAGCGCCCGCTCGTGGAAGGCATCCACGTCATCGACGTAGAAGATCGTCCGCCCCCAGAAGCCGCCCGGCACTTCGCCGAGCATCAGGTTGAGGTAGGAATTCCCCACCCGATAGGAGGTGAAGTCCGCCTCCGCCCCGCCATAGAGCCGCTCGAACCCAAGCGCCTCATAGAAGGCAACGCTGCGCCCCATCCCCCCCACGACGAGGGTGATCGCACTGAGGCTGGTTGGCTGGCTCATGCAGTGCAGGTTAGGGGTTAGAGGAAACCAGTTCCCAGTTTCCGGCCTTTCGACCTTGGCTGCCCAGCACCACTTGCTTCGCAAACTTCATGAGGCTGGCGGTGTCGTTCTGACCGCTGGTCGTGGAAGGCAGGGGAAAGTCTTCTTTGAATTCAAGTACACCACCATCAGGCTCAATCAAGATATCTCTTCTGCGGAGACCCGCACGAATCTGCCTCACTTCATCGGATAGAGCTTCAGTTTCTGAAAGTGAGGCAGACGATTTCGCAAGAATTGTGAACGATCCGTCATTCCCCAGTCGACCATATGCTCGCAAGCCCCTTGAGGCAAGAACGTGTGTCGCATCGCTTGATAGTTTGTCGTCGTCTTGCAGAGTTTCGGGCGAGGTCTCCCCATCCCCTTCTTCATCATCATCGTCATACCCTAGTTCGATGAAGCCAAGTGCGATTAGCCGTATCACAATGTCCGTTGCCTTGTCCTGCAGCTCAGCATGCCTGTTATCGCTCAAATCCGATGGTAGATTAGGCACGTTCACGTTCATCAACACTGCTCGGCGCGCATCAGATGCGCGACGATAAAGCAGTGCTTCCAGCGCCTTAAGTTCTTCGTCCTCCCATCGATCCGCAGCGCCGATGACAGCCGCCACTTCGGTCCACCAAGTCAGTTTTTGATCGTGGTTATAGAGCCGTGATTTGATGTTCACCGTCCTGCCGATGTATAGACGCATGGCACCAGTAGTGCGCTCGCGACCTCTCAAGAGATAGACGCCACTTTCTCCGAAATGCGGACGCTTGTCCTTTCGCAGTTCCTCCTGAGCCCGTCGGCGAGAGCCCCGAGAGCAGCCCACCACGACGAAATCAAGATCGTCGTCCGTTGCGATCCAGACAGCGGAGGGGTCGCCAGTAGGGTATCTCATGCTGAGATGCAGGGGATCAGAGGTGGCCATGAGATGATGATAGGAGGAACAGGGACCAGTGTCAACGCCCTGTCGCTGCACGTCTCCGCGGTCACCACCGCTAAGTCAGGTCGGTGAAGGGGTTATGGGCGACTTCCCAGAGGTGGCCGTCGGGGTCGGCGAAGTAGGCGGAGTAGCCGCCCCAGAAGACTTCTTGGGGTTCTTTGATCAGGGTTGCGCCGGCGTTGATGGCGTGTTGTATTACGGAGTCTACCTCTGCTTTGGAGGCTACGTTGTGGGCGAGGGTGATCATGGGGGTGCCGGGGGCGGCGAAATTTACGCCGGGGGCTTCGCTGGGGAACTCGGTGCGGGGGTAGAGGGCCAGCCAAGTGCCTTCCAGGGAGAGGAAGGCGATGCCGGCGCCTTCTTCGTAGTCGTGGGTGGGGAAGCCCAAGCCGTCGCGGTAGAAGCGGAGGGAGGCTTGGAGGTCGGCTACGCCTAGGGTGATGATGCTGATCTTGGGCTTCATCGAGGTTGCCTTAAACGGGAACGGGGCGGGGCTTCGGGCCCCGCCCCGTTCAGCGTCGTCGCGCCGGGTGCTAGGTGGCGAGCGGGGCGGGCTCGACGGAGCCGTTGGGCAGGCCCTGCGGCCACCAGTGGTCTTCCCAGCCCTCGTCGTCCCAGATGTGCTTGAGGTTGGGCAGGACCTCCTTGGCGGTGAGCTCGATGTTGGGGATGGCGAGCTCCTTGGGGATCGAGCCGAACTGGTTGAGGATCATCAGGTGGCCGACGTGGAGCGTCTTGATGACCTCTTCGAGCTGCTCGGTGACCTGGCTGGGCGTGCCAGCGACGATGTTGCCCTCGCGGATCAGGTCGTCCCAAGTGATGCGGCCCTCGCCGGCCTTGGATTGGAGCAGCTTCTCCTGGGTCTTCTCGCCCTTGAACTTCTCGGTGTCGCCGAAGACGGGCTTGAGGCCCTGGCTGCGGGTGAAGCCCTGCTCGATGGTGCGGACGGTGCGGTAGCCGGGCGGGTCGGCGTAGCGCGGGTCGACGTGGAGCATCTTGTTGTAGAAGTACTCCGCGTGGGGGCCGAACTTGTCGGCGACCTCCTGCTCGGATTCGCCGGTGGCGACGAGCTGGAGGAAGCCGGCCTGGTAGGGGTTGAGCGGCTTTTCGCGCTGCTGCATGGTGCGCCAGAAGCCGTCCACGTTCTTCTGCCCGGCCTTGTAGCCGCCGTAGGAGAGGTAGCAGTAGACGTAGTTGTGGTCGGCGCACCACTCCCAAGTTTCGACGGAGCCGCCGCCGGGGATCCAGACGGGCGGGTGCGGGGCCTGGATCGGGCGCGGCCAGATGTTGACGTAGCGGAGCTGGTTGTAGCGCCCGTTGTAGGCGAACATCTCCGGGTTGGTCCAGGCCTGGGTGATCAGGTCGGCGGCCTCGTAGTACTTGTCGCGCAGGTGCGAGGGGTTTGCGCCGTAGCAGAAGCAGTCGTCCATCGGCGTGCCGACGGGGAAGCCGGCGACGAGGCGCCCGCCGGAGATGCAGTCGAGCATGGCGAACTCTTCGGCGACGCGGGTGGGCGGGTTGTAGAGGGCGATGGAGTTGCCGAGCACGACGATGGCGACGTCCTTGGTGCGGCGGCAGAGGTTGGCGGCCATCAGGTTGGGCGAGGGCATCAGCCCGTAGCCGTTCTGGTGGTGCTCGTTGATGCAGATGCCGTCGTAGCCGGCCGCGGCGGCGGCCTCGAGCTCGTCGAGGCCGTCGTTGTACATCACGTGGGCCTTGGCCGGGTCGAAGAGCTCGGAGGGGATGTCGACCCAGACGCTGTTGTAGCGCTCGGGGAAGTCCTCGGGCAGGTCCCGGTAGGGCATCAGGTGGAAGAACTCGAACTTCATTGGGGCACTCGCTTCCCGCCCGGCCGCTCGGCGCGGACTCTGCGCAGAGGCTAGGGACTGCGGGATCGGGTTGTCAACGCCCCGGCGGAATCCGCGGGCGCGCGGATCGCTCAGAGCCTGTCGATGGTCAGCGATGGGGCGGTGCCCTCGACGTCGCCGAACTGCCGCGAGAGCACGGCGGCGCGGTAGGCGAAGATGCGCTCCAGCTGCGGCTTGACCAGCAGATCGTGGAGCGGGACGCTGAGCGGCTCGAGCGGCAGCGAGTAGTAGACGACGTCGGAGGCGACCACGCCGGCGGCGCTGGCGGCGAAGTGGTGCTCGTGGTGCCACATCCCGTAGGGGCCGACGCGCTGCTCGTCGGCGAAGTAGGCGCGGTCCGCGGCCGGCGGCACGACCTGCGTGATCTCGGTCACCCAGGTCAGCTCGATCCCGAAGAGCGGCTTGACGCGGTAGGTGATCACGTGGCCCGGGTAGACCGGATTTGCGCCGCCGGTGGTGATCCGGAAGCCGATGTCCTCGGGCGTGATCACGGAGAGGTTGCCGGCGTCGGAGAAGAAGCGCCAAGCGCCGTCCAAGTCGGCGCGGAGGTGCTGCGAGGCGACGAGGCGGAAGACCATGGGGCAAGCCTACGCGGATCAGCCGAGCGCGATGCCGACGGCGAGCAGCGCGCCGGCGAGCAGGTGCAGCCGCGCGGTCTGCTTGAGCAGCGGATTCAGCGCGGATCCGCTGAACCCGGCGGCGTCGAGCACGTTGAGCGAGAGCAGGACGCCGTACGGGGCGGCGGCGAGCACCGAGAGCGACCAGATCGGCAGCACGCCCGCGGCCGCGAAGATCGCGGTCGAGATGAAGGCGGCGGCGACCAGCGCGGCGTACTCGATCCGCGTCGCGCGGTCGCCGAGCAGGACGGCCAGCGTGCGCTTGCCGGCGGCGCGGTCGGTTTCCAGATCGCGCAGGTTGTTGACGACGAGGATGGCGGTGACGAGGCAGCCGACGGGGATCGCGGCGGCGGCGAGCTCCCAGGAGAGCCGCTCGAGTTGGACGAAGCCGCTGCCCATCACGGCGACGACGCCGAAGAAGGCGAAGCAGATGACGTCGCCCAGGCCGTGGTAGCCGTAGGGCCAGGGCCCGCCGGTGTAGGCGACGGCGGCGATGCAGGAGGCCGCGCCGGCGGCGAGGATCGGCCAGCCGGAGGCGAGCGTCAGCGAGATGCCGAGCGCGATCGCGGCGGCGAAGACGAGGGCCGCGCCGGCCAGCATCTCGCGCTCGGAGAGCCAGCCCTGCGCCACGGCGCGCGGCGGGCCCAGCCGCTGCGGCGTGTCCGCGCCGCGGCGGAAGTCCG
This sequence comes from Dehalococcoidia bacterium, assembly GCA_965205165.1. Lineage (GTDB taxonomy): Bacteria > Chloroflexota > Dehalococcoidia > Bin125 > Bin125 > CBDESM01. Next base: position 1,168,626 of record OZ242037.1, read on the forward strand.
ACAGATCGTTGGCGAAGTTGACGCCGATCTGGATCAGCACGGCCGCGATCAGCACCTGGGCGAACAGGCCCCAATAGACGTCGCGTTCGAGCGAGGCGACGGCGGTGCCGACCAGGACGGGCGCGATGGCGGCGGGCAGGGTCGGCGGGCGCGCCGCGAGGATCCAGGCGCGGCGCTTGCCCGGCGGCGCGACGGGCGCGGCATCGGACATGGCTAGGGGAAGCGCGGGTACTTGCGGAAGTCGGGCGCGCGCTTCTGCAGGAAGGCGTCGCGGCCCTCCTTGGCCTCCTCGCTGAGGTAGTAGAGCAGCGTCGAATCGCCCGCGAACATCTGCATGCCCGCCTGCCCGTCGGTCTCCGCGACCAGCGCCCGCTTGATGAAGCGCAGCGCGGTCGGGCTCATGCAGAGGATCTCGCGGCACCAGTCGACGGTGTCCTGCTCGCAGCTTTCGAGCGGGAAGGCGACGTTGGCGAGGCCCATGTCGACCGCCTCCTGGGCGCCGTACTGGCGGCACATGAACCAGATTTCGGCCGCCTTCTTGAGGCCGACGTTGCGGGAGAGCAGCATCGTGCCGTAGCCGGCGTCGAAGGAGCCGACCTTGGGCCCGGTCTGGCCGAACTTGGCATTGTCGGCGGCGATGGTCATGTCGCAGATCGTGGCGAGCACGTTGCCGCCGCCGATCGCGTAGCCGCGCACCATCGCGATCACGGGCTTGGGGATGTTGCGCACCTGGCGGTGCAGGTCGAGCACGTTGAGCCGCGGCACGCCGTCGTCGCCGACGTAGCCGCCGTCGCCGCGGATGCGCTGGTCGCCGCCGGAGCAGAACGCCTCGTCGCCCTCGCCGGTGAGGATGATCACGCCGACCTCGGAGTCCTCGTGCGCCCGGGTGAAGGCGCGGGAGAGCTCGAACAGCGTCTTGGGGCGGAAGGCGTTGCGCACCTCCGGCCGGGCGATCGTGATCTTCGCGATCCCCTCGGCCGTGTCGTAGAAGATGTCCTCGTAGTCGCCGCCGCGCTGCCAGGCGATCGGCGCGCCGCGGTTGGGCGGGTTCACGGTCGGTCGGGACATCGATCTCCTCCTCGGTCTGCTCGTTCCGGCGGCATGACGTCCGGCGGCATGGCGCCGGCGCTGCGGATCAGCAGGCGGCGCAGTTCGGCTTCGAGTTCGCCCGGCGACGCGGCGATGCGGCCGCCCGCCCAGGCGCTGATGCAGGCGCGGACCATCCCGAACCAGGCGCGCGCCGCGAGCTCCGGGTCGAGCGGCGCGGTCAGGCCCAGATCGAGCGCGCGGCGCAGCTCGGCCGCGATCAGCGCGACGAACTCGTCCTCGATCCGCTCGACCCGTTCGCGCACATCGGGGCCGGCCGCGACCGACTCGGCGGCGAGCACGCGGCCGAGCGGGCGGTGCTTGGCCAGCGTGCGGAAGAGCGCGGCCAGCGCCGCCTCCGAACGCGCGACGGGGTCGTCGCCGGCCGCGATCATCGCCGCGGCGACGCGCTTGCGCAGCAGGTCCGCGGCCCGCCCGATCACCGCCGCCAGCAGCGCCTGCTTGGTTGGGAAGTGGAAGTAGAGGCCGCCCTTGGAGGTTCCCGCGGCGCGGGCGATCTGGTCCATCCCCGCGGCCGCGTAGCCGCGCTCGGCGAACAGCCGGGTCGCCGCCGCGAGCAGATCGCCGCGCCGCGCCTCGGCGCGCGGCTGCCGCGCGGTCTCGATCTCGGCGGGCGGGGCATCTGCGGGCATCGCAGCCTCGTGCGGTTGCGGAAACCGACTCGCGGGTCGGTTTCGCTACGCTACAGCGCGCATCCCCACCGCTCCAGCGGGCCGCCGGAACGGAACCGCGAGTGACCGACCCCGACGCGCGCGCGCGGAGCATCCAGGCGATGTTCTCGCGGATCTCCCCGCAGTACGACCGCATGAACCGGCTGATGACGGCGGGCCTCGACGGCCGCTGGCGCCGTGCCGCCGTCGCCGCGGCCGAGCCGTGCGGGGCCGACGTGCTCGACATCGGCTGCGGCACCGGCGATCTCTCCGCCGAGTTCCGCCGCGCCGGCGCTGGCAGCGTCACCGGCGCGGACTTCTCCGCGGCGATGCTCGCCCGCGCGCGGGACAAAGCGGGCGGCAAGACGGACGGCAAGACGGGCGGCGGCGACTGGCTGCAAGCGGACGCGCTGCGGCTGCCGTTCGCGGACGGGACGTTCGACGCGGTGGCCAGCGCGTTCGTGCTGCGCAACCTCGTCGACCTGCCGGCCGCCTTCGCCGAGATGCTCCGCGTCCTCCGCCCCGGCGGGCGCGTCGTCGCACTCGACATCACGCACCCGCCGCCCGGCCCGTTCGGGGCCATAATGCGCTTCGGCTTCGAGCAGGGTGTCACCCGCCTCGCCGGCATCCTCTCCGGCCAAGGCCGCGCCTACCGCTACCTGCCCGGCTCGCTCGAGGGCTACCCGCCGGCGGACGAGCTCTCGCGGATCATCGAAGCGGCCGGCGCGGAGCGCGCCCGCTACCGCCGCTTCGGCGGCGGAATGGTGGCACTGCACATCGCGCGGATGCCCGCAGCAGACGGAACCGAGGAGCAACGGAATGGGCAACCTGAGAGAACGGGCGGCTGAGCTCAGCAGGCAGCACCCTTGGATCTCCGTCGCGCTGGCGTTCGCCTACATCCTGCCCGCCGCGCCGCTGGCGCTCATGGTCGCGTACCGGGTGGGGGACAACGATCTCGCAGGCGGCGGCGTGGTGGCGATGGCTGCTGTGGTGGCGGTGTACGTCGCCCTCCGAGTCGCCGTGCATGCGTGGCTGCGAGAGAACCGCTCGCGCCAGCTGTATAGACCACGGAGGTGGGGGACGCGGGGCAGAAGAGCGGCAGAATGAGAAAAATGAGGGAATGGACGGCTGCGTTCAACGAGCGGCACCCGTGGCTCGTCGCGGTGCTGGCAGCTGTCTACACCGTACCCGCCACCACGCTGGCGCTCTGGATCGCGTTCCGCGTGGGCGACGACGAAATCACAGTCGTCGGCGGCACGTTGGCAGCGATCACTACGGGAGCCGTGTACGTCGCCCTCCGAGTCGCCGTGCACGCGTGGCTGCGAGGGGCCGCTCGATAAATGCGTTTCTACTTCGGTTCCACCGGCGATCGTCTGGTCAGCGCTGTCGGACGCGGCGCGCTTCGAGGCCGATGGCCGCCCGTCGGCTGCGCTTGAGCAGGCGGCCGGCCCAAGTGGTCGGCGGCGCGGCTGCGGGGTCGAGCCAGTCGCAGCGCTCAATCTCGAAACCGTGCTCCGCCAGCGGCCCGGCGAGCGCGCCTCGCACGGGGCCAGGCGCGAGCGGCTCGTTCTGCGGCGTCTCGGCGGCGTTGAGCACGAGCGAGAGCGATGCGGCGGGCGCGCAGAGCCGGTCGGCCAATGCCGCGAAATCGCCCGGCCGGTCGAGGATCATCGCGAGCAGGCCGGCCCAGGGGAAGTGGATCGCGAGCTGGTCGGCCGCGCCGTCGAGCTGCGGCGGCAGCGTCTCGATGTTGGCGGCGACCCAGAGCGCGTTCGGCGCGCCGCCGCGTTCGGGGCGGCGTTCCGATGCCCGCGCCGCGGCGCTCAGCGCGTCCCGATCCGCGTCGACGCCGACGGCGAGCCAATCGGGGTGCCCGATCGCGAAGCGGCGGGCGAACGAGCCGTCGCCGCAGCCCAAATCGAGCAGCACGCCCGCCGCGCCGCCGCGCCGTTCCGCCCATTCCTCATCGCCCAGCCGCCGCGCGCCGCCTCGTTCGATGATCTCCACGCGGGCAGGCTATCGGCGGCTAGACTCCGCCGAACCCCGAGGAGGCCGTCATGCCCACTTCCGCACGCGTCGTGTTCCTGCCCGAAGAGGACGCCCCGCTCGCCGTCGAGCGCGTCGACCTGCCCGATCCCGGCCCTTACCAAGTCGTCGTGCGGCAGTACGCGAGCGGCATCTGCCACTCGCAGCTGCACCAGATGCACAACCCGCGCCCGGCCGATCAGGTGCTGGGCCACGAGGCGACCGGCGAGGTGGTCGCGGTCGGCTCGGAGGTGGACAACGTCGCACCGGGCGACACCGTGTTCGTGACCTGGGTCCCGCGCACGCCGGAGACCGCGCGGCGCCCGGCCGACCAGATCGTGATCGAGCGACCCGGCGGCCGCCAGGCGACGACCCGCAACGTCTTCACCTGGGCCGACCACACGATCGCCGACGAGAAGTACATCGTGAAGGTGCCGAGCGACGTGCGCCGCGACGTGACCTCGATCATCGGCTGCGCCGTGCTGACCGGCTCCGGCGCGGTCTACAACACGGCCGCCGTGCGCGAGGGCGACAGCGTCGCCATCTTCGGCGTCGGCGGCGTCGGCCTCTCCGCCGTGGTCGCCGCCAGCGTGGTCAAGGCGGACCCGATTATCGCGGTCGACCTCGACGACGAGAAGCTGGAGTTCGCCAAGAAGTTCGGCGCGACGCACGGGGTGAACGCGTCGGGCGGCGACGCGATCGAGCAGATCCACGCGCTGACGCCGGCCGCGGACGGGGCGACGACCAGCTTCGGCGAGCCGAGCAGCGGGGCGGACTTCGCGTTCGACTGCATCGGGCGCGAGGTGACGATGGGCCAGATCCTGCGCGCCGTGCGCCCCGGCGTGCTCGGCGCGGACAGCGGCGGCACCGCGGTGCTGGTCGGCGTCCCCCAATCCGGCCTCAGCTTCGACGAGGCCGACATGCGCGGCCTGCTGATCAACGAGAAGCGCTACATCGGCTCGATCGGCGGCAGCTGCCGCCCCGACCGCGACTTCCCGATGTTCATCGCCTGGTCCGACGACGGCGCGCTCGACCTCGACGCGATGGTCACCGAACGCTTCAAGATCGGCCAGATCAACGAAGCCACCACAGCCCTCGAACACGGCGAAATCTTCGGCCGCGCCATCCTCGAATTCGACGACTAACCGCCCCGCCGCCGCAGCTCGGCTTCGACGGCGGCGGTTGTTTGCACGCCGGCCAGGCCGCGGTGGCCGGCGTGGAGGATGAGGCCGCAGGTGTCCGATGCGGGCGAGATGGCGCGTTCCAGCGCTCCGCGGTGATGGAGGATCAGCTGCAGCTGATTCGCGGCCGAGTCGCGGAATCGCCCTGAACGATCAAACTTCAGCTGGACGATGCAGAGGCCGGCGCGCATCGCCCGGAGCGCCTCGACGCGGACCTCCCGGTAGAGGTCCTTGGTGATGATGGCGTCGTATCCGCGGTCGATGGCGAACTGGAAAATCGACGGATCACCCGCGCCCTTCATGTTCAACGTGTCAACGTGATCAACGTCGATGCCACGGGCGCGGAGGCCCGGCTCGACCTTGCGTCCCATGTTCTCATCCAGCAGCAGCGGCATGGAACCAGTCGGCATGCAAGATCCGCTCGAACGCCAGCGCCCGCTCCACCTGACGGGGCGTCAGGCGGAAGTTCTGCGCGATCTCGTCGTCGCTCTCGCCGCCGCAGTGGAATCGGGCCACCGTTTCCGTGTCCACGCGGCGGCCGCGGATCACGGGCATCGAGTCCATCCGGCCGGGCGCCATCTCCACTACGTCCGCGTACTCGTGCAACCGTCCCAGCCGATCCTCGTGCCAGCGCTCGGCGATGAACCGCTCGAAATCCAGCCCCGCTGGAAACGCCGCCTCGATTCGAGCCGGCACCAAGTCCGTCGCCCAGCGCGCGCAGGCTTTGTCCAGCCGCGCCAGCACCGCAGGCAGCTCCGCCTCCGGCAGGCCCAGCTCCAGCAGCTTCGCCGCGCCCAGCACCCGCGCATGATCGTCCAGCGTGTAGAACCAGTCCGGATCGTCCTCGTCCCGCCACTCGACCGGATCCGGGTTCTCCAGCGACGCCGGCAGCACACCCTCCGCCTGCCAGCGCTCCAGTCGCTCCGCCCCCAGCCCCGACAGCCCCGCCACCACGTCCGGCGGCAGCGCCCCGTGCCCGTGCATCTCCCGCTCCCCCGAATCGCAGCTCATCGCCCGTCCCCTGTTCCACAACCGAGATTACCTGCGCGGCGAGCGTAGGGGGTCAGGCGAGGAGGAGGGGGATTTCCATTTCTTCGGGGCGGAGGCCGGCGTGGTAGCCGCGCAGGCTCGATTGGCCGCTGCCGCGCTCGCCGTAGAGCAGCACGTCGCGGCCCGGGCCGACCGCGATGTAGTCGCCGATCCGCTCCGCCGCTTCGGGCGAGATCCGGCCGGGGCCGAACAGCTCCAGCTCTTCCGCCTCGCGGCGCGAGAGCAGCGCCCAGCGCCCGCCCCAGCGCTCGCGGAACTTGCCGGCGAACGCCTCGCCCGCGCCCGGCCGCGTGCAGAACATCGGCACCCGCGCCTCGCCGTGCGGCGGCAGGTGCAGATCGTCGAGCAGCGGGTCGTCGCGCAGGATCATGTGCTTGTCCGCCTCGCCGACCGCGAGCGCGCCGTGATCCGCGCTGACCGCGATCCGCGCCCGCCCCTCCAGCCGCTCCCGCAGCCGCCCCAGCGCCCCGTCGATCGCGTGCAGTGCGCCCAGCGCGTCGGGGTGGCCCGGCCCGCTCCGGTGCGAAGCCGAATCGAGCATCGGCAGGTAGAGGTAGTGGACGCCGCCCTCGGCCTCGTCGATCAGCCGCCGGCCCACGCCCGCGATGGCGTCGCGCAGGTGCTCGTAGGGGTCGGTCGGCCAACGACCGCGGCCCCAGGCGGTGAACTCGCTGTTCGAGATCGCGGCGGGGTGGTAGGTGCGCAGCGGGCCCGGCATCTCCGCCAGCCGCGAGGGGCAGGGGAACGCCTCGCCCGGCCCGATCCCGAACCGCCGCAGGCCCCGCTCCGAGGCGCGATCCACGAACGGCAGGATCGTCGCCGTCACGCCGCGCCGGTGCAGGTGCGTGAACCACGCCGGCACCGCGTGGCGCGAGGGCCACTCGCCGGTCGCGATCGCCGCGAGCGCGGCCGCAGTGGTCGAGGGGAAGACCGAGCGCAGCGCGACCCGCTCGGCCTCGGCGAACAGCGACGGCCCGCTGCCGTGCCGCGCGTCGTCGCAGAGATGGTCGAGGAAGACGTCGCCCAGGCCGTCGACCAGCACGAACAGCAGCGGCTTGCCGCCGCCGATCCGTTCGGCCAGCTCCCCGGCCGCGCGGTCGCCGGGATCCAGCGGCAGCCCGCCGATCCGCGCCAGCGCGCGCGCCAAGTCGACGGTCGTGGGCGGCCCGCCGGCCGGATGCAGCAGCTCGCCGCCGGCGAACCAGCGCTCGACCCGCTCGCGGTCGGATTCTGCCCGCGCCACGCGGCGGCCCTCCCGCCGCGGTCCCGGCCGGCCCGGCTAAATCTGCGAGTAGCCGCTGCCGGGCGTGTCGACGCCGGTGCCGGCCGGGGCCTTGCCGCCCATGTCCCAGCCGAACTCCTTGAGGATCTGCTGCGAGTAGGTCACCCGCCCGCTCACCTTGTCGAGCGGCTCGGTCGCCAGCAGCAGCGCCGCCTGGGCCATGATCTCGACGCCCTCCGCGTCGTTGGGGTCGCGGCCCTCCATCAGGCGATGGTGGACGACGCCGGGCGTCGGCACGATCTGCGAGGGGCTGTAGCAGGTGACGGAGATGCCGTACTGGTGAACCTCGGAGGCCAGGCCCTGGGTGAAGCGCTCCAACGCCGCCTTCTCCGCGCCGTAGAGCGAGCCGCCGCCGCCGTCGCCCTCGTAGGGGCCGCGGCCCGGCCCGATCGCCGCCGCGCTCGAGACGTTCACGATCGCGCCCGATCCGCGCTCGATCATGCCGCCCTCGTTGAGGCAGAGCTGCGACATGAAGAACGGCCCGTGGAAATTCACCGCGGTCGAGCGCAGCCAGCGGTTGACCGGGAAATCCTTGACCGGGATGAAGTAGGTCAGCGCCGCGTTGTTGACCAGCACGTCGGGCGGGCCGTAGACGTCCTTGCAGGCGGCGACGATCTTCTCGCACTCCTCGTATTCGGAGACGTTGCCCGCGACCGGCGTCGCCTCGCCGCCGGCGTCGCGGATGTTCTTGATCGTCATCTCCAGCGAGCCGGGCAGCGGGTGGGTGCCCTCCTCCAGCGTCCGCGCCGTCGCGATCACCTTCGCGCCCTCGGCCGCGAAGCATTCCGCGATCGCCGCGCCGATCCCGCGGCTCGCGCCGGTCACGATCGCCGCCTTGCCGTCCAGCTTGCCCATGATCCTGCTCCCCGTGCTGCTGCTGCTCGTGCGCGGATGATACCGCTCAGCGCGGCGGCGCCCACTGCGCCCTCTGATGCACCCGCCGCCGCGCGAACGACGCCGCCGCCGTGAACGCCCCGACCGCCGGCCCCAGGCGCGCCCGGAAGCTGCAATAGGTCGCGTCCCCGCGCACGATCCGGCAGAACGACCGCCAGAACCTGTCCGACCGCTGCAGCAGCTCGACGTATGGCCGCGGCGAGAAATGGAACAGCGCCTGCAAGTCCCGCGCCGCCGCCAGTTCGGGTTCGATCTCCCGCTCCACCGCCGCGGCGTAGCCCGCGAAATCCTCCGCCTCGCCCGCCAAAATCCGCAGCGCCGCCGCCGCCGCCAGCTGGCCCGAACGGATCGCGTTGCCGATCCCCTCGCCCGACAGCGGATCGATCAGCCCGGCCGCGTCGCCGGCCAGCGCCACCCGCCCGCGATGCAGCGCATCGCCCGGATCCCGCAGCGGCAGATGATGCCCGCGCAGGTCCGAAAGCGAGCCGCCGTCGAATCCCTCGCTCTCCGCGTATTCCGCCAGCTCGCGCCGCAGGCCCGCGCCGACCGGCGGGAAGCCGCCCGCGCCCAGGTTGCAGTGGTCGCCCTTGGGGAAGACCCAGCCGTAGCCGCCGGACATCGTGCCCAGCTCCAGCCCGACGTGCCCGCTCCAGCGCCGCTCCGCACCGCCGCCGCTCCGCGCCGCGTTGCCCTCCAGCGCCACCGCCGCCCGCTGCCGCGGCAGCCCCAAGGCGCGGCGCGAGACCCCGTTCGCGCCGTCCGAGCCGATGATGCAGTTCGCCTCCAGCGCGCCGTCCGCCGTGCGGACGATCGTCCCCTCGATCTCGCGCGCGGCCTCGCCCTGGCGGAACTCCGCGCCCGCCGCCTGCGCCTGCTCGGCCAAGTAGGCGTCCAGCTTGCGACGCTGCGTCATCAGCGCCAGCGGCTGATCGAAATCGTGCTCGTACTCGCGCCCGCGCCGGTAGCGCACGCGGAAGCCGCGGATCTCCTGCTCGACCACCGGATCGAGCGGGAACGGCAGCAGCCTGGCCGCGCTGATCAGCACCCCGCCGCCGCACGGCTTGTCGCGCGGGAATTCCGCCCGGTCCAGCATCGCCACCCGCGCGCCGGCCCGCGCCAGCTCGTAGGCCGCCATCGAGCCGGCCGGCCCCGCCCCGATCACCGCGACGTCGACCCGCCTCACGATTCCGCCGCCCCCTCCGCGCGCGCCCGCAGGTAGCGGTCGATCCCCGCCTTGAGCCCGGCCGCGACCGGCGCGGCGAAGCAGAAGCCGATCGTCTCGGCCGGGTAGTCGAACGCGATCGCCAGGAACGGCAGCGGCGCGGCCACGAGCAGGATGCCCAGCTCCGCCTTCCGCGTCAGCAGGTAGGTGAGCCCGCCCACGACGAACGTGGCCCCGAATTGCAGCGGCACGAACGCGCCCGACGCGCCCAGCGCCGTGGCCGCCGCGCGCCCGCCGTTGAAGCGCAGGAAGATCGGGAACATGTGGCCCACCATCACCAGCGCGCCCGCCGCCGCCCACCAGCCCTGCTCCAGCCCCGCCCAGCGCGCGATCGCCACCGCCAGCAGCCCCTTGCCGATGTCCGAGCAGATGATCGCCGCGCCCCAGAAATGCCCCGCACCCTCGCGGGCCGCGTTGGCCGCGCCCACGTTGCCGTCCCCGGCCAGCCGCAGATCCCCGCCCGTCTTGACCCGGAAGACCAGCCAGGCGACCGGCACGCTGCCCAGCAGGTAGGCGGCGATCAGGACCGCCGCCGCCGTCATCGTCCCGCCGCCCGGCCCGCTCGCCGCCGCGCTACTTGTCGTAGACCGGGGTGATCCAGTGCGCGTAGGCGTCCAGCCGCCCCAGAATCGCGTCGAAGAACAGCCGCTGCAGCTGACCCGTCACCTGCCCGATCCCGCCGTCCCCCACCTGCCGCCGGTCGACCGACAGCAGCGGCGTCACGTGCGCCGCCGTCCCGGTCATGAACACCTCGTCCGCCAGCCACAGCTCGCTGCGGTCGATCGACCGCTCCACCGTCTCGATCCCCAGCTCGTTCCGCGCCAGCTCGATCACCGTCGCCCGCGTGATCCCGACCAGGATGTTGTCGCTCGAGGGGGGCGTGTAGATCACCCCGTCCTGCACCATGAAGATGTTCTCGCCGCTGCCCTCCGAGACGCTGCCGTCGTGGTTCAGCATGATCGCCTCGTCGAACCCGTGGTGCACCGCCTCCGTGTTGGCCAGCGCCGAGTTGATGTAGACCCCGTTCACCTTCAGCCGCACCGGGATCGACGTGTCGTCGGCCCGCCGCCAGGACGAGGTCATCACGTGCACGCCCGCGTTCGTGTCCAGGTAGGCCCCGAACGGCGCGACGAACGCGAGGAAGTCGTCCTCCACGTCGTGCAGCCGCACCCCCAGCACCTCCTGCGACTTGTAGACCATCGGGCGGACGTAGCAATCCTCCTTGAGCCCCGAGGCGGCGACCATCTCGTGGGTCAGCGCGCAGAGCTCGTCCTCCGTGTAGCGCAGCGGCATCATCAGCCCATGGGCCGACTTGCGCAGCCGCTGGTAGTGCTCCTGCATGCGGAACAGGTAGAGCTGCTCGGTCTCCGCGTTCCAGTTCGCCCGGATGCCCTCGAAGACCGCCGTGCCGTAGTTGAAGGCGTGCGTCATCACGCCGATCTTCGCGTCGGCGAGCGGCATCAACTCGCCGCGCAGGTGGGCCATCGGCGTGCCGGGCATGGGCCGCTCCTCCGCTGATCGCCGCAGGTTCGCGCCTGTCGGCGGACACTTGGTCGCACGGGCGAAATCCAGCATATCGCCCAGCCCCGCCGCAACGCCGCCCGCGCCGATCGCGCCCGCCGATCAGTCCCCCGCCAGGATCATCTGCGTCTGCGTCACTTGCGCCAGCAGCTTGCCCTCCGCGTCCAGCACCGTCGTCTGCCAGACGTGCGTCCGCCGCCCGCGGTGCAGCGGGCGGCACTCGCCCCGCACCGTCTCGCCTTCGCGCCCGCCGCGGAAGAAATTCGTCTTCGATTCGATCGTCGTCGTGCCCGACCCGTCCGGCGCGCTGATCATCGTCGCCAGCGCCCCCAGCGTATCCGCGAACGCCATGATCGCGCCCCCGTGCAGCAGCCCCGGCATCGTGCACAGCTCCCGCCGCACCTCCAGCTCGCCCGCGATCAGGTCCGGCTCGACCGAAACCAGCCGGATGCCGAGCAGCTCCGGCAGCAGCCCCCGCATCCGCTCGTGCAGCGGCTCCAGCGCGATCCCGCCCCTGCTTCCCCTATCGGCTCTTCCCCCGTCTGCCATGCCGGGCACGATACTCCCGCGTGATACCGTCGCGGCATGCCCGCCAGCCCCGTCTACCGAGTCGGCTCGCGCGAGATCACCGTCCTCTCCGACGGCGTGATCATGCTCGACGCCGGCGCAGTCTTCGGCCTCGTCCCAAAGGTCATGTGGTCCCGCGTGATCGACGGCACCAACGAACTCAACCAGATCCCGCTCGCCCTCAACTGCCTGCTCACCCAATCCGACGGCAAGACCGTGCTGATCGAAACCGGCCAGGGCGACAAGGACTTCGAGACGATCCGCAAGCGCGGCGGCGAGGTCCGGCACGGCGTCCTGCTGCGGGACCTCGCCCGCAACGGCGTCCGCCCCGAAGACGTCGACATCGTGATCAACACCCACCTCCACAACGACCACGTCGGCTGGAACACCGTCGCCGCCGAGGGCGGCGGCCACCGCGCCACCTTCCCCAACGCCCGCTACTACGTGCAGCGCGGCGAATGGGCGGAGGCGATGCACCCCAACGAGCGCACCCGCGCCACCTACCTCGCCGAAAACCTCGTCCCCGTCGAAGAGGCCGGCCAGATCGAATTCGTCGACGGCGAAGCGCAGATCACCTCCGACATCAAGATGATCGAGGCGCCCGGCCACACCGCCGACCACGCCGCCGTCGTCATCTCCAACGGCGGCGAAACCGCCGTCTACCTCGGCGACATGATCCAGCACGAAGTCCAGCTCGAACGCGTCGCCTGGCTCTCCGCCTTCGACGTGCTCCCGCTGGTCAACCTCGAAACCAAGAAGCGCCTGATCGCCGATGCGATCGCCGGCAACCATCTGATGATCGCCGTCCACAACGCCTTCCCCGGCGCGGGGCGCCTCTCGCGCACGCCCGAAGGGCGCGGCAAGTGGACGGCCGAAGCGCCCCATGCGGCGGCCGCGGCCGCCGAACCAGCGCAGCCAGTGGAGGTTGACTGAGATGCCTTTCGGAGGACCGGTAGGGCCCGGCGGCGACCCGATGATGGACCCGCAGGCCGCCATGGCCCAGCTGCCCAAGCCCCGCACCAAGATCTGGCGCGAGGAAAAACTCGTCGACGACGTCTTCCTCGCCTACATGGACAAGACCGAAATCCTGCCCGAACCCGACCTGATCTTCCGCGCCTTCCTGCTCTTCCGGCGCGGCGAGCGCCACCTCGCCGTCCGCCTCGGCGACCGCCATCAGCCCTGGCAGCTGCCGATCCTCGAACCCGACGTCACCCCCGCCATCGAGGACGACGGCATCGACGCCGAAGCCCTCCAGGACGACCGCCGCGAACGGCTCGGCGCGATGATCTCCGCCGCGATGATGGAGACTTGGCAGCTCCCCGTCGCCGCCTGGCGCCAGTACTCCCGCGTCCAAATGACCGCCCGCAACAACCAGGACCAGCACGAGCCCGGCGCGCGCCGCTACGAGATCGTCGTGGTCGGCGAGTGCGGCGAACCCGCGGAGCCCGCCGCGGACGGCGGGTGGACCCGCCGCTTCTTCCGCGCCCGCGACATGAACAAGATCCTGCGCGAGCGCTACTTCGACAAGCCCGAACTGGGGCAGGCCCACGAAAGCCTGCTGATCGAGGCGCTCTCCGCCTCCGCGGCCGCGGGCTGAGCCGCCGCTGCTAGACTGGCGTCGTCATGCTCCACACTGCGAGGCCCGGGCGCGGCTCTGCATTCCGCGCCCCGTTCATCGACCGGACCCGCGTCGCTGTACCCGGCGGCTCCGCCCGTCGCGCCCGCGGCTGAGACCCCCGCGCGCGCCGACGCGGAGCCAGCGCCGGTCGCGGGGCCGGCGCTCGCCGTATCACCCGCCATCGCCCCTGCCTTCCCGCCATCGGCGGAACCTTCCGAACAGGAACGAACCATGCGAATGTCCGGCGCAGACATCCTGATGCACTGCCTCCGCGCCGAGGGCGTCGAAATCTTCTTCGGCTACCCCGGCGGCGTCGTCCTCCCCCTCTACAACCGGCTCGGCGCCTACCCCGACATCAAGCACGTGCTCGTCCGCCACGAGCAGGCCGCCGCCCACGCCGCCGACGGCTACGCCCGCGTCTCCGGCAAGATCGGCGTCTGCCTCGCCACCTCCGGCCCGGGCGCCACCAACCTCGTCACCGGCATCACCACCGCCTACATGGACTCCATCCCCATGGTCGTGATCACCGGCAACGTCGCCCGCGACCTGATCGGCCGCGACGGCTTCCAGGAAGCCGACATCACCGGCATCACCCTGCCCATCACCAAGCACAACTACCTGCTCATGCGCGCCGCCGAAATCGCCCCAGCCGTCAAGGAGGCCTTCCACATCGCCGGCACCGGACGCACCGGACCCGTCCTCGTCGACATCCCCAAGGACGTCTTCATCGAGGAGGCCGACTGGGACGGCTACCCCGCCGACGTCTCCCTGCGCGGCTACCCGATCATGGACATCCCCCGCGAAGAAGAGGTCGCCAAGGCCGCCGAAACCATCAACGCCGCCCGAAAGCCGATCATCATCGCCGGCCAGGGCGTCGTCGCCTCCGGCGCGGCCGCCGAACTCAAGCAGCTCGCCGAATCCGCCGACATCCCCGTGCTCACCACCCTGCTCGGCATCTCCGGCTTCCCCGACGAGCACGAACTCTCCTTCGGCTTCCTCGGCATGCACGGCAACTACTACGCCAACATGGCCGCCGACCGCGCCGACGTCGTGATCGGCATCGGCATGCGCTTCGACGACCGCGCCATGGGCCGCTTCGCCGACTTCAACCCCTCCGCCAAGATCGTCCACATCGACATCGACCCCGCCGAAATCGGCAAGAACTTCGACACCCACGCCCCCGTCAACGGCGACGTCCGCCAGACCCTCCTCCGCCTGCTCCCGCAGGTCAACGCCGCCGCCCACTCCGAATGGCGCGCTGAAATCGAGGCGATCAAGGCCGGCCACCCGACCGACTACATCGAAGAGGGCACCGACGTCACCGGTCCCTGGCTCGTCCAGGCCCTCGCCGAGGAAACCAACGGCGAGGCCACCATCGTCACCGGCGTCGGCCAGCACCAGATGTGGGCCGCGCAGTACTACCCCTACTCGACCCCCCGCCAGTGGGCCACCAGCGGCGGCCTCGGCACCATGGGCTACGAAGTCCCCGCCGCCATGGGCGCCCAATTCGCCCAAGACGCCCCCGTCTGGTCGATCTGCGGCGACGGCGGCTTCCAGATGACCTCGCAGGAGCTCCAGACCGTGCGCGAGCACGACCTCCCGATCCGCTACGCCATCTTCAACAACCGCTACCTCGGCATGGTGCGACAGTGGCAGGAGCTCTTCTACGAGAACAACTACCACTCCGTCGACCTCGGCCAGCCCGACTTCCTCAAGCTCGCCGACGCCTACGGCATCCCCGGCCTGCGCGCCGAAACCCGCGCCGAGGCCCGCCAAGTCCTGCGCGAGGCCAACTCCGCCGACGGCCCCGTCGTGCTCGACTTCCGCCTCCAGCCGGAAGAGAACGTCTGGCCCATGGTGCCCGCCGGCGCCGCGCTCTCCGAAACCATCGAATCCGCCGCCGAGCTCTAGCCCCGGCGCCTCCCGCGCAGCAGCAGAAGGCAGCAGCATGCCCTCCATCAACACCATCGTCGCCCACGTCGAGGACCGCCCCGGCGTCCTCGCCCGCGTCGCCTCCCTCTTCCGCCGCCGCGGCTTCAACATCGAATCGCTCACCGTCGGCGCCTGCGAGGAGGCCGGCATCTCCCGCATGACCATCGTCGTCGACGGTGACGACCGCGCCGTCGACCAAGTCTGCCGACAGCTCTACAAGCTGATCGACGTCGTCTCCGTCTTCGACATCACCTACGCCCCGATGGTCGACCGCGAACTCGCCATGATCAAAGTCGCCGCCCAGAACTTCAACCGCCGCGAAATCCTCGACATCGTCCAGATGTTCCGCGCCGACGTGGTCGACGTCAACGACGACTCCCTGATCGTCCAGGTGCTCGGCGACGAGGGCAAGGTCAACGCCGCCCTGCGCATGTTCGAGCCCTTCGGCATCCTCGAAATGGTCCGCACCGGCCGCGTCGCCATGACCCGCGGCGCGCACACCAGCAAGCCACCGCCCATGACCGACGCCGAAGCCACCGCCGCCGCCGTCCGCGCCATGCTCGGCCGCCGGCCCGAAGGTATCCTCCCCTTCGCCAGCGACTGACCAACCCCCGCCCGCGCCGGGCCCGAACCCGGCGGCGGTACACTGCCGCCGCCGAACCGCACCGCACGCCGCAGCGCCAGGAGCCGACCATGCCCGCCACCATGTACTACGACGCCGACGCCGACCTCGGCCTGCTCGACGGCAAGAAAATCGCCGTCATCGGCTTCGGCTCCCAGGGCCACGCCCACGCCCTCAACCTCCGCGACTCCGGCGTCGACGTCATCGTCGGCCTCTACCCCGGCTCCCGCAGCTGGGTCAAAGTCGAAGAATCCGGCCTCAAAGTCGACACCGTCGCCAGCGCCGCCGACGCCGCCGACATCGTCATGGTGCTCGCCCCCGACCACGTCCAGAAGCAGATCTACGACCAGCACATCGCCCCCGCCATGGTCGAGGGCAAGACCCTGATGTTCGCCCACGGCTTCGCCGTCCACTACAACCAGGTCCAGGCCCCGCCCGAAGTCGACGTCACCATGATCGCCCCCAAGGGCCCCGGCCACCTCGTCCGCCGCGTCTTCGAGGAGGGCGGCGGCGTCCCCGCACTGCTCGCCGTCCACCAGGACGCCTCCGAAACCGCCAAGGACGTCGCCCTCGCCTACGCCAAGGGCATCGGCGGCACCCGCGCCGGCGTGCTCGAAACCAGCTTCCTCGAAGAAACCGAAACCGACCTCTTCGGCGAGCAGTCCGTCCTCTGCGGCGGCGTCACCGCGCTCATGCAGTCCGCCTTCGAAGTCCTCGTCGAAGCCGGCTACCAGCCCGAATCCGCCTACTTCGAAACCATCCACGAGGTCAAGCTGATCGTCGACCTGATCTACGAGGGCGGCTTCGCCAACATGCGCTACTCCGTCTCCGACACCGCCGAATACGGCGACCTCACCCGCGGCCCCCGCGTGATCGACGCCGGCGTCAAGGAGCGCATGCGCGGCATCCTCGACGACATCCAGACCGGCGCCTTCGCCCGCGAATGGATTATGGAGAACCAAGCCGGCCGCCCCGGCTTCGACAAGCTCCGCACCCGCGCCGCCCGCCACCCCAGCGAGGAAGTCGGCTCCGAACTCCGCGCCATGATGGCCTGGCTCAACCAAGCCGCCGACTGAGCGTTCCCGGACACCCCGCGCACGGCTTGGCCCTCACGCGACGCGGCATCGTGCGCGTCCGCGATTGCAGCCGCGGCTGCCGGAGATTTCAGCCCTCGATCGTCTCCGCCACCCCGGAACCCAGCGCCGCGCCGACGAGCTGGTCGCGCCCGTACGAGCCGTCGCTCGCCGCCTGCAGCTCGCGCCGCTCGCGCCCCTTGAAGTACGAGGAGTGGGTCACCCGCAGCGCATCCAGCGAGCGGGCGCCGAACAGCACCACATCGACATCGGCGGGGGCTTCGCGTTCCGCCACTCGGTGCCGGGCGGACGCCTCCGCACGGTTGAAGAACTCCTCGAACGTCGGCTCCTCCAACGTCGAGCGGTCGAACCGCATCAGGTAGTAAGGCATCTCAGCCTCCGATCTTCATCCCTTGCAGCAGCCGCGCATGCTCGCGGAACGCCGCCAGCTCATCGTACACCCGTCCGCTCAGCTTTGCGAGGTCGTCCAGACGCTTCCGCAGGAAGATCGCCTGATCGTTGAGGTGCACCTGCGGCGAGGCCGCGCCGATCTCCATCTCGCGCTGGAACTCCGCCGAGCCGCGCCCGAGCCGCGCCCGTTCCGCCCGCAGCAGGTCGGCGCTCCTGCCGCGCTCCGAGAGCGCCGCCAAGGCGGTGTGCACCTCCGGCGGCCCGCCGGCCGATTTCACGCCGAGCCCGAACCGGTGCGCCAGGAACTCCGATGTGTTGGCCCACTCGTTCTGCACCTGCGTCCTGATCTGCAGCTCGAGCACTTTGCCCGGCACCCGCCTCAGGATCAGGTGCAGCGCGCGGTAGCCGTGCTTCACGCCGTCGACCCGGTAATCGTTGGTCCGGATCAGCCGCTCATCCGCGAACTGCGCCCTCGCCTCCTCGACCTCCGCCAACGACGGCACCACGATCCGCGCCCCCGCGATGTCCTGCATCTCGGCCAGCGGCGCGCTCCGCTTCCGCCGCAGCTTCGGAATCACCGAAGTCACGTTCTTCAGCCGCGTGCCGACCTGCAGCGCATGCACGCCCGGCGCGATGTTCCACAGCTCCGCCTCCAAGGCGTCCAAGGCATCGCCGAAACTGTCGCGGTAGTCGTGAAAGGCGTCCAAATCCGCCTCGCTCGGCTCGGCGGCCGCCAGGCGGCGGCCCAAGGCGTTCAGGTCTTCGGAGCTCATCTCCATCTGCGCACTCCCCTTTCGGGGGCAGCATAGCCTGAAATGCTGGGGGCGGCGCTCATTCCGCGAACTCGCTGATGTCGCGTTCTACGGTCATTTCTATGCCGGTTCTGGTGATGATCCGGACGGCTATTCTGGGCTGGTCGCGCTTGGGGATTTCGAAGGGGGCGCTCTTGGTGCTTTGCATTGATTCCCAGAGGGCTGGGTCTATCAATTTGCCCAGCTGGCGTTGGAAACGTTGGATGCGCTTGTCGGATTGGCTGTTGGGCAGATGGATGCGGCGGGCGTTGAATGATTTGCCGTCGTAGTCGGTGTCGATCATCCAGCAGTCGATGCCGCGGCCGGGGTCGTCGGCGGGGGCGCCGTCTACGTTTCCCGTGAGGGGATTGAACGTATCGTAGCCGAGCACCTCTACGATCAGGTGGTTCGCGTCGTGCTTCGCTAGTTGTATCTCGGGGCGGCCCACGATTACGAATGAGCTGTCGTCTGGCTCGTTCTTGAGGCCGGGGATCTGGAAATCTCGGTTGGCGTGGACGGTGAGTATCTCCAAGCGGCCGCGCTTGGTCGCGCCCTCGCCGTATACGTTGGGGGCGAAGGCGAACGCTACGATCAGCAGCCGCTCCATCCGCCGCCGGTTGGCTTCGGCGGCGACGATCTCGATCAGCTCCTGGCTGGCGGTCTGGTCATCGGGCACGATGCAGATCGCGGTCTGCTTGGTGCCCTCGCCCTCGACGCCGCTCAGGCAGCGGTGGGTGATCCGCGATCCGGAGTCCGCCGCGGCGTCCCAATCGGCCACGTCGTCGACCAGAAGCCGCCTGCCGCCGGGCTGCTGGATGCCCGCCACCTGCATCCCCTCAAGCAGCGATTCCCGCGTCCTGACCGCGGTTTCCGACGTATCCGCAGCCTCCGCCGGGTCCACGTAGCGCCACGGCGAATCCGACTCCACGGTGAACGGCGACGAGACTCTGACGATCTCCTTCTTGACCAACGGCCGATTGACCAGCAGGATCGGCTCCACTTCTTGGTCGTACGCCAAGATCGCCGCCGACACCCGCGGCACTCGTTCGTACACGAACCCTTGTGCAGGATCGTTTCCGTATTGATCAATTTCTTCGGTATTGGGGGTAATAGAACGATTGGACAGTTGTTGTTCCAGCGCAACACCCTCGGCACTATCCCGCAAGTGGTACCAGTCATATGCCCCTGCCAACAGACGTTGGCGAGTTATGGCGATTGAAATTGCAGAGGTATCGATTCCTATCCAGCGCCTACCCCATTGTTCTGCGACAAGCGCGGTAGTACCACCACCCACAGTCAAGTCTACTACCAGATCGCCTGGGGCAGTAGTCATCTGTATGCATCGTTCAATTACCGTGGTGCTAGTTTCAACATTGTAGTGCATGTCGGTGGGCGGAAGCTTCTCGGGCCACAGGTTGTTGATCTCACGACCAGGAACCTCTGAGGCATATCGTTTCCATCGCAGATGTCCAGCCGAGGATATGAGCCTGCCCAACTCGGCGAGGCGATCTAGCCCAGCCATGCTCACACTCCATTGATTACCAGGTGGCGGATGATAGGCATTGCCTTCCCAAATATACGAGGCTGAACGACCCGTTGCTGAATCATGGAGAGATGTTAAAGGCATCCGACGAAAAAGTTTACTCTCCGCAGGCAATGTTGACGGTGCGTTCTTCTCGCTTCGGTTCACAGGACGCGTCGTACCATCAGGAAGTTCCACCATTGCATCAAAGGCCATATGCGCAATCTGCTCCGATTCGTTCAAAAATGAGTATAGTTGGTGAAACCGCACAGAAGATTCGTCTCTTGCGTACCAGAGAAGATAGTCCGCTATCTGTGGCAAGAGGCGCGATGTTCGGGTTCCACCTTTTGAGAATGGAATCAACGCCACCCTGTTCTCCGCCCCAAACACCTCGTCCATCACTAGGCCCACTCGGTTCACGTTTTCCGAGCCGATCTGCATGAAGATGCTGCCGCTCTCGCTCAGCAGCTCCCTCGCGTGCACGAAGTTGCGGTAGAGATTGTCGAGGTAGGAGTGGATGCCGTTCTGGTAGGTGTCGCGGAAGGTCTGGACTTGCTGCGGGTCGCTGGGCAGGCCCTTGGCGTTTTCGGGCACGTTGCGGCTCTGCGTGTCCACCTGCATGTTCGACTTGAAGCCGATCCCGTAGGGCGGGTCCATGTAGATCATCTGGACCTTGCCGGCCATCCCCTCCTTCTCCAGCAGGCTGGCCATCACCTCTACCGAGGGCCCATGGATCAACCGGTTCTGCCAGTTGCCCTCGTACTGGTACCAGTTGTACTCCGCGTCGCGCGGCAGGTTGTTGAAGGCACCGAACATCGGCGCAGGCGCAAGCGACCGCAGCTGCTCCACGAACACCGACGGGTCTATCTTCTCCGTGATGTAGAGCGGCGTCGCGTCCGTCTCGATCCGGTCCAGGTCCGCACCGCGATCCCACGAGAGCACCGGCCCGGAGCGCTCGCGGATCGGCGGCGAATAGCGCACTGGCTCGCGGTCCTCGTCCTCCATGAACTCGCCGGTCTGCTCGGTCGGCAGGTTCCGCCGCCGCTGCGACTCGTGCCGGTAGGCGTCCACCCGCTCAGCCATCGCGATGCTCCCCTCAGCGGGCGAACCGGGTGAGGATGTACAGCCCGATGCCACCCCCGATGACGCCAATCGCAGGCGCGATGAAGTGGTCTACCCATATCTGAACCACTTGGACGGCGCTGGGGTCGCGCCACTGGATGCTGCCCAAGAAGCTGTCTGCATCCGCATAGAGCACGATCATCGCAATCACCATTGCCGCCCCGATCATGAGACGGAACACTCGTACTATGTCGGGGGGATCTTGCCGCGCAGTTAGTCGCTGGACAACGGAGGCCAGTTTGCCGTCGATGTCACGCAGCAGATGCAGATCGTCGCGGGATTCTGAGAGATCCTCGGTCATTGCTCGTCCATTCTCGGCGCGTCGAACTCGGCAATCGCGGCGGAGATTGCCGCGGCCGGATCGTCGTCCTGCGTGACGTAGCAGTATCGCCACTGCCCGAAGGCTCCGTCTACCCCCTCGATCGCGGGAATCCACATCTTTTCCACCGCCTCGCGCTTGGCCTCCGCCTCCACGCCCTCGTAGATCCGCCCCTTGCACTCGATGATCAGGTGCCGTTCCGCCTCCCCCGCGACCCGCGCAACGAAATCGGGCCGGTACTCGCGCCAGAGCCCGCGCTCCTCGTCGAACCACGGAATCTGCCAGTCCAGCCGGAAGTTCCGCGCCCACGCCTCAATCCGCGGATGCGCATCCAGCGCCCGCGCCGCCTCCAGCTCCAGCTCCGAATCGCAAGGCGCGATGTTCAGCTCCGACCGCTCCGTTTCCCACTTCCGCTCCACCGAAGTTTCGAACCCCTCGATCCCCGTATCCAGCTCCCGCGCTTGCGACGGATCCCGCACGTCGGCGAAGATCGGCAGCAGCACGGCCGGCGCCGAGCCGCTGCGCACGCAGGCCTCCGCGATGGCCATCGGCACCGCGTTCTTGTGCGGGTCGTGCAGCAGCCGCACCGGGTCGTCGCAGGCCACCTTGGGATGCGCCAGCCACTGCTCGACCGCGCCGACCATGTCGCCGAACAGCGCCCGCCGCCGCTCGTCGCCGCCGGCGAACTGCCCCAGCGCCGCTGCCGCGGTGCGGAAGATCGCCTCCTGCGCCCGCCGCCGGTTGTAGATCATGTCCGGCTCGCCCACCGACGGCTGGATCGTCGTCTCCGTCGGCTGCGCCGAGGCCGTCACCTCGTACGGCTCGATCACCTCCGGGTCCACATGGCAGCGCGGCGGCGGCTCGCTCCAGCAGTAGCCGGCGACGTTGGGGAAGCGGACTCGCAGCGCACGCCGCTGCGGCAGCGGCTCGACGATGTAGGACGGTCTCGGCTCGGGCGGCGGCGCGGACGAATCCTGCGCCCGCATGAATTCGTAGGGCACGCCGAAGACGTTGGCGTACTCCGGCCGCGGCAGCCCCGTCGCCGGGTCGGGCTCGTAGGACATCCGCCGCAGCGCCCGCCCGGTCACCTGCTCGCAGAGCAGCGCCGAGCCGAAGGCGCGGAAGCCGAAGATGTGCGTGACCGTCTTCGCGTCCCAGCCCTCGGTCAGCATCCCGACCGAGATCACGCAGCGGATGCCCTCGCCCGCATGGCCCGCGCGCCCGACCGTCATGAAGACCTCGCGCAGGTCCCGCCGCCGCTCCTCCAGCGTCTTCGCCTCCGGCGCGTGCAGCCGCGCCTGCTCCTCCGTGATCGTCCGCGCCTGCCCCGTCAGCGCGTCCGCGCCGCCGTCCGTGATCTTGGAATGCACCACCAGCGTCGGCGGATGCGGAACGTAGCCGCCGCCCGCCTGCCGCACGTTCGAGAACAGCGGCAGATGCCCCGCGATCCAGCGCCCCTCCGCGTCCTGGTAGCCCGCGATCCAGCGGTAGATCTGCTCCGCGTTGGCGATCGTGTTGGCGACCACGATCATCGCCGGCGCGATCCCGCTGCCGCGGTAGGCCGGCTCGACCCGCTCGCGGTAATGCGCGTGCATCTCGTCCAGCAGCGATCGCGCCGGGTCCTGCATGTTGCCGCCGTCGAGCCGCTTCTCCGAGTGCCGGTACACGTTGCGGTAGACCGGATTTTCCGGATCGCTGCTGTCGTCCAGCACCGGCACGCGCGGGATCTTGGTCAGCCCGGCCTCGATCGCGTCCGAGAGCGGGTAGTCGCTCACCGTCCAAGGGAAGATCGGCGAGTTGAGCGCGGCGGGCTTGCGCAGGTACATCGGCGTGGCCGAAAGGTCGTAGACCTGCGCCAGCCGCCCCTCCGCGTGGATCGCCTTGACGGCGGAGAACCACAGCGCCGCCGTCTGCTCCTCGTCCTTCTCTTCCCGGCTCGCCCTGCCCGCTTCCGGCGGGCGGTAGCAGTGGTGCGCCTCGTCGTTGATCACCACGATCCGCTCCGCCGCACGGTGCGATTTGAGCAGCCGGTCGAGCATCGCCTCGTCGGTCTCCTCCCATTTCGAGACGATTTCGCGATCGGTCGCGAGCAGCTTCTTGATCGTGCCCGACGGGACGTCGCCCTGCCCGTCGACCCAAAGCTCGTTCTTGCGCTGGAACTTCTGGAAGTTGAGGATCGTGACCCGCAGCCGGCCCAGCGCGCCCTGGTACTGGCGCGGCGTCAGCCCGCGCAGGCGGCCGGCCGAGTCGTTGGGCTTCAGCTCCTGCAAGCGCTCCATCACGGTCAGGTTGGGCGCGATGATCAGGAAATCGCGGGGCATCCCGCGGTTGACGGCGTGCCAGACCATCAGCATCGCCATCACCATCGTCTTGCCCGCGCCGGTGGCCATCTTCAGCGCGATCCGCGGCACGCCGTCGTTCCACTCCGCGTTGGCGCGGCCCAGCTTGAGGTCGACGTCGCGCCATTCCAGCCGGTTCCGCTTGTCCAGCTGCGGCCCCGCCTCGTGCAGCCAGATCGCGGTCTCGACCGCCTCGCGCTGCGCGAAGAACGGTCGCGGTTCGGCCTCGCCGGAGCTCCAGAAGTCCAGCAGCCGCCGCGTGCGCTGCCCCGCGCCCGGCCAGCCGGCCTCGCGCCAAGCCGCGACCTCGCGGCGGATCTGGTTGATCGTGCCGAACGGCTCCCGCGCCTCGGCCGGATTGTCCGCGCCCGGAATCGCGAGCCGATCGGAGCTGGGCCGGCGCCCCTCGCGCAGCGCGTCGGTGGCGATGTTGTCCGCGCCCAGCGCCCAATGCCGGGTCGGCTCCGCGTGCGGCGGATTGAGGATCGGCTGCGAAACGGCCGTATCAGGCATGGCCGTCGCAAGATACGGCAGGCGGCGGGATGGATCAGGCGGCGGCGCAAGCGATCGCGTATGCTGTACGCACTATGGCGAGGCGTAAGTGCGCGCGTGCTGGAAGGATCGAATTGCGGGCCCTGACGGCCCGCGGTCTCCTCGCGTCGTGAAGCCGGGGCGCGAACCCGCGCCCCCCTCCCGTTCCCGAACTCCGTCACGAGATCCCAGAGGAGCTGCCGTCATGGCCGACAAGGTGCTGATCTTCGACACGACCCTGCGCGACGGCGAACAGGCCGCCGGCGTCGCCTTCACCGCGGAAGAGAAGCTGCAGATCGCCAAGCTGCTGGAGCGGATGGGCGTGGACTGCATCGAGGCCGGCTTCGCCGCCGCCTCGCCGGCCGACTTCGACGCCGTCAACCGGATCGCCAAAGAGGTGCGCGGCACCCAGATCGCGACGCTCTGCCGCGCCGTGCCGAGCGACGTCGACCAGGGCTGGGAGGCGATCCGCGACGCCGAGAACCCGCGCCTGCACGTCTTCCTCTCCTCCTCCGACATCCACATCGCGCACCAGCTGCGCAAGGACCGCGAAAGCGTGCTGAGCCAGGCCCGCGAGATGGTCGCCCGCGCCAAGCAGTACTGCGAGGACATCGAGTTCTCGCCGATGGACGCGACCCGCTCCGATCAGGAGTTCGTGCGGCGGATGCTGAAGGAGGTGATCGAGGCCGGCGCGACCACGATCAACATCCCCGACACGGTCGGCTACGCGATTCCGGACGAGTTCGAGCGCTTCATCCGCGGCATCCTCGAGGACGTGCCCGGCGCGGAGCGCGTGACCGTCTCGGTGCACTGCCACAACGACCTCGGCCTGAGCACCGCCAACAGCGTCGCCGCCGTGCGCGCCGGCGCGCGCCAGGTCGAATGCACGATCAACGGGCTCGGCGAACGCGCCGGCAACGCCTCGCTCGAGGAAACCGTGATGGCGATGCGCACCCGCGCCGACCATCTCGGCGTCGACGTCGGCGTCAAGCCCGAATACCTCGTGCCGGCCTCGCGCATGGTGCAGGAGTTCGCCGGCATGCACGTGCAGCCCAACAAGGCGATCGTCGGGCTCAACGCCTTCCGCCACCAGTCCGGCATCCACCAGGACGGCGTGGTCAAGCTGCGCGAGACCTACGAGATCATGGACCCGAAGGAGGTCGGCTGGACCGAGGGCAGCCAGTTCGTGCTGAGCAAGCTCTCCGGCCGGGCCGGCTTCCGCGCCCGCCTGATCGACCTCGGCTACGACCTCGACGGCGACGAATTCAGCCAGGCCTTCGCCCGCTTCCAAGCCCTGGCCGACACCAAGACGGTGATCGACGACCGCGACCTCGAGGCGATCGTGCGCGACGAGCTGGCCGAGACGGCCGACGCCTGGCAGCTCGGCGCGGTCTCCGTCACCGCCGGCACCGAGCAGACGCCGAGCGCGGCGATCACGATGATCGCGCCCGACGGCGCCGAGCGCTCCGAATCGATGACCGGCACCGGCCCGGTCGACGCGATCTACCGCACGATCCGCGCGATCACGGGGATCGAGGACACGCTCGAGGAGTACAACGTCGAAAGCATCACCGAGGGCTTGGACGCGCAGGGCGAGGTGATGATCCGGATCGCGATCGACACAGTCGCCTACACCGGCCGCGCCGCCGACCAGGACGTGATGATGGCCAGCGCACGCGCCTACGTGAACGCGATCAACCGGTACGTCGCGGGCGGCGGCGAGCTGGCCGCAACCAAGAGCGGGACCCCGTAGCGGCCCTCCGGCCCGGCGGCGGATCCGGAACGAACGGAGGCCCGAAATGGCTGGACGGACGATCGCGCAGAAGATCTGGGACGAGCACCTGGTGCGCCGCGGCGAAGGCGAACCGGACCTCCTCTACATCGACCTGCACCTCGTGCACGAGGTCACCTCGCCCCAGGCCTTCGAGGGCCTGCGACTCTCCGGCCGCGCGGTGCGCCGGCCCGAACTGACCCTCGCCACGCAGGACCACAACGTGCCGACCGACACGCGGGTCGAGCCGTTCGCCGACCCGCTCTCGCAGCAGCAGGTCGAGGCGCTGCGCGCCAACTGCGCCGAGTTCGGCGTGCCGCTCTACGACACGCTCGACCCGCGCCAGGGCATCGTCCACATCATCGGCCCCGAGCAGGGCCTGACCCAGCCCGGCCTGACCATCGTCTGCGGCGACAGCCACACCTCGACCCACGGCGCGCTGGGCGCGCTCGCCTTCGGCATCGGCACCTCCGAAGTCGAGCACGTGCTCGCCACCCAGACCCTGCCCCAGGCTCCGCTCAAGCAGATGTCGATCGAGGTGACCGGCGAGTTGCCCGGCGGCTGCTCGGCCAAGGACGTGATCCTCACGATCCTCAACCGGATCGGCACCGGAGGCGGCGTCGGCCACGTGATCGAATACCGCGGCGCGGTAATCCGCGGCCTCTCGATGGACGGGCGGATGACCGTCTGCAACATGACCATCGAGGGCGGCGCACGCGCCGGCCTGGTCGCGCCCGACGAGACCACCTTCGAATACGTCCGCGGCCGCCCCCACGCGCCCGAGGGCGCGGATTGGGACGCCGCCGTCGCCCGCTGGCGCGAGCTGAGCACCGACGAAGATGCGGTTTTCGACACCGAGATCGTGATCCCCGGCGCGGAGATCGCGCCATTCGTCACCTGGGGCACCAACCCGGCCCAAAGCGCCGCCGTCACCGACGCCGTGCCTGACCCCGCGTCGCTGGAAACCGCCTCGGCCCGCGAGTCGGCCGAGCGCGCCCTCGCCTACCAAGGCCTGCAAGCCGGCACGCCGATCACCGACATCGCCGTCGACCGCGTCTTCATCGGCTCCTGCACCAACGGGCGGATCGAGGACCTCCGCGCCGCCGCGGCGGCGATCAAGGGCGGCCGCGTCGCCGAAGGCGTCAGCGCGATGATCGTGCCCGGCTCCGGCCTCGTCAAGCAGCAGGCCGAAGCCGAAGGCCTCGCCGACCTCTTCCGCGACGCCGGCTTCGAGTGGCGCGAAGCCGGCTGCAGCATGTGCCTCGGCATGAACCCCGACATCCTCAGCCCCCAAGAGCGCTGCGCCAGCACCAGCAACCGCAACTTCGAAGGCCGCCAAGGCCCCGGCGGCCGCACCCACCTGGTCAGCCCCCCCATGGCCGCCGCCGCCGCCATCCACGGCCACTTCATAGACATCCGCGCCCTCTAGAATGAATCTGCGCCGCGCACCGTCGCGTAAGGGATAAACCAATGGGCGACAACGCCAACCGCGTCTTCATCTACTGGGACAGCTCGAACATCTTCCATGAAGCCCAGCGCCTCGCGGAGGAGCGCGAACAGGGCCCGGACGCCCGGTACCGCGTCAGGATTCACTTCGAGCGGATGCTGCGGCTTGCCCATGCGGATCGCGAGATGGTCCACGCAGTCGCAGCCGGTTCGATCCCGCCGGAAGTCCGGCAACTGTGGAACCGGCTGGAAGCAAGCGGCGTAGAGGTAAATCTGTTCGATCGGGGCGATGCCGGTCGCGGCGAGCAAGAGGTGCCCGATCGCATTCTGCAACTGGAGATGGTCGGCCACGCGCTCGACTACAACGGCGATCCTGGCATTGCGGTGCTTCTCACAGGCGATGGCGCGGGGTATTTTGAAGGCAAGGGCTTTCAGGTCGCCATCGAGAGGATGTACAAGAAGGGCTGGCGGATTGAAGTGCTCTCTTGGGCTCACTCCTGCAACCAGCGGATGCGGCGATGGGCGGAAGACAACGGAGTGTTCGTGCCGCTTGATGACTTCTATGACGCAGTCACGTTCTTGGAGCCCTCGCGGCCGGGCCACGAACTCGCCCTTGGTCGTGATGTTGCGCCGTTGGACCTCGGCAAGCGGCCGATATCTTAGCGCCGATCAACCGTCACAAGCGCAGCGTCCAGCGTCTCGGCCGCCTCATCAATCTGCGCCTCAGTCGTCGTCGCCGGCGGGACCAGCCGCAGCACTGATCCCTCGCGGCGTTGGCTGAAGATCAGGCCGGCTTCCAGGCAGCGTTTCGCGATCTCGCGGCCCTCGGTCGTTGCCGGCTCTTTGGTTTCCTTGTCGCGGACCAGTTCTATGCCGTGCAGGAGGCCGCGGCCGCGGATGTCGCCGATGATTGGGAAGCGGTCGGCCAAGGCTTCTAGTTTGCCGCGGAGGTAGTTGCCGATTCTGGTTGCTTTTTCGGGGATGTTTTCTTCGGCGATCACGTCCAGCGTGGCGATGCCGGCGGCGCAGGCGAGCGGGTCGTTGCTGTGGCTGTGGGTGACGATGAACTCTTGCTCGGCTACTTTGTCCTCGATCTCGGCGCTGGTGCTGACGCTGCTGATGCAGATGCCGCCGCCGAAATGCTTGGCCAGCGTCATGATGTCGGGCGTCACGCCTTCGGTTTCGCAGGCGAACATCGTGCCGAGCTTGCCGAGCCCGGTCTGCTCCTCGTCGAGGATCAGCAGCATGCCGCGATCCTTGCAGCGCTGGTGGAGTTCGGGCAGCCAGCCTTCCGGCGGCTCGATCACCCCGCCGGCGCTGAACAGCGGCTCGGTGATCACCGCGGCCGGACGGCTCGTGGTCTGCGCGTCGATCAGCTCGAAGCTGGCGTCGAGGCAGGCGTACTCGCAATCGGGGAACGTCCGCCCGACCGGGCAGCGGTAGCAGTACGGCGCGAGCATCGCCATCGTGCCCGGCGCGGGCGGGCCGTAGCCCGCGTGCCAGCCGGCGTAGGTCAGCGCGCGGGTCGCGTCCGACATCCCGTGGAACGAAACATGCGGGCTGATCACCTCGAAGCCGCCTGTGTACTTGCGGGCGATGTTGACCGCCGCCTCGTTCGCGTCGGCGCCCGATTGCAGGAACATGCTCTTCTGCAGCGGCGCCGGCAGCAGCTCGCCGAGCCGCGCGGCCAACTCAATCTCCTTGTCGTTGAAGTAGCTGCTGTGCGCGTGGATCAGCGTGTCGCAGGCCTCCTTCACCGCCGCCGCGACGGTCGGAGGGTTGTGCCCCAGCGCCGCGCACATCTGCCCCGAGTTGAAATCCAGGAACCGCTTCCCGTTCACGTCCTCCACAACCGACCCCGACCCGCGCACGAACACGGGCCCGCTCAGCGGCCCCTTGTCCATCCGCCCGCGGAACGAGTACCGCCCCGCCGCCTCCAAGAACTCCGCTTCGCTCTTCATGGGTCGCAGGATAGCAGGTCGCGGCGGCTACTCGCCTTCGGGCAGCGCCTGCGGGAACTCGGACTCGCTGAAGATCAGGCGGAAGCGCCCCTTGGCCGGGCCGTTGGCGATCACCACTTCGCCGCCGCTGAAGTGGCGCTCCAGCGCCTCGAGCAGGCGGCGCTTGTAGTCGGTGTCGGCGCTGCCGGCCAGGTGCTGGCCCTTGGTCTCGAAGATCAGCAGCGTCGAACCGCCGCCACGCGCATCGTGCAGCGCCACGAAGTCCGGCCAGACCCGCTGCGGCTTCCAGCCGCGCAGGTAGTACTCGTTCTGCTGCCGCACCGCGACGCGATGCCACCACTGGATCGCCTTCTCCTGATCCAAGTAGCGGGCGAAATTGCGCTCCAAGTCGGAATCGAATTCCTTGTCGAAGATCGGCTCGAACAGGCTCAGCTGCGGCGGTTGACCGAAGGTCGTGAAGGGCTGCTCACCCCTGCCGATCTCGATCTCGTATTGCTTGACCATGCAATAGTTGGCCGAGTCGGTCTGCAAGTCGAACCGTATATCGCCGCTCTTCAACTTATCGGCAAACTGGCGCTCCGCGAGATGTTCCACTTGCACCGCGACATGGTCGATCAACGCCTGCACCAAGCCAGTTCGATTGTTGAACAGGTATTCTTCCGGCTGGTTGTGCTGCGCCATCAGCCAGTCCGCCATTTCGCGGGCGATCCGTGCGGCTTGCCAAGCGTTCGGAATGAGGTCCGCCAGCCGCCGGGCATACCACGAGAGTTTGAAAGTTCGATCCACGTCGACGGCTTGGGCCTCGTGGAATTCCGGCGGCAACTCGCCGAGGTCGACGGTGGCGGTCTCCAGCCCGCGTGCTCGCTCGTACGACGATTGAATCAGCGTGGGGCCGATGCTTTGCCAGTCGATCGCCGGCAGGATGTGCTTGTGATAGTCGAGCTCGTCCCATTCCCCGCCGCTGCGGTGCGAAACTTTGGGCAAGAATATCTCGCGTCCCTGATGCCGCTCCCGGCGATGAACGGTGATCGGCTTGCGCTCCCCTGCGTCCTCGCTTGCGACATCGCTGCCGAGGCCCGTGAGGCCTGCTTGCTCGAGGCTGGCGCGGACCTGCTCGACCGCTTTTCCGACATCGGTGTTCCAACAATATACGTAGCATTGGTCGAGCCGCTCCCGCCCGGTGCGCCGCGCATGCGGCTGCCGCATCACCCGGCCGACCAGTTGCGTCACCGCCTTCTGCGCGGTCGTGTTGTCGAGCATCACCAGCATGTACGCGAACGGGCAGTCCCAGCCCTCCATCAGCGCCGCTTTGGTGATGATCCAGCGCACTTCGGAGTACTCCGAGAGCAGATCTTCACCGGCGAGCTCGTCCAGCTGTGCTGACTTGACCCTCACCGCTTCCGCGGCCACGCCCAACGTGCCGGTTAAGTATTCCCGCACATCCTCGGCGTGGACGCGCTCGCCGTCGCGCTGGTCCTTACCGGTCCGCTCCACGCGCACCACGGCGATTGGACGGATATAGCGTCCCTCGTTCCGATCGAGCGATTTTGCCTCGGCCTCGATCTGGTCGAGTTCGTGCTCGGCCAGCCGCAGCGTATCCTTCCAATGAGCGTTGGGCAACGTTGCCACTTGGACCGGCAGTTTGATCATCTCCTCCGCCTTGAGCGCGGGGCCGCCGATATCGACGAGCAGGTTGCTGATCCCGCGATTGGGCGTGGCGGAGAGTTCGATCACCATGCTCGGGTCGAGCCGGTTGACCGAGCGGACGAATTCATGGTTCGCATCGCGGCTGCGGGCACCGTAGGCTTTGTGCGCCTCGTCGAGCACGACGACCGGGCGCACCATTTTGAATACGTTGAACAGGCTGCGCTTGATCGGGCCACGCTCGTCGGCGGGGTCGATGCGCTCGAGGTCGGGATGCTCCGCCAGCAGTTTGCCGTCGCCGAGGATATCGTCCTCGTCCGGGAACAGTGTCGGGTAACGCCCGCTGTCGCGGAACATCTTGAGGAATTCCCTGCCCTTCTGCCGATTGGCGGCGGGCAGCATCACGAGCATCACGCAGAGGTAGTGCGCGATGTCGGCGCGGCTGAATTCATCGTCCTTTTCGAGCATCTTCACGCGACCGCCGGATGCGCGTTCGAGCATCTGCCGGTACGGATGCTCGCGGTTCCACAGCGCCTTCTTGGTCTGTTCGTAGATTGCGCGGGTCGGCATCAGCCACAACGTCAGGCCGGTCTGCCGATTCAGGCGCTCCAACGCCGCGGCCGCGAGCAGCGTCTTGCCGCCGCCAGTGGGGATCTTGAGGCAGATATGCGGTATCGGGCGGCCCGCGTCGTCCGTTCGCTGCACGTAGCCGTCGCCCGGGTACGGGATGCCGCCCTTGATAGCCAACAGGCTCCAAGCCTTGCGCGGAAAGTCGCGCATCTCCTCCGTCGGATCCACCCCGATATCGCTGACCGCCGATACGGTCTGCTCGGACTCGACACGCGCACTCGCAAGCGCATGCAGCCAATGCCCGAACCGATCAAGCGTCTCAGCCTGGTACTCTTTGAGTTCCATCAGGTCACCCGCCGGCGCGGTGCAGCTCGTAGGGCAGTTGGCAGAACGTGATGTTCATCCTGCTCAGCTCCCGCTGCCCGATGAACTTGCCCGCGGCGAAGACGACGGCGCTGCGCCCCGGCTCAGCCGCCCGGATTCGCTTCGCCTGATCCTCAGTGAACACGGCATCATTCGATTGCAGCCATTCGAGGTCCGGCTCGTAGAACAGGTAGTAGTCGGTGCTCTCGTCACCGAAGAACCAGCCGTCATCACGCGGTTTCAATTCCGCCCCATCAACCGAAACACCGGTCGCCGTATAGAGCAGATACGCCGCCAGCTCCGCATACGGTGGAAGCGAATCTCCCTTCAGCATCGTCTCAAGATCAAGCGGTTCCCCCAGCGTGCAATAGGCGAACGAGCCGCCAAGCCCGTCGCGGAGTTGCGGATTCTTGGCTTCTGGAATGCCCTTAATCACGCGACGCACCCGTTCCGCAGTAGTTTTATCAGCGTAATCCTCGAGCTCCACTAGGATGAATCTCCGACTCCCACCATCATCAGCATTGAGCGCGAGGGCTGCGTGTGCAGTCGGACCGGAACCAGCGAACGAGTCCAATACCAATCCATCATTTGGCATAGCAATTTGGAGAATCTGGCGAATCAGCGTGTGTGGTTTCGGATTCGGGAAATCAAGGCCGATTCGATTCAATTCTTGCGTACCGCTTTGCGTGTGACCAACATCACGGTATTTCCAGATGGTCAGTGGTGTCACTCCTTGCTTCACTTCTGAGAGAAATCGCTTAACTGATGGCACATTATCTCCATTCGGGCCGAACCAGATGCGTGCATCAGCCACGAGTTCTTCAAAGCGCTCGGCGGTACACCGCCAACATCGCCCGGGCGGTGGATTCACCACGCGCCCGGACGGCGTAGTGATCGAGTAGTCATATTCAGACGAGTAAGTTTTAACGTCTAGTCCGCTTGATTTCCATGGTCCGCGCAGGTCATTGTCAGGATTTACATAGCGAGCATTCTGTTCCTCAGTTCGTGGTAGCGGAATAATCCGCCATATTGAGCGATCCTTCGCGAATGCTATGATAAAGTCATGGTTGTCCGAAAAATGGCGAGCATCGTTTTGTGGACTGTACTTCTTCTCCCAGATTATGTTGGTTAGGAAGTTTTCAGCACCAAAGATATCCTCCATCAATGCGCGAAGGCGGTGTTGTTCATGATCATCGATCGAAACGAAGATCACGCCATTATCTGCGAGCAGATCTCTCAAGAGATTCAGCCGGGGCAGCATCATGCACAACCACTTGTCATGCCTTTCTAAGTCCTCACTGTCTACCGGACTCTCATCCGCATACCACTCAGATAGTAGCGGAGTGTTCACATTGTCGTTGTAGCACCACTTCTCTTTGCCCGTGTTGTAAGGAGGATCGATGTAGATGCAGTTGACTTTGCCGGCATATCTCGGGAGCAGTGCCTTGAGGGCGTGGAGATTGTCACCGTGGATGATCAGGTTATCGTCGGGCAGAGCGGAACTTAGAACAGGTGTACCCCCCCCCCCCCCTCGATTCTGGTGCTTCGGGAAGGATTTCGCAGGGTCGACGATCAGCGGGCGGTGGGGCACCGTCAGGTGATGCGCGTAGATGTGCTGCTTGCCCTTGAACTCCAGTGTCGGCATGGGGAGATGCTAGGCCTCAGCCCGCTTCGGCTCAAACGGAATCCCGAAAATTCAGGGAACGCACAATTGACATCGATCAGGTGCCTACCCACATCAGCACTCGGCATCAAGCCGACCTTCGGCGGTGGCGCGGCAAGGTGCTAGGATGGGCGGGCAAGGAGGGGTGCCATGCCGGTGATGACGGTCGAGGAAGTGCTGCGGAGCAATCTGGATGATGATGAGCAGTACGACAGCTGCGCGGAACTGTTGCAGCTGATAGATGAGCTCCACAAGGACATCACCCCGGAGCAGTGGGCGGAGATCAGGGCGGCCGCAGATGCCGCGAGGCGGGAAGAGTGCGGGCAGCACGAGCCCGATGATCTCGCGGCGTCGCGGCCGCGATGATGCGTGCGTTCGTCGACGCTTCTTTCATCCTCGCGATCCTGTTCGCATCCGAACGCCACCACGAGCGCGCCAGGCAAATGGCGGCACAGGACGGCCTGCGCATGTTCACGACGCGGGAGATGATCTTCGAAGTGTTGGCGAAGGTGAGCCGCTGGGGTCCGATGCCGCGCCGGATCGCCCTCAATTGGGCGCTCCCGGTTCTGGAGGGGACGAGCAAGACGGCCTGCGTTCGAACGACGCTTGAGCACGTTCTGGCGGCCGCAGCCCTCTACTCCAGGCGGCCGGACCAGCGGTATTCACTGGCAGATTGCCTCTCGATGACGATGATGGACGAGCTGGGCATCCCGACGGTGCTGACGTTCGACCGGGACTTCCACGGGGAGGGGCGGTACACGGTGCTGCCGGGGCGGGCCTGAGGCGCCGCGATCAGGCGCAGGCGGGGTCGTCGGCGGGCCAGCGGTTGTAGGCTGGGTCGGGTTCGGCGGCGAGGCGGTCGCGGGCTTCGCGCCACATTTCGTTCCAGGCGACGGGGTCGGTCAGCACCGACTTGGGATTCTTGCGGCTGCGGGCGATGAAGCCGGGGAAGGCTTCGCGGCCGGTGGGCTGGCCGGGCGGGTGGTAGCGGAGGTCGAAGCTCCAGCGGATGCGGTCGCTGACGTTGGGCAGCGCGGCGTGGATGGTCTTGCGGTGCAGGAAGAGGCAGCCGCCGGCGGGCAGCGGCACGGCGCGGGCCTGCTGCTCGTTCAGGAACGCGCCGGGGATGTTGAGGCCCTGCACGCCGGAGCAGTGGGTGAGCACCTCGCCGCGATGGCTGCCGGGGATGACCTGGAGGCAGCCGTTTTCGGCGTCGGTGTCCATCAGCGAGAACCAGACGGTGAGCATGTCGGTGCCGTCGGCCTCCTCGTTGACGACGCCGAGGTCCTGGTGCCACGGGGTCGCGCCGTAGATCACGTTGCCGTCGGCGTCGCGCGGGGCGATCGACTCGGGCACCTTGACGCGGACATGCTGGACGGGGTTGGAGTAGATCTCGGGGCCGACGACGGATTCGACGGCGTCGAGCAGATCGGGGTTGGTGATGGCGTTGAAGACGGCGGGGCCGGCCCAATAGGGCGTGTCGGCCTTGATCCCCTTCTGCGGCAGCGAGAAGTCGAAGTACTGCGCGTGGACCTTCTCGGATTCGACGTAGACGCGGGAGACGCGCTCGCCGAAGGGCAGATCGTCGTAGACGTCGGCGATGACGCCCTGCGCGTGCAGATCGGCCGCGAGCCGGTCGAGCACGCCGCAGTATTCGTCGATCACGGGCGAGATCACCTCTTCGGGGTCGAAGACGTCGTCGACGGCGAGGAAGCCGAAGGTGTCGAGGTGGTCGAGCTGTTCGGTGCTGAGCGCGGGCATGGGCGGCGCGTCCTTCCGGTGGGCTGCGCGATGTGCCCAGTCTAGACGAAGCGGAGCTTCTGGACCTTGGTGAGGGTGCCGGTGCCGCGGGTCTCGGCGGCGCCGACGGGCCATCGGCACTACCCCTACAGTGCGCCGAAGAAGCCGTGGCCGGTGCAGGAGTGAGGCGCGCCTTCGCCGATACCTCGTTCTTCCTCACGCTCCTGC
The DNA here is from genome assembly GCA_965205165.1 of Dehalococcoidia bacterium. Lineage (GTDB taxonomy): Bacteria > Chloroflexota > Dehalococcoidia > Bin125 > Bin125 > CBDESM01. Next base: position 1,203,791 of record OZ242037.1, read on the forward strand.
TGCCGTCGGAACTGCATCACCGGTAAGCGCTCCTGCTGAGGCAGGCGATGGCCGTATGGACGCTCGTCACATCGGTCGACGTGCTCATGGAGGTGCTGGCGTTCCTCTCGCGATACGACGATCGAGGAATCGCTGCTCCAAGTCGGCTGCGCGCTCGGTCGCGGGCGGGGATGCGGTCTCTTGAGCCGTCGTGGTTGCGGGCTTGGGCTGGGCTTGACTCCATGCTGGGCGGCGCTTAGCCTGCGCGGGCTGGCGGGAGCTGGCCGTGGGTCGCGGTTAACGCCGTGCCCGATCCGCGTAAGACGACGGCGGAGGGAAGGGAGCGGCGATGGGTAGGGCGGCGCTATGTATGCGAGCCGCGGCGCTGTTGGCCGCGGCCGGGATGTTCATCTTCCTCGCAGAGGGCATCTCCGCGGATAACGATATAGCTGAGGCCGTAACCGCTCGTGTCCTGAAACCGACCCAAGCAATAGCAGAAGTGCCAGAGGAGTACGACGAACTCTTTGAGATCCAATGGGGAGGAGGGAGTTTGTATCACTTAAAAGCACGGCTTGCTACTATGGGATGCATGCTCAATACAATCTGGGTGTATGACGATAATCAATGGCATGGATACAACCAATACAATATACCCCACTCATTTAATCAAGCATTCATAACCAAGTTTGAAGATAATATACCTGCGGGTGCATTGTATGGAGATTGTATTGATATTTGTACTTTTGATGCCGTTGATGGGGTTGTTATTGAAGGAAGGGAATGTACTACATTTGAAGAAACCAGAGGACAAAAAGGGGACTACCTGCCTATGCTTTCTCTCCCTATAGAACCTAATACTCCTTGTACTTATGATTTCAATCCCATTGTCAAAGACAAGGTTTTTTTACTTTTACCAGTATTCATTGATACTTGTATTGTACGACAAGCTACTACAGGCACATCGAGTATACAAGGTACAGCTGGCAGGGATGAATTTCTTAATTCAGCGTGGTCTGTTATTCAATGGTTCAATCCCCAACAATTTAAAAGCGAAGAAGCGATAGAAGCATTATCTGTTTATCAGTTGAGCAATGAAATTCACGAACTTTGTCATGTACAGCAATATTATTATCTTATGCAACAAGAAACGCCAGGTCCCCGTTTTGCTCCATATAACGGTTGGTATGACAGTAAAGCCAATAGGGAGTTTATGAGGATAACAGGATTTACAGAATCAGCAGAAGGGTATTTTCAATTACCTAACAACAGCGTGTTTACAGAAATATACTCAACAAACCCAGTAGAACTTTCTGCTGAACTCTGTTCACTCTACTTATTAAATAGGATAGGAGAAGACAGTGAGTATACAAGATTACCCTATGATTTATCGGATAACCCAGAAGCAGGTATTCAAATTTTAACATCTTCTTTTAATCCCAACCGCTACCTCACTCCCGAAATTATAGAATGGCTTGAAACATATATGGTGCTTCCATACCCTAACTACGATAACGAGTAGCATGGGCAGCGATTGGCTGGTCTTGCCGTGTCTCCCTGCGTCGTTCCTCAACGCTAGTCCAGCACGTAGCGTTCTACTGCTTCGGGGAGGAGATCGAAGCCCAGGCCGGGGGTTTCGGGGAGGAGCAGGCGGCCGTTGCGGACTTCGGTTTGGGTGTCTATGACGTTGCGGAAATTGTGGACTTGGTCGTCGGGGAAGAACTCGACGTAGGTGGCGTTGGGGCTGCTTGCTACCAGGTGGCGGTGCAGGTCGTGGAACCAGTGGGGGCAGATGCTGACGCCTTGGATGGCGGCTGCGGCGGCGATGCGGCGGAACTCGGTGATGCCGCCGAGCACGGCGGCGTCGGGCTGGAGGATCATCGCGGCGTTCTTGTCGATCAGTTCTTGGAAGCGCCAGCGACCGACTTCGATCTCGCCCGTGGCGACGGGGATGCCGGTGCGTTCGGCGAGCTTTGCGTGCAGGTTGATCGCGTCGGGCGGGAACGGCTCTTCGATCCAATACGGCATCGCCGGTTCGTAGGCCGCCATGTAGCGCAGCGCGTCCTCGAGGTTGGCCCAAGCGTTGTTCGCATCAAGCATCAGGTGGACATCGGGGCCGATCGCTTCGCGGGCGGCTTGGATGCGTGCCGCCTCCTCGCGCACGGAGAGCCGGCCGACCTTGATTTTGACGGCGTCGAAGCCCATCTCGATGTAGCTTTCGAGCTCGGCCTGCAAGCTTTCGTGCCCCTTGCCCTCGAGGTAGTAACCGCCCGATGCGTAGGCGGGAACGGTATCTTCGTAGTAGCCGCCGAGCATGCGCCAGAGCGGCAGGCCGGCGGTGCGGGAGTTGCGGTCCCAGAGCGCGATGTCGAGCATCGAAATCCCGCGCATGACCACGCCGGCGCGCCCGTGCAGCAGCGCTTCCTGGTACATCGCGGCCCAGAGCCCCTCGACGCGGTAGGGGTCCTGCCCGATCAGGACGGGCGCGAGCAGCTCGGCCACCGCCTCGGTGACCAGCCGCCCGTTCGAGTTCCCCGCATAGCAGAACCCGATCCCGTGCGAACCATCCGAGCAGCGGACCGTGACGACGGGATGGTCGCGGTGGTACACGGTGCGGTTGGAGAACGAAGTCGGATTGTCCAGCGGAATCCGCAGCATCCGAGGCTCAACGGCGGTGATCGTGGTCATGCGGGCAAGTCCTTTCGTCAGCGTCGCAGGAAGCCGGGGCCGCGGCCTCGCTCCCAGACTTTTTCGCGGGCCAGGTCTTCGTTGAGGTCGACGCCCCAGCCGGGCTTGGTCGGGACATCGAGGTGGCCTTCGCTGATTTGCAGCGGGCCGTTGGTGATGTCGTCCTTCCACGGGACGTCGTCGATGTCGATCTCCATGATGCGGACGTTGGGGACGCTGGCGCAGAGGTGGATGGCGTGCATGCTGGCGAGATGCGAGTAGTAATTGTGGGGGGCGACGTTGAGTTCGTGGGTTTCGGCGGCGAGGGCGATGTCGCGGCTGCGGGCGAAGCCGTTCCAGGGGACGTCGATCATCACGTTGTCCATCGAGCGCTGCTCGAAGTAGGGGCGGTATTCGCGCAGGCCGTAGAGGTTTTCGCCGCTGGTGATCGGCACGCTGGTCGAGCGCTTGATCTCGGCCAGTCCGGCCGGCTCGTACATGTCGATCTCGACCCACATCATTTCGAGGTCTTCGAGCACGTCGCAGATCTGGCGGGCGGCGAGCGGCTTGAAGTGGAAATTGAGGTCGAGCGCGATCTGCACGTCCGGCCCGGCGCCCTGCTTGAAGGCGGAGATGTACTCGCGGATGTGGCGCAGCAGCGCGGGGGTGATGTTCTGGTCGGTCGTGCCGGGCGGTCCGCCGAAGCCGGGGCCGTAGACGTCGGCGGGGTCGCCTGGGAAGACGATGTTGGTCTTGAGAGCGGTGAAGCCTTTGCCGCGCACCTCCTCGCCGAGCGCGGTCACATCGTCCATCGTCCGCAGCGGCGGCGCGCCGATTAGGTCGTAGGAGCGGGCGCGGGAGGAGCCGCAGTGCGACCAGTAGACGCGCTGCCGCTCGCGGGTGGGCCCGCCGAAGAGCGAGTGGACGGGGACGCCGAGCGCCTTGCCCTTGATGTCCCAGAGGGCGAGTTCGACGCCGGCGATGGCCTTGGCCGCGATGCCGCCCGGGCTCTGCCGCGCCAGCCGGTACATGTCCCAATAGAGCATCTCGACGGGCATCGGATCGCGCCCGATCAGGAGCGGGCGGAGGTCGTCGACCGCGCCGACGATGCCGTAGGGGTTGCGCCCGTCGGACATCTCGCCGTAGCCGGTGATCCCGTCGGAAGTGCGGACGGCGACGAACTGCCAAGGCCGCCAGCCCGCATCCACGACGAACGTCTCGATGGCGTCGATCTTCATTGCGAACCTCCCCGCTGCGCGAGCGTCGCGGGCAGGCTACCGCGTATGCTCGCCGAACCGGAGGTGCGCGATGGTGATGCAGGCGGCCAAGGCCGACCCGGAGCTGGAGCAGCGCTTCGACGAACTGGCTGCGCAGTGGATGCGGGAGACGCGGGGAATGTCGAACAGCGAGGTGATTCTGGAGCACCCCGCGTACTTGGAAATCCTGGAGATGGGCCCGCCCGCAGTGCCGCTGATCCTGCGCGATTTCGAGCAGCGGGGCTGGCATTGGCACGCGGCGCTGCACCAGCTCACGGAAGCGAGGCCGTATCCGCCCGGAACGCGGGGCCGCGAGCGGATGCGGCAAGCGTGGCTCGCCTGGGGCCGCGAGGCCGGCCTGCTCTGATGTTCGAGACGCTGGGGCCTCCGGAGTCGCATCTGCCCAAGCTCGAGTACGGCTCGTACCGCGTCACGAGCGGCGAAACGAACCAGTACAACTGCATCGCTTGGGCGGTCGGCGATACCGGTGACTGGTGGAGTCCGATGGTCGATGCTGGCCATTACTGGCCGATCGAGAGTCCGCAACAGGCCACTTTGGAGGTTGTTCGAGCCGCGTTCGAGCACGAGGGATTCAAAGCATGCGAGGACGGCGAGCTGGTCCACGGCGTGGAGAAGATCGCCCTCTTCGCGGATGAGAGGACATGGACGCACGTAGCGCGCCAGTTGGAGAGCGGGCGTTGGACGAGCAAGTTGGGGAGCGATTGCGACATCGAGCACGAGCTGGAGGCCTTGGAGGGGTTCGACGATTCGCCGGATGCATACCGCTACGGGCGGGTGGTCGGGTTCATGAGCCGTCCAAGCCCTCCCGATCAGCGGGCGGTGTAGCCGCCGTCTACGGGGAGGGCGATGCCGATCTTCACGGCAAACCCGCCGGCAGTGCGAGCGTCGCGGGCAGGCTACCGCGTATGCTCGCCGAACCGGAGGTGCGCGATGGTGATGCAGGCGGCCAAGGCCGATCCGGAGCTGGAGCAGCGCTTCGACGAACTGGCGGCGCAGTGGATGCGGGAGCGCGGCGGAGCGTCGGTCCGCGTCCGCGATCATCCGACCTATGCGGAAATCTTGGCGATGGGGGAGCCAGCGATTCCCCTGATCCTGCGGCATCTCAGGGATCGCGGGTGGCATTGGTACCGGCTGCTGCGCGAGCTGAGCGGCGAGAATCCTGTCCCGGCTGGCGAGTTCGACCGGCGGCGCATCCGCGAGCTATGGCTGAAGTGGGGTGCGGAGCGCGGTTTGATCTGATGGGCGATGAGGAAGCCGATCTGGTCTCGCATCTTCCCGGCCTGCGGGGGACGGATTTCGCGATCACGAGCGACTGGTCGGAGCAGTACAACTGCATCGCCTGGGCGGTGGGCGAATCACATCGCTGGTGGAGTCCGCTGGCGGAGGATGAAGGCTACTGGCCAGCCGGGCATCAGCCGGATACGACGGTCGAGACGGTGCAGGCGGGCTTGGCGATGGCGGGTTTCGAGGCGTGCGCCAATGGGGTGCTGACGGCCGGCGTGGAAAAGATCGCGCTGTTCGCGGATGAGCGCGGTTTCACGCACGTAGCGCGTCAGTTGGAGAGCGGGCGTTGGACGAGCAAGCTGGGGAGTGATTGCGACATTGAGCACGAGCTGGAAGCGCTGGAGGGGTTCGACGATTCGCCGGACGCCTACCGCTACGGGCGGGTAGTCGGATTCATGGGCCGTCCGCGCTCTCCCGATCAGCGGGCGGTGTAGCCGCCGTCTACGGGGAGGGCGATGCCGTTGATGAAGCTGGCGTCGTCGGAGGCGAGGAAGGCGGCGGCTGCGGCGATCTCTTGGGGTTGGCCGAGGCGGCCCATCGGGTGGAGGTCGGCGAGGAACTCCTCCGCGCCCTCCATTTCGCGGATCTGGGCGGTCATCGGCGTGTGGATGTAGCCGGGGCAGATCGCGTTGACGCGGACGCCGCGGCGTCCGTAGGTGACGGCGAACTGGCGGGTGAGGCCGATCACGCCGTGCTTGGCGGCGACGTATGCGCCGGCGCCGGGTTCGACGGAGGTGGAGGCGTCGCGGAATTGGCTGCTGAGCAGGCCGACGAGGCCGGCGATGGAGGCGGTGTTGATGATCGCGCCGCCGCCGCGCTCGGCCAGCAGGGCCGCGCCGTGGAAGGTGCCGTAGTAGACGCCGGAGAGGTTGACGTCGATGGTCTGGTCCCAGCCGTACTGCTGGCCGCCGATGCCGGCGTTGTTCATCAGCACGTCGAGCCCGCCGAGCACGGAGACGGTCTGGGCGAGGGCGTCCTTGACGGCGTCTTCGGAGGTGACGTCGAGCTCCATCGTGGCCGAGCGGCCGCCGTGTTCGGCGATCTGCGCAGCGGTGGTCTGCGCGCCCTCGGCATCGAGGTCGGCGCACATGACGGCAGCGCCTTCGGAAGCCATGCGGACGGCGCATTCGCGCCCGATCCCCGAGCCCGCGCCGGTGATGAGGGCGACGCGCCCGTCAAGCCTGTCGATCGCCATGAAGCACCCCGTTCCGCGCCAAGACGGCGCGGGCGCAATCTAGCAGGACGGGATGGCGGAGCGGGCAGGGACTCACCCCGCTAGACTGGAGCGCAGCGAGGGCTGAGATGACGACTTCTTCTGCAACTGCCCAGATCTCGACAGACGAGGCGCTGGAACGGAAGTTCCGTGCACTGGCTGATGTCTGGCGGGATGAAACTGCGGGGTATGCGCTGGCAAACCGGATTCTGGTGCATCCGGCGTATCGAGAGATCATCGAGATGGGCGAGGCGGTCTTGCCGTTGATCTTGGAGGATCTGCGAGATGGCGGCGGGCACTGGTATCGGGCGCTGCGGGAGATCACGGGAGAGAATCCGGTGCCTGAGGAGGACAGGGGGTGGAGCAAGAAGATGCGCCGCGCTTGGGTTGAGTGGGGCGAGGAGCGGGGATGGATCGAGTGAGGGCGGATGACGCTAGACTGGGTGTCGCGAAGAAGAGGAGCGTTCGACATGGCGACTCCAGCTGCATCCGTGAAAGTCGCGGCTGACGCGAGGTTGGAGACCGAGTTCCGGTCGCTGGTGGGCAGATGGCGGGAGGAGACGCTCGGACACTGGAATGTCGCGATTATCTTGGCGCACCCAGCCCATCAGCAGATCGTTGAAATGGGCGAAGACGCGCTGCCGCTGATCTTCGCCGATCTGGCTGCCGGCGGCGGGCATTGGTGGCGGGCGCTGCGGATCATCACCGGCACGAGCCCGATCTCGGAAGAAGACATGGGCCGCAGTTCGAAGATGCGCGCAGCGTGGTTGCAATGGGCCCGCGAGCACGGCTATCTCCGCGAGGACTCATGATGGATCTGGAGATGCTGTTTCCGCGCTTGCGCGGACAGCCGTATCAAGTGACGAGCCCTGCAGATCCCGACTACAACTGCATTGCTTGGGCGCTGGGCGAGAACGATGGGTGGTGGAGTCCCGTAGAAGATCCGGAGCACCTATGGCCGATTGATCTTCCCGGCATCCGCAACGGCGAGGCACGACTGACGGTGCCTAACATTCGAATCGTCTTTGAGCACTTAGGGTTCGTGTCATGCGTTGATGGCGAGCTGGTGGATGAGATTGAGAAGATCGCGCTCTATGCGATTGACGGCGAGTTCAGGCATGTTGCCCGCCAGCTGCCATCCGGTCGCTGGACCAGCAAGCTGGGAGGAGATCGGGACATTGAACACAGTTTGGATGGTATCGAAGGAACAACCGGGATCAGCTCTTTATATCGATATGGCTTTGTCGTTGAATTCATGCAGCGCGAACGAGCGAACCCCCAAGCATGATGAGCTAGGTGCTGCGCAGCTGATAGCGGATGATGCTGTTGACGATGGTGGTTTGGGCTTTGTCTTGGTGTTGCAGGACATCTAGGTGGCCGGTGACTTCGGCTAGGGCTTGGTAGAGGCGGCGGTCGGGCATTCTTTTGAACATGCCGGAGAGGAGTTGGTAGGGGGTTTGGGGGCCTGCGGCCAGGAGTTCTCGGAGTTGGGACTGGCGGCGCTCGTTGCGGCGTTGCATGCGGTCGATTTCGCCGGCGATGTCGGCGGTGGGTTCGCCGTGGCCGGGGTATGCGACTGCGGCGTCAAGCTGCTGGACTCGTTCGAGCGAACGGGCGAAGTCGAGGAGGCCCTTGCAGCGTTGGGGCGGGTCGGCTTGGAGGTTCCAGTGCCAGCCGGGGTTGGGGTTGACGCCGGGGATGACTTGGTCGCCGCTGAAGAGAACGCGGGTTTCGGGCTCGTAGTAGACGGCGTTGCCGGGGGTGTGGCCGGGCGCGGGGATGAACTGGATGCGGCGGCCGCCGTGGCGGATGTCGTCTCCTTCGTTGAGCAGGCGGTCGGGGGTGAAGGGGGTGCCGCGGATGAGGCCGGGCCAGCGTTCGCGGCGCGCGCCGCCGCCGGTGTTGTCGCCCGCGCGGTAGGCGGCGCGGACCCGTTCGCGGGCTTCGATGTAGCCGGCGACGCGGGCTTCGGGGACCCCGCATTCGCGCCAGAACTCGAACATCTGCTTGACGGCGTAGCCGATGATGTTGCTGCCCTGCAGGAACTGCGGAGCCTCGGCGGCACTGCCGGAGACGGTCGCGCCGAGCTGCTGCCAGCGGGTTGCGAGGCCGCAATGATCGACGTGGGCATGGGTGATCGCGACGTGGCGGACATCGCGCGGTTCGCAGCCGGCTGCATTGAGCTGGGCGGCGAGGGTGTCCCAAGAGCCGGGGTAGTCGGGGCCGGCGTCGATCAGGATCGGGCCGTCCGCGGTGGACAGCAGGTAGGCCCAGTTGTCGCCGAGCGCGAGCGGGGTGATGCCGTGCTCGTCGGCTGCTTCGAACGTCACGGGCCACCGCCCTCGTCCGCTTCGAGTTCGGCGATGCGGCGGCGGAGGTAGGCCATGTCGCGCGGGCCCTTGGTGCGGTTGCACCAGCCGCAGAGGAGCTGGGTGTTGTCGAGCGTGTACTCGCCGCCCTGCGCGCCGGGGAGTATGCGATCCAGCTCGAGCAGGCGCATGGGCAGTTTTTCGCCGGTGCCGGCGCAGCGGCCGTCCTGCCGCTCGTAGAGGATCGCCTTAAGCTCCTCCTTCGTGAGCGGGGGCGGCGCATCGTCGGTCCGCTCCGGCGGCTCGCGCAGCACCTTCACGTCCTTGGCCCAGATCGCGATCCTGTCCTCGCCTTCGCGGAGGCGCTTGACGACGAGTTCGCCGGCCTTCTCGGAGTAGTCGATGCCGGCCCAGCGACGGCCGAGCTGTTCGGCCGCAACACAGGCGGTGGCACAGCCGCAGAAGGGGTCGAGGACGAGATCGCCCTCGTTGGACGAGGCGAGGATGATCCGGTGCAGCAGCGCGAGCGGCTTCTGGGTGGGGAAGCCGGTGCGCTCCCGCGAGCGGTTGTGGATCGGGCGGATGTCGTCCCAGATCGAACCCGGCGTCATGGTTTCGTCGCCTATGACGTAGCGCTTGAGGCGCGGCACGCCCTCTTGGTCCTGCGGCCAGTGAATCAGTCCGTGGGCGTCGAGCGCGTCGAGGCGGTCGTGGACGCCGGCGATCAATCTGTATTCGGGGATGATGTTGACGGCGATCCAGTCCCCGTACGTGGTCATCCCCTCGGCGCGGGGCACGGCCCAGTGCCGGCCGCGGGCATTTGGATCGTATCCCCGCCACGATTCCGCGCTTTCGCCGCCTGCCCGCCCGGGACCGGTCAGATTGTCCCGCCGGTACGGACCGCGATCGTCCTCGCCGTCGGCCCATTCTTCGAGATAGGCGGGATCTGCAGGGACGGCGATGTCGTCGGCGTTGATCGGCTTGGCGCCGTAGAAGAGGAGGTGGTCTGCGACCCGGCCGAATACCCTGGTGCGCGAGTGGGCGGATGTGCGATTCCAGATGATCTCGTTGCAATAGAGGTCGCGCCCGAACACGGCGTCCATCAGCGCCTTGAGCCAAGCGGCTTCGGTGTCGTCGCAATGCAGGTAGATGGCACCGTCGGGCTTGAGGATGCGGCGGAGTTCGGCGAGGCGCTCCCACATGTAGGTGAGGTAGGCCTGCGTGCTCTCGCCCACGGCTTGCCCGGCGGCGGCGATCACGTAGCCGGGAGGCTCGCCGTCGGTGACGAGGCGCTGGACGACGGTTTCGTCCACATCGTCGAGGGTGAAGGCGTCTTTGAAGACGACCTCGCGCGCGCCGCCGCCGATCGGGGCCGAGTACTCCTCGTTGGAATTGAAGGGCGGGTCGAGGTAGACGAGATCGACGGAGTCGGAGTTGATGCCGCGGAGGACGGGGAGGTTGTCGCCGATGAAGATCGTGCGGTTTTCGAGGTTCACGCGCCGCCCCTTCGCGGAGTCACCCTAGCACCCGTGTTCGGATGCAGTCCGCTGGCTCAGCCGGTTTCGGCGCGGATGGCGTCGTGGAGCTGCTGGAGGGCGTCGATCAGGGCGTCGGGGGTTCTGGCGCCGGCGACGAAGACGCCGGTGACGTTGACGGCGGCCCAGCCGAAGCCGGCTTGGGCGGCGGCTGCGGCCGTCGCGGCGACGTCGGTCGGCCGAGCCCAGAAGTCGCGGGTGCCGGGGTCGCCGGCGCGCGGGGGCGGGGCGAGCTGGGCTTGGAAGCCGAGCTCCGCGGGGTCGCGGCCGGCCGCTTCGGCGTGCTGCTTGACGGCGGCCATCGCGGTTTCGGCTTCCGCGCCGAGCACGCCGCTGGCCATCCAGCCGTCGCCGACGCGGCCGGCGCGGCGCAGGGCGGCGGGCGATGCGCCGCCGATCCAGAGCGGGATGCCGCCGCCTTGCGGGGGCTTGGGCTCCATCGCCATGGCGCGGGAGACGTAGTGCTCGCCCTCGTAGTCGACGGAGGAGTCGGCCCAGGAGGCGCGGAGCAGTTCGATGGCCTCGTCCATCATCGCGCCGCGCTTGCGGTAGTCGACGCCGAGCGCTTCGTATTCGGATTCCTGCCAGCCGACGCCGACGCCGAAGCGGACGCGGCCGCCGGAGAGGGTGTCGAGCGTGCTGATCTGCTTGGCGACGAGCGTCGGCTGGCGCTGGGGCAGCACCAGCACCTCGGTGCCGAGGCCGACGCGCTCGGTCACGGCGGCGATGTAGCCGAGCGTGATCAGGGCCTCGAGGATCGGCATGTTGGCCGGGTAGGGGCCGGTCTCGCGGCCCTCGAAGGGGAAGCCCATGACGACGTGGTCGAACATGTCGATCTCGTCGTAGCCGATCTCCTCGATGGCTCGGGCGAGGCGGATGACGCCTGCGGGTCCGTCGCGGTAGACGACGGAGGGGAATTCGACGGTGAGGCGCATGGGGCAGCTCGCTTCCGGGTGGGTGCTGGCTCGCGGTTATGCTAAGCCTGCCGCCGCTCGGCGGCGCGAACGGGCGGGCGCGCCGTCCGGTCGAGCAGGGAGGGCACGATGCCGGAGATCACGATCAACACGAACGGGCCGCTGGTCATCTCGGCGGAGAACTTGGTGCTGAAGGCGTCGGACGGGACGGAGCTGGATCTGCCCAAGGGCCGCGCGGTGGCGCTCTGCCGCTGCGGGGAGTCGGGCATGAAGCCGTACTGCGACGGCTCGCACAAGAGCTGCGGGTTCACGCACGATCCGACTGAATAGGGCCGGCCGAACAGGGGCCGGGCGGGCACGGCGGGGGCGATGAGCGAGCGGAGCTGGTGGCACGAGTCCGTCATCGGGATCGAGGTCTGGCAATTCGTCGGGCTGGCGGTGCTGGCGGTGATCGTGGTGCTGCTGCGCCTGGCGCTGGTGCGGCTGGCGGTGCTGATCATCAAGCGCCGCGCCACGACCGCCGAGCGGGCGGAGTTCCTGCAGGAGGAGATGCAGCTGCTGACCCGCCCGCTGCTGGGGATCAGCGCGGCGGTGACGCTGCTGATCGGCTTCCCGGTGCTGGACTTCGATGCGGACGCCGAGAACGTGGTGCGCACGTTCGCGACGTTCCTGGCGGTCGCGGCGGCGGTCTTCTTCGGGCTGCGGCTGGTCGACGTGGCGGCGGACTATTGGGCGCGGATCGCGGAGGAGACGGATTCGAAGCTGGATGATCAACTGGTGCCGCTGGCGCGTACGTCGGGCAAGATCTTCGTCTCCTCGATCGGGTTCATCTTCGTCCTGCAGAATTTGTCGATCAACATCACGTCGCTGGTGGCGGGGCTGGGGATCGGCGGGATCGCGATCGCGCTGGCGGCGCAGGACACGATCCGGAACCTGCTGGGCGGGGCAACGATCTTGGCGGACAAGCCGTTCCACGTGGGCGATTGGGTGGTGCTGGGCGGCTACGAGGGGACGGTCGAGCAGGTCGGCTTCCGCTCGACCCGGATCCGGACGTTCGCGGATTCGCAGATCACGGTGCCGAACGCGCGGATCACCGACACGGAGGTGAACAACATGGGGCGCCGCACCTGGCGGCGCTACTCGACCACGCTGGGGCTGGCCTACCACACGGATCCGGACCGGATCCAGGCGTTCGTGGAGGGGGTGCGGGCGATCATCCGCTCGAACGAGGCGATGCGGAAGGACTACTACATCGTCGAGTTCGTGGGCTTCGGGGAGTCGTCGCTGAACATCATGGTCTACTGCTTCATCGACGCGGCGGACTGGAACGCGGAGATGCGGACGCGGCACGTGCTGAACATGGAATTCCTGCGCTTGGCGGAGCGGCTGGAGGTGGAGTTCGCGTTCCCGACGCGGACGCTGCACGTGGCGGGGACGCCGGAGCGGCCGTTCACGGGGCCGGAGCCGCGCGAACGGGAGGAGCTGGGGGAGACGGTCGAGTCGTTCGCGCCGCCGGCGCGGACGCTGCGGAATCAGCCGATCACGGCCGGCTACGACAACGGCGAGCCGGCCGGGGACACCGCCTGAGCGGCGGAACGGGGGAGACGGCCATGAAGCAGATGCGCATCGGGCTGCACATCGCGTCGCACAACATCCAGATGATGGGCGCGCCGCAGCTGATCGAGGGAATCGCCGCGGCCGACGCGGCCGGGCTGGACACGGCCTGGCTGACGGTCGGCGGGCTCGCGCCGGACCCGTTCGCGGTGTTCGCCGCGGCGCACCTGAGCGGGGCGGAGCGGATCGACTTCGGCACCTCGATCGTGCCGACCTACCCGCGCCACCCGGTGAGCATGGTGCAGGGGGCGGCGACGGTGGACCAGCTCGCGCCGGGGCGGATGATCCTGGGGATCGGGCCGTCGCACAAGCCGGCGATCGAGCGGACCTGGGGCATCCCCTTCCGCAAGCCGCTCTCGCACCTGCGCGAGTACGTGCAGATCTGCCGGGCGCTGCTCGAGGAGGGCGCGGTCGATTTCGAGGGCGAGCTGCTGACGGCGCGGGGCCAGCTGCCGGGCGGGCCGACGCAGGTGCAGACGATGATCGCCGCCCTGCGCGAGAAGGCCTTCCGGCTGTCGGGCGAGCTCACGGCGGGCGGCATCTCGTGGATGGCGCCGCTGCCCTACATCCGCGACGTGGCCGCCCCCGCGCAGCAGGCCGGCGCCGACGAGGCGGGCCGCGAGAAGCCGCAGATGGTGGTGCACGCGCCGATCATCGCGAGCGAGGACCGGGACGCGATCTACTCGGCCGCGAAGCGGCAGTTCGGCTTCTACCAGCGCCTGCCCTACTACAGCCAGATGCTGCAAGACGCTGGCTACTCGGAAGCGGCCGGCAAGGACTTCACGCAGAACATGGCCGACGCCCTGATCATCAGCGGCAGCGACCAAGCGATCGCGGACAAGATCCTCGCGATGCACGACGACTACGGCGTAGACGAAATGCTCGCCGCCATCGTGGTCCTGGAAGACGACCCGCTCCCCGCAATCGACCGCACCCGCGCCCTCCTGGGCGAACTCGCGCAGTCGGATTAGCCGCGGCGCGGGCGGGACATGTAGGCGGCGATTTCGCCGTAGCGCCAGCGGCCGGTGCGGTTCGCGCTGGTGGTGAGGGCGTCCAAGTCGTGCTCAACGTCCACATCGTCGCCGAGTTTGCTGGTCCAACGGCCCGATTCGAGTTGGCGGGCGACATGGGTGAAACCTTCGTCGTCCGCGTATAGGGCGAGTTTCTCGATGCCCGGTTCATGGTCGCCGTGTTCGCAGATGCTGAAGCCCGCGGCGGCGAAGCACTGCGCAATCGACTCTACTGAGTCGTCGCGCGGGATGCCGGCCGGCCAGTAGCGTTTGGGATCGAACGGGTCCCACCAGCGTTCGGTTTCGCCGATCGCCCAAGCGATGCAGTTGTAGTCATCGGTCGCGCTGCTGGTTATGGCGTAGTCCGATCCAGCCAGCCCTGGCAGGACGATCGATAAGTACGCGGCTTCGTCCGTCATTTGATCAAGCCGGACTCGCGGCCCCAGCGCAGCCATGCTTCGCGGGCTTGTTGCGGATCAGCTGATTGGGCGGCCGCATCACTGCCGGTGATCTCTTCAAGGGCGAGGTGCCAGAAGCCGCTTTCGCGCTCGATTTCTTCGAGAATCCATGGGAGTGCGGGCTCGCCCATCTCGACGATCGAGCGGAATGCGGGGTGGGATGTTTTCCGCCTGCTGATCGAGTGCCCGGCCGAGTCGAGGCGCCAAGTGCGGGCCAAGATGATGAACTCGTGGCGGAGGGCGATCATTTCCGCGCCGGCGCTCCGTTCGCTTGCAGGCAGAGACGCCAAGCGTCCGATGTCGTCGGCGAGCGCCGGGCGCAGCGCTTGCACAGTTTCCTCGGGGCTCGAGTGGCGGCCCAATTCCCCGTCGAGTTCGCGGGCGCGGCGGTCGAGCGCACGAGTCGGGTTGGCCGGCGTGGTCGGCGCTTGCGCGACGGCGGGGTTGGCCATGGCTCGGTCCTCTGTCGAACGGCGGCTGGCGGTTGGGGCGCGGGCTGATTCTACCGGCGGCGTCAGGTGGCGGGTTTTTGGCCTTCCATCAGGACTACGGGGGCGGCGAGCTGGACGAATGCGGGGTCGGGCAGGGCGGCTTCGGGGGCGGCGGGGCGCATCGGGGCGGGTTCGGGTTCGGGAGCTTCGGCGGCGGCGGTGCCGGCTTCGGGGGGGAGGTTGCGGATGCGGAGCCAGGCGAGGCCCATCAGGGCGGTCGCTGAAGCGGCGATGACGCCCACGGCGAAGAGCGCGTCGAGGTTGCCGATCGCGTCCGCCAAGCCGCCCCAGGCGGGGCCGAGCAGCGATTGCAGGCCGAAGCCCATCATCACGAACGACATCACCCGGCCGAAGTAGCGCGGGTTGGTGTTGGCCATGAGGATCGATTGGTTGACCAGCATCACGCCCGAGCGCCCCGCGCCGACCAGTCCGGCGAGGACCAGGAAGAGGCCGTAGGACTGCGCGTTGGCGGAGAGCCAGAATCCCACGGCCATCAGCAGGCCCATGGCGATCAGCGCCTGCCAGGCGAAGCGCCCGCCGACGATTCCGACCAGCTGGAGGTTCACGACGATCCCCAGCACGCCGAAGATCAGGTAGGTCGGCCCGACGCCGAACGGGTCGCGCCCGAAGACGGAGAGGGTGCCCGGCAGCAGCGTCTGGAAGGCGAACCCGCAGGCGACGATGACGAGGAAGTAGAGCCAGAGCACGCGCAGGCGGGGGTTGGTGCGGATGTACCTGAATCCCTCCGCCAGCTCGGTCCGGACCGGCCGCCGGTCGGCCTTCGGGGTCTCCGGGGGGCTCCAGGGCAGGCGGGTGGTCAGCGGCAGCACGATCAGGAAGACCGGGGCGACGACCAAGTAGAGGTATTTCTCCTCCAAGCCGAGCAAGGGCGCGATGAAGATCAGGCCGGGGCCGACCACTTGGGCGAGGTTCATCGACAGCTGCTGGAGCGCGACGGCGTTGGGCAGCATCCGTTTGGGCACCAGCTGGCCGACCCAGGCTTGGCGGGCGGGGCCCATCACCGAGAAGCCGATGCCCATCATCAGCGTGCCGGCGAGCAGCAGCGGAATCGAGATGAGATCGGTCACGATCAGGATGCCGAGCGTGGTCAGCACCACGCCCGGGATGGCCTGCCCGAACAGGACCAGCGGCTTCTTCGGATAGCGGTCGGCGATGACGCCGCCGAACGGCCCGAGCAGGACCTGCGCGAGGCCGGAGCCCATCGCGGCGATGCCGGCCGCCTGATTGCTGCCGGTGAGCTCGAACGCGATCGAGGGGACCAGCGTGAACGAGGTCATGAACGCGGTGACGGACAGCAGCGAGCCGGTCCAGAGCAGCCGGAAATCGCGCTGTCCGAGGGCGGCGAAGCGGTTCATCGAAGCTCGGTCATCACGTGGCGCGAGCGTACCGCACGCCGATGCTTCGCGCAGGACGAAGGAATCGCGCGCCGGTTGCGCCGCGCCGTCCGGGCCGCGTGCACCAGCGCTCCGGATCGGCTAGCCTGCGGGCGCAATCAGGCACGCGGCGCGGGGAACCGCGGCGCGCGCGGCGGGGGCGCGCTCCGCCGCTGAGGGAGAGCGGAAGATGCCCAACGTGGAAAGCGGCGAAGCGGCGAAGGCGGGAGCGGCCCTGACGCGGACGGCGCCGCCGGAGGAGCTGGCCTACAACGGCAAGATCCTGAACGTGCGCCTGAGCGAGGGCGAGTCGGCGGCGGAAGAGCTGCCGGAGCAGATGTACAAGGACTACCTCGGCGGCTACGGGATCGGCTCGCGCCTGCTGTTCGACCGCATCCCGCAGGGCGCGGACCCGCTCGGCCCGGACAACGTGCTGGGCCTCTTCCCCGGCCTGATGACGGGCACGCCGATCTTCGGCAACCGCTTCCAGGCGGTCTGCAAGAGCCCCTCGACCGGCGGCTGGGGCGACGCCAACTGCGGCGGCGACTTCGGGCCCTACCTGAAGTTCGCCGGCTGGGACGGCGTGATGCTCTACGGCGCGGCCGAGAAGCCGGTCTACATCCTGATCGACGACGAGCAGGTCTCGATCGAGGACGCCTCCGAGTACTGGGGCATGGGCGCGATCGAGGTCGAGTCCGCGCTCAAGGAGAAGTACGGCAAGAAGGCGTCGGTCGCCTGCATCGGGCCTTCGGGCGAGCAGCTCTCCTACCTCGCCGGCATCTGCAACGAGCACGGGCGGCTGGCGGCGCGATCCGGCGTCGGCGCGGTGATGGGCTCCAAGAACGTCAAGGCGATCGTGGTCAAGTCCACGCGCCAGTGGATCCAGACGGACGACCTCGAGATCCGCGAGCTGGCCAAGGTCAGCCGCGAGGAGTTCGTGGCGCCGCTGCGCGATTTCTTCGCCACCTTCGGCACCACCGGGATCACCTCCGGCTCCGCCCACAACGGCGACTCGCCGGTGCGCAACTGGGGCGGCGTCGGCGTGGACGTGTTCCAGAACGTGGACTCGCTGCAGGGCCCGGTCGTGAACGCGACGCGGATGACGCATGACGCGGTCTCGATCGAGATGACGGAGCAGGGCCCGGTGGCGATGGGCAAGAACGGGAAGCCGAAGCGGGCCAAGAGCTACGGCTGCTGGCGCTGCCCGATGGCCTGCGGCGCGGAGAGCATCGAGGCGCCCTCGGACGTGGCCGAGAAGTTCAAGTACCCGGTCAACACGCACCGCCCGGAGTACGAGACGATGGCCTCGTTCGGCACGATGAACCTGTCGAACAACCTCGACATGCTGATCGCGGCCAACCACTGGTGCAACGAGTACGGGCTGGACACGATCGGGGCGGGCACGGTGATCTCGTTCGCGATCGAGTGCTTCGAGAACGGCCTGATCGACCTCGAGGACACGGGCGGGATCGAGCTGACCTGGGGCAACGACGAGGGCATCGTCGACATGCTGCACCTGATCGGCCGGCGCGAGGGCTTCGGCGACATCCTCGCGGACGGGATGAAGGCGGCGGCCGAGAAGATCGACGCCAAGAACGGCGACAGCCGCGCGCAGGCCTACCGCACGGACGTCGGCGGGCAGGAGCTGCCGATGCACGACGGCAAGCTGCAGCCGGAGTACTACACGGCCTACAAGCTGGACCCGACGCCGGGCCGGCACACGCAGTACGAGGGCAACAGCCGCTACGGCGGGCCCGACTACCCGGCCGCGCCGAAGGACTTCAAGGACTACTCGAGCCGCGGCGAGCACCACAAGGGCGCGTCCGAGTACATGCACGTGACCAACTCGACCGGCATGTGCCAGTTCATCATGATGGCCGCGCCGACCCAGCGCTTCCCGGAGTGGATCAACGCCGTCACCGGCTGGGACATCACCGGCGACGACCTGCAGGCCGCGGGCGAGCGGATCGCGAACCTGCGGATGGCCTTCTGCGTGCGCGAGGGCGACAACCCGCGCGAGCGGTTCGTGCCCGACCGCCTCTGGGGCGGCAACGGCACGCACCAGACGACGGGCCCGCTGGCCGACGTGATCCTCGACATCGACACGCTCGAGACCGACTTCCTCAGCGCCTGCGAGTGGGACACCGAGACCTGCGCCCCCAGCCGCGCCAAGCTGGAGTCGCTCGGCCTCGCCGACGTCGCGGACGCGCTCGCCGTCTAGGCGCCGGGCATCGGGAACGACCGCGGAGGGGCGGGCCGCGGCCCGCCCCTCCGCATATGCGGCGGAGACGCGCGTGAAACGTATCCTGGCCGCGCTGCGCAGCCGGCTGCTGATCATCCCGCTGGCCGGGATCGTCTTCGCCGGCGCGCTCGGCGCGGGCTTCCAATGGGGCGCGCCGTCCGAGAGCCGGTTCGCGCGCATCTACGACGGGCGGGTCGGCGGCGACGGCGCGCCCGCGGCCGACATCGCCGGCTACGTGACGCAGCGCGAGACGGACGCGATCACCGTGCGGCAGGGCGACTCGTCGGTGCGGATCCCGCTCGCGCCCAACGCGGTGATCGAGCTGCTGGAGCCGATCAGCGCGCTGGAAACCGGCCTGGGCGATTGGGTCGTGATCGGGGCCGAAGACGACAACGTGAACACGTTCGTGTTGAAGGGGATCGTGGTGATCCCGGCCGAGACGGCGATCACGGGCGCGGAGGTCTCCGCGCTGGCGGCGGCTTCCGAATGAGGGCGCGGGCGGCGGGCTGGATTCTCGCGCTGGCGATCCTCGCGGGCGCCGGGGTCGGCGGCTGGTTCGCCGGCAGCAAGGTCGTCGCGCCGCAGCCGGACGAGGCCGCGACGGCGTTCGCCGAGCCCGCCGCGGGGGAAGAGGAATCGTTCGCCGCGGGCGTCGGCCGGCGCCGGGTGGCGGCGACCGAATCGGAGTCCCCCAACGAGACGCTGGTGCTGGGCGCGAGCGGGATGAGCCCGTTCGGGCACGCGGAGGGGCTGCCCGGCCGGCAGGTGCTGACCGGCACAGCGCTGGCGGTGCGTTCGACCGAGCTGAGCACGGAGATCGACCTGCAGACGGCGGCGGGGCCGGCGACGATCGCGGTGCGGCCGGGTTCGACCTTCACGCTGCGGCTGTCGCGCACGGAGCAGTCGGCCCTGCAGCCGGGCGCGGCGGTGGCGGTGATCCTGAACGACGCGGGCGACGCCGTGGCGGTGCTGGCGCTGCCGGCGGACGCGCGGCCGGTGCTGGACCCGGGCGGTTAGGCCGCCGCCGCGGCGCGGCGCTCGATCGCGGCGATCAGCTCCTCGCGGCGGTCGATCTCGCCCTCGATCACGATGTGGCGGCCCTCGGCCCCGTCGACGTACCAGCGGACATTGCCCATCGTTTCGACGCGGCGGACGCCGCGCAGATCGCTCCAGGCCAGCGTTTCCCGCGCCTCGCCTTGGTGCAGGGCGGTGAGCCCGCCGGCGTGGACGACCAGCGCCGTGGTCGTGCGCCGCCAAGTGAGGTAGACGAGCGGGAGCATGACGACGGCGACGGCGGCGAAGAAGATCGCCGCGCCGGCCGCTTCGGCGCTGCCGCCGACAGCCCAGACGATCAGCGCGATCAGCGCGCCGAGCAGGGGGAAGATCAGCGTCGCCTGGTTGTACCAGGAGGCGGTGTAGGAGTGCGCGGACTCGATGCCGTCGAAGCGCCCGAGCGCGGCGGCGTCGCGGCCCCGCAGCGGCGCGGCCCCGTCGTCCGGAGGCATCGCGGCCTAGGCGTGTTCGAGGATCGCGGAGGCGGAGGTCATCGCGCAGGTGCCGGGCGACTCTTCGGTCTGGAGCGCCTTGACCTTGCCGCCCTCGACGACCATGGCGAAGCGGGTGCAGCGGAAGCCGAGGCCGAGCCCGGTCAGGTCGAGCCCGAGGTCGAGCGCCTTGGTGACTTCGCCGACGCCGTCGGCGAGCATCGTGATGTGCCCGGCCCCGTGCGCCGCGTTCCAGGCGGAGAGCACGAAGATGTCGTTGGTCGACATGCAGATCGTCTGCTCGATGCCGGCCTCGGCGAGCTGCGAGGCGGAGGCGGCGAAGGTCGGCAGGTGGTCGTTGGTGCAGGTCGGCGTGAAGGCGCCGGGCACGCCGAAGATGACGGTCTTCTTGCCGCCGACGAGCTCGCGGAGGGAGACGGGCGCGGGCCGCCCCTCCGCCATGATCGTCCCCCTCGCCTCCGGCAGCTCCGAACCGACTTCGATGGCCATGTCGCAACCCTCTCCCATGCAAGCGCAGTGCCCCGTAGCCTAGCGCCCGCCCCGCTCCGCGGGGATGATCGCGATCGGATAAGGTTGCCTTCAGGCAGGAGGTGTGCAGTGCTGCGGGCAATCTGGCGGCGAATCGCCGCATTCATGGCCGTCTATCGCGTAGGAAGGCCGCCGAGTCGGATTGATCGTGATTCGCTGCCGCCCCACCCCGAGCCGGGGAAAACGATCACGTTCGGCTAGACTTGACGGCAACGGGAGGCGGTGCGAGATGCTGCGCAGCGTGATGAAGCGGTTGAAGACGTTCTGGGACGAGCTGTGGTTCGTCGGCTGGGCGGAGCAAGAGGACGACGAGCATTTGGACCTTGACCCCGAGGACATCCCTCCCGGCCGCGTCATCCTCTAACCGGAGCGGGCGGGCAGAATCTCCGTTTCCCCTTGGTCAGTTGCCGGAGTGGGAGATTCTGCCGGTCCGATGCTGGTCGTCACAGTGGCGAGCAACAACGCGACCGAGATCGGCGTGAGCAGGATCATCCCACGCCACGCCTTGCTCTTGCGGGCGATGATCGGAGCTGCGATGCGGGTTGAGCGGCGAATGATGGCCAAGTAAATCCAAGATGCACGGTCGTCCTCAATGTCGTCGCGAAGAGCGAGCCCCATGACGACCGCGGGCGTCGGGAATTGAAAGGCAGGCACCGTCCAGAGCGAGCACAGACCTGTCAGGATTGCGAGGCCCGAACAGCCGATACCGGACCAGAACAACGCCGGATGTGTTTCGGTCGACGCTTGCAGGCTCACGAACGCGACAATTGCGGCGACGTGAAGCGCCGTGAGGAACATCGTCTTGCCGTCATAACTCGCGATCGCATTCAGAACGACCTGCAAGTACGCGGTGGCGATCTCGATCGCGTGGGGGTCCAGCGGACCGCGGTCCGGCGATGAATCGGCCATGCGGCTATCGGAGGCGGCGGTAGGTGCCGCTGGAGCCTGATTCGAGGTCTTGCAGGGCGGCGCGGCGGATCAGGGTGAGGGCGCTGGTGACGGCGCGGGCCTTGATGGCGGCGCGGGTCTGGGCGAACGTGTAGCCCGTCGCGTAGGCCTCGTCGGGGGTTTCGACCGCGAGGCAGACGCGGCCGACGGGCTGGCCGCCGTGCGGTTCGGGGCCGGCGACGCCGGTGATGCCGACGCCGATGCCGCTCTCGAACTGCGCCCGCGCCGCCGCCGCCATCGCCGCCGCCGTCTCGATGCTGACCACGCCGTGCTCCTCGATGATCGCGGGGTCGACGCCGTAGGCGATCTTGGCCTCGGCCGTGTAGGTGACGAGGCCGCCGCGGAAGACCTTGGAAGCGCCGGGCACGTCGGTCAGGGTGCTGGCGAGCAGGCCGCCGGTGCAGGATTCCATCGCTGCGATGGTCAGGCCCTTCTCGGCCAGCAGCGCGGCGACGCCCTCTTGGAACGTGTCCTCGTCGGCGCCCCAGACGGCGACGCCGAGCATCTCCCGGATCCGCCGCTCGACGGGTTCGATCCGGGCCAGCGCGGCGGCCGGGTCGGCGGCCTTGGAGGCGAGGCGGACGTGGACGCCGTCGGCCTTGTGGTAGACGCCGACGGTCGGGTCGCCGCCGGCGCGGAGGTCGCCGAGCATCTCGTCGAGCGCGCTTTCGCCGAGGCCGGCGGTCTTGATCGTGCGCGAGATCAGCACCTCGTTCGGGCTGCGCCCGGCCAGCCGCGGGGCGACGTCGCGCTCCCACATGCCGGTCATCTCGGCCGGCGGGCCGGGCATCGCCACGATGATCGCGCCGTCCTTCTCGACCCACCAGCCGGGCGCGGTGCCGCGCGGGTTGGGCAGCGAGGCGGCCGAGGGGACGAGCGCGGCCTGCTTGACGTTCTGCTCGGGCATCCGCCCGCCGCGCGATTCGAAGAAGCCGCGCAGGGTCCGCTCGAGCTCCGGGTCGACGGATTGCTCCTCGCCGATTGCCCGGGCGATCGCGTCGCGCGTCACGTCGTCCTCGGTCGGGCCGAGGCCGCCGGTGCAGAGCACGACGTCGGAGCGGCGACGGGCCGCGTCGATCAGCTCGGCGAGGCGATCGAGGTTGTCGCCGATCTGATGCATGTAGAAGAGGTCGATGCCCATCGCGGGCAGGCGCCGGGCCATGTAGCGGGCGTTGGTGTCGAGGATTTCGCCCATCAGGATTTCGGTGCCGATGGAGATGATTTCGGCGCGCATGCGTGCCGCCTTTCGCTTGCCCGCGGTTCGGGATTCCGCTCGGCAGTCTACGGCGGGGCGGCTGGTAGCCTGCGCTCCCGAATGGAGCCCGCCATCGCCACCTCAGACGCACCGGCCCCGGACGCAGCGGCTCCGTCGCTCGCGGATGTCGCCGAGGCCGCCGGCCGCGTGCGCGCCGGCGTCGGCCGCGTGATCGTCGGCCGCGAGCGGGTCGTCGAGCACATCCTCGCCGCGATCCTGAGCGAGGGCCACGTGCTGCTGGACGACGTGCCCGGGCTGGGCAAGACGGTGCTGGCCAAGTCGCTCGCGCGCAGCATCGGCTGCTCCTTCCGCCGCATCCAGTTCACGCCCGACCTGCTGCCCTCGGACGTGACCGGGCTCAACATCTACGACCAGAAGACGGGCGAGTTCGTCTTCCGCCCCGGCCCGCTGCTCGCCCAACTCGTGCTCGCCGACGAGATCAACCGCGCCTCGCCGCGCACGCAATCCGCGCTCTTGGAGGCGATGGAGGAGCGGCAGCTCACGGTCGAGGGCGAGACGATCCCGATGCCGCGCCCCTTCCTCGTCATCGCGACGCAGAATCCGGTCGAGCTGGAGGGCACCTTCCCGCTGCCCGAAGCGCAGCTCGACCGCTTCCTCGTGCGCCTGCGGATGGGCTATCCGGATGCCGCCGAGGAGGATGCGATCCTCGCCCGCTTCGAGCGTTCGCAGCCGCTCGAGGAGCTGGAGCCGGTGGTCGACGCGGAGCGCATCCGCGCGCTGGCCCGGGCCGTCGAGCAGGTGCGGATCAGCGAACCGGTGCGCGGCTACATGATCGCGATCGCCCAAGCGACGCGGATCGAGCCCGCCTTCGAGTTGGGCGCGAGCCCCCGCGCGACGCTCGCCCTGATGCGTGCGTCCCGCTCCCTCGCCGCCGTCCGCAGCCGCGACTACGTGCTCCCCGACGACGTCCAGGAAATGGCCCGCGCCGTCCTCCCCCACCGCCTGCTCCTGACCGCCGAAGCCCGCCTCCGCTCCTCCACCGCCGAAACCATCCTCGACCAACTCCTGGACCGCATCCCCGTCCCCATCACGCCCGACTGAGCGGGGGCTGCAAGCCAGCCCTGGGGCGTGATTCAGGCATACTGAAGGGAGGGAGGGAACTTGTCGTGCGGTCGCTGCTTCCAGATCGGGTGTTCGGGTTGCTTGGTCATCCTCGCGAGCGGCCGCTTGCTTCCTTGTCGCTGATTGTCGGCGGGACCATTCTCGCCGCGCTTGGAGCGGTCGGGCACTCGGTGGCGGGGCTGCTCGGCTTCCCGCTCATCTTGCTCGGCATCTGGTGGATGCCCGGTGGGCGGGAGGTGAAAGTTCCGGTTGCCGTAGCATTCGCGATCGCTTTCGCTTTGATCTTGTCAGGTGCATTGGGCTGATTACGCATCATACAATTACATCCGGCTTAAACCGGTGGGAATACTTCCACTATAGTGTGCGGGGAGGCGATCATGCGCGGCACCGTTCGACGGGTGCTATCGGGGCAAGGCGATGCTCGGCAGGCGCTCGCCTTGCTGGCCTTCGGCACAGCCTGTTTCTTGGCTGCGACAATTCATCCGTTCTTTCCGTTCCGCTGGCATCCCTGGCAGGACATGCCGCTGCTGCTCGCCGCTGCTGCGCTCGTCCTCGCGGCCGCTTGGCGGCTGCCGCTCCGGCCCTACGCCTGGATTCCCATCCGGGTCGGCCTCGCCGGCGCAGCCGTCTACTGGGGAATCGTTCTGCCCGTCGTCTACTACTGGCAATTCTGGTAGCCGCGTGATTCGGAGGCAGATAGTGACCGGTCTTGACCATCCTTCAATTCCTTCGCTTCGATCCCGCGTGCGCGCTTCGATCACTGCGGCGTCGGCGCGGACCGCGCTGGCCGCCATGCTGGCCGTTTCCGGCGGCGTCGGGATCATCGCGTTCTACCACGCGCCGCTCCACATCGTTTCGCCCGACCCGCTGCGCGGCCCCAATCTCGCGATCACGCCGCTCTGGGGCTTCGGCGTGCTCGCCGTCGTGCTCGCGCTGCTCGTCCTGCCGCCGAGTCGGACCCGCACCGTCGCGCGCGCCATGTTCTGCACGGCCATCATCGTGATCCTGCTGGTTCTCCGCTTCGCCTTCGAGACCGATTGGACGTACGGCACGATCTGGTCTTGGAACCGCTGACCGCCGCTGGCCGGGAGCCCAAGTGCGGGGCCGGGCTGTCGGACCTTGACAAGAGGCGGCATCGCGGCCTATCGTGCCCGTGCAGGCGGTAAGTGCCGGTGACTTGTTTTCGCTGGCCGGCGATTGCCAGCCGTCTGCCACTACTGATGTTCTTAGCTTACTTGGATGAATCCGGAACCGCCCACGACGACTACATGGTCGTAGGCGGACTCCTCGTTCACGAGCAGGACGCGTGGCCTTTGTCACGCATCGTTGACGAGATCGCGAATCGGCTGCCCAGCCCGATGAAGGGGGCGGAACTGCACACGAGCCCGATGCGCAGCGGAAGGGATGGCTGGCGGGAGGTTCCCTACAGCGCCAGACGCGGTGCGCTCGACGAGATCGCCGGCCTCTTGCACGCGCCGCCCCGCTCCTTCGCATACCGCCCGGTGCTGTTCGCGGTGGCGATGCACAACGATTCCAACAGGCACCACGACCCGGTTGAGCGCCTATATGAAGAGTTCTTCGCCCGCTGCAACGGATTTCTGGGCCGGGAGGCGGCGCTGGGCAATCGGCACAGGTGCATCCCCATCGCGGACAAGAGCGACACGATCGAGCGGCGGCTGCAGAATCTGGTGCAGGTGTGGCGCGCTCGCGGTGCGACGACGGGTGCGCAGATCGGGCCGCTGGCCGGGTTTGCGGAAGTGCCGGTGTTCGTCGACAGCCGGGCGAGCCGGATCATCCAGCTCGCGGATTTCGTCTGCAACACGGTGTACCGGTACTACTCCGGGTTCGATGCTCCGGAGTTCGAGGCGATTCTGCCCGCGTTCGACAACGAGGACGGTCGCCTGCACGGCCTGACGCACCTTGTCAGCGGCTATCGCAGTTGCCCCTGCCCGGCCTGCGAATCCCGGCGCTAGGCGCGGGGCGCGGATGAAATCGGCCGCGGGGCGCGGGGGCGGGCTCGGATAGGATCGGCGCTTGCGGGGGCGGCCGGCCGTCTTTTCCCGCGCTTGCTCAGGCCGAGTTGTCCGATGGTCTTCTTCAATCCCGATCCGACGGGCGCGGTGCAGGAGATGCAGGCGGATGCGCGGACCGCGGAGGCGGAGCTGCGGGCGGCCCGGCCGGAGAGCCGCTACGCGGCCGCGTACACGAACCGGTTCCTGCGCGCGGTCTGGCCCGCGGCGGGGCTGCTGGCGATCGTGATCGGGGTGGCGCTGGACGAGATCTTCATCGCGCTGGCGGCGGCGGTCGTGCTGGTGGCGGGGCTGGGCGCGCGGGCTTGGACGCGCTTCGCGCTGGAGCGCTTCGATCTCGGCCTCTCGCTCTCGCAGACGCACGCCTTCGTCGGCGAGACGATCGAACTGTCGCTGCGGATGGAGAACCGCAAGCTGCTGCCGCTGCCCGGGCTGCGGATGCGGATGCACCTGCCGGACGTGATGGAGCCGGAGAACGAGCGCTTCGACCTCCGCGCCGAGTCGCTGGCCGGCCATGGCGCGGTGGCGCGGTCGACGGCGGTGCGCTGGTACGAGCGGATCATCTGGCGCTGGCGGGTGCCGCTGCGGGCGCGGGGCTACTACCGGATCGCGCGGATCGACCTGCGGGCGACGGACGTCTTCGGGGTCTTCGCACGCGAGCGGGCGCACCCGGCCGAGCGGGCGCTCTGGGTCTATCCGGAGATCGTGCCGCTGGATCGGTTCGACCTGCCGCGGCTGCGGCCGCACGGGGATTCGCGGGGCGGGCAGGCGCTGTTCGAGGACGCGACGCGGCTGCGGACGCTGCGCGACTACCGGCCGGGGGATCCGCTGAAGCGGATCGACTGGAAGGCGACGGCGCGGCGGCGGCAGCTGCAGAGCCGCGTCTACGACCCGTCCTCCGATCTGGTGACGGTGGTGGCGCTGAACGTGAGCACGCTGCCGGTGGCGTGGGAGGGCTTCTACGCGGACATCTTCGAGCGGGCGGTGATCGCGGCGGGCTCGCTGGCGGCAGCCTACAGCGCGGAGCGGATGCCGGTCGGGCTGCTGGCGAACTGCACGTACCCGGGCCGCGACGCGGCGATCCGGGTGCCGGTTTCGCGCGCGCCGGGGCAGATGACGCGGATTTTGGAGGCGCTGGCGATGGCCGACGTGTTCACCCTGGTGCCGATCCAGCGGATGCTGACCGAGGAGGCGCGGCGGCTGCCGTTCGGCTCGACGATCGCGCTGGTCACGGCGGTGATCACGCCGGCGCTGGAATCCTCGCTGGACCGGCTGCGGCGGCAGGGCGTGGAGGCGGCCGTGTTCTTCGTCGGCCTGGGCGAGGCGCCGGCGCGGGCGGGCGGCGCGCCCGTGCATGACATCCGCGCCGCGCTGGAAGGCATCCACTTCGAGCAGATGCCCGGCAGCGACGCTTGGATCCGATCGAGCCGGATCTGGGCCCGCGGGGAGCCGGCCGCGCCCTCGGCGGAGGCTGCCAACGCCGAGCCCGTCGAGCTGCCGGCGTTCGGCGACGCGCCGTCCGCGGCAGCGGAGCCGGAGAGCCCGTGGGCGCGGCCGGATTCGGGGGCGCGGCGGTGACGGCCGCCGCGCCGGCGACGGGCGGGGCGGCGTCGCGGCTCAGCGCGCGGGTCTACCGCGCCTACGTCGCGGCGCTGCTCTTCACCGAGATCTCGCTGCTGGTGATCATCGCCAAGTTCGTGCCGCGCATCCTCGTCGGCGACGATGCCGAGGCGCTCTCGGTCTGGGCCGTCGCCGGCGCGACCGCCGCGGGCTTCCTCGTCGCCCGCTGGCTCGGCACGCGCGTGGACGGCGGCCGCTCGCGGGTGCTGCTCGGCCTGCTCGCCACGTTCGTCGTCCTGCAGATCATCGGGCGCGCCGACCTCTCGGAGAGCGCGACGGTCTGGGACTTGTCCTGGATCATCGATCTGGGCACGCCGAGCTCCGACGCCTTCCAGCGCGACCCGGCCGCGGGCGGCGCGCTCGACGAGCTGCTGGCGGCGCTGACGTTGATCCCGATCTGGTTCCGCGGCGTCTACCTGGGCTCGGCGGACCTCGACGACCGCTCCTTCTCGCCCTACGCGATCGGCGGCTTCCTCTCGCTGGTGCTGCTCCTGCTGCTGGGCGGCGACGCGGACTTGGAAAGCGAAGTGCGCGCGGCCGCGGTGGTCTGGGCGGCGGCGGGGGTGCTCACGATCGCGCTGCGGCACGCGAGCGACCCTTCGGCGCTGCGCGACGGCACGGGGGTGCAGGCCGGGATGTCGCTGCTGGCGACGCTGCTGGCCCTGGTCGCGGGGATCGCGATCGCGTTGCTGCTCGTCACCGGCCTCGTCGCGGCGGTGGCCGGTTCGGGCGCGGTCGAGCCGGTGCTGGACGGGCTCGGCTTCCTGCTGCGCAACCTGATCGCGGGGTTCAGCTACCTGCTCTGGCCGCTGTTCTGGATCGTGGAGCGGCTGTCCGAGGTGATCGATCCGCCGGCGCCGGCGCCGATCGAAGTGCTCGATGCCGGCGTCGGCCGGGAGCTCGATCCCTCCGACGGGCCGGTGGAGCCGGCCGATCCGACCGCGGGGATCATCGCGGCCCGCGTCTTCGGCGGGATCGCCGCCGTGATCGCCTTCACCGTGCTCGCGGTCTGGCTCTTCCGCCGCTTCTTCGCGCGCGAGTCCGATGCGGACGAGCTGCGCGAATCGATGTGGGAGGACGCGGACCTGCTGGGCGACCTCAAGGGGGCGCTGGCCGGGCTGCGCGGCCGCTTCCGCCGCGGCGAACCGCCGCCGGAGCCGGATGCGCCGATCGCCGCGCTCTACTACGCCGTGCTCAAGGATGCGGCGGAACGGGGAGCGGCACGGCCGGCGGCGCGGACGCCGCTGCAATTCGCGGAATCGCTGGAGCGGGCCTACGGCTCGCGCCTGCCGGGCGATATCTCGCGCGCCTTCGCGGAGTTCCGCTACGCCGGGCGCGCGCCCTCCGCGTCGGCGATGTCGAGCCTCGAAGCGCGCTGGGCCGATCTGCTCAACCGCTGAGCGGCGGTTCGAGCCGCCGCAGCACGGGGCGGCCTTCGCCGTCGCGTGCCAGCACCGGCACGGTCGGTTCCGCGTCGATCCGGGCGGCGAATTCCAAGTCCGCCTCGAAGCCGAGCCCGCGCAGCCGCTTGGCGTGCGGCGATGCCCGCATCACCTCTTCCGCGGCGAGCGGACGCCCCATCCGCGCCGCCAGCTCGGCTCCGCCGCCGCGCTCGAACTCCGGGCCCTGCCCGTTCCGCGCCCGCTCGAGCGCGATCAGGGCGCGGGCGGCGGCGAACCCGTCCTCCAGCGATGGGGCCGCGCCGCCGTGATCGCCGGCGCAGACGATGGCGATCGCGGCCCCGGTCGCCTGCGCGTGCCGATAGACCGCCTCGGCGGCGGCCCGCATGTTGCGCAGGCAGGCGGCGACCGCGAAGGATGCGCCGGCCGCCCGTTCCAGCGCGCCGGTTCCGTTGCTGGTGACGTGGACGACGGTCCAGCCGCGCACGTCGAGCGCGGCGAATTCGGTCGGCGAGTTGCCGTAGTCGGCCCCTTCGGGCGGCAGCGCGCCGCGCTCGCCGATCAGCTTCGCGCCCGGCAGCGCCGCGGCCAGCGCCGCGCCGCGCTCGAAGTCCGCGACGGGGTAGATCGCCTCCGAGCCGCCGGCCAGCAGCACCGCCTGCACCGTCGTCGCCCGCAGCACGTCGATCACCATCGCGGCCGCGCCGTCGAGCAGCCCGGCCGCCGGCGGCGTGAAGTGCACCTCGACGGGGATACCCTGCACGGCGATGACCTTCCGCATGCGATCAGCAGCACCGAGCCTATCCGCGCCCTTCCGCGCGGCCGCGGCGGGGACGGGGCGATCATGACGCTGGCCGAGCGGCTGCGCGCCGCCTCGGAGTCCGCGCCGGCCGGGCGCTCGCTGCTCTGCGTCGGGCTCGACCCGCAGCCCGACCGCACGCCGGTCGACGGCATCGTCCGCTTCGCGGCGGAGGTGGTCGAGGCGGCGGGCGACTACGCCTGCGCGTTCAAGCCGCAATCGGCCTTCTACGAGGCGGGCGGCGACGCCGGCTGGCGGGCGCTGAAGCAGGTGATCGACCACGTCCGGGCGGCCGCGCCGCACGCCTTCGTGCTGCTCGACGTGAAGCGCGGCGACATCGCGCACACGGCGGAGGCCTACCGCGCCGCCGCGTTCGACCATTTCGGAGCCGACGCGGTGACGCTCAACCCGTACCTCGGCGGGGACGCGGTCGCTCCGTTCCTGCGGGACCCGCAGCGGGGCGCGTTCGTGATCTGCCGCACCTCGAACCCGGGCGCGGGGCTGATGCAGGACGCGCAGGTCTATTTGGACGGCGAGCTCGCGCCCTACTACCTGCACGTCGCGGAGCAGGCGCGGGGCTGGGGCGCGGAGCACGGCAACGCCGGGCTGGTGGTCGGCGCGACCTACCCGCAGCAGCTCGCGCACGCGCGCGAACGCTGCCCGCAAATGCCGATCCTGCTGCCCGGAATCGGCGCGCAGGGCGGGGATCTCGAAGCCTCGGTCGCGGCCGGGCTCGACGCCGAGGGCGGCGGGCTGCTGGTCAGCGCCTCGCGCTCGGTGATCTACGCGGGCGGCGGCGATGCGATCCGGGCGGAGGCGAAACGGCTGCGGGACGCGATCGAGACCGCGGCCGCGGGCGCCTGATGCCGCCCGACGCGGGCGACGCGCCCCGCCCGCCCGCGGAGCCGGTGCCGGAGGGCCTGCCGATCCCGCCCGATGTGCCGGTGCGGCGCAACCGGCCGCTGCTGCTGCTGCTGGGCGCGACCGGGATCCAGCTCACGGTCAACTCGGCGCTCCAGTTCGTGCTGCTGATCCGGGTGCAGGAGCTGACTGGCTCCTCGCTGGCCGGTGCGGCGCTGATCGCCTGCCTGGCCGCGCCGCCGGTGCTCTTCGGGCTCGGCGCCGGCGTCCTGCTGGACCGCCTCGACAAGCGCGCCACGCTGATCGTGGCCGTCGTGATCCGCTCCGGGCTGACCGCGCTGCTGGTGCTGGCCGACGGCTTCTCGACCGGCGCGATCTACGCGGTCGCCTTCCTCACGGCCGCGGCCGGGCAGTTCGCCATGCCGGCCGGGCAATCGGCGCTGCCGGCGCTGGTCGTCCGCCGGCGGCTGCTCGAGGCCAACTCCGCCTTCCAGTTCGCCGGCATGGGCACGCAGCTGATCGGCCTGGTCGCGCTCTCGCCGATCATGCTCCAGGCGGCCGGCTACGACGCCTCCTACATCCTCAGCGCGGCGCTGCTGCTGGCGACCGCGCCGATGCTGGCCCTGCTGCCGCCGCTGCCGCCCGGCGGCGAACTGCCCGGCCCCGAAGCCGGCAGCGTCCGCGCCGCCGCCGCCCGCGGCCTGCGCGACGTCCGCGACGCCTCCCGGCTGGTCTGGAACGACCGCTTCATCGCCGTCGCGCTGCTGCTGCTGGTGACCGGGGTGATGCTGCTGTTCATGTTCGCCAACCTCGTGCCGCGGCTGACCACCGACATGCTCGGGCGCCGGCCGGAGGACGCGGTGTTCTTCTTCTGGCCGACGGGGGTGGGCGCGCTGCTCTCGCTCTACTGGCTCTCGCGGCGCGGCCGGCGCTTCGGCGCGAGCGGCTCGGCGCGGGTCGCCAGCCGGGGGCTGGCGCTGCTCGCGGCCGCGGTCGCCTTCTTCGGCATCCTCGGCTTCCTGCGCGGCTCGCTCGGCTCCGACGTGCTCTTCTTCGGCGTGCTGGTGGGCGCGTTCCCGCTGGGGCTGGGCTACGGGGTGCTGCTGGCGCCGCCGCAGACGCTGATCCACGAGCGCGCGCCGGCCGAGATGCGCGGTCGCATCTTCGCCTCCCAGCCGATGATCGCCAACGCGATCTCGATGCCCGCGCTGATCATCGTCGCCGGCGTCAGCGACGCGGCCGGGATCGAGTACTCGCTGATCCTGCTGGCCGCCGCGATCGCCGCGCTGACCGCCGCCTCGCTCTGGCTGGGCCGCCCCGATCGCTCGGATCGCGCCGATCGCCCCGCCGCCGTTCCGTAAACCGCGCCCGGCCCGCCCACGCCGTTGCGCTAATCTGAGCCCCGGCGCGCGGTGCGCCCGTCACGGGGGAGCGGCCGAATGAAAGAGGTCACGATCGAGGCGATCCGCGTCTCGCTGATGAACTACAACCGCGTCGTCGTGCTCAAGGAGAAGCAGGCCGACCGCTACCTCACCATCTACATCGGCGCGGCCGAGGCCGACGCCATCGCCATCCGCCTGCAGGAGGTCGCCGTGGCCCGCCCGATGACGCACGACCTCGCCGCCGGCATCATCGAGCGCTTCGGCGCCCAGATCACCCGCGCCGTCGTGACCGAGGTCAAGAACGACACCTACTACGCGACCCTGCACCTCCAAGTCGGCGAGGAGGAGATCGAGATCGACTCGCGGCCCAGCGACGCGATCGCCCTGGCCGTGCGCGCGCAGGCCCCGATCTTCGTCGAGGACGCCGTGATCGACCAAGCCGGCGTCGAGCTGGACGACGAGGGCGGCGTGGCCGCGGACGACTCGCCGCGGCGCGAGCCGGTCAAGCCCGAGGAGCTGGAGAAGATGTCCGCCTTCCGCGACTTCATCCAGAGCCTCGACATGGACGACTTCGAGTAGCCGGCCGGCGGCCGGCGCGGTTGCACGGGTCGGCGGCTCGGGGCGGGCCGGTGCGGTTGCCCGAACGGGATGCGGTGGTAATCTGCGCAGCGCCCGCGAAACGGGGGCATCGCGGCGCGCCCCGCAGCGCGCCGCGGCGGGGCGGGAGCGCGCCATGATGCGCGACCTGCCCCCGGCGCTGGGGCTGCTGGGCGTCGGCTGGTACGTCGCCACCTGCATCACCCTCGGCGTCGTCGCCGGGCTCTGGCTGGACGGCCAGGCCGGCAGCTCGCCCGCGCTCACCCTGCTCGGGCTCGCACTGGGACTCGCATCAGCCGGCTGGGGCGGCTACCGAATGCTCAAAGACGTGCTCGACGCACAAGCCCGCCGCGCCCGCGAGGCGCGCTCCGATTCCGAGCGGCGCGGCGGCGATCGGGACGCCGAATGAGCAGGCGCAGGCTCGTCATCCTCGCCGCCGTCGTCCTCGTCGTCGGCTCCTTCTTCCTGCTCCGCACCCCCAAGCCCGTGATCGCCATCGCCCCCGAGCCGATCTTCTCGATCGGCTCCTGGGAGGTCACCAACACCGTCTTCTCCGGCTGGGTCGTCGTCGTCCTGCTCGTGATCGGCGCCTACTTCATCTACCGCAAGGTGCGCGACACCGAGTCCGCGCTGGTGCCCTCCGGCCTCCAGAACATCGTCGAGGCGCTCTACGAGGCCTTCTTCGGCATCGCCGAGCAGGTCGCCGGCAACAAGAACGCCCGCCGCTTCTTCCCCGTCGTCTTCACCATCTTCATCTTCCTCCTGGTCGGCAACTGGTTCGGCCTCTTCCCCTGGAACAACGCCATCGGCCCGGTCGAGAACTACCGCTACCACTACCTGCACGAGATCGAGGTCTCCGTCGAGGAGGTCGTCCACGACCTCGCCGACGGCGGCCGCGTCCCGACCGACGCCGAGACCGCCGCGATCAACGCCGCTTTCCGCAACGCCTACTTCGAGCCGATCCACTTCAAGGTCAAGGACCTCGACCACGCCGACGAGGTGATCGCCGAGATCCGCGAACATCGCCTGACCGAGACTGAAGCCGACGTCCGCTCCGCCTTCAGAATGGAGCCGATCCCCGCCGGCCTCTCCGGCTCCGAGTTGATCCACGAGATCGATGAGCGGCTGATCGACGCAGGGGTCGAGGACTCCCACGAGGCGATGATCTACAACCTCCCGCTCGCGGCCGCCGATGCCGAACTGGTCCGCGCCGAAGGGCCGATCATGTCCAAGGGCGGCTTCAAGGTGATCCTCCCCCGCACCATCTTCGACACCCCGCGCGACTTCTCCTACAACGCCTTCGAGGAGACGCTGCTGATCGAGCCCGGCGCCGACGGCTCCGTCGCCCAGGCCTGCCTGATCGAATGCGAGCAGCAGCTCGGCGATTTCGCCCCCGCGCCGGTGCCCGCCACCGTCAACACCGCCCACATCGGCATCGTCCTGCGGCTCGAGGAGAAGGGCTTCGAGGACCAGACCGTCGGCCACATCTTCCCGATTTTCCGCGCCATCGCGACCGACCTCAACCTGCCGCTGGCGATCGCGATCTGGTCGCTGATCATGGTGCAGGTCTGGGGCGTGCGCGGGGTGGGCGCGTTCAACAACTTCGGCAAGTACTTCGGGCTCGGCTCGCACGCGCCGGTCAAGCCGCCGATCGGGGTCTTCATCGGCATCCTCGAGCTGGTCTCCGAGATCGGCCGCGTGATCTCGTTCACCTTCCGTCTCTTCGGCAACATCTTCGCCGGCGAGGTCGTGCTCTTCATCTCCATGTTCCTGGTCGCCTTCGTGATTCCGTCCGTCTTCTTCGGGCTGGAGATCTTCGTCGGCTTCATCCAGGCCTTCGTCTTCGCCATGCTGACCCTCGTCTTCGCCGCCGCGGCCGTGGCCGGGCACGACGAAGAACACGAGGAGCACGGCGCAGTCGAGGAGGCCGCCGCCCACTGAGTCGAACCCGGCAGCGCCGGGGGGAGAACGCGCAAACGGCGGCCCGCATCGGCGCGGGCCGCGCAGAGAGGAACCGCAATGCTGGACCTGCTGCTTCAGATCGGCGACGACGGGGCGAAGTTCGTCGCCGCCGCGATCGCCATGGGCCTCGGCGCCCTCGGCCCCGCGCTCGGCATCGGCATGCTCGCCGGCCGCGCCATGGAGTCGCTCGGACGCAACCCCGATGCCGCCCCGGTCATCCAGACCAACATGATCCTCGGCATCGCCTTCACCGAGGCCATCGCCATCTACTCCCTCGTCGTCGCCATCATGATCGGCTTCGTCTTCTAGGCGGGCCGCGGCGCGCACGGCGCATCGCCCGGCCGCGGCAGCCGCCGCCGGGCGGGAAAAGAGGCGGAACATGGACGGTCTCGGAATCAACCTGCCGGGCCTGATCTCGCACTTCATCAGCTTCGGGCTGCTGCTCCTGCTGCTGACCGTGCTCTTCTACCGGCCGCTCGGCCGCGTGCTGGACGAGCGCCGCAAGCGCATCGCCGAAGGCCTCAAGGCCTCCGAAAGCGCGCAGGAAGCGGCCGAAGAGGCCCGCGCCGAAGCGCGCGCCGAAATCCAGAAGGGCCGCGAGGAGGCGCAGCAGCTCGTCGCCCAAGCCCAGGCCATCGCCGCCAGAATCGAGGAGGAGGCCCGCGCCGGCGCGCAGGAACACGCCGATCAGATGATCGAGCGCGCCCGCCAGGAGATCGAGGCCGAACGCGACCTGGCCGTGCAGCAGCTGCGCGGCGAGTTCGCCGACCTCGCCATCTCCGCCGCCGAGCGCGTCGTCGGCCAGGCCCTTGACCGCGACGACCACCAGCGCCTGATCGCCGACGTGCTCGCCCAATCCGGCGCGCCCGGCGGCGACGGCCGCCGCAACTAGCCCGCAGCGGGAGGCAGAGCAGGTGCAAGCGCGCGATCCGGCCGCCAAGCGCTACGCCGACGCCGTCTTCGGCATCGCCGAAGATTCCGACGGGTTCGACGCCTGGGCGTCCGACCTCGACGACATCGCGACGCTCTTCGCCGATCCGGCCGCGGCCGGCTACTTCATCAGCAGCCGCTTCACCCAGGCCGACAAGGAGAGCGTCGTCGACCGCGCCCTGCCCGATGCGCAGGCGCCCGCGCGCAGCCTCGCCAAGCTGCTGATCCGCAAGCGCCGCACCGCGCTCGCCCCGCAGATCGGCGCGGCCTTCCGCGACCGCGCCAACGCCGCCCGCGGCGTCGCCTCCGCCGCCGTCACCACCGCCGTCCCGCTCGGCGAAGACGCCCGCGCCGCCGTCGTCGAAGCCGTCCGCGGCTACACCGGCGCCGACTCGGTCGAACTCGACGAGCAGGTCGACCCCGCCGTGATCGGCGGCGCGGTGGTCCGCATCGGCGACCGCATCATCGATGGCAGCGTCCGCGCCCGCCTCGCCTCCCTCCGCCGCTCGCTCGCCGGCTCCGGCACCTGATCCGAAAGGCACAGCGCCATGGCAGTCCGCCCAGAAGAAGTCGCCTCCATCCTCCGCCAGCAGATCGAGGGCTTCGAGTCCGACGTCGTCTCGGCCGAGGTCGGCACCGTCGTCGAAGCCGGCGACGGCATCGCCCGCATCTACGGCCTCGCCGGCGCCCTCTCCGGCGAGCTGCTCGAATTCACCCCCCACGGCGGCGGCGAGCCCGTGACCGGCATGGCCCTCAACCTCGAAGAGGAGATCGTCGGCGCCGTCATCCTCGGCGACTACCGCTCCATCGAAGAGGGCGACGAAGTCCGCTCCACCAGCCGCGTCGCCGAGGTGCCCGTCGGCGAAAACCTGATCGGCCGCGTCGTCGACGCGCTCGGCCGCCCGATCGACGGCGGCGGCCCGGTCGCCTCCGGCGAAACCCGCCCGGTCGAGAAGATCGCCCCCAACGTCGTCACCCGCGCCTCCGTCGACACCCCGGTCCAGACCGGCATCCTCGCGATCGACTCGCAGATCCCGATCGGCCGCGGCCAGCGCGAGCTGATCATCGGCGACCGCCAGACCGGCAAGAGCTCGATCGCGATCGACACGATCATCAACCAGAAGGGCCAGGACCTCGTCTGCATCTACGTCGCCATCGGCCAGAAGCAGGCCAAGGTAACCCAGGTCGTGGCCACGCTGGAAGAGCACGGCGCGATGGACCACACCATCGTCGTCAACGCCGCCTCCGCCGAATCCGCCGCCCAGCAGTACCTCGCCCCCTACTCCGGCGTCGCCATGGCCGAGTACTTCATGGATCAGGGCCGCGACGCGCTGATCATCTACGACGACCTCAGCAAGCACGCCTGGGCCTACCGCCAGATCTCCCTGCTGCTGCGCCGCCCGCCCGGCCGCGAGGCCTACCCGGGCGACGTCTTCTACCTCCACTCCCGCCTGCTCGAACGCTCCGCCAAGCTCAGCGAGGCGCACGGCGGCGGCTCGATCACCGCGCTCCCGATCATCGAAACCCAGGCCGGCGACGTCTCCGCCTACATCCCCACCAACGTGATCTCGATCACCGACGGCCAGATCTTCCTCGAGTCCGACCTCTTCAACGCCGGCCAGCGCCCCGCCGTCAACTCCGGCATCTCCGTCAGCCGCGTCGGCGGCTCCGCCCAGCGCCGCGCCATGCGCTCCGTCGCCGGACAGCTCCGCATCGACATGGCCCAGTACCGCGAGCTTCAGGCCTTCGCCCAGTTCGGCACCAGCGACCTCGACGCCGCCACCCTGCGCCAGCTCGAACGCGGACAGCGCCTCTCCCAGCTGCTGGTCCAGCCCGAAACCCGGCCGCTCCCGCTCGCCCAGCAGGTCGCCCTGCTCTACGCCGCCAACTCCGGCGTGCTCGACGACGTGCCCGTCAACAAGGTCAACGACTTCGCCGACGGCGCCCGCGAGTACCTCGCCGCCTCCCACTCCGACCTGCTCGGCCAAATCGGCGACAGCGGCGAGCTGAGCGGCGAAAGCGAGCAGGCGCTCACCGCCGCGCTCAACACCTTCAAGGACACCGTGCCCTTCTAGGGCGCGACCGCGCAACAAGCTGAACGAGGCTGAAGAGGGCGGAACGGGGACATGGCCAACACCCGCGAAATCCGGCGACGCATCCGCTCGGTCGAAAACACGGCCAAGATCACCAACGCGATCCAGCTCGTCGCCGCCTCCAAAATGCGCCGCGCCCAGGACCGCGCCCTCGAAGCGCGCCCCTACTCCGAAAAGCTGCGCGAAATCCTCGGCCACCTCTCCGGCCTCGCCGCGGCCGACGGCGACGATGCCCACCCCCTGCTCCAGCGCCGCGAAATCCGCGAGACCGCCGTCATCCTCGTCACCCCCGACCGCGGCCTCTGCGGCGGCCTGATCGCCAACCTCGAACGCCACGCCGGCCAGATCGCGCTCCAGCCCGAACGCCCCGGCGGCATCTCCATGATCCCCGTCGGACGCAAGGGCGCCGATTACTTCCGCCGCTTCAACGTCGACTTCCGCGCCTCCTTCCAAGAGCTCGGCGACTTCCCCGGCCTCGCCGATACCACCCCGATCTCCCGCATCGCCATGGACGACTACATCGCCGGCGAGGTCGACCAGGTGCTCGTCGTCTACGCCTCCTTCATCAACACCGTCCGCCAAGTCCCGATCACGGTGCCGATCCTCCCCGTCGAGGCCCCGCCCTCCGCGGACGGCGAGGCCTCCGAAACCGAGTACATCTTCGAGCCCTCGCCCGAGGCCGTCCTCGCCGACCTGCTCCCCCGCTACGTCGATCTGCTCGTCTACCAGGCCGTGCTCGAAGCCGCCGCCTCCGAGCAGTCCGCCCGCATGGTCGCCATGCGCAACGCCACCGACGCCGCCAACGACATGATCGGCGACCTCACCCTCGTCTACAACAAGGCCCGCCAGGAGCAGATCACCTCCGAACTGCTCGACATCACCGGCGGCGTCGAAGCGCTCAACGCATAGCCATGTCCGAACCCGCAGCAGCCGTCATCTTCGACATGGACGGCGTCCTCGTCGACGGCGAGCCGCTGCACTTCGCGATCGCCCGCCGTATGCTCGCCGACGAGGGCGTCGAGTTCGGCATGGCCGACTACCAGCGCTACCTCGGCACCACGCTCGAACACACTTGGGCCGACCTCGCCGAGCGCTACTCCCTCGCCCGAAGCTACGAGGACTACGCCGCCCGCTACCACCGCGAGGTCACCCGCTCCTACGAAGAGGACGCGGAACTGCTGCCCGGCGCGGCCGATCTGCTCCAACGCCTCCGCGAACGCGGCCTGCCGATCGCCCTCGCCTCCTCCTCCGACCGCGTCTGGGTCGACGCCGCCATCCACGGCCTCGGCATCGCCGCCCGTTTCGACGCCACCGTGGCCGGCGACGAAGTCTCCGCCGGCAAGCCCGATCCCGAGATCTACCTCGCCGCCGCCGCCAAGCTCGGCGTCGAGCCGGCCGCCTGCATCGCCGTCGAGGACGCCCCCGCCGGCATCGCCTCGGCCCGCGCCGCCGGCATGTCCGTCGTCGCCGTCCGCACCGAAATGACAACCGGCCTCGAACTCGAAGCCGACCGCGTCATCGACCGGCTCGACCAGTTCGAGCTCGCTTGGACCGCCGCGCCATCGGGGAATCGCGCCCCGCTCGCTACCATCGGATCGGGATAGGAGGCCGCCATGGCTGAGGGCAATGTCGTGCAGGTGATCGGAACCGTGGTCGACGTCGAGTTCC
Organism: Dehalococcoidia bacterium; assembly: GCA_965205165.1. Taxonomy (GTDB): domain Bacteria; phylum Chloroflexota; class Dehalococcoidia; order Bin125; family Bin125; genus CBDESM01. The sequence continues at coordinate 1,242,836 of OZ242037.1, forward strand.
CGCCCGGCGGGCTGCCCGCCCTGTTCAGCGCCGTCGACATCACCATGGGCAGCGGCGATGCCGTCACCACCGAAGTCCAGCAGCACCTCGGCAACAACCGCGCCCGCTGCCTCGCCATGGACTCGACCGACGGCATGAAGCGCGGCGACGCCGCGGCCGACACCGGCCGGGCGATCGCCATCCCCGTCGGCGAAGCCGCCCTCGGCCGCCTCTTCAACGTGCTCGGCGACCCGCTCGACGGGCTCGGCGAACTCGGCGGCGACGTCCCCCGCTCGCCGATCCACCGCGCCCCGCCCTCCTACGAGGAGCAGGCCACCGAAACCACCATCCTCGAAACCGGCATCAAGGTCATCGACCTCGTCTGCCCCTTCACCCGCGGCGGCAAGATCGGCGCCTACGGCGGCGCCGGCGTCGGCAAGACCGTCGTCATCCAGGAACTGATCCGCAACATCGCCACCGAGCACGGCGGCTACTCCGTCTTCGCCGGCGTCGGCGAGCGCTCCCGCGAGGGCAACGATCTCTGGCACGAAATGCGCGAATCCGGCGTGCTCGACAAGACCGTGCTCGTCTTCGGCCAAATGAACGAGCCCCCCGGCGTGCGCCTCCGCGTCGCGCTCAGCGGCCTCACCTTCGCCGAGCACTTCCGCGACGAGCAGGGCCAGGACGTCCTCCTCTTCATCGACAACATCTACCGCTACACCCTCGCCGGACAGGAGGTCTCCGCGCTGCTCGGCCGCATGCCCTCCGCCGTCGGCTACCAGCCCACCCTCTCCACCGAAATGGGCGAACTCGAAGAGCGCATCACCAGCACCCGCAAGGGCTCCATCACCTCCTTCCAGGCCATCTACGTCCCCGCCGACGACTACACCGACCCCGGCGTCGCCACCACCTTCGGCCACCTCGACGCCGTCGTCGCGCTCGAACGCTCCATCGCCGCGCAGGGCTTCTACCCCGCCGTCGACCCGCTGACCTCCTTCAGCCGCGCGCTCGACCCCAAGATCGTCGGACAAGAGCACTACGACGTCGCCCGCGAAGTCCAGCGCGTGCTCCAGCGCTTCAAGGACCTGCAGGACATCATCGCCATCCTCGGCGTCGACGAACTCTCCGAGGAGGACAAGCAGACCGTCGCCCGCGCCCGCCGCATCCAGCGCTACCTCACCCAGCCCTTCTTCGTCGCCGAGCAGTTCACCGGCCTCACCGGCGAGTACGTGCCCGTCCGCGAAACCGTCCGCGGCTTCAAGGAAATCCTCGAAGGCCGCCACGACGGGCTGCCCGAACAGGCCTTCTTCAACGTCGGCGCGATCGAGGCCGCCACCGCCAAGGGCGAGCAGATCGCCGCCGAGGCCGCCTAGCCGGCCCAAGCAGCCACGGTTCCCGGCGGAAAGGCCGCGCAGTCATGCCGCTCACCCTCGAAATCATCACCGGCGAACGCCGCGTCCTCCGCCAGGAGGACGTCGAAGAGGTGATCGCCCCCGGCGCGCTCGGCGAACTTGGCATCCTGCCCCACCACGCGCCCCTGATCACCTCGCTCGCCCCCGGCGAACTCGACGTCAAGATCAACGGCGTCCGCGAGGAGTACTTCGTCGCCGGCGGCTTCCTCGAAGTCCACGACGACCAAGTCATCGTCCTCGCCGATCAGGCCGAAGCGGGCGGGGAGATCGATGTCGAGCGCGCCGAAGCGGCCCGCGCCCGCGCCCAGCAGCGCCTGCAGGAGGGTGTCGCCGACGCCGACCGCGCCCGCGCCCAGCTCGCCCTCGCCCGCTCCATCGGCCGCCTCCGCGTCGTCGAGCACCGCCGCCGCCGCTTGGGCGGCCGCGCCGACATGCCCGCCCGCTGACCCGCCGCATCCGCAGCCGTCCCGTACAGTGGACGGCGCGATGCCCGAACCCGTCTACCGCATCACCGGAGGCCGCCGCCTGCGCGGCCCGATCGAAGTGAGCGGCGCCAAAAACGCCGCCCTCCCCTGCCTCGCCGCCGCCCTGCTCACCGACGAACCGGTCGTGATCGAGCGCGTCCCCGACATCTCCGACATCGACGCGATGTGCGGGATCCTCCAAGCGCTCGGCGCAGTCGTCCACCGCGACCGCGCCGCCGGCTGCATCGAAATCAGCGCCGCCCGCCCGGGCGATGCCGGCATCCCCGACCACCTGGCCCGGGAACTGCGCGGCTCGATCCTCTTCGTCGGCCCGCTCCTCGCCCGCCATGGCGCGGCCGCCTGCGCACCCCCCGGCGGCGACAAGATCGGAGAGCGCAAGATCGACCTGCACGCCAAGGGCTTCCGGACACTCGGCGCGCAGGTCGCCGTCCGCGACGACGGCATCGACGCCCGCACCGCCGCCCCCCTCCGCGGCGGCCGCGTCTGGTTCGACTACCCCACCGTCTCCGGCACCGAAAACGTGCTCATGGCCGCCGTCCTCGCCGCCGGCCGCACCGTCATCGTCAACGCCGCCTCCGAACCCGAAGTCGCCTGCCTCGCCGACATGCTCAACGCGATGGGCGCCCGCATCTCCGGCATCGGCACAAGCCGTCTCGAAATCGACGGCGTCGACCGCCTCCGCGGCGTCCGCCATCGGATGATCCCCGACCGCATCGAAGCCGGCACCCTCGCCATCGCCGCCGCCATCACCGGCGGCGAAATCGAGCTCCGCGGCGTCGCCCCCGGCCAACTTGAACCCGTCTCCATGAAACTCGATGAAATCGGCGTCGAAACCACCCCCGGCTCATCGACCGCCGCCATCCGCGTCCCCGCCGGCCTCCGTGCGGCCAACGTCCAATCAATGCCCTGGCCCGGCTTCCCCACCGATCTGCAAGCACCCGTCACCGCCCTCCTCACCCGCGCCCCCGGCCCCTCCGTCGTCCAAGAGCGCGTCTTCGAAAACCGCTGGACCCACGTCGACCCGCTCAAACTCCTGGGCGCGGACATCACCACCTGCGACAACGAGGACCTGATCACGATCAACGCCGGCAAGGACGCCCCGCCGCCCCTGCATGGAGCCGACGTCGCCGGCAACGACATCCGCGCCGTCGCCGCCCTCGCCCTAGCCGCCCTCGCCGCCGAAGGCGAATCCATCATCCGCGGCGTCGAACACCTCAACCGCGGCTACGAGCGCCTCGACCAAAAACTCGCCTCCCTGGGCGCCGACATCCAGCAACCCTGACCCCGTACACTGCCCCCAAGACGAGGAACCCGATGAACGACCGCAGCAGCCGCGAAACGGACAAGCCTGCCGAGACCGCCGAACAGCGCGCCGAACGCCTCCGCCGGCTCGGCCCCAGCCGCATCGAGATCATCACATGGGGCGGCTTCGAACCCCCATGGAAGAAGGGCCCCATCACGGAAGCACTGCCGCCGCGATGAGCCCTGCCTTCCGCCGCAACAGAGCCGGTTCCGCTGAAGTCGCTGAACAGATGAAAGAGAAGCCGCCAACCGCCGCTGCGAGCCCCTCCCTCAACGCCGAACAACAGCGTCGGGCGGAGATGAAACGGCGCATCGTGCCCGGCCGCATCGAGGCCGTCCAATGGGGCGGATTTCAGCCGCCTTGGAAGCACGGCCCGATCACGAAAGAAACGCAGCCCAGAGCCCGACGGCGACCATCGCGGCCATCGTCCCGCTGAACCCCATCGCCCGCGAGATCCGCCATCGCCCCGCAGGGTAGGGCGGCCGCCGGCGGGCGGGTAGACTGGCGCGGCGCCGCAGTGGCGGCGGATGAGCGGATGAAGGCGCACCGCCCGATGTTCTTCGGCAAGCGAATGGGCATCGACCTCGGCACCGCCCACATCCGCATCGCCCTGCCCGGACGCGGCATCGTCGTCCGCGAACCCTCCGTCGTCGCGCTCTCCCCCCGCGACGACCAGATCGTCGCCGTCGGCACCCGCGCCGCCGACCTCGTCGGCCGCGCACCCGAATCCATCGCCATCGTCCGCCCCATGCGCGAGGGCGTGATCGACGACTACCTCATCGTCGAAGCCCTGCTCCGCAACTACATGTCCCAAGTCGCCGGGCGCCTCGCCCTCGTCCGACCCCAGGTCCTCGTCGCCGCCCCCGCCGGCGTCACCGACGTCGAGCAGCGCGCCGTCCGCGACGCCGCCGAACAGGCCGGCGCCCGCCGCCCCGCCAGCCTCATCGCCAACCCCCTCGCCGCCGCCATCGGCGCCGGACTCCCCGTCGCCGACGCCCGCGGCTCCCTCGTCGTCGACCTCGGCGCCGGCCGCACCGAAGCCGCCATCATCTCCATGTACGGCGTCGTCGTCTGGGAATCCGCCCGCGTCGGCGGCGACGTCGTCTCCGAACACATCGCCGAATACCTCCGCCGCCGCCACAACCTCGAAATCGGCCAGCGCACCGCCGACGACGTCAAGGCCACCATCGGCTCCGCCGTCCCGCTCGACGAACCCCTGCGCATGGACGTGCCCGGCCGCGACGCCGGCGGCGGACTCCCCCGCAGCGTCGCCGTCGGCTCCAACGAACTCGCCCCCGCCATCCGCGCCGCGCTCCGCACCGTCATCGAAGTCATCCGCACCGCCCTCGAACGCACCCCGCCCGAACTCACCTCCGACGTGATCGAGCGCGGCATCGTCCTCACCGGCGGCGCTGCCCAGCTCCGCGGCCTCGACGACTACCTCCGCGACATCACCAGCGTCCCCGTCCACATCGCCGACGCCCCAGAAGACGCCGTAGCCCTAGGCGCAGCCGAAGCCCTCGAAAACCTAGACAAAGTCCGCCTCAGCCTGATCTCCCCCGAAAGCTCCCTCGCCGCCGAATCCTGATCCGCTAGCCGGGTGCCGGCTCCGGCGCACGCGCTATGACCGACTTGCCGGGACGCACGTAGGCGTATTCGCCCGGTTCCCACAACATGAACCAGTCTTCTGCGCAGTCGGTCTGGTAGTCGTCCCTGCAAATCCAAGCCCAGAGCGGCAACTCGGGATTCCCCCGGCGGATCGCCATCACCATCAGCCTGCCGATCCCGTCTTCGCCCTCGAATCCGTCCATCGGCAGATCCCATTCGAGCAGCGGCACGCTCCGCCGGTATCTCAACGTCACCGTCCCTTGCCGGCCGTGCGACGCCAGCTCGACCGGGATCGTCCCGTCGATCCCGCAGCCGAACCACGCGCGGATGTCGTTGAAGAAGCGGATCGGCAGCTCGGTGTTCCGCGGCCAGTCCCACGGATCGTCGCGCTTCGCGCGGCCGAGTTTCATCGCCAGCCAGATGTTCTCCGGCTCGTCGATCATCTCGCCCAGCTCCCGCCCCAGCGGATTGTCCATCGCCATGCGCCACCTCCAGTTCGGCAGCCTGGTATACCGCAGGGGCAACGCGCAAGTGCCGGCGCGACCCGGAGCGGATGATGGCCGAGCGACGCCCTTGGACACGTGCCGAACTCCTCGTCGCCTTCGCGCTCTACCTCAAACTCCCCTTCGGCCAGCTCCACGCGCGCCACCCCGAAATTGCCGCCCAAGCCGCCCGCCTCGACCGCACCCCCGGCGCCCTCGCCATGAAGCTCGTCAACATCGCCAGCCTCGACGACTCCATCACCCGGACCGGCCGCTCCGGCCTCCGCAACGCCTCCAACGCCGACCGCGCCATGTGGGCCGAAATGCAATCCGACTGGCCCGCCTTCACCGCCGCCGCTGAAGCCGCCCTGCAAGAAGCCGACGCCACGACGGCAAGCGAAGCCGCCGCCGAACCCGACCTCGGCGAAGGCCGCGACGAACCCACCATCGCCAAGTCCCGCCGCGGCCAAGCCCTCTTCCGCCAAACCGTCCTCAGCGCCTACCGCAACCAATGCGCCCTCACCCGCTTGGCCGAACCGCAGCTGCTGGTAGCCAGCCACATCATCCCCTGGTCCGAAGCCCCCGAAATGCGCCTCAACCCCCGAAACGGCATCGCCCTCAACGCCCTCCACGACAAAGCCTTCGACCGCGGCCTGATCACCTTCACCAAAGACCTCCGCTTAGTGCTCTCGCCCGAGCTCGACGATCTCGATCCGCCCTTCGCGCATGTCGCTTTCACCGCCCTATCCGGGACGCAGATCGCCCTCCCTGAAAAGTTCGCGCCGGACCCAGATGCGCTCGCATACCACCGAGATGCCGTCTTTCTATCTTGATCTGCGGAACAGCGACATGGCAGGCAGGATTCTTGGAACAGCTGCGCAAGTCAGATCAAAGGATACGCTCAGCTAGCTCGATCACTAGGGCAAGAGCGGACACCCATTGATTCGCCATCGACGCAACAAGACGCCTCAAACGTTCTTCAAACCATCTAAGGTGGCGACCTAGATCAAACCTAAACGCTCGTACTCGCCAAACAATAGCGATATCCAACTTGATAGATAACCTAACACGCATTATCAACCCTTTCTAGAATATGGGCAACAAGAGCCCGCCGTTCAATTGATTCTTGGTGCGAGTTGTCCGTCGCACTCCAACAGCTTGCACTTAAAACAATAGCACGGGTTGGACACGAAGTCAAATTATCAGATAGACTTTCGCGCCACGGCTATACTTGTCGCATAAGAATCCAACAAAAAGCGTCTACCGCAAATAGAACGCCATCCCCTGCAGCTCCATGACGGGGTCGATCCGGCGCAGCAGGATGCCTTCGGGGACCGTGGTCGTGATCGGGGCGTAGCTGAGGATGGCTTGAACGCCGCCTTTGACGAGCATCTCGATAACGCGCTGGGCTTCGCGGCCGGGGACGGCGACGATGCCGATGCGGACGTCGTTCGCCGCCAGGAACTGCGGGAGATCGTCGATGTGGCTGATCTCCACGCCGTCGATCTTGCGGCCCACTTGGCGCTTGTCCGAGTCGAAACCGCGGACGACGCGGAAGCCCTGCTGGGGGAAGCCGCCGTAGCGCAGCACCGCGCCGCCGAGCTGGCCGACGCCGACCAGCACCATCGCCTGCTCCGGCCCGTCGAGGCCGAGGATCGCGCGGAGGCGGCCGTGCAGATCCGCCGCGTCGTAGCCGCGCCCCTGCCGCCCCATCCGCCCGAAGTAGGCGAAATCCTTGCGAATCTGCGCCGGCGTCACGTCCAGCCGCCGCCCCAGCTCCTGCGAGCTGACGAACTGCTGCCCCTCCTCGATGATCAGCTCCAGCTCGCGCGCGTAGAGCGGCAGCCGCCGCACCACGATGTCCGGCACGTCGCGCTCCGGCTCCGCCCCGTTCCGGCTCCGCCCCCCCGCCGCAGGATCACGCTGATTCGTCATGATCCATTCAGGGTATGACCGCTCCGCGCTACGCCCTACCGCCGGCCCGAACCCGCGTCCGCCTCAGAGCACCGCGTCGACCGGATGCGGCACGCCGAAATCCTCCGCCCGCAGCGCGTCCAGCCGCGCCTCGTCCTCGCCCGAAACCGCATCCAGCCCGGCCGCCGCGATCGCGTCCGCCACTTCCGAAGCCCGGGCGACGCCGGGCACCACCGTCGATGCCGCCGCCGGCTCCAGCGCGTAGCGCACCGCCAGCCGCGAAATCGTCCGCTCGCCGCCGTCCGCGAGGAAGCGAATCCGCTCCGCCCGCTGCCGGTCCAGCACCGGCAGCGCATCCTCCGCCATCTCGCGGAACAGCTCGCTGCCCAGCGCCCCGCCCGAATGCGCCCGGATGATGATCGCGCCCAGCCCCAGCTCCTCCGCCAACGGCAGCAGCTGCCCGTGGTCATGCGCCGTAGCGCCCGCCGGCAGCGGCTTCAGCGCCGACGCGTTGAGCAGGTTGTAGTAGACCTGCACCGCGTCGATCCCGCCCTCCCGCATCACCCGCCGCACTGCCGCCCCGTCGCCCAGCCCCGTGATCCCGATGAACCGCGCCAACCCCTGTTCATGCAGCGAGCGCAGCGCCTCCAACGCACCGCCGCCGCCGAGCACGTCCTCGACCGAGACCGCCCCGCGCCACTGCCCGCGCTCGGGCGCGATCGCGTTGTGCAGCTGGATCAGCGCGACCCGCTCGCACCGCAGCCGCTCGAGGCTCGCCGTCAGCGAGCGCTCCGCCGCCCCCGCGATGTCGCCCAGCTCGTCCTCCGCCAGCCGCACCTTGGTCGCGATCACGACGCGCTCCCGCTCCGCGCCCAGCAGCTCCCCGATCCGCGACTCCGACAGCCCGTCCAAGTAGCCCGGCGCCGTGTCGATGAAGTTGACCCCCTCTTCCAGTGCCAGCGAAATCGCCGCCCGCGCCTCCTCCTCCGATGCGCGGCCCAGTCCGTAGCCGCCCAAGCCCACCTCCGACACCATCAGCCCCGTCCGCCCCAAGCGCCTGTATCTCATCCGTGTCCTACCTTTCCCCCCGACATGATCGCACACGACCCCGCGATGGACGTCCGCGCCGCCCTGCCGTCGCTCGCCGACCAGCCCGAGCGCTACCCCGACGCCCGCCCCGCAGCCGAGCGCCGCCCCTTCCTCTACGCGGCCGGCGAGGCGTGGACGCTCGACGAGGACGAGTCCGGCGCGGCCGTCGCCGGCTGGCTGCGCGGCCGCCGCGCCCGCATCGGCATCGCCGACCGCGTCGCCGTGCTCGCCGTCGGCTCCAACGCCTACCCGCGCCAGCTCGCCGACAAGTTCGAGGGAACCGACGCCGACGACCAGGGCATCGCCGTCGTGCGCGCCGGCGCCCGCGGGCTCGGCATCGCCTTCTGCCCCCTCCTCGCCCGCAAGGGCTACGTCCCCGTCACCCTCGCCGAGCGCCCCGACGCGCAGCTTTCGACTTGGCTGCAATGGCTCACGCCCGACCAGCTCCAGATCATCAGCGCCAGCGAGGGCGGCCGCTACTCGCTGATCGGCGGCGAACCCCTCGCCGCCCGCATCCAGCTGCACCCGCGCCTGCCCCGGCCCGAACGCGCCTACGCATGGTGGTTCGACTCCGTCCTCGCCGAAGCCGAGGGCGGAGATCCCGTCTGGCTCGACCCCTCCGACGGGGGCCAGCAAGCCCGCCTGATCGCCGCCGCCTCGAGCCCGCCGCGCCCCTCGCGCCCGCAATCCCCGCCTGCCGGCTGGGACGTCGTCGACCGCGGCGCGGAGGAATACTGGGAAGCCCTGCTCGACCGCCCCCGCTATGGACACTCGGCATAACGGAGGCTAGAATCGGGGCAGAGAACCCGCTGCCGATTTCCCCGGCATCGCGAGTGGCAGGGCGTGCATTTTGGCGACCGAAACGACCGATCCGATCCAGCCCCGCAGACTCGTCGACGAGATGAGCTCGGCCTACCTCGATTACGCGATGAGCGTGATCGTCTCCCGCGCCCTGCCCGACGTCCGCGACGGCCTCAAGCCCGTCCAGCGCCGCATCCTCTACGCCATGAGCGACCTCGGCATGCGCGCCAACCAGCCCTACCGCAAATCCGCCCGCATCGTCGGCGAGGTGCTCGGTAAATATCACCCCCACTCCGACCAGCCCGTCTACGACGCCATGGTCCGCATGGCCCAGGATTTCACCCTCCTGCACCCGCTCGTCGACGGACAGGGCAACTACGGCTCGATCGATAACGACCCGCCCGCCGCGATGCGCTATACCGAAGCGCGGCTCAGCGCCATCTCCGAAGAACTGCTCACCGACCTCGACAAGGAAACCGTCAATTTCACCCCCAACTTCGACGAATCGCTCGAAGAACCCTCGGTGCTGCCCGCCCGCGTCCCCAACCTGCTGATCAACGGCGCCGCCGGCATCGCCGTCGCCATGGCCTCCCGCATCCCGCCCCACAACCTCAACGAAATCGGCGCCGCCCTCAAACTCCTGCTCGAACGCCCCGACGCCTCGACCGCCGATCTGATGACCCATATCCAAGGCCCCGACTTTCCCAGCGCCGGCCTGCTCTTCGCCGGCGAGGGCCGCGCCAACCTCGAAGAGATGTACCGCAGCGGACGCGGCGGCTTCATCCTGCAAGGCGTCCACCACGTCGAAGATACATCCTCCGGCAACCGCCAGCAGATCGTATTCACCGAACTCCCCTACCAAGCCAACAAAGTCCGCATCATCGAGCAGATCGCCGCCCAGGTCCGCGACAAGAAGATCGACGGCATCCGCGACCTCCGCGACGAGTCCGACCGCAACGGCCTGCGCCTCGTCATCGAATTGGGCCGCGACGGCCAGTACCGCAACATCCTCAACCACCTCTGGAAGTCCACCGACCTCCAACTCAAGTTCGACGGCAATTTCGTCGCCCTCGTCGATGGCAAGCCGCAGACGCTGCCGCTGCGCCGCCTGTTGCTCGAATTCATCCGCCACCGCCGCGACATCATCACCAAGCGCTCGCAGTTCGAGCTGAAGGAGGCGCAGGACCGCTTCCACATCGTCGAAGGCCTGCTCAAGGCGATCGAGGACATCGACGCCGTGATCGCCGCGATCCGCAGCGCCGAATCGGCCGAAGCGGCCAGCGTCGCCCTGCAAGCCGCCCCGTTCGATCTCTCCGAAGCGCAGGCCCGCGCCGTGCTCAACATGCAGCTCCGCCGCCTCGCCTCGCTCGAACGGATCGAACTCGAAGATGAGTACGGCGAACTCAAGGAGCGGATCGAGTACCTCGAAGGCCTGCTCGCCGACGGGAAGAAGATCGACGGCGTGATCAGCGAAGATATCGATGAGATCACTGAAAGCTACGGCACCGAACGCAAGACCAAAGTGATCTCCCGCGATGTGGGCACGCTCGACGAGCTCGACCTGATCGCCCACCAAGCATCCGTGATCACGCTCACCCGGCAGGGATACATCAAGCGCCAGCCGGTCGATACGTTCCGCTCCCAGCGCCGCGGCGGCGTCGGCGTCACCGGCGGCAAGAACGGCAAGGCTGGCAGCGACGAAGAGGTCTTCATGCCGGCCCGCATGATCTCCTGCGACACCCACGACACGCTGCTCTTCTTCACCGACCGCGGCCGCGCCTTCGCCCTGCGCGCATACGAGGTCGAAACCCGCAGCCGCGAATGGCGCGGCATGCCCGTCCGCAACCTGATCGAACTGCAGCTCGACGAACATGTCACCACGATCATCCCGATCTCATCGTTCAACGATGACTTCATCATTCTCGGCACCCGCCGCGGCCAAGTGAAAAAGACCCCGCTCGCCCGCTTCGAGCGCGTCCTCCGCTCCGGCGTCATCGCGTTCAACCTCGATGCCGACGATGAATTGGTCGAAGCGGCCTGCGCCCGCGCCGACGATGACGTGATCGTCGCCTCCAGCCGCGGCCAAGCGCTCCGCTTCGCCGTCTCGCAGCTGCGCAACGCCTCGCGCATCAGCGGCGGCGTGCGCGCAATCCGCATTCCCGACGACGCGCGCATGATCGGCTTGCAGGTGATCCGCGACTCGCTGGAGGTGCTGACCGTCACCCAGGCCGGCTTCGGCAAGCGCACCGATGCGTCCGAGTACTCCACCAAGGGCCGCGCCGGCCTCGGCATGATCGGCCACAAGATCTCCGACGAAACGGGCCCGCTCGTCGGAATGCAGGTCGTCGAAGGCCACGAAGATCTCGTCGTCACCTCCGAAACCGGCATGATCATCCGCACGACCGTCGGCGAAGTCCGCCAGTGCGGCCGGGCCACCAAGGGCGTGAAGGTGATGCGGGTCGACGACGAAGCCGGCGTCGCCGCCATCGCCGTCGTCGACACCACCCGCGAGTTCGGCCAGCGCGGCTGATCCGCTATCCTGATCTGCGAGGAGCAGCCATGGCCATCCGCACCCGACCAATCCGCGACGTCATCGTCAACCGCCAGATCGCCGACGAGGCCGCCGCCTTCGACCTCGCCAACACAATCGGCGAGGTCGTGGAGGAGAGCCAGTCCGAGCTCATGACCAAGGCCGACGGCCGCGCCCTCTTGGCTGAAGTGCGCGAGATGTTCGCGGGCCTCTCGTCCCAAATGACGCAGCTCGAGGCCAAGGTCACGCAACTCGAAGCCAAGGTCACGAATCTCGATGCCAAGGTCACGAATCTCGAGGCGAAGTTTGACGCGCGGATCACCGAGACGGATGCGAAGAGCGCGGCGCGGGACGCAGAGTCGAACGCGGAGAACGCCGAGCGGCAGTCGCAGACCTACCGGTTCATCCTGTTCGTCGGCGCTGCCGCGACCACGATCATCTCCCTCGTCGTCGCGTTCACCTGAGCCGCATCCCCGATCGGCTAGCATCTCCCTGAGCGGCCGTGCGCGTTGCCGGCTGCGGGAGTGACCGCATGCGCTTCGGCATCTTCTACGAAATCTCCGTCCCCCGCCCGTGGGAGAACGACATCGAGCACGAGGTCTACCACCGCTGCCTCGAACAGGTCCGCGTCGCCGATGAAGTCGGCTTCCACTCCGTCTGGGCCGTCGAGCACCACTTCCTCGAGGAATATTCCCACTGCTCCGCGCCCGAGCTCTTCCTCACCGCCGCCGCGATGCAGACCCAGCAGATCCGCGTCGGCCACGGCATCGTCGTCTGCGTCCCCCAGTTCAACCACCCGATCCGCGCCGCCGAGCGCGCCTCCGTGCTCGACATCCTCTCCAGCGGACGCCTCGAATTCGGCACCGGCCGCTCCGCCACCTGGACCGAGCTCGGCGGCATGGGCGCCGACCCCGACGAGACCAAGGAGACGTGGGACGAATACGTCCGCACCATCCCGCAGATGTGGACCAACGAGCGCTTCGCCTACGAGGGCCGCGCCTTCTCAATGCCCTCCCGCGCCGTCCTGCCCAAGCCCTACCAGAAGCCGCACCCGCCGATGTGGGTCGCCGTCTCCAGCCCGGGCACCGAGATCGACGCCGCCGAGCGCGGGCTCGGCTCGCTCGGCCTCACCTTCGGCGGCTTCAGCGAGCAGGAACGCAAGGTCGAGGAATACCGCCGCCGCATCCGCTCCTGCGAACCCGCCGGCGAATTCGTCAACGAGCAGGTCGCCACCGTCAACTTCCTCTACTGCCACCCCGACAACGAAACCGGCGTCAAGACCGGCCGCCGCCTCAGCGAGTCCTTCGCTTACCTCGCCGCCCAGCTCCTGCCCGTCCGCGAAGTCCATCCGACCCGTTCCTACCCCAACCCCGGCCTGCTCGCCGCCACCCGCCAGCAGGCCGCCCAGAGCCCGGGCGACGCCGGAGCCGCCCCCGAAGGCGTCTGCATCGGCAGCCCCGAACGCATCATCGAGCAGCTCAAGCAGTGGGAATCCTGCGGCGTCGACCAGGTCAACTTCCTGCTCAACTGCCTCGAAACCATCCCCCAGCAGGAAGTGCTCGACAGCCTCCGCCTCTTCGGCGAAGAGGTCATGCCCCACTTCCGCAACGGCGCATAGCCGCCGTCCCGCCCGTCCCGGCAGAGCCGCGCGCCCCGCGGCAGTGAGCGAGTGCGCCAATGCCCATCTTCGGAACCGCCGACATCGACCAGTGGCTCGCCCATGCGGCCGACATGCCCGACCTCGCCACCGGCGCCGTCACCCTCCCCGGCGCCAAAACGCTCTTGGTCATCTACGAAATCGGCGACTCAGACATGGAGCGCCTCGTCCCGCCCGCATTGCACCCGACCATCCCGCCCACCATGCACGTGATCGGCATCTCCGTCGACGACTCCCCGCTCGGCTCCTTCACCATCGCCATGATCCGCGTCGGCTGCCGCGCCGCCGTCCGCCCCCGCGGCATCCCCACCCGCGTCGTCTGCGACGATGAATCCGCCGCCCGCGCCCTCGCCCAGCGCTGGGGCTTCCCCGCCACCGTCGGCGATGTCGTCATGCGCGAACGCTACGACCGCGTCGAACTCAGCGTCGACGACGGCGCATCCCTCGCCGCCCAGCTGGTCGACCCCATCCCGATCGGCAACGGCGACCTCCTCTACACCGCCGGCATGCACGTAGCCAACGTCGCCCACGACGGCACCCCCAAGCCCTGGCTGGTCCAAGTCGACCCCGAATTCGAAGTCAGCAAGGCCGACCGCGGCCAAGCCCGCATCGACAACTTCGACCCAACCTACTGGAACGCCGACTACCTGACGCCGACCAGCCCCATCGTAGCCAGCTACACCACCGCCAACATCACCCTCCCCAAAATCCGCTACATCGCCGACCCCTCAAAACCAGCCTTCCAAGGCACCATCACCGTCAACAGGGACTGAGCGGCGGCCACCGATGGCGGCGCGAAACGGCGAAGCCGGCCAACTGCACGAACATACCGCCAACGTCGCCATCGCGGACTGGCTCAAGGAGGTCGGCCGCGGTTGGATCCCGAGCGCCGAGCGCACGCGGATGCTGGTCGGCAGCACCGGCCGCCCGGACATCGTCATCCGCCAGGGAAACCGCACTCCCGTCGTCATTGAAACGGAATTCGGATCGCCGGCCGTCGGCGATGCGGTTGCCCGGCTTGGAAATACGCTGCGCGGCCAAACGGAACCGATCAGCCAAGTCATCGCCTTGGGGCTTGACGAGCGGTGCCAACAGGACGATCGCGCAGCGCTGCTGCAACGCCTCGACGACAACGAGCCGATCTTCTCGGTGCAGATCATCCAAGGTGAACGCGAGGCGGAAGCCGAAGTATGGCCAGCGGAACAGCCGCTCGCGGCCACTCCGTTCGATCTCGTCGCCTACTGCGAATACGCGCAAGTGCCGCAGATGGTCATCGAAGAACACGGCAAGCTGATCGCCGAAGAGATCAAGGCGACGAGCACGAGACTCCTGAACATCATCAAAGCCACGAAACGCCGCGGAACCCGGACCTTGTCAACATTGCGCGACCTGACCGCAACCGATGATGATGAAAGCGCCGTCGCCAATGTCTGCGCGATCTGGCTGATCGCCATCGACCTGCAAAACGATCTGGCGCGCTACAGCGAAGAGATGCAGGAGATCGGCTTGAAGACGACCTCCGATCTGCAAGCGCACGATATGGGAGTGCTGTTGCCGCAGCGGCTGCTGTACGAGTGGCAGCGCATTGAAGAAGTGAATTATGAAGCCGTCATGACCATCGCCATCTCCACATTGGCCGCCGACAACCTCGGCCCGGAAGTCTCGTCAATCCTCGGCAAGCTCGCAAGCCTGAGCGAACAGATCGCCGGCCTGAACGTGAAGCACGTCTATAATTTCGTCGGCGAACTCTGGCAGCGGCTGATCAGGGATCGCAAGGCTCGGGCCGCCAACTACACGCGGCCGCCGATCGCTGAACTGCTGGCAACGGCATCCGTGGAACGCTTTGCGGAGCATTCAAAATTCACGCTGCGCGAGTTGAAACTCTGGGATGCCGCTTGCGGCACCGGAACGCTGGTGGGCGCGGGCGAGCGGGCGTTGCGGCGCTTGTATGCCCGCAACGGCGGCAAGTTGCAGCCAGCGCTCCATAAAGAGCGCATGGAGCAGTATATCTACGCGATGGACGTGAACAGCATCGCGGGCACGCTCACCGCCAAGCGGCTGACCGATATGGAAATGGAGCAGGCATACGCGAGCAGCAATATCGCCGTCGTCGACCACGAAGCGGGCTCCCTGTACCTGCTGGACCCGGAGCAGACGACGATCAAGAACCTGCTCGGCCAAGGCGGGGAGGCCGCAACGCCGAACGGCGAGGACGATCCGGCGCTGTTCGGCATTCCGCTCGACAGCATGGATTGGGCGTTGATGAATCCGCCCTACAGCGTCGCGCATTACGGCACGGGTCTGGCGACCACGGGCCTCGCGCCGCTGCGCCGGAAAGCGGCGGCGGCCCGCGATACGGTTCGCGCCTCCGCACGCGGATACATGATGTCGAGCGGCAAGGCCGGGCTCGCCAGCCACTTCGGCGACATCAGCAACATGCGTTTGCGGCCGGGAGGCGTGTACGCCCATGTCCTGCCGCTCACGGCCGCGCATGCCGGGAGCTGGAGCGCGTGGCGCGCCGAAATGGAGACGGACTTCGACGACATCGTCGCCATCGCCAACACGGGGCAGGCCGAGCGCAGCATGAGCGCCGATACGGGCATGAACGAAATGCTCGTGATCGCCACCAAGAAGGCGGAGCGTCCCGAAGAGGTCGAGACCGGCACGGTCACCGCCGTCGCGCTGCGAGAGCCGCCCGAGACATTGGAGCAAGGCTACGCGGTCGGCCGCGAGATCGCCCTCTTGCCCAGCGACGGCGACGAGGGCGAGTTCGCCCAAGGCCGCTGGGTGCGGACGGAAACGCCGCGGATCGGCTTCCCGTGGATCGCGGTCGGCATCGACAGCACCGAACTCGCACGTGCGGCCAATATGTTGATTCGTGGAAAATGCTGGGATCTCCTCAACATGACCGACATCCCCTTGGCGCTTGAAATGACGCAGTTCGAGGCCGTGGCCGGAACAGGTCCGACGCACGATCGCATCGGCCACCCGGAAGGCGGCGACGGACGCGGCGCATTCCGCTGGACAAAACTCAGGGTCGGCGAACCGCACCCGACCCATATTTCGATGTGGGGCAGCGACGCGCGGAGCCAGCGCCGGCTGACCGCGCGGCCGACGCACGGGGGCACCCCGGTCCGCCACGAGAAGATAGAAGAATTGAATCAGCATCGCAGCCATTGGCACTTCGCGCGCAACATCCGCTGGACCTCGCAGGCGCTCTCCATCGCGCATACGGAAACGCCCGCGCACGGCGGCGGCGCTTGGAACGCCCTGCAAGTGCCGAGCGAGGAAGTCGGCCGGGCGCTCGCGCTGTTCTGGAACAGCGTGTTCGGCGGGATCCTCCGGCATCTCTGCGCCGTCAATACGCAATCCGGCCGGGCGACCGTCCAGCTCGATCATCTCGCCAGCCTGCCGTGCCCGAATTTCACCGCCGACTCCGCTGCGGCGAGGCGGGCGCTCGAGATCGCGGATCGCGAGTTCGGCCGCTTGGCCGAACTCAGGCTGGATCCGTTCGCGCTCTGCTTCCAAGACGCGAATCGGCACGAGATCGATCTCGCCGTCGCGGAGATGATCGGGCTCGACCCGGACGAGCCGCGCATCCGCGGCTTGCTCGAGCGGTACCGGCTGCTGTTCGCGCAGGAGCCCAACGTGAACGGGCGGAAGCAGGCGATCCTGCGGGCGCTCGCGCAGCGCGGGGACTGAGCGGCGCTGCTTTGCATCGGTGCGGCGGCGGCGCTAGATTGCCCCTGTTCGACTGTGGATTGAGGAGGGCGGAGATGCCAGAGACCGACGCGCTGTTTCCGGGGTTCCGCGAGCATCGGTCTTCTTCGGGGGAGGCTTCGATCTTCGCGCGGGTGGGCGGGGAGGGGCCGCCGCTGCTGCTGTTGCACGGGTTTCCGCAGACGGGGGCGATGTGGCACAAGATCGCGCCGGGGCTGGCCGAGCACTTCACCGTCGTGGTGGCGGATCTGATGGGCTACGGGGCGTCGGAATCGGTGGAGGGGGACATGGGGCGGGAGGCGTACTCGAAGCGGCGGATGGCGCGGGAGATGATCGCGCTGATGGATGAGCTGGGCTTCGAGCGGTTCCGCCTCGCGGGGCACGACCGCGGGGCGCGCGTGTCCTACCGGCTCGCGCTCGACCATCCGCAGCGGGTCGAACGGCTGGCGCTGCTCGACATCGTGCCGACGGTCGAGCAATTCGAGCAGATGGGCGTGCCCGGCGGGCTGGCCGGCTATCACTGGTATTTCCTCGCGCAGCCCGCGCCGCTGCCCGAGCGGCTGATCTCGGCCGAGCCGGACCTCTACCTCGAGCGCTCGCTCGGCTCCTGGGCCGGCGATGCGAGCGTGTTCAGCGAGGCGGCGATGGCCGAGTACCGCGCCGCCGCGCACGACCGGGAGACCGTCCGCTCTTGGTGCGACGACTACCGCTCGGGCGCGCGCATCGACATCGAGATCGACCGCGCCGACCGCGACGCGGGCCGCAAGATCGCCTGCCCGCTCTACGTGCTCTGGGGCGCCGGCCGGCCCGGCACGCGGGGCAGACCGCGCGGCAAGTTCCTCGCCACTTGGCGCAGATGGGCCGAAGATGTGCGCGGCATCGGCATGCCCTGCGGCCACTTCATCCCCGAAGAGCTGCCCGAAGAGTGCGAGCGCGAGCTGCGCGACTGGTTCCTCGCCGGATCCTGAGGCGCGCTAAACCGGCGCTGGTTCGATAAACCGCGGATTGGGAAGAAAACCCGGATCGTCCGGCAAAGCGCTCCCTGCCGATAAACGGTGATTTACCGGATAAACCGCTGTGCGACAGGCAAACTGCCTGAACTCCGATTGAGCTGGCCTTGCCTCTCGGCGGTAAACCGTGATTTACCGGATAAACCGCTGTGCGACAGGCAAACTGCCTCAACTCTGATTGAGTCGGCCCTGCCTCTCGGCGGTAAACCGTGATTTACCGGATAAACTGCTGTGCGATAGGCAAACTGCCCGAACTCTGATTGAGCTTGCCCTGCCTCTCCGCGGTAAACTGTGACTTATCGGATAAACCGCTGTGCGATAGGCAAACTGCCTCAACTCTGATTGAGTCGGCTCCGCCTGTCCGGCGGGAGGGCGCGAATCGGGGCTAACGGCGGAATGGTTCGCTAAACCGCGGATTGCGCGGCGAGTGCTTGGGCGCGGTCCGGAGGGCTGCTAGACTGTGCGGGACTTGGAGGATGCACATGGAGCCCGTCACCACCATCCGCGGCAACGCGATCCCGCTCGACCGCGCCGACGTCGACACCGACCAGATCATCCCGGCCCGCCACCTCAAGAAGATCGAGCGCACCGGCTACGGCGAGTTCTGCTTCGAGGCCTGGCGCAAGGACCCCGATTTCGTCGTCAACCGGCCCGAGCACCAGGACGCCAGCGTGCTCCTCGCCGGGCGCAACTTCGGCTGCGGCTCCAGCCGCGAGCACGCCGTCTGGGCCATCCAGCAGATGGGCGTCCAAGCCGTCATCGCCCCCAGCTTCGGCGACATCTTCCGCAACAACAGCGCCAAAATGGGCCTGCTCGTAGTCCAACTCGACCAGCCCGACGTAGAACACCTGATGCGCCTCACCGAAGCCGAGCCGACCACCCCCATCGAGGTCGACCTAGAATCCCAAACCGTCAAAGCCCCCGGCGGTTGGCAGCGCGATTTCCAAATCCCCCAGTTCACCAAGCACCGCCTCCTAAACGGCCTAGACGACATCAACATGACCCTCCAACAAGAATCCTCCATCACCGCCTTCGAGGAAGGGCGTCCGTCAGACAAGCCCGTGACGGTTTGATTGGACATTGGAAGGATCGCCCAGCATAAAACGATCGATCAAACCCCACTTTTGCAGATACTGCTCTCTCAATGACGTGCTCTGGCTACTTATTCTAAAGTCTCTCAACGCTCGTCAGATCGAAATCTGAGATGCCAGCGGACATGGCACGATCGATGCAAATTATCAGCAGAGCATACATCACAGCAGTAATGTTCAGCTGTAGATCATCAAGGCGCTCAAGAAGATCACCAATCGAAATCTCCCCATATCGGATTCTCTGAAAATCACCATTATGCCGTTTGAGTACTTCACGAACCGTACCGCTGCGAAATTTATGCTCTTCGGTTCTTGCAATACCACATGCATCCGCTGCACTTTGATAAGCTCCAAGAAGACCAGCTTCGATTTCTAGCTTCGTTGTGGGCTTCAACCGATCATATTGCTTTACGAGATCATGATTGCGCAAGAGAGAGACACCATCGGCATAAGCGATAGCTTTCAAGAGTTGCTCCACGCAAAGAGGCTTTAGGATACTACTTCCTTGGACATACTGGAACCATAGATCAGATTGAGGTTTGATAGGATTAGATCCAGAAAGAATCACACGATCGCCGATGAACTGCGCCAACAGCTTGCGATGACCTTGGGTCACGTGTCGTTGAGCTGCCTGCAACACGTCAATCTGCGTATGCGTTACTAACGCAGCACCGTACATCTTGATGAAATCATCTCTGAACTTTGGAGGGATCGGACGGAAATTGCTCTGGGTGGTCATCTTCACCCTCCTCTAGGTGATCTGGGACTTGCCCGAACTTGAGGCCGCATTGGCAGAACATTTTGAGAATGCCGGCGTGCGGGCCTTCCTCAATGGTGCCGCTGCACCACCAAGTATCCCAAGTAGCGCCACAGCGCGGGCAGTTATCCCGCTTCTCGCGGATCGTCTCTCCGTCTTGGATGAAGATGAGCACTGGCGCTGACTCGAAGAGATCGCTGCGGATGCCGGAATCTGCTGGATATCTGCTCATGATCGCACCTCAGCGATGAAGGCTTGGCACTCGTCGGAGTCCCAAGCATCCCGTACCCATTCGCCTCTGGCGATTGCGCGGCCGAGCAGTTGCTTGGCCAGCGACTCGTCCTTCAGCCAACCTTCCTGCTTGTTGCGGCGCCGCAAGCCGGAAATCGTCAGGGTGTTCGCCTTGTATCCATTGCACGGCCGGCAAAGCAGCACGCGATTCACGATGTGATCCTCGCCCGCGTCCGACTTCGGAGTTCGATGGTCGAGCTCCATGAACGGCCGCTCGAGCGTTCGACCGCAACCGGCGCAGCCGACGAGATCTCCGACGGCTTGCGCCTCGGCCAAAATCACCTCAATGATACCGTGCGATAGCCGTTGCCATGGAGCTTTGGAGCGCCGGATTCTGAGTTTGAGGTTCGGCACGGAAATGGTGTCGTCATCGGAACGTACCGGCGGCTCGGTCGTATAGATGACATCCTCTTCTGCGAACCGGAAGTTCGCATCTACGCCCGGTGTTGAGCCGCTCGCGATCAATCCTTCCCGGTGAAGCCGATTCAAAACGGTGTTATATGCTTCGTTCCAAATGTCAATGCCGATCCACTGCCGTCCCAGACTCTCCGCGGCAACGGGAGTGGTTGCGCAGCCGCAGAAAGGATCCAGCACTACATCGCCCGGACTCGAGCTGGCTTGGATGATGCGCTTGTACAGGTCGAGCGGCTTCTGAGTCGGGTAGCCCGTTCGTTCCGGGTGCCAACCGGTGACCGTCCGAATGTCCGTCCACCAATCAGTGATCGGCGTGCCGCGCTCCAAGTCGATTTTATTGTCGGCACCCGAATATGTGCTGTGGATGCCGACTTGCTGCGTGTTCTCCTTGTATGGCTTGCGCTCCACGTGGAACGTATAGGTGCCGCTCTTGGTATAGCGCAGCAGCGTATCGTGCTTGCGCGGGAAGTCCTTTTTCGGAATTCCACCGCCGGAATACGCCCAGACCAATTCGTTGCGGAAGTTCTGCTTGCCGAAAATCGCGTCCATCAGGGCCTTGACGTAGGCGTGGGCCGTGTGGTCGATGTGGACGTAGATCGTTCCGTCGGGCCGCAGGACCCGGTGCATCTCCATCAGTCGCACGCCGAGCCAGCAAAGGAAGGCCGCCATGTCTTGCCCATACGTGGTGCGTGCGAGTTCGATCGCGGCCCAGACCCGCGGCCAGTTGTCCTTGATCGCGTCGGTCCACTCCTCGTGGACATCGACCTCCCAGCGCCAGCGATCTGTGAACGAGGCGTTGCCGGCCAGCGAGTCCGGCGTCGCGTGGAAGTCGCGGTTCTTGTTGAAGGGCGGGTCGGTCGCGATCAGGTGGATCGTCTCGCTGTTGATTTCGCGCAGGACATCGAGACAATCGGCGTGGAACAGCGTGCGGTTGGCGACATTGAGCTCTGCCACGGCCTCTTCCTTAGGCGACGGAGGCTAGCACAGAGACACGGATGTTCGCAAGAGGGTCGTGCGCTACCCTATCGGGCATGAGCGAGCGGTTGCGGCCTTCGGGGCGGGATGTTTGGGCGAACCTGCGGGCGGCGTCTGTCTTGGCGGCGCTGCGGGGGCTGGGCTCGAACACCTGGATCAAGCTGCGGACGCGCTCGGATTGCTGCGGGAACTACGGGGATCCGGGCTGTTGAGTGAGCGCGGAACGGGCCGCCTCGTCGGGGCGGCCGCCTGATGACGGGGAGGGCTGAGAGATGGCGCACTACCGCTTCGCGCTGCTGCCGGGCGACGGGATCGGGGCGGAGGTGATCGCCGAGGCCGTGCGCGTGCTCGACGCGGTCGGCGGGCGCTTCGACCACTCCTTCGAGTACTCGGAGGACGTCGTCGGCGGCGCCTCGATCGACGCGCACCGCACGGCGCTGCGGGAAGAGACGCTGGAGATGTGCCGCGCGCAGGACGCGGTGCTGTTCGGCGCGGTCGGCGGGCCGAAGTGGGACGAGGATGCGGAGCTGCAGGCGGCGGGCATCCGTCCCGAGCAGGCGATCCTGGGCCTGCGCAAGGGGCTGGGGCTGTTCGCCAACATCCGCCCGGTGAAGATGGTGCCGATGCTGGCCGACTCGACGCCGCTGAAGCGCGAGACGGTCGCGGACGTGGACATGGTGGTGCTGCGCGAGCTGACCGGCGGCATCTACTTCGGCGAGCCGCAGCGGCGCTGGGAGGAGGGCGGCGAGCGCCGCGCCGTGGACACGCTGGCCTACTCGGAGCCGGAGATCGAGCGGATCGTGCGGCTCGGCTTCGAGACGGCGCGCTCGCGTCGCGGGCTGCTGACCTCGGTCGACAAGGCCAACATCCTCGACAGCTCGCGGCTCTGGCGCGAGATCGCCAACGAGGTCGCGGCCGACTACCCCGACGTGGAGCTGGAGCACCGGCTGGTCGACGCCTGCGCGATGGACCTGATCCGGCACCCGTCGCATTTCGACGTGATCGTGACGGAGAACATGTTCGGCGACATCCTGACCGACGAAGCGTCGATGCTGGCGGGCTCGATGGGGATGCTGCCCAGCGCCAGCGTGGGCGCGCCCGGCGAGGGCTCGACGCTCGGCCTCTACGAGCCGATCCACGGCACCGCCCCCGACATCGCCGGCCAAGGCGTCGCCAACCCGATCGCCATGATCCTCAGCGCCGCCCTGATGCTCCGCTATTCCTGCAACCTGGAACAAGAAGCCGCCGCCATAGAATCCGCCGTCCAGCAAACCCTGGAAGCCGGCCACCGCCCCGCGGATCTGGCCGCCGGCGGCGATGCGGCTTTGGGCACCGAAGAATTGGGTGAAATAATCGCGACCGCTGTGGCCTCAGGCTGAAATCACCTCACGCCATACGAGAGGGTCGAGTTCAGGGTGTCGCATTCACATGAAACGAAATGGTTTTGAACCAATCTTGCGCCTCCTGAGCGGTGCGCTCCACCTCATCAACTGAAGGGGCCGAGTAAATCAGTGAAGGCTCAATGTCGTGGCGACGAGCCCACTTTGAAGTCAACGAATAGATTCTTTGGAACTCACGATCATCCTGTTCAGTAATCTTGGCAAGTGTTCGGAACAAGTCAGGCCGGACACGGGAACTCGCAGGATCGACTACGCGTCCCACGATTCGGCGAACCGCTCGTTCAAGAGATTCTGAGAGTTGCCCGGCCCACAATGCTACTTCATTTGCATATCGATTATCGTCCCAATTGGCTCGCCCATTTTTGATGTATCTCGCATCCTTAACCAGCTGATCGAACCGGGCTTTGGCGTCACTTGCTTCCCAAGGATGGTCGGGTCGAATCATACCAGGCATCCCAGATGCCCCATCACGTTGCACGGATCGAGTGGTGATCTTGACTGACTGTTGGCGAGCAATTTCGTGAAGTGTAACGATCAATGTGAGATCATGCGTGAATACAATTACCTGTCGGTCTTGCGCAAACGTTACGATGCGCGTTGCAACCGCTTCACGAGCTTGGTGATCCAATGACGAAACAGGATCGTCAAGTACGAGGGCTGAATGGTCTTCGGTATGTTTGACATCAGTGAAACAACGAGCAAGCCCCGCAGCACGCTGCTCTCCCTCACTGAGGATCAGCCATGGTTCTATTTTTAGTTGCATGCCTGCTAGATCAATACGTGTCTTGCGCTCGCCCTTCCTACTGCCTATATCCTTCAGTGTCGTGCGTGCTAGACTGAGCGCATGCGCTTCGTCTGCGAACGTGTCAACCCTATCTTTCACGATTTCATCTGTAAGATCGCTGATGAAATTGGATACTGGACCAGTATTCGTTTGACCTTTGCACTTATCTAGATGTACACGCTCTTTCAACCGTTCGACTTCCATCACGATTTGTTTGAAGTTAGCAGCCATTACCGCCATGTCGTCAAGTTTATCCAATTTCTGCTTTGCCGCGGTGATCTGATCAGTCTTGGCACCTGTCAAAATCTCATCAGCTGCTGCACGCCGTTCATCTTCAAGCGAGTGAAGTGCTGATAGAAGATCTATGACTTGATCTGCCTGCACATGGTCATGAACATCAGAGACCTTGCCTGACGCCACCGCGACTTGTGACTGTTCATGCATGGCGATTGTGCGACGTATTCGTTGACCGGTACGTTCGTCTGCGCTCCCAATCAAGACAACCGCATCGTCGATGACATCAGAACGGATGACGATGTTCTTGACGTCCGTCTGAATCGCTTGAATCTTTTGATCTATCTCCATAGCCTCGCGGTTGAGATTCTCTGATATCGTTTCTTCAAATGAGCGCATGCGCTCTTTCGCTTCATCAGAAAGCAATTGTTGACAAAGAACGCACCGCGCCTGTTCACCTCGGTGAGGGAAGTCATGATCAGGGTATGCGTGTCGCGTTGAGACTTGGCGTGCTGCGTTCCAAAGTTCAATCCATTCACTAGTGCCGACGCCTCTCATAGGAACATCCGAAAATCGATCCTGAAGCGCAAGTTGAGCGCTTGCGCGCTTGCGATCTGCCTGCGCGACGAGATTCGTTAGTTCGGCTAACCGTGCTGGTCCCAAGTGAATCTGCAATCGCTCAAGATGTTCGATGAGCTGTGCACATGCATCAGCCTGATCAGACAGTGCAGCCCGCTTGACATTCGGATCTTCGTTCTCGAGCGACTGTATGAGAGCTTGCTGATGCTTGCGATCAGCATCGAGGTCGTCAGGTTTGGTACAAGCCGCGACTATCTCTTGATGTGTTGTTTTGTCAGTTAGTGCGTCAAGGAAAGCTTGAGCCGAGCCTGTGGCAGACACATTGAGCGGCGACAGCTTCCTGTTTTCATTAGCTTGGATCTTATGATCCAGTTCCTGTCGAACGAGATCGAATATCCGAACAAGTTCTTTCAACGTGCCAACTGCACGCGACTGATACTCCAGCGATGACTCGCGATGAATGTAATCAGTGCAGCAAGCCGAATCGAAGAAATGAGCCCGATTCAGATGTAGTGGCAATGATGTCAAGCGATGCGATATCGACGCCCTGCCACCTACGCGTACAGTGATCTCTGCTTCAACAGCCTCAGCGCCTGATGTTGCATAAACGTTCGGATATAGAGATTCCGGAGGGTTGGTTAGACATGCTGCTTTCAAGATCCGCGCATATCCAGATTTACCGCTGCCATTCTGTCCATAGATTAGTGTGATGCCATGCTCGGCGAACGTCAGTTTTTCATCTGCAGGTAAGCTGTTCACGTTCGAGATGATCCGAACCGATTCAAAGACGACGGCACCATCGTGCTCCGCTCCGGTACCGGAAACAGCGGAGGCGGGCTTGGAGGATTCAGTGAACTCGCCGCGGATCATCTGCTCCGCGATCTGGCGACAATCGTCCACGGTCAGCGTTTCCCGCTGCCACAGCCGCGCATACGCCTGACCTTGCCAAGCTGGCCTACGGGAAAGCCAGTCCCATACCTTGTCGTCCGTCTGTGCCATGGAGCCATTCTAGCAGGTCGTCGGCGGTCTGTTTCCGGCTGATTCGACCAAGGGCATTCGCTTTCGGCGAATCGGCGAGGCATACGACGGAGATGAAGGGGCGACACTGCGCGGCGGTCTATTCCGGCTCGGTTCCTCTCCGGGATTGCCCCTACAGCTCGTGCTGCGTGCCAGCTTCCGACTGCCTCCGCTCTTCTCCAGTCTCCGATGTGGCCACATTAGACAGGCAGATTGACGGGCACATGCCCTAGACTGCAGGGCATGCCCATTTCGAAGTTGTTGGTGGCCAATCGGGGGGAGATTGCGATCCGGGTGTTCCGGACGGCGGCGGAGCTGGGGGTTGGGACTGCGGCGATCTTCTCGTCGGATGATTCGGAGTCGCTGCATGTGCGGCGGGCGGATGAGGCGATCGGGCTGGAGGGGGTCGGGGCGGCGGCGTATCTGGACATTGATCAGATCGTGGCGAAGGCGCGGGAGCATGGGTGCGATGCGGTGCATCCGGGCTACGGGTTTTTGGCCGAGAGCGCGGCGTTTGCGGCGGCCTGCCATGACGCGGGGATCGTCTTCGTGGGGCCCTCGCCCGATGCGCTGCGGTTGTTCGGGGACAAGTCGGCGGCGCGGCAGCTGGCGCTGAGCGCGGGCGCGCCGGTGCTGGAGGGCAGCGGCGGATCGCTCGATTTGGACGGGGTGCGGCGCTTCTTCGGCGAGCATGGCGGCGCGCCGATCGTGCTCAAGGCGGTCGCCGGCGGCGGCGGGCGCGGACTGCGGGCGATTGCGCGGGCCGAGGAGATCGACGACGCGTTCGCCCGCTGCACCTCCGAGGCGAGGGCGGCGTTCGGCGACGGGGCGGTGTTCGCGGAGCGCTTCATCCCGCGGGCGCGGCATATCGAGGTGCAGATTGCGGCGGACCGGCACGGCGCGGTCTGCCATGTCTGGGAACGCGAGTGCTCGCTGCAGCGGCGCTACCAGAAGGTGATCGAGATCGCGCCGGCGCCGGCGCTGGATGCCGATCTGCGCGGTCGCATCCTCGCCACCGCCGTCCAGCTGGCCGAGGCCGGCGGCTACGAGAATTTGGGCACGTTCGAGTTCCTCGTGGACCTCGAACGCCCGGGCGAGTTCGCCTTCATCGAGGCCAACGCGCGCTTGCAGGTCGAGCACACGGTGACCGAGGAGATCACCGGACTCGACCTCGTGCGCTGCCAGCTCGCGATCGCGGACGGGGCGGCGCTGTCGGAGATCGGCTTGGCCGAGCCGCCCGCGACGCGGGGCTCGGCGATCCAGACGCGCGTGAACTTGGAGCGGATCGACGCGGACGGCGAAGTCCGCCCCGCCGGCGGCACGCTCACCCGCTATCGCCCGCCGGCCGGGCCGGGAGTCCGGGTCGACGGCTACGGGGCGGAGGGTTACGCGACCAACCCCAATTTCGATTCGCTCTGCGCGAAAGTGATCGCGCGCTCGGAGGACGGCTACGAGCAGGCCGGCCGCCGGGCCGCCCGCGCGCTGGCGGAGTTCGAGCTGGAGGGCGCCGCGGCCAACATCGGCTTCCTCCAGCGCATCCTCGCGCACGAAGCCTTCCCCGCGGCGGACTTCCACACGCGCTGGATCGACGAGCACGCGGCCGAGCTGGTGGAGCCGGTCGAGTCAGTCTCCGTCGGCGCGGATTCGGCGCGGCGGGCCGGCGCGGTCGTGGAGAACAGCTACCGCGACCCGCTCGCGGCGCTCGATTTCTTCCGCACCGGCGAGGGCAGCCGCACCGAGGCCGACGTCTCGGCCGCCCATGCGACCGTCGCGCCCGACATCCCGGCGCCGCCCGGCACCGAGGCGCTGCGCGCGCCGATCCAGGGCACGATCATCGAGATCCTGATCGCGGAGGGCGACGCAGTCCAAGCCGGGCAAGAGCTGATGGTGATGTCGGCGATGAAGATGGAGCACGTGATCCAGGCCGAGGCGGCCGGGTTGATCCGCCAGATCACCGTGCAGGTCGGCGACACAATCTACGAGGGCCACCCGCTGATCTTCCTCGAACCCTCGGGCGAGGACGCGGCGCAGGGCCGGATCGAGGCGGAGATCGACCTCGACCTGATCCGGCCCGACCTCCAGCAGAACCTCGACCTGCACGAGATGATCCTCGACCACCAACGCCCCGGCCCGGTCGCCAAGCGGCATGCCAAGGGCAAACGCACGGCGCGCGAGAACATCGCCGACCTCGTCGCCGGCGGCACCTTCAACGAGTACATGCCGCTCGCCGTGGCCGCGCAGCGCCGCATGCGCAGCTGGGACGAACTGCGGGAGAAGTCGCCCGCCGACGGGCTGATCTGCGGGCTCGGCACCGTCAATGCGGATCTGTTCGACGCGCAGACCGCATCGACCGCGATCATCAGCTACGACGAGACCGTCTGGGCCGGCACGCAGGGCGGGCGCGGGCACGAGAAGACCGACCGCATGATCGAGACCGCGCACCGGCTGCTGACGCCGCTGATCTTCATCGCAGAGGGCGCCGGCGGGCGCTCCGGCGACAGCGATTGGGCCTACACCCGCGTCGCCGCGCGCAACGTGCGCACCTTCGAGCGGCTGGCCGAGCTCTCCGGGCGCGTGCCGATGATCTCGATCACCGCCGGCCGCTGCTTCGCCGGCAACGCCTCGATGCTCGGTATGTGCGACATCATCATCGCCACCGAGGGTTCCAACATCGCCATGGGCGGCCCCGCCGTGATCGAGGGCGGCGGGCTCGGCCTCTTCTTGCCCGAAGAGCTCGGCCCGATGGAGCAGCAGGTGCCCAACGGCGTGGTCGATATTTTCGTGCCCGACGAAGCCGCGGCGATGGAAGCGAGCCGAAAGTATCTTTCATACTTTCAAGGCGCGGTCGACGAATGGGAGTGCGCCGACCAGCGACTGCTGCGGCACGCAATTCCCGAGAACCGCCTGCGCACCTACGACGTGCGCAAGGTGATCGATCTGATCGCCGACACCGGCTCGGTACTCGAGCTGCGCCCGCAGTTCGGGATCGGCATGGTCACCGCGCTGGCCCGCATCGAGGGCCGCCCGGTCGGCCTGATCGCCAACAACAACGAGCACCTCGGCGGCGCGGTCGACAGCCCGGGTTCCGACAAATTGGCCCGCTTCGCGCAGATCTGCGACTGCTGGAACATCCCGGTCATTACTTTGGTCGACACGCCGGGCATGATGGTCGGCCCGGAGATCGAGAAGACCGCGCTGGTGCGCCACTGCCACCGCGTCTTCGTCTCGCTCGCCAACCTGACGACGCCCAAGATCACGCTCACGCTGCGCAAGTGCTACGGGCTAGGCGGTTTGGCGATGATCTGCGGCAGTACCGAAGCGGGCTTGGTCAACCTCGCCTGGCCGACCGCCGAATACGGCGGAATGAACCTCGAGGCCGGTGTCAAGCTGGGCGCGAGGGCGGAGCTGGAGCAGATCGAAGACCTCGAGGAGCGCGTCGCCGAATACGAGCGCCGCGTCGCCGACGCCTACGAGCGCGGCAACGCCATCAACGCCGCCACCGTGCTGGAATCGGACGACGTGATCGACCCCGCCGAAACCCGCCAGTGGATCCTCCGCCTGCTCGACGCGCACCCCCAAAGCACCCCCATCCGCGAAGGCCGCCGCCCCTACATCGACAGCTGGTAAGCAGGGGGCGGCGAACAATGTTCCGGTTGCTTATAGGCCTGCTCAGCTTGGTCGTCGCGGCCGCGCTCGTCCTCAATTTCATCGAGGAAGGGCCGCTGCCTGAATGGCGTGCTGAGATTATGGAACTGACGGGAATCGATGAATCGGAGATCGAAGATCTGGAAGAGGCTGCACGGGATGTCGCCAAGGATGCGACAGAGCTCGCCGCGGATCTGCTCGACGATGCGGTCCGCTTCGCCGACGATCAGCTCGCCGAGCTGTTTGATGAGACCGCCGAGCGCGCCATTGAAGAGGGAGGCGAGGATCTCCAGCGGCAGATCCGCTCCACGCCGGCCAGCGAGGGGCTGCGCCCGCCCATTGACTTGAGCCGCGTTCACCGCACATCGAAGTTCGGCGAGCCGCGCGACAACCGCTGGGGCAAGCATCGCGGCACCGACTACGGCGGTCCGGAAGGCACGCCGATCTACGCCTCGGCCAACGGCGTCGTCAGCGTCGCCGAACAGCAGGCGTCATACGGCAAGTGGGTCCAGATCGAACACCCGGGCGGGATGCAGACGCGCTACGCGCACCTGAGCAGGATCGACGTCCGCGCCGGCGAATCCGTCTCCGCCGGCCAGCGGATCGGCTTGATGGGCAGCACCGGCCACAGCACGGGACCTCACCTCCACTTCGAGATCATCCGCAACGGCGCCCACGTAAATCCCGAATCGCTCATCCGCTGGCGGTGAAGAGCGGCGCGACCCGCAGCCCCGGTTGTCTAGCGCTAGGCTGGCCGCAGGGGCGGAAGCCATGACGACCCGAACACCGACGACCGAGCGCGCAACCGACTTGGAGCAGCGGTTCCTCAAGCTCGCCGAGCGCTGGCGCGAGGAGACGCGGTTCTACTCGATGAGCCGGCGGCTCGTGGAGCACCCGGCCTATCGGGAGATCTTGCAGATGGGCGAGGTCGCAGTGCCGTGGATCCTCCGCGACATGGCGATGACCGGGGCGCGCTGGACCCTTCTCCTCGGCGAGATCACGGGCGAGGATCCGGCGGTCCATGCTGCGCCGGGGCGGGTCCGGGAGGTCCAGGCCGCCTGGATTGAGTGGGGGCGAGAGCGGTACCCATGGGAGTAAGTCCGGGCGAGAGACAGCTTGAGCGCTACTTCCCCGGCCTCCGCAACTCGCCCTATGAGATCACCAGCCCGCCTGACCACGGATACAACTGCGTTGCTTGGGCCGTCGGCATCTCGGATGAAAGCTGGAATGCCATGGACCCGCGCGACTACTGGCCCGCCGGCCTCCCGCGACGCGACACGATCAGCGCGGTGATGGCGGCTCTCGCCACCGCCGGGTTCGCCTCCTGCGCCGATGGCATCCTGGAAGATGGCATCGAGAAGTGGCGCTGTACGGCATCGAAGACACGTTCATGCACGCGGCGCGGCAGTGACCGAACGGGCGGTGGACCAGCAATCTCGGCGTCTCTTATGACATCGAGCACGAGCTTGATGCGCTGACGAGCAGCGCGAGCGCCAGCGGCGGGGTGCAGTACGGCGAGATTGCCGCGTTCATGGCGCGTCCGCGGAGGTGAGCCCGAATCACCCGGCCTGAAGCCGACATCGGCGGCGAGATCGTGCTCGAGGACGACGCGCTGACGGGTGCGGACAAGGCTCTAGACTGGAAGGAAGACGTTAGGAGGCCGCGATGACGATCCGACCCGCTACGGCCGTCGCCGCCCCGAATACCGAGACCGTGCGCCGCTTCCGACGGCTCGCCGAACAATGGGAGATCGAGGGCAGAGGCCGCTCGATCTCCAAGCAGATCATGGACTGCCCGGCCTTTCGCGCCATCGTCGCCATGGGAGAGCCGATCGTGCCCTTGATCCTCGACGAACTGGACCGAAGTCACCTGCTCTGGCATCTCGCGCTCCAAGAAATCACTGGAGAGCAGCAGGTCCACACTGGCGCGGAGGGCGATATG
Source organism: Dehalococcoidia bacterium (assembly GCA_965205165.1). GTDB lineage: Bacteria > Chloroflexota > Dehalococcoidia > Bin125 > Bin125 > CBDESM01. Next base: position 1,273,954 of record OZ242037.1, read on the forward strand.
GCCGCCGTGTATGCGGCTTGGCGCGAGTGGGGGCGGCGCCGCTATCCCGAGTCGTGACGACCGACCGGCAGAAGCTCGAGCGGGAACTGCCAGCGCTCCGGACCTCCGCCTACGCGGTGACCGGAACGGCGACGCGACGGTACAACTGCATTGGTTGGGCTGCGGGAACCGATGCAGCTTGGTGGGACCCTTTTGACAGAAGTGTTTACTGGCCCAACGGAGTACCCCGCGACGATGGCTTGTCCAGCGTGATGGCCGCACTGGCGACCGTCGGGTACGCGCCTTGCGACGACGCGGCCTCGAAGATGGCGTCCAGAAGATCGCTTTCTACGCGATTGACGGCTTCTTCACGCATGTCGCGGTGCAGCTCGAAGACGGTCGCTGGTCCAGCAAGCTCGGGCCCGATGAGCTGATCGAGCACGACGAACTGGATGCCTTAGCAAGCCACGCCAACGTCGGCGGCGCATGGCAGTACGGCGAAGTTGCGGGGTTCATGTGCCGGGCGCGGGAGGGGTAGGGCGTCGATCGGGCGTGGTTCTTCATTTTCAGGATGCGCTGTGCGTGATCTCTCTTGCGTCGTCCGGCTGGCGCTCCGCCCGCTTGATGCCGGTGCCTGCGATACCTTTTGCGCATGCCGATGCGCGATGGGAGGGGGTCAGCGGGAGCGGAGACCGGCTCCGTGCTGATTGGGGGGCGGGAGGTTTCTTATGCGGTTCGGCGGTCGGCTCGGCGGAAGAAGACGCTGGAACTGACCGTGCGAGATGGGGTTGTCTCGGTTGCGGCGCCGCGGCGGGCGGCGGCTAGCGACATCCATGAGTTCGTGCTGCGCAAGGCGGATTGGATTGCGGAGCGGCTCGAGCGGCCTGCGCCGCCGAACCTGCGGGAGCAGCTGCGGGAGGGGGGCGAGCTGCCTTGGCTCGGTACTCCGCGCGCGGTCGCCATCGACCCGGGGGCGGCCGAGGCCGTTTCGCTGACGCTGCTCGATATCCGCTTTCGCGGGACGAGCACGGATGAAATCGCGGCGGACTTTGAGAAGTGGGGGCGGATGCGTGCTGCGGAGTACATCGGCGAGCGGGTGGGGCGCTGGGCGCCGGTGCTGGGGATGCGGCCGGGGAAGATCACGATCCGGTCGCAGAAGCGGCGCTGGGGGTCGGCATCGCGGTCGGGGAACTTGCAGTTCAACTGGCGGCTGATGCTGGTGCCGCCGCGGTTGATCGACTACGTCGTGGTGCACGAGCTGGCGCACCTGCGGCACCCGAATCACGGGGCGAAATTCTGGGCCTTCCTCGACGGCCATATGCCGGGGGCCAAGGGGCTCCAGCGCGAGCTGCACCAGCGCGGGCTCGAACTCGATTGGTGAGCGCGGCCCACTGGCGCGGGCTCAGTCGGCAGCAGCCTCCGCGGGCGGGCGCAGGAAGTCCGGCACCTCCTGGCCGGCGTCCTCGAACGCCTTGGCCAGCACGTCGACGCGGCTGAACGAGACGGCGCCGCCGCCTTGGGCGACCCATTGCTGGGTGCCGCGCACCGAATCGAGCTGCGACTGGAAGTGCGGCATCACGTGGCGTGCGAAGAGCTCGTAGGAGCGCAGGATGCACTCGCGGTCGGCCCACTCGTGGGCCAGCATCATCAGCCCGCCGAACCCGTCGGCGGCATCCTGCAGGTTTGAGATCACCTCGATCGCATCGTCGGGCGTGCCGATGATCGCGGCCCCGTTCTCGACCGCGCCCTCCGGGGTCTCGGCGGTGTTGGGTGCGGCTGCGCCGAGCGTGTCGCGGAAGTAGTCGATCTGCCAGGCGCGGTAGCCGTCGCGGCACTCGTCCATGGCGCGCTGGCGGTCGTCGGCGATGTACATCGGCATCACCAACCGCCATTTCGAGCGGTCGACGGTCTGCTCTGCCTGCTCCGCGAACTGCTCCACCTCGGCCCACTGCCCGGCCAGGTTGCTGCGGCCTTCGGGCAGGTAGACGCCGATGCTGAGCAGCCCGATCCCGTACTTCCCGGCGATCTGCCGCCCCGCCGGCGAAACCGTGCTCGCCACCGCCATCTCGAAGTGCGGCTTCGTGTAGGGCGAGAGCTGCAAGCGCGCGTCGACCAGCTGGAACCAGTCGGTTTCGCGGTTGACCGGGCCGTCGTAGCGCAGCAGCGCCGTGATCGCCTCCAGCGATTCGTCCATCCGCCGCCGCTGGGTGAGCGGGTCGATCCCCATCATCGCCGCGTCGGACGAGAGCGCGCCGGGGCCGACGCCGAGCATCGTCCGCCCGTAGGTCATGTGGTCCAGCTGCACCATCCGGTCGGCCACGATCAGGGGATGGTGGTAGGGCAGGCTGACCACGCCGGTGCCCAGGCGGATCTGCCGCGTCCGCTCGGCGGCGGCCGCGATGAACACCTCGGGCGAGGCGATCAGCTCCCAGCCGGCCGAGTGGTGCTCGCCGATCCAGGCCTCGTCGTAGCCCAGACGATCGAGGTGTTCGAGCAGCTCCATGTCGCGGTGCAGCGCCAGCGTCGGGTTGTCGCCGACGCGGTGGAAGGGCGCCATGAAAATTCCGAAGTCCATCCGTCCCGGTCCGGCCATCTTGATCCTCCGCTCCAGCCGCGACTCCTATACTCGCGCCCGCCCGAGGGTAGCCAATCGACGGGAGGCGCACCGATGACCCGCTTCGATCCGACGATCGACTGGCGATCCGAATACGCCCGCAAGCTCTGCTCGCCGGAGGAGGCGGCGGCGCAGTTCAAGTCCGGCGATCATCTCTGGATGCCGCCCGGCCACGCCTCGCTCCCCATCCTCGAAGCGCTCGCCGCCCGCAAGGACGAGCTCGAGGGGGTCGAGGTGCGGGCCGTGATCGTGCCCGACGCCGGCTGGTTCACGGAGGAGCACATGCGGGCCTTCAAGCTCGCCCCGCAGTTCGGCACCCTCTTCGACCGCGAGGCCGTCAACTCCGGCGTCGCCGACTACCACCCCTACTGGCTAGTCGGCGGGCACAAGGCGTGGCAGTCCGGCCGCGGCGAGGACGAGGCTTGGCCGGTCGACGTCCACATGATCCGCGTCTCGCCGCCCAACGAGAGCGGCTTCGTCTCGCTCGGCCCCTCGGTCTGGGACGGGGTCACCACCGCGAAGATCGCCCGCAAGGTGATCGCCGAGGTCAACGAGAACGTGGTCCAGACCTTCGGCGACTCCTGGCTGCACGTGTCCGAGATCGATCACTTCGTCCCGGCCGCCTCGCCGATCGTCGTGAACTTGGAGCATCCGCCGGCCAACGAGGTCGACCGAGGCATCGCACATCACGTTTCCGAACTGGTCCGCGACGGCGACACCATCCAAGTCGGCGTCGGCTCGCACACGGGCGCGCTGCCGCGGCTCGGAGCATTCGACGGCAAGGAGAACCTCTCCTACTTCGCGGAGCTCACGGTCGAGGGACTCGTCCCGCTGGTCGAGCGCGGCGTGATCACGGGCAAGTATTCGCAGACCCATCCCGACAAATTCGTCGCCACCGTGCTCGGCAACACGCCGGAAGAGCACCAGACGGTGCATCAGAACCCCGCTTTCGAGGCGTACTCGCTGGAGCACCTGCTTGATCCGCGCGAGATCGCGAAGAACGAGAACATCGTCGCGATCAACGGCGCGCTGACCATCGACCTCAGCGGGCAGATCGGCGTGCACACGATCGGCCCGCGGGTCTACGCGGGCGTCGGCGGGCACCTCGCGTTCGCGCTCGGCGCGTTTCTCGCGCCAAAGGGCCGCTACGTAGCCGTGATCCCCTCGACCAGCCGGGACGGCACGGTTTCGACCATCCTGCCGCAGTTCGTCGAGGGGCAGATCGTGACCGTCCCGCGCGACATCGCGGATACGGTCGTGACCGAGCATGGCATCGCCAAGCTGCTGGGCAAGACCGTGCGGCAGCGTGCCGAGGAGCTGATCTCGGTTGCCCACCCGGACTTCCGGGCCGAACTGCGCAAGGCGTCGGAGAAGCTCTTCTATCCCTGACGAGGCCGGGGGCGTCCGCGTGCGTGAAATCGAGCTCCGTCTCGGATTTCCTGCCGCCGAACTGAATCAGACCCAGAAAACGTCGACCGGGCCGCCGGTGCCGTCCTCGTACTCGATGGTCGCCCAGCCGTCCTTGCGCACCCGGACCTTGTACGGCGGCATTTCGAGGCCATCGGCACCTCGAATGCGCTCGGCGGGATCATCGGACGGCTCGTATTCGACCGTCAGGTTCTTGTGCCGATACTTGCGGGGCAGATTCACCTTCGCGATCCGGTCCTCGCTCTTCGGCGCGGGCGTCTCGGCAGTCGCCATCATGGCCTCCTCGCATGCCGATCTGAGCGTCCGAGCGCGGTCGGGTTGCCGTCAGGCGTGCTGCTTGACGAACTCGCCGATGCGGGCGATCGCCTCCCGGCCCTCAGGGAGCATCGGCGCGAAGGCGTGCCAGACGTGGAACATCTCGTCCCAGACTTCTTCGGTCACGTCGACGCCGGCAGCGCGGGCGCGCTCGGTCACGCGGCGGGTGTCGTCGAGCAGGACCTCCGCGTCGCCGACTTGCAGCAGCAGCGGCGGCAGGCCGGCGTAGTCGGCGTAGACCGGAGACGCCAGCGGGTCTTCCGCATTCCCGCCGCTGACGTAGGCCGCGGCCATCAGCTTGATCATCGCCGCGTCGGTGATCAGGGGGTCCGCGTCGGCCCGGGTCGTGATCGATTCGCCGGTCACGGCCATGTCTGTCCAGGCGGAAATCCCGATCGCCGCGTTGGGCAAGGCCACATCGCGCTCGCGCGCGGCCAGCAGCGTCGCCAGCGTGAGCCCGCCGCCGGCCGAGTCGCCCGCCACGAACGTCGATTGCGCGGCGCCCGGCCCGTCGGGGCCGTTCTCCTGCATGAACTGCAGGCCCGCGATGGCGTCGTCCACGGCGGCCGGGAACGGGTGCTCCGGGGCGAGCCGGTAGTCCAGGTTCAGGATCGAGCAGCCTGCGGCGGCGGCGATGTCCTCGCACAGCCGGCGGTGCGTCGCGGTCGAGCCGATCACGTAGCCGCCGCCGTGCACGTAGAGCAGCCGCCGATTCGGGTCGGAACCGGGGACGGTGATCCATTCGCCGGGCACGCCGTTGGCGTCGACTGCGGTGATCGTCGCGGCTTCAGTGGGCGGGAGCGCGTTGGCGGCGAAGTCGGCGCGCATCTCCGGGATGCCGCGCTGCGCGCCATCGGCCAATCGTTCCGCGTTCTCGCGGATCATCTCCAACACCTTCGCCAGCTCTGCAGATGCCATGTCGTCCCCCTGTTCCAGCGCGTTCAAGATAGGCGAAAGCGCAAGGCAGACGAGACGGCATTGTGGCCTGCACTACATACGGACGACGACGATTCGCGGCGCGATGACATACAATGGCCGCCCCGGAAGAGCGTCCGCGGCAAGCGGCACCGGAGCGGGGAATGAAGGCGGAGACGGTCATGGCAGGCAAGAACGGCAAGCAAAGCGGGGGGCGGAAGACTGCGCGCGCAACGGACAAGCGCGCGGAGCGTCGCGAAGAGGAACGCCGCAAGCTGGCTGAGACCGTCGTGCAGCACCGCATCGGCGTCCTCAAGGCCTTGGAAAAGCACTAGCGGCCGCGGACGATGCCGGGGCTCAGATACCCAACCGAGGGGGACACCGACCTCCTGATCGCGGCTTGCCGGGATGTCTTCCCCGAGTCGCCGTCCTTCGTGTTGCAGGGGAATGCCGGGGCGGGGCGCCTGTCCAGCGCATTCGCGCAACCGCGCTGGCCGCATCACCGCGAGCTTCCGCGCAAGGCGGCCGTGCTGCACTACCACATCAACCGCGACCATCCCTTTCTTGACGGCAACAAGCGCTTCGCGATCGCGGCGATGGAGATGTTCCTGCTCGACAATGATGCGACCCTCTTCGCATCGGACGAGCAATTGCTCGAATTCAGCTTGGCCGTAGCCAGCGGGGAGATGAGCCGCGACGAATCGATCGAGTACGTGGCCAACCGCACTGCGCGGGAGCGCTGGTCCGCCGAGCAGCTCTTGCGATGGCTCGGCCGGCTCAATGATGAGGAGCGCCGCCAAGTGCTTGAAACCGGCACCACATTCCGCAACGCGAAGGACCCGCTCCACCGGCGAATGTCGGCTGCGCTCAACCGCGCCCGCCGCCGGCTCTAGAGATCGAGGACGCCGACGGTGCGGAGGAGGAGGAGGGTGACGGCGGCGAGGATGGCGGCGACGGTGAGGACCATCAGCGGGGGGTAGCTTGCTTCGGCGCGCTCGTCGCCGCGGTGCTCGCTGCCGCGGCCGATCCGCATCACCTCGCCTTGGCGCAGCCACAGGTAGATCCCGGTCAGCGCCGCGGCGTAGCCCATCACGATCACCAAAATCTCGGTCCAGAGCGCCATGCCGCCACGCTACCAGCACCTTCGCCGGCGGCGCTTGCCTAGACTGCCGCGAACGCCGAACCGCCCTGAAAGGCCGCGCCATGCCCGTCCTGCTCGAAGTCCGCCACCGCGTCAAGCCGCTGACCAACTCCGCCTTCGACGCGTTCGTCGACTTCTACGCGGACGAGGTGTTCCCGCGCATGGCCGAACACGGGATCAACCTCTTCGGCGCTTGGAAGGTCAACGGCGGCGAAATGGGCTGGGACCTCTCCCTGCACCGCTACGACTCGATGGCGCATGCCGAGCAGTGCCTGGGCTCGCTGCGGCGCGACGGCGACCTCGCCAAGGCGATCGAGCGGGTCCGCGGCGAAGTCACGATTGAGGAGCAGACCAAGTTCGCCAACACCGTTTCCTACGCGACCGCCGAGCGGCTGGAGGCGGCGCTGGCCGAGCCGGATGAAGAGCGCCAGTACATGCTCGCCGTGCTGCAGGCCGGCGCCGGCGGGGCGCTCCCCGCGATCGATGGCATCGCCGGCTTGGTCGATCAGGTCGAGGCGGCGGGGGCGATGCAGCTGGTCACGGCTTATGCGACCGCCATCGGCCGGACCGGCGAGATCACCGACCTCTGGATTCTCCCGCACGGGGCCAGGGGCATGCTCCGCTACCGGGCGGGGGCGGGGCTCGACGCCATTGTCGCGCCGCTGCGCGAACACGCGCCGGAGGAGTCGCTGCTCTACCTGAATCCGCTGCCCTACTCCAAGCTCAAGTAGCGGCTAGGTCGTCATGCGGCGCACGATCTCGTAGGTGAGCTCGACGCCCATGTTGAGGTTCTCGACGGTGAGGAACTCGTCGTTGCCGTGGAAGCCGGCGGCCTCTTCGGGGCTGAGCAGGACGGGGATGAAGCCGTAGGCGGGGATGCCCTGCTGGCGCAGGAAGCGGTTGTCGGTGCCGCCGACGCAGGTGGTCGGCACCACCGTCGCGTCCTCGACCGCCTCGGTCACCACCGTCTCGATCGTGCGGTAGAGCTCGGTGTCCCAGTCCACCGCGACCGGCTGATCCTGGCCCCAGTCGGAGAACTCGACCATGATACGGTCGTCGTCGATCACGTCGATCACCTGCTGCCGCCACTCCTCGCGGTCCTGGCCGGGCACTAGGCGGCAGTCGATGGTCGCCTCGCTCTTGGCCGGGATCACGTTGGCCTTGATTCCGGAGTTGATCATCGTCAGGTTCAGCGTGTTGATGAACATCGCGTGCGTGCCGGGGTGATCCTTGACCAGCGCCTCCAGCGCCGCGTCGTCCTCGACGGGCGGGATGTGGCCCTCGGCGATCAGACGATCCAGCCAGACGCGCGTTTCGGGCGTGACCTGCACGGGCCGCTCCCAGGCGGCGAGCTTGGACAGCGCGTTGACCAGATGCACCGCCGAGTTGTCGTAGTGCGGGCGGCTGCCGTGTCCGGGCGTGCCGATCGATGTCAGCTTCAGCCAGCAGATGTCCTTCTCGTTGGTCGCGACGCCGAAGATCGAGGCTTCCTTGCCCATGATCTGGGTCGCGCCCGAGCCGCCCTCGGACAGCTCGAACTCGACGTCCACCAAGTCCGGCCGGTTCTCGCAGAGCCACTGCATTCCCCAGACCGAGCCCGCCTCCTCGTCGGGCACGCCGGCGAAGACGAGGTCGCGGGTGAGCGAGAGCTCGCCGGCGTCGATCTGCCGCTTGAGCAGCAGCATCGTCATCAGGTGCATGATCCCGCAGCCCTTCATGTCCACCGCCCCGCGCCCGTAGACGCGCCCGTCTTCGATCAGCCCCTCGAAGGCGGGCTTGGTCCAGTAGGCCTCCTCGACCGGCACCACGTCCGTGTGGTTGCAGAGCATCATCGCCCGCTTCTCTCCGCTCCCGCGCAGCCACCCGAAGACGGCCTCCCGCTCCGGCTGGATCCCCACGTACTCGACTTCGATCCCCGCTTCCTCGAGGATGGCCCCCAGCCACCGCGCCGCCGGCGCCTCGTTCCCCGGCGGATTGGACGTGTCAATCCGCAGATAGGCGACGAAGTGCCCCAACGCCTCCGCGTTCACCGCTGTCCAGTCGATTTCAGTCATCTCGATCTCCCCTCGCTTCGTCGTGGTCTCTGCTCTTGTCACCAATCTACACGGGTGACGCCAATGGAATCTCACTCTACAGGCGCATCGCTTGGAAGACCAGCGATCAGGTTAGTCACACATCGGATATCAGTTGCGACGCTAAAGCCAATGGGCACCTGCGTCACAAGATGACCCCCCGAGTCATATAGGCTTTCCCGGTGCTCTGCTTCTATTATACCGACGATCGCCCAGTCTGTGGTACCGAATATATTGAGTGCCACAGGACCACCGGAGAAGCCGGGATTAGCTTGGCAGTCAAGGATCAATTTTCGAGGTTGGTCGTCTGTCGGCGTGCTTGTGATGATGGCATGTTTGACTATTGGAAATGGCCACCCATCTGATATCCCTTTAGGGTAGGTCTCCCATCCGAATGGATATCCGAGGAGAAAAGCCTCTTGCGTTATGATCATCTTAGCACTAGATGTCAAAACAGGAAGAGAACCAGCAGGGACTCTCCGGAACTTGGCTGATCTCAGCACAATAACGTCATCGTCGTCGAGACCGATGCCAACAATGTCTACCGGCACCGATATCCAGTCTCGATCGAAGCGAATTTCTATTTCATGGGGCATTTTATCATCGAATATGTGGCGAGCAGAGCAAATATATTCATCGCCGTCAACTTCAACAGCGAACGCGGAACCAGCCCCACCAGTTAGAGGGTTCCGAATATGCATCATGCGGTTCCAGACGTTATCAGGTACAGGCATTTCATCCTCCTCGAATCGTCTCTTTGATGAGAATGGAGGAATTTAGCGGAACAGCCAATGAATCATCTGAAGCTCGTTTTAGTCCGCTCAACCGCCCCTCCAAATACGCCATGTCGCGGTTGCCTTTGGTGCGGTTGCAGCGGCCGCAGAGTAGTTGGGTGTTTTCCAGGGTGTAGTCGCCGCCTTTGGAGCCGGGGCGGATGCGGTCAATTTCCAGCAGCTCGATGGGGAGTTGGTGCTTGCAGCCGATTTCGGCGGCGGCGCATGCGGCCAAGTCGGTGCCTGCTATCTGCTGGCGCTCGAACAGGGCTTGCTTGATTTCCGCCTTGGTCGGTATCGGCTCCGTCGCGTCGGTGCGTTCGGGTATTGCGCGGGTTACTACTACGTCTTGGGCCCACATTGCGATGCCTTCGTCTTGTTCGCGGAGGCGCTTGCGGACCAGGATGCCGGCTCTGGGCGAGCGGTCCATGCCGATCCACTGGCGGTGCAGGCGTTCCGCGGCGACGCAGGCGGTGGCGCAGCCGCAGAACGGGTCCAAGACCAGGTCGCCTTCGTTGGAGCAGGCGGCGACGATCCGCTCCAAGAGCGCCAGCGGTTTCTGCGTGTCCCAATCCATCCACTCGCTGGAGGCCGGAACGACGGTGGGGATGCGCCAGACCGCATCAACCTTGCGGTCGGTGACCGTCTGGTACATCAGCTTGCCTTCTTCGTCGCGCTTGTTGCGGAGGACGCCGCCGACGCTTTCGCGGATCAGCTGGCGGACCGGTTCTTCGCGCTCCTCGCGCAGTGGATTGAACGTCGCGACAGGGGACTTCTCGTAGAAGAAGAGCGTGTCGAAATTCTTGGCGAAAATTCGGGCACCTGCTGCGAACTTGTTGTAGTAGTGCCAAACCACTTCATTGCGGAACCGCTCTCGACCGAACACGGCGTCCATCAAGGCCTTCAGCCATGCGCCCTCGGTGGGATCGCAGTGCAGCCAGAGGCTGCCGGTCGGCTTGAGGATGCGGTGCATCTCGACGAGGCGCTCGTACATGAAGGTGAGGTAGGCCTGCGTGCCGGGGCCGACGGCCATTCCGGCTGCGGAGATCACGTAGCCGGCGGCCTCGCCGTCCTCGAGCAGGCGCTTGAGCGTGGCCTCGTCGAGATCGTCGAGCGTGAAGGCGTCCTTGAAGGCCGCGCCGTCGTCGGCCGCGATCATCGCCTCCAAGGCCTCGTCGGCGAGGTCGTCGGCATCGCCCGGCCGGCCGTCGTCGGTCTGCGCCGCGTCCTCCGCGCCGAGCGGCCACTGGTACTCGCCCTTGGAGTTGAACGGCGGATCGAGGTAGATCAGGTCAACGGTTTCGCCGTCGATTCCGCGCAGGCGCTCGAGGTTGTCGCCGATGTAGATGGTGCGGTTGCGCAGCGGCATCGGGTTTCTCCAGCCGTCCGCATCAGGGTAGGCGAGGCCGCGTGCTATGGTAGCACGCGCATTCTATGAAGGGGGCCGGGGCGTGCGCGGGACGGCGTAGCCTCTGAATCTGATGACCACTGCGATCGCTGATGCTGTTGCGCCTGATGTTGAGCCGCTTGCGGGGTTCCATCCGTTGGTGCGGGATTGGTTCAGGGGGCGGTTTTCCTCGGTGACGGATGCGCAGGCGGCGGGCTGGCCGGCGATTCGGGAGCGCGGGGACTGCCTCTTGGCGGCGCCGACCGGGTCGGGCAAGACCCTCGCGGCATTCTTGTCGGGCATCTCGGATCTGATGGTCGAGGACTCGGCGGGGACGCTGGCGGACGAGGTGCGGATCCTCTACGTCTCGCCGCTCAAGGCGCTCTCCAACGACATCGAGCGCAACTTGCAGGAGCCGCTCGCCGAGCTGCGCGAGCTGGCGGCGGGGCGCGGGCTTCGGCCGCACGGCATCCGCACCGCGCTGCGCACCGGCGACACGACCGCGGCCGAGCGGCAGCGGATCGTCAAGCGCCCGCCGCACATCCTGATCACGACGCCGGAATCGCTCTACCTGCTGCTGACCGCGGAGAAGTCGCGCGAGATGCTGAAGACGGTGGAGACGGTGATCGTGGACGAGATCCACGCGGTCGTGCGGGACAAGCGCGGCTCGCACCTGGCGCTCTCGCTGGCCCGGCTGGACCATCTGATCGAATCTGCGCGGGGCGGGCGGCCGGTGCGGATCGGACTGTCGGCGACGCAGAAGCCGATGGACGAGATCGCCGGCTTCCTGACCGGGCTCGACGCGGAGCGGCGGCCGCTGCCCTGCACGATCCTCGACTTGGGCCACCAGCGGCAGATCGAGCTGTGGCTGGAGACGACCGAGGTGCCGCTGGAGGCGATCGTCTCGCACGATCAGTGGGACGCGATCTACGGGCGCTTGGCCGAGCTGGCGGCGCGGCACCGCACGACGATCATCTTCGTCAACACGCGGGCGCTGGCCGAGCGGCTGGCGCACCGGCTGGGCGAGCGGATCGGCAAGGAGCACGTCGCCTCGCATCACGGCTCGCTGGCCAAGGAGCGGCGGCACGCGATGGAGCAGCGGCTCAAGTCGGGCGACCTCCGCGCCGTCGTGGCGACGGCGTCGCTCGAGCTGGGGATCGATGTGGGCTCGGTGGACCTGGTCTGCCAAGTCGGCTCGCCGCGGCGGATCGCGACGTTCCTGCAGCGGGTGGGGCGCTCCGGCCACGCGCTGGGGCGGGTGCCCAACGGGGCGCTGTTCCCGACCACGCGGGACGAGCTGATCGAGTGCGCGGCGATGGTGCGGGCGGTGCGCGAGGGGCTGCTGGACCGCATCCGCCAGCCGAGTGCGCCGATCGAGGTGTTGGCGCAGCAGATCACGGCCGAGGTGGCGGCGCAGCCGGAGGAGGAGCCGTGGACGGAGGAGGGGCTGTTCGCGCGCTTCCGGCGGGCCTCGCCCTACCGCGGCCTGGAGCGGGAGCGGTTCGAGGAGACGGTCGGGATGCTGGCCGAGGGGGTGGGCGAGGGCGGGGGGCGCTCGCGTCCGCTGATCCACCGCGACCGCATCCACGGGCTGCTGCGCCCGCGCCGGGCGGCGCGGCTGACGGCGCTGCTCAACGGCGGCGTGATCCCGGAGACCGGAGATTTCCGCGTGGTGAAGGAGCCGGAGGGCTCGTTCGTGGGCACCGTCAACGAGGATTTCGCGATCGAATCGCAGGCGGGCGACATCTTCCTGCTCGGCAGCACGTCGTGGCGGATCAAGCGGGTCGAGTCGAAGGGGGTCGTGCGCGTGGTCGACGCGCAGGGGGCGCCGCCGACGATCCCGTTCTGGCTGGGCGAGGCGCCGGGGCGCAGCGCGGAGCTCTCGGAGGCGGTGGGGCGCCTGCGCCGCGACGTGGTCGCGCGGCTCGACGACGCGGAGACCGTGTCGCGGGATCTGCAGCGCGAGTGCGGCATGTCGGCCTCGGCGGCCGGGCAGTTGATCGAATACCTCTCGGCCGCGCAGGACGCGCTGGGCGTGATCCCGTCGGACCGGGACGTGCTGTTCGAGCGGTTCTTCGACGAGGCGGGCGGGCAGCAGCTGGTGGTGCATGCGCCGTTCGGTTCGGGGGTCAACCGGGCCTGGGGGCTGGCGCTGCGCAAGCGCTTCTGCGTGCGCTTCGATTTCGAGCTGCAGGCGGCGGCGAACGAGGAGGGGATCATCCTCTCGCTGGGGCCGTCGCAATCGTTCCCGCTGGAGGAGGCGTTCGAGTACCTCAAGGCGGGCAACGCGGAGCAGTCGCTGCGGCAGGCGGTGCTCTACGCGCCGTTTTGGAACACGCGCTGGCGCTGGGCGGCGACGCGGGCGCTGGCGGTGCCGCGGCGGCGCGGCGGCAAGGAGGTGCCGCCCAACCTGCAGCGGATGATCGCGGACGACCTGCTGGCCTCCGTCTTCCCGGCGCAGGTCGGCTGCCAGGAGAACCTCAGCGGGCCGCTGGAGGTGCCCGACCATCCGCTGATCTCGCAGACGATGGACGACTGCCTGCATGAGGCGGTGGACACGGACGGGCTGGTCGAGGTGCTGAAGCGGGTGGAGGCGGGCGGCATCCGGCTGCACGCGCGGGACACGGTGACGCCGTCGCCGATGGCGCAGAGCATCATCAACGTCAATCCGTTCGGCTTCCTCGACGATGCGCCGCTGGAGGAGCGCCGCGCCCGCGCCGTGATGACGCGGCGCGGGCTGCCGGACAGCCAGCGCAACCTGGCGCAGCTCGACGCCGACGCGATCGAGCGGGTGCGAGCCGAGGCCGCGCCGCCGGTGCGCGACGCGGAGGAGCTGCACGATCTGCTGTCGAGCCAGGTGCTGGTCGCGGAATCGGAGCTGGCGGAACAGCGCGGGCTGCTGGAGGCGCTGATCGCGGACGGGCGGGCGGCGGTCGCGGTTTCGCCGCAGGGCCGGATCGCGTTCGCTGCCGAGCTGCTGCCGGCGGTCGAGCTGCTGCTGCCGGGCGCGGAGATCGAGCCGGCGCTGAGCCTGCCGGAGGGGGCGGCCGCGCGCGTCGGCGATCGCGATGAGGCGCGGCTGCGGCTGGTCCGCGGGCACTGTGAGGTCTCGGGGCCGGTCTCGCCCGATGCGCTGGCCGCCCGCTGCGGGCTGGGCGCGGACGATCTCGAATACGGGCTGCGGGCGCTGGAGGCGACGGGGGACCTGATGCGCGGGCGCTACACGCCGGAGGCGTCCGCGCCGGGCGCGCCGGAGGAGTACGTCGACCGGCGGCTGCTGGCGCGCATCCACCGCTACACGATCGGGCGGCTGCGGCGCGAGATCGAGCCGGTCAGCGCGGCCGATTACCTGCGCTTCCTGCTGCGCTGGCAGCACTTGGCGCCGGGTTCGCGCTTGCAGGGCAAGGCCGGGGTGCGCGCCGCGATCGCGCGGTTGGAGGGGTTCGAAGCGCCGGCGCGGGCGTGGGAGCACGAGCTGCTGGCGGCGCGGGTCGCGGACTACCGCGCGGCCTGGCTGGACGAGCTCTGCCTCGCGGGCGAGGTCGCCTGGGCGCGGCTGACGCCGCGGCCGCCAAAGAACGGGCGCGGCGCGGTGCCGACCAAGGCGACGCCGATCACGCTGGCGCTGCGGCGCGATTTCCAGACGCTGCTGGCCGCGGTGCGGCGGGCACCGCCGCCCAAGCCGGCGCGGGGCCGCTCCGCCCCGCAGGAGGAGCCCGATTCGGCCGCGGAGATTGCGACGGCCGGCGGCGCGGCGGCGGCGATCCTCGCGGCGCTGCGCGAGCGGGGAGCGCTCTTCTTCGACGAGATCGTGGAGCAGTCGGGCCGGCGGATCGCGACCGACGTGGAGAACGGGCTGCGCGAGCTGGTCGCCGCGGGGCTGGCGCGGGCGGACGGGTTCCAGGGCTTGCGCCAGTTGATCCGCCCGGCTTCGGCGGCGCGGCGCAGGCGGCGGCCGCGCTACGGGGGCGGCGGCGCGTTCATCGGCGAGGGGCCGGCCGGGCGCTGGTCGGCGCTGCCCGCGGCGATCGCGCCGGCGGAGGATTACATCGAGGCCGACGAGCATGCCGAGCGGATCGCGAACATCCTGCTCCAGCGCTACGGCGTGATCAGCCGCGAGCTGCTGACCCGCGAATCGCTCACGCTGCCCTGGCGCGAGATCCTCCGCGCCCTGCGCCGCATGGAAGCATCGGGCGAAATCCGCGGCGGCCGCTTCATCCAAGGCCTGATCGGCGAACAGTTCGCCCTCCCCGAAGCCATCGACCAAATGCGCTCCCTCCGCCGCGCCAAGAAGGCAGACGAGCTGGTGGAAGTCCCCGCAGCAGACCCGGCGAACTTGGTGGGCGTCCTAGTCCCCGGCAAGAAGGTGCCGGCGAGAGCGGGCGCGAAGGTCATCTTCAAGAACGGGGTGGCGGCGGCAGATTAGGCCTCATCAAAATCGAACTGGAGGTCATCAGGGGAATGGCCGAAAATTTCGAGCAGGCGGCGAGACCGTCGCTCGAGTTCCACGCCGCTGCCATGCAGGTCGATGTAGTAGGGCGAGTTGGTGAGGCGCTGGCTTTTCAGATGTGTCGACGAATCAAGGTCAATGTAGCTGCGCCGGCCTCCTGGTTTGCCCAACGCCTGGCCTAAGTCGCGGTGATGTCTCTCATAAACCATCTCGACAACACCCGACCAAACTTGATTCCACCTCTTCACTTTGCGCCGCTCCCCGAAAAGCGTGAAGGCAACTGGCCGATTCGTCTTCGTTTTGGAATCTTCTTTGTGCTTATTACTGCTGGAAGCAAGTGTAGATGACTGTGGCGTACTTGCGTCACCACTAGTAGGCACAGATTCTGCCGTCTGGGGCATAGGCAATGTTTCGCCGCGCAGGAGTGCGCAAATCTGGTCCGAAGATAGTCTTTGATTGAGAGCTTTAAAGATGGCGCTAGCGATCGAGTCGAAGAGCGCCTCATCTTTGCGATCAAGCAAGTTACGCCACTCTTTCTCTAAATCGCGCCGTGCTTTCGCCGGGTCACGATGACTGTTCAATGCCCTCTTCGCACACCGTTCTGCACGTTGCGTGGTTAGCTCAGACCAAGCAAGGTATGTAGTGAACTCGTCAATGAGTTTGTCCAAGCGATCTTTGCGCAGATCGAGCTCGGCGAAGCGTCGCTCTAGCGGGCCACTTCCATGTTCACGAGGCAGGAAGAGCCACCAAGTGAATCCATTCGTCAGTACGAAGATCTTCGCACCGTCATCAAACGCGTAACGTAGCATTTGTCCAAGCTTGTCTCTGAGATTCGCACTAGCCTTCTTCACTTCGATCAACGCGACAGCAGATGGAGTCTGATTGCCCTTCACAGGGCCAAGCAAGGCCAAGTCAACCCGACCATCGCGGTTGGTGTCATCTGTTGCCGTGATCCTGCGCTCTGGCTGGACATGGCTCGGATCCGTGAAGTCCCAGCCCAGCGACCGCAAAATCGGCAACACGATCTGGAACTTGGTCGCCTCCTCGTTGGGTGGCTCATCCAGTTTCCGAATCTGCTCAATGACCTCGCGCAGGGACATGTTCAACTCCTTGTCGGAATCTACAGGAGAGTGCGTTGGGGCGCAAGATCAGCTGAGCGTGGTCCGTTAGCGGAACCTGACTGGCGGAGGTGGAGGCGGGCTAGGCGGAGCTCGTTGTAGGAGATTTTGGCGTCTAGGAGGTCGTAGGCGGGCTTGAGGGGGTTGTCGCCTTGGCGGGCGAATGCTGCTTGGATGCGCTGCAGGCGCTCGTGGTTGGGGAGTTCGGGGGAGAGGTCCATCGCACGGCCGGATTCGGCGAGTTCTTCGAGGTGGCTGATGATCGTGCCGAGCTCGAGGCGGCGGGAGAGGGCGATGGCTTGGAGGGTGTAGCCGGCCTCGAACATTTGCAGCGTTTCGCCGCGGGAGTCTTCGGCATCGGGCTCGTGCGGCGGTTGCGTCGCTGGCTGTTCGGCTGGTTCTTCGCGGATTGCGGTTAGGAGGTCGTCGCCGTAGCGTTCTACCTTGGCGGGGCCGAAGCCGTCTACGGCGATCAGGGCGTCCTTAGTTTGGGGGTTGGCGCGGGCCATGGCGCGGAGGGCGGCGTTGTGCGCGACGATATAGGCGGGGACGCCTTCGCGGCGGGCGAGTTGGGCGCGGGCTTCGCGGAGTTTCTCGAAACGGTGCTGTTCGGCTTCGGAGGGCGGCGCGTCGGGATCATATGCGGCGCCCTGCGGGCGGGGGATGTCGGAGCGCGGCATTTCGCGGCGGTCGGAGGGTTGCAGCGCGGGGGAGATTTGCGACATGCGGGCTTCGCGGTCGCCGAGGCAATTGTCGCATCCGCCGCAATTTTCGGCGGGGGGCTGGTCGCCGAAGTAGCGGAGCAGGACGGAGCGGCGGCAGCCTTCGAGCTGGCCGAAGTCCATCATCATGCCGAGGCGCTTGAAGGCGCGGGCTTTTTCTTTCTCGTCGTTGAGTTGATCGATGAAGAATTTCTGCTTGGCCCAAGCGCCCTTGGTGAAGAAGAGCGTGCATTCGGCGGGTTCGCCGTCGCGCCCGGCGCGGCCGACTTCCTGATAGTACGATTCGATGGATTTGGGCATGTCCATATGCACGACGCGGCGGACGTCGGGCTTGTCGATGCCCATGCCGAAGGCGACGGTGGCGCAGATGATCGGCACTTCGTCGCGGATGAATTGATCCTGAGTCGCCCGCCGCTGGTCCGCGTTCATGCCGGCGTGGTATGCGGCCGCGTTCATGCCGGAGTCGAGCAGCAGGCCGGCGTACTCTTCGGTATCCTTGCGCGAGAAGCAGTAGACGATCGTCGACGCTTCGGGGTCCTCGCGGAGCAGGTTGATCAGGCGGCCCTTGGCGCGCTGCTTGGGCAATACGCGGAAGGTGAGGTTGGGGCGGTCGAAGCTGCTGCGGAACATCCGCATTTGCGGTCGGGCGAGCTGTTCGACGATGTCGCCGGCGACGGCCGGGGTGGCGGTGGCGGTGAGCGCCATCACGGGGATTTCGGGGTGCGTTTCGGTGAGCCGGCGCAGCTCGCGGTAGTCGGGGCGGAATTCGTGGCCCCATTGCGAGATGCAGTGGGCCTCGTCAATGGCGATCATGCGGGGCGGATGCCGGCGCAGCAATTGCTCGAAACTTTGGGTATTGACCCGCTCGGGGGCGGCGTACAGCAGCTTGCGGCGGCCGTCGATCACCTGCTGCTGCACGGCGGCCTGCTCGGAGGGGGCGAGCGAGCTGTTGAGGTAGGCGGCGGGGATGCCGTTGGCGGTGAGGGCTTGGACCTGATCGTGCATGAGCGCGATCAGCGGGGAGACGACCAAGCTGTAGCCGTCGTTCATCATCGCGGGCAGCTGGTAGCAGAGCGATTTGCCGCCGCCGGTGGGCATCAGCACGATGGCGTCGCCGCCGCTGCCGACATGCTCGACGATCTCGCGCTGGAGCGGGCGGAATTCGGAGTAGCCGAAGTACTGCTGCAGCGCGGCGCTGGACGGATCTTCGCCCGGCCGCGGCTCGAATTTCGGCACTGCCGGCCCGCGATCGCCGAACGGGAGTTCCCGGCCCGCCGGCGGAGGGTCGTAGTCCCAAAGCGGCTCCGACGGCGCGTCGTCCCAGGGCGCGTCGTCGAAGGGCGGCGGCTCGTCGGGCCACGGGGGTTCGGTTTGCCAGGGCGCTTCCTCGCCCGGCGGCCGCTGGGGGGGCATCAGGAGGCTTCTTCGACGGTGGCGGAGAGGGAGCCTTTGCAATGCGGGATGCGCGGGTCGGGGCCCCAGTCGTGGATTTGCTTCTGGTGGTCGGTGACGGTTTCGTAGTCGGCGGTCTCGATGATGCCCTGGCCCTCGCGGTCGATGATCGAGGCGATGGCGAAGGCCTTTTCCTTGCTGTAGCCGAGCAGCTTGGCGAGCAGGTCGATGACGTAGTGGTAGGTGTGGTCGTCGGAGTTGTGCAGGATCAGGTGGTAGAGCTTGGCGAGGGTCTCGTCGACCTGGTCCTCGCCCTCGAGGACGGGGGTCGGGGCGGCGGGCTGCTGGGTGGTCGGCATCAGCGGGCTCCTCGGAGCGCGGCCGCGGGCTGAGGGGCGGCCGGATCGGCGGCGGGCCAGGATTCGGCGGCGCGGGCGAGGGCTTGGCGGGCGGCGTCGAGCTCGCCCTTGGCGGAGCGGACTTCGGCGAGGCGGAAGAGGTCGCGTCCGCTCGCGCCGCGGGCGAGGCGCTCGCCGAGCAGGGCCAGCGCCTCGTCGCCACGGCCGGCGCGCATCTGCGCCTCGACCAGGGTCTCCTCGAAGACGTCGCGCTGGGCGTTGGAGCCGCCGAGCGCGACGAGTAGTTCGCGGACGGCGGCGAGCCGGTCGGCGGCGGCCGCGTAGTCGCCGGCGGCGAATTCCCAGAGCGCGGTTGCGACCTCGGCGACGATCGCGGCGGTGGGATGGCCGCGCTGCCCGGCGGCCTCGAGCGCGTCGCGGAGCTTGCCGAGTCCCTCGGCTTCGGCGAGCGCGGCGAGGGCCATGGCGCGGTGGACGTCGACCCAGGCGCTGGTGCCGGGCGGGAAGGCGCGGTCGGCGGTTTCGGCGATGACGCGCCAATCGAATTCCCGGTCGTCGCCGACGAGCGAGCAGCGCCAGAGCAGGGAGGCGGAATCGGCGACCGCGCCGAGCGCGTCGCCGGCCTG
Organism: Dehalococcoidia bacterium; assembly: GCA_965205165.1. GTDB lineage: Bacteria > Chloroflexota > Dehalococcoidia > Bin125 > Bin125 > CBDESM01. Next base: position 1,293,245 of record OZ242037.1, read on the forward strand.
TTCGGCGCAGGGGCCGACGGCGTCTTCGTAGAGCGCGAGGGCGTCGGCGTCGCGGCCCTCGGCGAGCAGGAAGAGGGCGTGGTGCCAGGAGAGGTGGCGGTGGAAGCCGCCGCGGTGGGGGAAGTCGTCGAGCCAATCGCCGAGCCAGGCGGAGCCGCCGGCGGTGTCGCGGGTCTCGAAGTAGACGTGGGACATGGCGTGGGCGGCCTGGCCGTTGCCGCGGCGCAGGTCGAGGCTGCGCTGGACGAGTTGGCGGGCGGTTTCGAGGCGGTCCATTTCGTGGTTGGCGAAGGCGTGCCAGGAGAGGAACCACCAGTCGTCGCCGAAGGCGGGTGCGAGCGCGTCGAATTTTTCCAGCATGCGCTCGCGCTTTTCGACGCCGCCGCCGTAGAAGTTGCCGCCGAGCCACTGGAGCACGATCGGGGCGTCGCGGGGGGCCTGATCGAGGTGCTGCTCGATCAGTTGCGGCTGCTGCTCGCCGCGGACGGCGCCGGCGAGGATTTGGAAATGGCGCTGCTCGCGCCCGGTCGCATCGCCGGCGCGGGATTCGGCCTGCTCGATCAGCTCGCGGGCGGCGGCGCGCTCGCCGCGGAAGAGGTGGAAGAGGCCGAGCATCGCATAGGGCAGCGAGAAGGCGGGGTCGAGGTCGATGGCTCGGCGGAGCGCGTCGTCGACGCCGAGCTCGTAGGCGAGCATGCGGTCGACGCCGTCGCGGTAGGCCGCGGCGGCCTCTTCGCCCGTGTTGAGCGGATTGCCCCAACCATCGACCGGCAAGTTCATCGTCGGCACCTCCGATGCGCGCTGCGGTACAGGCTACGCCGCCGCCGCGGCGGCCGCCGCTTCGGCGGCGATCTCGGCCGGCGAGCGCGGGTCTTCGGGGTCGAGGGCGATCACGGTCGGCGCGCCCGCCTCGCGCGCGGCGGCGGCCAGAGCCGGATCGGCCGAGGCGATGATCACGATGTCGAGGCGCCCGAACTCGGCGCGCGTCCGGGCGATGGCGTCGGTGATCGCGGAGGTAGCGCCCGCGTCGGGCTCGATGGCGAGGTTGCGGCGGCCGAGCGACCAGATCTCGTTGGCGACGGAGTGGACTTGGACGACCTCGCGCGGTTCGAGGCCGAGCGGGGCGACGGCCACGTCAGCGCCGGCGCGGGCCAAGGCGACGGCGCACTCGCGCCCGACCGGATCGGCCGCGCCGACGACGAGGGCAGCCTTGGCGCTGGGCGCATCCGGCGCGGGCATGCGGTCGCCCGTTCACTCGCTATCCGCGGGCGGCGGGTTTCAGCTTGATGCGGCGGTTTTGCGTTGCTGGGCGGCTTGGCTGCCGCGGCCGTCGCCGAACTTGTTGTCGCGCCATTCGAGGGCGGCCTTGAGGCCCTGCTCGCGGCTCATCTGGCCGAACTCGCGGACGCTGGGGGCGAGGTGGGCGCGGGCGTCGTTTTCGCTGGCGAGGCGCTGGAGGGTGCGGGCGCCCATGATTTCGAGGCCGAGGTTGACGATGCGCTTGTTGGCGCTGAGCAGCTGGGGGTCGATCATCGCCATTTTGTCGGCGAGGGCTTCGACGGTTTCATCGAGTTGGGCGGCGGGGACGGCGTCGTAGACGAGGCCGCGCTGGGCGGCTTCGGCGCCGGTGATGGAGTCGCCGGTGAGGAGCATGCGCTTGGCGAACTGGGGGCCGGCGTGGTAGAGCCACATGTGGGCGGGAGGGGAACCCATGGCGCGGACGGGGGGGAAGCCGATGACGGCGTCCTCGGCGGCGATGATGATGTCGGTGAGCAGGACGAGGTCGGTGCCGCCGGCGAGGCAGTAGCCGTGGACTTTGCCGATCACGGGCTTGTGCATGTCGAAGATGGCCATGCGGGCGCGCTGGGCCTGCTCCATGCGCCAGGTGTCGTCGTCGAAGTCGACGCGGCCGCGGTAGACGCGGTCGTAGGTTTCGGTGGGGGCCGTGCGGGAGGCGGTGAGGTCGTAGCCGGCGGAGAAGGCGCGGCCGGCGCCGGAGAGGACGACGCAGTGGACGGCGGTGTCGTCGTCGGCCTCCCACATGGCCCGGGCGAGTTCGTCTTGGAGGGCGACGGAGAGTGCGTTGAGTTTTTCGGGCCTGTTGAGGGTGACGTAGGCCTTGCCGTCGCGGACGTCGTAGAGGATGTTGTCGAATTCGGGCATGGCCGCCTCCAGTGCGCTGCGGGCGCATTCTAGAGGGGCGGGCGGCCCGGCTGTGCGCCGCCGGCTTCGAGCTCTTCGATCAGGTCGATCAGGCCCTCGGGTTCCCAAGTGCGGTAGCGCTTGGATGCGCCGAGGGGGATGAGGACGCCGGAGCGTTCGAGCTGCTCGATGCCGTTATCGACGGCGGGCTGGGATCTGGCAACCGCCAGGGCGGCCATTCCGGAGGTGATCACGGGGTGGGCGGGGAGCGCGTCGATGATCGCCCAGGCGGCGGCGTCGGAACGGGGGTTGACGGTTTCGCGCAGGCGCTCGCGCCAATGCCTCTGCAGATCGGCGACCAGCGCGGCATAGCGGCGGGCGAGGAAGGCGGCGGAGGCGGTCGCTTCGGCGAAGGTCTCGATCCATTCGGGCACGCGATCTTCGCGGAAGAGCTCGAGGCCGCGGATGTAGCGGTCGCGGGCGAGGGAGAAGGCGACGCTGACGGGCGGGACGAACGAGGGGGCGAGGCCGCGGCGGCGCAGGAGCACCTGGATCAGGGCGCGCCCCGTGCGCCCGTTGCCGTCCTCGAAGGGGTGGATGGTCTCGAACTGGGCGTGGGCGATCGCGGCCTGGATCAGCGGCGGCAGGGTCTCCTCGTTGCAGAATCCGCACAGATCGTCCAGCAGCGGGGCGACTTCTTCCGGCGGAGGCGGCACGAAGGCGGCGCCGCAGGGGGTGTAGTTGTTGCCGCCGATCCAGTTCTGGACGTCCCGCACCTTGCCGGCGATGCGGGCGGTCGGGGCGCGTCCGAGCAGGCGGCGATGGATCGAGAGCAGGTCGTCGGCGCGGAGGCGCTCGCGGCCGGCGGCCTCGTCGACGGCGTGGATCATGGCGTCGATGTTGGCGATGATCTCCGCGGCTTGGGAACCGATGCTGCGGCCGGCGCTGCGCTTGGCCTCGGCGCGGGCCAGGGTGCGCACATCGGCCTGCATGTCCTCCACGCGGGAGGAGGCGATGGATTCGGTGCGCAGCAGCAGGCGGCCGAGGCCCTCCAGTTCCGGGGCCATCGTGCGGTTCAGCTCGGCGACGGATTGCTCGGCGTCGGAGACGAGGCCGAGCAGTCCGGCGGTGATCTGGGGCAGATTGCCGCCGCGGGAGATCGGATCGGGGATGAAGGCGCCGTAGCGGCAGGCGCGACGGTGCCGCGGGGGCGCGTAGCGGGTCGGATCCGCCCGCCAGACATGCTCGACCAGCCGTCCGCGCACATTAGCCTTCTTTCGGTGGCCGGAATGACAAAAGGATGCGGCTCAACCTTATCCTAAAGACAGGGTGTGGATAATGGTCTGTGGGCGGTGTCTGGCGGGAAGCTTTATTCGGATGGGAAGAATAAGAAAAGGATGGTGCTCAAGCTTTTGCAAAGGAGGGGTGGGAGATAAGGGATGAGCGGGGCGCAGACTGGCGAGCATGCGCGGTTCAGAGGTGTTTCAGCACGCCGCCGTCTACTTGGATGGCTTGGCCGGTGATGTAGCCGGATGAGGTGGAGGCCAGATAGACGGCGAGGGGGGCGATGTCTTCGGGGCGGCCGAAGCGGCGAGCGGGGATGTAGCGGAGCAGGACATTGGCATCGGGATCGTCTTCGCCGCGGCCGGGGGCGTCGGTGGTCCAGCCGGTCACGATGGCGTTGGCGGTGATGCCGCGGGGGGCGAGCTCTTGGCTGAGCGAGCGGACGAGGCCGAGGACGCCGGCCTGCGCGGCCGAATAGGCGGAGAGGTTGGCGAGGCCGCGGAGGGCAGGGGCGGCGAGCAGGGCGATCAGGCGGCCGTCTTCGCCCAGTTCGCGGGCGGCGCTGCGGAAGGCGTGGTAGGCGGCGGCGAGGGTGCCGGCGAGGATGGCGTCCAAGTCCGCGTCGTTGGTTTTGCGCAGGGGGGCGGCGAGATAGGCGGCGGGGGCGGCGATGGCGGCGTCGAGGCCGCCCAGCTGCTTGGCGAGCTTGCGCGTGGCGACCTGCACGTTCTTGCCGTTGGCGAGGTCGACGGCCTCCGCGGGGCCGCCGGCGGCGATGCGCTTCATCTTGAAGAGGGCGTCGCCGTCGGTGCCGGCGCTGGTCACCGCGACCATCGCGCCGGCTTCGCGCAGGGCGCGGACGATCTCGCCAGCCGCCGGGTGCTCGGCGCCGTAGACGAGGACGCGGCGGCCTTCGAGGTCGAAGCCGCGGAGCCGGCCCTCGCCGACGGCAGGCGGCGGGAGCGGGTTGCGGGCGGTCACTGGGCCGCTCCGGCGAGCACGTTCCAGCCGGTCGGCGCGAGACCGCCGGCGAGGCCGCCGCCGTCGATCACGATCGCCTCGCCGGTCATGTAGGCGGAGGCGTCGGAGGCGAGGTAGACGGCGAGCGGGCCGAGCTCCCAGGCCTCGCCGACGCGGCCGGCGGGGATGCGCTCGCCGCGGGCGCGGGCGACGGCGATCTCGGCGGGGCCGTGGAGCGTCTTTTGGAGCACGAAGCCGGGCACGATGCAGTTGGCGCGGATGTTTTCGCGGGCGACGCGAAGGGCGATGGATTGGGTGAGCGTGATCACGCCGGCCTTGGCGGCGCCGTAGACGTGGGTGCGCGGGTCGCCGCGCATGCCGGTGCCGCTGGCGACGGTGATCAGGTTGCCGCCGCCGCGTCCGCGGAAGTGGCGGATGGCGGCGCGGGCGCTGTAGAAGACGCTGGAGAGGTTGATGTCGATCGTCTCGCGCCAGTCGCCGTCGCTGATATCGAGGATGTCCTTGCCGCCGGCCGAACCGCCGCCGCCCGCGTTGGCGATGAAGATCTCGAAGCCGCCCCACTCGGCGATGGTTTGCTCGGCGAGGGCGTCGACCTGTTCGGCGATCGAGACGTCGGCGGGGACGACCAGGGCCTCGCGGCCCAGGCCGCGGATCTCCTCGGCGGTCGCCTCGATCTGCGCGAGCGTGCGGGCTGCGCAGACGATGTCAGCGCCGGCGGCGGCGAGGTGGAGGGCCATTTCGCGGCCGAGTCCGCGACCCGCGCCGGTGACGATGGCGCGGCGTCCGTCGAGGCGGAGCGATTCGAGCATGGGCGGGCTCCGCATCCGCTGCGGCGGGCTCGGCGGTTTCGGGCGGGCGCGGCTGATGATATAGCGTTGAGGCATCCGCCCGGACCTCAGCGGGGAGCTCCGCCATGCCGCGCTATCGACGCCTCGCCCTTGTGCTGCTCGCCGCGATCGCGGCGTTCGCCGCCTTCGCCTGCACGACGACCGACGACGAGCAGGAGGAGCAGCAGGCGGCGGCAGCCGCGCCGGTCGCGCAGGGGACGGCGGAGGTCGAGAACCGGACGCCGCAGGCATCGAGCGCGCCGGCCGGCGCGGCGCCGCGGGCGGTCGGGCAGAGGGCGGGCAACGTCCAGGCGTCGTCTTCCGCGGGCTCCGCGGTCGGGGCGGGGGCGGCGGCCGCCACCGTGGGCAGCTCTTTGGAAGCGTCGGTGTTGGCGGACTTCGCGGCGTTCTCGGGGGCCGCTTGGGCGGGGCTGCCGACATCGGCGAATCATGTGATCGCCTGGGGGATCGGCGCGCCGCTGGGAGATGATTTCCTGATCCCGGTGCGGATCTACGACACGGCTACGGGCGCGATGCTGCGCGAGGCGGCGATCGGGGGGGGGCCGCTGCGCAGCTCCGATGCGGTGCAGGTGGCGATCGGGGACAGCCCGATCGGGACGCTGATCGAGGCGCATGGCGAGACGGGGGCGCACGGGGTGACCTACGACGTGCTGACGTGGGACGGCATACGGCTGCTGGTGACCGCTTCGGAGTTCAGCGACGTGCCGGGCAACGCGGTGGCGCCGGGGGCGGCGGGGCGGCTGGAGGATTTGGACGGCGACGGGATTCCGGAGGTGATCGCGGACCGCACGGACGGATACCCGTTCTGGTACTCGTCGCAGGTGTGGCGGGGCGACGCGGCGGTGCTGCGCTGGAACGGGTACGAGTTTGCGGAGATCGCGCTGGAGCTGGACGAGGCGATGGGGCCCGGGGCGGCGGAGCACACGCGGGCGGCGATCGCACTGGCCGAGGCGGGCTGGCTGCGGGAGGCCGCGTCGCGGGCGGGCGCTGCGCGGGATGCGGATCCCGGCAACGGGACGGCGGTCTGGAATCACCTGCTGCTGCAGGCACGGGCCGATGCGGCGGCGGGGACGGCGGCCGGCAGCCCGCTCGCCTGGGCGGGCGCGGCCGTGAACGGCGACTGGGAGGGCGCAGTCGACCTGCTGCGCAACGTCGGCTCGAAGGGGCTGCTGTCGATTGACGCGGCGCTGGCGAACAGCACGCTGGACGGCGACCGGGAGCTGGTGATCGCGGTGCTGCGGGGCTACGCGGAGGCGGCGATCGAGGGCAGCTCCGCGCTGCTGTCGGACGCGGAGCGGGCACCGGCTTGGCTGATCCTGGGCCTGACCAAATGGTGGGGCGGGCGCGGCTACGACGAGGCGGAGGACAGCCTGCTGGAAGCCATCCCCGGCTACTGGGACGAGACGTTCCTCTTCGACTTGATGTACTACATGCGCATCGCCGAGTAGCGGGCGGGGCTGCGGAGCCCCGATCAGTAGGCGATCAGCGAGTGGAGGGGGCGGGGGACGCGGGTTCGGCCGTTCAGGGCGGTCAGCTCGATCAGGACGGAGATCGAGGAGAGGCGGGCGCGGGCGTCGGCGATCAGGTTGGCGGCGGCTTCGATGCTGCCGCCGGTGGCGAGGACGTCGTCGATCAGCATGACTTGGCAGCCGGGTTCGAGGGCGTCGCGGTGGATTTCGAGCTGGGCGGTGCCGTACTCGAGCGCGTACTCGCGGCCGTAGACGGGCAGCGGCAGCTTGCCGGCCTTGCGGGCGGGGATGAAGGGGAGGCCGAGTTTGGCGGCGGCCGGCGCGCCGAAGAGGAAGCCGCGGGATTCGATGCCGACGATGGCGTCCGCGCCGTCCGCCCGGGAGGCGAACCAGTCGATTGCGGCGTTGAACGCGGCGGGCGCGGCCAGCAGCGGGGTGATGTCGCGGAAGAGGACGCCCGCGGTGGGGAAGTCCGGCACGGGGCGGATGTGCCGTTCGATCAGCTCGCGGGTCTGCTGCTCGTCCATGCGGGCAGCGTAGGAAGCATCGGCGGCGCGGACAATGACTGCGGCGCGGCAGCAGCCGCGGGGGATCGGACGGGGCGGTCGCTGATAAGGTGAGGGCGAGGCGGGCGGCAATCGGGATGATGGGGCAATGGGCGCACTGCGCGCGGCGGATGAGCGGGAACGCGCGATGGCCGCGATCGCGCCTTGGTACGCGCTCGATTTCGGCGATTTCGACGATGATCTGCGGTTCTACCGCGAGCTGCTGCGCGGCGATGGGGAGCCGCGGGTGCTGGAGCTGGGAGCGGGGACGGGCCGCGTCGCGATCGGGCTGGCGGATTGCGCGGAGGTGACGGCGGTCGAGAACAGCCCGGCGATGCTGGCGCAGGGGCGCGATGCGATGATCGCGGCGGGGGCGGAGGTGCTCGAAACCGACATGCGCTGCCTGGATCGGGCGCACCTCGCGGGGCGGTTCTCGCTGGCCATGTTCGCGCTCTCGACCTTCCAGCACCTGCTCAGGCGGCGCGACCAGATCGCCGCGCTGCGCGCCGCCGCGGCCTGCCTCGCGCCGGGCGGCCGGGTCGTGCTCGACCTGACCGCGCCGACGCCGGGCGATTTCGATCCGGCGCCGCAGCCGCTGTCGCTGGAATGGGTGCAGACCGCGCCCGACGGCAGGACGGTGACCAAGCTGGCTTCGCAGGAAACAGGCTGGCGGAGCTGCGGCGGGGTTGACGGCGCGTCGCCGGTCGCGGAGGTGACGTACATCTACGACGCGGCTGCGCCGGGCGGCGCGGTCGAGCGTTCGCTGGCGCGCTTTCCGCTGCGGGTCGGGATTACTGCGGGCGAGGTTGCCGGTTTGTTCGCGGAAGCGGGGCTGCGCGCCGTCGGCTGGTTCGGCGATTACGAGCTTTCGCCGGCGGGCGCGGGCGAGCGGCTGATCGTGCTGGGCGAGCGATGCTGACCTTGGCGGCGCGGCTGCTGCTGATCGCGTTCGCCGCGGCGCTGGCGGCGGCCGCCTGCGCGGCGGACAACCCGAACGTGAACGTCGAATCGAACGAGTACTTCCGCCCGCCGCCGCCCGAACGGGTCGAGCCGATTACGGCGCAGACCGGCGAGGACGAAGGAGCAGCGGAGGCCGAGTCGCCGGTGGAAGCGGATGATGAGCCCGCCGGCGGCGATGCGGCGGTCGAAGAGGCCGGGGATCAGGAGGCGCAAGCGGAGGAGGAGGGCACGGAAGCGCCCGCGCCGAGGGCGGAGGACATCGTTCGGCGCTACCGCAATCCGGTCTACGGGTACAGCTTCGAGCTGGTCTGCCCGCCGTTCTGCGATCCGACCAGCAACGGGGTCGACGAGGTCGGCTTCCGCGCGGACGGCCTCCAGGCGATCGTGGCGGCTTCCGTCCTGACGCCGCCGGCGGACGGGGAGGGGGACGTCGCCCAACGGCTGATCCGCGAGACGCTGAACGTGCCGGACGCGGTTGATCTGGCCGCGGGGCGCTCGGTGCGGAGATCGGCCAACGGGGTCGATGCGGTCGTGTTCGAGTGGGAGGAAGACAACCGGGCGGTGGGCGGCATCCAGGTGCGCTGGAAGGGCTGGATCGCGCCGATTGGGGGGCTGTACTACATCGTCCGCGGGGGGGCGGCGGTGGCGGATTGGGACGCCATCGCGGAGGCGGTCGAGCGGATACTGGACACGTTCACGGCGCCGATCGAGGCGATCTCGGAGCCGGGCACCTACAACCGCTTCGGGTTCGAGGTGGCCTACGACGCGGCGGAATTCCGCCCGGCGGAGTACGGCCAGCCGACGACGAATCCGGCGACCGACGCGGCCGGCGCGTTCGTGCTGGCGAACAGCAACTCGGTGATCGCGGTGCTGGCGTGGGAGGAGATCGGGGCGGCCTTCTTCAACGCGGAGGTGGCGATCGAGCGCACGCTCCAGGACCTGCTCGGAATCGAGCTGGGGACGGGCGCACGCGAAGCGGACGAAATCGGCGGCCAGACGGCGCAGACCACGATCACGCTGACCGCGCTGGGGGCCGACCAGGTGCAGATCGCCTCGTGGGCCTGGTATTGCCCGCAGGGCGGCCGCGAGTTCGCGCTGCACTACATCGACGCCGAGGACCCGCGGGGCGCGGCCGCGGAGCTGATCGAATCGTTCCGATGCTCGACGGGGGGAGGCGGCTGATGGCGGGGACGGGCGGGGAGCGGATCGTGATCGCGGTCGACGCGATGGGCGGCGACCACGCGCCGGCGGCGATCGTGCGCGGGGCGGTGCGGGCCGCGGCGGCGGACCGATCGCTGGACATCGTGCTGGTGGGGCGGGGGAGCGAGATCCGCAGCCTGCCGCCTTGGCCGGACGCGCCGCTGCGGATCGTCGAGGCGTCCGAGGCGATCGCGATGGACGCGCAGCCGACGCAGGTGCGGCAGATGCCCGATTCGTCGATCATGGTCGGGCTGGAGCTGATCAAGTCGGGCGAGGCGGAGGCCTTCCTGTCGTTCGGCAACACGGGGGCGGTGATGACGGGGGCGCTGCTGCGGCTGGGGCGGATTCCCGGTGTTGATCGTCCGGCGCTGGGGGCGCTCTTCCGCAACGGGCGGGGCACGACTTCGCTGCTGCTCGACGTGGGGGCGAACGCGGTCGTGCGGCCGCAGTCGCTGGCGCAGTTCGCGACGATGGGCAAGGCGTATTTCGAGCGGGTGCTCAAGCACCGCAACCCGAGCGTGGGGCTGCTGAACGTGGGCGAGGAGAGCGGCAAGGGGCATCCGGTGGTGCAGGAGGCGCACGAGCTGCTGACGCGGCAGGAGCCGAACTTCGTGGGCAACATCGAAGGGGTCGGGCTGGTCGCGGGCGAGGCCGACGTGGTCGTGACCGACGGCTTCACGGGCAACACGATCGTCAAGGTGACGGAGGGGGTGGTGGCGCAGCTGATGCTGGAGCTGCGGCGCGAGGCCAAGTCCAAGCTGAGCCACATGGCGGGGGCGTGGCTGATGAAGGGGGCGTTCGAGGGGCTGCGGGAGCACTGGGATTACGCCAAGGTGGGCAGCGCGCCGCTGTTCGGGATCGACGGGGCGGTGCTGGTCGGGCACGGTCGCGCGGATGCGGAGGCGGTGGCCAGCGGAATCCAGTCGGCCAAGCGGGTGGTTTCGGCGCGGGTGGTCGAATCGATCCGCGAGGCGGTCGCGGGCACGGCCATGGAAGAGGCGGAGGGCGCGGACGGGGAGAGCAGCGGAGGGCGAGAGTCTCCCGCGCAACATTCGCGCAGCCGCTGAGCGGAGCGGCTGCGGCAAATCGGGGCGCGGGGGGCTAGGATGATCGGCGACAGCACGGCGCCGCGCGCATGGACGCGGCCAGCGCGGAGGAGCGGATCATGGCCAAGCCCCAGGAAGTCACCGACGCCAGCTTCGAAACCGAAGTCGTCCAGAACGACCTGCCCGTCCTCGTGGATTTCTGGGCGCCGTGGTGCGGCCCCTGCCGGATGGTCGCACCGGTGGTCGACGAGCTCTCCGAGGAGTACGACGGGCGGGTCGCCTTCTACAAGCTGAACACCGACGAGAACCCGAACGTCGCCACCAGCTACGGGATCCGGAGCATCCCGACGCTGCTGGTCTTCAAGAACGGCGAGGTCGCGGGCCAGATCGTGGGCTTCCGGCCGAAGAGCGACCTGGCCAAGCGGCTCGACGAAGCGATCGTCTAGCGCGGCCGGCGGCAATGCCGGCGCTCTGCACGATCGGCTACCGCGGCCGCTCCTTCGGCGGCCTTTCCGATCTGCTCCAAGAGCACGGCGTCGGCGTCCTGATCGACATCCGCTACGCGGCCGAGACGCGGCAGAAGGCGTTCGCCAAGAGCACGCTGTCGCGGCGGCTGCCGTCGGAGGCGGGGATCGCGTACGTCCACTGCGGGGCGCTGGGCAACCGCAACTACCGCAGCGGGCCGATCAGCATCGTCGACCTCGATGCCGGCACCGCGGAGGTGGAACGGCTCGTCGCGGAGCACGGGACGGCGGCGATCATGTGCGCCTGCCGCTCGGTTGAGGGCTGCCACCGCGAGGAGGCGGCGCGGGCGCTCGCGGAGCGCAATCCCGATTGGCGGATCACGCACGTCTGACCCGCGTGCCGGCGTCCCGCGCTGCTAGCCTGCCGGCATTCGCGGCCGCATGGGCCGCGCGCAGGGATCGGGCAGCAGCATGAAGGTCGGCGTCCACTTCAACTTCCAGAATTACCACGACTGGGAACGCTTCGAGGCGAAGCGGGCCGCGGAGGATCCGACGTCGAGCGACACTCGGCTCTACGAGGAGGAGCTGCATCTGGGCGGGCTGGTCGAGCCGCTGGGCTTCGACTCGTACTGGGCGATTGATCACCACTTTTCGCCCTACATCATGACGGCGGGGGCGCTGCAGAACCTGACCTACTTCGCGGGCAAGACGGAGCGGATCGATTTCGGGACGATGGTGATCGTGCTGCCGTGGTACGACCCGGTGGTGGTCTCGGAGCAGATCAGCGTGCTCGACAACATGCTGCAGGGGCGCAAGCTGACGATCGGGCTGGGGCGGGGGGCGGCGAAGCGGGAGTTCGACGCCTACCGCAGCCCGATGGGGGAATCGCGGGACCGCTTCATGGAGTCGCTGGGCGTCGTGCGGAAGGCGCTGACGCAGGAGTTCTTCTCGCACGAGGGGGACTTCTACACGATTCCGGAGACGACGATCCGGCCGCGGCCGCGCAATGCGGACGATTTGGTGGATTCGATGCGGGCCGCCTGGATTTCGCCGGAAACGCTGGAGATCGCGGCCGACGCGGGCTTGGGGATGCTGTTCACCAACAGCAAGAAGTGGGAGGAGTACCAAGCCGACGTCAAGCGGTTCAACGAGCTGCGGGCGGAGCGCGGCTGGGCGCCGCGGCAGCCGACCGTGGTGGTTAACACGGCCTGCTTCGACACGGCCGAAGAGGCGTGGGACGTGATGCTGACGCACACGCGCGAGGCGCAGGAGAGCGTGCAGCGGCACTACCAGTTCCAGGACTCGGCGCGGTTCGAGAACACCAAGGGCTACAAGTACTACGCGAACTTCGGCAAGACGCTGAAGGAGCATTCGGAGGACCAGCGGGCGGAGTTCGCGGCGAAGCCGCAGGCCTGGGGCACGCCGGAGATGGTGCTGGAAAAGCTGCGGCACATCCAGCAGATGACCGGCGCGGAGGAACTGGTGATGAACTTCCGCTTCGGGGGAATGTCGGCCGAAACGGCGGAGCGCAGCATGCGGCTCTTCGCCAACGACGTGCTGCCGGGCGTGCATGAGATGGAGGGCGATCTGCCGGCCGAGCTGGCCGGCGCCGCGGAGGCGGTCGCGTGAGCGCGGTCGAGATCCACGGTGATTGCGACCCGCGCTTCGAGCGCGTGCGCGACGCCTTCGCCGGGAACTTCTCCGAACGCGGCGAGGTCGGCGCGTCGCTTTGCGTGATCGTCGACGGCGAACCCGTGGCCGATCTGTGGGGCGGTCATGCTGATGCGGAGGGCTCGAGGGCATGGGAGCGGGACACGATCGCCAACGTGTACTCGTCGACCAAGGGCGTGGCGGCGCTGGCGGCGGCGATGCTGGCCGATCGCGGCGACTTGGACGTGGAGCGCCCCGTCGTCGACTACTGGCCGGAGTTCGGGCAGGCGGGCAAGGAAGGGATCACGGTCCGCCAGCTGCTCACGCACGAGGCGGGGCTGGCCGGCGTGGACGAGGAGCTGCCCGATTTGGCGGTGCTCGACTGGGACTACATGATCGGCGCGATGGAGCGGCAGGCACCGCTCTGGACGCCCGGCGAGGGGCTGGGCTACCACGCCGTGACCTACGGCTGGCTCGTGGGCGAGGTGATCCGGCGGATTACCGGAAGGACTTGCGGCGAGTTCGTCCGCGACGAGATCGCGGGCCCGCTCGGGGTCGATTTCTTCATCGGCCTGCCGGAATCGGAGGATGGGCGCACGGCGGACATGATCCCTCCCGAAGGGGGTAATCCGATCGAGCCGCCGGATCCGGACTCGCTCGCCGCCAAGGCGCTGGGATTCGTCAATCCCCGCGTCGCGAGCACGGTCAACTCGCGGGAGTGGCGGGCCGCCGAGCTGCCGGCGGCGAACGGGCACGGCAACGGGCGGGCGCTGGCGCGCATCTACGCGGCGATGGCGCGGGGCGGCGAGCTGGACGGGGTGCGGCTGCTCTCGCCGGATGGCGTCGCGGCGGCGGCGGCGCACGCGGTTTCCGACGACGACCTCGTGCTCGGCTTCCCGGTCAAGCGCGCGCTGGGCTTCATCATCAGCCTGCCCGGCGGCCGCTACGAGTGGGGGCCGAACCCGAACGCATACGGGCACAGCGGGGCGGGCGGCTCGATCGGCTTGGCCGACCCCGATGCCAAGATCGGCTTCGGCTACGTGATGAACCAGATGTCCGCCGGCTTGGGCGCGGACCCGCGCTGGGCCCCAATGATCGACGCGGTGTACGCGAGCCTCTGAGTCCGAGCGATGGGCATCCAAGACCGCGACTACCACCGCAGGCGGCATGGTCGGGCCGACGACGGAGACATCTGAATGCGCCCCGAAACCAGCGCCGGCCGAACTTGGCTTCGTCGAATCAGATTGGCGATCGTCGCGGCGATCATTCCGGTCACGATCTACGCGCTGATCGAGCTCGGCGCACTGGCCCCGCCGATCGACGAACCCGTGCCCGCTCCGGTAGTCGTGGAGGAAGAGGAGCAGGAGGTCGAGCAAGAGGAGGCGCAGGACAGCGCCGCCGATGAGGTGGACATTCCGCCGCAGCAGGACGAGCCAGAGGCGCCGGTGATCAGGGCCGGGCCGCCAGCGCAGTGCCCGGCGCCCTCTGAACTTGCAGACGGCGGGGCGGCCGCCGAACCGGCGATCTACGTCGTTCAGGCGGGCGACACGATGTCCTCGATTTCGCGCCGTCTCGACATCTCAATCCACGAACTGATCGCGCTCAATCCCGATGCTGATCCGGATGTGATTCATGTGGGCGATCTGCTGCAGGTCCGATCCGGATCGGAGCGGGTCCTGCCGGTGCGTCCCGGCGCGGGCATCGCGCCGGAAGACATGGACAGCCTCCAATGGCTGGCGCTTTTCCTGGTCAACGAAGCGCGGGAGGAAGCGGGCTTGATGCCGGTGGCGCTGGGCGCGAACCCGGCTCCGCAGGAGCATGCGGAGGACATGGCGGAGGGCTGCTTCCTCTCGCATTGGGGAACCGACGGGATGAAGCCGTACATGCGCTACTCGCAGGCCGGCGGCGTGCAGGCCAATGCGGAGAACGTGAGCGGGATATCCTTCTGCCCCGCGGATCCGTCGCGCTATCCCCGGCAGTCACCGGCCGCTGAGTTGCGCGAATCTTTCAGCGGGTTGATGGGCAGCAGCGGCCACCGCGCGAACATCCTGCGACCGGAACATCGGGTGCTGCATGTCGGAATGTCCTATCGAGCGCCGAACTTCTGGCTGGTGCAGCAGTTCAGCGGGCACTATGCGGCCTTCGCCCAATCGCCGGCGATTGAAGATGGCTGGCTGACGTTCGACATGTCCGCTTGCAATGGCGCTCGGTTGTCCCGGGAGGATCTGAGCGTGCAGGTTCGCCATGATCCACCGCCTTCCCGGCTGACGCCCGGCCAGCTGCAGCGAACTTCCTGCTACTCGAGCGGCCATGCAATTGCGGCGCTGCGCCCGCCCCCGCCGCCGGGTTCGAACTGGACGGAGGATGAATTTCGGCTCCAAGTGAGCGGCTGCCCGGATCCGTACGCCATTGCTTCGAGCCTGCCGCCGGCCCAGTCGTACGAAGAGGCGTCGTCACTCAAGGACGATGCGGCGCCGACGGAGTCCACCAGAACGCGCACCGGCGCTTGGATCACGGCCGAGCATTGGGATGTCGTCTCGAACCGGGCCCGCGTCGCGGCCGATTTGTCCGATCTGCTGCGTTCCGCCGGTGAAGGCGTCTACACGGTCATCGTCTTGGGCGCGGTCAACGGCGTTCGCGTCCCGATCGCGGAGTACTCGATCTTCGTCGAGTAGGCCGTGGGCCGCTGATTGGACTGGGGCGGGCGGACGCGGGTGTTCGGTCGGTCCAGGGCCTGTTCACTCCGTGGCGGCACCGTTAGGGTGAAGGCGGCGACGGGGCGGGCGGGGAGATCGGCTTGGGCGCCGACCCGCGCTGGGCTCCGATGATCGACGCGGTGTACGCGAGCCTCTGAGTCCGAGCGATGGGCATCCAAGACCGCGACTACTACCGCAGGCGGCATGGCGGTCCGCCCAGCGCCGATGCGACGCGGCCCAGCACCTCTGGCGGCTCCGGGGCCAACTCCGGGCCGGTGAGAAGGAAGCGGAGCGGAACCGGCGATAGCCCCCCGCGCCGGCCCCCGCCCGGCCGGTCGCGGCGGATCCGCGGAAAGCACTTCCTCCTGCTCGTCATCGCGTTGGTAGCCGCCTTCGTCGTCTGGAGACTTTTCGAGGCTGGCACCCTCGAAGACGCAAAAGACGAGATCGTCGACTGGTTCACCGACGACACTGCGGAAGACATGGGGCCGGTGAGCGACGAATCCGGATCGGAGACATCGGGCACTGAACAGGGTGGCGACACTGCGGAAGACGCGGGGCCGGCAAGCGGTGAATCCGGATCGGAGACATCGGGCACCGAACGGGGTGGCGATGCTGCGGAAGACACGGGGCCAGCGAGCGGTGAATCCGGATCGGGGATATCGGGCACCAAACGAGATGACGACACCGCGGAAAGCACTAGGCCGACGAGCGGGGGATCCGAATCGGGGGTATCGGTCGCCGAGCAGGATGACAACACTGCAGAAGACGCAAGGCCGGCGAGCGAAGGATCCGGATCGGGGGTGTCGGACACTGGAGGGGATGAAGTGCGTTCTGCAAGAGCGCCGGCGACGCCTCCGGTCGGGCCGGCGGCGGAGTGTCCGGATGAGGGGGAGATTCTGCTTGCCGGTTCGGACGCGCCGGCTCGTCCTGACTCGGGCATCGCCGCGGCCGAGGCGGCCGATCTGCGGCAGATCGTGCTCGAGCTGACCAATGATGCGAGGCGCGCGGCGGGCTTGTCGCCCGTGCGGCTCGGCGCGAATCTGGCGCCGCAGGAACACGCGGAGGACATGGCGGAGAGCTGCTTCCTCTCGCATTGGGGAACCGACGGGATGAAGCCGTACATGCGCTACTCGCTGGCGGGTGGGGTGCAGGCCAATGGGGAGAATGTGAGCGGCTCGTCGTTCTGTCCCGCGGACCCGTCACGCTACGCGCAAGACTCGCTGGCAGAGGAGGCGCGGCAGGCCGTCGAACGCCTGATGGGCAGCCCCGGTCACCGGGCCAACATCCTGCGGCCGGAGCATCGGCTGCTGCATCTCGGATTGGCCTACCGAGCGCCGAACTTCTGGATGGTGCAGCAGTTCAGCGGGCACTATGCGGCGTTCGCCCAAGCGCCGACGATCGAGGGCGGCGAACTGAGTTTCGACATGACCGCATGTAATGGCGCTCGCGTGTCTCGGGATGATCTGAGTGTGCAGGTTCGCCATGATCCGCTGCCTTCTCCGCTGACGCCGGGCCAGCTGCAGCGGACTTCTTGCTACTCGAGCGGTCGTGCGATTGCGGCGCTGCGCCGGCCGCTGGGGCAGCGCCAGTTCTACACAAGCCACGACTTCAGTCTGCCCGGGAGCGGGTGCTTGGATCCGTATCTGCTTGATCCGGACTTGCCAGCGGCGCAGTCGTACGACGACGCGGCGCTGCTCAAGGTGCCCGCACGTTCGGGGCGATCTGGCGGTGATGAGTTGGGCGTCTGGATCACCGCTGATCGGTGGGACATCAATGGTGGGCGCGCTCGCGTCGCAGCCGATCTCTCGGCATTGCTTCGCGCCGCGGGCGGCGGCGTCTACACGATCTTGATCTGGGGCTCCGTCCGCGGGGACGACGTCCCGATCGCGGAGTACTCGATCTTCGTCGAGTAGGCCGGGACGCCGCTGATCGAGCGCGGGTGGCGGTTGGCCTAGCTCCCCTGGATGTCGAACTGGATGTCCAGCGCGTCGGTGTTGCCGTTGGCGTCGGTGACGGTGTAGGTCACGGTGGGCGCGCCACTGGCGTCCGGGGAGCCGGAGAGGACGCGGGTGGCGGCGTTGAAGCTGAGCCCCTGCGGAGGACTCGCGAGGCTGTAAGTCAGCGTGCCCGTTCCGCCGGTTGCGGAGGGCAGGGTCATCGAGAGCGAGACTCCGACGGTCGCGTCGATGGAGAACTCGGTCACGCTGAATGCGGGGTTGCTCTCGGGGGCGGCGGAGATCACGATGCGGACGGTCATGGTCGCGCTGTCGCCGTCCGCGTCGGTCGCGGTGTAGGTGTGGCTGCTGTTGCCCGCCGCCCGCGGCGTGCCGGAGAGGGAGCGGGTTGCGGAGGCGAAGACGACGCCTTGCGGCTTCCTCGCCACCGTGTAGCTCAGCGTGCCGTCGCCGCCGGTTGCGGCGGGGAGAGTGCAGCTGAGCGCCTCGTTGACCGTGCCGTAGCAGGAGTGGGTCGACGCGCTGAAGGACGGGGTTCGATCAGCGGATGCGATCGTGAGGGTGACGGTCATCGTGGCCGCATCGCCGTCGCTATCGGTCGCGGTGTAGGTGAGGCTGCTGGTGCCTGCGGCTGCGGGCGTGCCGGAGAGCAGGCGGGTGGCGGCGGTGAAGACGAGGTTTTGCGGCGGGGAGGCGAGGGAGTAGGTCAGCGTGCCGTCGCCGCCGGACGCGGCGGGCAGGGTGCAGCTGAGCGCCGCGCCCGCGGTGCCGGAGCAGGCGTGGCTTTGGGCGCTGAAGGCGGGCGAGCGATCCGGGGTCGCCACCGGTGCGGCTGCGATGTCGAACTGGACGTCCAGCGCGTCGGTGTTGCCGTTGGCGTCGGTGACGGTGTAGGTCACGATGGGCGCACCGCTGGCTTCGGGGGAGCCGGAGAGGACGCGGGTCGCGGCGTTGAAGCTGAGTCCCTGCGGGGGACTTGCGAGGCTGTAGGTCAGCGTGCCCGTTCCGCCCGTCGCAGCCGGCAGCGTCGTCGAGAGCGAGACGCCGACGGTGCCGTCGATGGAGAACTCGGACACGCTGAATGCGGGGTTGCCCGCGGGGGCGGCGGAGATCGCGATGCGGACGGTCATGGTCGCACTGTCGCCGTCGCTGTCGGTCGCCGTGTAGGTGTGGCTGCTGGTGCCCGCCGCACGCGGCGTGCCGGAGAGGGCACGGGTTGCGGAGGCGAAGACGACGCCCTGCGGCTTCCTTGCCACCGTGTAGCTCAGCGAACCGTCTCCGCCGGTCGCGACGGGCAGGGTGCAGCTGAGCGCCTGGTTGACCGTGCCGGAGCAGGTGTGGCTCGATGTGCTGAAGGACGGCGTTCGATCGGCCGACGCGATCGTGAGGGTGACGTTGATCCGGTCGCTGTCCCAGTCGCGGTCGGCGACGTCGTAGGTCATCACGCGGGTCAAGGCGGCGGCGGAGCTGCCGGACAGCACACGGGTGACGGGGTGGAAGCTGAACCCCTCCGGGACGGTTCCGAGCCAGTAGGTGAGTCTGCCGTCACCGCCGGATCCGGCGGGCAGGGTGCAGCTGAGCGCCACGCCGATCGTGCCGGAGCAGGCGTAGCTCTGCACGCTGAAGGTCGGGGCGTTGACGGGCGTCTCTTCGGTCGCGGCGGCGCTGATTTGGACGCTGACGGACAGGGTGGCGGCGTCGCCGTCGCTGTCGGTGGCGGTATAGGTGAGGCTGGTCGTGCCGGCGGCATCGGGCGTGCCGGAGAGGGTCCGGCTGGACGCGGTGAAGGCGAGGCCCTGCGGCGGCGTTGCGAGCGAGTAGGTGAGCGTGCCGTCGCCGCCGGACGCGGCGGGCAGGGTGCAGTTGAGCGCAGCGCCGGCGGTGCCGGGGCAGGTGTGGGAGGACGCGCTGAACGAGGGCGTCAGATCGGCGTCGGCGGCGCTGATGATGACCACGATGGAGAAGGTGGCGTCGTCGCCGTCGCTGTCCTCGGCGTTGTAGGCGAGGAATGTCCGGCCGGCGGCGATCGGGGTGCCGGAGAGGACGCGGGTTGCGGCGTTGAAGACAAGGCTGCGCGGGGGCGTTGCCAGCGAGTAGGTGAGCGCGCCGTCGCCGCCGGATGCGGCGGGCAGGGCGCAGCTGAGCGCGGTGCCGACCTTGCCGCGGCAGGAGAAGCCGCTGAGGCCGACGCTGCCCCAGCTGGGCGAGAGGTCGCGGGCCGAGCCGGCGGCGATCCTGAGGATGACGGTCATCGTGGCGCTGTCGCCGTCGGCGTCCGTGACTTTGTAGGTGAGGCTGTGGGCGCCGGC
Source organism: Dehalococcoidia bacterium (assembly GCA_965205165.1). Taxonomy (GTDB): domain Bacteria; phylum Chloroflexota; class Dehalococcoidia; order Bin125; family Bin125; genus CBDESM01. The sequence continues at coordinate 1,312,797 of OZ242037.1, forward strand.
GGTGGAGGGGGCGGCCCTGCCGTAGAGGCGGCGGTTGGCGGGGTTGAACGTCAGCCCTTGGGGCGGGGTCGTGAGCGAGTAGGCGAGCGTTCCGTTGCCGCCGGTGGCGGCGGGGAGCTGCCGGGAGAGCCAGTGTAGGCCGGGGCCGGCGGTGGTGCTGACGGCGAACGAGGCGGAGGTGAAGGCGGGGCTGCTGTCGGCCTCGGGGTCGGGCGCGATTTGCACGTTGAGCGACATGCTGCCGCTGTCGCCGTCTTCGTCGGTGACGATGTACCTGATGGTGAAGCTCTGCGCGTTGGTCGGGGTGCCGGAGAGGGTGTGCAGGCCCCTGCTGAGGGTGAGGCCGGGAATCTGCGAGCTCAGGGTGTAGGTGAGCCCGCCGTCGCCGCCCGAGGCGGCGGGGAGGGTGGTCGACAGCGCCTGTCCGACGGTGCCGGTGACGACGAAGGCCTGAAGCGAGAACGTGGGCGTCTGATCCACGACCTGGCCCTCGGGCGCGACGAGGCGGATGATGACGTTGACCACGGCTCGTTCGCCGTCGTCGTCGGTCGCGGTGTATCTGATCGTGTGGTTGCCGGCGGCGCGCGGCGTGCCGGAGAGGACCCGGGTCAGGGCGTTGAGGCTGAGTCCCTGGGGCACCGTCTCGAGCGAGTAGGCGAGGGTCCCGTCGCCGCCCGTCGCGGCCGGGAGGGTGGCCGAGAATTCCTCGCCGACGGTGCCGGTGAAGGTGGCGGCGACTCCGGTGGCGAATGAGGGGGAGGTGCCGGTGCTGACCGGCCGGCTTTGCCTGGTGACGAGGTAGAAGGTGAGCTGGTCGCCGTCGGAGGCGGCCGCGTTGGAGTCGCTGTCGACGACGCTGTAGGTCACCGAGTCGGTGCGGCTGAGCAGGCCCTGGCCCAAGGTGCGGACGCGAGCGCCGTAGATTTGGCGGGTGACGGGGTTGAACCTGACGGCGGTGTTTCCGGATGAGAGGCTGTAGACCAGCGCACCGTTGCCGCCGGTGGCGGCGGGGAGGGTGACGCTCCAGGAATCGCCATCGGTGACTTCGATGCTGCGCTGCTGGCTGGTGAATTGCGGCGCGGTATCGGCCGGGGCGATGCGGACCGAGACGGCCATGAGGGCGGCGTCGCCGTCCTCGTCGGCGGCGGAGTAGAGCACCCGGTAGTCGCCCCTCGATCTGGGCGTGCCAGAGAAGACGCGGGTGGCCGGATCGAAGCTCAGGCCGGAGATATCAGTGGCGATCCGGTAACGCAGGTCGCCGTTGCCGCCGGTCGCGGCGGGGAGGGTCGAAGAGAGCGCCCGGCCGACGGAGCCGGTCACGACGTGGGTGATCGAGCCGAACGAGGGCGAGCTGTCGATGTCCGGCGCCGCGCCGATGTTGACGCGGACGACGATGTCCGCGCTGTCGCCGTCGGCGTCGGTGGCGGTGTAGCCGGCGCTGTACTCGCCGGCGGCGGAGGGGGTGCCCGCGAGGGCCCGCGCCGAGGGATCGAAGCGCAGGTTCGCGATTTCCGTGATCGGTGCCGCGGGGTCGCCCGCGCTCAGCGAGTAGGTCAGCGGGGCGTTGCCGCCGGACGCGGCGGGCAGGGTGCAGCTGAGCGCGATGCCGGCAGCGCCGGAGCAGGTGTAGCTCGAAGCGGTGAAGGACGGCGAGGTGTCCGGCTCGGGGACGCCGACATTGGCCTGGGGGCCGACGTTGGCGCCGGTTCCGGCACCCGGTCCCGTTCCGGTGCCGCCATCCGCGCCGGTCTCGGCGTCCGCGTCCTCGGAAACCGGAGGGGCGGAGACGACCATTTCGCCGCTGGTGGAGGCGGTGTCGCCGTCGGCGTCGGTGACGGTGTAGGTGACGCGGAAGGTGCCGGCGCGTTCGGGGGTGCCGTTGATTCGGCCGCCCGCGGGCGGGACGGACATGCCGGGAGCGCCGGTGAGGGAGTAGGTGAGGGGCGGGTTGCCGCCGGTGGCGGTGAGCAGGTAGGCGGTGAAGGGGGAGCCGGCGATGAGGCCGTAGAAGTCGCCGAGGATGTCGCCGCCGAAGCTCGGCTTGAGGTCGGGCATGTCGGAATCGCGGACTCTGATCATGAAGGTCATGGCGTGGGAGGCGCCGTCGGCATCGGCGACGGTGTAGGTCTCCCAGTAGGTTCCGGCGCGCTCGGGAGTGCCTGAGTATGCGCGGGTTGCGGGGTTGAAGGCTAGGCCGGGGACGCTGGGAGTCAGCGAGTAGGCCAGCGGGGCGTTGCCGCCGACGGCTTCGGGCAGGGTGAGGGATTGGGCCTCGTCGATCTCGAAGTCGCGGTTGAGCGAAGCGGACGGGAAGCGGGGGCCGACGCTGGCCGGGGGCGGAGCGGAGGGATCGGCTTCCGCGGCGGCGATTCGGACGATGAAGTTGATCGAGACGCGGTCGCCGTCCTCGTCGGTCGCGGTGAGGGTGATGGCGCCGCGGAAGGGGGCGGCGGGGCTGCCGGAGAAGACGGCGGTGTCGGCGGCGAGGCCGACGCCGCGGGGGCCCCAGTTGATGGTGTAAGTGAGGGCGCCGTTGCCGCCGATCGCGGTGGGCAGGGAGATGGTCATGAATTGGCCGACGGTGCCGCTGACGTCCGGGCCTTCCTCGACGTTGAAGGACGGCCTGAGGTCGTCGCTGACGGCCGGCTGGGTCGGGGATGAGACTTGGATCGTGAAATAGCGGTGCGCGGTGTTGCCATCGGCGTCGGTCGCCGTGTAGGTCATCCGGTAGTTGCCGGCTTGGTCGGGCGCGCCGGAGTGGGTCCTGGCGGCGGCGTTGAAGGTCATACCCGGGACGTCGGGGGTCAGGGAGTAGGAGATCGGCGCGGTGCCGCCGGTTGCGGCGGGGTAGGCGGCGGACACGTTGGTGCCGGTGTCGTAGACGCGATGCAAGAGGGAGGCGGGGGTGGTGAAGCGCAGCCCGGTCGCCTGGCTGACGGTGATCATGAAGGTGAGCGAGGCGGTGTCGCCGTCGGCGTCGGTGGCGACGTAGAGCATGCGGTGGCTGTTTGGGGCGGCCGGGGTGCCGCTGAGCGTGCGGGTGCCGACGTCGAAGGCCATGCCGGGGATGTTGGGGGCGAGGGAGTAGGCGAGGCTGCCGTTGCCGCCGGTGGCGAGCGGCAGAGTGACGCGCTGGGATTGGCCGACGACGAAGTCGAAGTTGAGCGAGATGGCGGGGAACTGCGGCTCGCTGTCCGCCTCGGCGGCGATCTGGACGGGGAATTCGATGCTCGCGCCGTCGAGGTCGGCGTCGGTCACGCTGTAGCGCATGCTGAAATTGCCGGCCCTGGCCGGGGCGCCGGTGACGCTGCGGGTTTCGCCGTTGAAGGAGATGCCGGGGATGGCCGGGTCGAGGTTGTAGCGGAGGGGGGCGTTGCCGAGGTCGGCCGCGGGCAGCGTCAGCGGGGCGATGGCGACGCCGACGGTCCATGTTTGCGGGGCGATGGTTTCGCCGCCGAACGAGGGCCGGGTGTCGGGGCCGGAGGGCTGGCCGCCGGTGGAAGTGCCGGCGGGGTTGACGGTGATCGTGAAAGTGGCGTTGACGACCGCGCCGGCGGCGTCGTTGGCGGTGTAGAAGACGAGGTGCTCGCCGGCGGTTTGCGGGGTGCCGCTAAGGGTGCGGGTGGCGGCGTCGAAGCTGAGTCCGCGGATTCGGTGGATCAGGCTGTAGCGGAGCGAGCCTTCGCCGCCGGTCGCGTCGGGCAGGACGACGGGGGTGATTTGCGCGCCTTCGGTGAAGGTTTGGTTGGAGGGAGCGGAAGTGAACGCGAACTCGTCGCCGTCCTCGTCAGGCTGTTCGCCGGGGCCGGTGCCGCTCGTGCCTTCGCCCTCGCCGGTGTTGGTGCCGCCGGTCTCAGTCTCGGAGTCGGGGCCGGAGTCGGTGCCGGTTTCCGGTTCCTCCGGCTGCGGGGCGGCGGGCAGGGTGACGGGCGAGCTCGAGACCCAGCGGCCGAGGAATCCGGCCCGGGCGTTCAGGGCGGACCGGCGGATCGAGGGGAGGATGATCCGGCCGGCGTACTCGACGGCGGTGTCGTACCGCTCCGGCGTGACCTGTCCGTCCCCCGTCGTCGCGGGCAGGATGCGGATGACGGCGCGGACCCCGCCCTCGATGCCGGGCAGGTCGACGGCGGAGCTGCGCAGCCATTGGCCCGGTCGGTCGGCGGAGGCTTGGGGGGTGAGGAAACGCAGCGACGGGAGGTAGCGCCGGCCGGCATGGCTGATCGCGACTTCGGCGTTGGAGGTGTTGAGCGGCATCCGCAGGTCGACGGTGACCTCGCGCGATGTCGGCGATTCCTGTGCGGTGGCGATGCCGGCGGCCGAAACGGCGAGCACCAGCACCGCGAACAGGCACGCGGGCAGGCGCAGACGGATGAGGTCGGGCATCGGAGGCCTCCGCAAACGGGCAGCCCGGGAGGACCGGTAGGCCGGGCCGCACATCTGCGGGAGCGTACCAGCGGAAACGCGTTTTGAAGCAGGTCGCGGAACGTGGTTGCTTCGCGGAGGCGCAACTATTCAGCCTGCGGTAGAATCAAGCGGCGCGACAGTCCATTTCGCGTTCGAGGGCGGCCTTAAGGCGGGCGCGGGCGAGGCGTTGGCGGTCCGGGGTCCAGCCTTCGCGCTTGGCGAGGGCGAGGGCTTGGTCGCGGGTGCCGGCGGCGAAGGGGCCGGTGGTTTCGTGGAAGAGGCCGATGCCGGACGGGTTGGCGCCGGTTTCGAGCATGCGGCGGGCGAAGGCTTCGGGATCGCGCAGTGGCAGCAGAGGGGAGACTCGGATGCCGGTGCGGATGCCGGCGGCGGCCAGCTCGGCGGCCGCATCGAGGCGCTGGTCGATGCTCGCGCACTTGGGCTCGAAGCGCTTGCGCACCTCGTCGTCGTCCGTGGTGATGCTGAGGTTCACGCGGACGTGGGCGAAGCGGCGGAAGAGGTCGATGTCGCGGGTGACGATGGGGCTGCGGGTTTGGACGATGAGGCAAGCGCCGCGTTGGGCGAGGATGGGCAGCAGGGCGCGGGTGAGTCCGAGCCGGCGCTCGATTGGCTGGTATGGGTCGGTGGCGCTGCTCATCAGGACGGTGCGGCCGCGGAGGTCGGCGCGCATGCGGCGCAGGCGCTCGACGGCGTTGGTCTTGACGCGGACCCAGCGGCCCCAGGCTTCGCGGTCGTCCTCATCGGCGACGAAGAAGGCGGCGTAGCAGTAGGAGCAGGAGAAGGTGCAGCCCTGGTAGGGGTTGAGCGCGTAGTCGAGCATCTCGAGGCGGCCGGTGGGGCGGGTGAGGATGGAGGCGGAGTCGGCGTAGCGGACTTCGGCGGGGCCGAACTCGCTTGGGCGGACCGGTTCGGGGTTGGGGTCGATCAGGGAGAGCTGCATGACGCTGAATAGTACAGATGTACTATTCAGATCGCAAGGGCAGCATGGCCGCCGCACGGACGCTATCCGCCGGCGGCCTCCGCGGCGGTTTCCCGCAGCTTGGTGGTGGTGCCGTTGGTGCCGTTGCGGTGGCGCATGCGGTCGAGCACTTCGAGCGCGGCCGCTTCGTCGAAGTGGGCGGGCTCCTGCTCTTGGTACATCATCCGGTAGAGCTCGGCGTACTTGCCGTCGCGGGCGAGCAGTTCGTCGTGGCTGCCCTGCTCGAGGATGCGGCCGTATTCGAGCACGATGATGCGGTCGACGCTGCGGATGGTGCTGAGGCGGTGGGCGATGACGAAGGCGGTGCGTCCGTGGAGGACGCGGGCGATGGCGGCCTGGATCAGGGCTTCGGTGTGGGAATCGACGTTGGCGGTGGCTTCGTCGAGGATCAGGATGCGGGGGTCGGAGATGATGGCGCGGGCGAAGGCGATCAGCTGGCGCTGGCCGATGCTGAGGTTCTGGGCGCGTTCGGCGACGGGCGTGTCGTAGCCGTTGGGCAGGCGGCGGATCCATTCATCGGCGCCGACGACGCGGGCGGCCTGCTCGGCCGCTTCCGGGGGGGCGCTGAGGTTGCCGTAGAGGATGTTGTCGCGGACGGTGCCGGAGAAGAGGAAGGGGTCCTGGAGCACGACGCCGACGCGCTGGACGAGGGAGGCGCGGGTGACGCCGCGGACATCGTGCTCATCGATCAGGACCGCACCTTGGGTGACCTCGTAGTTGCGCGTGATCAGGGACGTGATCGAGGTCTTGCCGGCGCCGGTTTCGCCGACCAGGGCGACGGTTTCGCCGGGTTGGACTTCGAGGTCGAGGTCGAAGAGGACGCGGGTGCCGGGGACGTATTCGAGCGAGACGTTCTCGAAGCGGACATGACCGGCGACGTCGGGCAGGTCTTCGGCGTTGGGGGCGTCTTCGATTTCGGGATCGGTGTCGAGCACCTCGAAGACGCGCTCGGCGCCGGCCATGGCGCGCTGGAACATGGTGTACTGGAGGACGAGGTCGCGGACGGGGTCGAAGAAGCGCTGGATGCCGATCGCGAAGGCGATGATGGCGGCGATTCCGGTGGCGGGATCGATGTTCGCTCCGGCGAAGCGGACGGCGGCCGTGACGATGACGAGGGCGGTGGCGACGGCGATGAGGATTTCGACGAGCGGCATGATGGCGGCGGAGAGCATGCCGGCGTGGCGTGTGGCGCGCAGGTTCCAGTTGTTGATTTTGTCGAAGCGCTTGGCGTTTTCGGACTCGCGGTTGAGGCTCTGGACGACGCGGACGCCGTTGAGGTCCTCGTTGAGGGTGCTGTTGACGGCGGCGATGGCGACGCGGGTTTCGAGGAAGGCCTTGCGGGCGCGCTTGCTCCAGAAGGCCATCGAGACCACGAGGATGGGCAGCACGGCCATGGCGACGAGCGCCAGCTGCCAGTCGATGGCGACCATCACGGCGAAGATGATGGCGAGGCCGAAGATGTCGCCGATCACGGTCAGCACGCCGCTGGTCAGCATCTCCTGGAGGACCTGCACGTCGGAGGTGACGCGCGACATGATCGCGCCGACTTCGCCGCGGTCGTAGAAGCGGTGTTCGAGCTTCATGAGGTGGTCGAAGACGTCCTGTCGCATCCGGCGCAGGATCGGGTGGCCGACGTTGGCCATAACCCATTGGCGGGTCCATTCGGTCAGCCAGGCGATGCCGACGATCACGGCGAAGACGGCGGTGATCACGTTGAGCACGCCGGATTCGCCGGCGGCGATGGCGCCGTCGATGGAATCGAAGACGACGTAGACCTGCACGTTGAGGGCGGCGGCGAAGATGATGTTGGCGATGACGGCGATCAGCAGGCGGCCCTTGAAGGGGGAGATGTACTGGCGGAAGCGGCGGATCAGCTGGGGGTTGTAGAGCGAGCCGTATTCCTTGTCCCAGCCGTCGGCGCCGCCGGCCGAGGAGGCCCAAGAGGAGCGGGGGCCGTGCCCGCCGCCGCCGATGTTGCTCGACCAGCCGCCCGCCATGCCGCCGCCCATCATCCCCATCAGGCACCTCCTCCGACCGGGGCCAAGGCGGGATCGGCCGCCTCTTCCCGATCGCGGAGTTCGAGATCGTGGATTTCGCGGTAGAGGCCGCCCTCTTCGAGCAGTTGTGCGTGAGTGCCGCGCTGGACGATCCTGCCCTTGTCGAGCACGAGGATCTGGTCGGCCTCGCGGACGGAGCGGAGGCGGTGGGCGATCACGAAGGTGGTGCGGCCGCGCATCAAGGCGGCCATGGCCTGCTGGATTTCGTACTCGGTGGCGGCGTCCACGCTGGAGGTGGAGTCGTCGAAGATCAGCACGCGGGGGTCCATCAGGAGGGCACGGGCGATGGCGATGCGCTGCTTCTGGCCGCCGGAGAAGTTGGCGCCGCGCTCGCCGACCCAGGTCTCGTAGCCCTGCGGCAGGCGCTGGATGAAGTCGTGGATGCGGGCCAGCTTGGCGGCGGCCTCAATCTCCTCCTGGGTCGCATCGGGGCGGCCGTAGGCGATGTTCTCGCGCAGCGTGGCGGCGAAGAGGAAGACCTCCTGCTGGACGATCGCGACCTGCCGCCTGAGGTCTTCGAGCGTCCAATCGCGCACGTCGCGGCCGTCGAACGAGACTTGTCCGGCGGTGACGTCGTAGAAGCGGGGGATCAGGTTGACGACGGTGGACTTGCCGGAGCCGGTGCGGCCGAGCAGGGCGACCAGCTCGCCGGGCGCGGCGTGGACGTCGATTCCGTTGAGCACGGGCGAGCGCTGGTCGTAGGCGAAGGCGACGTCGCTGAAGCGGACGTCGCCCTGCGGGTGCTCGACGGGTTCGGCGCCGGGGCGCTCCTGCACTTCGGATTCCTGGTCGAGGATTTCGAAGATGCGGATGCCGGCGGTGGCGGCGCGGGGGACCATCATGACCATCCAGCCGAGTCCGCGGATCGGCATTTGGAGGAAGGTGAGGAAGACGAGGAACATCGCCAGCGCGCCGGCGTCGAGTTCGCCGGCGATGACCTGGCGGCCGCCGTACCAGACGACGGCGACCATGGCGAGGGTGCCGAGCGCGGTCATCAGGGGCTGGTTGAAGGATTGGATCATCGAGGCGTCGTGCGAGCGGCGCTGGAGCCAGGCGGCGGAGCCGCCGAACTTGCGGCCCTCGTGCTCGGCGCGGCCGAACGCCTTGACGACGCGGATGCCGGAAAGCGCTTCCTGGAGGACGGTGCCCAGCTGAGCCTGCGATTCCTGCACATCGGTCCAGATCGGGCGGAGGCGGCTGGAGACGACGGCGGAGCGGATGATCACGATGACCAGGAAGGCCCAGACGATCAGGGTGAGGTAGATGTTGGTGAGCGCCATCAGGATCAGGGTGACGACGGCGAGCAGGAGGGTCGAGGTGAGCTGGACGGCACCGAAGTTGATGAACATCCGCACGACCTCGACATCGGCGGTGGCGCGGACCATGATCTGGCCGGTTTCGGCGGCGTCGTGGTAGCGGAAGGAGAGGGTCTGCAAGCGCTGGTAGATGTCGTTGCGGAGGTCGTAGGCGACGGTTTGGCCGATCCATTCGGCGAGGTAGCGCTGGAGGAAGAGGGCGATCCCGCGCAGCAGCGCGACGGTGATCAAGGCCGCGGCGGCGGCCGCGACGAGGCCGGGCACGACGTCGACCTGGACCTCGCCATCGACGATCGTGGTGCCGAGCGCGCTGTTGACCGCCCAGCGGAGCAGGGCCGGGGTGGCGACCATGAAGGCGACGGCCGAGCCGATCGCGAGCGCGGTGAGGGCGAGGCCCTTGCGATAGGGGGCGGCGAAGCGGAGCACGCGCAGGACGACCTGCACGGACATGGGCAATCGGGAGCCGGAGCGGGAGCGCGGCGCAACGCCGGCGGAAACTGTCATCTGCGAGTCGCAGTATAGCCGCCCCGCCGCGACGGCCCGCCACGGCTGCTGCAACGAGCCGTTGCGCGGGGGTAGGCTGCGGTTGTGCCTGACGCGATCGATCCCGCTTCCGCGCCTGATGCCTTGATCGGCGTGATCGGCGGCTCCGGCTTCTACCGGATGCCGGGCCTGGTGGAGACCGGGCGCTGGCGGCCGCGAACGCCATTCGGGGAGCCGAGCGACGAGATCATCGTCGGGGAGCTGCACGGCAAGCGGGCCGCCTTCCTGCCGCGGCACGGGGTAGGGCATCGGCTGCTGCCGCACGAGGTGCCCTACCGGGCCAACATCTGGGCGCTGAAGGCGATGGGCGCGCAGGGGGTGATCGCCGTCTCGGCCGTGGGGTCGCTGCGGGCCGAGATCGAGCCGGGGCGGATGGTCGTGCCCGATCAGCTGATCGACCGCACCCGCGGCATCCGCGAATCGAGCTTCTTCGGCGGCGGGATCGCCGTCCACGCCGGGTTTGCGGACCCGTTCTGCGCCGATCTCTCGGCCCGCTTGACCGCGGCCGCGGACGAGATCGGGCAGCCGGTTCACCGCGGCGGGGCGTACGTCTGCATGGAGGGGCCGCATTTCAGCACCCGGGCGGAGTCGCGGATCTACCGCTCGTGGGACGCCGCGATCATCGGGATGACGGCGATTCCGGAGGCCAAGCTGGCGCGCGAGGCGGAGCTGGCCTACGCGATGCTGGCCACGGCGACCGATTACGACGTGTGGAACGACGAGGCGGAGGACGTGTCGGCCGACACAGTGGCGGAGATCGTGCGGCGCAACGTCGATTCGGCGCGGGCGATCGTGGCGGCGCTGGTGCGCGAGCTGCCCGTCGACTGGCGCTCGACCGCAGCCGGAGCGCTGGAAGGCGCGATCATGACGGACCCGGCGCGGATTCCGGCAGAGGTGCGCGAACGCTGCGCGCTGCTGCTCGAGGGGCGGCTGCCGTGAGCGCGGCGGACGTCGCCTACGTGGGCGCGGTGACGTTCGACGAGATCCACTCGGCCGAGGGGGCGGTCAAGGGCGTGATGGGCGGTTCGGGCGCGTATGGGGCGCTGGGCGCGTCGCTGCTCGCGCGGGCGGCGATCGTTTCCGTCGTGGGCGATGATTTCGACGAGGCGCTGCTCGATCCGCTGCGCGAACGGGGGGTGATCCTGGACGCGATCGAGCGGGCGCCCGGGCCCACGTTCCGCTGGGGCTGCCGCTACAACGAGAGCGGCAACGCGCGCGAGCACCTGTACACGCGGGCCGGGGTCTACGGCACGCACGTGGCGACGATCCCGGCGCATCTGCGGGATGTCCGCTGCGCCGCGCTGACGGCGGGCAACGCGCTGCAGAACCATGCCTGCGCCGAGCAGCTGAGCGATGCGTCGCTGGTCGCGCTCGACACGATCGAGCGGGAGATCCTGGACGAGCACGAGGCGTTCGTCCGCCAGCTGCCGCTGGCCGACATCGTGATCATCAACGACGCGGAGGCGGCCAGCCTGATCGGCTGGGGAGGATCGCCGCAGGACGACGAGCTGACGCGGGCGGCGTCCGACTGGATCCGCCCGCACGGGCCGGGGCGGTTCATCCTCAAGCGCGGTTCGCGCGGGGCCGACGTGTGCGACTCGGACGGCGCGATGTCGAGGGTTTGCGCGGTGCCGGGGATCCGGGCGGCGGATCCGACCGGGGCGGGGGACGTGTTCGTGGGGGCGGCGCTCAGCGCGCTGGCGCGGGGGGACGGGCTGGTCGAGGCGGCGCGCTGGGGCTGCGCGGCGGCTTCCTTCGCGGTCGAGCGGTTCGGCTTGGAGGGCATCCTCGCCGCGACTCGATCGGAGGCGGAGGCGCGGCTGGCGGAAGTACGCGCACGGCCGCTGGATGAGGGTGCCGGGTAAGCCGATGGCGATCTCGCTGCGTATCGGCGATCAGGCGCGGATTGACCCCGTTCGGCGGCGGCTCGATCCGTCGCGGCTGCGCGAGCGGCTGGACGGGGACCGCTACGTAGCGGCGTACGGGCTGGCGCAGCTGGAACCGTACGCCTGGGACGAGTCGGACTGGTGGTCGTGCGAGACGGCGGGCGGCGAGGGGATCGTGTGCCACTCGCGCGGGGGGCTGGGGCACGCGACGACGATCACGGGAAATCCGGCGGCCGTCGACGCGATCCTGCGGCTCTATCCGGGCGCTCCGAGCACGTTCGCGATTTGCGGGCCGGAGCACTTGTCGGCGCTGGGGATGGTCCACAACATCGATCTGGCACGCAGCATGCGGCGGATGCTGGTTACGCGGGCGAGCTTCCGGCCGGCCTTCGGGGCGACGCTGCAGCTGGACGGGCGGCACGCTGGGGCGCTCAACGAGCTCTATTCAGCCGAGGGCCGGCGCACGCGCTACCTGCGTCGGCAGATCGAGGAGGGCTGCTACCGCGGGGTCGCGGTCGACGATCTGCTGGTGGCGGCGGCGGGGACGCACGCGATCGCGCGGACGCACGCGATCGCGGTGCTGGGCAACGTGTTCACGCACCCGCGCTACCGCGGGCGCGGCTGCGCGAAGCTGGCCACCAGCGCGGTGACCGCGGACCTGCTGCGGGAGGTCAACGAGGTGGTGCTCTCAGTCGACCCGGCCAACGCGCCGGCCGTGCGGGCCTATCAGAAGCTGGGCTACCGCGATGTCGGCCCTATCATCGAAACGGCGGCTCGGCGGCGGGCGATCAGCCCGCCGGACCTCGCGCGGCGATGGTTCGCGCGCCGCCTCCATGATCGCCTCGCCCGGGAAATGCATCCGCGCCGATGACCACCGCCGCCGCGCCCACCGAGACGGCCGAGGCCGACATCGCGGACCGCGGGCTGGCCGGCGCGGGCGAGCGCCGGATCGACTGGGCGGCGCGGGAGATGCCGGTGATCGAGCAGATCCGGCGGCGCTTCGGCGAGGAGCGGCCGCTGGAGGGGCTGCGGATCGCGGGCTGCCTGCACGTCACGGCGGAGACCGCGAACTTGGCGCTGGCGCTGCAAGCGGGCGGAGCGGAGCTCTGGCTTTGCGCCTCGAACCCGCTCTCGACGCAGGACGACGTGGCTGCGGCGCTGGTCGAACGCGCGGGCATCCCGGTTTTCGCGATCAAGGGCGAGGACGATGCGACCTACTACCGGCACATCGGCCAGGCGATCGATGCGCGGCCGCAGATCACGATCGACGACGGCGCGGATTTGGCGTCGACGCTGCACGGGGAGCGGCGCGACGCGCTGGAGGGGGTGATCGGCGGCTGCGAGGAGACGACGACGGGGATCATCCGGCTGCGGGCGATGGCGGCGGACGGGGCGCTGGCGTACCCGATCGTGGCGGTGAACGACGCGGCGACCAAGCACATGTTCGACAACCGCTACGGGACCGGGCAGAGCGCGCTGGACGGGCTGATCCGGGCGACCAACGTGCTGCTGGCGGGCAAGACGCTGGTGGTCGCGGGGTACGGCTGGTGCGGGCGCGGGATCGCGGCGCGGGCGCGGGGGATGGGCGCGCGAGTCGTGGTGACGGAGGTGGATCCGCTGCGCGCGCTGGAGGCGGTGATGGACGGGTTCAGCGTCGAGCCGATGCTCGACGCGGCGGGCGAGGGGGACATCTTCATCACTGCGACGGGGGACATCCACGTGATCGACGCGCCGCATCTCGAGCGGATGAAGTCGGGCGCGATCATGGCGAACGCGGGGCACTTCAACCACGAGATCAACCTCGATGCGCTGGAGGCGGCGGCGGAGGCCAAGCGGACGCTGCGCCCGTTCGTCGATGCGTGGCAGCTGGCGGACGGGCGGGAGCTGGTCGTGCTGGCGGAGGGCCGGCTGGTGAATCTCGGCGCGGCCGAGGGGCACCCGCCGAGCGTGATGGACATGTCGTTCGCCAACCAGGCGCTGGCGGTGGAGCATCTGGCCAAGCACGCGGCCTCGCTGCCGCCGGGCGTGCACGAGGTGCCGGCCGAGATCGACCGCGAGGTGGCGGCGATGAAGCTGCGGGCGCTGGGCGCGGAGATCGACGAGCTGAGCGAAGAGCAACGGCAGTACCTGAATTCCTGGGGGCAGGGGACATGATCCAAGACGGGCTCTGGACTTCGGAATCGGTCACCGAGGGCCATCCGGACAAGCTGTGCGACCAGATCTCCGATGCGATCCTTGATGCGTGTTTGGAGCAGGATCCGCAATCGCATGTGGCCTGCGAGACGGCCATCGGCCAAGGGATCATCTTCATTGCCGGCGAGGTCAAGGCCAGTGCCAATGTTGACTACGAGGCCGTCGCCCGTGGCGTAGTCAGGGACGTGGGCTACACCGAGGAAACGGGGCTCGACCCAGATCGATGCGACGTAGTCGTGCGACTGCACGACCAATCGCAGGAGATTGACTCTGGTGTGTCACGATCAGAAGAGGTCCGCACAGGTGTCGGTCTCGCTGATCCGCGCGAGCTGCAAGGCGCGGGCGATCAAGGAATGATGTTCGGCTTCGCATGCGATGAGACTGCTGAGCGGATGCCTTGGCCCATCCACCTCGCACACCAACTGACCCGACGGCTAGCGGAGGTTCGCAAGACCGGGGAGATTCCCTGGCTCCGTCCGGACGGCAAGTCGCAGGTGACCGTGCGCTATGCAGACGGCAAACCCCAAGAAGTCGTGAATGTGGTGCTCGCTGCGCAGCACGATCTTGGAGTTGGCCAGAAAACGATGAACGAAGAGCTCTTGCACGGCGTGGTTCGACACGTCATCCCGAAGCACGCCTTTGAGCGGTGCCACATCAACTCGTCCGGAAGCTTCGTCCTCGGCGGGCCCGCTGCGGATGCCGGACTCACCGGCAGGAAAATCATCGTGGACACATATGGGGGCATGGCTCGGCATGGAGGCGGGGCGTTCTCGGGCAAGGACCCGTCAAAGGTCGATCGCTCAGCAGCGTACGCCGCTCGGTGGGTGGCCAATCACCTCGTGCACGCGAAACTGGCGAAACGCGTGGAGATTCAGCTCTCCTACGTGATTGGCCGCGCACATCCAACATCCCTGTTTGTCGACAGCTTCGGAACCGGCGTGGTCGACGACGCTGATCTCCAGCAGATCGTCGCGGAGAACTTCGATCTGCGCCCAGCCGCGATCATCGCGGAGCTGCAGCTGACACGTACGCGGTACCGCCCTACAGCCTCGTATGGGCATTTCGGGCCAAACGAGCGTCGTGAAGGGGGGTGGAATCGCATGTGGGAGGTAGTTCACCCTTGGAGGCTTTCGCAGATCAGCGCCCAAGCAGACGAGATGAACACCAAGAGACGGCCAATCAATGGGGGCTAAGAATCGCCGTGGCGCTAGTCCCTCTGCCTAGCGCTTGGTGTACTGAGGGGCCTTGCGGGCGCGCTTGAGGCCGGGCTTCTTGCGCTCCTTGGCGCGCGGGTCGCGGGTGAGCATGCCGGCGGCGCGCAGTTGCAGACGGAGGGTTTCGTCGGAGGCGAGCAGGGCGCGGGCGATGCCGAGGCGGATGGCGCCGGCCCAGCCGGTCATTCCACCGCCGGCGCACTTGACCTGGGCGCTGTAGCGGTTCTGGGTGCCGGTGAGGAACAGCGGCTCCTTGATCAGGCGGCGGTGCTCCTCGCGGGCGAAGAGCTCGTCGGCGTTCTTGCCGTTGACGACGATGGTGCCGTCGCCGGGGTAGAGGCGGACGCGGGCGTTGGATTCCTTGCGGCGCCCGAGTCCGTAGAAGTACTGTCCGCTGCCGGTCGTCATTCTGCGCCCGCCTCCGCAATCTGTCCCTGGTGTGGGTGGTCCGGGCCCGCGTAGACCCGGAGGTGCCGGTACTGGGCGCGTCCGAGCCGGTTCTTGGGCAGCATCCCGCGGACGGCGTGCTCGATCACGCGCTCGGGACGCTTGGCCAGCATGTCCTTGAGCGGCGTCGCGCGGAGGCCGCCGAGGTAGCCGGAGTGCCGGTAGTAGATCTTCTGCTCGAGCTTGCGGCCGGTGACCGCGACGCTCTTGGCGTTGATCACGATCACGAAGTCGCCGATGTCCTGGGAGGGGTGGAACTCCGGTTTGTGCTTGCCGCGCAGCAGGGCGGCGATTTCGGTGGCGACGCGGCCGAGCGGCCGGTCGGCCGCGTCGACTACGTGCCAGCGGCGCTCAACGTCGCGCGCACCGAGTACAGGTGTCGTCATCCAGTTCCGTCCAATCGGGGAGGTCGCTCCCATCGTAGCGGACTTTCGCCAACGTCAAACCCCCGGCCGGTGCGGTCGCCCGGGAACGGCCGGGCGCGGCCGAGTCCAGCAGCCGGCGGATCTCCGCGGCATCGCTTCTGCCGCGCGCGGCTTCCACGATCGTGCCGACCATGCGGCGGACTTGGCGCTGCAGGAAGGAATCGGCCTCCACGCGGTAGACGAGCTCCGGGGGCTCGCCGAGCAGATCCGAA
Source organism: Dehalococcoidia bacterium (assembly GCA_965205165.1). Lineage (GTDB taxonomy): Bacteria > Chloroflexota > Dehalococcoidia > Bin125 > Bin125 > CBDESM01. The sequence goes on from OZ242037.1 coordinate 1,328,494, forward strand.
GACCGCACCGTGCGGCGCGTCGAGACATCGGGGCCGGCCTTGGCGAACGCGGCGAAATCGTGCTCGCCGGCGAATGCGGCCGCGGCTTCGCGGCCGCGTTCGAGATCGAAGGGGGGAGGCACGATCCAGGCCCTCGCCTCGCGCAGGGGCTGGCGCTGGCGGGCGATGACGATCTCGTAGCGGTAGACGCGGCTGATCGCGCAGCGCCGCGGATCGAAGGACTCGGCGACGTCGCAGGCGGACTGGACGGCAGCGCAGGGCGGCAGGAAGTGGTTCAAGCCGCGCACGAAGCGGGCCGCGGGCAGCGCGGAGGACGTGGGGAACGAGGCGACTTGGCCGGTCGCATGGACGCCGGCGTCGGTCCTGCCGGCGAACGAGGCGGGCGAGGCTTCGCCTGTCAGGGAGCGGATCGCTTCTTCGAGGGCGGCTTGCACGGTGGGGAGGTCGGGTTGGCGCTGGGATCCGGCGAAGGCGGAGCCGTCGTATTGCAGCAGCAGCGCGAGCCGACGCATGGCCGCCGGGCTTCCCGGGCGCTATTCGGAGTCCGCGTCGCCGCTTTCGGAGGACGCGGGTTCCGGCGCGGCCGCCTTATCGACGAGCTCGATGTGGGCCATCCGGGCGCCGTCGCCGCGGCGAGGGCCGAGTTTGACGATCCGCGTGTATCCGCCGGGTCGCTCGCTGAAGCGGGGGCCGACGTCGTCGAAGAGGCGCTTGACGACCTTCTTGTCGGTGAGGGTGGCGGCGGCGAGGCGGCGGGCGTGGAGGGTGCCCTTCTTGCCAAGGGTGATCATCCGCTCGGCGACGGGGCGGATTTCCCTGGCCTTGGCCTCGGTGGTGACGATGGCCTCGTGGCGCAGCAGTTCGGTGACTTGGTTGCGCACGAGCGCGGCGCGATGCGAACGGCTGCGGCTGAGCGCGCGCCCCCTCTTGCGATGCCGCATGATCCCTGTCCTCCGATCGCGCCCGGCCCGCGGCCGCGGCGGCTATACCTCTCCGGGTTCCTTGCCCGCCTCGCGCAGGGCCTCGAGCAGGGCGGCGCCCAAGGCCGAGGTCTGCTCGCCGGAGTCGACATCGTCGTCGACGGTCCGCAGCGGCTCGATCTCGGGCGCGGAGCCTTCCGGCGGCGGGGGCGGGAGCGTTTCGAGCGGGGTGTCGTCGCCGCCGATCGCGCCCGAGCGGACGCGCATGAGGCGGGAGTCGTCCTCGCGCATGTACTTCATCTCGGCCAGCCGCTCGATCAGCTCGACGTAGGACTTCTCGCCGAAGTTCTTCAGGGTGAGCAGCTCCTCCTCCGACATTTCGAGCAGGTTGCCGATGGTCATGAGACCGCTGCGCTTGAGGCAGTTGTGGGCGCGGACGGAGAGCTGGAGGACGTCGATCTGGGTGTTGTACTGCTCGGCGGTGAGGCCGACCAGCTCGTGGGCGGGGGCGGCGCGGGGCTCTTCGGGCTCGCCGAGGCTGGCGAAGCGGGCGAGTTCGTCCTGCAGCTGGCGGGCGGCGGAGCGGATCGCGTCCATGGCGTCGACGCTGCCGTCGGTCCAGACTTCGAGCAGGAGCTGCTCGGCCCCCTGCTCGGCGGCGGCGGCCTTGGCCGGTTGGACTTCGTAGGAGACCTTGCGGATCGGCGTGAAGACGGCGTCGACGGGGATCACGCCGATCACGTGCTCGCCGTTGGCGCTCGCTTCGGAGGGTTGGAAGCCATAGCCGGTCTGCGCCTGCATTTTGACGTGCAGTTCGGCGTCGGCGGAATCGAGCGTGGCGAGGTACTGGTCGGGGTTGACGATCTCGTACTCGCCGGGCACCTGCACGTCGGCGGCGGTGATCGACTTGGCGCCGGCGACGTCGAGCACGAGTTCGGCCGGGCGGTCGATGACTGCGCGGAGGCGGATGGCGCGGAGGTTGAGCAGGAATTCGGTGGTGTCCTCCTTCATCTCCGGGATGGTGGAGAACTCGTGCTGCACGTTCTCGATCTGGATGGAGGTGATGGCGGCGCCGCGGATGGCGCCGAGCAGGACGCGGCGCATGCCGTTGCCGAGCGTGTGGGCGAACCCGCGCGAGAGGGGTTCGACGGCGATCCGCACGTAGTCCTCGCGCGCTTCCTCGATCTGGGGGGAGGTCGCTTCTTGCTGCAGGATCACGGGAATCAGTCCCTCCTTCGGAGCTTCCGGGGCCGGCGGCCCGTCAGCGCGAGTAGTACTCCACGACCGCGTTCTCGTCGAAGCGGACGTCGATGTCGTCCCGTCCGGGCAGCGCCGTCAATTCCCCCTCCAGCTGCACGGGGTCGATCCGCAGCCAGCCGGGCACCTCGCGGCTTCCCTGCCAGGTGCGGGCGAGTTCGTAGAACTTGCGCGAGCGGCCGCGATCGGTCCAGCCGATCTTGTCGCCCACCTTCATTTCGATCGAGGGGATGTCGGCCTTCTTGCCGTTGAGGGTGATGTGGCCATGGCGCACCAGCTGGCGGGCCTGAGCGCGGGACTCGGCGATGCCGAGGCGGTAGACGACGTTGTCGAAGCGCAGTTCGAGCATCTGCAGCAGGTTCTCGCCGGTCGCGCCTTGGCGGCGGGAGGCTTCCTTGAACATGCGGCGGAACTGGCGCTCGAGCACGCCGTAGGTCTTGCGCACCTTCTGCTTTTCCTTCACTTGGATGCCGAAGTCGGAGACTTTGCGGCGGCGCTGGGAGCGCGGGCCGGGGGGCTGGTTGCGACGCTCGATGGCGCACTTGGGCCCCGTGCAGCGCTCGCCCTTCAAGAAGAGCTTTTCGCCCGCCCGCCGGCAGATGCGGCAGACCGGTCCGGTGTATCTGGCCATCAGCGCGGCTCCAGTGCTGGTGTTCCGGGCGTCGGTTGAGTCATCGGGGTCAGACCCGCCGCCGCTTGCGCGGGCGGCAGCCGTTGTGGGGGATCGGGGTGACGTCGCGAATCGAGAGCAGGTTGAGGCCGGCGGCCTGGAGTGCGCGGACGGCGGACTCGCGGCCGCTGCCCGGGCCCTTGACGTAGACGTCGACTTCGCGCATGCCGTGGGACATCGCCTTTTGCGCGGCCTCTTCGCCGGCGAGCTGGGCGGCGAAGGGGGTGCCCTTGCGGGAGCCGCGGGTCGCGCCGACGCTGCCGCCGCTGCTCCACGCGACGGTTTGGCCCTGCAGGTCGGTCAGGGTGATGATGGTGTTGTTGAAGGTCGACTGGATGTAGGCGCGCCCGCGCGGCACGTTCTTGCGTTCGCGCCGCCGGCCGCGCTGGCCGCCCCGCTGCGTCGTCATCGGTCGTCCCTCCCCGCCGCTAGCGCTTGACCGCACGGCGGCGGCCGGCGACGGTCTTCTTGGAGCCGCGCCGGGTGCGCGCGTTGGTTCGCGTGCGCTGCCCGTGCATGGGCAGGTTGCGGCGGTGCCGCTGCCCGCGGTAGCAGTTGATGTCGATCAGGCGCTGGACGTTGGAGCGTACCAGACGGCGCAGATCGCCCTCGACGAGGAAGTCGGCGCGGTCGATGATTTCGCGCAGTCGGGCGAGTTCGGCCTCGCTGAGGTTGCGCACGCGCTCTTCGGGGTCCAGCTGCGCGGCGGCCACGATCTCGTCGGCGCGGGTCTTGCCGATGCCGTAGATGTAGCGCAGGGCGTAGGGGATCTTCTTGTCGTCCGGGATGTCGACGCCGGAGATCCTGGCCATGCCGTCTTCCTTTCCCGCTCAGCTCTTGAACCGGTAGACCACGCGCCCGCGCGTGAGGTCGTATTCGGACAGTTCGACCAGCACGCGGTCGCCGCGCAGGACGCGGATGTGGTGCTGGCGCATCTTGCCCGCCAAGTGCGCGAGCACTTCGTGCCCGTTGGCGAGTTCAACGCGGAAGGAGGCGTTGGGGAGCAGCTCCTTCACGATGCCTTCCACCTCGATTTTGTCCTGCTTGGGCGCCGGCGCGACCTGCGCCGAACGCTGCTGGCGCCGCCCGCCGCCACCGCCGCCTCGCTTGGCCACCGCGCCTCCGTTCCGCCGCTCAGCCGGGCAGCGTGAGGATTTCGGCGGCCGCGCCTTCGCGCAGCGCCACCGTGTGCTCGAAGTGCGCCGAGAGCCCGCCGTCCTGGGTAGACACCGTCCAACCGTCCTCCAGCACTTTGGTCGCCGGGGCTCCGACGGTGGCCATCGGCTCGAGGGCCACGACCATGCCGCGGCGCATCCGCATGCCGGTTCCCCGCTTCCCGTAGTTGGGCATGTTGGGAGCCTCGTGCATGTCGCGCCCCACGCCGTGGCCGACGTATCCGCGCACCACGCCGTAGCCTGCAGACTCTATCACCTCTTGGATGCTAGCGGCTATCGTGCCTTTGCGGGCACCCACGCGCGTCTCCTCGATGCCCGCATGCAGCGCCTCCTTGGTCACCTGCATCAGCCGCGCCGCTTCGGCGCCGACCGACCCGATCCCGAACGTGACCGCCGAGTCGCCCACCCAGCCGTCGATCGTCGCGCCGAGGTCGATGCTGAGGATGTCGCCCTCCTCCAGCGCCCGGTCTGTCGCGAATCCGTGCACGATCTCATCGTTGACGGAGGCGCAGATGGCGTGGGGGAAGCCTTGGTAGCCGAGGAAGGTGGGGATCACGCCGAGGCGCCCGAACTTGTCGATCACGTAGTGGTCCAGCTCCGACAGGCGGGTTCCGGGGCGCGCGATCTCTTGGAGTTCGGCGAGGGTTTCGCCGACCATGCGGCCGGGCGGCCGCATCATGTCGATCTCCTCGGCCGTCTTGAGGATAACGACGCGTTCGCGATCTTTGGCCGCCATCAGCTGCCTTCGCCGAGTGCCGCGAGCAGGTCTGCGCCGACCGCGCCGGGCTCCTGCTCGCCGTTGACGCGCTTGAGCTTGCCCTGCCGCTCGTAGAACTCGATCAGCGGGGCGGTCTGGTCCTGGTAGACGCGCAGGCGCTTGGAGATCGCCTCGGGCTGGTCGTCGTCGCGCTGCATCAGCGCGTTGGAGCAGCGGTCGCAGGTTCGCTCGACCTTGGGCGGATTGAAGACCTCGTGGTAGACGGCGGCGCAATCGGCGCAGCTCCAGCGGCCGCCGAGCCGGCGCAGGATTTCGGCCTCGGCGACGTCGATCAGCAGGGCGGCGGCGATTTCGCCATCCCGCTCGGCCAGCGCGGCATCGAGGGCTTCGGCCTGCTCGACCGTGCGGGGGAAGCCGTCGAGCAGCGCGCCGGCCGCGGCGTCGGGCCGTTCGAGCCGATCGAGGAGCATCGCGATCGTGACTTCGTCGGGGACGAGCTCGCCGCGGTCCATGTAGCCCTTGGCGAGCAGGCCGAGTTCGGTGCCGCCGCGCACGTTCTCGCGGAACATGTCGCCGGTGGCGAGGTGCGCCTGCCCCGTCGCTTCGGCAACGTGGCCGGCCTGCGTTCCCTTGCCGGCGCCCGGCGGTCCGAGCATGATGATGTAGGCCATCAGCGGATGAACCCTTCGTAGTTGCGCATCAGCAGCTGCGCTTCGATTTGGCGCATGGTGTCGATGGCGACGCCGACCACGATCAGCAGCCCGGTGCTGGAGATGGTGAGGGCGGTGCTGTCGGGGATGAATTCGGTGGCGAGGAAGGGCACGACGGCGACGAAGCCGAGGAAGATCGCGCCGGCCCAGGTGATCCGGGTGAGCACGCGGTTGATGTACTCCTGCGTCGGCCGGCCGGGGCGGATGCCGGGGATGAAGCCTCCCTGCTTCTGGAGGTTCTCGGAGAGGTTCTGCTGCTGGAAGGTGACGAACGTGTAGAAGAAGGTGAAGGCGACGACGAGCACGAATGAGAGCCCCCAATAGAGCGCTTGGCCGGGCGAGAAGTTGCGCTGCACCCAATCGGCGGCGCGGATCACCCAGCCCGGGCGCACGCCGAGCGTCTGGCCTTCGGCGATGTTCGGGGTGAGCGGATCGTCCGGGGCTTGCACGTGCGTCGGAATTTCCGTCTGGGCGATGAAATTACCCGTCTCGTCCTCTAAGCGGATCGGCTTCGAGCCGATCTCGTTCGCGTCGATCCGCCAGGCGGTCACGGTCTCGCCGGTACCCGGGTCATTGCGGGATTCGACACGGGTCAGGACGTTGGCGTCAGCCTCGCGGTTGATCTTCTCGAGCAGCTCGTCGAAGGTGTCGGACTGCGACCACTCGACCAGCGCCTCGTTGACGTAGAAGGAGCCGCTTTCGGCGAGGTCGTAGCCGTCGGTGAAGAGCTGCGAGATTTGGACATCGGAATCGGCGGGGATGAAGGGCACTTCGACGGAGACGCGGGTCTGGCTCTCCTCGGTGGCGGCGCCGGTCACCCAGCCGGCCAGGACGGAGGGGAAGATGATGATGGAGAAGGCGAAGATGAGGGGGATCATGCCTGCGGAGTTGACGCGCAGGGGGATGTAGCTCTGCCCGCTCTGGCGGTACATCCTGCCGCCGCGGAACACGGATCTGGCGTATTGGACGGGGATTCTGCGCTGGGCCTCCTGGAAGAAGACGATCAGGGCGACGAGGGCGACGGCGATGGCGATCACGATGGCGATGCCGGACCAGCCGATGTCGCTGAGCCGGACGGAGTTGAAGAGGGTGGGGAAGCTGGCCACGATGCCGGCGAAGATGATCAGGGAGATGCCGTTGCCGACGCCTTTTTCGGTGATCAGTTCGCCGAGCCAGATCAGGAACATGGTGCCGGCGGTCATCGTGATCAGGGCGGAGACGGTGGGCAGCCATTCCTCGGCGCCGAAGCCGATGCCGGTGATGGCGCGGGCGTTTTCGAGCAGCAGCAGCTGGCCGTAGCCCTGTACGAGCGACATCGGCACGGCGAGCCAATAGGTGTAGAGCTGGATGCGGTTGCGGCCGGATTCGCCCTCTTGGGCGAGGGCTTGCAGCCTCGGCACGACGGGCTGCAGGAGGTTCATGATGATCGAGGCGGTGATGTAGGGGTAGACGCCGAGCGCGACGATCGAGAGGTTGTCGAGCCCGCCGCCGCTGAACAGGTTGAGGAAGCCGAGGACGGGGTTGTTGTCCAGCGCGTTTTCGAGCTGGGTGCGGTTGATGTCGGGGATCGGCACGTGCGCGACGAGCCGGAAGACGACCAGCATGGCCAGCGTGAAGGCGACCTTGCGGCGGACGTCCGGCTGCCGCCAGGCGTCGACCAGCGCCTGCAGCAGCTTGGGCCTAGTCGGCCCGGCCGCCGTCTGGGCTCTCTGCATCCAACACCTCGACGGAACCGCCCGCCGCTTCGATCTTCGCCTTGGCGGCGGGCGAAATGCGCTCGACCCGCACGGTCAGGGCGTGCTCGATCCCGCCCCCGGCCAGCACCTTGAACCGCTCCGAGGCCTTCTTCAGCAGGCCGGCCGCGACCAGCGCATCGGCATCAACCTCCGCGCCCGGCTCGAAGCGGCGGGAGAGGTCGACCACGTTGATCGCCTTGGCCTCGACGCGGAAGCGGTTCTTGAATCCCTTCTTGCGCGGCAGGGTGCGGAACATGGACATGCCGCCGCCCTCGAAGACGGCGTTGTAGTCGCGTCCGGCGCGGGAGCGCTGGCCCTTGAGGCCGCGGGTCGAGTAGGTGCCCTTGCCGGAGGCGTTGCCGCGGCCGACGCGCTTGCGCTTGCGCTTGGCGCCGGCGGGCGGGCGCAGATCGTTGATGCGCAGTACCACCTACGCCTCCTCCGCAGCGGATTCAGTCTCAGTCACGGTGACCAGATGGGCGACCTTCCCCACCATACCACGCACATCCCGCGTATCCGGCAGCTCGACGGTCTGGCCGAGCCGGCGCAGGCCGAGCGAGCGGATGGTATGGCCCTGATCGGAGCGGTAGCCGATCGCGGACTTCACGTAGGTGACGCGGAGCGTGCCCATCACGCACCGGCCTCCGCTGCCGCGGCCTCGACGGGTTCGGGCTCCGCGGCCGGTTCGGGTTCGGGCGCGATCTTGCCGGCCAGCTGCAGGCGCTCGCGGCGGGCCTCAACCGGATCGCGCAGGGCCAGCAGCGCCCGCCGCGTCGCCTGGACGACGTTGACGACGTTGTTGGAGCCGAGCGACTTGGTGAGCACGTTGCGGACGCCGGCAGCTTCAAGCACGGCGCGGACGCCGCCGCCCGCGATCACGCCGGTGCCGGGGGCGGCCGGCTTGAGCATCACGTTGGAGGCGCAGAAGCGGGCGGTGACGGGGTGGGGGATGGTGCCGTTCTTGAGCGGGGCGCGGATCATCTCACGGCGCGCGGTGGTCGCGCCCTTGCGGATCGCATCGGGCACCTCGTTGGCGCGGCCGATGCCGATGCCGACGCGCCCATCGCCGTCGCCGACGACGACGACGGCGGAGAAGGAGAAGCGGCGCCCGCCCTTGACGACCTTGGCGACGCGGTTCACGGAGACGACCTTTTCGATGTAGTCGTCCTGCGGGCCTTCGTCGCGCCGGCGGCCGCGGCCGCCTCCCCGATCCCGATCTGCCATGGCCGCCCTCCGTCCCGTGCTAGAAGTCGAGGCCGACCGCGCGCGCGGCATCGGCCAGCGCGCGCACCCGTCCGTGGTACCGGTATCCGCCGCGGTCGAACACGGCGCGCTCGATGCTCGCGGCCCTGGCCCGTTCGGCCAGCGTACGGCCGACCGCGGCGGCGCGGGCGGTCTTGCCCTCGCCGTCCTCGTCCGTCGTTTCGATCCCGCCCAAGTCGGAGGCGGAAGCGATGGTGCGGCCGAGGTCGTCGTCGATCAGTTGTGCGTAGATGTGGTTGGCGGAGCGGAACACGCAGAGGCGGGGGCGCTCGGCGGTGCCGTGGACGCGCCGGCGCACGCGGGCATGCCTGCGCCGGCGGGCGGCTTGCGCGGTTCTGCGGCGTCGGCGCGCGACCATCTGCTGCGTTCCCTTCAGTGCGGCGGGCGCCTAGCCGGCGCCGACCGCTCCCTTGCCCTGCTTGCGCCGCACCCACTCGCCTTGGTAGCGGATGCCCTTGCCCTTGTAGGGCTCGGGCGGGCGGACGCGGCGGATCTGGGCGGCCTGCTCGCCGACCGCCTGCTTGTCGATGCCGTTCACGTGCACCAGCTGGCCCTCGACCTCGAACTCGATCCCGTCGGCCGGCTCGACGCGCACCAAGTGCGAGAAGCCGACGCGCAGGACGAGGGTCGAGCCGTCCATCTCGGCGCGGTAGCCGGTGCCCTGGATTTCGAGCGTCTTGCGGAAGCCTTCGGAGACGCCGGCGACCATGTTGGCGATCAGGGCGCGGGCGAGGCCGTGCTGGGCGCGGTGCTCTCGCTTGTCGCTGGGGCGGGTCACGATCACCTCGTCGCCGTCGCGGACGACGTGCAGGTCGCGGTGGACATGCTGGTCCAAGCCGCCCTTGGGGCCGCTGACGCGGACCAAGCCCGGTTCGATTTCGACCTGGACCCCGGCGGGGACCGGGATCGGCCGCTTGCCCACGCGGCTCATCGGCCCGCTCCTTCCCCGCAATGCAGCGCCGCGGCGGGCGCGCTCACCAGACGAAGCACAGGACTTCTCCGCCCACGTTCTCGCGCCGTGCGCGCTGCCCGGTCATAACGCCGCGCGGCGTCGTGAGGATGGCCATGCCGAGCCCGCCGTAGGGGCGGGGGATTTCGCGCTGCTGCACGTAGACGCGGAGGCCGGGGCGGCTGACCCGCTTGAGCCCGCTGAGCATGCTGCGCCCGTCGGCGGCGTAGAGCAGTTCGACCTCGATGTCGGCGCCGGCGCGGCCGACGCGGTCGCGCACTTCGAAGGCCTTGATGTAGCCCTCTTCCTCGAGCACGCCGGCGATCGAGGCCTTGAGCTTGGAATGCGGGATGCGGACGCGGGGATGGCCCGCTTGGATCGCGTTGCGGATCCTGGTCAGCATGTCGGCGATTGGATCGGTCACGGCCATGGCTGCCTTCGCTCCCCCCGCGCCTACTGCACGCGCTCGAACGGCATGCCGAGCAGCTCGAGCAGCCGCCGGCCCTCCGCGTCGTTGCGGGCCGTCGTGACGATGTTCACTTGCAGGCCGCGCACTTTGTCGACCGCCCCGTAGTCGATTTCGGGGAAGACGATCTGCTCGCGGATGCCGAGGCTGTAGTTGCCGCGGCCGTCGAAGGCGCGGCGGGGCACGCCCTGGAAGTCGCGGATGCGGGGCAGCGCGGCGTTGATGGCGCGGTCGAGGAACTCCCACATGCGCTGCCCGCGCATCGTCGCCATGACGCCGATCGAATTGCCCTCGCGCACCTTGAAGTTGGCGATCGAGCGCTTGGCCTTGGTGATCACCGGCTTCTGCCCGCAGATCGCGGTGATGTCGTCGGCGGCGCGGTCGAGCGTGGCGCGGTTTTCGAGCGCCTCGCCCATGCCGGCGTTGACCACGACCTTGACCACGCGGGGCACCTGCATCACGTTCTCGAAGCCGAACTCTTCCTGCATGCGCGGGACGATCTCGTCCAGGTACTTCTGCTTCATGCGCGGGGTCGCCATTACTCGATGTCCTCCCCGCAGCGCTTGCAGACGCGCACCTTGACCCCGTCCGGGCGGGCGCGGAAGCCGACGCGGGCGGCGCGGTCGCAGGCGGGGCAGACGGGCTGCACGTTGCTGATGTGCAGCGGCCCCTCGCGCTCGATGATCCCGGCCGGCGCGCCGAGCTGGGTCGCCTTGAGGTGGCGCTTGACCATGTTCACGCCCTGCACGATCACGCGGTCCCGTTTGGGCAGCACTTCGCGCACTTGGCCGCGCGCGCCGCGGTTCTTGCCCGCGCGCACCTCGACCAGATCGTCGCGTTGAATCCGGCGCATCAGACCACCTCCGGCGCCAAGGACACGATCCGCATGAATTCCTTCTCCCGCAGTTCGCGCGCGACCGGGCCGAAGATGCGCGTCCCGGTCGGGTTCTGCCCGTCGCCCGCGAGGATCACCGCGGCGTTGTCGTCGAAGCGGATGTAGGAGCCGTCCGCACGGCGGTACTGCTTGGCGACCCGCACGATCACGGCACGCACGACCTGCCCGGCGCGGACTTCGCGGCCGGGGTCGGCCTGCTTGACCGACGCCACGATGGTATCGCCGACGCTCGCGTAGCGGCGCTTCGTGCCGCCGAGCACGCGGATGCACTTGATCACGCGCGCGCCGGAGTTGTCGGCGACTCGGAGCGAGGATTCCTGCTGGATCACGCCCGGTCCTCCTTCGCGCCTTCTTCGGCAGGTGCAGCCGCGGCTTCGGCCGCGGCCGGCTCCGCTTCCGCGACGGCAGGCGGTTCGGGGGCGGCCTCAACCGACTCAGCGGCGGCCGGCTCCGGCTCCGTTGCAACAGCGGCTGCGGGCTCGGCCGGCTCCGCTTCCGCGACGGCAGGCGGTTCGGGGGCGGCCTCAACCGACTCAGCGGCGGCCGGCTCCGGCTCCGTTGCAACAGCGGCTGCGGGCTCGGCCGCGGTTTCCACCGGGGCGGCCTCGACCGACTCGGCGACGGCCGCCGGCTCCTCAGGGGCAGCCGCCGCGGAGGGTTCCGTTTCCGCTGCGGCGGGCGGCGCCGGGTCTGCTGCAACTGCCGCGGCTGGCTCGGCGGCGGCTTCTGCCGGGGCGGCCTCGGCCGTCTCGACAGCGGCCGGTGGCTGCTCGGGAGCAGCCTCCGCAGAGGTCTCAGTTTCGGCGGCGGCGGGGGGCGCCGGCTCTTCTTCCGGCTCGATTACGGGAGCGCCGATTTCGGCCGGCTGCACATCGGCGACCTCGCGGCGCTCCAAGATCTGAATGACGCGCCAGGACTTCCGCTTCGAGAGCGGGCGGCACTCCTCGATCAGCACGCGGTCGCCGTTGCGGCACTCGTTCGTTTCGTCGTGCGCGAGGTAGCGCTTGCGGCGGCGCTGCACCTTGCGGTAGAGCGGGTGCGTGACCGTGCGCTCGACGCGCACCGCCACCGTCTTGTGCGCCGCGTCGGCCACGGCCACCCCTTCGCGTCGTTTCCTCGCCATCGCCGCCTACCCCCGCTCCTGCTCATCGGCGGCCGCATCGGCGTCCCCGCCCGGTTCTTCTTCGTTCGGTTCGCCCTCGTCCGGCGCGGCCTCCGATTCGGGATCGGGGCCGGCATCCAGCGGGGCGATCGGCGCGCCGGCGGCCGCGGCGATCTGGCGTTCGCGGAGGATCGTCCGCAAGCGCGCGATCTGCCGCCGCGCCGTGCGGGGCGCGTTGGGGTCCTGCAGCTGCCTGGTGCCGCGCTGGAAATGCAGGTTGAAGAGCTCGCGGTAGGCCTCGTTGATCGCCTCGGCGAGGTCGGGGTCCGACATCGCGCGGGCTTCGTCGGCCGCGGGGTTGGGCACGGCTACACCACTTCCGTTTCGCGCACGAGCACCTTCGTGCGCACCGGCAGCTTGTGGCTGGCGCGGCGCAGCGCTTCGCGGGCGTCCTCTTCGGCGACGCCGCCGATCTCGAACAGGATGCGCCCGGGCTTGACCACGGCGACCCATTTTTCGGGTGCGCCCTTGCCCTTGCCCATCCGCGTTTCGGCCGGCTTCTGGGTGACCGACTTGTCGGGGAAGACGCGGATCCAGACCTTGCCGCCGCGCTTCACGTAGTGCGTGATCGCGCGACGCGCGGCCTCGATCTGGCGGCCGTCGATCCAGGCCGCCTCGAGCGATTGCAACCCGATCTCGCCGAAGGCGACGGAGTTGCCGGACTGCGCCATTCCGCGCCGCCGGCCGCGGTGGTGCTTGCGCCATTTGACCCTGCGCGGCTGCAGCATCAGCGGCCCCCTCCCGAGGAGAGCGGCGAGCCGGCCGGCGGGGGCACGGCCCTGGCCGGGCCGCTCGCGCCGGAGTCCCGCTCGCCCGACTCGAAGGGCAGCCGTTCGCCCTTGTAGATCCAGACCTTGACGCCGATCCTGCCGAAGACGGTGTGGGCTTCGGCGAAGCCGTAGTCGATGTCGGCGCGGAGCGTGTGCAGCGGCACGCGGCCGGTCATCTCCTGCGCCCGCCGCCGCATCTCGGCTCCGCCGAGCCGGCCGGCGACCACGATCTTCGCGCCCTGGGCGCCGCGCTGCATCGTGCGCTGCACCGCCTGCTTGATCGCGCGGCGGAAGGCGATCCGGCGTTCGAGCTGCTCGGCCACGTTGCGGGCGACCAGCTGCGCTTCCAGCTCCGGGGTGCGGATTTCCTCGACGTCGACGCGCAACTCCGGCATCCGCTTGCCGGTCAGCGCCGCCAGCTCGCGGCGCAGCTCGTCCACGTTCTGGCCGTTGCGCCCGATCACGATGCCCGGCTTGGCGGTGTGGATCGTCACCTCCGTCTTTTCGTCCCGCTCGATGTCGATCCGCGCGACGGCCGCGTCGTCCAGCCGTCGGTCGATGTAGTCGCGGATCTTGCGGTCCTCGGAGAGCAGCTTGGCGTAGTTCTTGTCCGCGTACCACTGGCTGCGCCAGTCGAAGATCGTCCCGATCCGGAAGCTGGTCGGATGCACCTTCTGTCCCATTACTCCGCCTCCTCCCCGTCCGAGAGCACGACCGTGATGTGCGCGGTCCGCTTCAGGATGCGGCCGACCCGCCCGCGCGCCTTGGGCTTGAAGCGGCGCAGCGTGCGCCCGTCGCCGGCGTAGATTTCGGCCACCTTCAGCTCGTCCGGGTCGAGCGCGTGGTTGTTCTCCGCGTTGGCGACGGCCGAATCGAGCACCTTGCCGATCTCGCGGGCGATCGGCCGCGGGGTGAAGCGCAGCTGCAGCCGCGCCTCTTCGACCGGCAGGCCGCGCAGGCCCTGCATGGCCAGCCGCGCCTTGCGGGGCGAGGTGCGCACGAATTTCGCCGTCGCCTTGACCTGCGTCATGACATCCTCGTCCCGCGGTCGGAACGGCCGACATGCCCGCGGAAGGTGCGCGTCGGGGCGAACTCGCCGAGCTTGTGGCCGACCATGTTCTCCGTCACGAAGACCGGCACGTGGCGGCGGCCGTCGTGCACGGCGATCGTCAGGCCGACCATCTCGGGGATGATCGTGGACGCCCGCGACCACGTCTGGATCACGGTCCGCGCATTGGAGGCGCGGACATTCTGCACCTTGCGGAGCAGCTTGTAGTCCACGTAGGGGCCCTTCTTGGTCGACCGCGACATCCCGCGCCCCCTATCGCCTGCGGCCCGCGCGCCGGCGGCGCACGATGTACTTGTCGGACGGCTTCTTGCCGCGGGTGCGGCGACCCAATGTGTACCAGCCCCACGGGGACTTGGGGCCGGGCAGCCCGATCGGGGCCTTGCCCTCGCCGCCGCCGTGGGGGTGGTCGACCGGGTTCATCACCGATCCGCGCACCTGCGGGCGGCGGCGACGGTGCCGCGAGCGGCCGGCCTTGCCCAGCTTGATGTTGGCGTGATCGACGTTGCCGACCTGCCCGATCGTGGCGTAGCAGGCGGCCCGCACGCGCCGCATCTCCCCGGAGGGCAGTCGCAGCAGCACGTAGTCGCCTTCCTTGGCCATGATCTGGGCGGATGCGCCGGCGCTGCGCACCATCTGCGCGCCGCGGCCCTCCTGCAGCTCGACGTTGTGGACCTGCGTGCCGTTGGGGATCGCCGACATGGGCAGCGCGCAGCCGGTCCGGATCGGGGCGTCGGGGCCGGACTGGACGACGGCGTCGACTTCGAGCCCGGCCGGCGCGAGGATGTAGCGCTTGACTCCGTCGCTGTAGACGATCAAGGCGATCCGGGCGGTGCGGTTGGGGTCGTACTCGATCGCCGCGACGCGGCCGGGGATGCCGATGCGGTCGCGCCGCTTCCAGTCGATCACGCGGTAGCGGCGCTTGTGCCCGCCACCGCGGTGGCGGACGGTGATGCGGCCCTGCGCATTGCGGCCGGACTTCTTCTTCAGCGGCTGCAGCAGCGACTTCTCGGGCTTCTTCTTGGTGATCTCCTCGAAGGTGTGGCCGGAGGCGTTGCGGCGGCCCGGCGAGGTCGGCTTGAACTTCTTCAACGGCATCCCGCTCCCCCTTCCTATATGCCTTCGAACAACCGGATCTCGTAGCCGTCGGCCAGCGAGATGATCGCCTTCTTCCAGTCCCGCTCGCGGCCGGGGCGGCCGCGGCCAGTGCGGCGCGCCGCGCCGTGCACGGTGATCACGTTCACCTTGCGCACCCGCACGCTGAACGCGATCTCGACCGCTTCGCGGATCTGCATCTTGTTCGCCCGCGGGTCCACCTCGAACACGTACTTGCCGTCTTCGGACAGCTCCGTGCTCTTCTCTGTGATGATCGGGCGCTTGAGCACCGCGTAGGGGTGGATTTCCTTAGGCATCGGCGGGCTCCCCGGCTGCCGCGCCGCCGGCGCCCCAAAGCTGCTCCACCTTGCGCAGCGCCGGTTCCGTCAGGATCAGCATGTCGTGGGTGATCAGCTGGTAGGTGTTGATCGAATCGGCGGGGGAGGCGCTCACGTTGGCGAGGTTGCGGGTGCCGCGCACGAGTCGTTCGTCGACGCCGTCGCTCACGACCAGCGCCGTCCGCTCGGCGCCCAAGGCCGCGATCAGCCGCGCCGTTTCCCGCGTCTTGCCGCTGAATTCGAGCGATTGGGCGGTGATCACCACCGCGCCTTCCGAGGCGCGCTGCGAGAGCATCGAGCGGATCGCCAGCCGCCGCATCCGCTTCGGCATCCGTTGGCGGTAGGAGCGGGGGTGCGGGCCGTGCGCCACCGCGCCGCCGATCCGGGTCGGCGACGAGGGCCCGCCCAGCCGGGCGCTGCCGCCGCCCTTCTGGCGCCGGCTCTTGGCGTTCGCCTGCCGCACGTCGGAACGGTTCAGCGTGTCGTGCGTGCCCTGCCGCGCGTTGGCGCGGTGGTACAGCACCGCTTGGTGGACGACGCCCAAGTTGGGCTCGATTCCGAACACGGAATCCGCGGCGTCGACCTCGCCGGCCGCGGTTCCGTCGGCGTCGATCATCGGCAGCTTCATCGCTTGCCCCCGGCCCGCTTCGTCTTCCGCACCTTGACCAGGCCCTTGGCCGCGCCGGGCACCGAGCCGTTCACGTAGACGTGGTTCCGCGCCGCGTCGATGCGCACGACGCGCAGGTTCATCGAGGTCTTGGTCTCGCCGCCCATCCGTCCGGCCATCCGCGTGCCCTTGAGCACGCGGCCCGGCGTCGTGCCGGCGCCGACCGAACCCGGCGCGCGATGGCGGTCGCTCTGGCCGTGGGTGCGCGGGCCGCCGCGGAAATGGTGCCGCTTGACGCCGCCCTGGAAGCCCTTGCCTTTGGAGATGCCCTGCACGTCGACGCGGTCGCCGACGCTGAAAACCTCGGCGGCAGTGAGCACGGTGCCGACTTCCGTATCTGCTTCCTCGGCGGAGGCGAGTCGGAATTCGGCGAGGTGGCGCAGCGGTCCGTTGCTGCCGGTGTGGCCGCGCTCGGCCTTGTTGATCCGCCATTCGGGGGCCGTCTTGAAGCCGATCTGCACGGCAGCGTAGCCGTCGCGCTCATCGGTCTTCACCTGCGTGACCGGGCACGGCCCGACTTCGAGCACCGTGCAGCCGGTGACCATGCCGTCGTCGCCGATCAGCTGCACCATTCCCAGCTTCTCCCCGAGCAGGCCCGGCACCGGCATCAGTCGCTCACCGTCAGCTTGATGTCCACGTTGACGCCGCTCGGAAGCTGGAGCTGCGTGAGCGTGTCCACCGTCCGCGAGGAGAACTCGAAGAAGTCGATGATCCGCTTGTGGGTGCGCATCTCGAACTGCTCCCGCCCGTCCTTGTGCACGAAGGGGCCCTTGATCACGGTGTATTTGCGGATCTCCGTGGGCAGCGGGATCGGCCCCGCCACGGACGCGCCCGTCTTTTCCGCGGCGTCGAGGATCCGCAGCGCGCTCTCGTCGAGCACGCGGTGATCGTACGCCTTCAGGCGGATGCGGATCCGCTGCTGGGCCATCCTCGTTCCTCTCTCGTTCCCCAGCCTACCTGCGCGGGTGCTTACTCGATGATCTTGGTCACGGCGCCCGCACCGACCGTGCGCCCGCCCTCCCGAATCGCGAACCGCAGCCCCTCCTCCATCGCGATCGGCTGAATCAGCCGCACCGTCATCGTCACGTTGTCCCCCGGCATCGCCATCTCCACCCCCTCCGGCAAGCCGATCGACCCCGTCACGTCCGTCGTCCGAATGTAGAACTGCGGCCGGTACCCGTCGAAGAACGGCGTGTGGCGCCCTCCCTCGTCCTTCCCCAAGATGTACACCTCCGCCTCGAACGCCGTGTGCGGCGTGATGCTCCCGGGCGCCGCCAGCACCTGCCCACGCGCTATCTCGCCGCGGTCGATCCCCCGCAGCAGGCAGCCCACGTTGTCGCCAGCCTCCCCAGTCGGCAGCGTCTTCTTGAACATCTCCACCCCCGTCACCACCGTCGTCCGCGTGTCCGTCAACCCAACGATCTCCACCTCCTCCCCACTGTTCACCACGCCCTGCTCGATCCGCCCCGTCGCCACCGTCCCGCGTCCCTTGATCCCGAACACGTCCTCCACCGGCATCAGGAACGGCCGCTCCACCGGCCGCGCAGGCGTCGGTATGTACTCGTCCACCGCCCCCATCAACTCCACGATCGACCCGTACTCCACAGCCTCCCGATCCCCCGAGTCCGACTCCAGCGCCTGCAGCGCCGATCCCCGGATCACCGGCACATCGTCGCCGGGGAAATCGTTCGCGCTCAGCAGCTCCCGCACCTCCAGCTCCACCAGGTCCAACAGCTCCTCGTCGTCCATCTGGTCCACCTTGTTCAGGTACACCACCATCCGCGGCACCCCCACCTGACGCGCCAGCAAAATGTGCTCCCGCGTCTGCGGCATCGGCCCATCCGGCGCCGCCACCACCAAAATCGCCCCGTCCATCTGCGCCGCACCCGTGATCATGTTCTTGATGTAGTCCGCGTGCCCCGGCGCGTCGATGTGCGCGTAGTGCCGCGACTCCGTCTCGTACTCCACGTGCGCGATCGCGATCGTGATCCCGCGCGCTCGCTCCTCCGGCGCGTTGTCGATCGAATCGAACGTCCGCACCTCCCCCATCCCACCCGACAGCGACAGCACCTTCGAAATCGCCGCCGTCAACGTCGTCTTCCCGTGATCCACGTGCCCGATCGTCCCCACGTTCACGTGCGGCTTCGTCCGCTCAAACACCTCGCGCGCCATGGCCCTGCGTCCTTCCTCGCCCGTTCCGGGCTCTGCGTTCTCTAGTGCGCCGCCGCGGCCAGCACCGATTGCGGCACCGCGGCGTAATGGTCGAATTCAATGCTCGCCGTCGCCCGCCCCTGCGTCATCGACCGCAGCGAGGTGGTGTAGCCGAACAGCTCGGCCAGCGGGATTTGGGCGCTGATGATCTGCAGCGGGCCGCGGATTTCCGTGCCCTGCACCTGCCCGCGCCGGCCGCTCACGTCCCCCAGCACGTCCCCGAAGAACTCGTCGGGCGTCGCCAGCTCGACCTTCATGATCGGCTCCAGCTGGACCGGATCCGCCTTCCGCATCGCTTCGCGGAAGCCGAGGCTGGCGGCGGTCGCGAACGCCATCTCGTTCGAGTCGACCTGGTGGTAGCTGCCGTCGACCAGCCGCACCTTCACGTCGACCACGGGGTAGCCGCCGACGACGCCGGTCTTCATCGCCTCTTGGACGCCGCGCCTGACGGAGGGGACGTACTGCTGCGGCACGACGCCGCCGACGGTGGCGTCCTCGAACTCGAAGCCCTCGCCGGGCGTCTGCGGCTCGACTTGCAGGATCACGTGCCCGTATTGCCCGCGGCCGCCGGACTGCCGCACGAAGCGGCCTTCCGCCTCGCTGCCGCGGCGGATCGTCTCGCGGTAGGAGACCTGCGGCCGGCCGACCGTGCACATCACGCCGAACTCGCGCCGCAGCCGGTCCGCGATGACTTCCAGATGCAGCTCGCCCATGCCCGAGATCACGGTCTGGCCGGTCTCGTCGTTGAACTCGACCTTGAACGTCGGGTCCTCCTCGACGAGCTTGCGCAGCGCCGCTCCCAGCTTGTCTTGGTCGTCTTTGCTCTTGGCCTCGATCGCGACGGAGACGACCGGCTCGGGGAAGGCGATCTCGTCGAGCAGCACGGGCTGATCGCGGGTGCAGAGCGTGTCGCCGGTGAAGGTTTCCTTGGGGCCCACGAAGGCGGCGATGTCGCCGGCCCGCACTTGGTCGATGTCCTCGCGCGAATCGGCATGCACGCGCAGCAGGCGGCCGACCCGCTCGTTCTCGCGGCGGGTAGCGTTGAACGCGCTCTCGCCGGCGCGCAGCGTGCCGGAGTAGATGCGGACGTAGGCGATCCGACCGACGTAGGGGTCGGTCACGATCTTGAAGGCGAGCGCGGTGAGGGGCTCCGACGCGTCGGCCGCCCGCGAGATCTCGCGGCCGTCCTGGTCGATCCCGCGCGGTGGGGGCACCTGATCGGGCGAGGGCAGGTAGTCGACGATGGCGTCGAGCAGGCGCTGGACGCCGACATTCTTCAGGGCGCTGCCGCAGAGCACGGGGGTGAACTGGTTGGCGACGGTGCCGCGGCGGACGGCTTTGCGGATTTCGTCCTCGCTCAGCTCGTGTCCTTCGAGGTAGGAGATCATCACCTGCTCGTCGTGCTCGGCGATGCGCTCGATCATCGTCTCGCGCCAGCGCTCCGCGTCGCCGCGGTAGAGCTCGGGGATGTCGTCCTCGCGCGGGTCGGCGTCGCGGTCGGAGCTGAAGAACCAAGCGCGCATGCGGATCAGGTCGATCACGCCCTCGAACCGCTCTTCCGCGCCGATCGGCATCTGCACCGGCACCGGGGCGGAGCCGAGGCGGTCGCGGATCATGTCCATCGTCCGCCAGAAGTCGGCGCCGATGCGGTCCATCTTGTTGACGAAGCAGATGCGCGGCACTTGGTAGGTGTCGGCCTGCCGCCAGACGGTTTCCGATTGCGGCTCGACGCCGGCGACGGCGTCGAACACGACCACGCCGCCGTCGAGCACGCGCAGGCTGCGCTCGACCTCGACGGTGAAGTCGACGTGTCCGGGCGTGTCGATGATGTTGATCCGGTGGCCGCGCCAGTCGGCGCTGGTGGCGGCGGCCATGATCGTGATGCCGCGCTCGCGCTCCTGGTCCATGAAGTCCATCACGGCGGTGCCGTCGTGGACTTCGCCGATCTTGTAGGTGCGCCCGGTGAAGTAGAGGATGCGCTCGGTCACGGTGGTCTTGCCCGCGTCGATGTGGGCGATCACGCCGATGTTGCGCACCTGCTCGAGCGGCAGCTCGGTCGATTTCTTCGCGGCCATGTCCCTCGCCCGTCCCTGATCGTTCCCGGCCGCGCCGCTACCAGCGGTAGTGGGCGAAGGCGCGGTTGGCCTCCGCCATGCGGTGCGTCTCTTCCTTGCGCCGGAACGCGGTTCCGGTGTGGTTGTAGGCGTCGAGCAGCTCGTCGGCCAGCGAGAGGTGCGCGGGGCGCCCCTTGCGGCTGCGGGCGGCGGTGACGAGCCAGCGGATCCCGAGCGAGGAGCGGCGCTCCTGGCGGATCTCGACCGGCACCTGGTAGGTCGCGCCGCCGACGCGGCGCGGGCGCACTTCCATCTCGGGGGTGATGTTGGCGAGGGCCTGCACGAACACCTCGACCGGGTCCTGCCGCACGCGGTCGCGGATCACGTCGAGTGCGCCGTACATCAGCTTCTCGGCGACGCCCTTCTTGCCGTTCAGCATCATCCGGTTGATCACCATCTGGATCTGCACGTTGTCGTAGCGCGCATCCCCGCGGATGATTCGCGGGTCCGGGCGTCGTCGTCGCGGCATGTCGTCAGTCGTTTCCCGAACCCGGCTCGCGGAGCGCGGGCGTGAAAGCGTCCGCCCCGTCAGTGGGTGGCCGCGGTCTGGAGTCCGGCGCGCTTGCGGGTGCCGTACTTGGAGCGTCCGCGCTTGCGTTCGGCGACGCCGAGCGCGTCGAGCGCGCCGCGCACGACTTGGTAGCGGACGCCGGGCAGGTCGCGGACGCGGCCGCCGCGGACGAGCACGATCGAGTGTTCCTGCAGCGTGTGGCCCTCGCCGGGGATGTAGGCGGTGACCTCGATCCCGTTGGTGAGGCGGACGCGGCAGACCTTGCGCAGCGCGGAGTTGGGCTTCTTCGGCGTGACCGTGCGCACCGCGGTGCAGACGCCGCGCTTCTGCGGGGAACCGTCGTCCTGGGTGGTGCGGTTGGTGAGCGCGTTGTAGCGGAAGCGCAGGGCGGGCGCCTTCGCCTTCTTGCGGCCCTTGCGGCGGCCCTTGCGCGCCAGCTGGTTGATCGTGGGCACTGGTCGCTCGCCTCCGCGGCGCGGGCTGCACGCCCGCGCTGCAATTGCCTGCCCGCCGGACGGTCGCCCGGCGGCGATGCATCAAACTCCGGTTCGCGGGAAGCCGCTTCGGGAATCGCGCCGGGCCGCAGTGCTCGCCGAACGCCCGGTGGTCATTCCCTCTCGGTCCAGCAGTGCGTAGGGCAGTCGCCCCGCGCACGGCAGACAATCTTACCCACACTCCGCCGCTATCCGCAAGAGCGCCCGCGCCGCTCAGACGCCGGCGTACGAATGCAGGCCGGAAATCCAGAGATTCACGCCCAAGTAGGTGAACAGCACGGCGGCGAATCCGATCACCACGATCCAGGCCGAGCGCGCGCCGCGCAGCTGCCGCAACCCGCGCGAGTGGATGTAGACCGCGAAGATCAGCCACGTAGTCAAGGCGGCCGTCTCCTTCGGGTCCCAGCCCCAGTAGCGGCCCCAGGCATCGTTGGCCCAGAACGCGCCCAGCGCGACCCCGGCCGCGAGCAGCGGGAACCCGACCAGCACGGCTCGGTAGGTGATCGCGTCGGCCCGCTCGGCCGAGGGCAGGAACTCGAAGCGCCCGCCGGCATCGGCCGCCCGTTGGGGGAAGCCCTGCAGCAGGTGGAGCACCGCGCCGCCGAAGGCGACGGCGAGCACGGCGTAGGACAGGATCATCAGGGCGACGTGGATCGTGAGCAGCGTCGGGCTTTGCAGCGCCGGCGTCAGCACGTCCTGCCCCGCGCTGGGGAAGGCGAGCGCGCTGCCGTAGAGGCCGACCGCGACCGGCAGCACGAACGCGCCGGCCAGCCGCGTGCCGAACTTCGGCTCGAACAGCGCGTAGAGCAGCACGATCGCGATGCCGAACGCCATCGAGAACTCGAACAGGTTGCTGTAGGGCGCGTGGCCCAGGGCGATGGTCCGCGTCACGAGTCCGGCCACGCCGAGCATCGCGGCGATCCAGACGCTGAGCGTCGCCGCGCCTCCGAGCGTGGCCGAACGGATTGGCCGCTCGGAATCGGCGACCGCGATCTCCACGTCGATCCCCGCCGGCGGCTCGGTCGCCAAGCGCGCCCGCGCGGACGCGGAACGGATCAGCCACGGCTGCACCGCGTAGGCGAGGTAGGCGACGGCGGCGACGCCCGCGCCGGCGAAACTCGCCCAGAGCAGGAACAGCGCCGTGTCTTCCATCGCGAAACCTCTCCGCGGCCGATCCTATTCCGCCGCGTCGTTCCCGATCTCGCCGACCTGCTTTTCCGCCTCTTCGGCGGCATCTTCGGCAGCCTTCTGCTCGGCTTTGAGGGCGGCGGAGCGGCGGGGGGCGCCCTCGCCGCCGAAGTGCAGGCGGCGGAAGCTCTCGGCCCAGGGGACGCGGCCCTCGGCGGCGGCGGTTTCGGCACGCTCGCGCATGCGCTTGACCAAGTCCTCGCGCTTCGCGGCGGCGACTTGGCTGCCGTGCCGCATCAGCGCGTCGATCCGGCGCTCCAGCTGCTCGCTGACGTCGACTTGGAAGTTCGGCTCAGCGGAGCCGGCGAGCAGCACGGTGTTGACCCGCTGCCAGCGCAGTCCCTCCGCGTTCTGCTCCGCGTAGGTGTGCGGGTTGCGGGCGAGCGGGAAGACGGCGTCGAGTGCGGCGATGCCGACGGTGCGGTGGTCGCGGTGGTTGAAGCCGCGGTAGCCGTCCCAGGTGATCAGCAGCTCGGGGCGCACCTCGCGGATCACGCGCACCAGCGCGCCGCGCAGTTCGGGGCCGTCTTCGACGAAGCCGTCGGGCACGCGGAGGAAGATGCAGCGGGCGGCACCGAGCTCGCGGGCGGCGCCCTCCTGCTCGGCTTCGCGCAGCGCGGCGAGTTCGGAGGCCGCGATCGCCTCGTCCTTGGTGCCCTTGTCGCCGCTCGTGACCAGGCAGAAGACGACGTCCCAGCCGTCGTCGGCCAGCTTCGCGGCGGTGCCGCCGCAGGTGAATTCGATGTCGTCGGGGTGCGCCATCACGACCAGCGCGGTGCGTTCCGGCCCGGACCCGCTCATGATCCCGGCGCTCCGGCCAGCAGCGATTCGGCTTCCGGGCAGGGGGCGCGGGACGGGGCCCGCGCGATCAGCGCTTCGTACTCGTCGGCCATCGCCCGCGCGACCCGCGGCCAGGCGTAGCCGAGCACCGAGCTGGCGGCCGCCTGCCCCATCTGCTCGCGCAGCGCCGGGGCCGCGATCAGCTGCTCCAGACGTTCGGCGAACGCCTCGGCCCGGCGCGGCGAGATCAGGAATCCGGTCTCGCCGTCGCGCACGGTCGTGCGCAGCCCGCCGACGTCGGTGGCCGCCACCGGAGTCCCGCAGGCCATCGCCTCGACCGCGACCATCCCGAAGCTTTCCGTCGTTGACGGCACCGCGCAGATGTCCGCAGCGCGGTAGGCGTCGGGCAGGGAGGCGTGCGGGGCGGCCCCGTGGAAGACGACGCGATCGGCTACTCCGGCGGCGCGGGCGATCGCCTCGAGCCGGGCGCGCTCGTCCGCATCGCGCTCGTCGCCGCCGACGATCCACAGCTGCGCGCCCGAATCGGGCGGCAGCATGCCGAACGCCTCCAGCAGCAGGTCCGCGCCCTTCATCGGTTCCAACCGCCCCACGAACAGGATGGTCGGGCCGCGCGACGCGTCCAGTTCCGGTTCGAGCCGGGCCAAGCGCCTGCGGGATCCGGCCCGCTCGCCGGGATGGAAGCGGGCCGCGTCGAATCCGCCGGCGATGATGCGGATGCGGGCGGGGTCCGCGCCGTAGAAGCCGGCGACGAAGTCGCGCTCCTCGTCCGTCGCGCAGATCAGCAGGTCGGCGCAGGCGGCGGCGCGCCGCTCGCCGGCGATGCGCACGGCCGGCTCCATCTGCTCCGGCGGCCGCGGCGGGCCGTGCCGGTTCTTGATCTCGCCCAGCGTGTGGAAGGTCGTCGCATGCGGGACGCCGAAGCGGCGGGCCAGTTCGACGCCGGCGAGCCCGGCGACCCAGTAGTGGGAGTGGACGAGGTCGTAGCGCAGGCCGCGCTCGGCCGCCGAGCGCTCGACGGCCGACGCGAACTCGCCGACATGCACGGCGATCTCCACCGGCGGCAGCGGGGCAGTCGGGCCGACGTCGACCCGCGCGACCTGCACTCCATCGCCGAGCGGCGCCGCGTCGGGCTGCGAGGGATCGGTGCGCCGGGTGTAGATGTCCGCTTCCCAACCCAGCTCGGCCATCTGGCGCGACAGTTCGGCGAGATACACGTTCATCCCGCCCGCCTTGGTGGTGCCGGGCAGGTCCAGCGGCGACGTGTGCGCCGAGAGCACCGCGACGCGCCCGCCGCTCATGATCCGTTCCTCCGCAGCTCCAGCCGCCGCACCGCCTCGCCGACGCCGCCCAGCTCGAACTTGTACGGCTCGTCCCCGCGCAGGAAGTTGACCCGCGACATCCCCCGTTCGGCGGCGTCGCGGATGCAGAGCACCTTCGAGGCCAAGCCAGCGTTCATCTCGCGGAACTTGGGGTCGAAGCCGGAGTTGTAGAGCAGCAGCTCGCCGCCGGACACGAAGCACATCACCATCGCGGCCGGCTCCCCTGAAATGCGCAGCAGGTAGAGACGCAGCTGGCCGCTTTCGGCCATCGCATCGGCCAGGCGCAGGAAGAAGCACTCCATCAGCGGATTGAGGAACTCCGCCTTGTCGTCGCGCGATTCGGCCATCATCCGCAGGAAGGCGGGCATCTGCTCCAGCGCGTCGCCGCGCCGCTCGATCGCCTCGAACGAGACCGCGCCCTTCAGCCGCCGCATTTCGCGCAGCTTGCGGCGCGTCTCGCGGCGCGCGCGCCCGCTCAGGCCCTCGAGGTACGGCTCCCAGCCGGCGCTGACGTCGATCACCGGGCAGACCGCTTCGTGCAGGTACTCCGCCGACCAGCCGCGTGCGGCTGCCTCCGTCTCGATGCACCCCGCTAATGCCCGACGGGCCGGGTCGAGTCCCCGGAAGTCGGCCCGATCCGCGCCGGCCTCGTCCAAGTGCTCGAAGAGCTGTCCGGCCACATCCGCTTCGCGCGAGGGCACCGCGACAGCGCCGAGATAGTCGGAGATCTCGTGATCGCCGGCCCAGGCGACAGTCCCGTCGTTCCGCAGCAGCGGGGCGACCCCGATCAGCTCGCCGTCGTCCTCGACTGCCAGGATTTCCAACGCCTGATCGCGGCGCGATGCGCCGAACACCGACCACCAGGCGCCGCCGAACTCGGGCCCCGCGAACGGCGCGGACGGGCCGCCGGCCTTGCCGGCCAGCGCGGCCCACTGCGTGGCGATCTCCGCGTGCCCGCCGACGATGCGCCGCTCGATCATCGCACGCCCGCCCGGACCAGCGAGAGGAATTCCGC
Source organism: Dehalococcoidia bacterium (assembly GCA_965205165.1). Taxonomy (GTDB): domain Bacteria; phylum Chloroflexota; class Dehalococcoidia; order Bin125; family Bin125; genus CBDESM01. Next base: position 1,354,004 of record OZ242037.1, read on the forward strand.
CCGCGTCTCTTCTTGCGTCTGGAAGGTTCCGCGCATCGCCGACGTCACCATCCGCGAGCCCGGCTTCTTGATCCCCCGCATCGTCATGCACAGGTGCTCCGCCTCGACCGCGACGCCCACGCCGTCCGGATTGAGCTCGTCCATCAGCAGATCGGCGATCCGCGCCGTCATCCGCTCCTGCAGCTGCAGCCGCCGCGCCACCGCGTCGATCAGCCGCGCCAATTTGGAGAGGCCGACGACCCGGCCGCGGGGCACATAGGCGACGTGCGCGACGCCGTGGAAGGGGAACAGATGGTGCTCACACATGGAGAAGAACGGCACGTCGCGCAGGATCACCATCTCGTCGTGGCCCTCCTCGAAGCCGACGTGCAGCAGTTCCGCCGGCTCCAGCTCGCGCCCGCCCAGCACTTCGGCGTACGCCGCCGCCACCCGGCGCGGCGTTTCCACCAGCCCCTCGGCGTCCGGATCCTCGCCGATCGCCAGCAGCAGCTCGCGCACCGCCGCCTCCGTGCGGGCGATGTCCACCGTGCTCATGACAAGCCCTCGGCGATCACGGCCGACACCGCTTCCGGCGTCGCCGCGACCCGCGCCACGTCCGAGTCCAGCGCGTCCACCATCTCCGGGTCCTTCAGCCCGTGCCCGGTGATCGTGCAGACCGCGCGCTGCCCCTCGAGCCCGCCCGCGCAGGCCAGCCGCAGCATGCCGGCGACCGAGGCCGCCGAGGCGGGCTCGCAGAAGACGCCCTCCTCCCGCGCCAGCAGCCGGTAGGCGGCGACGATCTCGTCGTCCGATACCGCCGTGATCGATCCGCCTGACTCGTCCCGCGCGGCGGCCGCGCCGGCCCACGATGCGGGATTGCCGATCCGGATCGCCGTGGCCAGCGTTTCCGGCGCGGCCACCGGGCGCCCGTGCACGAGCGGCGCGGCGCCGGCCGCCTGAACGCCGTGCATCCGCGGCGTCGATTCGGCGCGCCCGGCCTCGCGGTACTCGGCGTAGCCCTGCCAGTAGGCGGTGATGTTGCCGGCGTTGCCGACGGGGATGAAGTGCGCGTCCGGGGCGCCTCCCAGCGCGTCCGCGATCTCCATCGCAGCCGTCTTCTGGCCCGCGATCCGATCCGGATTAACCGAATTGACCAGCGCGATCGGCAGCCGCTCGGTCAGCTCGCGGGCCAGCTCCAGCGCGACGTCGAAGTTCCCGTCCACCGAGATCACCCGCGCTCCGTGCGCGACCGCCTGCGCCATCTTGCCCGCCGCGATCTTTCCGCCCGGCACGAGCACGAACGCGCGCAGCCCGCAGCGGGCCGCGTAGGCCGCGGCCGATGCGCTCGTGTTCCCGGTCGAGGCGCAGAGCACGGCCCGCGAGCCCGCCTCGGCCGCCTTCGCCACCGCGACGACCATGCCGCGGTCCTTGAACGACCCGGTCGGGTTGCACATCTCCAGCTTCAGCCAGACCTCCGCCGCGCCGGTCCGTTCGGCGAGCCGCTCCGAGCGCACCAGCGGCGTGCCGCCCTCGCCGAGCGTGATCAGCGGCGTCGCGTCGGTCAGCGGCAGCCATTCCGCATAGCGCTCCATCAGCGTCGCCCGATCAGACATCGGCCCGCGCCCTCGCGTACGACTTCAGCTCGCGGATCTCCTGCTCCAGATCGTCGATCTGCCGCCGCCGTACCTGCTCCTGCAGGGCGAGGAACCGTTCCCGCTCAGCCGATGCTTCCTCGCGCAGCGCATCCAGCTGGTCCAGCACCTGGCGGACTTCCCGCTCGCGGTTGGCGTCGCGCACGCGCAGCTGTTCCAGCACCCGCTCCGCGTCGCCGATCCGCTCCTCCGCGCCCTCCTGCATCCGCCGCGCGCCGGCCGCGGATGCGGTCGCGTCCTCCACCATCCGCCGCGCATCGTCCAGCCGCCCCCGCATCGTCTCAACCTGCTCTCCCAGCTCTTGCCATTGGCCGGCCGAGTCCATCATCTGCCGCACGGATGCCGCCGCCGCTTCGACCCGCTCGCGGATCTCGCGCACTTGGCGCTCGGTCGATTCGGCCCGCGCCAGCCCGCTGCGGGCGTCCGAGCCGGCCCGGCGGGCCGATTCGGCATTGGCCGAGATCCGCGCCGCGGCGGCCTCCGCCGCGCTTTCGATCTGCGCCAGCTGCTGGAGCGCGGCGGCCAGATCGTCGCCCGCTCGGCGCAGGTTCGCCTCGAACGCTTCCAGCTTGGCGCGGGCCTCGCCCGCGTCCCGCTCGAGCGCCGCCAGCCGGCGCGCGATCTCGGCATTCCGCTCGCGTTCGGCCTCCGCCTCTTTGCGGAGCTTGCGCGCCTCCTCGTCGAAGTGCTCCCGATCGGCCGCTGCCATCTCCTCCACGCGCTGCACGCGATCCCGCAGCGCCGACACCTCGCGCAGCCGCGCCTCCTGCTGCTCGGCTTGGCCGACCCGTTCCGCCGCCCGCTCCTCGGCCGCCTGCACCCGCTCCTGCAGCGCCGACACCTCGGCCGAGCGCAGCTCTTCCCGCTGCCTCGCCTCGACCAGCTCCTCGCGCACCCGCGACAGGTCTTCCGCCAGCTTGGCGACGCGCCCATCGACTGCCGATGGCGAGGCAGTGGTCATCGCGAATCCTCGATTCGCAGGCGCACCGCCACGTCGATCACGCTCTCCGAGCGCCCCAGCTGATCGAGCACGCGATCCACCGCGCCGTCCGCGCACGGATGCGTCGTGATGATCAGCTCCGCGCTCTCTTCATCCTCGCCGCCCTCGCGCGGCGCTTGCAGCACCGATGCGATGCTCACCCCCTCGGCGGCGAACGCGCGCCCCAAGTCCGCGAGCACCCCGGCCCGGTCCGGCACTTCGAGGCGGATGTAGTTGGCCAGCACGATGCCGCCGAGCGGCGCATGCACGGCGTCGCCCATCTCGGGCGCGCGCCGCGCTCCGCCGGGCTCGGACGCCAGACCGGCCGCCACTTCCAGCAGATCGCCCGCGACCGCGCTCGCCGTCGCGCCGGCCCCCGCGCCGGGCCCTTCCAGCACGACCGTGCCAAGCGGATCCCCGCTGATCGCGACGGCGTTGAGCACGCCGTCTACCCGGGCCATCGGGTCGCTCGCGGGCACCAGCGTCGGATGCACGCGGGCGTCGATCCCCGCCTCCGTCCGCCGCCCGGTCGCCAGCATCTTGATCGTGTAGCCCAAGTCCGCCGCGTGCCGGAAATCCCGTCCGCTCAGCCGCCTGATCCCTTCGCGATAGACCGATTCGGGCGCAACCCGCGAGCCGAACGCCAGCGTGCACAGGATCGCCAGCTTGTAGGCCGCGTCGATCCCGTCCACGTCGTTGGTCGGATCCGCCTCCGCGTAGCCCAGCCGCTGCGCCTCGGCCAGCGAGTCCTCGTACGACGCGCCGCTTTGCGACATCGCCGTCAGCATGTAGTTCGTCGTCCCGTTGATGATCGCCCGCACCGACGAGATCTCGTTCGCCGGCAGATCCCGCTGCAGCACCCCGATGATCGGGATCCCCCCGCCCACGCTCGCTTCGTAGCGCAGCTCCGCCCCCCGCTCGGCCGCCAGCGCCAGCAGCTGCGCGCCCCGCTTCGCCATCACCTCCTTGTTGGCGGTCACCACCGGCTTGCCGGCCGACAGCGCCGCCTCGATACAGGACGCCGCCGGCTCTTCCCCGCCCATCAGCTCCACCACCACATCGACATCGTCCGCGTCGCAGACCGTCCGCGGGTCGTCCGTCAAGCGGATGCCCGTCAAGTCGACCCCGCGATCGCGCGAGGGATCGCGCACGGCGGCTGCGCGTACTGCGATCCTGCGGCCGCAGCGCAGCGCATGGGCGTCGGCGCGGCGCTGCAAGGTTTCGAGCAGGCCGGTTCCGACCACGCCCAAGCCGAGCAGTCCGACGCCGATGTCGGCGTGCGCGCTCATGTTCAGCCGCCGGCCTCGGCGGAGGGCTCGGGTTCAGCAGGCGCAGCGGGAGTCGGCGCGACGGGGGCTTCGGCCGGGGCGGCGGGGGTAGGGGGCGGCGCGGCTGGTGCGGGCGCTTCGACGGGAACGGCGGCCGCTGGGGGCGCTGCCGGGGCGATCGGCGCGGCAGCGGGCGGCTCGACGGCCGGCGCGGGCTCGGCCAAGCCCTCCGGCGGCGCGGCGGGCGGCGCCACCGGTTCTCCGCGCTCGATCCTCTGCGCCATTCGCGACACCATCCGGAACCGCGAGGTCTGCCGCACGTGCTCGGCCGTGTAGGGCAGCAGCGCGACGTGCCGCGCGCGCTTGATCTCGCGCGCCAACTTGCGCTGATCCTTCGCCGTCAGGCCGGTCTTCCGGCGCGGGTCGATCTTGCCGCGGTCCGAAATCAGCTTGCGCAGCTTGTCCACGTCCTTGTAGTCGATCGTGGCCACTTCCTTGGGCGTGAACACGGGGGCGCGCCGGCGCCGGCCGCGCCGCCGCGTCCGCTCGATCATCTGCGGCACCCGCTCGCCCGAAGCCGTGGTCGGCGCAGGGGTGATCCGCGGCCGCTCATCGGCGGGCGCTGCGGCCGCCGGCTCTGCCAGGGCCGCGGGCTCCGGCGCAGGCTCCGCTGCCGGCGCAGGAGCCGGGCTGGGATCCGGAGCCGCCGCCAGCGCCGCCGGATCGACCGCTTCCGTCGTCTCTTCCATCGTCATCACGCCCTCCTGATCGCTCTACTCGAACGGCAGATCATCAGCATCGACCGGCCCGCCCGCCGGCGGGCCTCCTTGCCAGTTCCCGCCGCCGCCTCGGCTGTAGTCGCCGCCTCCCTCCCCGCGCCTACCCAGCATCACCATGTCCCGGCCTATCACCTCGGTCATCCACCGGCGATTTCCGTCCCTGTCCTCCCACTCTCGCGTCTGCAGCCGACCTTCGATGTACACCTGACTGCCTTTCTGCAGGTACTGGCTCGCGGTCTCTGCCAAGCGCTCCCACAACACCACCCGCACCCATTCGGTCTCTTCTTGCCGCTCCCCAGTTTGCCGGTTCGTCCATGCCCGAGAGCAAGCCACATTGAAGTTGGCGACCGCGGCACCGGACGGCGTGTACCGCATCTCCGGGTCCGCGCCCAGATTGCCGATGATCATGACCTTGTTCAGACCTGCCATCTCGAACCCCTAGTCGTCCTGCCGCACGATCAGGTGGCGCAGCACCTGATCGTCGATTCGCAGCGCCCGCTCCAGCTCGCTCGCGTCCGCGCCCGCTTCGGCAGCGTAGTGGGCGATCAGGTAGTGCCCCTCGAACTGCTGGCGGATCGGGTAGGCCAAGCGGCGGCGGCCCCAGTCGATCATCTCGGTCACGGTGTTGCCGTGCTCCTGCAGCAGGCTGCGCAGCTGCGCCATGCGCTCGTCCACCGCGTCGCCCGCGACATCCGGATGCAACACCACCATCATCTCGTAGTCTCGCGCCACTGCTCGCTCCGCTCTCCGGCTACCGGGCCCTATTGCCCGGCCGCAATTCCGGGAATCGGGAACGGGGCCGTCAGCTCGCGCACTTCCGCGCGCACCCGTTCCCGCTCCCGCTCGTCGTCGATTCGATCCAGCACGCGGCCGGCCAGCCGCGCGATCTGCCGCATTTCGTCCGCGCCCATCCCCCGCGTCGTCAGCGCCGGCGTCCCCATCCGCACCCCGCTCGTCACCGTCGGGCGCTGCTCGTCGTACGGGATCGTGTTCTTGTTCACGGTGATCCCCGCCGCGTCCAGCGCCGCTTCCGCCGCCTTCCCGGTCAGCCCCTTCACGCCCACGTCGACCAGCACCAAGTGGTTGTCGGTTCCGCCCGACACGAGCCGCAGGCCCTCCGCCAGCAGGCCCTCCGCCAGCGCCTGCGCGTTCGCCACGATCTGCCGCGCGTAGGCCCGGAACTCCTCTGTCGCCGCTTCCTTCAGCGCGACCGCCTTGGCCGCGATCGTGTGCATGTGCGGCCCGCCCGACGTGCCCGGGAACACGGCCCGGTCGATCGGCCGCGCCATCTCCTCGTTCGTCAGGATCAGCGCCGAACGCGGCCCGCGCAGCGTCTTGTGCGTGGTCGTCGTGATCACCGGCGCATGGCCGACCGGCGACGGATGCACCCCGCCGGCGACCAAGCCGGCCACATGCGCCATGTCCACCATCAGCGTCGCGCCGACGTCCTCGGCGATCTCCGCCGCACGCGCGAAGTCGTAGTGCCGCGGGTAGGCCGTCGCGCCGACCACGATCACCTTGGGCCGGTGCTCTCGCGCCGCTGACGCCATCGCGTCGTAATCGATCCGCTCCGTCTCCCGGTCCACGCCGTAGGAGACGAACTCGAACCACTTGCCGGAAACGTTGACGGGCAGCCCGTGGGTGAGGTGGCCGCCGTGGTTGAGCTCCAAGCCCATCGCGGTGTCGCCCGGCGTCAGCAGCGCGTAGTAGGCAGCCAAGTTTGCCTGCGAGCCGGAGTGCGCCTGCACGTTCGCGTGATCCGCCCCGAACACCGCCTTGGCCCGCTCGATCGCGAGCACTTCCACCTGGTCCACGAACTCGCAGCCGCCGTAGTAGCGCTTGCCCGGGTAGCCCTCGGCGTACTTGTTCGTCAGCACCGACCCCATCGCCGCCAGCACCGGCTCAGACGGGTAATTCTCGGAAGCGATCAGCTCGAGGCACTCGTGCTGCCGTCGCGCCTCGCGCTCGATCGAGGCCGCCAGATCGGGATCGGCGGACGAAAGCGCGGACGCGGTCGAGGTCAGGGTCACCGTCGTCACCTTCGCGTCTCGGAGACTCCCGGAGGAGCCGCTGCGCCCGGGCAGCGCGCGAACAGGAGGGCGGGATCAGCCTACCACCCCGTCTTCTGCCGCCTCTTTGCGGCCCCACGCGGCGTCGATCCCCGCCAGCAGCCCGCCGCTCACGAGCGAGTGCCCCCCAAGCGAGATCGGCGTCCGCGAGCGCGAGGCCGCGGCGCTGAATTCCCGCAACTCCCCGTGCGTGATCGCCTCCGCATCGCCCGCGTCCGAAGCGAACCGATCCGCCCGCGAGGCGGCCCAGCCCAAGTGCGCCAAGGTCGGCCGCGTATCGAACACGACCCCGTCCGCGACCTCGCCCAAGGCTTCCGCCAGCGCCGCCGGGCCGACCGCTTCCGCGTGCAGCCCCAGCAGCGACCTCGCGCGCCCGCCCGATGCCGACCGCTCGCGCAGCCCCCGCTCCTCGGCGATCACCCGGATCCGGCAGGCCGTGTCCCGATCCAGCACGGCCCATACCACCGAGCTCACCCTCCCGATCGCCAGGAACTGCCGCTCACGCTCGGTCAGCACCTCCAGCGCAGCCGCCAATCGCCCGCCGACGGGCTCGATCATCGCCGCCGAATCGCGCAGGACCGAACGCACCCGCCCGCCGACGGGAAGGCCGCCCGCTTGGGCGGCGACACCCAGCACTGCCAGATCCGCGGGCGTGTCGATGTCGAGCAGGCTCCGCGCCGAACGTTCGATGATCCGCACATCGGCGCCGAGGTCATCGCGCAGCCGCCGAGCGAACCCGTTGTCGACCGCGGCCCCGCCGGCGATCCGGAGCATGCCCCCCTGCGGAACCGCGGCGAAATCGGACGAGAACATGCTGTTCGCCGCGGGCGCATCCGCCGCCGTCTCCCGCACGCTCCGCCAGTCGTCCTCCGTCATCGCCGGCATCCCGGAGCCGGCGTAGAGGACGGGGCCCGCATCGCGCTCCAAGGCAGCGCCGCCGATTATGTCGCCGATCCGCGCAGCCCGCTCCGTCCGTACGATCTCGATCTCCCCGCAGCCGGCGAAGGCTTCAGACGACGGGGTGAAGACGACGGCGCGCCCCCAACCGCCGCGCACGGCCCGCTCGGCCGTGTCGGCGATGCAGGCGGCCCGCGCCGCATCGACGAGCCGTTCCCATTCCGAATCTCCATGCGCCGCGAAGCAGAGCCAGACTTCCGGATGCTTCACTCGAATTCGTCCTCTTCCCCGTCGTCGAACAGCCCGGCCCGTTCCGCCTCGCGGCGCGCGAGCGCCCACGCATCGACCGACCTCGCGCCCGCGGCGCGCAGCTCGATCGCCGCCGATTGCAGCGTCGCCGTCGTCGTGGCCACGTCGTCGACCAGCAGCACCCGCGACCCTGCGACTTCGCCCGCGGCGCGGTCGGGCACCTCGAACGCGTCCTGCACGTTCTCCCAGCGGCGCTCGACCGCTTCCACGTCATCGCCGCCGTTGCTTCCGCCGGTGATCGTCGCCTGCCGCACGGTCCGCTTCTTCGACCGCGTCAGCAGCCCCCGGTTGACCGGTGCGCCGATCCTGGCGCCGAGCGCCGCCGCTATCGCTTCCGCATGGTTGCCGCCCCGGCGGCGGCGATCGCGCGCCTTCATCGGAATCGGCACGATCACGTCCAAACTCGACCGATTGGGCAGCCGCGCCACGGGAACTGCGCCGACCAGCGGCTCGGCCAGCTTCCGGACCCCCTGGTACTTCAGCGCGAGAATCGCCCCTTCCGCCGTTCCCGCGTAGCGGAACGACGAGCGCAGCAGCAGGAGCTGCGGCGGAAAGTACTGCGGACCGCAGGCCGTCACCCGCCGCGCTCCGCATTCCGGGCAAGCCGCCTGCTCTTCGTTCTCCCGTTCCAAGCTCGCTTCGCAGCGACGGCAGGGGAAGCGGCAGATCGGGCACTCCTCCACATGCTCCCGCGTGATCGGCCGGCCGTCCCGCCACAGCCGGCACTGCGCGCACTGATCGCAGCGGCGGCAGCGCTCGCAGAATTCGCAGCGGAACCGCGTCCCCGGCCAGTCGAGCAGCGGCTCCCGCGAGGCCGGCAGCTTGCGCGCGCACTGCCCGCAGAGCCAGTCGCCGGCCATCCCGCAGAGCGCGCAGGTCGCCGGCAGCGCCAGCTCGATCACCGTCCGCCCCGCCTCGGCGAGCAGCCCGCGCACCCCCCGATACACTCCCCGCATGCGCGTCACCGTACAGGTATTCGCATCCCTCGCCGAGCAGATCGGCGCACGCGAACTTACCGTCGACGATCTCCCGGAAGAGCCCTCCGCGGGCGCGATCGCGGACGCCGTCGTCGGCCTGCATCCGCAGATCGCCGGCATGCGCGACTCCCTCATGTTCGCCGTCAACGCGGAGTACGTGGGCCCCGATCACCGCCTCTCCAGCGGCGATTCGATCGCCTTGATTCCCCCCGTCTCCGGCGGTTCGGACGACGACGGGCGTTTCAGCATCTCGGCCGACGAGATCACCGCGGACGCGATGCACCGCCTCGTCGACGACCCGGCCGCCGGCGCCGTCTCGCTCTTCCTCGGCGTCGTGCGCGACAACAATCTCGGCCGCAACGTCCAATATCTCGAGTACGACGCCTATCCCGCCATGGCGGTCGCCGTCATGCGCCGCATCGAGGCCGAGATGCGCGAGCGGTTCGACATCATCCACGTCGCCATGCACCACCGCACCGGCCGCCTCGAGATCGGCGAAGCTTCCGTCGCCGTCGCCGTTTCCTCGGCCCACCGCGGCGATGGCATCCAAGCCTGCCATTACGGGATCGACCGGCTCAAGGCCATCGTTCCGATCTGGAAGAAAGAGGTCTGGACCGACGGCGAAGAGTGGATCGAAGGCTCGCTCGCCCCCGCGGAAGAACTGCCCCGCTGACCTTCCCGCGCCGTCAGCGGCGTCGCGGCCGCTCCGCGGCCGGAGGGCGGTAGCCGGTCCGGTGGTCCGCGGCGTTGATCTCGTAGACGGCTCCAACCTGCGGGTCGAGCAGGCGCGAGGCGATCCGCGGGTTCAGCTCGCCCAGTTTCCCGCGGCCTAAGTTCGACGTGATCAGCGTCGGCTGCCGCAGCAGGTAGCGGCGCGCCAGCAGCTGGTAGAGCTTCTCCTCCACCCATGCCGATCGCGCCTGCGCGTGCAGATCGTCCAGCACCAGCACGTCCGCGTCCCGCAGCTCCGCGAACCGCTCCGCGTACGTCGCGGCGCTCTCCGCCCCGTAGGTTTCGCGCAGCGCGTCGAACAGGTCGGGGGCGACGGCGAAGTAGACCGAATCCCCCGCCGCCAGCCGTGCCTCGGCCGCGGCCGCCGCAAGGTGCGTCTTCCCCGTCCCGGTGCCGCCCAACAGCGTCAGCCAACCGTTCGGCCGACCAGCCCACGCTTCGACGATCGACCTGACCATCCGCAGGTTCGTCCCGCCCCCTTCGTCGGTCCTAAAGCCGGCGAACGTGAACCTTCCCAGCGCCTCCCGAGTCATCCCGCCCACCTCGCGGTACCGCCCCGCCGCCTCGATCGCCCGCTGGTCCGCAGCCTCGATCCGCAGCACCCCGTCGTCCGCGCTCAGCATCCGGCCCAGCTCCAGCGCATCATGCGAGACCGAGCGCAGCGAGAGCACCGTCCTCGCGCCCCGCTGCCGCCGGTCCGCCAGCAGCTGCCAGATCTTCTCCCGCGCCCAAGCCGTCGGATTGGTGCGGTCGAGATCGTCCACGATCAGGAACGGCGCTTCCCGCAGGTGGCCGAACAGGGCCGCGTAGGCCACGCCGTCGTCTTGCGAATACGCGCCGCGCAGCCGGTCAAGCAGGTCCGGCGCGACGAAGTACAGCGCCTCCCGCCCCGCGTCGAGCCGCCGGTTGGCCATCTCCGCCAGCAGCCGCACCCGCGCCCCGTCGGATGCGCCCGTCAGCACCATCCAGCGCTCTGCCGCGGACTCGTCCGCGAACGCGCATGCTTCGGCGCAGCCGGCGAGCACCTCGGCGTCTTCCGGCGCGATCCGCCGGCCGTAGAGCGGCCCCAGGTTGCTCAAGCCGCGCACCCGCGCCCGCTCCGCCGCCGCCCGCCGCGATGCCTCGCAACCGCACTCGACCGCCCGCCCGAAATCCGGGTGATCCAGCGGCCGCTCGATCCTCACGAACCCGGCCCCGCCGCAGCGCCCGCAGCCGCCCGCGGCGGGCACGGGCGCAGGCCCGCGATCGGCCGCCGGCGCGCGGCCGTCCACCGCCCCGTTGCCGAGCACCGAACCCAGCCGCTTCACCGCCGCACCAGCTGTTCATAGGCCGATGCTCGGTCGTCGGCCGCCGCGTCTCCGCGACCCTCGCGCTGCCAGCGCTCGAGGATCGTCCGCACGTAGATCCACGACCGCGCGTTCCGCGCCGCCGCCTCGCTGAACGCCTCCGCGAGCCATTCGCCCGGCACCTCCGCCTCCGCGGCCGCGAGCTCCTCCGCCAGCGCTGGCGGCACCGGCCCGATCGCGTCCTCGTACAGCTGGAAGACACCCACGCCCCGCGCCTCCGGCCCGGCCGCCGCGGCCGCTGCGTCGAATCCGCAAGCGCGCGCCTCGCGCGCCATCGCCCGCCGTCCGTCCGCAGAGTTCAGCGCGATCACCGCCTGCTGCCCGCCCTCAGCGCCGCGCTGCTCGCCGCTCAGCAGCGTGCCCCGGCCGACCGCTGCTTCCAAACCGTCCGCGAACGCCGCGTCTACGCTCCGTTCCGGACAGAGCGACGCCAATGTCTCGACCAGCGCCCGCTCCGAGCGCAGCGCGTCGACCGCCGCCAGCCGCGGATAGCGCCGCACCCGCTGCAGCAGCCGCACGGCGTAGATCGTGACCGCCAGCTCCGCGGGATCGGACATCCGCGGCACGGCATCCTCCAACAGCGCCTCCGGCAGCGGCGTCACCGCTCCGCCGGATGCGAACCCATCAAATCGCTCCCGATCCATCTCAGAGCTCCCGTTCCAGCGGCGGCTCATGCTGGTTGTAGTCCTCGAACCTCGCCGCCCGCGGAATGAACCGCACCTCCATCCTGCCCGTCGCCCCATTCCGGCGGCGGCTCATGCTGGTAGTAGTCCTCGAACCGCGCCACCCGCGGAATGAACCGCACCTCCACCTTGCCCGTCGCCCCGTGCCGGTGCTTCGCCACCAGCAGCTCGGCGCGCTGGTTGTCGTTCGACTGGTAACCCTCGTCGTCCAAGTCGTCCCGCTTCATGTCCGGGCGGGTCAGGAAGACGACCACGTCCGCATCCTGCTCGATCGAACCGCTCTCGCGCAGGTCGCTCAGCATCGGCGACGGCGGGTGCCGCTTCTCGATCGCGCGGGAGAGCTGCGACAGCGCCAGCACCGGCACCCGCAGTTCGCGCGCGATCTCCTTCAGCGTCCGCGAAACCATGCTCATCTCCGCCACCCGATTCGTCTCGATCGGCGCCCGGCTCCAAGCGTGCACCAGCTGGATGTGGTCCACGATGATCAGCCCCAGCCCGCCCGCGCCGCCCGCCCGCGCGGTCCGCTCCTCCAGCAGCTTGTGCAGATTCCGCGACTTCGAGCGGATCTCGGCCAATGTCTGCCCCGCGGTGTCGTCGATGTAGATCTCGGCTCGGCTCAGCATCGCGATCGCGCGAGAAATCTCCTGCTCCTGTTCGTCCGTGTGCCGGCCGGCCCGCAGCCGTCCGTGCTCGATCCCAGACTCCGACGACACCAGCCGGGCCGCCACCTGTTCGGCCGACATCTCCAGCGAGAACATCGCCACCGCCGAGCCCTGCCCCAGCGCCGCGTTCCGCGCCACGCCCAGCGCCAGCGCCGACTTCCCCACCGCCGGCCGCGCCGCCAGCACCACCAGATCCGACGCGTGCAGCCCCTCGTTCAAGAGCTTGTCCAGGTCCGCGAACCCGCTCCGCACCGGCTCCAACCCCGCCGGCGTCTCTTCCTCCGGCTGCAGAACATCGGCGAGCAAGTCCTGCAGCGGCCGGAACTCGCGGCGCTGGTCGGCCCCGCGCACCGAGTAGAGCAGCTCGACCGCTTCGGTCAGGGTGCCTTCGACGTTCGGGTCAGCGGTGTAGGCCAAGTCCGCGATCTCGCCCGCCGCGGAGATCATGTCCCGGTACGTCGCCGCCCGCTGCACCACCTTCGCGTAGTGCTCGACCCCCACCGTGGTCGGCAGCTCCGCCAGCAGGGCGGCGACGTACCCGTGCCCGCCCGCGTCCTCCAGCCGCCCGCGCCGCTCCAGCTCCGCGCCCACCGTCACCAAATCGACCGTCTCGCCGCGCTCCCAGACGTCCAGCGCCGCTCCGTAGAGCGCCGCGTGCCGCGGATCGTGGAAGTCGGCGGGCATCAGGATCGGCGACACCCGCTCCAGCGCGCCTTCCCGCAGCAGGATCGAGCCGACCACGGCCCGCTCGGCCGAGATGTCCTGCGGCACGTGCCGCAGCCCCGCGGACCCGCCGTTCCGCCGCGTCTCCGCCGCCGGATGCTCCGCGATCACCATCGCCGCGCCCCCCGCCCATTATGTCGACCGGCAATTGCTTCGGGAACGCCCGTCTGCCGCATCGCGCCCGTCCCTCCGCCCCGCCCGCTCGGCGCGCTACTCGGCCGCCGCCCCCGCCGCCTCCGCAGCTTCGGGCTCGGCAGCGCCCTCCGCTGCCGTTTCGCCCTCCTCCATTGTTTCGACCACCTCCGCTTCTTCCAGCTCGGACACGTACTCCGAGATCCCGATTTCGAGGCTTTCCTCGTCGGCCTTCACCTCGACCGACACCTGCGCATGCACGTTCCGCGTCAGCCGCACCGGCACCGTCGCCGTGCCCAGCTCCCGCAGCGACTGCGGCAGCTGCACCTGGCGGTGCTCGACCCGCGCCCCCGCGACCGCCTTCTCCGCGATCTCGGTCAGCCGCTCCGCGATGTCGCGCGCCGTCACCGATCCGAACAGCCGGCCCTGCTGCCCCACCCGCGCCTCGAACACCAGCTCCTGCCCATCGATCGCCGCCCCGATCGGGCCCGCGACCGCGTCCAGCTTCTCCTGCCGGATCGCGTCGGCCTTGGCCAGCCGCTCCGCCCGCATCAGGTTGTTCTTGGTCGGCGGCCCCGCGATCCCGCGCGGCAGCAGGTAGTTGCGCGCGAACCCGTTCTTCACCTCCCGGACCTCGCCGACCTGCGCCGTCCCCTCGACCTCCTCGAAAAACACAACCTTCATCGGAATCCTCCTCGCCGTTCGCGCCGCCGTCCCAGTGTGCGGCAGCGCTGCCCAAGCGTCTAATTCAGCCGATCGTTCCGTCCACGTCTTCCCGTCTTTCCAGCCTACCCACCGCCCGCCGCCGCGATCGATCCCGCGGCAGCCGCGGCGGCGCCGTTCGACGGACCCGGCCGCACCTCGGCCGAGCCGCGATCGCCCAAGCTGCTGCCCAGCATCCCCACCGCCGCCTCGTCCGCGCGCACCGTCCACTCCGGCGGCAGCTCCAGCAGCGTCTCCGAGCCGCCGGAACGCACCCGCAGGTAGACCCGCGTGCTGCCCCCCATCGCCCGGAACCCCTTCAGCAGCTGCTCGATCGTCCCCAGCAGCTTCCCGTCCTCGGCCTGATCCCCCGTCTCGTCGATCGTCACCCACAGCACGTCCGCGGCAACCGGCGCGGGATTGGGCACGGGAGTGGGCGCTGGTGGTTCGGGCGCTGGCAACGGCGGAACCGTGGCTGGCGCTGCCGCCGACGAGGCCGCCGGCGACGGGCCCGTCCCGTTCGGCTGCGACGGCGGACGTGCCGGCTGCACCGGCGCGTCCCGCCCGGCGATGGGCATGGCCGGCGCCGCCGGGGCGTTCTTCAAGGCTGAATCGCCCACCGCGTCGACCGATTCGACCACGCAGCTCAGCAGCCCTTCGCCGCGCTGCTTCACCGTCAGCTCCGCCACCACGATCTGGTTCGGCGTCCAGGCCGCCCGCGTCCGCTGGTACTGCTCAGGCCAGACCGTCAACTCGGCCGTCCCTGACAGGTCTTCCAGCTCCACCACCGCGAACGTGTCGCCGCGCCGCGTCTGGCGCTCACGGAGCGAGTTCACCAGCCCGCCCACAGTCGCCTTCGAGCCGGCCAGTTCGGACAGCTCCGACAACTGCGCCGTGACCCGCGGTTCCAGCGCCGCGGCCGCCGCTTGCAGCGGGTGCTGCGACACGTACGCGCCCAGCAGGTCCCGCTCCCACTGCAAGCGCTCCGCAGTCGACGCCGCTTCCGCTTCCTCGTCGGGCTCCGGTTCGGGCGCGGGCTGCGACGCCTCCTCGCCGAACATGTTGAACATCGTCTTCTGCCCGCTCGCCTTCAGCTCCTGCGCCCGCCGCGCCTGCTTCAGGATGCGGTCCGCCGCCGCCACCGCCGCGCCGCGCTCGGCCAAGCCGTCCAGGGCCCCCGCCATCGCCAGCGACTCCAGCGCCCGCCGGTTGATCGCCGACGCGTCCACCCGCTCGCACAGATCGCCCAGCTTCTCGTACGGCCCCGCCTCGTCGCGATCCGCGATCAGGCTCGCCGCCGGCCCGCGGCCCACGTTCTTCACCGTCGCCAGCCCGAACCGGATCGCCGTCCGCCCGCCGGCCGGCGCTTCGAGCGAAAACGATTCCCCCGACTTGTTCAAGTCCGGCCCGAGCAGCGGGATCTTCAGCCGCCCGCACTCCGCCGCCGCTTCCCGCACCCGATCCGTGCTGCCCGCCGCCGCCCGCAGCACCGCCGCCATGTACGGCTCCGGGTAGTTCGCCTTCAGGTACGCGGTCTGGTACGCGATCCGCGCGTAGCAGACCGCGTGCGCCTTGTTGAACGCGTATCCCGCGAACGGCTCGATCAGCTCGAAGATCGTCTCCGCATCCCGCTCGCCGTAGCCGTTCGCCAGCGCGCCTTCCGTGAACCGCCCCCGTTCCGCCCGCATCACCTCCGGAATCTTCTTGCCCATCGCCTTCCGCATCACGTCCGCCTGCCCCAGCGAGTAGCCCGCGAATTTCCGCGCGATCTGCAGCACCTGGTCCTGGTACACGATCACGCCGTACGTCTCGTCCAGCACTTCGCCCAGGTCGGGATGCGGATACCGCACCGGTTCGCGACCGTGCTTGCCGTCGATGAATCGGTCGATGTGGTCCATCGGTCCCGGCCGGTACAACGCCAGCAGCGCCGCCAAGTCCGCCGTCGACTCCGGCTTCAGATTCGTCACCGATCGCCGCATCCCGCCCGATTCCAGCTGGAAGACGCCAAAGGTCTCGCCCTTGGCCAGCATGTCGAACGCCGCCGCATCGCCATCCGGCAGCGTTTCCAGATCGATCTGTTCGCCGGTCTGCGTCTCGATCAGCTCGACGGCCGCCTGCAGGATCGTCAGGTTCGACAGGCCGAGGAAGTCCATCTTCAGCAGCCCCACCGAGGCCACCTGGTCCATCGCCCACTGCGTCATCGGAATCGCGTCTTCGTCGTGCGAGCCCGTCGGCCGCCTCAGCGGCACGTCTTCCGCCAGCGGGCGTTCCGAGATCACCACCGCCGCCGCATGGGTGCTCGGATGTCGCACGACGCCGTTCAGCCGCTCCGCCTGCCGCAGCAGTTCCGCCGCCGCCGGGTCAACCTGCTTCGCCTGCCGCAGCTCCTCTGATTGCTCGATCGCTTCCTTCACCGTGATGTTCAGCTGCCCCGGCACGAGCCGCGCCAGCCGGTCCGTTTCGCCCAGCGGCATGCCGAGCGCGCGACCCGTGTCCCGGATCGCCGCCTTCGCGCCCAGCGTCCCGAAGGTGATGATCTGCGCGACCCGATCGCGCCCGTACTTCTCCGCCACGTAGCGGATCACCTCGTCCCGCCGGTTGTCGGCGAAGTCCATGTCGATGTCCGGCATCTCCTTCCGCTCCGGGTTCAGGAAGCGTTCGAACACCAGCCCGTGCTCCATCGGATCGATGTCGGTGATGCCGATGCAGTAGAGGATCAGGCTGCCCGCGGCGCTCCCGCGCACAGCCTTGGCGATCCCCTCCCGGTTCGCGAAATCGGCGAAATCCCCCACGATCAGGAAATACTCGGCGAACCCGGTCTCCTCCACCACCGACAGCTCGTACTTGAGCCGCTCGACGTACTCCGCCGACGGCTGCACCGCCAGCCGCTGTTCCAGCCCCTTCCACGCGATCTCCGAGAGGTGCTCGATCGGCGATTTGCCATCGGGCAGGTCCGGTTTCGGCAGCCGCATCCGTCCGAACTCGAGCGTCACGTCGCAGCGCTCAGCGATCGCGTTCGTCTCGTCCAAGGCCTCCGGCAGATCGTGGAACGTCCGCCGCATGTGCGCTTCGTCGGTCAGGTAAAAATCCTCGCCGTCGAATTTGAACCGCTTTTCGTCGTTCAGGGTCGCGTTCGTGCCGATGCACAGCAGCAGCTCGTGCGCGTCGTGGTCGCCCGGCTCGCAGTAGTGGGCGTCCTGCGTCGCCGCCAGCGGCAGCCCCGTATCCCGCGCCAGCTGCACCGTCCGCTCCAAAATCGGCTCGAACTGCTGCAGCGCCTCGTGCCGCTGCACCTCGAGGTAGTAGCGCCCCTCGAAGACCTCGCGGTACCACGCGGCGATCCGGTGCCCCTCTTCGACGTCGCCCTGCTTGAGCGCCCGGGCCAACTCGCTCGACGGGCAGCCCGACAGGCAGATCAGCCCGTCTGAGTACTGCCCCAAGAGCTCGCGATCCACCCGCGGCTTGCGGTAGAAACCCTCCAAGTGGGCCCGTGTCGACAGCTGGATCAAGTTCCGCCAACCGGCGTTGTCCTTCGCCAGCAGCACCAGATGGCTCGCCGACGCTTCCTCGTTCGCCCCGCCGCCCTTCCGCTCCCGGCGATCTCCAGGCGCGACGTACGCCTCCATCCCCAGCACCGGCCGCAGCCCCGCGGAGGTGCATTCCCGGTAGAAGTCAATCGCCCCGTAGAGGTTTCCGTGATCCGTGATCGCCAGCGCCTCTTGTCCCAGCGACTTCGCCCTCGCAACCAGCGCCGGGATCTTCGATAGGCCATCCAGCTCCGAATACTCCGTATGCGTGTGCAGGTGAGTAAACATCTCAGCCCGTCCGCCTCCAGCTTGCCACGGGGATCAGAGGCTACCTGATGGTCGTTCCGCTCTCCAGCGGCGGCCCGCGACATCGCCAAGCGCTGTGGAATGGCTGAATCCGCCCGTGCGAAGTGTGGAAAACGCCCCTGTCGGAGCGTCCCGGGGCGTCGCTAAACTCGCGTAAACTTGATCAAACTGGGCTGCGCGAGCGCCCGCCGCGACGTCACTGGTCGAGATCGAACGCGTCGTGCAGCACCTGCACGGCCCGTTCCCCGTGCTCCGAGCGCACCAGCACCGTGATCCGGATCTCCGATGTCGTGATCAGCTCGATGTTCACTCCCGCTTCCGACAGCGCCCGGAACATCATCGCGGCGTAGCCGGGCCCGGACTGCATCCCCGTGCCGACCACGCTCACCTTCACCAAGTCCTCATCCATCAGCACCCCCGCCGCCCCCATCTCGTTGGCGAGCGGTTCCGACACCGCCTGCGCGAGCTGGCGATCCGTCCGCCCCACGGTGAAGGTCAGGTCCGTCAGCTTCTCCTCGCTCGCGTTCTGCACGATCGTGTCGACCGAAACGCCCGCGTCCGCCAGCGGCCCGAACAGCTGCGCCGCCAGCCCCGGCCGATCCGGCACCCCGCGCAGCGTCACCGATGTGACATCCCGATCGATCGTCACCGTCCGCACCCTGTTCTCGGGCTCCATCTCGACCTCCTTCCGAATCATCGTCCCGCCGGCCGGTTCGCCCGGCGCGGTGAACGACGACGCCACCAAGATCGGCAGCTCGTGCAGCAGCCCCAGCTCGACCGCGCGCGGGTGCATTACCCCGGCGCCCTGCTGCGCCGCTTCCAGCATCTCCTCGAACGCGATGTCCTCCAGCCGCCGCGCCTTCGGCGCAACCCGCGGATCCGCGGTGAAGATCCCCTCCACGTCTGTATAGATCTCCACCCGCCGCGCGCCCAGCGCCGCGCCCAGCGCCACCGCCGACGTGTCCGACCCACCCCGGCCCAGCGTCGTGAAATCCGCCGTCGGCGATGCGCCCTGGAAGCCCGCCACCACCACGATCTCCCCCGCCGCGAACAAGGCCTCCATCCGCTCCGTATCGATCCGCGTGATCCGCGCGCGCCCGAACGTGTCGTCCGTGAACACGCCCGCCTGCGCCCCCGTCAGCGCCGCGGCCGGATGCCCCAGCTCCCGCAGCGCCATCGCCAGCAGCGCCGCCGACACCATCTCGCCCGTCGCCAGCAGCATGTCGATCTCGCGCCGCGGCGGCTGCGAACTCAGCTCCGACGCCAGCCCCAGCAGCTCGTCCGTCGTCTTCCCCATTGCCGACACCACCACCGCCATCGACTCGCCCTCCGCGGCCCGCGCTGCCGTACGCGCCGCCACGTGCCGCAGCCGCTCCACCGACGCCACCGAACTCCCCCCGTACTTCTGCACCACCGTCACCGCATCACCCCGCTTCCCATTCCCGCGCCCCGATGGCGGAACCGAACGACTTCACCGGCCCCGAGCCGCTCAGCACCCTTGAACGGCCGCAGCGGACGCGACTCCGCCGATGCAAGCGGCGCTCCCGCTCCCGCTGCATGGAACGCCCCGTCCGGATCCAAGCAGCTGCATCCTCGGGGGATCACGAAACCTCCTCGATCACTGCCCCGTCGTGGTCGATCTCCGCGATCCTGCCCTGCCCCGAAACCCCCAGCCGGGACGCTGCCGCCGCGAAAGCATCCCGCACTGCCTCCGCCTGCTCCGGCTCCGCCAGCGCCATCACCGTCGAACCGCCGCCCGACAGGTACGCGGCCAGCGCGCCCGCGGACTCCGCCGCCTCGAACAGCTCGTACATCTGCGGGAACAGCGCCGACCGCGGCCGCTGGTGCAGGCGATCGTCCACCGCCGTCCGCAGCACGCCCCAGGATCCCGTCGCCAGCGCCGCCGTCGCCAGCGCCGAGCGCGTGATGTTGTGCACCGCGTCCGCCCGCGTCAGCGACTCCGGCAGCAGCGCCCGGCCCCGCTTCGTGGACATCCGGAAATCCGGCGTGAACGCGACGAATGACAGTCCCTCCGCGACCGGCAGCGGCACCCGAACGACCCGTCCCTCGCCGCCCGCCGCGACCGATGCCCGCGACTCGTCGACCGCCACGATCTGGCAACCTCCGAACAGCGCCGGCGCGATGTTGTCCGGATGCCCCTCCAGCTCCGTCCCGAGCTCCAGCAGCTGCGCATCCGACAGCATCCCGCCCAGCATCTCGTTCGCGATCACCAGCCCCGCCGCCCGCGCCGACGCCGACGCTCCCAGCCCCCTCCCCAGCGGTATCTCCGACTCCGCATGCACCGATATCTCCGGCGCCCGCATCGCAACCGCCTCGAACCCAACCTCGAACGCCCGCCGCACCTTCCGGTGCAGCCCTTCCCCGTTCCCCGAATCCTCCGCCTCCCCCGAAATCCGCACCTCAACCCGCGCATGCAGCCCCAGCGCAATCCCCGCCGCATCGAACGCCGCCCCCAGATTCGCCGTAGAAGCCGGCACCCGCACCCGCACCATCTCAGCCACGATCTCCTCCCTCCCGCACCCGCGAGTCTACGAGCCGCCCTCCATAAGCGGCCGCACCATCGCCGTTCGAGACCGAGGTCGCCGAGTAGAATCCCGCAGAGGCGACCGCATGCCCGAACCTCTTCACCTCCCCAACCTCTCCATCGAGAATTTCCGCGCCATCGACCGGCTCGAGATCCCGAATCTGGGCAGAGTCACGCTGATCGTCGGCGAGAACAGCGTCGGCAAAACCACGATCCTCGACGCCGTCCGCGTCTTCGCCGATCGCGGCAACTTTCTCACGCTCCGCTCCCTTCTTCGAGACCGCGAGGAAGTGCTGATCGACGAGTCCGTCGAAGGCGCGCCGGTCCGCGTACCGAATTGGCCTGCGCTCTTTCACGGCCGCGACGCGGGATGCCCTGTGCGCATCAAGGTCGCCAAACGCGAAGAACTGCACCTCTTGCAGATTGATTCGGCTTACGCATCGAGTGAGCAAGGGCGTTTGGCAAACAGGCGCGCTGCTGGTCGAATCCGCGTCCTCCGTGTCTCGTTCAATGGCGCATCGATCGAGCATCCCTATCAAGCCGAGCTGTCTGAGGAATTCTCCAGCCACGGACTGTTGCGCGGCGCGGATCGGGCATTGGACGGGCGACTTGCCCGTTCCTACGCCGAAGACTGGCCGTTCCCGCGCCTTCCCTATGAGTCCGTTGGGCCCGACATCATCGACAGCGATCGAATCGCCCGCTATCTCGACCGCGTAGCGCTGACATCGCGCGAGCATCTCGCGGTTGATGCGCTCCGCTTGATCTTCGGCGATACCGTCGAGCGCATCGCGGCAGTAGCGGACGATGAAGGCGGTCGATTGCGGCGTTCCTCCAGGCGCACGCTCGTCAAGCTTTCCGACGAGGAAACACCGGTCCCGCTCGCCAGCCTCGGCGACGGCGCGATCAGGCTGCTCGGCGTCGGCTTGGCCATTGCGAACGCCGGCGACGGACTGCTCTTGATTGATGAGGCGGAGAACGGATTGCACCGCCGCCGCCAAGCCGACTTCTGGCGGATGATCATCCGCGCCGCGCGCGAAAGCAATGTCCAAGTCATCGCCACCACCCACAGCTGGGACTGCGTTCGCGGCTTCCAGCGAGCCAGTGCCGAGGAACTTGGAGAATCGGCGATCCTCTACCGCCTCGAACGCGGCAAGTCCGGCCTTCGCCTCGTCGGCTATGACGAAAACCGGCTCGGTCGCGCTGCCGAGCAGCACGTTGAGGTTCGCTGATCCGTGGCCGAGGTGGATGACGCGCCGCCGCGCCTACTCCTCGTCGAGGGAGCGGAAGACGAGCATGTCATCCGGGCGATCCGGGAACGCCTGCCTGCCCTTCCTCATTCCACCACGAGGCCGCCGGGGGCGTCACCCAGTTGCTGAACCGCATCGACTTGGAAATCGACCCGCCGGGGCGGGAAATCGTCGGCTTCGTACTCGATGGCAACGACCAGCCGCAAGATCGTGGGCGGCCATCCGCCACCGGCTGCGGCAGGCCAACGCTCCCGATCTGCCGTCGCCTGACCCTGCCGGCACCATCATCCGCCGCAGCGACGGGGCCGACGTTGGAGTGTGGATGATGCCCGACAATGGCAGCCCCGGAGAACTCGAAGACTTCCTCGCGGCCATGATTCCCAATGCCGACAGGCTCTGGGATTCCTCGAAGCGGTTCGTCGAGTCCATCCCATCAAGCGATCGCAAGTTCCCCGAGGGCAAACTGCTCCGGGCGCAGATTCACGTATGGCTCTCGGTCCAAGAGCGACCGCGACGATCGGGGCAGGCCATCGTGGCCAAGGATCTGGATCTGACGGGTGGTCTCGCCCGGCGCTTTCAGGCATGGCTCTCGGAACTGTTTGGACCCGTCAGAGGTTGAGCCCGAACGCGCGGAGGCGGGGTTCCAAATCGGTGATGGCGGCTTCCAGGACGGCTTCCTTCTCCATCGAGGCGTCGAAGACGACGTAGGAGTCGCCGCCGGTGCGGGCGATCTCGAGGAAGCCGTCGGCTACGCGCTGGTGGAAGGAGAGGTCGGCCTGCTCGATGCGGTCGCCGGGGACGTGGCCTTCGGCGCCGACGCGGATGCCGGCGGAGAGGTGCAGCACCGCGGTGATGTCGGGGACCAAGCCGCCGGTCGCTTGCTCGTTGAGGCGGCGCAGCACGTCCAAGTCCAAGCCGCGGCCGTGGCCTTGGTAGGCCAGCGTCGAGTCGGCATAGCGGTCGCAGAGCACGACGTCATGCGATTCCAGCGCGGGGCGGATCAGCTGGTCGACGTGCAGGGCGCGGTCGGCGAGGAAGGTGAACAGCTCGGCCCAGTCGTTGAACTCGTAGCGCGGGTTCTTGACCAGCCGCCGCAGCTTGCGGCCGGGCTGGGTGCCGCCGGGCTCCCGCGTGCGCAGCACGCTCAAGCCCGCGGCCTCCCAGCGCGAGGCGAGCGAGCCGGCCAGCGTCGACTTCCCCGTCCGGTCTCCGCCTTCGATCGCGATGAAGATTCCAGGCATGAGGGCCTCCTTTTTCAGGCGTGGATGCGGACGCGGCGGTTGGGCTCGCGCCCGCGGCTGCTCGATTCGAGTGCTTGGCGCGAGGCCAGCTCGTGCTGCAAACGGCGGATGTGCGCCCGCTGCGGCGCGAGCTCGATCGCCTGCACCGCGCCGGCGTGGATCTCGGCGATCGCCTCTTCCGCCTCGCTCAGCGCCGACGTCAGCACGTCGCCGGAAGTCGCGCCGCGCGAGAGCGCCCGCAGGCTCTGCTGCATCTGTGCGACCGTGTTGTGCTTCAGCACCACGATCGGCAGCCGCTGCTGCTCCGCCCAGCGCAGCTCGGGCGGCCGCCGCCGGAAGGAGGATCGCAGCGTCATCAGCACGTCCGCCTCCTCGATCCGTTCGGCGATCGAGACGTTCGCGCCGCTCTCCCGCATCGCCTCGCGCAGGCGGCTCTCGGACAGCCCCAGCGGGAACACGCGGCGGTGCGGCGCGTCGGACGCGGGCGCGGCCCGCCGGCGGCGGCGTTCGGCCGCCCGCTCCGGATCGCCCCCGGCCGGCGCGCCGAAGATCGTCTCGGCAACGCCCCCGCCGCGCCATTCGGCCGGCGCGGCCGTCGTCGATCCCGGACGCACGTGGACTTCGCCGCCGTCGTCCAGCTCGCGCAGCTCGGCTTCGACCGAGCGGCCGCGCAGCAGCGCGTCGACGGTCGAGCCGACGTCCTCGTGCACCGCGACGCGGGTGAACGAGTGGATTTCGACGAGCGCCGTGAAGGTCGGCGGCGCCTTCCGTTCCCGCACCGATTTCCGCGTCCCCCGCCGCCGCGCCTCTTCGTCCGACAGCGTCACGGTCTGGATGCCCCCGATCAGGTCGGAGAGGGTGGGGTTGAGCATCAGGTTGGCGAGCGCGTTGCCGTGCGCCGTCGCGACCAGCTGCACGCCGCGCTCGGCGATCGTCCGCGCCGCCTGCGCTTCCAGCTCGGTGCCGATCTCGTCGATCACGATCACTTCGGGCATGTGGTTCTCGACCGCCTCGACCATCACCGCGTGCTGCTGTTCGGGATGCGCCACCTGCATCCTCCGCGCCCGCCCGATCCCCGCGTGCGGGATGTCGCCGTCCCCCGCGATCTCGTTCGAGGTGTCCACGATCACGACCCGCTTGCCGGCCGCGGCCGACACCCGCGCGACCTCGCGCAGCAGCGTCGTCTTGCCCACGCCCGGCCGGCCCAGCAGCAGGATGCTCTCGCCCGCATCGACCAAGTCCTGGATCACGGCGACCGAGCCCGCGACCGCGCGCCCGACCCGCATCGTCAGGCCGACCACCTCGCCCTGCCGGTTCCGCATGCAGGCGATGCGGTGCAGCGTCCGCGGGATCCCCGCCCGGTTGTCCGCGCCGAACGGCCCGATCATCGACGTGATCGCCCGCAGATCCGCCGTGTTCACTTCGACGATGCCCAACTCGACCTCGCGGTCGTGGTAGCGCGCGCACGGCCGCCGGCCCAGGTCCAGCACGACCTCGAGCAGCGCGTCGAAATCATCATGCGCGTCCAGCTCCGCGCGCACCGCCGGGGGCAACGTGGCCAGCAGGGCCTCGATCTCGCCCGATTCTTCCCGCATCGTCTGCACGGTCTCCACCGCCGGGTCCGGCGCGGGGATGTCCTCGCGCACCGTCAACCCGCCGAACGGGCCGGCCGTCTCAGTCGTCAATCGCGCCCTCGCCGTCTCCGCGCGCTTCGGCGCGCGCCAGGCATTGCGCCGCGAACCGCTGGTGCAGCCGCGGATCGTCGGTCAGTTCGGGATGGAACGTCGTCGCCGTCAGCGTTCCGCTCGCCACCGCCACGGGTTCGCCGTCGGGCAGCGCCATCAGCACGTCGACGCCGTCGCCGACGCAGCGGATGCGCGGAGCGCGGATGAAGATAGCCCGCAGCCCGCCGCCGCCCGGCAGCGCGCCCGCGTCAAGGTCGGCTTCGAACGAATCCACCTGCCGCCCCCAGGCGTTGCGCTCGATCGTCATCGGCAGCAGGTGCAGCGCCGGGCGGTCGAGCGTCTCGATCTCCGTCGCGAGCAGGATCGCGCCGGCGCAGGTGCCCCAGATCGGCAGGCCGCCGCGGCCCAGCTCGATCAGGCGCTCGCGCATGCCGAACGCGATCAGCAGCCGCGCGATCGTCGTGCTCTCGCCGCCCGGCACGATCAGCCCGTCGACCTGATCCAGCTCGGCCGCCGCGCGCACTTGGACGGGCTCCGCGCCGCAGCGGCGCAGCATCGCGCAATGCTCCGCGAAGTCCCCTTGCAGCGCCAGCACGCCGGCCCGGGCGGCCACTGCGACCGCGCCTACCAGCCCCGCTTCGCCAAGTGCTGCTCGGCGGACAGCTCCGACAGCTCGATCCCGCGCATCGCGCCCGGCAGGTTGGTCGACAGTTCCGCGAGCGCGTCGTCGTCGTCGCAGTGGGTCACGGCCTTCACGATCGCCTCCGCCATCCGCGCCGGATCCTCGCTCTTGAAGATGCCGCTGCCCACGAACACGCCGTCCGCGCCCAGCCGCATCATCAGCGCCGCGTCCGCCGGCGTCGCGACGCCGCCCGCCGCGAAGTTCACCACCGGCAGCCGCCCCGTGTCCCGCGTCTCGCGCACCAGGCCGACCGGCGCGCCGATGTCCCGCGAGTAGGAGACCAGCTCCTCCTCGCCCATCGCCTGCAGCTGGCGGATCGCGCCCTGCACGGCCCGCATGTGCCGCACCGCCTCGACGATGTTGCCGGTGCCGGCCTCGCCCTTGGTGCGGATCATCGCCGCGCCCTCGGCGATCCGCCGCAGCGCCTCGCCCAAGTCGCGGCAGCCGCACACGAACGGCACCCGGAAATCGCGCTTGTCGATGTGGTACGCCTCGTCCGCCGGCGTCAGCACCTCCGACTCGTCGATGTAGTCGACGCCGAGCGCCTCGAGGATCGACGCCTCGACGAAATGCCCGATCCGCACCTTGGCCATCACCGGGATCGAGACCGACTCGATGATCCCCTTGATCAACGCGGGGTCGCTCATCCGCGCCACGCCGCCGGCCGAGCGGATGTCGGACGGCACCCGCTCCAGCGCCATCACCGAACACGCCCCGGCCTCCTGCGCGATCTCCGCGTGCTCCGGCGTGACCACGTCCATGATCACGCCGCCCTTGAGCATCTGCGCCAAGCCCGCCTTGACCGTGTGCGTTGCGACCTCGACTGCCATTCCGACTCCATCCCCGCGCTCGACGGCGCGGATTTCAGCGTACCCGATTCCGTTCCCCGCTCATTCCGCCTCGGCCGCCTCCGCGGCCGCCAGCTCCCGCTCCAGCCGCGACGCCTCGTCAAAGCCGGACATCGCCGCCGTCAGCTGCTCGCGCGTGATCTCCGAGCGTTGGTAGTCGCCCACCAGCCGCCCGCGCTGGAAGACCAGGAAGCGGTGCCCGACCAAGTAGGCGTGCCCTGATTTGGGCGTCACGAACAGCACCGCCGCGCCCTCGGACGCCGCCTGCTGCACCACCCGCAGCACGATGCTCGACTGCCGCACGCCCAGCGCCGAGGTCGGCTCGTCCAAGATCAGCACCCGCGCTCCCTGGTTCACCGCCCGCGCGATCGCCAGCACCTGCCGCTGGCCGCCCGAAAGCGTCTGCACCGGCCGGTCCGGGTCGATGATGTCGACGCCGAAATGGGCCAGCGCCTCCACTGCCTGCTCACGCGCCATATCCACGTCGATCCGCCGCAGCGGGCCGCGCCCCACCGTCGGCTCGTCGCCGAGGAAGAAATTGCGCCAAGCTGACATCAGCGGCACCAGCGCGAGGTCCTGGTAGACCATGATGATCCCGCGCTTGCGCGCGTCGCGGGCCGAGTGCAGGTGCGCCACTTCGCCGTCCAGCAGCACTTCCCCTTCCGAGGGCTGGAGGACGCCGCAGAGCAGCTGGGTGAAGACCGACTTGCCGGCGCCGTTGCTGCCGACCACGCAGGCCACCTCGCCGGCCCGGACCTGCGCGCTGACCTCGTGCAGCGCCTCGACCGGGCCGAACCGCTGCGACACGTTCCGCATCTCGAGCACCGGCCCCATTCCGCCGGCCGTCCGCGCCTCGTCGACCATCGCTACTGCCCCGTTTCCCGCTCGGCGAAGCGGCTGACCGCGTGGTTGATCGACGCCGCGACCAACAGCAGCACGCCCAGGAACGCCCAGCGCCAGTCCGAATTCCAGCCGGCCAGCGGAATCCCCGTGAACGCGATCCCCCAGATCAGCGCCCCGATCGCCGGCCCGACCGCCGATCCGGCGCCGCCGGCGATCCGGCAGCCGCCGACCACCGCGGCGATGAAGTAGAAGAGCTCGTTGCCGACGCCCTGGCCGGCCTGCACGCTGGTAAAGCGCACCGCGTTGGCCACGCCGACGAACCAGGCCGCGCCCGCCGTCAGCATGAACAGCGCGATCTTCGTCCCGTCCACCGGCACGCCGACCGTGCGCGCCGCCTCCGGGTCGCCGCCCGCGGCGAAGATCCAGTTGCCCCAGCGGGTCCGCATCAGCACCCAGGTCGCCAGAATCATGAAGCCGGCCCACCAGAAGAGCGTGATCCGGAAGTCGGCCGGCGGCGTCCCCAGCACGTTCGCCAGCACCATCTCCAGCGAGTCGAAGCCCGGCACCTCGTCCAGGCCCTCGATCAGCGCGTCGCCGGTGATCGCCTTCGACAGCGCCACGTTGGCTCCGCGCAGCCCGAAGAACATGCCCAGCGTGACCACGAACGAGTTCAGCCCCGTCTTCACCGTCACGACCCCGTTGAAGGCGCCCAGCGACAGGCAGATCAGCAGCGACAGGAACAGCGCGGCCCAGATGTTCATCCCGACTTCCGTCGCGAAGATGCCCATCGCGGCGCCGCCGGTGCCGGCCATCACCCCGGTCGAGAGGTCGATCTCGCCGCCGATCAGCAGCAGCCCGACCGCGATCGCGACGATCCCGAAGGGCCAGGAGGAATCGAAGATGGAGGAGATGTGCTCGATCTCGAGCAGCTGGCCGCTGGAGGCGATCCCGAAGAACGTGAACAGCAGCGCCGCCGCCACCACTGAGCCCAGCTCGGGGCGCAGCACCATCCGCCAACCCTCGTGCGTGTCCCGCCTCATTGCGACAACCCCGCCGCACGCGCGCGTCCCACGTTCTCCGAGTCGATGAAGGCCGGGCCCATGTAGATCGCTCCGCCCGCTGTCCACTGCAGCAGCGCCGCCGCCAAGTCGTCGCCCGACGACCGGCTCCAGAATTCATCGAGCCGCGCGTACGCGACTGGAAGATAGCCCTGCAGCCAGCCTTGCTGCGCCACGGCGAACTGGATCGTACCCGCCTCGATCCCGTCCAGCACCCGCTCGTCCACGTCGAACACGCCGTGGATGAACTCGCGCCCGCCCGCCCGCGCCTCCGCCAGCGCCTCTTCGACGTGCTCCACGATCCACGGCGTCATCGTGATCACGGCGTCGATCTCCGGGTCCAGCTCCAACCGGGCCATGATCTGCTCGGCCGGCGTCTCCGCCGCGTCCATGTCCAGTCGCAGCGCCGAACCGGCCCCGACGTCGATCTCGATCTCGTGGCAGCGCAGCGGCGCCACCCAGTCGTCCCGATCCGGCAGCACGCAGAGCGGATCCTGCGCGCCGGAGGCCAGCAGCCGCTCGCCCACCGCCAAGCCCGCCGCCGTGTCGAGCTGCCCGAAGAACGCCGCCGCCTCGTGCGCGGCCACGTGCTCCGCGCCCTCGTTCACCACGTAGACCGTGATCCCCGCCGCCCCGGCCGCGCGCACCGCGTCGAGCAGCGCTTCCGAATCGTCCAACGAGACGGCCAGCACCTGGATCCGCTGCTCGGTCAATTCCTGGATCTGCCGCCGGCGCTCTTCAACGTCGGGATTCGCGAACCAGATCACCGAAGCGTCGAACGCGACCGACGCATCGTCCGCACCGCGGTGGAGTTCCTGCCAGAACGGGTCGTCGTCCGAGCCGTGCACGACGAAGCCCACGGTCACCGGCACGCCCTCGGCCAGGTTCAAGCGCTCCGACACGGCCTCGGCGCAGCCGGCCGCCGCCCACCCGCAGAGCATCAGCAGCCCCGCCACCGCCGCCAAGGCCCGCCGCCCGATCATTCCGTCCGCTCCGAGCTCTCGCCCAGCGCCGTGTATCGCAGCACGTTGCTGCGGTCGACGATGCCCGGGCCGGTGAAGAAGCGGCCTGCGGCCGCCCAGCGCCGGATCGCCGCCTGCACGCTCGCGCCGTCGCCCGCGTCGCCCTCCGCCATCGCGTACGCCGCCATGATCGGCAGGAACCCCTGCATGTACGGATTCTGGTCGATCGCGAACAGCACGCGCCCGTCCTCGATCGCCTCCAGCGCCCAATCCGAGATGTCGAAGGTCGCCAGCTGCGCCGATGAGCCGGCGCCCCGGATCGACCCCTCGGCCAGTTCCCCGATCGTCGCGTTCAAGGTCAGCACCCCGTTGATGCTCGGATCCGCCTGCAGTTTCCCCTCGATCTCGCCGCCCGTCAAAATGCGGTCGCCGGTGCCCGAGACCCAGAACGTCTCGACCCGCCCGCCGGCCCGCTCGACCGGCACCGCCGCGTTGCGGCAGCGGCTGTCCAAGCCGACGTTGCCCTGCTCGTGGATCACGCACAGCAGGCGGGTGATCCCCAGCTGCACCAGCCGCTCGCCCGCGGCCAGCCCGGCCAGCCAGTCCGGCTGCCCGAAATGCGTGACCGCCCCGAACTCGCGACCCCGCTCCTCGCCCGAATTGATCGTCATCACCGTCAAGCCGGCCGTCACCGCGGCGCGGATCGAGCGCTCCATCGCGTCCGGGTCGGCGAGCGAGACGACCAGCACGTCGTAGCCCGCGGCCACCGCCTGGTCCACCATCTGCACCTGATCGACCACGATCCCGCTGCCCGTGTAGTGCAGGTCCACGCCGAACTCCCGCGCCGCCGCCTCGGCCCCCTCGCCGACCTGATCCCAGAAGGGGTCGGCCAAGCCGCCGTGCTGCACGAACGCGACCCGCAGGTCCCGCTGCGGCAGCAGCAGATCGAGCGCGCGCCGCCCCGCGTCCGGGTCCACCCGCCAGATGTACGCGGCGACCATCGCCAGCGTCACCAGCGTCAGCGCCACCATCCACTGGAACACGCCGCGGCGGTGGATCCGCAACCATTGCCACAGCGCCGAGCCTCGTGCCGTTAGGCTGTCCACTGATGCTCCTCGGACTCATCTCCGACACCCACGTGCCAGAAGCCGGCGCCGAACTGTGGCCGCAAGTCTACGACCGACTCCGCGGAGTCGACCTGATCCTGCACGGCGGCGACATCCACGAGCTCCCCCTGATCGACAAGCTGGAACGGATCGCGCCGATCTACGTCGCCCGCGGCAACGGGGACGACGGTTCCGGCGGCCGCCCGGTCCAGCCCGAAGACCCGCGCCTGCGCGAGGCTTGGTCGCTGGAGATCGCAGGTTACCGCGTGGGCCTGACACACGATATGGCACTGCCCGAATGGCCGCCACACCGCACCGTCGAAACCATGATGGACCGCTACTTCGGCCGCCCCCAGCACGTCGTCGTCCACGGCGACACCCACGTCGCCTCCGTCGAGACCGTCCGCGGCGTCCTGCTCGTCAACCCCGGCAGCCCGATGTACCCGCGCAACCTCGACACCCGCCTCGGCACCCTCGCCTTCCTCGAAATCGACGAGCGCGGCGTCCGCGCCTGGCTCGAGCAGCTCGACGAAGACGGTTCCCACGTCGTCCCCGAGCAGCCCAAGTACGCGTACTGATCATGCCCGGCATCCGCGTGCTGGTCCCCTACGACGCCTCGACCGCCGCCAAGCGCGCCCTCGACGTCGCCCTCCAGCTCTCCGCTGCCGCCGGCCGCAAGCAATCCGTCGTGCATCCCGCCTTCGTCGTCGAAGTCGACCGCGCCCTCCCGCTCGACGCGGTGATCCCCGACCTCTCCGCGCACGCCGAAGAGTGCCTCTCGGAGGCCGAGATCGCCGCCGGCAGGGCCAAGGTCAAGTGCGATTCCTACCTGCTCCAAGCCCGCCAAGCCGGCCCGGGCATCGTCGAGCAGGCCGTGTCGGGACGGGTCGACCTCGTGGTGATCGGCGTCGACACGGCCACCTCGGTCGACGGCGCGGACCACGCCCGCACCGCGCACTCGCGCTACAGCGCCGCCGCCATCGACCTCGGCCCCACCGCCGATTACGTCATCTCCCACGCCCCCTGCGAGGTCATCGTCGTCCGCAACCGCGCCGCCGCGCCCGGCGGAGCCGCCTGACCATGCCCGAGCAAGCGCCGCCGATCGCCTCGCCCGATGAACCGGTCCTGCGCGGGGCCCCGCGCGGGCAGATGCGTTTCGTGATCATGGGCTGCGGCCGGCTCGGCTCCACGCTCGCGGCCGAACTCGACGCCGAGGGCCACGACGTCTCCGTGATCGACGAGGACCCCGCCGCCTTCGCCTGGCTGCCCGACGCCTTCAGCGGGCGCACCGTCGTCGGCCAGGGCGAGGACATCGACGTCCAGCGACAGGCCGGCGCGCCCGCGGCCGACGTGTTCCTCGCGCTCGCCAACGGCGACAACCGCAACGCGATGGCGGCGCAGGTCGCCCGCTCGATCTCCGGCGCCAAGCGCGTCGTCGCCCGCATCTTCGATCCCGAACGGGCCGAGATGTACCGCGGCCTCGGCATCCGCGTGGTCAACCCCACCACCGCGCTCGACGAACTCGTCCGCCGCGCCGCCTTCAACCAGTAGCCTCCGCGCCACGGGAGTCCGCCGTGTACATCATCATCGTCGGCGGCGGCAAGATCGGCTTCGGCGCGGCCCGCGACCTGATCGCGGCCGGCCGCGAGGTCTGCGTCGTCGAGCGCGATCCCCACGCCGCCCGCGCCGTCGCCGCCGAACTCGGCGAGGTCGCCCTGCTCGGCGACGGCACCGAGGTCCACGTCCAGCGCGCCGCCGGCATGGCCCGCGCCGACGTCGTCGTCGCCGCCACCGGCCGCGATCAGGCCAACCTCGCCGTCTGCCAGGTCGCGCAGCTCAAGTTCGACGCGCCCCGCGTGATCGCCCGCATCAACGACCCCCGCAACGAGCGCATCTTCCGCGAAGTCGGCATCGGCCACACCATCTCCGCCACCCGCTCGATCGTCGCCGCCATCGAGCACGAGGTCGAGACCGGCGCCGCCAACCTGCTCGATCTGCGCTGCTCCAGCCACGCCCTGCTCGAGATCGAAGTCGCGCCCGACAGCCCCGCCGACGGCGCGCGCATCGCCGATCTCGACCTCCCGCCCGACAGCCAGATCGCCCTGATCATCCCCAACGGCCTGCCGCCGCGGAAGCCCGCGCCCGACGACCGCGCCGAGGCCGGCGATTCGGTGGTCGCCTTCGCCCTGCCCCGCCAGCAGGAGGCGCTGCTCTCCCTCTTCCAACCGGCCGGCGACGATGAAGAGGAGGCCCGCTCATGACCGCCGCGCTCGCCTACCTCGGCCCGCCGGGCACCTTCTCCGAACAGGCCGCCATCGAGTTCGACCCCGCCGCCGATCGCGTCCCCTTCCCCACGATCACCGCGACCTGCGAATCGATCTTCGCCGCGGACGCCGACCGCGCCATCCTGCCGCTCGAAAACTCCCTGGCCGGCTCCATCGGCGAAACCCACGACCTCATCCTCCAGCACCACGACCTCTCGCTCGCCGGCGAGTTGATCCTCCCCATCGAGCACTGCCTGATCCTGCCCGCCTCCGCGCCCAGCGGCGAGATCGACCTGATCATCTCGCACCCGCAGCCGCTCCGGCAGTGCCATCAGTACCTCCAGCGCCGCTTCCCCGGCGTCCGCACCGAGGCCACGCTCTCCACTGCCGAGGCGGTCGCGCAGGCCGTCCAGCACGGGCCGGGCGCGGCCGCCATCGCGCCCCGCCGCGCCGCCGAGCTGCACGGCGGCCGCATCGCCGAAACCGGCATCGAGGATGACAAGCGCAACGCCACCCGCTTCATCGTCCTCGCCCGCGGCGACGCCGAGCCGACCGGCCGCGACAAGACCACCGTCACCTTCTCGACCGAGGACCGCCCCGGCGCGCTCTACTCCGCCCTCCAGGTCTTCGCCGAGAAGGGCATCAACCTCACCCGCATCGAGTCGCGCCCCGCCAAGGAGCGGATCGGCGTCTACCTCTTCCTGGTCGACTGCGACGGCCACCGCCTCGACGAACCGTTCGCCGGCGCGCTCGAAGAGCTGGAACGCCGCGTCGCCCGCCTCCGCGTGATCGGCTCCTACCCCGCCCACGCGCCCTGATTCGGCACGGACGGACATGCCCGAAATCCCCGAACTCGAGCACGTCGCCGCGGTGATGACCCGCCGACTCGCGGGCCGCGAGGTCGCCGGCGTCGAAATCCTCCGCCCGATCATCATCCGCGCGCCCGCCGAAGAGTTCCGCGCCGCGGTCGAGGGAGCGCGCCTGCGGGCGGTCCGCCGCCTCGGCAAGTTCCTGATCCTCGAACTCGGCAACGGCGTCGACATCGCGGTCGCGCCGATGCTCAACGGGCGCTTCCAGTGGTGCGCCGACGCCAAGCGCCACGCCCGCACCGCGTTCGAGCTCGCCTTCAGCCCGGCGCCCGATGATCCGGAACCCGTCTGCGTCCGCTTCATCGACGAGCGATTCCTCGCCAAGGCCTACCTCGCCCCCACCGGCGACTACGCGGACGTGCCGGTGCTGGGCGGGCAAGGCCCCGACGCGCTCGACCCCGGGCTCGATGAAGCCGCCTTCCTCGCCCGCCTCAAGCGCTACCGCGGCCAAGTCAAGAACGTCCTCGTCAACGCCGAGTTCATCGCCGGCATCGGCAACGCCTACGCGGACGAAATCCTCTTCGCCGCCCGCATCCACCCGTTCACCAAGGTCTCGTCGCTCGAAACCGCCGAACGCGCCCGCCTCCACGCCGCGCTCGGCGAAACGATCGACTGGGCCTCCGCCCGCGCCGCCGAGCTGATCGGCGAGCGCATCGACCGCAAGCCGCGGGACTTCCTCCGCGTGCACCGCAAGGGCGGCGAACCCTGCCCGGAATGCGGCGCGGCGATCTCCGAGCTGGCCCCGAACCGCCGCATCACCAGCTTCTGCCGCGCCTGCCAGCCCGGCCCCTGAGCCCCGCGGCGCGAATTCCTAGGCGAGCGCCTCCGCGCCGGGGATGAACTGCACCCAAGCCGGGCGCGAACGCGCGTAGCGCCCGAACAGGTGCAGCGGCGTCACTGCCGGCCGCGCCGGCTTCGTCCGCAGCTGCATCCGCGCCTCGCGCGGCGTCCGCCCCGCCTTGCGGTGGTTGCATTCCTTGCAGGCCGAGACCAGGTTCTCCCACGTGTGCGCCCCGCCCCGCGCGCGCGGCATCACGTGATCGAGCGTCAGGTCCTTCTCCTTGACCGGCTGCCCGCAGTACTGGCAGGCGTGCCGATCGCGCGCGAAGACCTCGCGCCGGCTCAGCCGCATCACCGGCCGCGGCCGCTTGATGTAGTAGACCATCCGGATCACCGAGGGCACCGCGAACGCGTCCGTCACCGTGCGCAGGAAGGACGAGGCGCGATCCACCACCTCCGCCTTGCCCCGCGCCACCAGCACGATCGCCCGCCGCACGTTGCAGACGTCCAGAGGTTCGTAGTTCTGATTCAGCACCAGAACCGGCTGCGCCGGCAACTTCATCGCAACGTCCCGCAGCCCCCGTTGAACCCCATATGCAGGCCGAGTTTACCAACTGGCGCGGAAAATCAAGCGCCCGGACGTTAACCGGCCGGCATCACCTCAGCGCCCCGTCGGCCAGCTCGCCGGCGCGCTCCCGCACGGTCGCGGCGAACTCGGAGATCGCCGCGTCGAACTCCGCCGGCAGCAGCGCCTGCACCGCCGGCGCGGCGTCCAGCATCAGGCCGCCCGCCCGCGAATCCGCCAGCAGCTCCCGTGCCTCCGGCACCGGGGCCAGCACGACCGCCGCGGCCAGCGCCTGCATCGCCAGCAGCGCGAACGCCAGCCCGACCACCGCCCCGCCGGCACCGTCCGCCCAGCCCAGCATCAGCGCCTTCGCCGCGCCCCGCGCCCAATGCGCCGCGAACGCGCCCGCCAGCAGCACCGCTCCGAACAGCACCGCGAACGCCGCCACCCGCAGCCAGCCCGTCGGCGGCTCCTCCAGGAACGCCAAGTCGACCAGCACCCGCCCGTGCCACGCCCCCGCGACCGCGACGCCCGCGACCACCGAGACGGCCCAGACCAGCATCGCGATCAGCCCCGTCCGCCAGCCCGCCAG
The DNA here is from genome assembly GCA_965205165.1 of Dehalococcoidia bacterium. GTDB lineage: Bacteria > Chloroflexota > Dehalococcoidia > Bin125 > Bin125 > CBDESM01. The sequence continues at coordinate 1,389,013 of OZ242037.1, forward strand.
CGCGAACGCCGCGGCGACCGCGACGATCGCCCAATCAACCCAAGTCATCGCCGCCCGCCGCCCGCTCGCTCGCGTATTCGTACTCGTAGTCCGGCGCGCCCAGCCCGGTCCGCTTCGGACTCGCGCTCTTCATGAGGCCCTTCTCCCGCAGCGACGTGAAGCGCTCGCTCGCGCCCAGGATCACGTGATCTATGACCTGGATCTGCATGTAGCCCGCCGCGATCTCGATGTCGTTCGTCAAATCCAAGTCGAGCGCCGACGGGGTCGGATCGCCCGACGGATGGTTGTGGATCAGGATCATCTGCGTGGCTCCGCGCACGATCGGCTCGCGCAGCACCTCGGCCACGCGCACCTGGGCGCCGTGCACCGTGCCCTCGTACAGGGTCTTCTCGCCGATCACCTTGCCGCGCGAGTTCAGCGAAATCACCCGCACCTGCTCCGCCCCCAGCGCCGCCATCTCCGGGCCCCAGCGATTCCAAACATCGCGCGGCGTCTTGACCAGCCCGTCGCCGCCGATCTCCTCGCGCCCGGCGCGGAAGCCCAGCTCCATCGCCGACAGGATCGTCGCCACCTTCGCCGGCCCCAGCCCGCTGACCTGCGTCAGCAGCTCCTCCGGGCTCGCCCGCAGCAGCCCCAGCAGCCCGTAGCGCCGCAGCAGATCCCGCGACAGCTCCATCACGTCCTGCTTCCGCGTCCCCGTGCCCAGCAGGATCGCCAGCAGCTCGTCCGCCCCCAAGTGCCGCGCCCCGTGCTGCAGCAGCCGCTCTCGCGGGCGCTGCTCGCCCGGCAGATCCCGGACGCCGACGACGCGGACCGGGCCGGCTTCCTCGCTCACTCGTCGTGGTCGCGCTCGAATTGCGGCACGTCCACCGCCTCCGGCCGGTCGGAAGTCTGCCGTTCCTGCTGGGCGCCCCAATCCGGCGCGCGCTCGCGCCGGTCCGCCCGCCGCTCGGCCGCCGCGCTCGCCAGCTGCCCCTCCTCCTCGCCCACCGGCCGCCACTGCACCAGCGCGTTCGAGTGCGGGTAGTGCCGCGCGTACATCCACCCGCCCGGCTCCGGCATCTCCAAGTAGATGTCCTTCCGCACTCGGAACACCCGCTTCCCGATCTTCACGTAGTGCCCCGGAAAGAAGAACAGGAAGTCCGACTTCCGCCACTTCCGCTGGATCATCCCGGTCGTCTCGATCGGCTCCGCGAACAGGTCCCGCCAATGCACCAGCGCCAGCGAGCCGGACAGCAGCCCGATCAACCCACACAGCGCGAACCCGAACCATGCCCCGCCATTGTCCAAGGCCCGAATCAGCAGCATCACCGCCAGCACCGTCAGCACCGCGAAGATCGGCGTCCAGATCACCGCCCCGCGGATCACCTGCTTCCGCGCCCGATCCGGATCCGGCGCCTGCGTTCCCGAACCCTCGACGTCTTGCCAGCTCAACGCGCACGCCCCGTCCCGCGGCCGCGCCCGGCGGCCGCGGGGCTGATCCTACCCCGTCGCGGTTCGCGCCGCGGAGGGCCGCGCCGCGCCGTTAGGAAATCTCGACGGTCGCGCCGGCCTCTTCCAAGGCGGCCTTGACCTGCTCCGCCTCTTCCTTGCCGACCGCTTCCTTGACCGCCTGCGGCACGCCCTCCACGAAATCCTTGGCCTCCTTCAGGCCCAGGTCCGTGACCGTCCGCACCGCCTTGATCACGTTGATCTTGTTCGAGCCGAAGTCCTTCAGCGTGACCGTGAACTCGGTCTGCTCCTCCGCCGCCGGCCCCGCATCGGCCGCGCCCGGTGCCACCGCGACCGCCGCCACCGGCGCTGCCGCCGTGACCCCGAACTCGTCCTCGATCTTCTTCACCAGATCGCGCGCCTCGAGGATCGTCATCCCGCTGATCAGCTCGAACGCTTCGTCAACCTTGCTCATCGCTCTCTCCTGACAGCCGGTCCCCCGGCGCTGTGCCCGCTATTCCGTTTCCGGCCCGTCCGATTCCGGCTCCCCGCCGGCCTCGGCCTCGGTTTCCGCTCCGACCGCATCCCCGTCCTCGACGTCCGCTTGCGCGGCGTCCTCCGCGGCGGCCCCGCTGGACTCCTCAAGCTGCGCCGCGTAGGCCTCGACGATCGCCGCCACGTCCCGGATCACCGCGTTGAGCGATCCGGCGATCCCGCCGATCGGCGAGTTGAGCCCGCCGGCCAGCTTCGCCATCAGCTCCGGGCGCGACGGGATCTCCGCCAGATCCTTGACCCGCTCCGGCGGCTCCAGCGCGCCCTCGACGAACACGCCGTGCAGGGGCAGCTCCAAGTTGGCCTGCCGCAGGTGCGCTTGCAGCGCGCGCGGAGCCTCCGGCACTTCGCCGAAGCCGAACAGCAGCGCCGTCGCCTCCTGGGCCAAGCCCGCCGCTTCGGGCATCTCGGCCTGCTCGGCCGCCCGCCGCCACAGCGTGTTCTTGACCACCCGCAGCTCCGTCTCCGGAGCCTCCGCCCGAACCGCGCGCCGCAGCGCCTGCATCTGCCCCACGGAGAGGCCGCGGTAGTCCAGCCCGATCACCGCCCGCGAGCGGCGCAGCCGCTCTTCCAGCAGCGCCACCTGCTCGATCTTGCGCTCGGTCGCCATCTGCCCGCCCGTTCTCCGCGCTCCGCCGGCATCCGCCCCACCACGACCGCAGCGCAAATCACGGGGATGGGGCGCAACCGCGCCCCCGTCCGCCGAACTCGCCTGCCTGCGCCGGAACTTCCACGCGCCCCGCGGGGTGCGCCGCCGGCGGTCTTGGGCGGCTACTCAGCCTTCAATGCCAGTGTACTCGTCTGCTCCAGCTTCACGCCAGGCCCCATCGACGGGGCCAAATGCAGGCTGCGGATGTAGGTGCCCTTCAGACCGGAAGGCTTCGCCTTCACGATCTCCTGCACCACCGTCGCCAAGTTGTCCAGCAGCGCCGCATCCTCGAACGCCGCCTTGCCCACCGGCACGTGCACCGACGCCTCCCGGTCGGTGCGGAACTCGACTCGCCCCGCCTTCGCCTCGGACACCGCCTTGCCCACGTCGCCCCCGTCGACGACGGTGCCCGAGCGCGGATTCGGCATCAGCCCGCGCGGGCCCAGCACCCGCCCCAGCCGGCCGACCTTGCCCATCAGCTCCCGCTGCGCCACCGCGACGTCGAAATCCGTGAACCCGTCCTCGACCCGCTTGATCAGGTCGTCCGCGCCGACCACCTCCGCGCCCGCCTCCTCGGCCGCCCGGGCCGCGTCGCCCTCGGCGAACGCCGCCACCCGCACCGTCTTGCCCAGGCCGTGCGGCAGCCGCGCCGTGCCGCGCAGCTGCTGGTCCGCGTGCCGCGTGTCCAGCCCCGTGCGGATGTGCAGCTCCACCGTCTCGTCGAACTTCGCCGTCGCCAGCTCCTTGACCAGCGAGACCGCCTCCTCCGGCTGGTAGTGCCGCCCACGGTCGACCTTCTCCTCCGCCGCCCGGTACCGCTTCCCGCGCTTCGCCATCTCAGTCCCTCACTTCCACGCCCATGCTGCGGGCCGTGCCCGCCACCTGCTTCATCGCCGCCTCCACGTCGTTCGCGTTGAGGTCGGCCAGCTTCTTCTCCGCGATCTCGCGCACCTGCGCCTCCGTGATCGACCCCGCCACCTCCCGCCGCGGCTCCGATGCGCCCTTCGCCAGCCCCGCCGCCCGCCGGATCAAGTCCGACGCCGGCGGCGTCCGCAGCTCGAACGTGAACGACCGATCCTCGTAGATCGTGATCTGCGCCGGCACGATCTCCCCGGCGCTGCCCGACGTGCGCTCGTTGTAGCTCTTCACGAAATCCATGATCGAGACGCCGTGCTGCCCCAGCGCCGGCCCGACCGGCGGCGCCGGCCCCGCCTTCCCGCCCTCCAGCTGCAGCGTCATCACCGCCCGCACCCGCTTCGCCATCGCCTACTCCTTCTCCACCTGATCCAAGTCCAGCTCCACGGGCGTCTCCCGCCCGAACATCGAAACCAGCACCCGCACCTTCCCCTTCTCCAAGTTGATCTCGTCCACCTGCGCGATGAAGTCCAGGAACGGCCCGTCGCTCACCCGCACCCGATCGCCCACCTCGAAGCCCACCCGCACCCGCGGCTCCGCCACCCGCGTCTGCCCGATGATCGCCGCCACCTCCTCCGCCGGCAGCGGCCGCGCCGTCTCCTCCGATCCCACGAACCCCGTCACCCCTGTCGTCCCGCTGACCACGTGCCAGCTGCCCGATCCCAGGCGCCCCGACTCCCCGTCCAGCCGGATCTGCACCAGCACGTAGCCCGGCAGCAGCTTCCGTTCCACCTCGCGCCGCTTGCCCCCGCGGATCTCGACCTCCTGCTGCGTCGGCACCAGCGCGTAGCGCCGCTCGCCCTCCGGGGCCTCCGGATTCAGCTCGATGAAATCGCGGTCCGCGTCCATCACCCGGATGCGCTGGTCCAGCTGATCGCGCACCCGCTGCTCGTAGCCCGCGTACACGTTGATCGCGAACCAGGCCGCCCCCTCCCGCTGCACCGACTCGACCGGCACCGCCGCCTCTTCTTCCTCCTCTTCATCCTCCGTCAGGAACGCGGGCAGCTCCGGCTCGTCTTCCTCGACCGGCTCGTCCAGTCCCAGGTCCGCGGCCGCCTGCTCCGCCGCCGCATCCCCCTCCTCGGCCGGCTCGTCCGAATCCAGCCCCAGCGTCCGCGCCGTCGCCAGCAGATCCTGCAGCTCGCGCTCCGCCGCCGTCTGCGGGCGCCGCGCGGTCAGCGACTCGCCGAGCCCCGCTCCCTCTCCCCCAGCCGTCTCGAAGTCCGCCATCGTCGCCGGCCGCCTACGGGAGCAGCGCGTTCTCGACCAGGCGGTTCAGCCCGAAGTCGATCACGCCCAAGAAGATCCCCACCGCGATCGCCACCACCAGCACGACCACCGTCAGATTCGCCGTCTCCTGCCGGCTCGGCCAGACCACCTTCCGCAGCTCGTCGATAATCGCGATGATCGCCCGCGGATGCGTCAGCCGGTACCACAGGCTCCGCACCCGCGGCGCGTCCTCCGTCGTCGGCCGCTCCGCCTGGAACTGCCGCCGCGGCCGCGCCGGCAGCGTGCCCGCCGATTCGGCCGCCGCGTTCGACTGCGGAACGGCTGCCGCCTCCGCCGCGCCCGCGTCGTCCGGCCCGGCCGCGGCCGGCGCCGCATCGCCGCGCGTCGGGCGCGGGATCGCCGGGCCCTGCCGGCCTTGGCCCGCCTGCTGCCCGCTCCGGCCCCTGCGCCCCGAGCGCCGCCGCGATCCGCCGCTCCGCGCCATCTCTAGCGCGTCTCCCGGAACGCCTGCCGCACGCGGCAGCGCGGGCAAAACTTCGTCAGCTCCAGCCGGTCCGAATCGTTGCGACGGTTCTTCGTCGTGTGGTACGTGTGCGACTGGCACTCGCGGCACCGCAAGGTGATGAACACCCGATCACCCTTCGCCATCGGCCTCCTCCGGCATCCGGCCCCGCGTCGCGCGTCGCGCTCACCGCGGGGCCCGATTGCGCGTCAAGACTGCCCAGTTTCGCACACCCGCGCCCAACGCGCACCTGCGCGGGTGCCTACTCGATGATCTTGGTCACGGCGCCCGCACCGACCGTGCGCCCGCCCTCCCGAATCGCGAACCGCAGCCCCTCCTCCATCGCGATCGGCTGAATCAGCCGCACCGTCATCGTCACGTTGTCCCCGGGCATCGCCATCTCCACCCCCTCAGGCAAGCCGATCGACCCCGTCACGTCCGTCGTCCGAATGTAGAACTGCGGCCGGTACCCGTCGAAGAACGGCGTGTGCCTCCCACCCTCGTCCTTCCCCAAGATGTACACCTCCGCCTCGAACGCCGTGTGCGGCGTGATGCTCCCAGGCGCCGCCAGCACCTGCCCACGCGCTATCTCGCCGCGGTCGATCCCCCGCAGCAGGCAGCCCACGTTGTCACCCGCCTCTCCCGTCGGCAGCGTCTTCTTGAACATCTCCACCCCTGTCACCACCGTCGTCCGCGTGTCCGTCAACCCCACGATCTCCACCTCCTCCCCTGAGTTCACCACGCCCTGCTCGATCCGACCCGTCGCCACCGTCCCGCGTCCCTTGATCCCGAACACGTCCTCCACCGGCATCAGGAACGGCCGCTCCACCGGACGCGCTGGCGTCGGAATGTACTCGTCCACCGCTCCCATCAACTCCACGATCGACCCGTACTCCGCCGCCTCACGATCCCCCGAGTCCGACTCCAGCGCCGACAGCGCCGATCCCCGGATCACCGGCACCTCGTCGCCAGGGAAATCGTTCGCGCTCAGCAGCTCCCGAACCTCCAACTCCACCAGGTCCAGCAGCTCCTCGTCGTCCATCTGGTCCACCTTGTTCAGGTACACCACCATCCGCGGCACCCCCACCTGACGCGCCAGCAAAATGTGCTCCCGCGTCTGCGGCATCGGACCATCCGGCGCCGCCACCACCAAAATCGCCCCGTCCATCTGCGCCGCGCCCGTGATCATGTTCTTGATGTAGTCCGCGTGCCCCGGCGCGTCGATGTGCGCGTAGTGCCGCGACTCCGTCTCGTACTCCACGTGCGCGATCGCGATCGTGATCCCCCGCGCACGCTCCTCCGGCGCGTTGTCGATCGAATCGAACGTCCGCACCTCCCCCATCCCCCCAGACAGCGACAGCACCTTCGAAATCGCCGCCGTCAGCGTCGTCTTCCCGTGATCCACGTGACCGATCGTCCCCACGTTCACGTGCGGCTTCGTCCGCTCAAACACCTCGCGCGCCATGGCCCTGCTCTCCGTCCTCGCCGGCGCGCCAGCGCCGGGTGCGTGCGGTTGCCCGTCCGTCCTCGAAATGTGGAGCCCGCGTCCAGATTTGAACTGGAGACCTCGTTCTTACCAAGAACGCGCTCTACCGACTGAGCTACGCGGGCATCGCTCCTCGACTCTCGCGCCCCGCCATCGGGCGGGACGCGCTGCTCGTGCTCTGGTGCTGGGGGCAGGATTCGAACCTGCGTAGCCTTTCGGCGCCGGTTTTACAGACCGGTGGTATTAGCCACTCACCCACCCCAGCTTGCTGCGCAGCTGGAGCCCAAGGGGGGACTCGAACCCCCAACCTGCCGATTACAAATCGGCTGCGCTGCCAATTGCGCCACCTGGGCCCGGGCGGCGGATGCCGCAGCACCCGCGCCAATGCCCGCGCATCAGCATACAGCGCATCCGCCCAATTGCGGCCGGCTGCGACCCAGCTGCGGCCCGCCGCGGCTTGTCCACCGCTGTCCACCGCCCCGCCGCCGGCGTCTTGGCATAACCCCCCAGCCCGTTATGATGCGCCGAACGCCGTGCCGCATCATGACGAAGGACGACCAATGACCACTCTGCGCAAGCGCCTAGCGGCGCTCTCAACGCTCGCCGCCTTGGCCGTCGCGCTCGGCTTCGCCGCCTTCACCGCGTCCCCGGCCTCCGCCCAAGCGCCCGCGCTCGAAGTCCCGCCGCTCCCCAATGAAGTCGGCGCGATCGCCATCCGCGGCGACGGCTCGCTCGCCGAAGACGGCAAACACCTCGTCACCACTGGTGGAACCGCAGACTACCGGCTTGAGGGCGGCGAACTCCGCGTTGAAGACGACGACGGCTCCTTCGAAGTCCGTGCCTACGTCATCGGCGACGACAACTCAGTGGCCACCGTCTACGTCCGCACCACCGAGGGCGATGAGGTCCAGACATCCCAGATCTTCATCCGCTGCCCCGAAGCCGACGAGTGCATGTCCGCCTCCGACTTCCACGTGAACGCCGACGGACCCGGAACTTGGCTCGTCGATGTCGAGTACGGCGAAGGCAAGCACGGCGCGTGGCAGCTCGAGGTCTACACCAACGTCGCCACGGAGGTCCTCCACCTGCCGCCCTTCCCCGCCCCGCCCGTTCACGCCATCCGCGGCAACGGCGAACGCTTCCAGGACAGCAAGTTCCTGCTCGTCACCGACTCCAACAACGAAATCGTCGAGCGCGGCAGCCTCATCATCGAAGACCAGGACGGCACCTTCGACGTCGTCGTGTACTTGGAAGGCCCCCACGGGGCGACCGCCCAAGTCAACGTCTACGAGGGCGAAACCGCCGGCCCGAACGTCAGGAACGAAAAAGTGACCATCGAGTGCCCGGACGCGGATATCTGCCTCCGAACCCACACGATCACCGTCAGATTGACACCCGGCACGTACGCCGTCGATGTCGAGCATGTCGATGGCAACCTCGGCCCGTGGCAGCTGGAGGTCTACAACTTCGTCCTCCCCGAAGACGCCGGAGATGACCTCGCAGGCGCGGAGGACGAAGGGTCGGACTCGCTCCAAGGCGATGAGGATGCCGACTCCATGATGGCCGACGGCACCGATGACGACGCGATGGCCCTGCCGACCGGCGGCACCGGCGGCTTGTTCCGAGCATCCGCCCGCACGACGATCCCGGTCGCGGTCTCGCTGGCGGGCCTCATCGCCGGCATCGCCATCTTCAGCGTCGCCCTGCGCACCCGCCGAAACGCCGCCTAGTTCCCATACGGGGCTTGGCGGCCGCGGCCGCCAAGCCCCGCATGAGCGCTCCTCCGCACATTGACTGACGTAACCGTGTAAAACGCCGCGCTATGTAAGCGCCGCAAATTGCGCTAAACCCGCCCCGTTGGTACATAATGAGCACTGGTGCCCGCCGAACCGGCACCGGCTACATCCGGAGGTCTCATGCTCAGCCGATCCCTGCTCTCCCTCGCGGCCGTCGCCGCAGCCGCTGCCGCCCTCTTCGGCGCGGCCCTGCTCTCTCCCCAACCCGCCTCCGCCGACGGCCACGTGATCTGCATCGACCGTGCCCCCGGCACCTACGCGATCGACGTCCCCGCCGTCGCCGGCCAGCCCGCCGCCACCCTCCAGACCACCGTCGGTGACGGCGGTGAAATCACGGCCATGGTCGAGCCCGGCGGCGTCGACCTCGTCGCACTCGGCGCCCTCCCGGGCCTCGCGCCCGCCTACGCCGATGTCATGACCGCCGCGGGCGAGAAGGTCAACCTCGTCGACTGCCCCTGGACGGGCGAGGACGCCATGATGGACGACGGAACTGACGGCGGCGACGACGCGATGGCCCTGCCCAAGACCGGCACCGGCGGGCTGCTCGGCGCGGCATCCTCAATCGGCGGCGCCATCCCGCTGATCGCCATCGCCGCCGGCGCGGCCGTCTCCGCGCTCCTCGCCGGCATCGGCATCCGCCGCCGCCGCTAACCCGGCCCCTGGATGAACGGCGAACCGCCCGGCCCCTGCGCCGGGCGGTTCCGTTTAACGCGACCGCGAAGGCCTCAGAAGCGCAGCGCGCTCTCCACCAGCGGACCCGCCGGCTCTTCCTCGTCCTCATCCAACGCCGGCGCAGCCCGCCGCCATGTCGTCCCGTCGCGCGAATCTTCCAGCACCACGCCCAGCTCGCCGATCCGATCCCGCACCCGGTCCGCCAACTCGAACTGCTTCGCCTCACGCAGCCAGCCGCGCACCTCCACCAGCAGATCGACCAGCGGCCCCGAATCCTCATTCGATGCCGCCCGCGCCCCCGCGAATTGCAGGCCCAGCACACCGCCCAGCTCCTGTAGCAGCGCCTGCGCATCCCCGGCCGGCTCGCCCCGCGAACGCCGCCGGTTCACCAAACGCCCCAGCTCGTACACCACCGCCATCGCCCGCGGCGTGTTCAGGTCGTCATCCAGCGCCTCGACGAACTTCCCGCGCTCCGCCGCCTCGTCGAACACCGCCCCCTCCGAATCCACCGCGTCCCCCTCGACCGTCTCTTCCGACACCGCCAAGCGCAGCCGCTCCGCCCCCCGCGCCGCCGCCGCCAGCGACTCCCCCGAATAGGTCAGCGGCGAGCGGTAATGCCCGCCCAGCACGAACAGCCGCAGCGCGTCCGCCCCGTGCGCGTCGAGCACCTCCCGCAGCCGCACGATCTTGCCCGTCGACTTCGACATCTTCTCGCCGCCGAACTGCATCATCGCGTGGTGCATCCAGTGCCGCGCAAACGGCGTCTCCCCGCTGTACGACTCCGACTGCGCGATCTCGTTCTCGTGGTGCGGGAAGATCAGGTCCATCCCGCCCCCGTGCAGATCGATCGTCTCGCCCAAGTAGCGCATCGACATCGCCGAGCACTCGATGTGCCAGCCCGGCCGGCCCGGCCCCCAGGGCGAATCCCACTGCGGCTCGCCCGGCTTCGCACCCTTCCAGAGCGTGAAGTCCATCGGGTGCTCCTTCTCCGCCCCGATCTCCGTCGGCTCCGCCGAGATCATGTCCTCCAGCCGCCGCCCTGACAGCTTCCCGTAGCCCGCGATCTTGCCCACCCGCGCGTACACGTCGCCGCCCGCCGCGTAGGCAACGCCGCGCTCGATCAGCCCCGCGATCATCTCCTGCATCTGCGGGATCTCCTCCGTCGCCCGCGGATGCACGTCCGCCGCCGCGATCCCCAGCTCCCGCCACTCCGCCTGGAACGCCGCGATCTGCCGCTCCGCCAGCTCCGCCACCGGCAGCTCCAGCTGCGCCGCCCGCGCGATCAGCTTGTCGTCCACGTCCGTGAAGTTGTAGACCAGCCGCACCCGCCGCCCGCGCCACTCCAAGTAGCGCCGCAGCGTGTCGAAGATCACGATGCTCATCGCGTGCCCGATGTGCGCGTCGTCGTACGGCGTGATCCCGCAGACGTACATCGAGATCGGCGCGTCGCGCGGCTCGAACGCCTCCTTGCGCCGGGTCAGCGTGTTGTAGAGCTGCACGAATCCGCCTCAGCGCCCCAGCCAGGCGGCCGACGCCGGATTCGCAGCCGGGCCCGCCTTGCCGCGATGCCCGTTGCCATGTTCCGAAGCCTCCGCCGCCAAGCGCGCCTGCATCGCCAGCTCCTCTACCCGCGCCTCCAGCTGCTCCAGGCGATCATGCTCCGGGTCGGGCAGCCGCAGCACCGTGTCGTCGCCCGGATCGTAATACGAGACCACGTGGCCGGGCACCCCGACCACGGTCGCGTACGGCGGCACGTTCTGCACCACGACCGCGCCCGCCCCGATCTTCGCCCCGTCGCCCACCCGTACCGCGCCGATCACGCTCGCCCCCGCGCCGACCAGCACGTCGTCCCCGAAGATCGGGTGTCGCTGCGCCCGCTGCCGGCTCGCCCCGCCTAAAGTCGCGCCCTGATGCAGGTGGCAGCGCCGCCCCAGCACCGCCGTCTCCCCGATCACCACCCCCATCCCGTGATCGATCAGGCACGGCGACCCAATCCGCGCACCCGGGTGGATCTCGATCCCCGTCAGCCACCTGCCGAAATGCGAGACCAGCCGCGGCAGCAGTGGCGCGCCCGTCCGGCGCAGCGCCGCCGCCGTCCGGTGCAGCGCCAGCGCATGCACGCCCGGATAGGTCAGCAGCACCTCCAGCGCCGAAGTCGCCGCCGGATCCCGCTCCATCGCGAACCGCACGTCGTCGCCGATCGCGTCCAGCCAGCCCAGCACCCGCGACGCTGCATTCAACCTGATCATCGCCGTCAGTCCCCGAATCCCAGGTCCGGCATGTCCCACAGCTCGTCCAGATCAATCACCAGGCCAGGCATCTCCGGCCCGACCTCCAGCTCCGACGGGCGATCATGCACCACCACAGGCTCGCCCCGCCGGAACACGTGCACCTGCTGCGTCCACGGATCGATCATCCAACCCACCGCCGTCCCATGCTCGACCCAGAACGATGCCTTCCGAACTTGCGCCGCCTCCGAGTCAGACCGCGACCGGATCTCGATCGCGAACGTCGGCACCATCTCGCGGTAGTTCGACCCCTCCCGCTTCGGCGGCAGATTGGCGAGCTGCGCCGGCGAAATCCACGACAGATCGGGAGCTCCCAGAATGTCGGTGCCCGGTATCGCGTAGGTCCCGGTCGCGTCGATCAGGATCCCGCCTCCGCCGGCGCGAATCCAAAGCGCGATCTGGACGATGAGCAACGGCGCCATCCGCGGTGCGGGGTCCGTCGCGGGCGGCGGTGGTGTGATGATCAGCTCCCCTCGCGGGCCGCGCGCAAAACGCCAGTCGACGTATCCGCCCTGCAAGCCCTCGAACTGCAAGTCCGTCAGCGGCGCATCCGCCGAAAACTCGACCACTACCTCCACCGGCCAAGCCGCCACCGGCGCGGGCGGCCGCTCCGCAACCAACAAGCCGGGGCGCTGCAGCGCTGAAACCATCCTCAGTCCTCCGCCATTGATCCTAACCGCGCACGACTGCGCCCATCCCCTCCGCCGTCATCGCCGTCAGTCCCCGAAGCCCAAGTCCGGCATGTCCCACAGCTCGTCCAGATCAATCACCAAGCCCGGCATCTCCGGCCCGACCTCCAACTCCGACGGGCGATCATGCACCACCACCGGCTCGCCCCGCCGGAACACGTGCACCTGCTGCGTCCACGGATCGATCATCCAACCCACCGCCGTCCCATGCTCGACCCAGAACGACGCCTTCCGCACCTGCGCCGCCTCCGAGTCCGACCGCGACCGGATCTCGATCGCGAACGTCGGCACCATCTCGCGGTAGTTCGACCCCTCCCGCTTCGGCGGCAGATCCGCCGCCAGCGCCGCCGAAATCCACGAAAGATCGGGAGCGCCCAGAACGTCGGTGCCCGGTATCGCGTAGGTGCCGGTCGCGTCGATCAGGATCCCGCCTCCGCCGGCGCGAATCCAAAGCGCGATCTGGACGATGAGCAGCGGCGCCATCCGCGGTGCGGGATCCGTCGCGGGCGGTGGTGGTGTGATGATCAGCTCCCCTCGCGGGCCGCGAGCGAAACGCCAGTCGACGTATCCGCCCTGCAGGCCCTCGAACTGCACGTCCGTCAGCGGCGCATCCGCCGAAAATTCGACCACCGCCTCCGCCAGCCAAGCCGCCACAGGCGCGGGCGGCCGCTCCGCAACCAACAAGCCGGGGCGCTGCGGCGCTGAAACCATCGCCAGTCCTCCGCCCTGATCCTAACCGCGCACGATCGTGGCCACGGCGTGCGCCGCGATCCCCTCGCCCGAACCGATCGCGCCCATCCCCTCCGCCGTCGTCGCCTTCACGTTCACCCGCGCCGCGTCCAGCCCCATCGCATCGGCCAGCCGCGCGCGCATCCGCTCCACGAATGGCCGCAGCCGCGGCGCTTCCGCGATCACCGTCGCGTCCGCCGACGCGGGACGCCAGCCGGCCGCTGCAAGATCGCCGACCGCGATCCGCAGCATTGCGATGCTGTCCCCGTTCCGCCAAGCTGGATCCTGAGTCCCGAATCGGGCCCCGATGTCGCCCATCCCCGCCGCTCCTAAGAGCGCGTCGATCAGCGCGTGCGCCAGCGCATCCGCGTCCGAATGCCCCGCCAGCCCCCGCGCATGCGGAACTTCGACGCCGCCGAGCACCAACCGCCGGCCCGCCGAAGCCCCCGCGAAGCGGTGCATGTCGATCCCGATCCCCGTCCGCGTCTCGGGCGCGCCCCGGCCCAGCAGCGCCTCGGCTACCACCAGATCCTGCGGTGTCGTGATCTTCGGATTCGGCCCCTCCGTCTCGTACACGGCGACCGGCTCCCCCAATCGCTCTACCAGCGACGCGTCGTCCGTCCCCGAGAAGCCCGCGGCCCGCGCCGCCGCGTGCGCCCGCGCCAGCAGCTCCCGCCGGAACACCTGCGGCGTGGCCGCCCGCCGCAAACTCGCCCGCTCCGGCGTCGCCGCGACGAACCCGCCGGCGTCCACGACCTTGATCGTGTCCACGGCCGGCCCTCCCGCAATCGCCGCGCCGGTCTCGAGCGCAAGCCGAATCCCGTCCTCGAACGCCGCCGCGCCGGTCAGCGGCCGCGCCCCGTCATGCACCGCCACGACGTCCGCATGCGGCAGCGCCGCTAAGCCGGCCGCCACCGAATCCTGCCGCTCCGCGCCGCCGGCCACCAGCGCCCGCACCTTGCCGATCGAGCAGCGCCGCGCGAGATCCGCAACTTCGCGCCGATTGGCCGCCGATGTCGCGATCACGACATCCGTCACGGAGTCTGCCCCCTCGCAGGCCGCGAGCGAATGCGCCAGCACCGGACGATCCCCCAAACGCGCCAGCAGCTTGTCGCCGCCCCCCATCCGCGCGCTGCGGCCCGCCGCCAGCAACACGCACCCGACCCTCACCGCTCGACCGCCTCGACCGCCAGCTCCGCGAACACCATCTTCCCGGCCTGCGTCTGAATCACCCGTTTCACCCGCGCCTCGACCTCCTCGCCCACCAAGCCGGACGCCGCCTCCACGACCACCATCGTCCCGTCCGGCAGGTAGCCCACGCCCTGCCCCTCGCCCCGGCCGCGCTCGACCAGCGGCACCCGCACCGCCTCGCCCGGCAGCACTCGCGTCTTCACCGCGTCCGCCAAGCCGTGCAGATTCAACGTCCGCACCTGCTCCAGTTCGGCCACCCGCTGCAAGTTGGAATCCGTCGTCAGCAGCGCCGCTCCGCGCTCCCGCGCCAGCCGCACCAGCCGCGCATCGACATCCTCGCCGGCAACGGCGGACTCCGGCTCGTCATCCAAGATCGCGATCCGCGCCAATTCCGATGCTTGCAGCCGCGACAGCAGTTCCAGTCCAGCCCGCCCGCGCTGCCGCCGCAGCGGATCGCCCGAATCCGCCACCCGCCGCAGCTCGTCGATCACGAACCGCGGCACCGCCAGCTCGGCCAGCAGGAACCCGCTCTCCGCCAAACCCTCCAAGCGCCCGTCGATGATCGCCGACGTGTCCGCCAGCACCTCTCGCGGCAGCGCCGGGCCCGCCAGCGCCCCGATCTCGGCGCCGCGCCCGCGCAGCGCGTTGAGCCAGCGCTCCACTTCCGCCCGCCGGCTCAGCGCCACCGCGATCCCGATCGGCGCCAGCAACACCGCTAGCCCGATCGGCACGAACGAGCGCCCCGGCTCCGGCAGGTTGTTCAGCACCGGCGTCAGCAGCAGCACCGTCACCAGCGCCGCGATCAGCCCGAACCCGCCCAAGACCAGCTCGAGCGTCGAGACCGAATGCAGAATCCCGCGCCGGAACCGCTCGATCGGCGCGACCGCCGCCTCGAGCAGCCCGGAACGCGAAAGCCGCCGCCGAATCGGTGCCTCCATCGCCATCCCGCCGGAGACAAAGTGGCGGCCGATTCGGCCGCCGGGATGAGACCGTGGCGGTCGCCCGCCGAATAACGCCGCGCCCCCGCCTCATCGATGCGGAAGCACTCCCATCATAGCCCGAACCGATCTCTGATAGCGTGAAATCCAAAGCAACGCGAGGCCCGCCGATGCCGCAGATCGACCTCGACCCGCTCCTCCAAGGCGTCTCCAAGCCCGCCCGCTACATCGGCGGCGAGTGGAACGCCCGCAATCCCGTCTGGGACGACGCCCGCTCGCGCTGGGCCCTGATCTACCCCGATGTCTACGACATCGGCCAGTCCAACGGCGGCCTCGCCATCCTCTACGACCTGCTCAACAAGACGCCCGACACGCTCGCCGAACGCGCCTATGCCCCCTGGCCCGACATGGCGGCCTCGCTCCGCGCCCGCGGCGCGCCGCTCTTCTCGCTCGAAAACCGCCGCCCGCTCCGCGAGTTCACCGCCCTCGGCTTCTCCCTCTCCTACGAACTCACCTACACCAACATCCTCGAAATGCTCGACCTCTCCAGCATCCCGATCCGCTCCGAGCACCGCTCCGAAGCCGACCCGATCATCTTCGCCGGCGGCTCCGGCGCGCTCGTGCCCGAACCGCTCGCCCCCTTCATCGACGCCTTCGTGCTCGGCGAAGCCGAAGACGTGATCCTCGAAATCAACGACCTGCTCCTCGATTCGGCCGGCGCGTCCCGCCCCGAACTGCTCCGCGCCCTCTCCCGCATCCCGGGCGTCTACGTCCCCTCGCTCTACGAATGGACCTACGCCGCCGACGGCACGCCCGCCGAAATCATCCCCGACGGCGACGCCCCGATCCCCGTCGTCAAGCGCTTCATCCAGGGCCTCCCGCCCGTCCTGACCGACCCGATCGTGCCCTACCTCCAGACCGTCCATGACCGCGCCGGCATCGAAATCCAGCGCGGCTGCACCCAAGGCTGCCGCTTCTGCCAAGCCGGCATGATCTACCGCCCGCTGCGCGAACGCACCCCGGAAGAGGTCGTCGCCGCCGCCAGGCAGCTCTTCGCCAGCACCGGCTTCGACGAGCTCTCCCTCGTCTCCCTCTCCTCCACCGACCACTCCCAGATCGCCGACATCGTCCGCGCCCTGCGCCGCGAATTCGGCGACGGCATCGGCATCTCGCTGCCCTCCACCCGCGTCGATTCCTTCTCCGTCGACGTCGCCCTGCTCTGCGCACCGCGCAAGAAATCCTCCATCACCTTCGCCCCCGAAGCC
The DNA here is from genome assembly GCA_965205165.1 of Dehalococcoidia bacterium. GTDB lineage: Bacteria > Chloroflexota > Dehalococcoidia > Bin125 > Bin125 > CBDESM01. Next base: position 1,405,346 of record OZ242037.1, read on the forward strand.
GGCTCCCAGCGCCTCCGCAACGCCGTCTCCAAAGTCGTCGCCGACCAGGACCTGCTTGACGCCGCCCGCAACGCCTTCGACAACGGCTTCACCTCGATCAAGCTCTACTTCATGGTCGGCCTGCCCACCGAAACGATGGACGACGTCCAGGGCATCGTCGACTGGGCCGCCCAAGTGCTCGACATCGGCCGCCGCACCGCCGGCAAGCGCGCCCGCGTCCGCGTCTCCACCTCCAACCACGTCCCCAAGGCGCACGCCCCCTTCCAATGGGCCCGCCAGGAAACGCCCGCGGAACTCGCCCCAAAGCACGACCTGCTCAAGGCTCAATGCCGCAAGGCCCGACTCGACCTCACCTGGAACGACCCGGAAGAGTCCCTGCTTGAAGGCGTGATCTCCCGCGGCGACCGCCGCATCGCCCCCGTGATCGAAACCGCCTGGCGCAACGGCGCCGTCTTCGATGCTTGGTCCGAGCACTTCAAGCCGCAAGTCTGGGACGCCGCCTTCCGCGAGCACCAGGTCGACCCTGCCTTCTACGCGCACCGCGAGCGCGACCTCTGGGAACGCTTCCCCTGGTCCCACATCGCCTCCGGTCTCTCCGAGGCCTTCCTCCGCAAGGAATGGCAGCGCACTTGGAACGACCTCACCACCGCCGACTGCCGCGACGGCTGCAACGTCTGCGGCCTCGAACACCAAGCCGACCTCTGCAACCTCAAGCTGCAGGACCTGATCCGCACCCGTCGCGCACCCGAGGGCGAGCGCGTCCTCGTCCTCTAGAAAGGGCCGCCCGCGTGGGCCGCGAAGTCCTCCGCCACCTCATCTGGCAACTCGACCAGGCCTTCCAGGGCAAGCCCGAACACTCGCTCCTCGCCAACCTCTCCTCCGTCACCAACCAGAGCCTCGACCAGCTCCCCCCCTCCGGCGGCCGCACCATGCGCGACCTCATCATCCACTGCGGCTCGATCAAGTCCATGCACGCCAACCACGCCTTCGGCGACGCCAGCCGCACCTTCTGGACCGCCTGGGACGGCGAGGGACTCCCCACCGAAGCCTCCTTCGAAGAGCTGCTCGACTGGCTCGAACGCGGACACGACGAAGTCTCCCAAGCCGTCTCCGCCCTCGAAGACGACGGCGAACTGCGCGTCCTCCGCCCCACCTACTGGGGCGCGAAATGGGAAACCCGCGCCATCGTCGACGCCATCGCCATCCACGACATCTACCACGCCGGCGAAATCAACCACCTCCGCGCCCTGCTCGCCCAATCCACCCGCTGACCCGGCCTCTATCCTGACTCCCGCAAGGAGCCCCGAAATGGTCACCCTCACGGCCGACCCCGTCCAAGACGCCATCGCCCAAGTCCTCGCCGGCGACCGCTCCGTCCGGATCCGCCCTGACTGCCCGATCACCGACCAATACCTCGCCCATCTCGCCGACCAGCACGAAGGCATCTGGCTCGAAACCCAAGAAGGAGAGTTGATCATCAGCGGCTCAACTGACGAACGCACCTCAGCAGTCGAAGGCGACCTCTACGGCCAAGTCTGGATCTGGGCCATCCTCCGCGGCATCGGCTTCTCGCGCCCCATGACCGGCGGTTTCCGCCCGCCCGGCTGGGAATTCAAAGTCCCCGACATCAGCTGGATCAGCGACGAACGCCAAGCCGCGGCACGACGCCAACCCGCGCCGCGCCGCTACCAACCGATCGCGCCGGAGTTCATCATCGAAGTCCGCTCCCCCGGTGAGTCCCTCAACGAGCAGCGCGACAAGGTCGCCGGCTGGACCTCCCACGGCGTCCTCCTCGGCCTCCTCGTCGACCCGCCCAACCGCAATGTCCACATCTACCGCAACGGCCGCGAACTGGAAGTCCTCCACCGCCCCGAGCAAGTCTCCTGCGAGCCGGAAATGCCCGGCCTCACCCTCGACTTCGCCAGAATCTGGCGGATCATGGACGCCTAGCCAGCAGGCTCCCCGAACACGTCCGCATGCTCCGCGATCTGCTCGCCGAGCGGGCGCGCGCGCGTGATCCTGATCACGTTGAAGCCGCGGTCATCAAGTTCCTCGGACTTGCGCAAGTCCGCCTCCCTCACGCCGGGATCATCATGCGCCGGCCCGTCGACGAACACGCACGCCCCGTTCCTGCCCTCGCGCTTGTAGAAAAAGTCCACCTGCACCGCAACGCCCTCCGCCGGCCGAGCTTGCGCCGAATCCGGCAACCGGTGTCCGTGCGCGTGCAGATGATCCAGCACCTTCCGCTCGAAGCTTGAGTCGAGCCGCTCGGCCAAGTAGCGATAGCGAACGTCGCGATCCGACTCCGCCGACGCCTCGACCGTCGAGTTGGCGAGCTTGAGCAGGTACTCGCGGATCTTGCGACGGTCGATCTCCGCATGATCGAGCTGGTTCGCGTAGCTCAGCAGGCACTCATAGCAGCCGGCCGAACACTTGATCTCGGCGTCTCCCCGGTTGTCCTCGCCCGTCTCAGGGTCGTAATGCATCAATTCGAGCGCTTGGCGGGCGACCTCGGCGATCTCACCGGGGCGATCCGGATCGATCAGCTGCTCCCACACCCCGCTGCCGCCCTCGGACGCCTCCCAGAAGAGCAGGCGGCGGTATTCCCCCTCGCCGATCCGATCCGCGGCGATCTCCTGCTCCTCCAGTTGGTACTTGATCTCGATCGCCCGCTGAAGCGCGTGCTGCAGCGTGACCAGGAACGTGTCCGAGTCTTCACCAGCCCGCGGGCGCAGGAACAGCAGATTCCGCGTGTCCCGGACGAACGGCTTGATCCCGCTGATCCGCTTCTTCCCGTCATGTTTCCGCACGCTCGCCGTCTGAGGAATCCATTCCCCCGTCGACTCGACGACCTCGAAGCCGTCGGGCTCGGCGCTCTTCCACTTGTGGTTGATCTGCCACAGCCGGGCGGCCGGCGCATACTCCAGATCTAGCAGCGACTCGCCGTCCACCGTCGCGGTCCGCTCGTCGCGCTCGACGATCTGGTCGAAGTGGATGCTGGTCTTGTAACCGTTGCGCGTCCGCTCCTCCTCGTCGGAGGAGATGCGGTCGACCGGACGTGCCCGCATCGTCGGCTGCGGCAGCAGCCGGATCTCCCGGCTCTCGCTCGCGCCGTCCAACCGTGCGCCGCAATGGCCGCAGAGCTCGCGTTCGCCCTCATCGTCGCCGTCGCGCGCATGGCCGCAGGCGTTGCAAAATGTTGCGGTTTTCCATTTGAAACCTTCGGCCGGCACGACCGCCGCGTCGACCCGGTGGCGCCGGCCTTCGTGGTAGATCAAATTGCCCGGCCCGAACTCGGTCAGGCCGAGGAAGCGCGGGCGGGTGATGTGCTGGACGCCATCGCGGACGGCGACGGAGACGCGAACGGGCAGCCGCGGGAAGTTGTACCCGGGCAGGAACCCCGCCGTGGCCAGATAGCGGTACGGGTAGTAGTCGGATTCGTCGAAACCGCTTGCATCGTTGAGCAGCAGCCGGATCTCGCGGCCCACCCGCTCCTCACGCAGCCGCGCCTGCCGGATCTGATCGTTCGATCCATACGGATCATCCATCTCCCGCCGCGCCTCGTCCCGTGCGGCCAGCGCCTCGCGGTACAACTGCCGCCAATCGTCGAAGGCGCGGTCGAACCTGTGCCCGGCATTGTTGAGTACATCCGCGACCCAGCCTTCGCGGTGCCAGCGCGCCTCTTGGATCTCAGCGCAGCCGTCCACCACCCGTTGGGCCGATTCCCGTGCGCGTTCGACCGCCCGCCGGCCTGCGGAGCCGCCGACCTGCGCGACTACGGACTCTTGTAGCGGGTACTCCGGATCGCCCAAGTCGAGCACGGTGCGGATGCTGCCTTCGAGATTGACGCCGACCTCGCCGATCCAGATCGCGTGCAGGTGGGCGCGGACCAGCTCTTCGTTCTGCAGGTCGATCCGCGCGGGTTCGACGGAGCCGGCGATCATCTCGTTGCGGCGCTTGAAGAAGTACTGATCGTGCGCGTTGCCCTGCGCCGCGAAGGCGAGGATCAGGGCCGGGTTGCCGTTGCGTCCGGCGCGGCCGCTGCGCTGCGCGTAGTTGGCCGGAGTCGGCGGTACGTTGCGCAGGTGGACGGCGTTGAGGTCGGCTATATCCACCCCCAGTTCCATCGTCGGCGAGCAGAACAGCGCCGGCAGCGCGCCTTCGCGGAAGCGCCGCTCGCGCTCTTGCCGGGCCTCCGTCGCGATCTGCCCGGTGTGCGCATCCGCGAGCATCCGCCGCAGCTGACCGGGCGGCTTGTCGTACAGCTGCTGGAAGAAGGCGTTGGCTTCTTTCCGCTCCGCATCGGCGGCGGGCAGCGCGCGCTGGCGGACTGGATCATCCGGCACCGGAGTACCGTCTCCCGCGGCCCAGCGCATCGCGCCGGCGTTGACGCGGACGCCGCGGATGCGGCCGCCCTCCCGTTCCGCGCTCAGTACCTGTCCGACCAGCTGCTCGATGATGTCTTCGGCGAGTTGCTCCGCGCCCTCGCCGCTGAGGTCGACATCGCGGCCCCAGACGGCGCGGGAGCGGAGGAAGCGGGTGATGGCGGAGCGGGCGGTGAGTTTGATCGGGGAGCGCTCGAAGCGCCGCGGCTCCTCGCCCGGCAGCAGCGCGATCTGCTGCCGGCGCAGGTAGTTTGCATCGGTCTCGTCCAGCGCCCAGGGCTCGCGCAGCCATTGCGCGGCGTTGCGGGTCAGGCGCCGCAGCGATTCCCGCTCGAGCGGCGGCGCGTCGATCACCAGCTCGATCCGCAGCCGGTCCAGAATTGCATGCAGTATTTTCTCCCGCGTTTCCGCTTCCGCCTCGCGCATCAGCGGGATTTCGGCCCAGCGCGAATCATCGGCCGAAAGTTCGTCCAGGCCTTCGTACTCAATGCGGAGCAGGCCGGCCTGCTCGAGGTTGGGCTGGTTCACCCGCCAGCCGCGGGCCAAGTCTTCGAGCGCGCGGTATTCGAGCAGGTCGATCATCGCCTGCCGGCCTTGCTCGTGGCCGGGGCCGGACGCGACCGGGTCCTTGAGGAAGTCGGCGGGGGCGGGATCGAGCGCTTCGAAGACGCGCTGGCCGAGCTCGCCGAAACCGAGCGGCCCGTGCTCGCGCACCGCCTGGGCCAGCGCCGAGCGCAGCAGCGCGACCTGCACGAAATCGTTCAGGTGCCCCGCTTGCAGGCTCGCGTCCTGCCGGTTGTCGGTGAAACTCAGCGCCTTGGCCTGCACCCCCGCGACATTCTGCTCTTCAATGCCCGCTACTGCCGCATTGACCGCGACCGTGGTCGCCGTCGAGCGCCCGGTCTGGCTCAGCGAGGCCAGACGGCGGTAGTCGCTGCCGATGCGGTCATAAGTATGCTGGCAGCGCAGGCAGAACATGAACGGCGCGGCCATGAACCAGCCCGCCGCACCGCCCTCGTCGCCCAAGATGTCGCCGGCAGTATTGACGTGATAACGCCGGGGGCGGAAGTCGGCGCGGTTCTTCTTGATCCGCGGCCCGCTCTTGAGCTGGTCGAACCAGCCGTCCGGCAGATCCTCGTCGCTGCCGGACCAGAGGCCGCCCTCCTCGATCGCGTCGAGTGCGAAGAAGCCGTCCTTGGTCAATTCATCCTCATCGTCGTCCGAGCCGGTGCGGCCGCTGAGCGGCTCGCGCGGTTTGAGATGCTCCCCGTTCCGGCGGTCGCGGCGCTCGATCAGGTAGTAGTCCTGGCCGCACTCGCGGCAGAAGGCGAGCGGGAAGAGCACGCGCCCTTGCTCATCCTTATAGCCGCGCTCCATCCGGAATTCCCGCTCGCCGGCGGGCGAGAGCGTGCTGTAGATGCTGCCCCCGGAGGCCAGCCACTGGTGCAGCCGGAAGGCGAAGACCGGTTCCTCGCGGCTGCCCCGCATGGTCACGGCTTCGTTGCCGGCTCTGAGCACGGCGCGGAGGGTGCGCTCGCATTCGGCGCGATCGCAGCCCGATTCCTCGGCCAGCCGGTCGACGGCATCGCTTTCCGTGATCGGCGCACGCCGAATCAGGCCCTCCTCGCCCTGCTCGATACCGAACGTTTCCTCGGCCCAGGCCGCGAGCGGGTGATTCTGCACCGCATCCTCGGTCGACTCCGGCGGCGGCGCTTCCACGGCCGCCCGCAGCGCCGCGGCATCGGCGGGCATGGCGGATTCTTTGGTTACGCGGGCGAGGGTTTCGCCGATGATTTGATCGGCCGGGATTGGCTGGCCGAAGAATTTCGTCGCCAGGCCGGCGATCTCCTCGCGTTGCTTCGTCGGCGTGCTCCCGCTCGACATCGTGGCGCTCGTGCCGATCATTTGGAATTCGCGCCGCCCCTGCTGCTGCAAGCGGCGCGTCAGCATCGCCACGTCCGCGCCTTGGCGGCCGCGGTAGAAATGCAGCTCGTCCATTACCAGGGTGCGCAGCGCTCGGGTCGCGGTTGACAGCATCCGGCGCTCGGTCGGGCGTTGCAGCATCAGCTCGGCCATTACGTAGTTGGTCAGCAGGATGTGCGGCGGATCGGCGTGGATCTGCTCGCGCTCGTCGTGCTTGGTTTCGCCGGTGTAGCGGGCGAAGCGGATCGGGCAGTCCGGGTAGTTCGCGGCGTACTCTTTGAGCGCGTTGAGCTGGCTGTTGATCAGGGCGTTCATCGGGTAGATCAGCAGTGCGCGCACGTTGTGGTCGGACGGATCCTCGCGGAAGATCCGCTCGACGATCGGGATCAGGTAGGTCAGCGACTTGCCCGATCCCGTGCCCGTGGTGACCACGTAGGACTTCTGCGCGAGGCCCAGATCGATCGCCTCGCGCTGGTGCCGGTAGAGCGTCAGGTCGGGGCCGAAGAAGCGCGCCGTTTCGGGTGAGATATGGCTTTGCGCCAGATTGTCCAAGGTCTCCGCCATCTGGTAGGCCGGGTTGAGCTGCAGCACCGGGTCGGGCCAGAGTTCGCCCTTGCGGAGCTGGGCCGCGACGTAGGCATTGAGTCGATCATCGCCGATCTTGATGAAGCTATCGACGTACTGCGAGTAGTCCTCGACCACGCGGTCGCGCAGGCGGAAGATGTCCAACGGCATTGACCGCTCCTTATTCTCGATTGACGGCGCGAATGTCTGCGGGGATGCCGCTCAGGTCGGGCGGCTCGCCCCGCGCCAGCTGGTCATAGGCGTGCAGCACGTAGCGCTTGGTGCGGTACTCGCCGAACTCCTTCTCCTCGCTGCGCTGGAGCGCGGGGAAGGAGACGCTCGGCTCCTCCGGCTCCAGAATCCATTCGATCTCGTCCCGCTCCAATCCGTACATATGCGCGTAGATCGCATCCAACTCCGACTTCAGCTTGTGCCGCCGCTCCTCATCCCAGACGAACGGCTCGCCCTCGTACCCCAGATCCTCCGCGAACCCCTGCAAATCCCAAGCCGTGTAGGTCAGCTCCAGCACCCGCGGCACGACCAGCTCCACCCAAGCCGCCCCCGCCGCCGATTCCTCGATGTACGCCTCCGGCGGCAAAATCGGCAGCTGCTTCACGATGAAGTAGCTCATGTTGACGCCTCCCAGCGAGAGACGAGTTGCCCAATCCAGAGCGAGCGAGTTCAGGTTGGCCATCACGAGCGCCGCAGCGACACTCTTAGCGCTCTCGTAATCGATCACTACTCCATTATCAGCAGCACCGCCTGTCGGAAGAGCTGACGAGATCGATGTTCGCTCATCTGTAGATCGCGAGAAACGACGGAACAAATGACTGAATTCCGGCTTATCCAAGTGCATCGCGGGCACCTTGTTGTTCATCGCAACTGCCCCTATACAGCCCGCGATTGATGTTCGCTGATTGGTCGGGTTGGTGATGTCTCGGAAGACAAGGAACCAACGACGATAAACGCTCCCGAGTTGCTCAATGCCGGCGACGGGATCAGCGTTGTGGTCATGGTTCGCTGATCCGTTGGCCTGGCGATGTTCCGGATAGCGATTCGCGGGCTCGCTCCGCGAGCCGCGTGACCTGCGCGAGCGCCGTAGGCGCGAGCGCGGGTCTGTCGGCTGCGCCGACTCGGATGCGCGGGTCTGTCGGCTGCGCCGACTCGGATGCGCGGGTCTGTCGGCTGCGCCGACTCGGATGCGCGGGTCTGTCGGCTGCGCCGACTCGGATGCGCGGGTCTGTCGGCTGCGCCGACTCGGATGCGCGGGTCTGTCGGCTGCGCCGACTCCACATCTTTATCCAAGTTATCCACAGCGGTTCGGGCTAAGACCTCGCTCTCATGTACCCAATAGCGCGGGATAACAGCAAGATCAAAGTCGCTCTTTTCAACTGGGCTGATTTCGCGTGCGTTGCCCTTCACGATCTGCGAGCGCGGGAGGTCTGCAAAGGTGGCAAAGCGGTGATCGAATTGGTGGAAGAGCTTAGCTTCATAAAGCGGAAGGTAGAGGTCGTCATCCAAGGCGAAGTGGTTGCCTTCAAGGGTGCAGCCCACACCCTCCAGCTGCTCCTGCGTGTAGAAGAGGTGCGAGTCATTGGACATGTCAAACATGCGCTGGAACGAAATGCCCCAAGGATTGTGGTCGTCGGCACCCTCTCCGTCGCGCCAGAGAATGCCAGCCTTGCGGTACATCTTGCGGGCGATCTCCATATCCCGGCGGCTGCGGAAGATCGGGCAGGTCCGCGTGTTCGGGTTGAACAGGGCGAAGTCATCGCGGGTGAGCGGGATGCGGCGACGCTCGTTGCCGGGTTCGCGCAACTGCTCCGTGCGGTGCAGGAAGAAGGCGAACTCCGACTCGGCCGCCGGGCGCTCTGCGCCGGTCATCGTCAGCAGGACGAACTTGTAGGAGCGGTGAACGGCGGGGAACACGCCCTCGCGGTTCTCGAAGTCGAACATGCTCACGATCGAGTGCGAATTGACCAAGTCGGCGAAGAAGGCCTGCGTAGTGGCGTCGAACGCGATGCCGGAGGGGCAGATCATCCCGACCCGCCCGGTCGCGCTGATCAGTTCCCGATCGAGTTCGGCGAATGCGGCGTAGTTGTTGACGTCGCCGCGGCCGGCGAGGGGAAAGCGGCCGCTCTGGCGCACGAAGAGGCTGGACGATTCGGCGTTCCGGCGTGTGCGCTCGAAGTCGTCCGCAAGCCGCGTCGGGAGCGCATCGATCAGCCGCTGCCGGGCCGCCTTGTTCGGAGCATCCGCGACATCCCGCGCCTGCGGCTCCGGCCGCGCCCCGAAGAACTCCTTCTCCTGGAGCTTGATCCGCTCCCAAGGCGAGTTGCCGAGCACGACGTCGAAGCCGCCGTTCTCCACGATGTCGGGGAATTCGACTGGCCAGTGGAAGTAAGGATGCTCCCTGCCGGCCGCCTCCGCTTCCCTGAACAGGATGGGGTGCAGGGATCTGTCGGCAAGGGCGGTGCGGAGATGGTTATGGGCGGGCACGCGGTCGAGGCCGTCTGCTGCGGGGGCCTGCAACGGCGCGAAGAAGGCGTAGGTCCAGGTGTCGCAGGCGACGCGGAGGTCGTGGAGGAGCGTGCCCTCTTCGCGCATCTGCGCGTAGGTCGATTCGATGGCTTTGACTTCGGTGGTGGTGCCCTGCCTCCGCGAGCCGAGCCGGGCGAACGCGGCGGCGGCCTCCTCCCAGCGGGCCTGATCCCAATCGTCGCCGAGCGAGAGCTGGCCCTTGCGCTCTTCGCGGTTGCGCTTCTTGTAGGAGTTGGCGGCGGGCTTTTGGTCGCCGGCGACGGGGTTGTAGGCGCCGTCGGGGATGCCTTCATCGAGCACGGCGAGGTCGAGGACGCCGACTAGGGAGTCGCCGTGCTTGACGTGGTGGTCGAGGAAGGAGAGGGGGAAGCCGGCGGCGTGGGCTTCGATCCAGAGGGCGACTTTGCAGAGGTCGACGGCGAGCGGGTTCTTGTCGACGGCGTAGATGCACTGCTGGACGACGTCGCGCAGGGCCTCGCGGCGTTCGCGCTCGTCGGGCTCTGCGCCGGCGGCGCGGATGCGGGCGAGTTCGGCGGCGATCCGGCGGGCGGCGGCGAGCAGGAAGTGGCCGGAGCCGGCGGCGGGATCGCAGACGCGGAGGTCGAGCAGCGCCCGCTCCTTTTCCGCGGGCGTTGGGGCGGCGTCGAGCCGCTCTTGCATGACGGGGACGAGGGCGGAATCGACCAGTTCGCGGACGAGTTCGGGCGGGGTGTAGTAGGAGCCGGTCTGCTTGCGCTCGCTGCCGGCGGCGAGGTGGAAGCCGCGGCGGTCGGCGGAGATGCGGGGTGCGTAGTCGAGCAGGGATTCGTAGACGGAGCCGAGCTCTTCGACGTCGAGGTGGGCGTAGTTGACGCGGCGCAGGCGGCCGTCTTCGGCGCGGTAGTTGGAGAGGCATCCGACGGCTTCGAGCAGGGCGTCGTTGGGGCATTCGGCCAGTTCGATGCTGCGGCAGGCGGATTCGCCGAAGAGTTCGCCGTTGAGCGGGGAGAGGCCGACTTCGGCGGCGGCGTCCTCGTCGCGGCAGACGCGGAAGGTCTGGCGCAGGCCGATCCAGAGGTCGGCGTAGTCGTCGGCCTCGCGCTGGCGGTCGGCGCGCTGGCGCAGCCTGCCGATTCCGTAGTGCCTGGCGAAGATTTCGTACTTGTCCGGCTCGCCGCCGCCGGCGAGCAGCTTGCGCTCCTCGGTCACCATGAGGAAGAGCAGGCGGTAGACGAAGTTGAGCAGTTCGCGGTAGAAGCCGGCCGCGTCGAGGGCGTTGCGTTCGAGCGCTTCGCGGAGCGCGTCGTTGCCCTCGCGCGCGAGCAGGGCCCGGCCGAGCGTTTCGAGCGCTCGCTTGACGCCGTCGCGCAGCTTGTCGCGGACGCGCCCGCCCTCTTCGACGCCCTGCTGGTAGAGGCGTTCGAGCGGGCAATCGTGGGCGGGCGCTTCGGGCCAGGGGAAGCGGGTGCGGTGGAGCAGGCGGTAGAGCAGGGCGAAGTCGGCGTAGGCGTTTTCCTCGATCATGGCCTTGAGGTCGAATTGCAGCCAAGCGCGGCGGGAGCGCCCGGCGGAATCGCGCAGGATGCGCACCTGTGGCCCGTTGGCGAGGACGCCCCAAACGGCCTCGGAGCGGTCGAGCAGGTCCTGGAGCAGCGCGTTGGGGCTGCGGCTGGAGCGCTCGGCGCGGCGGTCGAGGTCGGCGTCGGCGCGGACGATGTGGACGGGCGCAGCGTCCTCGGCGTCGTGGGTGCGGCGGTGGACGTCGAAGGAGGCGCCGCCGGCCTCGATGTTGGCGCGCTGGAAGTGGAGCGTCCTGAAGCCGAGCCGTTCGAGCAGCGGCTCGACGAACGCCTCGCGGGCCACGTCATCGGGATCCGCGCGCCGCCGCCAGGCGTCCCAGAAGGAGCGGACGTCGGAGAACGCGGCCTGCGTTTCGTCGGCGAGCCGGGCGGAGGGGGACAGCTGGAAGTCCCGCGGGCGCTGGCCGTGGACCGCGTCGTCCTGCGCGACTCGCTGGAGCAGATCGGGCGGGAAGAGGCCGCCTTCGACGGTGATCGATTCCAGCGGCATGCGCGAAATCCCCCGTGCAGGCTAGCCGCCGGGGGCGGCTAGGTCTTGGGGACGAGCACGAAGCAGCCGATCAGGTCGGGCGTTTCGGCGTGGATGCCGACGCGGCTGCCGCCGATCTGGGCGCGCAGGCGGGCGTGCGACTGCTGGAGCGCGGCGCGGCGCTGGTCGACGACGTGCTCGCGCCAATCGGGCTGCGCGTCGAGCATGTCGAGCGCCCACTTGACGTGGCGGACGCGCTCCTGCTGCGAGAGCTCGCGGTCGATTTTCGCGGCGTCGGCCTCGGCGAGCAACCGCAGCGGTTCGCCGTCGAGGTCGCCGATCCACTGGATCTTGCCGGCGAGCCGCTGGAAGGCGGCGGTGACCACCTCCTCGGCGTACTGCGACTGCTTCGCGCCGTCGTCGATTATGTAGCGGAGGCGGAGCAGCAGCACCGCGGTGCGCTGGTCGACGGTGCCGGTGATCGCGGCGGCGGAGCGGGGGAAGCCCTCGCCCTTCCCCTCCAGCGCATCAGCCAGGATCTGGTCCGCGAGCGCGGCGACGACCGGATGGTTGCGTCCGATCAGCGCCGCCTCGGGGCGGGGAACGTCGTCGAAGTGCGCCCGCAGCGGGAATTCGAGCGAGGAGTCGCGCCGCCCGATCAGTTCGGCGAGTTCGCCCGGCCGCAGGTCGTAGACGCCGGCGGTGCGGGTCGGCTTCAGTTCGCCGTTCCAGCGGGGCAGCCCGTTCTGGAGGAAGCGGCGGACGTCGCCGCCGACGCCGAGCACCGGGTGCATCTCGTCGAGCTCGCGCGCGACGTCGCCCGGGTGGATTCCCCGCTGCGCATAGAAGGCGCGGGACTGTTCCTCCTTGGTCGACATCTCGTCCCAGGCGCGGTGCAGGCGGGAGACCTCCTCCGAATCGAGCCCCAGCCGCATCTGGTCGGATTCGCCGGAGCCCTGGAACAGCACGTTGTCGATCAGGGCATCGATGACCTGCTCGGATTCGACCGGGACGGGCACGGAGATGCCGAGCGATTGGCGGATTTTGACCGCCTTGCGGAGCAGCACGGCGACCACGGCGCGGTCGACGGGGTTGTTCTCGCCGAAGAGCACGACGGTCTTGACCTCGCCGCGCGGCTGCCCGAAGCGGTCGACGCGGCCCTCGCGCTGTTCGAGCCGGTTGGGATTCCAGGGCAGGTCGTAGTGGACCACGGCGTTGTAGCTCTGGTGCAGGTTGACCCCCTCGGAGAGGCAATCGGTGGCGACGAGCACGCGGACGGGGGATTCGGCCAAGGCGTCGACGATCTCGCGGCGCTGTTCGGAGTCCCCGTCGGAGCCGGTCACGGCGTGGACGGCGAGGCCGGGATGGCGGGCTTCGAGCGCGGCCTGCAGGTGCTCGGCGACGTACTTGGCGGTGGCGATGAAGCGGCAGTAGACGATGGGGCTGAAGCCCTCGGCGAGCAGTTCGGAAACGACCGCCGCCGCCTCGGCCAGCTTGGCGTCGTGCTCGGGGCCGGCGAGCTTGTCGGCATCGCGCAGGAAGCCGGCGAGCCGGCGCAGGTCGCGGTCCTCGAGGCCGGCCGCCGGATCGTCGAGCGGCGCGGTGGGCGCGAAATCGGCCGGCTGGTCGTCGCTGGAGTCGAGGATCTGGCGGCTGAATTCCTCTTCGGAGGGCGGTTCGGCCGCCTCCGCGGCGGACTTGCGGCGGTTTTCGAGCGCCGCCCGCGCGGCCGCCGGGCTGGAGAGGACGGAGCGGAGGATCGCGATCGCGCCCCAATAGCGGACCCGCTGGCGGTGCTGGAGCGAGCCGGGCACGTCCACGTACTCGCGCAGGTAGCGGAGGATGGCGTTGAAGAGCCGCTCGTACTCGCCCGTCATCCGGTAGGTGCGCTCGGAGGGGAGGCGGACGGGGAAGGGCGTCTCCTGATCGTTCCAGTGCTGGAGGTCGGAGCGCTTGCGCTGGACCAGGCGGGGCACGAGGTCGTCGCGGAGCAGGCCGCCCTCGCCGTCGAAATTCGGATCGAGCAGGCCGAGCAGTGAGCGGAAGGACTCCTCGACGCCGCTGTGCGGCGTGGCGGTGCAGAGGATCAGGTGGCGCGAGGCGTCATCGGCGAGGTCGCGGGCGAGCTCGTAGCGCTGCTGCTGCGCGCCCTCGCCGCGGGGGCGGGAGGCCATGTGGGCTTCGTCGATGATGATCAGGTCGGGCGCGTCGCGCAGGAACGGGCCGCGGTTCTTGTCGGACTTGGCGTAGTCGATGCTGACGACGAGGTGGCGGTAGTGCCGGTAGATCGAGGCGGTGGGCGGGCAGGCGCGCTGGAGGCCGGCGATGCGGGAGGACTGGACGATTTCGGCCTCGATGTGGAACTTGTCGCGCAGCTCGTCGCGCCACTGCTCGCAGAGGTGCGGCGCGCAGAGCACGCCGACGCGGCGGACGATGCCGCGGTCCAGCAGCTCGCGGGCGACCATCGCCGCCTCGATCGTCTTGCCCACGCCGACGTCATCGGCGATCAGCAGCCGCACCGGATCGAGCTTGAGCGACATCAGCAGCGGGACGAACTGGTAGGGGCGGGGCTGGACGGAGACCCCGCCGAGCGAGCGGAAGGGCCCGGCCCCGCTGCGCAGCCGCAGCCGCACCGCATCGCGCAGCAGCAGGGCGGAGCCGAACGCGCCGGCGCGTTCCGGGTCCGGCAGCTCGTATTCGGCGGACTCGAGGACGCGGGGCTCGAGCGGCTCGTAGATGCCGACGGGATCGGCGGCGGGCGAATCGACGGGGCGGATGCGGATGACGTCCGGTTCGCCCGCATCGCGGGGCAGCACCACCCAAGTACGTCCGCGGGCCTTGGCAAGCGCACCGGGGCGGACCTGCGAAGTTGCGGTGGTCATGGCTGCGCCAATCTAAAGCGCCCAGGGCGCGTTGAGCAGAGTGCGCGCCGCTGCGGTCACGGCGGTCTGGCCGGATGCCAGCGCACGGCGCGGGTCGGCGGGGGATTGCGCCAAGCCTTCGGAGAGGCCGCGCGCGAAGGCGCGATGGAGCGCAGTGCCGACGTTGATCTTGGCGACGCCGAGGGCGGCGGCGGCGGACAGCTCGGCCTCCGACATGCCGGATGCGCCGTGCAGCACCAGCGGGATGCCCGCGGCGGCTTGGATGGCGGCCAGGCGATCGCGCTGGAGGCCGCCGATCGGCGGGCCGCCGTGGGTGTTGCCGACGGCGACCGCGAGCCAGTCGATCCCGGTGGCGCGGACGAAGGCGGCGGCTTGATCGGGATCGGTCCAGGCCGGGTCGCCGATGGTGACGCCGTCTTCGTTCCCGGCGACGTGGCCGAGTTCCGCTTCGAGCGGGATGCCGTTCCAAGCAGAGAGGCCGCGGGCTTCGCGGACGAGCTCGACGTGATCCTCGAAGGGGAGGGTTGAGCCGTCGATCATCAGGGAATCGAAGCCTGCGTCGATGGCGGCGGAGAGTTCGGCGGCGGTGTCCGCGTGGTCGAGGTGCAGCGCGGCCCGGGGGCCGCTGCCGTCGGCGAGCGGGTCGAGCGCGTGCAGGGCGGCGCGCGTCACCGCGGCTGCGGCTTCGACGCCGCCGATCTGGGAGAGCCCGGCGCGGTTGAACTGGATCAGGACGGGCTTGCCCGCCTCGGCGGCGGCCCGCAGCACGCCGCGGGCCATTTCCGGCGTCGAGACGTTGGCCGCGACGACGGCGCGGCGCTCCGCATGGGCCTGGGCGACCAGATCGCGGGGGCGAATCGGCGGCATCGCGTTCCCGTGCCGCGTTGGGGCGGCTGTAGACTTCGCGCGGCGCGGGTTCCGTCCTCGGGGCGGGTGGAGGCGAGCGTGGCGGATGAGGCCGTGCCCCGCACGGATGACGAATTGGCGGCGGCCGCGCAGAGCGGCGACCTCGCCGCGTTCAACGAGCTCGTCCGCCGCTACGAGCGCCGCGTCTACGGGCTCTGCCGCGGCATGCTGCGCTCCCGCGACGCGGCCGAGGACGCCGCGCAGGATACGATGCTGGCCGCCTGGCGCGGGCTCTCCGGCTACCGCGGCGGCAATTTCCCCGCCTGGCTGCTGCGGATCGCCGGCAACCGCTGCCGCGACGAGCTGCGGCGGCGCAAGCGCCGGCCGACCGCCTCGCTCGACGAGCTGATCGACGAGCACGGGGACGCCTTCTCGCCGCCCGACGACGCGCCGACGCCGGAAAAGCGGGCGCTCGATTCGGAAACCGGCCGGGCGCTGCTGCGGGCCCTGGACCAGCTGCCGGACGGGCAGCGGCAGGCGGTCATCCTCTGCGATGTGCAGGGGATGCATTATGAGGAGATCGCCCAGGCGGCCGGGGTCTCGATCGGCACGGTCAAGTCGCGGCTCAGCCGCGGGCGGGCGCGGATGCGGCAGTTGCTGATCGACAGCGGGGAACTTTCGGAGGCGCGCCGGCGTTCGGCCCTAGAGGAACGCGAGGGAGGATCGTGAGCCTGTTCGGACGCCTGCGCTGGATCGCCCTGCGCGCGCGGCACGGCCGGCGCTGGGAGCGCGCATCCGCATATCTGGACGGGATGCTCGACGAGGACGAGGCGGCCGCGTTCGCGCAGGGCCGCGAGACGGATGCGGCGGCGCGGGAGCACTTCGAGGACATCCAGTTCATCGCGCGGGGGCTGGCATCGCTGCCGCAGGCGGAACCGCCGCGCAGCTTCGAGCTGACCGCGGAGGACATAACGGCGGCGGAGCCGCCCGCGGCGATCCGCCAACCCGCGCCCAAATCGCTGCGTCTCGCAACCGCGGGCGCGGCGGCCGCGATCGCCGCCCTCGCCGCCGTGATCGCTTATGACGTTCTGGACAACCGCGAGGAAGCCGTCTTCTACTTGGAATCGGCGCCGGTGCTGCAGACGGAGCGGGAATCTCCGCAAGCGACGACCGCGATGCTGGCCGATTTCGACCAGTCCGAGCAGTCCGAGCAGGCAGAAGCAGCGCTGGAAGAGCCGCCCGCGGCCGCGGCAACTGAAGAGGCCGCCTCCGCTGATGAAGCTGCGGCTGACGAACCCGAATCGGCATCGAGCGAGGCGGAGGCGATCACTTGGCGTTCCCGGGAGGAGGCGCAAGCGGCGGCCGAGCAGGAGGCCGCCGCGGCTCCCGCCGCCCAAGCCAGGTTCGCCGCGCAGCGAACCGAGTCTTCCGCTGATCAAGGCGAGTCCCAAGACGAGCCCATCGCGCAACCGGCGCTCCTCGCAGCTGAAGATCAAGCCGAGGATGCCGCCACCCTCGCGCCTGCCGTCATCGAGGAGGAGGAAGAGCCGGCATCGGCCGCCTCGGCGCAACTGGAGGCGGCGCTTGAGGAAGCCGAGGACGAGGGGCTGCTGATGGAGCGCGGCACGGAGCCCGTGCTGCTGGCCGAATCCGTCTCCGCGGGAGATGCCGGCTGGGAACGGCCGGCCCAGATCGCCCTCGCGATCATCGCGGCCCTCGCCACGGCCGCCGCAATCTGGCTCGCAATCCGCCGGCCGCGGCGCCCGCGGACCTGAGCCGCCGAACCAGCGCCGCGCGGCGGAATTAGGCTGGAGCTCCGGCCGTTCGAGTGGAGCGTTGGGCATGGCCTCCCGTTTGCGGCGCATCCGCGATTGGCTGGCTCCGCCGCTGCCGGCCGACCCGGCCGCGCCCGGCGACGACCCGGAGGCGCTGCGCAGGGCGGTGCGGCGGCTGGAAACGGCGGCGCGGAGGCGCTTGCGGGACGGGCTGGCGGGCGAGTTCCGCTCCGCCTTCCGCGGCAGCGGCATCGAGATCGACGACCTCCGGCCCTACGCGCCGGGCGACGACGTGCGCGACATCGACTGGCGGGCGACGGCGCGGCGGCCGCCGCAGGCGGGGCCGGTCGCGCGGCGCTATGTCGAGGAACGGGCGCGGACGGTGCTGTTCCTGCTCGACGCCAGCGGCTCGATGGGCTTCGGGCGCGGCGGCGCGAGCGTGCATGCCTTCGCGATCGAGCTGCTCGCCCCGCTCGCCTTCGCCGCGGCCGATGCCGGCGACCGGGTCGGCCTGATCGCGTTCGATTCGGCCGCGCGCCGGATCGTCCCCCCGGGCGCCGGACGGCGGCGGGCGCTGCGGGCGCTGCGCGAAGCATTGGCCCAGCCACCCGACGGCGGTACCGCGCTCGCGGACGCCTTCGCGACGGCCGACCGGCTGCTGCGCAGGCGCGGGGTCGTCTTCATCCTCTCCGACTTCCTCGCCGATGCGGCGGACGATTGGGCGCCGGCGCTCTCGCGCTTGGCGAGCCGCAACGACGTGATCGCGGCCGCGCTCGCCGACCCAGCCGGCCGGCCGCTCGCGGTCGCGCCGATCTCGCGCTGGGCCGGCATGGAAGGGGGCGGGACGGCGACGTTCGCCGGTCCCGAACCGCCGCTTGAGGATCCGCGGCGGCGCGGCCTGGAGGCGCGGATCCGCCGGACCGGGGCCGAACCGCTGCTGCTCGAAACCGGCGACGACTGGATTCCGCCGCTGCTCGCGATCATGCGTCGACGGCGGCTGCGGTGAGCGGGCGGGCGCTCCCGATCGCCGCGGCGGCCGCGGCCCTGCTGCTGCTCGGCTGGGCCGCGCTCGCCGGCGCGCAGGGCGGCTCATCCGCAACCGTCTCCGCAGCGACCGGGCACGGCGGCCCGCCGGCCGTGGGCGACGAGATCGTGATCACGATCACCGCCTCGCATCCCGCCGGCGCGGAGGCCGTGCCGGCCGGCAGCGCCGTCCTGGACCCGCTCGACCCGGCACTGGCGCAGATCGAGCGGCGCTCGCCGACTGAAACACGGATCACGCTGCGCACCCGCGCCTTCCAGACCGGCGCGTTCGAGGTCGCCTTGCCGGACGTGCTGGTCGCCTCCGGCGGCCGGCGCGAAACGATCCCGCTGGATCCGCTGCGGATCGAGATCGTCTCGCTGCTCGAGGGCGAAACGGCGCTGCGGCCCAACGCGCCGCCGGCGGCGGGGGATCAGCGCGGGTTCGCCCCTTGGCTGGCGGGGCTGATCGCGCTGGGCGCGGCGTTCGCGATCACCACGGCCCTGCGCGCCCTGCTGCGGAAGCGCGCTCCGCCGCGCACCGCCCCGACGGAACAGCCGCAAGAGCCGGCGCGGCCGCCCGAACTGCCGCAGCCGGACGGCGATGCCGAGACGTTCTGCCGCGAGCTTTCGGCGCGGGTGCGCGCGCATCTGGCGCATGCCTGGCGCGTGCCGGCGGCGAGCCTGACTCCGGCCGAGCTGCAAGCGGCGCTGGCCGAGGCGGGCGCGCCGCGGGCGATGATCGAGCGCGCGCGCACGCTGATCGCGGAGTGCGACGAGGCGCGGTTCAGCGGCGATCCTCCGCCGACGGCGAGACTGCGCCGCTACCGCGATTTGGCCGAGGCGATCATCGCCGAAGACGCGATCGCATAATCGCCGTTCCAGCGCAAGCGCTGGAGCAACATCATTCGTACTTATGTACTAATGGGGGGGGGGGGGGTGAACGTTTTACATAGTTAGCGACAATCAGCGTTATACGGAGTATCGTGGCGGCGGCGATCGCGCACTTTCGGGCGCTGCCGGCCAAGGCTGCGCTCGGCATTCGAGGTGCGCCGCACACCGGAATCCGCGGACTTTTGGAGACTGCTCATGTCACAGCACTGGCGCTGGTGGCGGTGGACGCGGGGCGCGGCCGCCCTGGCATTGGCGGCGGTCGCCGGGCTGGCGGCGGCGGCGCTATGGGGCGGAACCGGGTCGGCGCAGAGCTACACGGCCCCTTATTACCCGGTGCCGGTGATCGAGACCGTGGCCGACGAGCCCAACGCCTTCCGCCTCAGGATCATGCGCTGCGCCAAGAGCAGCGCGGACAGCGCGGAGAGCAGCGCGGCGGCGTGCAGCAGCAGCGAACTGACCCAGGCGGCGGAGTACCGGGCCAATTTCGTCGTCGAGATCAGCGGCGCGGCCGGCGGGCTGATCTGGGCCGACCACGCGACGCGGCCGACTTGGCCGGGCTCGATCTGCACGAACCAGAGCGGGCGGACGCCGGCCTCGACCTGCACGACGAACGACGCCCAGATGCGCCAAGCAGACCAGTCGTCGGGCAACCGGGCGGGCACCGCCGCCGTCGTGCCGGAGCTGTTCCGGTTCGCGCCGCCGCCCGGCAGTTCGAGCATGACGATCACCGTGAAGCTGCCCGGCCAGCACAACAACCCTTGGAACCTCCGCGTGCGCAGGCGCTCGGGCGGCCTCTACGTCAGGGAGACGAACCCCCCGTACTACCCGTTGTACGACGACTCCCTGACCACCAGGAGCAGCACGCTGAGCTTCACCAAGTCGATGGCCGAGGCCTCGCTGCTGAAAGACAACCACGTGCCCCCGAGGACTTGGGACTTCGTGCGCGTCAACGGCGAGTCGCGCTACTGGGCGCGGGACGCGCTCTACTTCAAGATCGGCGTCTCCGACGACTACATGGTGCATCAGATCAGCAAGATCACGGTCACAGGCCCGCCCGATTCGTTCATCAAGCCTGCGCCGAGCGAGAGCGGGCGGAGCAGCTTCGAAGCGGACTGCACGGCGCGGACGACCGAAGCGGCGATGAACAGCTGCGAGCTGACGCCGGTAGCGATCGCCGGCTCGAATCTCCGGGCTCTGACCTATAATTCGCCAGCGGGCGTCGAAAATCGCGAGCGGCTGATGCTGTTCTCGCCCCCCCCGAGCGGTTCCGGCACCGCCACGATCACCGTCCTCGCCGAGCGCCCGCACGGGACGTCGAGCACCGCCACCCACACCGACACGATCTACATCCGCTACGGCGATGAAGATGATATGAGGTTGAAGAACTTGGGCTACGCCTATCCGGTGCCGAAGCTGGCGCAGGATTTCACTTCGGCCGAGCGGGACGAGTACGCGCAGGTGATGAGCTTGGGGACCTGGCAGCTTCCGCACATCCGCTGGGAGCAGGAGCCGTTCTCGAACGCGCGGGTGAAGGTCGGCGACCGGCTGCTGACCGCGTTCGTGGGCATCGACGCCCGCAGCGGGGACGAACTGGAGCTCGTCGGCGGGCCCGGCGAGACCCCCGTGCCGACGAACGTCTTCGATTCGTACCTGCCTTGGTGGAGCGACGTGACGGCGGCGCCCGGCGACGCCGGGCTCTGCCCGGCGGGCGCATCGGGCCGCTACGCCTATGCGCCGTGCCGCGACTCCAACACGCTGCGGGTGCAGGGGGCGGCGGCCCCGACCACGGATGACCAAGTCATCTCGCGCCAGACCGCCCGGGCCGACGGCAAGACCTTCTGGTCGATCCCGCAGCAGGACGGGAGCGGGTATCCGCTGCCGTCGAGCGTGCCGACCGGCAACGGGCGGACGACCACGTTCGGGCTGCAGGAGCTGCGCTCGCCGGGCGACGGATCGGGCGTCAAGCTGGTAACGCGGGCGGCGACCGGAACGGTGACGATGAGCGCGTCGCGGCAGCCGATCGGGGGCAGCGCGACCAGCCCGGAATTCGCCTGGCGATACGACACGGAGGATCTGTCGGGGTTCGTCAGCGACGGCCACATGATCGAGGTGGCGGCCGGCCTGAAGACCACGTTCACCGTGCCGGCGGGCCGGACGCTGGAAGCGGCCTGCATGCACTATTGGTCGCTCGCCACGGTCGCGCAGTCCTCGCAGTCGCTGCTGCGGACCCACATCCACAACCTCATCGAACAGCGGATGTGGCGCTTCGCCAACGTGTCCGGGCTCTACGACTTGGACTACTACCAGCAGTTCTACGGTTTCACGGCCGCCTCCCGGCCGGCCACGGGGACGACGCCGCGGCACCCCTTCTGCACGAATTGGGCGATCGAGGGCCGCTACAACGTGATGCGCCACCAGCGCTACCTCGCCGTCGCCAACGTGCCGGAGATCACCACCGCCGCGCTCACCAGCGGAGCCGCGGGCGACCGGCACCAACTCGCCCTGCCGACCTGGGGCACCGGCTCGCGCCACATCTTCGTCGCCGTGCCCGCTTCGATGGGCGAAGTGCTTTCGCTGGAGCTGGCGGGCGGCACGACGATCGCCGCATCGGCTCTGACGCGGCTGACGGACCGGGAGATCAGCGGCACGACCTACAAGGTCTGGGTCTCGAACCAGACGGTGCCGCAGACCGCCAGCGGCGCGACGACGACCATCGTGCAGCAGAGCCCGTCGATCCTGCGCGTCTACGGCCCCGCCTACTGGCGGACGGCCGAGGCGGCCGCGGATCCGACGAAGAAGTCGCAGGTGCTGCAGGTCGGCTACGGCACGCCGTACGAGTTGCTGAACTGCGAGCGGCCGCCGCAGACCGGCGGCGACATGCTCTGCAAGCTGGTCGACCTGCATGCGAATCCGCCGCAGCTGGTGTTCGACAGCTCGCTGGGGGGTGACATTGTCAATCCGAACGTGGTCGGGCGGATTCACGGCATCCGCGGCGCCACCATCGAGGTCGCTTGGGGCTTGGCCGGATCCGACTGGCAGGGCCAGGGATCAACCGCCAACCAGCTGGCGGGAACCTCGAACTTGCCCGCCGGCGACGCGCCGCCGGACGAATCGGGAGCGATCGAGCTGTTCGGCCCGGCGGCGGGCAGCGCCGGCTCAGTCGCCCTCGCGGCGTCGCTCCCCGATGACGCCGACCAGGTGCTGCAGGAGACCGATGATCGGGCGCTGCGGATCGGCCCCACGGCGATCGTGACCGCGCCGGCCGGCAAGGACATCACGATCGGCTGCATCGAGACCTTCGGCTCCAGATCGCCCGCCACCGTGACCTGGCGGCCGACCGGCGCGGAGGCCGGCGCAGCCGCTCCCGCCTGCGCGTACGACGATCTGCTCGACGGCAGCAAGTCCTACCTGGTGATCACGGGCCCGGCCACGTGGCCCGGCGGCTCCAAGCGGCTGCCGATCGGCACCGGCACCGGCTTCCCGGTGCTGCAATGCGACGAGGTGAAGGACGCGGATGAGGACGGCGACTGGCCGGTCAACTGCGCGGTCAAGAACGCGGCCGGCGAGTACCCGCGGTTCGTGGTCGACGCCGGCGCGGCGTCCGGCTCGACCATCCAGATCACGGCCAGCTTCGAGCAGGCCGGCAGCCCGCCCGACCGCAGGGGCTGGCGCGTCTCCTGGCGGGAAGGCAGCGGGCGGATCCCGAACACCCGCTGGACCTCGCAGCCGGCCGAGGCCGAGCGCGGCACCGAACTGTTCGGCCAGTTCAGCTTCCCCGTGCGCGACATCAGGGGCGTCGGCTCCGTCGTGCTGAGCCGCGCCGACACCTTCCTCGACCTCGTGCTGGCCGACAGCGACGAGGCGCTGCGGCTGAGCGTGCGCAACGGCGAGGGCAACACGGCCGAGCAGGAGGACGTCAGCGCGATCACGATCCGCACCTCCGGCGGCGCGCTCCGCTCCGCCTACTGCGAGCAGCAGGCCAGCTGCACCCTCGACATGGCGGCGCTGCGGCCGGCGGCGACGGCCAGCCCGTCCCTGCTCGGCGCGGTCCCGCTGACCCTGCGCACGCCCAGGGAGGCCGGCCAGATCACCGCGACGGCGATCGTGGTCGCCGCGACCGGCGAGGCGGTCACGGGCGAGCTGGAGATCGGCGTGCGCGGCCCGGCCGCAAACCTGGACGCCGGCGACGTGGGCGATCGCGATCTGCTGCGCAGCCTGGCGCTGGCCGGCCGGCTGCCGCTGGTCCACCACCACGCCACGCCGGAAGACGACGACCGCGACATCGCCAACTTCCCGCTGCACGCCTTCGACGCGCTGGTCCAGGACGCGATCTTCCCCCTGCTCACCACCCAGCGCATCCTCAACGCGGCCGGCGAGGTGCAGTCCGGCGGCTTCGTCGTGACCGAGCAGTGCCCGCTGCCCGACCCGCGCATCAGCCGCCTCTCCTGCAAGATGGTCGTGCGCGTGATCGCGCCCGAATCCAACCCCCTGCCGCGCGGCCGCTACCGGCTCGAAATCGCCGCGCGCGGCGGCCTGCAGGACTACGCCGACTTCCTCGTGGTCGGCCCGGCCAAGACGATCGAGGTGCTGAGCGCGTCGGTCACGGGGAGGGGCCCGGGCGACCACTTCGACTTCGAGGTGCTGGTGCTCGACGACGACGGCATGCCGGTCGCCGACGGCACCTCGGTCTGGTGGGAAGCGCGCACGCGCAACGCGCCGCTGGACGCGGGCGGCAGCCGCGTTCCGGTCGCCGTGATCGCGCTCCAGCCGCTGGTCGAAGAGCGCACCCCGACCAAGGCCGGCAAGGCCTCGGGCGAGATGCTGATCGCCGGCCGGGAGATCGGCATCCTCTACGCCCGCGCCGGCGGGACCCGCGAGAATCCCGAGGTCGCCACCTTGGCCGTGGTCGACACCGGCGTGCGCGCCGCCTGCCGCGGCGATGCCGCCCTCGGCCCCTCGCGGACCGGCCCGGGCGGCGGCCTGTTCACCATCTGGATCGGCCCCGACGGCTGCCGCGCCTCCGAGATGCGCAGCCTGCTCGACGGCGCCGGGCGCGCGATCTCGCTCTGGAACGGGGTCGACTGGATCATCTACTCCGAGCGCGACGGCGAGCGCCTGCCCGGCTCGAGCGACTTCACCGTCCGCAGCGGCTCGCTGCTCCTGATCTCCGCCGGCCCGCCCGGATAAGGGCGCGCCGGCGGCGGCGCCTTGCCCGCATCGGCGGGCGTTCGTAGGATCGCGCTGGGGGTGCGCATGCGCTGGTTGATCGGGATCGCCGTTGCCGGGCTCGCCCTCCTCGCGGCCGCGCCGGGCGCGATGGCCGACGAGCTGGTGCGGGCCGAGCCCGGCCCGGACGCGACGCTGGCCGAAGCGCCGCACCAGGTGCTGCTGACCTTCGACCGCCCGCTGGCCGCCCTCGCCGGCGCGCACGACGTGGAGATCTTCGACGCCGGCGGCAAGCGCGTGGACGACGGCCATGCGGGGCTGTCGACCTACAGCCCGCGCACGCTGATCGCGCCGATTGCGGGGAAGATCGAGGGCCCGCTCGACGTGAGCTACAGCGTGCTCACCGCCGCCGGCGAACACGGCGCCGGCCAGCGCCTGACCGGCGGCTACCGCTTCACGATCGATCCGGCCTCGACCGCCGGCGAAGAGGGGCCGGGCGCGGAGGCCGCGGGCGAATCGAAATCGTCGCAGGGGGTCGTCCTCTGGACGGTCGCGATCCTGATCGGGATCGCTTTCGCCGGCGCGATGGCCTTCTTCCTCCGCGTCGCCACCGGCACCAGCCGCAGCTCGCTCGAACCCGTCAACCGCACCGTCCTCAAAGACTGAACCGGCCGCGGGGCGGCCGCTCAGTCCAGCTCGTCGTCATCCGGATCCCCGACCTGCGGGACCAGCGCCGGCGCGTCCGGGCGCTCGTCGCGCTTCCGCTCCGGCAGCGCCTCCAAGCGCCGCGCCAGTTCAGCCGCGTCTTCCGCGCCCGCGCCGGCCGGGAGCATCGGCCCGGCCACGCCGCTGTCGCGGAGCAGTTCCAGGTCGGCGTCCGAAACGTCCTCCGCCAGCATCGCGCCGAGCGGCGCGCCGATGCGGGCGACGATTCTGCGCAGCCCCGCGACGGCCGGCACCGAGAGCGGAAAATCGGGATCGGGTACGACCGCGAGCGCGGGCCGCAACGTCGCCAGCGCGGCCAACTCCTCGTCGCCGTGCTCCCCGTCGAGCCGCAGGACGAGGTCGACGCCCGGCTCCAGCAGCAGCTTGGAGGCATCGGCCTCCGTCGAGGAGACGACGATGAAGGCCGCCCCCGCCTCGGCCGCCGCCTTGCGGGCGTCGGCGTCGAGGCCGTCGGCGGGGATGCCCCAGAGCGCGGTTTCGCCGCAGGCCGCGGCATCGTCGGCGCTCTCGACGAGGCAGACATCGGCCTCGGGCAGCGGGCCGAGCGCGGCGATCAGCTGGGTGCGGCGCTGCTCTTCGCGCGCCGCGCCGAAGCCCAGCGGGCGCTGGCGCCGCCGACGCCGCTGCTTGATCGCGTCGGCCAGCTTTCCCATGTTCGCGCTCCCTCATCCCCGTCCAACGTTCGCCCGGATTGGCTGCGAGGGTATCCGACGAGATCGCGAACGCGATCGTCGGGCGTAGAGCAGAGCGCGGGGCTGCGATAGCGTGCGCCGCATGGATGCCGCGGAGTGGTTGACCCAGCCCTTCGGGCAGGACGCGATCGATTGGGCCGCCCTGGTGCTGCGGATCGCGGTCGGGGTGATCTTCATCGACGCCGGCTTGGGCAAATTCCGGCGCGGAATCGGCGGGTTCTCCGGCTGGCTCCAGTCGCTGGGCATCCCAATGGCCCGCGTCGCCGGCCCCGGCGTGGCGGCGCTGGAGCTCGTCGGCGGCGCGATGATCTTGCTCGGCCTGATGACCAGCTGGATCGCGATTCCCCTCGCCCTGAACATGGCCGTGGCGACGTGGGTGAACAAGTTCAAAGAGGGCGCGCCCTTCCAGGGCAGCAGCGAGCAGCAGGGCTACGAGCTGGACATCCTGCTCGGCCTGGCCTGCGTCGCGCTGGTGCTGAGCGGAAGCGGCGATATCTCAATCGACGGGCTGATTCGCTGACCATGGATGGAGTGCGCCGGTGATCGATCGCTGGGCGCGGCTGCTGGTGCGCCGCCGCTGGTGGGTGATCGCCGCCTGGATCGCGATCTTCCTCCTGCTCGGCGCGGCCTTCACCCGCTGGGGCGGCCAGCTGACCGACACCTTCTCCCTGCCCGGCACCGAATCCCAGCGCGCCTTCGACCTGCTCGCGGAGCGCTTCCCATCGGAGGCCGGCTCGGAAACCCGCGCCGTCTTCCACGCCCGCAGCGGCGCCGTCTCCGACCCGCCGGTGCAGGCCGCGCTGGACCGCTTCATCGCGGCCGCGGCCGGCGCGCGCGGCGTGGTCCGCGTCTCCGACCCCCGCCTGTCGCCCGGCGACATCTCGCCCGACGGGCGCACCGCGATCGTCCGCGTGGCCTACGCCGAGCGCGCCAACCTGCTCAGCGAACGGCAGATCGAGGAAGTGGTCGAGATCGGCTCGGCCCTGCGCGCGCCCGCCCTGCAGATCGAGTTCGGCGGCGAGCCGATCCGCGAGATCGAGCGCGAATCGCCCGGCCGCTCGGAGATAGTCGGCATCATCGCGGCGCTGATCATCCTGCTGATCGGCTTCGGCTCGGTGATCGCCGCCGTGATGCCGGTGGCGACCGCCCTGATCGGGGTCGGCATCGGCAGCATGCTGATCTTCCTCGCCGCCAACGGGATGGCGATCACGACCTTCGCCCCCGCCTTCGGGGCGATGCTGGGCATCGGCGTCGGGATCGACTACACGCTGTTCGTGATCGCCCGCTTCCGCGAGCAGCTGGCCGCCGGCCAGAACGTGGATCAAGCCGTGCGCACCGCCGTCGGCACCGCCGGCCGCGCCGTCGCCTTCGCCGGCGTGATCGTGGCCGCGGCGCTGCTGGGGCTGCTCTCGATCGGCATTCCGCTCATGGCCAACCTCGGCATCTCCGCCGCGATCGTGGTCTTCGTCGAGATGCTGATCGCGGTCTCCCTGCTGCCCGCGTTCCTCGCCATCCTCGGCCGCCGCGTCGACCGGTTCTCGATCCCCAAGCTGCGCTACACGGTCGGCGGCGAGCGCGGCCTCTGGTACCGCTTCAGCCGCCTGATCCAGCGCGCCCCGATCTTCTGGCTGGCCCTCTCGACCGCGATCCTGCTCGCCCTCGCGATCCCCGCCCTCGACATCTCGATGGGAATCTCCGACGACGGCAACCGCCCCGAATCGCGCACCTCGCGCCGAGCCTTCGACCTGATCTCCGAGGCCTACGGGCCCGGCGTCAACGCCGCCCTGATCGCGGTCGCCTCATCCCCGTCCGGCCCGCTGGACCAGGCCTTCCTCTCGCGCGCGCAGCAGGAGTTGGCGGGCGCCAGGCATGCCGCCGCGGTCGCGCCCGCCCGCCTCAACGCGGCCGGCGACGCGGCCGTGTTCACGATCATCCCCGTCTCCCCGCCGCAGCACGAGGACACCCGCGAACTGGTGCGCTCGCTGCGGAGCGAGCACGCCCCCGCGGCGCTCCGCGGCGCGGCGTCCGGGACGCGGCTGCAGATCACCGGCTCGACCGCGATCGCCGAGGACGCGACCGCGCGCCAAGTGGAGCGGATGCCGATCTTCTTCGCCGTCGTGATCGGCATCTCGCTGGTCCTGCTGATGATGGCGTTCCGCTCGATCCTCGTCCCGCTCAAGGCCGCCGCCCTGAACATGCTCGCCATCGCCGCCTCCGTCGGATTCGTCGTCGCCGTCTTCCAATGGGGCTGGCTCCTGCCCCTGATCGGCCTCGACCGCACGGGGCCGATCGAAACCTTCATCCCGATGATCATGTTCGCGATCCTGTTCGGACTCTCGATGGACTACGAACTCTTCCTGCTCAGCCGCATCCGCGAGCGCTACCTGCAGACCGGCGATTCCTCCGAGTCGGTCGCCTACGGGATCGGCGCATCGGCCCGCGTGATCACCGCCGCGGCCGCGATCCTCGTCGCCGTCTTCGGCGCGTTCGCGCTCTTCTCCGACGACCGCCCGATCAAGGCCTTCGGCATCGGCATGGCCTTCGCGATCCTGATCGACGCCACCTTGGTCCGCCTGGTCCTGGTCCCCGCGTTCATGGAACTGGCCGGCCGCGCCAACTGGTGGATCCCGAACTGGCTCGACCGCGCCCTCCCGCGCCTCACCATCGAAGCCCACGCCCTCCACGCCCCGCCTTCCCTGGCCCGCATGCTCGGCCGCCTCAAAGCCCCCAAGCCTTACGAATCGGGCACCCCCGGGGCGTAATCCGCGCATGCGCCGAGCTCGTGCCGCAGGCGTAGGCTGATTGGCAAAGCCGAGGCGGCGCGTCAACGAGGGGCCGACGATGCTCTCCCGAACAAGGGCGGCGATCGACGGGCGACGAGCCAACCCGCCGGCGAGCGTGGCGTTCCTCACCCTCGGCCTGCTGCTCTTGGCGGGAACCTTCATCTTCGCGCAGGCGATCGGCCAGTTGTTCGGCAGCACCTTGCCGCCGGCCATTCTGTTCTATGCGGGGTTCGCCGTGCTCGGGATTGGCTGGTGGTACCTGCCGAGGATGCGGGCGGTGCAAATCGTCGTAGGCGCGCCGATGCTGTTCCTCGCGGCAATCGGCGGACTGATGCTCGTGGTCGAGCTCTTCGGAGAGCTGCTCGACCTCGCGGGCATCGACATCGGCGGCGGGCACGAGCACGCGGCCCCGTAGCCGGGGCCGAGCGCTCTCAGGGGGTTGATCCGGGTCTTAGCGGCCGCGGTGGACTTCGATCTGCCACGCCGTCGGTTCGCCGACACGGGCTTGCAGGTCGACGAGGTAGCGGCCGGGCTGGCCGCGGGGCAGCAGGAAGTTCGAGCTGCCGCGGCAGGGGTTGGCGTCCACGCAGGCGGCGGCGACCTCCTCCTCGCGCACCAGCGCGCCGGAGTTGTCGAACACCCGCACGCTGGCGGAGGTGCCGGAACTGCCGATGATGTAGGCGCGGACCTCGAAGGAGCCGTCTCCGTCGTCGAAGGCCAGATCGCCCTCCGGCGTCGAGAAGCCGCTCGTGGCGAATTCGGGCGCGAAACTGGAGCCGTCCGGCCCGAGCACCCCGCTGCCCCGCATCGCCAGCGCCCTCCCCCCCGGAATCGGCGGCAGGTCGCGGTTCGAGCCCGCCCCGACCACGATCACCGTCTCGGCGGTCAGCTGCGACTGCTCCGCGGTGAGGATGAACGCCCCCCAGCCGCCGTCGGCGCAGCCCACTCCGATCGTGGCCTCCGAGTTGTCCAGCGAACGGATCAGGGCCACCGCGTCGCCGCGGCCGGCCCCGCCGATCGCGTCGTTGATCACGAACACGTTGACGCCCGACACGTCGAGCTCCATATCGCAGCTGATGCTCTCCGCCCGCACTTGGTACTGCGCGCCCCTGCCGACCAGCAACTGGTAGGGGCTGGCGGCCGCGCCGGGCAGCGCGAAGCCGATCTGCGCTTGGCCGGGAACCAGCGAAATCGCGGCCGGCGGCTGCTGCAGCATCGGCCCGCTGCCGACCAGCAGCGGCGTGCTCGAACGGATCTGGAACGAGGCCGGCGCGTCGAACCCCGCCGAGACCGAAACGCGCAGGCGGCCCGGCTCCGACAATGGCACCAACAACTCTTGGCGGCCCGCGCCGATCGGCTGCAGCAGCAGCAGCGTGCCGTTGACATGCTCGACCGCGATCTCCCCCAAGTCGGTGCCCTCGACCGTCAGCCGGATCGGCTGGTCGACCGCGGATTGCGTCTCCCATGTGCGGATCTGTCCGGCTCCGAGGTCCGCCGCCACGCTCAGCGCCGAGGGTCCCGGCACGACGGTCTGGGCGGCCGCGGCCTGCGGGCGCGGCGCGAGGTCGACCGCGGAGACGAAGGTGCCGTCCGCGGCGAGAGCCGCGCTGGCCACGCCGATCACCTGCCCGGTCGCGTCCACCAGCACGAGCCCGGCCTGGTCGTCGACGGTGCGGACATCCGCGCCGATCAGGGTCAGGTTGGCCGCGCTCCACTGCACCCGCTTGGACAGCAGCCCGCCCGCGAAGACGGGCTCGATCGTCGCGCTCTTGGCGAAGCCCAGCGCGTAGACCGGCGCCCCC
Source organism: Dehalococcoidia bacterium (assembly GCA_965205165.1). Lineage (GTDB taxonomy): Bacteria > Chloroflexota > Dehalococcoidia > Bin125 > Bin125 > CBDESM01. The sequence continues at coordinate 1,435,373 of OZ242037.1, forward strand.
ACCGCGAGCCGCTCGCCGTCGCCCAAGGGCGAACCGGGCAGCTGCTGGGCCAAGCGCCGCTCGATCGGACCCAGCATCGCCGAATCCGCCAGCGGATTCGCGCCAGCCAGCGGCACGCCCTCGAGATAAGTGCCGTCGGACAGCGTCACGTCCGCGGCCAGCGCGCCGCCCAGCTGCGTCAGCCCGACGTAGATCATGCCGCTGTCCGTGACCAGCCCCGTGCCCGTGCCCGTGCGGGTGCGCACCAGCGCGATCGAAGGGCTCACGAGCTCGAAGATCTCGGCCGGCGTCCGCGAGTAATCGAGCGGCTGCGCCAGCTGCCGCGGCGCCGGGGCGGCCTCCGACTGCTGCGCCTGCTCATCCTCGTCGTCCGTGCTGAAGAGGTCGCAAGCCGAGGCGAGCACCGCCGCGCAGGCGATCAGGGCGAGCCAAAGGGCGAACCGCGCCGCGGGGCGGGCCAAGGCTGCGTGCAGCGCGGCGGGCGGGTGCAGACGGCTCATCGGATCCCCCGAACATGTGCGGCGCGGGCAGCGGCGCATAAGGCGCCCCGCGCACCGGGCCGCCTCGCTCAGCGCGGCCCGGATTCGGTCATTGCGCGGCAGTCTACCCGCTGCCCGTCATGCGGCGGCGGGGCGCGGTGGAATATGCAGGGATGCTGGAGCCGGCGGGGGGATTCGAACCCTCGGCCTACGGTTTACGAAACCGTTGCTCTACCACTGAGCTACGCCGGCATCGGACTCGCGCCGCAAGTATCGCACGGCCGCGGTGATCCGGGGCCCGCCCGGCCCCGGCGCACGGGCGTCGTATCGTATCGGCATGTACCGCGTCACGCTCTGGACCGCGGACCCCGAACTGCCGCCCGCCATCACGGGCGCGCTCGCCCCCGCCGGCCTCCAATTGCAGACCGCCGCGCCCTCCGAGGGCAGCGACCCGGATCCCGCCGCCGCGCCCGACGTGCTCCTGCTCGATTGGCGCGATGGCGCGCCCGCCGCCCGCCCGCCGGAGTTCGAGGCCTGGCCCGACTCGCTGCGGATCGCCCTGCTCCGCCCCGAGCAGCTGGCCGCGCTCGACCCGGCCCACGATCTCGAGGACTTCATCACCGCCCCCGTGCGCGAGGCCGAGCTCGTCGCCCGCATCCAACTGGTGCTCTGGCGGCACGGCCGCGCCGTCGCCCGCAACTCCCTCGCCGCCGGCGACCTCGTCGTCGACCTCTCCAACTACCAAGTCTTCGAGTCCGGCAAGACCATCTCGCTCACCTACAAGGAGTTCGAGCTGCTCCGCTTCCTGATGACCCACGCACAGCAGGTCTTCACCCGCGAGGTCCTGCTCAACCGCGTCTGGGGCTACAACTACTACGGCGGCTCCCGCACCGTCGACGTCCACATCCGCCGCATCCGCTCCAAGCTCGAAGCCTCCGGCCGCCGCTACATCGAGACCGTCCGCAACGTCGGCTACCGCTTCTCCCTCCCCCTCCGCTGAGCCCCGACGGAGCGGCGGGAATGCCGGAATTCATTCGCCCGTAACCGCCTCGCGGAGCGCGTAAGCGGGGCTGCGATAACCTGTCCCGCAACCCCTGCGCGGCGACCCGCGCTTTCGCTCTCGGAGGCCTCGATGACGACGCTGGAAGATGTCCGTGCGCTGATCGACTCGAACGGCATCAACAGGTGCGATCTGCTGGTCACCGACCTCTACGGCCGCTGGCAGCACTTCTCAGTCCCGGCCAGCCGCGTCGACGAGGACCTCGTCGGCCACGGGCAGGGCTTCGACGGCTCCAGCCTGCGCGGCTTCCAGGCGATCGACGAGTCGGACATGCTGCTCCGCCCCGACCTCGACACCGCCGTGATCGACCCCTGCCAGCCCACCCCGACCCTCGCCCTGATCTGCAACGTCCACGATCCGATCACCGGCGAGCGCTACTCCCGCGACCCCCGCTACGTCGCCACCAAGGCCGAGGCCTACCTCGCCCAGACCGGCATCGGGGACAAGGCCTTCTTCGGCCCCGAACTCGAATTCTTCGTCTTCGACCACATCACCTACTCGCACTCCGGCAACGAGTCCTCCCACTCGATCGACTCCAACGAAGGCGACTGGAACACCGACCGCCAGGAAGACGGCGCCAATCAGGGCTACAAGATCCCCGCCAAGGGCGGCTACTCGCCCACCGCCCCCTTCGACACCCTCGCCGACATCCGCTGGGAGATGGCCGAAACCATGGCCCAGGTCGGCATCGAGATGGAAGTCCACCACCACGAGGTCGCCTCCGGCGGCCAGAGCGAAATCGCCACCCGCTTCGGCACCCTGCGCCAAAAAGCCGACGAGTCGCAGTGGTACAAGTACATCGTCCGCAACGTCGCCCGCGCCCACGGCAAGACCGCCACCTTCATGCCCAAGCCCCTCTTCGAGGACAACGGCACCGGCATGCACGTCCACCAGAGCATCTGGCTCGGCGACGAGCCGCTCTTCTTCAACCAGGGCTCCTACGCCGACCTCTCCGCCGTCGCCCGCCACTACATCGGCGGCCTGCTCGCGCACGGCCCCTCCCTGCTCGCCTTCTGCGCGCCCACCACCAACTCCTACAAGCGCCTCGTGCCCGGCTTCGAGGCCCCCATTTACCTCGCCTACTCCCAGCGCAACCGCTCCGCCGCCATCCGCATCCCCACCTACGAAAGCTCCGCCAAGGCCAAGCGGATCGAATTCCGCACCCCCGACGCCTCCGCCAACAGCTACCTCGCCTTCTCCGCCATGCTCATGGCCGGCCTCGACGGCATCGAGAACGGCATCGAGCCCCCCGACCCGGTCGACGTCGACATCTACGAACTCTCCGCCGAAGAGGCCGCCGGGATCGCCTCCGTCCCCCACCGCCTCGAAGAGTCGCTGATCGCGCTCGAGCGGGATCATGACTACCTGCTCCAGGGCGGCGTCTTCACCGAAGACCTGCTCACCCGCTACTTCGACGACAAGATGGACGAGGCGCGGGACATCGACAGCCGGCCCACCCCGGCGGAGTTCCACCACTACTTCCACATCTAGGCCGCCGCCCGGCCGGAGGCGGAGATGAACGCAGCCGCCGATCCCCAAGCCGCCGCCGAGTACCAGCACGTCCTGCACGCCTGCCGCGAGCATGACGTCAAATTCGTGCGGCTCTGGTTCACCGACGTCCTCGGCCAGCTCAAGTCGGTCGCCATCACGATCGACGAGCTGCCCAAGGCGCTCGAAGAAGGCCTCGAATTCGACGGCGCATCGATCGAAGGCTTCGCCCGCCGCGACGAGGCCGACATGGTCGCCCGCCCGGACCCGGAGACGTTCGTCGTCCTACCCTGGCGCCCGCAGCAGCACCGCGTCGCCCGAATGATCTGCGATGTGCGGCTCCGCTCCGGCGAACCCTTCGAGGGCGACCCGCGCCGCGTCCTGCGCCGCCAGCTCGAACGCGCCGCCGAACTCGGCTTCACCTTCTACGTCGCGCCCCAGATCGAGTACTTCTACTTCAACTCCCCGAACGAGCCCGTCCCGCTCGATTCGGGCGGCTACTTCGACCTCACCCCGCTCGACACCGCCAGCGACCTGCGCCGCGAGACCGTCCTCACCCTCGAGGAGATGGGCATCTCGGTCGAGTACTCCCACCACGAGGCCGCGCCCAGCCAGCACGAAATCGACCTCCGCTACACCGACGCGCTGACCATGGCCGACTCCGTCATGACCACCCGCCTGGTCGTCAAGGAGATCGCGATCAAGCACGGCGCGCACGCCTCCTTCATGCCCAAGCCGCTGACCGACGTCAACGGCAGCGGCCTGCACGTCGACCTCTCGCTCTTCCAAGGCGAGCGCAACCTCTTCTTCGACGAGGGGCCGGCGGGAATCTCGCGCATGGCCCGCTCGTTCGTCGCCGGCCTGCTCGCCTGCGCGCCGCAGTTCAGCCTGATCACCAACCAGTGGGTCAACTCCTACAAGCGCCTCGCCCGCGGCACCGAGGCGCCCGTCTACCTCACTTGGTCCCGCGCCAACCAGAGCGACCTCGTGCGCATCCCCGAACACAACCCAAACCGCCCCCAAACCACCCGCGTCGAGTTCCGCGGCGCCGACAGCGCCGCCAACCCCTACCTCGCCTTCAGCGTTCTGCTCGCCGCCGGCCTCAAGGGCATCGCCGACGAGCTCGAACCGCCCGCGCCCGCTGAAGACGACGTCTTCGAGCTCACCGACGTGCAGCGCCAAGCCCGCGGCATCGCCGAACTCCCCCGCTCGCTCGGCCAAGCCATCCAGGAATTCGAGCAGAGCGATCTGGCCGTCGAGGCGCTCGGACAGCACGTGCGCGATGCCGTCCTCCAGAACAAGCGCCTCGAATGGGACGCCTTCCGCTCCCAAGTCACCGACTACGAACTGCGCCGCTACCTCCCCGTCCTCTAGCCGCCGCCTACCAGTCGTCGATGCCGGATTCTTCCAAGTTCGCGCCGGCCGTCAGCGGCTGGCCGGGAACCGCCCTGAGCGCATCCAAGACCGCAAGCGCCTGCTCCGGCGTGGCGTTTTCAAGCGGCAGCCGATCCAAGGCCTCCCTGAGCTCGGCGGCCGCTTCGGCTCGGCCGGCGCGCTCTTCGTAGGTCGGGCCGGCAGGATCGCCTGATCCCTGCGCGCCCTGTTCGCCGGACTCCGCCGCCGCGGCCTCGCCGCCGGGAGCCGCCTCTCGCGCCGACTGTTCCGCCTGCTCTTCGGCAGCCCCGCCCTCAACGGACTGGGGAGCATCGGCCTCGCCCGGCTCCCCGTCCGCCGCCGGTTCGGGCGGAGGTTCCGGAGGCATCAGCAGCGCGTTGACGATCTCCAGGTTGATCTTCGCATCCGTCAATTCCGGGTTCGGGCGCAGCGCCTCGATGTAGGCCAGCCGCGCCCCGATGTAGTTCTCAACCGCGGCGCGGTGGTTTCCGATCTGGTACCACGCCCGGGCCCGGATCACCGCATCGTCGCTTTCGAGCGCACGGGCGGTGGCGATTTCGGCGCGGCCGTACCGCTCCAGTGCGTGCAGGGCTTTGCCGGCGTTGAGGTGGGCCGCGGCATTGCCCGGTTCGGCGCGCTGGGCCTCCCGATAGCGTTCGAGCGCTTCTTCGTACCGCCCGTCGGCAAAGGCTCCGTTGCCTTGCGCGATGGCACTGCCCGCGGGAGAACCGGCGCAGCCGACCGCGAGCGTTGCGAGAGCGGCAATCAAGACGATCGCCGCTTGAGGAGCAGCGACGGCCCCGGGGCCGCGTATGACGATCACGCGGACGGCGGTCGCGGCGATCAGGAGAACCAGCGCGGCGGCGGCGAACCAAGGAAAGAGCTCCCGTGCTGCCGGGCCGTCGGCCGTCTCGCGCGGAACGCCCGCATCAAGCGCATTGAGCTCGCCGGCCAAGGCCCCGAGTGTTTGCCCCGCGGAGAGATCGACGAACCGCCCGCCGCCCACCTGCGCGATAGCGCGGAGCGCATCGGGATCCGCGGATGAAACGGCCGGCTCCCCGCTGCGTGCGTCGATCTTGAGCGCGCCCGATCCGAGCGGAACGACCGCGCCCGCAGCGGAGCCGACCGCCGCGGCATAGATCCGAATGCCCTCATCCGCAGCCCGCTTCGCGGCGGCGGCGGCCTCAGAGTCGCGCCCGTGCGACTCCCCGTCACCGACGAGGATGATCGCGCCAGACCCGTCAAGCAGGCCCGCCGCGGCCTCGATCGCGGCGGCGGGATCCGAACCGGGCGGCACGAGCGATTCGCTCGGGCGCAGCGCATCCAAAACGGCGATGGCGCTGTCAATGTCCCGCGTGAGCGGGAAGCGCACGTAGGCATCACCCGCGAAGATGACCAACCCCGCGCGACGGCCGCGCCGCGCATCCAAGAGCGCCCGCACCTGCCCCGCCGCCGCCTCCCAGCGGGACGGTTCGGCGTCCCGCGCCGCCATGCTCTGGGAAACGTCGAGCGCTACCACCACATCGGCCGGACCGGGCTCGAGGGCCGGCCCGGAGCGCTCGATCTGCGGCCGCGCGGCCGCGACGGCCAGCAGCACCAGCGCGCCGATGATCAGCGCGGCCGCGCTGCGGGAACCGCGCCTCGCCCCGGCCGCGACCGGCCCGCCGCCCTCGCGCCGCACCGCGATCAGCGCCAACCGCCGCGAGCGCCAGAGTCGCCAAAACACAATCCCCGCCAGCGGCGCAGCCGCCAGCAGCCCCAGCATCTCCGCCGCGCCGAGCGCGATCACGGCGCGCTCCGCAACGGCCCGGCCCGCAGCGCGAGCTCGGCCAGCACCAGCAGCGCCGCCGCGAGCAGCAGCCAAGGCGCGAGCTCGCGCGCACGGAGCCGCTCCTCGACGCCGACAATGCCGCGTTCGAGCGCCGCGATCTCGTCGTAGGCCGCGGCCAGCTCGCCCGCATTCGAGGCGCGGAAATAGCGCCCTCCCGTCTCGTCCGCGATGTAGATCAGCGAAATCTCGTCCAAGCTCACGTTCGCATCCCGATCGAGGCCCGGCAGTCCGACCGTATAGACGCGGATGCCCAGCGCCCGGGCCACCGCGGCCGCCTGCAGCGGCGTGATGTCGGGCACGTTGTTCTGCCCGTCCGTGAGCAGCACCACGATGCGCGACGCCGCCTCGGAAGCCCGCAGCAGATTCGCGGATTCGGCCAGCGCGATCCCGATCCCGGTGCCGTCGACGAGCAGCCCGCTGCGGACCGATTCGGCCAGCAGCGCATCAACCGCATCGAGGTCCAGCGTGAGCGGGCTGAGCACCAGCGCCCGCCGCTGGAACATCACCAGCCCGACCCGGTCGTCCAGCCGCCGCCCGACGAAATCGCGCGCCACCCGCCGCGCCGCGTCGAGCCTGCTTTCGCCCTCGTCCTCCCCGATCTCGCGGCTCATCGAGGAGGAGGCATCGATCGCGAGCACGACGTCGATCCCCTCCGCCGGCTCGACCGCCTCGACGGAGACGGCCTGCGGGCGGGCGATGGCGGCGATGATCAAAGCCGCCGCAAGTACCCGCAGGACCGGCAGCCAGCGGGCGATCCGCGCACGCCGCCCCGGCCCCGCCGCTGCGGGAGCGGCGGGCAGCAGGAAGCGCGGCGCCGGCAGCCGCCCGGCCCGCAGCAGCAGCCAGCCGAAGATCGGCAGCGCGAGCAGCAGCAACAGCAGTTCGGGATCGGCGAGGCGCATCGTGATCGCCGCGATTATCGCCTGCGCCGCGTGCCCCTCACTCTTTCGAGGGCAGGTCGAGGATCCTGCGTACCGCCTCGATCCCCTCGTAGCCGTACTCGCATTGCCAGAGCACCAGCACCTCGCGGGCCGCCCGTTCGTAGTCGTTGAACTTGAACCAGTCCCGCTCGCCGGCCGGGCGGCCGACCCCGGCCGCGATCGATTCGCGCCCCTTCGGGCAATCCTCGTGCCCGTGCGCCCAGCAATCGTGGCATTCCATGATCAGGCCGCTCTCGAAGACGAAATCGGCGAGATGCCCCTCGATCAGGACGTGTTCGGCGTATCTGACTCCGAGTTCGGCGAGGTTGGCGGCGACGTTGCGGTGGAACTCGCTGGGCTCCGCGACATGCTCGCCCTCCGGCAGGTTGGGCCCGAGCAGCGAGCGGCTGACGAGCCTCGCCCGCGGGCGGGGCGCCTCGTCCACCGATTCCGCGATGGCGAAGAGGCGGACCACGATCGTGCCGCAATCCGCCCCCTCCCCGTAGAGGCCGGCCCGCGATTCGTAATCGGCCAGCGCGGCGCGCAGATCCGCGCGGTGCGGCTGCGGCGCTGCCGCGACGAGGTTGGCGAAGCGGCGGCGCAGATCATCGTCCGCGCCGAGGCGGGCGATCTCCTCCGCCAGCCACTGGAGATTGCCCCTGCTGAAAACCGCCATCGCGCTCCGCCGCTGCTGCGCCGTCCAGCCTACGCCCGCGCCGCCCGACGTCGCGCCCAAGCGCGTGCGATACTGCCGGCATGGCGGAGCCGGGTGCGGTTTCGGGAATTTCCACGCCGATGAGCCGTGCCTTCGAGCTGGCCAAGGGCGTGCTCGGAACCACCTCCCCCAACCCCGCAGTGGGCGCCGTGCTCGTCCGCGACGGCCGCATCGTCGGCGAAGGCGCGACCCAACCGCCCGGCGGCCCGCACGCCGAAGCCGTCGCGCTGAAAGTCGCCGGCGAACGCGCACGCGGAGCATCGCTGTACGTCACCTTGGAGCCGTGCGCGCACCACGGGCGGACGCCCCCCTGCACCGACGAGATCCTGGCCGCGGGTGTTTCCGAAGTCGTCGTCGCCTTCGAGGACCCCGATCCGAAAGTCGACGGCCGCGGAATGGAGTGGCTGCGCGAGGCGGGCGTCGCGGTCTCCGCCGGAGACGGGGCCGCCGAGGCCGCGGAACTCTACGAGGCCTACGTGCACCACCGCCGCACCGGCCTGCCGTTCGTGACCGCCAAATTCGCCGCCAGCCTCGACGGGCGGATCGCGTCCACGAGCGGCGACTCCCGCTGGGTGAGCGGCCCCGAAGCGCTGGCCTGGGTGCATCGCCAGCGCCCGTCGCTCGACGCGATCCTGGTCGGCGTCGGAACCATCCTGGCCGACGACCCCCAGCTGACGGCGCGCCCCGGCGACTGGCAAGGTCCGGTCCCGCAACCCCTGCGGGTCGTGCTGGACAGCCGCGGGCGGACCCCGCCGGAGGCGCGGGTGCTCGCTGATCAAGAGCGGGCGCCGACGCTGATCTGCACCACGGAGTCCGCGCCGCGCAGCTGGCGGGCCGCCATCGCCGATCTGGGCGTGGAGGTCGCGCTGCTGCCCGCGCACGACGAGCGGGTCGCGGTCGAGCCGCTGCTCGAACTGCTCGGCGGCGAGCGCGGCGTGGTCTCGTTGCTCGTCGAGGGCGGCGGCGAGACGCACGGCGCATTCTTCGACCTCGGACTGGTCGACAAGGTGCACGCCGTAATCGCCCCGATCCTGATCGGCGGCGACGCGCAGACCGCCGTGCGCGGAAGAGGCGCGCTGCGGATGGCCGATGCCGTGCGGCTGGAGCGCATCTCCGTCGAACACCTGGGCAGGGACATGCTCGTGACCGGCTACCCCGAGCAGCGCGGCTCCCGCGAACCGCTGCAGCTGCGGCAGGCGGGCGCAGTCGACACGGCCGGGATCGACGCCCTGCTCGGCGCGGCGCGGGCCTCGCTTGCGGCCGCGGCCCTGCTCGACGCCTGTGGCGACGGGGCCGTCTGGGTCGCGGCCGGGCCCGGCGGAATCGGCGGAGTCGCGGGCATCACCGCGACGGGCGCGGATCAAGCCGAACTGGCCTGCCTCGCCGTTGCCGCCGACGCGCCGGCCGGCACGGCTGCGCGGCTGCGGGATGCCGCGTTCGCCTCGGCCGAGGGCCGCGGCATGCGCTGGCTGACCGCCGCCGAGCGCCCCGAAACATCCGGCCTCGGCCCAAGCTCCACCTGGGCGCGGCTAGGCTTCAGGTACTTCCGCCGCGACGGAGACGGGGCCAAAGTCTTCATCCGGCGGCTGAGCGGAGGGGAAGGTCCCTAGTGTTCACCGGCATCATCGAAGAGGTCGGCGGGATCGTGGAGGCCTCCGAGGGCGTCCTCCGCATCTCCGCCCCGCTGATCCTGGCCGACGCCGCGCTGGGCGACAGCATCGCCATCAACGGCGTCGATCTCACCGTCGCCGCGATCGACGGCCCCACCTTCATGGCCAACGTGATGCCCGAAACCTACCGCCGCTCGAATCTCGGCGGCTTGGAGCCGGGCGCCCGCGTCAACTTGGAGCGCTCCGTCCGCCCCGCCGACCGGCTCAGCGGCCACATCGTGCGCGGCGTCGTCGAGGGCCGCGGCGCTTTCCGCTCCGCAACACTGGAAGAGGAGGCCGTCGTCGCCTGGTACGACGCGCCGCCGGAACTGCTGCGCTACACGATCGTGAAGGGGCCGATCTGCATCGACGGGGCCAGCCTCACGATCATCGACAAGGACGAGGCCGGCTTTGCCGTCTCGCTCGTTCAGTACACTCAGCAGCACACGAACCTGCTCGACCGCGAGCCCGGCGACGCGGTGAACCTCGAGACCGACATCATGGCCCGCTACGTCGATCAGCTGCTTGAAGCCCGCTTGGCCGAGCGGGGCGATCCGAGCCCGGCGAGGACCTGACGATGCCCCGTAAGACAGCCCCGGCCAAGCCGGCCCAGCCCAAGCAGCGGCGCAAGCCCGCCGCCAAAACGGCCGCCAAGAGCGGCGGCCGCTCCCGCGGCTCCGCCTTCTGCAGCGTCGAAGAGGCGATCCAGGAGTTCGCGCAGGGCCGCCCCCTGATCATCACCGACGACGAGGATCGCGAGAACGAGGGCGACCTCGCCCTGCCCGCGCAGTTCGTCAACTCCGACACGATCAACTTCATGGCCACCCACGGCCGCGGCCTGATCTGCATCGCCATGAGCGGCGACCGGCTCGACCGCCTCGGCCTGCGGCTGATGGTCGACCAAGGCCAGAACACCGCCCCGCTCGGCACCGCCTTCACCGTCAGCGTCGAGGCCCGCACCGGCGTCACCACCGGCATCTCCGCGCCCGACCGCGCCCGCACCGTGCAGGTGCTGATGGACCCCAACACCCAGCCCGAAGACTTGGTCCGCCCCGGCCACATGTTCCCGCTCCGCGCGCGCGAGGGCGGCGTGCTCGTCCGCGCCGGCCAGACCGAAGCCTCCGTCGACCTCTGCGAACTCGCCGATCTCCAGCCCGGCGCCGTGATTTGCGAGATCATGAAGCGCGACGGCACCATGGCCCGCCTGCCCGACCTGATGCGCTTCTCCAAGCGCCACGACATCAAGATGATCTCGGTCGAGCAGATCATCCAGTACCGCCTGCGCACCGAGCGCCTGGTCGAGCGCGTCTCCGAAGCCCGCCTGCCCACCGACCACGGCGACTTCCGGCTAATCGGCTACCGCGCCCGCGGCTCCTCCGAAGAGCACGTCGCCCTCGTCATCGGCGAGGACGCCCCGGACGAGCCGACCCTCGTCCGCGTGCACTCGCAGTGCCTCACCGGCGACGTGTTCGGCTCCCAGCGCTGCGACTGCGGCGAGCAGCTCGACATCGCCATGCGCCTCGTCGCCGAGGCCGGCCGCGGAGTGATCGTCTACATGGCCCAAGAGGGCCGCGGCATCGGCCTGCACAACAAAATCTCCGCCTACGCGCTGCAGGACGAAGGCATGGACACGGTCGAGGCCAACCTCGCCCTGGGCTTCGACGCCGACCGCCGCGACTACGGCATCGGCATGCAGATCCTGCGCGACCTCGGCGTCTCCCGCATCCGCCTGCTGACCAACAACCCCGCCAAGCGCCACGGCCTCGCCGGCTACGGCCTCGAAATCATCGAGCGCGTGCCCGTGATCGCCACCGCCAACCCCCACAACGTCCGCTACCTCACCGCAAAGCAGGAAAAAATGGGCCACCTGCTCGATTCCAAGGCGCTCGAAGAGACCGAACCCGCCGACCTGCTGCCGACCGACGCGGCGGCCAGCGCCTAGGCCCGGCCGTGGTCCGCATCCACGACGGCGCCGCCCCGCCCGATCCCGAATCCGGCCCCGCCGCCGGTCTGCGCTTCGCCGTCGTCGTCTCCCGCTTCAACGACTTAGTCACCTCCAAACTGCTCGACGGCTGCCTCGATCACCTCCTCGCCTCCGGCGCGGACGACGGCGCGATCGACGTCTACTGGGTGCCCGGCGCGTTCGAGATCCCCTTGGTCGCGCGGCGCTGCGCGGAAACAGCGCGCTTCGACGCCGTCATCTGCCTGGGCGCCGTGATCGAAGGCGAAACCGACCATTACCGCCTCGTCGTCGACGCCGCCACGGCCGGCATCGCCCAAGTCGCGCAGGCGACCGGCGTGCCCTGCATCTTCGAAGTGCTGGCCACGCAGACGGTCGAGCTGGCGCTGGCCCGCGCCGGCGGCGCCGCCGGAAACAAGGGCGAAGAGGCCGCTCAAGCAGCGATCGAAACCGCCCGCATCCTCGCCGCGATCCAGCCCTAGCGGCCCGCCCTCCGCTCAGGCGGACGCCGACCGCTGCTCCGCCTCCGCTCCCTCGAACGCGGCCGCCGTCACGCGCCAAGCGCGGATCTCCGCCGCATGCTCCAAGTCATGTTCGATCAGCGCGTCCGTGACGTCGTTGACGCTCCACGCCTCATCGCCGACGACGTACTGCTCGCGCGTCCGCTCCGCGTCGGTGAGGCTGCGGATGCGCGCCCGCAGCGCCTCCCGGGCCTGCTCGAGCGAGCGCAGCAGCTCGCTGATCTGGAAATGCTCCCAAGCCTTCGGCGCGTAGTCGTTGACCGCGTGCTCCGATGGCAGCGAGCCGATCCGCTCCCCCGCCTCCCACCGCTCCATCGCGTGAACCACCCAGCGATCCCACGCGATCAAGTGCGCGAAGCAGGCCCGGATGCTCCACACCCCGACCACGTCCGGCTGGTCGAAGGCCAAGTCCGGCAGGCCCTCCGCGGATTCCAGCAGGCGGCGGCGGGCATCGTCGAGATCTGTGGTCTCACTGCGGATTTCAGTGACCATCGGCGGCTCCAAAGCGGGCGTGCGGCGGCGGGCGGAGAGTCCGGGAAGTTCGGCGTGTCCGGCGTTAATGCCGTTAACCTAGCCAACATGCGGGTCAGGATCAGGCCGTTCCGTAATCTGCGATACAGAACGGATTCCCCCGCTCAGCCGACCGGAAGGGGGTCGGAGCGCTCATTCGCGGGCCCGCCGGCCGCGGCGCTTGACGCTCCCTGAGGGCGCTCAATAGCATCGTAGTTCGGCGCCCCGACGGTGCCGCGTGCCGCGCCGCGCTCCAAGCGTGCGGCCGTGCGGACTGAAGGGCCGCCCCATCCATGCGCTCAATCGGACTCACCGGCGGGATCGCATCGGGCAAGTCAACTGTGGTCGAGGCTCTGCGCGGCCTCGGCGCCGCCACGATCGACGCCGACAAGCTGGGCCACCAGACCTACGAGCCCGGCACCGGCACCTTCCAGGCCGTGGTCGAAGCCTTCGGCCAAGAGCTGGTCGCCGAGGACGGCACGATCGACCGCCGCGTGCTCGGCGGCAAGGTCTTCGGCAAGCCGGACGAGCTGAAGCGCCTGACCGACATCGTCTGGCCCGGCATCCGCGCCCTCGCCGATGCCGAACTGAAGCGGCTGGCCGGCGAGGGAGCAACCGATGTAGCCGTGCTCGAAGCCGCCGTCCTGATCGAGGCCGAATGGCAGGACTTGGTCGACGAAGTCTGGGTGGTCTCGGTCACCCCCGAGGCCGCCCGCCAGCGCCTGATGGCCCGCAACGATATGAGCGCCGAAGACGCCGACGCCCGCATCGCCTCGCAAATCTCCAACGAAGAACGGCTCGCCCACGCCGATGTCGTGATCGACACCGACTGCCCGCTCGACGAGGTGCAGGCGCGGGTCCGAGCCGCTTGGAACGACCTGAACGCGCGCATCGGCTGATGCGGGCGGAAAGCGACGCCGCGGAACGCCAACCGGGGAGAACACGATGACCACTGCCGCATCCATCGCCGAGGCCGAGCCGATCACCGAGTACCGCTCGTGGGCGGTCGAGGAGTTCCGGCTCGAGGAAGAGCCCTACTACGTCCCCGTCCACGACGAAATCGACATCTTCGAGGCCGCTTGGAACAGCAAGATCCCCGTCCTGCTCAAGGGCCCCACCGGCTGCGGCAAGACCCGCTTCATCGAGCACATGGCCTACCGCCTCAACCGCCCCCTCGCCGTCGTCCGCGACGGCAAGCGCGAAATCGAAACCGAATCCAACCTCCCCTTGGTCACCGTCGCCTGCCACGAGGACCTCACCGCCAGCGACCTCGTCGGCCGCTACCTGCTCGAAGGCAACGAAACCGTCTGGATCGACGGCCCCCTCACCCGCGCCGTCAAGGCCGGCGCCATCTGCTACCTCGACGAGGTCGTCGAGGCCCGCAAGGACACCACCGTCCTGATCCACCCCCTCACCGACCACCGCCGCATCCTCCCCGTCGAAAAGAAGTCCCAGCTGCTCCAGGCACGCGACGGCTTCCTGCTCGTCATCTCCTTCAACCCCGGCTACCAGAGCGCCCTCAAGGACCTCAAGCAGTCCACCCGCCAGCGCTTCGTCGCCATCGAATTCGACTACCCCCCACGCGAAACCGAGGCCGAAATCGTCGAGCACGAATCCGGCTGCTCTCCGGACGTCGCCCTCAACCTCGCCAAGATGGCCGAGAAAATCCGCAACCTGCGCGAGCACGGCCTCGCCGAGGGCGCCAGCACCCGCCTGCTGATCTACGCCGGACGCATGATCGCCTCCGGCGTCAGCCCTCGTCGCGCCTGCCAGGTCGCCATCGTCTGGCCCCTCACCGACGACGGCGAGGTCCAGCGCAGCATCGAGGAGGTCGTCTCCTCGATCTTCGAGGACTAGCGGCCACCCTCATGCGGCTCGGCATCGTCTCCGACATCCACTGCAACGCCGTCGCGCTCGACCGCGCCATCGCGCAGATGGGCGACGTCGACGAACTGCTCTGCGCCGGCGACGCCTGCTACCAGTACCGCTTCTCCAACGAGGTCGCCCAGCGCCTGCGCCAGGCCGGCGCCCGCTACGTGCTCGGCAACCACGAGGAGATCCTGCTCGGCGAAGAGGGCGCGCGCGCCCAGGCCTCCCCTTCCGTCGACCGTGAGCTGCTCGAATGGTCCCGCGGCCAGCCGCAGCTGATCCGCACCGACATCGGCGCGAAGAAGCTGCTCATGTTCCACGCCACCCCTTGGGCCCCCTACCGCGACTACCTCTTCCCCCACGACCCCGCCCTCGAGCGCCTGGCCGAGGAAGAGGCCGACTTCATCATCTACGGCCACACCCACGCGCCCCTCGTCCGCCGCATCGGTCGCGCACTCGTCGTCAACCCCGGTTCGGCCGGCGAGTTCCGCGGGGCCGAGCGCACCCTCACCTATGCTGTGCTGGACACCGCTGCGGACTCGGCCACGATCGAAACCATCGATCTCGGCGCATAGCGCCCGCCGGACCCGACGGCGCGGATGAGCGAGCGAAACCATGACCGACGAACCCGCCGCCACGACGCTGGAAGACGCCCGCGAGAGCCTCAAGTCCTTCCCGCCCGCGCTCGCCCAGGACTTCGAGGCAGCCCTCGCCCGCGTCCAGCCCATGCTCGAACCCGACGAACTCGAAGATTGGGTCGGCACCGGCATCTCCGTCGCCAAGCACTCGCTCCGCTCCTGGGAGGCCGCCGCCGAATACTTCCGCAGCAGCGGTGGTCTGCTCGAGCAGATCGTCTACGACCAAATGCGCGAGTGGTGCGCCGTCGGCGTCGGCCTGATGGAAACCTCTCCCGCCCTCGCCGGCGCGCTCTTCCGTGCCAGCCCCGCCGTCACCCCCCACCTCAACGTCGCCCAGGCCGCCGATTGGGCCGAGCAGGGCCGCTCCCTCTACAAGGGCACTTGGAAGTCCGGCTCGCTCTCCGCCCAGTACTTCGACGTCAGCCCCCAGATGCTCCCCCACCTCCCGCTCAGCCAGATGCCGCTCCTCGTCGAGCTGATCGACTCGCTCGCCGGCCACTCCTACGAGCTCGCCTCCGCCTGCCTCGGCATGGCCCCCTCCGTGCTCAGCCAGCTCGAACGGCCCGACCGCGCACCCTTCCTCGAGTTCGGCGGCGTCGTCGCCTCCACCGCCTGGGTCGACGCCCGCGTCTACTTCGAGCGCGGCCCCGGCGCACTGCGCCAAGTCGCACCCGAGCACCGCAGCCGCTACCTCCGCCTCTCCGGCCAGGTCGCCCTCAAGGTCGGCCGGCTCGGCCACCCCTACTACCTCGAAGCCGCCCAAGCCCTCGCCGAAGTCGACTCCGCCGTCCACGAGGGCCTGATCGAACTCGCCGAGCAGCTCGCCGCCCACTCCGGCGACGCCGCCATGGAGTTCCTCAAGTCCAGCCCCCGCGTCACCCAGCGCCTGCCGCTCGACGATGTCGCCCGTTGGCAGGAGTTCGGCCTCAACATCCTCCAGCAGAGCACCGACGGTGGCGAAGCCTTCTTCCGCCTCGAATCCGCCCGCGGCGAAGAGGTCATGGAGGAACTCTCCTCCCGCGTCGACCTCGACCGCGTCTCCGAACTGATCCGCATGTACTGCAAGGCCCTCACCGGCGTCGACGTCGGCGTCAAATCCTCCGAGGAACTCGCCCAGAAGGGCGTCGGCTGGGTCGACGAAAGCAGCCCCACCACCGAGGGCACCACCATCTACCTGCCCGAAATGGTCGAGCGCTACCAGAACAAGGAAGACAACTTCAGCGTCTACAAGGTCTTCGCCACCCACCAGGCCGGCCGCCTCGAATTCGGCTCCTTCGAGTACCAGTCCAACCGCCCCCCGCAGGTCTTCCCCTCCCCCGAAAACGGCGCTGCCAACGGCGCAACGGCGCGGAGCGATGACCCCGAAGAGGCGATCCACACCGACATGGAGCAGTTCTTCGACCAGTTCGAGGACCGCCAGCTCGCCCACGACATCTTCACCATCGTCGAGGACACCCGCATCGACACCATCGTCAAGCGCGAGTACGCCGGCGTCCGCAAGGCCCTCGATCGCCTCCAAGCCGCCGCCGCCGACCGCCGCCGGCCGATCGAGCAGATGCCCGCCCGCCAGGCGATGGTCGAAAACCTGCTCCGGGCCAGCCTCGACGATGCCGGCAGCATCCGCTGGCCCGCCGAACTCTCCGAAACCATGCAGGCCCCCCTCCGCGTGCTCAACCGCATCCGCGAGCACGGCGCTTCCGTCCAGGACACCGCCGCCGCCACCAGCCTGCTCTACGAATGGATCTCCAACGTCCCCAACGTCGAACTCGAAACCCGAGACTGGTCCGACCTCGACATGGAAATGCCGCCCGGCGAGGGCGAGGACTCCGACGAGCAGATGCTGCCCGGCTCCGGTTCCGGCGGCCTCGAAGAGTCCTACATGCCCTCCATGCCCGGCTCCGAAGAACGCCCCTACGACAGCCCCGACCCGGTCGACTTCCGCGGCGACTTCAAGCCCGAACTGGTCCAGCTGCTGATGAAGCTCAAAGGCGAAACCGGCAGCGGCGACGCCCCCCCGATCCCGCTCTCCAAGGAGCAACTCCAAGAACTGCTCGAAAAGAGCGTCGAAATCTCGATCAACGAGATCATGGACATGGACCTCGCCGAATCCTCCGGCATGTTCCTCGACAACCTGCTCAAGGAAGTCAACAGCATCCAAGGCGAGCGCCAAGAAGGCCAGCAGGCCATGGGCGACGACTCAACCGGCGAGGAAGACGACGGCGAACTGCCCGTCGAATCGCAGTCCTTCTACTACGACGAGTGGGACTTCCGCGCCGCCGATTACAAGCCCCGCTGGTGCCGCGTGCAGGAGCAGCGCGGCGAATCCGGCGATGTCGGCTACTACAACTCCGCCCTGCACGAGCACTCCCAGCTCGTCCAGGAAACCCGCAAGCAGTTCGAAATGCTGCGCCCCGAACTGTTCCGCAAAATCAAGCGCCTGCCCGACGGCGAAGATTACGATCTCGACGCCGTGATCGAGTGGTACACCGAGAAGATCGCCGGCGCCACCACCGAAACCAAGCTCTTCTACCGCCGCAACAAGGTCGAACGCGATGTCGCCGTCGCCTTCCTGCTCGACGTCTCCGCCAGCACCGACGAGGAAATCCAAAAGCAGCACGAGCAGAAGCACGACGACCAGTTCGACGACGACCCCCGCAAGTACCTCTCGTGGTGGGCGCAGCGCCGCGCTGAACAGGCCCGCCACCCCGGCAAGCGGATCATCGACCTCGAAAAAGAAGCCGTCGTGCTCCTGATCGAAGCCCTCGAAACCATCGGCGACAAGTACGGCGTCTACGGCTTCTCCGGCTACGGCCGCGACAACGTCGAGTTCTTCGTCTACAAGGACATGCAGGAACCCTTCGGCGACAAGATCAAGGAGCGGATCGACAAGATCTCCCCCGTCCGCTCCACCCGCATGGGCCCCGCCATCCGCCACTGCATCTGGAAACTCCAGAACACCGACGCCAAAGTCAAGATCCTGATCCTGCTCTCCGACGGCCGCCCCCAGGACCACGGCTACGGGCGCGACCGCACCGAAAAGGAATACGCGATCCACGACACCAAGATGGCGTTGACGGAGGCGCGGCGCGAGGGCATGGTGCCGTTCGCGCTGACGGTGGACCGCGCCGGCCATGACTACCTCGGTCAGATGTGCCAAGATATGGCCTACGAAGTCGTCGCCGACATCGAATCCCTCCCCCGCCGCCTCCCCGCCCTCTACCGCCGCCTCACCGGCTGAGCGAAAGGGCCGAACGATGCGGCCGCCGCGGATCCCCGTCATCGCCGGCGGACTGGCCGTTGCTGCAATGGCCGCGGCGCTGGTCGCGATCCTCGCCGGCGAAGCGACGACCCCGCTCTACATCGGCGCGGCCATTGCAGCCGGAACCGCATCCGCTCTGGCCATCGCGCACCTGCTCGCCAAGCGCTCCGGCGCGGAAGCTTGGGCCGCCCTCGCCCCGCTCGCGATCATCACCAGCCTGCTCGGCGTCGCCGCCTCCGGCGCGAACTGCAGCGTCGCCTGCGTCGCTGCCGCCGGTCCAGCGGCCGCGGCAACCCTGTTCCTGCCCGATCTCGCGCGCCTGCGCAATCGCGCCGCCCTGCGCCGCAGCCTCGTGCGCGGCCGGCGCGGATCCGCCGCATAGCAGCCGGTGCCAGACCCCGCGGACGAGCTCGCCAACATCGATGCGGAAGTTGCCGCCTGCCGGCTATGCCCCCGCCTCGTCGAATGGCGCGAGCAAGTCGCCCGTGAAAAACGCGCAGCCTTCGCCGATTGGGATTACTGGGGCCGCGGGGTGCCCTCGTTCGGCCCGCCCGACGCCCGCATCCTGATCGTCGGCCTCGCCCCCGCCGCGCACGGCGCAAATCGCACCGGCCGCATGTTCACCGGCGACCGCTCCGGCGACTGGCTCTACCGCGCCCTCCACCAAGCCGGCCTCGCCAACCAGCCCCGCAGCGAGTCGCGCGACGACGGCCTGAAACTGCTCGGAACCCGCATCACCTCCGTAGTCCGCTGCGCCCCGCCCCAAAACAAGCCAACGACAACGGAGCGCGACCGCTGCCTCCCCTACCTCCGCCGCGAACTCGCCGCCCTCCCCGACCTCCGAATCATCATCTGCCTGGGCGCCTATGCCTGGGACAACGCCCTCCGCGAACTCAGCATCCGCCCCCGCCCAAAGTTCGCGCACGGGGCGGAGATCACCGTGCCGAACGGCCCTATCGTGCTCGCCTCCTTCCACCCCAGCCAGCGCAACACCTTCACCGGCAAGCTGACGGAGCCGATGCTCGCCGCAATCTTCACCCGCGCCGCCGAGCTGGCCGGGAACGGCTGACGCCGGACGGGCGATGAGGAGGGTAGGCTTGACCCAGCCGCAGCCGCCGCGCCTGAAGGGGCGGAGACATGACGAAGATGCTCCAAGGAAGGATCCGGCAGGGGCTGATGGCGACCGCGCTGGCGGCCGTCGCGGGATTGGCGTTCGGGCTGGCCGCTCCGCAACCGGCAGATGCGCAAACGAGCGCCTCAGGTTGGCAGCAGGTAAGCGCGGGCGCTTTCCACACCTGCGCGCTGTCATCGGCCGGCGAGATCACCTGCTGGGGTTCCAATGGCTACGGCCAAACAAATGTGCCGGCCGGCACCTACCGGCAGGTGACCGCGGGCGCTTTCCACACCTGCGCAGTGTCGACGGCCGGCATGAGGTCCTGCTGGGGTTCCGCTGGCCGCGTCGCCATAGGCAGCTTCCACACCTGCAGCGTGTCGTCGTCGGGCACGGTGTCCTGCACCGGCTCAAATGTCTTCGGCCAAACGAATGCACCGGCCGGCAGCTACCGGCAAGTGAGCGTGGGCAGGTTCCATTCCTGCGCGGTCTCCACCACCGGCACGATCTCCTGCTGGGGATCCAACACCTACGGCCAAACGAACGCTCCGGCACCGCCCGCCGCCGCCCCTCCACCGCCGAGTCCCACGATCGGCGAGCGGCACTCTGACGGGTATTTCCCGCTCAGTTTCGGGGAAGCGACGCTCGGGCAACTCAAAGCATCCGGCGCAGTCCTGACCGTCGAATTGACGCCCGCGGACAGCGTCACGGGCCCGGCGGGGATCGGCGCTTTCGCGTTCCGACCGGGACCGGCCGGCGGCGGGCCGGCCTCAGCGGGCCTGGGTCTGGGAGCGCTGGCCGCCTTGCGGGACGAGGTCGACACCTTCAGCGACTACGACGGCGACGCCCACGGCGGCTTGGCGATCCCCGATCTGCCGGTCTACGTCCGCTATGCGCCCTCTGCCTCCTCAACGCTGCGCGAAGCCGTCCTCAAAGTCACGCTCACACCCGCGAGCGGCGAGCAGCAGGCGGCAACGCGGACGATCTCCGTCGTCCCGCCAGCCGCGCCGTCGGTCAGCGTCGCCGGGATGCTGCGAAGCGATGCGGACCAAGCCGTCGATCTAGGCCAGCTCGCCGAGATTGCCGTCGGCTTGCGGCTGGTCCCCGAGCTCCCGGCCGGCCAAGCCGCCCGGACGAAAACCTGCCTTTCCGCGCCCGCCGCATCCCCAACGGACGGTTGCCCGGCCGAGGTCGCGCTGGGCGCCGGTTCGCGGCTCCAAATCAGCGGTCCCGCAACGTTCGCGGGAACCAGCGGCGCGAAAACACTGGAGGGCGGACTGAAGCTGCGCTGCGAAAGCGCCTCGAACTTGTTCGGCGGCGCGGGCACGGCCTGCGTCATCGTCCGCGATCACGACGGCTCCGCCGCCACGCCCGCACGCGCCCCGCGCATCCAAATCAACGACGACGCGACCAGCAACATCTCCATCGACATCCTGATCGTCGCCCCCGCCAGCGCATCCTTCCACGCCCAGCTCATGAACGCCGATGGCGCGAAGCCCCTCTACGACGACACGACCGGCAGCTACTACCGGCTCGACTCGAGGTACGTGGGCAGCCACGTCATCTCCGTCAACTGCACCTTGGCCAGCGAAACCGAACGGATAGTTTCAGGCGCAAGCGCCGGCCCCGGCGAAACGCGGGTGATTGAAGAGGTCCGGACGCAGCAATGCACGACCTCCGCAGGCGACTCCAAAACGCTCACCGAACGCGTCCGCTACACCGTCACCTTGTCGGATTAGCGCCAGCTTCCGCCCGCTGCACCACGGCATCGGCATGGGCCGAGCCGGAACTGCTGCCCGTGGCCGATTTCCTCGCCCTTCATTTCGACGCCCTCAGCCAGCGCGAACAAGCATTGGATTGCTGTTCCGTCCCCCATCCGCTAGCCTGTATCCATAGCGCCCGTCACTGGCGCAGGGGTTGATCGCATGCGCTTCGGCACCTCCCATGCAATCTCCGTCCCTCGCCCTTGGGCGCATCTGCCAATGCGCAGATTGTTGGTCTTCTGCGCACTCGCCCTGCTGCTCTACGCCACAGCCGCATCGACTGTCGCAGCCGATCCTGCGCAACGCCATATCGAATTGAAGTATCTGATGCTGGATTTAATCAATGAAGCCCGTGCTGAGGCGGGCGCACCAGCAGTGAGTTTAGGCACGAACGGCGCTGCCCAGCTGCACGCCGAGCAGATGGTCGCTGGCTGTTTCCATGGACATTGGGGACTCGACGGGATGAAGCCATATATGCGCTACTCGCTCTTGGGCGGATATCAGGCCAACGCGGAGAATGCGTTCGCCTCCTACTTCTCCGTGGCCGGCACGGACCCGTGCGCGGTCGTTGCATCCACTAGCCTGCCCGATCTTGAGAGGCTGGTACGAGAAGCCATGGAAGGCTGGATCGACAGCCCCGGCCACCGCAGGAATCTGTTGATCCATATCACCGTTTAGTCAATATTGGAATCGCGTGGCGCGGCGCGGAGTATTATATCTTCCGCGCTGTACAGCATTTCGAGGGAGACTACGTTCGGCTCTCTCAACTGCCCTCCATCATTGACGGAACCCTGAGCCTGTCCGGTCGGATCGTCAACGGCGGAGCCTTGGGGGGAGGGCTCTACGTACGTTATGATCTCCCGCCCAGAAGGCAGCATCGCGCCGTACTTAACGCAACCAGTTCATATTGCGGCGGCTATCCAATTGCCGCAGTTTTCCCGAACACTCGTTGGACGGGGCGCTCCTCCTCGCCCACCTGCACCGAACCGGGAGCGTCCGGTCCACGAGGCGATGGCAGTCTGATCGAGCTCCCGACGATAGGTGCCGAACAGTGGGAGTCGAATGGGTCGGTGTTCGCGATTCGCGCGGATATTTCGACCATTCTGCGTGATCGGGGTGTGGGTATATATACGATCTCACTTTCAGGCGAAGTTAATGGAGAGCGGACGACCCTGCTGGAATATGCCATCTTCCATGGCTTGTTTCCGCTCAATCGCGTATATGCCTACGGCACAGAGCAGATTCGCGCTTCCATGCTGAGCGAGCAGCTCGATCTGCATGTCGTGTTCCGCTGGGACGGCACGGTTTGGCGCGGCTACGCTGCGACAGGCGGGCGTCTCGTGCCGGGCGCGGCCGATTTCACGATCAGCTTGGGCGACTGGATCTGGCTGGGATCGCTCGATTGAGCCGAGCCGCTTTCCCAGATTGGGGCCTGTTCGAGCTGGCAGAGGGCATCGGAAGTGAAGGCGGGGAGGACGGCGTCGAGCTTGCCGCAGCGGGCGGCGATATGGCGGAATGAGGGGACGCCAGCCGAGCACGGGCGCGGATGGGCGCGGATGGCGTCGTCTTCGCAGGTGCGGTCGACCAGCGGGGCCGCGGCTGGCGGCGTGCCATTGCGGGCGGGCTTGGATATTCTCGGCGGCAGTGCTGGAGGTGACGCATGCTGAATGACTACCGGGTGCTGGATCTGACCGACGGGGGGGCGATGATCGGGGGGATGATCCTCGCGGATCTGGGGGCGGACGTGATCGCGGTCGAGCCGCCGGGGGGGAATCCGTCGCGGCGGCGCGGGCCCTTCGCGGACGGGGTCGACGAGATCGAGTCCTCGCTGGTCTGGCAATCGTGGGCGCGCAACAAGCGCTCGGTCGTGCTCGACCTCGAATCGGACCAGGGGCTGGGGCGGTTCCGCGAGCTGGCGGCGGGAGCGGACGCGGTGATCGAGTCGGCGGAGCCGGGCGCGATGTCGGCGCTGGGGCTGGGCTACGAGGTGTTGTCGGCGGCCAACCCCGGGCTCGTCTACGCGGCGGTGACGCCGTACGGGTCGAGCGGGCCGAAGGCGTCGTGGCCGGGGTCGGATCTCACGGTCGCGGCGGCGGCGGGGCCGATGATGCAGAACGGCGATTCCGACCGCGCGCCGCTGCGGGTCGACCTGCCGCAGACGGGGCTGCACGCGGGGGCGGACGCGGCGGTGGGCGTCCAGATCGCGCTGTGGGAGCGCAAGCGGTCGGGCGTCGGACAGTTCATCGATGTCAGCGCGCAGGCCTCCTACGCGCAGGCGACGCAGTCGGGCATCCTCGCCGCCTCGGTCGGCTCGGCGCCGTTCGAGCGCTCGGCCAAGGGCCTGAAGCTGGGGCCGCTCGAGATCCAGCTGTTCTGGCCCTGCAAGGACGGCCAGGTCGCGGTCACCTACCTGTTCGGCGCGGCGATCGGCCCGTTCACGCGGCGGCTGATGGAGTGGGCGCACGAGGAGGGCCACTGCGACGAGGCGACCCGCGACAAGGACTGGCTCAACTACACGCTGCTGCTGCTGACCGGGCAGGAGCCGATCTCCGAGTACCTGCGCTGCTGCGGCGTGGTCGCCTCGCTCTGCGCCTCCAAGACCAAGGCCGAGCTGTTCGAGCAGGCGCTCCAGCGCCGGCTGCTGCTGGTACCCGTCTCGACCGTCGCCGACCTTGACGGGAACGCGCACCTCGCCGCCCGCGAATATTGGCGCGACGTCGAGCGCGACGGGCGCGTCCTGCGCCACGGCGGCCCCTTCGCGCGCTTCTCCGAATCGGAGATCGAGTACCGCCGCCCGGCGCCGGCGCTCGGCGAACACACCGCCGAGGTGCTGGCCGAGACGCGCCCGGCCGCCAGCCTGCACGCCGGCGACGGAGCAGCGCCGCCGCTCCACGGCCTGAAGATGGTCGACCTCATGTGGGTCATGGCCGGCCCGGCCGGGACCCGCGTGCTCGCCGATTTCGGGGTCGACGCCGTGCGGGTCGAATCGAGCACGCGGATCGACACGGCGCGCACCTTGCAGCCCTTCATCGGCGACGACTCGTCGCAACCAGAGGGCTCGGCGATGTTCCACAACATGAACGCCAACAAGCGGATGATCACCGTCGATCCGAACAACCCGCAGGGCCGCGAGCTGATGCTCGATCTCGTCCGCTGGGCGGACATCCTGACCGAATCGTTCACGCCGCGGGCGATGCGCGGCTGGAACCTGGGCTGGGAGCAGCTGCGCGAGGTCAATCCGCGCCTGATCATGCAGTCGTCCTGCCTGATGGGGCAGACGGGGCCGCTGGCCGAGTTCGCCGGATTCGGCACGCTCGCCGCCGCCATCGCCGGCTTCACCCCGCTGGTCGGCTGGCCCGACCGCGATCCCGGCGGCCCGTTCGGGGCCTACACCGACTACGTCTCGCCGCGCTTCGCCGACGCGGCCCTGCTGGCGGCGCTGGAAGAGCGCGAGCGCACCGGGCGCGGCCAGCACATCGACTTCTCGCAGCTGGAGGCCAGCATCCACTTCCTCAGCCCCGCCGTCCTCCGCCACGGACTCACCGGCGAGGTCTGGAACGCGAACGGCAACCGCGACCCGCAGATGGCGCCGCACGGCGTCTACCCCGCCGCCGGCGAGGATCAATGGATCGCCGTGGCCGTCCGCGACGACGCCGACTGGCAACGGCTGGCGGCGGCAACCGGCCTCGACGCGGGAGCGCACCCGACGCTCGAATCGCGGCTCGCCGACGCCGATGCGCTCGACGCCGCCATCTCGGCCTGGACATCGGCCCGCGGCGCGGACGAGGCGGCGCGCGAGCTGAGCGGCGCCGGAGTGCCCGCGCACGCCGTGCAGGACAGCGTCGCGGCGGCCGCGGACCCGCAGCTCGCGCACCGCGGCCACTTCGTGCAGCTCTCGCATCCCTCGCTCGAGCGGAGCACGGTCGAGGGCGCGCGGATGGTGTTCGGGCGCACGCCGGCTCTGCGGCCGGCGGTCGCGCCGACGATGGGCGCGGACACGGATGTCGTGCTGCGCGAGCTGCTCGGCTGCGACGACGAGCGGATCGCGGAGCTGGCCGCCTCCGGGGCGCTGCAATAGCGCCGCATCCGCATATGCTGTCCGCGGGCCTTTAGCTCAGTTGGCAGAGCAGCGGACTTTTAATCCGAAGGTCCTGGGTTCGAACCCCAGAGGGCCCACCAAGCGCCCCACCAACAAGGCGCCGCAGCACGCGAGGAGATGCGCAATGTCGAGACTGCAACTGGCCCTCAACGTCCCCCAGCTGGACGAGGCGATCCGCTTCTACGGCGACCTCTTCCGCACCGAGCCCCACAAGGTGCGCCCCGGCTACGCGAACTTCGAG
This sequence comes from Dehalococcoidia bacterium, assembly GCA_965205165.1. GTDB lineage: Bacteria > Chloroflexota > Dehalococcoidia > Bin125 > Bin125 > CBDESM01. The sequence goes on from OZ242037.1 coordinate 1,460,881, forward strand.
GTCGCCGACCCGCCGCTCAAGCTGGTCCTGATCGAGAACGGCCGCGGCGGCGACCTCAACCACCTCGGCGTCGAGGTCGAGACCACCACGCAGGTGGCGACCGAAACCCGCCGCCTGGCCGAGATCGGCCTCGACACTGAGATCGAAGACGGCATCGTCTGCTGCCACGCCGAGCAGGACAAGGTCTGGGTCACCGACCCCGGCGGCCTCCGCTGGGAGGTCTACACCATCACCGACGACCTGCCCAACGAGTCGATCATCCCCCTCATGACCGAGGAGAACTGCTGCGCCGAAGCCGTCGCCGACTAACGGGTGCGTCAGTCGGCGAGGCCGGCCGAGACGACGACCCGTGCCGTCGCGCAGTCCTCGACTTCGACTCGTGGCCGCCGTCGTGTCGCGCACCACGTCGCGAAGCCGGCTCCGCCGGTCATGTCTTGCGCGTCGAACATCACCCACTAGCCTCGACCGATGAACCGCGCCGTTCCCTCTGCACTCGTCGCAGCCATCACCATCATCACCGCTCTCGCCCTCATCGGCTACGACGCCAACGCGCAGGCGGGGGCGGCGACGAGCTATCTCCAAGTGAGTGCCGGTTCGCTTCACACGTGCGCGATGGCGGAGTCGGGCGAGCTGACCTGCTGGGGATACAATGGGCATGGTCGAGCCGACGCGCCGCCGGGGCGGTACCGGCAGGTGAGCGCAGGCGCGAGGCACACGTGTGCGGTGGCGGAGTCGGGCGAGCTGACCTGCTGGGGAAACAACGAGTACGGCCAAGCAGATGCTCCGGCGGGGCGGTACTGGCAGGTGAGCGCGGGCTGGAGACACACGTGCGCGGTGGCGGAGTCGGGCCAAATGAAGTGCTGGGGAGACAACGAGTACGGCCAAGCGAATGCACCGGCGGGGCGGTACCGGCAGGTGAGTGCGGGTTCGGTCCACACGTGCGCGGTGGCGGAGTCACGTGAGCTCAAGTGCTGGGGAGAGTACGTGTATCGAGTAAATGTGCCTTCAGGGCGGTACCGGCAGGTGAGCGCGAGCGGGTGGCACACGTGCGCGGTGGGGGAGTCTGGTGAACTGGCCTGCTGGGGAGACAACGAGGATGGCCAAGCGAATGCACCGGCGGGGCGGTACCGGCAGGTGAGCGCGGGTTCGGTCCACACGTGCGCGGTGGCAGGGTCGGGCGAGCTAGCCTGCTGGGGAGACAACGAGGATGGCCAAGCGAATGCACCGGCGGGGCGGTACCGGCAGGTGAGCGCGGGTTCGCTTCACACGTGCGCAGTAGCAGAGTCGGGCGAACTGGCCTGCTGGGGAGCTAATGGGAGTGGTCGAGCGGACGCGCCGACGGGGCAGTACCGGCAGGTGAGCGCGGGCTCGTTTCACACATGTGCGGTGGCGGAGTCGGGCGAACTGGCCTGCTGGGGAGCTAATGGGAGTGGTCGAGCGGACGCGCCGACGGGGCAGTACCGGCAGGTGAGCGCGGGCTCGTTTCACACATGTGCGGTGGCGGAGTCGGGCGAACTGGCTTGCTGGGGAGACAACGAGTATGGCCAAGCGGACTTGCCGTTTTTCCTTCGGACAGATCGATACCGACAAGTGAGTGCGGGTTGGGGACACACGTGTGCGGTGGCGAATTCAGGCGAACTGGCGTGCTGGGGAGCTAACGGGCTTGGCCAAGCTGACGAGCCACTGGGACGGTACCAGCAGGTGGATGCGGGTTCCGTTCACACATGCGCGGTGGAGGAATCGGGCGAACTGGCCTGTAGAGGATACAACGAGGATGGACAGGCAGATGCGCCAGCGGGGCGGTACCAGCAGGTGAGTGCGGGCTGGAGACACTCGTGTGCAGTGGCGGAGTCGGGCGAACTGGCCTGCTGGGGAAACAACGAATCTGGACAGGCAGATGTGCCGTCGGGGCGGTACCAGCAGGTGAGTGCGGGCTGGAGACACTCGTGTGCAGTGGCGGAGTCGGGCGAACTGGCCTGCTGGGGAAACAACGAATCTGGACAGGCAGATGTGCCGTCGGGGCGGTACCGACAAGTGAGTGCGGGTGTGAACCATACGTGCGCGGTGAAGGAGTCGGGGGAGCTCACGTGCTGGGGAGCCAGTTGGTACAGCCAAGAGGATGCGCTGGCTAGTTACGATCCTGATGCGGCTCAGACACCGATCAGCACGTCCGGACGCATCGTAGCACAACGGCTCAACGACGGGCGGACGGAGTTCGGGTGGCAGCCTGAAGGCGGCGAGCGGGTGCTGCCGAGGTCACGGTTCTTCCCGGCCAACGGGTCTGTCGGGCGCTGGTTGAACTCGTCCGACATCGTGGTCGATGGAACGGTCGTGGGCCGGATCAACGCCCGCCAGCTCGCCGACGGCCGCATCGAGTTCGCCTTCACGCCCGCTGGCAGCGAGCGCATCCTGCCGCGCTCGCGCTACTTCCCCAGCGACGCCGAGACCGGCCGCTGGCTGCGCAGCACCCTGATCGAGCCGGGCGGGTAGCCGCCGGCTTCGTCGCCGCGCTTACCCGGCGCGACTCGGACCCTCGCCGAATTTGCCGCGGCGACCGGCAGCGCCGCCGGGCTGCTCAGCTTGAGGTGGCTTGTTGGAAGGCGGCTTCTAGGGCGGGGAGGATTTTCTTGTAGTCGTCTACGATGCCGAAGCGGGAGAAGGCGAAGATGGCGGCGTCGGGGTCCTTGTTGATGGCGACGATGTTCTTGCTGCCGCCGCAGCCGGCCATGTGCTGGGAGGCGCCGCTGATGGCGATGGCGATGTAGAGGGTGGGCGAGACCACGGTGCCGGTCAGGCCGACCTGCTGGCTGGGCGGGTACCAGCCGAGGTCGCAGGCGGCGCGGCTGGAGCCCACGGCGGCGCCGAGCACGCCGGCCATCCGCTCGAGGTCGGCGAAGGCCTCCGGGCCGCCGAGCCCGCGGCCGCCGGAGACGATGATCTCCGCGTCTTCCAGGCGCACGCCCTCCGACTCCGCCGCTTCCTTGCCGGTCACGGCGGCCTTGACCTCGGCCGAGGCGGCTTCGACCTGCTCGATCGCGGCGCTGCGCGAGGCGTCGGGCTCGAGCGGCTCCTGCGACTTGGCGCGCACGGTGATCACTTGGGGATCGGTCTTGACGGTGACGACTTGGCGGGCGTTGCCGCCGTAGCAGGAGCGGGTGACTTTGACGCGGTCGCCCTCGATCTCGAGCGCCATCGCATCCATCGCGGCCGCGCTGCCCAGGCGGGTGGCGAGGCGCGGGGCGAGGTCGCGGCCGATGCTGGTCTGGCCCAGCAGGATCACGCCGGGGCCAACTTGCTCGACGATCGCCTGCGCGACGGGCAGGTGCGAGTCGGTCTGGTACTGCGCGAGCGATTCGTCGTCGGCCGCGTAGACGGCGGCCGCGCCGGCCGGGCCCGCGGCGGCCGCGGCGTCGCCGAGGCCGGAGCCGATCAGGGCGAGCGAGACGCCGCCGCCGAGTCCGTCCGCCAGCGCGGCGGCCGCGCCGAGCAGTTCCAGCGTCGTCGCGCTCAAGCCCGACTCGTCCGCTTCTCCGATCACCATCACGTCCGTCATGGCCGTCGCCTCCTCCGCGGGCCCGCGGCCCGCGCGTTCCGTTCCGCTGGGTTAGATGACCTTGGCGTCGCGCAGCGCCGCGACCAGGCCCTGGGCCTTCTCTTCCGGGGTGTCGCCCTCGATCACCTCGACCTCGACGTCGCTGACGGGCTGGAAGAGGGCGTGCATCTCGAGGCGGGAGCCGGCCGCGCCGACCTCCGAGGGGTCGAGCCCGATGTCGGCCGGCGCCAGCTCGGTCACCTGCTTGCGCGCGGCCTGCATGATCTGGCGCAGCTGCGGGTAGCGCGGGTCGCCGAACTCGTTGCTGATCGTCAGCACGCAGGGGGTCGGCAGCTCGATCGTCTCGAAGCCGTCGGCGACGACGCGGGAGACCCGGATATTGCCGTCGGCCAGCTCGACCGAGCGCAGCACCGTGGCCGAGGGCAGATCGAGCAGCTCGGCCACGATGCTGCCGACGGTGCCCTGGTCCCAGTCGGCCGCCTGCCGCCCGAAGACCAGCACGTCGGGCACGCCGATGTGCTGGATCGCCTTCGACAGGGCCAGCGCCGTGGTCCAGGCGTCGCCGCCCTCGAAGGCGTCGTCGTGCAGGTGGTAGCCCTCGTCCGCGCCCATCGCCAGCGAGTGCTTGATCGCGTCCCGCGCCGAATCGGGGCCGAGCGAGAGGATGTTGATCGTCCCTTCGCCAGCGGCGTCCTTGAGCTGGAGCGCGGCCTCGACGGCCTGCGCGTCGAAGGGCGAAATCACGGGCGAGATGCCCTGCGCCGGCAGCACCGCCATCGCGGCCTCGTCGACCTTGAAGGCGGCCGCCGGCGTTTCGGGGTCGGGGATTTGCTTCACGCAGACGATCGCGTCCATGCTCTGCCTCTGCTCCGCGGCCCGCACGCGCGGCCGCAACCTGCCAACTGGTTCCGCGCCATTGTGTCGCGCCCCGCCCGCACGGGCAATTCACGGACGCTCGGCGACCGGCGCCGCGTGCGTTAGCATTCGCTTATGACACTGCTTAGAACGGATATGCGCACCAGCGCCGGTGTCCAGTGCGAGCCGCCCGAAGCGTCGCCGAACGGCGGCTCCGTGGCCGAACGCCGCGCCCTGCACGAGCGCTTGGGCGACCGCTTGGCCGTCAACCCCGAGTTGACCCGCCGGCTCGTGTCTTATCAGGGCAACAAGGGGGCGGCCGGCTTCCGCTGGCTGAAGTACAAGGAAGGCTTTTCCCGCGCCTTCGTCGAGCGCTGCCTGCGGGAGGCGCGGGCCGACTCGCTGCTGGACCCGTTCGCCGGAATCGGCACCGCGCCGATCATCGCCGCGAAATCGGGGCTGGACGCGCTGGGCATCGAGATCAGCCCCGTCGGCGTGATGGCGGGGAACGCGATCGCCCGCTCCGCGAACGGGCTCTCGTCCTCCGCCGTCCGCGCCGCGGGCGAGGCGCTGATCGCCCACGCGGAATCAGACTCGCCGCCGAAACCCGAGCACGCCTTTCCCCACCTGCGGATCACGCAAGCCGCGTTCCCGCCAGCGACGGAAGCCGCACTGGCCCGCGCCCGCGAGTTCCTGCACCACGTGGAAGACGACGACGTTCGCGCCACGCTGGACTTCGCCTGCCTCAGCGTCCTCGAAGACGCGAGCTACACGCGCAAGGACGGCCAGTACCTGCGCTGGGACAGGCGCTCCGGCCGCCAACTGCGGGCTTCCATGGAGAAGGGCGATATCCCGACGCTCGGCGACGCGCTGCGCGAGCGCCTCGACGAGATCGCCCGCGACATCGTCGAACTCAAGGCGGGCTACGGCGATTGCCGCCCGGAATTCCGCATCGGATCCAGCCTCGAACTCCTGCGCGAGCTGGATTGCGCGTCGCGCGATTTGGTCATCACCTCGCCGCCCTACGCCAACCGCTACGACTACACGCGGACCTATGCGCTCGAACTCGCCTGGCTCGGCTATGGCCAAGCGGAACTGTCCAAGCTGCGCCAGGACATGATCACCGCGACGGTGGAGAACAAGCCGAAGTGGGAGCGCCTGGAGGCGCTCTACGGCGATGCGCCGCTGCTCGCCCAAGTGCGCGAGATGGTGGACGGCCAAGGCGCGCTCCAAGAAGTGCTGGCCAACCTCCGCGCCGTCGAATCGGAGCTCAGCAACCGGCAGGTCATCCGCCTAGTGGAGGGCTACTTCCTCGAGCTGGGCGTCATCATCGCGGAGTTGGGCCGGATCGTCCGCTCCGGCGGCGAGGTCGTGATGGTCAACGACAACGTCCGCTATCACGGCGAGGAAGTGCCCGTCGACCTGATCCTCTCCGATTTCGCCGAGCAATGCGGCTTCCGCTGCGACCGCATCGAGGTGCTCCCCCGCGGCAAAGGCAACGCCAGCCAGCAGATGGGCCGCTTCGGCCGCCGCGAAATCCGCAAGTGCGTCTACCGCTGGACGAGGATCTGATGTCCGCCTTGGACGACGCAATCCGCCGCTCCGAAGTCATAGCTGAGCGGATCGCCCGCCGGACCGACGAACGGCTCAGGAGCCTGATCGCCGAGTACGACGGGGGACTTTCATTCGAGCCGCTTGACAAGATAATGATCAGCGAAAGCGCGTGGGCGCGGGTTGCAGCCGCCGGCTACGCCCCTCAACTCGTCTTCGCCCACCCCGACATGCTGCAAGCGCTGCCGCGCTCGTCCGAGTACTACCGCGGCCTGGCCCTGCTCCCCCGCAAGCGGGTCGCCGCCCTCGCCGTCCCCGTCGACCGATGGGAGTCCCCGCAGTCTTCGGCAGACATCAGCCCGGAGGCGGCCCTGCGCGTCGCTCGCCTCTACAACGCGGTGATCTCGTCCCTGATCGAGGGTGCCGCGAGCTGGACCTTGGAGAACGGCTACCGCAATATCGTCGCCAACATGGGCATTGGGCTGGACGGCACGATCCGCAACCTGATCGGCCAAGATGCCGAAGACTTGGTGAAGAGCAGGATTCTCGACTGGCTGAGCGTCCAAGACCTGATCGTCCAAGCGGCCCGCCGGGGATCCGAGTTCACGCTGCGGGGCGGCTGTGCGATGAGGTACGGCTCGGAGCCTGACATTGAGTTCCGGCGATCCACCGACGGCGCTGCACCCGTAGTTGCGACCATCGAGATCAAGGGCGGCACCGATCCTGCCGGCGCGCTCGAGCGATTGGGCGCGATCCAGAAGAGTTTCGAGCAGACGCCGCCCGGCTGCGTGAACATCCTCATCGCCGGAGTGATCACCGCCGAAATGGAAGATCGGCTGAATGCGCTGGGAATCACGAAGCGGTATCTGTTGTCCGATCTTGAGCGCGACGGCCCCGAGTGGCTCGAATTCTTGAACGAGCTGTTCCACCACACCGTGCGGATCACCGACATGCCGATCTCGGGCCCGACACGCGGGCAAGCGTCGGAATTCCGTCCCTGATCCTCTGCTCCTTCGCGCCCGGTGGCGCGGTCAGGTGAAGAGGGCGCCTACGGAGTCGCCGCCGTTGATCCGCTCGATCGCTTTGGCCAGCAGGGGGGCGATCGTGACGGTTTCGATCGGCGGGCCGCCGGGGTCGCCGCAGTCGGACGGGTGCGGCAGGGTGTCGGTCACGCAGACGCTGCACAGTTCGCTTTTGGCGATGCGGGCGAGCGCGGGGTCGGAGAGCACGCCGTGGGTGGCGGCGCCGTAGATGCGGCCGGCGCCTTGGCCGCGCAGCATCGAGGCGACCTCGACCAGCGTGCCGGCCGTGTCGATCTCGTCGTCGATGATCAGCACGTCGCGGCCGTGCACGTCGCCGATCAGCTGGAGCATCTCGGTTTGATCCTCGTTGCCGGTGCGGCGCTTTTCGACGATGGCGAGCGGCATGTCGAGCAGGTCGGCGGCGGCCCGGGCCCGCTTCGCGCCGCCGAGGTCGGGCGCGACGACGACGCCCTCGAAGCCTTGGCGCTGGAAGTGCTCGACCAGCAGGCGCTGGCCGGTCAGCTCGTCGGTCGGGATGCGGAAGAAGCCTTGGATCTGGCCGGCGTGCAGGTCCATCGTCAGCATGCGGTCGGCCCCGGCGGTCTGGATCAGGTCGGCGAAGAGGCGCGCCGTGATCGGCACCCGCGGCTGGTCCTTCTTGTCCGAGCGGCCGTAGGCGAAGTAGGGGGCGACGGCGGTGATCCGCGCGGCGGAGGCGCGGCGCGCGGCGTCGATCATGATCAGCAGTTCGACCAAGTGGTGGTTCACCGGGTGCGCGCCCGGCTGGATGATGAAGACGTCGCGCTCGCGGATGTTCTGCAGCAGCTGGACGAAGCTGTTGCCGTTGGCGAACTCGAAGACGTTGGCCTCGCCGAGCTCGACGCCGAGCCGGTTGCAGACATCCCGGGCGAGGGCGGGGTGCGCATTGCCCGTGAAAATCACGGGGGATCCGATGAACCGGCTCACACTCGAGCCTCCGGAGTGGAGTTCTGGTGGACGCATGCTAGGCGCACCGCGACATGCGGCGGTGGAAACTGTGGAATAGCCGGGCGACGGCAGAGGCGGGGGTGATTGCAGCTTGGCCGATCGTGTCATACGATGCCGTTGGCACTCGCGCCGTTAGAGTGCCAACCGCAGCGCCGGAGCATTGGCGAGGGCGTGCGCGAACGAGGCAACCGGCGGGCTCTTCGCCCGCGCTCGGAACCGGAGAAGGACGAAGCATGGCCGAGGGAACGAAGCTGGAACCGCTGAACGACCGGATCGTGATCACGCCGCTGCACCAGGAGCAGGTGCTGGCCAGCGGGATCGTGATCCCGGACTCGGCGAAGGAAAAGCCGCAGCAGGGCGAGGTCGTCGCGGTCGGCCCCGGCAGGCGCGACGACGACGGCGCGCGGGTGCCGATGGACGTCACGATCGGCGACCGCATCCTCTACAAGAAGTACACGGGCCAGGAGATCCAGATCGACAACACCGATCTGATCGTGCTCGAGGAGCGCGAGATCCTGGCCAAGGTGGTCGTCTAGCGGGAACGCCCGCGATCGCGCCGCCCGCGCGCCGCGCGCGGCGGCCAGCCTAAGGAGCAGGCATGTCCGCCAAGCAACTGGCCTTCGACATGGAGGCCCGCAAAGCGCTGCGCGAGGGGGTCGACGCCCTCGCCGACACGGTCAAGGTCACGCTCGGCCCGCGCGGCCGCAACGTGGTCCTGGACAAGAAGTTCGGCGCGCCGCTGATCATCAACGACGGCGTCACCATCGCCCGCGAGATCGAGCTGGACGAGCCCTTCCGCAACATGGGCGCGCAGCTGGCCAAGGAAGTCTCGATCCGCACCAACGACGTGGCCGGCGACGGCACCACCACGGCGACGGTGCTGGCCCAGGCGATCGTCTCGGAGGGGCTGCGCAACGTCGCCGCCGGGGCCGACCCGATGGCGCTGAAGCGCGGCTTGGACGAGGGCCTGAGGGTCGTCGTCGACGAGCTCCGCGAGATGGCCAGCCCGGTCGAGAAGAAGGACGAGATCGAGGCGGTCGCGACGATCTCCGGCGACAACGAGGAGATCGGCGAGATCATCGCCGACGTGATGGAGAAGGTCGGCAAGGACGGGGTGATCACGGTCGAAGAGGGCCAGGGCATCCGCATGGAGACCGAGTTCACCGACGGGATGCAGCTGGACCGCGGCTACGTCTCGCCCTACTTCGTCTCCAACTCCGAGCGCATGGAGGCGTCGATCGACGATCCCTACGTGCTGATCACGGACCGCAAGATCAGCTCCATCCAGGACATCGTGCCGCTGATGGAGAAGCTGATGCAGATCACGAAGAACCTCGTGATCATCGCGGACGACGTGGACGGGGAGGCGCTGGCGACGCTGGTGGTGAACAAGCTGCGCGGCACGATCAACGTGCTGGCCGTGAAGGCGCCCGGCTTCGGCGACCGGCGCAAGCAGCAGCTGGAGGACATCGCCGTGCTGACCGGCGGCACGCTGATCACCGAAGAGCTGGGCCGCACGCTGGAGCAGACCCAGGTCGCCGACCTTGGCCGCGCCCGCCGCGTCGTCTCCAGCAAGGACGACACCACGATCGTCGAGGGCTCCGGCGCGGACGAGGCGATCCAGAGCCGGATCAAGGAGATCAAGGCGCAGATCGACGTGACCGCGTCGGACTTCGACCGCGAGAAGCTGCAGGAACGAATGGCCAAGCTGGCCGGCGGCGTCGCGGTGATCAAGGTCGGCGCGCCAACCGAGGTCGAGCTGAAGGAGAAGAAGGCCAAGCTGGAAGACGCGCTCTCCGCGACCCGCGCCGCCGTCGAGGAAGGGATCGTCGTGGGCGGCGGCTGCGCGCTGCTGCGCTCGGACCGCGCGCTGGCCGCGATCGAGGACGACCAGAGCGGTGACGGGCGCACCGCGGTGCGGCTGCTGCGCACGGCGCTGGAAGCCCCGATCCGCCAGATCTCGCACAACGCCGGCCAAGAAGGCTCGGTCGTGATCGGCAAGATCCGGCGCGAGGAGTCGGACCAGTTCGGCTACGACGCGAAGCGCGACAACTACGGCGACCTGATCGAGATGGGCATCGTCGACCCGGTCAAGGTCGTCCGCTCGGCGCTCGAGAACGCCGTCTCGATCGCCGGCATGGTGCTCACCACCGAGTCGCTCGTGGCGGAAATCCCGGAGCCGCCCATGGCCCCGGCAATGCCGCCCGACATGGGGATGGACTACTAGCCCGCCCCGTTCCGCGAGGAACACGCGAAGAAGCCCGCTGCCGAAGCAGCGGGCTTCTTCGTGCGCGCGTGAATCTTCTTTCGCCCGAGCGCGTCCCGTTCTGAAACCCGGAGCCCCGCGACTTGGTCGCGGGGCTCCGGTTCGGGTTCGCGCCGGGCGGGGGATCAGTCGTCGGTGGGCTCGGCGATGTAGCCGCCCTCGTCGTCGTAGCGGCTGATCGCGGCGAGGTCGCCGTCATCTTCGAGGCCGAAGCCGAGGTCGTCGAGGTCGTCCTCCTCGCCGAAGACGGAGAGGTCGACGCCGCCGAGCGGGAGGCCGCTGTCCAGCGGGAGCGGCCGCGGCTCGGGCAGCGGCGGCAGTTCGATCTCGGCGCGGGCGGGGATCATCTTGCCGATGATCACGTTCTCCTTGAGCCCGACGAGGTGGTCGACGGCGCCGTTGATGGCGGCCTCCGTGAGCACCCGGGTGGTTTCCTGGAAGGAGGCGGCCGAGAGCCAGGATTCCTGCTCCAGCGAGGCCTTGGTCACGCCGAGCAGGACCGCCTCGGCGTCGGCCGGCGCGGCCTTGTCCGCCCTCAGGTTGTCGTTGACTTCCTGGAAGCGGTGGCGGTCGACCAGTTCGCCGGGCAGCCAGTCGGAGTCGCCGGCGTCCTCGATCCGCACCTTGCGCAGCATCTGGCGCACGATCACTTCGATGTGCTTGTCGTGGATGTTGACACCCTGGGCGCGGTAGACCTCCTGCACCTCGGTGACGAGGTAGCGGTGGACGGCGTCGACGCCGAGGATGTGCATCATGTCCTGCGGGTTGATCGAGCCCTCGGTCAGGCGCTCGCCGGCCTCGACGGCCTGGCCTTCCTCGACCCGCAGGCGGGCGGCGGCGGCGATCTCGTACTCGCGCGTCTCCTTGGTCGAGTAGGCCACGGAGACGCGGCGGGAGCGCGGGCGGCGCTCGACCACGCCGTCGACGCGGGCGCGGACGCGGCGCGCGTCCGGGTCTTCATCGTCCTCCTCGCCCGCGCGCTTGGGCAGGCGGGCGAGGATGTCGCCGGCCTCGACGGCCTGCTTGTCCTTCACCAGCACGCGGGCGCCGGAGGGGAGGTCGTACTCGTCGCGGTTGAGCTCCTCGGCGGTCACCCGCACCTTGCGCAGCTCGCCCTCGCGGAGCACCTCGACGGTGCCGTCGATCTCGGCGATCACGGCCTGGCCCTTGGGCGTGCGGGCCTCGAACAGCTCTTCGACGCGGGGCAGGCCGCTGGTGATGTCGCTGACCCCGGCGACGCCGCCGGTGTGGAAGGTGCGCATGGTCAGCTGCGTGCCCGGCTCGCCGATGCTCTGCGCGGCGATGATCCCGACCGCCTCGCCGATCTCGACCAGCCGCCCGCTGGCCAGCGACTGCCCGTAGCAGAGCTGGCAGAGCCCGTGTCGGGTGCGGCAGACCATCGGCGAGCGGACGTGGAATTCGCGCACCCCCTGCGCGACCAAGTCGGCGACGATGGGCGCGTCGAGCAGCGAGTTGGCCTCGATCAGCACCTCGCCGGTTTGCGGGTGGGCGATCGGGGAGGCGGCGTAGCGGCCGACGACCCGCTCTTCGAGCGTTTCGAGGATGCCGACGTCATCGGCGATGTGCCCGATCCGGATGCCGGGCATGCCGACCCCGCTCGGCGTGCAGTCCTGATCGCGGATGATCACGTCCTGCGAGACGTCGATCAGGCGGCGGGTGAGGTAGCCGCTGTCGGCGGTGCGGAGCGCGGTGTCGGCCAGGCCCTTGCGCGCGCCGTGGGTGGAGATGAAGTACTCCAGCACCGAGAGGCCGTCGCGGAAGGAGGAGCGGATCGGCAGCTCGATGATCCGCCCGGAGGGGTCGGACATGAGGCCGCGCATGCCGGCCATCTGGCGCACCTGGGCCATGTTGCCCTTGGCTCCGGAGGAGAGCATCAGGTTGATCGAGCCGTAGTCCTCGATGTTGTCCTGGATCGAGTCGGTGATCAGCTGGGTGGCGTCGTTCCAGACGTTGACGGTCGCCTGGTAGCGCTCTTCCTCGGTCAGCAGGCCGAGGCCGAAGTCGTCGCGGATCAGCTCGACCTTGCCCTCGGCCTCCTTGAGCAGGCGCGCCTTCTCGCCCGGCGCGCGCAGCTCGTCGAAGGCGAAGGTGGCGCCGGAGCGGGTCGCGAAGCGGAAGCCGATCGCCTTGATCCGGTCGGCCAGCACCGCCGTCTCGTCGGAGCCGAGCCGGCGGTGGCAGTCCACGATCAGCTGCTTCAGCGCCTTCTTGTCGAGCTGGCGGTTGACGTCGGCGAAGGGGATGTCGCCGGGCACGATCTCGTCGAAGATCACGCGGCCGGCGGTGGTTTCGACGATCCCGCCGCCGGTGCGCTGCTCGTCGCGCACCCGGATCGCCTCGTGCAGTCCGACGGCCTTGAGGTCGTGGGAGAGGCGCACGTCCTCGAAGGAGGGGAAGACGCGGGCCGCGGCCGCGCCGTTGCCGTCGGCCGCATCGGCCGCGGGTTCGGGCGGGTCGAGCGTGAGGTAGTAGCAGCCCATGACCATGTCGAGGGTGGGGGCGACGGTGGGCTCGCCGTTGGAGGGCAGCAGCAGGTTGTGGGTCGAGAGCATCACCTGGCGCGCCTCGGCCACGGCGGCGCGGGAAAGCGGCACGTGGACGGCCATCTGGTCGCCGTCGAAGTCGGCGTTGAAGGCGGAGCAGACCAGCGGGTGGATCTGGATGGCGCCGCCGTCGACCAGCACCGGCTCGAAGGCCTGGATGCCGAGCCGGTGCAGGGTGGGCGCGCGGTTGAGCAGCACCGGGCGCTGCTTGACCACGTCATCGAGCACGTCCCAGACCTCGGGTTGGGCCTGCTCGACGATCCGCTTGGCCGACTTGATGTTGGGGGCGCCGCCGCGGCTGACCAGCTCGTACATGAGGAAGGGCTTGAACAGTTCGAGCGCCATCTTGCGGGGCAGGCCGCATTCGTGCAGCTTGAGGTTGGGGCCGACCACGATCACGGAGCGTCCGGCGTAGTCGACCCGCTTGCCGAGCAGGTTCTGGCGGAAGCGGCCCTGCTTGCCCTTGAGCATGTCGGAGAGGCTCTTGAGCCGGTGCGAGCCGGAGCCGGTCACGGCGCGGCCGCGGCGGCCGTTGTCGATCAGGGAATCGACCGCCTCCTGCAGCATCCGCTTCTCGTTGCGCAGGATGATCTCGGGTGCGCCCAGCTCGAGCAGCCGCTTGAGCCGGTTGTTGCGGTTGATCACGCGGCGGTAGAGGTCGTTGAGGTCGGAGGTGGCGAAGCGGCCGCCGTCCAGCTGCACCATCGGGCGCAGGTCGGGCGGAAGCACGGGCAGCGCCCGGAAGAACATCCAGGCCGGGGAGTTGCCGGACTTGCGCAGGCCGTCGACCACGCGCAGCCGCTTCATCGCCTTGCGGCGGCGCTGGCCGGCCTTGGCCGACATCTCGGCCTTGAGCGTTTCGGCGATGGCGTCGAGGTCCATCCGGGCGATCAGCGAGAGCACGGCCTCCGCGCCCATTTCGCAGCGCACCACGCCGGGGTACTGCTCCATCAGCTCCTCGGCCCGCTGCTCGGGGAGGATCGCGGCTTCGAAGTTGCCCGTCGCGACGGGGTCGGCGAGCGGGGCCAGGTCGCGCTCGATCCGCTCGTCCAGCTCTTCCTGGGCGCGCTGCTCGAGCGTGTCGAGCTGGTCCTTCAGGCGCTCGGTCTGCTCGGCCACGTTCTCGGCCGCCTGGCGCTTGTCCTCGTCGGCGCGCTCGCTCAGGCGCTCGCGGTCGCGCTCGGCCCGTTCGGCGGCCTGGTCGAGCGCGCGCTGGAGCGAGTCCTCCAGCCGTTGGCGCATCGCCTTGGCCTCGACCGGGTCGCCGCGCTTGGCCAGCTCGACGTCGCCGATTTGGATCTTGCGGCGGGCCTTGCGCCCGTCGAGCTCGGTGATCTCGGCGCGGGCGAGCACGGCCTGCTCGTTGAGCGAGCGGAGCAGCTCCTCCTCGCCGGAGTCGATCGATTCCAAGTCGCCGGCCAGCCGCGCCTCGATCTCGGAGAGCAGCCGCTCCTCGGCCTCGGCCAGCTTGCGGGTGGTCTCGCGCAAGCGCTGGCGCTGGTCGTCGATCGCGTCCTCGGCGTCGATCTTGAGGAACTCGACGGCGCGCTGCTTGGCCTCCTCGTCGACGTGGGTGACGATGTACTGGGCGAAGTAGACGACGCGCTCGAGCTTGCGCGGGGAGATGTCGAGCAGCAGCGCGATCCGGCCGGGGGTGCCCTTGACGTACCAGATGTGGGAGACGGGGGCGGCCAGCTCGACGTGGCCCATGCGCTCGCGGCGGACCTTGGCGCGGGTCACCTCGACGCCGCACTTGTCGCAGATGATGCCCTTGTAGCGGACCCGCTTGTACTTGCCGCAGGCGCACTCGAAGTCCTTCTGGGGGCCGAAGATCTTCTCGCAGAAGAGGCCGTCCTTCTCGGGCTTGAGCGTGCGGTAGTTGATCGTCTCCGGCTTGAACACCTCGCCGAAGGACCAGCTGCGGATCTGCTCGGGCGATGCGAGCGAGATGCGCATCGAGTCGAAATCGCGGACCTCAGGCACGGAGCACGTCCTCTCCCTCGAAGCCGGACAGGTTGACGCCGAGCTGGGGCAGCTCGTCCCGTCCGGCCGCTTCGAATTCGACCGTCGCGTCCTCCTCGTTGACCACGTCCACGGCGAGCCCGAGCGACTGCAGCTCCTTGAGCAGCACCTTGAAGGACTCGGGCACGCCGGGTTCGAGCACGGATTCGCCCTTGACGATCGACTCGTAGGCCTTGACCCGGCCGACGATGTCGTCGCTCTTGACCGTGAGCAGCTCCTGCAGGATGTTGGCCGCGCCGTAGGCCTCGAGCGCCCAGACCTCCATCTCGCCGAAGCGCTGCCCGCCGAACTGCGCCTTGCCGCCCAGCGGCTGCTGCGTGATCAGCGAGTAGGGGCCGGTCGAGCGCGCGTGGATCTTGTCCTCGACCATGTGGCTGAGCTTCATCAGGTACATGTAGCCGACGGTGACGGGCTGATCGAAGGGCTCGCCGCTGCGCCCGTCGATCAGCCGCTGCTTGCCGAAGATCGGGGGCGTGCCGCGGTTGGCGCGCGAGGCGTCCAGCGCCTTGGCGACCAGCGTGTCGGGCGCGTAATTGCGGGCCGAGCGGGGCTCGCCCAGGTCGATCAGCCATTCGGCCAGCGCGATCCGCGAGGCTTCGCCGGGCCGCTCGCGGTCGAACGCGGCCTCAGCGTCCGCCTCGGGCGCGCCGCGCCCGATCAGCCAGCGCTTGGCCGCCGCCGCCTTGGCCGGGTGCGCCGTCAGCCCGTTGCCGGCGGCGGCGCCGTTGAGCGGGGCGGCGGGGGGGGCGCCGTGCTCGGCGCGCTCGGCTTCGCGGACGATCCAAGCGCGGGCGAGGGCGTCCTGCAGGTCGCGCTCGGAAGCGCCGTCGAAGACGGGGGTAATGGCGCGGAAGCCCAGCGCCGAGGCGGCCCAGCCGAGGTGCGTCTCGAGCACCTGGCCGAGGTTCATGCGCGAGGGCACGCCGATCGGGCTGAGCACGACGTCGATCGGGGTGCCGTCCTCGAGGTGGGGCATGTTCTCGACCGGCAGGATGGTCGAGATCACGCCCTTGTTGCCGTGCCGCCCGGCCATCTTGTCGCCGACCCGCAGCTTGCGCCGCTCGGCGATCGTGACCCGCACCAGCCGCTCGACGCCGGCGGGCAGATCGCCGTCCTCCTCGCGGGAGAACTCGCGCACGTCGATCACGGCGCCGTTGACGCCGTGCGGGACGCGGCGCGAGGTGTCCTTCACCTCGCGCGCCTTCTCGCCGAAGATCGCGCGCAGCAGCTTCTCCTCGGCGGTCAGCTCGGTCTCGCCCTTGGGCGTGATCTTGCCGACCAGGATGTCGCCCGGGCCGACGTCGGCGCCGATCCGCACGATCCCGCGCTCGTCCAGGTGGGCGAGCGATTCCTCGGAGACGTTGGGGATGTCGCGGGTGATCTCCTCGTTGCCGAGCTTGGTTTCGCGGGCGGCGAGCTCGTGCTTGGACATGTGGATCGAGGTGAACTTGTCGCCCTGCACGATCCGCTCGGAGACGATCACGGCGTCCTCGAAGTTGTAGCCCTCCCAGGCCATGAAGGCGCAGAGCACGTTCTGGCCGAGCGCCAGCTCGCCGCGGTCGGTCGAGGAGGAGTCGGCGATCGGCTGGCCGGCCTCGACCTTGTCGCCGCGCGAGACGGTGGCGCGCTGGTTGATGCAGGTGCCCTGGTTGGAGCGGAGGAACTTGAGCAGCGGGTACTCGCGCGGCTTGCGCCCGGACCCGTAGCGGACGGAGATCCTGTCCGAGGTGACGGAGGTGACCTCGCCGTCCCGCTCGGCCGAGAGCACCTGGCCGGAGTCGTGGGCGGCGGGGCGCTCCATGCCGGTGCCGACCAGCGGCAGCTCGGGCCGCACCAGCGGCACCGCCTGGCGCTGCATGTTGGTGCCCATCAGGGCGCGGTTGGCGTCGTCGTGCTCGAGGAACGGGATCAGGCTGGCCGCGACCGAGACGATCTGGCGCGGCGAGACGTCGACGTAGTCGACGTCCCCGGCCGGGCGCTCGTCGAAGTGCTCGCCGACCCGCACCTCGATCCGCTCCTCGAGGAAGCGGCCGCGCTCGTCCAGCCGCGAGTTGGCCTGGGCGATCACAGCGTCGCGCTCGTCGTCGGCGGTCAGCTCGACCACCTCGTCGGAGACGAAGCTGCGCAGCGCGACGGGCGCGTCGTTGATCGCGGCCAGCCGCCCGGCCAGCGCCGCGTCGACCTCGTCGCCGGCCGAGGCGGCGACCTTGCCGTCGGCGTCCTCGACGTCCTCGGCCAGCACGCGCCCGATGATGCCGGGGTGGTCGGGCGGGAGCTCGTGGACGACGACGCGGTAGGGGGTCTTGATGAAGCCGTACTGGTTGAGCTGGCCGTAGGTGGCGAGCGAGCCGATCAGGCCGATGTTGGGGCCCTCGGGCGTCTCGATCGGGCAGATGCGGCCGTAGTGGGAGTAGTGGACGTCGCGCACGTCGAAGCCGGCGCGGTCGCGGTTGAGCCCGCCGGGGCCGAGCGCGGAGAGGCGGCGCTTGTGGGTCAGCTCGGCCAGCGGGTTGGTCTGGTCCATGAACTGGGAGAGCTGGTGGCCGCCGAAGAACTCCTTCATCGCGGCCTGGACGGGGCGGATGTTGACCAGGGCCGAGCTGGCCGCCTGGTCCGGGTCGATGATCGTCATGCGCTCGCGGATCACGCGCTCCATCCGCACCATGCCGATGCGGAACTGGTTCTGCAGCTGCTCGCCGACGGCGCGGATGCGGCGGTTGCCGAGGTGATCGATGTCGTCGGCCTCCTCGCGCCCGTGGTTGATCGCGACCTGGGTGTGGATCACGGCGAGCAGGTCGCGCAGCCAGAGGGCGCGGTTGCGGGCCTCGCCGGACGCGCGCCGGCCGGGGTCGATGCCCAGCTCGCGGCAGCGCTCGTCGAGCCGCGCCCGCAGGCCGGCCAGTCGCTTGTCGACCTTGTAGCGGCCGACGGCGCCGAGGTCGTAGCGGCGGGGCTCGTAGAACTGGCCCTCGAGCAGGGCGCGGGCGGAATCGAGCGTGGGCGGGTCGCCCGGCCGCAGCCGCTTGTAGACCTCGAACATGGCCCATTCCTTGTCGCGCAGGTCGGGGTCCATGCCGGGCGCCTCGCGGGCCAGGGTGGTCTCGACGAAGGCGTGGCCGCCCTCGTCGTCGGCCCCGGCCAGCATGGCGCGGATGCGCTCGTCCGAGCCGGGCCGCTCGCCGCCGTTGTCGAGCGCGCGCAGCAGCGTGGTCACCGGCAGCTTGCGCTTGCGGTCGACCTTGACGGTGAGCAGGTCGCGGGCGGCGCTCTCGAATTCGAGCCAGGCGCCGCGGCCGGGGATCAGCTTGGCCGAGCAGAGGATGCGCCCGGTCGCCGGGTCGCGCGAGGCGCCGAAGTAGACGCCGGGCGAGCGCACCAGCTGGGAGACCACGACGCGCTCGGCCCCGTTGATGATGAAGGTGCCGGTCGGCGTCATGTGGGGCAGGTCGCCGAAGTAGAGCTCCTGCTCCTTGGTCTCGTTGGTCTTCTTGGAGAGCAGCCCCACGGTCACGCGCAGCTCGCCGGCGTAGGTCGCGTCGAGCCGGCGCGCCTCCAGCGGCGTCATCGGGTTGGCCCGGCGCTGCTCGGGCGGGACGTAGCGGTGGTCCTTGAAGTAGAGCTCCATCCGGCTGCCGGTGAAGTCGGCGATCGGCGACATCTCCGCGAACAGCTCGGCGAGGCCGTCCTTGAGGAACCAGTCGTAGGAATCGCGCAGCGTCCGGATCAGGTTCGGCAGCGGGTGCCGCGAGGGCATCCGCGAGTAGTCGACCACCTCGATCGGCACCGTCGAAGCGCGGGGGGCGGGATCCGCGAGCACCATGCGGCCAATCCTCTCAGCTGCTCCCCGGCCGGCGATCGCGCAGCCGCCCACGCGGGAGCGGCCGCCGCGAAATGGCGGCGCGACGCGGGACGGCGAAACACCGGGACGCCGGCGCGGGGATTTTGGGCATATGCGGCCGCTTGGAGCATACGCCCGCCGCCGCTCCGAGTCAATGCGGCCGGCAGGGGGCGGCCGGGGAGGCTCGCGGAGGGGATGCTTACACGGTATCGTGTAAACCGAACGGGGAAACCGGAGGGGCGGAGATGGACGACGGGGAAGCGCGCGGCGGGATGGACGGGCCGGAGCAGCCGGGCGCGGACGAGTGGGACGCCGAACGGGTGCGGCTGCTGCGCGAGCACCTCGGCCTGACCCAAGCGGAGCTGTCGGAGCTGCTCAACGCCCGCCAGCAGACGATCTCGGAATGGGAGCGCGGCCGCCACCGGCCCCGCGGCCCCTCCGCGCGGCTGCTCTCGCACGTCGCCGAGGACTCCGAGTTCGAGTACCGGACGGGCGATGAAGCCGGCTGAGGCGGAGGGCCCGGCCGGGGGCGCGGACGCCGGGGCGGGCGAGCTCGAACTGCAGGCGCGCTGGGCGGCCGGCGATTGGGAGGGCCCTTGGCTCGAGGCCGCCGGCGGGCCGGCCCGGGTCGCCTTCGCGGGCACCTGGAACCGCGGCGCGGGGCCGGATTTCCGCGGCGCGATCCTGCTCGATCGCGAGGGCCGGGCGCGGCGCGGCGACGTCGAGCTGCACTGCCGGCCGTCCGGCTGGCGGGCGCACGGACATGCCGGCGATCCGGCCTACGCGGACGTCGCGCTGCACGTGGTCGGCCGCGGCGGGCGCGGGTCCGGCGGCCCGCCGGTGGCGGTGCTGCCGGCGGCCGGTCCCGGAGAACCGCCGCGGCGCGAACCGGCGGGATGGAAAAAGCCGCCCTGCGCGCGGCCGGCCCGCGCGCCCGACCCGGCTGAGCTGGAGGCGCTGCTGGAACAGCTGGCGCTGCGGCGGCTGCGCGCGAAGACCGCGCTGCAGCGGCGCCGGATCGCCGAACTCGGCCCGGCCCGGGCCGGAGCGGCCGCGCTGGCCCGGGCGCTGGGCCAGCCGCGCAACGCCGATCTGCTCGAGCGGGCGCTGCTCGCCGCGGGCGACGGCCGCGCCTTGCCGGGCGCATCTGCGATCGAAACGGCGATCGGGGCGGAGTCAGCGCACGGCGGCTGGCGGCGCGGGCGAGGCGCGGCGGACCGGCCGGCGGGAGCGGCCGCGGCCCTGGCCGCGCTGCTGGGAAAATGGCGGGAGGGCGCTGAGCGGCCGGAAGCAGTCGCGGCGCGGATCGCGCTCGGCGGCCGCGCCGGCGCCGGCGAGCTGCTGCTGCCCGGCCTGATCGGCCCGGCCCGCGCCGCCCGGATCGCGGGCGACTTCGCCGCCCCGTTCGCGCTGGCGGCGCTGGCCGCGGGCGCGCTCGATCCGGGCGGACTCGGCGGCGGCGAGCCGCCGGCGGCGCGGATCGCGCGGCTCTGGCTGGACGGGCCGGACGCGCGCCACCTGCGCACCCGGACTCTTCGCGGGCGGATCGAAGCGATGCTGCCGCCGGATTCGCGCGGCACCCGGGCTCGCTCGCAGGCGCTGCTCGAACTGGAGCGCGGCTGGTGCGCGCACGGCGCCTGCGCGATCTGCCCCGTGGCCGCGCTGGTCGGCCGCGGGCCCGGCCGCCCGGCATCCGCGCCGCTGGCCGAGTACGCGCGGCCGCGGCCGCCGGTGCCCAGCCCCAACCTCGGCCCCGATGCCGGCAGTATCGGCGCTCAGGCGGCAGCCGGGGAAAAAACCGCGGGGCCGGACGTGCCGTAGATGTCGAAGTCGAGCGCGGCGCCGGCGCCGGCCGCCAACCGCGCGTGCTGGTGCGCGGCCGCGCCGATCATGGCCGCGTTGTCCGTGCAGAGCGCGGGCGGCGGCACCCGCAGCGGCAGCCCGTACTCTCCGCAGCGCGACCGCAGCGCCTCGCGCAGGGCCCCGTTGGCGGCCACCCCGCCGGCGATGATCACGCAGCGCGACCCGCGCTCCGCGGCCGCGTCGGCCGTTTTGCGGCTGAGCACGTCGACCACCGATTCCTGGAAGCGGCGCGCGGCCGCGGGCACGTCCAGCTCCCGCTCGCGCGAGCGGTTGAGCACCGCCGTCTTCAGCCCCGAGAACGAAAAGTCCCACGTGCCCGGCAGCCAGGCGCGCGGGAACGGATCGGTCTCCGCCAGCGCGGCCGCCGTCGCCCCGCGCGCCGCCCGCTCGATCTCCGGACCGCCGGGGAAGGGCAGCCCCAGCAACCGCCCCACCTTGTCGAAGGCCTCGCCGGCCGCGTCGTCCAGCGTCTGGCCGATCCGCTCCACCCCGGGCGCGCCGCCGGGATCGGCCGGCGGCTGCATGTCGAACAGCTCCGTGTGGCCGCCGGAGACGACCAGGGCCATGGCCGGGAAGGGCGGCGGCGCGTCGTCCCACTCGGCCCGGGCCGGGCGCAGCCAGTTGGCGTAGATGTGGCCCTCGATGTGGTGGACCGGGATCAGCGGCAGCCCGCGCGACCAGGCCAGCGCCTTGGCCGCGTTGGCCCCGACCAGCAGCGAGCCGCCCAGCCCCGGCCCCTGCGTGACCGCGATCGCGTCGATCCCCTCCCAGCCCGTTCCGGCCCGCTCCAGCGCCGCCTCGACCACCGGCGCCAGGTTGCGCAGGTGCTCGCGCCCCGCCACCTCGGGCACCACCCCGCCGGTGCGGGCGTGGATCTCGACCTGCGAGGCGACCACGTTGGAGAGGATCTCGACCCCGTCCCCGATCACGGCCGCGCCGAACTCGTCGCAGGAGGACTCGATCGCCAAGATCCGCGAAATCGCGCTCATTCTCCGCCTCCTTGAGCCGCGCCGGCCGGCCGCTCGAAGGGATCGGCCGCGGCCGCGCCGCGGTAGGCCGGCTGCCCGGCCCGCTGGTCGAGATCGATCATCAGGGCCGCCGACTCCTTCAGGCGGAGCAGGCCCTGGTAGAGGTGCTGCAGCACCTGCTCGCCGCCCAGCCGCGAGACCGCGGCGCGGCCGGCCGGGTCGAGCAGGCCGGCCGCGTTGCTGGCCAGCAGCAGCGCCCAGCCGCCCTCGCCGCCGCCCTGCACGAACTGCATGCGCAGCGGCGCCGCCCCGCCCACCGGCGCGGCGATCGGATCCTCGCCGCCGTGCCCGCGCAGGCTGAGCGGGCGCCGGCCGTCCGCGCCCGGGCGGCCCGCGATCAGCGCCAGCGAGGGCCCGGCCTGGCCCAAGATCGGCGGCTCGCCCTCGCGGATCAGCAGGCAGGAGAGCCCGTAGGCCGCCTGCGCGCCGGGCAGCTGGGCGCGGTTCCACTCGCGCAGCTCGGCGTGGCGCGACGCCACCGCCGCCTGCAGCGCCCCGGTCAGCGAGCGACCGGACGGCTCGAACTGCTCCGCCGCCCGCCGCACCATCGCCTCCAGGAACGGCTCCGCCCCGGCCCCCAGCGGCTCGGCCAGCAGGAAGGCCCGCACCGCCCGCCCGCGCGCGTCGACCCGCTCCACCATCGCCGCCTCCGGCGCGTCCCCCGCCAGCCGCCCCTCCGACACCCGCACCCGCGCCGTCCACGGCATCCCCGCCGCGCCCGCCGCGCCGCCGTCGTTCGCCGCTTCCGCCATCGCCCGTATCGTACTCCCGCGCCCGATCGGCCGGACCGGGCCGTCGTATACCCTCGCAGTCGGGAGGGCCCATGGCCGACGCCGCCCGGATCGACCTCCGCGCACGGCTCGCCGACGAAATCGCCGCCGACGCGGCCGAGCGCGTCGAGGCGCTGCTGCGCGAAGCCGCCGCCGAACTGCGCCCCTTCCCGCCGTTCCCGGGCGCGTTCTTCACCGTCGGCATCGAGGTCGAACCGGACGGAGTGCGCGATCGCGGCATCGGCTGCGTCGTCGTGACCGAGGACGGCAACCTGCGCGAGCTGCGCATCTCCTTCGACGACGAAGGCCCGGCCGCGCAGCTGGGCGCGACCGACCCCGTCTCGATGCGCGACGAAACGCTGGCCGAGCTCGATGCGATCCACCCGCGCGACCGGCTCGCGCTCGCCCTCAACGGCCTCGACGCCGTCAGCGAACATCTCCGCGCCGCCGGCGCCGACTAGGAGCACCGAATGCAGCTGCTGAAAGCCCTCCTCCCGCTGGCCATCCTGGCCGCCCTGCTGCGGCTGCTGCTGCAGAAGCGGCGCGAGGACGCCCGCGCCCCCGGCGGCCTCTCGCCCGCCGAGATCCGCCAGATCAACCAGCAGTACGCGCCGCCCCCGGCCGCCCCCCCGATGCCGCCGCCCGCCGCCCAGCCCGCGCCGTTCCAGCAGCCCGCCGCGCCCATGCCGGCTGCACCCGTGCCGGCACCGGCCCAGCCGCAGCCCACGTTCCAGCCTGCAACCCCGCAGCCCGCAGCCTTCCAGCCCGCACCGGCCCAGCCGGTTCCCGCAGCCCAGCCCGCGCCCCAGCCGCCCGCGCCCCCGATGCCCGCGGCTCCGATGCCCGCGCCGACGCCGGTTCAAGCGCCGGCCCAGCCGCCGATGCAGCCCCCCGTCCAGCAGCCGCCCCCCCAGCCGGCGCCGGCAACTACGAGCAGGCCGGCGCGCAGTACGCCCGCGCCATCGAACTCGACCCCAACTCGGCCGCCGCCTACTACAACCGCGCCAACGCGATGGTCCGGCTCGACCGCTCCGAAGACGCCGCCAAGGACTACGAGCGTGCGCTCGAACTCGCGCCCGACGACCCCGACATCTACGTCAACCGCGGCCTGCTGCGGCTGTTCGGGCGCGACTTCGCCGCGGCCGAGCAGGACTTCCGCCACGCGCTCGGCCTGCGCCCCAACGACGGCGCCGCCCACACCAACCTCGGCCTCACCCTGCTCTACAGCGAACGGGCCGAAGAGGCCCTGCAATCCTTCACCCAGGCCGTCGCGCTCGAAGCCGACCAGCCCGGCGCCCACTACGGCCTCGCCAGCGCCGCCGCCAAGCTCGGCCGCGCCGACCAGGCCGTCGCCAGCCTCCAGACCGCCGTCACGCTCAACCCCCGCTACGCCGAAGCCGCCCGCGGCGACGAGCACTTCGCCCCCCTCCAGCAGCACCCCGGCTTCCAAGCCATCGCCCCCCCCGCCAGCGCCTGACCCCCGGCGGCGGAACAACCGGCACCCGTCTGGAGTTGACCGCGGAGGCGACCAAGGCGCTGGCGGAGCAGATCGTGCCGGCCGTCGTGGAGGGCGTGGTGCCGGCGGTGACCAAGGGGGTGGCGGAGCATCTCACGGCGGCGATCAACGCCGCGTTCCCGGAGGAGGAAGAGGTGGCGGAAGAGGATGAGGTGACGGCTTCGCTGGATGCTCTCGCCGACCAGGATGACGCTTCGGGGATCGATCTGCTAGCCTTCCAAACGGCTTCGCTGCACCTGCCGCTCCGAAAGGTGGTCAGCGATGTCGACGCTCACGTTGGAGCCCAACGCCTCTCCTGAGATCCCGGTCGGTTTCGAGGGCAAGCTCACGCAGTCGGAGCAAGCGCTCTGGCGCGAGTACGACGCCCGTTTCGAACTGGCGCAGGCGTACACCGCCGACGCGAACGTGATCCGGGACGGGACGAGCAACAAGTTCCGCAGGGTCGAGTGGCCGGACGGCGTCACGACCGAGATGGTGGCGTCGAACAACGCACGCCTCTCGGAACTCGTGCCGCGCATCTCCGCGATGGAGAAGCAGCGGATCGAGCAGGGCCAGTACGAAGTGGCCGAGATGCCGGCGCAGCGCCAGATCCAGGGGTTGATGACGGCGGGGTCAATGACGGTCCGCTAGCTGTTCAGGGGAACATGGACTACCCGACTGCTGCGGGGCGGCTGATCTTCTCCGAACCGTTCATGCGGAATGGACTGGCGGCCGTGTCAGGCGTGCCGATCAACATCGGGGCGGACATCACGGACGAGCTGTTCCCGAAGGCGCGCGGCGGCCTGCGCAACCTGATGGCGGCGGCCGGCGAGCGCCAGCTCGTCCAAGGCGCGGGCGAGCTGACGACGACCACGTGGCCGGGGCAGCGGCCGACGCTGGACTACGTGCGGGCGCCGGGCTTCGACTCGGTGCACTACCAGCTCGTCAACCGCATTCCCGAATCCACGATGTACTTCAGCGTTCCAATCTTGGCCCGCGGCAACGAAGAGAGCCAGCGCCTCCCCCCGCTGCTCGGATGGATCGACGAAAGCGGCGACCCGAGCATCAAACCGGGGACGAGCCGCTGGTTCACCGCCGTGCTCGTTTTGGAGACGGGACCGCCCGGCTCGCTGGCCTCGGCGATGTCGGACATCAAGGCTTCGCTCCCGCCCCGGACCGGCGCTCCCGCCGTCCCGCACTTCCAAGCCCTCCGCTTCCCGCTGAAGCAGGCTGCGCACGCACGGCTGGCGACAGTCGATTTCACCCTGATCGTCGCCGCGATCGATACCCGGGCTGTTTCCCCGCGGAGCCCCCTGCGACGGCCGCAAGCGTTGTATGCACACGCCCTGTCAGCGCTGATCGATCAGGGCTCGCGCGTTGCAGCCCTCTCCGGGCGCTCGTTGATCGCCGCGGTTGAAGATTCTTCAGTGCTCGATCTCGATCTGCTTCAAGCACCCGCAACGACAACGCGCCCGAAAGGAGGCGCTGCCAACCGCGGCTTCGGGGCATTCCCGCCGGGCAATGCGGCGATCCGCGCTCAGCCGAAGAATTCAGACCTTCGGCTGGGCGCGGCGGACGGCTTGGCCAACGCCTTCTTCAGCGCGCTCGAACGCGGGTCTGCCGGCCGGCAGCGGGCAACCGCCCTTGCCGACATGCATCTCTCGAAACTGTGGGCGGGGCCGGCGGGCGAGGGCATCGACGGCTATGGCTGGAGCATGCTGCCGTCGACGTCTGCGGCTCGGGCAGCGCCGCAACATCGGTGGCTGGCGTCGCTGCTTGTGAGCCGGGATAAGAAAACGCCCCCGTTCAAGGGGGCGATCCTCGTGTGCAGCGGAGGCGGCATGCCTCCACCGCAGCGCCTCCCCCTGGTGGCTTCTTCCGCCCGAAGGCCGTACCTCACGGGGGGAGACTCACTGCTGTCGGGAATTATGGCCGTTTGCACCGCTGATTGTCAAGCGTCGTTGCGAAGCAGCATCCGCGACTTCGGATGACCAACGAAAGCGCCTCCTTCCTGCAGGGTTGCCGCTCAGCAGGGAGCCGAGTCCGCGATCAGGGTATCCAAATCGGCACGCCGCGTGATCTGAGTTCTCCCAGCGAAACGCCTCAGGGGAGCTCGACGTTTCCGGAGCGGCCGCCGGTTTTGCGGCGGAGGCGGATTTCGGTGATTTGCATGCCGCGGTCTGCTGCTTTTGCCATGTCGTAGACGGTCAGGGCGGCGATGGAGACGGCGGTCAGGGCTTCCATCTCGACGCCCGTTTTGCCGCTGCATTTTGCGGTGGCGCGGATGCGGACGCCGGGGGGGGCCTCTTGCGGCTCCAGCTCGACGCGCACCGAGGTCAGAGGGAGGGGGTGGCAGAGCGGGATCAGGTCGCTGGTGCGCTTGGCCGCCATCACGCCGGCCAGTTCGGCCGCGGCGAGCACGTCGCCCTTCTGCAGGTCGTTGGCGCGGATCAGCGCCAGCGTCTGCGGGCGCATCGACACGAAGCCTTCGGCGGTGGCGGCGCGTTCGGTGACCGCCTTGCCGCCGACGTCGACCATCCGCGCGCGGCCGGCCTCGTCGACGTGGCTGAGCCGCCCTCCGTCCCGCTCCGCTTCAGCCGCCAATGTGCGACATCTCCACTTTGCGGGCGGGCGCTTCACCGGGCGCCTCCGTCGCGGCGCTGCGCAGCTCCGAATAGCGGTCCTCGCGGCGGCGCCAGATGCCCGCGATCAGGTCGAGCAGGTCGTCGTCGGACGCGCCCGCCCGCAGCGGGCCGCGCAGGTCGCGCCCCTCCGACGCGAACAGGCAGGTGTAGAGCTTGCCCTCGGCCGAGAGCCGGGCGCGGCTGCAATCGCCGCAGAACGGCTGCGTGACGCTGGTGATCACGCCGATCTCGCCCGAGCCGTCGCGCCAGCGCCAACGCCGCGCCACTTCGCCGCGGTAGGCCGCGTCGACCGGCTCCAGCTCGGCCGCACCGCCCAAGCGCTCGATCACCTCGGCCGCCGGCACCACCTCGTCCAGCTTCCAGCCGTTGGTGGAGCCCACGTCCATGTACTCGATGAACCGCACGACATGGCCGCTGCCGCGGAAGTGCCGCGCCAGCTCCGCGATTCCGGCGTCGTTGACGCCGCGCCGCACCACCGCGTTGATCTTGATCGGCGCGAGGCCGGCGGCCGCGGCGGCATCGATCCCCTCCAGCACCCGCTCGTAGGGGAAGTCGACGCCGTTCATTTGCCGGCAGACCTCCGCGTCGATCGAGTCGAGGCTGACCGTGATCCGGTCCAAGCCGGCCTCCGCCAGCGGCCGCGCCAAGCTGGCCAGCCGCGAGCCGTTCGTGGTCAGCGCGATGTCCGCCTCCGGCGCCGCCGCCCGCAGCATCGCCACCAGCGAGGGCAGCTCCGCCCGCAGCGTCGGCTCGCCGCCGGTCAGCCGCAGCTTGCGCAGCCCCAGCGGCCGGAAGACGCCGGCCAGACGGGCGATCTCCTCGAAGCTGAGGATCTCCGCCCGCGGCAGGAACTCGTAGCCCGGCCCGAAGATCTCGCGCGGCATGCAGTAGGGGCAGCGGAAGTTGCAGCGGTCCGTGACCGAGACCCGCAGGTCCTGGAAGACCCGCCCGAAGACGTCCGCCGGCGCGGCCGCCACCTCAGCGCTCCAGCGCCTCGCGCAGCGCCTCCAGCGCCCAGGCCGCGTCGGCCAGCGCCCGCGCGCGATGGCTGATCCGGTTCTTCTCCGCCAGCTCCAGCTCCGCCATCCGCCGCCCGTCCGGCAGCTCGAACAGCGGGTCGTAGCCGAAGCCCAGATCGCCGCGTTCGTCCATCGCGATGCGCCCCTCGACCGAGCCTTCGCCGCAGCGGATGTTGGTCGTGAACGGGTAGGCCACGCCGATCACGCAGCGGAACCGCGCTGCCCGATCCGCCGCCGGCGTTCCCTCCAGCGCGGCCAGCAGCTTGGCCCGGTTCGCCGCGTCGTCCGCCGCCTCTCCAGCATATCGGGCGCTCCGCACGCCGGGCGCGCCGTCTAGGGCGTCCACTTCCAGCCCCGAATCATCGGCCAGCGCCGGCATCCGCGCCGCATTGGCGTAGGACCGCGCCTTGCGGGCCGCGTTGGCGATGTAGGTCTCGCTGTCCTCGGCCACCTCGAAATCGGCCAGCCCGGCCTCGGCCGGCGCGACCAGCTGCCAAGCGTCGCCTCCATCGAGCGCCTCGAACAGCGCCCGGAACTCGCGCAGCTTGCCCGCGTTGCCCGTCGCGATCAGCAGCCGGTGCGGCGGCTTCCTTCCCATGCGATCGCCCGCCGCCCGGCCCTAGGGCGCGTACTCGCCGCGGCGCGCGGCCGAGGTCGCCCGCGCCCGCTCCGCGAACGCCGCCTGCGCCGCCGCGAGGTTTTCCGGCTTCCCGCCCCAAGCGGCCAGCGGCGTCGCCTGCAAGCCGCGCCCGTAGGAGAAGCTCAGCTGCCACGGCGCGGCCGCGCCGGCCGCCTTCGCCGCGCGGTTGATCGCGTCCAAGTTGACCGTCGCCTCCTCGTCGCCCTGCCCGCCGGAGAGGAAGACGCAGCCGGGCACCGACGCCGGCACCGTCTCCGCGAAGACGCGGATCGTCTCCGCCGCCACCGTCTCCGCATCCGCCCGCTCCGCCGCGTCCTTGCCCGACAGCACCATGTTCGGCTTCAGCAGCGTGCCCGGCAGGTGCACCCGCTGCACCGCGCAGGCCGCGTAGACCGCCCGCAGCGAACGCGCCGTCGCGTCGGCGCAGGCCGCGATGCCGTGCTCTCCGTCCATCAACACCTCCGGCTCGATGATCGGCACCAGCCCGGCCTCCTGCGAGAGCGCCGCGTAGCGCGCCAGCGCGTGCGCGTTGGCATCGATGCAATAGCCGCTCGGCATTCCCTCGCCGATCGCGATCACCGCCCGCCACTTGGTGAAGCGCGCTCCTTGCGCGCGGTACTCCGCCAGCCGCTCGCGCAGGCCGTCCAGCCCCTCCGTCACCTTCTCGCCCGGCGCGCCCGCTAGGTCTTTCGCGCCCTTGTCCACCTTCACGCCCGCAATCACGTCCGCGTCCCCCAGCACGTCGACCAGCGGCTTGCCGTCCGCGGTCGATTGGGTCAGCGTCTCCTCGAACAGGATCACGCCGGAGATCGCGTCGCCGATCCCGCCCGTCGTGAACAGCAGCGCCCGCCAGTCCCGCCGGTTGTCCGCGGTCGACTCCAGGCCGATCGTGTCGAACCGCCGCTTGATCGTGGGGGCCGATTCGTCGGCCGCCAGAATGCCCTTGCCGGGCGCGACCAGCGCCCGCGCCGTTGATTCGAGTTCGTCCCGGTTCATTGTCCGTGCCTCCGTCCGCGGCCCCTGTCAGAGGCGCGCCGCGACCTGTTCGACCACGTCCTTGTTGCCCACGATCAGCGGCGTCCGCTGGTGCAGCTCCGCCGGTTCGATGTCCAGGATCCGCTCCCGCCCGCTGCTCCCCGCGCCGCCCGCCTGCTCCGCCACGAAGCAGAGCGGGTTCGCCTCGTAGCCCAGCCGCAGCTTGCCCTCGGGCGACTTCGCGTCGCCCGGGTACAGGAAAATTCCGCCCTTCAGCAGATCGCGGTGGAAATCCGCCACCAGCGAGCCCACGTAGCGCAAGCCGTAAGCCGCCCGCAGCTCGGCCACGGCCGCCCGCATCTCCGGCGTCCAGCGATCCGCGTTGCCCTCGTTCACGCTGTAGGCCGCGCAGCGCTCCGGGATGCGGATGCCGTCGTGCGTGTGCAGGAAGCCCGCGCCGCCCGGGTCCAGCGTGAAGCCGTCCACCGCGCCCTCCACCGCCGTCACCAGCACCGTGCTCGACCCGTAGACCGCGTAGACCGCGGCCGTCTGCTCGCGCCCCGGCCGCAGCAGCGATACGGCCGTGACCGGCTCGCCCGCCCGCTTGCGGTAGATCGCGAAGATCGAGCCGATCGTGACTGCCACATCGATGTTGCTCGACCCGTCGACCGGATCGAACAGCGCCAGCCACTGGTGCTCGTCGTCGTCCGCCACGAACACGGTCTCTTCGAGCTCCTCGCAGGCCAGCGCGGCCACCTTGCCGCAATCGCGCAGGGCGCTCACGAACGCCTCCGTCCCCGCCGCGTCCAGCACCTGCACGATCTCGCCCTGCACGTTCACCTCGTCCTTCGCGCCCAGCACCCCGGCCAGCGCCGCCCGCCGCGTCAGCCCCGAAACCGCCTCCGCGCCCGCCGCGATCGCCTCGACCACCTCGATCAGGCCGTCCGTCCCGCCGCGCCCCGCCAGCCGCTCCGACAGCACGTCGCGAATTCCCGCCGCCATCGCCGAACTCCCCAGCTGCAATCCCGCCCGCAGGGTACTCGCACCCGGCCCTTGCGGTCAGCCGGCGCGGGCGGCGGTGGTTGAGCGCAGCGCATAGGCTCATACGATGAGGCCGCAATGACCGAGCGCGCAGCCCACTCCGGCGATTTCGACTACCCCGCGGCCATCGACTGGCTGATGAGCTTCGCCGACTTCGAGCGCGGCTCGCGCCCGCGCCGCTCCGAGCCCGAATTCGCGCTCGACCGCATCCACTCGCTGCTGCGCCGGCTCGGCTCGCCCCAGCACGGCCGCCGCACCGTCCACGTGGCTGGCTCCAAGGGCAAGGGCTCCACCGCCGCCATGATCGAGTCCGTCCTGCGCGCCTCCGGCCGTACCACCGGCATGTTCTCCAGTCCGCACCTGCACTCCTTCACCGAACGCATCCGGATCGACGGCGAACCCCTGCCCGAAGACGAATTCGCCAGCCTCTGCACCGAGCTCCGCCCCGTCGTCGCCGAGGACCTGGCCGAGCGCCCCGGCCGCGTCTCCACCTTCGAGATTCTCACCGCCCTCGCCTTCCACGCCTTCCGCTGGCGCAGCGTCGAGGTCCAGGTCGTCGAGGTCGGCCTCGGCGGCCGGCTCGACTGCACCAACGTCTTCGCTGAAAAGGACCTCGCCGTCGTCACCTCGCTCTCGCGCGAGCACACCGACGTGCTCGGCGACCGCCTGGAGCAGATCGCGGCCGAGAAGGCCGGCATCATCACCGCCGGCGCCCGCGCCGCGATCCTCGCACCGCAGCACTCCGAAGCCGCCGCCGCCGTCATCCGCAACGCCGCCGATGACGTGCCCGTCCCGCTCATCGACGTCGCCCGCTCGCACCGCTGGACCCCGCTCGGCCTCGAACCCGCGGCCGGACCCGGCCGCGGCGCGGGCCAGTGGTTCGCGCTCGAGCGCCTCGCGCCGCGCCCGGGCGAGCCCGCTCGACAGCTCTTCCTGATCCCCCTGCTCGGCGAATTCCAGATCGAGAACGCCGCCGCCGCGGTCGCCGCGGCCGACGCGATCGCCGCCCAAGGTCTCGAGATTCCCCGCGCCGCCCTCCACCAAGGCCTCGCCGAGGTGCACTGGCCCGCCCGCCTCGAAGCCCTGCCGGGCGACGGTCCGCGCATCGTCGTGGACGGCGCGCACAACGCCGACTCCGTCCGCCGCGCGCTCGAAGCGCTCGACCAATGCTTCCCCCGCAAGCCCGGCGCGCGCCTGCTCGTCGTCTTCGGCGTGCTCGGCGACAAGCAGCTCGCCGGCATGGCCGAGATCATCCGCGACCGCGCCGACGAGGTGATCGCCACCCAATCCGGCCATCCCCGCGCCCGCGACGCCGCCGACGTCCAAGCCGCCTTCGCCGGCTGGAGCGGCAAGATCTCGCTGGCCGGAGACGCCCCCGAAGCGATCGCCGCCGCCCGCGACGACGCCGGCCCCGACGACCTGATCTGCGTGCTCGGCTCGCTCTCCCTCGCCGCCGAGGCCCGCGCGGCCGTGCTCGACGCCGCCGGCATCGGCCGCGCCGCCGAGCCTGCCGGCGCGGCTGGCGACGAGCAGCGGCGGCCCCGGTGGTAGCACCCATGCCCGAACGCGAGCGCGTCGTCGTCACCGGCATGGGCGCGATCACGCCGCTCGGCATCGGCGTCGACGCCTTCTGGCGCGGCGCGCTCGCGGGCGAATCGGGGATCGCCCCCATCCAGGGCTTCGACGTCGAGGGCTTCTCCTGCACCATCGGCGGCGAAATCCCCGAATTCGACCCGCGCGATTTCATCGACCGCAAGTCCGCCCGCCGCATGGCCCGCTTCGCCCAGCTCGCCGTCGCCGCCGCCCGCGAGGCCGTCGAGGATGCCGGGCTCGACCTCGATTCGCTCGACCGCGAGCGGATCGGCGTCGTGCTCGGCAACGGCTCCGGCGCGTACCCCGACCTCGAAGCCGGCGCGAAGACCACGTTCGACCGCGGCGCGATGCGGCTCGACCCGCTGCTGATCCCCCGCGCCCTGCCCAACATGGCCGCCGCCAACATCGCCATGCAGTTCGGCCTGCTCGGCCACAACAACACCGTGATCACCGCCTGCGCCGCCGGCACCCACGCCATCGGCGAGGCCGCCGAAGCCATCCGCCGCGACCAGGCCGACATCATCGTCAGCGGCGGCTGCGAGGCCGGCTTCTGCCAGCTCGCCCTCGGCGGCTTCGCCGTCATGCGCGCCCTCACTTCCAACAACGCCGATCCCCAAGGCGCGAGCCGCCCCTTCGACAAGCACCGCGACGGCTTCGTTCCCGGCGAGGGCGCGGGCATCCTGATCCTCGAAAGCGAGCGCTCCGCCCGCGCCCGCGGCGCCGAGTATCAAGTCGAGGTCGCCGGCTACGGCTCCAGCGCCGACGCGCACCACCTCGTCATGCCCGATGCCGACGGCGCCGGCCCCGTCCGCGCCATCCGCGCCGCCATCCAAGACGCCGGCATCGAACCCGCCGAGATCGACTACGTCAACGCGCACGGCACCTCGACCCCGCTCAACGACGCCTCCGAAACCCGCGCCCTCAAGCTCGCCCTCGGCGACCACGCCCGCAGCGTCGCCCTCTCCAGCACCAAATCCATGATCGGCCACCTCTTCGGCGGCGCCGGCGGCGTCGAATCCATCGCCGTCGTCAAGTCGATCAGCGAGGGCAAAATCCACCCCACGATCAACTACGCCGCGCCCGACCCGGACTGCGATCTCGACTGCGTGCCTAACCAGTCCCGCGCCGCCGATGTCCGCGTCGCGCTCAAGAACTCCTTCGGCTTCGGCGGGCAGAACGCCTGCCTCGTCTTCCGCCGCATCGACTGATCCCGTACCGCCCGCATCTGCTATCCAATCCCCGCACCCGCAGAGGAGGCGCGTAATGACCCGGACACGTTCCCTGGCCCTCTTGGCCCTGCTTGCCGTCGTCGGCGCGGGCGCCGCCGTCGTCTGGGCGGCGCAACACTCGGACGGCGTCGAAGTCCGCGCCGCCGTGCGCTCGCTCGAAGACGGCCGCCTCGAAGTCGCCGTCATCGCCGGCGGCGAGGCGATGCTGCCCGAGCGCCGCTTCGTCACCGCCGCCCAGGCCGCCGCCCGCGACGACCGCTGGCTCCGCAGCTCCGCGGTCACCGTCGTCGCGCCGCCTGCGGCGACACCGGCCGCAGCCCCGGCCGAAGGCGCATGCGCAGATGTCGACCGCGGCACGCTCAACTTCGGCTTCTTCGCTTTCTTCAAGCCCGTCAGCTTCAGCGCCGACGGCGACCCCGCTGCAAAGGGCTACCGACAGCACCGCGGCTACGAGGCCGACCTGCTCACCGCGCTCGAAGCCATGAACCGCACCGGCCTCGCCTTCAACCGCATCCCGATCGGCGAATGGACCGACATCTGGCTCACCCCCGCCCGCCCGCCCGCCATCGACGTCGCCGGCGGGGGCATCACCATCCGCGACGACCGCCTGACGAGCGCCGACGGCAGCCTCCGCGTCGCCTTCACCGACGGCCACATCCAGTTCCGCCAGGCCCTGCTCGTCCGCGCCGCCGACGCCGCGACGATCAAGACCCACGCCGACCTCGCCAGCTCCCACACCGTCGGCGCCGTCCCCGAAACCACCGGCGAGGAACGCCTGCTCCAGCTCGTCGGCCTGATCGATGAGAACGGCATCGTCGTCGACGGCACCGGGATCGTCACGCCCGACGGCACCCTCACCGCCGACGGCAGCGACGCCTACGTGATCAGCGCCTCCGGCGGCACCGCCAACGTCGCCGGCCGCACCCTCCTGATCCCGCCCTCCGACGACATGCCCAGCGTCGCCTACATGGGCTCGGACGAAGACCCCTACGTGGCCGCGCTCGAAGCCGGCGAGATCGACGCCTTCGCCCGCGGCGAACTCGGCAACGCCACCGCCGCCGCATCCTCCGACGGCGCGCTCGCCGTCACCGCCTTCGACCCGTCCATCGAATACGGCGGCTGGACCGTGGCCGACGACGACCAGCCCTTGCTCGCCTGCCTCAACGCCCGCCTCAATTACCTCACCAACGACCGCAGCATCACCTTCTCCGACTGGAACGCCGACCCCGGCATCTTCACGCAGCGCGCCGCCGCCTGGAACGCCGCCAACTGAGCCCGGCCGCTTGGAGAACGCCGCAGCCGGGGCCGGACGCTTGAGACCCGGCCGCTCCGGCCGCGCCCTGCCCCGCTGCGCTCAGGCGGGCGACATCGCCGGGCGGAAGGCCTCGGGCAGCATCCGGTCGAGCAGCCGCTCCAGCGCCATCGTGTGCGAGCAGGTCTGCAAGTTCTGGAAGGTCAGGCAGTCGCAGGTCCAGCCGTCCGGCCCCAAGCTCGCCGTATGCGTCCCCGAATCCCCCTCGACCTCGCAGGTCAGCGCGACAAAGCGGAAGCGGTGCTCCTCGCTCGCATAGATGCGCGCCTTCTCGATCTTGGAGATCAGGCTGCTCTGCATGGCGGCTCCTCACCCGTTCTCATCAGGCAA
Source organism: Dehalococcoidia bacterium (assembly GCA_965205165.1). Classification (GTDB taxonomy): domain Bacteria; phylum Chloroflexota; class Dehalococcoidia; order Bin125; family Bin125; genus CBDESM01. Next base: position 1,495,479 of record OZ242037.1, read on the forward strand.
CCTCAGCCTACTACCCCAGCCAGCTGCGCCGACGCCAGAACCGAGTACCGCGCCCCGTCCCGCCCGAGCTCGCTCCGCATCAGCTCGACCCGCGAAACCGCGCAGGCGATCTCCGGCACTTCCGCCTCCACGAGCAGCCCCGGCAACCGCGCCGCAGCCGCCGCCTGATCCCCCCGCCGCACCCGCGCCAGCGTCACATGCGGACGGAATGCCCCTCCCGCCGCGGGACGCCCGCGAGCGCCGCATCGACCCGCTCCGCCAGCGCCGCAATCTCCCCCGAACCCGCAACCGGCGCGAGCCACAGCACTCGCGGCCTGCGCCCCCCGAACGTCCCCAACTCCCCGAACCGCAGCTCGAACTCCGCAAATCCATCCGCCGCCTCCGAGATCGCCTCCGCGATGCCCGCTATCTCCCCAGCCGGCGTCTCCCCCAAGAACCGCAGCGTCAGATGCAGATTCTCCGCCCGCACCCACCGCAGCGGAACCCCTGCCCGCGACCGCAGCCCCGCCGCCACCCGCGCAATCTCCCCCCGCCCCTCCCCCGGCAGCCCCGCCGCAATGAACAGCCGCTGCATCCCACTCATCTCGCGATTCTATCCGCGCCTGCGAACTTCGCTCACGCGTCACCGAGCTGGGCAGGCCAGATCAGCAGAGACCGAACGACGATAGAAGGTTGAGTACTATCGTCACGATGGTTTCACCGACAGCGCCAGCGGAACCGATGATACCTTCAATGAACGCCACGGGCACGCCGAGAATATCGGCGAGAACGGCGGGCAAGTCGGCATAGTTATGCTCGCCCAGCCCGAATTTGTCCCAGCAGACCTCGCCCCTGCTACGCGCCTCAGCACCGCAACCGGATAGCAGCACCCCAGCGACCAGCGCCACGACCACCAGCCTAGGCATCGTCATCATCAGCCTCTTCCGGCGGCGGCTGTACACGCTCGGCCGCCTCGACGCCAGCGAGGATAGCAGCCTCGGACGGATTGACGGGGCGCTCGGGTTCCGGCTCCGGCTCAACTGCTAGCGGCAGGTGACTAGGCGGCTTTGTCCAGGAGCCGCCGGTACCGAACAAGAAGCCAAGGAACACGAAAGATAGTCCCAGCAAAGGCGGGACTAGGAAGATCACCAAAAGAACGGCAGTCTTGACGGACAGCCCTTCAAGTGGACCATGTTCATCTTCAAAAACTCCAGCGTGATATAGCAACCAGTATTCTAGATTGCTGCTCACGAGAATCAGGTGAACAGCACCCAAGGCAGCGGTAGTGCCGAGCCAGAAGATCAAAAACCGCTTCATTGCAACTCACCCCTCTTGCGTTGCGCATGCTTTGAGTTCGGACCACGATCCACTGGAGATACCCCGCCGCCACCGCCAAAGCCGCCGAGTACGTATATATAAAAGTCGACGGCTATGTAAGTAGCGCCAGCCAACAAAGGAGGGAACCCGAAGATCACGAAAAGAATCGCAGTTCTAACCGGCAGGCCAGCTGACCCCAATCTATCCAAATGGAATCTGAGAAAATATTCAATGTTATTGTCCATAAGATATAGATGGGTAGAACCCAGAACAAGGGTACCTACCAGCCAGATGCCGAAGAAGATCACAGGCCCACGCCGTCTACGTGCCGCTGCCAGCAGGTCGTTCAGGTCGTTCATCATCGCCCTCCCTCGCTCTTTCATCTATGGATGCGTCCTCGGACGCCCCATCAGCTCAGTTCCCGGCCGCCACGACTTGGCGGTAAAGGTAGTTGTAAGGGGCGATCGCTGTGCTCGCGCCACAGGCTGCATATCGGCGCCGGCCGCTTCGCACCTCGACATGGACATGTTCGCGGTCTGTCGGATCGCTGCTCAAGCCGGCATTCCCTTGAATCCCGAGTCTGGTGCCGACCCTGACCTGCTGCCTAACGCGAACGTCGACTTGACGGGCGTGGAGGTACAGCGTGGTCAAGTTCTCGGCCGCGTCATAGACGGCGATCTCATTGAACGTGCCACCCGCTCGAATCACGGTGCCGGTACTGAGCGAGAAGAACGGCTCGTCTTTGGTAGGGACAGCGCCAGCGACGGATTGCGTTTGCGCATCCCAACCGGAGTGCCCGCCGTCGTATCCCAAGCACCCGCTTCCCGGCCTCGCGCCGTACAGATTGTATTCGTGGTTTGTTGCCTTGCCGGCACCGAAGAGAGCTCGCGCCAGCGTTGCGCGAATCTCCATCGCGCTCGGCATCCCATTGTCAGGGCCATCGAGTGCAGTGAAGGATCCTCGAAGCCGGTAGGAACCCTGACCGCTATCGACTTTCGTCGCCTCGACGCGATAGCGGCCTGCGGACAGCGTTCTGTTGATCGCAGCGAATCGCCGGCGTGGTGCACCAACGGACGACTCCAGCTGCTGCCCGCTCGCCGTCGCCAAGACCAAGGCTGGCGTTCGCTCGTTGGAACTCAGTTCGAGATCGACCCGTGTCGTTGCCATCAGCGAGAACGAGTAGAGGTCGACCCAGAGGCGACGACCGAACCGATCGCCGAGACAGTCCCCGCGGGCCCAGCGCTCGGTGACATCAACGCTGCCGTCATTGGCGTTCCATGCGGACCCGGTACAGCCACCGCCCTGAGCGCCTACTCCTGCGGGTGCGACCAAGGCTGCTCCGAGCGCGAAGAGCGCCACGGCGCTGGAGATGACCGCCGCTTGTCTGATCAGGTGCATCATCGTTCTTCCTTTCATGATCCGCCCTTAGTCCCCAACACTGGCGACGAGCTGGTGCGCGCCAGCAGCTTGGCGACTGGAATGGCAACGGCCGAGGAGGGCAGGGTGGAGGTCCGCACGTCATCAAGCGCCACTCCGCCCTCGGCGGAGCGGGGCATAGAGTTGGCGGCAGGTGAGGTCGCCAGTGCAGGGGCGACTAAACTGATTAGAACAAGTGAACTATCTTGGGGGGGGGGCAGTACTGATGTGCGAAACGCGAGATTCCACCTTGGACGGGCGGGTGGCGACTGTGGCGGTCCGCTTGCGATTCAGCATGGGCAGGATGATAGGCACAGGTCCGCGGCTGTGTCAACTCCTCCTCTGCGGCCGCCCCCAACCGGCCTCGGCGGGCTTGCCGGTGGGGAGCGGCGGGGAGCGACCGCTTGGCGCGGAAGACCTGCAATCGCGCCTGTGATCGCCGCGGCCGCCCGCGCCGGTTCGGCGCTCGGAGGGCACGCGGCGCGAGCCTATTGGCGTGCGCCGTTAGGCTTGGGGAATGACTGCTGCGGATGTTGCGGGGCTTGAGGCGGTTTGCCGGCGGATGCGGCGGCATGTCGTGGAGATGACGCATGCGGCGCAGTCGGGGCATCCGGGGGGGTCGCTCTCGGCGGTGGAGATTTTGGCGGCGCTCTACTTCGGGGGGGTGCTGCGGCATGATCCGGCGGAGCCGGGGTGGGCGGAGCGGGACCGGTTCGTGATGTCGAAGGGGCATGCGACGCCGGTGCTCTATGCGGCGCTGGCGGAGGCGGGGTACTTCGGGGAGGAGCTGCTGGCGGGGTTCCGCTCGCTGGGCAGCCCGCTGCAGGGGCACGTGATCCGCGGCCGGCCGGCGGGGGTCGAGATGAGCGGGGGGGCGCTGGGCATGGGGCTGTCCTTCTGCGTCGGGCTCGCGCTGGGCCACCGGCTCGACGGGCGCGGGGCGCAGAGCTTCTGCCTGCTGGGCGACGGCGAGCTCAACGAGGGGCAGAACTGGGAGGCGGCGATGGCCGCGGCGCACTTCGGGCTGGACTCGATCACGGCGATCATCGACCGCAACCACTTCCAGAACGACGGGCCGGGCGGCGAGATCATGCGGATCGACCCGGTCGCGGGCAAGTGGACCGCCTTCGGCTGGGACGTGCGCGAGGTCGACGGGCACGATGCCGGCGCCGTGCGCGACGCGCTCGCCGATGCGCGCGCCGCGACCGGCGCGCCCCAGGCCGTGATCTGCGAGACGGTCAAGGGCAAGGGCGTCTCGTTCATGGCCGAAGATCCCGCCGCTTGGCACGGGAAGGGGCCGTCGGACGAGCAGCTCGCCCGGGCCATCGCGGAGATCGAGGCATGACCGCGGCGGCGGCCACGCGCGAGGCCTACGCGAAGGCGCTGCTCCGCCTGGCCCGCGAGGGCCGCGACATCGTCGCGCTCGACGCCGATCTTTCCGCCTCGACCGGCGGGAACAAGCTCGCCGCGGAGTTCCCCGAGCGCTGGTTCACGGTCGGCGCGGCGGAAGCCGACATGATCGGCATCGCCGCGGGGCTCGCCGCGACCGGCAAGACCGTCTTCGCGGCCTCCTTCGCCGTCTTCATGCCCGGCCACTGCTACGACCAGATCCGCGTCCAGATCGCGCAGCAGCGGATGAACGTCAAGCTCGTCGCCAGCCACGGCGGCATCTCCGTCGGCGAGGACGGGGCGTCCGCGCAGGCCATCGAAGACCTCGCGCTGATGACCGCGCTGCCCGACATGAACGTCGTCGTGCCGGCCGACGTGGTCGAGGCCGAAGCGGCGATGGTCGCGGCGGCGGACGACGAAGACCCGTGGTACATCCGCGTCGGCCGCCCGAAAATCCCCGTCGTCTACGAAGACGGCCCGCGCTTCCAACTCGGCCGCGCCGACCAGCTGCGCGCCGGCGGCGACGTCGCCCTGATCGCCTGCGGCCTGATGCTCGAGCCGTCGCTGCGCGCCGCCGAGCAGCTCGCCGCCGAGGGCATCTCCGCCCGCGTCCTCAACATGTCCACGATCAAGCCGCTCGACGAAGCCGCGATCATCGCCGCCGCCGAGGCGACGGGCGCGATCGTCACAGCCGAGGAGCACAACGTCATCGGCGGCCTCGGCTCCGCCGTGGCGAGGGCCCTGGCCCTCCACCGCCCGACCCCCATGGAACAAGTCGGCGTAGCCGACCGCTTCGGCGAATCCGGCCCCTGGCAAGCCCTGCTGGAAAAGTTCGACCTCACCCCCGAAGCCGTGGCGGCCGCCGCCAAGCGCGCCATCGCACGGAAGTAGATCAGCCCGCGAGATGGGCGGCGGCAGCTGAAAGGAACTCAAAGCGGCGGTCGAGAGATTGCGCGGCGGAAGGCCACTCACCAGCTTCCCGTCCGCCACCTTCGGCACCTGCTCCGCTGAGTCCGCTGGACTCTCAGCGCCCCAGCGGAGCGGAGCGGATCTCTTCTTCCTGCAATCCTGCAAATCCCTTAAGGTGCAGGAAGGAAGACCGCCCGCCCGCCCCCGCGCCGGCATTGCACCCTCCGACTATTACAATAGCAGTTAGCATTACACCCTCCGTCTAGTATGATAGCAGTAAGGCATACTCTCCCGCCCGCCGCTTGCAGGTAGCCCGCGATGCTGTACAATCAATCCGCGGCTTCACTGCAACAGGTGAGACGATGCCCGAAGACAAATTCGAGACGATCCAGCTGGACTTCGAGTCCCTGCTCGCGCTTGCCGCGAGGGGCGGACCGTTCCTGATCGACGGCCGCGTGGCCAGATCAGGCGTCACCGCCGTCAGCGCCGAGACCGGTACCGGCAAGTCCGTCTACTGCCTCGGCGCGGCGATGGGGCTGGCCGCCGGCCGCTCCCGCATCTACGGGCGCGAGGTCTGGTCGCCGCGCTTGCGGAACGTGCTGTACGTCGATGCCGAGAATCCGCCCGATGCGGCGGCCTCGAGGATCGCGGCGTGGCTCGAGCGGCAGGGCGAGGAGGTGATGCCCCAGCTCGTCTACCACCAGAGCCCGAGGATGGAATTGGGCGATGCTCCCGATCCGGAGAGTTGGCCGTCCAAAGCCCACGAGTCCGCGCTGGCCGTGCTGCGCGAGCAGTTGGGCGATGCGGACGCCAAGTTCGACGCGATCATCCTCGACAACTTGCAGTCGCTGCAGAACGTCGAAGATGGCAACAATCCCTCGCAGGCGAAGAGGTCGATCAAGGCCGCGCAGGAGATGGGCGGGACGGCGGCCGCGCCCGTGGTGCTGGCCGTACATCCTTCGCAGGGCGGCGGCAGGTTCAATCGGGCGCGGCTCGAGCAGGGCAAGAAGCCCGAGCCGGCCAGCGCGATCAGCGGGGCGATGACGACCGCGAACGCCTGCGAAGCGCTCCTCTGCCTCGCCCGCGATCCGGCCGACGAGGGGCGGGTGTTGATGGGCACCTCGAAGATGCGGGCGGCTCGGCTGGATCAGAACGTCTACCAGTCGAAGCAGATCCCGGTCGACGTCCCGCTGCCGAGCTGGATTGATGATGATGGCGAGGAGCATCCCCCTCGGGTCCAGTCCGGCGTGCCGATGCTCGGTGACGAGTGGGAGGTCCGGGGCAAGACGTCTTCCGCCGCGAGCGAGCTGGTCGAGTGGATGGCCGCGGCCGGGCTCGAGGGGCGGCCGAACGCCGGCCGGCTCAAAGAGGTGGCCGCCCTCGACGGTTGCCCGGTCACCGAGGGCACGCTGCGCAACTACGCCAAGGGCGAAAGCGATCCCGCCCGGGAGGCCGCCGAACTGGGGTTCCGCTCCGCACTGGGCGAGCGCCCGGCCGGGCGCAAAGGCCGCGCTCCGCTGCTGTTGTGGATCGCCACCGCCGAAGAGATCGATGCCGAGAGTGCCGAATGCGGGCGATGCGGCGTCGAGTTGGCCGAGGACGATGCCGACCGCTACCTGCCCGACGGGACGCCGTTGTGCGGGCGCTGCTCGGCACTGCCGGAGGAGTTGCCCGATGCCTGAGATCTGCCTTGAGATCAAGATCCGCGCCACGCTCGCGGCGGGCAACGAGCTCGAGCGGAAGGGCGGCTCGGCCGAGTACGAGCGCGCGTTCCGCCGCGCCATTGCGATCATCCTCGGGGATCTCCCCCGCAAGCCGCTGGCCGGCGTGGACGAGGATCGAATCGTAGCGGCGCTGCTCGCGCAGTTGGCGACCGAGGATGCGATCGCGGCCGCCGGCCGGCCGTCGAAGGTGACGCCGGAGCTGGGGCAGCGCTACGTCCGGCAGTGGGTCGTCCACTTCAAACACCAGGGCTGCCGAGCCGCGCTGCTGGCTGTTCACGACCTCGCCGGCGTGGGCAAGCGGGAGCAGGTGAAGGGCTACCTCGCGGCCGGGGCAGCCGGCGCCAACTCGAACTAGGAGGATTCAATGACCGACCGTGATGACGAGATCATCGCCCGCGTCCGCAAGTTCGCGGCGGTGGCCGAAGAGATCGCGCCCGATGCCACGCCGACGGCTCGGCTGGGGCTGGTGAAGCAGATGCTCGGCCACGCCACCGAGCAGCCGGCCTATGGCGCTGCGCTGATCGTGGACGCCGCCGCGATCGTCGACGGGAGCGTTGACGACGTGCCCGAAATTCCAGCGGCCTCTGCAACAGGACGCACTTAGCCTTTCCCCGAGCCCCGTTGCCCGCCACTGGCCGCCTACTCGACTCGTGAGTCCGCTCCGAGCCGTTTCTAACCGCCCGTGGCCGAACTCGGCGTAGCAGTGCCCTTTAGGGGCACTGCTACGCCGAGTGTCGACGGGCGGCTAGAAAATGGTTTTGCCGGAGTGCTGGGCGCGGTTTTCAGCTCGCCAGCTTGCTCCCTCGTTCAAAGCCGATCCGCCCTCCCGCCCGCCCCCCAGCCTGTTCCGCCGCCGCGCCACCGGCAGCGAGGGAGCGCTGCTCCTCCCGCGCCCCGTTCACCGTGGGGCGGCCGTCAAAGAGGGCAGACTCACCCTCCTCCGTTCGTTCACCGAGCCTCGCGGCTCGGCCGGCGGGGACGCCTAGCACCGGCAGCGGGATCGTCCGCTACGGGCGTGCGCCTGGGCTGGCTGCCTCAGCCCCGCCGTGATGGGGTGGCGTCGCCCGCCTTGACTTCGCCGGCCGAGCTGAGAGCGCTCGCCTTGCACTCGCGGCGTTGGAGTCCGAGCACCTTCGGCCGCTCCTCGCCGCTGCATCCCCTTGCAGTTGCAAGCAGTTCAGCCCGCGAGGTGGGCGGCGACGTCGGTGAGGGATTCGAATCTTGGCACGGTTGGGTTGGGGGATTGGACGTTGGGGCGGGGGTCTTCTTCGAACCAGATGGCGGAGGCGCCGGCGGTCAGGGCGCCTTCTATGTCGGATTCCCAGGAGTTGCCGATGTGGATGCTCTCGGCAATTGGGACGCCCAGGGTTGCGGCGGCGTGGTGGAAGATGCGGGGGTCGGGCTTGGCGTGGCCGACTTCACCGGAGACGAAGACGTGCTCGAAGAGGCCGGCGAGGCCGGCGGCGGCGATTTTTTGGTGCTGTTGGCCGGCTTCGGTGAAGTTGGTGATCACGGCGATGGGGGCGAGGCGGCGGGCGGTCTCGACGGCTTCGCGGGCGCCGGGGATGGCGGCGGCGCGGGCGATCCGCTCGCGGCGGTAGGTGGCGGCGATCGCTTCGAGCACGGGCGGCGGTTGGTCGGCGGCGTCCAGCAGGTGGAGGGCGCGGTCGATCCAGACGGGGACGGTCAGCCACGGGGGCCAGTTGTGGCCGTGCTCGGCCATGATCTCGGAGATGGCCGTCTCGGCGGCGTCGGCGAACGACTCCGGGGTGAGGCCATCGACGCCGTGCTCCGCCGCGGTGCGGCCGGCGGCGAGGCGAGCCTCGCGCACGCCGGTCCGCTCGCTGACCAGCGTGCCGTCCAAGTCGAAGAAGATGGCCGCGTAGCGTCCGCTCATCCCGTTCCTCCCGCGGACGGTGGGCGCTCGAGGTGCGCGGCCACCTCGCGCATGCACTCGAATCTGGGCACGCGCGGGTCCGGCGAGCGCACGCCGGGGCGGGGCGACTCTTCGAACCAGATCGCGGCGGCGCCGGCGGCCAGTGCGCCTTCGATGTCCGACGCCCAGGAGTTGCCGATGTGGACGCAGTCTCCGACCGGGACGCCGAGCGCGACGGCGGCGTGCTCGAAGATGCGCGGATCGGGCTTCTTAAGCCCGACCTCACTGGAGATGAAGACGTGCTCGAAATGGCCGGCGAGGCCGGCCGCCTCGAGCTTGCGGCGCTGATGCTGCGGCTCCGTGTAGTTGCTGATCACGGCGACCGGGCCCTGCCGCAGGCCGGCTTCGACCGCCGTCTGCGCGCCTTCGACCGCGGCCGTGCAGGCGAGCCGCTCGCGCTTGTAGGCGTCGGCGACCTCTTCGAGCGCGCCTTGCGGCGGCTTTGCCGAGCCGAGCCGTTCCAGCGTCCGGCGCAGCCAGACCGCGTCGGTGATCCACTGCGGCCAGGCGTGGCCGTGCTCGGCCATGATCCCGGCGTAGGCGGCGTCGGCCGCGGCGGCGAACTCGGGCGGCTCGGCGTTGCAGAGGCCGAGCTGCCGCGCAGCGCCTCCGGCTGCGAGTCGCGCCTCCCGTTCGCCGGCGTGCTCGCTGACCAGCGTGCCGTCCAGGTCGAAGAAGATCGCGGCGTAGCGCTTGCTCATTCCGCCTCGTCCTCCTCTTCGTCGCCCCATTCCTCTTCCAGTTCGTCCTGGTAGATCTCGAGCGGCCAGATCGGCCAGTCGGCGAACTGTTCGGGCGGGTCCTCGGTCGCGCCCTCGGGGTGTTCGACGTCGGGCTCGTGGTCGGGCACGAAGGTGCGGGTCGGGCGGGCGCTGAATTCGATTCCCTCGTCGTGCGTGGTCACGTTCGAGAGCGAGTAGCCGATCCAGGCCAGGCAGCGGCACTCGACCCGGAACGAGACGGCGAAGCGCCGGCGCAGCAGCGCCTCGTCGCGGATGAAGTCGTGGAACTCCGGGATCTCCTCGTCGGGCAGCACCTCGTGCACGTTGCCGTCGAACAGGCTCTGGAAGAACGAGTCGTCGCCCGCTTCCGCCGCCGGCGCGGCGCCTTCGTCGAGTCGTTCGCGCCCGCTCATGACTGCCCGTTCGGCATTCCGGCCGCGACGGGGGAATCGCCCATCGCCTCCTCGAGCGAGAACACGCCGGCCTCCGCGCCGCGCCAGACCGTCACGATCAGGTCCTCCCGCGCCGCGTCCGCCGTGCGGGCGATCCGGTCGTCGACGTCGGCGATCAGGTCGTGGATGTCCTCGTCCGACCAGTCGCCGGGCACGCACAGGGTCGCGTAGACCAGCGGCGGCGCGAAGTGCGCGTCCAGCCTCGCGCGCGCGCCGCGCTCGTTCTCGACCACGTAGCACTCCGAATGCGGCGTGCGCGACTCGCGCTCGTAGTGGAACATCGCCCGCCTCCGCTTTCCGCCGGCTACAGCACGTGGAAGAGCAGCAGGTGCTCGCCCAGCACGTCGTTGGCGAAATCGTTCTCGACGTCGCGCCAGACCGAGTGGATGTGGTTCGCGCCGTTCTGCCGGTTGTCGAACTCGACCACGAAATTGCCGCCGTGGATGCGGTAGTAGTGGGGCTCGGCCGGATCCAGCGGCCCGGCCCAGGCCCAGTGCAGCCCGTCGAAGCCCTCCGATTCGATCCGCCGCCACTTCTCGGCCGCCATGTCCGGCCGCACCTGATCGACGTAGACGGCCGTGAGCTTGCGCAACAGATCGCGCTGCGGCGCGGACAGCTCGGCCGCCGCCAGGCCCTCCTCCGGCGGCAGCGAGACGCGCGAGGAGTTGAACGTGATGATGTCCCACGGCGCTTCCGGGTAGATCGTCGCCCGCTCGCGCTGCGCCCCGTCCAGGCTCCGCATCAGCTCGTAGGCCAGGGTTTCGCGATCGTCGAGGATGCGCAGGCCCTGCTTGGGGCCCTTCCGCACCTCGGCCGGGTTGGCTCCGAAGAAGAAGGGGGTGATCGAGATGAAGCGGTCGGCCCAGAGGCTGAAGTGCAGGGAGACGTGGTGGCCCTCGACCCGCCAACCCCAGGGCGACTCCGCATCGCCGGGATCGCCGAACACGGTCCAGTAGTAGAGCTCCGGATCGCGGACGAAGCTGCGCGCGCCGGCCTTGCGCTCGATCTCGCCGAGCGTGGTTTCGAGGTCGATGATCCCCCGCGCCTGCTCGTAGGCGCGGTCGGTCAGGCCGCTGCGCAGCAGGGCCAGCGCCGCCTCGCGCTGCGGTTCGGTCATGTCGCGCAGCGGCAGCCCGTGCCGGTTGGCCGGCGGGTAGTACCAGAAGATGCGCTCGGCATCGAGGTAGTCGTAGACGGCAATATCCCGCTGCTCCGCGTCCAGCGACTCCAGGAACGCCCGCGCGGCGGCGGTCATTCCGGCGGCCGACGCGCCTGCTTCAACCGTGCTCATCGGCTCCCCCGCTTTCCCGCTCAGAGCGGCCGGGTCTGGCCGTCCCCGCGGACGACCCACTTGTACGACGTCAATTCGCGCAGGCCCATCGGGCCGCGCGCGTGCAGTTTGCCGGTGCTGATCCCCACCTCGCAGCCCAAGCCGAATTCGCCTCCGTCGGTGAACTGCGTCGAGGCGTTCACGTAGACCGCGGCGGCGTCCACTTCGCGCAGGAAGCGCTCGGCGAGCTCCGCATCCGCGGTCACGATCGCCTCTGAATGCCCTGATCCGTGCTCGGCGATGTGGGCCAGCGCCGCCTCCGCGCTGGGCACCACCCTCACCGCCGCCCGCAGCGCCAGGAATTCGGTGTCGAAATCGTCCGCGCTGGCGGCCGCGATCTCGCCCGGGCTGCCGTCCAGCACCCGCAGCGCTTGCTCGTCGCCGCGGATTTCCACGCCGGCCTCGGCCCAGCGGCGGGCGAGCGGGGGCAGCAGCCCGCCCGCGATCCGCTCGTGCACCAGCAGCACGTCCAGCGCGTTGCAGATCGAGACCCGCCGCGTCTTGGCGTTGTGCACCACCTCCAGCGCCATCTGGACATCCGCCGCCGCGTCGACGTAGGTGTGGCAGATGCCGACGCCGCCGGCCACCACGGGCATCGCCGCCTGATCGCGCACCCGCTCGATCAGCGCCTTGCCGCCGCGCGGCACCATCAGGTCGATCAGGTCAGACATGGCCAGCAGCTCGCCGACCAGCACCCGATCCTGGTTGCGCACCAGCTGGCAGGCGTCTTCCGGCAGGCCGGCGGCGGCCAGCGCTTCGCGCATGATCGCGGCCAGGGCCGCGTTGGAGCGGGCCGCCTCGCGGCCGCCGCGCAGCACCACGCAGTTGCCCGCCTTGAGGCAAATCGACGCGATGTCCACCGTCACGTTCGGCCGGCTCTCGTAGATCGACGCGATTACGCCCAGCGGCACCCGCACCCGCGAGATGCGCAGCCCGTTGCCGGCTTCCCGCTCCTCGATCACTTCGCCGGCCGGGTCCGGCAGGAAGGCCAGCTCGTCCAGCGAATCGGCCAGCGCCGAGACACGCTCCGGCGTCAGCCGCAGGCGGTCGATCATCGCTTCCGAGAGCTTCCCGGCCGCATCGCGCACATCCTCGTCGTTGGCCGCGACGATCTCCGCCGTCCGCTCGCGCAGCAGCGCGGCCGCGCCGTGCAGCATCTCGTTCTTTTGTGCCGTCGACGCGGCCGCCAACGCCGGCCCGCAGGCGGCCGCGGCCGCGGCCTGCGCCCGCAGCTCGGCGGCCGCATTGACGGAGGTCTCGGCTGCGGCCGTCGTCATTGCGCATGCCTCCCCTTGCGCCGCGCCGCCGGGGGCGGGGCGCCCTGCCCGCGGAAGGCGTACTCGTCGCTGGTCACGCCCAAGCGCGCGGCCGCGCCGTCCACCACCTCGATCCGCAGGTCGTCTCCCTCGGCCGGGCGCAGCAGGTAGGTTCCGGACAGGCTGTGCTCGGGGTTCGAGAGGGAGGTCAGCCGCCCGCGCCAATCGTGGCTGCGTTCGCCCGTGGCCATCGTCGTCTCGATCTCCACCATCGCGTAGCAGCGGCCCAGCCCGGCGCCCTGCAGCGTCCGCAGCTCGGCCTTGAACTCCGCCCGCCGCCGCATCGTCGTCACGTCGCGCTCCCGCCGCCGTTTCCGTTTGTCCAGCTCCGCCGAGTGTATGTCAGCCCGCCCGCGACGCGGCCGCGCCGCCCGCCGGCTCGCTGCTGCGGGCGTCGAGCCGGCGGACGATCACCGGATACGCGGCCGCCGCCAGCAGCATCAGCGCCATCGCCTCGAGCACGACGGTCAGCAGGCCCCACTGGATCCCCAATGCCTCGGTCAGCGGCCCGGTCTGCAGGCCGGTCAGCGGACCCAGGCCGATCGCGAACGAGAGCACGCCCATCACGCGCCCGCGCATCGCCGGCGGGGTCGGCGTCGCCAGCAGCGAGGTCTGCATGATCGCGAAGGCGGAGAAGCCGATCCCCATCAGCATCGCCAGCGCGGCCGAAAGCGCGTAGACCTGCGAAAACGACAGCGCCAGCACGCAGAGCGTGAACCAGAACGTGCCGAGCCAGTAGATCCGGCCGGACCACGCCCAATTCGACCAGTTCGCGATCAGCAGCGCGCCGCCCAGCGAACCCACCCCGACCAGCGCGTCGATCACGCCGATTTGGAACTCGCGCACGCCCAGCACCTGCTCGCCGATCTCGGGCAGCGCCGCGTTGTAGGCCGGGAAGAGCAGGTTGAACGCCAAGGTCACCAGCAGCGTTCCCATCAGCAGGCCGCGCCGCCGCACGTAGCCCAGGCCCGCGCCGACCTCGGCGAAGGTCTCGCGCACCGCCGCGCGGATGCCGCCGCCCTCCGCGTGGGGCGCTTGCGGCGGCCGCTCGTAGCGCAGCGTCGACGCGATCAGCGCCGCGGCGGCGAAGACCCCGGCCGCGAACCCGTAGGCCCATTCCGCGCCGATGAACTGCAGCAGCCCGGCGCCGATCAGGGGGCCCGGGATGCGCAGCGCGCTGTCCGTGCTCCAATCCAGCCCGACCGCCCGCCCGATCCGCGCCGGGCCCACCACGTCCGCGATCATCGCCCGCCGCGTCGGGAACTCGACCGACCAGAAGATGCCGGCGATGAAGATGAAGATCAGCAGCTCCCAGAGCTCGATCTCGATCGTCGCCACCAGCGCGGTCAGCCCGGCGTACATCACGGCAAGCACGGCCAGGGTGCCCGCCCAGAGCCGCTTGCGGTCGACCCGGTCGGCCAGCACGCCGACGAACATCCCGAACAGCAGCCGCGGCGACATCCTCACCAGGAAGGCCAGCGCCACCGCGCCGACCGACCCGGTCAGCTGGTAGGCGTAGAGCGAGAGCACCAGCATGTCGAGCCAGCGCACCATCGCGGTGATCGCGCCCGCGGCCCAGACCCGCTGGAAGGCCGGATTGCGCACGAGCGAGCCCGAACGCGGCGGCAGCGGCGGAGGCGCGGCATGCTGCGGCGCTGGCCGGACGGCGAAGCGAGGGTCGAACGGGCGCTGCACGGGCGCCACTCTATGCGCGAGGGCCGACGGCCACGGGCGGCAGCCGCCGCATGATCACCGGGAACGCGGCCGCCGCGATCAGCAGCAGCGCGATCGCCTCCAGCGCCAGCGCGGCCAGGCCCCAGCGCGCGCCCAGCTCGGACGCGAAGAAGCCGATCTGCAGGCCGGTCAGCGGCCCCGTCCCGATCATTACGGACAGCACCCCCATCACGCGCCCGCGCAGGATGGCCGGCGTGGGTGCGGCCAGCAGCGAGGCCTGCATCACGAACACGCAGGCGTAGCCCAGGCCCATGGCCAGGGCGATCGCCGCCGCGGCCGTGTAGACCGGCGCGAAGCCCGCGCCGATCGCGCCCAGCATGAAGATCAGCGCCCCGAACCAGTACAGCCGCGCCGACCAGGCCCAGGTCGCCCAGTGCGACAGCAGCAGCCCGCCGATCACCGATCCCGCCCCGACCAGCGCGTAGAAGGCCCCGATCAGGAACTCACGCACGCCCAGCTCGCGCTCCGCGATCTCCGGAAACGCCGCGTTGAAGCCGTTCAGCACCAGGTTGAAGGCGACCGCCACGATCAGCGCGGCGATGAACAAGCGCCGACGCCGCACGAACGACAGGCCGATCCGCGTCTCCGCGAACGTCGCCCGCAGCACCGGCAGCGTCCCGCCCACCCGGGCCGTGGTCGGCTCGTGCAGCCCGGCCCGCAGCCCGGCCGCGATCAGGATCGCCGCGGCGAACGCGCCCGCGATCGCCGCGTACGCGCCCTCCGCACCGGCGAACTCGAGCAGCGCCCCGCCGATCAGGGGTGCTGCGATGCTCACCGCCGCGTCGGTGCTCCAATCGATCCCGAAGGCGGCGTTCACCCGATCGGCCCCGGCCACGTCGGCGATCAGCGCCCGCCGCACGGGAAATTCCAAGGCCCAGAAGACCGCACCCACCGCGATCGCGGTGAGCAGGTGCCATAGCTGCAGCTCGACCGCGAACGCCAGCAGCGCCAGCGCCGCGTAGGTCAGGCCCAGCCCCCACAGAACCAGCATCCAGAAGTGCCGCCGGTCGACGTGGTCGATCAGCGCCCCGCTCGGCGCGCCCAGGAGCATCCGCGGCGCTGAGCGCACCAGCAGCGCCACGCTCGTCAACAGCACCGAGCCGGTCAGCTCGTAGGCGAGCAGCGCCAACACCAGCAGATCGACCCAGCCCAGCAGCGCGATGATCGCCCCGCTCGCCCACAGCCGCCGGAAGCGCGGGTCGGCGATCAGGGATGCCCGCTTGGAGCCGTCGCCGCGGCCCGGGCC
This sequence comes from Dehalococcoidia bacterium, assembly GCA_965205165.1. Lineage (GTDB taxonomy): Bacteria > Chloroflexota > Dehalococcoidia > Bin125 > Bin125 > CBDESM01. The sequence goes on from OZ242037.1 coordinate 1,510,949, forward strand.
GGGCGGCTCGGCAGCGCCGCGCGAACGCTCCGCCAGAATCCGCGCCCGCCGCCTCGCCTCCCGCGCCGCTTCGCGCGGGTCGATCTGCTCGCTCACGCCGGAGTTCCGCGGCTGCGCCGCCGTCCTCAGCCCGCCCGCTGCCGCTCCTGGAACTCCCGATCCTCGCGCTTGCCGCGGTAGACGGTCAGATCAATAGCCCGCCACACCTCCGGCTGCATCCGGAACAGCATCCGCGGCTCGGTCTGCATGTTCTCGAAGAACGCATCCACCGCGTCCGCGTTCGCCGGGTCACCGCGCCCCACGTACTTCTCCGCCAGCTTGCGCGAGATCGGCCAGATGTCGAAATCGGGCAGGGTCAGCGCCTCGCAGGCGCCGTCTACGCCGATGTGGCTGGCGGGCGAGTTCGACTCGATGCAGAGCGAGGCGCGGCCGTCGTGCTGCAGCTGCCGGCACCAGACCCGCGAGAGCGTGCCGGTCAGCCAGAACTCCCCGCGCGGCGGATTGCGCACCGCGTGCGCGTCGTCGTCGATCTCGCCCTGCCAGAGCCACCAGACAGGAACCGTGTAGGGCCGCCCGTCGCGCCGCAGCGTTGCGATCACGCCCGTGATCGGCCGCTCGAGGAAGTCCTTCATCAGCTCGGCGCTCATCCGCGGCATCGCCGCCTCCCTCCGTCTCGCGGGTTTCCGGTCCGTGCAGGCTACGCCCTACGGCGCGGCCGGCAGCCCCAGCAGCGCCCGCGCCTCGCCCGCCGTCGCGACAGGACGCCCCACCTCGCCGCACAACGCCGTCAACTCCTCCAGCAATTCGACGTTGGTCGGCTGTCGCGGGCCCGCGTAGTCCTCCAGGCCGACCCGCACATGCCCGCCCTTTTCCAGCGCCAGCCGGGCGAAGCCGCTGCCCACTGCGTCGCCGCCGAGGATCGCGACCGACCACGGCAGGCCGGTGCCGTCGAGCATCGACAGGTACGCATCCAGGCACGGCTCGTTGGGCAGCATCCCGAAGCTCAGGTTGCGCTCCCCGCCGTCGCCGCCGAAGTAGAGCTTGACCAGCGAGCCCTTGGGCACCAGCCCGCGCTTGTGGTAGGCCAGCACGACGCGGAGGAAGCCCGGCTCGAAGATCGAGATGCTCGCGCCGCGCCCCAGCCGGTTGCAGGTCTCGAACATGTGCCGCGCATCGCGGTAGGTGTTGATGTAGACGCGCTCGTTGTCGTTCGGCAGCCCCTCCGCATCGGCGCCGCCCAGCGCCACGCAGCCCGGATCGATCAGCCCCTGCCCCAGCACGCCCGCCGCCGCCAGCGCCGGAATGTGCGAGTAGCGCACCGCGATCTCCGTGCCGGGCCCGCCCGAACCCATCGTCGGGTACAGGATCGTCTCCGGCCGCTGATCCAGCACCGCCCGCCAGGCATCCACGTAGGGCTGCGGATCGTGCCAGCCGCCCATCACCCGTTCCGAGCCGATCACCGGATCGTCGTTGTGGTTGTGGACGATCGCCGCCCCCGCGTCGACGCAGGCGATCGCATCCGCCGCGATCTCCTCCACGGTCCGCGGCGAGTTGGGGTTCCGCGATTTCGGCGTCGCCCCGTTGATCGCCGCCTCAATGATCACCGCTGCTGCCATAACCGCCTCCTGCCAGATGCCCGCTGATTCTAGGCAGGCAGCGCTTGAACCGCCGATGGTCCGCGATCGTCCAAAGCGCGTTCGTCGCCTACCTGCAGGCAGCCGCCATCGGTGCTTTCACTTTCTTCGGCGCTCTCTAGAGGAAAACACGCTCTCGCAAGGGCAGCGAACGAGATCGCTCCCGGCCCTAGCGTAGGGTGGGGAGGATGTCTTCGGCTAGGTGCTGCATTGCTTCGAACTGGACTTCGGGGGGGATGTCCCAGTTGGGGGTGGTGTAGGCGGGGAGGGTCAGGGCGTGCTCGAGGCCGGCTTCGGAGTAGCGGCTTAGGGTGTCGATGATCTCGTCGTTGCTGCCGCCGGCTACGGCGGGGAAGCCGCGCACCGAGGCGGGGTCGCCGTCGAGCAGCACCATCGGGCCGAGCATCGAAACCTCGATCTCGCCGAAGTCGCGGCCGGCCCGCTCGCATTCCTCGCGGACCAGCGCGATCTCGGCCGCGACCTCGTCGGGCGTCGAAGAGATCGTGTGGTAGCCGTTGCCGTAGCGGGCGACGCGGCGGGCGGCGATCGGGCCCTTGCCGCCGACCCAGATCGGCACGTGCGGCTGCTGCGCGCACTTCACGATCCCGCCCATGTCGCGGAACGAGCGGAAGCGGCCCTCGTAGCTGGCCGGGCCCTCCGCCGTCCAGAGCTCGCGGGCGATCCCGATCCACTCGTCCGTGACCCGGCCGCGCACGGGGAACTGATCACCGATGCCCAGCGCTTCGAACTCCTCCTCCATCCAGCCGACGCCGATGCCGAGCAGGATGCGGCCGTGCGAGAGCTGGTCCAGCGTCGCGATCATCTGCGCCTGCACCAGGGGGTCGCGGTAGGGCACGATCAGCACGCTGGTGCCGATCTGCACCCGCGAGGTGCGCACCGCCACCGCCGCCATCATCGCGATCGGGTCGTAGATGTCCTGGTGGTAGGCGAAGCCGGCGATGCCGCTCTCGTTGTAGGGGTAGCGCGATTCGATCAGCGCCGGCATGAAGACGTGGTCGTGGACCCAGACCGAATCGAAGCCCAAGATCTCCGCCCGCTCCGCCACGGCGATCACGTCCTCCGCGTCGCCGTACTTGCCCAGCGTGCCGAAATTCCCGATCGGGATGCCGAATTTCATCTCCCGCTCCTCCCTACGAACTGAACGCCGGCAGCAGCTCGGCCGCTATGAATTCCATCCCGTTCAGGACTCGCTGCAAGGGTGAATCGCCCCGCCCGAAGGGCGTCGCGATCAGGTGCTCCAAGCCGGCCCGTCCGAACTGCAGCAGGTCGGCGGCCACTTCCTCGGGCGAGCCGCCCAGCAGCGGCCGCTCGGCCTCGGCCCACGGCTCCTCGGTCAGCTGGATGGCGTGCAGCATCGAGATTTCCAGCTCGTCCGGGTCGCGCCGATCGCGCCGGCAGGCGGCCCGCACGCCGGCGACCTCCGCCTCCAACTGATCCGGCGTCTGGAAGGCGGCGTGGTAGCCGTCGCCCCAGCGCGAGGCTCGCCGCCAGGCGTTCGCGCCGTTGCCGCCGATCACGATCGGGATGCCGCCCTCCCGCGCCGGCTTGGGGTACGCCCCGGCCTGCTCGAACTCGATGAAGCGGGCGTGGATGCTCGACGGCCCCGAGTTGGTCCACATCTCCTTCATCGCCCGCAGGTAGTCGTTGGTCAGGGTCCCGCGCCAGCGGAACTGCTCGTCGGTCAGTCCCAGCGCCTCGAACTCCTCGCGCATCCAGCCGACGCCGGCGCCGAGCACGATCCGCCCGCCCGACAGCCGATCCGCCGCGGCCAGCATCTTCGCGGTCACCGCCGCGTGGCGGTAGGGGATCACCAGCACGCTGCAGCCGATCTCGACCCGCCCGGTGGCCGCCGCCAGCGCGCTCATCATCGTCAGCGGCTCGTAGCAGGGCACCGAGGCGGGCGCCGGGAACACCCCGGTCGCGTTGTAGGGGTAGCGCGATTCAATGCTCGCGGGGATCACCACGTGGTCGTTGGTCCAGACCGAATCGAAGCCGAGCGCCTCGGCGGCCTGCGCCACCTCGATGCAGGCCGCGGGCCCGCGCGGGTCCCCGAAGGCCCCGATGTTGCCGACCGTCACCCCGAATCGCATCGCGCCCGCCTTCCCCCGCGCCGCCGGCTGCAGGCCGGCCGCGCGCAGCGCAGGATAGGCTGGACGGCACCGCGCCGTACGGGCGGCGCAACGGGGGGATTCGCGCGGCGATGGATCAGCCGGTCGCCGATTTCGCCGCCGTCCGCGCCGAGATCGCGCGCGTGATCGTGGGGCAGGACGCCCTCGTCACGCGGCTGCTGATCGCGCTGCTCTGCGACGGCCACTGCCTGATCGAGGGCGTGCCCGGCCTGGCCAAGTCGCTCACCGTGGAGACCTTGGCCCGCGCATTCGGCGCGGCGCACGCGCGCATCCAGTTCACGCCCGATCTGCTGCCCGCGGACCTCACCGGCGGCGAGATCTACAACGCCGCCGAAGCCCGCTTCGAGGTGCGGCGCGGGCCGATCTTCACGCACGTGCTGCTGGCCGACGAGATCAACCGCGCGCCGGCCAAGGTGCAGTCGGCGCTGCTCGAGGCGATGCAGGAACGGCAGGTCAGCATCGGCGGCCGCGCCTTCTCCGTGCCCGATCCCTTCCTCGTGCTCGCCACCCAGAACCCGATCGAGCAGGAGGGCACCTACCCCCTGCCGGAAGCGCAGCTCGACCGCTTCCTGCTCAAGGTGATCTCGGACTACCCGGGCGAGCAGGAGGAGCGCCGCATCCTCGACCTCGGCCTTGATGCCGACCCCGATGCCAACCCCGCCGGCGGCACCGGACCCGAGCGGGCGCAGCCCGTGGCCAGCCTCGACTCCCTGCTCGCCGCCCGCCGCGCCGCCGCCGCCGTGCGGATGGAGCCCCCCCTGCGCGACTACGTCGTCCGCGTCGCCCGCGCCAGCCGCGCGCCAGAGCGCAGCGATCCCGAACTGGCCGGATACGTCGAATTCGGGGCTTCGCCGCGGGCCACCCAAGCGCTCGCCCGCGCCGCCCGCGCCAGCGCCTTCCTCGACGGCCGCGACTACGTCGGGCCAGAGGACGTCAAGTCGCTCGCCCCCGACGTGCTGCGGCACCGCTTGGCGCTGAGCTACGAGGCGGAAGCCGAGGGCGTGACCGCGGAACAGGTGGTCGCCCGCCTGCTGGATCGCGTGCCCCTGCCCTGAACCGGGTGAGGCCGCTGATCAGCCGGCAGCGGCGGCCGCGCCCAGCTCGATCGGCATCTCCTCCGCGTAGACGCGGGGGACCCGGGGCGAGATTCCCGTGAGGATCGCGTGCGGCACCGTGCCCGCCGCCCTCGCCAGGTCCGCTGCGGTCTGCGTCCGCGCCCCGTCTCCGCCGATGATCGTCACCTCGTCGCCCGACCGCGCCTGCGGGATGTCGGTGACGTCGGCCATGCAGCTGTCCATGCAGATCGCGCCGCGGATCGGCGCGTGGCGGCCCTGGATCAGGACGCCGGCGCCCGGTTCCAGGCCGCGGGGCAGGCCGGCGGCGTAGCCGGCGCCGATCACGGCGAGCCGCGTTTCGCGCTCGGCGGTCCAAGCGCCGCCGTAGGAGACCGATGCGCCCGCTGGGATTTCGCGGATGGCGAGGATGGTCGTCTTCCATTCGGCCGCCGGCTGCAGCGGCGGATGCAGGGAATCGCGCGACGGATTGGGTGCGAGCCCGTAGACCGCGAGGCCGGGGCGGATCATGTCCAGAGCGGTTTCCGGGAAGCGGAGGAAGGGGGCGCTGTTGGAGGCGTGCAGCAGCTGCGGGTTGATCCGGCGTCCGATCCGCTCGAAGCGGCGGAAGGCGTCCAGCGTCTGCTCGGGCTCGCCGGCCGGGCTGGGGAAGTGGGTGTAGACGCCTTCGAGCACGAGCTGGGCGCTGGAGCGGATCTGGGCGGCGAGCGCGCAGGCCTGCTCCGGGCGCAGCCCGTGATGGCTCATGCCGCTGTCGATGTAGAGGTGGACGCGCAGCTGCCGGTGCAGCCGCCCGGCGGCCGCGCTCAGCGCCTCGACCGCGGCCGGGTCCGCCACCGTCACCGCCAAGTTCAGGCCGGCCGCGCGCTGCGCCTGCTCCGGCTGGATCGGGCAGAAGACGATCACCTCGTCGAGGAAGCGGTCGGCGCGCAGTTCGGCCGCCTCGTCGACGTCGAACACGCAGACCGCGGCCGCGCCGGCTTCGATCGCCGCCCGCGCGACCGGGGCTGCGCCGTGCCCGTAGCCGTCGGCCTTGACCACCGCGGCCACGCGGGCCGGGCGCGCCAGCCGCCGCAGCTGCCGCACGTTGCGCTTGATTGCGCCCAAATCGACCGTCATCCAGGAGCGCCCGATCGGGCGCGCGGCCGGAGACGGCGCGGGCAGCTGCGACTCGGGCGGGTTACGCCAGTGTTTGCGGGCGTTCGACAGCTTCGGCGGCGGGTTCGTACTGTGGAGCGGGGTTGGGCTGGCGGAGTCGCCGCGTCGCGCCGCTCCGGCGCGCGAGAGCAGGAGAGTCATGGCATTCAGTCCGCGCCGCCGCCCGCCGTTGGCCACAGTAGCAACGGCCCCGCGATCGTGAAACGCGCTTCCGCCCGCGCTTTACTTGCCGCTTGCCTGGCTCTCTGCTGCGCCGCTCTCGCCGCCTGCACTTCCGATACCGGCGGCGAACCAGCCGGCCAGCAGGCGCAGCAGCAGGAAGTCCGCAGCCTGCCCGCGGCCGTCGCGACGGATGCGGGCGAAGATCAATCGGAGCAAACTGGCGAGCCGCGCTCACCGGCCACCAACTTGCTGGAGGTGATCCTCGACGAGGCGGCCGCGCTCGAACGGAACGGTTTCTGGGAGTCCGCCGCCGGCATGCGCGACCGCGTGCTGGCCGATCCGGCCTTCCCCGTGCTGCCGCCGCAGCGCCGCTACGAGGCGCAGCTCGATCAGGTCAAGCTCTGGCTGGCGCTGGAGCGGGGCGGCGACGCGACGGCGCTGCTCTCGGAATTGGCCTGGGACCTCGCGATCATGCCGCCCGAGTCGGCGCGGCGGCATGCGCTGCTGCGGGCACGAGCGTTCCGCGATGCCGGCGATCTCGCCACCGCCGTCTCGTCGCTCGACCGCTACATCGCGGACTCCGGCCCGGCCCTCGCCAGCATGCTCGTGATCCGCGCCGGCTGGCAGCTCGAACTCGGGCAATACGAAGCGGCCGACGCCTCCGCCCAGCAGGCGCTGGCCTACGCCGCACTGCCCGACGGCGAGCGCCGCGAGGCGCTGCTGATCTCGGCCGGGGCACTCGAACAGCTGGAGCGCAACGCGGCCGCGATCGACCGTCTCGTCGATCTGCTCGCGGGCGGTCCGCCGTTCGACGATCGCGCGGCCGCGCTGGCCCGGATCGGCGAGCTCGAAGCCGCGAACGGCAACCTCAGCGGCGGCATCACGGCCTGGCTGCAGCTGGTCGAGGACCTGCCCGCGGCCGCGCAGGCCGCCGATGCGCTCGACCGCCTGCGCGAGCTGGACGCGGGCGTCCCCCGCATCGCCGCCGGGCGCGTGCTCTACGCCGCCGATCGGCTTGATGAGGCGCGGGCTGAACTGATCGACGCCATCGTCTTCGGCACGCCGGCCGAGCAGGCCGAGGCCGAATTCCTGATCGCCCGCATCGCGCAGGCGCGCGGCGAGCTCGATGCCGCCTTTTCCGGCTACCTCGCCGTGCCCGGCCGCGATTCCGATTCGCCCTTCGCCGCCGAAGCGGTCTGGCGCGCCGCCGATCTCTACTCCGAAGAGGGCAGTTCCGCCGCCGCCGAGCCGCTCTACGAGCGCGTCATGCGCGATCACCCGGACTACATCTGGGCGGCTGACGCGGCGCTGCGCTGGGCGCTCTGGCGGGCCGACGAGGTTGGCTGGGAGGCAGTGCTGGCGCGGCTGGTCGAGGGCGAATCGCTGCAATCCGGCTGGACCGTCAACGAGCGCCAGCGGCACCTGCTCTGGCAGGGCATCGCGTCGGCCCGGCTGGACCGCCCGGCCGACGCGCAGGCGCTGTGGCGGCGCGCCGCCGAGCTCGCGCCCGGCTCCTACTACGGCGCGCGCGCCGCCCTGCACCTCGGCGAACCGACCGACCCCTTCGCCGCCCGGGTCGACGCGGAGGCCTGGCTGCGCCGGATCGCGGGGCCCGAACCGGCCGGGGCTCCGCCGCCGGCCGAATCCACGCGCTGGCGGGCGGCCCGCGACCTGCGCGCGGCCGGTTTCGATGCGCGCGCCGTCGCCCAGTTCGCGCAATGGCGGATCGATGCCGGCGGCAATCTCTGGACGCTCTACCGCATGGCGCTTCATCTCGAGGCAGAGGGCGAAACTTCCGCCGCGCTGATCGCGGCCGAACAGCTGCTGTCCGTTTCGGCCACGCCGTGGTGGCAGGCGCCGGCCGCGGTCGCGCGGCTCGGCTTCCCGCGCCCTTGGGCCGAACTGCGCGCCACCGCGGCCGTGGAGCGCGGCGTCGACCAGGACCTGTTCGCGTCGCTGATCCGCTGGGAGAGCCGCTTCGACCCCAACGCGCGCGGTCTCGCGGGCGAGATCGGCCTCACCCAGGTGATTCCCGGCACCTCGGCCCTGATCGCCGAGATGCTCGGCGAAGAGCATGACCACGCGCGGCTGGCACGGCCGGAGACGGCGATCCGCTACGGCGCGTGGTTCCTGGGCTCGCAGCTGGCCGATTACGACGACCGCGCCGGCGTCGCGCTGGCCGCCTACAACGCGGGGCCGGGCAGCGCCCGGCGCTGGCTCGAGACCGCCGCCGGCTACGACGACCGTGCCGGCAGCGAGGCCACAGCCGCGTCGTTCGCGCGGGATCCGTTCGCGGACGACGCGTTCGAGGCAGCGATCGACTTCCCGACCACGCGGGCCTACATGCGCAAGATCCTCGAGGGCCGCGCCGCCTACGCCGCGCTCGCCGCGCACGAAGCGGCGCACACGCCGGCCGGCGGCTGAGCGTTGGAGGGGGCGCGGTTGTCCGCTGCGCGGGCAGGGGTATACTTGGCGTCTGCCAGCGGCTTGCGGCACGCCGATTCCGGTGCCGCCAGTTTCCAATCCTGTGCGGCGGAGGAGGCGTGATGCCCAAGCGCACGTACCAGCCCAAGCGAATCCCGCGCAAGCGCGAACACGGCTTCCGCAAGCGCATGTCCTCCCGCGCCGGGCGGGCCGTGCTCAAGCGCCGCCGCCAGCGCGGGCGGCGCCTGCTCTCGGTCGCCTGACCCGGCCCCCGCGCAGCCTGCGCGTGCAACGCTCCGACCTCTTCCGGATCGATGCGCCGTGAGCAGCGCTTGCGCAAGCGGGCGGAGTTCGATGCCGTATTCAGTGCAAATGTTCGAGTATCGCACCGCGAACTCTCTGTCGCCGTCCGCGACCGCGGCGACGATGCTCCCAACCGCTGGGGCTTCGCGGTCGGCTCGCGCTTGGGCGGCGCGGTCGTCCGCAATCGGATCAAGCGCCGGCTGCGGCAGATCGCCGCGAAAATCGGCGGCAGCGGGCTCGATGTCGTGGTCGTCGCCCGCTCCGGCGCGGCCGAAGCGAGTTACCAGATGCTCGAACAGAACCTCGCGGGCCTGATGACGCGGGCGCGGGAACGGCTGGAACGGCCCTCCAAGAGCCGCGCCCCGAGACGGAAGCGGAGCTCCTCCGAGTGAACATCGCGCAGCGCCCCCGGCCCGGCCTCGGCGCCCGCATCGCCATCGGCGGCGTCCGCGCCTATCAGATCGCCCTTTCGCCGATCTTCGCCGTGCTCGGATCGGCTTGCATCTTCCAGCCGAGCTGCTCGGAGTACATGGCGGACGCGGTGCGCGAACGAGGCCTCGCCCGCGGGATCTTCGCCGGTACCTGGCGGCTGCTCCGCTGCAACCCGCTCAGCCGCGGCGGCTACGACCCGGTCCGCCCGAGATGATGTTTCACGTGAAACACCCCGCCGGCACGCCCGCCAACTCCCGCCGAACGCTCCGCCAAGAGGGGTGTTTCACGTGAAACACCCCCTGCGCCCCAAGCGGCTCCTCATCTGGTCGGCGCTGCTGCTGACCCCGCTTCTGCTGATCGCCTGCCAGATCGCCGATGCGCCCGATGGCTGGGGCGCGGTGACTGAAGATCCAGCCGTTGAGGGCCGCATCGTCTTCCCCACCGGCGGCGAGGAGGTCGTCGCAATTGATGCCGCCTCCGGCATCATCGCTTGGCAGTTCCCGAAGGACGGCAACGACATTCGCATGCCGGGCCTCGACGATGATCTCGAGACCTCCGCCTTCTATGCCGATCCCATCTGGTCATCCTTCTCCGGGGAATGGCTGGTCGGCGAGTATTCGGACGGCATCCTTTGGGCTGTCCGCGGTGACGGACGCTCCGCACGAGCGATCTACTCCACGGGTGCGCGCATCGTCGCCACCCCTGCACTGGATGGGCAGCTGGCCTATATCCCGACCAACGACGACCGGGTGATCGCGGTTGACATCGAGCGGCCGCAGGAGGCCGTCTGGGAGTGGGACGGCGGCACCGGCCTTGCCATCCTCGGCTCGCCCGTCCTGCTTGATACCGACGCCGGCAAGCTGCTGATCTTCGCTTCGCTCGACGGCTGGGTCACCGCCCTGCGCGTTGACGGGCCGGAGCCCGGGCAATCCGCTTGGCGCAAGGAGATCGGCGCGGGACTCGCATCCGCCGTCACCGGCGGTGATGGCCTCGCCTACTTCGGCGCGTTTGACCGCACTTTCTACGCAATCCGGCCGGCTGACGGCGAAACGGTCTGGACCGCGAGCGGCGCGAACTGGTTCTGGGGATCCCCGCTCGTGGCCGAGGGGGCGGTCTACGTTTCCGATGTCCGCGGCAATGTCTATGCCTGGGATGCGCGCAGCGGCCAGCCGCGCTGGCCCTCGCCTTACCAGTCCGGCGAAGACCGCATGCGCTCACGCCCGGTGCTGGTCGACGTGCAGGGCATCCCGGTGCTCGCGGTGGTGGCGCGGGACGGCTCGATCCACCAGATCAACGCCGATACCGGCCAAGCTGCCTTCCCCTTCGAGATCCGCGTGGACGGGGACGTGCTCTCTGATCCGCGCATCGTCGGCGGCCGCCTGCTCGTGGGCAACGAGGGCGGCCAGCTCTGGTCGGCCGTGCTCGGCGTCAACGCCGCGCCCCAGAAAATCTACGAGGCCGACTGATGATCGACTTCCTCTGGAACGACGTTCTGCTCAATCCGGTCACTAATGCGCTGATCATCCTCACCAACGCGATGGCCGACAACTACGGCCTCGCGATCATCGTCTTCACGCTGATCATCCGCGTCATCACCTACCCGCTCACCCTGCGCCAGCTGCGCGCCACCCGCGCCATGCAGCTGATGCAGCCGCGCATGCAGGAGCTCCAGAAGAAGTACAAGGACCCCAAGCGGCGCCAGGAAGAGATGGTCAAGCTCTACCGCGAGGCCGGCATCAACCCGCTCGGCTGCATCTGGCCCCTGCTCGTCCAGATGCCGATCTGGATCGCGCTCTACCAGGTCATCCGCAACACCCTCGGCGACACCCCGGAACAGCTGCTGAGCCTCTCGCGCCGACTCTACGATTGGGACTACATCACCGCGTCGATCCCGCTCGACCGGAATTTCCTCTTCCTCGACCTCGGCTCTTCCGATCTGGTCCAGTCGCTGCCGCTGGCGATCATCATCGCCGTGCTCACCTTCTTCCAGCAGAAGCTCTCGACCGCGCGGACCCCATCGCGCGACGACCGCACCCAATCGACCAACCAGACGCTGCTCTGGATGCTGCCGTTGGTCTTCGGCTTCTTCACCCTGCAAGTGCCGGCCGGCCTCGCGCTCTACTGGCTGGTCACTTCGCTCTTCACCATCGCCACCTCGTACTACTACTACTTCTACCGAACCCGCGAACCGATCTCCGTGCGCTGGCTCTTCTCGCTCGACCCGCTGCCGGCCCCGGCCGGCGCGGCCGCATCCGGCGGCTCCGCCTCCCAGCCGCAAGAGCGCCAGACCGTGGAAGCCGAGGTCTCGGAAACCTCCGACGATGACGAAGCAGATGCCGAGGAACCGCGCGAGCGCCGCCGCTCCGCAGCCGAAGAACGCCGCCGCCAGCGCCGCAGGCGCAGGGCCAGACGCTGATCCGAAACGAGCACGCAGCGGGCGGCCGACGATCGCCGCCCGCAACGACTGGAGAACCGCATCATGGCAGGATCGAACCCCCGCCCCGGCGAATTCGTGGAGGAGACCGGCCGCACCGTCGACGACGCCGTCCAGCGCGCCCTGCGCCGGCTCGGACTCTCCCGCCGCGATGTTGATGTCGAAGTCCTCGACGAGGGCCGCTCCGGCATCCTCGGCGTCGGCCAAGAGCCCGCGCATGTCCGCGTCACCGCCCGCGGCGCCGACGGGCCCGCGGCCGACGACGGCGACGCGCCGCTGCCCCGCATCGACGACTACGAGGATCCCGCGGAGATCGAGCGCGACGAGGACGAGTCGCAGCCCGACTACCGCGGCCGCGCCTCGCGCCCTTCGCGCAGCGCGCAGCGCGGCGGCGGCCGCCCCGTGATGGGACGCGAACCGCAGCCGCAGCCGGCCGAATCCCGCCGCGAGCCGCGCCACGACGCCCGTTCCGGCGGCCGCTCTCCGCAGCGCGGGCGCGGCCGCGAACCGCGCAGCATCGAGCCGCGAGAGCCGCTGCCGCCCTTCGAACTCTCCGCCGATCCCGAATTCGAGCCCGACGAGGACCCCAAGACCTTCGCCGTCGAGGTCGTCCGCGACCTCACCCGGCTGATGGGCTTCGACGTCGACATCCAAACCCGCGAGCCGGAAACGCCGATGGACGGCCTCGACCACGCGGTCAGCGTGATCGAGATCCTGGCCAAGGAAGGCGACGACCTCGGCCTCCTGATCGGCCGCCACGGCAGCCACATCACGGCGCTCCAGTACGTCGTCAACGTGATCCTCAGCCGCGCGCTCGACGGCGACCACCCGATCACGATCGATGTGGACGGCTACCGCCGGCGCCGCGAGGAGGCCCTGAACGACATCGCCGACCGCGCCGCCGAGGAGGTGCGCGAATACGGCGAGCCCGTCACCTTGGCCAGCATGCCGCCGGCCGAGCGCCGCATCATCCACCTCGCCCTGATGAACGAGCCCGATCTCAAGACCGAATCCGAGGGAGACGGCCCCAACCGCCGCGTCCGCGTCCTCCTCCGCGACGACTGAGCGGGCGGCGGGCGGGTGATGGCGCTGCGGTATCATCCGCCTGCACGCGCGATTGATCCGATCCGCCCGGAGTGCCCGTGGCTTACGTGACCGCCGTCGCCAACCAGAAGGGCGGCGTCGGCAAAACCACCACCGCCGTCAACCTCGCCGCGGCGCTGGCCGGGCTCGGTGCCCGCGTGCTGGTCGTCGATTGCGACGCACAGGCCAATGCCAGCAGCATCTTCGGCGCAAAGACCGCACCGGGCGAAGCGCCCGCCGCCGGCCTCTTCGACGTGCTCGGCGGCCGCGCCGCGCTGGCCGAGGTGATCCGCCCCTCCGGGATCGAACGGGTGGACCTCGCGCCTGCCTCGATCGACTTGGCCGCCGCCGATCTGGAACTGGCCAACGCGCCTCGCCGCGAGTTCCTGATCGCGGGCGCGCTTGAGGCCGTGCGCGACCGCTACGACTGCATCCTGCTCGATTGCGGCCCCTCGCTCGGTTTGCTCACGCTCAACGCATTGGCCGCCGCCGACGGGGTGCTCGTCCCGGTCCAGTGCGAGTACCTCGCCATGGAAGGGCTCGGCGCGCTGCTCGACACGGTCAACCGGGTCACCAGCGCCTTCAACCCGCGCCTGCGGCTGCTCGGCGTCGTCGCCACCATGTACGACGGGCGCACCCGGCTCTCGCGCGATGTGGCCGAACAGCTGCGCAACCACATCCCCAGCATGTTCGCGACGGTGATTCCGCGCTCCGTGCGCCTCTCCGAAGCGCCCAGCCACCAGCGCACCGTCCTGCAGCACGCGCCCGATTCGCGCGGCTCGGAGGCCTACCAGGAACTCGCCCGCGAATTCGCCGCCCGCACCGGAATCGGAGTCGCCACATGACCGAATCCTCCCTCGGCCGGGGCCTCGAATCGCTGCTGCCGCGGCCCGTGATCAGCGCCGAGATGCGCGACGAGACGGTGCGGCTGCTCCGCCTCGCCCAAGTCGCGCCCGATCCGCGCCAGCCGCGCCGACGCTTCCCCGAAGGCCCGCTCGAAGAGCTCGCCCAATCGATCGGCGAGCACGGCGTGCTCCAGCCGATCCTCGTCCGGCCGGACGAGGATGCCGGCTCCGCCGACCGTTTCATCATCGTCGCCGGCGAGCGCCGCTGGCGCGCCGCCCAGCGCGCCGGCTTGGAAACCATCCCCGCCGTGATCGTGGACTCCGCCGCCCGCCCGCTCACGCTCTCGCTGATCGAGAATCTCCAGCGCGAGGACCTCAACCCGATCGAGGCGGCGCTCGGCTTCCAGCAGCTGGTCGAGCAGGGGCTGTCGCACAACCAGATCGCGCGGCAGGTGGGCAAGAGCCGCACCGCGGTGGCCAACGCGCTGCGCCTGCTGCAGCTGTCGGAGGAGGGACGCTCGCTACTCGAGCGTGGCGCGATCAGCGAGGGGCAAGCCCGCGCCGTCCTCGCCGCCCCGGCCGAACACCGCGACGAGCTGGCCCGCCGCGCCTCCGCCGATTCGCTCACCGTCCGCCAGCTCGAAGCCGCCGCCCGTGAGCTGGCCGAACCCAAGCCGGCCAAGCGCCGCGCGCCGGAACGCTCCAAACCGGCCGATCCGGAGCTCGCCGCGCTCGTTGAAGCAGCCCAAGGCGCGCTCCAGACCCGCGTCGCGATCCGCCCCAAGCGCGGCGGCGGCGGACAGCTCGTGATCGATTGGCAAAGCGCCGAGCAGCTCCGCCATCTGATCGACCAGATGCAGCCGGCCGCAACATCGCCTGATGACGCTGTGCCTGAGCGAATCACCATCTGAGGGTACCACGATGTTGAACGTGCGTACTACAATGCGTGCAGGACAAACGCTGGCGCAACTCGTCAGCGCTTCCAGAACCGAGGCCGCGACCCGCTGACCTGAGCCGTGCGGGTTACTCTCCGCCGCCCGAATCGCCGCCCTCGGTCGTCCGTCGACGCCTGCGGCGCCGGCGCTGCGGGCGCTCCCCGCTCTCCGGCGCGTCGTTTGCCCGGTTCGCGGGCGGGGGGCGCTTCTGCCGCTCGCGCGGAGCATCCCGATCGGCCGGTGCCTGCCGGCGGCGCGGTGTCCGCTTGGGGCGCGGGCGCTGCTGGCGATCCGCGCTTTGCTCCCGCTCGGGCGATTGCGCATCTCGATCTCGATCCGGCGCCCGCCGGCGGCGGCGCTGCGGCCGCTCGGTGCGTTCCTCGGCCGGCTCGGCTTCCGTCTCGGCGTCGATCTCTGCGCCTTCCGGCGCTGCGGCTCGGCGCAGGGCGGCGGCGCGTTGGCGCTCGGCGCGCTCGGCGTCCTTCGCCGCTTGGTTGGGCGCGTCCTCGGTCCGGACCGTGAGGCCGATCTCCGCCGCCGGCACGTCCACCCGCTGGGCGTGATCGTCCAGCGCGATCGTGGCCGTCTGCTTCAGCACGTTCAGCTTCACCACGCGGCCCATTCCGGCCGGGGTGGAGACCCGCTTGCCCTGCTTCGGCAGCTGGCCGCGCATCTCGCGGTAGACCTGATGCTCGAAGGTCAGGCAGCAGAGGATGCGCCCGCAGACGCCCGAAATCGCGTCCGGATTCAGCGACAGGTCCTGATCCTTGGCCGCGCGGATGCCGACCTTGGGGAACTCCGTCATCCAAGACGCGCAGCACAGCCGCAGCCCGCAGATGTCGTGGCCGTCGGTCAGCTTCGCACGGTCGCGGGGGCCCGCGTGCTGCATCTTCAGCTCGATCCCGTGCGCCTCCTCCATCTCCTCCACCAGATCGCGGAAGTCGACGTGCTCCTCCGCTTGGAAGTGAGCCGTCGCCCGCGTTCCGTCCAAGTTCGGCTGCACCGCGATCGCGTACAGATCCATCTCCTCCTCGGCCGCGGCGCGGCGCAGGTCGATCAGGATCGCGTCGGCCGCGCGCTGCGATTCCAGCGCCCGTTCGCGGTCTTCCGCGTCGGCCAGGCGGATGATCGGCCGCGTGTTGCGCGATGGCGGCGGGCCTTCGCCGGGCTCGGCCACCGTCACTACCCGAGCCAGCGCCTCGCCTTGGCCGGCATCGACGACCACGTAGTCGCCGACGTAGATCGGGGCGTTCTCGGCGCCGGCGGGGGCGCGGAAGTGGAAGATGCGGGAGGCCTCGCGCAGGCGCGCGCCGATCAGCACCTCTGCCGGCGCGTCCGGCCCGGTTTCGGCGATCTCGGGGTCTGCGGTCGTCATGGGGCCGGTGTTTCCGATGGGCGCGGGAGCCGCAGCAGCAGCACTTCCAGCGCCAGGCGCGGGTTCGCGCCGCGGCGCAGCAGCTCCCGCGTTTCCTGCAGGGTGCGCAGGAAGGCGCAGATGTCGTCCTCACTGTAGCGGGCGGCGTCCTTGCGCACGTCGTTCAAGCGCCAGCAGTGCGTCGCCCGTTCGGGCAGGCCGGCGGAGGCGAGCCAGAGATCGCGGAACCAGTCGGCCCAGGCCGAGAGCAGGAAGTCGATGTCGCGCAGCGCGGCCGCGCCGCCGGGGCCGCGACCGCCCAGCTGCTCGGCCGTCGACAGGCGCTCCGCGGCCGGGGCGGTCGAGAGCGAGCGCAGCTGCGCGATCTGCGAGCCGCGCACTTCGAGCGGATCCCCGTCGGCCAGCGCCTGCTCCAGCCAGCCGAGGCGGCCGCGCGAGATGTTCGCCAGCTCCAGGCGCTGCTCCGGCTGCGGATAGCGCTCCGCGCCGTGCTCCGACAGCCAGTCCGCGGCGGCGGCAGCGCCCGGGGGGGAGAGCGACAGCGCGCGGCAGCGGGAGCGGACCGTTTCGGACAGCCGCGCCTCGCGGGCGCTCAGCAGGATGAAATGCACGCCCGCGGGCGGCTCTTCCAGCGTTTTCAGGAACGCGTCGGACGCCTCGCCGGTGATCCGGTCGGCGGGGTCGATGATGATCGCGCGGGTCGGCGATTCGAACGGGGTCAGCGAGCAGATCCGCTCCAGGCGCCGCACTTGGCAGATGCGGATGTCGGCGGAGCGGGGGTGATCGTGGTCCGAGACGTCGCAGAGGCCGCCGGGTTCGACCAGTTCGACATCGGCGTGCAGGCGCCGGCCGACCCGCTCGCAGGCGCGGCAGTCGAGGCAGGGACGCTCGGCCGGTTCGCGCTCGCAGACCAGGCCGCGGGCCAGCATCAGAGCCAGCCGCCGCTTGCCGATCCCCTCCGGCCCGGAGATCAGCAGCGCATGCGGGCAGCGCCCCTCTGCCAGCGCCCCGCGCAGCGCCCGCACCGCTGGCGATTCCGCCAGCGGGCCCCAAGCATTCGCACCAAAATCAGCATCCGCCATCGGAGGGAGGATACGGCCCTTCCGGATTCCGGCTAGAGCTCGAGCGCGAGCAGGTCGTCGAGGGTTTGGCGGCGGCGGATCAGGCGGGGTTCGCCGGCGTGGGCCATGACTACGGCGGGGCGGAGGGCCAGGTTGTAGTTGCTTTCCATCGCGATCTGGTATGCGCCGCTGGCGGGGATCGCGATCAGGTCGCCGGGGGCGACCTCGGGCAGTTGGGCGTCGCGGACGAGGATGTCGCCGGATTCGCAGAATTTTCCGGCGATCGTCGCGGTCATCGCGGGCGGGTCGAGGATGCGCTCCGGGGCGAGGGCTTCGTACTTGGAATCGTACATCGCGGGGCGGATGTTGTCGGCCATGCCGCCGTCGACGGCGAGGTAGTCGCGCAGGCCGGGGATGCGCTTGCGGGCGGTGACGCGGTAGAGGGCGACGCCGGCGCGGCCGACGACGGAGCGGCCGGGTTCGATGTGGACTTCGGGCAGGGGCAGGCCGTGGTCTTCGCAGGCGGCGCGCAGGGCGCCCGAGACGGCCTCGGCGTAGTCGGCGATCGGCGGGGGCGGGCGGTCGCCGCTGTAGCCGATCGCGAAGCCGCCGCCGGGCGAGAACTCGCGCCAGTCATAGCCGTGCCGCTCGCGCATTTCGGCGGCGAAGGCGGCGGCGACGGCGATGCCCTGCTCGTAGGGGGCGGTTTCGTAGATCGGCGAGCCGAGGTGGATGTGCAGGCCGGTCAAGTCCAGGTTGGGGGCGGCGAGGGCGCGCTCGACGGCGGCGGCGGCTTGGCCGCTCGGCAGGGGGAAGCCGAACTTGGAATCGCGCAGCCCGGTCGTGGTTTTCTCGTGGGTGCGGGCGTCGACGCCGGGGGTGATCCGCAGCATGATCGACTGCGTGGCGCCGAGCTCCCGGGTGAGCTCGTCCAGCAGTGCCAGCTCGTCGTCGTTGTCGACGATGATCCGGCCGACGCCGGCTTTGAGGGCGAACTCCAGCTCGTCGCGGGATTTGGCGTTGCCGTGCATTCCGATCCGCTGGGCGGGCATTCCGCCGGCCAGCGCGACGTGCAGCTCGCCGGCCGAGACGACGTCGACGCCCAAGCCCTCCTCGACGAGGATGCGGATCAGGGCGGGGGAGAGCCAGGCTTTGCCCGCGTAGAGCACCCGCACGGAGGGCAGGCGCGAGGAGAACTCGCCCAGGTAGGCGCGGCAGACCTCGCGGATCGTGCGCTCGTCGTAGACGTAGAGCGGGGTGCCGAAGCGCTCCGCCAGCATGCCGAGGTCGCAGCCGCCGATCCGCAGCCGCCCGTTCCGCACGTCGGCGTCGATCGGCAGCACCTCCGCGAACGGCAGATTTTCCATGGCGGTTCCGATTCTAGATGCAGCCTCAGGGGGAATCGTCATCGTCGCTGCGGGGGAGGGCGGGCTGGACGAAGACGGAGAGAATCTCGATCACCCGCGGGTCGAGGAAGTGGTAGACGATGACGAGCTGCTGCCAGAACATCACGTGCTCTTCGCGGAAGTACAGCGGGAAGTCGGAGGCGTCGGTGACATCGGGGTTGTTCGCCGTCGGATCCTTCAAGAGCGACTCGAGCGCGTTCTGCCAATCGCGCCGATGCAGCTGCGGAAGCCTGAAAATGGCGGAGCCGATGCGGTCGGGGTCGACCTCGGGCGTGTATGCGACATCGTAGCCGCCCAGCGGCTGCTCATCGGGCGGCATTAGAAGCGGGATCGTCTGCTGGGCTGGCCGCGGGCCTTGGCGACGAGCTGGGCGAGCTCGAGGTTGTTGGTGAGCACATCGCGCACCACTTCCTCGGGCACCGTCTCGGGGGTTCTGTACTGGCAGATCATCTCCTTGCGGAAGAAGGCGTGGATCCGCTCGGGGGTGATTTCGGCATTGCAGTCGCGGGTGCGCCACGAGTCGCGGCGCACTTCGCGCCACGGCTGCTCCAAGTGGGTCTGGCTGCAGAGGAGCCAAGTGCTCATCCAGCCGAGCCGCTCGTAGACCATGTCGAGGACCTCGAGCCGCCATTGCTCGATTTCAGGGGCGTCGCGGCAGGGCGGGATCGGCTCGGCTCCGTACTTCTCGTAGGCGCGGTAGACGGCCGGGACGACGGGGCCCTGCTCCCATGCCTCGATCGGATCGTCGAAGAGGAGCTTCTGCCAGTAGAGGACGGAGTGGCCCTGGGCGTAGTAGCAGAGCCTCTGGAGCTTCAGGTGGTCGATCTGGTCGTGTTCTTTGTCGGCCATGTTGACGATGTTGGCGGCGATGGCGCAGGCGTCCATGGCTGTTCCTTCCCTCGGCCCGCACTCTGATCGCGGCACCGGCAGTCCAGTGTAGCGGGGGTCCTGATTCCAGGCGCGGGGTCAGGGGGGATCTTCGGGGGTGCCGGGAGGGGCGGGGCGGACGCTGACGGAGAGGATTTCGATGACCATGGTGTTGATGAAGCGGTAGATGATGACCAGGCGCTTCCAGAGCATCAGGTGCTCGTTGCGGGGGTATTGGGGGAGGCTGGAGAGATCGGCGACGCGGGGGTTGTCCGTGGTCGGGTCCTTCATGAGCGACTCGAGCGCGTTCAGCCAGTCGAACCAGTGCTGCGCAGGCAGCGTGAAGAGGTCGGAGCCGGGGAGGTCGGGGTTGACCCGGCGCGAGTAGACGACGTCGAAGCCGCCCGGCGGCTCATTGAGGGGCATCAGAAGTTGCCTGTCTGTTGGGGCGACGCTTGGTGCTCCGCCACCAAGGTGAAGTCGAGCGCGTCGGTGAAGCAGTTGGCCGCCATCCGCCTCGTCCTCCGCAGCTTGCCGGCTGTCCAGTTTGCATTCATGGGTCCCCGCCTTCCTGCCAGGCATTCAGACATTAGATCGCCTGTTTTGGCGCTGTCCAACACCTGTTAAAGCGCTCCACCGAGCTGGCGCCAAAACTTTGCCACGGTGTGCGCCGCAGTGCCTCGGGCACCTCCATGGCACCCCCTGGCTCAGTACCCACTGCGCCATCGCTCGCCTCTCCTCCATCGGAAAGTGTGCCAATGGCACCATTACGCTGGTGCGACCTTGATCCGCCAATTGGCGGCAGGGGCATCAGAAGTTGGACGGGCTGCTGGGGTCGGTGAGGCGCTCGGCGACGCGGCGCGCGAGTTCGGTGTTGTCGAGGAGGAACTCACGCACTTCTTCCTGGGACCACGGTTTCGGGTCGACGTGCTCGCCGAGCAGCTCTTTGCAGAAGAAATCGCGGATTTGCTTGGGCGGGAGTTCGGCGTCGCACTCGCCGGTGCGCCAGGCGTCGCGCCAGGGCTGCTCCAAGTGGGTCATGTTGCGGAGGGCCCAGGTGGTCATCCAGCCGAACCGGGCGTAGACCAGTTCGAGCAGGTCGCGCTGCGACTGGTCGAGTTCGGGGGGCGGGCCGGCGGGCAGGATCTGCTCGCGTCCGCGCTGCCCGTAGGCTTGGCAGACGGACTGCACGACGGGGCCGATCTCGCCGGCTTGGATCGGATCCTCGAACAGGCGGCGCTGGCGAAGGGCGAGGGAGTAGCCTTGCGCGTAGTAGCAGAGCTTTTGGAGTTTCAGGTGGTCGATGCGGTCGCCCGCATCGGCGGCCATCTGGATGATGCAGGCGGCCACGGTGCAGGCGTCCACGGCAGTTCCTCCCCCGGCCCGCACTCTGACATCGCGGTGCCGGCAATCCGCTCCAGCGTAGCGCGTTCGCGGATTCCCCGAGACGGAGGAACCCCCGCCGGTTGGCGGGGGTTCCTTGCTCTGGGGGGGCCTTCGGGCGGGGGTCAGCCGCCGAACCAGAGGATGTCGCCGGGGAGGACGCTGAAGGGGATGGAGCCGGGGATGGCTTCGCCGTCGGCGTCTTCGGCGTAGCGGATCCAGCGGGCGCCGTTGAAGAGCCAGACGGCGCTGGCGGCCTCGTTCATGGCGAGGAGGGCGGTGGCGGTGCTCTGCGCGGCGCCGAGGTAGTCGGCGGGGCCGGGGCCGGGCTGGCCGTCGGGGGTGAGGTAGCGGATGACGGGGCCGGCGTCGCCGCTGACGGGGATGGCGGAGGCGGCGGTGTCGATCACGGCGGTGCCGGACTTGGCCGTGCGCGAGGCGGCGCTGTCGGCGGGGGCGGTGGCGGTGAGCACGGAGACGCCGCGGCCGACGATGGTGACCTGGGCGGCGACCTGGCCGTTCCTGGTCCTGCCGGTGCGCGTGCCGCCGACCTCGGAGGGGCTGACGACGCGGGCGGTGAGCACGCCGCCGGCGGTGGCCGAGGAGCTGAATTCGATCGCTTCGCCGTCGGCGACGGGGGTGCCGTCGGCGTCGGTCACGGTCACGGTGGCGGTGAAGGATTCGCCGACCGCGCCGAGTTCGCTCTTTTCGGGCACGGAGATCGAGACCGAGTGGGGGTTGCCGGCGACGTTGAAGGAGGCTTCGATCTGGTCGATGCCGCTGCCGGCGGCGACGGTGGCCTTGTAGAGGCCGGAGTCGAGCGGGGTGGCGGCGGCCGCGTTGACGTCGATCACGACGCTGCAGCTGGTGCGCGCCGTGCGCGCCTGCTCGGTGGCGCCGCAGTTGATTTCGGCGGAGTGGCTGCCGCTGGGCAGCGGGTCCCCGTCGGGGTCGGTCACCTGCACGGTGGCGCCATCGGGTATCCGCGCCGGGTTGCCGTTGGCGTCGGTGGCGGAGACGGGGATGGAGACGGTGTCGCGGTCGTCTTTGGCCACGGTCTCGTCCACCGCCGTCGTGGCGGGGTCGTCGGCGACGGCGGCGTCGGGGGTGCCGTAGGCGAGGATGGAGGGGACGCCTTCGCGGAGCGTGATGGCGGTGGCGCTGCCGCTGACGACGATCGTCAGGGATTCCTGGAAGTTGCCGGCGGTGGTGCCGATCACGGTGGCGCGGATGGTGCTGGTGCCGGGCTTGGCGGGCGCGTTGAAGGTGAACGGGATCGCGCCGAGCAGCCCCGGCATGTTGCCGGTGGTCGAATCAACGCGGACGCTCTTGCGGCCCTCGCCGGTCGGCTGCGTCGCGGAGAGGTTGACGGTGCAGCTGCTGAGGTCGCCGGCGGGGCAGTACTCGCTGGCGATGGTGCCGCCGCCGACGGCGGTGACGGTGATGGCGGAGACGGCGCCGATCGAGCTGGCTTGGCCGTTGGCGTTGCGCAGGGCGAGGTTGAAGATCGCCTCGGTGCCGATCCGCACCGGCCCGCTCTCGAGCAGTCTGGTGGTCGGGTTGACCCTGCGGCTGAGGGCGACGCTGCTCAGCTGCTGCACGGTGTCGATGCCGATCGTGTACTGGCCGAAGTAGGACCTGGCCAGCTTGTAGTAGGTGCCGGTGCTGGAGTGCCAAACGCGCTTTTGCGCGACTTCCTGTGTTCGTCCAGCAGCCAAGTCATTCCTCTCCGCGCCGTCCTTGTTGTCGAGCACGGCGTAGAAGATCTCGTCGCCGTCAACGCTGCTGTCCTGCCTGGCGACGAGGTTGGCGGTGACGGTGATCTCGTCGGCGGCGTCGGCGGCGACGCTGATTGTCGGCACGACGGGGTCGGTCGAGTCGTCGCCGTCGGCGTCCCAGCGGGCGTAGCAGGTGCCGTTGCCCGCGGGCAGGCTGGAGCTGATGGCCGAGCTGGCCTCGCACTTGAGGTCGGCCGGGACGATGCGCTTGCTGCCGTTGGCGAAGGTGGCGGGGCCGGTGATCACGAGGTAGGAGCTGCTGTCGAGCAGCGCACCGCCGGCATCGGCGGCGATTTGGTTGTCACCACAAGCGCCCGTCGGCGGCGTGTCGGTGCCGTCGGGATCGCTGGTGCCGAGGGCGACGCAGGCCTGGGTGTTGGCGGCCAAGTTGGGGTTGCCGTCGAAGTCGGGCGCGATCCGCAGGCCGATCGTGAGCTGGGTGCTGTCGCGCGGCGCGAGCTTGCCGTCGGCGTCCTGCCGCAGCGCCCCCATGACCGACGCGGCCGGCGTCGGCGGCAGGGTCAGCGTGAGTTTTCTCGTTACACGGTCGGCGCCGCCGCTCAGATTGAGGTTAATCGTGGCGGTGACGGATCGCGCAGTTCCGGTCGCATCTGCGTCTTGGGGGAAGGTGATGGTGAACGGCACCGACCGCACCGACGTGCCGGTGTGGTCAGCATCGTTGGCGTCGTATGCCTCACCTGTCTGCGACTCGTAGAGGTGAGCCGGATTGCCGCGGCGGCCCCAACTCGGGTGCCTGTCAACCCAGCTGAATTCGATCCCGGCCATGCCGGTTGCGGTGCTGAAATCAACCCCGCCCCCGCCGCTCAAGCTGGCGGCGTGGAACTGGTTGAGCTCGCCGTATTCCAGATTCGCGGGGGTGATCACGAAGGTGCCGTCCGCGCCGCGTGCGCTGATCGTGAACGAGGGGGTGTCGTGGCTGTCGGCGGAGACGGACTGGAGGGCGAGGGGGAGCCCGGCGAGGAGAGCGGCGACGGCGGCGAGGAGCAGCAGTCGCTTGGGATGGAGTAGAGCAAGGCGGACCGGGCTGTGCGACATTGGCGGCTCCCCAGAGACAGGCGCGCGGCGGGTTCGGCACGCCACTAGCAGGATAGGCGGCCGCCGAGAGCCTGCCAACTGCGGGAGGTGGCGCTCTTTACCTTTGTGCAACACTCGCCGCGGTGGAGGCGGAGGCGCTAGGATAGGGGCAGGAGGCCGAGATGCTGGGATGGCTGAAGCGCGCCGTAGACTGGGTTTTGGGCTGGGAGGAAGATCCGGAGGAGGAGGAGATGGATGTCTGGTCCCTGAGTGATGAAGAGGTGGAGCGCTACAAGGCGCTGCTGGCGGACTACGGAGCCTACGCCCACATGAACTGGGAAGAGTTCCGCGAATACATCAGGGAGCAGGGGCTGCCGCCGCCGTCGCCGATGAAGAAGCGCTTCGTGATCTAGCCCTCAATGGGATGATTCAGAACATGATGGCGGCCACGATGGTGGCCGGGGCGATGACGGCATTGGCAGCGGTGCAGGCCAAGGCGACTTGCAGCCAGCGTTCCATGCGGGCGACCACGGGCTCGTTGGCCTCATGAGCCTCGATCATCGAGTTAGTGGCGAGGTCGCGGGCAGCGGCTTCGCCGAACCGCCGCTCCACCTTGCGGATTTCACTCGGCGTGGCACCGGGCACTTTGAGGCGTTCGCGGAGGGCGGCGAATGCGCCGCCGATGCCGATGGCGAAGATGATCAAGACGATGACGGAGAGCGACTGGACGGCAGTGCCCGGCTCGCGCACCCAAGCGGCGAGGGCGACGGCGAAGAGCGCGGTGATGAGCGAGTTGATGCTGACCGCGACGCCGAGGCGGGCGTAGATCGAGCGGGTGCGGCCGGCCTGGGCCTCGACCTGCCAGCGGGCGGAATCATGGGAGAAGCGCCCGCCCTGCTGGGGATCTTCTTCGGAGTCGGCCATGGCCGGACTCTACCGGGCGGCGGCGGGCGGTCTAGACTGGTCCGCAGGAGGACGCGATGGCCGAGGATGCGCCGCGGGTGACGCCGGAGGAGTTCGAGCGGCTGAAGGAGAAGTGGAAGCAGCCGCGCAAGAGCTACGCGGAGATGACGGACGAGGAGGTGGAAGAGCGCTACCGCGAGCTCGGCCTGCCGCCGCCGGGCGAGCTGCGCGAGGTGCCGTGGTAGAGGCGCGATCTACGCGAACAGGGCGGCGAGCACCGTTGCAACCGCGAAGGCGGCGTCAACGAAGGCGCTGAACTGCGCGGCCCGGGCCCAGCGTTCCATGCGGATGATCGCTGGCTCGTTGAGGTCGTAGGCGCGGCTCAATTCCTCAGCTGCCCATCTACGGGCGAGAACTTCGCCAACATCACGCTCTACCCGCAGCACTTCGCTTCCCGTCGGTCCGCGCCGCGAGCGCCTCGTTTGCAGGGCGGCGGTCGTGCAGCCGACGCTGACGAGGAAGACGAACATGGTGATGGCAGCCAGAGCGAGTTCGGGTGCGGCCGGGTCGCGGGCGAGGATGGCGAAGGCGATCGCGAACAGGCCGATGATGACGGAATTGAGCCCCGCAGTGACACTGAGGCGGGCGTGGATGGCGCGGAAGCGGTCGGCTTGGTCGTCGAGCTGCCATTTGGCGATGTCGTAGGAGAGCCCGCCGCCGAGTTCTCCTTTGTCGTTCGGCGCGGCGGGATCCGGCATTCGGACAGTCTACGGATACCGGGGGATCAGGCGTCGGCGATGCGCCAGATGCGGGCGAAGTCGAGGGTGAGGCCGGGCATTTCGGGTTCGCAGCTGACTTCTGTGGGGCGGTGCAGGATTTGCTGCTCTTGGCCGTTGCGGTAGATGTGGACGTTGCGGGTGGTCGGGTCGACTAGGAGGCCCAGGAGGACGCCGTGGGTGGTCCAGCCGACCATCTTTTCTTGTTGGCTGGGGAGGGAATCGTTGCGGGAGCGGACTTCGATCACGAACTCGGGGGCGATGGGCCAGTAGGCGGGCTTGGGGGCGCCGGCTGGCGCGAACTCGGCGATGCGAGCTGCGCTGATCCAGCTGATGTCGGGAATCCTCGCTTCCCAGCCGGGCGGGTGGTAGCCGCCGTCGTGTCCGCGGGTCTGGCTGAGGATGTCCTCGATCCGCGAGGTGCTTACCTGGCGGCTGAGATCGCTGCTGATGCCTGGAACGTTGTCTGCCGTTGCGCCGCTGATGATGAGCTCCTCTCGGTCGGTTTCGAGCCAGATGCCTTCGTGGAGGTCGGTGAGGGACGCGAGGTAGGCGTCGGTGATGGGGCAGGCGGGGCGCACGCGGATGGGGCGGTGCTCGGCGAGGACCTTGTCGATGGCGTCGGCTACGGGGTCGGCGATTGCGGTGACCATCGGATCTCCTTGCGGGGCAACGGTAGGGGATCAGGCGTCGGCGATGCGCCAGATGCGGGCGAAGTCCAGGGTTAGGCCGGGCATTTCGGGGTCGCAGCTGACTTGGGCGGGGCGGTGCAGGATTTGCTGCTCTTGGCCGTTGCGGTAGATGTGGACGTTGCGGTTGGTCGGGTCGACTAGGAGGCCTAGGAGGACGCCGTGGGTGGTCCAGCCGACCATCTTTTGCTGCTGGCTGGGGAGGGAGTCGTTACGGGAGCGGACTTCGATTACGAATTCCGGGGCGATGGGCCAGTAGGCGGGCATGCGGCCGCCGGGCAGTTGGGCGATGCGCTCGGCGCTGATCCAGCTGACGTCGGGGATTTTGGCTTCCCAGCCGGGCGGGTGGTAGCCGCCGTCCATGAAGCGGGTCAGGCTGAGGATGTCGTCCCGCCGCGAAATGCCGACTTGGATGCCGAGATCGCCCGCGATCGGGGACGAAAGGCCTGATGTTGCGCCGCTGATGATGAGCTCCTCTCGGTCGGTTTCGAGCCAGATGCCTTCGTGGAGGTCGGACAGGGCCGTTAGGTAGGCGTCGGTGATGGGGCAGTCGGGGCGGACGCGGATGGGGCGGTGCTCGGCTAGGACTTGGGTGATGGCGTCGGCTACGGGGTCCGTTATGGGGTCGGCGATTGCGGTGACCATCGGAGGCTCCTTGCGGGGCAACGGTAGCGGGGTTAGTTGGAGGGTGTGTTGGCGGCGGATTTGAAGCGTTCTAGGGCTAGTTGGCGCTTGGCGTCGGCGGTGCGCTTGCGGGTCCAATCGTCGAGGGGGATGCCGCAGGCGTCGGCGATGCGGACCATGCGCTGGAAGTTGGCGACGATGCCGGCGGCGTCGATCAGGGCGGGTTCGCCGATGGCGGCGACGATGTCCTCGCGGCGTTCGGGGAGGTCATCGGAGCGGCGGACGGCGGATTCGGCGAAGGCGGTGAGGATGCCGCCGTGGGGGACGCCGCTCTCGGCTTGGGGGTCGACGACGCTCTGGATGTCGAGGGCGTCGTTGCCGCGGCTGCTCGCACGGAGCATGCCCACGTGGGAGGAGGTTCAATAGAAGCATTCGTTGAGGGCGGAGACGCGGGCGGCGATCAGTTCGACTTGGGGGCGGGAGATGGCGCGGTTCCAGCCGTCGAAGTCGACGCCGATGGCGCTGCCGACGCGGTGGTGGGGGAGGTAGTGGGCGGCGGAGAGTTCGGCCAGCCAGCGGACGTTTTCGGGGACGAGGCTGAGGGCGGAGATGACGTTGGCGGCGCGGCCCATGCCCGGGTAGATGCCGCGGTCTTCGGGATCGCACATCCAAGGCTGGACGATGGGGGTCCAGCCGGAGAGGTGCTCGGCTTTGGAGGAGCGATGGCGGCGGGGCTGGCCGGAGACGGGTTCGGGCAGGGGTTCGAGCGGGAGGCCGAGGGCGCGGTGGAACTCATCGATGGAGAAGGCGTGGACGACGACGCCGAGCATGTCGACGTAGCGGGCGTCGTCCATGCCGGGGGCGGAAGTGACCTGCTCGTACCACTCGGGGGAGAGTCGGGCGCTGTCGGCGATGACGGCGTGGATGGCGTCGACGGCGGCATCGGGGAGGAGGCCGGGGGGGATGCCGGCGGGGCGCAGGTGATCACCTTGGACGGAGGCGGGGGAGAGGGCGGCGGCGCGATCGCGGCAGAGGGGGCATTCGGAGGCGGCGCGTGTTTCGGCGGCGATGGCGACGCGCTCGGGGCCGCTCCACCAGTCGCCGGGCTCGGCGATTCTGCGCCAGGCGCGGCGGTGGGCGACGGCGAAGCGGTAGGGGATCTCGCGGCCGCGGGAGAGGTAGGCGAAGGGGATGTCGAGCAGAGTCGCGGTCATGGCTCAGCCTCCGCTGGAGAGGCTATCGTGAATCGGGGCGGGCGGCGGCGAGATCGGCGGCGATGCCCTGTTCAATCCAGCGGTCGATCTCGTCGTCGGAGCAGCCCAAGGTTCCGGCGAGGATGGCGCGGGTGTGCTCGCCGAGCCGCGGGGCGGGGCGCTCGCAGGCGGCGGGGGTGCGGGAGAAGCGCCAGGCGAAGCCTTGGTAGCGGCGGATGCCGGTATCGGGATGGGCGAGTTGGAGCCACCAGTCGCGGGCGGCGAGGTGGGGGTCGGCGAGGTGGGAGAGGGTCGTATGGGCGATGCCGGCGGGGACGCCGGCCGATTGGAGGCGGTGCTGGAGGGTGCGGGCGTCCCAGCGGCGGGTCCAGTCGGCGAGGGCTTGTTCGAGGCGGTCGATGCCGGCGAGTCTGCCGGCGGTTGCGGCCCAGGCGGGGTCGTCGAGGCCGGAATCCGGGCCGGCGGCTTCGACCAGCGAGCGCCACTCGTCGTCGGTGCGGATGGAGATGGCGATCCATTCGTCCACGCCGGCGCAGGGGAAGAGCTCGCGGGGGGCGATGTCGGGGCGGCGGTTGCCGTTGCGCGGGGGCGTGCCGCCGCCGGCCGAGGCGAGCAGGACGTATTCGTCGAGGTAGCCGAGGGCGGCCTCGAACATCGCGCCTTGGACGCGGTGGCCGGGGCCGCCGGCGGTTTCGCGGCGGAGGACGGCGGCGAGGGCGGCGAGGGCCATTTGGGCGCCGACGATGGGGTCGGCCTGCATGGTGCCGAGCAGTCGGGGGGGCGAGCCGGGGTAGCCCATCAGGGAGTTCCAGCCGGAGTTGGCCTCAGTGGAGCCGCCGTTGGCGCGGTAGTTGGCGTAGGGGCCGTCGGCGCTGAAGCCGGAGCAGCTGACGAGGACGATGCGGGGGTTGACGGCGAGCAAGTCGTCGTGGGAGAGGCGGAGGTTGCGGAGGACGCGGGGTCGGAAATTTTCGAGCACGAGGTCGGCGCGGGCGACGAGGCGGAGGGCGAGTTCGCGGCCCTGCTCGGAGTCGAGCTTGATCGAGACGTTGCGCTTGCCGCGGTTGGCCATGTTGAAGTTGGCGCGGACGTTGAGGGGGTGGGCGCCGGGGGCGGCGGCGGGGGGCGGGCCGGAGGGCTCGTGGCGCCAGAGGTCGGGGCGGCCGGGGCCCTCGACCTTGATCACCTCGGCTCCGAGGTCGGAGAGCAGAGTGGCGGCGTAGGGGCCGAGCCAGGCGTGGGTGAAATCGACCACGCGCAGTCCGTCGAGCGGGCCGGCGGCGGCGGCGGGGCGCTCGCGGCGGGCGAAGGAACGCGACTCGTCGATTTCGCCGGCGGGTTCCGGCTGCGAGGCTTGCATCGGGGGGCCGGTTGCGGCGAGCGCGCCGAGCTGTTCGTGTTCGAGCGGCTGGAAGTAGCCGATCTCGGCCAGGTGGCGGTCCGCGAGCAGTTGTTCGGGCGAGCGGTGCCAGCCGAGGTTGACGTCGAGTTCGGCGAGGCCGTTGAAGATGTTTTCAGACTTGCGGTCGGCGAGCAGGGGGGCGAAGTAGTCGAGCGAGGGTTGGCGCTCGGCCAGCGCGCCCTCGCCTTCGGCGAGTTCGGCTGGGGCGGGATCGGGGAGGCCGAAGGCGATCGGGGCGGCGGCGATGGCTGCGCGGTTCCAGGCGGGCAGGGAGATCCAGCCGTCGCGGGCGGGCAGGACTTCGGCCCAGTTGGGCGGGCCGTTGCCGCGAGGGAGGGGGGTGCCGTGGAATTCGCTGCGCAGGCTCATGATCAGGGTGGAGACGGCTTCCATTGCGGCGACTTCGATCCATTGGCCGCGGCCGGAGTGGAGGCGTTCGAGCAGGGCGGCGACGGCTCCGAGGGCGGCGAGCGCGCCGACGGTGCGGGGGATGATCGTGCCCGGTGCGGCGAGCGGCTGCTTGGCAGGGTCGCCGTTGGTGTAGGCGAAGCCGGCGAGGGATTGGATTACGAGGTCGTCGGCCTGCCATTCCGCGTACGGGCCGGAGGCGCCGAAGGGGGAATGGCGGACGACGACTAAGCGGGGCCAGCGGGCTTCGAGCGCGGCTTCGTCGAATGCGCCGAGTTCGCCGGGCGGGGCGTCGGTGATGAAGACGTCCGCGGCGTCGAGCTCGTGCAGGAGGTCGTGGGCGCCGGTTACGGCTTCGACGCGCTTGCCCTGGCTGAGCGAGGCCCAGAGGAGGGAATGATGCTCGCCGTCGCGCTCGATCAGCGGGGGCTCGGCTCGGAGCGGGGAGCCGGCGGCGTCTTCGAGCGAGAGCACGTCGGCGCCCCAGCGGGCGAACTCGCGGGCGCAGGCTGCGGCTTCGACGCCGCGGCTCCATTCGACGATGCCGAGGCCAGCGAGCAGGTGCATCGGCTGAGGCTACCGAACAGGGGCTGTGAAACGGGGGCTGCCGAACGGGCCGCGCCGAATCGCGTAGATTGGCGGGAACGCGGCACGTGGAAGGAGGCGGCAGATGGGGCGCTATGCATCGGCGGAAGAGGCGTACCGGGCGTTCTTCGAGAACTTCAACCGCAAGGATGCGGAGGGCTGGGCGGGGGTGATGTCGTATCCGCATGTGCGGGTCGCGCCGACGGGCGGGGCGGAGGTGCAGAAGGTGGCGGCGGGGGTGCCGCGGACGCCGGCGCGGTTGTTCCCGACGGCGGCGGACTATGCGGGGGCGGCGAACTGGGAGCGGTTCGAGCGGACGGGCTGGGTGCGGACGGAGGGGATTCCGACGGAGCGGATTCACGAGTCGGAGACGATGGTGCACTTGGCGGGCGGCTGGTCGCGCTACAACGCGGCGGGCGAGGCGTTCGTGACGAACCGGGTTTGCTACATCCTGACGAAGCTGGAGGAGGGCTGGGGGATTCAGGCGCGGTTCGGGGTGGACTCGTGGGTTGAGGGGGAGGATCAGTCGGCGGGCGAGGGGGCCGCGAGGGAACTGGTGGAGCGGGCGATCGGGCTGGAGCTGGAGGGGGAAATCGCGGCGGTTGCGGCGCTGTGCCGCTATCCGCTCACGATCGTCGGGGTGGGCGAGGTGGTGCAGTTCGGGTCGGCGGAGGAGCTGGTCGAGTTGTCGCAGGGGCCGGGGGCGCGTGCGGGGACGGTTTCGGCGCGGGTGGTGCAATCGGGGCGGCGCGGGGTGACGCTGTCGGCGCGGGTGGAGACTGGGGATGTGGTCGGGCAGCGGCTGGTGCTGGCGACGCTGGATGAGGATGAGTGGAAGATCGCGGCCGTCGCGCCGATGCCGGGGGAGTACGACTAGGCACTCGGGCGCGGGGCGCATCGCTAACGGACACGAGGTTTGATAAACTTCGATTGAGTCGATCGGACTCGGCGGCGTGGCGCGAACATCTCGGTCGGCTGCTAGATGATGACCAGCGGGGGTGGGAGTTGATTTTGATCACCTTGGTTGAGGTAGAGGACTGGAGATCACGGCGAGGTCAACATATATTACTGCCTGACTTAACTTGATGCAATGCAGATGGCGTACGTGATATGTCTTCATCGAGAAATATATGGCGGATTTGCCAAATCTCCCATCGCCGTACGCATTGGAAAACGACAGTTGTCGCGGCAGCTCTCGTTTCGGATACGCAGTGAATTTGTTTTGAATTCGTAGTCTTGCTGCTGTACGTCTGGCCAAGCTTCATTGCCAATGATGTATCGCACCATTTGATTCACCGCCATAGAAGCCGCTGACAAAGAGAACGGAAACACATTCTCGTTGCGTCGTGTTAAATCTGCTGAGGTGCCGGCGATGTAAGAGGGATCGTCGAGCAGGCGTCCCAAGTCTAGATGAACGCTGCTTGTATCATATTGTCCGTTGCATCGCAAGCATTGATGTGAAGGGGTGATGAGATGGGATCTCCAATGTGCTGAAAATAGTTCATCATTGCGTTCATGTCGATCTACGAGAATGCCAGTGTCAATGATCGGGATGAGGTGGCTGTATGCGATGAAGTTCGCTACATCGCGTGCTGCTGGTCGATCGACGCAGCTGAAGATGATATCACAGTCCAGCGCCATGGAGTAGGCATCTGGAGATTGAAGAGGTTGGGCCAATGAGATGATATGAAGGTTGCTGGCCGTTCCATGTTGTTTCATCGCACGTGCGCTGATGTCCACCTTCATCGCACCAATATCGTTTTTATCTGCATTCATTAGGCGATCTAGGTTGTGCGATTCAACGTGATCTGGATCGATAAGTGTCGCACGGCCAACGCCGATGCGGGCAACGGCTTCTGCCACGATCGAACCGACAGAGCCCAAACCTATAATGCCGACATGTAAGCGTGATAATGCATTCTGCACGCGTGTCCCCCACGTGTCAACGGTGCGACGCAGCACTTCCTGACGCGCAAGGGGAGGAACTCTCCGATCGGAGAAGTGCAATTGGTACGCCCTTCTGCGAACGATACGTACCTTATCACACCATTGCCAGTGAATATCTCGATCTACTCTCTTCCATACTCTCGCACTCCATGTGCCGTCGCGCCCGATCGTCATGCCAATTAGCGGGTAGCCGAGGCCATTCGCTGGCCCTGCAAGCACATCATGTTCAGCAACAGCGTCTGTTAGACTCATATCTTGCCATCCATCTGCTGGGTGACTGTGGAAAAATGCCAAGCCTGCACCATGGGCACGGGCCGAGTCAAGCACCCGTTTGAAGTACTCTGGCCGGAAACTCACATTATGATGCAAGTCTCGTTCATTTACTTTGGGCAGGATCACTTCGCCGATCAAACCGGTCGTTCGATCTTGTCCGGTAGATGGTCGCCAAAGGGCGAAGCATAGATCTTCTTGCATCATGCTTCTTCTATAGTGCTGTAGAAGGTGTGTGCGAGCCTTTTCTTCCGCAGATGCTTCGAATGCCACTTCGTATCTCATACATTGCTCCAGATCCGTGACAGGTGTCGGCTGATATAGGTTTGCATCGTCTGTTGTTCCGGTGGCAGGCTATCCCAGAAGTCCGATGGTGGCCGGCTCATCGCCAACCATTGTTCCTCATCACGGATATATGATTGTGTAACACCACTTGCCAAGCCATCTGGCGCTGGTGGAGAGGTGTGAATCCAGTGCGGCGGATACTCTGGATACCCAAGTTCGTCAAAGCTGATGCCGACCCGCCGACTCGTGCCCGCCAAACTACCTGATACGAACTCATATTGGAAAGCGACGACTTGGCCGCGCTCCCAATCAAAGATGGCAGGCTCGTAGCCGAGGCCGCGGAGCTCTTCGCTCACCATAGCGATTGCGGCAGCTGCATCGTTCATTCTCGTACCTTCCGGTCATGCCGTAGGCGTGGACTCTCTGTTGATGGCGAAGAAGACGTTGTCCTCCGAGAAATCGACCTCGTCGTCCCAGCCGTAGACCTTGTCGTCGAACGACGCGCTCTTCAGCTCGTAGGTGCTTGGGGCACGGGAGAGTGCGCCTTCCTTCTCCGCCCGTTCCAGAATGTCGTGGGCAACGGCGCGCTCGTTGGGCATCTCGAACTCAATGCCGTCGACTTTGACGGAATAAGAAGTGGAGGACATGACACATCCTTGGCTCTTGGTCGCCAAGCGACCAGCTGTCTCCTACTATGTCTATCACATCCATCGGGGACTTGCAAGTGCTTCCCAAGCGAACTGTGTCACAGGATACAGATGGAGGGCGAGGGGCACCGCTGGAAAGTGGTCAAGCGTCGGGGGGGAGTTTTTCCAGGGCGCGTTTTACGGGGGAGAGTTGGCGTTTGCCGGGGACTTGGCGGGGGTCGGGGGTGCCGAATCTGGCGCCTAGGGCGTAGGTGTGGAAGGCGGAGTTGATGTGGGTGGTGAAGCCTTGGGCGTCGAGCATGTTGTTGATGGAGGCTTTGATTTGGCGGAGGGCCATGGGGGAGTGCTGGGCGACTTCTTCGGCGTAGGCGAGGGTTTCGCGTTCGAGGTTCTGGCGGGGGTAGACGCGGTTGACGAAGCCGTGCTGCATGGCTTCGTCTGCGCCGATGAAGCGGTTTTGGAAGAGGATTTCCTTGGCTTTGCGGGGGCCGAGGTCCCAGGGGGGCGAGAAGTACTGGGTGTGGGAGGCGAGGAATTGGGCGTCTTGGGAGGCGAAGATGAGGTCCATGGAGGAGGCGACCATCCAGCCGCCGAAGATGCAGCGTCCGTGGACCATGGCGATGGTGGGCTTGGGGAGGTTGCGCCAGCGCATGGTGTTGTGGATGCGGGTGTCGCGCTGGCGGTCGTAGACGCCGACGAAGTCTTCGGCCCAGCCGCGCTGTTCGCGGTCGGCGAGTTCGGGAGGGGAGCCGAGGTCGTGGCCGGCGGAGAAGTCGGGGCCGTTGCCGGAGAGGATGACGACGAGGACGTCTGGGTCGTCGGCCGCGGCCTGCATGGCGATGTCGATCTCTTCGAGCAGGATGCGGGATTGGGCGTTGCGGTATTCGGGGCGGTTCATGATCACGCGGGCGACGGGGCCCGGCTGGTAGATGACTTGCTGGAGTTCCATCGCCGGTCCTTTCGGTCGGATGGCGCGCGCGGGTGCCGGCGCGGTGGCAAGGGTAGCGGGATGGCGGCGCGATGGGGCCGCCATAGGGAGATCAGGGTGAGATGCCGAAGGCGTTGAGGTAGAGGAGGCGGGCTTGGGCGGGGGGGAGGCCTTGGCCGAGGTACTGGTCGTTGATGCGGATTTCGAAGTGGAGGTGGAGGTCGGTGCCGGGTGCTTCCCAGACGACGGCTTGGCCGGATTCGCCGACGAGTCCGATGACTTGTCCGGCGGAGACTTGGACGCCTTCGGCGATGTCGGGGTGGATTGCGCCGAGGTGGGCGTAGCGGGTGACGACGCCGGCGCCGTGGTCGATCCAGACTTGGCGGCCGCGGAGGCGGTCGAGGATGGGTTCGCCGCGCCAGCCGGCTTGGTCGAAGGCGGCCCATTCGGCGGGGGTGACTTCGACGTACTCGCGGTCGGCGCGGATGACGGAGCCGGCTTTGGCGGCGAGGACTTGGGTGGCGGCGTTGATCGGGATGCAGGCGGCCCATTCGTAGAAGTCGAGGCCTTCGTGGATGCCGAAGCGGTAGTCGCGGTCGGCACCCGGGAGGTGGCCGGGGTAGGCGGTGAGCAGGGCACCGGGTTGGGAGCAGTCGCCTTGGGCGCGCCATTGGCCGGCGAGGGGGACGGTGAAGCCGGTGAGGTCGGGAGCGGGGGCGGCTTGGGCGGGGGCGGTGGTCTCGGCGGGTTCGGCTTGGGGGGGCGCGGGTTGCCGGGCGTCTTCGGGGTCGGAAGCTGCGGGGGTTGCCGGTTGCGGTTGCGCGGGCTGCGCGGGTTGGGGATCGTCGGCGGAGGCGGGGGCGGGGGCGGCGGGGGAGGGTTGCTGAGGGGAAGGGGCTGCAGCAGCGGGTTCGGGGGCGGGGGCGTCGTTGGAGCGGGTTTGGATGAGGGCTACGGCTACGGCGGCCGCGATGGCGGCGGAGGCGATGGCGGCGTAGAGCCAGAGCGGTCCGGGGAGGATGCGGCGGAGGCCGGATTTGCGCTGGGGGGGCAGATCGGGGAGAGCGGCGAGGCCGGTGCGCCTGGGCGGGCTCGGGGGGCCGCGGCGGGGAGGGGGCTGGGCGGCGCCGGGGGGGCGCGGGCGGGCGGGGGGCGGATCGGGCTGGTCGTGCGCGTCGCGTTGCATGGGCGCGGGGGGTTCGCGGGGGCCGATCGCGGGGCGGGGGGCGCTAGGCGCGGGAGGGCGGGTAGCCCTCGTCTTGGAGGGCGTCGTCGATTTGGGCTGGGGCGGCTTGGTCGGGGTCGTAGTCGACGGTGACTCGCTTGGCGTCGATGTCGACGGCGACTTGGGCGATGCCTGGGATGGTGGCGAGGCGGGAGGTGATGGCGTCGGCGCAGTGCTGGCAGGAGATGTCGGGGGCGGTGCGGGTGAGGGTTGCGGGCATTTTGGTCATCCTCCTCGGGGGCGGGGGCCGAGGCGCGCTTCGCCGTTGCCGTGCAGGGCGGTGTGGAGCGCTTCGGCGTGGGCGCGGCGGGCGCGGGCGTCGTCGATGGGTTCGAGGGTACCGTCGCCGCAGCGTCGTTCGAGGGCGAGGGAGATGAGGCGGTCGCAGAAGCGGGGGTTCTTGGGGAGGAGCGCGCCGTGGAGGTAGGTGCCGAAGCAGTTTCGGGAGCGCGCGCCTTCGGAGCCGTCGCCGCCGTTGTTGCCGAAGCCGGCGGCGACGTCGGCGAGGGGGGGCTGGGCGGCGGCGAGGTAGGTGCGGCCGCCGTGGTTTTCGAAGCCGACGAGGGTGCCGCCTTCCCAGAGAGCGGCGACGTTGCCGACGCAGCGGGCGGTGGCGGGGCCTGGGTGGAGGGAGACGAGGTCGAAGACGGCTGCGCCTTCGATGATGCGGCCGTCGATGCCGCGGTAGTGGCGGCCGAAGAGCTGGTAGCCGCCGCAGACGGCTAGGGCGACTTTGCCGTCGTCGCGGTAGCGGCGGAGTTGCTGGGCGCGGGAGGCGAGGTCGGCTTCGATGCGGCGCTGCTCGCGGTCTTGTCCGCCGCCGACGAGCAGGATGTCGGTTTCGGCGGGGTCCCAATCGCCGCCGATGCGGACGTGTTCGAGGTCGACTTGGATGCCGCGTTGGGCGCAGCGGTGCTGGACGGCCATGGCGTTGCCGCGGTCGCCGTAGATGTTGAGGAGATCGGAGTAGAGGACGGAGACGCGGAGGGAGCGGGTCATGCGGGTGCTCCGTCGGGTTGCCACCAGGCGGGGGCGGAGGCGTCGGCGGCGAGGAGGGAGCGGATGGCGAGGAGCGCGGTGTAGGTGGGGAGGACGACGAGTTCGGCGCGGGGGGGGATGGAGCGGAGGGCGCAGCGGAGGGCGTCGGCGGGGTCGCGGTGGATTGGGAGCGCGGGTGGCGGGAAGCCGGCGTACTCGAGGCGGAGGGCGAGGTCGGCGGCGCGGCGGCCGCCGATGGCGAGGGATTCGACGTGGGGGGCCTGGGATTCCCAATCGGTGTCCCAGATCCAGGAGACGTCTTCGCCGTCGGCTGCGCCGTCGTTGAGGAGGACGAGGAGGTGGTGGCGGTCGGCGGGGAGCTGGAGGGTGCGGAGGGCCTGGTTCATGCCGGCGGGGTTCTTGCCGAGCAGGATGCGGATGTTGCGGTCGCCGGCTTGGATGCGTTCTTGGCGGCCGAAGACGGGTTGGTGGCGCTGGAGGGAGCGGGCGATGGCGTCGGCGGGGATGGTGAGGGCGTGGGCGGCGGCGGCGGCGGCGAGGGCGTTGCAGACGCTGTAGAGGCCTTGTGCGGGGAGTTCGACGGGCTGGGGGGATTGGCCGAGGTTGAGGGTGAAGTTGATGCGGTCGGGGTGTTCGGAGATGGCGGAGGCGGAGACGGCGGGGGCGGAGCGGGCTGCGCCGGCGTCGGTGCGCCAGTGGCCGAGGTGCGCGAAGAAGCGGCGGTCGTAGCGGAAGTCCTGGCCGCTGTCGGGGTCCCAGACGGCGTCGAGGGGTTCGGCGTCGGGTGCGTCGGAGGGTGCGTCGTCGATGCCGAAGCGGAGGACGGGGCCGGGGGCGGAGCGGGCGAGGGGGTCGAGCAGGGGGTCGTCGGCGTTGATGATGACGGAGGTTTCGGGGGGGAGGGTTTCGAGGGCGGCGCGCCAGCGCTGGGCGACGGCTTCGATTTCGCCGTAGCGGTCGAGTTGGTCGCGCATGAGGTTGGTGAAGAGGAGGACGGGGGGTTCGGGTGCGTCGGGGGAGATGACGGCGCGGGCGATGGCTGGGAGGGCGGCTTCGTCGGTTTCGAAGACGGCGGTGCGGCCGGGGGGGAGGGAACCGTGGGGCGCGGCGGAGTCGATCAGGGAGGCGAGGACGCCGCGGAGGAGGTTGGAGCCGGAGTGGTTGTGGAGGACTTGCCGGCGGTCTTGTCGGAGGATGCGGGCGAGCATGGAGCTGGTGGTGGTTTTGCCGTTGGTGCCGGTGACGAGGATGACGCGTTGGAGGTTGCGCGCGAGGTTGGGGGCGGCGGCGGGGTCGATGCGCTGGGCGAGGAGTCCGGGGAGGGCGGTGCCGCCGGAGCCGGAGGCGCGCATGGCTCGGCGGGCGGCCTTGCCGGCGATGACGGCGGCGGCGGTGCGGGGGTTCACGGCGCGGGGGTTCACCATGCGGGAGCTCACTGCGCGGAGACTCACGGGGCGGGGGGGGCGGGCTGGGGTTCGCGGAGGGCGGCGATGATTTGGTCGACGCCGACGAGGCCGAGCAGGCGGCCGTCGGAGACGACGGGGAGGAGGCGGGGGGCGTCGTCGGCTTGGAGGCGCTTGAGTGCTTCGTCGGCGCGTGCGTCGGGGTCGATGGGGGTGAGGGAGTGCGCGGGGATCATGACGTCGCGGACGCGGGAGGCGTTGTAGCGGGAGTCGTCGAGGAGGAGGATGGCGGAGGCTGGGAGGATGCCGATGACGGTGTCGCGGTCGCGGTCGCGGACGAAGAAGGCTTCGCGGTGGTCGAGGCGGGCGCGGCGGGGGGCGGCTTGGATGACGAGGAAGTCGGCGTCGACGGTGCGTCCGATGGTGGGCTGGAGCATGAGTTCGCCGACGCGGCGCTCGTGGAGGTCGTGCTGGAGTTCGGCGCTGCGTGCGGCGTGGCGGGCCTGGGTCCAGAGGAGGAAGCCGACGACGAGGGGCCAGAGTCCGGCGGTGCCGCGGACGATGTCGCTCTGGATGACGCCGAGGAGTCCGAGCGCGCCGACCGCGAAGAGGAAGGCGGCGAAGATTTGGCCGAGGGCGGCGGCGGCGCGGGTGGCGCGGTAGGGGGAGCCGGTGAGTTTCCAGATGAGGGAGCGGAAGATGTGGCCGCCGTCGAGCGGGAAGCCGGGGAGGAGGTTGAAGATGCCGACGATGAGGTTCATTGCGCCGAGCAGGTAGAGGAGGCGGCCGATGGGGGTTTCGTTGCCGAAGACGAGGAGGCCGAGGATGGCGAGGATTGCGCCGATGAGGAGGTTGGCGAGGGGGCCGACGACGGAGATGGCGAATTCGTGGCCGGGTTTGGCGGGGTCGTCCTTGATCATGGAGTAGCCGCCGAAGAAGACGAGGGTGATGGAGGCGACTTGGAGGCCAAGTTTGCGGGCCATGAGGCTGTGGGCGAGTTCGTGGATGAGGATGGAGCCGAAGAGGACGAAGCCGCCGAAGAAGGCGAAGCCCCAGCGCTGGAGGTCGTCGGCGATGTCGAGGAGTTCGGAGAGCCACCAGACGGCGAGGAAGAAGATGAGGAAGAAGGAGAGGTCGAGGATGACGGGGATGCCGAAGATGCGGCCGATGCGGAAGCCGCCGCCGAGCATGCCGAGTTTCATGCCACCATCATATGACGGGGGGCGAAGGGGAGGGTTCGGGGGGTGATCGGGGCGCGATCGAGTGGTGATCGGGGGCCGATCAGATTGGGGGAGCGGGGGTGTTGATCTCGAGGAGGGGCGGGAGGCGTTGGCGGGGGTCGAGGTGGTGGATGGCGACCGGCTCGTTGGGCTGGTCGGAGGGGTAGGGGTTGAAGATTCTGGTGTTGAGGGCGATGGCGGCCTCGAGTCCGTAGCGGGGGGAGTGGTCGGGGAGGTAGAGGGTTTGGAAGTCGGGGGGGTGGTAGAGGTTTTGGGGCTTGCGGTCGTGGTAGGTGGCGGTCCACTTGGGTTTTGTGTAGGGGTCTTGGGCGTGGCGGCGGCGGGGGAGTTTGGGGGCTCTGGCCGGCGGGTCGGGGACGGTTTCGCCGGAGAGGCGGCGGGCGAAGCAGAGGGTTTCTTCGGGGGTTCGGAGGCTGATGAAGATGTTGCCGCTGGGGGCGGCGGGGGACATGAGCAGGCGGGCGCGCTTGGTTTTGAGGATGTCGTTGATGGTGTCGATTAGGGACTGGGCGTGGATTTTGAGTTCTTGGCGTTCGGCTTTGACTTTGTTGGCGTAGTAGGGGGCTTGGCGGAAGATGTCCTTGGGGTCGAGGTTTTTGTCGACGGCGCGGTCGGCGAGTTCGCGGCGGTGTTGGGGTTCGGCGCGGTGGAGTTCGTTGGCGGCGGCTTCGGAGAGTTGGCCGGTGGCGACGAGGTCTTGGATGTAGGGGTCGAGTTGGAGGAGGTTGAGGGAGCGTGCGACGAGTTCGGGGTCGATGGAGAGTTTTCGGGCGGAGTGGTCTTTGCCGATGCGGGAGAGGGCGTTGGCTTGGTCGATGGGGTTGAGGGGTTTGCGGGCGATGTTTTCGGCGAGGTTGAGGGTGGCGGGGTCGGCGGTTTCGGCGGTGGTGATCACGACCGGGACGCGGGTGAGGTTGGCGGCGATGGCGGCGGTTTTGCGGCGTCGGCCAGAGATGATTTCGAGGCCGTCTTGGGTTTTGCGGGCGAGGATGGGTTGGAGGAGGCCGAACTGCTTGACGGAGTGGATGAGCTGGTGTTCGGGGTGGTCGAAGGTGGTGGGCGGGTTGTCGTCGTGGTCGGTTCTGGGGTGTTCTTGGGGCACGATGAGGTCGTTGGGGTCGGCGTAGGTGAATTGGAGGTCGCCGGGCTGTGTGGGCTGGCTGTCTTTGCACATGCGTGCGATGGTAGGCGGAACAGAGGAAGGCGGGGCGTGTCGTGGTTTACAGATGGGGTTCTAGGGCGGCGGGGAGGTGGGCGACGCTGGGGAGGGAGAGGTGGGGTTCGACGCCGGGGACGTGTTTTTGGCCGACTTGGATGGTCAGGGCGAAGCCGAGGTTGCGTGCGCCGATGATGTCGGCTTCGGGGGTGTCGCCGATGAAGGCGGATTCTTCGGGGGGGATGGCGAGTTGGTCTAGGGCGGCTTGGAAGATTTCGGGGCCGGGTTTCCAGGAGCGGACTACGTCGGACCAGGCGAAGGCTTGGAAGTGGGGGCCGAGGTTGCGGGCGTGCAGCATGCGTTCGAGGACGGGGCCTGGTGCGAGGCCGGTGTTGCAGACGACGGCCATGCGGAAGCCGCGGCGGGAGAGTGATTGGAGGGCTTGGGGGATGCCGTCGATGATGTCTGGGGGTTCCCAGAGCGGGGAGTCGAAGACGGCGCGGCGGACGGCGGCGATGGTTTGATCGGACGGGCGGGCGGCGGGGCAGCGGCGCTGCATGCCTTGGAAGACGGCGTCGAAGCGGTCTTGGCCGGAGAGGTCGATGTTGCGCTGGTGGGCTAGGACGAGTGCGTCGATGGCGTCGCGGACGGCGGCGGGGGCTGCGGCAATGGCTTCTTCACCAGCGCCGGCGGCTTGGAAGGCTTGGGCGAGGATGCGTTCGCGTCGGGCGACGCGGCGTTGGCCGCCGCCTGGGGCGTCGCGGATGAGGGTGCCCCAGAGGTCGAAGCAGAGAGCGCGGATGCGGGTTTGGGGGCTGGTCAGGCGCCGTCCTGCCCGTCGGCCTTGCGGCCGGCCTCCGATCCCGCGGCGGAGCCGGAGCTGGCGACGGTTTCGTCGTCGGCTGCTTCGTTCTCGTCATCGAGTTCTTGCTCGTCTTCGCCGGAGGGGTTGCGCGCTTCCTCGCGGAACTCGCGGACGCCTTGACCGAGCGCCTTGCCGACGCCGGCGAGTCTGCCTGCGCCGAAGATGACGAGGACGATGACGACGATGCCCGCGATCTCCCAGGGTCCGATGCCCATGACGATCTCCCGCGGCTGCCGGGCATAGCGCGCGCGGCGATCCGATGCGCGCCTCGGTCGATCCCCCTTGTGCGGGGGCTCCGGTGGGGCAGCCGTGTGGATTGTACCAGCAGGCGGGGGAAGGGGCGGGCGGTTATGTGCCGGGGGGCGATTCGGGAGCGGAATGTTCGGGTTCGAGCTCGGGCTCGAGGCGTTCGACGAAGACGCGCATGATGCCGCCGCAGATTTTGTCTTCGCCGTCGGTGGGTTCGGTGAGGTCGACGGTGACGATGCGTGGTCGGCCGTCGTCGAGGGCTTCCATGGCTTCCTGCCAGACTTCGGCTTCGCCGCAGCCGCCGCCGATGGTGCCGACGAAGGTGCCGTCTTGGCGGACGAGCATTTTTGCGCCGGTTTTGCGTGGGGTGCTGCCGCGGGTTTGGGCGACGGTGGCGAGGACCACCTGTTGTTCGGCGTCGAATGCGCCGGCCATGGCTTCGAAGACGTCGTCGTTGGGCATGTCGGGCTCCGTTGGGGTGATTCTAGCGGTCGGCGAGTTGTCGGCCGCGGGGGGACATTGGGAGTGCGCTGCCGCCGCGGCGGACGAGGACGATTTCGGCGAGGACGGAGAGGGCGATCTCTTCGGGGGTTTCCGCGCCGATGTCGAGGCCGATGGGGGTGAAGACGTTGGCGAGTGCGCTTGGGTCGATGCCTTCTTGTTGGAGGTGTTCGAGGACGGTGCGGGTGCGGCGCTTGCTGCCGATCATGCCGACGTAGGCTGCGCCGCGTTCGGCGACTTGTCGGAGGCTGAGTTCGTCGACGACGTGTCCGC
The DNA here is from genome assembly GCA_965205165.1 of Dehalococcoidia bacterium. Classification (GTDB taxonomy): domain Bacteria; phylum Chloroflexota; class Dehalococcoidia; order Bin125; family Bin125; genus CBDESM01. The sequence goes on from OZ242037.1 coordinate 1,553,077, forward strand.
GGGAGACGAGGACGATGAAGGTGTTGGCGTTGATGGGGAAGCGCTGGAGTTCTTCGGCGAAGTCGCCGCAGATGACTTGGTCGGCGAAGGGGAAGCGGTCGGGGGAGGCGTAGTCCTCGCGGTCGTCGAGGACGGCGGTGGACATGCCGAGGAGCGCGCCGAATTCGACGATGGAGCGTCCGACGTGTCCGCCGCCGACGACGAGGAGTCGGGCGGGGGGTTCGACGACTTCAACGAGGATTTCGATGATTCGGGAGGCGGCTTCGATGGCGCGGCGGCCTTCGACGAGTTCGCCGGCGGGGGTGAAGGCGAGGGAGGCGACGAGGTGCTTGGGGATTGCGGAGCGTGCGTGTTGGATGACGGCGTCTTGGAAGGGGCCGCCGCCGATGTTGCCGATGGGGGGGCCTTGGGCGGGGACGAGCATGCGGTCGGCCGGGGAGGCTGGCTCGGAGTCGGGGGCGGAGAGGACGGTGCAGGAGGCGAGTGCGGGGCCGTCGCGCGCGGCGCGGAGGAGGGCTTGGGCGATTTGGGCGGGGGCGGCGGTCGGCTTGGTCGGCATGGGCGGCAATTTATCGCGTTGCCGGTGGTCGGACATGATCAGACGTTGAAGAGGATGTGGAGGACGTCGCCGTCTTGGACTTCGTAGTCCTTGCCTTCGGTGCGGAGGAGGGCGCGTTTTTTGGCTTCGGCTTCGGAGCCGCAGTCGAGGAGGTGGTTCCAGGGGACGACTTCGGCGCGGATGAAGCCTCGTTCGAGGTCGCTGTGGATGCGACCGGCGGCGCGTTGTGCGGAAGCGCCGCCTTCGATGGTCCAGGCGCGGCATTCGTCGTCGCCGACGGTGAAGAAGGTGCGGAGGCCGAGGAGAGCGAAGGATTGCTTGAGGGCGGTTTCGACTGCGCCGTCGGCGATGCCGAGGTCGGAGCGGTAGGCGGCGGCGTCTCGGGGGTCGAAGCTGGCGAGTTCTTCTTCGAGTTTGGCGCAGAGGGCGGCGGCGGGTGCGGCGGGGGCGAGGTTGGCGAGTTGGGAGTCGGCGGCGGCGGCTTGGTTTTCGGCGAGGTTGAGGAGGGTGAGGAGGGGGCGTTCGGTGAGGAAGCGGTAGTGGCGGAGGGACTTGCGTTCTTCGTCGGAGATGGGGGCGTCGAGGACGTTGCCGCCGTCGGAGATGTGGGATTGGAGGCGGCGGAGGAGGTCTGCTTCGCGGTCGGCGGCGACGCGGTCGGCGGGCTTGACGGATTTGGTTTCCTCGGCGATGCGCTGGAGGCGTTTTTCGATGAGTGCGAGGTCGGCGAAGGTGAGTTCGAGCTGCATGGATTCGATGTCGCGCGCGGGGTCGACGGATTGGGCGGGGTGGGGGACTGAGTCGTCGTCGAAGGCTCGGACGACGTGGATGAGGGCGTCGGCTTTGCTCAGTGCGTCCAGGAGGGTCATGGGGGGTGCTTGGCCGCCGGCGAGGGAGCCGGCGAAGCCTGCGCCGGGGAAGTCGAGGAGGTCGAGGGCGGCGGGTGTGTGTTTTTTGGGCTTGTAGAGGGCGGAGAGTTGGTCGAGGCGGGAGTCGGCGGCTTCGACGACGCCGGCGTGGGGGTCGGAGTGTGCGGCGTAGCCGGTCGGGCGGGCGGCGCCCGTGAGTGCGTTGAAGAGGGTGGTTTTGCCGGAGCGTTCGAAGCCGATGAGGGCGAGTTCGGGCATCAGGGCAGCTCCTCGGGGCGGAACTCTTGCAGTGCGCGGGCGGGGCGGGAGGCGTCGGCCAAGGCGTCGGCGATGAGGCGGATGGATTCGCGGGCGTTGGGCCAGGCGACGCGGAGTGAGGCGGCGTGGGGGGTGTCCCAGCGCCAGGCTTGGTGCTCGTCGGAGATGCGGGGTTCGGCGTCGGGGGGCGCGAGGGCGGCGAAGACGGGGACGAGGTAGATGCCGTCGTTTTTGGGGGAGTGGAACTGTTCGATGCGGCCGAGGGCGAACCAGCGGTCGATGGGGAGGGCGGTTTCCTCGGCGAGTTCGCGGATGGCGGCGCGTGCGGCGGTTTCGCCTTGTTTTTCGCGGATGTGGCCGCCGACGGGCTGCCAGTCGCGGGGGAAGGGGTGGTGGTCGGGTCGCTGGAGGAGGAGGAATTCGATGCGGGAGTAGTCGCCGAAGTCGTCTTGGACGGGGCGGACGGGGTAGACGGCGACGAGGTTGGAGCGGATGCGGGGCATGGTCATTCGGCCCATTTGGGGATGGTGGCGTCGAAGGAGTCGTAGAAGGAGACGTAGGGCTTGACGTCGAGGATGGGGGTGCCGTCGGCGAGGTCGAGGCCGATGACTTTGGCGATGTTGCCCTTGACGGATTCGAGGGGAGCGATGGAGATGCTGATGGGGTTGGGGCGGTGGGCGGTGCGGGTGGCGAAGACGCCGAGTTCGGGTGTGCGGTCGTCGCCGCTGGGGTGGATGCGGAGGAGTGCGCGGCCTTCGTCTTGGACTGCGCCCATCCAGCCGATGACGAAGACGTGGGAGAAGCCGTCGAGTCCGTCGAGTGCGGGGGCGAACTCTTGGCGGAAGACGAGTTCGGACTTGACTTGGGCCCAGACGCGGCCGGAGGTGTCGCGGATGCCGTTGCGGACGACGGCGACGGGGGCGAGGTCGTCGATGCGGTCGGGGAGGTCGCGGAGTGCTTCTTCGCGTGCCTGGGAGGGTCGGGAGAGGTTGAGGCGTTGGCGCCAGTTGGTCATTTGGTGGGCGGTCCTTCGGTGGTGAGGTTAACGGGCGATTGCGGGGCGGGGGCTGAGCGGGGGTTTGGCGGGAATTTCGGGGGTTCGTGCTATTCTGCTTTATGTTGGACTAGGGGTGCGCGCATGGCCAGTGGCGAGGATCCGCAGCGGTATTCGGCGGACGAGATCGAGGTGCTCGAGGGGATCGAGGCGGTTCGGCGGCGTCCGGGGATGTACATCGGGTCGACGGGTGTGTCGGGGCTGCACCATTTGGTGTACGAGATCGTGGACAACTCGGTGGACGAGGCGATGGCGGGGTTCGCGACGCGGATCGACGTGGCGCTGGAGCCGGATGGGTGGGTGTCGGTGCAGGACGACGGGCGGGGGATTCCGGTCGATCGGCATGGGAAGACGGGGAAGTCGGCGCTGGAGACGGTGCTGACGGTGCTGCACGCGGGGGGGAAGTTCGGCGGCGGCGGGTACAAGGTGTCGGGCGGGCTGCACGGGGTTGGGGCGTCGGTGGTGAACGCGCTGTCGGAATCGCTGGAGGTGGAGGTGCGGCGGGAGGGGAAGGTTCACCGGCAGGGGTACGCGCGGGGTGCGGCGTCGAGCGAGATGAGCACGGAGCGGCTGGCGGGGGATGCGGGGGGGCCGGCGTCGGGGACGCTGGTGCGGTGGCGGGCGGACCGGGAGATTTTCGAGACGACGGAGTACAGCTTCGAGACGCTGGCGCAGCGGTTCCGGGAGATCGCGTACCTGAACAAGGGGCTGTGGATCTGCATCCGCGATCGCCGCGGGGGGGGCGGGGACGGGGCGGAGCTGAATTTCTTCTTCGAGGGGGGGATCCAGTCGTTCGTGCGCTTCCTGACGCGGGACAAGGAAGTGCTGATGGATCTGCCGTTCCATTTGGATCGGACGGTGTCGGGGGCGGCGGTGGAGGTGGGGCTGCTGTACACGGGGGAGTTTTCGGAGCATGTGTCGTCGTTCGCGAACACGATTCACACGCATGAGGGGGGTTCGCATTTGACGGGGTTCCGGGCGGCGCTGACGCGGGCGATCAACGAGTTCGCGCGGAAGCAGAAGCTGCTGAAGGACGGGGATCCGAACATCACGGGGGAGGACACGCGGGAGGGCTTGACGGCGGTGATCAGCGTGAAGCTGGGGGAGCCGCAGTTCGAGGGTCAGACGAAGACGAAGCTGGGGAATCCGGAGATCAAGGGGATCGTGGAGTCGGCGGTGTCGGAGGCGTTGGGGGAGTATTTGGAGGGGAAGGTGCGGGAGGGTCGGCGGATCGTGGAGAAGTGCCTGACGACGGCGCGTGCGCGGGATGCGGCGCGGAAGGCGCGGGCGATGGTGCAGCGCAAGGGGGCGCTGGACGGGGCGGCGCTGCCCGGGAAGCTGGCGGACTGCTCGGAGAAGGATCCGGAGCTGTCGGAGTTGTTCATCGTGGAGGGGGATTCGGCGGGCGGGTCGGCGAAGCAGGGGCGTGACCGGCGGACGCAGGCGATTTTGCCGCTGCGCGGGAAGGTGCTGAACGTGGAGCGGGCGCGGCTGGACAAGCTGCTGGGTCACGAGGCGTTCCGGACGCTGATCACGGCTTTGGGGACGGGGATCGGGGAGGATTTCGATCTGTCGAAGCTGCGGTACCACAAAGTGGTGATCATGACGGACGCGGATACGGACGGGGCGCACATCCGGACGCTGCTGCTGACGTTCTTCTTCCGGCACATGAAGCAGTTGATCGATGGGGGGCACCTGTACATCGCGCAGCCGCCGCTGTTCCGGGCGCAGACGGGTCGGACGAACGCGGAGTGGCTGTACAGCGCGGAGGAGCTGGAGCGGTACCACGCTCGGCACAATCGGGACGGGAAGAAGAAGGTGAGCGTGCAGCGGTACAAGGGGCTGGGGGAGATGAACGCGGAGCAGTTGTGGGAGACGACGATGGATCCGGAGCGTCGGCTGATGTTCCTGGTGCAGGTGCCGGAGGCGGACGAGGTGCAGGCGGACAACTTGTTCGTGCAGTTGATGGGGGATGATCCGGCGCTGCGGCGGCGGTTCATCGAGCTGCATGCGGACATGGCGACGCTGGACGTGTGAGGGGGCTGCGGGGGGCTTGGCGGAGGTGGTGGCGGGCGGCGCCGCGGCTGGCGCTGGAGGACACGGCAGCGCCGCAGCTGGGGCGGCTGCTGCCGATCGGCGAGGACGAGCGGGTACTGGTGATCGGGCCGGACGCGGAGGCGATGGCGGCGGTGATCGCGCCCGAGTTCGGGGTCGCGCTGGTGGAGGAGGCGGGGGAAGGAGACGGCTGGGGCGTTGATCTGGTGGCGGGGGAGGCGGGGCGGATTCCGGTGTCGGACGGGGCGTTCAGCGTGGTCGTGGTACCGCATCGGGCGCGGCACTGGAGCGATCGGGGGCTGGAGCGGGCGATGGGGGAGTTTTGGCGTGTGCTTGGGCACGACGGGGTGGTGGTGCTGTGGGAGATCGCGCCGTCGCGTGCGCGGTGGGTGAACCGGGGGTGGGGGCTGCTGCTGGGGCGGGGGGCGCGGCTGCGGACGTTCGCGGAGCTGGGGCGCGCGGCGCACGGCGCGGGGTTCGCGTGGATTCAGACTGCGCCGCTGCCGCCGTTCCTGTGGCCGCCCGGGCCGCGGGCGTGCGTGCTGGCGCGCAAGGAGTCGTACGAGTAGGGGAGCTCAGAGCAGTTTGGCGACGCGGTCGAGGATGCGCATGGCGGCGTCGTACTTGTGGAGGAGGGGGAGGCGGTCGATTGCGCCGTCGGGGGAGATGAGGACGATGCGGTTGGTGTCGACGGCGAAGCCGGCGTCCTGCTGGGAGACGTCGTTGGCGGCGATGAAGGCGAGGCCCTTGGCGGCGATCTTCTTGGCGGCGTTTTGGATCAGGTCGTCGGTTTCGGCGGCGAAGCCGATTTTGAGCAGTGGGCCTTCGATGCTGGCGATGACGTCGGGGTTTTCGACGAGTTCGATGGACGGTGGGGCGGAGCCGGACTGCTTCTTGAGTTTGGATTCGGCGGTTTCGGCGGGGCGGAAGTCGGCGACGGCGGCGGCCATGATGAGGGCGTGGGCGCCCGGGGCGGCCTTTTGGATGGCTTGCTGCATTTGGACGGCGGTTTCGACGGGGCGGACGATGAGGCCGGAGAGGCCCGGGGGCGGGGGCTGGGTGGTGACGAGGGTGACGGCTGCGCCGCGGTCGCGTGCGGCTTCGGCGAGGGCGAAGCCCATTTTGCCGCTGGAGCGGTTGCCGAGGAAGCGGACGGGGTCGAGGGCTTCGCGGGTGCCGCCGGCGCTGACGATGACGTGGCGTCCGCGGAGGTCGCCGGAGTGGCGGCCGATGGCGACGCGGACGGCGGCGGCGAGGTCGGCGGGTTCGAGCAGGCGGCCGAGGCCGCGCGCGCCGCTGGCGAGGCGGCCCTCGGCGGGGCCGGCGATGCGGACGGCGCGGGCCTTGAGCAGTTCGAGGTTGGCCTGGACGGCGGGCTGCATGTACATGACGTGGTCCATGGCGGGGGCGACGACGAGGGGGGCGGCGGTGGCGAGGGCGGTGAGGGCGACGGGGTTGTCGCCGATGCCCTGTGCGAGTTTGGCGATGGTGGTGGCGCTGGCGGGGGCGATGAGCATGGCGTCGGCGCGCCGGCCCATGGCGACGTGCTGCTCGGCGGGTGCGGCGGGGTCCCAGAGGTCGGCGGCGACCTCGCCGCGGACGAGGCTGCGGAAGGTGAGGGGCGGGATGAAGCGGGCGGCGGCAGGGGTGAGGGCGACGTCGACGACCGCGCCGGCGTCTTCGAGGCGGCGGGCGGTTTCGACGGCCTTGTAGGCGGAGATGGAGCCGCTGACGCCGAGGGCGACGCGTCGGCCGTGGAGGGGGCGGGGGGTTGGGGGGGCGCTCACGGGGTGCCCTCGGCGTTGAGGAAGTAGAGCTCGCGGAGGCCGTGGAGGATGAGGTCGGAGTCGACTTCGTCGAGGACGTCGGTTTCGGCGGCGATGCGGCGCGCCCAGCCGCCGGTGGCGATGACGCGGGCGGGGCCGAGTTCTTCGCGGAAGCGGGCGATGATGCCCTCGACGAGGCCGACGTAGCCGTAGAGGATGCCGGACTGGAGGGCGGTTTCGGTGCGGCGGCCGATGGCGGAAGGGGGGCGGACGAGTTCGATGCTGGCGAGGCGGGAGGCGCGCTCGAAGAGGGCTTCGGTGGAGATGCCGATGCCCGGGGCGATTGCGCCGCCGACGTAGACGCCGTCCTCGTTGATGGCGTCGAAGACGGTGGCGGTGCCGAAGTCGACGATGATCAGCGGTGGCGGGTCGTGGCGGGTGATCGCGCCGACGGCGTCGGCGATGCGGTCGGCGCCGAGTTCGTCGGCGTGCTCGATGCCGATTTTGAGGGGCTTGAGCATGTGATCGGAGACGAGGATGGGCTCGACTTTGAGGAAGCGGCGCATGACTTCCTGGAAGACGGGGGCGAGGGCGGGGACGACGCTGGAGATGATTGCGCCGTCGATCTTGGCGATGTCGATGCCTTCGGAGCGGAGGAGGGAGGCGACGAGGATGCCGTATTCGTCGGCGAGGCGGTTGTGGTCGGTGGCGAGGCGCCAGGTGGGGCCGAGTTTGCGGTCGGTGAAGACGCCGATTTGGAGGGTGGTGTTGCCGATGTCGGTGGCGAGGAGCATGGTTCCGGCTTTGCGGCGGCGGTCGGCGGGCCGATCGGAGGTCAGGATAGGGGGAGAACGCGGGGACGGGGCGGGGGCGGAGTCATAACGAGGGCGGTGGATTTTGGTGCGTGGCGTGGAAATCTCGGGGGCGTCCAGATGGAATCGGGGGGCGCGATTGCCGGCCTGAGGGGGCGTGCTATGTTGCCCGTCGCGCCAGGGAGCGCTGCTGAGTTTGAGGCCGCCGCTCCCCGTCCGCATCCACCGGCAAACCGAGTCGTCCGGGCGCAGGACGGCGCATGCAGAGGGAGCGGCGGATGGGCGCGCAACCGCGAAAACAGGATCCCGGTGGCAAGCAGGCGATCGCGATCAGCCACGTCGAGATGTGGCGGCGGGCGCTGGATCAGCTGCAGGACACGCTGCCGGCGGACACGTTCAGGGCGTGGTTCGGGAACACGCGGGCGATCGAGTACCGGGGCGGGACGCTGCGGATCGGGGTGGAGAACGCGTTTCAGCGGGAGACGCTGCTGATGAACTACTTCCCGGCGGTGAAGGCGGCGGTGGCGGAGGCAGCTGGGCGGTCGGTCGAGATCGAGTTCGCGGTGCTGACGGCATCGGACCGGACCGAACCGCCGCCGGCGGGGAGCGAGCCGGAGGCGGCGATCGATTCGCCGGCCGAGGCGGCGGAGAAGGCGGTGGAGGAGGCTCCGCGGGCCACGCCGCGGACGCGGCCGGTGCTGAAGGATTCGTACACGCTGGACGGCTTCGTGGTGGGGAACTCGAACCGGATCGCGCACGCGGCGGCGGCGGCGGTGGCGGAAGCGCCCGGGCAGGCGCACAACCCGCTGTTCCTCTACGCGGAGTCGGGGCTGGGGAAGACGCACCTGCTGCACGGGATCGCGCACGTGACGTCGCAGCGGCTGCACACGATCTGCATTTCGGCGGAGGCGTACGTGCGGGAGTTCGTGGCGGCGATCAAGGGAGGCGGGGATCGGCGGGCGCGGTTCCAGGAGCGCTACGAGAACGCGGACGTGCTGCTGGTGGACGACATCCACACGATCGCGAACGCGGAGGGGACGCAGCAGGAATTTTTCAACGTGTTCAACGCGCTGCATGACGGGAATCGGCAGATCGTGCTGACGAGCGACATGCCGCCGGCGCGGATGTCGGGGCTGCGTGAGCGGCTGGTGACGCGGTTCCAGTGGGGCTTGGTGGTGGAGATCGAGAAGCCGGATCTGGAGTTGCGGGAGGCGATTCTGGCGGAGAAGGGCCGGCAGTACGGGCTCAGCTTGGAGGAACCGGTGCTGCGGTTGATGGCGGAGCGGGCGCCGCACAACGTGCGGGAGCTGGAGAGCGCGCTGTCGCGGGTGCGGCTGTTCTCGGAGATCGAGAAGGAGCCGATCACGGCCGAGCTGACCTCGCGGGCGCTGGAGAATTTGCAGTTCGAGCAGGCGGAGCGGAAGCCTCCGGAGGCGAGGCAGATCATCGAGGCGGCGTCGGCGGTGACGCAGGTGCCGATCGAGGCGTTCACGGCGAAGCGGAAGGACCAGCGGGCGGCGCGGGCGCGGCACATCGCGATGTACCTGATCCGGGAGCACTTGGGGCTGTCGTACAAGGAGATCGGGGCGCATTTCGGGGGGCGGGATCACACGACGGTGCTGCATGGGTGGGAGCGGGTGACGGAGATCCTGGCCGCGGAGCCTTCGGAGCTCGAAGGGCTCGACCAGGAGGTGCCGCGGATGGCGGCCGAGGTGCGGGCGCGGCTGGGGTTGCAGGGCTAGGCGTCCGTCCACGCGGTTCCACGCCGGTTCCCAGTTGATTCCAAGCTTTGTCCACGCGGGGATCGCGGGCTTTCGGCGGGATTCCGGGCAGTTGCGCGAGGTCTGCACGGTGTCCACAGGCACAACAGCGGCAGCGACAGATCAAGGGGTTTTGGAATCATCCCCATGGCCGTCGCAGATGTCCCGTGCGGTGCTTGGAGGGCTTGGATTGGGGGGCTTTCGTAGACTGGGGGCATGATCGACACGATTGAGATCGAGGCGATCGCGGGCGACGGGGGTCGCGGGGCGGTGTCGTTCCGGCGGGAGAAGTTCGTGCCGCGGGGCGGGCCGGACGGGGGTCGCGGGGGGCGCGGGGGCGACGTGATCGTGGTGGCGGACGGGCAGTTGAACACGCTGCGGCGGTACCGGCGGCAGCGGCAGTTCCGGGCTGAGGCGGGAGGGGCGGGGGCGCCCGGGAACCAGCGGGGGAAGGCGGGCGCGCCGCTGGTGCTGGAGCTGCCGGTGGGGACGGTGGTGTCGCGGGCTGGCGGGGACGGGGAGCGGCTGGTCGACTTGGGGGCGCACGGGCAGCAGCTGGTGGTGGCCTGGGGGGGAGCGGGGGGGTACGGGAACGCGCATTTCAAGAGTTCGGTGAACCAGGCGCCGCGGGTGTCGCAGAAGGGGGAGGCCGGGGAGCGTGCGCGGCTGCGGTTCGAGCTGCAGCTGGTGGCGGACGTGGGGCTGGTCGGTTTGCCGAATGCGGGGAAGTCGTCGCTGCTGCGGCAGTTGAGCGCGGCGCGGCCGCGGGTGGCGGCGTATCCGTTCACGACGCTGGAGCCGCATTTGGGGGTGGCGTCGAGCGGTTGGCGGGAGTTCGTGGCGGCGGATCTGCCCGGGCTGGTTGCGGGGGCGAGTGAGGGGGTGGGGTTGGGGCATGCGTTCCTGCGGCATGCGAGCCGGACGCGGGCGCTGGTGCACGTGATCGACGGGTCGCTCGATGATCCGGCGGGTGCGCGGCGGACGGTCGAGGCGGAGCTGGAGGCGTGGGACGCGGAGGTGGCGGCGCGGCCGCGGATCATCGCGATCAACAAGATGGATTTGCCGGAGGCGCGGGCGCGGCGGGAGGAGATCGAGCGGGCGTTCGCGGGGGAGGAGCTGCTGTTCTGCTCGGCGGTCAGCGGGGAGGGAGTGGGGGAGATCGCGGAGGCGTGCGTGCGGATTTTGGAGCGGGAGGCCGCGGCTGCGCCGGTGGTCGAGGCGGTCGCGCCGGTGATCCGGCCGCGGCCGGACCCGCGGCGGTTCGATGTGGAGGGGAGCGCGGAGGAGGGCTGGGTCGTGCGGGGGGCGGGGGTGGAGCGGTTCGTGGGGATGATGGACTTGTCGCGGGACGAGGGGCTGGCGGAGACGTACCGCTGGCTGGAGCGGCGGGGGGTGGCGGCGGCGCTGCACCGGGCGGGTGCGCGTGCGGGGGAGGTCGTGCGGATCGGTGAAGTGGAGATTGAGTGGGAATGGGAGCGCTGAGTTTCGGCGCGGGGGAGCGGGTGGGGGTGCTGGGGGGCACGTTCGACCCGCTGCACCGGGCGCACCTGCACCTGGCGGACGCGGCGGCTTCGGCGCTGCAGCTGGACCGGCTGATTTTGATACCGGCCGGGGATCCGTGGCGGAAGCGGGGGAGCGGGGTGACGCCGGCGCGGGAGCGCTACGAGATGGCGGCGGCGGCGGTGGCGGAGCGCGGCGGGGGGCTGGAGATTTCGGACATGGAGCTGCGGCGCGCGGGGCCGACGTACACGCTGGACACGGTCGAGGCGCTGCGGGCGGCGGGGGCGTCGCAGCTCTGGTGGATCATGGCGGCGGACGCCTTGGCGGACCTGCCGAATTGGCACGAGCCGGCGAAGATCGTGGCGAAGGCGCGGCTGGGGGTGGCGGCGCGTCCGGGGGCGGAGGTTGATGCGGGCGGCTTGGACGCGCTGCTGCCCGGCCTGGGGCGCTGGGTGGACTGGATTCCGATGGAGCCGATTGAGCTGAGTTCGACGGAGCTGCGGCGGCGGATCCGGGAGGGCGGGGATGTGCGGGGGGACATCCCGCCGGCGGCACTGGCCTACATCCGCGCGAACGGGCTGTACGCGGATTAGGAGCGGGGGACGCGCAGTGCGGGTCGCGGCGAAGGCGTAGAATCAGGCAGGCGAGGAGGATGGGCGATGGCGACGCGGGAACAGGCCGGCGGCAGGCTCGGCGCTCGGCGCGCTGGCATCGGAGCGCGGCTGGGCCGCCTCCGCGATGCCTTCCGGCGCCCGTCGGAAGAAGACCTCCCGGAAGGGGTGTTTCTGCGCGACACTGGCGGTTTCGGCAGGATCGGCTGGCGCGACCTTTTCCGGCGCCCCTCGGAGAAGGATCTGCCGGAGGGCGTGTTCCTGCGGGATACGGGCGGGTTCGGCAGGATCAGCTGGCGGGATCTCTTCAAGCGCCCGTCGGAAGAAGACCTGCCGGAAGGGGTGTTCCTGCACCGCACGGCCGGATTTGGCCGAATCTCTTGGCGCGATCTCTTTGGACGACCGTCTCCAACAGACGCGCTCGACGGGGTCGTGCTCCGCGATGCGAATGGAGACCAGCGGGTCACGCCGCGACGGCGATGAAGGTTGCGGCAGCGGCGGGAACGAGTTGCCCCCGCCTACCGCATCATCACGCGAAACGCGCTAGCCGCACGGCGGGGGCCCGTTACTGGGGAGGATGGTACGCCGGCTGCGGGCTGCTTGTCAAAAGGCCGGAGTGGGGGAACGAGTTGCCCCCCGCCTACCGCATCATTACGCGAAACGCGCTAGCCGCACGGCGGGGGGCCCGGTCTATGAGAGAGGGTACGCCGTTGGCCCACGGCTTGCCAGCAGGCCAACGGCGGAGGCCGAAAAGCGATTCGTCTCCGCTCTGTAGCACCCCGCATCAGAAGAAGACCTCCCGAATGAGCGCCACAATGCTAGCCACGGCACCAAGTCCGCCCAGCGTGGAGGACGCGTTTGGTCGCGGGAGGTCCTCCCGATAGCGGTTGATGAAGTCCAGCGCCTCCGCCTGCGTCTCGAAGTGAATGTCGGTCGCCAGTCTGAAGTTGGGTAGCTCAGCGGGCCCGTAAATCGGTCGCCACGCCCCGCATTGACAGTGCTTGAACTCATTCCGGGACTCGTCGATCGCGTAGATTCGCCAGCCCGGGTTGCCAGTCCGATCGGGATCGTTGCAGTGCTCGTTCGCGGCGAAGTACCGCCAGCCGTCTCTGCCGGACAGTCGAGATGACGGGCTGCGCAGGTCATCACGCTCGCCATCGCAACCTTCCACAGGATCGCATGCCTTCTGGGTTGACACTGTCACCTTCATGATGCCATCCAGCTGTTCTTGGCGTTGAGCTGCCGCAGCCCCTTCAGGGTCAGGGTATCGCCTTTGGCGCGGTTGCACGGGCCGCAGAGGAGGAGGCGGTTGGAGATGTGGTTGAGGCCGCCTTGGGAGCGGGGCGTGTTGTGGTCGAGGTCGAGGTAGCGGGGGTCGTCGAACTCGCGGTCGCAGCCTTGGCAGGTGATGCCGTGCTCTCCGATCAGGATGTCGACCATCTCTTGGCGGGTCATCTTGGGGCCGGGGGGTTCGGCGATGCGGCGCTTGGTCTTGGACTTGAGCGGCGGGGATGCGGTTTCGCCCTCGTCGGTGCGGTTGGGCGGGACCTCGCTGTAGAGGACGTCGCCGCCGAACAGGTTTTGGCATTCCTTCTCGACTCGGTCGCGGACTACGCCCAGCGCTTCGTCCCAGAGGTCGATCCCGATCCACTGGCGCCCCGCCTGTTCGGCGGCGATCAGCGTGGTCGCGCATCCGCAGAACGGATCGAGGACGACCTCGTCGGGATTCGAGGATGCCTCGATCATCCGGCGGTAGAGCGCCACCGGCTTCTGAGTCGGGTAGCCGCTTTTCTCAGAGGAGAAGCTCTTGATCATGATCGAGTCGAGAATGTCCCCCGTCGAGCAGTTCCACGTGTCCTCGATCGGGAAGCCTTTGCCGGTCGGCTTCTTGCCGTCGCGCCGCACGTAGTCGGGCGGATAGGGCAGGTACTCCTTGTTGAAGCGCTTGGCCGCCGCCTCCGACTTCACGTAGTAGAGCAGGATGTCGTGATTCCGGATCCAGCCGCGCTTTTGCGTCTTGAAGCCGGAGACCCAGCCGATTCGCCAGACGATCTCGTTGCGGAAGTTCGCCTTGCCGAAGATGGCGTCGAGCATCGCCTTGAGGTAGTGGCTGGCGGTGGGGTCGCAGTGCAGGTAGAGGGAGCCGGTGGGCTTGAGGATGCGGTGGATTTCCAGCAGGCGGACGCCCATGTAGCAGAGGAACGCGCCCATGTCGCGGCCCCAGGCGGTGTTGGCGGATTCGATCACCTGCCGGACGGCGGGCCAGTCGTCCTTGATCGCGTCTTCCCACTCGCCCTCGATGTCGCGCTCCCAGCTCCAGCGGTCGTGGAAGCTCGCGCCGGCGGCGAGGGAGTCGGGCGTCGCGTGGAAGTCCTTGCCCTTATTGAAGGGCGGATCCGTCGCCACCAAGTCGATCGATTCGGAGTTGATGCCGCGCAGGAAGGCGAGGTTGTCGCCGTGGAAGAGGGTGCGGTTGTCGAAGTTGGGCTCGGCCATCGGGCGCTCCTCGCTGGGCCGCACACTAGCACGGATATGCGGATGGCAGGTGTCGGCGACGGAGGCGCGGGGGGCTAGAGGTCGGCGGCTAGGTCGTCTTTGATGGGGGTTTTGCCTTCGGGGAGGGTGAAGAAGTTGCAGAAGCAGGTGCCTTCGAAGTCGACCAGGCCGTTGATGACGGGTTCGCAGACGCAGATGCTGTCGTCGTTGTTGGCGGGTTGGCAGGGGCAGAAGAACTTGCCGAAGCGGAGGCGCATGTTGACGAAGTCTTCGATGGTCTGGTCGGCGTTCATGAGGATGTAGCCGCGCTCTTCGCAGAACTTGTCGGCGAGTTCGGTCATTTCGGCGCGGTACTGGTCGCGGAGCTTGATCTCCTCTTCGAGCGGGAGGTCGGTGAGTCGTTCGATCTGGGGGGCGGCGGGTTCGGTCATGCTCGGGCTCCGTTCGAGCGCGCTTGGGCGAAGTGGATGAGGGAGCGGACGGGGACGCCGGTGGCGCCCTTGATCTGGGTGCCGCGGGTTTTGGATGCGTCGTCGGTGCCGGCCATGTCGAGGTGGGCCCAAGGGGTGTCGCCGGCGAAGCGCTGGAGGAATTTGGCGGCGGTGATGGCGCCGGCGAGGCGGCCGCCGGTGTTCTTGATGTCGGCGACGTCGGAGCGGATCTGCTCGTCGTATTCGCGGTACATGGGGAGCTGCCAGATTTTTTCGCCGGCGAGTTCGCCGGCTTGGATGAGTTCGGCGGCGAGGGCGTCGTCGTTGGCCATGACGCCGGTGGCGACGTCGCCGAGGGCGATGGAGACGGCGCCGGTGAGGGTGGCGACGTCGACGAGGGGGGAGAGGCCGAGGTGGTTGGCGTAGGAGAGGGCGTCGGCGAGGACGAGGCGTCCTTCGGCGTCGGTGTTGATGACTTCGATGGTGACGCCGTTCATGGCCTTGAGCAGGTCGCCGGGCTTGATGGCGTTGCCGCCGGGCATGTTTTCGGTGCAGGGGGCGAGTGCGGTGATGTTGGCGGGGATGGCGAGTTCGGCGGCGCCGCCGATGGCGGCGACGACGGCGGCGGCGCCGCTCATGTCCTGCTTCATGGCTTCCATGTTGGCGGCGGGCTTGATCGAGATGCCGCCGGTGTCGAAGGTGATGCCCTTGCCGCACCAGCCGATGCCGGGTTCGGCGCCGCCGCCGCGGTGTCGGAGGATGAGGAATTTGGCGGGCTGCTTGGAGCCTTTGGCGACGCCGAGGAAGGAGCCCATGCCGAGTTCGGCGGCGGCGGCTTCGTCGAGGATGTCGATTTCGAGGCCGCGGTCGGCGGCCCAGGCTTCGGCGCGGGAGGCGAGTTCGGTGGGGGTGAGCAGGTTGCTGGGCTCGTTGGCGAGGTCGCGGGCGAAGTTGGCGGCGCGGGCGAGGGCGCGGCCGCGTTCGATGCCGCGGTCGATGGCGGCGGGGTCGCTGCCGTGCAGCGCGACCTCGGAGACCGTGCCGGCGGGCTTGGAGGGATTTTGGTGGCGGTCGAAGCGGTAGAGGCCGAGGTCGATGCCCTCGGCGACGGCGCAGGCGAATTCTTCCATGGTCCAGGCGCAGGACGGGCCGGCGTCTTCGAGGGCGACGGCGAGGGCCGCGCCGTCTTTGGAGCGGGCGCGGCGGGCACCTTCGGCGGCGGCGTGGCGGACGTCGTCGAGGGAGGCCTGTTCGGGATCGCCGAGGCCGGCGAGGACGACTTTGGCGGCGGGGATGCGGCCGAGGGGGCGGACGACGACGGTTTCGAGGCGGTCGCCGGAGAGTTCGCCGGAGGCGGCGAGGGGGGCGAGGCCGCCGTCGAGTGCGGAGTTGAGGGCGGCGGGATGGCCGGATTCGAGGGGGCCGCCCTTGGCGGTGAAGATCAGGAGGGTGCCGGCTCGGGCCTCGAGTGCGGGCGAGCCGGCGCTGGTCATCTGCATGCGGATTCCCATCAGCGCTGTTCGGGCGATTGGGGCAGGATACAGGCGCGGGATGGCCGAGCCGGCGGGGGAGGGTAATTTGGCGGCGATGACGGGCGCGCGGGCCGGGTCGTTCCTGCGGGAGTTGGCGGGGGTGGCGGCGGCGGGTCTGCTGTATTTCCTGGTGCGGGGGGCGGTGGCGGATCGGGCGGAGGAGGCGCGGGAACGGGGGCTGGCGCTGCTGCGGCTGGAGGAATCGCTGGGGCTGGCCTGGGAGCGGGCGGTGCATGACGCGGCGCTGGCGTCGGAGGTCGCGGTCGAGTTGGCGAACGCGGTGTATTTCTGGGGGCACATGCCGGTGCTGGTAGTGCTGGCGGTGTGGCTGTGGGCGCGGCGGCGGGAGGTCTATCGGCGGTACCGGAACGCGCTGCTGATTTCGGCGGTGGCGGGGATCGCGTGCTATGCGCTGTTTCCGACCGCGCCGCCGCGGTTTTTCCCTGAGCTGGGGTTCGTCGACACGCTGGCGCTGCGGGCGGCGCCGGCGTACCAGGCGCAGGAGTTGGGGCCGTTCGTGAACCCGTACGCGGCGCTGCCGAGTTTGCATGCCGGGTGGGCGCTGCTGGCGGGCTGGGGGTGCTGGCTGGCGGGGCGGGAGTCGGAGCGGCGGGCGCGGTGGCTGCTGATCGGGTTGGCGGTGCTGATTCCGGCGTCGCAGGCTTGGGCGGTGGTGGCGACGGCGAATCACTGGACGCTGGATGCGTGGGCCGGGGCGGGGGTGGTCGTCGCGGCGATCTTGATCGAGCCCTGGTTCGCGGCGGGCTTGCGGAGGTTGGGTAGGCTGAAGGCGGAACGAAGCCCCGATGCTGGGGAAGAGACAGGAGAGCGCAGATGCTGATCGTGACGAGCGACGAGGTGCCGGGCCGGGAGATTTCGGAGACGCTGGGGCTGGTGATCGCGAACCGGGTGCGGGCGCGGAACATCGGGCGGGACATTCTGGCGGGGCTGAAGAGCCTGGCGGGCGGGGAGATCGGCGCGTACCGGCAGCTGCTGACGGAGACGCGGGAGGCGGCGCTGGCGGATCTGACGGAGGAGGCGGAGAAGCTGGGCGCGGACGCGATCGTGGCGCTGCGGCTGTCGGGCTCGGACATCGCGGCGAACGTGGCGGAGGTCTACGCCTACGGGACGGCCGTGAAGCTGCGGTAGGGTCGCGGCCTGCGAACCACAGAGCGTGCGATGCCTGGATCTGCAGGTCGGGATTGGGAGATGCCGATGCTGATTCCGATCGTGACGACCGACGAAGTGCCGGGTCGGGAGATTTCGGAGACTTGGGGTCCTCGGGGCTTGCTAGCCGGCATCGGGGAGACATTCCAAGACGCCGTAGACGACTTGGAACGAAGGGCGGAGCATCTGGAGGCGGATGCGATCGTGGCGCTTCGCTTCGCTGCGAACGAGACCGAGACCATCGCGTACGGCACCGCAGTCAAGCTTGCGTAGGCCGGCCGTGGGCGCGCGGTCAGTTGGGGTTTTGGAAGATGGGGAGGGGGCTGAGGGGGGCGAAGATTTCCACGCTGAGTTCGTAGACCTGCTCGGCCCATTGCTCCCAGTCTTGGCGGGCGCGCTGGGCCTGCTCGGACTGGAGGGCGGGCTGGACGACGGTTTCGTCCTCGAAGCGGTAGCCCATGAGGTGGGCGCCGGCGATCTGCTGCTCGGCGCGGACGCGGAAGGCGGAGGTGATGCCGGGGATTTCGAGCACGTGGGGGAGCTGGGTTTCGAGGTACCACTGCTCGAACTCGCCGAGCACGGCGGGGTCGAGGCGGGCGCGGACGATCATGATGGGGAAGGTCTCCATGGCTCCAGTTTCGCACGGGGAGGGGCGGGCGCGCGAGGGGTGTGGTACATTTCACGCGACGGAGCGGATGCGCCGGCGGCGAATGGCGGCCGGCGGGAGACCGTGGGCGGCGGACGAGGTTCGACGCGCGAGCAGCGCTTTGCGGACTGACCGCGGTGGCCAGCGGAGCGAAAGCGGGCGAGCGGACACGTGCTGAGCAAGGCAGAAGCGGCGGAGATCCGGCGCGCATACCAGCGTCACGAGGGCGATACCGGCTCCCCCGAGGTGCAGGTGGCGCAGATGACGGCGCGGATCGCGAAGCTGACCGACCACCTGCGGGAGCATCGGCACGACTACGCGACGCGGCGGGCGCTGATGAAGCTGGTGGGCCGGCGGCGGCGGCAGCTGCGGTACCTGAACCGCATCGACGTGGGCCGCTACCGGGCGCTGATCGCGTCGCTCGGGCTGCGGCGCTAGGGGCTGGCCGGGGGAATTCCCGGCCGGCGCGGCGAGCCGCCGAAACCGCTCCGGCGATCTGAATGCGCGACGGAATCGAACGTCGCGGCGCACCCGCAGATTTGGCGCGGGAACAGCAGGACACGGGGATGGCAGACATGACAGATGCGGCAGACAGGGCAGACACGGCACGCACGGTCGAGGCGGAGATCGCGGGGCGGACGCTGAGCATCGAGACGGGCAGGCTGGCGGCGCAGGCGGGCGGGGCGGTGACGGTGCGCTACGGGGACACGATGCTGCTGGGCACGGCGACGGCGTCGAAGCCGCGGGCGGGGATCGATTTCTTCCCGCTGTCGGTGGAGTTCGAGGAGCGGCTGTACGCGGCGGGGCGGATCCCGGGCTCGTTCTTCCGGCGCGAGGGGCGGCCGACGACGACGGCGGTGCTGTCGGCGCGGCTGACGGACCGGCCGATCCGGCCGCTGTTCCCGAAGGGGTACAACGACGACACGCAGCTGATCATCACGATCCTGTCGGTGGACATGGAGAATCCGCCGGACACGCTGGGGACGATCGCGGCGAGCGCGGCGCTGTGCGCGTCGGACATTCCGTTCGACGGGCCGGTGGCGTCGGTGCGTGTGGGGCACATCGAGGGGGAGCTGGTGCTGCAGCCGACGTTCGCGCAGCTGGAGCAGAGCGACCTGAATTTGGTGGTGGCGGGGACGAAGGACGCGATCACGATGGTGGAGGCGGAGGCGGGGGAGGTGTCGGAATCGCTGCTGGTGGACGCGCTGGCGCTGGGGCAGGAGGCGATCACGGCGATCTGCGAAATCCAGGAGGAGCTGGCCGCGGAGTCGGGGCGCGAGAAGCGCGCGTACGCGCCGGACGAGATCGACGAGGATGCGCTGGCCTTGGCGATCGAGCGCTGCGAGGCGGAGCTGGAGGAGGCGCTGACGGGCAGCGCCGACAAGGCTGCACGGGACCGTCGGCGCTCGGAGGTGCAGGCGGAGCTGCTCGGATCGCTGGGCGAGGATGACGACGCGGAAGCGGTGAAGGCGGCCTTCGGGGAGCTGGAGAAGCGGATCGTGCGGCGCAGCATCCTCGAGGACGGGCTGCGGCCGGACGGGCGGGGGCCGGAGGATCTGCGGCCGCTGAGCGCGGACACGGGGCTGGTGCCGCGGACGCACGGTTCGGGGCTGTTCCAGCGGGGCGAGACGCAGGTGCTGTCGCTGACGACGCTGGCGGGCAGCGGGATGGCGCAGCGGCTGGACGACCTCACGCCGGAAGATTCGAAGCGGTTCATGCACCACTACAACTTCCCGCCGTTCTCGACGGGGGAGACGGGGCGCGTGGGCAATCCGAGCCGGCGCTCGATCGGGCACGGGATGCTGGGCGAGCGGGCGATGCAGGCGATCCTGCCGGAGCCGGACGAATTCCCGTACACGATCCGGGTCGTGTCGGAGGTGCTCTCCTCGAACGGTTCGACCTCGATGGCCTCGGTTTGCGCGTCGGTGCTGTCGATGATGGACGCGGGGGTGCCGATCAAGGCGCCGATCGCGGGGATCGCGATGGGGCTGATCAAGGAGGGGGAGGAGGTCGCGATCCTGACGGACATCGCGGGGATCGAGGATCACCTGGGGGACATGGATTTCAAGGTGGCGGGCAGCCGCGAGGGCGTGACGGCGCTGCAGATGGACATGAAGGTGAAGGGGATCGGGCTGGAGATCCTGTCGCGCGCGCTGGAGCAGGCGCGGGATGCGCGGCTGGAGATCATGGACGTGATGACCGAGTGCATCGCCTCGCCGCGCGAGGAGATGTCGCCGCACGCGCCGCGGATCATCCGGATCGACGTGCCGACGGACAAGATCGGGGCGATCATCGGGCCGGGCGGGCGGTCGATCCGGCAGCTGGAGGAGGACACGGGGGCGGACATTTCGGTGGAGGACGACGGGGCGGTGTACATCACGGCGGTGGATCAGGCGTCGGGGCAGGCGGCCTACGACCGGATCCACGCGCTGACGCACGACCCGGAGCCGGGGCAGGTGTTCACGGGGAAGGTGGTGCGGATCCTGCCGTTCGGGGCGTTCGTGGAGATCGCGCCGGGCAAGGACGCGATGGTGCACGTCTCGGAGCTGGCGGAGGGGCGGGTGGAACGGGTCGAGGACGAGGTGAACGTGGGCGACGAGCTGACGGTGATGGTGATGGAGATCGACAACCTGGGGCGGATCAACGCCTCGCGGCGCGCGGTGCTGACCGGCTCGGACGGGCCGCCGGATCGGCCGCCGCGTGCGCGGCGCGAGCGCGGCGGTGGAGAGCGCGGGCGCGGCGATCGCGGCGATCGGGAGGAGCGCGGCGGGCCGGAGCGCGGGCAGCGCGAGCGGCGGCCGCGGCGGGAGCGCCGCGACGACGGGGAGCGCGAGGAGCGCCCGACCCGGGAGCGGCGGCCGCGCCAGCGGCGGCGGTTCGACGACGATGACGATTCCGACGACGCGGCGGAGATCGCCCCGCCGGCGGAGATCGAGGAAGAGCCGTTCGACGCGGCCGATGAGCCGGAGGCCGCGGTCGAGCCGGCGGAGGAAGCGCCGGCCGAAGACGCGGCCGAAGATGCGGCCGATGAGCGCCCGCGGGCGCGGCGGCCGCGGCGGCGCGAGTTGGACGACGAAGATCGCGGCGATTCGGCCGCGGGCGGCGAGGAAGAGGACGGCCAGCCGGTCCGCCGGCGGCGGAAGCGCCGCCGCCGGACCGGGCAGGGCGGCGAGGGCGGCCCGCCGGCGGGCAGCCGCGCGGATGCGCCGCGGCGCGAGCCCCGGGAGCGGCCGGCGCCGCGCGAGGAGCGCGAAGAACGGCAGCCGGAGAGCAACACCGCCCCGCGCCGGCGCGGGATCCTCGACCGGATGCCGCTGCGGCGGCAGCGCGACGACGACGGCCCGCCGCCGCCCCCGCCCCCGCCGCGCGCGGACTTCGGCGCGCCCAACCGCTGAGCGGAAGGGGCTGAGCGGGGGGGGAGGGGCGATGCGGATCGCGATGAGCGGCGCGGGCAACATGGGCGCGCAGATCATGGGCGCGCTCGAGGCCGCGGACGATCTGGAGCTGGTCGGCGCGCTGGACGGGCTGGGGACGGAGTCCAGCGTCATGGTCGGCGGGCGGGCGGTGCCGTTGTCGGCGAGCCTCGACGCGCTGGCGGAGTGGGCGCCGGACGCGGTGATCGATTTCTCCAACGCGGCTTGGACGGAGCGGCTGCTGCCGGCGGCGATCGCGGCGGGGGTGCGGCCGGTGATCGGCACGTCGGGGCTTTCGGACGAGCTGATCGCGGATGCGGCGGCGGCTTGCGCGGAGCGCGGATTGGGCGGCGTGGTGGCGGCGAATTTCGCGCTGGGCGCGGTGATGATGATGCACTTGGCGCGGATCGCGGCGCCGCATTTCGAGGCGGTCGAGGTGATCGAGATGCACCACGCGGGCAAGGTCGACGCGCCGTCGGGCACGGCGGTGGCGACGGCGCAGGAGCTGCGCGAGGCGCGCGGGCGCGATTTCGAGCGCAACGTGGCCGAGCGGGAGCCGATCGCGGGCGGGCGGGGGGCGGAGCACGGGGGGGTGTCGCTGCATTCGGTGCGGCTGCCGGGGCTGGTGGCGCACCAGCAGATCATGTTCGGCGGGGTCGGGGAGACGCTGACGATCCGGCACGATTCGATGAGCCGGGAGTCGTTCGTTCCGATGGTGCTGCATGCAGCGCGGACGGTCGTAGAGTTGGATCGCCTGGTGGTCGGGCTGGACCGGCTTCTGGGGCTGCGCGGCTGATTTCCGGGCTGGATCCCCGGCGAAGGAGACGTTGATGGGGCGCGAACTGACGGTGGCGCTGGTCGGCGCGACGGGGGTGGTGGGCGCGGAATTCCTGCGCTGCATGGAAGAGCGGGACTTTCCGGTGGGCGAGCTGCGGCTGCTGGCGACGAAGCGCTCGGCGGGGCGGGAGCTGCGCTTCCGCGGGGAGGCGCTGAGCGTGGCGGAGACCACGCACGCTGCGTTCGACGGGGCGGACATCGCCTTCATTTCGGCCTCGACCGCGGCCTCGAAGGAGCTCTGCCCGGCGGCGGCGGAGCGGGGCGCGGTCGCGTTCGACGATTCATCGGCGTTCCGGCAGCAGGAGGGGGTGCCGCTGGTGGTGCCGGAGATCAACCCGGAGGATCTGCGCGAGCACGGGGGGATCATCGCCACGCCGAACTGCACGACGGTGCCGCTGGTGCTGACCTTGGCGCCGCTGATGCGCGAGGCCGGAGTGACGCGGGTGATCGCGGACACCTACCAGGCGGTGAGCGGATCGGGGCAGGCGGCGGTGCATGAGCTGCGGGGGCAGATCGCGGCGCTGGCGGAGGGCGGGGAGCCGCCGATCGAGGAGTATCCGAAGCAGATCGCGTACAACGCGATCCCGCAGGTGGACGTGTTCCTGGAGGACGGGTACACGAAGGAAGAGTGGAAGATGCAGGCGGAGAGCCGCAAGATCCTGCACCGGCCGGACCTGCCGCTGAGCGCGACCTGCGTGCGGGTGCCGACGGAGGTGTCGCACGCCATCGCGGTACACGCCGATTTCGAGCGGCCGATTCCGGTTGAGCGGGCGCATGAGCTGTGGCGCGGGCAGGCGGGGCTGGAAGTGGTGGACGGGCGCGCGCCGGGCGGCTACCCGACGCCGCTGGACGGGGCGGGGATCGATGCGACGCTGGTCGGTCGGGCGCGGACGGACGCGACCAATCCGAACGGGCTGGCCTATTGGGTGGTGGCGGACAACCTGCGCAAGGGCAGCGCGCTGAACATGGTCCAGATGGTGGAGTGGATGCTCGCGGACGGCTGCCTCTAGGGCGTTTCGCCCTTCGTATCCTGAGGGCATGTTCAAGACGATGTTGGCGGCGCTGACGGCGCTGATTCTGGGCGTTGGCGCGGTGATCCCGCTGCGGGCGGCGGAGGATGAGAGCTGGCACGGGAGCGATCCGGCCGGCGAGCTCGCGGTCGCCTTGCAGCCGGGGCTCAATCCGGCGGGCTGGACGGCCGCGCCGACCACGGCGGGGGCGCTGTTCGAGGCGATTGCGGAGGCGGAGGCGATCTTCGCGTGGGACGCGGTGCGGCAGCGCTGGCTGGCGGCGGGGCGGGATGCGCCGGCGGGACCGGATGCGCTCGAGGAGATCAGGCCGGGGGCGGGACTGCTGATCAGGATCGGCGGCGATGAGGCGGTCGAGTGGACGCGGCCGATCGTTCCGGATCGGGGCACGGTGGAGCTGCGGGCGGGCCACAATTTCGCCGCCTGGGGCGGGCGGGACGATGTGCCGCTGGCGCATGCGATCCGCGGGATCGGCGGGTCGCTGGCGGCGATCCGCACGTGGGATGCCGATGGCGGCGGGTGGGTGCTGCACGATCTCGAGGGCGCGCCGGAGGGGGAGATCGATCGCGGCGACGTGCTGTGGATCGAGATGGAGCGGAGCGCGCCGTGGCTGCAGCCGACGTATCTGCGGCCGGAGATCGCCGACGGGTCGGAGCGGCTGGAGCGGGATTTGGATGCGGTGCTGCGGTACTTCGACCGGGAGTACGCGGTGCAGGCGGACGCGGCGGGGCTCAGGATCCGCCTCACCAGCTTGGACCTGCCCTCGAACGCGGCGGCGGCCTACTTCGGGCTGGAGGATCGGATCATCATCCGGCCGTCGAGCTACGCGGGGGATCTGCTGGCGCACGAGTACTTCCACGCGCTGCAGGATGATCTGACGGGCGAGGCGATGTGGTTCGAGGACGGGCGGGCGCCGCTGGCGGACTTGTCGATCCATTTCAGCTGGCTGATCGAGGGATCGGCGGAGTTCATCGAATGGGATTTCGCGATGGGGCACGACTTGCAGAACCGCAACTTGCAGCGGGTGGTGAGTTCGTGGGCTTCGGCGCGGCGGCTGGCGGCGAACCGGCTGACGGGGAACATGGAGCTGCTGCCGACCAGCGTTTCGGTCTGGGAATACGACCACGGGGCGATCGCGTTCGACCGGGTGCTGGGCGAAGAGCGGGCGGGGGCGGGGGCGATCATCGAATTCTGGCGGCTGATGAGCCCGAACTACCCGGTGCCGGGGCGGCCGTGGGCGGCGGAGCCGGATTTGGCGGGCGCGTTCGCGGCGGCGTTCGGGACCGGCCTGGACGAATTCATCGAGGAGTTCAACGGGTGGCTGAGGCAGGTGGCGTCGGAGCGCGGAGCGGAGGCTGATCCGGAGCGGACGGTGCGGGGCACGATCCGGTTCGACGGCGGAGCCCCCGTGGCCGGCGGGACCGTGCGGCTGTTCCGGTCGTACCAGGGCGGGATCGGCAAGTTCGCGTACCGGTCGGCGGCGACGTCGGCGGAGGGGGAATACGTCCTGCGGGTGCCGCGGTACGGGACGTGGTTCTTGGGGGCGGAGGTCGCGCCGGGCTGCGAGATCGCGGTGGTGGACGGCGAGGGAGCGCGGGAGCTGGAGCGGGCGACGGATTACTCGGCGACGTCGGGCGACATTGCGGGGCTGGACATCAGCGTGGCGGAGGAGCTGTGCGCGGAGCGGCTGGACGGGCGGCTGGTCTCGGAAGACGGGGCCGTCCTGGGCGGGTTCGAGGTGTGGGTGGGCAGCGGGCCGGAGGAGTACGGGAATTTGCGGGTTCGGACGCGGACGGACGCGGACGGGCGATGGACGGCGGCGCTGCCGGCGGGGACGGAGGGGCACCGGGCGTACGCGCGGCTCTGCGAGCTGCCGAACCGGCGCTGGGGCGCGGTGCCGATTTTCGGCCCGGATTGGGAATTCCAAGTGCCGGAGTACGCCTGCGTCCGCTGAGCGGGCGGGCCGGCGCCGGAGTCGGCGGCGTTCGCGGCGCGGTACCCTGCGGAACGAGGAGCGGGCCGCCGCGCTGGCGGGACGCGGGAGGAGGCCGTGATGGCTGAATTGGGACGTCTCTACACGGCGATGGTGACGCCGATGCGGGAGGATTTGTCGGTGGACGTGGAGGGCGCGCAGGCGCTGGCCGCGGCGCTGCTCGATTCGGGATCGGACGGGGTGGTGGTGGCGGGGACGACGGGGGAATCGCCGACGCTGGAGCACGAGGAAGAGCGGGTGCTGTTCCGCGAGCTGCTGCCGGTGGTGCACGAGCGGGGCGGGACGCTGGTGGCGGGGACGGGGTCGAACAGCACGGCGACCGCGATCGAGGCGTCGGAGCTGGCGGCGGCGATCGGAGTGGACGGGCTGCTGCTGGTCGCGCCGTACTACAACAAGCCGTCGCAGGAGGGGCTGTACCGGCATTTCCGGGCGGTCGCGGAGGCGGTCGAGCTGCCCTGCATCATGTACAACGTGCCCTCGCGCACGGGGATCAACATGGCCGCGGAGACGCAGGTGCGGCTGGGGCACGACGTGGCCAACATCTGCGGGACCAAGGAAGCGTCGGGCGATCTGGAGCAGATCGCGGAGATCATCCGCACCGCGCCGGAGGGGTTCCGGGTCTGGAGCGGGAACGACGGGGACAACCTGCCGATTCTGGCGCTGGGCGGCTACGGGGCGATCTCGGTGCTCTCGCACTTGGTCGGGGGGCAGATCAGCGCGATGTACGAGGCGTGGGACGCGAAGGACACGGAAGCGGCGGGCAAGTACGCGGTGGGGCTGGCGCCGCTGGTCAAGGCGATGTTCCTGGTCGGGAATCCGGTGCCGGTGAAGTGGGCGCTGAACGAGGTCGGCTTCCCGGTGGGGCCGCCGCGGCCGCCGCTGGCGGAGCCGGACGAGGCGATCAAGGCGCAGATCCGCGAGGTGCTGGCGAACGTCGACGTGGACATCGAGGCGCCGGCGTGAAGCGCGCGCGGGCGGGGCTGGCGGGCGTAATCCTGCTGGTCGCGTCGCTCGGCGCGGCGGCCTGCACGGAGGCGATCGCGCGCTCGGAGCCCGCGCCGCAGGCGGGCGGCGCTGCGGCGCCCTCGATCGAGCAGCTGGTCGAGGCGATGGCCGCGTGGCAGGAGAACGCGGTCTCGATGCAGATGACGATCCGCACGGTCGCGACCGACGCAAGCGGGGAGGCGGTGATCGATCTCGAGCAGCGGCTGCTTGCCGACCTGCGCACGTGGGAGATGTACACGGTCACGGACTCCGGCTCGATCGCCGGATTGGAGTTCAATGTCGAATTCCACCTGCTGATGCGCGAGGACGGCGTCTACATGACGCCGGCGCCGGAAGAGGGATGGCTGCGGCTCGGCGACTGGTTCGACGTCGGCGCGTTGATCGAGTCGATGCAGGCGTCCGGGCTCGACGCCGATCTGCTGACCGACCCGCGGCTGGGCGTGGAGGTTGAGCGGGGCTCGCTGGAGGGGCGGGAGGTTTGGGTCGTGCGGACCTCGATGTCGCCCGAACTCTTGAATGATCCGAGGTTCGAGCAGGCGGCGGTCGCGGCGCTGGGGGATCTGTGGGATGAGGAGGAGTTCGAGGCCGGGATCGGCCTGTTCGCGGGGGATCTCGCGTCGGTGCAGTACATCGATCCGCTCACGGGCGCGCCGCTGCGCTCGGAGATGACGATGGCGGTCGATGACGACGGCGGGCTGCTCCGGGTTACGGTGACCGCCGACACGATCGGCTGGAACGCGCCGTTCGAAATGCCGCAGCCGGAGCCGCTGCTGGAGGAGGACGAGGCGGAGGCGGTCTTCGACGATTGGTACGAGCAGGGGGGCGGCATACGGGTCGAGAGCTGAGCGCGGTCGGCGTCTACCCTGCGCTTGCGGCGCGTGCCGCGGGGGCGAGGAGCCGCGATGACTTGGGAACCTGAGCTGCGGGAGCTGGAGCGGCGGCGGGAGCTGGCGAAGGGGCGGGGCGGGCCGGAGGGCGTGGAGCGGCAGCGGCGGCGGGGCAAGCTGCTGGTCAACGAGCGGATCGACGGGATTGCGGATCCGGACAGCTTCCGCGAGTTCGGCGGGCTGATCGGCAGCGCGGCGTACGACGACGGGGGCGAGCTGGCCGGCTTCACGCCGAAGGGGTCGATCGAGGGGTTCTGCAAAGTCGGCGGGCGCAAGATCATCGTTTCGGCGGGGGATTTCACGGTGCGCGGGGGATCGGGCAGTGCCAGCGAGGACGGGCTGGGGCGCGAATTGGCGGCGAACCAGCGGGCGATCGAATGGCGGGTGCCGTTCGTGCGGCTGCTCGACGCGGCGGGCGGTTCAGTGCGCGGCTTCGAGGAGATCGGGCGCACCTACCTGCCGGACGGCAACACCTGGTCGACGATCGAC
Source organism: Dehalococcoidia bacterium (assembly GCA_965205165.1). GTDB lineage: Bacteria > Chloroflexota > Dehalococcoidia > Bin125 > Bin125 > CBDESM01. Next base: position 1,580,245 of record OZ242037.1, read on the forward strand.
ACGCGGATGCTGCGGACGGTGCCGGTGGTCTCGGCGGTGATGGGATCGGTCGCGGGGCTGCCGGCGGTGAACGCCTGCATGGCGCACTTCACGCTGATGGTGCGGGGAATCTCGCAGCTCTTCCCGGGCGGGCCGCCGGTGGTGAAGGCGGCGCTGGGCTACGAGATCAGCAAGGAGGACTTGGGCGACGAGCGGGTGCATGTCGGCATCTCCGGCTCGGTCGACAACTTGGCGGAGAGCGAGGAAGAGGCGTTCGAGATGATCCGGCGCTGGCTCTCCTACCTGCCGCCCAACGTCTGGGAGGCCGCGCCGCGGGCGGAGCCGGCGGACCCGATCGACCCGGCCGATGCGCGGCTGCGCTCGCTGGTGCCGCGGGACCGGCGGCGGGCGTACGACGGGCACAAGGCGATCGAGTGGACGGTGGACGCGGGATCGTTCTTCGAGATCGCGCCGAAGTACGGGCGCGCGCGGATCACGGGGCTGGCGCGGATCAACGGCTACCCGGTGGGGGTGATGGCGAATAATCCGATGCACGCGGGCGGTTCGACCGACGTGGCGGGCGGGGACAAGGTGATCCGGCTGATCCAGCTCTGCGACACGTTCCACCTGCCGCTGATCTCGTTCGCGGACGAGCCGGGCTTCATGGTCGGGCTGGAATCGGAGAAGCAGGGGATCGAGCGCGCGGGTGCGCGGCTGGTGATCGCGACCTGCGAGAGCCGGATGCCGTGGTGCACGGTGGTGATGGGGCGGCTGTTCGGGGTGGCGGGGCAGTGCCAGCACCGGCCGACGGGGATGTTCCAGCGCTTTGCCTGGCCTTCGGCGCGCTGGGGGTCGATGCACATCGAGGGCGGCGCGTCGGCCGCCTACCGGCGCGAGATCGACGAGGCGGAGGATCCGGAGGCGAAGCGGGCGGAGATCGAGGCGCGTTTGAACCGGCTGGCCTCGCCCTTCCGCACGGCCGAGGCGACCGGACAGGAGATCATCGACCCGGCCGATACGCGCCGGCTGCTCTGCGAGTTCGTCGAGGACGCGCAGCCGATCCTGCGCACGCAGCTGGGGCCGAGCCCGACGCCGTTCCATCCGTAGCCCCGGGTCCGCAGCCTCGAGCCGCTTGCCGCCATAACGGGCGCGGGGGGCGGAAACTAACGCGGCGTTGCCGAATCGGGGCCGCGGGCGGGGCTACGGTTGCCTGCGCGCTGAGGGAAGCGGCAGGGAATCCGAATGCTTCGATGCCTGATCGCCCGCGAGCGGCTCCGCGCCGGCATCGCCGCAGTTTGCGGCGCCGCGCTCTTGGCCGCCGCCTGCAACGGGGACGGGCAGCAGCAGCAGGCGCCGCCCGCCGTCGCGCCGGCTCAGCAGCAGCAACAGCAGGGGCAGCCGGCCGCGGTCCAGCAGCAGCAATCGGTCCAGGCTCAGCAGCAGGGGCAGGCCGTCCAGCAGCAGGCGCAGCAGACGGGCCGGCAGTCCGCCGGGGCGCAGCAGCAACAGCAGCCGGCGCGGCCGGCGCTCGAGCCGACGGTGCAGAACTTCGCCAACATCGTCGACGACTGGCTGGCGTCGCTGACCTCGCTGCGCACGATCAACTCGATCACGGTCGACGACGAGATCGCCGATTCGGTGCTGCGGGCGGAGTTTTCGTTCACGCCGGACGCGGTCTACATCGCCGCCGGCGAGCTGTCGCTGCTTGGCGGGGGCGCGGCGTTCCCGGGCTTGCAGATGCTGTGGACGGAGGCGGGGCTGTGGCTGAGCGCGGAGCCGCTGGCGGGCTGGGTGCCGTTCGAGGCGATCTCCCAGATGCCGGCCGCGCAGGTGGAGACGGGGATCGCGCGGCTCAGCGGCCTGCAAGCCCGCAAGGCGCTCTACCCCTCGAACGCGACGGTGATGGAGGCGTCGCTGGACGGCCGGCCGGTCTGGGAGCTTTCCTACGAGCTGACGGGCGCGCAGCTGGCCTCGCTCTTCGCGGGGACGCCGGAGGCGGCGGTCGACCCGTATTCGGCGATGAACCCGCTGGGCGTGGATCTGAGCGTGGTGGTGGGCGCGGTGCTGGAAGCGGTCGAGGCTGAGCCGCCGCAGATCGAGCGGCTCGCGGTGCGGATGATCGCGGATCCGGCCAGCGGGGCGCTGCTCGGGGTCCAGATGACGGCGGAGCTGGCGGAGGACGGGGAGCAGGTGCTGATCACGCGGCTGGCGTCCTGGAACGAGCCGCTGGCGATCCCGCAGCCGCAGCCGGCGGCCTCGGTGGGCGAGTTCCTGGCCGTGTTCTTCGAGAGCGCGGGGGCGCTGGCCAAGGTGGAGGAGGCCAACGCCTACGCGATGCTGGCCGGCGCCCGCGAGAGCATCGAGCGGGCCGCCGCGATCCACATGGTGCAGGAGATCTCGGGCACGGTCGGCGGCGAGGCGCGGGCGGCGCGGACGGAGATCAAGCTGGACCGGGCCGGCGGGCGGATCGAGATCGCGACGGAAGTGGACGGCTCCGAGCCGTACCGGATGCTCTGGACCCGCGAGGGGCTCTGGATCAGCGACGGCGGGGAGCGCTGGCAGTCGACCTCCCCGGCGCTGGTCGGCCTGGGCGAGTACGAGGGCGTGGACGAGTATCTGGCGGAGGCGATCCAGGCGGGCGATGACGCGGTGCTGTTCGCGCGGGCGACGGTGACGCGGGTGCTGGGCGGGCCGGACATGGGGGCGATCGACATCGCGGCGGAGACGACCCGCGACGAGCGGGCGGCGGCGGAAGCGCTGGTCAGCGAGCTGCTGATCGAGGCGGCGGGGCCGCTGATCGGGCTGGATGCGGCGATCGAGGACGTGCTGGCGCTGGGCCTGCGGGCGCGGGTCGCGGCGGACGAGGCGACGCCGATCAGCCGCACCGTGGAGGCCCGCTTCAGGGCGGCGGGGGTCGAGTACGAGATCCGCTCGGACACCGCCTTCCGCGACCCGGCGGGGATTTCGTTCTCCGCGCCGGGCTGATCCGCGCGATCGCGCCCTCCGACGGCCCTGCCGATTCTGCTAGCTTGCGGGGCCAGAGCGAGCCCGCGTCGACGCGGGTGCAGGAGGTGCTCCATGGCAGAGAAGAACTACTGGTCGCGGATGCGCAAGTCGCGGATGAACCGGCGCTCGCTGCTGGCGGCCTCGGCCCGCGCCGGGGTCGGCGCGGCCGGGCTCGCGCTGGTCGGCTGCGGCGACGACGATGACGACGACGCGCAGCAGCAGGCCGCGGCCGGCGCCGCCCAGACGGCGGCGCAGCAGGAGCAGGACCAGCCGGCGGCCATGCAGGCGCAGGACGACGGCGATCAGCAGCAGCAGGCGCAGGCGTCGCCCGCGCCGACCGGGATCGCCCGCGCCTCGCAGCTGCGGGCCGGGCTGCACCTCAACACCACCTCGCTGGACCCGCACGTGGGCACCAGCGGCACCGACGCCTACTTCTTCCAGCTGTTCCACGACTACCTCGTGATGCACGACGCGGACTCCGTGCAGCAGGGCAGCCTCTCGCTGGCCGAAAGCTGGGAGTTCCCCGAGCCGGCCGGCTCCAAGATCATCTTCAACCTGCGCGACGGCGTCGTCTTCCACAACGGCGACCCGTTCACCTCGGACGACGTGCGGCTCAACCTCGAGCGGGTGACCACGCACCCCTCCTCGACCCCGAAGGACAACTTCACGGTGGTCGAATCGGTGGACACGCCGGACGGGCTGACCGCGGTCTACAACATGTCCGAGCCCTCGGCCGGCGTGATGCACCTGCTGGGCGACCGGGCCGGGGCGATGGTGCACGTGCCGACGGCGGAGGAGCTGGGCGACGAGTACGGGCTGCGCCCGGTCGGGACGGGGCCGTACCGCTTCGAGGAGTGGATCGACCTCCAGCGCGTGGTCGGCACGCGCAACGGCGACCACTGGATGCGCGGCCCGCAGCCCGGCGCCGCCAGCGGCGACGCGGTGCCCTACTTCGACGAGGTCAACTTCCGCATCATCCAGGGCGAGAACTCGACCCTCGTGGCGACCGCGCTGAGCAACGACCTGGACATCGCGTTCATCCCGGAGGCGCAGTTCAACCGGCAGTTCGAGGAGAGCGACGACTGGCGGATCGTGGCGCTGGACGGCGCGTTCATCTCCGAGATCCTGATGCTGAACGCGTCGAAGCCGCCGTTCGACAACATCAACGTGCGGCTGGCGATCATCCACGCGGTGCACCCGGAGGCGGTCAACCGCGCGGTGCACGACGACCTGATGATCCAGGCGCTGGGCGGCCAGTGGCCGGTCGGCACCTGGGTCTACCAGGAGGTCGCGAGCAACCCGCAGGTGGCCTACCCGAACATCGCCGACCGGCAGGCGAAGGCCAAGGAATACCTCGCGCAGTCGGGCCTGACCGCGGAGGATATCAACGCGATGGGCGGCATCTCCTTCACGACCTACGAGAACCAGGTCAAGAAGGACGCGGGCACGATCTACGTGCAGCAGATCAAGGAGGTGCTGGGGATCGACGTGGAGTTCACGCCGCTGGAGCTGGCGACCTACATCCCGGCGCTGTGCGAGAACGGCGAGTACCACATGGCGGTGACCGGCTGGAGCCGCTACCCGGAGCCGGACTGGATCGCCTCGCTGGCCTACACCTCGACCGGCTACTACAACCCGAACGGCCCGGTCGACGTGCCCTCGCCGATCCACCCGGATCTGGACGGGCTGATCGCGGACGCGCGGCAGACCTTCGACATCGAAGAGCGCAAGGCGCTGTACGCCAAGGTGAACGACATCATCGTCGGCGAGGGGCACTACTACACGATGCTCTACGGGGTGAACTTCACCGGCGTGCGCAACGCGATCCAGAACGCGGAGGCGACCCTGTTCAACGGCGAGGGCAAGTGGCAGACCCGCTGGCTCTACAGCGACGAGGCCTAGGGCCGGAAATCGGGGGGAAGAGCACGGAGCGACGGGGCCGCGGCCCCGCCGCTCGCTAGACGATCGGCGAACACCCGCGCATGTCCGCTTACCTGACGGTCCGGGTGCTGCAGTCGGTCTTCGTGATCATCCTCGTCGCGTTCGCGTCCTTCGGGATCTTCCGGGTGCTGCCCGGCGATCCGCTGGCCGCGCTGGCGGCCGAGGGCGAGGCGATCTCGCAGGAGCGGCGGGCCGAGCTGGAGGCCGAGCTGGGCCTGAACGAGCCGCTCTACACGCAGCTGTTCAACTGGATCGGCGGGATCGTCACGCGCGGCGACTTCGGGCGCTCGACGCTGAGCCGGCGGCAGGTCGGATCGGAGCTGCTGCAGCGGGTGCAGAACACGCTGCACATCGGGGTGGCGACGATCTTCTTCGGCATCTTGATCGGCGTGCCCGCGGGGGTGATCTCGGCGATCAAGCCGAACTCGTGGGCGGACCGGCTGATCACGGGGGTCAGCGTCGGCGGGGTCGCGATTCCCGACTACCTGTTCGCGCTGCTGCTGATCCTGCTGTTCACGGTGACCTGGGACGTGCTGCCCGCGGCGGGGTTCGCGCGCATCTGGGATGATCCGATCCAGAGCATCAAGGGGCTGGCCATGCCGGTGATCGTGGTGTCCTGGGTGCTGTCGGCGATCGTGGCGCGGCAGACGCGCTCGTCGATGCTGGAGGTGCTGCGGCAGGACTACGTGCGCACGGCGCGGGCGAAGGGGCTGCGCGAGAGCCGGGTCGTCTACCTGCACGCGCTGCGCAACGGGCTGCTGCCGGTGGTCACGATCATCGGGCTGCTGATCGCGCGGGTCTTCGCGGGCGCGGTGATCGTGGAGCAGATCTTCAACATCCCGGGCATGGGCCTGTGGCTGGTGACGGCGGCGCTGCAGCGGGACCTGCTGATCGTGCAGGCGATGATCCTGGTGATCGCGGTGGCGATCGTGATCGCGAACCTGCTGACCGACATCAGCTACGGCCTGCTCGATCCGAGGATCCGCTATGGCTGAGCAGACCGCGGTCTCCGCGTACGACGAGTTCGCAGCGGCGCGGCCCTCGCGCTCGCGGCTGGCGGAGTTCACCCGCCGCTTCGTCCGCGTGCGGCTGGTCAAGCCCGCGCTCGCCTTCCTGCTCGTCTTCCTCGTCGCCGCCGCGATCGTCGACCTGCTGCCGCTGCCCGGCTTCGAGGAGCTGCACAAGGACGCGGAGGGCTTCTACCGCTCGTGGGAAGCGCCGAGCTGGGATCACCCGTTCGGCACCGACAAGCAGGGGCGCGACACGCTGACGCGGGTGCTGCACGCGACGCGCGCGGCCTTGGCGGTGGGCTTCGGCGCGTCGCTGTTCGGCGCGCTCTTCGGGCTGCCGATCGGGGTCGCGGCCGGCTTCGCGCGTGGGGTCGTGGACGAAGTGCTGATGCGGATCATGGACGCGGTGCTGGCCTTCCCGGGCCTGATCTTGGCGCTGGCGCTGGTCTCGGTGCTGGGGAGGGATCTGCTCAACATCATCGTCGCGGTGGGGATCGCCAACGTGCCCTGGGTGGCGCGGATCTCGCGGTCGATGGCGCTCTCGGTGCGCGAGCAGGACTACGTGCTGGCGGCGCGGACGCTGGGCGCGGGCAACCTGCGGATCATGGCGCGCTACGTGCTGCCGAACTCGTTCCAGCCAGTGATCGTGCAGGTCAGCCTCGGCGCCGGCTTCGCGATCTTGGCGGAGGCCGGGCTCAGCTTCCTCGGCCTCGGCATCCGCCCGCCCGAGCCGACCTGGGGCGGGATGGTGGCCGAAGGCCGCCAAGTGATCATCACCAACACCGGCTGGTGGCTCTGGGTCTTCCCCGGCGCCTGCATCGCCCTGCTCGTCTGGAGCCTCAACATCATCGGCGACGGCCTGCGCGACGTCCTCGACCCCCGGCTCAGAGGCGCCCTTGAAGGCGACTGAGCCGCCGTGCCCGACCACCTGCGCGTCTTCGTCGACGAGAGCGGCGACCCGGGTGACAGCGGTACCGGCAAGGGCACCCGCTGGCTCGTCTTCGCCGGCATCGCGGGGGAAGGGGAAGGCGAAGCTCTAAAGCATTTCGCCCTGAATCTTCGGCGGGTCTTCGGGCAAAGGTCGGGCCGCTTGAGGTACCTGCACTTCGCCAAACTCTCCGGCGCGAAGAAGCTGCCGGCATTCATGCAGCTTGCCAAGGCGCCGATGCAGGTGATCGTGGTGGCGGCCGACACTGCGGCCATGCCCTTTTCGGACAGCCCAACCCCCGCGCAGGCTCGATACCGATACACCCTCAAGTTCATGCTCGAGCGGGCCAGTTGGCTCGCCGCTCAGCGCCGCCAGCCGCTGGAGCTGGTCATTGAAGAGTCCCTGCACGTCACCGTCGATTCCATACGCGAGTACGTCACTCGGCTTCGCAACGACGCGGAGGATGGGCGTTTCGTCGACTGGAGGTGGGTGGACGAAGCCCGGATCAGGATGGCCCGCAAGGACGAGCAGGCGCAGCTCTGGCTCGCCGATGGTGCAGCTCACGCGTTTTTCCAAGCCCTTGAAACCAACCGGTTCCTCGGTGGTCCAGTGCCGATCTATGCGGATCTGCTGCAGCCGCTGCTCTGGCAAGGCCCCGACGGGGATCGGGTAGACGACAACGGATTCGCCTTTGTCTCGTCTGGACAGGGGGCGGCAGAGCGCCTCATGCAGGAATTTCCGTCAGTGCGGCGCTGGGTCGTGCAGCAACAGCAGGTCACTGCCCTGTTTTGGCGGCAAGGTTCAGGCCATGGAGAGTGAAGATGACTGGCAAAATGACGAGAAACGAAGTGCCCCCCTCCTGTGGAATTACGCGCCTACACGCCACCGCTCAGAGGGGGGCCGACTCGGACACGAGCATAGCACAGGAAGTCTTGCCGAGACAACCCCTTTTCCGCACAACCCATGATCCGGTGGTGCCCCTCTCCTCTGGCAGCCAGCGCACTCGGCGCATACCGGAAAGAGAGGGGCGCTAAAACAGCAGGTCGATTCTATCCCACCTGCACCACTGGAGCCAGCATCCCAACGGCCCTGAAACGAAGGTGCCCCTCTCCTCTGGCTTCCGGGTGCACGAGGCACCGCCAAATGAAGAGGGGCTCGAAGAACGCCGATGATCTTAATCGGGTTCTTCCAACGTCGTCAACTTGGGAGGCGGCGTCAGCGGGCGAACTGGCCGATGTTTTCGTGGCCGAGGGCGTCGCCGTTGGGGTCGAGCAGTTCTTCGGGCTGCTCGAGGGTTTGGAGCCAGGCCCAGATGTCGGCTACGTGTTCGGGCGGCGTGTCATCGGGGGGCTGGACGGGCATGATGCCGCGGGGCTGGCGGTACTGGCTCAGCGCGCCGTGGATGTCGAGCCCGGTTTGGGCGATGGTGGGGCCGACGACGCCTTGGCCGAGGTCTCCGTGGCAGGTCTGGCAGTTCTTGGCGAAGTAGAGCTCCTCGCCGCGCACGGGGTCGGCGGCCGCCTGCATCGCTTCCTCGTCGATGTCCTCGATCGGGATCGGCTCGGCGGCGGCGCAGGTGAGCGGGGCGCGGTCGAGCAGTTCCAGCGCGGGGTCGTCTTCGTGTCCCTCTTCGATGCAGAAGAGGCCGGTGTCCCAGCCTTCGGCGGCGGCTTCGTTGGAGAGTTCGAGCGCTTCGAGCCTGCCCGCGTCCTTGTAGAGGGCGAAGCCGACCAGCGCGAGCACGCCGGCGATCAGCAGCCCGAACGTGAGGAAGAGGCTGAAACTCTGCGGAATTCCGGTCTTCGTCGGCATGCGTCCCCGCCGGCTCCCTCGCTGGATTCGCGCACGGCGCCGCGCACCATCCTAGAACAGCGCCCGCTTACGCGGAACGCGGGCCGCCCCGCTCGGCTCTCGGGCTCAGCTCTTCGGCGCGCTGGGCCGGCTCTTGCCCGCGCCGTAGTCCTGGAAGGGGCCGTCGCGCCAGTCGAGCGCGGCCTTGAGCCCCTTCGACTGCGCGATCCGGCCGAACTCGCCGGCGCTGTCGCGGTAGGTCGAGAGCGCCTGGATGTCGGCGCCGACGGCGAGCGCGGTGCGGATGCCCATCACCTCGTAGGAGCGGTTGAGCCCGCGCTTGCTCATCTGCACCATGTCGGGCGCGATGTTGGCGATCCGCTCGGCCATCGCCTCGGTCGCGTCGGCCAGTTCGTCGACCGGCAGGGCGCGGTTGGCCCAGCCGAGCTCGACGGCCTCTTTGCCGGTCACGGAGTCGCCCGTGTAGCAGAGCTCGCGGGCCTTGCGCATCGACATGTGCCAAGGGTGGTAGAGCACGTCGACGGTGGTCATGGCGCGGACGGGCGGGTAGCCGATGATGGCGTCCTCGGCCACGAACATGAGGTCGCACATGCTGGCCAGCTCGGAGCCGCCGGCGAGGGCGTAGCCGTGGACCTGGGCGATCACGGGCTTGGTCAGCTCCCAGATCTGCCAGTAGCCGGAGAGCAGGTGCTGCGGCCACTGGCCCTGGCCGGGGTGGATCGGCCCGACGCTGGGCAGGCCGGAGCGGTAGTCGAGGTAGTCCGACTCGGAGAGGTTGGGCACCGGCGTGATGTCGTAGCCGGCGGAGAAGGTGCGGCCGGCGCCGCGGACGATGCAGGCGTGGACGGCGTCGTCGGCCTCGGCGTCCTTGAGCGCGTGGAAGAGTTCGGCGCGCAGGCGGTGGCTGAGCGCGTTCATCTTCTCCGGCCGGTTCAGCGTGACGATCGCGGTGCGGCCCTTGATCTCGTACAGGATGTCCTCGTAGTCGGTCATGATGCTCCTCGGCGTGCTGCGCTTGCAGGGTAGGGGACGCGGCTCAGGAAGGGGCCATCGAGTAGCCGTGGTTGCCCAGCGCCGCGCCGGCCGCGGCGACGGCCAGGGTCAGCAGCAGGCCGATCATCGAGAGCGCGATGGTCAGCCTGCGGACGCGGACCAGCGCCGCCTCGTCGCCCGCGCCGTGCGCCGCGATGGCGGCCCGGGCCAACTCGAGCTGGCGCGGGCCGAAGACGAACTGGTGCAGTCCGATCACGATGATCATCGCCAGCCAGAGCGACATCTTGGCGATGAAGATCACGCCCCAGCGGACGTCCCCGATGTCCTCGCCGAAGCCCAGCTCGCGCGCCATGTCCAGGCGCGGGTCGACCATCGCGCCGCCCGTGACCACGATCACGACCATCGCGGCGATGCCGATCCGGCCGAAGCGCCTGGTGAAGGCCTCGAGCGCGTCGATCCAGTGCGCGCGGTCGCCGATCAAGCGGAGGGCCGGAATCACCGCGGCGGCGGTCACGATCTGGCCGCCGAGCCAGATCGCGACGCCGATCACGTGCAGCCAGATCAGTACGGAGAGCGCTGATTCCGACATCGCCCGGCTCCGGCCCCTACGCGCGCACCCAGTGCCAGATGCCGTCGGTGTTCATCAGCTGCTCGCCGCGCTCGCCGTTGCAGGCGCAGTCGCTGCGGCCGCAGTCGCAGAGCGGGCAGGGGCCGGTCTGGCCCTCCGTGAAGTCGGCGAAGCACTTGCAGCCGCAGTTGCAGAACGCGGAGCGGCCGGGCAGGCCGGATTCCTCGACCCTGCTGGGCCTGCGGTCGCCGCGATCTCCGCGGTCGTCGCGCCCGTCGCGCCGGCCGCCGCGGAAGTCGTCCCGGCCCCTGCCCCGCCGGTCGTCACGTCTGTCATCGCGCCGATCGTCGCGGCCCGGGCCGCGACGGCGATCCTGCTGGCCGCCGCGGAAGTCGCCGCGGTCGTCGCGCCGGGCGGGGGGAGTCGATGGAGCCGCCGGCGCTTCGCGGCGGACGGTCGCGTTGCGGGCGTCCAAGGTGAGCGAGGTGGCCGAGCGGATCAGCGCCACGTGCAGCTCGGCTTGCCGCCACTGATCAAGCGGGAGGTTGGGCATCACCGCCGCGGCGAGGGCTTCGTACGACTCGATCGCCTGCTGCACGACGGGGTTGGGCGCCGCGGGCCGCCCGACCGGGGCGGCCGGATCCCGCTCGGCGCCGGCTTGGGCGGCGGGGGCCGCCTCCTCGGGAGCCTGTTCGTCGGAGTCGCGGGGTTCGGTGGAGGACATGGCGGGAGGGCTTTCGATTGTGCCGGCCGGCGGTGCCGGCGGTTCGGGCGATGGTTCCGCTACGGCCTCGTCTTGCGGCGCGGCCGGCTGTTCGTCTTCTTCGTCCGCGGTCTCCGCGTCGCTCTCGCCGCCGCGTGCGACGAGCATCATCAGCGCGAAGATGGCCTGATCGATTGCGTCGCGATCGGGTTCGGGCTGGCCGGCGGCTTCGACCACCTGCGCGAGTTCGCCATACGCCCACTCGTGGTAGGTGATCTTGATCTCCCCGTTGGCGGCGATGACCTGCGCCGCGGCGTCGAAGTCGGCGGGGTCGATCGGGCGCGTGCCGTGCCCGTCGATCGCGTCTTGCAGCAGCTGGGCCCGCTTGGCCGCCGCGGCCGCGGTGCTGAGCCCGGCGAAGTTCTTGCGCACGCCCTCGGCAGAGCCGTCGAGCAGCGCCTCGATCTGCGAGGTGTCGTGCGTCACTTCAATCTCCCTGCGGGTGCTGCGGGCGTCTCCGTCCAGCGGCTAGAGGATCGGATCGACCAGGATCGCCTGGTCTCGTTCGGGGCCGACGCTGACCAGCGCGGCGGGGGCGCGGATCAATTCCTCGATCCGGCGCACGTAGGTCTGGGCGTTGGGCGGCAGCTCCTCGAAGCGGCGGCAGTGGCTGGTGTCCTCGCACCAGCCGGGCAGCTCTTCGTAGACCGGGGCCGCGGCGGTCAGCTGGGCGCGGGCGCTGGGGAAGGTCTCGACGCGGCGGCCGTCGATCATGTAGGCGACGCAGACCTTGAGCGATTCGAAGCGGTCGAGCACGTCGAGCCGGGTGAGCGAGATGCTCTGGCAGCCGTTCAGCCGGATCGTGTAGCGGGCGGCGACGCTGTCGAACCAGCCGCAGCGCCGCGGCCGGCCGGTGGTGGTGCCGTACTCGCGGCCGGCCTCGCGCAGGCGGTCGCCCTCCGCGCCGGGCAGTTCGGTCGGCATCGGGCCGTTGCCGACGCGGGTCTGGTAGGCCTTGTAGACGCCGATCACCCGGTCGATGTCGGAGGGCGCGATGCCGGCCCCGATCGCCGCCCCGGCGGCCATCGAGGTGGGCACGGAGGAGGTGACGAAGTCGTAGGTGCCGCTGTCGAGGTCGAGCAGCGCCCCTTGCGCGCCCTCGAGCAGGATGCGCCGGCCGTTCTGCAGCGCCTCCTGGCAGATCGCGCTGGTGTCGGTCACGTAGGGCGCGAGCCGCGCCCAATGCCCGCGGTAGGCGTCGAGGATTTCGTCGTAGTCGAGCGGCTCGAGGCCGTAGAGCTTGGTCAGCACCTGGTTCTTGTAGTCGAGCACCATCCGCAGCCGTTCGGCGAAGCCGTTGGGGTCGGCCAGATCGGAGATGCGGATGCCCCAGCGGGCCACCTTGTCGGTGAAGGCCGGGCCGACGCCCTTGCCGGTCGTGCCCACCGCCGCTTGGCCGCGGAAGGCTTCGTCGGCCCGGTCGATGATCGGGTGCCAGGGCATGATCAGGTGGGCGCGGTCGGAGACGCGCAGCCGCTCGGTGCTGACGCCGCGGGTTTCCAGCTTGGTGATTTCCTCGATCAGCACGGCCGGATCGATGGCGACGCCGTTGCCGACGATGGAGGTTTTCTCGGGGTAGAAGATGCCCGCGGGGACGAGGTGGAGGGCGAATTCGCCGTGCGCGTTGACGATGGTGTGGCCGGCGTTGTTGCCGGCGGAATAGCGGACCACGATCGCCGCCTTGCGCGCGAGCAGGTCGACGACGCGGCCCTTGCCCTCGTCACCCCATTGACCGCCGATGACCACGACTGCCGGCACGGACGCGCTCGCTCTTCCCGCCCGCGCGCTGGCGCGGGCTTCCGCTCGGATGGCCTCGGTCGAAGAAAGGTTCGGCGACGGCTTTCGGAACTGGAGGATCGTACCACGCGCCAGCGCGGGCGGCGCACTGCGCGGCCGCCGTCCGCCTACCGCCGCGCGCCGCTAGATTGGCGCGCATGAGCGCCGCCCGCGGACCGGACGAGCTGCCGCCGCCGCCCGCGGGCCGGCTGATCGAGCGCAAGATCGGCCTGGACGGCTCGGCCCGGGACTTCCCGCTCGAGCGCTGGCTGGTCGCCGACGACCTGATCGTGGGCCGCTGGGCGGCCATCGACGACCCGCAGTACGAGCATCTGGCCGGCTTCACCTCCTGGGGCGTCTGGTGGCCCGGGCTGCCCTACGGCGCCTACCGCGTCCACCGCCCGGACGGTTCGCTCCGCGTCCACCGCCTGGACGCGCTCAACGACGTCCGCTGCGACGGCGAGGTGGTCGCGTTCGACGACCTGCTGCTCGACGCGGTGATCCGGCCCGACGGGGAGGTGACGATCGAGGACGAGGACGAAGTGGAGCAGGCGCTGGCGGAGGGGCTGCTGGATCTGGAGCAGCGCTGGCGGATCGCCTGGGTGCGCGACATGTTCGAGCGCCGCCCCGATCTGCTCATTCGCCGGATCGACGCCGCCATCGCCCGCGCCGTAGCCCACGCCCGCTCCGGGCAGCCGTAGACTCCCGCCATGGCGCGACCGTTCCTCAAGTGGGCCGGCGGCAAGACCCAGCTGCTGCGTCATCTGCTCGCTTTCGCACCCGAGCGTTTTGAGGCCTACTACGAGCCGTTCCTCGGCGGCGGCGCGCTCTTCTTCGCATTGCAGGAGGCGGGCCGGTTCGAGACGGCGAATCTGTCTGACATCAACGAAGAGCTGATCAATGTCTACATCCAAGTGCGGGATTCTGTTGACGATCTCGCCGCGGCTCTCCATGTCCACCAAAGCGCGTACCGGCCCCTCAGCCAAGCGCGGCGGGCGGACTACTACTACGGGATTCGCGACGAGCAGCCGCTGATGCCGATAGACCGCGCTGCCCGGACGATTTTCCTGAACAAGACCTGCTTCAACGGCCTCTACCGCGTGAACAGTGGAGGCTTGTTCAATGTGCCTCATGGGCGCTATCAGAACCCGACAATCTGCGACAGCGGAGGTCTCGAGGCGGCGTCAGCGGCTCTCCAAGGAGTCGACATCAGGGTGGCTGATTTCGACAGCGCGGTTGCTCACGCATCCGTCCGAGACTTCGTCTACTTCGATCCTCCCTATGTGCCGTTGTCGGACACTGCCCATTTCACGGCATACACATCGCAGGCGTTCGAGATGTCCGAACAGCGCCGGTTGGCGGCAACCGCGGCTGATCTCATGAAACGAGGTGTCCGCTTCCTCCTCTCGAATTCAAGCCATCCGGATGTGGATCGGCTCTATCGAGACAAGGGAATGTCGCCGTGGCTGGTGTTTGCCGGGCGGATGATCAACTCTGACGCATCGGCTAGGGGGGCAGTCCGCGAATCATTGATCTGCCCGGGCGGCTCGGCTCCAATGCGACGGACTCCTGCGTCTATGAGAGTGCGCGCCCAAAGAACAGCCGGCCCCATACGTCCAGCTCGTCAAGGGAGATCGCGACGCCTGTCGCACGTAGGAAGGCGCTGATCTCGCCTGCGAAACCGGGTCCTTCGAACACCACGATCCCTCTGATCGGCCAAGCGCGAATATCGTCTGCTTCCGCAGGGATCTTCTCGTATGTCGTCCCTGACGACTCTTGGAAGCGGCAGATCACGCCAAGTCGTTCGCCAGTGTTGGGATCAGAGATGAGGACGTCGATCTTGCGGTTCGTTCCCCAGATCGTGCGGCCGATGTTGATGCCCCGCTCTGCGGTGAGCCCAATGGCCTCGGCCCATCCTGCGACTTCTCGGATCAGCTCCTTGCGCGAGTCAACCATCAGGAAACCTCCGGGCGCTTGGGGATCATCACGGCGCGGGTGAATTCGAGGATGGTTTCGCCGCGCTGGTTGCGGGCGGTGGTGTGGACGGTGACGATCCCGCGGTCGGGCTGGGACTTGGATTCGCGGACCTCGAGCACCTCGGTGTAGGCGGTCAGCGTGTCGCCGTGGAAGACGGGGCCGGTGTGGCGGAGATCCGTGGTGGCGAGGTTGGCGATGGCCTTGCCGCTGACCACGGGCACGGTCATCCCGAAGACGAGCGAGTAGACGAACGGGCCGGAGACGACGCGGCGGCCGAACTGCGTGCCTTCCGCGTATTCGAGGTTGGTGTGCAGCGGGTGATGGTTCATGGTCAGCATGCAGAACATCAAGTCGTCCGCCTCGGTCACGGTGCGGCCGGGCCAGTGCTCGATCTGCTCGCCGGGCTCGAACTGCTCGAGGTAGCGGCCGAACTGTTCCTTGGTGGGCATCTGCGTCCTCCGGGTGCGGTCAGACCGCGTAGAGCTCGAGCAGGCGGCGGGCGATCACGATCCGCTGGATTTCGTTGGTGCCCTCGGCCACCGCCATCAGCGGCGCGTCGCGGTAGAAGCGCTCGACCGGCAGCTCCTTGGTGTAGCCGATGCCGCCGTGCACGCGCATCGATTCGAGCGTGCATTCCAGCGCCACTTCGGTGGCGAAGAGCTTGGCCATGCCGACGTCGAGATCCGAGCGCTGGCCGGAATCCTTCTTGCGCGCGGCGTCGCGGGTGAGCAGGCGGGCGGCGCGGATCTTGGTCGCCATCTCGGCCAGCTTGAGCTGCACCGCCTGGTGCTGCGCGATCGGCTTGCCCATCGTTTCGCGCTGCTGCGCGTAGACGATGGCATGGTCGAAGGCGGCCTGCGCCACGCCGGTGGCGCGGGCGGCGACGTTGATCCGCCCGATCTCGAGGCCGGAGATCATCTGCTGGAAGCCGCGCCCCTCCTCGCCGCCGAGCAGGTTCGCGGCCGGCACGCGGGCGTCCTCGAGGAAGAGTTCGGCGGTTTCCGGCCCCTTGTAGCCGAGCTTGTCGATGGTGCGCGCGACGCTGAAGCCGGGCGTGCCCTTTTCGACCAGGAAGGCGGAGATGCCGCGGTGGCGCGGGCTCGCCTCCGGGTCGGTCTTGGTCATCGCCAGGTAGACGTCGCCGCGGTCGCCGTTGGTCACGAACAGCTTGTTGCCGTTGAGCACGTAGTCGTCGCCGTCGCGGGAGGCGGTGGTGCGGATCGCCTGCGCGTCGGAGCCGGCGTTGGGCTCGGTGATCGTGAAGCAGCCCTGCAGTTCGCCGCTGGCGAGGCCCGGCAGGAAGCGCGCCTTCTGCTCGGCGGTGCCGTGCGAATCGATGATCCAGCCGTCGATCACGTTGGTGTTGATGATCCCCGCCAGGCCCATCCAGCCGCGCGCGATCTCCTCGATCACGGCCGAGTAGGTTTCGAACGAGAGGCCCAGCCCGCCGTGCTCGGCCGGGAAGGTGATGCCGAAGACGCCCATCTCGCACATGTCGCGGTGGATCCCGGCCGGGAACTCGCCCGCATGCTCCAGCGCGTCGGCCTCGGGGATGACCCGCTCGTCGACCCAGCGCCGCACGTTGCGGACGATGTCGACGCCGGTTTCCCCGTCCCCCGCGATGATCTCCCGAACCTCCGAAACAGCAGCCATGGGTCGCCTCCCAGCACCCGCAAGTCTACGCGCCGCCCGCGATTCGGACGGCGGATCGCCCCCGATTCTGTTAGAATGCGCGTGCAAGGGGGTGAGGCTTGACCACGCTCGACCGACGGGTGCTGCAAGTCCCGGTGCGGGACGTCGCCAGGTATTTCCTGGCCTCCGCATTCCAAAACGGGGACGAATTCGATCCGCCCCAGCTGCACGCGCTCTGCTACTACGCGCAAGGACTCTACTTCGCCCGGCACGGCGAGCCGCTCTTCTACGAGGCGATCTCGGCCTCCAGCGAAGGCCCGGCGATCCCGCGCCTGACGGACGAGCTCGAGTACATCGTCGACCGCCGGGAGACCCGGTTCGAGCTGCCGCTGCTGCGGCAGGAGTGGATCTTGGACGAAGCGCTGCGGCGCTGGCAAAGCGACGACCCCGCGGAGGCGCTGCGCGAGGCGCGCGATGACGATCCCTGGCGGGTCGCGGTGCGCCAAGGCCGCGGCGGCGCGGAGATCCCGGCCGGCGAGATCGCCGCGTTCGTCTCCCGCCACGAATCCGAAGCCGCGCCCGAACCGCCGCCGCCCGATTGGGACAAGGTCTACGCCTTCCTCCAGCGCCCCGAAGTGGCCGCCGAGATCACCGGCGACCGACAAGTTGCCGAGTCGTCCTCGCGCCTGTGGTGATCCCCGATCGCCCCAGCCCCTACGACATCCTCTATTCGGAGCGCGCGCGGGCGGCGGTCGCCCGCCTCTCCGAGGAGGAGCGCGTCCTCTTCCCCGTCGCCGAGGGCCTGCTGCTCGAGGACCCGACCCCGGCGAACCCCCGCGTCGCCGACGTCTCCTCGCTCGACGAATACTCCAACGGAGAGCACGTCTTCGTGTTCGGGGAGCTCACCTTCATCTACCGCTTCCTCAACCGGCTGGTGATCGAAGTCGATAGCGTCTGGGTGATCAAGGACGACGAGCCCGACGGCTGAGCGGCGAACCGCGGCAAGCGCGTTGAGGGGGCGGAAAATGGACGAGCGCGGGAACAAGGGGCAAGGCGAGCAAGCGGCCGCCTTCGTCAAGACGATCCAGTTCGTGGACACTCGCGACGCGAAGGGGAAGGTCCAGCGCCAACCGATCAGCAAGTGGCAACTCCACGACCGGTTTCCTGAGATCAGCGTCGGGACTGCGCAGCGGATCATCAACAAGGAGCGCGTCGAGCAAGGCGTCGCAACCTGGCACGACTTCCCGAGCCAAGCCCCCACGTCCTGGAAGAGAGAACAGGGGCTCATTGAGCCGAAGGAACCCAAGTCCAGCGACATCCAGGCCGAACGAACGCATTGGGCCGGGGTCGTCGAGGAGATCGCGCCGGCCTTGCGGGCGGGGACGGACGAGAACGAGCGGCTGCGGCGGTTGTCGCCGCCCGTCGTCGATGCGCTGCGGGAGGCGGGCGTGATGACGATCGCCTCGCCCTGCGAGGTCGGCGGCGCGAACTTGCATCCGGTGACGCAGATGGAGGTCTTCGCCGCGCTGACCCGGAACGACACGGCGGCCGGCTGGTGCGCGATGATCTCGGCGCAGGAGACGGCCTGGCTCGGCAGCCGCCTGCCCGAAGACGCGCTCGACGACGTCTTCGGCGGGGCCTGGCCCGTCACCGCCGGCGCGGTCACTCCCGCCGGCGCCGCGACCGCCGAGGCGGGCGGCTGGCGGTTCGAGGGACGCTGGGGCTGGGGATCGGGCATCGACCACGCGGATTGGGTGATCGCCAACGCGCCGCTCGTCGATGATTCGGCGACCGAGGGGCCGCCGCAGCTCGTGGTCGCGGCGCTGCCCATTTCGGAAGTCGAAATCGAGGACACCTGGCGGCCGCTCGGAATGCGCGGCACCGGCAGCACGCACTATCGCATCACGGGCAAGTTCGTCCCCGCCGAGCGCCGCCTCACCCCGTTCGAGCTGCCGGTGCTGCGCGGCGACGGCTGGCTGCTGCAGCCCACGATCACCTTCCTCTGCGCCGGCGCGATCGCGATGCCGCTGGGCCTGGCCGAGCGCGCGCTGGAGGAGGCGGAACAGATCGCCGCATCCCGCATCCGCGTGGGCCAGCGCTCGCCCCTGGCCGATCGCGAAGTCTTCCAGCGCGGCATCGGCGCGGCCGCCGCCGAGGTCGCCGCCGTGCGCGGATACGGCGAACAGCTGCTGGCCGAGCTGAACGAACTGCCGCCGCCGGCCGACGTCGCGGCCGCCGTGGAGCGCGATGTCCGCGCCCGCGCCGTCGCCGCCTGGGCGCAGGAAGTCGCCGAGCGCACCGCCCGTTTCGCGCACCTCGCAGCCGGCGGCGACGCGGTGCTCGAGGGCCACCCGCTGGAACGGCTGGTGCGCGACGCGCAGACGATGTCCGCCCACGTGGTCGTCTCCGAGGCCGCCTACATCCGCCTCGGCCAACAGCGCCTCGGCCTGCCGGTGCGCCCCGGCCTCTGAGCCGCCCGCTCAGCGGGCCGCCTCGATCTCCGCGATCTGCTCGCTCAGCGCGATCATGTTCTGCGCCTGCTCGAGCACCGGCTTGTCGATCATCTGCCCGTCCAGCGCGACCGCGCCGAGGTTGCGGGCGGCGCCGTCTTCGTAGGCGGCGACCACGCGCTTGGCCCATTCGACGTTGTCCGCGTCGGGCGTGAAGACCTCGTTCGCCGGCCCGAGCTGGTCGGGGTGGATGCAGAACTTGCCGCGGAAGCCGATCTCGCGCATCCGCTCCAGCTCGCCCCGGTAGCCCTCCGGGTCGGTCAGGTCGGTCCAGGGCGTGTCGAGCGGGGTGATCCCGGCGGCGTGCGCGGCGTTGACCGCGCTGCGGCGCGCGAGCGAGAGCTCCTCCCCGCCCTTCGTGCGCCGCACGCCGATGCTCACCGCGTAGTCCTCGCCGCCCACGCAGATGCCGATCAGCCGCTCCGACGCGCCGCAGATCTCCGCCGCGTTGACCACCGCCCGCGCGTTCTCGATCCAGCTCACGATCGCCGTGTGCCCGTCCGGCAGCCCCCGCGTCCGCTCCAGCATCGTCAGGTAGTCGTCCAGCCGCTGGATGTCCCGCGCCGACTCCACCTTCGAGACGTTGATCCCGTGCAGATGCGGCCCGACCAGCGCGTCCAGCTCCTGCTCGATCAGCCCCGTGTCGTGCCCGTTGGTGCGGACGAAGACGCGGCGCCCCTTGGCCGGGAAGTCCGGCAGCGCCTCGGCCAGCAGCTTGCGCGCCGCCGGCTTGTCGTCCCAGGCGACCGAATCCTCCAGGTCGAAGCAGAGCACGTCGGCTTCCGCGTCCCGCGCCTTCTCGATGAAGCGCTCGCGGATGCCCGGCACCGAGAGCATCGATCGCATCACCACTGCCGTCATGCCGCGCCTCCTTCTCCGTCCGGCTGCTCCGGAAACGCCGCGCGGATGCGCGGCAGCGACATCGCGTCGCTCGTGGCGACCCCGTTGAACCCCGCCTCCCGCGCCTCGGCGATCTCGTCGTGCGTGGGCCGCCCGTTGATCCAGCGCACCGCGCCGACCCCGCCGCCGGCCGCGGCCAGCACCACCTGCGAGGCCGCTAGCGCGACGGTGGGCGAGGCCGGCTCGACGCCCAGCTCCCGCGCCAGCATCGCCGCGTTCCAGGCGATCCAGGTCACCCGCCCGGCCGAGCGGCCCATCGCGTCCAGCGCCTGCGGCATGATCGCCAGCGCCTTGGGCGTCCCGAAGCCGATCGCCATCGCGGTCAGCCCGGGCCGGATCCCGGCCCGCTCTTCCGCCTCCTCGAGGATGCCCTCGACGTAGCGCAGCTGCTCGATGCTGCTCGGCGGGCGCACCACGACGCCGGCCGCGCCGGGCTTGAGCGCGGCCAGCAGCAGCTCGCGCGCGTGCCCCGATTCGACCGGCGGGATCGCGACGTAGAGCGGCCGCCCGAGTTCCAGCAGCGCCGCCGCCCGCTCCCCGAACTGCCGGAAGGCCGCCGCATCCGAGGGCGGCAGCGCGATCAGCGCGTCCGCCCCCGCCGCCTCTTCCGGCGACGGCGGCGCCGCGACCGGCGGGATGATCAGCTGGGCCGCCACGGGCTCCATCGCGCGCCTCAGCAGCCGGCCGCGATCAGCTCGCGCAGCTCGTCCCCGCGCTCGAACGGGCCGACCACGCAGGCCGCCAGATTGCCCGGCGTGATGCAGCGCCGCGCCACCCGCTGGATGTCCGCCGGCGCGACCGACTGGTAGCCGGCGATCACCTCGTCCACGGATTCGATGTTGCCGTTGGCCAGCAGCTCGCCCCCGGCCCGGTGGCACCAGGCCGCGGAGGTCTCGAGGCTGAGCCGGAAGGAGCCGATCGCGTGCTCCCGCGCCCGCTCGAGCTCGTCCGCCCCCACCGGCTCGTCGACCAGTCGGCGCAGCTGCTCGAGGATCACCTCGACCGCCTCCAGCACGTCCTTGGCGGAGACTCCGGCGGCGATGGCGAGGTGGCCGGCGTCGTCGAAGCCGGCCGCCTGCGAGCCGACCGAGTAGGCCAGCCCCCGCCGCTCGCGCACCTCGAGGAAGAGCCGGCTGCTCATCCCGCGCCCCAGCACCTCGTCCAGCAGCCGCAGCGCGTAGCGGTCCGGATCCAGCCGGTGGAAGGTGCGCAGCGCCAGCTGCACGTTGCACTGCTCGATCTCGCGGTGCTCGATCCGCACCGGCTCCTCGCTGATCCGCCCGTTCGCCGCGCCGCGGCCGGGCGTTTCGCAAGATTCCGCCGCCCCCCAGTGCTCTTCCGCGAGATCGAACGCCTCGTCCGCGTCGAAGTTGCCGGCGACGGAAAGGACCATGTTGCGCGGGCGGTACCAGGCCGCGATGTGGTCCGCGAGGTGCCCGCGCTCGATCGCGCCGACCGACTCTTCATCGCCCGCGATATCCCAGCCCAGCGGATCCCCGGCGTAGGCGGCGGCCATCGTCAGCTGCGCGGCGCGCTGCGACGGCTGGTCGTGGGCGCGCCGGATCTCCGAGAGGATCACCGTCCGCTCCCGCTCGATCTCCTCGTTCTCCAGCAGCGAGTGCTGCACGCTGTCCGCCAGCAGGTCCATCGCCAGCGGCAGCTTGTCGAACGGCACCCGGTTCCAGTACGCGGTCATCTCCCGCGTGGTGAAGGCGTTGAGCATCCCGCCCGCGCCCTCGATCGCCGAGGAAATCTGCAGCGCCTCCGGCCGCCGCTCGGTGCCCTTGAACAGCATGTGCTCGAGATAGTGCGAGAGTCCCAGCGTTTCGCGCGCCTCGTCGCGGCTGCCGACGCGGACGTAGGCGGCCAGCGTCGCCGCCTGCGACTGCGGGATCGGCGTGACCGCGACCCGCAGGCCGTTGCCGAGCGTGCGGAGTTCGGTGCGCGGCGCGGCCGCGGGCTGCGATGATGACATGGCGCCTCCAGCGCCTCCGGAGCGGCGCGCCCGCTCTGCGGCGGCCCCCTCACGCTACTAGGCGCGCACCCGGGCGGGACGGCGGCGATGCGGCTGCGACGATCAATCGCGCGATCAACCGGGCGGCGCTTGCTCGAAGCCCGCTACGAGTACGACTGGAACCCCCTGATCGGCAGCCTCGCCGGCGCCCTGCGCGGAATCGACCGCGCCGCCCCGGTGCCGGAAATCGGCGCGGCCGCCGGCGCGGCCGGCATCCCGCCGCGGGTGGAGACGACG
The DNA here is from genome assembly GCA_965205165.1 of Dehalococcoidia bacterium. Taxonomy (GTDB): domain Bacteria; phylum Chloroflexota; class Dehalococcoidia; order Bin125; family Bin125; genus CBDESM01. Next base: position 1,602,291 of record OZ242037.1, read on the forward strand.
ATCGTCGACGGCGAGCAGGCCGCGTTCGCGCCGCGCCCCGATCCGCTGCGGCTGCCGCGGATGCTCGTCCCCGGCCTCGCCGCGCTGGGCGCGCGCGCCGCCGTCAACGTGCTCGACGGGACGGAGCGCGGCTCAGGCCTGCGGCGGCGGCGGCTGCGGGCGCGGATGCGGCGCGAGCTCGGCGCTGGGCGCGCGCTGATCGCCGGCGCGGGCGGCGTCGACCCGTTCGGCCCCGTTTTCGGCCTGATCGTCGGGTACGACGACGAGCGCCGCGCCTGGCGGCGCGACGGGCAGATGACGGCCGAGGTGTCGCCCTGGCTTCCGGAGGCGGAGTGGGCCGCGCAGCCGCGCATCGCCGTCGTCCGCCTGCGCCCCGCCGGCGCCCGGAACGTCGACGCGATTGTCGAGGCCGCCCGATCCGCGGCCGTGATCAGCGACGCCGAAACGCGGATCGCGCTGGACCTCTGGATCGCCGTGCTCGAGGGCGACGTGCCGATCGACCCGCAGGGCCACGCCCGCGCCGCCCAATCGCTCGCCGCCGGACGCGGCGCGCTCGCCGAATTCTGGCGCGGCGCGGGCGACGCCGCGACCGCCCGCCGAGCGGGCGAGCTCTCCGTCATCCTCTCCCGCTTCGCCACGATGTTCCCCTGGCCGATGGGCGGCGCGCCCAACGCATCGGGCATGCGCGCCGCCGCCGCCTCCGTCCTGCGCGAGGCCGCGGCTACACTGGCCCCATGAGCCGAACCAACATCTCCGGCAACAGCAAGGCCGAGGGCGTCTTCGCCTTCTCCCGCGCCGTCCGCGTCGGCGATGCGATCCACGTCGCCGGCACCGTCGCCACTGGCGACGACGGCGGAATCGTCGGCGAGGGCGACTTCTACGCCCAAGCGCAGCAGGCCCTCCGCAACATCGCCGCCGCGCTCGACGAGGCCGGCGCATCCCTCTCCGACGTCGTCCGCACCCGCATCTTCGTCACCGACATCGCCGGCATGCGCGACGTCGCGCGCGCCCACCGCGAGGTCTTCTCCGAGATCCGCCCGGCCTCGACCTTGGTCGCCGTGACCGCCCTCGCCGACCCCGCCCTGCTCGTCGAGATCGAGGCCGACGCGCTGGTAGACTCCGCCGCGGGCTGAGCAGCTGGCCCCGCCGCGGGATTTCGGGGGGCGCGTGTCGGTTCAAGTCAAGCTCTTCATGACCTTGGTCCCGCTCTCCAAGTCCAAGAAGCCGCAGTTCGAGCTGCCCTGGCGCGACGGCCTCACCGTCGCCGACATCCTCGACCACGAGGGCTTCTTCGGCGACGACCGCGAGGCCATCGCCGCCGTCGTCAACAGCGAGCAGGCCGCCGAGGACTCCCCCCTGGCCGACGGCGACAAGGTCGACCTGATGGTCAACCTGCAAGGCGGCGCATCCGAGGGCGGCGCTGATTGAACTCGGAAGCAGGCGGGCCCAAGTACATCTTCGTCACCGGCGGCGTGATCAGCTCCGTCGGCAAGGGCATCGCCGCCGCCTCCCTCGCCAAATTGCTCCAAGCCCGCGGCCTCAACGTCGCCATCCAGAAGCTCGACCCCTACCTCAACGTCGACCCGGGCACCATGTCCCCCTACCAGCACGGCGAAGTCTTCGTCACCGACGACGGCGCCGAGACCGACCTCGATCTCGGCCACTACGAGCGCTTCCTGGATCAGGACCTGACCGGCGATTCCTCGGTCACGATGGGGCAGATCTCGGCCGCCGTGATCGAGCGCGAGCGGCGCGGCGACTACCTCGGCGGGACGATCCAGACGGTGCCCCACGTGACCGACGCCGTGAAGGAGCGGGTGCGCGGGCTGGCCCGGCGGGCGGGGGCCGACGTGCTGCTCGTCGAGGTCGGCGGGACGGTCGGCGACATCGAGGGGCAGGCCTTCCTCGAGGCGATCCGGCAAATGCGCTACGAGGAGCCGCCCGGCGCGACCCTCGCCGTGCACGTCACCCCGCTCTTCTTCCTGCCCGCGACCGGCGAGCTGAAGACCAAGCCCACCCAGCATTCGGTGCGGACGCTGCGTTCGACCGGCATCCAGCCGGACGTGATCCTGGCCCGCACGGAGGTCTGCGCCGACGAGGCGATCCGGGCCAAGCTGGCCCTCTTCTGCGACGTGCCGCTGGAGGCGGTGGTGCCGCTCGAAACGGCCAGCAGCATCTACCACGTGCCGCAGGTGCTGGAGGACGCCGGCCTCGCGGACCTGGTGCTGGACCGGCTCGGCCTGCTGGAGCGGCGGGACGGCGCGGGCGGCCTCGATCACTGGCGCGAGTGGGTCGAGCGGCTGGATGCCCCGCAGCGGTCCTGCCGCATCGCCATCGTCGGCAAGTACGTCGAACTGCGCGACGCCTACCTCTCCGTCCGCGAGGCGCTCTCGCACGCCGCCGCGGAGCACGGCGCAGAGGTCGGGATCGACTGGATCCAATCAGACCAGCTGGACGATGCGCGCGCCGACCGGATCGCCGCGGAGCTGGCCGGAGCGAGCGGCGTGATCGTGCCGGGCGGCTTCGGCGCGCGCGGAATCGAGGGCGAAGTGGCCGTCGGCCGCTACGCGCTCGAGCGCGGCCTGCCCTACCTGGGCCTCTGCCGCGGCATGCAGAACATGGTCATCGCCTTCTCCCGCTCCCGCATGGGCTGGGATTCGGCGACCACGACCGAGCAGGACGAGCGCGCCGATCGCCCCGTGATCGCGCTGCTGGACGAGCAGCGCGAGGTGACCGAAAAAGGCGGCACGATGCGGCTGGGCCGCTATCCCTGCCGGCTCGTCCCGGGCACGCTCGCCGCCGAGGCCTACGGCGCCGGCGAAACCCGCGAACGCCACCGCCACCGCTGGGAGTTCAACCCCGCCTACCGCGCCCAGCTCGCCCAAGCCGGCCTGATCGCCAGCGGCACCTCGCTCGACGACGGCCTGGTCGAGATCGCCGAGGTGCGCGGCCACCCCTTCATGCTCGGCACCCAGTTCCACCCCGAGCTGCGCTCGCGGCCGGGCCGGCCGCACCCGCTCTTCCGCGAATTCCTCCGGGCCGTGCTCGAGGACGAGGGCGCCCCGCTCCGCCGGGCGCCGGGCGCGGCATGAGCGAGGACGACGTCTGGCGCGCCGCGACGCTGATCGCCGCCTTCGCCTACGCCGGCGGCGTCGCCGCCCTCTCCCTCGCCCTCTCCCGCGCCTGGCAGACCGATAACGCGCTCGAGCGCGACGTCCTGTTCCAATCCGCCGACCGCGCCCACACCCGCCTGCTGCTGCCCGGCATCATCCTCACCGGCGTGCTCGGCGCGCTCTGGGCCATCCGCTCCGACGCGGTCGACCCGCTCGGCACCGGCTGGCTGCTGGCCGTGGAGGCGCTCTACCTGGTCAACCTCTTCATCCTCGTGCCCGGCATGTTCGCCGGCCTGCGCCGCGTGCGCCTGCTCTCGCTCGCCGCCCGCAAGACCGGCGAGCTCTCGGCCGAACTCGAAGATGCGCTGGCCGATCGCGGGCCGCTAGTCTTCGCCCTGATCATGTCCGTGCTGCTGCCCGTCCAAGCCGCCCTCGCCGCCCTCCAGCCCTGACCCCCACGGAGCCCGCAATGCGCATCTTCCTCGATTCCGCAGACCTCTCCGAAATCGAAACCGCCGTCTCTTGGGGCGTCTGCGACGGCATCACCACCAACCCCTCGCTCCACGCCCGCGCCGTCGCCAAAGAGGGCGCCCAAGCGCTCGGCTACCGCGAACGCATCCTCCGCATCGCCGACATGGTGGACGGCCCGATCTCCGCCGAATGCGTCTCCCGCACCGCGCCCGAACTGATCGAGGAAGCCCGCGAGCTCGCCTCCTGGCACGCGCAGGTGGTCGTCAAGATCCCGATCGACGCGCCCGGCTTGGCCGCGATCAAGGCCGTCAGCGACGAGGGCATCGCCGTCAACACCACCCTGATCTTCTCGCTCAACCAGGCCCTGCTCGCCGCCCGCGCCGGCGCAGCCTACGTCAGCCCCTTCGCCGGCCGCCTCGACGACATCGGCCAGGACGGCATGCAGCTGATCGAGGAGGCGGTCGAAGTGCTCGACCGCTTCCACCTGCCGGCCCAGGTGATCGCGGCCAGCCTGCGCGGCCCCCAGCACGCCGCCCGCGCCGCCCTGGCCGGCGCCCACGTCTCCACCATCCCCTTCGGCGTGCTCCAGCAGATGCTGAAGCACCCCCTGACCGACAAGGGCATCGACGCCTTCCTGTCCGACTGGCGGGAGGCGCAGCGGCTGCTCGCGGCCGCGCCGCAGGCCGCCGCCGCGGGCTGATCGCGCCCGGCCCGCAAGCGGCCGGATCCGCGATCTTGCCCGCAGCGAACGCGATCTCATACGCTGAGGAGGCCGATCGATCCCAGCGCTCCCCCGCCGCCCGCTCCCATGGCGCGGCGCCGGCGCGCCCCGCACCCGCTCCCGGAAACCAGACCAGCCGCACCCCCCCGCCGCAGGCGCGGCGGCCCGCATGCGAGGTACCAGTGACGACGCTGAACATCGCCGATCTCGAGACGCGCTCCCGCGAGGACCTCGTCGAATACGCCCGCTCGCTCGACATCCAGGGCGCGGACGACCTGCCCAAGCAGGACCTGTTCCTGCTCCTGCTCAAGGCCCAAGCCGAAGCCGCCGGCGAAATCCTCTCCGGCGGCGTGCTCGAAGTGGTCGACGATTCCTACGGCTTCCTCCGCGGCGAAACCCTGCTCCCGCGCCCCGCCGACGTCTTCGTCCCCCAGAACCTCGTCCGCCGCGGCGGCCTGCGCACCGGCGACTACGCGATCGGCTCCGCCCGCCCGCCCCGCGACGGCGAGAAGTACTACGCCCTGCGCCAGATCTTCATCGCCAACGGCGCCGCCCCCGACGACGCCGTCGAGCGCCCGATCTTCGACGAACTCACCGCCGTCTTCCCCCACCAGCGCTTCGAACTCGCCTCCGACGACCCCTCCGACCTCTCCGGCCGCGTCATCGACCTCGTCGCCCCGATGGGCCGCGGCCAGCGCGGCCTGATCGTGAGCCCCCCCAAGGCCGGCAAGACCCTGCTGCTCCAGGCCATCGCCCGCGGCATCGCCGCCAACCATCCCGACGCGCACCTCATGGTCGTCCTGATCGGCGAGCGCCCCGAAGAAGTCACCGACATGCGCCGCACCGTCCGCGGCGAAGTCGTCGCCAGCACGTTCGACGATCCGGTCGAGGACCACACCCGGGTCGCCGAGCTGGCCCTCGAGCGCGCCAAGCGCCTCGTTGAGCAGGGCCGCGACGTCGTCATCCTGCTCGACAGCATCACCCGCCTCACCCGCGCCTACAACCTCGAACTGCCCAGCACCGGCCGCACCCTCAGCGGCGGCATCGACCCCCTCGCCCTCTACCCCCCCAAGCGCTTCTTCGGCGCCGCCCGCAAGGCCGAGGAGGGCGGCAGCCTCTCCGTCATCGCCACCTGCCTGGTCGAAACCGGCTCCCGCCTCGACGACGTCGTGTTCGAGGAATTCAAGGGCACCGGCAACTGGGAGGTGCGCCTCAGCCGCGCCCTCGCCGAGCGCCGCATCTACCCCGCCGTCGACATCGCCGCCTCCAGCACCCGTCGCGAGGAGCTCCTGCTCGCCGGCGAAGAGCTGCAGCGGGTCTGGCTGCTCCGCCGCATGATGAGCGTGCTCGGCGCTTCCGGCGGCCCCGGCACCACCGAGCCCACCGAGCGCCTGCTCGACCGCCTCGCACGCACCAAAACCAACGCGGAGTTCCTCGAATCGCTCTCCGCCGCCGAGGCCTAGGAGCACCCCGAAATGGCCCAGATCAACACCGTCCTCGGCCCCATCGACTCCTCCGATCTCGGCTTCACCCTCTCCCACGAGCACGTCGCCATGCAGCCCCCCGTCGTCGCCGTCCACTACCCGTGGCTGGTCGACCGCGAAGAGATCCGCCGCCGCGCCATCGAGGAGCTCACCGAGGCCAAGCAGGGCGGCGTCGATTCCCTGATCGAGCTCAGCACCCCCGACCTCGAGCGCGACGTCGAACTGATGGCCGAATGCTCCCGCGCCTCCGGCCTCAACGTGATCTGCGCCACCGGCATCTGGCGCGACATCCCCCGCTGGTTCCACGACAAGTCCCCCGACCAAATCGCCGACGTCTTCGTGCGCGAGATCGAGGTCGGCATCGCCGGCACCGGCATCAAGCCCGGCGCGATCAAGGTCGCCAACGACGCAGAAGGCGTCACCGAGCCCGCCGAACTGGTCCTGCGCGGCGCAGCCCGCGCCCTCAAGCGCACCGGCTGCCCGATCTCCACCCACCATTGGGCCCCCCTCGAGGTCGGCCGCCGCCAAATCGAAATCTTCCAAGAAGAAGACGCCCCGATGGACCGCATCTGCATCGGCCACACCGCCGACACGACCGATGCCGACTACATCGAAGACCTGCTCAACGCCGGCGTCTACATCTCCATGGACCGCTACCCCGGCGTCCCCCCGCGCCCCCAATGGCGCGACCGCAACCGCACCGTCAAGGAACTGATCGACCGCGGCTGGGCCCACCGCCTCATGCTCGGCCACGACTACGCCCCCCGCCCCCAAACCCCCCGCGATATCCCCACCCGCTACCTCTTCCTCACCACCACCGCCCTCCCCGCCCTGCTCCAAGACGGCGTCCCCCAAGAGACCATCGACCTCATGATGCGCGACGTCCCCCGCCGCTTCCTCGCCGGCGAAGCGGACTAACCGCCCCGATGGACCACGACGAGGCCGTCCGCATCTGCGAATCAATGCCCGGCGCCTGGCCCGACAACCCTTGGGGCCCCGAAGGCCTCGTCTACAAGATCGGCCCCGCCGAGCGCGCCAAGATCTTCTGCTTCCTCGGCTCCGACGCCGCCCCCGACGGCGGAATCAGCGTCAAAGCCGACCCCGGCATCGTCCCCGTCCTCCACGCCAACTACGAAGCCGTCAGCCGCCCCCGCTACCTCGACAAGAACCACTGGATCGCCGTCGCCCTGCACGGCGACATGCCCGACGACGAACTCGAATCCCTGATCGAAGCCAGCCACGGCCTGATCCTCGCCTCGCTCCCCAAGCGCATGCAGCGCGAAATCCTCGGCGACGGCCGGCCGCGCTGACCCCCGCCGCCGGGCTGCGACGGATCGTGCGCTATGGTGAAACCCTGCGCGAGCGAGATTCAATGCGCAGCACGGACACCGGAGGATTTAATGAGCGAGCGGAACTACTGGACCCGGATGCGGCGGCAGCGGCTGTCGCGGCGATCCCTGCTGCGCGCCAGCGCCCGCGCCGGTGTCGGCGCCGCCGGCCTCGCCTTGGTCGGCTGCGGCGACGATGACGACGACGACTCGACCGCCCAGCCGGCGAGCACCAGCTCGGCCTCCCCGGCCGCCCAGCAGCAACAGCAGGAGCAGGCCGCCGAACAGCAGGCCATGCAGCAAGAGCAGCAGGAAGCCCCCGCCGAGGACGACGACCAGCAGGACGACCAGCAGCAGGCCGCCGCCTCCACCTCGGCCGCTCCCGCCGCCCGCGTCGGCGAACTCAACGTCCCCGACCTCTCCGGCTCCTTCTCCCAGCTCGACCCCATCACCGGCTCCGGCGGCAACGACCACCAGCACCTCTGGGTCGGCCACGACAACCTCGTCGGCTACGACACCGAACTCGTCCCCGACGCCAGCCGCTCCCTCGCCGAAAGCTGGGAAGTCTCCGACGACGGCCTCAAGATCATCTTCACGATCCGCCCCAACGTGAAGTTCCACGACGGCACCGACCTCAACGCCGAGGCCGTCAAGATCCACATGCTGCGCGCACGCGACCTCGAAGAGGCCAACACCAACGCCGACGTCCAGTTCATCGACGGCATCGACACCCCCGACGAGCGCACCGCCGTCTTCAACATGTCGCAGCCCTTCGCACCGCTGCTCCGCATCCTCGGCGACCGCGCCGGCATGGTCGTCTCCCCCAAGGCCATCGACGAAAAAGACGTCTACCTCGACCGCTCCCCCGTCGGCGCCGGCGCCTTCCGCTTCGTCGAGGAAATCGTCGACGACCGCCTCGTCTTCGAAGCCTTCGAGGACTACTGGCAGCCCGGCAACCCCAAGATCAACCGCATCACCTGGCACCTCGGCCGCACCTCCGACCAGGCCATCAACGGCATGATCGCCGGCGAGTACAACGCCCAGTTCAGCCCCGACTCCGCACAGGTCGACCGCCTCCAGGACGCCGGCCTCGCCTACGAGACCCGGCCCACCAACTGGACCCAGCGCTACTGGCTCAACATGCGCTGGGAGCCCTGGACCAACCCCCACCTCCGCCGCGCCGTCAACTGGGGCGTCGACAAGCAGGCCCTGCTCGACACCGTCTGGAACGGACAGGGCATCCCCGCACACTGGGGCTGGCTCGGCCCCGCCACCGGCCCCGACCACGACCCCGACTACGCCGGCTACGTCTTCAACCCCGACAAGGTCCGCGAAGAGCTCGCCCTCGGCGGCATGCCCGACGGCTTCGAGTTCGAGATGAACACCTTCTCCGGCGCACAGGCCATCGCCCACGACGAGTTCATCGCCGCCTCGCTCGCCCAGTTCGGCATCATCGCCAAGCTCAACCCCAAGCCCAGCCCCGCCTTCTGGCGCGAATTCTGGGACCTCGAAGTCAGCGGCCACAGCTCCAGCATGTCCGTCCGCGCCGACGTCTGGCAGCAGCTCGCCTTCGTCCACGACCCCCTCTCCCAGAGCCGCAACGTCGTGCCCGAAGACCCCGGCGACCCGGACCGCATGGAAATCGAGCGCCTGCTCGCCGCCGTCGGCGCCGAGTTCGACCCGGACGAGCGCTTCGTGAAGATCCAAGAGCTCAACCAGGCGATGGACACCGCCGCCTGGGGCTGCAACTTCTTCCACCACTTCGCCCGCACGGCGCACGCGCCGGAGGTCCAGTACCCGCTCTTCGCCGACGCGAAGCCGCACTGGGGCCAGGGCGACGTCACCATCACCGGCTAGCGCCGAGCAGTTCCGCGCCGCCCGCGCTTCCACGCGGGCGGCGCGGCCGCGCCGGCGTTCGCCGGGAGACCGCGCCCACGCGGGGGCGCGCGGAGCGGGCCGCGACCTGTGCGCAATTTCATCATCCGGCGCTTCCTGGCCACGATCCCCGTCCTGATCCTCATCTCCGTCGTCACCTTCGTCGCCCTCCGCCTCCTCCCGGGCTCCCCCGGCAGCGCCATCCTCGGCCCCGAAGCCGACCCCGCCGCCATCGAAGCCCTCAACGAGCGGCTCGGCTGGTACGACCCCATCTACGAGCAGTACGCCAACTGGATCGCCGGCGTCTTCCAGGGCGACTTCGGCTTCTCCCAGCGCAGCAACGACCCCGTCGGCCCCCTGATCGCCAGCCGCCTCGAAGCCACCGTCCAGCTCGGCATCATGTCCCTCCTGCTCGCCCTGCTGATCGCCATCCCCATCGGCGCGATCGCCGGCGCCAAACCCGGCACCCCATTCGACTACGGCCTCACCTTCTTCGCCGTGATCGGCGTCTCCGTCCCCAATTTCTGGCTCGCCATGCTGCTCGTCATCGTCTTCTCCATCGAACTCGGCTGGTTCCCCACACAGGGCTTCACCTCCTTCCTCGAAGACCCCGTCGCCAACCTGAAGGGAATGATCCTGCCCGCCTTCGCCATCGGCATGGCCCTCGCCGGCAACCTCGCCCGCCAAGTCCGCGCCTCCATGGTCGAGGTCATGCAGCAGGACTACGTCCGCACCGCCCGCGCCAAGGGCCTGCGCGAGCGCAACGTGCTCATCCGCCACGGCTTCCGCAACGCGCTAATCCCCGTCGTCACCGTGCTCGGCCTCCAGACCTCCCTCGTCGTCGGCGGCGCCATCGTGATCGAATCCTTCTTCGGCCTGCCCGGCGTCGGCAAGCTGATCATCGATTCGATCCTCTTCTCCGAAATCCCCACCGTCCAAGCCCTGGCCGTGATGATCGCCCTCGGCGTCGCCGTCATCAACCTGCTCGTCGACGTCTCCTACGCCTACCTCGACCCCAGAATCCGGTACTCCTGAGGCCGCGATGAGCAGCGCGCAACAGGCAAGCACGGAGCCGGCGTTCGAAGACCGCGAGCGCCGCTTCGCCCGTTCCCGCGACTTCGCCCGCCGCTTCGCCCGCCGACCGGTCGGCGTGATCAGCCTGATCGTCGTCCTGCTGATCGCCTTCGCCGCCATCTTCACCGACATCGCCGCCACCCACGACCCGCTGGAAACCCTGATCACCTCCGACGCCGAGGCCTTCGAGCCCCCCTCCACCGACCACTTCTTCGGCACCGATCAACTCGGCCGCGACATCTACTCGCGCATCGTCGACGCCTCCCGCACGGCCCTGATGGTCGGCGTCGTCTCGATCCTGATCGGCGCCGGCGTCGGCGTCCCGATCGGCGTCGCCGCCGGCTACTCCGGCGGCCGCCGCGACGAGGTGCTGATGCGCTTCATGGACGCCCTCTTCGCCTTCCCGGGCATCCTGCTCGCCCTGATGATCATCGCCGCCCTCGGCACCGGCATCCAGAACGTGATGCTCGCCATCGGCATCACCTTCATCCCCTCCTTCGCCCGCCTCGTCCGCGGCACCACCCTCTCCGTCAAGGAGCAGGAATTCGTCCTGGCCGCCCGCTCCATCGGCGCCGGCGGCGCAAGGGTCGCCGCCCGCCACATCCTGCCCAACACCTTCGCCCCCGTCGTCGTCCAGGCCTCCCTGCTCTTCGGCGTCGCCATCATCATCGAAGCCTCGCTCAGCTTCCTCGGCCTCGGCACCCGCCCCCCCGATCCCTCCTGGGGCACCATGCTCAACAGCGCCCAGCGCCTGATCAGCAGCGAACCCCTCATGGCCGTCTTCCCCGGCCTCGCCATCGTCGTCACCGTGCTCGCCTTCAACCTGCTCGGCGACGTGCTCAGGGACCTCCTCGACCCCCGCCTCCGCAACGTCGGCTAAGCCGTCGCCGTCAGCTCCAGCACGCTCGCCCGCGACGCCCCGTGCCAAATCGTGTTGCGCGCCCGCTGCGTCCGCGTGTGCCGCCCGATCGGCTCCCCCGTCTGCGGATTGACGTCGAAGCGCGGATAGTTGCTGCTCGCGATCTGCACCCCGATCCGGTGCCCCGCCGCGAAGACATTGCTGATCGGATACAGCTCGATGCTCACCTCCACCACCTCGCCCGGCTCGACCAGCTCCTCCTCCCCAAAGCCGTTGCGGAAGCGCAGCCGCTTGATGCTGTCGCTGAGCCGCAACTCGTACCCCTCCGGGTAGTCCGCGCTGGCCGGGTAGCAGTCCAGCAGCGCCGCCGTGAAATCCGTGTCCGGCGCATCCGTCGACACGTGCAGCCGCACCGTGACCGGCCCGATCGCCTCGATCGCCTTGTCCAGCGGCTCGCTGTAGAACGTAATCACGTCGTTCCGCGATGCCAGCCGCAGATACGGCGCTGTCGCATGCATCACGTCCGACCGCTCCCGCTGATCCGCCCCGCCGGGCATGATCAGCTCCCGCGTCCGCATCGTCGGCGGCCAGATCGCCGCCCGCAGATCATCATCGACCCGCGCGTACTCCCGCAGCGATGAAACGTTGGCGCTGACCGACGGAACCGGATTCTCCGGATCCGACTCGTAGCTCGTGCCTGCCGGCTCCCCATCCGCCGCCTCCTCCGAAAGCCCCCCGCCCCCGTGCAGGTGCAGCGTCAGCCTCCGCGATCCCGCCGGCGGATACTGCGTCTCATCGCGCCACCCCCCGCCGTGGTCGAGCCGCCCCGAAGCCAGCCTCGCCCCGCTGCCCCCGCCCAGCACGAACAGGCTGAACCGCGGCCGCGCGTTCCAGCCCGAATCGAGCCCCTTCAGGAACTTGTCGAAGAACTCCAGCTGCAGCTCATGCAGCCGCCCCCCCAGCCCCGCCCCCGCCGTCGCCGTCGGCCCGAAATCCGCATCCCCCGACCACGTCCGGTCCAGCGTCACCTCCCCGTGCGTCCACGGCCCCATGATCAAGTACTGCGGCGACGACTTCGCCTCGCTGAAGGCCAGGAACGATTCGGTCGTCGCCCGCGTGTACGAGTCGTACCACCCCCCGCTGTAGACCGTCGGCACGTCCGCCGTCTGCCCGATGAACCGCTCGAAATTCATGCTCGGCAGCTGCCACAGCGGGTCGCTCTCCGACCCCCGCTCGAGCATGTCGATCGCCCAGCGCTCGTAATCCTTGGTCCGCGCCAGCGGCGTCGTCCCCGGCTGCCAAGGCAGCCGGTCCAGCCAGCCCCGCAGATCCTCCGCCGCCCGCGTCAGCGCCTCCGCCAGCACCGGATCCGCCAGCGCCTCCGGCGATACCGGCGCGTTCCAAAACGCCCACGCCAGCCAGCGCAACTCCAGCGCCCCGCCCTGCCGCAGCGACGAAGTCAGCCCGTTGAATGCACCCTGATGGCACCACATCGCCGACAAGTTCGCCGGATCCTGCGTCGCCGCCGCCGACTGCACCCACGACATGTACGACGTCCCCAGCGTCCCCACCTGCCCGTCGCACCACGGCTGCTCCGCAATCCACTGGATCGCGTCGTGCCCGTCCTCCGCCTCGTTCGCCAGCAGGTAGAAATCCCCCTCCGAGTTGAAGCGCCCCCGCACGTCCTGCACCACCCGCGCATACCCCCGCCTGGCGAAGAACTCCGCCCCCGCCTCGAACCCCGTCTTCCCGTATGGCGTCCGCGTCAGCAGCGCCGGCAGCGGCTCCGCAACCGGCACCCCCTCGACCGCCGGCAGGTAAACGTCGGTCGCCAGCCGGACGCCGTCCCGCATCGGCGCCATGCGGTTGCGCTGAATGACGACGTCGTAGCGCGATTGGGATGATTCGGGCATCGGCTCCCCCAGCTCTCAGGCGCCGCGCGCGAGCAGCGGCAGCACGGTGATCGACGGCGGAATCCCGCCCGGCGTCACGTTCACGTTGTTGTCCGCCGCCGGCTCCGCATCCAGCCCCATCTCCCCCAAAAACGGCGCAAGCGGCTCCAGCCCCGTCGCCGGCGCGTCCTCCCCCGCCGGCTGGTAGATCATCGGAATCACGATCGGCGCCGCCACCGCCGTCGCGATCGCCGCCGCCGCCCCGGGCGACAGGTGCCCGTTCCCCCCGATCGGCACCAGGCACACCTGCGCCCGCTGCAGCTCCTCCAGCGCCTCCCGCTCCGGCATCTCCCGCAGATCCCCCAAGTGCGCGATGATCACGTCGTCGATCGTGATCACGAACGCCACATTCCGCTCCCGCCCCCCCTCCTCACGCTCCGCCCCCGGCGTCGCCACCCCCGTCGCCAGCACCCGCTTGATCTCGTACTCCCCCGGCGCGTCCAGCGCCCGCCCCAGGCTGCCCGGCTCGAACGCCACCCCCTCCGCGAACGAGTGGTTCGGATCCGCGCTCGAACAGGTCACGATGTCCGCCCCCGGCCGGTTCAGCCGGAAGCCGGAATCCGGCGGACAGGGATCCGCGAACACCACCGCCTCCCGCCCGCGCAGGCGGAAAGCGGCGTGCCCGTACCAGGCGATGTTCATCCTCCGCGCTCCTTCACTCGCATCCGACCGGACCTCATTCCGCGATCACCTGCAGCTCGTCCCCCGCCGCGGCCCGGTGCCGCGACAGCACGATCGCCGCGTTCTCCCCGTGCGAACCGTAGGCCGACGCGATCACCGCCGCCAGCCGATCTTCCCGCGCCCGCTCCGCGATGTCCAGCCCGCACGCCGGATCCGCCTCCGCGAACGTCGCATGCGGCGGCACCACCCCCTCCGCAACCGAGATCGCCGCCCCCAGCGCCCCCAGCGCCCCCGACGCCCCCAGCGCGTGCCCCGTCGCCGGCGACGTCGCCGTGATGTACATGTCCCGGATGTGAATCCCGAAGGCCCGCTCCAAAATGTCCGTCTCCCTCGCGTCACCCTCCGGCAGCCCCGCCCCGCCCGTGAACACCGCGTCCACCGCCTGCGGCGAGATCCCCGCGTTCCGCAGCGCGTTCCCGATCGCCCGCCGCGCGATGTCCACGTCCGTCGGCGGCTGCCCGTCCCCCGGAGGCCCCGCCGTCATCGCCTCCCCCGCGATCTCCGCGTAAATCCGCGCCCCCCGCTGCGTCGCCAGCTGCCGGTCCTCCAGCAGCAGCACCGCCGCCCCCTCCCCCGGCACCATCCCCCGCCGCCTCGCGTCGAACGGCCGCTGCGCCTCGGGATCCTCGCCCGGATCCAGCAGCCCCGCCTGCTCGTAAGCCCGCCAAGTCCGCTCCTCCAGCGCCTCCGCCCCGCCCGCCAGCGCCGCCCGCACCGCCCCCCCGCGGATCATCCCCGCCGCCGTGCAGATCGCCGCCAGCCCCGACGCCGCCCCCGCCTGCACCGCGAACGACGGCCCCGCGATGCTCAGCCCCACCGTCGTCGACGCCAGCCCCGCCGACAGCGCCGCCCAGCCCTCCCCGCCCGGATGCGCCGTCCCGATCACCGTCCCCACCGCGAACGCATTCTCCGCGTTGAACGCGATCCGCGCATCCCCCACCGCCTGAATCGCCGAATCCAGCGCCATCACCGACGCGCGGTCCAGCCGCGACAGCAGCCGCTCCGGCACCCCCGCCGGCGGCTCATAGCCGTCGATCATCCCCCCCGCCGCCGGCCGCCCCGGATCGAACCCCGTGATCTCCCCCGTGCAGACCCGCCCCTCCAGCAGCGCCGCCCAATAGTCCGGCGCCGTCGGCCCCGCCGGCGTGACCGCGCCGATCCCCGTGATCACCACCCGCCGCGGCCCCGCATCCTCGCCCGGCATCACCATTTCGGCCGCCCAATCGTTGCCCCCGCGCCGCGGGGCTGGTAACATCCCGGTTCTGGCACTCTCGCGGGGAGAGTGCCAACGCCTGCGGCCGCCCCCTGCGCGGCCCGCCTGCGGGAGTGTGCCGAAATGGCCCTGTCCGGTCGCCGTGCGGGCATCCTGCAGCTCGTCATCCAGGACTACATCGAGTCGGCGACCCCCGTCGCCTCCCGCCACGTCGTCGAAAAATACGACCTGCCGGCCTCGTCCGCCACGATACGCCATGAGATGCAGGCCCTCGAGGCCGAGGGCTACCTCACCCACCCACACACCTCCGCCGGCCGCGTCCCCTCCAACCGCGGCTACCGACACTTCGTCGAATCCCTCATGGGCCACGCCGAACTCGGCATCGCCGAGCAAACCGCCGTCCGGCACCAGTTCTTCCAAGCCGCCCCCGCCGTCGACGAATGGGCCGAACTCGCCGCCACCGTCCTCGCCCAATCACTCGGCCTGCTCGCCGTCGTCGCGCCCCCGCACGCCGAGCGCCTCCGACTCCGCGAACTCGAACTGATCAGCCTCAACGACCTCCTCGCCCTGATGATCATCGTCGTCCAGGAAGCACGCGTGATCCGCCAGCTCATGCCCCTCCGCCGCCCACTCGCCCCCGACCAACTCGACCTCATGGCCCGCCGCATCACCGAGGAATTCAACGGCGGCGACGCCGACGAACTGCGCGGCTCCGAGCCCGAAGACGCCGACGAGCAACTCGTGCTCGACGCACTCGCCCGCGCCCTCGAACACGATGCCGCCCGCGCCGGCCACGCCAGCGTCTCCGGCCTCGGCGGCATGCTCGCCCAGCCCGAATTCCACGACTCCGGCGAACGCTCGCTCGAATTCATCGAACTCGTCGAACACAACTCCGCCGGCGATCTGATCCCCGACGGCGCGCTCGACGGCGGCTCCCTCCGCGTCCTGATCGGCGACGATTACCCCGCCGACGGCATGAGCGACTGCTCCCTCGTCGTCGCCCCCTACGGCGGCGGCCTCGGCGCGCCCGGCTACGTCGCCGTCATCGGCCCCACCCGGATGAACTACACCCGCTCCGTCGCCGCCGCCCGCTTCTACAGCTCCCTGCTCGAAGAACTCCTGCTCACCGTCTACGGAGGCGCGGCATGAGCACCGAAGAAGCCGAAGGTGCCGTCCAAGACCCCGTCGGCCAAGCCTCGCCGGAGGAGGCCCCGGCCGCCGAAGCCGAAGCCGCGGAGTCCCCGGAGTCCCCGCAAGCCGCCGCCGGCGAACTCGAACTGCTGAATGCCAAGTACCTGCGCGCCCTCGCCGACTACGACAACCTCAAGCGCCGCTCCGCCGACCAAGTACGGCTCAAGGTCGACGACGCCGTCAACCGCATCCTCAAGGACCTGATCGACCTCGCCGACGACTTCGAGCGCGCCTTCGCCGACGACGGCACCGGCGATCCCCAAAGCTGGCGCGAGGGCGTCGGCCTGATCCGCAACAAGCTCCTCGCCTCGCTCGAACGCCAAGGCGTCAGCCCGATCGCCGCCGAAAACGTCCCCTTCGACCCCGACTACCACGAAGCCCTCGGCCAGGCCCCCGGCCCCCAGGGCGAAATCGTCGCCGAACTGCGACGCGGCTACCTCAGCAACGGCCGCGTCCTCCGCGCCAGCCAGGTCCTGATCGGCGCAGGCCAACCCGAACCCCAATCCGACCACGAACCGGCCGCAGCCGGAAATGAGGCAGACGAGCAGGAAGAGGCCCCCGAATGGCACGAGTAATCGGCATCGACCTCGGCACGACCAACTCCGTCGTCGCCGCCATGGAAGGCGGCGAACCCGTCGTCATCCCAAACGCCGAAGGCAACCGCACCACCCCCTCCGTCGTCGCCCTCACAAAAACCGGCGAGCGCATCGTCGGCACCGCCGCCAAGCGCCAGGCCGTCACCAACTCCGAGCAGACCGTCTTCAGCGTCAAGCGCCTCATGGGCCGCCGCTTCGACGACCCCACCGTCGCCGACGCCAAGCAGCTCCTCCCCTACACCGTCGAAAAAGCCGGCAACGGCGACGCCTGGGTCCGCCTCGGCGACCGCGCCTACTCCCCGCCCGAAGTCTCCGCCATGGTCCTCCAAAAACTCAAGGCCGACGCCGAGGCCTACCTCGGCGAAACCGTCTCCGAAGCCGTCATCACCGTCCCCGCCTACTTCGACGACTCCCAGCGCAACGCCACCAAGGACGCCGGACGCATCGCCGGCCTCGACGTCCTCCGCATCATCAACGAGCCCACCGCCGCCTCCCTCGCCTACGGACTCGAACGCCAAGACGAGCACCACATCGCCGTCTACGACCTCGGCGGCGGCACCTTCGACATCTCCATCCTCGAACTCGCCGAAGGCACCTTCCAAGTCCGCTCCACCAACGGCAACACCTTCCTCGGCGGCGACGACTTCGACCAGCGCGTCATGGACCACCTCGTCGACGTCTTCCGCAAGGAGCAGGCCATCGACCTCTCCAAGGACAACATGGCCCTCCAGCGCCTCAAGGAAGCCGCCGAGCACGCCAAAGTCGAACTCTCCACCACCCAATCCACCGAAATCAACCTCCCATACATCACCGCCGACGCCTCCGGCCCCAAGCACTTCACCCACACCCTCGCCCGCTCCCAGCTCGAACAACTCGTCATGGAACTCGTCGAAGGCACCCTCGGCCCCTGCCGCGCCGCCCTCGACGACGCCGGCATCACCCGCGATCAAATCGACGAAGTCGTCCTCGTCGGCGGACAGACCCGCATGCCCCTCGTCCAGCAGAAAGTCCAGGAATTCTTCGGCAAGGAGCCCCACCGCGGCGTCAACCCAGACGAGGTCGTCGCCCTCGGCGCAGCCATCCAGGCCGGCGTCCTCCGCGGCGAGGTCAAGGACGTCCTCCTGCTCGACGTCACCCCCCTCACCCTCGGCATCGAAACCCTCGGCGGCGTCAGCACCGCCCTGATCCCCCGCAACACCACCATCCCCACCAGCAAAAGCCAGGTCTTCTCCACCGCCGCCGACAACCAGTCCCAAGTCGAAATCCACGTCCTCCAAGGCGAGCGCGACATGGCCGCCGACAACAAGTCCCTCGGCCAATTCATCCTCGACGGCATCCTCCCCGCCCCCCGCGGAATGCCCCAGATCGAAGTCACCTTCGACATCGACGCCAACGGCATCCTCAACGTCCGCGCCCAGGACAAGGGCACCGGCAAGGAGCAGCGCATCACCATCCAAGCCGCCTCCGGCCTCAGCGATTCCGAAATCGAGCAAATGCAGCGCGACGCCGAAATGCACGCCGAAGAAGACCAGCAGCGCCGCGAAGCCGTCGAAATCCGCAACCGCGCCGACACCACCGCCTACGAAGCCGCCAAGATCCTGCGCGACCAGGAAGACAAGCTCGACGCCGAACTCAAGTCCGAACTCGAATCCAAAATCGCCGCCCTCCGCTCCGCACTCGAGCCCGAAGACGCCGAAATCGCCTCCATCCAATCCGCCCTCGACGACCTCAACGACACCCTCATGAAGGTCGGCGAGCGCGTCTACGGCCAGCAGCAGCAGGACGGCGGCCCAACCCCCGGCGCTCCCCCGCCCCCCGGCCCCGCCGGCGACGATGACGATACGGTTGAGGGCGAGTTCCGCGAGGTCTAGGCGCGCCCCGAACCGCGCGCGGGCGGATGGAAACCCATGGCTGACGGGCGCGACGACCTCTACGGCATCCTCGGCGTCGACCGCGCCGCCTCCCAGGACGACATCCGCCGCGCCTTCCGCCGCCTCGCCATGGAGCACCACCCCGACCGCAACCCCGCTCCCGAAGCCGAAGAGCGCTTCAAGAAAATCGCCGCCGCCTACGAAGTCCTCTCCGACCCCGAAAAGCGCGGCAAGTACGACCGCTTCGGCGCTGCCGCCGACTTCGGCCCCGGCCAGGGCTTCGAAGGCTTCGACTTCGGCGGCTTCGGCGACATCTTCGACGCCTTCTTCGGCGGACGCCGCGCCCAAGGCCCCGTCCGCGGCGGCGACCTCCGCCTCGACCTCTCCCTCGACTTCACCGACGCCGTCTTCGGCGCTGAAAAAGAAATCAAGGTCTCCCGCCTCGAACACTGCGCCGTCTGCGCCGGCGGCGGCTCCGAACCCGGCGCCCAGCGCGCCCAATGCCGCGCCTGCGATGGCTCCGGCGAAGTCCGCCGCGTCCAAAGCAACGTCTTCGGACGCTTCGTCAACGTCGCCCCCTGCGAACCCTGCGAGGGCGAAGGCACCGTCATCGAGCACCCCTGCAAATCCTGCGGCGGCGTCGGCCGCGAGCAGCGCAACCGCCGACTCAAGGTCAAAGTCCCCGCCGGCGTCGACGACGGCGCCCAAATGCGCCTCAGCGGCGAAGGCGACGCCGGCACCCGCGGCGGCCCCGCGGGCAACCTCTACGTCGACCTCCGCGTCTCCCCCCACGAACGCTTCCTCCGCGACGGCGACGACCTCGTCCTCCCGCTCTCCGTCAACGTCGCCCAAGCCGCCCTCGGCGCGCAAATCGGCATCCCCTCAATCGACGGCGCCGAAGAACCCCTCGACGTCCCCCCCGGCACCCAGCACGGCGACGAAATCCGCTTCCGAGGACGCGGCGTCGCCCACCTCCGCGGCCACGGCCGCGGCGACCTCCGCGTCCGCGTCAACATCGACGTCCCCGACCGCCTCACCGACGAACAGCGCGCCCTCTTCGAGCAACTCGCCGAAGCCTTCGACACCCCCTCCGCCGAAAACGGCGTCTTCTCCAAAGTCCGCGGCGCATTCTCCCGCTGACCCAATGCCCTCCCTCACCCGCATCTCCATCCAAATCCAAGCCCCCGACGCCGAACGCGCCACCAACGCCTTCACCGCCGCCGGCATCCCCAATTCCGTCACCGAATGGCAAATCCCCGAACCATACGAAGAACCCTTCAACGCCCCTCTCCCAACCCCCGAAACCGCCCAAGTAGCCGCCTACATCCCAACCGACCGCGCCCCCGAAGCCGCAACCGCCCTCCAACAAGCCCTCAAAACCGCCTGGCACCCCGCAATCCCCCCCAAAATCACCAGCACCCCCGTCAAACCCCGCAACTGGCTCACCGCCTGGCACGACCACTTCGACATCATCAGAATCCCCGCCCCAACCCCCATCATCATCCGCCCCCCTCACAAGCACCACCAGCCCCGAAAAAACGAAATCGTCATAGACCTCTCCCCCGGCCTAGCCTTCGGCACCGGCCAGCACCAAAGCACCCGCCTGGCCCTGAAACTCCTAGCCCAAACGGAGGTCGCAGGCAAAACCATCCTCGACCTAGGCACCGGCAGCGGCATCCTGGCCGTAGCAGCCGCCAAACTAGGCGCAACCAAAGTCCACGCCGTAGACACAGACCCCCTAGCCGTAGAAGCCGCACGCGAAACAGCCCGCCGCAACGCCGTAGCCGACCGCGTAACGGTCGAAGAAGGCTCCATCCCCCCCAACCACCACTACGACCTAATCCTAGCCAACCTAACCGCCGACCTCCTCCAACACCTAGCCCAAGACCTAGCCACCGCCACAAACGAATCCCTGATCGCCTCCGGCTTCATCGCAGCCGCGAGTGAAGAAGTCCACTCCGCACTTGGCGTGGCTGGGCTACATGCCGAATGCGTCGCAAGCGAAGACATTTGGCGAGCTGCGCACTTTGAGCCGGAGATGTAGAGAGAAATTGCAACACTTCTCTAATTCAAGCGCGATCGCCAAAGATAGCGCATGATCCGACTCTTCTAATCTTTCGTGTTATTGAGACCCCCCCACCCGTTAGTTGTTTAATTGGATTGGGAAGTGGCAGATAGAGCCACTCATAAAATACTCTTCTGCATCCTTCCGTGAACGATGAATCATCAAGCATGAGAAAATCAGGATACGATAGATCTTGCTGGTCTGGTCGCTCACACGAAACTATCTGGAGCGTCAGACGAGCAATCTTATCACTGCTAGGATTCATATAAAAACCACAGTTAATCTCCGCATTGCCCGATTCCGTCCAACTGATACCGACACCTTGGTGATGGGCAATTATGTATCTTCGATTAGATCGCCTATGCCGATACAAGAATGAAACTACTTCCGTAAAGTTAATCTCAATGCGATAATGAATCAATGGCGAAGATATACCTTTCACTGGCTCGATCTTGCGCGTCCCATCGGCCGCTACCCACCAACGGAGAGGGCGATGAGTCGATTCCATTGCCGGAAAGTACGGATCATGCAAGCGATCTGTCAAGAGCACCATTCGACCGTGGTCATCCTCGATCTTGATCATCGTCTCCGGCTTGCGCCTCCCGAATCTTCTGAGTCTCTGCCTCCACGTTTGCCGCAGCTTGGCTTTCCGCATCGAATCCTGACCAGTACGCCAGCCGGTGAAGTGCACTTTCGACCTCCCTCAGCGACTGCTCAATCCGGCGCCACCGGCGCTCTTCACGTTTTCGGGTAGAGACGGTGATAAGCCATACAACCACGATCACCGGGAGCCCACCGATGGCGGCCCCGACAGCCACGTTGGCGACTTGTTGCCAGTCAAAACCCATAGCCCCACCCTACCACGCCGGCGACGCCCCCCCGTCTATGTTGATCGCGCAACCCGTGATGAAACTCGCCGCACCGCTCGCCAAGAACACGATCATGTTCGCCGCCTCCTCGCTCGTCCCGATCCGCCGCACCGGAATCCCCTCCCCCACGGCCGCCAAAAATTCCTCGTAGCTCGCATCCGGCATCCGCTGCTCGTGGAACCCGTGCCACTGCACGCTGTCCACCGAACCGATGCACGCCGCATTCACCAAAATCTGGTCCCCCGCCAGCTCCTTGCTCATCGCCTTCATCAGCGCCAGCCCCGCCGCCCGGCTCGCGCTCGTCGGCAAACTCCCCGCACCCGGCGTCTTGCACCCGATATTCAGCAGATTCACGATCCGCCCGCCCCCCCGCTCCCGCATCGCCGGCGCGCACAGCTGCGACATCCGAATCGCCGCGTACAGCTTCAGATCCATGTCGTACCGCCACGTATCCAGCCCCGTCGCCTCCATCGCCCCCGCCGCCGACTGCCCCGCGTTGTTGATCAGGATGTCGACCCCCCCGAACTCCTGCACCGCCGCCGTCACCAGCGCCTGGCAATCCTCGTCCGAAGTCACGTCCGTCGACAGCGCCACGCAGCGCCCCCCCGCCTCCCGCACCAGCCGCGCCGCCTCGTCCAGCGGCTCCTGCCGCCGCGCACCGATCGCCACGTTCGCCCCCTCCCGCGCCAGCAGCACCGCCGTCGCCCGCCCGATCCCCTCGCTCCCGCCCGTCACGATCGCCGTCTTCCCGCTCAAGCCCAAGTCCATGCTGCACCCCGTTCCGCGCCCGCTTCGAGCGCCCGTTGCCACGTCGCACGCGAGGATAGGGCCGCCGCCTTATGTACGCTTGCCCCATGCCACAACCCGGCGACCCCGACGCCCCCGCAAACCCCCAGCCCGGCCGCCCCGGCCTCGTCCCCCGCCTCTTCGCGGACGACGACGACGCCCTGACCGACGACGTGCTCACCATCCGCGGCCCCAAGGCCCGCCGCCTCAACCGCGTCCTCCGCCTCCGCCGCGACGACCCCCTCGAAGTCGTCCACCCCCCAACCGGCCGCGTCTACGCCCTCCGAATCGAGCGCAGCACCCCCGAAGCCGTCACCGCCGAAATCGCCTCCTCCCGCCTGATCGCCGCACCACCGCCCCCCCGCGTCGTCGTCTGCCAGTCCATGATCCGCCCCAACCGCTTCGACCTCGTCATCGAAAAAGCCACCGAACTCGGCGTCGCCGCCATCCAGCCCGTCTGGTCCGAGCGCTCCCAAATCGGCCGCGAAGGCGCCCGCCAAGCACGCTGGCGCAGGCTCGCCACCGAAGCCGCCGAGCAGTGCCGCCGCGACATCCGCCCCGAACTGCTCGACCCGCTCGACGCCCGCGCCCTCATCTCCGCACCCGCCGAACCCGGCGCCGCCCGCCTGCTCGCCAGCGCACTCGAACCCGACCAGCGCATCTCCGACGTCCTCTGCCCCGCCTGCGGCATGCCCTCCGAAGTCCACATCCTGATCGGCCCCGAAGGCGGCTTCACCCCCGAAGAAGCGGCCCTCGCCCGCGCCAACGACTGGCGCCCCGTCACCCTCGCCGCCCGCCCCCTCCGCGCCGAAACCGCCGCCATCGTCGCCGCCGCACTCGTCGAAGAAGCCCTCGCCCCCCTCAGGCGGACGGCCGCTCGGCCTGATTGACCGCGTCCAGCAGCGTCCCCGGATCCGGATCCGCCAGCGGATCCGGCACCTCCCGCGCCCGAATCCACGGAATCGGATCCACCGTCACCCCCCGCACCACCAACTCCCAATGCAAGTGCGGCCCCGTCGCCAGCCCCGTCGCCCCCATCAACCCGATCACGTCCCCCCGCCCCACCTCCGCCCCCGCTTCCGCGATCGTCTCCACCAAGTGGTAGTAGCCCGAATACACCCCCGCACCGTGATCGATGATCACCCCCTTCCCCCGCCGATCCGTCCGCCCCGCCCAGGAAACCACCCCCGCGTTCGCCGCCACGATCGGATCCCCGACCGCCCCCCCGTAGTCGATCCCCGAGTGGTAGTCTGTGATCGGCCCCCCGTTGAACGACCGCAACTCCCCGTACAGCGCCGTAATCCGCCCCTCCGGCACCGGCGCGTCGAACACACCGCTCCACAACCGCTCCGGCCTCAACCCCGACTGGAACGGCCGCCGCACCTCCACGTCCCGCGCCCGCACATCCGGATCCAGCAGCGCCAAGTTCGCCTCGTCCACCTGTATGTCGTCCGACGTCCACTCCACCTCCACGATCTCGATGTACGCATCAATCGCCAGCAGCTGATTCCACCCCGCATCCCAGACCCCCACGCTCAGCTGCGCCGGCCCCGGCGGCGCAACCGCCTCCACCCCGATGAACCCGAAGAACCGATCCCCCTCCTTCAGCAGCGCAAACGACTCCCCCTGCCAAGTCACCGCGCTCACCAGCGCCCCCGGCGCATCCACCAGCACCAGCAGCGCCTTCCCCTGCATCAGCGGCTGCGGCATCACGTACACCTTCGGCTCCGGCAGCACAACCGCCTCCGCCTGCTGAACCGGCTCCTCCGCAACCGCGGCCTCCGCCTGCACCTGCGCCTGCCCGACCTGCCCCTGCCCCGCCTGCCCAGCGGCCTGCCGCTGCTCGGCTGCTGCCTGCTGCCCGTCGGGCCCGGCGTCAGGGGCGACCGGCGCAGGCGCATCAAACGGACCGCGCACCTCCCCGCCGCCGCACGCCGCCAGCAGCGCCCCCATCCCCGCCGCCGCAAACCCGTGCAGCAGCTTCCTCCGGCTCACCCGTCGCACCCGGATCTGCGTCCGCGTCGGCCCCCGATTCCGCTCCTTCATGCCCCCACTTTCGCCCGATCGCCCGCAGATGTCCACACGCCCGCCGAAATTCGCCCAAATCCAACGCCAACCCCCGGCCCCCCGCCCCCAACCGGATAGGCCAATCGGATAGGATCGCCGCAGCGCGCGCACCACCGCTCCGCGCCGCCCGTCCCGCCCCCGGAGGGATCATCGCATGGACGATCCGCGCAAGACGCTCAGCGAACTGCTGGCCAACGTCGAGCGGGTCATCGTCGGCAAGCGCGCCGAGGTCCGCCAAGCCATCGTCGCCCTCCTCGCCAACGGGCACCTCCTCATCGAAGACGTCCCCGGCACCGGCAAAACCATGCTCGCCCGCGCTCTCGCCGTCTCCACCGGCTGCTCCTTCAACCGCATCCAGTTCACCCCAGACCTCCTCCCCTCCGACGTCACCGGCCTCTCCGTCTACAACCAGAAAACCACCGAGTTCGAGTGGCGCCCAGGCCCCATCTCCTCCCAAATCGTCCTCGCCGACGAAATCAACCGCGCCACCCCCAAAGCCCAATCCGCCCTCCTCGAAGCCATGGAAGAACGCCAAATCACCGTCGACGGCGTCACCCGCCCACTCCCCGCCCCCTTCATGGTCATGGCCACCCAGAACCCCGTCGAATACGAGGGCACCTTCCCCCTCCCAGAAGCACAACTCGACCGCTTCCTCCTCCGCATCCACCTCGGCTACCCCGACGCCAACGACGAAGTCGCCGTCCTCGAAGGCCAGCAGCAGCGCCACCCCATCGAAGACCTCCAACCCGTCATCTCCCCCGAAGACGTCCGCGAACTCCACCGCATCACCCGCGAAATCTGGGTCGACCCCGCACTCAAGCAGTACGCCGTCCAGCTCGTCGCCGCCACCCGCTCCCACGAAGCCGTCTACCTCGGCGCATCGCCCCGCGGCTCCCTCGCCCTCTTCCGCACCGCCCAGGCCAGCGCGCTCCTCGCCGGCCGCGACTACGCCATCCCCGACGACATCAAAGCCCTCGCCCACACCGCACTCGGCCACCGCATCATCCTCAGCCCCTCCGCCCAAGTCCGCAACCAGGACGCCCGGGCGATCATCGACGACGTGCTCGAACGGGTGCCCGTGCCCGGCGCCCGGGCCGCCGCAGCCGCCGCCTCGTGATCCCCGCGCGCAGCCGCTGAGCCGCGCCATGCGCACCGCCCTCCGCTCGGCCTGGTCCGCCACCTTCGGCCGCCGACGCTCCCTCACCCTGCTCGCAATCCTCACCCTCGTCGCCTTCGGCGTCGGCTTCGCCTCCAACTACTGGCTCCCGCTCCGCCTCGGCTACACACTCCTCTTCGGCATCGCCGTCGCCGGCCTCTGGGCCTGGGCCTCCGGACAAGGCCTCCACGTGCGCATGTCCCGCAGCCGCGACCGCGTCCAAGCCGGCGAAGCCATCATCGAGCGCTTCGAAATCGAAAGCGCCTCCCGCCTCCCCAAGCTCTGGCTCGAACTCGAAGAACGCTCCACCCTCCCGGGCCACCGCGCCAAATTCGTCGCCTCCCTCGGCCCCAACGGACGCCGCTCCTGGCGCTTGCAAACCACCTGCACCCGCCGCGGCGTCTACGAACTCGGCCCCATCTCCGTCCGCGGCGGCGACCCCTTCGGCATCTTCGACCGCGAACTCCGCTTCGGCCACCGCCGCTCCCTCGTCGTCTACCCCCGCGCCGTCGACCTCCCCCGCTACTCCGCTCCCCCCGCCAACCTCCCAGGCGAAGGCCGCTTCCGCCGGCGCACCCACTACGTCACACCCAACGCCGCCGGCATCCGCGACTACGAACCCGGCGACAGCGTCAACCGCATCCACTGGCCCAGCACCCTCCGCAGCGGCGAACTCAAAGTCAAAACCTTCGAACTCGACCCAGCCTCCCACATGTGGGTCGTCCTCGACCTCGCCCGCCAAGAGCACGCCGGCCAAGGCGACGACGCCAGCATCGAAACCGCCGTCACCGCCGCCGCCTCCATCGCACGCCTCTTCATCAACCAGAGCCGCAGCGTCGGCCTCATGATGTTCGGCGAAAAACTCGAAGTCATCGAACCCGACCGCGGCACCCAGCACTTCGGCCGCATGCTCGAAGCACTCGCCGTCGCCCAGCCCGACGGCACAGTCCCCGTCGCCACCCTCCTCTACCAGCAGTCCCGCCGCTGGGGCCGCCACACCACCGTCTGCGTCGTCACCGGCTCCACCGACCCACGCTGGCAGGGCGCCATCCGCAGCCTCACCCGCCGCGGCGTCAAAACCGCCGTCGCCCTCCTCGACCTCGACAGCTGGGGCGGCCGCGCCGGCGCCCCAGCCACCGCCGCCGAACTCCAAGCCCTCGGCGTCCAAGTCAACCTCGTCCGCCGCGGCCAACCCCTAGCCGCCGCCCTAGCCGCCGGCCCCGGCGCCAGCCGCATCTCTCTCCAGCCAGACTTAGAAGCCGAAGCCGCCCCCGAACTCGAAGACGCCCAGCCCGCCGGAGCCCCGCGATGAGCGCTCAAAACTCCGCCGGCACCGACGTCGCCGCCGCCGAGCGCCGCTTCTTCGCCCGCCGACGCTCCCAGGACCTCGAACTCGATTCCGCCGTCGCCCAGCGCCAAGCCTGGTGGCAGCGCGCCGCCGAAATCCTGATCACCGCCGGCATCCTCCTCCTCATGGCCCTCAGCACCGCCAACAGCATCTTCATCGCCGACTGGGTCGAGGAAATGCCCGACCTCCGCATCACCGCCGCCCTCGCCGTCATCGCCGGCGCCCTCGGCGCCGCCCGCCGCCTCCCCTCGCCGCTCGGCATCCTGCTCGGCCTGACCCTCGGCGCCCTCGTCGTCCTCGCCCAAATCACCCAAGTCGAGAGCCTCGGCGGACAGCCCCTCTTCTGGGACCGCTTCACCGACCTCTACTACCGCTTCGAAGACTGGTTCAACCAAGCCTTCAACGCCGGCCTCACCACCGACAACCTCCCCTTCCTCGCCTTCGCCGACGTCTTCGTCTGGATCGCCGCCTTCATCGGTGCCTACGCCGTCGCGCGCTGGCGAACCCCCTGGCCCGCCATGATCCTGCTCGGCGCGCTCATCGCCGTCAACATCTCCTACCTCAACGACCGACAGTGGAACCTCTCCTACGGCTTCTTCCTCACCGGCGCCGTCCTCCTCCTCATGCGCACCGCCCTCCTCCGCAAAATGGACCAATGGCGCGCCGCCGGCTCCTCCTACCCCGAATGGATCTCCCTCTCCTTCCTCGCCGCCACCATCATCGCCATCATCGCCATCCTCTCCCTCTCCCGCGCCGTCCCCCGCCCCGACGAATCACAAGCCCTCAGCGACGCCTGGTCCGCGCTCGCCGACCCCTTCGAAGGCCTCAGCGACGACTTCCGCCGCATCTTCAGCGGCATCGACTCCAACCGCGGCGTCCCCGTCCACTCCTTCGACGACTTCATGGTCCTCCAAGGCGACATCGACCCCGGCGACGCCATCGTCCTCCGCGTCGCCTCCACCGAACCCGGCCTCCTCCGCGGCGCCGCCTACGACTCCTACACCGGCCGTGGCTGGGTCCAAACACCCACCGAATACGGCGCAATCCCCGAACGCGAACCCATCTCCGGCGCAGCACCCGACGACCCCGGCGAAGGCGCTGCCGCACTCCCCCGAACCGCCTACGCCGCCCGACGCCCCGTCGCCGCCCAAATCTCCGTCGAACGCTCCCCGGACGTCCTCTTCTCCCTCGGCGAACCCCTCCTCGCCAACAAGCCCGTCCAAGCCCAATCACTCGCCCCCGTCGAATTCACCATCCAGTTCGGCAAATCCGACGCCCTCTACCGCGGCACCCCCCTCCAAGAAGCCATCGACGCCATCAACCAGCGCGTCGCCGATGACGAACCCATGAGCCAGGCCGAAGTCGCCGCCTTCATCCCCGCCCGATACGACATCACCCAAATCGACCTCGACCAAGCCACCCGCATCCCAGCCTCCATCACACTCCGCACCGAACCCGAACAAGCCGAAATCGTCGCCATCAAGCCCCGCGTCGAACGCCTCCGTGCCGGCTACACCTACCAAGTCACCGGCGACGTCTCCACCGCCTCCGTCGACGCCCTCCGCGCCGCCGGCGCAAACTACCCCCTCTGGATCCGCCAGCGCTACCAAGCCGGCCCCCCCGACCTCGACCAAGCAGACCGCGACGCACTCTCCCAACGCCTCGCCCAAATCGCCCGACTCTTCGACGTCCCCGGCGCAGACGGCCGCTGGAACCCCTACGAACTCGCCGCCGCCGTCGAAACCTACCTCAGCAGCGCCCCCGCCCAACACCCCGACGGACGCATCATCCGCGACGACGACGGCAACGCCCGCCCCCTCTACCCCCTCACCACCGACATCGAACTCCCTCCCCCAGGCGCAGACGTCGTCAAATGGTTCCTCTTCGACAACATCGGCGAAGACGGACTCCCCATCGGCGGCTACTACGACTACCACGCCAGCGCCATGGCCGTCCTCCTCCAACTCGCCGGCATCCCCGCCCGCATCGCCACCGGCTTCTCCCTCAGCGGCAACAACTTCGACGACCGCACCGCCAACTACCTCGTCCGCGGACAAGACTCCTACACCTGGGTGCAGGTCTACTTCCCCGACTACGGCTGGGTCGACTTCGACCCCACCCCCGGCTTCACCGTCGACGAAACACTCGCCGGCATCGCCGGCGCAGGCCCCCGCATCGCCGCTCAGCGCCTCGAAACACCCCGCATCGACCTCAGCCCCGCCAGCCAAAGCCAACTCGACGAGTTCCAACTCGACGAACTCCTCGCCCTCCTCGCCGAACAGCAGGAACCCGGCGCCCGACTCGAAGACGCCGCCGGCCTCGACCGCTGGTACTGGCTCGCCCCCGCCATCGCCCTCTCCGCAATCGCCGCAATCGCCCTGCTCGCCGCCGCCGCCTGGCGCATCTCCCTCCGACGCCTCGCACCCGTCGAACGCGCCTGGATCTCCAGCTCCCGCCTCGCAAGATGGGCCGGCATCCCCGCCGCCGATTCAACCACCCCCCTCGAACACGCCGCCAAAATCGACGCCGCCCTCAACCTCCCCCGCACCGCCGCCGACATAGCCGCCGCCCACTGCGCCGCCCGCTACGGCCGCACCCCCCTCACCGACGAAACCCAGCAACAAGCCCAAACCAACTGGCGCACCCTCCGCCCCAAACTAATCCGCAAACTCCTCCACCTCCCCGCCCCCCGCATCCCCGACCCCGCCGCACCCGCTTGACCAAAACCCCCGCCGCCGCCTAGCATTGCCCTTGGCCGGCAGGGCTTCCAACTTGGCCCGACGGCGGCACCCGCCGCCAGCCGGACTCCAATCGGCGCGCCTCGGCCCAGCAATTGGTCCGGCCGCACCGCGAAGGACCCGCCACGAGTAGGCGGGTCTCTTTGTGCCATCAACGGCGGCCCGCCGCCCCCTGCGAAAATCCCATGCACCTGTTCTATCTGGACGAGTCCGGTGAAGGCGCCCCGTTCGTCCTCGCTGGATTCTCTGCCTTTGAGCGCGACACCTACTGGCTCGCCAAGGCCCTCGACGATCTCGAAGCGCGTCTCTTCCCCGACGTTGATGCGCCCGTCATCTTCCACGCCTCCGAGTTCGGCGCATTCGACAAGACCAACGCCCAGCCCGCGCTGATGGCGATGAACAAGGAGGCCCGAATCGACGCCATTCACGCCGTCTACGACCTCATCGCATCAAGCCGCATGCGCCTGTTCGCCGTGGTCGCTGAAGAGGGCTTCATCAACGGCCACCCCTACGAAGCCTGCTTCGAGGAAATCTTGGTCCGATTCGACAAAATGCTGGGCCGCCTCTACCGGGCCGGCGACAAGCAACGCGGGCTCGTCGTCGTCGCCGACTCCCGATTCCGCAAAGACCTCGCTTCCGGTGCCCGGCGAATCTGGGCCCACGGACACCGCTGGGGCCAGCTCCGCAATATGGCCGACGTCCCGTTCTTCGTCCCTGCCAGCAGCAGCCGCCTCCTCCAACTCGCCGACTTCGTCGCCAATGCCGTCTATCGCCGCTACGCCCGCGGCGATGCCCGCGCCTTCGATGCGATCGCCCACCTCTTCGACCAAGCTGACGGCCGCCTCCACGGCCTCCAGCACCTCACCTCGCAGCGCACCGCCTGCATGTGCATCGCCTGCCTCAGTCGACGCAGCGCCTGAGCCGCACCCCGTCACCCCAGCACTCTGCAACCCCCGCCACACTCCCTCCCCCGCCGCCGCCCCATCCCCGCAGAACACCCGTACCATCCCCCAATGACCATCGTCGCCTTCGAACACGACCCCAAAGCCGACGCCCGACGCCAACGCGCCCTCCACTCCCTCGAACAAGCCCAAGCCCGCCGCCAACCCGCTCCCCAGCAGCCCCAGCCTTCCTACCGCCGACCCGAAGAACCCCGCTACGACCCCTCCAACCCCCTCAACCGCCGCTTCAAACTCCGCTACCTCCCGCCCCAGGACCTGCTCCCCCCGCAAGACCACCCCCGCGACAACATCACCCTCGCCGACATCCAAAAACTCGCCCATTCCATCCGCGCACACGGCCTCCTCCAACCCGTCATCGCACAACCCGCCCCCGACGGACAACTCCGCCTCATCATCGGCGAACGCCGCCGACAAGCCGCCATCCACGCCCAACTCCGCGACATCCCCGTCCTCATCGCACCCAAGTCCACCCTCCACTCCGCCCACCCCGCCGGCCCCATCCTCCTCTCCCTCGCCGAAAACGAACAACGCCTCCCACTCGACCCCGTCGAACGCGCCAACGCCTTCAAGCGCGCCGTCCGCCGAGGAATCCGCATCGCCCCCCTCGCACAACTCCTCGGCCTCCACCGCGACCGCCTCCACCAAGCCGTCCGCATCCTCAAACTCCCCCAATACCTCCTCCAGCGCCTCCGCGACCGAACCATCAACGTCGAACAAGCACGCCTCATCAACACCGACAACGAGCACCTCGCCCGCCACTCCCTCCAACTCGTCGAACAGAACGGCTACGACGCCGAACAACTCCGCCGCCACCTCGCCGACCAAACCTGGGGCAACGCCGCCAAAGACCGCGCCCTCCAGCGCCAGCGCCGCCGCTTCCGCGAACACGCCCAAACCCTCGCCGACGCCATCAACCGACAACTCCGCAACGACTCCGCCCGCATCTGGGCACGCCGCGCCACCCCCGACGGCGCAATCGTGATCGAATGCACCGACGCCGAACAAGCCCAAACCTACGCCCACCGCCTCAACGGCCAACCCGACCCCGAACCCGCCCCCCAACCCCAGCACCCCCCGCTCAGCCACCAACAACTCCGCAACCTCGACCGCATCATCGCCATCGTCGACCAAGCCCAACAAGAACTAGACGCCCGCCCCCACGACCCCCAAACCCCCAGAACCCCCAAAGAACTCATCCAATCCTGGGAAGACCAGCACCCCGAACCCCCCCGCCCCGAACGCCTCCCCTCCCTCGACCCCAACGACCCCCGCCCCCGCCGCCAGCGCCGCGCCCGCAAACAGCGCCAACCCCGCTCCCTCCAAGACCTCTTCCGCATGCAACAAGGCCGAACCCCCAAGCAAGAAGAAGACGACCCCTTCGCCGTCCACGACCTCATCGGCTACGAAACCCTCAAACGCCTGGAAGCCGCCGGCAAACTCCAACCCTGCACCATCCCCCAACCCAAAAACTCCATCACCCAAGCCCTCTCCCAACCCGCCCCCCAGCCCCCCGCCCACCCCGACATCATCCCCCTCTACCCCCACCAAACCAACCAACCCGCCCTCCCCCGCCGCCCCCCGAACAAGGCCCCGAACCAAGACGCCAACCCCGCACCCGGCAGCCCGGCACCCGCCTCGGCCCGGCGGTCAGCGGGCGGCGGCGATCAGCGCAGCGGCCTGCTGGAAGAGGGATTCGGTGCTGCTGTGGATCACGTCGAAGAGCGGCGTGGGGTACAGGCCGATGAAGAGGACCCCGGCGACCAGCACGGCCAAAGCAGCGGCGTGGGGCAGGGGCACGTTCAGCCGCTTGCGGTCCCCGCCTTCGGGCTCGTAGAGGTACATCTGCTTGATCACCATCAGGTAGTAGTAGAGCGAGACGAACGACGCCGTCACGCCCACCGCGCCGAGCCAGAGATAGCCGTTGTTGAACGCGGCCTGGAAGATGATGAACTTGGTCGCGAAGCCCGCGAAGAGCGGCATCCCCGCCAGCGAGAACAGGCTGGCCGCGATCGCGAACGCCAAGAACGGCTGCCGCTCCGCCAGCCCCCGCACGTCGACGATGTCGTCGCGCCCGGTCCGGTTGTAGAAGGCGATGATCGCGGCGAAAACGGCGATGTTCGTGGCCACGTATCCGATCAAGTGCAGCACCAAAGCCGAAGCCGCCTCCTGCGACTGGCCGATGTCGGCCGCGTTCAGCGCGACGATCCCGACCAGCAGGTAGCCCACCTGCGAGATCGACGAGTACGCCATCAGCCGCTTGAGATTGGTCTGCTGCAGCGCCATCAAGTTGCCCACGATCATCGTCACGGCCGCGAGGATCGCGACGAACCAAGCCCAGTCGGCCGCGGCCGGCAGGAAGGCCTCGGAGTAGAGCCGCAGGAAGAAGGCGAAGGCCGCCGCCTTGCCGCCGGCGCTGAGGAACGCGGTGATCGGCAACGGCGCGCCCTGGTAGGCGTCCGGCGTCCACTGGTGGAACGGAACGGCGGAAACCTTGAAGCCGAGCCCGGCGGTGATCAGCACCAGTCCGATCAGCAGGCCCGGCCGCGTCGCGTCGGGATCCGGCAGGGACGGGTCGCCGAGGCCCACCCAGTTGCCCAGCTGCGCCGCGATGTTGCGCCCCGCCTCGACCCCGTCGGGCTCGATCCCCGAATAGAGCGTCGTCCCGGTCACCCCGTAGACCATGCTGATCCCGTAGAGCAGCAGCGCCGAGCTGAACGCCCCCAGCAGCATGTACTTGAGCGATCCCTCGTTCGAGAAGGGATTGAGCTTGTTGAAACCCACGAGGATGTAGAAGGAGAAGGAGAGCAGCTCCAGCGCGATGTAGGCCGTGAGCAGCTCGCGGGCCGCCCCCAGCAGCATCATGCCCAGCGTGGCGAAGACGATCAGCCCGTAGAACTCCCCGTGATTCTTGAGCCGGTCGCCCGCGAAGTTGACCGCCGCCAGCACCGTGAAGAAGGCGATGCCGAGGAAGAAGACGCGGAAGAGCACCGTGAAGTGGTCGATCGCGAGCACGTTGGCGAAATCGTCATTCGTATCCCAGTAGAAGACGGCGGTGAGCACCGCGATGGCGAGCAGCGCCCCCGCGGTCGCGTAGGCCCAAACCTCCTGGCGGACGCCGCGGAAAATCAGCGCGCCGGCGACGATCAAGACGGCGAGTCCCGTCATCACCAGTTCCGGAACGATCAGCTGGTATTCGAGGTCGAGCATCAGCCGCCGCCCAATCCGATGGTGAAGAGCCCGCCGATCTCCTCAACGCCGGGAATCTCCCCGACCGACTGGGCGATCCGGTCGATGAAGGGATCGGGCCAGATGCCCATGGCGATGATCGGGGCGATCAAGACGATCCCGGCGAGCGCCTCCTTGCGCGAGATGTCCTTGAGCGACTCCCAGCGCGGATTGAAGGGCCCCAGCGCCGCCCGGCCCATCAACCGCAGCACGTACACGGCCGTCAGCCCCGCCGAGAGGATGCCCAGCGCCGCGAACAGCGGGAACGCATCGATCGTGCCCGCGAAGATGTGGAACTCCGCGACGAAGCCCGACAGCCCCGGCAGGCCGAGCGAGGTCAGCCCCGCGATCCCGAAGAAGATCACGAACAGCGGCATCTTGCGGATCAGCCCGCCGAACACGCGAATGTCCCGCGTATGAGCCTGATCGTAGACCGCCCCCACCATGGCGAAGAAGAGCGCCGTCATCACGCCATGCGAGAACATCTGCAGCACGGCCCCGTTGACCCCGACATTGTTCATCGTGCCCAGCCCCATCAGCACGAAGCCCATGTGCGAGACGGAGGAGTAGCCGATCACGAATTTCAGATCGGTCTGGTGGATGGCGGAGATCGCGCCGTAGACGGCCGCGACCCCCCCGAGCACCAGCAGGACCGGCATCCACAGGTCGGTGCCGGCCGGCAGGATGTCCATGCCCAGCCGGATCACCCCGAACGCCCCGAGCTTCATCAGCACGCCCGCATGCAGCATCGAGACCGCCGTCGGCGCCGCCACGTGCCCGTCCGGCGACCAAGTATGGAAGGGGAAGAGGCCGGCCAAAATGCCGCAGCCGATCATGAAGAAGGGGAAGAAGGTGGTGGCGAAGCCCTTGTCGAATTCGATCCCGCGCAGCACAGCCATGTCGAAGGTGCCCGCGCCCGCCTCGGCGAACACGGCGAAGATGCCGATGAAGATCAGCACCGAGCCGCCGACCAGCACCATCGTCAGCTTCATCGCGCCGTATTCCTTGTTGGTCGACCCCCAGCAGACGATCAGCAGGTACATCGGCAGCACGGCCAGCTCGTAGGCGAAGAACCAGAAGAACAAGTCCTGCCCGATGTAGACCCCGTAGACCCCGGTGAACAGCGCGAGGAAGAGGATGAAGAAATCCTTGACGCGGTACTGGATCTTCCAGGAGACGAGCACGCCCGCGAAGCCGACCAGCCCGTTGAGCAGCACCAGCGGGGCGGCGATGCCGTCAACCGCAATGTGCAGCGAGACCCCGTTTTCGCCGAGGAAGGCGATGTTCTCGATCCACCCGTACTGGAGGTCGAACTGGTAGCCCCCCAG
This sequence comes from Dehalococcoidia bacterium, assembly GCA_965205165.1. Taxonomy (GTDB): domain Bacteria; phylum Chloroflexota; class Dehalococcoidia; order Bin125; family Bin125; genus CBDESM01. The sequence continues at coordinate 1,637,264 of OZ242037.1, forward strand.
CCCGTAGTCGTAGACGACGAAGACGTAGATCGAGATCACGAGCGTGGCGGTGGTGGCCGCGAGCGACGTCCAGCGGATCACGTTCGCGTAGCGCGAGGGCGTGAAGAGCGTCAGGAGCATGGCTCCGCCCGGGATGAGCAGCAGGGTCAGCAGGACTTCGCCGGCGTCCACGTCAGCCCCCCATCATCCGCGCAGCAGGAACGCGAGCCCGCCGGCCACGGCGACGCCGATCACCATCAGCAGCGCGTAGTCGGGGATCCGTCCGGTGACATGGTGCTTGAGCCAGGAGGCGGCCGTGCGGGTCGCGTCGGCCGGAGCGTTGATGCCGGTGTCGTTGACCACCATGCGGTCGAACCAAGCGACCGTCCTGGCCAGCGGCAGCACGGCCCGGTCGATCGCCCATTGGTAGGCCTCGTCGAAGTAGAACTTGTTCTCGACCAGCGACGCCAGCTGCGGCTGCCGCTCGCGCACCGCCGCCGCCCGGCCCGCGTTGCGCCCCCAGAAGAACCACCACGCGGTGCCGAAGCCGAGCACCGAGATCAGCCCCGTCACGCCCGCGATCACGTTGCTGAAGTGGAACTCCTCCGGCTCCGGGAAGTAGATGTAGGAGTTGATCCCGCCGGGGAAGCCGAACGCGTCGCCGACTTGGTCGAAGACGAAGAAGCCGACCAGGAAGGTCAGGATCGTGAGGAAGACCAGCGGAATCAGCATGATCGGGTCGGCCTCGCGGGCGCGGCGGATCACGGCCAGGACCTTGGGCGGGCCGAAGAAGGTGATGATCACCAAGCGGGCCATGTAGAGCGCGGAGAGGAAGGCGGCGATGCCCAGCAGGATCGCGATGGCGATGTTGGCGTCGCCCAGCACGGCGTGGAAAATCTCGTCCTTGCTGAAGAAGCCCGAGAGCGGCGGGATGCCCGCCAGCGCGATCGAGGAGACGATGAAGGTCGTCGCGGTGACCGGCATGCGCCACCAGAGCCCGCCCAGCCGGCGCGCATCCTGCTCCTCGGTCATGTGGATCACGGAGCCGGAGCCGAGGAAGAGGCAGGCCTTGAAGAAGGCGTGCGTGAGCAGATGGAACATGGCGACGCCGACCGCGCCGACCCCCAAGGCGACGAACATGAAGCCCAGCTGGGAGACGGTCGAATAGGCCAGCACGCGCTTGATGTCGTTCTGGGCGAGCGCCATCACGCCGGCCAAGAGCGCGGTGGCCAAGCCCGCGCCGAGCACCACGTTGGAGGCGCCGGGAGCGACCTCGAAGACGGGCAGCAGGCGGGCGACGAGGTAGACGCCGGCGACGACCATCGTCGCCGCGTGGATCAGCGCGCTGACCGGGGTCGGGCCCTCCATCGCGTCCGGCAGCCAGACATGGAACGGGACCTGCGCGCTCTTGCCGGCCGCGCCGAGGAAGAGCATCAGCGTCGAGAGCGTGAGGTAGCCGTCGGACATCACCTGCGGCAGATCGTTGACCCGCCCGGCCTCGGCCGCGGCGATGATCTCGGTGATCTGGAAGGAGCCGGTCGCGCGCCAGAACAGGATGATCCCGATGAACATCCCCACGTCGCCGAAGCGGGTGGTGACGAACGCCTTCTTGGCCGCCTCCACCGCCGAGCGCTTCTCGTGGTAGAAGCCGATCAGCAGGAAGGAGCAGAGGCCCACCCCCTCCCAAGCCACGAACATCAGCAGCAGGTTGTCGGCCAGAACCAGCGTCAGCATCGCCGAAACGAACAGCGAGAGCACGGCGAAGTACCACCAGTAGCGCGGCTCCGGCTTGCCGTGGTGCCGCATGTAGCCGGTCGAGTAGAGGTTGACCATCAGCGCCACGGTGGAGACGACGAAGATCATCACGATCGCGATCGAATCGACCGTGAAGCCGAGCCGGACGAGGAAGCCGTCGAAGCGGATCCAGTCGGTGCCGGTGTTGGCGATCCCGCCCAGCCCGGCGCCGAGGATGTCGAGGTGCGATTCCAGCACGAAGAAGAAGAGGATGAAGACGGCCAGCGCCGCGCCGACCGAGATGAAGTCGCCTCCGCGCGGCAGCTTGCGCCCGATCGTGAACAGCACGATGAACGCGATCGCCGGGATCGCCGGCAGCACCCAGGCGTGTTCGGCCCAGTACATCAGGCGACCGCCTTCCGCCGGGCCGCCGGCCGGCCGCTGCCGATCATGCGCGTCACCATTTCAGCAAGTTCACTTCGTCGACGTTGGCCGTGGCCCGGTTGCGGAAGGTGCGGACCACGATCCCCAGCGCCAGCGCGACCTCCGCCGCCGCGATCACGATGATGAAGAAGGCGAAGACGATGCCCGTGATGTTGCCGAACTCGACCCGCCCGTAGACCGCGAAGGCGACCAAGTTGAGCGAAACCGCGTTGAGCATCAGCTCGACGGAGAGCAGGATCAGCACCGCGTTGCGGCGCGTCAGCACCCCCATCGCGCCGATCGCGAAGAGAATCGCGTTGACCACCAGGACATGTTCGAGCGGCGGCATCGGCTAGGAATCCTCGTCCGGGCTGGCCAGCATGATCGCCCCGTCCAGCGCGATCGAGAGCAGCACCCCGACCACGATGAAGGGCACGATCCAGACGGTGAAGATGACGTCTCCGATCTCGCGCAGGCCGACGGGCTGGACCACGCCGTTGGCCGGCTCGAACCAAGTGGTCGCGACGACCCCGCCGATCAGCGCGGCCAGCAGGGCCAGCGAAGCGATGATGCCGAGCGGGCGGGTCTTGCCGAACAGCGCCTGCGGACGCTCGCGGGCGCGGGTCAGCATCAGCGCGAAGAGGATCAGGATCACGACCGCCGAGCCGTAGACCAGCAGCTGCACCAGCGCGATGAACTCCACCGTGAGGATCAGGTAAATGCCGGCCACGCCGGCCAGCGCGGCGATGAAGAAGAGCGCCGCGTAGACGATGTTGCCGGCGGTGACCACGCCGATCGCCGACAGCAGCATCACCACGGCGAGGATCCAGAAGACGACCTGGGTGGCGGTGACTCCGTCCATCAGTCCATCCCTCCCGCCGGCTCGATCACGGCCGCCTCCGGCGCGGTGATCACGCGCGGGCGGGCCGGCACGGAGGTGACGGTGCCCGCCGCCGCTCCCTGCTTGGAGCGCATCAGCGCGAAGACCAGCCCGAACAGCGCCAGCAGCAGCCCGAACGAGACCAAGCCGACGACCCAATCGCCGCCGCCGTAGGCCATGATGATCCCGTTGGCGATCACCTGGACGATCGCGAAGGGCAGCAGCACCTTCCACGAGAACGACATCAGCTGGTCGATCCGCAGGCGCGGGAAGAACGCGCGCGAGGCGAACAGCAGGCCGATCATCGCCGACGTCTTGATCAGCGTCAGCACGATCTGCCAGCCGACCCCCACGGATTCGCCGAAGGGCCAGTTCCAGCCGCCCAGGAAGATGGTCGAGGTCAGCATCACCATCAGGAAGAGCGCGGTGTACTCGCCGAGGAAGAACATGCTCCAGCGGATGCCGGAGTACTCGACGAAGTAGCCGCCGACGACCTCGGATTCGGCGATCGGCATGTCGAAGGGCGGGCGGTGCAGCTCGGCCAGCGCCCCGATCAGGAAGATCGCGAAGCCGAGCGGCTGCAGCAGGATGTAGGGCGTCGTCTCCTGATCGCCCACGATCGAGTTGAGCGAGCCGGCCAGCGAGAAGTCGCCGTCCACGCCGATCCGCGAGGCGGCGACCATGACGACGCCGACCACCACGAGCAGCATCGGGATTTCGTAGGAGATCGCCTGAGCCGCGGCGCGCACCGCGCCGAGCAGCGCGTACTTGTTGTCCGAGCCCCAGCCGGCCATCACGACGCCGACGATGTTGAGCCCGAGCACGCCGAAGACGTAGAGCAGGCCGAGGTTGAGGTCGCGGATGAACCACGATTCGGTGAACGGGATCGGCACGAAGATCAGGAAGATCGGCACGAACGCGATGAACGGCGCCAGCTCGAAGGCCCAGCGGTCGGCCGTGGCCGGGCGCACGTCCTCCTTGGTCAGCAGCTTGAGCGCGTCGGCGATCGACTGGAGCATCCCGATCGGCCCGGTGCGGGTGGGGCCGACGCGGGCTTGGAAGCGGGCCAGCACCTTGCGCTCGAGGTAGATCAGCGCGAAGGCGTTGAGCGTCATCAGCCCGGTGATGATCACGATCCGGATCAGCGCGTCCACCCAAGCGGGGAGGTTGATGCCGGCGAACTCGGTGAGGACCAGATCGGGCATGGCTCAGCGGTCCACTTCGCAGAGGACGATGTCGATGGAGCCGAGCGCGACCACGGCGTCGGCCAGGTAGGTGCCCAGCACCTGCGGCTTGAGCGAGGAGAGGTTGTGGAAGCAGGGCGAGCGCATCTTCACCCGCCACGGCTTGTCGGTGCCGTCGGAGACCATGTAGATGCCGTACTCGCCGCGCGGGTTCTCCTGCCGCATGTAGATCTCGCCCGGCTCCGGCCGCAGCCGCGGCGGCAGCCGCTCCGGCAGGATCGGCCCCGATGTCGGCATCTGCTCCAGCGCCTGCCGCAGGATCGTGACCGACTGCTTCATCTCCTCCAGCCGCACCAGGTAGCGGTCGTAGACGTCGCCCCGCTCACCGACGGGAATCTCCCAGTAGAAGCGGTCGTAGATCGAGTAGGGCTCGTCGACGCGGAGGTCGAAGGGCACGCCGGAGGCGCGCAGCATCGGCCCGGTCACGCCGTAGGAGATCGCCTCCTCCGCCGTGAGCACGCCGATATCGCGGCAGCGCGCCACGAAGACCTCATTGTTCGTCATCAGCTCGTCGACGTCCGAGATGCCCTGCTCGACCTGATCGAGCACCCAATGCGAATCCTCGACGAAGGTCTCGTGCGGCTCCCAGGCGAGGCCGCCGACGCGGAAGTAGTTGTACATGATGCGGTCGCCGCAGACCGCCTCGAAGAGGTCCTGGATGCGCTCGCGCTCCTTGAACGTCCAGGTGAAGGCGGTGCCGAAGTAGCCGACGTCGGTGCCGAACGCGCCCATGAACATGAAGTGGGACATGATCCGGTTGAACTCGGAGAGGATCAGGCGGACGTACTCGGCCCGTTCGGGCACCTCGATTCCGGCCAGCCGCTCGACCGCGTTGCAGTAGACCCATTCGGAGTTGAACGCGGCGAGGTAGTCGGTGCGGTCCTGGTAGCCCAGCGCGCCGCGGTAGTCGAGGTTCTCGGAGAGCTTCTCGCCGCCGCGGTGCATGTAGCCGATGTAGGGGATCGCGTCCTTGACGATCTCGCCGTCGACCGTCAGCACCATCCGGAAGACGCCGTGCGTGGCCGGGTGCTGGGGGCCGATGTTGATGTTCATGTCGACCGTCTCGAACTCGCGCTCGACGACGACGGGTTCGGTCAGGACTTCGCCCTCGAAGGTCTGGGTGGCCATCAGCCGCCTCCTGCCAGCTGCTTGCGGCGGGCGGCGGCCAGCTCGCGGCCGAGGCGGACGCGCTCGGCCTGCGCGGCGGCGCGGCCTTCGGGGTCCTCCTCCGCATCGGGGATGGCGGGCAATTCGGGCGGCGTCGGGGCCGGCGGGCGATCCGCGGCCGGGCCCTTCGCTGCCGGCGCGGCTTCGGCCGCCGGGGCGGATGCCGCCGCGGGTACGGGCGGCGGGGCTGCGCCTTCCTTGCGGGGGCCGCCGGCCGGGGGCGCGCCGGCGGCGCGTTCGGCGCGGCGCTTGGCGGCGAGCTCGCGGGCGGCCTTGACCCGCTCCGCCTGCTCGGCCCGCCGCGCCTCGCGCTCCTCCTCGGTCAGCTCGGAATCGGGCTTGCGGGCCGGCCGCTCGGCGGCCTCCTCCGGCTCCTTCGCCTGCGGTCGCACCGGCTCCTCGGGCGGGAACTGCTTGGTGAAGAACTCGACGTCGACGCCCTGCTCGATCTCGATCGGCGCGAGCGGGTGGCTCTTGCGCAGCGGGTGGATGTCGAGGTCCTCGTCGAGCAGCAAGTTGCGCGGGTCCGGGTGGCCGCGGAACGAAATGCCGAACATCTCGCTGCATTCGCGCTCGGCCCAATCGGCGATCGCGTAGAGGTCGGTGGCCGTGTCGACGACCGCGCCCTCGGCCGGCAGCTTGGCCTTGATCGTGGCGGCATGGCGGTGCTTGACCGAATAGAGGTGGTAGACGACCTCGAGCCCGTCATCGGCCCAATCGACGGCGGTCATGTTGCGCAGCAGGTCCATCGCCGTGCGCGAATCGTCGCGGGCGCGCTGGAGCACCTCGTGCAGCTGCGCGGCCGGCACGGCGAGCACCGCGTCGCCGCCCTTGTCGACGGAGGCGTCGAATTCGACGAGCGGCAGGATCTCGCGGAAGAGGTCGGCGATCGGGCCGGCGTCGGCGCTCTGCGTCGTCATGCGGCGGGCGCGGTCCGGCCCGCGGCTGCGGGGCCGATGTTGCCCGGGCGGGCGCTGCGGATCCGGCTAGTAGCCACGTGCGCGCTCCTCGACGATCTTCTCCTGGAGCGCGAGCAGCCCGTCGATCAGGGCCTCCGGGCGCGGCGGGCAGCCCGGCACGTAGACGTCGACCGGCACGATGTTGTCCACGCCCTGCAGCACGCGGTCGTACTGCGTGTAGGGGCCGCCGTTGGTGGCGCAGGCGCCCATCGAGATCACCCACTTCGGATGCGGCATCTGCTCGTAGAGCAGCTTGACCGCCGGGGCCATCTTCTTGGTCACCGTGCCGGCGACGATCATCACGTCCGACTGGCGCGGCGAGGGCCAGGGCACGATGCCGAAGCGGTCGAGGTCGTGGTTGGCCATGTAGGTCGCGATCATCTCGATCGCGCAGCAGGCGAGGCCGAAGGTCATCGGCCAGAGCGAGGACTTGCGGGCGGCCGAGATCAGCGCCTCGGCCGGGGCCTGCATCACGCCCGGCAGCACCATCTTGTAGGGCACGTTCGGCGGCGCGTGGTCGATCGCGGTCAGCCGCAGCGACTCCGGCGAGATGATCTGCGTGCTGGCGTCGGGCGGCTGCGTGGTCATGTCAGTGCGTCTTCCACTCGAACACGCCCTTGCGCCAAGCGTAGGCCAGGGCGATCAGCAGGGTGGCGATGAATAGCACCATCTGCCAGAGGATGACGGCGCCCATGTCGGCGTCGATCAGCCCGATGAAGGAGACGGCCCAGGGGAAGAGGAAGACGACCTCGACGTCGAAGACGAGGAAGAGCAGCGCGTAGGTGTAGTAGCGCACGTGGACCTGCGCCCAGTTGCGGCCGATCGGCAGCATGCCGCACTCGTAGACCTGCCCCTTGAGCGCGGTGCCGCGGCGCGGCGCCAGCAGCTTGGTCGCCAGCAGCGCGGTCAGCACGAGCATGACCCCGACCGGCACCGCGATCAGGACTGCGCCGTAGTTCTCGAAGAGTTCCGACACGGTCGGCGTCCGCCTTCCCTGCGCGCGCGCCGCGCATGCGTGACGGCCGCGCCCCCGCCCGCGGGCGAGGCGCATTGGCGTGAGGATCGTAGTCGCGCCCAGCGATCAGGGTCAATCCGCCCGTTCCGATTCGAGCCCCAGCTCGTAGCGGTACTCGACCGTTTGGTTGACGTCGGCCAGCGCGCGCTGCCCGCTGCGGCGGAATCCGCGGCGCTCGTAGAGCCGGTGCGCATCCTCGAAGCGCGTGTCCGACCACAGGATCACGCGCGCCGCGCCGCCCGCCCGTGCCCAATCGACGCCGGTTTCGAGCAGCGCCCGCCCGTGCCCGCGGCCGCGCAGGTGCGCATCCAGGTAGAGCCGGTGCAGCTCCACCGCTCCTTCCTCGAGCCGCTCGGCGGCGATCGAGCCGACGACCGCGCCCGATGCGTCGCGGGCGGTCCAGATCGCGCCGCGGGGCGCGGCGTAGGGGAACTCGTCCCCGAGCAGGTCCCAGAACTCGTCCTCGGGGTCCCAGATGAAGCCGTACTCGTCGAAGACGCGGTGGATCAGGTCGATCACGGCCGCGGCATCGCGCCGGCCGGCGGGGCGGATGTCGAGCGCGGCGGGGGCTTGCGGGTCGGTCATCGCGGCGTTCGGTCGGCGGCGGTTAGCCTGCGGGTGCAGCCAGAGCATCGCACCGCGGAGAGGAGCGCGCCATGGGACCGCTCGAAGGCGTCCGGATCATCGAGTTCCAGGGGATCGGCCCCGGCCCGTTCTGCGGCATGATCCTGTCCGACATGGGCGCGGACATCGTGCGGATCGACCGCGCCTCGAACGTGCCGCAGCAGCCGCCCATCTCGCCGCCCGGCGATCTGCTGGCGCGCGGGCGCCGCTCGATCGGGATCGACCTGAAGAACCCGGCCGGGGTGGAGACGGCGCTGAAGCTGATCGAGGGCGCGGACGCGCTGTTCGAGGGCTTCCGGCCGGGCGTGATGGAGCGGCTGGGGCTGGGCCCGGACGCCTGCCTGGAGCGGAACCCGAAGCTCGTCTACGGGCGGATGACCGGCTGGGGGCAGGAAGGGCCGTACTCGTCGATGGCGGGGCACGACATCAACTACATCGCGCTGGCCGGCGCGCTCGCGCCGATCGCCCGCGAGGGGCAGGCGCCGGTACCGCCGCTGAACCTCGTCGGCGACTTCGGCGGCGGCGGCATGTACCTCGCCGTGGGCATGCTCGGCGCCCTGATCTCCGCGCAGCGCACCGGCAAGGGCCAGGTCGTCGACGCGGCGATGGTCGACGGCGCCAGCTCGCTGATCACCTCCGTCCATGCCGGCCTCGCCTCCGGCGGCTGGCACCGCGGGCGCGCCTCCAACGTGCTCGACACCGGCGCGCACTTCTACGACGCCTACGAAACGCTGGACGGCAAGTACATCGCGCTGGGTTCGATCGAGCCGCAGTTCTACGCCGAACTGCTGCAGCTGATCGGCTGGGAGGGCGAGCCGCTGCCGCACCAGCACGACCGCTCGCGCTGGCCGGAGATGAAGCAGCGCGTGTCGGCGATGATCCGCACCAAGACGCGGGCCGAGTGGGAGGCCGTGTTCGAGGGCAGCGACGTCTGCTTCGGCCCCGTGCTGGAGCCGTGGGAAGCGCCGGAGCACCCGCACGCGAAGGCGCGCGGCGCGTTCGAGGAGGTCGCCGGCGTCGTCCAGCCCGCGCCCGCCCCGCGCTTCTCCGGCACCAAGAGCGAAATCCAAGGCCCGCCCGCCCATCCCGGCCAGCACACCGCCGAAATCCTCTGCGAGATCGGGATCGAGGACGCGGAGGCCGATTCGCTCCGCGCCTGCGGAGCGGTGCGCTGATCGGGGGATCTAGACCGGCGGCTCGCCCCAGGCGACTGCGGGCGGGCCGTCGCCGATGCGGGACTCGACCCAGCTGATCACCGCGATCAGGATGTCCGCCTCGGCGATCGCCTCGTCCGCTTCGCGCAGCAACCGGTCGAGTTCGTCGGCCCGCTCCGCGTTGCCGCCGGCGCGAGCGGCGAGGTAGGCCTCGATCTCCCGCGCGAGATCACCTTCATCGGGCTCCTCGAAGTACTGGTCCCAGTAGCTGGTATCGATCATGCGGTGCCTCGTCCGTGGATAGTCGGCGGGCAGTGCCGCCCTTGCGCCCCCATTAGACCAGAGATCCGGCCAATGGGCCCATTTTCCGCTTGACGGGAACGGAGTTACGGCAGAGCGGCGATGCGCTCGAGCAGGGTGCGGCGCTGCCCGCGCAGGTCCTCCGCGGTCGCGCGCGCCTGGGCGACCACCTCCGCCGGTGCCTTGGCGAGGAAGCCCTCGTTGGCCAGTTTCGCCTCCGCGCCCGCGAGCCGGCCCTCGATCTGGGCCAGCTCTTTGTCCAGCCGCGCCCGCTCCTGCGCCGAATCGATCAGCCCGCCGAGCGGGATGATCACCTCGGCGCGGGCGAGCACCGCCGTCGCCGCGTGCTCGGACGGCGCTTCCGATCGATCGGCCGTGATCCGCAGCGGGCGGGCGCGGGCGAGCGCCTCGATCGTCGCCTGCGAATCCCGCACCCGTTCCGCATCGCCGGCCGCGACCCAGACCTCGGCCCAGCGGCCGGCCTGAACGCCGTGATCGGCCCGCGCCTGCCGCACGGCGCGCACGATCCCGCGCACGAGCTCGAAGTCCGCTTCCCTCGCTTCGTCGCCCGTTCCGCCGCGGGGGTAGCGCGCGACGATCAGCGCATCCGGCGCGTCCGCGAGGTGCGGGCGCAGCCGCTGCCAGATCGCCTCGGTGATGAACGGCATCCACGGGTGGAGCAGGCGCAGGCCGTGGTCGAGCACGCGCGCCAGCACCGGCAGCGGCGAAGCGTCGCCGGCGCGCAGCCGCACCTTGCTCGCCTCGACATGCCAATCGAAGAACTCGCTCCAGAGGAAATCCTGGATCCGCCGCGCCGCCTCGCCCATCTGGAACTGCCGCAGCAGCTCGTCCACGGTCGTTTCGAGCCGTTCCAGCCGCGAGAGGATCCAGCGGTCTTCGGGCGCGTCCGCGGGCCCGGCTCCTTCGTCGACTCCGCCGCTCTCCAGTTCGCCGAGCACGAAGCGCGCGCCGTTCCAGAGCTTGTTGGCGAAGTTGCGCGCCCCCTCGAGGTGCTCGTCGGTGAGGCGCATGTCGTTGCCCGGCGACGAACCCGTCGCCAGCGTGAAGCGCAGCGCGTCGGTGCCGAACTGCTCCGCCTTCTCCAGCGGGTCGATGGCGTTGTTGAGCGACTTGCTCATCTTGCGGCCGAGCGGGTCGCGCACCAGCCCGTGCAGGTAGACCGTCTCGAACGGCGGCCGGCCCATGTTGTAGCAGCCCAGCATGATCATCCGCGCCACCCAGAAGAAGAGGATGTCGTAGCCCGTCTCCATCACGGAAGACGGGTAGTAGCGCTCCAGATCCTCCCCCTGCTCGCCTGGCCAGCCCAGCGTCGAGTGCGTCCAGAGGCCGGAGGAGAACCACGTGTCGAGCACATCCGGATCCTGGATCAGCGCGCCCGAACCGCATTCCGGGCAGGCCTCAGGGTCCTCGTACCCCACGATCGGGGCGACGCTCTCGCCGATCGCGACGTCGAATGCGTCCGCCGCGATCCGCTCGAGCGCATGCCCCGCCGTGCGCAGATCGGCGACGCCGCCGCTGATCGGCCCACGTTCGCCCGGCAGGCTGGCGATGATCTCCGCCCCGTCGCAGGCGAGGCAGTACCAGGCCGGAATGCGGTGCCCCCACCAGAGCTGCCGCGAGATGCACCACGGCCTGATGTTCTCCATCCATTGCAGGTACACGGAGGTCGAGCGCTCCGGCACGATCCGCACCTCGCCGTCGCGCACGACGCGGGACGCCTCCGCCGCCAGCTCCGTCGTGTCCACGAACCACTGGTTCGAGACGAGCGGCTCCACTACCACGCCGGAGCGCTGCGAGTGCGCGACGTTGTGGACGTGCGTCTCTTCCTTGACCAGGTAGCCGTCCTCGCGCAGGTGCTCCGCCACCAGCTCCCGCGCTTCGTCGCGGTCCATCCCCGCGTAGAGCCCCGCTTCCGCCGTCAGCGAGCCGTCCCAATCGATCGCCGAGATCGCCTCCAGCCCGTGCCGCTCGCCGATCTCGAAGTCGAGCTGGTCATGCCCCGGCGTGACCTTGAGCGCGCCCGTGCCGAACTCCGGATCGATGGCATCGTCCGGGATGATCGGCATCAGCCGCTCGAACCCGCGCAGCGGCAGGCGGACCAGCCGCCCGTGGTGCGGCTGCCAGCGCTCGTCCTCCGGATGCACCGCCACCCCGACATCGGCCGGGATCGTCTCCGGCCGCGTCGTCGCGATCGTGATCCCGTCCTCCAGCTCTTTGCCGTCGTCGTCAACGAACGGGTAGCGGACGTACCACAGCTTGCCCTCTTCCTCCTCGTACTCGACCTCGACGTCGGAGAGCGCCGTGAGCATCTGCGGATCCCACGTGATGATCCGGTGGCCGCGGTAGATCTTGCCCTCGCGGTGCAGGTCGACGAACGTCTTGCGCACCGCCTCGCGCGGCGTCCGGTCGAGCGTGAAGACCAGCCGATCCCAGTCGCAGGATGCGCCCATCCGCCGCGTCTGCGATTCGATCCGCGAGCGGTAGCGCCCGACCCAGGTCCAGACCCGCTCGATGAATTCATCGCGCCCGAGGTCGTGCCGCGTCAGCCCTTCCTTGGCGATCTCCTGCTCGACGACGGACTGCGTGGCGATGCCGGCGTGGTCGAGGCCGGGCAGCCAGAGCGTCGGCTCGCCCAGCATGCGGTGCCAGCGGATCAGCGCGTCCTCGATCGTGATCGTCAGCGCGTGGCCGAGGTGCAGCGCGCCGGTCACGTTGGGCGGCGGCATGATGATCGTGAACGGCTCGCCCTCCGCGCCCTCCGCCGGCGCGAAGAAGCCGCCGCGCTCCCAGAGCTCGTAGATCGCGTCCTCCGTCGCGGCCGGGTCGTAGGTCTTCGCGAGCGGGGCGGCTTCGGTGCGGGTCACGGACATCTCCGGCGGCTGCGGGCGGGTTCGGCGCGGAATTCGGGCCCGGCCGGCGCGGAGGCCGGACGGGCCTAGCCTACGGCCACGACCACCGCCTCAATCGCGTCGGCCGCGGGCCCGTCCTCCCCGCCGGACTCGCGCTCGCGCCGGCGGCGGGCGCGCCCGGCCTCCTCCAGCTCCTGCATCATCTGCAAGCCCCGCCGCGTGTCGCTCGCGACCCGGGCCGGATCCTGCCGCTCGACCCGCCGGCGGAACAGCCAGTAGGTGAACGCCTGCCATTCGATCTGCGCCACCCGGTCCGAGTGGTCGCGCCCTTGCGCGTCGCGGAACTCCTCCAGCAGCGACGCCTCGTCCGCGCCGTAGATGCGCTGGTGCACGTCGCGGTCGGGGTCGCGCCGCCCGTGCGAGAAGCGCAGGCCGCCGGACTCCTTTTCGAGGTTCCGCTCGACCGCCAGCTGCAGCATCTGCTCGACCCGCACGCCGTACTCGAAGTTGAGGTAGGCCCAGTACTTGGCCGCGCCGAAGCGCTGCTGCAGCTCGTCGTCCGTGAGCGGCAGCGGGAACTGCCGCTGCCAGAGCAGCGCGTCCACTTCCGCCGCCGGCAGCAGCTCCGGCGCCGACTCGGCCAGCCGCTCGGCCAGCGCCAGCCAGTCGAACGCCTCGCCCGCGATCAGGTACTGGTACTCGCGCCCGTCCACCATCTCCCGCGGCGTCGTCCAGCGCGAGACCGCGTCCAGCAGGCAGTCGAACCAGTGCCGCCCGGAGCGCAGGTCCAGCTGGAACTGGAGCACGTGCGACTCCGAGTCGAGCGCGGCCGGCAGCAGCTCGCCGTGATCCAGTTCCCAGTCGTCCGGCTCCGCGCCGCTGCCGATGAAGCCGTCGTCCGGCGGCCGTTCGCCGGGAGCGGCGATCGGCGCCGCCGGTTCCGCCGCGCCGTTCATGCCGCGGCTCCGTGGCAGCGCTTGTACTTCTTGCCCGAGCCGCAGGGGCAGGGCTGGTTCCTGCCCACCTTCGCGCCCCCCGCCTGCCCGGCCGCAGGCCGAGCCGGAGCCACCGCCGTCGCCGCCCCGCCAGCCGACTCGCGCACGCCGCTCACCGCCAGTCCGCCCCCGCCCTGCGCCGGCACGCGCAACCGCCCGGCCGCGCCCCGCCGGCGGCCGGCCGCCGTCCGCGCCCCGTTGGCCGATGCCCCGTTCGCCTCCGGCGCCGCCGATGCGGGGGCGGCCTCGGCGTGCATGGCGGCCGCCGAGGCCTCGCGCCGCAGCGCCGCCACCAGCTGATCGAACATGTCGAACGCTTCCCGCTTGTACGAGACGAGCGGGTCGAGCTGCCCGTAGGCCTGCAATCCCACCCCCTGCCGCAGCGAGTCGACCTCCGTCAAGTGGCGAATCCAGAGCCGGTCCATCGTGCTCAGGATCAGCCGCCGCAGCACCTCGCCGAACGAGTCGGACGAGAGTTTTTCGCGCAGCGCCTCCAGCCGCCGTTCGGCCAGCCCGCGCAGCGCGTCGACGCAATCGTCCAGCTCCCCCTCGCGGTCCTCGTCTTCCAGCCCGTCCAGCGGCATGATCCGCGCCGCCTCTTGCCAGAATTCGTCCGACGCCGCGACGTCCCACATCGAATCCGCGAACGATCCGCGCAGCTCCTCGATCGCCTGGTCCAGCATGTCGCCGACGATCTCGTCCAGCGCAGGCCCCTCGTGCCCTTCCCGCTCCGCGTTCAGCACCTTGTCCCGCTCCGCGTAGACGACCTCGCGCTGGCGGTTGATCACGTCGTCGTAGTCGACCAAGTGCTTGCGGATGTCGAAGTGGTAGGTCTCGACCTTCTGCTGCGCCTGCTCGAGCGACTTGCCCAAGACCCCCGATTCCAGCGGCTGCCCGTCCTCCAGCCCGACCTTCTCCAGCATCCCCGGCAGCCAGTCCGGCGTGAACCGCTTCATCACGCCGTCCTCGAACGAGCAGAAGAAGCGCGACGAGCCCGGATCCCCCTGCCTGCCCGCGCGACCGCGCAGCTGGTTGTCGATCCGCCGCGATTCGTGCCGCTCCGTGCCGACCACCGCGAGTCCGCCCGCCTCGGCGACGCCGGATCCGAGCTTGATGTCCGTCCCGCGCCCGGCCATGTTCGTCGCGATCGTGACCGCGCCCGGCTCCCCCGCCGCCGCGATGATGTGCGCCTCGCGCTCGTGTTGCTTCGCGTTCAGCACCTCGTGCGGGATGCGCTGCTTGCCCAGCATGTTCGAGAGCCGCTCCGACGATTCGACCGACGCCGTGCCGACCAGGATCGGCCGCCCCGCCGCCCGCAGCTGCCCGATCTCCTCCGTCACCGCCTCGTACTTGGACTGCTCCGTGCGGAAGACCAGGTCCGGCATGTCCTCGCGCACCATCTCGCGGTGCGTCGGGATCACCACCACGTCCAGCTCGTAGATCTTGTGCAGCTCCTCCGCCTCCGTCGCCGCCGTGCCCGTCATCCCCGCCAGCTTGCGGTACATCCGGAAGTAGTTCTGATACGTGATCGTCGCCAGCGTCACCGACTCCCGCTCCACCGCCACGCCCTCCTTCGCCTCGATCGCCTGGTGCAGCCCCTCCGAGTAGCGCCGCCCGTCCATCATCCGCCCCGTGAACTCGTCGACGATCACGACCTTGCCCTGCCGCACCACGTAGTCGCGGTCGCGCTCGTAGATGAACTGCGCCTTCAGCGCCGCGTCCAGGTAGCGCGTCAGCCGCGCGTTCTCGCCCTCGAAGATGTTCTCCACCCCCAGCGCGTCCTCGACCCGCGCGATCCCCTCCTCGGTCAGCGCCACGCTGCGCGACTTCAGGTCCGGCGTGAAGTCCCGCTCCGCTTGCAGCGAGCGCACCACGTTGGCGAACACGCGGTAGGTGTCCAGCGATTCCTCCGCCTGTCCGCTGATGATCAGCGGCGTCCGCGCCTCGTCGATCAGGATGTTGTCCACCTCGTCCACGATCGCGTAGGCCAGCGGCCGCTGCACCTTCTCCGACGCCTCCAGCACCATGTTGTCGCGCAGGTAGTCGAAGCCGAACTCGTTGTTCGTCCCGTAGGTGATGTCGGCCGCGTAGGCCTGCTGCCGCGTGCAGGGCCGCAGGTTCGAGACGTCGCCCAGCTCGCGCCGCCGCAGCTCGTCCTCGTCCAGCTCGCCGGGCGCCGCGCCCTCCGCCGCCTCGGCCGAGCCGACCGAGGGGTCGAACAGGAAGGCCGCCCGGTGCTGCAGCACGCCCACCGAAAGCCCCAGCGCGTGGTAGATCGGCCCCATCCACTGCGCGTCGCGCTTGGCCAGGTAGTCGTTGACCGTGACCAGGTGCGCCCCGTCGCCCTCCAGCGCGTTGAGGTACATCGCCAGCGTCGCCACCAGCGTCTTGCCCTCGCCCGTCCGCATCTCCGCGATCTTGCCCTGGTGCAGCACCATCCCGCCCAGCAGCTGCACGTCGTAGTGCCGCATCCCCGACTGCCGCTTCGACGCCTCCCGCACCGCCGCGAACGCCTCCGGCAGCAGATCGTCCAGCGAGGCCCCGTCCTCCAGCCGCTCGACGAACTCCCCCGTCGCCCCCCGCAGCTCCCCGTCCGAAAGCCCCGCGAAATGCGCCTCCCAATCGTTCGCCGCCTCGACCGCCCCGCCGAACCGCTTCAGCTCCCGCGCATTGGAATCCCCGACGATCCCCCGCGCCTTCCCCGCAACCCGCCCCAAGAGACTCATCGCCCCGTCACCGAATCCTCGCCTGTCATAAGCGCGCACATGCCCCCACGATAGCGCGGAAAGCCGGAACGCGATCCCCGTCGGGAAGCCGCATCCGGCACGGGGAGCGCTATTGCGTCGCGCCGACCGCGCGCGGGCAATTCGGACGGCGCGGCCTACTGATCAAGGCCGAGCGCCCGGAGGATGGCTTTGTTGCCGCCGTGCACGGCGGGCTCGCGGCACCAGATTCCACGCAACTCCGCCATCGCCCGGGCAGCATCCGGATCGTCGCCCAAGCCGAGCATCTCCAAGACCGCGACGTCAATGCGGGCGCGGTGATCATCCCGGAAGGCGTATGAGCACGGTTCGAGCGGCAACTCGGCAAGTTCCGCATGCAGATCGGCGGCAGCGGCCCGGGCACCCGCGGCTGCGGGGCTGTCTGCCGGGAAGTCCGGGATCGGGAAGCCTCCGAGCGCGTTGACTTGCATGGTGGCCCGGCCCGCTTGCGTAGTCTGTGCGTAGCAGGAGCGCAACAGCAGGCCCAAGGTCGAATTGCACCAGATCGCCAACGCTGCTTTGACGCTTTCGTCCGCGTGGATCAGCGTGGTCCAAGCTCGTCCGCCCATCGCGGGCTGCACGGTTCGCGCCGCAGCGAGGGCTTGCGAGGTGAAGCGCAGGTTGCGCGAGATGAACAAGTCGCTCCGCTGTTCGAGCATCTGCCGGATCAGGGCGTCGTCGCTCGCGATCGGTTCGCCGCAGTGAGTGGGCTGCGCCAGCAGCGAAGTCTGCCTCTCCGCATCGGCTGCCCAGAGCGCCGGATGGACGCAATCAAATGCGTCGCCGATTGGATCGAAACGGAAGACGCCGCGTCCATCGCCCCCGGCCGGGTGCCCGATCAGATCGTGCGTTGGTCCGATCTCAACGACCTGATCAAGCGTCGTCAGCCCGATCTCGAGATCCCAGGTACGGCGCTCGCCCGGCCAATAGAGGCGGCCGGCAAGCAACTCTGTGGCAGCGGTGGCGAGATGGTAGTTGCGCATCCCCACCGCGAACCACGGGAAACCGGGTGCCGGCGAGCGCATGTGAGCCCAAGTGCTGACGCTGCGCCCGGCATCTTGGATTACGCCGCCGTTGAACTCGCCCGGATCGACCTGCTGCAGCAACTTCGCAGTCCAGAACGCCTCTGCAACGGTCGCTGGCGCACCGCGCACGTTGATCGAGAGCACTCTGCGCCGCTGCTGGCTCGCAGCATGGACTTTTCCGAACTGATATTCTGGGGGGGGGGGGGGGGGGGGTAGTAGCAGATTCTGAGGCTGATCGTTTAGTTGCGATCAACAGCATCTCGTTCATATGCGTATCGGCGGACATCATGTTGGTCTCGTCGCCCGTGAACGCTATCGCGGTCACGTCGTGATACTCGCGCTCAATGTGCTCGCGGAACCCAGCCCAACTTTCGGCATGCGCAGCCGTGAGCGGCAAGACCGAGGCGAACACGCCGCCCGGCGCGAGCTTGCGGTCGGCCAGCGCCGAAAAGTCCGAACCGAGCCCGGCTTGACCGTCGGCAACGCGGTTGCCTGATGCGCGAAGCCGACGGCGTATCGCGCTGAGCCGGACCAACGAGCGGTCACGCTGATCGTCCGTGATGCCGGTGATATCGAACAATTTGCGGTCGCCCCGCGCCCGCGAATACGGCGGATTCTGGATGACTAAATTCAAACTATCATCAGGCACGTAGATCATCGCCGGCTGCGCCTCGCCATCGGTCGCGCTGCGGACCTGCTCGCCGATGATATCCGTGACTTGCTCGCTCTCAAGCAGTTCGAGCGAACCCGTTTTTCCGCCTATCACCGGAACGGCCGCTATTCGGGTGTCGTGATATGCCGTGCCGATCTCCGCGCCCGACAGCCCCGCGGCCGTCATGTGCGTAGCCAGCGCATTGATGTCGAGTCCGGAGATCGAGCGTTCGAGCATTTGCGAGTGCAGCCCGTCGGCATCGCCGCCCGAGGCCTCGTGCCGCCGTCGCAGTTGGTGATAGACGGCGCGGAGCAACGCTCCGGTACCGCAAGCGAGATCGGCGACGTTCAGGGCCACTACTTCTTCAACGGAAGACCAGTCGTCCACCTTCAATCGTTCAACGGAGAGGCAAGCGAGCAATTCGGCCGTTTGCGGAAGCGTATAATGAGCGGCGGTCTCTTCGCGGTCGTCTAGCAGTTCGGGGAAAAGCTCACCCGCGAATTCGATTCGGTTGCCAAGCCGCAAGGCATCGATCTGCTCGGCGAGCCGCT
The DNA here is from genome assembly GCA_965205165.1 of Dehalococcoidia bacterium. Lineage (GTDB taxonomy): Bacteria > Chloroflexota > Dehalococcoidia > Bin125 > Bin125 > CBDESM01. The sequence goes on from OZ242037.1 coordinate 1,655,598, forward strand.
GCAACTGCGTCAAAGCCTGTGCGCCGGCATGGGCCGGGAGGCCCACATTGAGGGCGCGCTTGGCGGGCGTGAAGATCGATCTGTAGTTGACCTCCAATATCTTGTCCCACTCCGCGATCAGCTCCGAGATCGAGATCGCATCGCCGATGCTTTCTTGGCGGATCGCCCGCGGTGACCGAAGCCCGTTCTCGCGGAGCACGGCGGACGCGGTGGCGAGTTGATCGTGGAGCCTCAGCGACGTCAACCAGATGCAGCAGGCCATTCGGAGTCCCTGCTGTGGATCGCGCTGATCCAGCGTGCGCGCGATCCGGTCGGCCGTGTCGGTCCCCGTCAGGCTGCGCTGCAAGTCGGCCGCGATGCCGCGAATGCGCAGCGCCACGTTGCCCGCCGTCTGCGAAACGAGCTGCTGCGGGGCGACGGCGTATTCACAGAGCGTCGCAAGATCGTCCACCGAGGCCGAGATCGCGTGCGGATGTACCGGCCAGTACGTGATCGTCGAGGCGTCGATCTCCGGCTGGTCGATCTCCTCGCCCGTGATGTTCACCGACAGGATGGCGCATCGCAAGGTCACGCCGTCAGGCTGCGCAAGTCGTTCGCGCAGCACCGCTGGCGACCATTCACGCACGCCGTCGGGCACGCCGACGGCGATCGCCGAACGGGCCCGCCGCGCGGTGCCGTCGACGAGCTTCCCCAGCCGCGACGCCGCGTCGCTGAATGCGGGATCGCCGAACTCGACTTCGATGATGACCGGATGCGCGTCGCGCGACATCACCACGATGTCCGGGCGATCTTGCGGCGCTTCGGGGAGCATCTGCAGGCGTTCCGAGACGACCGCCCCCTCGGCGTGGCGCCATGCGGCCCGCCGGCGGCGCAGCGCATCCGCCAAGGCATCGTTGAATGTCTGCTCATGCATCAAGCCGGGCGCACCGGCGCGGTCTGGCACTGTTTCGGGCTTCCGCTCGATCTGCGCCGCTACCGCGTCGGCCCGGCCGACGCCTCCAAGATCTCCGCCACGTCTAGGACTTGGAGGCGCTCCTCGTCTTCTTTGTCCATTTGGACGGTGCCTACGCCGGAGTCGAACATCTGGATGCAGAAGGGGCAGGCGGTGCAGGCGGTTTCGGCGCCGGTGTTGATCGCTTCTTCGACGCGGACCTCGTTGACGCGGGACTTGCCTTGCTCCTCCATCCACATGTTGCCGCCGCCGGCGCCGCAGCAGAGGCCCTGCTCGCGGCTGCGCGGCATCTCGATGAGCGTCACGTTGGGCACCTGCTCGAGGATGCGGCGCGGCGCCTCGAAGATGTCGTTGTGCCGGCCGAGGTAGCAGGAGTCGTGGTAGGTGATCGTCTGCGGCTCCACCTCCTTGGCGGCGAGCTTGCCGTCGGCCAGCAGTTGTTCGAGCAGCTGCGTGTGGTGGATCACCTCGTAGTTGCCGCCCATGTCGGGGTACTCGTTGAGGAACGTGTTGAAGCAGTGCGGGCAGTGCGTGATGATCTTCTTCACGCCCGCCTCCTCGAACGTCGCGACCAAGCCCTCGGCGAGGATTTGGTAGAGGTACTCGTGCCCCAGCCGGCGGGCCGGGTCGCCGTTGCAGGTTTCCATCCCCTTGAGCACGCCGAACGAGACCCCGGCCTCGCGCAGCAGCGAGACGACCGAGCGCGTGATCGCCTGCGCCCTGTCCACGAACGCGCCCGTGCAGCCGACGAAGTAGAGGTACTCCTGCTCGCCCGTCCACTCGGGCACTTCGATCCCCTCCATCCACGACTCGCGCGTGTAGGGCGTGCCGCGCCACGGGTGCCCCTGCCGCTCCAGCGTCTCCAGCGTGCCCTGCACCGTGTCCGGCATCCGCGCCTCTTCCATCACCAGCGAGCGGCGCATGTCGACGATGGTCGGCACGTGCTCGATGAAGACCGGGCAGGCCTCGACGCACGCCCCGCAGGTGCGGCAGGCCCAGAGCGACTCGTCCCGCACGACCTCGCCGACCAGCGCCGGCGCGTCGTCCAAGCCCGCGCCGAGCTCGTCGCCGCGGGCGAGGTTGGCGACCTTGGCCGAGCCGTAGTTGGTCGCGTAGGACTTGAGGTCCTGGATCACGTGCATCGGCGAGAGCGGCTGCCCCGCGATGTCGGCCGGGCAGTTGTCGGTGCAGCGCCCGCAGCGCACGCAGACGTCCAGCTCGAACAGCTGCTTCATCGAGAAGTGCTCCAGCTGGCTGACCCCGAAGTGCTCCTGCTCCTCGATGTTCTCGATCTTGTCCAGCTTGCCCGGCGCCGAGGTGCGCTTGAGGAAGGCGTTGGCCGGGGCCATCACGAGGTGGTTGATCTTCGAGTAGCCCAGCAGCGTCATCCAGCCCAGCGCCCCGATCATGTGGATCCACCAGAACGCCTTGTGGATGTCCAGCGCCGCGTCGATCCGCACGCCCGAGAACATCTTCGCCACCACCCAGCCGCCCGGCGACCAAGCCGACCACTCAGGGTTCACGTGGATCTCCGACGTGTGGATGCGCAGCCCCTCGACCAGGAAGCCCGTGATCAGCAGCGCCCCCAGCCCGCCGAGGATGGCCCAGTCCTCCCAAGTCGGCAGCCAGGCCGTGCGCGGCCGCACCCAGCGGTGCGCCACCGCCATCGCCACGCCGATGATCCCGATGATCCCGAACACGTCCGCCACCAGCGAGTAGCCGAGGTAGCGCGGCCCGACCAGGATGTCGACCGGCACGTAGTCGTCGATGGCGAGCAGCGCCGTCACGAGGAACAGCACGATCATCGAGCTCATGATGCAGAGGTGCATCACGCCCGAATACGGGTCGCGCAGCACCCGCTCCGTGCCCGCCCCGCCGCGCAGCACGCGCACGATCCGCTGCGGCAGATCGTCGAACGAGAAGTCGGGCCGCCCCAGCCGCCAGATGCGCGAGCGCCGCACCAGCCCGTAGACGATGATCCCGATCACGAACGGGAGCAGCATGTAGAGCACCCAGAAGTGGTCGATGTTGAAGAACAGCTCCCGGTGCGCCCCCGTCACCCGCACCGTCTCCGCCCCCGACACGAGCAGCAGCCCCCCCAGCGGCAGCCAAGCCGGGATCGCGAGCGCAGAGGCCCGCTTCCCCGCCGTCCGCGGATTCCCGTGCGCCGGCCGAAGTTGAGATCGCTGTTCGCTCACGCTGACGCCCCTTCGCTCGCGCAGCAGGATAAGCCCACAACCGCCCTCGCCGCAGCCGCCGCACGGATGCGCTAGCCTAGACGGACGGGGGTGCGGGATGGACGACAAGCGAGACGATGGTGCCGTTGCCCGCGAGCGGGCCGGGCACCTCAAGCACGCGACTGATCTGGCACGCCGCCTCGAAGAGGTCCTCGAGCAGGCGGATGCCCTGAAGGAGACGGGGTTCACTGAAGTCCCATCCAGGATCGCGTTGGCAGCGAAGATCGCGGAGGAGGATGCGTCGGCGTTCTCCGGAAGGCCGCACCCGGGCCGGGAAACTTACTTCCACCATCGTCCTGCTGATCGCCCCGTCATCCACCTGTTCGTTGACGAGTCCGGACTGGCTCGCGATGTGCGGAAGTCCAAGGGTAGCGGTGACCTCTTCGCATTGGGCGCGGTTGCAATTTCCAGCGACGCGCTCGAACAGTACTGGACTCACGCCAACCAGCTCAAGCGGGAATTCTTCAAGGGCGGCCCCGATGTCATCCTGCATGCCTCGGATCTGCGGGAAGCTATAAAAGGCTCGGACGGGCGGGGACGCCAGTTCGCTCTCAACACTGACAAATCGTGGCCCAACTTGGTACGTGCGCTGGAAGATCTGGTGGAACAAACAGATTTCACAGCGTTCGGAATCATCATTCAAAAATGGGTGTTCCACCAACAGTTCACAGTGCTTGGCCAAGATCCGTTTCTTCCACGCGAGACGTACGACTTAGCTCTGCATCTCCTCTTGGAACGGTTTGTCTCGTTCTTGGCGAGTGAGGACGATGCGCCGATCGGCTCAATTGCACTCGAACACCAAAGCCCGGGAGAGAATGCACGACACCAGCTGAGTATCGCCGAAACGATTGCCTACGGCACACGCTGGATTTCGCCAGAACCACTCCAACTCGACATCCAGCCCGGCGTAGAGTTCCTGAAGAAGCAGCCGTCGCATCCGCTTGAGCTGAGCGACATACTGGCAAACTTGCTCTATCAATTGGCCCGTGACGAGTTCGATCAGGCGCCCCGTTTGCAGCAAGGTGGCAGCTCGCGGCTCTGGGAAGCCTTCTGCCGCAAGTTCTATCAAGAGGACGATCTGCGTCAAGGCAAGTTCGGCCTGAAAGTGTTCCCAGCTGGCAGGCTTGATGGTTGGCTCAACGATTTTCGAGATAAGTGGCGTCGCAAGACCTGACCGGCTTGATCGCGAGGAGGTCGCTGATGCATACGACAAGATCGATGCGAGAACTAGTCTAGGAGAGATTTAGACATGGCATCTCTTGACGCGTGGATGTGGCTCATCTTTGGGATTCTATTCTTAGTGCTTGATGTAACATACATCCGCGAGCTGCCGATCCTGAACCATCGCTTGGAGCTGTATTGGCGCGGCCGCACATACCGACCCCACCTAGGCACCATCAGCGCCGTTCTGCTCGGAATTCTCGGCATCATCGGCGTCATATTCGCGCTGCTCGCAGTAATCTCGCCCTACTAGGCAAAACAAGGCCGTGCGTCTGCCACTTCTCCCGTGGCGACATCCGCCACGAGCCATCCCCATTCAACGCGGAGCATTGTCGCAAGAGTCCCCGCAGCGTCACTGTCGGTTTGCAGGTTGGCGACGATGGCGTAAGATGGCCTGATGCCTGACAATCAGCCCCACGGTGGCGATCCCGACGGCCGGCTTCTAGCGGCTAGGCAAGCGCAGAACTTGGCCGAGGCTGGACGGATCGCCGAAGTGCTCCATCTGCTCTTGCGACGTGCAGATGTCTCCGAAGAACTTCCGATGGGAGATGTGCTGGCGGGCATCAAGCGCCTGGAAGCGGCGAGCCTGCGCAGAGCACATGGACAGATTGGCGGGCGTCGCCGTCTCAAGCGCCGTGGTGGATCGGGGAATCCGTTACGCGACAACCTGCCCCGCAACCACCTGTTCATTGATGAGTCTGGGCTTCCAGATGGAGCCGCAACAAATCAGGATGTGTTCGCCTTGGGCGCGATCTCAATGAGCCCAGAGCAGATGGCGAACTACATCAGCGCTGCCGACCAACTGAAACGCAAATTCTTTGGAGACATTTCAGCAACGTTCCATGCGCGCGATCTTTCGCGTGGCACAGGTCGCTTCGGATTTGAGCGTGATGGCATGAAGCGCGAGCGCTTTCAAGTTGCCGTAGGTGAACTTATCCAAGACAGCGCCTTTACCGCGTTCGGCATCGGGATCAGAAAGCGGGCGTACGCACGAGAGTTCAAGGATGCAGGCATTGATCCTTACCTGCCTACGAACGTCTACTCCCTTGCGATTATGCTCTTGCTTGAACGCTATGTGGATTACCTGTGGGCGGAAGAGAACCAACCTCTCGGCGAGCTCACATTTGAAGCGCAGGGACCTCGGGAGGATGTTCAGCACCAAGCCTTTATCGCGGACACCATCCTGAACGGCACGCAGTGGGTTTCGGGGGCGGCGTTTCAGAGCCACCTGCTTCCCGGTGCTTCCTTCTTGCCGAAATCCGGGTCCCATCCGCTTGAATTGAGCGATTTGCTGGCGTATGACTTGCATCAGTGGATTCGCTCCGGGTGTGCAGGAGCGCCGGGATACTGGAGGATCTGGACTGAAAAATTCTATGCGCGGGAAGACCTGCGGATGGGGAGATTCGGACTGAAGATATTTCCCGATAGCGATATCCGAGATCGCATAGAGGAGCATCGCGATCGGCTGCGCCAATAGCCCTCCGGTCGCGGCACAACCACTGCTCGGCTGCGTGGACAGCCTTCCGGTCGCGCTGGGACCCTGCGGCTGCCCCTATGGAAGGCGCATTCACCAGAATGCCCACATGCTGGCAGGCGGCCACCCAGACCTCTGTTGACGACCGGAAACTGAAAGCGCCGCCATCCGAGGAGAGCGGCGCCGATCGGGTCAAGCCCGATCCACTGCTGAGAGCGTAGCACGTCTTGAGCCTCGGCGCAATGCCGTCATGTCAATGCCATGAAGCGGGGGTGCGTCACTCGTTGTCGGCGCCGCCGTGGGCTTTGCGGAGGTCGTTCTTGAGGACTTTGCCCATGTGGTTGCGGGGGAGGTCGTCTACGATGGTCAGGTAGCTGGGGGCCTTGTAGCTGGCCAAGTGCTGCTTGGAGTAGGCGATGGCTTCTTCGAGGGTGAACTCGTGGTTTTCGTGGAGGATGACGACGGCTTTGACGACTTCGCCCCATTCCAGGTCGGGGGCGCCGATGACGGCGGCTTCGGCTACGGCGGGGTGGCCTTCGAGGACCTGCTCGATCTCGCCGGGGGCGATGTTCTCGCCGCCGCGGATGATCAGGTCCTTGGTGCGGCCGGTGATGAAGAGGTAGCCCTCGTCGTCGAGGTAGCCGACGTCGCCGGTGTGGAGCACGCCGTCGTGGATGGCGGCGGCGGTCTCCTCCTCCTGCTTGTAGTAGCCGCCCATGATCCGGTCGCCGCGCACGCAGATCTCGCCCTCTTCGCCGGTGCCGACGGGGTTGTCCTCGGGATCCATGATCAGGACCTCGATGTCGGGCATGATCTTGCCGACCGAGCGCAGGCGGTGCTCCTTGACCTCGATCTCCTCCGGGGTGCCGTCGAGCCGGTGGTCGTCGGGGCCGAGGAAGGAGATCGAGGAGGTGGATTCGGTCTGGCCGTAGGCGTTCATGAAGCCGACGTTCTTGGGGAAGACGTCGACGGCGGCGCGGATCACGTCGTAGGGCATCGGGGCGGCGCCGTAGGTGAGCAGCTGGAGCGTTTCGCCCTTGAAGTTGGGGAAGGCCTCCGATTCCATGGTGCGCTTGAGCATGGTCGGCACGATCATGGAGTGGGTGATGCCGTGCCCGTCGACCGCCTCGATCCAGGCTTCGGGCGAGAACTGGGGCAGGATGATCAGCGAGCGCCCGCCCCAGACGGAGGAGATCATCGAGGTCGAGCCGGCGATGTGGAAGAGCGGCACGCTGAGCAGTGTCTTCTCGTGCGGCTGCTCGGGGTCGGCCGGGTTCATCGTGTTGGTCACGTAGACGGTGAGGTCCTGGTAGGTGACCTGCACGCCCTTGGGCATCGCGGTGGTGCCCGACGTGTAGATGATGATGGTCGGGTCCTTGTCGTCGATCTCGGTGAAGATGAAGTCGTCGGTGCCCATCCCGATCAGGTCGTTGTAGTGGCGCTGGCCGTCCTGCTCGGATTCGAGCGAGATGTAGTGCTCGACGGCGGGGCACTCGCCGCGGATCTGCTCGACCAGGGGCTGGTAGCGGTCGGAGACGAAGATCGCCTTGGCCTCGACCGTGTTGACCATGTAGGTCAGCTCTTCGCGCTTGGCGCGGTAGTTGAGCGGGACGAAGGTGACGCCGAGCTTGGCGCAGGCGTAGTAGATCAGCACGTACTCGGCGGAGTTGACCGACATCACGCCGACGTGGTCGCCGCGGGAGAGGCCGAGCTGCTGGAGCGCGTTGCCCAGCCGGGTCACCTCGGCGGCCATCTCCGCGAAGGTCTTCGTCGTTTCGCCGCAGATCAGGGCCGGGCGATCCGGCAGCACGGCGGAGGTGATGTCGAGGAAGTCGGCGGTGTTCACGGGCGTCTCCTGTCGGCTCGCGCACGGCGTCGGGCGCGGCGGTCTGCGATTCTAATGGCGTGCCGCGTTTGTCACGCACGTAAGCGCCGGGCGGCGGACGCATCGGCGGCGATTGCCGCGTCGAGCGGCAGGTCGGCCCCGCCGCGGATGGCCCGCTTGACGGCGGAAACGGCGGCCGGATCGGCCTCGGCGAGGCGGGCGGCGGCGGCCATCGCCGCGGCGTCGAGCTCGGCGGGCGGGACGATCTCGTGGACGATGCCCCATTGCAGGGCCTGCTCGGCGTCGATGGGGAGGCCGCTGAAGATCAGCTGCGCCGCGGGGGCGGGGCCGGCGATGCGGGGGGCGAGCTGGGTCGCGCCGGCGGAGGGGATGTAGCCGAGCGTGACTTCGGGCAGGGCGATGCGGGCGTCGTCCGCCGCGATCCGCAGGTCGCAGTAGAGCGGCAGCTCGATGCCCGCGCCGTAGCAGACGCCGTGCAGCGCCGCAATGGTCGGCTTGGGCAGCGCCTCCAGCAGCGCCCAGAGGTCCCGCTGCCGCCGCGCCTCCCGCGCCGCATGCAGCGATTCCGCCGTCCCGAACTCCCGGATGTCCGCCCCCGCCGAGAAGGCCCTCCCCTCCCCCGCAAAGACGAGCACCCGCACATCCGGATCCCAAACCGCCGCATGCACGAAGGTCCACAGCTCATCCCGCATCGCCAAGTTGATCGCGTTCAGCGCCTCCGGCCGCTGGAGCGTGATGCGGGCGATGCCCTCTGTGGGCTTCTCATACTTAACGAGCGACATGCGTGATGACCATCCTTGTCATCTGCCGAAGATGCGCGATATAAAAGAGCGCCTTTGTTCACCAGCTGCCATTTCTCCTGGGGTGGTTTCCACTGCTATTTCTCTTGGGGTGGTTTCCACTGCTATCGGCAGCAAGTATCCGCCTACAGGCGCATCGCCCCGGCCGTTCTTGTCGTTGCCCCAGCAGACGATCTTTCCGTCATCGTGGAGCGCGACGCTGTGGGTACCGCCGGCGCTGACGGCGATGAATTGGCCTTCCGGCTTGTCGCTGCACAGGCGAGAGTAGTCGTTGCCCCAGCATTCGATGGTGCCGTCATCGCGGAGCGCGACGTTGTGGCTACCGCCGGCATTGACGGCGATGAATTGGCCTGCAGGCCGCACGCACTGGCCGTACCTGTTGTAGCCCCAGCATTCGATGGTGCCGTCATCGCGGAGCGCGATGCTGTGGGCACCGCCGGCGCTGACGGCAATGAATCGACCTTCTGTCGGCTTGCCGCTGCACTGGTAGGAGTCATCGTTGCCCCAGCAGGCGATAGAGCCGTCATCGCGGAGCGCGATGCTGTGGCGACCGCCAGCGCTGACGGCGATAAATTGGCCTGTTGGCGCATCGCACTGGCCGTACCTGTTGTCGCCCCAGCAGGCGATAGAGCCGTCATCGCGGAGCGCGACGCTGTGGCCACCGCCGGCGCTGACGGCGATAAATTGGCCTGTTGGCGCATCGCACTGGCCGTACCTGTTGTCGCCCCAGCAGGCGATAGAGCCGTCATCGCGGAGCGCGACGCTGTGGCCCCTGCCGGTGCCGACGGCGATAAATTGGCCTGTTGGCGCATCGCACTGGCCGTACCTGTTGTCGCCCCAGCCAATAACGAAGCCGTCTTCTCGTAGCATCAGATTATGAGAACCACCACTTGCTAGTCGATAATGCCAATAGAGGGCAGCTTCGTGCTTCTGAGCTCGTTGCTCTCGATCCAGCAGCTCGAGGTCCGATGGATGTCGTTGCTTGCGTCCATCGTCGGCGTTGAACCAATTTTGGAGGGTGCCTATGTCGCGGCCGATCAGGATAAGATCATCGCGCTCACAGTCCAGACGCTCTTGCTCTTCGCGTTCTAAATTTGCGAATTGTGAAGCGTGTCGATATTGACGATTAATATCAGTGTTGAACCAAGTGCGGAGGGCGTCGATGCCGCGGCCGATGCGAGCGATCTCTTCGTATTCGCGATCCAATCGTGTGGATTCGTCACGTTCTAGGTCGGCGAACTCGGAAGCATGGCGATGGCTGCGGCCGGTGTCGGCATCAAACCAGTGGCGGTGAGCGTCAATGTCTTGGTCAATGCGAGCAATCTCCTCGCGTTCGCGATCCCACCGTGCGGCTTCATCACGTTCTAGGTCGGCGAACTCGGAAACATGGCGATGGCTGCGGCCGGTGTCAGCATCAAACCAGTGGCGGCGAGCGTCAATGTCTTGGTCAATGCGAGCAATCTCCTCGCGTTCGCGATCCCACCGTGCGGCTTCATCACGTTCTAGGTCGGCGAACTCGGAAACATGGCGATGGCTGCGGCCGGTGTCAGCATCAAACCAGTGGCGGCGAACATCAATGTTTTGGCCGATCTCAGCGATCTCCCCGCGTTCGCGATCCCACCGTGGGGCTTCACGCTCTAGGTCGGCGAACACGGAAGCGTGGCGATGACTACGGTCGGTGTCAGCACCGAACCAATGGCGGAGGGTATCAATATCTTGGCCGATCTTGCCAATCTCTTCGCGTTCCTGTTCGCGTCGCTCCCACTCTTCCTCCCATTCGATCTCAGCTAGACGCTGCTGTTCCCATGCCGTTAATGACGCGGTTGGCTTGTTTGCCAAACGTTGTTTGTCCCATTCTCGGCGTTCGCGTTGTTCGCGGAGGTCGTCCTCCGTGGCGGCAGGAGCTCCGGTGGCCGCCGAAGCCGATGGGTTGGCGATCTCGTCGGCGGCCTCGCTTAGGCCGCAGCGACGGAGGATGCGGGCGCAGAGAACCGCGCACGCGTCGGCGTCTTCGGGGTTGAAATCGCCCAAGTCGTCGAGGTGCTTGATCTTGTCGTTCCAGAGCAGGCGGATGGAGTGCATCCGGTCCACATCCTCGCTGGCGAGGCCGGGGAAGCGTTTTCGATTGCCTCCGACCAAGAAGGGGATATCGGCCTGATCGATGAGATTGGAGACGGGAATGCCCTGTTTGAGCTTGCGCATCCCGCCTTCGTACTTGAACAGGTTGCGTTCTTTGGCTTCGTCGTTGAAGAGCGCCGCCTGAATCCGCTTGGACCCTAGGGCGGCTTCAATGAACGGGATCATCGAGTCGCGGTAGATGGTCGTCACCTCGATGAATCGAGCCTTGTTGGGGATTCGACCGCCGGGCATGCTCTGATCTCCTCAACCGGTCCTCTGCGTGCTCACGGGAGCAAGGCTAGCGCCAGTCGGGTTTGCGGATTTCGGACTTGCGGCGGACGGACCAGAGGCGCTCGAGGTCGTCGTTCATCTTTTCGTGGAGGGCGTCCATCTCCTCGCGGCCGGGGCGCATTTCGCTGGATTTCCAGCGGCGGATGGCGGCGCGGTCGGACTTGCCGATTTCGACCTCTTCGAGCATTTGGTTGACGATGCGGTTGAAGATGGCCCACGCCTCTTCGATGTCCAGTTCGACCTTGACCATGGCGGTTCCCCCTCGGCTGCGGATGGCGGGTTGCGCGGGCGCGGCTAGCGGACCTTGCGGTAGTAGTCGCGGCGGCGGACGGTGCGGGTGAGTTCCTCGTCGATCTGGTGGCCGAGGGCCTCGTTGACGGCGGCGGCGAAGGCCTCCATGGGCGGGCTGCCCTCTTCGAGGCCGGCGCGCCAGTCGCGGATGGCTTCGACCGCGTCGTCGCCGAGCTCGACTTGGTCGAGCACTTGGGCGGTGACGAGGGTCATCAGGGACCAGGCTTCGGCTTCGTCCAGTTTGATCTGCATGTGTTCCTCCGTGCGTGGTGTTGCGCGGGTCAGGCGCCGCGGAAGGCGGGTTCGCGCTTTTCGATGAAGGCGGCCACGCCTTCGGCGCGGTCGGCGGTGGCTTGGAGCAGGATGGTGAGTTCGGTCTCGTACTGGAGGCCGTGGGCGAGGGGCATTTCGGAGCCGCGCTGGAGCGCTTCCTTGGCATAGCGGAGGGCGATGGGGCCGCGCTGGGCGATCGCGTCGGCGAGGCGGCGGGCTTCGGCGCTTGGATCGTCGGCGACGGCGGTGATCAGGCCCCAGGCGAGGGCTTGATCGGCGCCGAGCAGGTTGCCGGCGAGGGCGAGCTGGCCGGCGCGGGAGCGGCCGATGGCGCGTGCTAGGCGCTGGAGGCCGCCGGCGATGGGGAAGCCGCCGTTGAGCGCGGCGGGCAGGCCGAATCGGGTGCCGGGCGCGGCGACGCGGAGGTCGGCGCAGAGGGCGAGTTCGAGGCCGCCGTTGAGGCAGTCGCCGGCGATTGCGGCGATGGACGGCTGCGGGAGCGCGGCCAGCGGCGCGAAGGGGTCGCCGGGTTCGACCGCTTCGCCGTCCCAGCCGGCCCAGATTTGCGCAGCCGGGTCGAGCAGCAGGGCGCGGACGTCGTCGTCTTCGCCGATTTCGCGGCAGATGTCGGCGAGCGCCGAGGTGAAGCGCGCGTCGAGCCGATCGCCGCCGGAGACGACGGCCGCGCCGGCGTCGCGTTCCAAGAGCAGGTCTGCGGCGGCAGCGGGCATTGTCGGTCCTGTTGCGGCGGGTTCGGCGCGGGAGCGCTCAGTCTACCGAAGGGTCGGCGCGGGGCGGTTCGAGGACGAGCCTGCGGCTGCCTGCGCGCTCGATCTCGGCGCGGTCGCGGAGCAGCGGCAGCAGGCGGCCGTTGAGCCAGGCGTCGGTCATCGGGCCGGCGGGGCGCAGGGGTTCGCCGGCCTGCTCGCCGGCGAGGGCGAACTGCGCGCGTGGCGGATCGGAGAGTTCGACGACGAGTCGGAGGGCGGGCGCGGCGGAGGGCGCGGCGAACGGGTCGAGGCCGAGCACGCCGGACTGGTTGATCGCGTCGGCGCTGCCGCCTGCGGGGAAGGGACCGGCGCTGAGCCACTTGCCGAGCAGGGGGACGTCGGCGAAGGCGTGGGCGAGGGTCAGTGCGCGGCAGCGTCCCCAACGCCAGGCGGCGGGTTCGGGGCCGAGCCGGTCGGCGAGCGTCCGCGCGGCGGCGCGGAGGGCGGCGGAGAGCTCGGATCGGGCGCGAGCTTGGTCGGCGCTGATGCGGGAGAGGGCCCAGCTGCCGGCGCGGGCGCTGAAGATGTCGAGCGCGCTGATGGCGGTTCCGGCGGCGGGCAGCGGGCGTCCGCCGAGGATGCCGTGCAGGGCGGCGCGGCGGTACTCGACGGCGGTGCAGGCGGCGACGGCCGCGGCGGCGGAGTCGGGCGCCGCGTCGCCGTCCCAGCCATCGAGCAGGTCGAGCAGCGGCGCGGTTTCGCGGTCGCGTTCGGCCAAAGCGCGGGCTTGTTCGGCGAACTCGCGCAGGCGCAGGTCGACTTGGTCGAGTTGGATGCGGGCGGAATCGGCGGGGGAGTGGCCGTCGGCGAGCGTCTCGGCGATCAGGTCGTAGATGCGCTGGGCGCGGGCGGAGTCGAGGTATTCGGCTCCGGACTCGGCCTCGTCGGCCGGGGTCAGCGGGTTGTTCGCGCTCACCGCGATTCCGCCGGGCGGGTCGAGCGTCCAAGGCTGCTCGGGCGGCTCGATGATGCCCTTGGGGACGCCGCCTTGATCGGGCGGGAGCCAGCCGGCGGCGGGGAAGCGGAGGAGGCCGGGCCGGCCGCGCTGGGCCGCGCCGGAGACGCGCATGCCGATGCGTCCGTCCGCGTCGGCGTAGCCGAAGCAGAGGTTGAAGTCGTCGACGGCGCAGATCGCGGCGCTGAATTCGTCCCAGTCGCGGGCGGCGAGCAGGCGCAGGATCGCGTTGCCGCTGTGCCGCGGTCTGAGCACCAGCGAGTTGAGCGCGAAGGCGCGGCGCTCGCCCGTCCGCTCGTCCGGGGGGGAGACGGCGTCGCTGATCTCGCCGGAGACGATCGGCCCGTTGGCGGTGCGGCGGATGCGGAGGGCGACGGGATCGCGGCCGGCGACCTCGATCCGCTCGTCGATTTGCTCGACCCCCGCCCAGCCGTGCTCGGTACGGCTGGACGTGCCGTCTTCGGAGAGTTCTTCGAGCACGGCGATGTTGGCGGCCTGCATCGACGCGGTCGGGCCCCAGGCGATGCGGTCGTTGTGTCCCCAGATGATGCCGGGCATGCCGGGGATGCCGGCGCCGGCGGCGTTGAACTGGGGGCAGTGGAGATGCGCGAAATGGGCGTGCGGCGGGGTGACCGGGCTGAGGTGCGGGTCGCAGGCGAAGATCGGCGCGTCGCTGGCGGCGTGGCGGCCGGCGATGGCCCAATTGTTGCTCGCGCCACCGGCGATGCCGAGCGCCGAGCGCAGGGCGGCTGCTGCTTCGAGTGCGCCATCCGCTTCGCCGAGCTGTCCGTCGGGCGGGACGACGGTGCGCGTGTGAGCGGGCAGGGGTGGATCGATCTCGGCCAGCGCGGCGGGGCCGAACTCGGCGGCGATGCGCGCCCGTGCGATCTGCTGCTCCCAGGCGGTGCCGAGCAGGAACGAGAGCAGCTTGGACCAGGCGATGGAATCTTCCGCCCGCCACGGGCCGATCTCGGCTCCGAGCAGGCGCGCCTCGAACGGGCGCGGGGAGCGCTCGATCGCTGCGTTGATGCCGGCTAGGTAAGGCGCGACTTCGCGGCGCTCGGCCTCGGATGTGCGCTGCCACGCTTCTTCGGCGATGCGGCCGATGCCGAGCGTGCGGGTGAGGCGGTCGGCGGGCAGGCCGCGCTCGCCGACAATGGAGGCGATGCGGCCGGTCGCGGCGAGGCGGTTCCAGTGCATCTGCCAGAGGCGGTCGCTCGCCTGCGCGAAGCCGAGTCCGAACAGCGCGTCGGCGGCGGAGCGGGCGAAGATATGGGGGACGGACCAGCGGTCGCGCAGGATTTCGACCGGCGCATCGACGCCGTCGACGACGATCCTGCCGCGGGTGCGCGGCGCACGGCGCGGCAGCAGCGCCTCCGACGCCAGCGCGGCGGCCGCGCCGGCGGCCCGCCGCGCCGCGCTCAGCACTTGGGCCACGTCGCGCGCTTCATTCCGCGAGGGTATGGCGTCGGCTGCTCGTAGACTGCGGCGCGATGGATCTGCAGCTGCACGGCAAGGCGGCGCTGATTACGGGGGCGTCCGAGGGGATCGGCCTCTACTGCGCGCTCGCGCTCGCGGCGGAGGGCGCGGACGTCGCCGTCTGCGCTCGGCGGCCGGAGCCGCTCGCCCGCGCGCGGGAACGGATCGACGCGGCCGGGCCGGGGCGGGCGCTGGCGATCGAGGCGGACTTGGGCGCGCCCGATGCCGCCGAGCGCGCCGTTGCGGAAACGGCGTCGGAGTTCGGGCGGCTGGACATCCTGATCAACAACATGGGGGTCTCGCTGCGCGGCGAGGGCGACGATGTGTGGCGGCAGATGTTCGAGCTCAACTTGATGGCCGCGGTGCGGGCGACGCGGGCGGCGCTGCCGCACTTGGAGGCCGCGGCGGCCGGGGAGGGCGCGGATGCGTCGAGCATCATCCACATCGGCTCGATCTTCGGGCGCGAGGCGGGCGGCTCGGCGCAGTACAACGCGATGAAGGCGGCGATTCACAGCCACGCCAAGTCGCTGGCGCTCGAACTCGCGCCGCGCAACATCCGCGCCAACGCGGTCGCGCCGGGATCGATCGCCTGGCCGGGCAGCCGCTGGCGGGAGCGCTACGAGGCGGACCCGGAAGGCATCCAGCGGAGCGTGCTGGACACGATCGCGTTCAACCGCTTCGGGCGGCCGGAGGAGGTCGCGGACGCGGTCGCGTTCCTCGCCTCGCCGCGCGCCTCGTGGGTGACGGGGGCCTGCCTCAACGTCGACGGCGGGCAGACGCGCTCTAACATCTAGGCGGAGGACGCATGGCGGACGGGCACGTCTACGAGCACGCGCGGCGGCGCTTGGGCGCGGGGCCGATCACGGCGTTCGAGCGGAACGCGCCGCGCATCCTGCGGCCGCTGGCCGGCGGCGCGGTGGGGGCGAGCATCGTGGTGCTCTTCCTGGCGCTGCGCGGCGGCCCGCCGACGGACGAGATCGACGCGATCACGGGCACGCAGCGCGGCGGCTGGAACCGCTTGGAGGACGTGCACCTGTTGATCGTGGTCAACGTCGCTGTGGTCGCGGCGATCGCGGCGAACTTCCTCGCGGAGTGGATCCACCGCTGGCTGGAGATCGGCGTGGCGGCGTCGATCTGCGGGATCCTGATCGCCGTCCGCCAGCTGGGCGACCTCGGCGACGGCGGCCGCGCAGCGCTGCTGGCGCTGATCATCCTCAGCCTGGCCGCGGTAGCGGCAATCGCCGCCTACGACATCCTCACCCGCAACCAGCGCGCGGGCTACTGACTACATCACGCCCCCTGCGCGGCATTCTCCCTACCGGAGGTCGGGCAGGCTTGCTTGGTAGATCTCCGCGCTGGGCTCTTCAATCCGGAAGGGGAGGGTCATTCGGAGCTCGAGCAGTGCCCGGTCGTAGGTGAGGAACAGATCCGCCTCGACGTCCTTTGCCGTTGCGAGGTGAATGGCGTCGGGAGTGCGAATTCTCTTCACCCCCGACGCTTTGGCCTCCCTCACCAACCCCCTCGCCTCAAGCGCGATGGCTTGGCTGACGGGCCGGTAACGGAAGCGCCGCGGACGCTGCATGAAGGCATCAATGGCCGTCGTGTTCGAGGGGTTGATGGGGGCCGGCTCAGTCGAGGCGTATGCGACTTCCGCGAGCGTGATCGTGGATGTGACGATGCTCGCGCCTCGCGCGCGCAATGCGCCGAACTGCGCCTCTACGACATCGGCCCGGTCGGGTTCGTTGTCGAGAACCGCGATGAAGACGCAAGCGTCGGAGTACGCGATCTCCACCTCACCATTCATCGCGCAGCCGCCGGATCACGACCTCGGCGGGCGGATCGCCGGGCTTCCAAGGGATCGAACCACGGGCTGCCTTCCAATCCTCTTCCCAATGCTCGTCGTCGTCGGAGAGCGCTTCGAACCGTGTGACGTTGCGGACGCTGATCGGGTCTCCGCCCGGCGATCGATGCGTCACGAGGCCGGTGACTCGGGCAAAGCCGAGCTGCCAAGCCTCGGTGGCGAGATCGGCGTGTTCCGGGCTCAACTGGCAGCGGACCGCGCACTGCCGCATGTCATCCAGCAGGGTCATGTGCAGATCGTTCTGCCGATTGATGGAGACGACCTCTCCTTCAACGGAGCCGATGTCCGCGTATGTAGTCCCTTCGCTCTTTGCGGCGCGCGGTCCGAGCTGCGTCACGGCGTGCGTCGCGTCAGCCGTGGCGAACTTGACGGATTGCACGCCTTTGCGCTTGGTCAGTCGGGCCAATTTGCGGATCGGACGGCAGACGGCGGGCGATGCTTCGAGCGGCCGGTCCATGCTGAGATCGGCGGCGATTGCGTCGTACCGCTCGGCGATCTCCCGGGCTTGGGGCGAAGCATCCCCTGCTTCCAAGCGGATGTGGGCGCTGCCGGCGCGCAGATCGCCGACGCGCCACGTCAGATTCGAGTTCGGCGCATGATCGGCTTGGAGGGCGGAGACCAGCTCGTGCAGTCCGGCGGCAGCCGTCGCCAAGGTCTCGATGTCGACGTCGCCCTCGATCGAGAACGCGATGATCGGCCATGCCACTATGCACCTCGCCCTTCGAGCGTATGCGGGTCAACCGCGGGCGGCGGCGGGGGAGGATTACTCCCCCGTCACTTCGGTGATGCTGTCGCGGCGGGTGATGGCGAGGTGGGTCATGGGGGAGCCGGTGTCGCCGGCGCCGTGCCAGTGCTCTTCGCCGGGGGGGATGATGGCGAAGTCGCCGGCGCTGATCACGCGCTCGCCTTCGGCGTTGCCGACTTTGCCGATGCCGGAGAGCACGTAGAGCATCTGCTCGCTGGAGTGGGTGTGGTTCTTGGTGCGCGCGCCTGCGCCGAACTGGACGACGGCGCAGTTGAAGTCCGCGTCGTCGCCGCCGTGCTGGCCGCCGACCGCGCCGGCCAGCGGGCGCACCCAGACATCGCCGCCGGTGAAGATCTCGGCCTGCGCATGCGCGCTCTCGCCTTCGGAAGATCCGGTCGTTCGCATCTGCATTTCCTCCCTCGCGCCCGCGGGCGCTGCTAGCTGTTGGCCGCGATGAAGCGCTGGATGCGCTCCCACGCATCGGCGCAGGCGGCTTGGTGCTCGTCGTAGGAGCGGTCGAAGAACGAGTGCGGCGCGCCCTCGTAGGTGGTGAACTCGCGCTCGACGCCGGCGTCGGCCAGCGCGGCCTCGAACTTGGCCACCTCCTCCGCGGGGATACCCTCGTCGGCGCCGCCCATCAGGCCGATTACGGGGCACTCGATCTCCGCCGCCTTGGCCAGCGGCGCGGGGCCGCCGTTGAGCCCGTCGCGGGTCGGGTGCCCGTAGAAGCCGATCGCGCCGGCCAGCCCGTGCCCGGCCGCGGCTTGCAGCCAGGAGTTGGAGCCGCCGAAGCAGAAACCGACGGTGAAGACCGCGCGGCCGGGGTCGTCCGCGCGCAGCACGGCGGCAGCCGCGGCGGTATCGGCGCTGATCCCTTCCACCGTCGTGGCGCGGACATGCGGCCAGAAATCGAACTCGGCGTCGCGCTTGGAGACGCCGGCGGTGCGCCCGAAGTAGTCGATTGCGACCGCCTCGACGCCGATCTCGGCGAACCGCAGCGCCAGCTCCTCGTAGAAGCGGAAGAGCCCGCGCACATCGGGCAGGATCACGATGCCCGCCCCGCCCGCGGCCTTGGCGTGGAAGGCGGCGAACTCCGCCCCATCCGACGCCCGCAGCGTCAGGTCTTCGGAATCGACGGCCGCGCCGGCGATCGGGGTGATCGCGGGCAGCGCTTCGTATCGGTGGCACATGTCGTCAGCTCCCCTTCCGCCCATCCTGGGCAGAAGCAGGATAGCCGCGAGCGGCAGGCTGGGGCGTGGGGGAGCAGGCGGCGGCGTTCTCGACGCTGCGGCAGTCTGGGGTGATGACGCAGAACGAGGCGCGGCACCGGCTGGGGCTGCCACAGCAGAGATGTTGCGTCTACTCCGCGGGACGGCGGCGATGAGGCTGCTGCCGGCGGATAGCAGGATGCTGTATCGTGGCTGGCGGCGGCCGGTCGCCGCCTAGAAAAGATGGGAACAATGAGGCGACTCGCAACGCTGGGACTGCTGGCCGTGCTCGTGCTGAGCGCGGCGGGGATCGGCTTCGTAGTCGGTCAAAGCTCGACCGAAGAAGTGCGCGTCGTAGCGCGGAGCGTCAGTGACGGGCGCATTGAGTTCGGGATCGAGCACGACGAGGAGCGCCTCCTGCCGACTGGCCGGTTTATGAACGCGGCGCAGATCGGGGCGCGAAACGACAGATGGCTGCGCTCGACGCCAGTGAACATTGAGGTCGGCGCAAGTGCTTCCTCCTCTAGCAGTTCAACATCATCGGAGGGCATGGCAAGCGTGTCGGGATCCGGGCCGGTCACGAAGCGCTTCGCCCTCTCGGCTGGAATCTACACCTGCGCTTTCAGCATTTCCGGCAACGACGACGACGGGCGTGCCACGTTTTTCTCGGCTCGACTGTACGACTCAGCGGGAGATTTCAAGTCTTTGGCAGGCGAAATCGCGTCGCAATGGTCGGGATCATCAGTGGTCCACGTAGGTGGAAGCAGCTGGACCGCGTTGACGCCTGGCACGATGCTCCTCGAGGTTGGGGACGCCGAACTTACTGCGCGCTGGCGGCTCGACTGCAACTAGTGCCTGCAGGGGGCGCAGATCTCCGGTTTTCTCTAGCCGTCACACTGCGACTGGCTAGCCTCGGCTGAGCGTAATTGCATCGTTCAGGGTCGTGGAGGTCGGCTGGTCGTCCTGCTGCTCGGCACTGTCGTCCTCTTCATCAATGCAGCCGGTACTGACCAGCGTGGCGCGGGTTCTCGGCGTCAGTAAAGCTTCGGCAGCCTCAACACTGCCGGCGGCGATAAGCCCGGGACTGAGAAGAGCGAATAGGTTGGCTACCTCATCTTCATCTTGCTGCCGAGCGAACTCGATATACGTTTGCAAGGCCCCGCGCCAAGTGCGATGGAAAGTTAAGAGCGCCGCTTCGTCGGGGATCTGACCTTCAATACGGCGGTACTCGTCTGCTCTGACTTGAAGGCTATCCTCTAATTCGCCCCAAGTTGCGCCGAGCAGTTCATCGCCAGAACTGTTGTTGATGTCACCACACCAGCGAGCGTACTCGGCGACCGTCATCCTGCTCTCCCCGCTGCAAGCGGCCGCGAGGCTGGCGAAGATGATCAGGGCGAAGGCGGCGATCCAGTGGCTGGGCGTTGCGGGCCTGTTCCCTACTGGCTTAGCGCGACGGCTTTGGCTTGAAGGCTGTGGGCTTGGATGCTGCCAAGTGCCCGGCGGTCCCGGACTGTTCTGAATCTGGGGTACCCCCGAAGCCAAGCGAGTGGTGAACATGATGGGGCGCTCAGGCTTCCGCATGGGCAGAGGGTAAGTACGGGCTTGCGGCTGTGTCAAGCCCCTTGGCTGGGCTAGAGGATTCCCGCTTCGCGGAGGGCGGTTAGGTCTGCGGGGGGGATTTGGAGGAGCTCGGTGAAGACGTAGGGGTCGTGTTCGCCGCGGTTGGCTACGGGGGCGGTGATGGCGGCGGGGGTGCGGGGGAACTTCCAGGGGGCGCCGATGTAGAGGGCGCCGCGGATGGGGGCGGCGGCTTCGGCGGAGAGGTCGATTGCGGCGGTGCAGAGGGCGGTGAAGTCTTCTTCGACCAGCAGTTGTTCGGGGCCGCAGAAGCGGGCGGCGGGGACGCCGGCGGACTGCAGGCGCTCGGCCAGCTCGGCGGCGTCCTGCGTGCGCGTCCACTCGGAGACTGCGGCGTCGAGGTCGTCCTGCGCCTTGAGGCGGGT
Source organism: Dehalococcoidia bacterium (assembly GCA_965205165.1). GTDB lineage: Bacteria > Chloroflexota > Dehalococcoidia > Bin125 > Bin125 > CBDESM01. Next base: position 1,676,122 of record OZ242037.1, read on the forward strand.
TAGTCCGCGCTGCCAGCGGGGGTCGGCCAGGGCGGCGTCCGCGCCGTCTTCGCGGGCGGCGGCAAGCAGGGCGTCCCACTCGGCGTCCGTGCGGGCGGCGATGGCGATCCACTCGTCCTCGCCGGCGCAGGGGTATGCGCCGTGCGGGGCGATCCCGCGCTCGCGGTTGCCCTGCGGGCCGGCCGCGCGGCCGTTCATCAGGTAGTCCATCAGCGGTTCCGCGGCGCGCTGCAGGGTCGCCTCGCCCTGCGCGAGGTCGATGAACTGGCCCTCGCCGGTGCGCTCGCGGTGCTCCAGCGCGGCCAGCACGGCGACCATCGCGTGGCCGGCGGCGGTCGGGTCGAGGTCGGCCGTGTCCTCGCGCGGCTGCGGATCGTCGGCGTAGCCCAGCAGGCTCTTGAGCCCGTAGAGCGCGGCCAGCGAGGGGCCGTAGGTCACCAGATCGCGCCAGGGCGCGTCCGTCGCGCCGGTCGCCGAGAGCGAGATCATGATCAATCGCGGGTTGACCTCGCGCAGCGCCTCCCAGCCGAGCCCGAGCGACGGCATCACCCGCGGCGAGAAGTTCTCCAGCACGATGTCGGAAACGGCGACGAGCCGCTTGTAGACCTCGACCCCGCGCGGATCGCCCAAGTGGATCGAGACCGACATCTTGCCCCGGTCCAGCCCGTGGAACGCGCGCGGATCATCGGCGGGCGTCGCTCCGCGGTCGCCCCCGATGTTCCCCACCGGCGTCCGCTGCGACCCCATCGAGACCCCCGACCGCCGATGCGGCGGCCCGACCTTGATCACCTCCGCGCCAAGGTCCGCCAAGAACATCCCCAGCAGAGGCCCCGCCCAGACATGCCCCTGATCAACGACGCGGACGCCCTCGAGGATGCGGGTCATTCGGCCCCGTCACTCTCCGGAGCCGTCCATTGGTGCGTGGCTTCCCCGTCTTCGATCAGGAGCAGGAGCGTCGCGTTCTCACGGACCCATCCTGCCGACACTTGTCGGCGGAATCTCTGCTGGCTCTGTGTGGAGTACGGGTTTTCCGCTTCCCAAGCGGCGAAGTGCTCTTCAAGATCGGTGCCGGTGCAGTACCAGACTTCGACTCTGGACAACTCCTCCCAGTACCAGATTAGGATGTGTCCTGCCCGCCGGTCAGCCGCGAACTTGTCTTGCCAAGAATCCCGGTGGTACTGGTACTCGAATGATCCTCGATCGCGGGCCGACTTGACTTCGAACTCGCCCAAGTCTGGACCGGAGTGGCTTGTCGTTCCTTGTTGCCGAAACAGGATCGCAGCGAAAACCTCCCAGTCTTCGGCCATGATCATCATGCGTGGTTTGAGGCCTTGCTTGTCGAAGAGTCGCCTTCGGCCCTGCAAGGGCCCGTACATGTAGGCGTGGAAGTAGATCAGCGCCGCTTGCACGTCCAGCGTTTCGGGCAGCGGCATGGCTAGCGCCTCAGCAGTTCGACGCCGGGCGGGCGGTAGCCGCGGAACTGGGCGTTGCAGGCGCGCTCGACGTAGGCCCCGACTTGCTCAAGGCGCTCCTTCACGGCGCGATCCGTGACGCGGATCACGGTCCAGCCGCGCAGCGTCAGCAGGAAGTTGACGTGGCGGTCGCGCTCCATGTTGCGGTGGATTTTGCGCTGCCAATATTGCGACATCTCGGCAAGCCGTTCCGGGCTCAGGCTCTTGCCGTGCCAGAATTCGCCATCCACGAAGATGGCGATCTTCTTGCTCACGAACGCGATGTCCGGCCTGCCGGCGGCGCCGGCGTAGTCGAGCCGGTAGCGGAGGCCGCGACGGGACAGCTCGCGGCGGAGCGCCAGTTCGGGCTTGGTGTCCCGCCGGCGGATGCGGCTCATCACCTCCGATCGCTCGGCCGGCGTGAACATGTCGCGGCGCACAGCGGTGGTCATCGTCAACTGCCCGCCGCGTAGGCGGCACCTTCGGGCTCGGCGAACCGCGTTTGCAGGCCGTCGGCCTCGACTGCTTCACGCGTGAGATGGGCGAATGCGTGCCGTGCGAGCCACGTCACCGCCGGCACGCAGACCGCATCGCCGAACCCCATCTGCGCCTGCCGGTCGCCGACGTTGATCGGGAACCCCGTCGCGCCTTGCAGTCGCGCGTACTCGCGGCCGGTGAGGGGACGGATGCGGGGTTCGCCGCTGCGGCAATCGACCAGGAATTGCACGCTGCTGCCGCCCTGCGGCGTCCGCAGGCAGCCCGCGATCTTGTCGCCGCGCACTTCGCCCACGGTCTTGCCGCGCCGCCGGCGCCGGAACAGGGTGGCGACCCCGCCGCGCTGCCGCTTGAGGAGCGCATCAACCCGCTCGCGGTGCGTCGGCGCCATGCTCGCCAACATCGCCTCCGTCTGCTCCGCAGGCCACCATCGCTCGTCGTCCGGTTCCACGTCCTGAAGCACGGAAGCCAGCGTTTCCCTAGCGCGCGCAGGCGGTTCGGGGATGTCGAGCTCGATGAAGGGCAGATGGCGGTGCGCGGCTTGGAATCGCCGCACTCCGCGCGTGCGCGTGCGGCTGACCTGATCGGTCGCGGGGAGCCAAGGCAGGTTCTCGTGTTGACGCACCGCCATCACGAACAGGCGCGGGCGACTCTGCGGCGTGAACCAGCGCGCGTCCACCACGGCCAAGTCCAGCGAGTAGCCGAGCGCGGCGACTCGATCGCAGACTTCGGAGAGGTCCCGCCCGCCGTGCGAGGTGAGGAAGCCCGTCACGTTTTCGAGCAGCAGCGCTTCCGGCGCGGCGCCGCGGGCGCACTGCTCCTCGACCAGATCGAGGAACGGCCAGATCGCCCCGGAGTGCTCGCCCGCGAGTCCGGCGCGGTTGCCGGCCAGCGAGAGGTCGATGCAGGGGAACGAGGCGGTCATCAGCTCGACGTCGTCGGGGACGTCCCCGATGGTCAGATCGTTGATGTCCGCGACCGCCAAGTCGTCCGCGCCGAACCGCCCGCGGTACATCTCGGCCTTGCCTTCCGCGATGTCGTTCGCGAACGCGCACTCCCAGCCAAGCGGCTCAAGCGCCTCCCGCACGAGCCCGATCCCCGCGAAGAACTCCGCGAATCGCGGCAATGTGCTGCTCCCGCGTCGTTGCACGTGCGCGCCTACGCGCCCCGGCGATGCCTGAATGCTAGTGGTCGCGGCGTTCGGGCATCGGGGGCAACGCTAGCCTTTGGGGATGCGGGTGACGTTTTGCGGGACGGGGGCCGGAGGGTCGGTCAATCCGCGGCGGGGGAACTCGTCGCTGCACTTGGCGGTGGACGGGTTCGAGGCGCTGCTGGACACGGGGCCGGGGTTCATGGAGCGGATGGCGGCGGCCTCGCTCGACCCCAACGCGGTGCGGGCGGTGCTGTTCTCGCACCTGCACTTCGACCACGCGGCGGGCATCGTCGAGCTGCTGACCCGGACCATCATCCACACCGGGCCGCCGCCGCGCGCGTACGGGCCGCGGGGGACGGACGAGTACGTCGCCTCGGCGCTCGCCTTCGCACGGCTCAACGCGACGCGGCCGGAGAACCACGAGTGGCTGGACGGCGTGTCGGTCGCGTTGACGCGGCCGGGCGACGAGCGCGAGATCGGGCCGCTCGCGGTCGAATCGCGCGAGGTGCCGCACGTCGATTACCTGGAATGCCTGGCGCGGCGAATCCGCTGCGGCGGGCGGACGCTGGTCTACAGCGGCGACACGGCCAGCGCGCCCGAGGTGCTGGCGCCGCTGGCCGAGGGCGCGGACCTGCTGATCCACGAGGCGTTCACGGAGTCGGCGCTGCGGCGGACGGCCGATGCGGCGGCGATGCCGCCCGAGCGGGCCGACGGCTTCTTCGCCGCGATCCGCGGCACGCACTCCAGCGCGGCCGATGCGGCGCGGATCGCGCGCGAGGCGGGGGTGCCGCGGCTCGCGCTCACCCATCTGCTGGCGGCCGAGCGCGACGAGGAGCTGGCCGCGGAGGCGCGGAGCGAGTTCGACGGCGAGGTGATCGTGGCCGCGGACGGCCTGGCGCTGGAGGTCTGAGCGGTGGAGGTGCGCGAGTTCACGGTGATGGTCGGCACCGATCAGCCCGATGCGCTGGCCCGCTTCTACGGTGAGGTGCTCGGCCTGCCGCGCATCGGCAAGTACCGCGATCCCGTCTTCGCGGCGGCCGGCGGGTTCATCCGCATCCTCGATCATTCGGAGATCAGCGGGCCCACCCGCGAGCCGGCGCGGGCGCAGATCAACCTGTTCGTCGACGATGTGGAGACGGAGTTCGCGCGCATCGCCGGGCACGGGGTCGACGTCCTGCGCGAGCCGGAGCGCGAGTCCTGGGGCGGCCTGGTGGCGACGCTGCGGGATCCGGACGGGAACTACGTGCAGCTGCTGGAGTTGCTGCGGGACTGAGGCTCAGCCGCCCGCGGCCGCGCCGGCGGCGACGGGTTCGGGGGCGATCTCGTCGGCCGCGATCACGGCCATGTCGTCGTCGCCGAGGTCGCCCAGCTCGCCGCGGCGGTAGGCGTCGTAGAGCTCGAACAGTTCGCGCTTGTGCGGGCGCTTGCGCCCGATCGGGCAGGCGGCCCAGGCGTCGTAGTCCTCGTCGCAGTAGCCCATGCGGCGCTCGCCGCACTTGGGCTGGAGCTGGCGGCCGAGTTCGGGGGCGACGCGGATCACCTCGGCGCGCATCAGCGAGACGACCTTGCGGAACTCCCATTGGGCGCGTGTGCAGAGGCGCAGGTCGGCGATGTGCAGCAGCGAGGCGAAGTTGACCATGATCTTGAAGTTGGTCGAGGTCGCGTTGGGCAGCAGGAAGCGGGCGTCCTCGGCCGGCACGCCGGCGTCAACCATGCGCTCGTAGAGCGCGCCGGCTTGGGCGAACAGCGCCGTCATCTCGTCGCGCAGGCCGGCCCGCTCGACCGTGCGCGGGACCGCGTAGGGGAAGTCGCCGCCGCCGTAGGTGACGTAGCGCTGGGACTGCTGCTCGAATGAGATGCCGATGCGGTGGCGCACGAACTGGTGGCTGAAGGCGCGGGAGACGCCGGAGATGCCGAACTCGAAGACGACCTGTTCGAGCGGCGACATGTGGCCGGTCAGCAGGCGCGCCTCGATGAACTCCAGCATCTGCGCGCGGGGGATGCGCTCGTCCTCGATCCGCGCCAGCACCTGCTCCGGGGTGAGCGCGGAGTAGCAGACGCGGTAGGCCATGTAGAGGGCGCGGATCGGGTCTTCGGTGTGGTCGATCAGCTGGACGCGGATGCCGTCGGCACCGGAGGCGGCGCGGCCGTTGCCGGGTTCAGCTGCCATCTGGTCCGGGCCGCTTCCTTGCATCGCTCGCGGAGGGCGCATTCTAGACATAAGCGCGCAGGCGGCCCGGATGCTACGCGCCCGCGAAGGAGCGGCGCTCAGGCGAGCCTCGCCGCGGCGCTAGTTGAAGGTGGTGTCGATCTTCGAGCTGGCGTCGAAGAAGTCCTGCAGGGTCTGGTTGAAGCGGTAGAAGAGGTCGCGCCGCGTGTAGTCGCTGCCCTTGGCCAGCTCTTCGGGCGATTCCAAGTCGATCGTGTTGAGCGTGTGGTGCAGGTCGGCGTGGCCGTTGGAGGCGATGTTCTCCAGCATCTCGCGCCAGCGCTCGGTCGGCATCACCAGCGTGAAGTCGAGGTCGGCCTCCTCCTCCGCGCCCGAGACGTCCGCGATCTCCGGGATTTCGTAGCCGTCGAAGACGATCTTGATCGTGGTGTCGCCGACGTTGACGCCCATCGCGCAGTCCATCATGCCGAAGCTGCGCCATTCGGGGTCGGCCAGCATCTGCTCGCGCAGCGATTCGAACCACTCGATGGATGGGAATGCGGGCATGCTCGTCCTCGCGGAATCTTCAGGCGGGTGCTTGGGTGCATCATACGCCCCGATCGGGCGCGCGGATTCCGGCCGGCCGCGGCCGCGTGTTCCGCGCAGCCCGCGGGCGTCCTACCTTGAGTCCGCGCCCGCCGGGCGCGGAGGAGCCGGGATGGCGGAGGCGAGCCCGATCCGCGTGGTCAGCTGGGCCGAGGCGGCGGAGCTGGCGCGCAAGATGGCGGCGCGGATCGACGCGGCCGCGCACCGCGTCTACGGCATCCCGCGCGGCGGCACCTACGTCGCCGCGATGCTCGCGGCCAACGGCGTGCCGATCGCGGCGAGCCCGGCCGAGGCGACGATGCTGGTCGACGACATCATCGATTCGGGCCGCACGGCGCGGGTCTGGCACGCGGAGCACGGCTTGGAGACGATCGCGCTGTTCGACCGCGAACGCGACGGGGCCGGGCCGCGCGACTGGATCGAGTTCCCCTGGGAGATCGGCGGCATCCGCCGCGACTCGATCGACACGATCACGCGGCTGCTGCAGCAGATCGGCGATGATCCATCGCGTCTGGACGTGCCCGACAGCCTGCTGGACGACCTGCGCGCCGCGCTGGGCTGAGCCGTTTTTCCAGCGCGCCCGCACCTGCGGATCGACCGGGCGGCAGAGGGATCGGGCGGCGCTTGACATCGCCTGTGCATTTCTTCACAATGTTCGGCGCGACCAGAGTCTGTGCGGGATTTCACAATCTCGCGCCCGCCACGAAAAGGAAGATGCCGGCATGCCCGTCACTCCCCCCTCATCCTGCCCCCGCTGCACCGGCACCATGCTGACCGAGTCGGACGCGAACAGCGTCTACGCATCCTGCCTCGCATGCGGGTACGTCTACGAGGCCAACATCATCTCCGTCTTCGAACTCGAGGCCGAACAGGCCGTCGAAGAGGGCCGGCAGCGCCGCCGCCAGCCGTCGCACGGCAAGCTCCGCCTCTAAAGCGCCCCTCTCCCGTCCAGCTCCGCACTAGCCTGAGCCCGCGCGGGCGCGGTTGCCGCGTCCGCGGGAGGGCGGTGCGCGCGTGGCCTACACCGAATACCGCCGCGCCGTGCGCTGCGAGCGTCGCTCGCGGCTGGGCCCGCTCGGCCGCTGCCGGCGGCCGCTGCTGGGCCAGTGCCAGTACTGCGCGCAGGGCTTCTGCGACGCGCACGGCAACCGGCTCGACGACGGCCAGGAAATCTGCACCGGCAAGCGCTGCGAGCAGAAGCGGCTCGACGTCGCCGCGCACCTCGTCTTCAAGGCCGAAGCCGCCGAGCGCAACGCCGCCGGCGCCTGCGGCCTGCCGGACTGCGCGGCCGCGCCGTCCGTCGACTGCGACCGCTGCGGCCTCAAGTTCTGCGCGCCCCACGCCTCGCAGGTGATGACCTCGGTGATGCGCGGCGCGGAGCGCGAGGCGGAAGTGCTGACGCTCTGCTGCCACTGCCGCGATCGGCTGACGCTCTGGCAGGACGACTAGGCCGGCCGCGCCCGCCAAGCCTCGAATATCTCGGAATCATGCGGGAACGCCGGCGTCGGGCGCTCGTCCGGCGCGAACCAGCGCGCCTCCCGCGCCTCCGGGCCGGGCGCGAGCGCGCCGCCGATCGGCCTCGCCGCGTAGGCCGCGACCACCACCGCATCGCCGGCGCGCGACCAGACGCCGAGCAGGCGGCCGACCTCGATCTCGATGCCGGTCTCCTCGCGCACCTCGCGCGCGGCCGCGGCTTCGACCGTCTCGCCGGCGTCGACGAAGCCGCTCGGCCAGGCCCACTCGCCCATCGCCGGCTCGTGATCACGCAGCACGTAGAGCAGGCGGCCGGCGGCGTCGGCGACGAGCGCGACGGCGGCGAGCTTGGGGTCGCGGTAGTGGACGAAACCGCAGGACGCGCAGCGCGGCCGCCCCTCGGCGTCGCGCTCGGAGACGGCCGCGCCGCACTGCGGGCAGAAGCGCGGCTCGACCTGCGGCACGGGTCAGCCTTGTGCCGAGGGGTGCGTCGCCCGCAGGATCACCGATCCGTCCACCTCAAAAGGGCAGCGTCACCCGCTCGAAGCGCTCGTAGTAGCGGCCGTCGGGCGACTTCCAGCGCTCGCGCACGGTCTGCAGGAACTCCTCGCCGCGGTCGCCGAACTGCGAGACGTGCCGAGTCAGCGCCTGGATCTTCACCTCCAGCACCTCGCTCACATCGACCGAGAAGTTCGCGTCGGGCGAGCCCCAGATGAACATCTCCGAGACGTTGTGCGTCTCCAGGCCTTCTTCGAGATGCTCGGGGAAGTTGAGCCGGTCGCGCGCGGTCGGGTAGACGGAATCGATCGCCATCGTGCCGGTCAGGCGGTGGTCGCGGTGGTTGACGAAGCCGCGGAACTCGTGCAGCGGGTCATCGGGGTCGGGTTCGAGCACGCGGCGCTGGACGATGCCCGGGCTGTGGGTGAAGATCGCGTAGGGCTTCAAGCGCCGGATCGTCTTCACGATCCCGCCGAGCATCTCGCGGGTGTATTCGAGCTCGCCGTCCTCGCCGCCGAGGAAGGTGCAGCTGCGCACGCCCAGCTCGGAGGCGGCGTCGCGCTGCTCCTGCTCGCGCATCGGCACCAGGCGCTCGGAGGTCATCTCCGGGTCGGACGAGCCCTTGGCCCCGTTGGTGACGACCAGGTAGTGCATCTCCCAGCCGAGGCGGGTCCACAGCGCGGCGGTGCCGCCTGCGCCGAAATCCGGATCGTCCGGATGCGCCGCGATCACCAGCCCGATCCGGTTTTCCGTCTGCGGCGGTTCGCTCATCGCTGCTCCCTCTCTCCTCCCGCGGCGTCCGGCCGGGGCGCGGCGGCTGTCCGGCTACAGCGTATTCGCCATCGCCGCATCGTTCGCGCCGCCCGGCCGAGCGCCCGTTTCCGCGTCCGCCGACGGCGGGAAATTCCGCTCGATTTGACACAAGCGCGATTCATCCTGCAATATGAGGGTGCATCGTACAAGTGTTTCGCGCAGGCGTCCGACAGCGCGGAGCGCGGGAATCCGGGAACGAGGGCGATCATGGCGAAGACCGCTGGCGGCACGGGCAACGACACGGGACAGGACGGAGCGGAACCGAAGCGGCGCAAGCGCGGGCCGCGCTCGGAGAAGCCGCAGAAGATCATGGACTGGCTGGGCGACTGGTTCAGCCGGCATGAGTACCCGCCCGCGATCCGCGACATCGTGGACGGCTGCGGCCTCTCCTCGACCTCGGTCGCCGACTACAACCTCAAGATCCTCGAGCGCGAGGGCAAGATCAAGCGCGACCCCACCCGCGCCCGCACGATCACGCTGGTCGGCCTCGAGCCCAAGCCGGCGCCCGCGCCCGAGGCCCCGCGCTTCGGCGTGCCGCTGATGGGCGCGATCGCCGCCGGCACCACCTCGCTCGCGCCCGACGCGGCCGACGCGAAGAACGCCGAGCAGATCCAGGTCACCGCCGACATGCTGGCCGGCCGCGACCCCGACGACGTCTTCGCCGTCACCGTGCGCGGCGACTCGATGAAGGACGCGCTGATCGCCGACGGCGACACCGTGATCCTCGAGCACGACGCGGACATCTCCAACCGCGACCTCGTCGCCGTCTACATGCGCGACGAGGAGATCATGACGCTCAAGCGCCTCTTCCGCGAGGACGGACATGTCCGTCTCCAGCCGGAAAACCAGGCGCTGGAGCCGATCTACACGACCGAGGACAACATCGACATCCAAGGCCGCGTCGTCTCCGTCCTGCGCCACCCCAACTGACGGGCAACTTCCTGACGGGCGCTCGCCGCTCCGCATAATCTGAGGCGGATGTCCGCCTCCGACGATGCGCCGGTGCTCTCCGTCCGCGAACTGAGCGTCGAGTACCGCACCAAGGAGGGCACAATCCCGGCCCTCCGCAATGCGTCGCTCGAGCTGCGCCGCGGCGAGACGCTGGTGCTGGTCGGGGAGAGCGGTTCCGGTAAGTCGACGCTCGGACTCGGCATCCTCCGCATCCTGCCCCGCAACGCCGCCGTCACCGCCGGCGGGGTCGTCTTCGACGGCCGCGAGATCGGCGGGCTCGCGCCGTCCGATCTGCGCGAAATCCGCGGCGACGAGATCTCGATGATCTTCCAGGACCCGATCGCCGGGCTCAATCCGATCATCCCCGTCGGCAAGCAGGTCGAGGAAGTGATCACCAGCCACCGCGAGGTCGATGCGAAGGAGGCCCGCGCGGCCGCGCTCGACGTGCTCGCATCGATGCGACTGCCCGATCCCGGGCGGATCGCCAAGTCCTACCCCGGCCAGCTCTCCGGCGGCATGTGCCAGCGGATCATGATCGCCATCGCCACCGCGCTCGATCCGGCCGTGCTGATCGCCGACGAGCCCACCGCCTCGCTGGACGTGACCGTGCAGGCCCAGATCCTCCACGAGCTGGAGCGGATGCGCGACGAGCGCGGCACCGCGATCCTGCTGATCACGCACGACATGGGCGTGGTCGCGCAGACCGCCGACCGGGTGGCCGTGATCTACGCCGGCGCCGTGGCGGAGATCGACGACGCGCGCTCCGTCTTCAGCTCGCCGCGGCACCCCTACACGTGGGCGCTGCTCGACGCGCTGCCGCGCTTCGATCGCCGCCGCCGGCTCGCGCAGATCCCCGGCACGCCGCCCGATCTGCTCGATCTGGACGGCCACTGCCCTTACATCCCGCGCTGCCGCAAGGCGCTCAACGAGTGCCGGCAGTCGCCCGAACCGCCGCTGCTCCCGCTGGCCGACGGCCGGCCCGGCCACCTGCTCGCCTGCTACAACCCCGTCCTGCCCGACTCGGGCCCCGCCTGATTGCGGCCCCGTCCGATCCGGCTCAGCGGGCCCCGGCCAGCTCCGCCACGAGCAGCTCCACCGCGAGATCCTCCGGCAGCCCGCCGTCGTCGCGGCGGTAGTCCTGGATCGCCGCGTCCGCCGCGAGCATCATCTCCAGCGCCCGCTCCGCCTCGCCGGCGCGGTAGCGCCGCGCCTGCCGCTGCAGCCGCTCCGCCTGCCACGAGGTGCGCAGCGAGGCCGCCTCCTGGATCTGGCGCGGCCCGCCGCCCCCGTCCAGCACCTCGCGCGCGATCACGATCAGGCGGAACTGCCGCGCCAGCATGTGCAGGATGCGCGGGTCCGCCTCGCCCGCCGCGCGGACGGCGTTGAGCGAGCCCATCGCGTCGGCCATGCGCCCCTCCGTGACCGCGTCGACCAAGTTGAAGATCGTCGCCTCGTGCGACGGATTGGTCATCTGCTCGGCCACGGCCTGGTCGACGGTCGCATCGCCGGCGTAGAGCGAGAGCTTCTCCAGCGTGCCGGCGAGCGCGCCGCGGTCGCCGTTGGAGCGCTCGACCAGCGCGTTGGCCGCGCCCTGGGTGAGCCGGACGCCGCGCTTGCGCGTTTCCGCCCGCAGCCAGTCCAGCGCCTCTTCGCGCCGCAGCCGCTTGAACTCGCGCACCTCGCCGGCCGCGGCGATCGCCTGCCGGATCGGATTGCGCGCCGCCGCCGCCTCGTCGACGAACACCAGCTGCGTGGTCGGCGGCAGCGCCGCCAGCAGGTCCGCCAGCCCGTCCCATTCGCCCAGCCCGCGCTGCCGCCGACCGGAGCCGAACTCGAAGCGCCCGCACAGCCCGTCCACGCGCACGAAGCGCCAATCGCCCAGGAACGGAGCCGCGGCCGCAGCCGCCCCCAGCTCGCCGATGGACAGGCGCGCCGCCTCGAATGCCGCCGAGTTGTCGGCCAGCGAGCCGTCCGCGTCGATGGAAGCGCGGAGCTCCGCCAGCGCCTCCATCCGCGCGTAGCGATCCTCCCCGCACAACAGCACGACCGGCATCAGCCACCGCCCGCCGCGGCCGATCCGGCTGCCGCGCGCGGCCGCCCGGCCGAACCCGCCCGCGCGCCGATCCGGCCGCCGCCTAGTTGTCCTCCCACTGGACGAACATCGGCATCAGGACGTGGACGTACTTGTCGCGGCCGACGATCTTGAAGACGCCGGGGTTGGAGGGGCCGCTGGTCTCCATCGCCACCTCCGAGGCCTCCGAGCCGCCGCGGGCGACGCCGATGATGTCCTCCAAGTAGCGCACGTTGTAGGCGATCCGCGAATCGTCGCCCTCGACCGCGGCGTTGACGCTGCGCTTGTGGTTGCCGAGTTCTTCGGCCCGCGCGGTGAGGCGGATGTGCGCGCCCTCTTCGCCCGTGCCGTCGATGTGCAGCCGCACGATGCCGGAGCTCTCGCGCGCGAACACGGCCGCGCTGCGCACCGCGCGCTGCAGCTGGTCGCTCGGCAGCACCACGCGGGTCTGGTATTCGCTCGGGATCAGCTGGTCGTAGGTCGGGTAGTTGCCCTGGATCAGCTGCGCCGTCAGCCGCGCCCGGGTGAGGTGGAACCGCGCGTAGGAGCGGTCGCGGTGCAGGTACAGCTCGATCGTCCCCTCCTCGTCCCCCAGCAGCCGTTCGAGCTCGCGCAGCGCCCGCGCCGGCACCGTGATCTCCAGCTCTTCCTCGACGTCGGACAGCACTTCCATCGAGTAGACCGCGAGCCGGAAGCCGTCGGCCGCGGCCAGCGTCATCTCGTCGCCGCGGAAGCGGAAGTGGACGCCGGTCAGCACCGGCCGGCCGTCGTCGCTGGCGGCCGCGAAGACCACATGGCGCAGCGCCTCGCGCAGGTCCGCGGCCACGATCTTCATCACGTCCCCGTCGCCCGCGCCGGGGATCGGCGGGTAGACGTCCGCGCTCATCCCGTGGATCGAACTCTCGTTGGCCTCGCCCGCCTTGACCTGCGCGACCAGCGAATCGGCGGCCACCGAGATTTCGATCTCGCCGCCGTCCAGCGAGCTGATCAGGTCGCTGATGAAGCGGTGCGGCACCGTGATCGAGCCGGCCTCCGCGACCGACGCCTCCACGTCGACGATCAGCGCGATCTCCGTGTCCGTGGCCGTGAGCCGCACGCCGTCGTCGCCGGCTTCGATGTGCACGTGCCGCAGCTGGTCCAGGCTGTGCCGCGCCGCGACGGCCCGGCTGACGAGACTCAGCCCGCGGTCCAGCGCGGTTTGCGCCGCTTGAATCCGCATCGTTCACCCTCCTCCGCGGGTGTTGCTCTCCCGCAACTGATCACTTGCCTTATCAGTTCATATAGCGTAGTGCCATACGCGAAGACGCACCGACGCCGTCGTGAATCCTGTGGATAACTCGCGGTGCCCTAAACGCGCTTCGGCAGCACCTCGAGCAGCCCGCGCAGGTCGGGGAACACCCAGGTCGCCTGGTGCCGCAGGTGCCGTTCCCGCCGCGCGTCCTCGTAGCGCTTCACCCAGTACACCGGCATTCCGAAATGGTTGGCCCCGGTCACGTCGGCCATCGGTGAATCGCCCACGTAGAGCACCTGCTCCGGCGGCAGCCCCAGCTCCTCGCAGAGCTGCGCGAAGAACGGGCTCCGCGGCTTGTACGACCGCGCCCGCTCGGACGAGAGCACCAGCTCGACCTCGATCCCCGCCGCGGCCAGGGCCGGATCGAGGTGCCCGTCGTCCGCGTTCGAGCCGATCGCGGTGCGGTAGCCGTTGGCCCTCAGGCCGTCCAGCACCTCCAGCGCCTCCGGGTACGCGGGCGAGCGCGACATCTCGTCCCAGAGGTGCTCGAACGCCTCCTGCGCGGGAATCCCGTCGACGCCGGTTTCGGCGAACGCCGCGGCGAAGTAGGACGGCCAGCGCTCCGCGAACGAACGGAACGCCGGCTCCGGCCCGCCCAGCGGATCGTCGGAGTCGTGCCCGTCCTCCCGCGCCATCCGCCGCGAGGCCGCCAGCCAGGCCTCCCAGACCCGCTCGCCGGGCGTGTCGCGCACGCCGCAGCCGAGCAGCATCGCGTGGATCAGCGCCGCGAACTGCCGCTCCTCCAGCGCCAGCAGCGTCCCGTAGCAGTCGAACGCGACCGCCCGCACCTGCCCGCGCGCCGCGGCCGCCGGCACCGCTGGCGGCATCAGCCCGTGCGGCTCCGCGCCGTCCGTCTCGCTCATGCGCCGCCCCTCGCCAGCCACCTCGCCGCGTCCTTGGCGAAGTAGGTCAGGATCATGTCCGCCCCGGCCCGCCGGATCGCGAGCAGCGATTCCATCGCCGCCCGCCGCTCGTCCAGCCAGCCGTTCGCGGCCGCCGCCTTGATCATCGCGTATTCGCCGCTTACCTGGTACGCCGCCAGCGGCGCGTCGAACCGCGCCCGCGCCCGCGCCACCAGATCCAGGTACGGCAGCGCCGGCTTGATCATCGCGATGTCCGCGCCCTCGGCCAAGTCGCGCTCGATCGCCCGCATCGCCTCGCGCCCGTTGGCCGGGTCCATCTGGTACCCGCGCCGGTCGCCGAAGGCCGGAGCCGAATCGGCCGCCTCGCGGAACGGCCCGTAGAAGACCGATGCGAACTTGGCCGCGTAGGACATCAGCGCCCGCTCGGCGAAGCCCGCGCCGTCCAGCGCCGCCCGGATCGCGCCCACCCGCCCGTCCATCATGTCGCTCGGCGCGATGATGTCCGCCCCCGCCGCCGCCTGGCTCGCCGCCGTCTGCGCCAGCAGCTCCACCGTCGCGTCGTTGATCACGCCGCCCGCGTCGTCCAGCACGCCGCAGTGCCCGTGATCCGTGTACTCGCAGAGGCAGACATCCGTGACGACGACCAAGTCCGGCTGCGCGTCCTTGAGCGCCCGCACCGCACGCTGCACGATCCCGTCCGCATCCCAGGCCTCCGAGCCGCGCGCGTCCTTCGACGCCGGCAGCCCGAACAGCAGGATCGCGGGGATGTCGAGCGAGACCAGGTCCTCCGCCTCCCGCGCCAGCTGGTCCACGGACAGGCGGAACTGCCCCGGCATCGGCGCGATCGGCTCGCGCACGCCGCGCCCGTGCGTCACGAACACGGGATGGATGAAATCCGCCGGCGACAGCCGCGTCTCCCGCGCCATCCCGCGCAGCCCCGCCGAAGCCCGCAGCCGCCGCAGCCGCGCCCGCGGCTCCGCCCGAAGTCCCGTCTCGATCATCCGCCCGCTCCATCCAGCGCCCGATGCGCCCGTCCCCCCCAATGGTACGAACCCGCGGGCGCTCAGGCGCCGATCAGGTAACGGTCAGCGGCTCCCCCGCCCCGCAGTGCGGGCAATCCCCCGCGTCGTAGCTGGGAATCTCCAGCGTCAAGCAAGCATGGAAGGGAAGACCGTCGAACCCAGTCACGCCACCGGTGCGGTCGACCAGCACGGCGACGGCGATCGGCCGCGCCCCGGCGCTGCGGACGGCGTCCAGCGTGTCGCGCAGCGAACCGCCGGTGGTGAGCACGTCGTCGACCACCAGCACGGGCTGGCCGGGCTCGAATGTGAAGCCGCGCTTGAACTCGCGCCCGCCCGCTTCGGCGGACTCGGCGAAGAACGCCTTGGGCCCGTCCAGCTGGCGGGCGGTCTCGCAGGCGAGGATGATCCCGCCCGTCGTCGGCCCGGCCACGACTTCGGGCGCTTCCGGCAGCCCGCGCGCGAAGCCCGCGATCTGCGCGCAGAGCTCGACCGTGACCTGCGGCTGCTCGAGCAGCCGGAATTTCTCGGCGTAGTGCCCGCCGTGCCGGCCGGAGGCGTACTGGAAGTGCCCTTCGAGCACGGCGCCGTAGGACTTGAGCAGTTCGAGATCGGATCGGGCGGGCATCTTTCGCGGGTTCCCTTCAGTCGGGGATCGGCTCGCCGCCGGCGGTGCGGACGGGCAGGCTGATCTCGTCGCTGATCTTGCCGAAGGGGAACCAGCGGAAGAGCACCTCGCCAACGATCCGCTCGCGGTGGATCGGCCCGAAGACGTGCGAATCCTGGCTGCTGTTGCGGTTGTCGCCCAGCACGAAATAGTGGTCCGGCGGGATCGTCGCCGGGCCCCAGCGGTACTCCGGCGGCGCGCTGACGTAGTCGTGCTCGATCAGCTCCGCCCCGTTGACCAGCACCCGCCCGCCCGCGATCTCGACCGTGTCGCCCGGCAGCCCGATCACCCGCTTGACGAAATCGTTCTCCGACTCGTAGGGCGGGCGGAAGATGACCACCGTGCCCCGCTCCGGCCCGTCGCCCAGGATGTCGCCGTTCGAGCGCCCCGGAATCAGCGCGTCGAACGGGCCCAGGTCGATGTCCCAATACGCGAATTTGTTGACCAGCACCAGCTCGGAGGTCGCCAGCGTGGGCTCCATCGAGCGCCCCTCGACCTGGAAATTCTGCACCGCCTCGCGCGCCAGCAGGAACACGACCAGCCCCAGGATGGCCGTTTCGATGATCTCGCGGAGGGGCCCCGTGTGGATCGTCATGCGCGCTCCCTACTATTGCAGCATCGACGGGTTCAGCGGGAGCGGGCCATGACCACGGCAGCAGCGGAGACGAGCGTGCGGGCGGCGGTGCGCCGCATCTGCGGAGGGCCGATCATCGCGCCCGACATGGACCGGCGGATGGGCGCCAACATCAACGGCCCCTCGCTGGTCCGCGCCCCCTCTTGGCTGCCCGCCCCGCTCGGCCGCTACTACCTCTACTTCGCCGACCACAAGGGCACCTACATCCGCCTCGCCGCGGCCGACGAGCTCTGCGGCCCCTGGCGGATGCACGAGCCCGGCGCGCTCGACGTCGCCCAGTCGCACTTCCCGGCCACGTTCGCCGAGGTGCCCGCGCACCGCTACCCGCACGTCGCCTCGCCCGACGTCCACGTCGACGAAGCCGCCCGCCAAGTGCGGATGTACTACCACGGCCAGATGCCCGACGGCCCGCAGGTGACCCGCGTCGCCGTCTCCGAAGACGGCCTGCACTTCAAGGCCCGCGAGGAGATCTTGGCCAACCCCTACCTGCGGATGCTGCCGCCCGCCGCGACCGAACTGGACGCCTGGTACGGAATGGCGATGCCCGGCGTGCTCTACCGCTCCGAGGACGGCCTCTCCGCCTTCGAGCGCGGCCCCCAGCTGTTCGCCGACGACACGCGGCACTGCGCCCTGCTCGCGCGCGGCGGCACGCTCTGGGTGATCTGGACCCGCGTCGGCGACGCGCCCGAACGCCTGCTGCTCACCCCGATCCCGATGGACGGCGATTGGCGCGGCTGGCAGGCCGGCGAAGAGCGCGAGCTGCTCCGCCCCGAAGAGCCGTGGGAGGGCGCCGGCCTGCCGCTCGAACCGTCCGAGCGCGGCTTCATCCCCGTCGCCGTGAACCAGCTGCGCGATCCCGGCGTGTTCGAGGAGGACGGGCGGATCCACCTGCTCTACTCGGTCGAGGGCGAGCGCGGCCTCGCCATCGCCGAGCTCGATCCGGAAGCGCTGGGGCTGAGTTGAGCGGTTCGGCGGGGCCCTGGTATCCGGTCTTCTGGAACCTGCGCGGCCGTCCCGCGCTGGTGATCGGCGGCGGCGAACTTGCGGCCGAGAAAGTCCGCGGCCTGCGCGCCGCCGAGGCGCGGGTCACCGTCGCCGCTGCCGAGCTCTGCGACGAGCTGCGCCGCGCCGCCGATGCGGGCGAGATCAACTGGACCGGCCGGCCCCACCGCCGCGGCGGCATGGCCGGCTGCGCGATCGTGATGGCCGCGACCGGCGACGCTGCCGAGAACGCCGCGCTCTTCGCCGAGGCCCGCGAAGCCGGCGTCCCGATCAACGCCGCCGACGACCCCGCCCACTGCGACTTCATCCTGCCCTCCGTCGTCCGCGACCCTCCCCTCACGCTCGCCATCTCGACCGGCGGCGCGAGCCCCGCCGTCTCCCGCCGCCTGCGCGAAGAGTTGGCCGACTTCCTCGCCGAAGACGCGGCCGCGCTGACCGAACTGGTCGGCGAAACGCGGACCGAGCTGCGCCGCCTCGCCGCCTTCGCCCCGATCCCCGCGCAGGCCTGGCAGGACGCCATCGACGGCAAGCTGCGCGCCCTGCTCGCCCAGCGCCGCCGCGGCCAGGCCAAGGCCCTGCTGCTCGCGCGGCTGGGAACCGCGATCCGGGGCGAACCCGCCGCGCGCCATTCGCTGCCCGCCCCCTGCCCCGCCCTGCGGCCCGATGCCTGACACGCTCCGGCTCGGCACCCGCGGCAGCGCACTTTCGCTCGCCCAGGCCGCCGAGGCCGAAGCCGCCCTCGCCGCCGCCGGCTTCCAGACCGAGCGCGTGATCATCCGCACCCAGGGCGACCGCGACCGCCGCTCCCCCCTCTCCGAAATCGGCGGCCGCGGCGTCTTCGCCCGCGCCCTCGAAGAAGCGCTCGTCAGCGGCCACATCGACGTCGCCGTCCACTCCGCCAAGGACGTGCCCGCGGCGATGCTCGAAGGAACCGCCCTCGCCGCCGTCCTCCGCCGCGGCGACGTCCGCGACGCCCTCGTCTCGCGCGACAACGCGCGCCTCGCCGACCTGCCGCCCGGCGCGAAGATCGGCACCGGCAGCAGCCGCCGCGCCGCCCAACTCCTCGCCGCACGCCCCGACCTGCAAATCGCCCCCATCCGCGGCAACGTCGACACCCGCCTGCGAAAGCTCGCCGACGTCGAGTTCGACGCCCTGATCCTCGCCGCCGCCGGCCTCGCCCGCCTCAACCGCCTCTCCGAAGCAACCGAACTCCTCCCCATCAACATCATGCTCCCAGCCCCCGGCCAAGCCGCCCTCCTCCTCCAAACCCGCGAAGAGGAGGCCGAATCCCTCCAAACCTGCTCCGACCAAGCATCCGAGCAGTCCGTCCGCGCCGAACGCGCAATGCTCCGCGAACTAGGCCCCGGCTGCACCCTCCCCATAGCCGCCCTAGCCCACGCCCGCGCCAACACCATCACCCTCGCCGCCCGCCTATTGGACGAGCGCGGCGAGCAGCAAATCAATGTGCAGCGGAGAGGCGATGACGCGCAAGCGGTAGGGCGAGAGGTTGGTTGGGCGCTGCTTGAGCACGCCACTATGCAGCAGGTAGATTTGGCTTGTTGACACAACCCCTACAGAGTGTACCCTGACAGTACTGGAGACTGGCATGCCGGACTACGTTTACGTGCTGACAAATGCTGCGATGCCGGGCCTTGTCAAGGTCGGGCGAAGCAGCAATGTCGCCCAGCGAGTACGCAACCTCTCAAGCCATAGCGGCATCCCGGTGCCGTTCGACATTGAACTGGCGATCGAAGTCACGGATGCGAAACGGGTCGAGGCCGCGCTTCACGGTGTACTGCAAGGATCACGCCTCAATCCGAAACGTGAGTTCTTCGAGATTGACGCGGAAGATCTTCGAACCGTTCTGACCGAGTGTGGGGAAGACGTGACCGCCTCACTGGATGCCCGCCGCGCACCGCCTGCGCTTGGCGATGAGTTGGACGCCCAAGAGGAACCAGTGCAGCAGCTTGACGACGATGACTTCGAGGCCAGCGAACGCCTGCGCCGCCGGCGGCCGCCCCTCGACTTTCACGAACTCAGCATTGAATCGGGATCCCAGTTGACGTGCGCGCGCCCGGGACCATCTGGAGAACCTGAGCAAGCGACGGTCGTTGAACGGAAGCGCGTCGAATTCCGAGAGGAGCAGATGTCCCTGACGCAGGCAACGCGACTCACGTTGGGACGGAGCTATGATGTGCCACCCCTCCCCTATTGGCGAACAGCAGACGGCCGTCTACTGCAAGACATCTACGACGACTATCACGGCCCCCAGAAGTAGATTGGATGGGATTGCCCGTAGACCGAATTGTGAAACAAATCACGCAGCTTATCCAGCAAGGCAGCCAGGAATTCTTGAGGTGCCTTTAGCCTCTTCCCCATGAACGGGCGCGTGATCCTTGTGGGCGCGGGCATCGGCGATCTGTCAATCACAGTCGCCGGGCTCAACGCGCTGCGCATGGCGGATGTGGTCTTGCACGATCGGCTGGTGCCCGCCTCGCTGCTCGGCGAAGCGCGGGGGGATGCGCTGGTGATCGATGTGGGCGTGCGCGGGGGTGAAGAGGGCGCGGAGGGGCGGCAGGCGGAGATCGTGCGGCGGATGATCGAGTTCGCGCGGGAGGGGAAACTCGTCGTGCGGCTGAAGGGGGGAGACCCGTTCGTGTTCGGGCGGGGGGGCGAAGAGGTCTCGGCGCTCGTTGAGGCGGGCGTGCAGGTCGAGGTCATTCCCGGCGTCTCGGCTGCGGTCGCCGCGCCGGCGCTGGCGGGAATTCCGGTGACCGACCGGCGCGCCGCATCGGCCTTCACGGTCGTGACGGGGACGGAAGCGCCCGGCGCGCCGCCCGTCGATTGGCGGGCGCTGGCCCGCGTCGGCGGGACCATCGTCGTGCTGATGGGCGGCCGCCGCGCGGGCGAGATCGCGCAGCGCCTGATCGCGGCCGGGCTCGATCCCGATACTCCCGCGGCGGCGATCTCCGCAGCCGGCAGCGCGGAACAAGCCGCCTCCTTCGCGCCCCTCGCCGGCTTGGCAGATGCGATCGCGTCCGCCGGATTGACGACCCCGATCACGCTGGCGATCGGCGAAGCCGTCGCGCTCGCCCCCAAATACGCGGAGCATGCGCCCTCCCCCAAGCCCGGCGCCGCGCCGCTCGCCGGCCTGCGCGTGCTGGTCACCCGGCCGGCGCAACGGGCCGCCCTGCTGGCCCGGATGCTGCGCGAGGCGGGCGCGTCGCCCGTGCTGATGCCCGCCATCGCGCTGCTGCCCCCGCAAGACGATCACGCCGCAGCCGATGCGGCCGCAGCCGCCCTGAGCGCCGGCGCGTTCGATTGGGCCGCCTTCACCAGCGCCGCCGGCGTCGAGCGCTTCCACGACCGGCTCGCGGCCGCCGGACTGGACGCGCGCGCATTCGGCCGCGCCGAGGTCGCCGCAATCGGCCCCGCCACCGCCGCCGCGCTCGCCGAGCACGGAATCCGCGCCGACCTGATCGCGGAGCCGCACACCACCGCGGCCCTGGCCGCCGCGCTGATCGAACGCGCCCCCGCCCGCGTCCTGTTCGCCCGCAGCGCCGATGGAGACCCGGCCCTGGCCCGACGCCTGCGCGAAGCGGGAGCGGAGGTGGCCGACGCCGCCATCTACCGCGCCGCCACCGCGCCCGGAGACCCAGCCGTGCTGGCCGAACTGGCGGCCGGCCGCATCGACGCCGCGACCTTCACCTCGCCCTCGACCGTGCGCGGCCTCGTCGAACTGGCCGGCACCGACGCGCTGCGTAGCACTTGGATCGCCTGCATCGGCCCGGTCACCGCGGCAGCGGCGCGCGCCGCCGGACTGGACGTCCACGCGGAAGCGGAGCGGCACACCGCGAGGGGGCTGGTCGACGCGCTGATCTCAGTCCGCGCCGATCCTCAGCACCTGGCCGATCGCCATCCGCATGTAGAGCGCCACGATCACCGCGATCGCGCTTAGGAAGACCAGCCCCAGCACCCCGTAGGCCCCGCCGATCGTGCCCCAGTCCGTCACCGTCACGAACGGCGGCACCAGCCCCTCGCCGGTCACGTCGAAGCCCACGAACTCCAGCATCATCACCCCCAGCTGCAGGCCGATCAGCGTGCCCAGCGCCATCGAGACCGCGATGATGAACAACTTCTCCACCCCCACCACGATCAGCACCTGCGGCAGCGAGAAGCCCATCGTCCGCAGCACCGCGAACTCCCCCGCCTGCTGCTGCGCCGCCAGGATCGACGCCACCAGGAAGCCCAGCGCCGAGAGGATCACGATCGCGATGAACGTGATCAGCAGCAGCCCCTCCCAGCCCGCCGCAACCAGCGGATCCTCGTTCTGCAAGCGCCGCAGCTCCGCAGCGTCGTACGGCGTGTAGCGCCACGCCGCCCCCGCCGCGAGCGCCCTGTGCAGCGCCGGCAGCTGCTCCTCGTCCGAGATGCCCAGCCACAGCTCGTTCGGCGCGTACGCGTTCGTCGTCGCCGGATTCCGGTTCACCCGGTACGCGAAATATTCGCGGTTCACCACGATCAGCGACCGCCCGCTGTCCGGATACCAGCTCGGGAACAGATCGAACTCCCCCGCGATCCGCACCCGGTGGAACGTGTTCGCCGTCGAGATCCCGATCTCGTCGCCGATCTGCAGCTCCGCGTCTTCCAAGTAGCGCCGGCTCGCGAGCACCGGGACCGGATCCTCCGGGCCGGCCGCGCGTACGCCGCGCGCCGCCGACCCGACCCGCGTCGTCCACGAGTAGCGCAGCGCCCGCTCGCCGCTGATCGCGTTCCCGCTCGTCAGCCGCGCCGAATCCGGCAGCGGCTCCCGCCGGCTCTCCGTGAACACCACCCAGCGCCCGTCCTCCTCGAAATCCTCGATCACCACGGCGTCCGTGAAACCCGGATTCGGTCCCTCATCCTCGCCCCCGCCTTCCAGCACCGGGCTCAGGTACGGCTGCTCGTCCTCCAGCTCGCCCGGCTGGTCCCCCGTCGCGCTCCACGACATCTGATCCCACACCACCGCGCCGCTGAACACGTTGAACCCGCCCGGCCGCAGCGCGAACGCATGCACCCGCCACGGCCCGGCCTGCGGCTCCGGCCCCGACCGCAGGTTCCCGCGCAGGAACCGCCAGCCGCTCGGATTCTGCCCCCCGCCGAACCCCCGCACCGGCGGCAGCCCCGCCAGATCGAGATCGCGGATCCGCCCCAGCCCGTCCTCGATCCGGATGAACGGCGTCAGCCCGCCGCGCGATTCGCCGAGCCAGATCCACATCCCCACGTGCGTCGCCTCGGCCGGAATTATGGGCAGATCGACGTCGAGCGGCGGCGCCTCCAGCGCCGCCAGCATCGCGCTGATGTCCTCCGCCGCGAAATCGCCGCGGTACCAGAGCGCCTCCCCGAACGTCTCCGGCTCCACCGCCAGCACCGTCGAATGGATGATGTTGAACTGCCCCCGCGCGCTGCTCGCGTTCACCCGCGCCGCCGCCGATGCCGTCTCCACCCCCGGCAGGCCCTCCACGTCCGCCAGCAGCATCTGCGCCGACGCCCCGCTCGCGCGGATGTCGGCCAGGCGCAGCGCCGCCCCCGCCTCGTACGACGCCCGATCATCGAACGAGCGCGACAGCGTCGCCCCGAACGTCCCCCCGAACATGCCCAGGCTGGTCGCCATGATCAGCAGCAGCGCCAGCCGCCCCGGCTGCAGCGGCGCGCGCGTCAGGTGCCACAGCGCCACCTGCAGCGACGCCCCGCCCAAGCGCCCCGCGATCCAGGCGGCCCCGCGCAGCAGCAGCGGAAACAGCCGCAGGAACACCACCGCCACCGTCACCACGAACACCGCCGGCGCGATCATCAGCAGCGGATCCTGATCCAGACCCCCGAACAGGTCCTCCGTCACCAGCGAGCCCGACTGCTGCAGCTGGAAGAACAACAGCGCCCCCACGCCGACCACGACCAAGTCCAGGTAGTACCGCTGGAACGCCGGCCGATCCTGCGGCCGCGACGACGCCCGCGCGTAGCGCACCACCGTCGCCCGGTTCGAGCGCCAAGCCGGCCACATCACCGCGATGAACGACAGCGCCGCCCCGATCCCGGCCCACATGTACGCCTCCCAGGTCAGCTCCGCCGTCAGCCGCGCCCCGCCCGTGATCCCCTCGAACGGCCCCGTGAAGCCCAGCAGCGCGATCGCCTCCCGCGCCAGAATCGGCCCCACCCCGACCGCCAGCCCGACCAGCAGCACCCCCTCCAGCGCCGAGATGCTCAAGATGTGCCCCAGCCCCGCGCCGCGGCTCTTCAGCAACGCCACCTCCGGCCCCTGCCGTTCCACCACCATCGTCGACACCAGCACCAGATAGAACAGCACGATCCCCACGATCTGCAGCGTCAGCACCAGCAGCGGCACCGACGAAAAGAACTCCTTGTTCTGGAATTCGTTCAGCACGTTCACGATCTCGGTCTCGATCCGCGTCCGCTCCACCTCCGCCGACACCGCCGTGATCATCCGCCGGAACCGCGCCGCTGCCAGCGGCGCGTCGTCGAAGCGGAACGCCGAGCGGTCCACCAGCGCATGCACCTGCAAGCGCGCCCGCAGCCCCGGCAGGAACCCGCCCATCGCCTCCACGATCGTCCCCTGCGGCGCGAAGAACGCGTACGCGTCCGTCCGCGCCTCGGGCACCCGGAAGTGATCCGTCCGCCCCGCCCACCAGCGATCCGAATAGTCCAGCGGCTCGACCAGCCCCACCAGCTCGATCGTGATCGGCCGCGCATCGTCCCTCCAGGAGGCGTGGATCTCCCGCCGCTCGCCCAGCTCGAACCCGCCCGCCTCCGCCGCCGCGGCGCCCATCGACACTTCGATCACCGGCGGCTCGCCGTCGTCCGCGGAGGCCGCCGGCGCGGCGTCCGGCATCCGCCCGCTGACCAGCCGGATCTGCTCCTCCACCCCCCCGAACCACAGCACCCGCGCCCGATCCCGCGGATCCTGCTCCGGCACCGTCCCGCCCGGCTCGGTCATGAAGAAAGTCGCCGACGTCAGCGACCGATTCGTCTCCGACAGGTAGCGGTTGATCGAGCGGAACCGCCGATCCACCACCTCGAACGTCTCATCCGCCGCGTCCCGCGCCAGCGGATGCGCCGAGTTCAGCACCCGGACGTCGAGATCGCCGTCCGCCGCCCGCGACAGGTCCGATTGCAGGCCCAGCTCGCGCAGCGAGTCGCGGTAGATCGCAGTCGACGACATCAGCGCGACCGCGAGGATCACGCCGATCGCCACCGCCGCCATCAGCCGCTTGTTGCCGCCCAGCCGCCGCAGCGCGATCCGCAGCGCCGCCGGCAGCGCCTGCAAGCCCGCGAGCACGCCGCGCCTCCGGCCGCCGTCCTTGCCTGTCGGGGGCGCTTCCATCTCGCGGGGCCGGCTCCCATGCGGCGGAACCTCGCGGAACCGCGCCCTGTCCGTGCTGCCTGATCTGCGCTGCTCGCGACTGGTCGTAGGCTACAGGCCGTTGCCCGGCGCGCCGCCCGCCGGGCCCGCCCGCCCATGCGGGCGACGAGGGGACGCGAGGCGCAGCCGCCCATGGAAACCACCGCGGCCGTTCTCGGCATCGTCTGGCGGCGCATGCGCGACAGCTGGCGCATCCAACTCGTCATCGCCGCGGGCATCCTCGTCTCGGCCATCCTCATGGCCGCCACCTCCATCTACACCCGCGCCGTCTCCGACCTCTCCCTCACCGTCACCCTCCGCAACCAGCTCGAAGACCGCCGCCAGCTCTTCGTCAACTCCGACGGCGTCCTTGCCAGCGCCTCCTCGGCCTCCGTCGGCCGCTTCGTCGAGGACACCCTCGTCCGACGCTGGGGCCCGCTCGAAACCGACCGCCGCCTCTTCCAGCGCTCCGTCGACCTGTCCGCCGACGTCGAGCGCCGCCCCGGCTCCGTCCAGGACCCCTCCGTCTTCTTCGCCTCGCTCGACGGCGCTCGCGCCAACCTCGAAATCGCCGCCGGCGCATTCCCAAGCCCGCCCGTGCTCGATCTCGATGGGCGCATCGCCGGCCCCGTGCCCGTCGCCGTCCCCGCCGTCGTCGCCGCCTCCTTCGGCCTCGAGCCCGGCGACGCCTTCCGCATCATCGACGAGTTCGACGAATGCGACCGCGAACCCCCGCCCCCGCCCGGCGGCCCGCCGCCGCCCGAACGCCCACCGTGCAGCCCCACCCTGCGCGTCTCCCGCACCGTCGAAGTCCGCGTCGACGCCGTCGTGCGGCCTGATGACGCCGGATCCGACTACTGGCGCAGGCTCCCCCGCGAAATCGTCAACCCCGTCTTCGTCGGTGGGCCGCGCCAGAACAGCATCCCCCTGATCGTCGACCCGCAGGCCATGAACGGCTCCATCGCCTCCGTCCTCGGCGGCTACGCGCTCACCCGCTCCTGGACCTCCGAACTCGACACCGACCAGCTCAACGTCGCCAACCTGCCCGACGCGCAGCAGACCTTCGACCTGCTCCGCTCTGACGTCGCCAGCGTCGGCGCGACCTCCTACAGCCCCATCGAAAACCGCCTCGACTCCTTCGAGCGCGAGCTCTCCTTCACCCGCGCCCCCATCCTCCTGCTCCTTGCCCAAGTCGTCGGCATCGCCCTCTTCTACGTCGTAATCGTCTCTGGCGTCCTCGTCTCCGAGCGCCGCGAGGAGCTCTTCTCCCTCCGCAGCCGCGGCGCATCGCTCCGCCAGGTCCTCGGCTCGACCGCCATCGAGGGCCTTTTCCTCGCGCTCGTCTCCGCGGCTGCCGGGCCCTTCCTCGCGGCCGGCGCGATCGCCCTGCTCGGCTACACCGGCGTCTTCAGCGACCTCACTGGCGGCGATGCGATCGGCGTCACGCTCACCGCCGACGCCTTCCTGCTCGCCGCCGCCGGCGCGGCCGCGGCCGCCGCCTTCATGCTCGTCCCCCTCTGGGCCGCCTCGCGCACCAAAGTCCTGGCCGAGCGCCTCAAGGCCGCCGCAGGCGCCTCCACCGCCGTCAACGCGCTCCAGCGCTACTACCTCGACATCGCCCTCGTCTTCGTCGCCGCCGGCCTCATCTTCGAGGCCGACCTGCGCGGCACCGTCTTCGAGCGCAACTCCGTCGGCGGCCTCTCCGCCGACCCGCTCCTGCTCAGCACCCCGATGCTCTTCGCCCTCGCCGCCGCGCTCGTCATCATGCGCATCCTCCCTTGGTTCTACCGCATCGCCGCCTGGATCTCCTACGACCGCGCCCCGCTCCCCGTCGCCGCCACCCTCCGCTACGTCGCCCGCACCGTCGGCCCCTCCGCCCGCCTCACCATCCTGCTCATGCTCGGCGCCGCCCTCGGCACCTTCGCCGCCTCCTGGTCCGGCACCGTCGACCGCTCCCTCGCCGAACGCATCCAGTACGAGACCGGCGTCGAGGTCCACGCGCTCCTCGGCGAGGGCTCGTACTCCTCCGTCATCTCCGTCCAGGATCGGCTCGGCGTCATCGAAGGCGTCCAGCGCATCGAAGCCGCCCGCCGCGATTCCGTTTCCGCCGGCCGCTCCGCCGGCGATTCCGTCAGCGTCGGACTGCTCGCCATCGACCCCGCCGCCGCCCGCGACATGCTCTGGTACCGCGGCGACTTCTCCGAACTCTCCTACGAGGAACTGCTCGACGCGATCGACGCCCCGCCCGTCGGCCGCGGCGTCCCCATCCCCGAAGACACCGTGACCATCCGCGTCTGGGTCGACGTCGCCCCCGGCGATGCCGACCAGACCCTCTGGCTCCGCATCCGCGACGGCCGCGGCCTCTACCGCACCGCCGGCGGCATCCCCATGCCCGCGCCCGGATCCGGCTGGACCCCCGTCGACGTCGAATTCGCCGCCCAAATCCCCGGCGGCGGCGCGGTCCCGCCCTTCACCCTCCACTCAATCCAATTCTCCGAGCCCTACGGCATCTTCGTCGCCGAACCGGTCGTCGTCCGCTTCGACGCCGTCACCGCCATCGACGCCGACGGGCGCGGCCTCGTCATCGAGGACTTCGAGGATCGCGGCTGGATCCGCTACGTCCAGCGCCGCGCCGTGGCCGACGCCGTCGCCTTCGAACAGCCCGACGACGCGATCAGCGGCGGCCATGTCCTCGCCTTCGAACCCGGCGTCGGCCAGAGCCCCGGCCGCCGCGGCGTCCACTACGCCGACCCCTCGCTCTGCTCCCGCACCCGCTGCGAAATTCCAGCCATCGTCAGCGAAAGCTTCGCCTCCCAGCAGCGCCTCGACCCCGGCGATCGCTTCATCATCCGCCTCGATTCCACCATCGTCAGCGCCCGCGTCGCCGCCGTCGTCCCGCTCTTCCCCACCCTGCGGCCCGACGAGCGCCCCTTCATCGTCGTCGACTACGACGCGCTCTTCCACATGGACGCCGTCAACAACCTCCGCGCCGGCGCGGTGCCCACCGAAGCCTGGATCGACCTCTCGCAGGACCCCGATATCCGCGCCGCCGCTCTGGCCGAACTCGGCAGCGCCCGCAATTCCGTCACCGGCATCCGCGACCTCGACGATCAGCTCTTCGAGTCCGGCCGCGATCCCCTCACCACCGCCGGCGGCTCCGGCATCCTGCTCGTCGCCTTCGTCGCCATCACCGTCCTGCTCGCCCTCGCCTTCCTCGTCTCCATGGCCGTCGCCGCCCGCCAGCGCCGGCTCGAAATGGCACTCCTCCGCACCATGGGCCTCTCCCGCTGGGCCATCCTCCTCCAGCTCCTGCTCGAATACGCCATCGTCGTCGGCGCCGGCCTCGCCCTCGGCGTCCTGCTCGGCAACCGCATCTCCATCCTCCTGCTCGGCTACCTCGAAATCGACATCCAGGGCCGTGTCGTCCTCCCCCCCTTCGTCGTCGAAACCGACTGGCTCGTGCTCGGCATCAGCTTCGGCGCGCTCGCCGCCGTGCTCATCGTCGGCGTCTTCGCCACCTGGCGCTGGTTCCTCCGCCTCGAACTCAGCCGCGAGCTCCGCCTCACCAACTGACCCGCGCCGCCAGCCCTACCCGCGGTTCGCCGACGCCCGCCCCGTCTCCGCGATCAGCTGCCGCCAACCCCACGCCGCCGCCACCGACGGCATCAGCTCCGCGATCCCCCCGTGCCGAACGATCGCCCGCACCCGCGGCAGCCCGATCATCGCCAGCACCATCGCGATCGCGAACAGCAGACCCGGGAACACCAGCAGCGGACGAATGCTGATGTAGTCCGCCGCCAGCCCGTTCGCCAGGATCATCACCGCCATGATCCCCCCCGCGAACATCGCGTACAGGCTCATCACCCGCCCCCGGATCGCGTCCGGCACCACCTGCTGGATCATCACGCTCGTCAGCGCCATGAACATCGCCTGGCTCGAACCCGCGATGACCCCCCCGACGATCGCCACCGGCAGCGTCTGCGCGAACCCCAGCAGCACCAGCGAACCGCCCGATCCGATCCCCACGATCAGCAGCAGCCGCCCCCGGATCGCCCCCGCCGGCAGCATCGACAGCGCCACCGTCGACGCCAGCGCTCCGCCCCCGATGCTCATCAGCAGGTACCCGTACTCCGTCGATCCCCCGCCGATGATCCGATCCGCGTAGGCCGGCAGCAGCGAAAAGTCGAACGCCATCGTCAGCATGCAGTGCAGCGCCACCAGCACGATGATCAGCCGCACCGACGGCGTCTGCCCCAGGTACCGCAGCCCCTCGTTGATGTTCCGCCCCGCGCTCGTCAGCACCCCGCCCGTCGAGCCAGCGATCCCGCCCGTCGAACGCACCGAAATCCGCGTCATCTGCCAGACCGACAGCGCCAGCAGGCAGCCCGCCGCCAGGAAGATCCAGCCCGCCCCCAGCTCGCTCAGCACCGGTCCCGCCACCGGCCCGATCACCTTCGAGCCGAACTGCATCATCGACGCCAGCGTGATCGCGCTCAGCAGCGCCGCCTTCGCCACCGTGTTCGGCAGCAGCGCCATCTGCGCCGGCATCTCCGCCGACCGGATGACCCCCGAAAACGCCGTGATCAGCACCAAATTCCACAGCGCGATCGTGCCCGTGAACGCCAGGACCATCAGCGCGAACGCCATCAGGCACGCCCCCGCCCGGCAGAACATCACGATCCGCGCCCGGTCGAACCGGTCCGCCAGCGCCCCCCCGATCGGCGCCAGCACCCACGGCCCGATCGCCGCGAACGTCACGATCCCCGTCGCCGACGCGTTCCCCGAAATGTCGTACGCCAGCCAGCCCCGCGCCGTGATCAGCGCCCACAGCGAGATCGCCGACAGCCCCGCCGCGTAGAACAGCCGCCGGTAGTCCCGCGACTCCATCGCCGGGAACACCCGCAGCAGCCGTCCCGTCTCCGCCCGTTCGCTCAAGCCGTTCCCCCTCGCTCCGCGCCGATGCTACGCCTTTGCCCCGGCATCCGCCGCCCGACGCCTGGCGCCCGTCGCTTTACCCTGCCGCCTAGCCCGCCCGATCGCGACGATCCGGAGTCCGCAATGCCCCTCGACCCCCGCCACCGCAGCAGCACCCTCGTCGACGGCCCCAACCGCGCCCCCGCGCGCTCCCAGCTCCACTCCGTCGGCTTCACCAACGACGACCTCCGCAAGCCACTCGTCATGGTCGCCCACTCCTGGATCGGCACCATGCCCTGCAACTTCTCGCACCGCGAGCTCGCCCAGGAAGTGATGAAGGGCGTCCGCGAGGCCGGCGGCACCCCCATCGAGGTCAACACCGTCTCCATCTCCGACGGCATCACCATGGGCACCGAGGGCATGAAGGCCTCCCTCGTCTCCCGCGAGCTGATCACCGACTCCATCGAACTCTGCGCCATCGGCTACGCCTTCGACGCCGCCGTGATCATCTGCGGCTGCGACAAGACCATCCCCGCCGCCGCCATGGCCATGTCCCGCCTCGACATCCCCGCCGTCGCCCTCTACTCCGGCTCCATCGCCCCCGGCATCCACCACGACGGCCGCGACCTCACCATCCAGGACGTCTTCGAAGCCGTCGGCCAGCACGCCGCCGGCTCCATCGACGACGACGAACTGGCCGCCATCGAGAACAACGCCTGCCCCGGCGCCGGCGCATGCGGCGCGCAGTACACCGCCAACACCATGGCCACCGTCCTCGAATTCCTCGGCCTTGCCCCGATGGGCTCCGGCACCGTCGGCGCGACCGACCCCCGCAAGCCCGCCGTCGCCCGCGGCATCGGCAACCTCGTCATGGACGTCCTCGACCGCGGCGTCCGCCCCAACGACCTGCTCACCAAGAACGCCTTCGAAAACGGCATCGCCTGCGCCGCCTCCACCGGCGGCTCCACCAACGTCGTCCTCCACCTCCTCGCCCTCGCCCGCGAAGCCGGCATCGACCTCGGCATCGACGACTTCGACCGCGTCTCCGAGCGCACCCCCCTGATCGGCGACCTCCGCCCCGGCGGCCGCTACGTCGCCCTCGACATGGACCGCGCCGGCGGCACCCCCCTCCTCGCCAAGCGCCTGCTCGAACACGACCTCATCCACGGCGCCGAAATGACCGTCACCGGCAAGACCCTCGCCGAATCCGCCGCCGACGCCGGGGAAACCGAAGGCCAGGACGTCATCCTCCCCGTCGAACGCGCCCTCAAGCCCACCGGCGGCCTCGTCATCCTCAAGGGCTCCCTCGCCCCCCAAGGCGCAGTCGTCAAAGTCGCCGGCCACGAGCGCCAGCTCCACACCGGCCCCGCCCGCGTCTTCGAGCGCGAAGAAGACGCCATGGCAGCCGCCACCACCGGCCGAATCAACGAAGGCGACGTCGTCGTCATCCGCTACGAAGGCCCCAAAGGCGGCCCGGGCATGCGCGAAATGCTCGGCGTCACCGCCGCCCTCGTCGGCGCCGGCTTGGGCGACTCCGTGGCCCTCCTCACCGACGGCCGCTTCAGCGGCGCAACCCGCGGCCTCATGATCGGCCACGTAGCCCCCGAAGCCGCCATCAACGGCCCCATCGCCCAAGTCCAAGAACACGACCAAATCACCATCGACATCCCCAACCGCCGCCTAGACCTCAACGTCCCCGCCCCCGAGCTCCAAGCCCGAAGGGAAACCTGGACCCCCCCCGCCCCCAACTACGCCCGCGGCATCTTCGCCAAATACGCCGCCCAAGTCTCCGGCGCAGAACAAGGCGCCGTCACCAGCTGACCGTGCTATGATGGACACGGAGCCGCCCCATGCTGACCGAAATCACCCTAGAAAACTTCCGCTGCTTCCACGAGCAACAAACTGCCCGCTTGGCCCCCCTCACCCTTTTGGTGGGCGAAAACAGCACCGGTAAGACATCCTTCCTAGCGCTGCTTCGAGCGCTAGCGGAGTTCGCCAACACTGGCGAGACCCCCAGATTTACCGAACCGCCATATGAACTCGGCTCGTTTGCGGACATTATTCATCATACCGAAGGCAACCTCAGACCGCAATCCTTCGATGCTGGTTTCACAGCGATCTATCCTCGTCGTGGGCCTGTGAAACCAAATGTTCCGATCTCTTTTTCCGTGACGTTTGAAGAGCATGCTGCTACACCTGTGCCTGTCAGACGAAGAATCTCACATGATGAAGCATGGATCGAAGATCGCTTAATTCAGAAAGCGAACTATAGTATTATATGCCATACTCGCCGTGGCGACTGGAGTATCCCGTTTCGCCGCTTCGAAGCAGAGTACGGTGAACTAGGCGACTACAGTCGTACCTTGAGCACCGCATTGCGGCCTCTTCGATGGCCCGGTGTTCAGCATGCAGATATAGATATCGATCTTTTCCATCCAATCGCGGCTTCACCTAAGATCGCCGAAGCGGACATTATTGAGCTTCGGAATGTTGCAGAACGTTATTTTTTTAGTTACCGTGGACAAATAAGCGATCATACATATGCCGGAGCTCCGATCCGATCGCAACCACAACGCACATACCGCCCATCTCGCCCAACTCCAGATCCGGAAGGAAATTACATTCCTTCGTATTTTGCTGATCTTTCAGTTCGAGACCCCAAGGAATGGCAAATTCTCAAAGGTGAACTTGAAAAATTTGGGAGAGATGCTGGGCTATTCGACTCAATCGGTATCATGCAGTATGGCGAGGCAGGTAGCGGTCCGTTCGAAATCCAAATCTATCAAGGAGACAACAAACCTCAGCGTGCGAGAAATTTGATCGACATGGGATACGGGGTGAGTCAGGTCTTGCCAATAATCACAGAGTTACAGCGCCCAATTCCACGACGAAGCACATCAACACAATATCTGCTACAGCAACCGGAAGTTCACCTGCATCCAAGTGCTCAAGCCGCACTCGGATCGCTCCTGTGTAACCTTGCATCCGAGCAGAGACAGCTGTTCGTGGAGACTCACAGCGATTATATCGTGGATCGTATACGATGGGATGTCCGTGATGGTCGGACAAATCTTCAAGAGAAGGATGTGTCAATCCTCTATTTCGAACGACGAGGCACGGATGTCATGATTCATTCACTGGAACTAGATGAAGAAGGCCAAGTTAACGGGCAACCAGAGAGTTACCGAAAATTCTTCACGGCCGAAGTTCGACGCCAGCTGGATCTCTGACATGTGTGCCATCGTTGATGCCAGTGGCGCGAACGATGTGTTCGGTAAGAACCGCCCAGAGATCGGGAGTACGTTTTTTGATTGGATCAACGATCATGGTCGCATTCTGACTGGCGGAAAACTAACAATGGAGATCGGTGATCTGTGCCCACGCTTTCTCGAGTGGGCGAAAGAAGCTGAAAGGACAGGTAAATTAAAAAGAATGAGTCACTCGAAAATTCACAGAGAGATAACCGAAGTCATCAAGCGTAAGCATGGTGGTTCTCCTTTGAACGATGCCCATATACTCGCCATTGCCCGCCTAGGCGGAGCGCGACTGTTGTATGCAAACGATAAAGACTTGTTGGAAAACTTTGTCGATTCGCACCTTGTCTCGCGTCCACAAGGTGACACATTGACGAGCCTCACTGGGGGCCGCGTCACCGATGAAGATCGAGAAATATTGGAGCGAGCAACAGAGAGATGTCGCCGGCAGAAGTCCGGGTAAGACTAAAATAGCACCTCCCTACCCTGCCACCGTCTCATACGCCCCCGCCACTTGGCACACCGTCGCCTCGTCCCAGTGCCGCCCGCCGATCATCAGCCCGATCGGCAAACCCTTCTCGTCAAACCCGCATGGCACCGAAATCGCTGGAATCCCCGTCACGTCAAACGGCGCCGTCAGCCTCGCCAGCTCCGCAGTCGGATCCCCGTCTTCGATCAGCGGCGCAGTCCGCGAACAAGTCGGCGACACCAGAACATCGACTTGCTCCAGCACACCCCGCGTCTCCTCGATGAACTTCCGCCGCAATCGCTGGTCGTTGATGTAATCGACCGCGCTCACCGTGAGCCCCGCCTCGATCCGTGGCAGGATGTCGCCGTATTCGTCCCGCCGCTCGCGCAGCCACTTCTCGTGGTAGGCCGCCGCCTCCGCGATGATCGTCAGGCCGCGCCCGCTCCCCGTCTGCAGCGGCAACTCGACCTCTTCCACCACCGCGCCCAGCCCGCGCAGCACATCGACCGCCTCCGTGCATGCCGTCGCGACTTCGTCGTCCACTCCGTCCCACAGCATCTTCGTCGCCAGCCCGATCTTGAGCCCGGAGATCTCCTCGCCCAACTTCGCCGCCGCGTCGTCCACCGGCCGCTCCGCGCTGCCGGGGTCCGCCGGGTCGTGCCCCGCGATCGCGTTCAGCACCAGCGCCGCGTCCTCCACCGTCTTCGCCAGCGGCCCCACGTGGTCCAGCGTCCACGAGAGCGGCAGCACGCCCGCCCGCGAGACGCGACCGTACGTCCCCATCAGCCCGACCACGCCGCACAGCGACGCCGGTATCCGGATGCTCCCGCCCGTGTCCGACCCCAGCGCCGCCAGCGACGAACCGACCGCGACCGACGCCCCGCTGCCGCCGCTGCTCCCGCCCGGCGAGCGCTCTTCATCCCACGGATTCCGCACCGCCCCGAAATGCGGATTCCGGCTCGTCGTCCCGAACGCGAACTCGTGCAGGTTCAGCTTCCCCGGCATCACCGCGCCCGCCTCCTGCAGCTTGCGGTACACAGTCGCGTCCGCCTCCGGCACCCGCTCCCGCAGGAAGCCCGATCCTCCCGTCGTCGCAATCCCCGCCGTGTCCACCAAGTCCTTCAGCGCCACCGGAATCCCGTGCAGCGGCCCCAGGTCGCGCCCGTCCCGCAGCGCCGCGTCCGCCTCCGCCGCCTGTTCCCGCGCCAAGTCCCCCGTCACCGTGATGTACGCGTTCAGCCGCGGCTCCGTCTCCGCGATCCGCCCCAGCACCGACTCCGTCAGCCCCGCCACCGTCAACGATCCGTCCCGCAGCGCCGCCCCCGCCTCGACGATCGTCAACTCATGCGGCTGCCGCTCCCCGGCCATCGCTCACGCCCCTCCGTCGAAGCGCAGCCCGAACGCCGGCTCCGTCTCGCCCAGATCGACCCGCTCCCGATCGCGCGAACGCGCCCGGATCACCCGCTCCACCAGCGGCGCCATCTCCGCCAGCCGCTCCTCCGAAGGCGCCTCGCCCAGCGCCTCCGCCAGCGCCCGCAGAGCCGTCTTCGCCGCTTCCGTCTCCGCCATCGCGCCGCCTCCGAATCGCCCGCGAGTATAGGCCGCTCCATCCACCTCCGCGCCTGCCTCTATCCTGCCGCCAACGCGCACCGAACGCAGGAGGCAGCCATGGCCGATGAAGTCCTGTTCGACATCCACGAGCGGGTGGCCACCATCACGCTCAACCGCCCGGACAAGATGAACACCATCAACGCCGCACTCGGCTCGCAGCTGATCGAATCGCTCCTCGAAGTCCGCAACAACGACGCGATCCGCGCCGCCGTCATCACCGGCGCGGGCGACCGCGCCTTCTGCGCCGGCGCCGACCTCACCCAAGGCGACGGCCCCGCCGCCAGCGCCGGACCGGCCGGCCACTTCCAGACCGACGCGCGCCCCCGCTTCGACGAGTTCGACGCCAAGAAGCCGCTGATCGCCGCCATCAACGGCCACGCCCTCGGCGGCGGCTTCGAAATCGCCCTCGTCTGCGACCTCCGCATCGGCGCTGAAAACGAGCGCGCGCGCCTCGGCCTGCCCGAAATCACGCTCGGCTTCTTCCCACTCGCCGGCGGCCCCATGCGCCTCCCCCGCGCCATCCCGCAGGCCTACGCCAACGAAATGCTCTTCCTCGGCCGCCGCCTCGACATGCAGACCGCCCTCCAATGGGGCCTGATCAGCCGCCTCGTCCCCCAGGACCAGCTGCTCCCCACCGCCCAGGAGATGGCCGGCCAGATCGCCGGCTACGCCCCCATCGCCGTCCGCGCCCTCAAGGAACTCATCTACGCGCAGACCGACATGACCCTCGACCAAGCCAACCGCTTCGGCGCGAGCCTCCGCTGGATCGTCGGCCAAACCGCCGACTCCAAAGAAGGCCCCCGCGCCTTCGCCGAACGCCGCACCCCCGAATTCAAAGGCGAGTAGCGGGCCGGCGACCAATCTCGCGGGAGAAAGGCAGACCAGTGGAACTTCACGATCAGCTCGTGGCACTCGCCCAGCGGCTTCCCAGCCTCCAAGGCAGTCTGCAGACCGAGGAGGCCACCAAGCACGCACTGGTGCTGCCGTTCATCGCGGCGCTCGGCTACAACGTGTTCGACCCCGCCCAAGTCATCCCGGAGTACGTCGCCG
This sequence comes from Dehalococcoidia bacterium, assembly GCA_965205165.1. Lineage (GTDB taxonomy): Bacteria > Chloroflexota > Dehalococcoidia > Bin125 > Bin125 > CBDESM01. Next base: position 1,711,952 of record OZ242037.1, read on the forward strand.
ATGTCGCTGGCCTGAAGGGCGAGAAGGTCGATTACGTGCTCATGCACGACGGCGTGCCAGCGGTGCTGATCGAGTGCAAACAGGCGAATGTTGAGCTGCTTGACCGCCACCTTGCTCAGATCTCGCGGTACTTCACTCGAACGCCAGCCAAGATCGGCGTCCTCACGAACGGCATCGTGTACCGGTTCTTCACGGACCTTACCGAGCCGAATGTGATGGACGATGAGCCGTTCCTCGCCTTGGACCTCCGCCAACTAGATACGGACGCGGTCAAGGAGCTTCACCGAATCACGCACGATCGCCTCGATCTGGACGGGATGGTCGAGGCCGCACGCGAGCTCTCGTATCTCAACGGCATGCAAGCAGTGCTTGCACGGCAGTTGACGGAGCCCGACGAAGATCTGGTTCGGTGGCTGGCCGGGCAGGTGTACAACGGCAGGCTCACAGAGTCGGTCCGTGCCGAGTTCGCCGAGAGAACGAAGAATGCCTTCCGCTCTCTGATCAACGATCGCGTGAATGAGCTCGTAAAGCGCGCCGCTGAATTCCAGAAGGCCGACTCGGCCGCCGACGCTGATCTAGAGGAAGAGATCGGCGGAGCCGACGAGGACGATCTGGACCCGGACGACGAAGGCGACGGCATCGTCACGACTGTGGAGGAGATGGAGGCCCTCGACCTGATTCGGGCGATCTTGGCAGACACAATCAGCGCCGATCGCGTGGTGATGCGCGACAACAAGGCCTACTGCGCCATCCTCCTCGACGACAACAACCGCAAGCCGCTGGTCCGATTGCGGTTCGGCAAGCGCAAGAAGGTCATCGGGCTGTTCGACGCCGAGAAGAACGAGACCAAGTACCCCATCAGGTCGCTCAACGAGCTGTACCGATACCATGATGAGCTGTGCGAGACCGTCGCGCGCTACGACGAGAATCGAGCAGACGATGACTGACCGCCTCCCCCTCGAAGACCTGTTCGTCCTCGACCTCACCCGCGCACGCGCCGGGCCCACCGCCACGCGCCAGCTCGGCGACTGGGGCGCAGACGTGCTCAAAATCGAGCAGCCCGCCGCCAAGGGCGCGGCCGACGGCATCACCGGCGACCGCGAATCCAGCGACTTCCTCAACCTCCACCGCAACAAGCGCTCGCTCGGCCTCAACCTCAAGGAGCCCGAAGCCCGCGACATCTTCATGCGCCTCGCCGAACGCGCCGATGTCGTCGTCGAAAACTACCGGCCCGACGTCAAGCGCCGCCTCGGCATCGACTACGAAGCCGTCAGCGCCGTCAACCCCCGCATCATCTACGGCTCGATCTCCGGCTTCGGCCAAGACGGGCCCTACGAGCGACGGCCCGGCGTCGACCAGATCGCGCAGGGCCTCGGCGGCCTCATGTCCGTCACCGGACTGCCCGGCGGCGGACCCGTCCGCGTCGGCATACCGATCGCCGACCTCTGCGCCGGTAACTTCCTCGCCCAGGCCATACTGATCGCGCTGATCGACCGCGGGCGCACCGGCAAGGGCCAGTGGGTGCACACATCCCTGCTCGAAGCGCAGATCGCGATGATGGATCTGCAAGCAACACGCTGGCTGATCGATGCTGAAGTGCCCGGCCAAGCCGGCAACGACCATCCCACCCTGATGCCGACCGGCGTCTACGAAACCAGCGACGGCCACATCAACATCGCCGCCGCCGGCGGCCTGCTCTACGAGCGCATGTGCCAAGCCATCGGCTCGCCCGAACTGATTGACCACCCGGACTACGCCACCACCGTCCAGCGCAGCGACAACCGAGACGCGCTCAACGCGGCGATCAATTCAAAAACCCGCGCCAAGACCAGCGCCGAATGGATCGACATACTCAACGAAGCCGGCGTCCCCTGCGGCCCGATCTACGACGTCGAGCAGACCTTCGCCGACGAACAGGTGCGGCACCTCGGCCAAGCCCGCCCCGCGCCCCACCACGAGCGCGGCGAAGTGACCATCGTCGGCCAGCCGATCAACCTCACCGCAACCCCGCAACCCGCAAGCATGCGGCTGCCATGCCCCCAACTCGGCGAGCATACCGACGATGTGCTCGCCGGGCTCGGATACGACCAAGCGCAGATCGCCGACCTCCATGAGCGCGGCATCGTCTGACCGGAACAGGAGCACCCGATGAAAAACGAAATCACCCTCGACACCGACAAGATGCAGGCCTGGTCCGAAGACGGCATCGGCTGGATGGTGTTCAACAACCCCGCCCGCCACAACGCGCTCAGCCTCGAAATGCAGCGCGTCGTGCCGACCATCCTCGGCGCATTCCGCGACGACGACAGCGTCCGCGTCGTGGTCATGCGCGGCGCAGGCGACAAGGCGTTCATCAGCGGCGCCGACATCTCCGAGTTCGAATCGCGCCGCAGCGACCCCGAAACCATCGCCAAGTTCGACAAAATCTCCGCCGACGCCAGCCATGCCTACACCGACCTCGACAAGCCGATCATCGGCATGATCCGCGGCTGGTGCATGGGCGGCGGACTGCTCACCGCACTCCGCGCCGACCTCCGCATCGCCTCCGACGACTCCCGCTTCGGCATCCCCGCCGCCCGCCTCGGCCTCGGCTACGGCTACGGCGGCGTCAAGTCCCTGATCGACCTGATCGGCCGACCCGCCACCGAGGAAATCCTGATCACCGCCAAGCGCTTCAACGCCGAAGACGCCCAGCGCTGGGGCCTCGTCAACCGCGTCGTCCCCGCCCAGGACCTCGAAGCCGAAGTCAAGGACCTCGCCGCCACCATCGCCGACAACGCCCCCCTCACCCTCAAGGCCCTCCGCTACGCCATCGCCCAATACCACAAGCCCGAACCCGACCTCGAAGGCGCGGAACGCCTGGCCGCCGCCTGCTTCGCCAGCGAGGACTACAAAGAAGGCCGCCAAGCCTTCATGCAAAAGCGCCCCCCCAACTGGCAAGGCCGCTAGACGCTCTGGTACAAGTGTGCTAGTGTGACGCCCAGAGGAGGCAAGATGGCCGTAAAGAGCACCTATCGGGCACTGAGCTTGGGAGCGGGCGTGCAGAGCACCGTGCTCGCCCTCCTGCTCTCACGGGGTGACAGCCGGCTCCGAAAGCGCGGCTATCCGACACCGGACGTCGCGATTTTCGCCGACACCGGCTGGGAACCGCAGTACGTCTACCGCCATTTGGACTGGCTGACCGAGGAGCTCGCGTTCCCTGTCGAGATTGTGAGGGCGGGTGACCTGCGCGAGAACCTGCCGCGCGCCCGGACGCCGCAGGGCTACCGGTTCGTGGATGTGCCCCTCTTCACGGTCAACCCCGACGGCAAGAAGGGGATGCTCCGCCGCCAGTGCACGAACCACTACAAGGTCGCGCCGATCACCAAGGCGGTCCGTGAATGGGCGGGCGGCGTTCGAGGCCGCCCGTTCCCCCCCGATACGCGGGTTGAGATGTGGCTCGGCATCTCGACCGACGAGGTGCTCCGCATGAAGCCCAGCCGCGAGCACTGGATCGACCATCGCTGGCCGCTGATCGACCTGGACATGTCCCGCCAAGATTGTCTAGACTGGTTCCATGCCCACTACCCGGACCGCCACCTCCCCCGCTCCGCCTGCGTCATCTGCCCCTTCCGGTCCGACGCGCATTGGGCCGAGCTCCGGGACGAGGAGCCCGAGAGCTACGCGGAAGCCGTGGCGTTCGACCGCTCGCTGCGCCAAGGCAGGAGTCGTCACGCGGTGCGCCGAGTCATCGATGGACGCCCGTATCTCCACGCTTCCCGGCGCCCGCTGGACACGGCGACCGTGGAAGGCTCGCAGGGCCCTGCCATCGACCTTGACGAGTTCGTCTCAGAGTGCGAAGGCATGTGCGGTGTCTGACAGGACCACATTCGTGGAGACAGCCCTCCCTCTTCACGATTATCAACGACAGGTTCTGCATGACCTGCTGGTCGCAGTCTTGCCATCCCGGACATCAGGGAGGGGCGGACGCGCCGTTGCCCACATGCCGACCGGAGCAGGGAAAACTCGAATGGCTTGCCATGCCGCTGCGACGATCCTGAATCAGTGGCCAGCTGAGGGAAAGGTCGTTGTCTGGCTCGCATCATCTGAAGAGCTCTGCGAACAGGCGGCCGATTCGCTGCTGGAAGCGTGGCGAAGCATCGGTAATCGCGGTATTGCCCTCCATCGGTTCTGGGGTTCCGATGTCGCGCCACTGGAAGATATCTCCGAAGGGTTTCTCGTTGCCGGGCTTCCCAAATTGAGGGCTGCCGCTAGCCGTAAGCAAGGTCTACTTGCTCCCCTCGCCCAGAACGTTGCTGGTATATTCTTTGATGAAGCGCATCAAGCGATCGCTCCTACCTATTCGTTGATAACGGAGCAACTTGCGACATACAGTCCGCCACTGATCGGTCTTACGGCTACGCCCGGTCGCACCTATGAAGTCAAGGAAGAAGACGAGCGTCTAGCCGATATGTTTCATCATAGGAAAGTCGCAATCAATCCACGTGGTCACGAGAACGCGCTCACGTATCTTATTCGGAATCAGTATCTTGCGGAACCAGATTTTCACATCATGCAAGTTGATTCATCGATCGATCTTGATGAACCATCAGTAGATGCCGAGTACCGCACCGATGGTCTCCGTTCACTGGGGCGAGACGAGGCTTGGAGAGCGGCGGTTGCATCGGTCACACGTGACGCACTATCACGGCACCGGCGGGTGATTGCATTCTGTCCCTCTGTGTCTTGCGCGATCAACGTTGCCGAGACACTCAAATCGGAGTCGCTAAATGCTGATGCTATTACTGGCGAAACGCCAACTGAGGACCGCATAGATACTATAGATCGTTTCCGCAGCGACTCTCGGATTCCGATGGCGCTGATAAATTTTGGAGTACTCACAACTGGCTTTGACGCCCCACAGACAAGCTGCGTCATCGTTGCTCGCCCGACTAATTCTTTAGTACTATATTCGCAGATGGTAGGACGCGCAATGCGTGGTCCTCGCTCAGGAGGAAATAGAGACTGCACAATCTATTCACTGATCGGTCCAAGCCACGTCGCTTTCGATTCGGTCATCCACGAGTTCGAGCATTGGGAAGAACTATGGCAGACCGAGCAGAACAACTGAAACTTAATGAGCCACTGTTTGACCCACAAGTGGCGATGCGTGCGATGCGCGACAGTAGATACCGGAGAGAATCTAACGCGATCGCTGAACTCATTGACAACTCTGTTGATGCGCGTGCGCGGCGTGTTGAGCTGCTGCTATTCGAAGAGCAGCGACAAGGCAACGTGAATGATGTATGGCGAGTGGGCCAACTCGCAGTGGTTGACGATGGCCTCGGCATGGATCCGCGCACGCTCCAGCAGGCGCTCCGGTTCGGTGGAAGATCAGACGACGGACGGATCCACCGCATTGGAAAATACGGCGTCGGGTTGCCGACAGCATCGGCGTCACAATGCCTTCGCGTTGATATTTGGACATGGCAAGAGCCGACAGAACAGCCGTGGCATTGTTTTTTGGATATTGGTGCTATTGAGCGAGGTGAAGTCAGTTCCATAGCGCCTGCAGAGCGTCACCCCTTGGATGAGAGAGTGCGCCGATTCGTGACAAGCCAAGGCTTGCGGAGTAATAGTGGCACGGTGGTGCTGTGGAGTGACATAGATCGCATCAAGGCGCGACCAGAAACCATCTTTGGACGCCTTGAGCGTGAAATTGGCCGAATCCACCGACACCGGATTAGCGATGGCCGACTGACGATACACGCCCGTGCGATTAGAGACGGAGTTGTTCGACCAGAGACCGACAGATCACTTCGCCCAAACGATCCATTGTTTTTGATGGAGGATACTGCCACAGCGCCACCTTGGGATCACGAGCCGATGTTTAAGCCATATGGTGAATCTATGCGCTACACTGTAGATGTCGATGGCCGAATGGAGCATGTAGAAGTTCGATACTCAATGGTGAAACGAGAAGCAATCGGTAATGATCCGACACAGCCTGGACGGCGGCCACATGGTAAAGATGCCATGGAGAATGCGGGCGTCTCCATTGTTCGAGAGGAGCGAGAGCTGTTACTTGATCGCTCGTTCGTCGGCGCGGGGGCACGACGCGATGAACCTCAGCATCGATGGTGGGGTTGCGAGGTCAGGTTCGATTCAGGATGTGACGATCTGTTCGGAGTTGATCACAATAAGCAGATGGCATCAGCGTTTTCCGATTTGGCGGAAGAGATGGCAAGGAGTGATGATGCAGATTATGTGTTGAGGGAACAACTCAAGGAAGATCATCAACTCTATGAGATCGTTGAAGATATCAGAAGCACTATTCGTGCAATGCGTGGAGAAATCAATCAAATGTTTGGGCAGAGGCGTGCAGCTTTGCAAAGATCTAAGACTATATCGCCAGAGAAAGAGGCAGAACGTCGGGCCTCGCTCGCCGTAGCCGATCAACTAGAATCAGGAGCCACACTTACACAGACTGACAGAATGCGAGAACAGACGAGTCCAGAAGTGCGCATAGCACGGTTCGCAAGTTTCCTGCAGGATCGTGGAGTTGCTGACCCCGAGGATAGTGCTCGTGAGCATGTGGAAGAGAATATTTGGTTTCGGTTCCGATCCGCCGAACTGAGCGGATCTCAGATATTCATGGTTGAGCGAAGTGAAGGTATCTTGGTCGTAGTCCTCAATGTGCATCACCCGATTCATAAGTTCATCCAATTTCTCGAGCAACGAGAAGATAATCAAATGGCCCACCAGTCAGCCGTGGCTATTCTAACACTGATTTTGGCATGGGCCCGCATGGAAGATCATATCGAACGAACCGACGATCGCCGTGAATTGCAAAACATCGCTATAGAGTGGGGCAAGCAAGTGGAAAGAATATTGGCGCAACTGGTGACAGAGCTCAGTGCAGGAGACTTATAGATGCGTGCTGTTGATATTCTGAGTGAACATGCAGCATCTGCCGACGCGGCAGTAATTGTGGCACCGTATATAAAAGAAGACGCACTGAAACCTCTCCTTGAAAAATTACCTCCTGCCGCGACATTGCTTTGTGTCTCTAGATGGACCGTGGAAGATGTACGTCGTGGCGTATCTGATATTACCTGTTTCAGGCAAGTGATAGACCATGGCGGTACGTTCCGGCTACATCAGCGCCTACATGCAAAATATTTCCGATTCAGTGATGCTGTATTTATTGGCTCGGCAAATGTAACGCAGAATGGATTAGGCATATCGCTTTCACCAAACATCGAGATTCTCCATTCACCGAGTCAGTCTTTTGATGCGCAAAGGTTCGAAGATGAGATAATTGCCGAATCGATTGCAATAAATGAGAATGAAGCCAAGCTTTGGCAAAAGATACAACAGACGAATCAGCTGGATAATGAGTTATTGCAAGAAGCAATGGCGATGGATACTTGGCTGCCAACGACAAGAGAACCATATCATGTGTGGCTGGCATACAGTAGACGAAGTGGTGAAATCATATCGGCAGATGAACGAAGACTCGCGGAACGAGAGTTGGAAAGACTAAGATTCCCTGAAAACTTAGAAGAAGCTGATTTTAATTCATGGCTCGCAGCTCGTCTATTGAGCTCAGCACGAGTATATGATGTCAGGCTTTCGTTGCAGTTGGAGGATGCAGTTGGTTGGGATCTCTTGGTCGCGAGATGGGGGGTGAGCCGGAGTGTGGCGGCCCGGACCCAGACGACGGTTGCGAACTGGTTGCGGGAGATGGTGGGGTGAACCGTTAGTCATTGATGGAGATTCTGCCGCCGGAGTTCGACCGCTGGAAGACCTGATCGGGAGGCGCTATCCTGCGGGTCTGCGCTGAGGAGGTGTCGCCATGCCTGTCGAGTTCATCGGGATGATCGGGGTCAAGCCGTCGGAGCGGGATGCGGCGACGAGCATCATCGGAGGCGGCGTCGACCGCGACTACCTCTGCGAGTTCACCCGCGCCCACGAGGAGTCGGACTTCGACCAGGTGCTGGTCGGCTACACCTCGGCCGCGGCCGACGGGCTGCACGTGGCGCAGGCCGCCGCCGCCTGCTCGGAGCGGATCAAGTTCCTGATCGCCCACCGGCCCGGCTTCGTCGCGCCGACCCTCGCCGCCCGCAAGTTCGCCACGCTCGACTACTTCACCGGCGGCCGCATCTCCGTCCACATCATCTCCGGCGGCAGCGACCCCGAACAGCGCCGCGACGGCGACTACCGCGACCACGACGCCCGCTACCGCCGCACCGGCGAGTACCTCGACGTGATGCGGCGCGTGCTGCGCGGCGAGACCCCGTTCGACTTCCACGGCGAGTTCTACGACTTCGAGGCGTCCAACTCCGACGTCGCGCCCGTGCAGCCCGGCGGCATCCCGATCTTCTTCGGCGGCGCCTCCGAGATCGCCTTCCGGATCGGCGTCAAGCACTGCGACGTCTACATGATGTGGGGCGAGCCGCGCGCCTCGATCGCGGCCACCATCGCCGACGTGCGCGCGCTGGCCGCGGAATACGGGCGCGAGCCCCGCTTCAGCGTCTCCTTCCGCCCGATCATCGCGCCCACCGAGGCCGCGGCCTGGGAGAAGGCCGAGCGCTACCTGAAGACGGTCAAGGACCTGCGCGCCGGCCCGCTCGGCTCCCGCTCGGAGTCCCGCGGCTCGCAGCGCCTGCTCGAATTCGCCGCCCAGGGCGAGCTGCACGACGAGCGCCTCTGGATGCCGATCGCCGCCGCCACCGGCGCGACCGGCAACACCACCGCGCTGGTCGGCACCCCCGAGCAGGTCGCCGACTCGCTGCTCAAGTACATCGACCTGGGCGTCTCGACGATCCTCATCCGCGGCTTCAACCCGCTGCCCGACGCCCGCGACTACGGCGAGGAGCTGATCCCGCTCGTGCGCGCCGAAGTGGCCAAGCGCGACGCCGAAGCGGCGCGGCAATCGTCCGCCGCCGCCGAGCGGGAAGCGGCCGAAGCGGTCGCGGTGGCTGACTGATGGCGGCCGACGGCGCGACGCTCGCGCGCGAGGCCGAACGGCGCATCCGCGCCTACGAGCGGCTCGGCATCCACCGCACCGGCTGGGGCGCCGACGACGCGGCCGCGCACTGGCTGGTGGAAGAACTGGCCGCCATCGGCATCGAAGGCCGGGTCGAGCAGTTCGATTTCCCGCAGCTGCACATCCGCCGCGCCGAACTGCGGATCGGCGACCGCGCCGTCCCCGGCGTCCCGCTCTACGACTGCGGGACGACTGGACGCGAGGGCGTCTCCGCCCCGCTGATCGCCGCGCCCGACGGAGTGCTCGCCGGCCCGGGCCCGGCAATCGCGGTCTGGGAGCTGCCGGACGCCGACACGCGGCGGCTGACCCCCGCGGTCTACGAAACGCTGGAATCGCTGGCCGCGGCCGGCGCAATCGGCGTGCTGATGGTCATGGGCGACGAACACGGCGATCCCGTCCTGCGCAACGCCGAGCGCCCCGACGACCCGCTCCCCCTGCCCGTCCTGCAAGTCGCCCCCAAGGACATCGGCGAAGGCTTGGCCGGCGAAGCGACGCTCGTGATCGACGCCGAGCGGCGGCCGGGCACGGCGCTCAACGTCGCCGCGGAGATCGCCGGGGCGAACCCGTCGCTCGCGCCGGTGGTGCTGATGACGCCCAAGAGCGGCTGGTACACCTGCGCGGCCGAGCGCGGCGGCGGCCTCGCCGTCTGGCTCGCCGTCGCCGAGGCAATCGCAAAGCAGCCCGGCGAGCGGACCCTGAGCCTGATCGCCAGCAGCGGCCACGAACTCCACCACTACGGCCTCGACGCCTGGCTAGACGGCCCGCCCGGCGTGCCGGCGCAGGACGCGCACGTCTGGATCCACCTGGGCGCGAGCATCGGCGCCAAGCGCGGCATCGGCCGCATCGGCGCTGCCGACGAAGAGCTGATGGCGCTGGCCAAGCAAGCGCTGGCCGAACACGGCATAGATCGGGACCCGATGGCCGTCGGCTTCTCCGGCTACGGCGAAGCCCGCAACATCGCCGAGCGCGGCGGCCGCTACATCAGCCTCTTGGGCGGCCACCCCTACTTCCACAGCCCCAACGATGTCTTCGAGCAGGCGGTGGACATCGAGTCGCTGGTCGCGCACGCAATTGCGTGGCGCTCGCTGGTTGCCGAGCTCGCGCAATCTGCCGATGCTGGCGCGACGGGGTAACGGAGCCGGCCATGGCCGATTTCAACGCGGTCAACCGCGGTGTTTATGTGGCCGACAATCTGGAATTCCTGCGGCGCTTGAATGACGAGTGCATCGACTTGGCCTGCATCGATCCGCCGTTCTCGAAGGGCGACACGTTCGAGGGCGATCAGCTCAAACCCGATCTGTCCGACCACGAGCGCGAAGTAGAGCTGCGCCTGCTCCGAGGTTGGGGAATCCACGACGAGAACGACGCAAGCGACGCCGGCATCGCCTGGCCCGCGACGACGGCCGCCGGCTTCAAGGATGTCTGGTCGTGGGAACAGGATATCCATGAGGATTGGATCAAGGACTTGGCCGAGAACCACGCGCCGACGAGCGATTTGATCGAGACGACGCGACTCATCCACGACGATCACATCGCGGCGTACCTCTGCTACATGGCGGTTCGACTAATCGAGATCCACCGCGTGCTCAAGCCCACCGGCAGCCTGTTCCTGCACTGCGACCACACGGCCAATGGCTACCTGCGCCAGCTGCTCGACAGCGTGTTCGGCAAAGACCAAATGCAGAATGAGATCATCTGGTGCTATGCCCCCGCCGGCCGCCCGCCGAAGCGCGGCTTCCACCGCAAGCACGACACGATTTTCTACTACCGCAAGGCGAATGCGGGCTCGTTCAATCATCAATACGGCCCGATGTCGCCGGAGACCTTGGCGACCTACTCGGAAACGGATGAAGAGGGCAGGCAATATAAGATCGCGCAGGGCGGGCGCCGAACCTATCTCGATCAACAGCGCGGACGGCCGATCCCGTCGTGGTGGGATGACATTCCGTCATTCGGAACTGCAACGAATGCGCCGGAGCGCACGGGCTACCGCACCCAGAAGCCGATCGCCCTCGCCGAACGCATCATCAGCGCCAGCACGAACGAGGGCGATGTCGTGCTTGACTGCTTCGCCGGCTGCGCATCCTCCGCGATTGCCGCGGAGCGCTTGGACCGCAGATGGGTAGCCTGCGACCTGAACCCAAGAGCATGGACGGTGTTCAAGCGGCAATTCAGCAAGCCGAAGCTGGCGCTGTTGAGGTGCAGCGACGAAGTCTCCGGCCAAGCAGTATGGGGCGACGAGCCAGTCGTGACGGTGCACGGTCCCGGAAATCTGCCCGCTCGCACCTCGCAAGCCCAAGAGCAGCAGCCCGAGAAACGCGAACCGCACGAGCGTAAATTCAAGGTCCCCTCAAGCATCATCCCCGAAGAAGAGATGAAGGAAAAACTGCTGGAGTTCTCCGGCTACAAAGCGTGGTGCTGCGGTTTCGCCAACCGCCTGCCGGACGGCACGATCATCAAGACCACGCGCAACTTCCACTTGGATCACATCCTCCCCCGCTCGGAAGGCGGCTCCCATCAGATCATGAATCGTGCGCCAATGTGCCCATCACACAATCTCCGCAAGAGCACCCGTTCCGTGAATCTCGTTGAATACCAGCGCGAGATCGCAGCCGCAGGCGAGCTCTGCGTCGAATCAATTGAGGAGCTCGTTGACCTACCGGAAGCCTATGAGTACGCACTAAAACTCTATGGCCAAGCCTATCAAGCTGATCAAAGAGTTAAGATTATGAAAACGAGCGTCTCAGTCTACCAGCAAACCACACTCAATCCCAATCGCCTAAGTGAGGTTAACCGATGACTGAATCATCGTACTATGGGCTGTTTTGGCCAACATCCCAATCACGCCACCGCCACGCTGTGCCAGGACAGCTCAAAGTCGCGCCAACGGGTAAGCTGTCGCTTACCCTGTTCTCGCCCCATTATGATGCACGACCTCCGTGGTTTATCCCTCTTCCCGGCGATCCTGTTGAGCGATCTGTGTCGGGTGAGATCTCGGGCCTTGGCGCTATCACCATCTTCCGTTGCGTGACCGGATCGCACACTCTATCATTCGGTCTAGATCAAATTATTGTCGCTGAGATGCTCTGTGGCGACGGTGCCGTTACACGTGTCGCCGCAAACTGCCATACCAGTCTTCGATTAAAGAACTTTACCCTTCCCGTTCCAGAGCTTTCATTATGGCGAGGAATCCCGTGGGTTCGTCCTGATGAGCACCGCCCTAGAAACGAATATGGATTTACTGTTACTCTTCCGGAATCGATCCGTGCGCAAGTGCAGCGCAATGAGCATCTGACGATAGATTATAGATATGAGCCGCAAGGAGGCGGAGCCAGCGACGATCGATTCAGCATCCGGTGCACACCAGCTGTAACATTAGCAGCAGCACATGGGCTCGATATTGATTGTGCACTCCAACGAATCCATGCGATAAAGGCATTCTTCATATTTCTACTAGATTCCCCGATCACTGAATCGCACCTTCTCTGCACCATTGAGCAGCTAGCTCTTCGCCCTTCTGTGTGGATGCGAGATTTGCAGCACAATCGATGCGAATTGCTATTGACGCCCTTTCAATATAATTATCGCGAACGCAAACGCAATCTCCATGATGTTCTGCTGTTCGAGTCGGAGATAGTCTCAAATTTCAGCCAGATGCTCGAGCAATGGCTTCAGGTTTATACGACCGCACCTGAAGCCATTGTTCAATTCTTGGATGCCGTTCACAGTGAAGATTATAGACTTAATATTAAGTTTCTATTGCTCACCCAAGCGTTTGATGCCCTGCATCGAACTAAAACGAAAGAGCAAGACAAGGCTTTCCGCGTTCGTCTTAATGATTGCCTAGCATCCTATCCAAGTTTGTTCGGTGATCAGGCTGCGCGACTTGATCTCATCGATCAAATTGTTCACACCCGCAATCGATATACACATGGCAGCGAGCGTCGGCCTGAATTTGAAGCTGGCGACGCAGAATTGTTCCCTCTTGCCCGAAAGATGGAAGCGATCATCATGGTATATTTACTGGATTGGCTTCTTCCAGATAACCATCAGTGGCCAACGCTGATCAAACAACGTCGGCCGTTCAAGGCACGCATTAATCCAACATAGTCAATCTGTTTTAATGTGATGGGGCGTGATGAAACACTAATGATATAGATGGAACAGAGAATTCGCCGCTGCGACATGAGACGCGCTGAAATTGTCTATCTGGCTATTGGATGCAACCGCTATCGCGTGGCCCAAGTAACCTGCCTCTCATCGCGTTGCACCTGATCCAGTGTCTGGTAATAGAAATGATGGAGGAACGGGAGCTGCGGCTCGCGGCCGTGTTGGAGGAACATCCAGAGCCAGAGGACGCGGCCGCTGCGGCCGTTGCCGTCCATGAAGGGATGCAGGGTTTCGTAGCGGATGTGGGTCTGCCAGAGGTCGATCGGGTGGGTGTTGGCGTGATTGAGCAGGTCTGCAAGGTCGGTGCGGATTTTGGGGCCGCCTTGCGGCGGCGTGTGGTTGCCGACGAAGACGTTCATGCCGGGGTGTTCGCGGAGCTCGGCGTTGGCGCAGGTCCAGACGAACTGCTGCATGTCGCCGACGGTGATGTCGCGTTGGTCGAGGAACAGCTCGTGGGCCTCGATCTCCGCCTCGGTGACGCGGAAGATGCCCTCGATCCGGTTCGATTCTTCGACGAAGTCATGCAGGTTGAATTCGCTGGGCATGTCGATTCTCCTAACCGATACCGGCTCGCCGGATGGCGGCGGGTGCCGCCGGGGCGGCGAGCTCCGAGAGTACCTCGGCCGTATCCGCGCCGAGCAGCGGCGGCGGGCGGCGGATGCGCCACGGGGTCCGGCCGAGCTTGTAGGGCGCGCCGGGGATGGTTTGTTCCCCGTCCGCGGTTTGGATTTCGCGCCAGAAGTCGCGTTGCGCCAGCTGGTCGGACTCGGCGACTTCGGCGATGGTATGGACGGGCTGGAAGCTAATCCGGTTGGCGGCGAACTGCTCCCAGAGTTCCTGCTTGGTTCGTTCTTTCATCCACGGATGCCAGAGCGCGTCGATTTCGTCGGCCCATTGGAAGGCGGTCCAGCGGTTCTTGAGGCGCTCGTCGTGCTGCCAATCGGGATCGCCCAGCAGCTCCATGAAGCGGTTCCACTGATCATCGACCAAGGTGATGACCTCGAAGAATCCATCCTTGGCGGGCGCGACTTGGTACGGATAGAACGAATTCATGCGCACGCCGGCGCGGGAACGGTTCTGGCCGGCGAACAGATACGCGGCGACGCCCGCGCCGGCCATCACGGAGCTGACGATATCGACGATGCTGACCCAGACATGCTGCCCGCCTGCGCCGTTGCGGGCGGCGCGGCGGCCGAGCAGGGCGGCGATCGCGCCGTGGATGCCGCCTTGGAATTCGGGCGCGTTGTAGGGCAGGCCGAGCGGCGAGCGGTCGGGGTCGCCGATGCGGTAGGAGATGCCGGAGGCGAGCGAAGCGGTGAGCGAGGCGGCCTGCCAGCCTTCGCGGCGGGTGCCGATGCCCCACATCGTGATCGAGACCTGCGCGAGCTCCGGGTTGGCGCGCGCGAGGTCGTCCCAAGTCAAGCCGAGGCGTCGCTGGTCGGCGATGGGGCGGGAGGTGATCACGGCGTCGCTGGATGCGGTGAGCCCGCGGAAGAGCCGCCGCGCCGCCGCGGTTTCGAGATCGAGCACGATGCTCCGCTTGTTGGTGTCGAGGAAGAGGTGCAGGCCGCCGCGCTCGCGGTGCGGGAGGTCGCGCGGGAACGGCCCGCGACGGCGGATGTCGTCGCCCTCGGGAGGCTCGATCTTGATCACGTCGGCGCCGAGATCGGCGAGCAGCTTGCCGGCGTAGGAGGCGGCGATGCCGCCGCCGTCCTCGATGATGCGCACCCCTTCCAGCGCGAGCGGAGGGTCGGCGACAGCGCCGTCGGCGTCGTTCATGGCAGCGGATGATAGCCGCTAGCCTGCGCGGGATTGCGCGCCGCGCGCGGGTCAGGAGCCGCCATGTCCACCGAGATCATCACGTCGCGCGACCAGCTGCCGGATCCGGAGCTGGTGGAGGCCGCGCCCGGCGTCTTCGCCTACGTGCAGCACGATGGCTCGTGGTGCCTCAACAATCCGGCCTTCATGACCTCGGCGGACGGCGTGATCGCGGTCGACGCCTGCGCGACGGAGCGGCGGACGCGCGGATTCCGCGAGGCGATCGAGCGCATTTCGGAGCAGCCGGTGCGGACGCTGATCAACACGCACGCGCACTTGGATCACACGTTCGGCAATCACGTCTTCAAGCCGGACGCGACAATCATCGGCCACCGCAACACGCGGGCCGAGTTGCTGCGCGACCGGGCGGCGATGCCGGACCGCGCCAAGCTGATGTTCCCCGGCGTCGAGTGGGGCGATGTCGATGCGACTCCGCCGGATGTCACGTTCGACGAGGAGCTGGCGATCTACGCGGGCGATCTGGAGCTGCGGCTGATCTACGTATCGCCGGCGCACACCAATACCGACGTGGTGATCTGGCTGCCCGAACACCGGACGCTGATTGCGGGCGACATCATATTCAACCAAGGCACTCCGTTCGCGCTGATGGGCAGCATCGCGGGCTGGCTGGATGCCCTGGAACGGCTGCGCGGGCTTGGCGCGGAGACGATCATCCCCGGCCACGGCCCGGTCTGCGGCCCCGAAGTATTCAACGAGGTGGCGGATTATCTGCGGTTCGTGCAGGCGACGGCGGCGGAGGCGCAGGCGACGGGAGCGCCGCCCCTGCAGGCCGCGCGGGAGGCGGACTTGGGCCGTTTCGCGGAATGGCACGACAGCGAGCGGATCGTCGGCAACCTGCACCGCGCCTACAGCGAACTGAAGGGGGAGCCGAGGGGTGCGGAGATCGATACGGGCAAGGCGTTCGGGGAGATGCTCGAATACAACGGCGGCGAGCCGTTGCGCTGCCTCGCCTGAGCGGGATAGGCTGGCAGGGGAGCGGGCGATGGAACGCGAGCTGACGCTGAAGTTCGAGGGGCCGGCCACGGAGCAGGTGCACATCCCGGTGCGCAGCCTGCTGGCCATCGTCGATGTGCTCGAGGGGGCGATCCGCAAGCGCTGCGGCAGGCTGCACACGCTGAAGACGATGTGCGAGCTCGAAATCGTCTCCTTCGACGCGCCATCGAGCACCGCCCAGCTGCGCCTGCAAGGCCCCGAGGACTGCGAGCGCGCCTGGCGCTCGGAAGACCCGCTGCAGCGCGTGATGACGGAGCTCGAACGCACGGCCGGCGACACCCCGCACCTGCCGGGACGGCTGCGTTGCCAGATCGCGAGCAAGCTGGCGGAGGGGCTCCGTCGGGTTGAGTTCGCCGCGCCGGCATGCGGATCGCCGCAGTGGATCGTGTGGGACGAGCGCGAGTCGCGGCCGTTCAGCCTGCTCCGCCCGGAGGAGAAGATGCCGAACTTCGACGCCGAGGCGTTCAACGACTTGGTGGAGAGCATGCGCTGATGCCGGATGCGGAATTCAGCGGCATTGAGCTGATCGCCGACACGAACATCTTCTCGTACGAGATGTCCGATCAGCCGGAGTCGATCGAGATCGCGGCGCGCTACCGGCACGTTTGGGAGGGGCGGCGCGTCGGCTTGTCGTTTCAGTCTGTCGCCGAATTGCGCGTCGGCCTCGAACTGCAAGGGTGGGAGATCGGCCGATATGAAGAGCTGATGAGCCGGTTCACGCCGATCTATCTGCTGCCCGGGATCGTCGACGCCTATGTCCGCATCCAGGTCGAAGCGGCGCGGCGGGGGAGGGGTGAACCGGCACGGCGCTCGAAGGCGGGCGATGCGTGGGTGGGCGCGACGGCGCTGTGGCTGGGGGCTCCGTTGGTGACGCACAATGGGCGGGATTTCAGGGCGGCGGAGGCGCTGGGGTTGGAGGTGGTGAGCCATGGGGGGTGGTGAGGGGAGGGGCGCTATCCTGCGCGGAGCCTGAGGAGGTGCTTGATGGCGATGCCGGAGTTCGAGAACGTGGTGATCGATCGATTGGGGACGGACGGGCGGGTCGGACGGATCACGCTGAACCGCCCGGAGAAGATGAACGCGCTGTCGCAGGAGCTGATCTACGACCTGCGGGACGCGCTGGAGTACGTGGAGACGGATGACGGGATGCGGGTGCTGATCCTGCGGGGGGCGGGACGGACGTTCTCGGCGGGCTACGACCTGACGCCGGCGGGGGGCTACGGGGCGGACGCGATCCACCGCGGGTTCCGGACGACGGACGACGATGGGAACCGGCTGATCATGGGGATCCGCGGGGGGATGGCGCGGGTGACGGACATCTGGCTCTACTTCTGGAACATGCAGAAGGTGACGATCGCGCAGCTGCACGGGTACGCGATCGCCGGGGGGTTCGAGCTGTCGATGATGGCGGACTTGGTGACGGCGGCGGATGACACGCAGCTGGGGCATCCGGGGCTGCGCTTCGCGGGGAGCCGGACGTCGGCGATTTTGCCGCTGCTGACTTCGATGCGGAAGGCGAAGGAGCTGTTCTACACGGGGGATCCGATCCGGGCGACGCGGGCGCAGGAGCTGGACCTGATCAACTACGCGTGGCCGAAGGAGGAGCTGGAGGAGCGGACGCTGGCGCTGGCGGAGCGGATCGCGAACCTGCCGGCGGACCACTTGGCGCAGCTGAAGGTGCACGTCAACCGCTTCTACGAGAACATGGGCATCTACTCGTCGCTGCGCTCTTCGACGGACTTGGATGCCGTGGGGACGTTCACGTCGCAGCACTACGAGTGGGCTCGCAGGATGCGCGACGAGGGGCTGAAGGGGGCGCTGGCGTGGCGCGACGGGCCGTTCGGGGACTACTCGCAGGGCAAGCGCTGAGCAGGCGCCGGCGCAACCGCCCCCGCGTTCCGCGCTTTCGTGGCCTGCGGAGCTAGGCGCGTTCGAGGCCTTGGGCTTCGCGGAGGGCGTTGAGCTGGTCGGCGTGCATGCCGTCGTGGAAGGCTTGGAAGAGCATCCAGGCGCGGGAGGGGAGTTCGCCGAAGAAGGCGTGGGGGACCGTGGTTCGGGCGTCGGGCTCTTCGGGCAGGCGTTGGCCAACTGAGAGGAGGTGTTCGGAGACAGAGACGAGGCGGGCGCGGAGTTCGCGGATGGGGGCGTTTTCGGCGTTGATTTCGCCGGGAGGGCCTTTCGGGGTGGTGCTGCCATTGGCGGTGGATTCGATGATTGCGGCGACGTTGGGGGTGGCGGTGATGAGGTGGCGGATGACTTGGGAGGCGGACCAGGCTTCTTCGCCTTGGCCCGTTGGGGGAGTCCAGGAGGCTTGGGCGTCGGAGAGGTCGAGGGTGGCGGCGATGAGGGAGGCGCGGGCGCGGGCGGAGCGGAGCCAGATTTCGGGCCAGGGGAGGGTTTCGGCGTCGCGGAGGAAGCCTTGGCGGAGTCGGAGGAAGGGGTCGTCGGGCATTGGGGGATGCTAGCGCGAGCGGGCTTTGGGGGTAAACTGCCGGGCGAGAGGGTTTGGACGCGAGGCGGGCGATGGGCGAGGTGCTGCGGGATCTGAATTGGCCGCGATTGCTGGCGTTTCTGGCGATTGCGGGGGTGGCTGCCGGGGTGGCGTTCGCGGCTGGGTCGTTGAGGGGGTCGCGGGAGGAGACCGTGGGAGGGGAGCATGATTTGACGCTGTCGCTGAAAGCGGCGTCGTATTGCGAGGCTTGGGATGCGGAGGGGGTGCTGGACGGGGGGGAGCGGGTTTGGCCGGTTTCGAGGGCGCCGGTCGTGGAGGTGGGGTGGTCGTTGACGGCTGGGCTGGGGCCGTATCGGTTGGAGATCGAGGGGGAGGAGTACGAGGGGACGAAGGGGGTGGCGGAGGTGCCTTGCGCGATGTCGTACGAGCTGCTGGAGGAGGCGCATCCGCGGCTGGGGAAGTTGTTCGATCCGGAAGCGCCGATCGTGGTGGAATCGGGGGTGCGGGAGATTCGGGCGATGGCTTGGGATGCGGAGGGGGCGATCGGGGAGGCGTCGATCGAGGTGTACGTGATTCGGGAGGTTGGGCTGGACGAGGCGATGATGGGGGGGCGGACGTACCGGCTGGGGGCGTTCCGGCAGTTGGTGACGGTGCCGGAGGGGATTTCGCTGGCGTACGGGGGGAGTTACCAGCCGGATTGCGGCGACATAGAAGCGGAAGAGGGTTGCGAGCGGGTGCATGTATTCAACGTGACGGATCCGCCGAATGGGGGGCGGATCGGATTGTACCGGCACTCGTGGAGGGAGCATTTCCGGGAAGTGGGGGTGGCGGAGGTAGATGGCATGGCGATGGATGATTTGCTGGATCAGTTCGAGCAGTCGATCGGGCGGCACCCGGAATTGCAGCGTTGAGGGGAGGTAGGCATTGAAGCGAGGCTTGGCGGCGTTTGGGGTGGGCATCAGCGGAATTCTTTGATGATTTGGTCCATGAATTGGTCGGCTTGTTCGGTGCGTTCGAAGGCGTTGGAGCCGAGGGTGAAATCGGGGATGATGAGTTCGTCGACGCCGGCGTCGATATAGGCTTGGATGGTGTTGAGGATGTCGTCTTTGGAGCCGCCGAGGACTGGGCGTCCGGCGGCGCGGGCTTGGTCGAGGCGTGCTTGGTCTTGGGTTTGGATGAGGAGGGTGCAGGCGCTGCGCTGGATTTCCGAGGGGTCGCGGCCGATGTCCTGGCAGTGGTCGTCGAGGACGTTGTTCTTGTGGGCGAGGACTTCGGGGGTGCCCCAGACGTTCCACTCGTCGGCATACTTTGCGGCGATGCGGAGGGTGCGTTTTTCGCCGCCGCCGCCGATCATGAGGGGGAGCGGGGTTTGGACGGGCTTGGGTTCGAGGGGGGCGTCGACGAGTTGGTAGTGCTGGCCGGCGAAGTTGGTTTTCTGGTAGCGGAAGAGTTCGGTGACGAGTTGGCAGGCTTCTTCGAAGCGGTCGAGGCGTTCTTTGAGGGTGAAGAAGGGGATGCCGTAGGCGCGGTGCTCGTTTTCCTGCCAGGCTGCGCCGAGGCCGAGGGTGAAGCGGCCGGCGGAGACGATGTCGAGTTCGGCGGCCATTTTGGCGACGACGGCGGGGTGGCGGTAGGTGTTGCCGGAGACGAGGTGGCCGATGCGGACTCTGGGGACGCGGACGGCGAGAGCGGTGAGGGCGACCCAGCTTTCGTGGACGGGGGCGGAGGTGTCTTCTTGGTTGGGCATGAAGTGGTCGGCGAACCAGAGGCGGTCCCAGCCGGAGGCTTCGGCGTGTCGGGCGACGGTGAGGATTTCGGCCCAGGGGTTGCCTGCGCCGGGCCAGAATCCGAATCGCATGGTGGAGCTCCAGTTCTCGCGTGCTGCGCGGGAATGGAAGGATAGCGATGCGGGCGCGAGGCTGCCGGCGGCCGGGCTGGCGTCTTGGTTCGGGGTGTCGTTCGGGGGGCGGCGGGGGAGGGGAGGTTGGTTGGTTTGGTGGGGGTAGAGGGGGATGATGTCGGGGTGGGCGGGGGGTTGGGGGGCGGGTTGGGAGAGGGTTTGGGTGATGGAGTTTTTGGGTTGGGGGATGGTGCAGGGTTGGAGTTTGCCGGCGGCTTCGAGGCGTTTGAGGGTTTCGAAGCCGATGAGGTCGTGGACGGCGAAGGGGTCGTCTTCTTCTTGCTTGGGGGTTCGGCCTTGTTGCATGCGGAAGAGGTCTTGGAGGGAGCGGGGTTGGCGCTGTTTGCGGGCGCGGCGCTGGCGGCGGGGGCGGGGGTCGTCGTTGGGGCCGCGCTGGTTCCGGGAGCTGGCGGGACGGTCGGTGCCAGAGCTGCCGGGGTCAGCGGCGGCCGGAGATTTGAGGCCGGGGTTGCGGCTGCCGGGAGGGTTGAGGGAAGGGAGACGTTCGGGATCGGGGGTTCGGGGGCGGTGGTCGTCCGGGCTGTCCCAGGATTGGATGAGTTCTTTGGGGGTTCTGGGGTTTTGGGGGTCGGGGGGGCGGGCGTCTAGTTCTTGTTGGGCTTGGTCGACGATGGCGATGATGCGGTCGAGGTTGCGGAGTTGTTCGTGGCTGAGCGGGGGGTGCTGGGGTTGGGGGGCGGGTTCGGGGTCGGGTTGGCCGTTGAGGCGGTGGGCGTAGATTTGGGCTTGTTCGGCGTCGGTGCATTCGATCACGATGGCGCCGTCGGGGGTGGCGCGGCGGGCCCAGATGCGGGCGGAGTCGTTGCGGAGTTGTCGGTTGATGGCGTCGGCGAGGGTTTGGGCGTGTTCGCGGAAGTGGCGGCGCTGGCGCTGGAGGGCGCGGTCTTTGGCGGCGTTGCCCCAGGTTTGGTCGGCGAGGTGGCGGCGGAGTTGTTCGGCGTCGTAGCCGTTCTGTTCGACGAGTTGGAGGGAGTGGCGGGCGAGGTGCTCGTTGTCGGTGTTGATGAGGCGGGCTTGTTCGACGTTGATGGTTCGGTCGCGGAGGCGCTGGAGGAGGTACTGGGGGAATTTGAGGATGCGGACGGCTTGGTGGAGGCGGTCGCGGTGGAGGCCGAGGAGTTGTGCGAGGGGGGCGATGCGGATTCCTCGGCGGACGGCGCGCTTGAAGGCGTTGGCGCGTTCGACGGGGTCGAGGGGGAGGCGCTGTTCGTTTTCGGCGAGGGAGAGGAGGATGGGGCCGGCGGGGTGTGCGGAGTGGAGGGTGGACTTGGGTGCGATGAGGACGGGGATGTCGCGGAGGTTGGCGTGGATGGCGGCTTGTCGGCGGCGTTCGCCGATGATGAGGCGGAGTTGTCCGTCGGGCAGTGGTTGGGCGATGACGGGTTGGAGGAGGCCGTGGGCGCGGATGGAGTGGGCGAGTTTTTGGGTGTCGGCGAGGGTGATGTTGTCGCGGGGGTGGTCTTGCGGGGGGAGCAGGTCCTGGGGCGGGAGGTAGCGGAGTTTGAAGCGGCGGTTGAGTGGGTTGGAGGGGTCGTAGCGGGGTTCTTGGGGTCGGCGGTAGGAGGGCTGGGGCTGTTGGGGAGCTTGCGGTTGTCGGCGGCGGGCTTGGGCTTGTTCGAGGGAGTGGAGGGCGCGTTGGCGTCGGGCGTCGGCTTTGGGGTCGTGTTCGAAGGCGACGATGGTCATTGGGGGATGGTACGGGTGTTCTGCGGGGATGGGGCGGCGGCGGGGGAGGGAGTGTGGCGGGGGTTGCAGAGTGCTGGGGTAGGCTTCGGGGCGTCGGGAGTTGGCTTGGAGAGGGAGTCGGGGCTGTGGCTACGGTGTTGATCGTGGAGGATGAGGGGCATTTGGCGGAGACGCTGCGGTTCAACTTGGCGGCGGAGGGGTACACGGTGCGGACGGCTGGGGACGGTGCGGAGGGGTTGTCGCTGGCGCGGGCGCTGCGGCCGGATTTGGTGCTGCTGGACGTGATGCTGCCGAAGTTGGACGGGACGGAGGTGCTGCGTGGGATTCGGGAGCATTCGCTTGCGCCGGTGGTGCTGCTGACGGCGCGGGCGGGGGAGGCGGACCGGGTGCGGGGTTTGGATTTGGGAGCGGACGACTACGTGGTGAAGCCGTTCAGCATGGCGGAGTTGAAGGCGCGGGTTCGGGCGCATTTGCGGCGGAAGCAGCTGCCGACGGAGTTGATCGGGGAGCGGCGGATTGCGTTCGGGGGGTTCGAGCTGGACTTGGACCGGCGGGTGCTGAGCCGGGGCGGGGAGCAGGTGGGGCTGCGTCCGAAGGAGTACGAGGTGCTGGCGTACTTGGCGCAGCGGGCGGGGAAGGCGTTCACGCGGGATCAGCTGCTGAACGACGTGTGGGACATTTCGTACGGAGGGGGGACGCGGACGGTGGACGTGCATGTGCGCTGGCTGCGGAGCAAGATCGAGGAGCCGGGGGCGGAGCCGCGGCATCTGATCACGGTGCGCGGGGTGGGCTACCGTTTCGAGCGCTGAGGAGTCTTTTGACGATGCTGGCCAATGCGACGGCCGCGATTCTGACGGTGGGGGTTTTGTGGGGGCTGGCTGGGCTGGTGCTGGTGAATTCGCTGGACGATTGGATGATCGCCGTGGCAGGCGCGGCAGGCGGCTTGGTTCTGTGGGCGATCTGGATGTGGATGCGGGCGCGGCAGCGGCGGCGGGAGCGGGGGTTGATCGCGGCGGTGGCGGCTTCTGCCGGGCTGGAAGCGCCGCGGGGCGAGTCGTCGGAGGCGGAGGTCCGCACGGTGGCGGAGGGCGTGTCGGCGTTGTCGGATTCGCTGGCGCAGGCGCGCGCGGAGCGGGGGCAGTTCGAGGGGGCGTTGGCGGCTACGGGGGACGTGGTGCTGGCGGTGGACGGGGATAGGCGGATTGCGTATGCGAATCCGGCGGCGCGGGCGGCGCTGGGGGAGGGAGCGCGGGAGGGTGCGGCGCTGATCGATGCGGTGTCGGATCCGGTGTTGATCACGGCGGTGGAGCGGGCGCTGGCGGAGCCGGGGGCGGTGTCGTTGAACGTGATGGAGGATTCGCGGCATTACCAGGCGGTGATTGCGCCGCTGGGGGGCGAGGGGGGCTGGCGCTTGGCGGTGGCGCTGCGGGATTTGAGCGATCGGCATGAGGCGGAGGCGGCGCGGCGGGATTTTTTCGTGAACGCGTCGCACGAGTTGCGGACGCCGCTGGCGACGATCGCGGCGGCGGCGGAGACGCTGGAGATTGCGGAGCGGCGGGAGGATGTGGCGAAGTTCGGGGGGATCATTCAGGCGGAGACGGAGCGGATGGGGCAGTTGGTGGAGGAGATGCTGGCGCTGGCGCGTTTGGAGTCTGGGTTGACGGAGCCGGAGATCGAGGAGGTGGAGGCGGGGGAGCTGGTGGATGGGGCGGTGGCGGCGATTCGGACGCAGGCGGAGCGGGCTGGGGTGTCGTTGTCGGCGGAGTGCGATGGGGGGCGGGTGTCGGCGGATCCGGAGTTGGCGCGACGGGCGGTGCTGAATTTGCTGCACAATGCGGTGAAGTTCACGCCGGCTGGGGGTTCGGTGGAGGTGTTCACGGAGGTTGGGGAGGAGCCCGGGAGCGGTGCGCCGATGCTGTGGTTCCGGGTGCGGGATACGGGGATCGGGGTGGAGCCGGCTGATCGGACGCGGATTTTCCAGCGGTTCTACCGGGTGGATGGTGCGCGGTCGCGTTCGGGGGGGACGGGTTTGGGGCTGGCGGTGGTGCGGCATATTGCGGAGGTGCACGGGGGAGCGGTGTCGTTGGAGAGCGAGGTTGGGGAGGGTTCGACGTTCGGATTTTCGGTGCCGATGGCGGCGGGCGGGCGCTAACTGGGTTTTAACGGGGCGTTCCCCGCTTGTTAACCGCTGGCTTGGGGGGGCGTTCGTAGGCTGCCGTGCGAACGGAGCGGGAACGAGAGGGAGGCTGGACATGAGCGGACTGATGCGGGGGCGGGTTTGGCTGCTGGGGCTGCTGCTGGCGGTGGGCGTTGCCTTGGCGGCTTGCGGCGGGGGCGGGCAGCAGGAGGCGGAGGAGCGGGTGGCGGCTGCGAGTTCGGGCGGGGCGTCGGATTCCAGCAGCGCGGCGGCTGGTGCGGATGAGGGGTTGAGGGGGGAGATTCAGATTGACGGGTCGTCGACGGTGTTTCCGATCACGGAGGCGGTGGCGGATGCGTTCCGGTTCGAGCAGGGCGGGGTGGCGGTGACGGTGGGGGTGTCGGGGACGGGCGGGGGGTTCAAGCGGTTCTGCGCGGGGGAGACGGACATTTCTGGGGCGAGCCGGCCGGTGCGGGAAGCGGAGGTGGAGTTGTGCGCGGAGGCGGGGGTCGAGTTCGTGGAGCTGCCGGTGGCGTTCGACGGGCTGACGGTGGTGGTGAATCCGGAGAATGACTGGGTGGATCAGTTGACGGTGGGGGAGTTGCACAGGATTTTCCGTCCGGAGGATTACGCGGTGACGTGGGCGGATGTGCGGGAGGGGTTCCCGGATGTGGAGATTTCGCTGTACGCGCCTGGGTCGGATTCGGGGACGTTCGACTATTTCACGGAGACGGTGAACGAGGATGGGGGGGCGCATCGTTCGGATGACACGACGTTTTCGGAGGATGACAACGTGCTGGTGCAGGGGGTGGCGTCGGAGCGGGGGGGGATCGGGTACTTCGGGTTCAGCTACTACGCGAACAATCGGGAGCGGCTGAAGGCGGTGGCGGTGGTGAACGAGGCGGGGGAGGCGGTGCTGCCGTCGAAGGAGTCGATCAACGACGGGTCGTACAATCCGCTGTCGCGGCCGCTGTTCGTCTACGTGAGGACGTCGTCGCTGGATCGGGCGGAGGTGGCGGCGTTCGTGGATTTCTACTTGAACGAGGGGCGGGGGCTGGTGGATTCGCCGGAGGTGGGGTACGTGCAGTTGCCGGGGGAGTTGTACGAGGCGGTGCTGAGGCGGGTGGCTTCGCGGGTGGCTGGGTCGGCGGTGGCGGCGGCTGGGGAGGGGGCGACGCTGGCGGAGACGTTCGGGGAGCGGTAGGGGCTCGCAGATTGCGGCGGGTCGGGGAGCAGGGGAGCGAGGGCGGAGCGTGAGCGGCGAGGCGCCCCAGGGACGGGATTCGGCGCGTTCGCTGCTGGCGGAGTTGTGGCGGGAGCGGCTGCAGCCGAGTCGGCCGAGCAGCGGGCGGGAGACGGCGGCGGGGCGGGCGGTTCATTTGGCGCTGTTCTTGACGGCGGCGGCTTCGGCGTTCGTGACGCTGGGGATCGTGCTGGTGCTGATTTTCGAGACGGTGGAGTTTTTCCGGGAGGTGCCGTTCTTCGATTTCGTCGGGGAGACGGAGTGGTCGGCGCTGTTCGCGGAGAAGAAGTTCGGGGTGTGGGCGCTGGTGTGGGGGACGATGCTGGTGGCGGTGGTGGCGCTGGCGATCGCGGTGCCGATCGGGTTGATGGCGGCGATATTCCTGAGCGAGTACGCGCGGCCGCGGGTTCGGGCGGCGCTGAAGCCGATGCTGGAGATTTTGGCGGGGGTGCCGACGGTGGTGTTCGGGTATTTCGCGCTGCTGGCGGTGAGTCCGGTGGTGCAGGACGCGGCGGGCTGGCTGGGGCTGGAGGTGGGGATCTTCAACGCGCTGAGCGCGGGGATCGTGATGGGGATCATGATCGTGCCGATGGTGTCGTCGCTGAGCGAGGACGCGATGAACGCGGTGCCGCGGTCGTTGCGGGAGGGTTCGTACGCGCTGGGGGCGACGCGGATGGAGACGGCGCTGCGGGTGGTGCTGCCGGCGGCGTTTTCGGGGGTGGTGGCGTCGGTGGTGCTGGCGATGTCGCGGGCGGTCGGGGAGACGATGATCGTGACGATCGCGGCTGGGGGGAATCCGCAGTTTTTGGTGGATCCGCTGCAGGCGGTGCAGACGATGACGGCGATGATCGTGCAGTTGAGCCTGGGTGACACGCCGACGACGAGCATCGAGTTCAAGGTGCTGTTCGCGGTGGGGATGACGCTGTTCGCGATGACGCTGGCGATGAACATCGCGGCGGCTTGGGTGTCGAGCCGGTTCCGGCAGGCGTACGAATGACGGCGGCGGCGGCGACTGGGCCGGCGAGGGGGGCGTACCGGGCGCGGGTGAGGGCGCGGCGGCTGTTGTCGTCGACGTTCCTGGTCGGGTGCGTGGGGGCGATTTTGATCGGGTTGGCGCTGCTGGGTGCGCTGGTGTTCGACGTGGTGCGGGACGGGGGGGCGGTGGCGTTCACGTCGGGCGGGACGGACGGGCTGCCGGCGGGGATGGGGTGGATGGCGTGGGCGGTGCCGGCGGCGATGGCGCTGCCGTTCCTGGCGCCGCGGCTGGGGTTTGCGCGGGCTGGGGTGCGCGGGCGGGGGTTGAAGCTGCTGGCGGCGGGGTCGACGGCGCCGATCGCGGTGTTCATGCACGTGCTGTACGCGCTGTACGAGGGGGCGCCGGTTGGGGCGGATCCGTCGTACTACATCGAGTTGGAGGGTGCTCGGCACGTGTTCGCGCTGCTGGGGGAGGCGTCGGGCTGGCAGTTTGCGCGGATTGCCTTCTTCGGGTTCCTGATTCCGGGGGGGCTGGTGCTGTGGGCGTGGCGGGGTGCGGAGCGGCTGCGGTCGCCGTCGCTGATTTTTCCGCTGCTGGGGATTGGGGCGTGGTGCTTCTACCTGTTCCTGGATTCTGGGTTCCTGCACAATTTCCAGTCGTCGAGTCCGGACCGGGCGGGGATTTTCACGGCGGTGACGGGGACGCTGTACATGATGGCGATCACGGCGGCGGTGGCGTTTCCGCTGGGGGTTGGGGCGGCGGTGTACCTGGAGGAGTACGCGAGGCGGAGCTGGTTTTCGCGGATGATCCAGGTGAACATCTCGAATTTGGCGGGGGTGCCGTCGATCATCTACGGGCTGCTTGGGTTGCAGCTGTTCGTGCGGGCGCTGGAGTTCGAGCGTTCGGTGCTGGCGGGGGCGTTCACGATGGCGCTGCTGGTGATGCCGATCATCGTGGTGGCGGCGCAGGAGTCGCTGCGGGCGGTGCCGCCGTCGATGCGTGAGGCGGCGTACGCGGTGGGGGCGACGCGGTGGCAGGTGGTGCGGCACCACGTGCTGCCGTACGCGTTCGGGGGGATGCTGACGGGGAACATATTGGCGATGTCGCGGGCGATCGGGGAGACGGCGCCGCTGATCGCGATCGGGGCGCTGACGTTCATCACGTTCCTGGCGGATGATCCGCGGGACGATTTCACGGTGCTGCCGATCATGATCTTCAACTACGTGTCGCGTCCGCAGGCGGGGTTCCACGCGGTGGCGGCGGGGGCGATCATCGTGCTGCTGGCGGTGCTGCTGCTGATGAATTCGGCGGCGATCATCATGCGTCACCGGACGCGGACGGAGTGGTAGGGCGATGGGGCGGCTGAGAGGCTGGAGTTGGCGGCGGGCGGTGCTGGGGGCGCAGTTGGCGCTGGCGGCGGGGGGGATCGCGGTGGGGGTGTACGCGGGTGCGATGGGGGATAGGCTGATCGACCTGAACGCGGTGTTCGCGGAGGGGGAGATCGCGGCGGAGGAGTACACGCCGGAGTTGTGCGCGGAGATCGGTGACAGCCTGCGGCTGAATCCGAATGCGTACGCGGGGCCGCCGAGTCCGGTGTCGGCGCGGTACTACTTCGCGGAGCCGTACGGGGAGCACTGCCCGCGGTGATGCGGGCGATTTTGGGAGAGGGCGCAGATGTCGAGGAATCCGCTGACCACGCTGTTCAGCCGCGCGGCGACGGAGGAGCCGGCGGGGATGGCGGCCTCGGGGGCGCCTGGTCCGGCTGGTCCGTTGGGGCCACGGGCGATTGATCCGCCGCCGGCGCCGGAGATGGGGCCGGGGCCGGAGGCGGAGGTGCGGCATGATGAGGAGATCGAGGATGCGGCGGTGGAGTTGGAGGAGGTGTCGGTGTTCTACGGGAGTTTCCAGGCGGTGGATCGGGTGTCGCTGAAGGTGGCGCAGCGGCGTGTGACGGCGTTGATCGGGCCTTCGGGGTGCGGGAAGTCGACGCTGCTGCGGAGCTTGAATCGGATGAACGACTTGATTCCGGGTGCGCGGGCGGAGGGTCGGATCCGGTTCGGGGGGATGGATTTGCTGGCGGCGAAGGTGGATGCGGTGGACGTTCGGCGGCGGATCGGGATGGTGTTCCAGAAGCCGAATCCGTTTCCGAAGTCGATTTACGAGAACGTGGCGTTCGGTGCGCGGATCAACGGGTACGGGGGGGACATGGATCGGCTGGTGGAGGAGTCGCTGCGGCGGGCGGCTTTGTGGGAGGAGGTGAAGGACGACTTGGGGAAGAGCGGTTTGGCGCTTTCGGGGGGTCAGCAGCAGCGGCTGTGCATCGCGCGGACGATCGCGGTGGAGCCGGAGGTGATTTTGATGGATGAGCCGGCGAGCGCGCTGGATCCGGTGGCGACGCTGAAGATCGAGGATTTGATGCGGGAGTTGGCGGAGGAGTACACGATCGTGGTGGTGACGCACAACATGCAGCAGGCTGGGCGGGTGTCGGACTACACGGCGTTTTTGCTGGCTGGGGAGGAGCGGACGGGGCGGCTGGTGGAGTTCGGGCCGACGACGGAGATCTTCACGAATCCGCGGGACCAGCGGACGGAGGACTACATTACGGGGAGGTACGGCTGAGGAGCGGGAGCGAGCGGGCGGGATGACGGAGATGACGTGACGAGGACGACGTTTTCGAATGATCGGCAGGGGGTGCTGGAGCGGCTGCGGCTGCTGCATGCGCAGGCGGATCGGTCGATCGTGGATTCGATGGAGGCGCTGCTGCGGCGGGACCTGATTTTGGCGCGGGCGGTGTGCGAGAACGACGACGCGATCAACCGGCTGCGGTTCGACATCGAGGAGGACGTGCTGAATCTGGTGGCGCTGCAGCAGCCGGTGGCGGGTGATTTGCGGGAGTTGCTGGGGGTGAACGCGATCGCGTCGAACTTGGAGCGGATCGCGGATCATGCGGAGGGGATCGCGCGGATCGCGATTTTCCTGGGGGACGACGCGCTGGCGGCGACGGAGCCGGACTTGTGGCGAATGGCGGACGTGGTTCGGGAGATGCTGACGGCGAGCATGCGGGCGTTCATCGAGCGGGACGCGGATTTGGCGCGGGCGACGTGCGACCGTGACGACGAGGTGGATGATCTGTACACGGCGGTGCACGGGCGGCTGCTGGAGCGGATCGGGGGGGTGCGGCGGGAGGCGTCGGAGTTCGATGCGTTCACGCACGTGATTTGGTGCAGCCACAATTTGGAGCGGATCGGGGATCGTGCGACGAACATCTGCGAGCGGGCGCTGTTCTTGGTGACGGGGAATTTCCAGGACGTGAACGTGTCGCGGTACTGAGGTTCGGGCGGCTGGCTAGGCTCGGGGGGTGGAAGCGGTCGTCATTGGGCTGATTCGGGTGGCGGGATCGCTGCCGGTGCTGCGGTGGGCGTTCGTGGGCGGTTTGGTGGCGGTGTTCACGGATTTGTCGGATTTGTTCTGGCGGGAGTGGCTGGATCTTGGGGGGATTTCGAACTACCAGGGTTGGGACAAGTGGCTGGATCAGGTGTACATGGGGCTGTTCCTGGCGGTGGCGCTGCGGTCTTGGACGGGTTGGGAGCGGCAGATCGCGGTCGCGCTGTTCGCGTACCGGCTGATCGGGTTCGCGGCGTTCGAGCTGGGGCTGGGGGATCGGGGGATTCTGCTGTTCTTTCCGAACGTGTTCGAGTTCTGGTTCTTGTTCGTCGCGTCGCGGCGGCATTGGCCGCGGCGGTTGACGGGGCGGGTTGGGGACGGGGACGCGCCGGCGCTGGGGCTGCGGGGGGTGGTTGGCTGGCTGGGGTTCTTGACGGCGCTGAAGGTGGGGCAGGAGTACATGCTGCACGGGGGGCAGTGGCTGGACCGGTACGGGGCGTTCGAGTTCATGGAGATGCTGTGGCCGTTCTAGGGGTTTGCGCCGCGTAAGGGGGCGCGGGGGTATCCTGCGCGGGCGCGGGATTGAGTGTTTGGCAGGGAGCAGATGACGACGAGCGCGGCGATGCCGCCGATTTCGGTCGAGGACGTGCCGCGGGGGCGGCATGTGGTGTGCCGCGATCTGTTCAAGATCTACAAGATCGCGGATTTGGAGGTGGTGGCGCTGCGGGGGCTGGATTTGAGCGTGGCGGAGGGGGAGGTGCTGGCGATCGTGGGGGCATCGGGTTCGGGGAAGTCGTCGCTGCTGAATGTGCTGGCGGGGCTGGACGTGCCGAGCGCGGGGACGGCGTTCGTGAACGGGCGTGATCTGCTGCAGATGTCGGAGGCGGACATGGTGCGGTACCGGCGCGAGGAGGTGGGGTTCGTGTGGCAGCAGACGAGCCGGAACTTGATTCCGTACCTGTCGTCGCAGCAGAACATCGAGGTGCCGATGATTTTGTCGGGGCGATCGCGGAGGGCGGCGCGGGAGCGGGCGCAGGAATTGCTGGAGGCGGTGGGGCTGACGGAGAAGCGGCGGCAGCGGCCGGATCAGTTGTCGGGGGGGGAGCAGCAGCGGGTGAGCATCGGGGTGGCGCTGGCGAATGATCCGCCGCTGCTGCTGGCGGACGAGCCGACGGGGGAGTTGGACACGCACACGTCGGAGGAGATTTTCGAGTTGTTCCGGCGGTTGTCGCAGCAGTTCGGGTTGACGATCGTGGTGGTGACGCATGATCCGGCGATTGCGGCGCGGGTGGATCGGGTGGTGGCGATTCGGGATGGATCGATTGCGACGGAGACGGTGCGGCGGATCGAGAATGCGGGGACGGAGTTGTCGGAGGTGGTGCATGAGGAGTTCGCGGTGGTGGACAGCGCGGGGCGGCTGCAGATTCCGAAGCCGCTGGCGGGGGCGGTGGACTTGGGATCGCGGGTGAAGGTGGACGAGCGCGACGGGCGGATCGTGATCACGCCGGTGCGTTCGGCGGACGGGCCGCCGCCGCGATGAGCACGGGGGGCGGGGGCGGCGGGGATTTGATCGTGGAGGTGCGGGGGGCGAGTCGGCGGTTCCGGGTGGGATCGGAGGATATTTGGGCGGTGCGGGACGTGTCGCTGCAGGTGCGGCGGGGGGAGTTCGTGGGGTTGATCGGGAGGTCGGGATCGGGGAAGACGACGCTGCTGAATTTGGTGGCTGGGCTGGATCAGCCGAGCGAGGGGACGGTGCTGGTGGGGGGCGAGGAGATCACGCGGTATTCGGAGCGGCAGTTGACGGAGATGCGGCGGCGGCGGGTGGGGTTCGTGTTCCAGTCGTTCGGGCTGCTGCCGCTGTTGTCGGCGTACGAGAATGTGGAGTTGGCTTTGCGGATCGCGGGGGCGGGGGTGCGGGAGCGTCGGCGGCGGGCGTCGGAGCTGCTGGAGGCGGTGGGTTTGGCGGGGCGGGCGCGGCACCGGCCGTACGAGTTGTCTGGGGGGGAGCAGCAGCGTGTGGCGATTGCGCGGGCGCTGGCGAATGATCCGGTGCTGATTTTGGCGGATGAGCCGACGGGGGAGCTGGATTCGTCGACGGCGGTGAGCATTTTCAAGCTGCTGCATGATTTGGTGGAGGAGCGCGGGGTGACGATTTTGACGACGACGCATGATCGGACGGTGATGGAGTTGGTGCCGCGGGTGGAGGAGATGCGGGACGGGCGGCTGCTGGAGCCGGAGGAGCAGGAGTTGTTCCGGTACACGGTTCGTGAGGAGCGTTCGCGGTTCGCGGCGGAGCTGCCGGCGGATATTCAGGAGGAGGTGTCGGCGTCGTCGGTGGAGGCGGTGGATTTCGCGCCGACGGAGGCGGAGCGGGTGGCGGCGACGGTGGCGGCGCATCCGGAGTTGAGCGAGGCGGCGGCTCGGAGCACGGTGTCGGTGGATGTGGAGCGGGAGGTGGAGGCGGTCGGGGAGGAGGATCGGTCGTTTGCGCCGCCGGCGGATGTGGAGCGTCCGCGTTGGGGCGGGGAGGGGGAGGTTGCGGAGGAGTCGGTTGCGGAGGTTGAAACCGAGGCGGTTGAGGAGGCTGGGGGGGAGGTTTCGTTTGCGCCGCCTGAGGGGGCAGCGCGGCCGGGGTGGAGTCGTGATGGGGAGTTGGGGGAGGTTGAGGAAGAAGAGGCGGAGTTGGTGCTGTCGGAGGATTCGGAAGACGAGGGGGAGTTGGTTGTCGAAGAGGCGGGGGGCGATGATTCGGGTGCGGAGGGTGCGGTTGCGGAGGTTGACGGGGGGCGGCGTTCGGAGTGGGCGCGGCCGCAGAAGACGGAGTTGTAGGGGCGTCGCAACGGCGTGCTGGCGACTGGGCATGACCGGGCCAGCGTGATCCGGGCAGCGGGCGCGGCACCGTCGGCGCGAGCCGGCACGGACGTGAAAAGACGGGGTTGCGGGGGTGTTCAGATTGCGTGCTTGGGGCCGCGGGTTGGGCGGATATGCTCGGCGTCATGGCCGCTGCTCTGGTTTATCGGGATGATCTGCCTCGGGGTTGTCCGCCGGGGGGCGCGGAGATCAGGGGCACGGTGGTCGTCTATCGCTGGGTTGAGCATGATCCGGTCGACGCGGACGAGGATTTCAAGTCATGAAGAAGGTTCTCCACGCGCGGGTGCTGGACTACTACGACGGGCCTTTGGTGATCGAGGCGGTGGATGAGGATGGGCGGCGCTACCTGTGCGATTCCCTGCCGGCGGATGGGGAGGGCAGGCGGTTCATCGTGGTGCCGGTGACGGATGGGGAGGTTGGGGAGCTCAATCGGGGGGAGGCTTGCATGCGGGTGATGATGGAGCGGGTTGGTTGCGGGGAGTGGTATTTGTCGGTGCCGCATTGGGATTTCAGGGAGCCGTTCGGGATCGAGCGGCAGGCGGGGGCGATTGGGGAGAGCGGGAAGCTGCCGGGGGAGGGGTACATGCTGACGGGGGCTTGGGATGAGGAGGAGGCGGGCGGGAGATGAAGAAGGGGGAGAGGTTGAGGTCTGATGGGGCGGGGGGTGAGGTCGGCGGGAGCAGGCGGGGGCTCGTGGTTTCTTTTGCGGTGATCTTTGTGGGCATTGTCGGGGGGATGTACTTGATCGAGGCGTTTTTGATCGGGCCGGAGACGGAGTACGGGGGGTTGATCGCGCTTGGGGCGAGCAGCGGGGCGGTGCTGTTGGGGATTGAGATCGCGCGCCGCACGCGGCTGGGCAGGTATCTGCCGGTGCTCGTGATTTGGGCTTTGCTGGGGCTCGTGCTTGACTTGGCGGCCTAGCGGGGATTTTGGCGTCGGGGCTCGTGTCCGTGTCGTTGACCGGGGCGGGGGGGCAGTGATGAGGGGAGCGGTGGTCGAGTGGAGATGATCCGCTATGGGCGCACGCTTGTCTTTCACGATCGGCCTTTGGTGATCGAGGCGGTGGATGGGGATGGGCGGCGCTATCTGTGCGATTCTTTGGCGACGCGGGAGGAGGGGGAGTGGTTCGTCGTGGTGCCGGTGACGGATGGGGAGGTTGGGGAGCTCAATCGGGGGGAGGCTTGCATGCGGGTGATGCTGGAGCGGGTTGGCTGCGGGGAGTGGTATCTGTCGGTGCCGCATTGGGATTTCAGGGAGCCGTTCGGGATCGAGCGGCAGGCGGGGGCGATTGGGGAGAGCGGGAAGTTGCCGGGGGAGGGGTACATGCTGACGGGGGCTTGGGATGAGGAGGAGTTGGAGGGTTAGAGGTGCGGGGAGGCGTTGGGCGAGGATCCGGGCGCGAGGATCCGGCGCGAGGGGGTGGATGCGGGAGGCTGGTTTTTTTGGGGCTGCACGGAGGGGGCGGGGTTCGGCTAGCCTTGCGGGGCTGTCGGGGTTGGTTGGGCAGCGCGGGAGGGCGGATTGATGGATGCGCCTCCGGTCCAGTTCACGCAGACGTCGGACGGGGTGTCGATCGCGTACCAGCAGCGGGGGACGGGGCCGCCGTTGGTGGTGGCGTCGGGGCTGATTCCGCCGTTGGAGGAGGATTGGCGGGAGGATGGCTGGGCTGGGCGGTTGTCGCGGAGTTTCCGGGTGGTGCGGTACGACCCGCGGGGGTGCGGGTTGTCGCAGTTCGAGGTGGGTTCGGAGGGGGTGGAGGCGGAGGCGGAGGATGTGGCGGCGGTGGCGCGGGCGACGGGCGAGCGGCGGGTGTCCTTGATGGGGTATTCGCTGGGGGTGCCGGCGGCGGCGGCTTGCGCGGTGGCGGAGCCGGAGTTGGTGGATCGGCTGGTGCTGCACGCGCCGATCATGGGGCGGGCGGCGGCGGCGAGTTCGCCGATTGATCGGGAGGCGGAGAATCCGGCGGAGATTGCGGGGGACGTGATCGAGGGGTTGATGAAGCTGGGGTTCGCGTACAACGACGAGCCTGCGCGGCGGGCGATGATGACGATGGTGATTCCGGAGGCGGGGTTGGAGGAGTTGGCGCTGCTCGGGGAGGGGCTGCGGGCGTATGCGTCGGCGGAGCGGATTTTGCAGGTGGTGCCGCAGTTGCGTTCGCGGGCGACGGAGGCGCTGTTGTCGCGGTTGGAGGTGGAGACGCTGGTGTCGGTGCCGAACGAGGAGTCGGGGCGGGCGATCGGTCGGCGGTGGACGCAGGCGATCGAGCGGGCGCAGATGGTGGTGGTTCGGGGGCGTTCGGGGATCATTTTGCCGGGGAGCCGGACGGTGGAGGATTTCGCGTCGGCGGTGGAGCGGTTCGCGGGCGGGCAGGAGTACGAGGGTCGGGAGGATCATTCGGCGCGGACGCGGACGGTGCTGTTCACGGATTTGAAGGATTCGACGGATTTGACGGATCGGCTGGGAAATTTCGAGGCTCGGCGGATCATGCGGGAGGTGGAGCGCTTGACGCGGCAGGCGATTCAGGTGCATGGGGGGACGGAGGTGAAGGGTTTGGGTGACGGGATGATGGCGTGGTTCCCGCTGGCTTCGGGAGCGCTGGAGGCGGCGGTGCGGCTGCAGTACGCGGTGAGCGGGATGGATGCGCCGGCGGAGGTTCAGTTGTCGGTGGGGGTGGATGCGGGGGAGCCGATCGAGGAGGGCGGGGATTTGTTCGGCGCGGCGGTGAATCGGGCGGCGCGGATCGTGGCGCATGCGGGTGAGAGCGAGATATTGGCGTCGAGCATCGTTCGGGGGCTGGTGCAGGGGCACCGGTTCCAGTTCCGTGACCGGGGGTTGGCGCAGTTGCGGGGGATTGCGGAGTCGACGCACTTGTTCGAGTTGGATTGGCGTGCGGCGCCGGATCCGGCGGGAGCGGCGGCGGTTCCGGGGAGCGCGAAGTGATCCGCTTGCGGGTCGATGGAAGGAGTTCGAGATGAGCGAGATGACGAAGCGGGAGCGTGTTCGGGCGGCGATCGCGGGGGAGGCGGTGGATCGTGCGCCGGCGTCGCTGTGGGGGCATGATTTCCTGCGGGAGTGGAGCAATGAGGAGCTGGTGGGGGCGGCGGCGGAGCAGTACGAGGCGTACGGGTGGGATTTCATCAAGCTGAATCCGCGGTGGACGATGTTTCCGGAGGCTTGGGGGGCGGTGTACGAGCCGCCTTCGGAGCAGGTGAATCCGACGCTGGTGCGGGCGGCGCTGGGTGATGCTTCGGAGTTGGGGGGGGTGGAGGCGGTGCATGCGGAGCGGGGGCTGTTCGGGGAGCATTTGGAGGCGGTGCGGATGCTGATCGAGCGGACGGGGGGCGAGGTGGACGTGGTGCAGACGGTGTTTTCGCCGATGTCGGTGCTGGGGTTGATGACGGGGCGCCCGCCGCTGCTGAAGGCGTGGGCGGCGGAGGATCCGGCGGCGGTGCACGGGGCGATCGGGCGGATTACGGAGACGATCATCGGGTACGGGCTGGCGACGCTGGAGGAGGGGGCGGCGGGGATTTTCTACGCGCCGCTGCAGTGGGCGTCGCGCGACATTTCGACGGTGGAGTTCTACCGGGAGTTCGGGCGGCCGTACGATTTGCAGGTGCTGGATGCGGTGCGGGGTGCGGAGTTCAACATTCTGCACGTGTGCCACACGCACAACATGCTGGACGAGTTGATCGATTATCCGGTGGCGGCGATCAACTGGGATGATCGGGGGCGGGGGAACGCGGGCTTGGCGGAGGTTCGGGAGCGGACGTCGACGGCGGTGATGGGGGGCGTCGGGCGGCAGGATTTGGCGGAGCTGGGGGCGGAGGCGATTTACGGGCAGGCGGCGGAGGCGGCGGGTCTTGGGACCGGGGTGCTGGTGACGGCGGGGTGTTCGATTCCGCCGCAGACGCCGGGGGAGAATCGGGCGGCGGTGGCGTCGGGGGTGCGGGGGAATTGAGGACGGGGCGGCGGGACAGGCATCCGCAGCTAGAAGAGGAGTTCCGGGGTTGCAAGAAAATCGATCGCTATCACCTCGTCAGCAGCGTTGAGGAGTCCTCTGCTTGCCCTAGATGGAACGGCTGCCACGACGACCTTCCGCTCATATGCCTTCGCATTCCGGACCGCACGTACCAGATCGCCGTCACCACTGACCAAGATCGCTACGTCGTACACGCGCCGCCAGGCAGCCTCTGCCAGCGTGAGCGCGAGATCAACATCGACCCCTTTCTCCTCGTTTCCCGCAAACTCAGTTCCGCACAGAGGGCAGGAAGCGGTCTTCTCCCTGCAGAGAGGATTAGGGCAGATCGCCGGCTTGCGGATCGGACGTTGCTTGAATCGATGGACATCGAAATTCCTCTTGACGCG
The DNA here is from genome assembly GCA_965205165.1 of Dehalococcoidia bacterium. GTDB lineage: Bacteria > Chloroflexota > Dehalococcoidia > Bin125 > Bin125 > CBDESM01. Next base: position 1,749,020 of record OZ242037.1, read on the forward strand.
CAGCTGTTTGTTCACGAAATCATCTTCTTTCCTCCCCCCGCGAGTGCGTGGATTGTATGAGAAGAACACGTGCGGTGGGGCGTATGTCAGCTCGGACAGGCCCAATTTGACGCACGTCTCCTCGACAAGCCATTCAGGGAAGCGGTCCCAGTCCAAGCCCAATCGGCCTCGGCGCTCTGCCGCTCTTCTCGCGGGGTTGACGATGTTCCAATAGTCGATGAACAGGTGAGCGCTTTGGCGTTCTTGGCGGCCTGTTATCTGGCTCGTCAGCCTGTCTGTTGGGCGGGATGCCACGGGAGCAGGCTCCTAGAAAGGGCGAAGGGGCCGTCGCGACGGCCCCTTCGCAGCTATGACGGGCCGCGGTTAAGCACTTGCGTGCCGCACGAGTGCCGCACGCCGCCGCAGCCAGCAGCTAAGACGACGCCACCGTACCGGTGCCACGCTCAGTCTGTCAAGTGCCTCGTCGTCGCCTGCAGCGCAGGAGGGGCGAACTGAGGGTTAGGCGTCGTCGGGGGTGCGGCTTAGGCGGTGGGAGAGGGGGGTGGACAGGAGGGCGGAGGTTAGGGCGAGGGCTAGGACTACCAGGGTCCAGGGCCAGTAGATGTTGTAGGCGCCCAGGGGGTCGGCGTAGATGCGGGCGTAGTGGGCGATGGTTTCGAACCAGGTGGTGAGGAAGATGAGGAGGATGGTTGCGATGTTGAGGGGGCGGGCGATGGGGCCGGCGAAGCCCCGGCCGGCGATGGCGAGGGCGATGATGGCGGAGGCGGCTTGGAGGGCGATCCAGATGGAGCCTGCGCCGGCGCGGGGCGGGTTGACGGGGCCTTCGGCGGTGATGGCGTGGATGATGAACATGAGGGTGACGTAGATGGCGAGCCAGAGGACGAGGGGGTTGCGGAGCGCGGGTCCGACGAGTCGGGCGGCGAAGAGGGCGCCGGCGTGCATGAGGACCCAGGGCCAGTTGAGGTCGTGCTGGGCGATTTGGCCGCCGAGGCCGAAGCCCATGCCGAATTGGATGATGATGGTGGCGATGATGGAGACGAGGAGGGTGATGTTGAGGGGGTCTTCGAGTCCGCCGGAGAGGGGGCGCATGACGAGTGCGCGGGCGATGAGCATGAGGCTGACGGTCATGGCGACCCAGACGCCGGTGTCGACGAATTGTCCGTCGACGGTGATGCCGGTGGTTGGGCCGGCGTCGGCGAGGTTCATGGCGATGTTGAGTGCGGCGAGGAGGAGGGCGGCGATGATGGCGAAGCGGGCGCCGGGGTCGTTCCAGACGGAGCGGAGGGCGGCGGAGGGGTCGTCGGCGAGGCGGGCGAGGGCGTTGGTGACGGGGGTCATCGCGGGCGTCTTTCGGGGCGGGGCGGGCAGTCGTGGTCAGTCGCGTTCGGGTGCGCCGAGGCGGCGGGAGATGGGGGGTGCGGCGAGGACGGAGAGGGCGGCGACGCCGATGAGGAGCAGGAGCCACTGGTAGCAGATGGGGGGGTCTCCGAGGTCGGGTGCGAAGCCGCCGTATTCGGCGGCGACTTCGATCCAGAAGAGGGCGGTGAGGGCGAGCATGACGGCGATGTGGAGGGGGCGGGCGACGTGTCCGCCGAAGCCGCGGGCGGCGATGGCGAGGGCGGCGATCATGGAGAGGGCGTGGAGGCCGATGAAGAAGCGGGTGACTTCGATGGAGTCGACGCCGGTGACGGCGCAGACGATGGTTTCGACGACGATGGAGAGGAAGGCGTAGGCGAGCAGCCAGACGACGAGGGGTCGGGTGGCGACTGGGGCGAGCAGGCGCATGAGGAGGACGGAGCCGCCGTGGATGAGGATCCAGGGCCAGTAGATGTAGCGGCCGCCGAGGTCTTGGAGGACGGCGGGTTCGAAGGAGAGGGCGAGTTCGTAGGTGATGATGGCGGCGAGGCCGAGGAAGACGGTCATGTTGGAGACGTCGGCGAGGCGCGGTTCGAGGGGGCGGAGTGCGAGGAGGCGGGCGATGAGGAGGAGGGAGCAGGTCATGACGGTCCAGACGCCGCCGCCGACGGTCCAGGCGGGTTGGCCGTCGGCGAAGACGGTGGCGGTGGTCGCGCTGCCGGCGCCGGCCCAGTACATGCAGGCGTTGAGGCCGAAGATGAGGGCGGCGTAGATGATCCAGGTGCGCCACGCCGTGTCGTTCCAAGCGGAGCGGGCGGCGGCGAGCGGGTCTTGGGCGGCAGCGAGGATGGGTTGGAGGGCGGCGGGCATTGCGCGTTCCTTCACCGGCGCGTGACCGGGGCGTGACAGGGGCGATCGCCGGCACGGGCACCGGCGCAGGGCCGGGGCGAGGCGGCTAGGATTTGCACTGTAGACAGGATCGGCAGGGGAACGGGGATCGTCATGCGTAATTTCGAGGGGAAGACGGCGGTGGTGACGGGCGCGGCATCGGGGATGGGTTTGGCGTTCGCGGAGCGGTTCGCGGCGGAGGGGATGAACGTGGTGCTGGCGGACATCGAGGAGGAGGCGCTGTCGGCGCAGGTGCGGCGGTTGGAGCAGGAGGAGCGGAGGGTGATGGGGGCGGTGGTGAACACGATGTCGCGGGAGAGCGTGGATGCGCTGCGTGATCGGGCGATCGAGGCGTACGGGAAGGTGCACCTGCTGTTCAACAATGCGGGGGTGGCGAGCCGGACGGATGGGGGCTTGGGGCGGGGGGAGCGGAGTTTGGCGGTGTGGGAGATGCCGGACGAGACGTGGGAGTGGGTGATGGGGGTGAATTTCCAGGGTGTGCTGTACGGGATTCAGTCGTTCGTGCCGCACATGATCGAGCACGGGGAGGAGGGGCACATCGTGAACACGGCGTCGTTGGCGGCGCTGATTCCGGGTGCGTCGGCGTACAGCGTGAGCAAGCACGGGGTGCTGACGCTGACGGAGGGGCTGTATTTCCATTTGCGCGATCGTGGGACGCGGATCGGGGCGTCGGTGCTGTGTCCGGGGTTCGTGAACACGCAGATCGGGGTGGCGGGGCGGAATCGTCCGGAGGAGTTGGGCGGGGCGGAGGAGGAGGCGACGGAGGAGCAGCGGGCGGCGATGGCGGTGATGCTTGGGGGCGGGATGGATCCGGCGGAGGTGGCGGAGCAGGTGTACGAGGCGGTGGTGGAGGGGCGGGCGTACATATTGCCGCATCCGGGCTGGGACGAAGTGGTGCGGGGGCGGGTGGAGGCGGTGCTTGGGCGGGTCGCGCCGTACGAGGTGGATTTCGAGGCGCTGCTGGCGAAGCGGGCGCGGGGGGAGCTGATCTAGGCGTCGGGGGCGTCTGCGCCGCTGGCGAGTTGGGCGGCGAATTCCTTGCGGCCGGCGCGTTCCTTGTCGGTTTTTTCGAGGATGGTTTCGGGGATCCAGAAGGGGACTTGGGCGTCGGCGCGGCTGGGGGCGAGGAGGTCGTCGAGGTCCATGATGAGTTCGCGGCGGTCGTATTTGGTCTGCTCGTGGCCTTCCCAGAGGGGGAGCATGGCGATGGCGTCGAAGGGGCAGACTTCGACGCAGATGTTGCAGCGCATGCAGCGGCCGAAGTCGATGTAGAACTGGTCGATGACGGACTTGTGGTTGGAGCGACCGGCGGCGTGGGCGGGGTTTTTGGTGAGCTTGGTGGTCATGCAGTCGACGGGGCAGGCGGCGGCGCACTTGCCGCAGCCGGTGCAGTTGGGTTCTTCGAGCTGGTGGTTCCAGATGAGGTAGGGGAAGGTGCGCGCGCGCTTGGGGAGCTGCTTTTTTTCGAAGGGGTAGTGGACGGTGACGGGGCCGCGGGCCATGACTTGGGCGCCGCGGGAGAAGACTTTGAGGACGCCGCGCATTTGGGTGCTCCGTTTCCGTTGAACAGGGTAGCAGCAGGTCGGGGGATGGTCGCGGGTTCGGGATTGGCTACCCTAGCGGGGAGAGAGAGACGGGCGCGCCTTGGGGGGCGCGGCAAGCGAGGGAGGGTCGGAGATGGCGGCACCTTTGGACGGGGTCAAGGTGGTGGATTTCACGCGGTACCAGAACGGGCCGCATGCGACGGCGATGCTGGCGGACATGGGGGCGGAGGTGCTGAAGGTGGAGATGCCGGGGAACGGGGATCCGGGGCGGCAGCTGGGGGTGGGGGCGGACGGGTTCTGCTCGTACTTCGAGGCGCTGAACCGGGGGAAGCGGTCGATGACGCTGGATTTGCGGGCGGAGGGGGCGCTGGAGATCGTGCGGAAGCTGGTGGCTGAGGCGGATGTGCTGGCGGAGAATTTCCGGCCGGGGTACTTGGACAGCATCGGGCTGGGGTACGAGGATTTGAGGGGGGCGAATCCGCGGCTGATCTACGCGACGAACAGCGGGTTCGGACCGGAGGGGGAGTGGGCGAGGCGGGGGTCGTTCGACGTGGTGGCGCAGGGGATGAGCGGGGCGATGGTGGCGCTGGGCGGGGGGCCGGGGGAGCGGCCGATCACTGCGCCTTGGGGGTTGGCGGATCAGACGGGGAGCATCATGTTCGCGTACGGGATCGTGACGGCGCTGCTGGCGCGGGAGCGGTACGGGGTTGGGCAGAAGATCGACGTGTCGCAGCTGGGGGCGATGCTGACGCTGCAGGCGCTGTCGATTCAGGCGTACCTGCATTCGAAGACGCAGCCGGTGCTGAAGCCGGGGAAGTCGTTCAGCGCGACGTTTTCGTGGTACCAGTGCGGGGATGGGGAGTGGCTGACGGTGGGGGTGCTGGATCCGAAGTTCTGGCCGGTGCTGTGCGGGGTGCTGGAGCGGGAGGATTTGGTGGAGGATTCGCGGAGCGCGGATCCGTTCCAGCGGCGGGACAACGAGGAGTGGCTTCGGGGGGAGTTGGCGGAGGCGTTTTCGGCGCGATCGCGGGACGAGTGGATCGAGCGGCTGGCGGCGGGGAAGGTGCCGTGCGGTCCGGTGTACGACTACGCGCAGGTGGCGGAGGACGAGCATTTCTGGCTGAACGGGTACTTGCAGGAAGCGCCGCACCAGCATTTCGAGGCGCATCACGTGGTGGGGATTCCGGTGTCGTTCTCGGAGACGGGGACGCGGGTGGAGTCGGCTGCGCCGGAGCTGGGGCAGAACACGGAGGAGGTGCTGCTGGGGCTGGGGTACGACTGGGGGGACATTGAGCGGCTGCACGATGCGGGGGTGACGGCGGTCAAGCGCAACGGGGCGTAGGGGGCGCGGCCGCACGGCCGGGCGTGGTCAGCTGTTGCGCCACTCTTGGTAGTAGTAGGTCTCGGTGGTGCCGTCGGGGCAGGTGCGGCGTGCGGTGACCCAGTAGAGGTAGGTGGTGCTGTAGCGGGTGGCGTGGGCGTCGATGCGGCGCTCGGTGAGGATGGTGCGCGGGCAATTGTTGGAGACGGGCTCGACGGCGGGGGCGGTGGCCGCGGGGGCGATGCTGACGGCGGCGTCGGCGCCGCTGCCGGGGAGGAGGGCGATCAGGGCGAGGGCTGCTGCGGCGACAACAGCGGCGGCGAGGGCGGTGATGGGCGTGCGCATCGTTGTCAGGCTGCTTGCCGGTGCGGGGCTGGTCACGTGACGACCTGCCACTGGCGGTAGCGGACGGTGCCTGATTGGGCGTGGGTGCAGGTCTGGGTGCGGGTGTATTCGTAGAGCTCGTAGGTCACGCCGTCGACGACGGAGCGCTGGCCGAGGCTTCGCTTGGTGGTGGTGACGGACTGGCAGCGCTGGTCTTGGGTGTCGGAGAGGTCGGGGGCGGCGGTGGGCGCGAAGGCGGCGGCGGCGATGGCGTCGGGGGTTTCGGCGATGCCGGTCGAGGCGGCGTCGGCGCTGCTCCAGGCGAGGAGGCCGATCAGGGCGATTGCGGCGGCCGCGGCGATGGTGGTGAGGGCGGCGAGCTTGGCGGTGCGGAAGTGCGATGCGGGGGTGTTCGTCATGATGCTTCCTTCTCGCTGGCGGCGGTCTCGGCACCGTTGTCAGTGTACGGCGGGGGCGGGGGTTTGGCTCAGCTGGGCCGGTTCTCCCGGTGTACTGGCGGCGGTGCCGGGGCTGGTCAGGTGACGGCTTCCCACCCGCGGTAGCGGACGGTGCCTTCGTTGGCTCCGCCGCAGTCTCTGGTGTTGGTGTACTCGTAGAGCTGGTAGGTCACGCCGTTGACGACGGTGGTCTGTCCGAGGCTTCGCTTGGTGCTGCTCGTGGTACTGCACCAGCTTTGCGGGTCGGAGGGGTCGGGGGCGGTGGCGGGTGCGAAGGCGGCGGCGGCGGCGATGGCGGCGGGGGTTTCGGCGATGCTGGTCGAGGCGGCGTCGGCGCTGCTCCAGGCGAGGAGGCCGATCAGGGCGAAGGCGGCGGCCGCGGCGATGGTGGTGAGGGCGGCGAGTTTGGCGGTGCGGAAGTGCGATGCGGGGGTGCTGGTCATGATGCCCGTCTCCTCTCGCTTGCGGGGGTTGGGCTCAGCTGCCCCAGTCTTCCCAGTATTGGTGGCGGCGCTGGTTGCGGTCGACGGTGCCGCCGCTGCCGTCTGGGCAGCGGTCGACGATGGTCTCTTCCCAGAGTCTGTGGTCGACGTAGCCGAAGGAGTCGCGGGTGACGCGGAGGAGGCGGGTGTTGATGACGACTTCGGTGCAGCCGGCTTGGGTTTGCGCGAGGCTGGGTTCGGCGGGGGCGGCGGGTACTGATGCGGCGCCGGCGGAGGTTGCCGCGAGGGCGAGCGCGCCGGCGGCGAGGGCGGCGGCGAGGGCGAGCTTGAGCTTGCGGGTGATCATCGTTGCGCCTTTTTGGGGAGCGGGCTAGCCGTTGTCGAACTCTTGGACGTCGACCCAGTAGCGGACGCGGCGCTGGTTGAGGTCGACGGTGCCGCCGGCGGCGGTGGTGCAGCGGTCGACGATGGTGTCTTCGATTTGGCGCTGGTCGATGAAGTTGCCGTCGCGGGTTTCGCTGATGACGCGGGAGGAGATGGTGACGGTGGTGCAGTCATCGGTCGCCGTGCTGGCCTGCTGCGCACCGACGGGCTGGGAGGCGGGGATTGCGACGAGCAGGACGGCGGCGGCGAAGGCGGCCAGGGCGGCGGTGATGCGGAGGTTCCGCGATGCGGTCATGTTGGGAGGGCCTCTCGTTGGCGGCTGTTTTCGGTGGCGGGCTTAGCCGCCGTCGCGGGACCAGTAGCTGCGGGAGTAGCTGCGGTCGACGCCGTCGGTGCAGGTTCGCTGGATCTGCTGGGTGTAATGGACCCAGTCGCCGCCGTCATCGGTGGCGGCGTTCCGGCCTATCTCGCGGGGGGTCTGGGGTTCCCAGGTGCAGGTCACCTGCTGAGCGGGGGCTGGCTGGCCGGCGGGCGGTGCGAAGGAGATGGCGATGGTCTCGGCTTCGCCGGCGGGCGGGGCGACCTCGGCGGCGTCGGTCTGGGCGGTCCAAGCGAGGAGGGCGAGTGCCGCGAGGAGAGCGGCGAGCGGCAGTGCTCGGCTGCGGGCGGTGGTTTTGATGGATGGCATCGGGTGCTCCCTTCGCGGGCGGGGCGGTCTGCCCTCGCGCAGGATAGCCGGGCGGGGCGTGGGCGGATCAGTCGGCGAGGTGGGATTCGCCCTGCGGCGGGGTGACCTGGAAGGCGTCCGGGGTCAGGCCGGGGACGATGGAGACGCGCCAGAGGGTGACGCGGTAGCGGACGGTGATGATCGAGATGGGGGGAGCGGGGGGGATGAGGCCGGCGGGTGCGTCGCTGCCGTCGGTCATGATCGGGAGCCAGGTGCTGGTGCAGCGGTAGTCCTCGACGCGTTCGATCTGCTCGAAGAGGACGTCGTCGACGGTCTGGGTGAGGCCGGTGAGGCGGATGCTGTGGATGTCGTTGACGGGGCAGCGGGTCTGGTAGTGCCAGCGGAGCATGGGGTGCTTGTCGTCCTGCATGATCAGGGCGCATTGGAGTTGCAGGTCGGTGAGGCGGTCTTCCGGTGGGATGCGGGCGACGAGCTTGTCGGAGTCGTCGACGGTCGTGCCGCGGAGTCGGGCGAAGTAGCGGTCTTGGAGGATGTCGAGGCTGGGGACGCCGGAGCAGTCTGGGCGGTCGTCGTCGGGGTTCGCGGGGGGCGGGGCAGGGTCGTCGTCTCCGTCGTCGGCGTCGCCGGAAGCGGAGCTGGTTCCGCCGTTGCTTGTGCTGGTGTCGCCGTCGTCGGGCGTTTGGGCGGAGGCGGTTGCGGCGAGGGCGAATACGGCGGCGAGCACGAGGAGCAGCGCGGCGGGGAGGAGGGCGATGCGCCAGGCGGGTCGGCTTTCAGTCTTGGTCATGGGGCGATCCTTTCGCGGGCTCGGGGAGATGGGCGGTCTGGTTTAGGTGCATTCGCGCCAGCAGAGCCAGAAGTAGGCGGACGACGGGGCGGTGAGCACCGTTCTCGGCTCGCTGGGGGGGATGAGGTCTTCGGGCGGGGTGGAGCCGTCGTCCATGGCGGGTGTTTGGACGTAGCGGCATTCGGAGGTGGCGACGCGCTGGAGTTGGATGTAGACGCCGTCTTGCTGGCGTTCTTCGACGCCGGTTCGGCGGAGGGAGATGAGGTCGAGGATTCTGCAGGTGGTGGTCTCGGACCAGGAGAGGCCGGGGTGCTTGAGGTCTTGGAAGATCTGGGCGCATTCGCGGCCCTCGTCGGTGATGCGGTCGGCTTGGGGGATCTGGCTGACGAGCCTGTCGGAGTCGGGTTTGGTGGAGCCGCGGGCGCGGGCGAAGTAGCGGTCCGTGAGGTATGTGCCGTCGCCGTAGGTGTTCACGCATTGGGTGGGGGTGACGGTGCCGGGCGGGCGGGAGAACTGGAAGGTGAAGTCCTCCCAGACGTCGGTGTTTTCGTCTTGCTCGTTGAAGTAGATGCCGGCGTGGAGGTAGGCGGGGCCGCTGTGGCTGTCGGGGACGGTGAAGGAGATTTCGACGGGGAGGGCGTTTTCCTCGCTGGTGGCGGTGGTTTCGGTGGGCCAGTGGCCGTCGACGGTTTGGTCGCGCCTGTTGAAGGTGCCGAGGGTGCGGCGGTCGGAGAAGTCGTCTGGGAGGTAGATGTGTGCGCCGGCGATCAGGGAGCCGTCGGAGCCGGGGGCGTCGCGGAGTTCGAGGTACCACTGGTCGCGGTAGACGGCGCCGCGGATGTCCTGGACGTTCTCGGCGACGACGTTGGCGGGGCCGCAGTTGCCGATTCCCCACGCTCGGAGGTAGAGGGTGATGGAGGTGGCGCGGGTCCAGGAGTATGCGCCGGCGGTTCTCTGGACGCTGTCTTGGTTGGGGCAGATGGCGGTGTCGCCGACTTTGGCGTACCAGCGGCCGAACCATTCCCTGTTCTGGGCGTCGACGGAGGCGCGGGGGAGGAGCGCGGCGGTCGCGCCGAGCAGGATGGCGGCGGCGAGGGCGAGCAGGGCGAGTCGGCCGGCTGGGGCGTTTCGGGCGAGGCGGATCATCGCGGCACTTCCCGTTTGCGGCGGGCTTGGCGGATCGGGGCGATCTTACCCTGAAGGGGGGTGGCTGGCGGGGCTAGGCGCAGTCTTCCCAGCAGAGCCAGAAATAGGCGACGTGGGGGCCGGTGATTTCGGTTCTGGGTTCGCTGGGGGGGATCAGGTCGTCGGGCGGGGTTGAGCCGTCGTCCATGGCGGGGGTTTGAACGTGCTGGCAGGAATGTGAGGCGGTGCGCTGGAACTGGGCGTAGGTGCCGTCTTGGCGTTCTTGGCGGGAGCCGGTGAGGCGCAGCGATTCGACGAGGTGGATGCGGCAGGTGACGCGCTCAGACCAGGAGAGGCCGGGGTGGGCCTCGTTTTGGAGGGACTGGGCGCAGAGGCGCTCATCGGCGGTGAGGCGGTCGGCTTGGGGGATGGCGGCGAGGCGGCGGTCGGAGCCGTCTTTGTCGGAGCTGGGGATGCGGGCGAAGTAGGTGTTTTGGAGGTCTTGCAGGCCTCCGCTGTACTGGAGGCACTCGGGGCTGTCGGAGGCGGTGCCAGCGGCACCGGCGCCGGCGGGCGGGTTGTCGTCGCCTTCGCTGATGGTGATCGGGGTGGATGCGGAGTTGCCGGTTTGCTGTGCGGAGGCGGTTGCGGAGGCGGCGATGATGGCGGCGAGTGCGAGGAGCAGGGCGGCGGCGAGGAGTGCGGGGCGCGGGGAGAGCGCGGCTTCGAGGTTTTTCCGGGTCATGGGGCGTCCTTTCGGGGGCGGGCGGGGGGGCTCTCCTAGATCCAGAAGTAGTGGATGAGGGGGCCGGTGGCTTCGGTCCTGGTCTCGTAGGGGGGGATCAGGTAGCCGGGGACGTGGGAGCGGTCGCTCATCGTGGGACTTGCGGTGTGGCTGCAGTCGAAGGTGGCGGTGCGCTGGACTTGGTAGTGGAGGTGGCCGTCGGCGCCTCGTTGCTCGGAGCCGGTGCGGCGGAGGGAGATGAGCCTGGTGAGGGAGCAGTCGGTGTCGTGCTGCCAGGTCAGTGCGGGCCATTGGAGGTTTTGGAGGACTTGGGCGCAGTAGCGCTGGTCGGCGGTGATGCGGTCGGCTTGGGGCGTTCGCCAGAGGGCGTTGTTCCTGGTGCCGTCGGCATTGAGGGCGTAGTAGCGGTTTTGGATGGTTTCCAGGGCGCCTGGGAGCACGGAGCAGGTCGGGTTGGGGCGGGAGAACTGGAAGGTGAAGTCTTCCCAGACATCTTCGTTTTCGTCTTGCGAGTTGAAGTAGATGCCGGCGTGGAGGTAGACGGCGCCGGCGTGGTCGTCGGGGATGGTGAAGGAGATTTCAGCGGCGCGGACGGGGACCTCTTGGTGGTTGAGGGTCGGCCAGTTGCCATCGGTGGTCTGGTCGCGCCTGTTGAGGGTGCCGCTGGTGCGGCGGCCGCGGAAGTTGTCGGGGAGGTCGATGTGGGCGCCGTCGATCAGGGAGCCGCGGGAGCCGGAGGCGTCGCGGAGTTCGAGGTACCACTGGTTGCGGTAGATGGCCCCGTCGACGCTGCCGACGGTCTGGGCGACGACGTTGTCCGGGCTGCAGTCGCTGATGCCCCATTCCCTGAAGTGGAGGGTGATGGAGGTGGATCCGGTTGTGGAGTAGTCGCCGGCGTCGGCGACGATGTCGTTTTGTTCGGGGCAGATGGGGGTGTTGCCGACTTTGGCGTACCAGCGGCCGAACCAGTTCATGTTCTGGGCGTCGGCGGGGGCGCGGGGGAGGAGTGCGGCGGTTGCGCCGAGCAGGATGGCGGCGGCGAGGGCGAGCAGGGCGAGTCGGCGGGCGGGGATTCTCGGGGTGATGGTCACGGCGCGTCCTGTTCCCGGTGCGGTTGTCGGCAACGGGAATTTTACCCTGAGTCGGGGCAGATGAGGCCGCGAAGATCGGGGGGCGGTCAGCTGGAGGGGGCGGGGATGGCGGCGGGGACGGAGGTGGTCCAGTACTGGTTGTCGATGGTCTGGGTGACGCGTCCGCAGGCGCGGGAGCCGACGACGCGGACTTCGTAGACGACGCGGTGGTTGGGGCCGTACATGCCGCGGCGGAGGATCGTCGGGGAGAGGGTTTGGATGGGACCGCAGATGGTCCATTGCTGGGCATAGGCGGTTCGGCCGCATTCGTTGCGCTCGGTGTTGCGCCAGAGGTATTCGGTGCGGCCGTTGGAGGTGCGCTGGTTGAGGGTTTCGTCGGTGATGGTCTTGATGCCGGAGCAGCCGCCGGTGTAGGCGTTGGGGATGTCGGACAGGCGGGTTGGGGACCAGTAGGTCAGCCTTGTGTTGACGGCGGTGCCGTCGCAGTCGCGCCAGGTGTCTTCGGAGTAGGGGGTGGCGTTGGAGTAGCCGCCGTTGCTGTAGACCAAGCCGGGGCGGCCGATCTGGCGGATGGTGCGCTGGAGGATGTAGGGGCAGTCTTCGGGGGAGCTGGCGTCGGTGCGGTCGACGGCGCGGGGGGCTTGGGGGAGGGGGCTGGTGCGGGAGTCGGCGGGCTGGGCGGCGAACGTCCAGGCGGAGAGGCCGGCGATGAGGGCGAGGAGGGCGGCGAGGGTGATCTTGGTCATGGGGGTGCTCCGGATTCCGCCAGCGGCGGTTGGTCTGGATTCTAGGCGGTTCGGAGGGCGCGTGTCAGGGTGCGGGGGTTGCGGCTGTGGTGCTGCATCATCGTCGTCTCGCGGGCGGGCCCGGATCGGATAGGCCGCGCTAGGACTGGTGGTGGATTTCGGGCGGGATGCGGTCGACTGGGGCGCCGTAGGTGGTTCGGCTGGTGTAGGCGCGGCCGTTGCAGTTGTAGGTGGCGGTTACCTGGATCGAGATGTAGCGGACTTGGCTGCCGGCGTCGGGCGAGTCGTAGGGCTCGCCGATCTGTTGGACGATGCGCTCGACGGGGCCGACGCAGGCGCGGTGCGCGGGGGCGTTGAACTTGAGGCGGGCGTGGGTGTGCTTGACGTCATTGGCCCACATGGTGAGATGGAGCCAGACGGGGCCGGAGTGGGAGCGGGGCACGGAGAAGCGGATGTTGACGCGGGGGAGGTTGCCGACGTGGAGCGCGCCGTCTTGGTCGCAGTAGCCGAAGGTTCCCTTGTCGGGCGAGGCTCCGATGCGGCGGGCGTAGATGCGATTGTAGGTCTCGCCGTCGGCGTTGCGCCAGGAGCCGTCGCTGCAGGTGAGGCCGCTGACGTACTCGATGTCGGCGCCCGGGACGAGGTCGCCGGTCTCGCCATGGGCGGTCGAATCGGACGAGGTGATTTTGAGTTCGTAGGCCGAGATGGGGTAGTCGAAGGGGGCGGGGGTGTGGGTTCTGCAGGGGAGGCCGCGGCCGAGGCGGAAGGCGACGGAGTTCCAAGCGCCGTTGTCGGCGTAGGGGGCGCTGGCGGTGCGGTCGCAGACGTTGCGGTTTTGGACGGAACCCCAGGTGGTGCCGGCTTCGCCGAGCTGTGCGGTGATGCTGGAGTTGCCTTGGCGCCAGGCGACGGCGCCGGGGTTGCCGTCGGCATCGGCGGGGGCGGGGGCGAGGAGGAGCCAGCCGCCGAGGAGGAGGGCGAGGGTCAGGGCGAGGAGGGCGGCGCGGCGGAGGGCGGGCCGGGGCCGTGGGGCGGAAGCGGTCATGGTTCGGTTCCCTTCAGGCCGGAGGGGGTTCTAGGGCGCGGTGATGGTGGCGGGGACGTTGTAGGTCCAGAGGAGGTTGATGAACCAGTAGGGGCAGCTGGCGTCGAGTTCTTGTCCGCTGAGCTGGTGGCGGAGGTCGACTTGGTAGGCGATGCGGTTGTCGGCGGTGATGCGGCGCTGGAGGATGATCGGCGTCTGGCTGAGGATGCCGCCGCCGCAGGTGGTGACGCCGATCACGGTGCCGGGGTTGGGGGTGCCGCCGCCGCAGCCTTGGTCGGCCCAGCGGAGCTGGAAGGAGTAGGCGGTGCGGCCGCCGCGCTGGCCGGCGACGTGCAGGCTGTTGTCCTTGTCGCGCTGGTAGTCGGAGGTGATGCCGGACTTGATCAGGTTGCAGTCGGCGTGCGGTCGGGGGATATCGCGCGGGATGCGGTCGACCGGGACTCTGTAACGGGTGCGGGTGGTTCGGGCGGTGCCGTCGCAGTCGTGGATTTCGGTGACTTGGATCACTTGGCGCGAGTTCAGGGGCGGGCCGATTCTTTGGACATGGCGCTGGATGGGGCCGACGCAGGCGTTGGAGGCAGGCGGCGTTGGAGGCGGGTTGAACTTGAAGGTGAAGGGTTCCCAGACGTCGTTGTTGTCGTGTTGCTCGTTGAAGAAGACGCTGACGTAGAGGTAGACGGGGCCGGTGTGGCTGCTGGGGACGGTGAAGGAGATTTGGGCGGTTCTCATGTAGGGGCCGCCGCCGTAGTTGGAGTAGTTGGGCCAGTCGCCGTCGCTGGCTTTGTCGAGGGAGTTGTGGGTGCCGGTGGTGCGTCGGCCGCTGAAGGTGGCGGGGAGGGTGATGCCTGCGCCGCTGATCAGGGAGCCGCCGGTGCCGGTGGCGGTGCGCAGCTGCATGGTCCAATTGCCGGCGTAATCAGCGCCTTCCTCGCCGCTCTGGGAGTCGGTGAGGACGTTGGAGTCGCTGCAGTTGGGGAGGTCGAAGGCCAGCATGCGGAGGGTGATCGTGGTGGGGGAGGTGCGCGAGTATTCGCCGGCATCGGCTTCGGTGGCGGTTTCGTCGGGCGGGCAGATGGCGGTGTCGCCGACTTTGGCGTACCAGCGGCCGTAGAGGTCCCCGGCTTGGGCATCGGCCATGGCGGTGGAGAGAGCGATGGAGCCGGCGAGGAGAAGGGCGAGGGCCAGGGCGAGCAGGGCGGCGCGACCGAGGGCGGGATGCCGGCGGGTTGCGGGAGCGAGGGTGGTCATGGGGTGTTCCCTTCCACGCCGCAGGGTGCGTTACGGGGCGGTGATCGTCTCCGGGACGTCGTAGGTCCAGAGGAGGTTGATGAACCAGTAGGGGCAGCTGGCGTCGAGTTCCTGGCCGCTGATCTGCTGGTGGAGGTCGACTTGGTAGGCGATGCGGTTGTCGGCGGTGATGCGGCGCTGGCGGATGGTGGGGGTTTGGCTGAGGATGCCTCCGCCGCAGGAGGTGACGCCGATTGTGGCGCCGGAGTTGGGGGTGCCGCCGCCGCAGCCGAGGTCGGCCCAGCGGAGATAGAAGGAGTACATGTCGCGGCCGTTTCGCCGGCTGGCGACGCGCAAGCTGCCGTCGGGGTTGAGGGCGTAGCCGAAGGTGATGCCGGACTTGATCAGGTTGCAGTCGGCGTGGGGGCGGGGGATGTCGCGCGGGATGCGGTCGACCAGGACTCTGGAGGTGGTGCGGGTGGTTCGGGCGGTGCCGTCGCAGTCGTGGATGTCGGTGACTTGGATCACTTGGAACGAGTTCAGAGGGAGGCCGATTCTTTGGACGTGGCGCTGGATGGGGCCGACGCAGGAGTCGGAGGCGGGTGGGTCGAACTTGAAGGTGAAGTCCTCCCAGACGTCGTTGTTGTCGTGTTGCTCGTTGAAGTAGGCGCCGGCGTGGAGGTAGACGGGGCCGCCGTGGCTGTCGGGGACGGAGAAGGAGATGGCGACGGGGTGCATGGCGGGGACGCGAAAGTCCCAGTGGACTTCGCCGTTGGGCCAGTCGCCGTCGGTGGTTTGGTCGCGCCTGTTGTGGAGGCCGCTGGTGCGGCGGCCGGTGAAGGTGTCGGGGAGGGTGATGTAGGCGCCTTGGATCAGCTGGCCGCCGGATCCGGTGCCGGTGCGGAGTTCGAGGTACCAGCGGCCGCTGTAGGAGGCCCCCTCGGTGTAGTCGCTGCCGCGTGTTCCCCAGCGGAGTTGGTCGACGTTGTCGGGGCCGCAGTCTTCGATTTCCCAGTCCTTGAAGTTGAGGGTGATCGTGTTGGCGGCGGTTCTGGAGTAGGTGCCGGCGTCGGCCTCGATGTCGGTGTAGGCGGGGCAGATGGCGGTGCCGCCGACTTTGGCGTACCAGCGGCCGTAGGGGCTCATGTTCTGGGCGTCGACGGCGGCGGGGGCGAGGAGGAGCCAGCCGCCGAGGAGGAGGGCGAGTGTCAGCGCGAGCAGGGCAGCGCTGCGGAGGTCGGGGCGGCGGCGGTGGGCGGCGGCAGGGGCGGTCATGGGCTGGTTCCTTTTCCGCGGGCATCGTATACGAGCGGTTGGCTCGGCGGTGGGGCGGGTGGGATCATGGGGAATTTCCGGGGCGGTCAGGTGCCGTTGATGGCGGCGTCCGGGTCGAAGGTGCGGATGTTCCAGGATTGGCGGAGGTCGCCGTCGGCGCATTCGCGGGTGATGGTGACGCGGACGTTGTAGACCATTTTCCAGTCGGAGCGGCGGACGGAGCGCCCGGTGATGACGCCGGTGCGTTCGGAGATGCGGCTGCAGCTGTTCCAGTGGCTGAAGTTGGCGCCGAGTCTGGCGCCGCAGGCGTCGACGACGGATTGGCCCCATTCGTACTGGGTTCGGCCGTTTCTGACGCGCTGTCCGCGGCGTTCCAAGTTCCAGCTGGCTTGGATGTAGCGGCAGGCGGGGGCTTCGACGAGGGCGATGGGGTCGGGGAGGTCGGTGGTCCAGAAGGTGCGGTTGTTGATGGTGTAGTTGCCGTTGCAGTCGTATCCCTCGCCGACGCGGAGGTGCCAGTTGACGCTGGCGGCCTGCATTTCGGCGAGGCTGTTCCAATGGCGGGTGAAGGCGCTGGCGGGGACGGTGCTGATCACGAAGACGCGGCGTTCGAGCAGGGTGTCGTCGCACCAAGCGGCGGGGGCGAGGCGGTCGACGGCGGCGGTTTGGGGGGCGCCGGCGGGCGGGCGGTCGGCGGCGGCGCCGGCGGAGGAGATGAGGGCGAGCGCGGCGATGGCTGCGAGCGCGGCGGCGGTCAGGGTCGCCGGGATGGAGCGGGCTTTGATGCCGTCTATGCGCATCTTGGAACCTCGCGGCCATGCACTGGGGGGTCAGGCACTGGCGATTTCGGGTCGGACGGGTGGAGCATATCGGAGCGGGGCGGGGGCGGGATCGGCCGTTATGGCGGGTGTTGGCGGCGGATCAGCCGGGCGGATCTTGTTCGGGGACGTCGTCGGTCCAGAGGGTGTTGGTCAGCGTTTCGGGGCAATCGTCGGCTGCGCCGCTGAGGCGGTGGGTGAGGCGGATTTCGTAGAGGACGCGGCTGCTGGCGTCGACGGCGCGGCGGAGGGTCTCGATCTGCTGGGATTCGAGGCCGCCGCCGCAGTAGGTTTCGGCGAGGATGTTGCCGTGGCTGGGGCCGTGGGTTGCGGAGTCGCCGCAGGTATCGGAGGGCCACTGGATGCGGAAGAAGTAGCGGGCGCCTTGGGCGGCCTGGGAGGTGAGGAGGTTGCCGAGGTTGTTGCGGTCGTAGGCCCAGTTGATGCCGGTTTTGACGAGGCGGCAGGAGGGTGCGGGGGTGGGGGCGATGTCGGGCGGGGGGCTGCCGGGAGCGCGGACGTAGAAGACGCGGTTGGTGCGGGCGGCTCCGTCGCAATCCCAGACGGAGGTTTCGAGCACGCCGATGGAGCGGACGCCGTTCTTGAGGTAATGGCCGATCACGTTGGAGGTGCGGGAGAGGGGGCCTTCGCAGCCGGGCAGGGAGCGCTGGGCGGTCTGCGGCGGGGCTGCGGCGCCGAGGGCGGGATTGGAGAAGGAGGCGGCTCCGGCGACGGCGATCAGGCCGGCGAGCGCTCCGAGGGCGGCCACTGCGGCGGCGAGGAGCTTGGCCATGCGGCTTCCTTTCGCACGGGCCCTCGGCAGGGGCTCTCAGCGGCAGCCTAGCGGGGCCCGGGCGCGCGGGTCAGATGAGGCCGGTGGTTTCGATCCAGCGGGAGCGGGTGGTGTAGGAGCGGGAGCGGATGGTGATGGTGGTGCCGGGGACGTCTTCGCGCCAGGTGCAGGTGTAGTGGTAGGTGCGCTCGATGGTTTGGGTTCGGCGGGTGCCGCTGGTGCCTTGGGCGACGACGCGGTCGGTTTGGGAGACCAGCGAGCAGGTCTCGTCTTCGCGGGGGTTGTCGTCGGATTGGGCGGAGGCGGACGGGGAGAGGGCGGCCGAGGCGGCGATGACGAGGGCGGCGACGGCGATTGCGGCGACTGCGGGGAGGATGATCGCGGGGAGTCGGCGGGTGCGGAGAGCGGTCATGGCGGCCTCCTTCGGCGTTCGGGTTTGCGGGGGCAAGCCTACGCGGTTGGGCGGGGTCAGATGAGGCCGGTGGTTTCGGTCCAGCGGGTGCGGATGGAGTAGGAGCGGACGGTGTAGGTGGGGTATCGCTGGCCGGGTTCGTCGTGGCGCAGGCTGCAGAGGTACGTGGTGGTGCGTTCGATGGTTTGGGTTCGGCGGGTGCCGCTGGTGCCTTGGGAGATGACGCGGTCGGTTTCGCGGAAGAGGATGCAGGTTTCGCCTTCGCGGGGGCCGTTGTCGGATTGAGCGGAGGCGTTGGGTGAGAGTGCGGTCCAAGCGGCGATGACGAGGACGGCGGCGGCGATTGAGGCGATGGCGGTGTTCTTCATGGCGGCATCCTCCGATGTTCGACGGGGCAAGCCTACGCCGATCGGGGCGGGCTATGTGGACATTATCTCTTCGAGGCTCTTTTTGAAGGCGTCGACGGCGTCTAAGAGGGGGATGTCGATGAGGGGGGCGTCGGGGGCGTTTTGGATGATGATGCGGTCGCCGCCGACGACGCCGATTTGGGCGGCGGGGACGTCGTATGCGGCGGCGATGGCGAGGAGGGCGCGGAGGTTGGCGAGGGGGGCGCTGACGATGGCGGTGGCGGGGGGTTCGCCGAAGAGGGCGGCGTCGAGGCGGCCTTGGCCGTGGATGGCGCGGACGCCGATTTGGCCGGCGATGGCGGATTCGGCGAGGGCGACGGCGAAGCCGCCGTCGCTGACGTCGTGGGCGGAGTGGAGGAGGTTGGCTTCGGCGGCGTGGGCGAGGCAGTCGACGAGGTTTTTTTCGGCTTGGAGGTCTACGTTGACGGGGCCGGCTTCGAGGCCGTGGGCGAGGTGGAGGTATTCGCTCGCGCCGAGGGTCGAGGCGGGGACGGCGGGTGGGCCGAGGAGGATGACGCGGTCGCCGTCTTGTTGGAAGGCGCTGCGGACGGCTTGTCGGACGTCGGCGAGGATGCCGAGCATGCCGATGACGGGGGTGGGGGTGACGGGGCCGAGGTCGGATTCGTTGTAGAGGGAGGCGTTGCCGGAGACGACGGGGGCGTCGAGTGCGCGGCAGGCGTCGGCGATGCCTTGGACGGCTTGGCTGAGCTGGTGGTAGGCGTGGGGGCGTTCGGGGTTGGCGAAGTTGAGGCAGTCGGTGACGGCGACGGGGCGGGCGCCGGAGCAGGCGACGTTGCGGGCGGCTTCGGCGACGGCGCGGGCGGCGCCGTTGCGGGGGGAGAGTTCGACGGCGCGGCCGGGGCCGTCGGTGCAGAGTGCGAGGCCGTGCTGGATGCCGCGGATGCGGATGACGGCGGCGTCGGAGCCGGGGGTGACGACGGTGTTTGTGCCGACTTGGTGGTCGTATTGGCGCCAGATCCAGCGGCGTGAGGCGATGTTGGGGGAGGCGAGCATTCGGAGGAGGGCTGCCGGGGCGTCGGTGGGTTCGAGGTCGGGGAGCGATGCGGGGTCGAATTGGGCGCGCTCGGTTGCGGAGGGGTCGGGGAAGGCTTCGGGCTCGTATTGGGGCGGGTCGGTGAGGACGGCGACTGGTGCGGCGGCGACTTCGGCGTCGCCGTCGAAGACGCGGGCGGCGCCGTCGCCGGTGGTTTCGCCGATGGGGGTGCAGTCGAGTTCGAATTCGGCGAACCAGTTGGCGACGTCTTGGGCGTGCTGGGGTTTGACGGAGACGATCATGCGCTCTTGGGATTCGGAGAGCATGACTTCGTATGGGGTCATGGCGCGTTCGCGGCGTGGGACGCGGTCGGCGTGGATGCGGAGGCCGGCGTCGGCGCGCTGGGCCATTTCGACGGCGGCGCTGGTGATGCCGGCCGCGCCGCAGTCTTGGAGTCCTTCGATCCAATCGGGGTGTTCTTGGACGAGGGAGATGCAGGCTTCCATGAGGAGTTTTTCGAGGAAGGGGTTGCCGACTTGGACGGCTGGTCGGCGGTCGGCGGCGTCTTGGTCGAGTTCGACGCTGGCGAAGGTGGCGCCGTGGAGGCCGTCGCGGCCGGTGTCGGCGCCGACGAGCATGAGGATGCTGCCCGGGGGGCCGGCGGTGGCGCTGACGAGGGAGCCGGCGGGAGCGATGCCGAGGCACATGGCGTTGACGAGGGGGTTGCCGGAGTAGGAGGGGGCGAAGGCGACTTCGCCGCCGACGGTGGGGATGCCGAGGCAATTGCCGTAGCCGCCGATGCCGGCGACGACGCCCTCGAAGAGGCGTTGGTTGCGGGGCTGGTCGAGGGGGCCGAAGCGGAGGGAGTCGAGGAGTGCGACGGGGCGCGCGCCCATGGCGATGATGTCGCGGACGATGCCGCCGACGCCGGTGGCTGCGCCCTCGCAGGGCTCGATGGCGCTGGGGTGGTTGTGGGATTCGATTTTCATGACGGCGACGAAGCCGCCGCCGATGTCGATTGCGCCGGCGTTTTCGCCGCCGAGTCGGGTGAGGACGCGGCCGCCGCCATCGCCGGCGTCGGCGAAGTGGCGGAAGAGGGGGCGGGAGTGCTTGTAGCCGCAGTGCTCGCTCCAGAGTGCGGCGATCATGCCGAGTTCGACTTCTGTGGGGTTGCGGCCGAGCATGTTGCGGGCGCGGTCGTACTCGTCGCGGGAGAGGGCGATTTGGGCGAGCAGGTCGTCGCCGGCGATGGGGGGATCGGCGGGTGGATTTGGGGGCATTGTCAGGCCCAACGCTGGATGATGGAGCGCCAGATGAGGTTGCCGTCGTCGCCGCCGAGGAGTGGGTCGGAGGCGCGTTCGGGGTGGGGCATCATGCCGAGGATGTTGCCTGAGTCGTTGAGGATGCCGGCGATGTGGTTGGCGGAGCCGTTGGGGTTGGCGGCGTCGGCGAGTTCGCCGCCGGGGGTTGAGTAGCGGAAGAGGATGCGGCCCTGGTCTTCGAGGCGCTGGAGGGTTTCGTGGTCGGCGTGGTAGTTGCCTTCGCCGTGGGAGATGGGGAGTTGGAGGACTTGGCCGGGTCGGCAGGCGGAGGTGAAGCCGGAGTCGGCGGATTCGACGCGGAGGTGCTGGGGCTGGCAGCGGAATTTGAGGGAGCGGTTGCGGAGGAGGGCGCCTGGGAGGAGGCCCGCTTCGCAGAGGATTTGGAAGCCGTTGCAGGAGCCGAAGACGGGGCGTCCGGAGGCGGCGAAGCGTTCGAGCGCGGACATGACGGGTGCGAAGCGGGCGATTGCGCCGCAGCGGAGGTGGTCGCCGTAGGAGAAGCCGCCCGGGATGATGACGGCGTCGAAGCCGTCGAGGGAGGGTTGGCGATGGGGGACGCGCTCGGCGTGCTGGCCGAGATCGGAGAGGGCGTGGATGCAGTCCCAGTCGGACCAAGTGCCGGGGAAGGCGAGGACGGCGAAGCGCATCAGGAGGGTCCTTGGGGCGGGGTTGGCGCGGGTGCGGGTGCTGGTGCGGGGCGGCGATGGTAGAGGCGGGCGAAGGATTCCTTGAAGGAGATGGAGATGTCGGCGAGGTCGCGGAGGGAGAGGGAGCAGGATTGGAGCTGGCCTTCGTCGATGCGCTCTTCGATGACGCGGTCGACGAGGAGTTCGATGGTTTCGCGGTCGCGGTCGGGGCTGCTGCGGATGACGGATTCGCAGGAGTCGGCGAGCATGACGATGGCGGTTTCCCTGGTGTGTGGCTTGGGGCCGGGGTAGGAGAACATGGCGGGGTCGACGTTGGGGTCGGAGATGGCGGCGCGGCGGTAGAAGTAGTTGACGCGGCGGGTGCCGTGGTGTTCGGCGATGAAGGCGCGGACGGGGTCGGGGAGGCCGGCTTGGCGGGCGAGTTCGGCGCCGGCGTGGACGTGGGAGATGATTTCGCGGGCGCTTTCGCGGGGGGAGAGGGCGGCGTGGGGGGAGTCGCCGGGGCCGCGGTTTTCGGCGTGCATGCGGGGGTTGGCGAGCTTGCCGACGTCGTGGTAGTAGGCGCCGACGCGGCAGAGGAGGGAGTCTGCGCCGATGCGTGCGGCGGCGCGCTCGGCGAGGAGTGCGACGGCGGCGGAGTGGGCGAAGGTGCCGGGTGTTTCGCGCTGGAGGCGCTGGAGGAGGGGCTGGTCGGGGAGGCCGGCTTCGAGCAGGCGGATGCGGGTGGTGACGCCGGCGGCGGCGGCGAGGGGCTGGAAGAGGAGGATGGCGATGACGGCGGCGCCGGCGGCGACGGAGGCGGCGGGGACGGCGAGCCAGGCGATTTGGAGGAGTTCGCGTTCGGGTTCGAAGGGCCAGAAGACGAGGCCGGCGACGAAGACGGTGCCGCCGGCGGCGAGCGCGGCGGTGGCGAAGTGGGAGAGCATTTGGACGCGGGTGGAGGCGATGACGGCGGCGATGGCGGAGAGGAGGAAGACGACGGTGGGGCGGAGTGCGCTGACGCCGTCGGGCAGGCCTTCGCCGCGGTATTCGGGGACGATGAGGACGGCGAAGCCGGCGAAGACGGCGATCAGGACGCTGGAGGCGAGCGCGAGGGAAGGGGAGAGGACGGCGCCGATGAGGAGGGGCGCGGCGACGATGGGGGCCATGAGTTCCCAGTCTTCGAGGGGGCCTTCTTCCTGGAGTGGGATTTCGAGCCAGCCGCGGAGTGCGGCGATGGCGAGGAGGGTGACGAGGCCGAAGACGATCATGCGTCGGTCGCTTGCGCCGGCGGCGGGCTTGGTGAGTGCGAGGAAGAGGCCCATGGCGCCGGCGGCGATGACGGAGAGGATGATGGCGGCGATCATGGGCTCGATCAGGGCGCGTGGGCCGGGTGCGGGGATTTGGGCGAAGGCTTCGGCGGCGAGTGCGTCGACGGGGGCGCCGCGGGGGACGATGATTTCGCCGTTTTCGATGACGCGGGCGACGGGCGGGACGGCGCGGGCGGCGGCGGCGCGGGCCCAGCGGGTGGCGTCGGGGTCGGGCAGTTCGGTGGGTTGGAGGTGTGCGTCGACGAGGGAGGCGATGAGGGCGGCTTCGGTGAAGGAGGGTTCGTCGGAGAGGGAGGCGGGGAAGCGCTGGCGGAGGCCGGGGAGCTGGTCGAGGCGGATGGGTTCGTCGAGCAGGAGTGCGAGGGCTTCGGGCGCGCGGGCGCGGACGCGGTCGAAGGCGTCGTCGGAGAGGTCGAGCAGGGCTTCTTCGGCGGGGCGGGGGATGGGGCCGATGGCGCGGCCGGCGGGGAGTTCGCCGCTGCGCTCGCCGGCGATGGCGTCGAGGTAGGCGCGGAGTGCGGCGGCTTGGCGCTGGGAGACGGAGGGGTCGAAGCGGTAGCTGAGTTCGACGGCGGCGGCGGCTTCGCCGCGGGCGGCCTGGGTGAGGACGGCGCTGATGAATTCGGCGCGTTGGGGCGCGGGGAAGTCGCGTTCGGCGATGGCGCCTTGGGCGGGCCATTGCTCGGCGGAGCGGACGGGGGTGAGTGCGAGGGTCATGCCGGCGATGAGGGCGAACATGAGGACGCCGACGCGGACGGGGGTGTAGTAGGTGGCGGGGGTCATTTGGGGATCACCGCCGGGCGGTCGCGGTGATCGGGCGGGTGTTCGGCGGGGGCATCAGCTCCTGGCACGACCGGCCGCTCCAAGTCCCCGCCGTCCGCGATCTGCTGGTGGGCGAATGATACAAACCGATGCGGGGAGCGGCAGGGGGAGGGGCTAGGGGGAGAGGAGGCGGGAGACTACGGAGTTGACGGCGGAGCCGTCAGCTTTGCCGCGGAGTTCCTGCATGAGGGGGCCCATGACTTTGCCGCGGTCGCCGGGGCCGGTTGCGCCGGTTCGGTCGATGATGCGCTTGGCGGCGGCTTCGATGTCGTCTTCGGAGAGCTGTTCGGGGAGGTAGGCCTGGATGACTTCGATTTCGGCGCGCTCGATGTCGGCGAGGTCCTTGCGGCCGCCGCGTTCGAACTGCTCGATGCTGTCGCGGCGCTGCTTGAGTTGGCGCTGGAGGATGGCGAGGATGTCGGGGTCTTCGAGTGCTTGGCCGCGCTTTTCGATTTCGGCGTTCTTGATGGCGGCTTCGAGCATGCGGATGGTGCCGCGGCGGGTGGCGTCCTGGGCGCGCATGGCGGCCTTGAGGTCTTCGCGGAGCTGTTCGCGGAGGCCCATGGGGGAGGCTCGATCGGGTGCGGCGGCGGCCGGCGGGGGCTAGTCGGCGGAGGGGAGGACCTTGGGCTGCATGAGTTCCATTTCGCGCTCGTCGGCCTTGAGGTCGCATTCGCCGGGCTTGATGCAGAGCACTTCGATGCCGGTTTCTTCGTCGCGGTAGCGCTTGCCGAGTTGGACGGCCATGGGTGGTCTCCCTTCGGGGGTGTTTGGGGGCGTGCTACTTCTTGAGTTCGAGCGGGGTGTCGCCGCACTTGAGTTCGGCTGCGCCGCCGCGGGTGACGATGAATTCGGCGCCGCAGCTGGGGCAGGTGTAGCGCTTGCCGGTTTCGGCTGCTGCCATCGGGTTTCCTCCTCGGTGGTCGGCGCGTGGGCCGTTGATTTGGCAGTGTAGGGCGGGGGTTAGCCCTCGCCGGGGCGGGCGGCGCTGAGCCAAGCGCCGACGGCTTCGAGTTGGGCGCTCTGGCCGGGGTCGGACCAGCGGTGGACTTGCCCGCAGGTTTGGCTGGTGACTTGGGCGGCGGGGCGTTCGATGGGGAGGTTGGAGGCGACGCGTTCTTCGGCGTCTTGGAGGTTGAATTCGGCGGCGTCGAGGCCTGCGGAGGCTCGGAGCCAGGCGCGGGCGCGGGCGATGGCGGCGCGGTCGGCGGGGGCTGCGGCGATGCGGGCGGCTGCGGCGTCGCCGATTTCGTCATCGAGGGAGCGCATGGCGGCGGCGTCGAGGACGAGGGAGGTGAGGGTTTTTTCGAGCGCGGCGAGTGCTTCGGCGGCTTGGTCGGCGGCGGCTTGCGCGGCTTCGGGGTCGTCGGCTTCGGCGAGGGCGTCGGCGGCGGCTTGGGCGGCTTGGCGGAGTTGGGCGAGTTCGGGGCTGGCGGCTTCGGCGGCGTCGACGTCGGCTTGGGCGGCTTCGGTGTCGCGGGTCCAGCCGGCGTCGTCGAGGGCGGCTTGGGCGTCGCGGAGGGCGGTTTTGAGGTTGCCGAGGGTGGTTTCGTCGAGTTCGTGGGCGACTTCCTGGGCGATGGCCCAGCCGTCGCCGGCGTTGGTGGTGACGAGGGTGACGAGGTTTTCGATTTGGAAGTCGTTCATGGAGCCGCCTTCGGCGACGGCCCAGGGGGGCATGGCGGTGCCGTTGCGCCCGCAGGTGATGGTGCCGCGGTAGCGGCCTTGGATGAGTTCGAGGTCGCCGTCGTTGGAGGTGCGCCAGGCGTAGGTGTTGGAGGGCTTGTTGAGGGCGGGGCCGACGAGGGAGGAGTCGCTTTCCTGTCCGCGGCCGTCGTTGCCGTGGCAGACGCGGCAGTTGTTGGCGAAGAGGTGCGCGCCGCGTTCGGCGTCGCGTTCGAAGACCTCGCTGGCGGCTTCGGTGCGGCGTCCGTTGTCGAACCAGACGTATGCGCCGAGGGAGGCGACGGCGATCACGAGCAGGATCACCATGGCGAGGATCTGCTTTTCGGTGTTCTGGCCGGTCATGGCTTGGGGGCGCTCGCTTCCCTAGGCGTACGGAACGGTGCGGCGGGGGTTGTCCTGGCCGCCCTTGGTGACCTTGCCGGTGTCGACGACGAGGGAGCCGTCGGAGTTGACTTCGATGTCCATGGTGTCCATGGGGCGGGGGGCGGGGCCGAAGACGCGGATGCCGCCGGTGGTGTAGGTGGAGCCGTGGCAGGGGCAGCGGAACCAGCCGGTGACGCCTTCGAAGGGGAAGCCGGGGCGCCAGGGGATGGTGCAGCCGAGGTGGGGGCATTGCCACCAGAGCGCGAGGAGGCCTTCGTCGCCTTCTTCGCCGAAGCCGGCGTGGGTGCCGTCGCCGGCGCGGAGGTGGCTGAGGTAGAACTTGCCGATGCGGATGGGGGCGGGGTCGGCGCCGGCGTCGGGGATGGCGGAGGCGGCGACGTTGATCTTGCCGCCGAAGCCGGTGACGTTGCGGGGCCAGAAGTTGGTGAGGAACGCGCCGAGGGCGCCGGTGAGGGAGAAGGTGAAGATGCCCCAGAAGCCGACGCGGAGGAGTTGGCGGCGGTTGACCCGGCCGCGGCGGGCGCGGCGGCGCTGGGCGCGGGTGACGATGGCGCGCTCGCCCTGCTGGTCGGGGACGACGCCGGGGCGGGCGCCTTCGTCGAGGTGGGGGGCGCGGGCGCCGCGGGCGACGCCGGAGGGTTCGGGCGCGGCGGGGCTGCGCTGCTGGGGTCCGCCTTCGCCGGTGTTCTGCTGCGACACGGGCTACTCCTCGAGCACCACGATGTCCCACGGGGGCTTGAGGTCCTGGCCCTGGCCGCGGAACGCCGTGCCGACGATGGTGGTGGTGAGGTAGACGCCGATGAAGGCGCTGAAGATGAGGATGGCGATGTCGCGGCGGGTGCGGATCCAGCCGAGGGCCTTGCAGAAGAGGACGAAGAGGACGGGGAGGCCGACCATGGTGGCGACGGGGACGAGCTGCTGGGAGAGGAAGGAGGGGAAGTTGAGGTTGAGCAGCCAGGGGTCGGTGGTGGTGCCGGGGATGCCGAGGGGGATGGCTCGCCAGTCGGCGAACATGGTGAAGCCGCCGATGGTGAAGCCGAGGGAATCCCAAGGGATGCCGGTGTCGAGGCCGCGGAGGTTGCGGAACCAGTCGAGCCAGGTGGGCCAGGTGAAGTCGTGGTTGAGGCCGAGGCCGCGGATGATGTGCTCGGTCCACTGCACGTGGAGGGCGCCGTCGTAGATGATCAGGAGGCAGGTGACGAAGATGGAGGCGATGAAGCCGAAGATGGCGAGGCGTCCGGCGAAGTTGGTGCCGAACCAGATGCCCTGGCCTTCCTGGCTGCGCTCCCAGTAGGGGATGGCGGCGAGCAGGACGAGGGCGATGGTGGGGACGATGACGCCGGCCCAGGCGGGTTCCATGTGGAGCAGGAGTTCCTGGAGGTTGAGGAAGTACCAGGGGGCTTTGGAGGGGTTGGGGGTGGTGTCGGGGTCGGCGCGGTTGAGCAGGGGGGCGTTGACCATGGCGGAGAGGACGAGGAGCGCGATGGAGAAGATGACGGCGGAGATGAACTCGATGAAGACGAGGTCGGGCCAGACGAGGACTTCGGCCTCGCGTTCGCGGCGCGGGCGCGTGCGGACGGCGGCGGCTGCTCGGCTGACCATGGCGCTATCCGCGGCCGATCACAGGGGCCGGGCGAGTCCGCCGTCGCGGCGGACGCGCCAGAAGTGGACGGCGAGGAAGATGGAGATGACGAGGGGGAGGCCGATGACGTGGAGGGTGTAGAAGCGGATGAGGGCGGAGGGTCCGACGGAGAAGCCGCCGAGGAGGAGGAATTTGCTTTCGTCGCCGAGGACGGGTGCGGAGCCGACCATGGTGGTGCCGACGGTGATGGCCCAGAAGGCGAGCTGGTCCCAGGGGAGGAGGTAGCCGGTGAAGGAGAGGAGGAGGGTGAGGATGAAGAGGACGACGCCGACGACCCAGTTGAACTCGCGGGGGGGCTTGTAGGCGCCGGTGTAGAAGACGCGCATCATGTGGAGGAGGACGAGGATGATCATGGCGTGGGCCATCCAGCGGTGCATGTTGCGGAGGAGCTGGCCGAAGCGGACGTTGGTTTCGAGGACCTGGATGTCCTGGTAGGCGCGCTCGACGGAGGGGACGTAGTAGAACATGAGGAGGACGCCGGTGACGGTGAGGCCGAGGAACATGAAGAAGGAGAGGCCGCCGAGGCAGTAGGTGTGGGTGATTTTGACGTGGGTGCGGTGGATGCGTGTGGGGTGGAGGTGGAGGAAGACGTTGGTGGCGACGGCGAGCATCTGGTTGCGGGGCGTGTTGGGGTAGCCGGTGCGGAAGATGGACTGCCAGACGTAGTTCTTGAAGAGCAGGTCGTAGAGCTGCTCGTTGAGGGACTTGCGGGGTGCGCGTTCGATTTCGGCCATGGGGTGCTAGCGCTCCCACCAGCGGCCGAGGACGACGAGGGCGGCGAAGCAGAAGAGCATGGTGAGCGCCACGAGCGGGAGCTCCATGATCTCGGAACGGAAGGGGATCGTCACCGCGGCCAGTTCGAGCAGTTCCACCGGGCCACTCCGTTCACCGCGGCGCATCCGCGGGGAGCAGTGCCGCGCATGCGGCGCACTGGGAAATTTAGGCGCGTCCGGAATTGCGGTCAAGCGCTTGCGGGCGCGGGGATCCCCGTTATCCGCACGCGCTCGATTCCGGCGCGGCCGGCGGCGTCGACGATTCGGCCGACGCGGGCGGCGTCGGGGATTTCGCGGGCGAGCTGGTCGGCGTCGTCGGCGGGGACGACGGCGATCATGCCGAGGCCCATGTTGAAGACGCGGAACATCTCGTGGTCGGAGATGCGGCCGCGGCGCTGGATCAGGGGGAAGATGGGCGGGAGGGGCCAGGCGCGGGGGTCGAGTTCGGCGCCGGTTTCGGGCGGGAGGACGCGTTCGAGGTTGCCGGCGATGCCGCCGCCGGTGACGTGGGCGAGGGCCTTGATGCGGTGGAGGAGTGGGCGGAGCGCGGTCCAGCAGGCGGGATGGGGGCGGAGGAGGGCGTCGGCGAGTGTTTCGCCGAGTTCGGGTTCGGGGGCGAGGAGGCGGGCGCGGCGTTCGGGGGCAGGTCCGTCGGCGGGGCGGAGGCGGAGGACGTCGCGGGCGAGGGAGTAGCCGTTGGTGTGGAGTCCGTTTGCGGGGAGGCCGATGAGGGCGTCGCCGATTTGGATTTGGGCGGCTTGGAGGCCCGCGCCGGCTTCGACGACGCCGATGATGGTTCCGGCGAGGTCGAACTCGCCGGGCGGGTAGAGGTCGGGCATGTCGGCGGTTTCGCCGCCGAGCAGTGCGATGCCGTTTTCGCGGCAGGCGTCGGCGACGCCGGCGACGATTTCGGCTTTGGCGTTTTCGGAGAGGGAGTTGGCGGCGAGGTAGTCGAGGAAGAAGAGGGGTTCGGCGCCGGCGGTGAGGATGTCGTTGACGCAGTGGTTGACGAGGTCGCGGCCGACGCCGCCGAGGCGGTTGGCGAGGGAGGCGAGCATGACTTTGGTGCCGACGCCGTCGGCTGATGCGACGAGGGTTGGGCGGCGGTAGGCGGAGAGGTCGAAGGAGCCGCTGAAGGAGCCGAGCGGGGCGGCCATTTCGGGGCGGGTGGCGGAGGCGGCGATTTGGCGGTAGCGGTCGATCAGGCGGTCGTTGGCGTCGACGTCGACGCCGGCGGCGGCGTAGCGGGAGGCGGAGGCGGGTGCGGCGTCCGTCATCGCGGGCTCCGTTCGAACGGCATGGGCAGGGGCGGTGCGGGCAGTGGGAGCGTAGCCAATGATGCATTGGGGGAGTTGGCGGAAGGGTGGAGGGGCTGGTACATTGGGGGCGTTGGGGATTGGTCTAGCGGTAGGACGACTGACTCTGGATCAGTTAGCGGGGGTTCGAATCCTCCATCCCCAGCCAACATCTTCCGGCCGGTTCCGAGCGCGTGGGGCATTCGTCTAGCGGCCAAGGACACCGCCCTCTCAAGGCGGAGATCGGGGGTTCGAATCCCCCATGCCCTACCACCCCTTCCTGATTTTCCGGTGATTTTCGTTCGCTGATCTGCTGGTCTAGAGCGGGGCGGCGATGTTTTGGCGGGGGTCGAAGGCGATGATGCGGTGTTGGCCGTGCTTGCGGGCGGCGGCGGCGATGGAGCGGGCGGCGGCGGGGTCGCGGGAGGCGTTGGCGATGGCGATGACATAAGCGGCGCCGAGGGGGACGTGCTTGCGGCCGCCTTGGGGGTGGGCGAGGACTTGGGCGATCAGTTCGGGGGTGATTTCGGCGTCGGGGGGGCAGTCGGCGAGGGCTTGGATTCGTTCGGGGCGGTGTGCTGCGCCGTCGTCGAGGCGGCGGCCGAGGGCTTGGACGCCGACTACGGCGGCTACGGCGTGGACGCCTTTGGGGATGACGGGTTCGTGGTCGGCGGGGGCTTTGAAGGGTCGGCCGGCGGAGCCGTCGGCTTCGACGCCGACGAAGTCGACGCCGGGGAGTTGGAGGGCGCGGCGGGGCCAGTCGGCGGGGACGGCGAGGATGCGTTCGCGGTCGCCGGGTGCGCTGCCGACGATGGCGGCGGGGAGTCCGCGGCGGCGGACGTCGTCGATGGCGGTGGCGCGGAAGGGTTCGTCGTTGCCGAGCAGTCGGGGGAGGCTGCGGGCTTCGGGCGGGATGGTCATTTTGGTTGTGGTGGTGATGATGGAGAAGGCGGAGTTGCCGGCGGTGGCGGCTTCTTTGGCGAGGGCGAAGAGGATGGTGGTCTTGCCGCCGCCGCCGACGGTGGCGAAGAGGCAGGGGCGCTGGAGGCCGAGGGCGTCGTGCAGGGGCGTCGGGGTTCGGGGCATCGGGTTCCGCCGGATTCCGGGATGGGGCAAGCGTAGACTTGGGGGAGCGTCGAGTGGGCGCGGGCGGGACGGGGGAGCGGATGGCGGTCGGGGAGGCGTTCAGCGCGGCGGTGCTTGCGGGCGGGTTCGGTCGCAGGCTGGGGCGGGACAAGGCGTCGTGCCCGCTGGCGGGGCGGCCGCTGCTGCACTGGACCGTTGCGGCGGCGGCGGAGGTCGCGGAGGAGATCATCGTGGTGCGGCGGCCGGATCAGGAGCTGCCGCGGGCGGAGGGGATCGCGTGGCGGGAGGCGGTTGATCGGCGGCATGATCGGGGTCCGCTGGCGGGGCTGGAGGCGGCGCTGGGGGCTGCGCGGAACGATTTGGTGGTGCTTTTGGCGTGCGATATGCCGTTGCTGCGGGGGGAGGCGGTGCGGGTGGCGGCGGCGGGGGCGGCGGGGGTGGAGATCGCGATGCCGCTGGTCGGCGGGCAGGCGCAGCCGCTGCTGGGGGCGTACCGGAAGGCGGTGCTGGGGAGGGCGGAGCGGCTGCTGGACGAGGGCGAGGGGAGGCTGCGGGCGCTGCTGCCGCTGGCGGCGCACCGGATGATCGGGGAGGAGGCGCTGCGGCGGGCGGACGCGGAGCTGGTTTCGTTCACCAATGTGAACCGGCCGGGCGATCTGGAGCGGGTCGCCGCGATGATCGAGCATGGTGCGGCGCGGGCCGCGGCGTTGCGGGAAGGAGCGGAATGATGCCGATGTACCGGCGGGTGCTGACGGGGCAGGTGGCGCCCGGGCGCCACGGGGATTTCCTGCGGGCGGTGGAGGAGGCGCTGGAGTACCAGGCGCAGCGGGGGATCGAGGCGCGGTTCTCGGTGTGGGATTCGATCACGGGGCCGGCGAGCCAGGTGGAGATCATCGCGGAGTTCGAATCGCTGCAAGAGTTGGAGCAGTTCGAGGAGCTGGCGGCGCAGGATCAGCGGTTCGCGCAGATGCGGCGGGCGGTTCGGGAGGCGATGGTGTTCGATTCGGCGGCGATCGCGATCTACCGCAACTTGGTCTGAGCGGGCGGGCGAGGGGGGACTCGACGGAACGGAAAAGAGGCGCGCGGGGGGCTGTCTATACTCAATTCGTCTCCGAGCCGACGGACCGCAGCGGGGAGGGTCGCCAATGCAGGCAGCCGACGGCCATCCCGTGCACCCCGCGGCGCTGGCGGCGGATGATCGGCCGCGCGAGGCTTGCGGGGTGTTCGGGATCTGGGCGCCGGCGTTGGATGTGGCGCGGGAGACGTTCTACGGGGTCCACGTCCTGCAGCACCGGGGGCAGGAATCGGCGGGGATCTGCGCGAGCGACGGGCAGAGGCTGAAGCTGAAGACGGGGATGGGGCTGGTTTCGCAGGTGTTCGACGAGGAGGCGCTGGCGCCGCTGGGGGGGATCGCGGCGATCGGGCACACGCGGTATTCGACGACGGGGGCGAGCCGGTTCCGCAACGCGCAGCCGATTTTGCTGGAGGATCCGGCGGACGGTTCGGAGATCGCGGTGGCGCACAACGGGAACGTGGTGAATCCGGCGCAGGTACGGCTGGAGTTGGCGGATCAGGGGCACGAGTTCGCGACGTCGACGGACACGGAGGTGCTGGCGAAGTTTTTGCTGTCGCAGACGGGGAGCTGGGCGGCGCGGTTCGGGGCGATGATGCGGCGGATTCCGGCGGCGTATTCGCTGGTGCTGCTGCGGCCGGATCGGCTGATGGCGGCGCGTGATCCGCACGGGGTGCGGCCGTTGTGCGTGGGGCGGATCGACGGGGGCGCGGGGGACGGGCCGGGCTACGTGGTGGCGTCGGAGACGTGCGCGCTGGATCAGCTGGGGGCGCGGCTGATCCGGGACGTGCAGCCGGGGGAGCTGGTGAGCATCACGGCGGAGGGGATCGAGTTCGAGCAGGCGGTGGAGCCGTCGGGATCGGGGGGCTGCATTTTCGAGCACATCTACTTCGCGCGGCCGGATTCGTTTTTGGACGGGCATTTGGCGTGGCAGACGCGGTTCCGGATGGGGGAGGTGCTGGCGCGGGAGGCGCCGGCGGATGCGGACATCGTGATCGGGGTGCCGGATTCGGCGACGCCGCACGCGCACGGGTACGCGGAGGGTTCGGGGATTCCGTACGTGGACGGGCTGGTGAAGAACCGCTACGTGGGGCGGACGTTCATTTCGCCGGACCAGCGGCTGCGGGATCTGGGTGCGCGGCTGAAGTGGAATCCGCTGCGGCCGGTGCTGGAGGGGAAGCGGGTGGCGGTGATCGACGATTCGATCGTGCGGGGGACGACGACGCCGCGGATCGTGCAGCTGCTGCGTTCGGCGGGGGCGCGGGAGGTGCACATGCGGATTGCGGCGCCGCCGATCCGGCATCCGTGCCATTTGGGGGTGGACATGGCGCGGCAGGGGGAGTTGATCGCGGCGGCGCACGCGCCGGAGGAGGTGAACGCGGCGGTGGGTGGGACGATCGGCGCGGATTCGCTGGGGTATTTGAGTTTGGCGGGGCTGCGGGAGGCGGTGGATTTGGGCAAGCCGACCTGCGTGGGCTGCTTCACGGGGGAATATCCGGTGCCGATTCAGACGGAGATGCTGGAGCTGGCGGAGGACGGGGAGCGGGCGGCGTGCGCGTCGCCGGAGGCGGCGGAAGCGGGGCTGGCGGTCGCGGACTGAGCTGTTCGGCGGTGCTCCAGTCGTTTAGTTCAGTCGTCGGGTTCAGTCGTCTGGGCGGGCGAGGCGTTCGGCGGCTTGGTTGAGGCGCTGGAGGGAGGTTTCGCGGCCGAGGACTTCGAGCGTTTCGAAGAGGGGCGGGGCGATGCGCTTGCCGGTGGCGGCGACGCGGATGGGGGTGAAGAGCGCGCCGGGCTTTTCGCCGCGCTGGGCGGCGAGGCCGCGGAGGGCTTGTTCGAGCGGTTCGGCTTGCCAAGGTTCGAGGTCGCGGAGTGCGGCGAGGGCGGACTCGACGGCTTCGAGGGCGGCGCGGGGGTTGTCCTTGTAGGCGCGGCCCATGAGTTCGGCGTTGGCGTAGTCGAGCGGGGCGTCGGCGAAGAAGAAGTCGGCGTAGTCGGCGAGTTCGGGGAGGAGTTTGACGCGCTCTTGGATGGCGGGCGCGAGGGGGAGCAGGCGGGAGAGGTCGGCGGTGCGGCCGAGGCGTTCTTCGAGCCAGGGTCGGCCGCGTTCGAGGAAGTCGGCGGGGTCGAGTTCGCGGATGTAGCGGGCGTTCATTTCGCCGAGGCGGTCGATGTCGAACATGGCGCTGGCGAGGCTGAGGCCGTCGAGGGAGAAGGAACGGGCGATTTCGGCGCGGGACATGTAGGTGGTATCGGCGTCCTTGGCCCAGCCGAGCAGGGCGAGGAAGTTGAGCAGGGCTTCGGGGAGGAAGCCCTGTTCGGCGTAGGAGCGGACGCTGGTTGCGCCGTGGCGCTTGCTGAGCTTGCCCTTGTCGGGGCCGCGGATGATGGGGAGGTGGACCCAGACGGGGAGGGGCCAGGCCATGGCGTCGTAGAGGGCGACGTGGCGGGGGGCGCTGGGGAGCCATTCCTCGCCGCGGATGACGTGGGTGATGCGCATTTCATGGTCGTCGGTCATGGAGGCGAGGTGGTAGGTGGGGAAGCCGTCGCGCTTGAGCAGGACGTGGTCGTCGAGCAGGTCGTTGCGGAATTCGACGGGACCGCGGAGGGCGTCTTGGACGATGGCGGCGCCCTCGCGGGGCATGGCGAAGCGGACGACGTGGGGCTCGTCGGGGCCGACGCCGGCGTCGCGGCAGCGGCCGTCGTAGCCGGGGGCCTGCTTGGCCTTCTGCTGGCGCTTGCGCATTTCGTCGAGGCGTTCGGGGGAGCAGCGGCAGCGGTAGGCGCGGCCGGTTTCGAGCAGTCGGTCGGCGACTCGGCGGTAGAGGGGGAGGCGTTCGGACTGGCGGTAGGGGGCGTGGGGGCCGCCGATGTCGGGGCCTTCGTCCCACTCGAGGCCGAGCCAGCGGAGGGCGTCGAGGATTTGGCGTTCGGCGCCGTCGACCTTGCGGGACTGGTCGGTGTCCTCGATGCGGACGATGAATTGGCCGCCGAGGTTCTCGGCGAGGAGCCAATCGAAGAGCGCGGTGCGGATGTTGCCGACGTGGGGTTCGCCGGTGGGGGATGGGCCGTAGCGGACGCGGACGGTCATTTTGGTCACCTCACGCGGTGGGCGCGGCGCTGGCGGGTGCGTCCGCCGGAGCGGCGTTCGCGGCGGGGGGCGGGATCGGGGCCGAGGCCGAGGTCGCCGAAGAGGAGTTCGCCGCCGCGCAGGCGGGCGAGGAGGTGTTCGAGGTCGGCGGGCAGGGGCGCTTCGCAGCGGATGCGCTCGCCGGTGGCGGGGTGGTCGAAGGCGATGGAGCGGGCGTGGAGGGCCTGGCGCGGGATGGCGTCGCGGGCGAGGCCGTAGAGGGCGTCGCCGATGATGCCGTGTCCGACGGCGGCGAGGTGGACGCGGATTTGGTGGGTGCGGCCGGTGATCAGGTCGCATTCGAGCAGTGCGGCGTCGCCGAACTGCTCGAGCAGCTGGTAGCCGGTGCGCGAGGCGCGGCCGCGGCCGGGTTCGACGACGGCGAAGCGGCGGGGGTCGGCGGGGTCGCGGGCGAGGGGGGCGTCGATGATGCCGGCGGGCGGGTCGGGCGCGCCGGCGACGACGGCGAGGTAGCGCTTTTCGACGGAGCGCTCGCGGAACTGGCGCTGGAGCGAGTCGAGGGCGCGCTGGGATCGGGCGATGACGAGGGCGCCGGTGGTGTCGCGGTCGAGGCGGTGGACGAGTCCGGGGCGGAGCGCGTCGCCGAGGCGGGAGAGTTCGGGCCAGCGCTGGAGCAGTGCGCTGGCGAGGGTGGTCTGGCGCTCGCCCGGGGCGGGATGGACGGTGAGGCCGGCGGGCTTGTCGAGGATGATCAGGTCGTCGTCCTCGCGGAGCAGGCGGAGTTGGATTTCGACGGCTTGCGGGGCGGCCTCTTGGCGGGGGCTGACGACGACCATTTCGCCGGCGCGGAGGCGGTGGCCGGGGCGTTCGAGGGAGCCGTCGACGCGGACGAGGCCTTCGTCGATCTGGCGGCGGGCTTCGGCGCGGGAGGCGTCCTGCTGGCGGCGGGCGAGGAAGACGTCGAGGCGTTCGCCGTCGCGGTCGGCGAGGAGTTCGGAGGGGACGGCGATGGGGGAGGTCATGGCCGGCGGCCCTCCAGCGGACGGCGGCGGAGGTCGCCGAAGATGAGGGCGACGACGAGTGCGGCGACGCCGATGTTGATGGCGGCGTCGGCGACGTTGAAGGCGGGGAAGTGGATGAAGTCGATGAAGTCGGTGACGGAGCCCTGGTAGAGGCGGTCGAGCAGGTTGCCGACTGCGCCGCCGAGGATGAGGGCGAGGCCCCAGCGGACGAGGCGGTGATCGGCGGGGGGGAAGAGGTGGAAGAGGATGACGACGGCGATGGCGGCGAGGGAGGCGACGGTGAGCCAGGCGTTGCCGCCGCTGAAGAAGCCGAACGCGCCGCCGTCGTTGAGCACGTGGGAGAAGGCGAAGAACTCGGCCAGCCATTCCTTTTCGCCGACGTCGAGGAGTTCGCGGACGAGGGCCTTGGCGGCCTGGTCGAGGACGACGACGGCGGCGGCGATGGCGAGGAAGGCGGCGTGGCGGCGTCGGTCGCGCAGGAGCTGCGGATCGGGCTTGGGGAGTCGCATGGGTGCAGTGATCGTACCCTGCCGCCGGCGCGGGGCGATGCGGTAGGCTGGATGCTCCGCCGCCCGACGGGCCCGATTCGATGGAGAGGGAGCGCGTGCCCGATTCCGCGACCGCGCTTGCAGCGCCGCCGTTCAGCGAACTTCAGCGCCGCCGGGCGTCGACGGGGCACGACCGGCTGCCGCCGGGTCAGCGGCTGGTGCGGGAGTGGCCGGTGCTGACCTACGGGGGGACGCCGCTGGTGGAGACGTCGGAATGGCAGCTGCAGGTCTGGGGGGCGGTGGGTTCGGAGCTGGCGCTGGACTACGGGGAGTTCACGGGGCTGGGGCTGACGGAGACGCACAACGACATCCACTGCGTGACGCACTGGTCGCGCTACGACAACACGTGGAAGGGCGTGCTGCTGAGCGCGCTGCTGGAGCGGGCGGGGGTGCTGCCGGAGGCGGAAGCGGTGATGTTCCACTGCTACGGGGGCTACACGGCGAACGTGCCGCTGGCGGACATCCGGGCGGACGACCACGCGATGCTGGCGATCGAGCACGACGGAGCGCCGCTGACGGCGCAGCACGGGGGGCCGGTGCGGGCGGTGATTCCGTCGCTGTATTTCTGGAAGAGCGCGAAGTGGGTGGGGGGGATGGAGTTCCTGACGCGGGATCAGCCGGGCTTCTGGGAGATGTACGGGTACCACATGCACGGCGACCCGTGGCGCGAAGAGCGGTACGGCTGAGGCGGCGATGTTGATCTGCGAGGGCAGGCGTGCGACGCTTGGGGCGATGAGGATGAAGCAGGCGACCGCGATGATGAAGATGCCGGGCCGCATGGCGATGCCCGGGGCCCTCGCCCGGCCGCGCAGCTGAGGAGCGCGCGGGCGGGGAGGGGGCCGCGCCCGCCACGCCCGCGCCGACGGGCAGAGATCAGCCGAAGGCCTTCAACGCCATGACCCTCGCCACGAACCTCGCCTGCCGCGAATGCGGGCGCGAACTGGAACTGGAACCCGTCAACGTCTGCGACTTCTGCTTCGGGCCGCTGGAAGTGCAGTACAACCATGAGGCGATCGCGGCGCGGGTGAGCCGCGAGACGATCGAGGCGGGCCCGCGCAACATCTGGCGCTACCGGGAGCTGCTGCCGGTGGACGAGGAGTTCCTCGTTGATCTGAACGTGGGCTTCACGCCGCTGGTGCGGGCGGAGCGGTTGGCGGAGCGTCTGGGGCTGCGGGAGCTGTACCTGAAGAACGACTCGCAGAATCCGAGCTGGTCGTTCAAGGATCGGGTGGTGGCGGTGGCGTCGTCGCGTGCGCGGCAGATGGGGTTCGAGACGCTGGCCTGCGCGTCGACGGGGAACTTGGCGAACTCGGTGTCGGCGCACGCGGCGCGGGCGGGGATGCGGGCGGTGGTGTTCATTCCGCACGATCTGGAGGCGGGCAAGGTGCTGGGATCGGCGGTGTACGCGCCGACGATCGTGTCGGTGAACGGTTCGTACGACGACGTGAACCGGCTGTGCTCGGAGCTGGCGGACGACCGCAACTGGGCGTTCGTGAACATCAACGTGCGGCCGTACTACTCGGAGGGGTCGCGGACGCTGGCGTTCGAGGTGGCGGAGCAGCTGGGCTGGCGCGCGCCGCGGCAGTGCGTCGCGCCGATGGCGTCGGGCTCGCTGTTCACGAAGATCCACAAGGGCTTCGAGGAGCTGCAGCGCTGGGGGCTGATCGCGGAGACGCCGGTGCGGATGATCGGCGCGCAGGCGGAGGGCTGCTCGCCGATCTCGACGGCGTGGCGGGGGGGCACGATGAACATCCGGCCGGTGAAGCCGGAGACGATCGCGAAGTCGCTGGCGATCGGGAATCCGGCGGACGGGTACTACGCGCTGAAGACGATGAAGCGGACGGAGGGGGGGGCGACGGCGGTGACGGACGCGGAGGTGGTGGAGGGGATCCAGCTGCTGGCGGAGACGGAGGGGATCTTCGCGGAGACGGCGGGCGGGGTGACGATCGCGGGGCTGCGGCAGGCGATCGAGCGGGAGCTGATTGATCCGGAGGAGCCGACGGTCGCCTTCATCACGGGGGGCGGGCTGAAGACCACGGACGCGGTGGTGGACGCCGTCGTCAAGCCGATTCCGGTCGAGGGGACGCTGAGCTCGTTCGAGCAGGCCTTCGCCGCGGCCGGGCAAGCCGGGGAGTAGCCGCGATGGCGAGCCGCAGAGTGCGCTTCACGTTCGAGGGCGGTGCGGTGAAGGAGCCGCTGATCTACCTGCTGGGGCGTGAGTTCGAGGTGGTGACGAACATCCGGATGGCGGACGTGGAGAAGGATTTCGGCTGGGTGGTGCTGGAGCTGGAGGGGACGCACGAGGAGATCGACCGCTCGCTGGCGTGGATGGAGTCGAAGGGCGTGCGGGTGGATCCGGTGGCCGGGGACGTGGTCGAAGGCTGAGTCAGGGGCGCGGGGGCTGGATGCGCGGGGAGCGTTCGCGCTCTCCCCGGATCGGCGCGAGGAAGCGCCGCCTCATTCGTACTTCAGCACGGGCTTTTTCGGAGTTCCGCAGGTGTAGTGGTCGAGCTGCTCGAGCCAGTCGTCCGGCAACTCTTTCGCCTCCTCGAGGGTCTCATCCGAGGCGACTCGCCGCCAAGCGCGGATCAGCGCATCGATCGGGTATTCCCCATCTCCGAGCTCGTGTTCGCCTGTTCCGTTCGATGCTGCGGGCATGCCGGCTTCCGCTTCATTCGTCGTCACTTTGCGCCTCTCAATTCCAACTTCAGCTTAGCGCGGGAGATGCCTCAAGAAGCGCGCTGGACTCCTGATCCCCCGCACGACGGAGATTGGGTCAGCTCCGCTGGGGCGGGACTATGTAGCGGCCTTCGCCGTGGAAATCGCGGTCGAACGTGAGCACGTGCTCGATGCCGAGCTCGTCCATGATCGCCATTGAAACGCAGTCCACGTGCGAGTACCGCTGATCGAGGCGCGCTTCGTAGAGCGCCAATCCGCGGTCGAACCGCCTCGGCGTGGTCGAGACGACCGTGAACTCGCCTTCGGATGCAAGGATCCGCCGCACCGGTGCAGCCACCCCCGACCGGGCTTTGGGGCCCTTTCGGGCGACCCTTGCAAGCATCTCACTCAAGACGCCGTCGGAAGTCACGAGCTCGGTGCCAGGGTGCCGGGCCAAGACGGCCAGTGCTTGCTGGCGCAAATCCGGCTCGTCAAGCGCTGACGGCAAGAGGAACGACGCGTCGGCGAACGCCCTTCTCACTCGGACGGCGATCCATTTGCGGCATGATCGCCGTGCTCGCAGCAGGAGGAGCCGTCACAGGAATCAGACAGCGCTTGGCGTATCTCCGCCCGCGTCTCGTCGGAGATGACCTCGTCGGCGACTCGGAAGAGCCAATCGAGGGGGTTCTCGTTTCCCCGGGCCGGCTTGATCAACAGCTCTGCTCCGGATTTGCCCCGGATGGTCACCCAGGCCGGCGCTTCTCCTGCTTCAGTGGACATGGAGTACCGCCTTTCAACGTGATCCTACCGCGAAGCCGCACGGCACGGCGGCAAGTGGGATACTGGCGGGAGCGCCGTTGAGGGCTGGAAGGAACTTGCCATGCCGAACCCGTTCACCATCGACATTCCGGATGCGGAGATCGAGGACCTGAAGGAGCGGCTGGGGAGGACGCGGTGGCCTTCGGAGGTGGAGGGGAGCGGGTGGCAG
Organism: Dehalococcoidia bacterium; assembly: GCA_965205165.1. GTDB lineage: Bacteria > Chloroflexota > Dehalococcoidia > Bin125 > Bin125 > CBDESM01. The sequence goes on from OZ242037.1 coordinate 1,788,255, forward strand.
TACGGGGCGAACCTGGACTACCTGCGGGAGCTGTGCGAGTACTGGCGGGCGGGGTTCGACTGGCGGGGGGCGGAGGCGGGGCTGAACGAGATGCCGCAGTTCACGGCGGAGGTGAGCGCGGACGGGGTCGACGGGTACGGGGTGCATTTCGCGCACCAGGAGGGGAAGGGGCCGGCTCCGCTGCCGCTGGTCTTCACGCACGGGTGGCCGGGGACGTTCTACGAGGTGTCGAAGATCATCGGGCCGCTGACGGATCCGGCGGCGCACGGGGGGGATCCGGCGGACGCCTTCACGGTGGTGGCGCCGTCGCTGCCGGGCTACGGGTTTTCGGAGATTCCGGCGTCGGGGGGGTTCGGGCAGAAGCGGACGGCGCTGCTCTGGGGGGCGCTGATGCGGGAGCTGGGCTACGACCGCTACGGGGCGCAGGGGGGCGACTGGGGGGCGATCGTGACGAGCCAGGTGGGCTGGAACTTCCCGGACAACTGCGTGGGCTGCCAGATCAACATGCCGGTGGCGCGGCCGCCGGAAGGGGTGAATCCGGAGGATTTCACGGACGAGGAGAAGGCGATCGCGGCGAAGATGCAGCTGTGGCAGGCGCAGGAGACCGGCTACCAGTGGATCCAGGGGACGCGGCCGCAGACGCTGGCCTACGGGCTGACAGATTCGCCGGCGGGCCTGGCGGGCTGGATCACGGAGAAGTGGCGGGCGTGGTCGGACAACGACGGGGACATCGAGCAGGCGTTCACGAAGGACGAGATCCTGACCAATGTCTCGATCTACTGGTTCACGGGGACGATCAACAGCAGCACGCGGTACTACTACGAGATGCGGCAGAACCCAGCCGAGAACATGCTCCCGGGCAAGCTCCAAGTCCCCGTCGGCTACAGCATTTTCCCGCGGGAGATCATCACGGCGCCGCGGAGCTGGGTCGAGGCGGGGGTCGAGGATCTGCGGCAGTGGAGCGTGCACGAGAGCGGCGGGCACTTTGCGGCGCTGGAGCGGCCGGATGCGCTGGTGCGGGACATCCGGGACTTCTTCCGCCCGCTCCGCTGAGCGCGGCGGCGGGGCGGCGTTCGGGCAGCGGCGATGCGGGTCGAACCGTTCGAGGTCGGCGTTGATGAGGCGGCGCTGGAGGATCTGCGCGGGCGGCTGCGGGGGACGCGCTGGCCGGCGGAGGTGCCGGGCAGCGCTTGGCTCTACGGCGTCGACCTCGCGTTCCTGCAATCGCTCTGCGGGTATTGGGCGGAGGGGTTCGACTGGCCCGCGGCGGTGGGGCGGCTGAATGCGTTTCCGCAGTTCCGGGCGGAGATCGGGGCGTGGAACGGGGAGCGGCTCGGCGTCCACTTCATCCATCGGCGGAGTTCGCGGGCGGGGGCGCGGCCGCTGCTGATCCAGCACGGCTGGCCGTCGTCGGTGTTCGAGTTCCACAAGATCATCGATCTGCTGGCGGAGCCGGATGATGCGGATGCGCCGGCGTTCCACGTGGTCGCGCCGTCGCTGCCGGGCTACGGCTGGTCGGATGTTCCGCGGCGCGGAGGGATCGGGACGGCGGCGATCGCGGACATGTGGGCCGAGCTGATGGCGGGTCTGGGGTACGGGCGGTTTTTCTACCACGGGGGCGATTGGGGCGCGGGGGTGGGCGGGCAGATGGGGCTGCGCCACCCCGACCGGCTCGAGGCGCTGCACCTCACGGCCGCCGCCCTCGCGCCGCCCGGGGATGCGGCCAAGCCGCGGACGGCGGAGGAGCGGGAATTCTTCGAGCGGGAGCAGCGGCCGTACGTGGAGCAGGATGCGGCGCACCGCGGCATCCACGGGACGAAGTTCCAGTCGCTGTCGTATCCGCTGGCCGATTCGCCGGCGGGCCTGGCGGCGTGGATTGTGGACAAGTGGTGGATGCTGAGCGATTGCCTGCCGGAGGAGGAGAAGCGGCGGTCGGTCGCGGACCGGCGGCGGGTCGGCGACGTGTTCAAGCGCTTCACGATGGATGATCTGCTGACGACGGTCTCGATCTACTGGTTCACGGGGACGATCAATTCATCGATGCGGATCTACCACGAGGCGATGCGCGCGCCGGCGGAGGTCGAGGCGGAGGTGGGCGGCCAAGTCCGCCTGCGGGATGGGGAGCGGATCGAGGTGCCGACGGGCTTCGCGAAGCCGGTGCGCGGGACGCCGCTGCCCCCGCGCAGCTACTGCGAGCGCGCGTTCAACATCCGGCACTGGACGGAGTTCCCGGAGGGCGGGCATTTCCCGGCGCTGGAGGTGCCGGAGCTGCTGCTCGGCGACCTTCGCGTCACCTTCGGCCCCCGCGGGATCGCTGAGCGGGCGAAGACCGATGCCTGATACGACGCATGAGCACACGATCAACGACGCGTTGGGCGAAGTTCTGCAACGCCTCCGGCCGAACGCTTGGTCAGTGCGCTCCGAGGAACTCAAGACCCTCGCAGGCACCGCCGCGCGCCCCGACATCCTGATCGAGGAGCCCGCGGGCTGGCCCGTCGTGATCGAGGCGGAGAAGTCCAACCGCCCGGCCGCCGAACGCGACGCCCTCGACCGCCTCAACCGCGTGGTCAGCGCTTCGCAGCGCCAGATCGAGAGCGTCGTCGCGCTGATCTATCCGCAGTCGCTCCACGATCTCTCCGGCACCGCGCTGACGGCCGAGATCATGCGGACCGGCGGGTTCGAGTACGCCCTCTACTCCAGCACCTTGAGCGGCGCGGCCGAGCGGCTGCCCGAATCCGGCTGGCTCAGCGGCGACATCCGCTCACTCGCCTTGCTGCTGCATCGCGCCAGCACGCCGCCCGCTCGGGTCGAACGCCTCTCCGGGATTCTCAACGAGGGCATCGAGGCGGCGGCGGCCGCCTTTACGCACCAGCACCCGGAACGGGCCGACCGATCCGTCGGCGACCGGCTCGGGCGCATCCTGCGCCAAGGCGACGACCAAGCCGGGCAGACCCGCCGCATGGCCATGACCGTGATCGCCAACGCGCTGATTTTCCATGCCGCGCTCGCCGCGGCGGATCTGCAGGTCGATGAGGACGGCGGCCGGGCGGTGCGTCCGCTGGACGCCTTCGTGATCGAGTCGGGCATATTCGACTTGGCGGCGCTGCCGAACGAGTGGCGCGCGATCCTGCGCGTCAACTACTGGCCGATCTTCGCATCCGCGCTCGAGCTGCTGCGGGAGATGCCCGCAGTCACCGAGGGCCGCGTGCTCAACGCGCTGTGGCAGCCCATCTTGAGCCTGGTCCAGAGCGGGGTCACCCGTTCGCACGACTTGATCGGCCTGATCTTCCAGCGCCTGATCGCCGATCGCGAGTTCCTCGCGCCCTACTACACGCGGCCGGCCGCCGCCGCGTTGCTGGCCGGCATCGCGGTACCGGCCGGGCGGCCGCCCCGCGGGGCCGCTTGGGGCGATGCGGCTGACATCGGCGCCCTCCAGATCGGGGATTTCGCCTGCGGCACGGGCACGCTGCTGGGCGCGGCCTACCAGCGCGTGAGCCTGCTGCACGAGTTCGAAGGCGGCGAGCCGGCCGATCTGCATCGGCGCTTGATGCGCGACGGGCTGGTCGGCCTCGACGTGCTGAACATCGCGGTCCACTTCACCGCGACCATGCTCGCGGCCGCCCATCCGGCCGTTCCGTTCGAAGGCGATTGCCTGCTCACGATGCCGTACGGCGCTTGGAACAACGGCGGCAACGACATCGCCATCGGCTCGCTCGATCTGCTCGACGAGCACGTCAAGCCGGACATGCTCGACTACGCCGCCGCCGTCACCGCCGGCGGCCGGCGACCGGAACAGATCCGCGACCTCGCCACCCGCGTCGGCCACTCACGCTTCGATCTCGTGATCATGAATCCGCCCTACGCCTCGCCCACGAATCCCGAAGCGCAGGGCGACGCCGCCAAAGTTCCGCCGTTCGCCGCGTTCGAGACGGCGCCCGAGCAGCAGGCGGCCATGTCCAAGCGCGCCTCCGCGTTCGCCCGCGCCGACGGGGCCTGCGCGCACGGCAACGCGGGCCTCGCCTCGAATTTCATGGACCTGGCCGACGCCAAAGTCCGGCCCGGCGGCGCGGTGGCCCTCGTCCTGCCGCTCAGCGCCCTCAGCGGCCAATCGTGGGAAGCCACCCGCCGCCGCTGGCGCGAGCGCTACAGCAACATCGTGATCGTCACCATCGCGGCGGCCGGCGCGCGCAGCCGGGCCTTCTCCGCCGACACGGCCATCGCCGAGTGCCTGTTCATCGGCTGGCGGGCCGACCCGCCGCCGGGCCAGCTCGCGGCGTTCGCGACCCTGCACGAGCTGCCGCGCAACGCGAACGCGGCGGCGCTGCTGGCCGAGCAGATCACGAACGCGGCGGCCGAGCCGCGCAACGGCTTCGCCGCCTACAGCCGATCCACGCTCCAGCTCGGCGACACCGTGATGGGCCACGTGCTGTTCGGCGAACTGCCCGAAGAGGGCCCATGGAGCGTCGCCGGCATCCTCGATCCCGAACTCCCCCACTTCGCTGATCGCCTGTCGAACGGCGAGCTGACCCACTTGGGCCGCACCGACCTCGCACCTGTTCCGATCCCGATCTCCAAAATCCAAGAAATCGGCGAGCGGGGCCCGCTGCACCGGGACATTAGAGCCGATGCGCAGCGCGGCACGCTGCGCGGGCCGTTCCTGGTCCGCAAGCCGCCGCACCGGCCGGTGCCCGCCATTCCGATCCTCTGGGGGCATCTGGCAGGAAGGGAACGCCGGCTGATCGTCGATCCCGACTCCGAGGGCGAGATACGCCGCGTCGCGCCGGCGCAGCAGGACAAGATCCATCGCGATGCCGAACGCGTGATTGCAACCGCATCCCGCATCCACTTCAGCCGCGACGTCAGTTTCAATTCGCAGTCGCTGGTCGTCGCGACGACCGAATTTCCGGTCATCGGCGGCCAAGCGTGGCCGACGATCTCGCTGAGGGACGAGACGCACGAACCGGCATTCGCCCTATGGGCCAACTCCACGCTGGGGCTGCTGTCGTACTGGTGGCTGTCCAACAAACGGCAACGCAGTCGCGGCAACATCGGCGTGTCGCTCATCCCCATGGTCCCCGTTCTCGATACCCGAGCACTTGGCGCGCAACAGCACGCCGCCGCCGCCCGCGTCTTCGACGATCTCAAGGGCCGCCGTTTCCTGCCGTTCGATCAGATCGATGAAGATCCCGCCCGGCATGAACTTGACCGCCGCCTCTTGGTCGACGTGCTCGGCTTGGACGAATCGCTCGTCGCGCCGGGCGGCACCATCGACCTCTTGCGCCGCAAGCTCGCCGCCGAGCCGCAGATCCACGGCGGCAAGCGCCGGCGAGTCGTCTTCACCGACGAGGGCGAGCGAAACGAACCCCGCGAAGATCGCTGACGGACATTTCGCCGCCCCGTTTCGGGGGGCGTTGCCGGATCCGGCTTATCGGGTTTGGCGGCGGCAGCGGGTCGCGGTAGGGCATTGGGTCAATCCATCGGAGATCTGGCGGATAGGCTGGGGGCGGGGAGGGGCTGCCGCCGCGCAGCTACTGCGCCCGCACGTTCAACATCCAGCACTGGACGGAGTTCCCGGAGGGTGGGCATTTCCTGGCGCTGGAGGTGCCGGAGCTGCTGTTGAGGGACCTGCGGACCTTTCCCGGAGGACAAGATCGTCAATCTGGTGTACTGTGTGGGCTGGAGTGACCTAGATCAGCGGGTCCGGTAATGAGTAGTCGCTCGAGTCGCCTGCGATCCAAGTTTGCAGTCCAGCTTCTTCATGTTCCTCGAGTTTGGCTCCGCAAAGGCGGGCAACGAACAGCGCGGCGTTGTTCACGGTGGTCTTTCCTGACATGACGCGTCCCGATGCGTTCATCATGACGTTCTCCCACTCGCCCCAATCAACCGACCAATCGATTCTGTTCAGTCGCTTGCAGATCTCGGTATCCGACCTTCCGGTCCGATCGCGGATCTCCAAGAAGGCACGCACCAAAACCAACTGTCCGATGGGCTTGCCGAGAATTGTCTCTGCACGGATGCGGATTCGAGCATCGTCTCCCAGCTCAGACGCGTCCTCCACCGCCCGAGCGAAGAGAGTGATCGAAGTCAGCAGTCGATTCCAGACATCCTCGCACTTTTCTCGGAATCGTTCACGTTGTTGGTCATCAGCGTCTTCGGGGCGCGTTTTGAGGCCGGACCAGACCAAGTCCTTGATGATGGCCATGTTCGCATCGTAGAACGTCGCGAGAGTCGTGAACTCAGGTGCCTTCGCGCTGAGGGTGTTCGTTTGATGCCGCACTAGTCGCGACGGCAGAACATGTCGGCCGCTGCTCGATCCATCTGCGCCACCGCCTATGAGCATCCTCGTGGCAACTGCCACTGCATCTCCGTCATCGGTGATGATGTTATCCCCTTTGCCAGTCGGTTTCGCGTAGCGATTCACTGTGGTGAAGATTCTGCGGCTTGACGTCGTATCAAACCTCACGAGGATGACAGTCACCTCATCTTCAGCTAGCTTTGAATTGGGCGTAGTAACCTCTTTATTGGATTCATCTACGCCCGACAGAGCGTAGCGAAACGCCATCGCCCGATGTTGTCCATCAAGGGGGATCAGCACCTCGCTACCGTTGAGCGTGAGTATCCCCATGTTCTCTGCAGCTGCCCGATACAGAGCAGGCAGTTTGCTGACTAGGCTGGAAAGTGGCTCAAACACCATGCCTTCGCTGTTTTTCACCGCCAGAATCAAAGCACCTGAGAACCTATCCGGGTTCTTTGCGAAGTACGGCGCGATATACTTCTTGACGCGGGAGAGGTTGACATCGCGCTGATAGCGCTCTTCGATAGACAGGTCTGGCCATGCCGGATCGTCTTTCGGGATTACGATGTTGCTGTTGAGCTCGCCGACCATGCATCGTCGTGACCCAGTAGTCGTACGATCCGAAACGTCCGGCGAGGGCGGGAAGTGCGGTTGCCATGGTGATCTGTCCCTTTCTTATCCGCTCAGCGCAGACCTGCGTTAGTATCAGGATTCAGGCAGCGAATGACTTGAGCTTCAACGCGCTGGAGCAACCGCTTATCGGCATCCTCGAGGCGCACGAATGAAACTTCAATATTATCCGGAAACGACTGAAACCATTGATACAGTTTTGGGTTGTGCGTGCGATCGCGATGCTCGTCCATCCTTCTGGGAAAATGGATGGTTTCGCCGACGTAGAGGCATGTCTTGCCTCGCCAGAACGCATAGACACCCCGTGCGTTCCGCGGGAATCGACGGCCGACCGTGTACGTGAATCCTAGACGACATCGTCGTAGCAGGTCCACAATGCGACAGGGGTCAAAACGCTCAGACGCCACAGAGACCCTCGCATTCCTCGAACAGCGACGGCTGGCCGTTTGGCGGTATCTCCAAGCTTGCCAAGTTGGCGGCATGACTGCGAGTGCGCGCTTGGCCGTTGCCATTGAACATCGCTTGGGCGAGCGGCAACCGGCTTCGGTGCAGGTACATCTCGCCGTCAAAGCGCATGGCTCGTGTGCTGCGACGCAACGCGGCGTCAATGAAAATCGCGTCTGCCCAAGAATCCGGATCCTCTTCCTTCATCGTGGCCCATTCTGCGTCCGTGTGGTACGGACATCCGATGCAGGCGCTTCGCGGGAGGGTTCGGGTGCCGAATCGCTCTGCGAACCACTCGCGACAATCCTCGCGGGTCATGCCCTGCTCAACCAGCGGCCATCGATGCTCGATCCAAGCGTCGCGACTGTCCTTCATCCGGAAATGCGCTTCATCGGTGCTGATGCCGATCCACAGCTCGGCGAACAGGTTTTCCGGAATCCGCTGACGATAGCCCAATCCGAGCAGGTACTTCAAATCCTCGTGAATCGGTGCGAGTTTGTACTCGCGCGTGCATTGGCGCTTGGCGATGCCCGTTTTGCCGCTAGGCGAGCGCACGTAGAAGGGGACGGAGTTGAAGGGCTGCCCGGTCGAGTTGACGCCGGCGAGGATGTCTGCGCGGATGTTGCTCTGACTGACCCTGCGCACGGGGAACGGCAGTTGGCCTTCAAGCCAGTCCATATGGCGATAGACGCCTTCTGGCTCCCAGCCGGTATCGGCGAAGATCGCGTAGTCGGGCATTGGCTTGACGGCTCCTTCAGCAGCCATCAGAGCCAAGACCGAGCTCTGGACTCCGCCGCCAAGCGAGATCACGGTCAGCTCTGGCTCGCCAGCCATTGGATGCCCCTCCCTGTGTCGCGCAGGGTAGCGCAAAGTCGCCGAGCGTGCTCGCGCCTGTTGATGCCGTCCATTGGTGAGGTTCACGAGATCGCCGATACGCTGCCTTGCGGAGGCCAGTCTTGACCGCTGCTGAGCAGTCCCGTGCGCCGCGCTCGTTCCGGGCTTCGTTGCCGGATCCGGCTTATTGGGTTTGGCGGCGGTTGACGTCGGTGCGGTGGGCGATCGGGTTGATTCTGGTGACGGCGCTGGTTTCGGGGGCGGGGGTGGTGATTCCGCAGGTGCCGCCGCAGTTTGCGGATTCGCCGGAGCGGGTGGAGGCGCATGTGGAGGCGCAGCGGGGGACTTGGGGCTGGTTCACGGACGTTTTGGCGGATTTTCCGTGGTTCTACGAGGCGAACGGGGGGGTGTTCAATCTGTTCAACCAGCCGTATTGGTACGTGCTGGTGGGGCTGGTGGCGGTGGCGATCTCGGTGTGCACGGTGTCGCGCGCGCCGCCGATCTGGCGGACGGTGCGGCGGCCGCCGCGGCGGGTGAACGCGGCGTACTTCGAGCGTGCGCGGCACCGGTTCGCGGCGGAGCTGCCGGCTGGGACGGGGGCGGCGGCGGCGGCCGATGCGCTGGCGTCGGCGCTGGCGGCGCGGCGGTTCCGGGTTTCGCGGGTCGCGGAGGGGGGCCCGGCGGGTCGTGCGGCTGCGGCGGGACGATTGCCGGGCGGCGCGGCGGGCGGTTCTTCAGCTGTTGACTCCGAGGGCGGGTCGTCAGGGGCAGGCGGGTCGCGGGGCGCTTCTTCACAGGCAGATTCTGAGGCCGGGTTGGGGGGTGCAGGCGGGTCGTTGAGTGGTTCTTCAGGTGCAGGCTCTGGCGGGGGGGCGGTGCTGTTGTTCGCGGATCGGTACGGGTGGGCGCAGTTGGCGACGTTTGCGACGCATATTGCGCTGCTGCTGCTGCTGGGGGCGACGCTGGTGACGAAGTTCGCGGGGGAGGAGTACCAGTTCTGGGTGGCGGAGGGGGAGTCGCGGCCGTTGTTCGCGGCGGGGGACGAGCGGCCGCAGGTGCAGATCATCGTGGACGACGCGGTGGCGCGGTTCGCGGACGACGGGCAGGCGCTGGATTTCCGCAGTTTCGTGCGGGTGGCGGAGGGTGGGCGCGAGGTGGCGGCGGGGGAGGTGACGGTGAATGGGCCGGTGTCGGCGGCGGGCTACCGGGTGCATCAGGCGTCGTATTGGGAGCATGGGGCGGCGCTGGAGGTGCGGGATGCGGAGACGGGGCAGCTGGTCTATTCGGAGGCGCACTTTTTGGCGGAGCAGGCGGTCGCGCCGCGGGTGCGGGTCGAGCGTTTCGGGGCGTTGCTGTCGGAGGAGGCGGTGGCGCTGGAGCATGCGGTGCGGGCCGGGGAGGGCGCGGGGGAGGCGGAGATTGCGCGGGCGGAGGCGGCGGGCTACACGGTGATTCCGCTGTTCGAGGATCGCTCGCTGGCGATTGCGCTGGTGCCGGCGCATGCCGGCGATGGTGAAGAGGAGTTGGGGCCGCTGGAGTTCTGGTACCGGATCGTGCCGAATCGGGCGGATGGATACGCGGGGATGACGCTGGCGGAGCTGGGGGTCGACGCGGATGCGCCGGTCGGGCCGGACGTGCGGATCAGCGATTTGGAGGGGAACGCGGTGTTCGAGGGGGTTGCGCCGCTGGATCAGGAGATCGAGGGCGGGTCGCGGCTGACGACGGGGGTGCTGGCGGACGGGGATTTGGCGATCGGGCTGCGGGGCGGGGAGGATCCGGTGTTCTTCTACTACTCGTTCAGCGTGGAGAGCGACCGGGGCGGGATTGCGGCGGGGGAGACGGCGGAGCTGCCCGGGGCGGGGCTGCGGATCGAGTACCGCGGGGTTGGGCCGGATCGTTCGCGGCAGGGGATGCTGGAGGCGGGGGAGCGGCGGCGGGTGGGGGCGATCGAGCTGGCGTACCTGGGAGCGGAGACGGTGTTCTTCGAGGCGGTGCGGGAGCTGCCCGGGGCGGAGGGGGAATCGCTGATCGCGCTGGAGCGGTTCGGGCAGGCGCGGACGGCGGAGACGTTCGATGCGCGGGGGGGCGAGAACGTGCGGCTGACGCAGGACACGACGGCGACGAGCGCGGGCGGGCAGGTGGGGCGTCCGTCGCGGCTGGTGCTGGGGCTGCCCGGGCAGGGGCGGATCGAGCTGGACGAGGGAGAGAGCGCGCGGGCGGGCGGGCTGGTCTACGAGTTCGCGGGGCCGCGCGAGTTCACGGGGCTGAACGTGCGGCGGGATCCGGGAGCGGTCGCGTTCTGGGTCGGGGTGGGCTTGGGGATCGCGGGGATGACGGCGACGTTCTTCACGCCGCGGCGGCGGGTGTGGGTGCGGATTGCGGAAGGGCGGGCGGCGCTGGCGGGGCAGGCGGCGCACGGGGTGCCGATGGCTCGGGAGCTGCGGGCGATCTGCGCGGCGGCGGGTTTGGCGCCGGAGGGGGAGCCGGAGGCGGAGCGGGAACGCAGGGGCAGGTTCGGCGATGATTACCGCAGCGCGCGGCGCGGAGGAGGCGGCTGATGCCCGGATTGCAGGCGATCGCGGCGGCGATCAACATCCACATCGATCCGGTGCTGATCGACACGGGGGGCTTCGAGATCACGTGGCACGGCTTCTTCACGGCGATCGGGATCGCGCTGGGGGTGTGGCTGGCGCTGCAGCTGGCGAAGCAGGCGGGGCTGAAGCCGGACGATGCGTCGAGCATCGCGATCGCGGCGGTGGTTTCGGGGATCGTCGGGGCGCGGCTGCTCTGGGTGTTCGAGCACACGGATCAGATTTCCAACGTCGGCGACATTTTCGCGCTGACCGACGGGGGGATATCGGTGTACGGGGCGATGATCGGCGGCGTGATCGGGGCGTTCGCCTACGTTTCGCTGTTCAAGCGGGAGTTTCCGAAGTGGGTGGGGCTGGACGTGGCGGCGCCCGGGATGATCCTGGGGCAGGCGGTGGGGCGGTTCGGGGATTTGATCAACGGGGAGCATTTCGCGCAGGCGAGCGATCTGCCTTGGGCGTTCCGCTACACGCATCCGGACACGGACGGGCCGTGGGCGCTGCATGAGGCGAGCGAGCCGATCGAGGGGTGGTACCGCGGCACGCGGGGGCTGGAGGGGGAGATGCCGGTGTCGGTGCATCCGGTGGCCGGGGCCTACGAGCCGCTGCTGGATTTCGCGATTCTGGGGCTGCTGCTGTGGATGCGGCGGTTCAACATCGGCGCGGGCTGGGGCTTCATCACGTACGTGCTGACGTACGCGGCGGTGCGGGGGACGCTGGCGCTGTTGCGGACGGACGAGGCGACGGTGGCGGGGGCGCTGAGCGTTCCGCAGTTGACCGCGATCGCAACGGCGGCGCTGGCGCTGGTCGCGGCGGTCCACCTCAAGCGCCGGCCGCAGCCGCCGGCGGCGATCGTCAGCCGCGCGGCGCGTGCGCGGCGGGCGGCGAGGAGCGGTTCGGGCCGGCGCGGGGGCATGGGCCGTGGCTGACGCATCCGGCGGCGCGCGGCTGGTTCTGCTGGCGCGGCCGGATTGCGCGGCCTGCGAGGAGGCGGAGCCGGCGGTGCGCAGCATCGCGGCCGCGCTGGGCGTGCCTTGGGGCCGCGAGCGCACGGAGCGGGCGGATGCGCCGGTCGTCCTGCTGCGCAGCGACGGCGTCGAAACGACTTTGGCGCGGACGCTGGTCGAGCCGGCCGCGCTGGCCCGCGCGGCGCGGCGGGCGCTGGGCCGGGATGCGCGGGGCGCTGATCAGGAATCGCCGCCCGCCCGGGCGGAGGGCAGATCGTCGTAGGCGTTTTCGCGACGGCTGATGCGGACGACGGAAACCGAGCCGGCGGCATCGTCGATTTCATACAAGATCCGCCAGCGTCCGGCGACGACGCGATGCATGGGAGGATGCACGCCCTGCAACTGCAAGCAGCCCCGCCCCCGCGGGTCGCGTTCGAGATCACGAAGGCGCAGGTTCACCACTCTCTTCGGTTCGGGCGCGAGTGAGCGATGCGTTTGCCGCGTGGTCCCGCGGTAGCGGATCACGTACCGGCGCGCGCGTGCGGCTATGTCGCACTCCGGTGCGGTTCTTCGTGGTCGATCACGGCATCTACCCAATCCGCTTCGACTTTGCCGACGGCGAGTTCGTAGCGCGCGTGCGCCACATCGGCCAAGTGCTCGTCGCAGGTGAGCTTGGCGAGGGCAATGCGGGCCTGGCCTTCAAGGCGGATGCAGTTTTTGATGACGGGCCACGGATGGCCGGCGGCTGTCAAGGTTTCCGCGTTCAGGGTGATGGGCTGTAGAGGGATGGCAGCGGCCGTGGTCATCGTGCGCTCATTTTATCGGCTGGGCGGAGCTCGGTGCGGTAGGGGTGCGGGCCGGCGGTTATGGGGCGTCCCCCATGATTGCGGCGATCTCGGCGTCGCTGAGGCCTTCCGTCTTCGCGGAGGACATCTTCCCAGGAGGTGTAGCCGCCTTCTGCCTTGCCGACGGCGAAGTTGTAGTCGGCGTGGGCGAGGTCGTCTAGGTTCTCGTCGTTGGTGAGCTTGGCGAGGGCGATGCGGGCGTTGGCTTCCATTCGGAGGCAGTTCTTGATGGCGGGCCATGGGTGGCCGGCGGCGGTGAGGGCGATGGGCTGCAGGGGGATGGCGGCGGTGGCGGTGGTCATTGCGTGCTCCGGGGTGCCATCTTATCGGGCCGAGATCGTTGCTCGGCGTCAGCTGGAGCTTGCGGAGATGTTGGGGGATGCGGCTGCTGCGGCGAGCCATTTTGCTTCGGCGTCGCGGATCTCGGGTTCGAACTGTTCGGGCTTGAGCTTGCGTGATTCGTTGGCCTCGATGAGGCGGGCGTATTCGGCGAAGATGCGGTCGGCGAGCTCTTGGTCGCCGGTCAGTTTGGCGAACTCGTTGATGGCGTTGGCTTCCATCTGCAGGACGAGCTTGACGTCTTCCCACGGGTGGCCGGCGGCGATCAGCTCGTCGGCGCGCTCGTGGGCCCAGCGCATGTCGACGATGATCTCGGCTTCTTCGTTCGCCCGCGGGTGCTCGGCGGCCATCGCGTCCTCCGCTGCTCGGGGCAAGCGTATCGGGCGGCGGGGCGGATCAGCGGTCTGGGTCGTCCAGGTTGATTGCGTGGAGGCCGCATTCCTTTTTGGTGGCTTCTTCCCACCACCAGCGGCCGGCGCGCTCGTGTTCGCCGGGGTTCGTGGGGCGGGTGCAGGGGGCGCAGCCGATTGACTTGAAGCCGCGGTCGTGGAGGGGGTTGTAGGGGAGGCGATGGGCGAGGATGTGCTGCCAGACTTGGGCGCTGGTCCAGTTGGCGAGGGGGTTGAACTTGACCATCGGGGAGGCTTCGCGGCCGAAGCCGGGATCGGGCTGGACGACGGGGAGCTCGGCGCGGGTGCCGGGGCTTTGGTCGCGGCGCTGGCCGGTGGCGTAGGCGGCGACGCCGGCGAGGGCGCGGCCGAGCGGCTCGACCTTGCGGATGCCGCAGCATTCCTGGTGTCCGTCGCGGCGGAAGGAGAAGAGGCCTTTTTCGCGCACGAGCGCCTCGACGGCTGCGGCTTGTGGGGCGTAGGCCTCGATCGCGGTCCCATAGCGCTCGCGGACCTGCTCGATGAATTCGGAGGTTTCGGGGTGCAGGCGGCCGGTGTCGAGGGTGAAGACGCGGAAGCGGGCGCCGGTTTTTTCGGCGGCGCGGGCGGCCATGTCGATCAGGGCGACGTCTTCAGCGCCGCTGAAGGAGATGCTGAGGCCGGGGAAGCGGTCCAGCGCTTCGGCGAGGATGTCTTCGGGGTGCGCATCGGCGAGGCGCGCAGCTGCGGCGGCGATGTCGAAACCGGCGGTGCTCTTCGCCATGTCAACCACCTTTCACCCGGTTGCCGGCGGCGGGGATGCGGAGCGTGCGGCAGGGCGGGGCAAATGCTACTATTTCGGTACAGATTACCCGCGAAGTGCGCGGGGAGGGCGGCGGGCCGGCGATGATCAAGACCTCTTCCAAGAGCGATTACGGCATCCGCGCGCTCGTCGACCTGGCGCAGCAGGGGGGCGGGGGGCCGGTTCCGAGCGGGGAGATTTCGCAGCGGCAGCGCATTCCGGAGTCGCTGGTCGGGCAGGTGCTGGGGCAGTTGCGGACGGCGGGGTTCGTGCGCTCGACGCGGGGCAAGCAGGGTGGGCACGAGCTGGCGGTCGAGGCGGAGGGCATCCGGCTGGATGCGGTGGTGGAGGCGCTGGAGGGGCCGATCACGCTGGGCGCGGGCTGCGAGCAGGACACGGCGGCCCACGCCGACGGGGGTTGTACCGGGGCCGCGGCGCAGGTCCGCCTCTGGGCGGACGTGCGTGCGGCCATTCTCGATGTTCTCCGCGACCGCAGCATCGCCGACCTCGCCTCGCAATCCGCGGGCGGGGCGCGCTACCAGATCTAGGCAGACCGCCATCACCACCGCAGCAGCCGTTCCGATGCAGACCGACGAGCAGGCCGCGAACCGGCGGCCGGCCTTCGCCGATTCGGTGCTCGACCTGATCGGGGCGACGCCGATCGTGCGGCTGCGGCGGGTGGTTCCGGAGGGGGCGGCGGAGATCACGGCGAAGCTGGAGTCGCTCAATCCGGGCGGCTCGGTCAAGGATCGGATCGCACGGGCGATGATCGAGGAGGCGGAATGCGCGGGCGCGCTGGAGCCGGGCGACGCGATCGTGGAGCCGACGTCGGGCAACACGGGGATCGGGCTGGCGCTGGTGGCGGCGGTGAAGGGCTACCGGCTGATCCTGACGATGCCGGAGGACATGAGCCGGGAACGGCGGCGGCTGCTGGAGCGGTTCGGGGCGGAGGTGGTGCTGACGCCGGCGATCGAGGGGATGACGGGCGCGGTCTTCGCGGCGGAGGAGCTGGCCAAGACGCCGGGGCACTTCATGCCGCAGCAGTTCGCCAATCCGGCGAACCCGGAGGCGCACCGGCGGACCACGGCGCGGGAGATCTGGGAGGCGCTCGACGGGGAGCTGGACGCGTTCGTGACGGGGGTGGGGACGGGGGGGACGATCACGGGGGTGGGGGAATGGCTGCGCGAGCGCAGGCCGGAGCTGGGCATTTGGGCGGTCGAGCCGGAGCGTTCGCCGGTGCTGCAAGGGGGGCGCTTCGCGGTGCACCAGATCCAGGGGATCGGGGCGTCGTTCGTGCCGGGGGTGCTGAATCGCGAGGTCTACGACGGGGTGATCGGGGTGGCGGACGACGCGGCGATCGCGATGGCGGGGCGGCTGGCGCGGGAGGAGGGGATTCTGGCGGGGATCTCCTCGGGCGCGAACGTGCATGCGGCGGTGCAGGTGGCGGAGCGGCTGGGGGCGGGCAAGCGGGTGGTGACTACGATCTGCGATACGGGCGAGCGCTACCTGAGCATGCCCTTCGACGGACACCGAGCCGACTGAGAGAATTGGAGCCTGCCATGCCAGTCCGCGTCTACATTCCCACGCCGTTCCGCAGCGTGACCGGCAACCGCACGTTCGTCGACGCCGACGGGCTGGACGTGCACGGGGTGCTGAACGACCTCGATCAGCGCTTCCCGGGCTTCGGGGAGATGGTGTTCGACGAGGAGCGGGCGGTGCTGGAGCACGTGAACGTGTACCTCAACAACCAGGAGATCACGGCGCTGGGGGGCGCGGGCACGCCGGTGGCGGACGGCGACGAGCTGGCGGTGATTCCGGCCATCGCGGGCGGGGCGGCGATGACGCCGGAGCAGGTCGAGCGCTACTCGCGGCACCTGATCATGGATCAGGTGGGGCCGATCGGGCAGCGCAAGCTGATGGACGGCAAGGTGCTGGCGGTGGGCGCGGGCGGGCTGGGCTCGCCGGTGCTGGTCTACCTCGCGGCGGCGGGGGTGGGGACGATCGGGATCGTCGATTTCGACGTGGTGGACCGCTCGAACCTGCAGCGGCAGATCATCCACGGGACGAGCGACATCGGGCGGCCGAAGGTGGAATCGGCGCGCGACCGGATCCACGACCTGAATCCGAACGTGACGGTGGTGCCGCATGCGGAGCCGCTGACGTCGGACAACGCGATGGAGATCATCGGGCAGTACGACATCGTGATCAACGGGGCGGACAACTTCGCGACGCGGTACTTGGTCAACGACACGGCGTTCTTCACGGACACGGTGCTGGTGGACGGGTCGATCTTCCTGTTCGAGGGGCAGATCAGCACGTATTTCCCGGGCGAGGGCTGCTACCGCTGCCTGTATCCGGCGCCGCCGCCGCCGGGGATGGTGCCGTCCTGCTCGGAGGCGGGGGTGCTGGGGGTGCTGCCCGGGACGGTGGGGGCGATTCAGGCGACGGAGGCGATCAAGGTGCTGCTGGAGGCGGGGGAGACGCTGAAGAACCGGCTGCTGCTGTACGACGCGCTGGCGATGGACTTCCGCATGGTCAAGATCCGGCGCGATCCGAAGTGCCCGCTCTGCGGGGACGCTCCGACGGTGACGGAGCTGATCGACTACGAGGAGTTCTGCGGGTCGCCCTTCCACGAGGGGCCGGCCGACGGGACCAACGGGGCGTCGGGCTAGCCGGGCGTCCGGCGAGCGCGGGCAGACGGAGGCGATGGCGATGAGCGTTGAAGTGCGGGTTCCCTCGGTGCTGCAGAAGTTCACGGGCGGCGAGAAGATCGTCCACGTCGAGGCGGCGGACATCGGCGAGCTGCTGGCGGAGCTGGAATCGGCGCATCCGGGGATCG
The DNA here is from genome assembly GCA_965205165.1 of Dehalococcoidia bacterium. Taxonomy (GTDB): domain Bacteria; phylum Chloroflexota; class Dehalococcoidia; order Bin125; family Bin125; genus CBDESM01. The sequence goes on from OZ242037.1 coordinate 1,805,186, forward strand.
GCGAACAGCTGATGGAGGAGGGGCCGGACGGGGCGCAGCTGCGGCGCTTCGTCAACGTTTTCCTGAATGACGAGGACATCCGCTTCCTGGACGGGATGAGCACGGCGACGTCGGACGGGGACGTGCTGGCGATCCTGCCGGCGCTGGCGGGGGGCGGGCGATGACGACGGCGGCGGAGGCCCCGCCGGCGCGCTACGGGTCGCTGATCGAGACGATCGGGGACACGCCGCTGGTGCGGCTGGGGAGGATGTCGCCGGCGGAGGGCGCCTCGATCTGGGTGAAGCTGGAGGGGCAGAACCCGACCGGATCGGTCAAGGATCGGATCGCGCTGGCGATGCTGGACGCGGCGGCGGCGGACGGCTCGCTGCGGCCGGGGCAGACGATCCTGGAGCCGACCAGCGGCAACACGGGGCTGTCGATCGCGATGATCGGGTCGCTGCGGGGGCATCCGGTGCGCTGCGTGATGCCGGAGAGCGTGTCGGTCGAGCGGCGGGATCTGCTGGGCTTCTTCGGGGCGGAGGTGATCCTCTCGCCGGGCGAGCAGGGGTCGAACGGGGCGGTGCGGATGGCGCAGGCGATGCACGCGGAGGATCCGTCGGCGTTCATGCCGATGCAGTACGAGAACGCGGCGAATCCGGGCGCGCACTACCGCTCGACGGGGCCGGAGGTGCTGCGCGACTGCCCGGAGATCACGCATTTCGTGGCGGGGCTGGGGACGGGCGGGACGCTGACCGGGGTGGGGCGCTTCCTGAAGGAGCGGGATCCGGAGATCCGGGTGGTGGCGGCGGTGCCGCATCCGGGCGATCTGGTGCAGGGGCTGCGCAGCTTGGACGAGGGCTACATCCCGCCGGTGCTGGATGAATCGGTGCTGGACGGGCGGATCGTGATCGATTCGCGGACGTCGTTCGCGGTGACGAAGCAGCTGTTGGAGCAGGAGGGGATCTTCGCGGGCATTTCGGCCGGCGCGGCGATCCGGGCGGCGCAGCGGATTGCGGAGCGGGCGCTGGAGCAGGGGCGGGAGGCGCACGTGGTGGTGCTGCTGGCGGATGGGGGCTGGAAGTACCTGTCGACGCGGCTGTGGGCGCGGGAGTACGAGGAGATCGCGGCGGACGAAACGATCGAGGGCAAAATCTGGTGGTAGCGCCACCGGGAAGAGAGAGCAGCATGACCGACTACGCGAACCCCGACAAGTTGGTGAGCACGGATTGGGCGGCCGGACGGCTGGACGATCCGGGCATCGTCCTGATCGAGGTCGACGTCGACACGGGGGCCTACGACGAGGGGCACCCGCCGGGCGCGCACGCCTGGAACTGGACCAGCCAGCTGCAGGATCAGGTGCGGCGGGACGTGGCCGACCGGGCGACGATCGAATCGCTGCTGCGCTCGGCTGGGGCGGACGACGATTCGCGGATCATCCTCTACGGGGACAACAACAACTGGTTCGCGGCCTACGCGCTGTGGATGCTGGAGCTGTACGGGGTGACGAACACGGCGCTGATGGACGGGGGGCGCGCCAAGTGGCTGGCGGAGGGGCGGCCGACCACGACCGACGCGCCGGCGGCGGGGGCGGGCTCGATCTCGGTGGCCGAGCGGGACGAGGCGCTGCGGGCGAAGCTGCCGGCGGTGCTGGCGCACGTCGAGGCCGGCGGGCAGCTGGTCGACGTGCGCTCGCCGGACGAGTTCAACGGGGTGATCATGGCCCCGCCGGGGATGGCGGAGACGGCGCAGCGCAAGGGGCACGTGCCCGGCGCGTCGAACATCCCCTGGGCGACGGCGGTGGCGGAGGACGGGACGTTCAAGTCGGCCGACGAGCTGCGCGAGATCTACCAGTCCAAGGGCATCACGGGGGACCAGCCGGTGATCGCGTACTGCCGGATCGGGGAGCGATCGAGCCACAGCTGGTTCGCGCTGCGGCACCTGCTCGGCATCGAGGCGGTCAACTACGACGGCAGCTGGACGGAGTACGGCAGCGTGGTCGGCGTGCCGATCGCGAATCCGACCGCCTAGGGGCGGCGGAGATGGCCGATCCGGTCTGGCGCAGGACGGTCGAACGGGCGCTCGGCGAGGATGCGCCGGGCGCCCTGCCGATCCTCTTCCGGGCCGAGGTGCTCGGCATCTACGCGGCCCGCGAGGGCTGCAAGATCCTGCGGACGGACACGGTCGGCCGCCTGATCCGCCCCGGCCAGCCGGTGCTGGATTTCGGCATCGTCGAGGGCGATTCCCAAATCCACATCCGCTACGACGATCTGCGCCAGCTGGTCCCCGAGCGCGACCGCCCGCATTGGCTGGAGCACTTGTCCGCGCCCCCGCTCAGCACGAGCCTGCTGAAGATGCACCAGAACCCCAACGCCTGCCAAGACGACGGCCCGCTGCGGGAGTGGGAGCCGGTTGGGGAGTGAACCATGGCCGAGCAGAACTTCCCCGACAACATCCTCTACGAACTCGACAACCTCGAAGTCCTGCGGGGGATGAACGACGAGACGGTCGATCTGATCGCGACGGATCCGCCGTTCAACACCAAGCGCAACCGGGCGGGAATGGCGGGCTTCTACGTCGACAAGTGGAAGTGGGGCGATACGGGGATCCTGCCCGACCAGTGGAAGTGGAACGAGGTGCACCCGGTCTGGCTCGAGCAGATCAAGGACGAGAACGAGGCCCTGCACGGGGTCATCACCGCCGCGGCTGGCGCGCACACCGAGGACTTGGCCGCGTTCCTCTGCTTCCTCAGCGTCCGCCTGCTCGAGTGCCGCCGCATTCTCAAGCCCAACGGCAGCATCTACCTGCACTGCGATCATTCGGCCAACGGGTACATCCGGATGGCGATGGACGCGATCTTCGGCCGCGCAAACTTCCAGAACGAGATCGTCTGGGGCTATCGGGGCGGCGGCGTGCCCAAGACGGCATTCGCCCGCAAACATGACACGATCTTGGCCTACTCCAAGACCGGCAAGCCGACCTTTAATCGGCAGTACATACAGGATTCGCAAGCGAGCCAAGATTTGGTCTCCGGGCGCGGAGGCGTGAGCATCGACGGCAAGGAGCGGGACCTCGAACGCGGTGCGGCGATGCCGGACTGGTGGACGGACATCAACTCGCTGCAGACGTGGTCGCCGGAGCGCACCGGCTCGCCCGATCAGAAGCCGCAAGCGCTCTACGAGCGCATCGTCGCAGCTGCGTCCAACGAGGGGGACCTCGTGCTCGATCCGTTCGCCGGATGCGCGACGACGATCATGGCGGCCCGCAAGCTGAAGCGGCGCTGGGTCGGGATCGACCGCCGCGCTGATGCCCGCTTCCACGTCGTCTGCCGCATGATGGGGATCAAGTCCGGCGACGCGGAAGCGCTGCAAGCGCGGCCCGATCTGAACGACTGGATCACCGCGCGGATGGACGAGTACGAAGCGGCGTTCAGCACGTCGCCGCCCGGACGCACCGATCACGGCGAATCGGCGGCGCCGGATTTGCCGCCGGTCTATCCATCCCGCGACAAGTCGATCCTCACGCACCGCGAGATGGAGGAGATCCTCGTCGAGCGGTTCGGCCTCCAGTGCTGGGGGTGCAGCTTCGTCGCCCCCGACCCGCGCTATCTCGAACTCGATCATGTCACGCCCAAGTCCGACGGCGGTTCCGACCACCTCGACAATCGCGCCCTGCTCTGCCGCCCCTGCAACGGCGAGAAATCGAATAAGAAGACGCTCTCCGCGCTGCGCTCCGTGAACCGCAAAGCCGGGCATCTCAAGGCCAAGGAGCACCCGATCCACCTCCCCTCCGCCGCCGCTTGGTGCCGCCAAGTCTTAGCGGAGAAGGGGGAGGTGAGAGGGCGTAGTCTGGCCTAGCAGGCGGAAGAATGGAGGCCCTGATGCCTACGCCGAACTTTGCCAATCGGACGCTCTACCACGGGGACAATCTGAACTTCCTGCGCGGGATGAATTCGGGCACGATCAACTTGATCGCGACCGATCCGCCGTTCAACAAGGGGCGGGACTTCCACGCCACCCCCGACAGCGTCGCCAGGGGCGCGCGATTCGAGGATCGCTGGAGCTGGGATAAGGATGTCCACCCGGAGTGGGTCGATTCGATCCAGGACGATTGGCCGAAGGCGTGGATGCTGCTGGACACCATCAAGGATTCACGCGAGGGAATGGCGGCGTTTCTCTGCTACATCGGCGTCCGCTTGATGGAAATGCATCGGATTCTGGCCGATGACGGCACGCTCTACCTGCATTGCGACCACACGGCCGGCCATTACCTGAAGCTGCTGCTGGACGCGATCTTCGGGCACGAGAACTTCCGCAACGAGATCGTTTGGTGCTATTCCGGTGGCGGCCAGCCCCGCAACGACTTCCCCCGCAAGCACGATACGATCCTGCGCTACAGCAAGTCCGACACGTATACGTTCAACCGCGATGAAGCCCGCATCCCATACGACTCGGACTACAGCGCGACGGTATTCGCGGGAGATGAAACCCGGGCTCCGGGGCGGACCTACCGTCCGGACCCGAAAGGCAAGGTGGTGGAGGACTGGTGGAGGAACATTCCCCGCCCCTATGGCAAGGAGCGCATTGGCTTTCCGACTCAAAAGCCGCTCGCCCTGTACGAACGCATCATCCGTACCTCGTCGAACGAAGGCGATTGGGTGCTCGATCCCTTCTGCGGTTGCGCAACTACGCCGGTTGCCGCCGAACGCGCTGAACGCCAGTGGGTCGGCATGGATATCTGGGACGAGGCCCACGAAACCATCATCAAGCGATTGCGCGACGAGGGCTTGGCCGGGCCGAACGGCGAGACCGACCAGCTCCTGAGTTTCGGCCAGATCGGTTACTCGACTGCCCCTCCGATTCGGACCGATGATCAAGAGGTCGCCGCGCCGGTGCTCAAGACGAAGAGGCGCATTGCCGAGCCGCCAGGGCCGAAGCTGACCCGGCAGGAGATGGTTGATCTCCTGATCGAGGAGAACGGGATGGTTTGCGCGGGTTGCGACCGGGAGTTCGATGATCCGCTCTATCTCCAGCTCGATCACAAGACGCCGCGGGCGGAAGGCGGGATCAACCACATTTCCAATCGGATGCTGCTCTGCGGGCCGTGCAATCGGATCAAGGGCGATCGCCTCACGCTGAACGGGCTGCGGGCCGAGAACCGCAAGCGCGGCCGCATGGCCGGGCAAATGAAAGCGAGTTGAGATGCGGAGCGTCGCAGATGCTGATCCAACTGCCGTACTGCGATGCTACGAGGCTGCATGAGGTCTGCTTCTACGCGCTGCGGGTGATGGTGCTCGTGCTGGTCGCGATCGGAGCAGCCGGCGTTTATGAGCTGATGGAGCGCGCGTTCGGGCGGATCGTGATGCGGGCGGCGGAGCGGCTGCTAATCGCGGCGGCGATCGAGGCGCGGACGGATCACTGGCTGATCGCGTTCGGGCTCGCGCTGTTCATCGGCAGCGCCTTCGATTTCGTGATCTCGCGGGCGCTGCGGTTCGTTTCGAGCCGTCGCGGGCCGGGCGGCGGGTAGGCTGGGCCGCATGACGCGCCGACTCGATCCGCCTGAGCAGTTTCCGCCGCTGCCTGACCGCCGGTATGGGGTGATCTATGCGGATCCGCCTTGGGATTACCGGGGGCAGTTGCAGCATGCGGGGGTTGATTCGGGGGATACGGGAGGAGCGATCCGCCACTACGGCACCGTCACCTCCGCCGACCTTGCAGCGCTCCCCATCTCAGGGATTGCGGAGGCGGATTGCCTGCTGTTCCTTTGGGCGACTTCGCCGCATTTGGATCAGGCGATTGAGCTGGGCAAGGCTTGGGGGTTCGAGTGGGCTACGGTGGCGTTCGTGTGGGACAAGCAGCGGGTGAATCCGGGGTTCTACACGATGTCGCAGTGCGAGCTGTGCCTGGTCTTCAAGCGGGGGCGGATTCCGCGTCCGCGGGGGGCGCGGAACGCGCGGCAGCTGGTGTCGGAGCGTCGGGGGGCGCATTCGGCGAAGCCGGAGGAGGTGCGGCGGCGGATCGAGCGGATGTTCCCGGAGCAGGCGAAGATCGAGCTGTTCGCGCGCGGGCGGGCGCCCGGGTGGGACACTTGGGGTGACGAAATCGAGCACGGCGCGGAGCAGCGCCGCTTCTTCGGAGCAGCCGCATCATGAGCTTGGAACTGCCGCAGTCGCTGATTGACGAGATGGTGGCGCATGCGCGGGAGGATCTGCCGAACGAGTGCTGCGGGATCGTGACGCGGGGGGCGGGGGGGGAGCTGACGCTGTACCGCACGACGAATGCGGAGGCGTCGCCGTGGCGGTTCAACATTCCGGCGCCGGAGCTGCTGCACCTGTACAACGCGATCGAGGGTGCGGGGGGCGACATGCTGGTGATCTACCACTCGCACGTGGCGAGCGAGGCGCGGCCGTCGCCGACGGATCTGAACATCGCGCAGATGCACAAGGGCTTCGAGGAGTGGCCGTATTGGGTGCTGGTCTCGCTGGAGCATGAGGAGCCGTCGGTGCGGGCCTGGCGGATCGACGAGGGGGCGGATGCGGATGCGGTCGTCGCGGTCGAGATTGCGCTGACCGGGACGGATGGGGAGGCGCGCCGGCTGGCGCTGGAGACGGTGGAGGCGGAGGGGCGGCGGCGGGTGCGCGAGCGCGAGCTGTAGGGGATGGCGGGGCCCGAGCCGATCCGGATCGGCCCGCGCCGCTTCGAGTGGGGGCCGCGCACCTACGTGATGGGGGTGTTGAACGTGAGCCCCGATTCGTTTTCGGGCGACGGGGTGGCGGATGCCGGGCGGGCGGTGGAGCGGGCGCTGCGGATGCGGGATGAAGGGGCGGACATCATCGACGTGGGCGGGGAGTCGACGCGGCCGGGCTGGTCGCCGGTGGAAGCGGAGGAGGAGCTGCGGCGGGTGCTGCCGGTGATCGAGCGGCTGCGGGAGGCGGCGGCGGATCTGCCGATCAGCATCGACACGGGCAAGCCGTCGGTGGCGGCTGCGGCGCTGGCGGCGGGCGCGGACCTGCTCAACGACGTGAACGGGCTGCGGGGCGATGCGGGGCTGGCGGCGGTGGCGGCGGAGCACGATGCGCCGGTCGTGGCGATGCACAACCAGCGCGGACGGGAGCGGTCGCAGGATCCGGTGGACGCGGTGCACCAAGGCTTCATGGCGTCGCTGGCCGCGGCCGATGACGCGGGGATCGTGCGGGAGCGGGTGATCTTGGATCCGGGCTTCGGCTTCGGCTGGGAGGCGGCGGAGAATTACGAGATCCTGCGGCGGTTGCCGGAGCTGCGGTTGTGGCGCAGGCCGCTGCTGGCGGGGGTCTCGCGCAAGCGGATGGCGGGGGAGCAGCGGGGGGATCCGGCCGAGGATCGGGTCGAGGGCAGCATCGCGCTCTCGGTGATCGCGATCGCCGGGGGGACGGACATCATCCGCGTCCACGACGTGGGGGCGCTGGCGCGGGCGGCGCGGGTCGCGGACGATGCGCTGCGCGAACGGCGGGGCGATGGCTGACGTTTTCCTCGGCATCGGCGGCAATCTGGGCGAGCGGGAGGCGAACCTGCGCCGGGCGGCGCGGCTGCTGCGGCCGTCGTTCGACGGGCTGCGGGCTTCGGCGCTCTACGAGACGCCGCCGTGGGGGGACGCGGATCAGCCGCCGTTCCTCAACGCGGTGCTGCGCGGCGAGACGGGGCTGGGGGCGCACGGGCTGCTGGACGAGCTGCAGCGGATCGAGGCGGAGCTGGGGCGGGTGCGCGGCGGGCGGCGCTGGGGGCCGCGGCCGATCGACATCGACATCCTGCTGTACGGGCGCGAGCTGATCGAGGACGAGCGGCTGGTCGTGCCGCATCCGCGGCTGCGCGAGCGGGCGTTCGCGCTGCGCCCGCTGGCGGACATCGCGGCGGGGCTGACGCTGCCGCCGGACGGGGCGATCGTCGGCGAGCTGCTGGTCACCTTGGATGAGGGCGGGATCCGCCGAGTAGCCGGGCCGGAGTGGGCCGGGCTCTAGAACTCGTCGATCGGCTCGATCGCGAACTCGACGCCTTCGAGTTCGTCGACGGCGGTGAGCATGGTCAGTCCGAGCCAGAACGAGTAGGCGGCGCCGGCGAGCATGAAGGGGAGCAGCGCCAAGCCGAGCTTGCGGCGCCGCATGCGGCGCACCCGCCGCACGCTGCGCCAAGCCTCGAACAGGGCCGATGCGATCAGCACCGCGCCGGTCGCGCGTGAACGTTCCATGCTCCGAGCATACTCGCCGATAGACTCGGCGGCATGAGCGACGCGCTGCGCCCGCGCCCGGCCGCGACGGCCGGCGAGCCGACCGACGATCCGCTGCGGCGGCGGACGATCTTCCTGCACCGGCGGGTGGCGGTGATCGGGCCGGATCGGATCGAGCTGCGGCCGCCGAAATCGGCGGCGATCCTGCCGCTGGCGGGGGCGTGCGCGACGGCGGGGCTGCTGGCGCTGCTGGGCACGTCGGTCGGCAGCCTGCCGCTCTGGCTGTCGGCGATCATCCTGCTGGCGTCGGTGATCCTGCTGCCGCTTTCGGGGATTTCGCTGGTCTACGCGCTGCTGGGCGCGCACATCACGGCGGATCGGGCGGGTCGCAACGTCTCGCTGAAGCAGCGCTTCCTGGGGCTGGGCATCGGCACGAACGAGTTGATTCCGTTCTGGAAGATCCGCGAGTTCGAGGTGGCCGACGAGGGCCGTCCGGTCGCTCGAGCGGACGGGGATCTGCCGGCCGAGGCGATCGCGCAATGGCGGCTGACGCTGGTCAAGAAGAGCGGCGGCCGGCACGAGCTGGCCGGCTTCAACGTGCCGCGGGAGCATGAAGAGGACGGCCTGGCCGTCATTTGGGAGGTGGCAGAGGCCTTGTCGGAGATCAGCGGCGCGGAGATCAAGGGGCCGATCTGGTGAACAAGCGAGCGTGGAACGAACGGATCGATCGGGAGGCCGCGGAGGCGCTGGCGGATTTGGGCACGATCGCGGTGATCGGGCTCTCGCCGCGGGCGGAGCGGGACAGCCATCGGGTGAGCGCCTACATGCAGGAGCGCGGGCATCGCGTGATTCCGGTCAATCCGGCGCACGCGGGGAGGGAAATTCTGGGCGAGCGGGCGGTGGGCGAGCTCGCGGAGGCGGGGGAGCCGATCGGCACGGTGGTGGTTTTCCGGCGGTCGGAGGAGACGGATGATCCGATTGATGCTGCGATCGCGGCCGGGGCGCGGACGGTCTGGCTGCAGCTGAGGATTGAGAATCGCGAGGGCCTCGAGCGGGCTCGGGCGGCGGGGCTGCGCGCGATCGAGAACCGCTGCCTGATGGTCGAACACCGCCGCCTGGCCGACTGATGCCGCAAGCGACGCCGGAAGCGAGGGCGGAATACGAAGCGGCGTACGAGGCGTGGCAGCGCCAGCTGCAGCGGCTGCATCAGGTCTTCCTGGAGGGGGAGCGGCTCGAGCCGCCGCAGTTGAAGGGCCTGTTGAACCGGGAGGCGCGGGCGAAGGAGCGCTACGACGCGGCCCGCGAGGAGCTGCTGGGGATCAGCCGGCTGCCGCCGCGAATCCTGCGCTTGGAGCGGGAGTGATCTGACCCACCTCATCCGCGGACGCTTGTTGTCCGGACTTTCCGCTGCACTGCAGGATCACGCCCGGCTGAGGGAGCAGGTCCGACTCGGCGATCGGCGTCCCCTGTGGTTCCAGCGCCAGATCGAACTCGCCATCAAAGCCGCTGCCGCGAATCGGCTCTCCGAGGAACCAGCGGTCGGTGCCGTCCGTGAGCAGCAGACCGCGCAGGTCGATCGCTCCGGAATACAGGCGGTTGAGGCTCTCGGCGGACGTCGCGACGACGAGGAACAGATCGTCCTCGTGGTCTTCGGATACGTGATCAGCGATGTACGCCACGCCCGAACTGTCTTCTGCCACGACCACGCGGGGGCCGTCGTAGTAGGCCAAGGTTTCTGTCACTCGCACCTTCATCGCTGCCTCCTCTTCGTGAAGCGCACCTCTTGCCGCAACTCATCATAGCGGATTCCGTGCACAGGCCACCATGTGCAGTGAGATCTGTATGCACTGGAGGGCGTCTCTTGGAGTGCTCCCATGCCGGCGGACAGTTCCAGTGCGACCACGTGTCCGCTGCCTTTCCGGCGTAATGCGCTTATGGCATCGGCCAGGTCCGTGAAGACCGAAAGGCCCTTCGCCCGGCACTCCCTCACGCCCATCAGGTCCTCGGAGCCCGGCTGGCGCTGCCATGTCGACCTAAAATCCTGCGCCCGTGCCGGGAACCTGTCCGACAGCCGATAGACGATGATCGGCTCGCGGATCTCGCTCGCTTCCGGCGGCGGGCAATCCTGCGGGAACTCGTCGCGGAACCTCATGGGGCTTGCGGGCCGGGCTGCCGTGGCGTCAGGCGGATGCGGCGACGGGTTCTGCCGTGCCCGCGCTGCTGGGTGTTCCGTCGCCGAAGACCACTGCTTCCCAGTCGCAATCGTCGTCCTCGATCGTGTATCCGGGGGGTGGCAGCCACTCTGAGCGGGCGATCGGCGACTCTTGCCGGGTCAACACCAGCTCCGGCTCCATGGTCCGCGTCGGATCGGTCAGGTACCACTCGTTCGCACCTGCTTCCAGCAGGAAGGAGCGCAGATCGACCTCGCCGATTCGCAGCCGTGCCAGTAACTCGTCCGGGGCGGGCACTACCTGATACTGCTCGGGTTCGCCGTCGGCTGCGATGAAGTCGGCCAGATAGGGCCGCCCGTGCGCGTCTTGGGCCAAGACCACTCGCGGCCCATCGTAGTAGTCGAGAATCTCGGTGACCTTGATCGCGATCATGGCCTCTCCACGCTACACCGTTCGCCGTAGTCGATTCCATCGGTCGGCCACCATGTGAAGTGCGAGCGCGTGCCCGTCTTGAGCAGCGACCCCATTCCCGCATCCAGCACGACCCTCGCAACCATGACTTTCGCGGGGTCGCGGCGCGGAAACCGCTTGAGCAAATCGCTGCGCCGCGCGAACAGCGACACGCCCCGCACCCAGCACTCCGGTGCTCCGGGATACGGACGCTCCGGATTGAGCTGCCGCAGCGAGAGGAAGTCGGCTTCGGTCGGGGGATCGTTGCTGACCATGCGGAAGAACACGCTGGGGCGGTTGATCTCGGCGGCTTCCGGCGGGGGGCAGTCTTCGGGAAGGGGATCGCGGTACTGCACGATGGGCGATCCTACGGCACGGGCTTGGGCGCGATTGGGCGGGGGGCAATAGACTCGGTGGACTGGGGAGCGGGGCCGGCATGAGCGACGGGTACGGCGTGGATCTCGATCAGGTGCTGCGGCTGGTCGATCGGGCGTCGGTGCTGATCGTGCGCTTCGACCTGCTCGAGCAGCGGCTGCTGGTCGACTTCCGGGCGCCGGGAGCGGAGCTGCCATTGATCACGATGGTCGACCGGGTCGGCTCGGCCGAGGAGCGCTTCCGGCACCTCAAGTCGCTGCGGCCGAAGATGCCGCTGCCGGAGCGGATCCACTCGTTTCCGTGGCCGCGGGCCATTTCGGCCTTTGAAACGTCGGGGGTCTGGGGGGCGATCGCGGACCGGCTGTCGTCGCTGGGCGCGCCGGACGCGGAGGTGGTCTCCGTCCGCCGGCAGCTGCTGGAGAGCGAGGCCGCGGCGACCGCCTCGGCGATCCGCGGTGGCGACGGCTTCCGCACGATCTGGGAGCGCGAGGCGTCATGAGCGACCGGAATCCGATTGATCTGCGCAGCGACACGGTGACGAAGCCGACGCCGGCGATGCGCGAGGCGATGGCGGCGGCTTCGGTCGGCGACGACGTGTTCGGGGAAGACCCGACGGTGCGGGAGCTGGAGGGCGCGGCGGCGGACATCACGGGCAAGGAGGCGGCGCTCTACGTGAGTTCGGGCACGATGGCCAACCTCGTGGCGGTGCTCGCGCAGACGCGGCCGGGCGACGAGCTGCTGCTGGGCGAGCGCAACCACATCGTCCGCGCCGAGGCCGGCGGCGTCTCGCGGCTGGGCGGCGTGCTCGCCACGACGCTGCCCAACGAGCGGGACGGCGGCGTCGACCCGGAGCGGGTGGCCGCGGCCGTGCGGCCGCCGGATCTGCACCAGCCGCGCACGCGCATGCTGGCGTTGGAGAACACGCACAATTTCTGCGGCGGCTCGGTGCTCTCGCTCGAGCGGACGGAGCAGCTGGCCGGCGCGGCGCGGGAGGCGGGGCTGCGGGTGCATCTCGACGGGGCGCGCATCTTCAACGCGGCGGCGGCGCTGGGGACGAGCGCGGCCGCGCTCGCGGCGCCGGTCAACAGCGTCTGCTTCTGCCTCTCGAAGGGCCTGGGCGCGCCGGTCGGCTCGCTGGTCTGCGGGGATGCGGAGTTCGTCGCGGAGGCGCGGCGCGCGCGCAAGCTGGTCGGCGGCGGGATGCGGCAGGCGGGCGTGATCGCGGCGGCGGGGCTCGTCGCGCTCGATCAGATGATCGACCGGCTGGCCGACGACCATGCCAACGCGCGCCGGCTGGCGGCCGGCTTGGCCGAGCTCGGCTTCGGGATCCGCCCCGACTCGGTCGAGACCAACATCGTCGTGGTCCCCGTCGACCGGCCCTCCGCCGAGGTGCAGGCGGAGCTGCGGGAGGTCGGCGTGCTCGTGACCACGCCCGACCGCACGCGCATCCGGCTCGTCACGCACGCGGATGTTGACGCGGCCGATGTGGACGAGGCGCTCTCGCGGATCGCCGCGGCCGGCCTCGCGCCGGCTCCGTCCGCGGCCGCGGACTGACCCGCCGTGCTCGCAATCCGCGTCTTGGCGGCCTGCGCGGCCGCGCTCGTGCTGGCCGCATGCTCCGCTGAATCCTCGTTCCCCGATCCGGCCGAGCCGCCGCTCCAAGCCGAGGCCCCGTGGCCCGATTACGAGCGGCTGACCTACGCGATGTTCGACCAGACCGACGAGGAGATCGGCGCGATGGTGATGGAGACGCGCCGGATCGAGGGCGGGCGCTATGAGCTCGTCCTCCGCTTCACCGTCGACGAGTCGAACACCGTTGACGAGCTCGCGGTAGTCGTGGACGAGCGGACGATGAAGCCGATCAGCTACAACCGGCGCGCGGCCAACGACGAGGAAACCGTCACGATCGTCGGCAGCTACGAGGGCGGGGGCGGGGACTTGACCGCCGTCGGGTACGTCGAGGAGGACAGGGAGCGCCGCGAGATTGACTTGGAGGCGGGCGATTTCGCCTACGACAACGACTCGGCCGCCTGGCTTTGGCGCAGGCTCCGTTTCGAACAGGACCTCGAGCTGACCTACCGCTCGGTCAATCTCTACCAAGACCGCTCGCAGCTGGTGCAGGTCGCGGTGCGCGGGCAGGACAGCTTGGCCGGGCCGGAGGGCGACGTGCTCACGTGGCAGGTCGCGGCCAGCCCCGGCGTCGAGACCCAGCGCGCCTGGTTCGAGACCGAGCCGCCGCACCGCCTGATCCGCTGGGACCAACAGCCGCGCCGCTACATCCTGACCAAAATCTCGACCAGCCCCGAGTAGGCCGCCGACCTGCGCGCTGCTAGTCGTCCCAAGCGCCCGTAAGCATGTAGCCCTCGCCGCATCGCCACTTGATACGACAAGTTCGACGCCGTTTCCTCACCTTTGACGTCGAGAACAGGCTCTAGGGGGCGCCAGCGGTGTCGCAGGATGCCGCGGCGCTCTCTGGCTGCGGCGTCTCTGCTCTTGGCGGGAATGGGGTGCGGTTTTGGATGCAGAGGGCGAGTTCGTCCATGGGGTTGTCGCTGGCATCGCGCAGGACCCGCTCGCCTGGGGGCGAGTACTTGAGCATTACCGGCTCGCCGGCTGCGACCGACTCGGCGAGGTGCAGTTCGAGGCTCCAGTCGTCCCGGCTCTGGCGGACGCGGTCGACGGCGATATCCCGCCCATCGGCCTCGACCGAGAATCCCTGTAAGTTGTTCACCCGGCGCATGCGCTGGTTGAACTCGATCCTGACCAGTGCGCCGCGTGCGAATGCTTGGATGATTTCCGGGGGGCGTTCGGTGAGGTTGCGGGCCATCAGGGTGAACGTCGGGGCGCGGTATCCGTCGTGATCGGCGATCTTCGTGCGGTAGGGCAAGTTCGAGACGTAGGTGACGAATACATCTTCGCGGTCGCTGAGGCCGGGATTGGAGAGGTCCAAGCCCAGCATCCACTCGCCGGCGAAGTATACTTGCTCGACCTCGATGCGCTCGCGGGTGCTGATCAGCCAGACCGTTCGCGGCGGCTTGCGCGACATGTCGAGTTGCTGGTCGAACTCGATCAGGATCGTCCGTTCCACGCCGATCGCGGCGATGGGGCGCGGGCCCTCGGTGGCGTTGGCCAGCTGCAATCGCCGGAACGCCTGCACCGCGAGGCCCGACGGCTCGCGCAATCTGCCGCCCAGCGGCGTGAAGCTGAGCCGCACGCTCCGATCCCACTGCGGCGCCCGGGCGAGCTCCAGGGTGAGCACCTTGCCGCGGACGCCGATGACGCGCAGCACGCTGGTCCCGCCGGTGATTGAGAACTCGCTCGCCCGCGGTGCGCTGCCCTCATCAAGCGCCTGGTCGAAGATGATCGTCACGATCCGCCCTCGTACTCTGGCCGAAACGACCCGCGGCGGGGAATCGACCAGATTCGCCGCGGAGCGCCGGAACGACGCTGCCGGGTTGCCACTGACATCTTCGATCTGAGTCGCACCAGATTTCGAATAAGCGACGGTGACCACATCGCCTTCCCGGATCGGATCGCCGATGATCAGATCGATCTGAGAGCCGGATAGAGCAATCCGTTCGATGGAACGGATCGAGCCGTTCATCGATACCGAAAAGGCAGACCGCAGAGCGTTGCTGGTACCGCTGATTCGGACTGTTTGATCGAACGTCACCGAAACTTTTCGTTCAGCTGCACTCGCCGCGATGACGGCTGGAGCGGTATCAGTCTTATTTTCCGCCTTCACGGTGAAGGACGGAACCGAAACCGCCGCTGCGGTGGCGGCAGTCGCGCCGAGCCCGCCGGCACGCGCCGTATAGGTCACTCGAACGTCAATTTCTTCGCCCTCCCGGATGGCAGCACCCAAAGTCAGCCAAACTTCTTTTCCGCTCCCGCTCGCCCCGGTGACCGCATGGGAGCGTTCATCGGAAGACACCGAAAAATCAGCGGCCCGCACCGCGCCCGAAAGAGTCTCTCCGAAGGTGAGCGTCATGGATGTTCCATCCACGGTCGCGGAAGCCGACAGGTTCAGCAGCGGCTGGAATGCTGGATCGGTGGAGGGAGCGGCATTTGGCGGAGTCGAACGATCCGTGATCCCGTCAACGGTACTTTGATAGCAGAACTTGATCTTCTTTGAGGGTTCGAGAGGCTCGGCGAGATTGATCTGCAAATGCGAGAGATCGCCACCACCTCCGGAAACATCACCCCGCTGTGGCGGTATAATCAGATCTGAAACCTTCAGCTCTTCCCCTGCAGTATGGGCGAAGATCGCCAAGCCTCGGCAGCCAGTTGCTGGATGGTCGCTCTCCTGCTGTAGGGTCAGCATGTTGGGAACCGTCAGAGCTTGGTCGAAGACGAGCGTGATGCGGTCGTTCGTTGCATATCCGTACTCGAAGATCGGGCCTGCATCGGTCTGGTTCGTCACCGTTGCGGTGAATGACGCCACTTCGTTTCCGGTGCTGTCCGCCATGCCGTTCGAGGCGGGCTTGGCGTAGCTGACCGTGACATTGCGGTTTGCTTCGCGCAGATCGTTCTTGAGCGCGAGCAGCACCTCGCGGTTGTTTTCGGTGCTGAGCGCGACGCCCGACAGCGGGCTCCCGTCGGCTGATGAGCGCAGGCCGCGCAGGGTGAACTGCGCGATCTGAGGCCGCTTGGCGGTGTGCAGCGGCTGGTCGAATCTCAACGTAATTGTCGCCTGATCACCGATAATGCTGTCCAGCACTGGCGCGGTATCGGTCGCATTGGCCACGGCGCTCGAGAAGTTGGTCACGGCGTTGGCGGTACCGTCTCGAAGCCCGTTCGCGCTCGGCGCGGTGTACGAGATCATGACGCTCGCATCCAGTTCGTGAACTGCCGGCGAGACGGTGAGCGTCACGGTATTGCCGGAGATTGCCAGGCTTGCGACGGCCGCGCTGGTCCCGCTGAGCGCGAAACTCGATATCGGAGTAGCGGTCGCCACGAGCGGTTGATCGAACTACAGCGTGATTGTCGTTCCATCGGCGCTCGCGCTCGCGAGCACCGGCGTGGTGTCCGTTTGATTATCCAAGGCATAGTTCGTGAATGCGGCCCGGTTTCGCTCCGGGTCCCGCAGGTCATTGGCGTTCCGATCTACGAGCGGCCTCGTATAGGACAATTTCACCGAATCGGTCTCATGCACTGCCTGATTCAGTACAAGGGCGAGTCGTCCCTTGCCATTCACGTTCGATACCGAGCCACTGGATACCGTCGCCGTCGTCCCGTTGAGTATGAAGTGGGCGATGATCACCGTTGAAACTACTTCCAAGTCCTGGTCGAAATCGACGACCACGCGATTTCCGTTGACCGTGGCCGACCTGATGGCGGGCACCGTATCCGTTTCATTTGCCACAGAGAGCGGACCGAAGGCGGGGACATCGTTGCCTTCCGGGTCGCGCAGGTTCTTCGTCGCGGTTTGCGAGGTTGAATACTTGACGGTGACGGAATCCGTCTCGTGGATCGCCGGGTTGAGCGTCAGCACGACCGAGCCAGGCGCGATCAGGCCGCTGTGATCGATGCTCGCCGATTGCACTTGGGCGGCAGTCCCAGCGAGCGTGAATTGAGCGGCGGCCGGCACGCGATTTGGATCAAGCGTCTGATCGAACCCGATCGTCAGCGTCGCGCCGTTGGCGGTCCGCTCGATCACGGCCGGCGTCGTATCGGTCTGGTTGTCGACGGTGATCGAAAACGACGGCACCGCGCCGGCGCTGCTTTTGAGCGGGTGATCGGACGCCTCCGCAGTATCATATTCAAGCGACACGGTCGTATCTTCCACGACCGCCTCGGAGAGCGCCAGCACCACCTTCTTTCCGGTCGCCTTGGCCGACGCCACCGTATAGCGCGGGGTGAGCACGAACGCTCCGGCATCCAGCATGGAATCAGCCGTCAGATTGCCGTTGAAGCTGATCGTGATCGCCGATCCGTCCGCGACGGCGGCCGTCGCGGATGGTATCGTGCGATTGGCCGCCGCGAGGTTGGAGAAGGAAGCGACTTCGAGTCGCGAACCATCGCGCAACGGATTCATCGCCGGCTTTGCATACGATGCTTTCACCGCGGCAGTTGGAGCGGCGGTTGACGTGATGGTCAACGTGACAATCGAACCGCTGACGGCGACGGCGGACACCGCTGCGGCCGTACCGTCGAGGGATACGGAGAACGCGCTGCTGGCGGGGACGGAATTGCCGTCCAAAGCCTGATCGAAGGTCAACGTCAGGGTCGCGCCGCTGATGACCGCGGAGCTGACGACGGGGGCCGTATCGGTTCGGTTGTCGATCGACATGTTGAACGTTGCGACCGGAAGGCCAGCCTGATCCGCATCCGCGAATCTCGCCTGCCCGGCAGCTGGAGCACTGTAGGCCACGGACACCGTCGCGCCTTCGGCAAGCGCTGGCGATAGTGTCAGCGTCGCCGTAGTACCGGAGATCGAAACGGCCGTAACTGCCGGCGCTCCCGTGATGGTGAAAGCGGAAGCCGCTGGCTTGCCGTTGGCTGTTTCCAGCAGCGCCTCGCTGAAAGTCAAGGTCAGTGCGGTACCTGCGGTATTGCTGATCACCGAACTGAGCGCCGGCGCCATGTCGGTGTTGTTGGTTACGGCCAGGTCGAACGCGGCTACGTCGCGGCCGTCGGCCGCCTTGATTCGGTCGGCGGCAGTCGTTGGCAGCGCATAGGCAACGCGGATCGCCTCGCCGTCCGCCAAGGCCGAGGCGAGGCTGATGGAGACCGCGCTGCCCGATGCGGACGCGCTGCTGGCCGTCTTCGCGGGAGTGAACGTGAACGCGGTTTTGGGCAGGGCCGAGTTGGCCGTGAGGGTATCGCTGAATGCAATCGTCACCGAACTGCCCGACCCGCTGACGGACGAAACGACCGGAAGCGGCCTCGGCGTTTGATTCGCTGCCGCGAGGGGCCCGAATGCCGTGACTTGGTTATTGGTCGCATCCCGCAGTGCATTGGCGGAGGGCGGCGCATACTGCACCGTCACAGCATCGGAGTGGATGACGGCTGTCGCGAGGGTCAGCGTCGCCACCTTGCCGGACAAGGCGACGTTGGAGACGGTTCGCGCACTGCCCCCGACCGAAACGGTGAAGGCGGAGGCCGCTGGCGTGGAGGCGGCATCGAGCGCTTGGTCGAACGTGATGGCGAGCGCAGCGCCGTTGACCGCAGCTGAGCTGACGACCGGCGCCGTATCGGTCCTGTTAGTGACCGTATAAGTGCCGGTCGCCACGGGGAGATTGCCTTGGTCGGCATCCTTGAGCCGCGCTTCGGTCGCCGCGGGCCGGGTATATTTGACCGTCACCGTCGCGCCTTCGGCCAGCGCTGGTGAAACGGTCAGCGTAACCGTGCTCTCCGAAACCGCGACCGCGGTCGCGGCCGGAGTTCCGCTGACGGTGAACGCCGATTTATCCGGGATGTCCGCGGCCGCGGTCGACAAGGCTTCATTGTACGTGAGGATGATCGACGTTCCGGCAACGTTTGATTGAGCACTGACCAGCGTAGGGGCGTCATCGGTCAGATTCGAGGCAGACGAGGTGAACGCAGCTATCCCCCTGCCGTCCGCCGACTGGATGCCGGTGGCGGCCATGCTCGGCGGTGAATAGGAAACCGACAATGATGCGCCGTCGGCGACCGCCGTTCCGAGCGTGACGGCGACGGTGCTGCCCGACGCGCTCGCGGCGGAGGCCGAGTTCGCGGGCGTGAACGAGAATGCGGATGCGGCGAGCGATGTGTTCGCCTTCAATGCACCGCTGAATGTGATCGCCAGCGCGGTTCGGTTCACGGAAGCCGAGGACGGCGCGGGAATCGGGGCGGGCGTATTGTTCGTAGCCGAGCGTGCTGCGAACGCAGCTGCGTTGTTGCTGGTTCCGTCTGCAAGAGGATTCGATGCCGGTACCGTATAGGCTACAGTGACGACATCGGAATGGATCACCGGAGACGCGAGAGTGAGCGTA
Source organism: Dehalococcoidia bacterium (assembly GCA_965205165.1). Classification (GTDB taxonomy): domain Bacteria; phylum Chloroflexota; class Dehalococcoidia; order Bin125; family Bin125; genus CBDESM01. The sequence continues at coordinate 1,824,315 of OZ242037.1, forward strand.
ACGGTCCGAGCGGCGATTGCGACCGCGCTCACCGTTCGCGCGGATCCGTTGACGGAAACGCTGAACGCGGATGCGGCGGGCGTGGATGCCGCCTTGAGATTTTGGTCGAACGTGATCACGAGCGCCGCGCCGTTGACGCCGATGCCGGACACGGCGGGTGCGGTATCCGTGTTGTTCGCAACCGTGGAGGTGAAGTTCGCGATCTTGCGGCCATCGGCCGCTTCCAACGCGGTGGCGGGAGCGGCGGGTTGGCTGTAGGAAACCGATAACGACGCGCCTTCCGCCAGCGCCGTCCCGAGCGTGATCGTGGCCGTCTTCCCGCTGGCGACCGCGGAAGATACAACCTGCGATGGAGTGAACGTGAACGCGGCGGTCGCCAAGGCGGAAGCCGCCTTGAGATTGCCGCTGAACGTGAGCGTTACGGTCGCGCCGTCCACGCTAGCCGTTGACAGCGTCGGCAGCGCGGAGCTGAGCGTGAACGGGTGGGGGTCGATCAGTCCGAGTTTGCGATCCGAATCAGATGCGTCATGAAGAGAGGCCGATGCGTTCGGCACGGCTTGATACAGGAGCCATAGCTTGACTCCGTCCTGGATAGTGCCGGCCGGGAATGAGAGCGTCACGTTGCGGGAGGCGATCGCATGGCTGGTCGCGTCGGTGCAGCCGGATGCCTGGCCGGCCGTCGCCGACCAAGACGTGCATGCCTTGAAGTGCGACGCCGCGGCGGAGGCGGGCGCGGCCAGCGCGGCATCGGCGGTCAAGACCAATGCATTGCCGTTGCGGGCGATGTTGGTGACGACCGGGCCGGGATCGATGAAACTATTGCCACTGCTGCTTTTGATGTTGAAGGCGGCGATGTCCCCGCCGGGCGAGGTCAACGGATTCGTTGCGGGTTTCGCATAGGTGATGTCCGGTTGAACGCCGTTCGGCACCGGCGGCGCGATGCGCAGGCCGACATGGTCGCTGCTCCAATATACGTCGAAGATTTGGGCGGCATGGCCGCTGATCGTGAAGGCCGAGGCGGCGGGCAGCTGGGTCGTGGTGATGTCCCGATCGAAGTATATCTCCGCGATGTACCCGTTTACATTGGCGTGCGAGAACGCGGCGGCGGGAGGCGTGAGCGTCAGTTCGCCGGTTTCCGTCCAAGTCGCGCCATTGGTGGACGTTAGCATGGGCATGTTGGTGCCGCATGTGCCGACATCGTTGCACGGAAAGACTCGCGCCCGGCTTCCCGCCGGGAGGCTGGTTTGCAGGGTCAACGTGATCGTGGAACCGGATACGGCGACGGAGGAGATGGAGACCGGATCGTCGCTCCAATTTCCTGCGGCGGTATATTCATAGACGGCAAACACTGATGCGTTCGGGAGCGGCGTTGCTTGAATCGGCGCGGAGAAGGTGAGCGTGACTTTCTCCGGCGTCCAGCTTCCGGACGAGAAGGTGAGCGTCGCCGTTTGAGCCGCGGCGCCGGCGATGAGCATGGTCGCGGCGGCGACCAGCAGCGCCGCGGCCGCGAGCCGGAACAGCAGGCCGGCGGAGGAACCGGAGGAGTCCGGTTGCGGTTTCGTCATGCGGGGGCCGCGTGCTTCCGGGCAACACTGGGTGCTCGCTCACCGTACCGGCCGCACCGGACTGGGGCAACCTGGATGCGCCCGCGCTCGCACCGCCCGCCGCTCAGCGGGCGATGAAGAGGAGGTCTTGTGGGTGGAGGGGGAAGTTTTGGGAGCCTGGGATGGGGTTGCCTTGCGGGTCGGTGGCGTAGCGGATCCAGCGGCGGCCGTTCCAGAGGAGGAGGGCCTGGGCGCCGGGGAGTTCTTGGAAGAGGTCGGCGGCGGTGGCGGTGGTTGCGGTGGCGGGGGCTGCCCAGACGGTGAGGCCGCTGGCGGTTGAGGGGTCGGCGGGTTGGCCGGCGCCGTCGGCGAGATGGGCGGCGGGGGAGGTCGGGTCTGCGGGGGGAGCGGGTTGGCCGGGGAGGGGGGCGTTGCGGGCGTCGATCAACTGGACGGCGGAGGCGGAGGTGCGGGTGCCGTCTTGGGCGTCGAAGGAGATGATGGCGATGGCTCGGGAGGCGGTGACGAAGGTGGCGGTGGCGGCGCCGTCCTTGGTGGTCAGCTGGGCGGACTGTTCGGTGGTGGAGTCGCTGGGCGGGGTGGCGAGTTGGAGGGGGGAGGGGCCGTCGGCGGCGGTGGCGCGGACGCGGATTTTGGTGCCGTCGGCGACGGGGTTGCCGTCGGCGTCTGCGGCGTCGACTTGGATGTCGAGGGTTCGGCCGAGCAGGGGCGGGCCGGCGGGGACGGGGTCGAGGGCGGCGGCGGGGCCGGCGACGCCGAAGGTCGCGGTCAGTTTTTCGCGCAGGCCCGCGTCGACCTCGAGGCGGTAGCGGCCGGAGGCGAGCGGGGCGGTGGCGGCGGCGACGGCGGTGATGCGGTACTTGCACTTGCTCGCGCCGGTTTCGCAGAGGCGCTCGATCGTCAGGAAGTTCTGCGAGACCGGGCGGCCGGCGGCGTCGAGCACGCGGGCGGTGGCGGAGGGCAGGGCGGCGGCGTTGCCGGAGGAGTCGCGGGCCTCGATCTCGAGCTCGATCACGTCGCGGTCGTCGTCGGGGGTGGCGCGGTGGTGGAGCAGGGGCAGGCCGGCGCCGGCGCGGAGGGCGGAGGCGGCGCCGGCGAAGGTCAGATCGATGGCGTCGGTGTAGAGCGATTGGGCGCCGCCGGTGGCGGTGACGGCGAGCGAGATGCGGGTGGAGCCCTCGCCGGCGGGCGGGGTGAAGGTGATCGGCAGGGCGGCGGGCAGTGCCGGGTTTTCCGCCACTGCCGTGGCGAAGCCGGTGCCGGTGCCGGCGTTGATCGTGCAGCTGCGGGCGGCGCCGGGGCAGAGGTCGCCGGAGAGCGAGCCGCGGGTGGCGGTGAGCGTGATCGAGGCGATCGCGGCGGCGTCGGCCGCTCGGCCGCCGGCGGCGGTGATGCGGACTTCGAGGTTCGCGCTGCCGCCGCGCGGGACGGGGCCGCTCGCGCCGGCGGCGCGGGCCAGTTCGACCGAGGCGACGGGGGCCGGCTCGCCGACGTCGATTTCGGCGGTGCGGAAGAGCGGGCCGCTGGCCAGGCGGAAGGCGGCCGCTGTTTCGGCGTAGCGGTCGGACGGCTGCGTTCCGGCGCCGGTGAAGATGTGGAAGCGGCGCTCGCGGGTCGGGATCAGGCTGGCCGTGATCCGCACGTCCTCGGCGGCGCTCGGGTCGATGGCGATGCTGGGGCGGTTGCCTTCGGCGTCGGTGATCCAGCAGGCGATGTCGCGTTCGCCGGCGGTGGATGCGCCCTGAGCGGAGGCAAGGCCGCAGCGCATGCGGCTCCAAGTGCCGCCCAGCATCAGGCGCTTGCTGCCGTCGCCGGGGCCCTCGACGCGCCAGGTGGCGGGGCCGGTGATGGCGAGGTAGGAGTCGGCGATCAGCCAGACCGCATTCGCGGACGGAACATCGCCGCCGGGCCGGCGCGAGAGGCCGCCGGCGCAGGCGTCGAGCAGGGCGCCGGCATCGTCCAGTTCGAGGAAGGAGGGGTCGGGGCGGGCGCAGCCCCAGCCGCTGCCGACCGCGTCGACGGCGACGGTGAAGCCGGCCGCGACCTCGGCCGTGGCGCCGGCCGCGATCACGCCGTCCGCGTCGGTCGGCAGGTAGGCCGAGCCGACCGGGTTGCTGACCGCGGGGTGCGCGATGGACAGCTCGCCTGTCGCGGCGGCTGCCTCGCCGGCGAAGCTGGCGCGGACGCTGATCGTGGTCGGGCCGGAGACGCCCAGGGGCAGCGTGTATTCGGCGCGCAGGTTGCCGATCGGGTCGGACGCGGTCGCGCCTCCGGCAGCGCCGGCCAGCAGCTGGGCGCGGCTGAGCGAGAGCGTGCAACCGCTCGAGGAGGCGGCGCAGGCCTGGCCGTTGTAGGCGATCGTGCCCTGGCTGATCGTCAGCTCGACCGCCTTCTCAGCGGCCAGCTCGGAGAAGAGCGCGGACTTGACCCGGCCGGGCAGGGCCGAGCGCGGGGCGGGGGCGGCGGTCGCGCGCGAGTCGGCGCGGCCGATCGCGAACAGCGCGGCCGGCGCGGCGGCGGCGTAGGCGGAGCCGGGGTCGCTCCAGTCGAGGTAGACGCCGGCGGCGCGCTTGCCGGGGCCGGCGGCGTGCGCGAACGCCAGCGTTTGCTCGATCATCTCGGGCGGGCTCGCGCCGGCGATCGCGTAGCTCAGCCTCACCGTGCCGGTCGCGCCGGAGGCGGCGGACGGGACGTAGGCCAACGCAAGCGGGCGGATCGGTTCGTTCGCTTCGGCCGCGCCCTGGAAGGCTTGCAGCGCGGCGCTGCTGATCGTGCAAGTGGATGTATCGGTCTGCGCGGCCGGCTGGTACACGGGGTGCGCGGAGGTTGCGCGCGGGCAGAGCGTCTGGTGGATGATCTCGCCGGCGGTCGCGCTGATCGTGAGCGTGGTGATCTCGTTGTACTGGACCAGCTCGTCCATGTTCGCCGTGGGCGGATTGGCCGGGTGCGCCTCGAGGCCGCGCATCAGCGTCGCCGCGAAGCCGATCGGGGTGCCGCGCTGGACCGACGGGGCGGTGCAGGCGGTGAGCGCGGCGGCGCCGCTGCCGGACTCGGCGAGCGTGCAGACGCGCAGGCCGGTGGCGGCGTCCGCATCCGCGACCAGCGGCAGGGCGAAGGCGCGCTTGGCCGGCGAGACCATGCGCAGCTCGTAGACCGCCGTGCGCGTGCCGGACGAGTCCTCCAGCGCGATCCGCTGCACCGGGCCCGTGCCCAGCATCTGCTCGTTGACCGGCTGGGCTGCGGTCGGAGCGGTCCGGCCGGTGTGCGCGAGCTCGATCCGGATGACGGCGGCGGCGGAGTACTCGGCCGGCACCGAGGCGGCGAACTCGAGGCCGCCGGGCGACCGCGCGCCGCGCTGGCGGGCCTGCCATTCGGCGCGGGTGATCTCGCAGGACGCCGCGACCGGGCAGAGGCCGCGCAGCGGGGTGCCGTTGCGGGCGGTCAGCTCGGCGCCGCTGATCAGGTCGCCGGCCGCGTCCTGCACGCGGATCGTGACCGTCTCGAAGTCCGCGAACGACGGGCGCAGCGCCGGAGTCGGCGTTTCGTACTGCTGCTGCCGTGCGTTGTACAGCTCCAAGGCCAGCGGGGTCGGGCGGCCGCGCGGCTCGTACTCCCAGACCGTCGCCGAGAGGCTGCCGGTGCGGGGGCGGCCGTCCGCGCCGACCGGGGCCAGCAGCGGGTAGGCCCAGGGCGCGTAGATGCTGAACTCGCGGGTCTTGGTCATCGAGTCCGAGCGGTTCACGGTCAGCTTCAGGCGCACCGAGTTGGTCGAGCCCTGCGGGATGCTGACCGCGAACTTGAGCGGATCCACCGCGTCGTTGTCGTCCGGGCTCGCCTCGGAGTCGTAGGCCTTCAGCGCGGCCAGCGTGATCGTGCAGACGTTCGAGGGCTCGGACTCCGTGCAGGGCGCGAACTTCGCGGCCGAGTCGGCCGCCGTGATCAGCCCGCCCGCGGGGGCCGCCGTGCCGCTCGCGCCGTCCAGCAGCTCGATCTTCACCGCCGGCTTGTCGGCATCCTGCGTCTGGTCGAACTCCCAGTACTGCGCGGTGTTCGTGCTCGAGACCGCCTCGTGCGCGGTCTTCGCGGCGTTGTAGACGTGCGCCCAGATCGGCGTGCGCGCGCCCGCCTGCGCCCACTGCTGGTCCGCCGCCGGCGCGTTCCCCGTCGCGTCGGCGACCATCGCGAACGGCTCGGCGCGGGTGCCGCCGTCGAAGGGGAGGGTGAAGGTCTGGGTGCGGGCGGAGGCCATGCCGCTGCCGGCGCGGACCACGCTGATGATCAGGTCGGCGTTGCCGAAGTCCGTGTTCTGGTAGGCGGACGGCACCGTGAAGCTGAAGTTCACGGGGAAGGCGCGGTAATGGTTGCCGGCGCGGGGCGGGCCGGTGAGCAGGTAGTTGGCGGCCGTGATCGTGCAGACGTTGGTCGCGGCGGCCTCGGTGCAGGCGCTGGTTCCGTCGTGCTTGGGCACCGTGATCTGCGCGCCCGTGATCCGGTTGCTGGGCGAGGGCCGGTCCCGGATCTCGATCGTCACCTGCTCGATCGTCGAGTAGGAGACCAGGTTCGTGCTGGATGTGTAGGTCTGGATCTCGGTGGCGCTCTCGTAGACGCGCAGGTTGACGGGCGTGGCCGCGCCGCCCGGCGAGTAGCGCCGCTGCGGGTCGCGCGTCACCACGTTGCCCGTCTCCGCCGAGCCGTTCACCAGCTGCATCGCGAACGGCTGCGCGTTGGCGGCCGCCGTCGCGCCGCGCTTGTAGACGGCGGTGGCGGACGCTGAACCGGTGGCACCGCTGTGGCGCGTGAGGTCGGCGTTGAGGGTCACGTCGGCGGTGTTGGTGAAGGCGGTCTGGATCGCGAAGGCGAACTCGAACTGGAGGCTGCGCCGGGCGTCGACCGCGCTGGCGATGCCCATCAGCGTCTTCAGCGTCGCGCGGCTCAGGGTGCAGGTGCCGCCCGCGTAGGAGGCCTCCGTGCAGCCCAGCGCCGTGCCGTCCGGCTTGGTGAAGACGATCTGCGAGGCGTTCAGCGAGGTCGTGGTCTGGCCGGCCGGGTAGCTGGCGCTCAGGGCCAGGGCGGCCGTGGAACCCAGCGAGGCGAAGCTGGCCAGCTCGGCCGTCTCATCCCAGCCGCTGGCGGCGGCGGACTTGTAGATGCGCACCGCGACCCGCTGGCGTTCGGCCGCCAAGCCGTAGTAGTGCTCGTTGTCCGCGCGGTCGCCGTCGCCGTCGTCGTCCCGCTCCGCCGTCCCGTCCGAGAGCCGCGGGTCGAGGGCCGGCCCGGCGTTGTCCGAGCGCGCCCCCACCGGCGCGTCGTACTTGAGCGCGAAGGTGCGGTCGCGCTCGCCGGCCTTCTCGACGCGGACGTGCACGTAGGCCGCGTTGCCCGCGTAGTTCAGCGGCACCGAGACGAAGATGTCCAAGTCGCCGCTCTGCCCGCCCGTGCCGGCCGGCCAGTCGGCGCGGGCGATGGTGCAGGGCGGGGTGGTCGAAGTGCAGCCGCTGATCTGCGTTCCGCCGGTGTTCGAGGCGATGTCCGCGCCGCTGATCGCCGTGGTTCCAGCCGCGTCCGAGGTGATGCTGATGATCACCTGATCGAACGTCGTCGATGCCGCGTTGGTCGATCCGCCGGCCGACGCCCGCAGCGATATCCGCACCCGGTCCGCCCCCGACCTCGCGTTGAACTCGCCGGCCGAGGGCAGCAATGCGCCGTTGGCCACGTTCCGCGGCGTCGCGCGCGGATGGGCGGAGACCGTCAGCGGCGGGTCCCACTTCAAGGAGGTGCTGCGGGAGAGCTTGCCGGGCTTGGTCGCGGTGAGGTGGATGTAGACCGCGCCGGTGTGCGAGTCGGGGATCTTGAAGCGGAGGTCGCCTTGGAGCCAGCTGGCCATGCAGCGGTTGCCGCAGGTGAACGCGTTGCCGGCGGAGTCGGTGAAGGCGGCCCCGCTGAGCCGGTTGTTGCCGGCGGCGTCGGTGGTGATCGCGTGCATGTGGCCGTCGTAGACGCCGGCGGCGGGGCTGGCGTGGTTGCCGTCGAACGAGGTCCGCTCTTGGTCGCGGAAGAAGAAGCCGATCAGGTTCAGGCCCTCTTCCGGCAGCCAGCGGCGGGTGGCGGTGGAGAGCGTGCCGGTCTCGTAGGTCCCGCCGGGCTTCGGGACGATCAGGGGCCAGGCCGCGACGTATGGGGGCTGGTAGGGGATGGCGAAGGTCTGGGCGTCGCCGTCGGAGTCGCGCACGGTGACGTGCAGGTAGGCGTCGGCGGTGCGCGAGTCGGGCACGGTGAACCAGATGTCGAGCGGGTCGGCGGTGCCGCCGGTGGCGGGCCAGTTGTTGACCAGGCAGGTCGCGCCGGCGGCGGCGCACTGCGGGAGCCTCGCGCCGGAGGCGTTGACGATGGCGGCGCCGCTGACGGCGGTGCTTCCGTCGGAGGCGGTGGCGATGCGGATCGTGACGCTGCTGAAGTCGCTTGTCGGCGCGTTGTCCTGGCCGGTCGCGGCGTAGGCGTTGGAGTGCCAGGCGTCGCGCAGGTAGATGGTGGCCTTGTTGCGCGCGCCCTGCGCGGCGAAGTTGCCGGTGCGGCTGGTGAGGGTGCCGCTCTCGTGCGCGTCGGTGGTGGGGTGGCGGGGGACGGCGAGGGGGAAGACGGGCAGGGGCGGGGCGTACTCGAGCGCGGTGGCGCGGACGGCCTTGCCGTTGGTTGCGGCGACGCCCGTGACGACGACGTAGGCGGAGGTCGAGACGGTGTTGGGCACGGAGAAGTAGAAGCTGAGGCCGCCGGTCGCGGGCCAGCTGGCGACGGCGATGGTGCAGGTGTTGGGGGTGCCGGTGCAGCCGGTCACGGCGGTGGTGCCGGCCGCGTTGGAGGAGATCTTGGCGCCGCTGATCGGGTTGGCGCCGGCGGCGTCGCTGGCGATGGTGATCGTGGCGCTGGTCAGGACGGAGGCGGCGGCGTTGGCGTCGGCGGCGTTGTACTCGTCGTCGTGCCAGGCGCTGCGCATGTAGATGGTGGCCTGCTGGGCGACGCCGCCGGGCACGAAGTTGCGGGTGCCGGCGGCGAGGTTGGCGCCGTCGGCGGTGCCGGAGGGGACGACCAGCGCGTAGGCGTTGACGGGGCTGTCGTAGCGGATCGAGAAGACGCGGTCCTGCTTGCCGCTCTCCTGGACGGTGGCGACCAGCCAGACGCTGCCGTGCTCGCCGGGCACGGTGAAGTAGACGTCCTGCAGCGTGGTCAGCATGGGCGTGCCGGCCTGCGGCCAGCTCGATGCGGGGATCGTGCAGACGGGGCCCTGCGAGGTCTCGGAGCAGTCGGAGAGCACGCTGGTTCCGCCGCTGGAGCCGGTGAAGACGGGGCCGCTGGCGGAGGTGGTCCCGTCCTCGGCGGTGGCGAGGCGGAGGATCACGCGGTCGAAGGCGCTGCGGGCGACGTTGGTGTCGGTGCCGGTGTGGGTGTTGGAGTGGGCGGCGTTGCGGAGGAAGATCTGGGCTTGGTTGGCGGCGCCGGGGGCGGCCCAGTCGCGGGTCGCGGTCTTGACGTTGCCGGTCGCGGGGGTGCCGGCCGGGGCGGGCACGACCAGGGGCCAGATGCGCAGGTAGGGGTCGTACTTGAGGGCGGCGGCGCGGTTGCGGATGCCGGCGGGGGCGATGATGTTGACGTGGACGTAGAGCGCGCCCGTGTGGGCGGCGGGGACGGTGACGTAGAGGTCGAGGTCGTCGGCGTTGCCGCCGGTGGCGGGCCAGTTGGCGGTGGTGATGGTGCAGGTGTTGCCGGCGGTGTTCTCGGTGCAGGCGGAGATGGCGTTGGAGCCGGCCGCGTCGGAGGAGAGCACGGCCCCGGCCAGGGCGGTGCCGTCGGCGTCGGAGGCGGCGGTGATCGTGACGGCGAGGAAGGTGGAGGTGGCGGCGCTGGTCGCGGAGGCGGCGGCGTCGCGGATCGAGAGGCGGACGCGGTCGGCGGCGCCCTCGCTGTACTCGCCGGCGGCGGCGCGGGCGGAGCCGTCGGACTCGCGCGCGGTCAGGATCGGATGGGCCGCGACGGTCGGCGGCGGGTCGTACTTGAGCGTGTAGGTCTTGCCGATCTTGCCGGACTTGGTCACGCCGTAGCGGATGTAGACGGGGCCGGTGTGCGAGTCGGGGATCTTGAAGTAGACGGTCGCGTCGGCCGCGGGCGTGCTGTCGGGGCAGTTGTTGGCGCAGGAGCGGGAGCGGCCGGCGGCGGTGGTGAAGGCTGCGCCGCTGAGCAGGGTTTGGCCGGCGGCGTCGGAGGTGATCTGGAGCGTGGTGGCGTCGAACTCGGCGGCGGCGGCGTTGGCGTGGGCCGAGCCGTAGGCGGCGCGCGCTTCGTCGCGCAGGAAGAGGCGCAGCCAGTGGCGGCCGGTGCTGTTGTCGCCGGACGAGGTGGTCGAGATCACGGCGTAGGGCCACCAGTGTCGGCTGTTGGAGGAGAGCGTGCCGGTCTCGAAGGTGGTCGAGGTCAGCTGCGGCACGATCAGCGGCCAGGCCTCGATGTGGGGGTTTTCGTAGGGGATCGCGAAGGTCTGCGTGTCGCCGTCGGAGTCGCGCACGGTCACGTGCAGGAAGACGTCGGCGCGGTGGCCGTCGGGCACCGAGAACCAGATGTCCAAGGGCTGCGAGGTGCCGGCGCTGGCGGGCCAGCTGTTGACCAGGCAGGTCGCGCCTGAGGCGGCGCACTGGGAGAGCTGCGCGCCGCTGGCGTTGGTGATGGTTGCGCCGCTGACGGCGGTGCCGCCGTCGGAGCCGTCGGCGATCCGGATGGTGACGCTGCTGAAGTCGCTGGTCGGCGCGTTGGTCTGCCCGCTCGAGGCGTAGGTGTTCGAGTGCCAGGCGTTGCGCAGGTAGATGCGGGCCTTCTGGCGCGCGCCGGCGGATGCGTAGTTCTCGGTGCGGGCGGTGAGGTCGCCGCTCTCGTGCGCGTCGGCGGCGCCGAGCGGGACGGCCAGCGGGAAGACGGGCAGGGGCGGGTCGTACTTGAGGGCGAAGGCGCGGTTGCGCTTGCCGCTGGCGGCGGGGTCGGCGATGACGACGACGTAGGCGGCGGCGCCGCCGGCGGTGTTGGGCACGGAGAAGTAGAGGTCGAGGCCGGTGGTGGTTCCGCTGGCGGCGGGCCAGTTGGCGGCGCTGATCGTGCAGGTGTTGCCGACCACGGCCGGGTTGCCGCAGCCGGTCAGGCCGGTGTTGCCGGCCGAGTCGGAGGAGATCTCGGCGCCGGTGATCAGGCCGCTGCCGTCGGCGTTGGCGGCGATCGAGATCACGGCGTTGAACACGGCGGAGGTGGCGGCGTTGGCGTCGGAGGCGTCGTAGGCATCGCCGTGCCAGGCATCGCGCAGGTGGACGGTGAGCTGCTGCGCGTTGCCGGCGGGCAGGAAGTTGCGGCTGCCGGCGGAGAGGTCGGTGCCGTCGGCCGTGCTGGCGGGCACCGCGATCGGGTAGACGGTGTAGGGCGCGTCGTAGCGGATCGAGAAGACGCGGTCGGCCTTGTTGGCCTTCTTCACCCGCGCGACCAGCCAGACGGCGGCGTCGTGCGTGTCGGGCACGGTGAAGTAGACGTTCTTCAACAGGGTCAGCGGGGTGCCGCCGGTTCCCTGCGGCCAGTTGGCGCTGGTGATCGTGCAGACCGCGCCCTGCGCGTTCTCGGAGCAGTCGGAGAGCACGCTGCCGCCGCCGCTCGATCCGGTGAAGACGGGGCCGACGGCGGAGGTCGTCCCGTCCTCGGCGGTGGCGAGGCGCAGCTCGACCGAGTCGAAGGCGCTGCGGGCGACGTTGGCGTGGGCGGCGGTGTAGGCGTTGGAGTGCTCGGCGCCGCGCAGGAAGACTTGGGCCTGGTTGGCCGCGCCTTCGGCGGCCCAGTCACGGGTGCCGGTCTTGACGTTGCCGCTCGCGGGGGTGCCGCCCGGCGCCGGCACGGCCAGCGGCCAGATGCGCAGGTAGGGCTCGTACTTGAGCTCGAAGACGCGGGAGGCGCCGGTGCCGGCGGCGGTGACGCGGAGGTAGACGTCGGCGGCGGTGGCGGCGGGGACGCTGAACCAGAGGTCGACTTCCTCGGTGCGGACCGGCGTGCCGCTGTCCACGGGGAAGCTCGCCGACTGGATCGTGCAGGTGTTGCCCGCGGTGTTTTCGGTGCAGGGGGTCAGCGCGGTGCTGCCGGTGGCCGCGTTGTAGATCGCGGCGTTGGAGAGCGCGCTGAAGACGCCCGTGGTCGCGTGCTTGGTGCCGACCTCGATCGTGGCGCTGGTGAACTCGCTGCGCTGCGCGTTCGCGTCGTTCGCGTCCCACTCGTTGCCGTGCCAGGCGTCGCGCAGCGCCACCCGCACCTGCTGGCGCTCGCCGCCGGAGCGGAAGGAGCGGATGATGGCGGCGAGGTCGCCGGACTCCGGGCTGCCGCCCACGACGGCGGCGGCGAGCGGGTGCGCGGGGACGCTGCCGGGCAGCAGTTCGAGCGCGAAAGTGCGGGTGGTCTTGCCGGACTTGATGGCGCTGACCACGAGATGGACGGTCGCGTCCGAGGTCGCGGGCACGGTGAAGCGCAGGTTGACCTCGTCGGTCGTGCCGCTGGTGTCGGGCCAGTTCGCGGCGGTGATCGTGCAGGTCGGCCCGGCCGTGCCCTCGTTGCAGATCGAGGCGCCGCCGACCGTGGCGGAGGCGATCAGGGTGGTGCCGGCGGCCTCGCTCGCGCCGGTCGCGACGCTGGAGAGGCGGATGCGGACGCTGTCGATGCCGGCCTCGGCCGCGTTGGCGTCGGCGGCGCGGTAGGTGTTGCCGTGCGCGGCGGCGCGCAGGAAGACCTTGGCCCGCGTGGTCCCGCCGCCCGCGGCCCAGCGGAATGTCTGGGCGCTGATGTCCTGCCCCTCCCGCGCGGCGGCCAGCGCCCCGCTGCTTTCGGCGGGCACCGCCAGCGGCGCGGCCGCGGCGGCCGGGTCCTCGTACTTCAGCGCGTGGATGCGCGAGGTGCGGCTGGACATCGCCGCGCGGACGGTCACGTAGGCGTCGCCGACGTGGGCGGCCGGGATTGCGAAGTAGATGTCCACCTGCTGCGTCCGCGCCGGGGTGCCGCTGTCCTGCGGGAAGCTCGCCGACGGGATCGTGCAGGTGTTGCCCGCCGTCGCCTCCGTGCAGGCGGCGATGGCGGAGGTGCCGTCGGACTGGCTGATCACGGCGCCGCTGATCGCCGTGGTGCCGGCCGCATCGGAGGAGATCACGATCGTGGCGCTGCCGAAATCGCCGCGCACGGCGTTGACGTCGCTGGAGTCGTACTCGTCGTCCGGGTTGGCGCTGCGCAGGAAGACGGCGGCGCGCTGGGTGCCGCTGGCCGCGCGCAGGCGGGTCTGCGATGCCAGCGTGCCGGTGGTGATCGTGCCGCCGGCGTTCTGCGGCGCGGCGAGGGGGAAGACGCCGACCCGGCGGTCGTCGTACTTCAGCGCGAAGACGCGCGGCAGGTCGGGCGACTTGGTCGCGGTCAGCACCAGGAAGACGTCGCCGTTGTGGCTGTTGGGCACCGAAAAGTGCAGGTCGAGGTTGGTGGTGCGCCCGCTGGCGCTGGGGAAGTTCGCCGTCTGCACGGTGCAGGTGTGGCCGACGGAGCTCTCGTCGCAGGCCCCGATCACCGTGTTGCCGGCCGAGTCGCTCGAGATCTTCGCGCCGCTGATCACGTTCGCGCCGGCCGCGTCCGAGGTCACCTTGATCGTGAGCGCGGCGAAGGCAGTCGTCATCGGCGATTGGTCGGCGGCCGCGTAGGCCGTGCGCGGCCGGTCGCGGAAGAAGACGCGGGCGCGCTGCGACGCGCCGCCGGCCGCCCAATCGCGGCTGGTCGTGGCCAGCTCCGACGTGCTGACCGTGCCGCCGGAGGTCTGCGGCGCGGCCAGGGGCCAGACCGGCACGTAGGGGTGCTCGTACTTGAGCGCGAACCTGCGCGAGGGCGAGCCGGCCTTCGCGATCGTGACCACCACGTAGGCCGGGCCCGGGTGCGCCTCGGGCACGGAGAAGTGGATGTCGAGCTTGCGGGTCCTGGGCGGCGTGGCCGAATTCTGCGGCCAGCTGGCGGCGGGGATCGTGCAGGTGTGGCCGACCGTGTTTTCGTTGCAGGCGCTGATCGCCGTGGCGCCGGCCGCGTCGCTCGAGATCTCCGCGCCGCTGATCGCCGTGGCCCCCGCCGCGTCCTCCGTGATCTTGATCGTGACCGTGTCGAACTCGCTGCGTTGCGCGTTGGCGTCGGTCGAGTCGTACTCGTCGCCGTGGTCCGCGTCGCGCAGGAAGATCGCGGCGCGCTGGGTCGCGTCGTTGACCGCGTACCTGCGGGTGTTGGCGGTCAGGTCGCCGGTCTCGGTGATCGTCCCGCTCGAGGTCTGCGGCGCCGCCAGCGGATGCGCGTTCAGCGCCGGCAGGAACTTGAAGGTCGCCCGGGCGGTGCCGCCGTTCTGGTTCTGGTCGTCGACCCCGTGGGCTTGGAGATAGAGGTAGACGGGTCCGGTGTGGCCGGCGGGCACGGTGAACGAGATGGCGGCGTTGTGGAGCAGGTCGGCGACCGTCGTTCCGCTGCGTTCGGGCCAGCTCCCGTCCAACAGGTTGGTGCGGGGGTTGCGGGCGCCGGAGCGGGCGCTGCTGAAGGCGGCGGGGAGGGTGATGGTCGCGCCCGCGATCCGGGCTCCGTCGCCGGGCGCCTGGTTGAGCGAGATCTTCCAGTCGCCTTGGAGGGTGCCCGGGACGTAGAGGTCGAGGTTGTCGAGGGCGGTCGTGGTGGTGCAAGCACCGGTCGGGCCGTAGCTGACCCGCCGGGGGTTGATCGTGACGCTGGTGGTGCCGCCGGGTATGTACTCGCCGGCGTCGAGCAGGACGTGGCCCTCGTCGCGGGGGCAGGCCGCGGTGTCGCCGTTGACCAGCGCGAACGTGCCCTGCGAGCTGCGAGCGGGGTCGTACTTGAGCGCGAAGTAGCTGTTGCGCCGGGCCGACTGCGCGGTGATGACATGCAGCCAGGCCGGGCCGGTGTGGCTTGCGGGGACGGCGAACCAGATGTCCTGGTGCGTGGTCTTCGCGGGGCTGCCGCTTTCCGGGAAGCTGGCGCTGCGGATCTCGCAGTTGTTGCCGGGGTTCGTCTCTTGGCAGGCGCTCAGCGCCGAGCCGGCCGAGTCCGAGATCAGCGCGCCGCTGAGGGCGGTGTTGCCGGCTTCGTCGCTGGTCAGCTTGATCGTGGCGTTGTAGAAATCGCCGCGCGCCGCGTTGGCGTCGCCGGCGGCGTAGCGGGTGGCGGCAGCATCGCGCAGGAAGAGGCGGACCTGCTGGAGGCCGGCGCTGGCGGCGAAGTCGCGTTGCGCGAGGGTGACGTCCCAATCGACCGGGTTGCCGCCGGAGACGGGCACGGCCAGCGGGTAGGCGGCGGTGCGCTGCGCGGGGTCGTACTTGAGCGCGAAGGTGCGGGGGGCGGCGGTGCCGCTGGAGGCGCGCACCACCACGTAGGCGTCGCCCTCGTGCCGGTCGGGCACCGAGAAGTAGATGTCCAGCTGCGAGGTGACCGGGCTCATGCCGCTGCCCTGGGGGAAGTTGGCGCTGGTGATCGTGCATGTGTTGCCGACGGTGGTCTCGGTGCAGGCGCTGATGGCGCTGGTCAGGGCGGTGGTGGAGCCGATCTTCGCGCCCGCGATCGGGCGCGCCCCGTCGGGGTCGGCGGCGATCTCGATCTGGGCCGAGCTGAAGGCGCTGCGGGCGACGTTGGTGTCGGTCGAGTCGTACTCGTTGCCGTGGTCGGCCGAGCGCAGGAAGATGGCGGCGCGCTGGGCCCCGCCGACGACGGCCCAAGTGCGGGAGGAGGCGACCAGGTTGCCGGTGGTGATCGTGCCGCTGTCGTTCTGCGGGGCGGCCAGCGGGTAGACGGAGACCTGGGTGGCGGAGTAGTGCAGCGCGAATTCGCGGGGGGAGTTGCCGCCCTTGTTGGCATCGAGCACGAGGTAGGCGCTGCCCGTATGGCTGGCGGGGACTTGGAAGTAGATGTCGAGCGGCACGGTCAGCGGGGTGCCGCCCGCGCCTTGCGGCCAGTTGCCGCTGGGCACGGCGCAGGTATGGCCGGCCGCGGTGCAGGCGGAGATCTTCGAGCTGCCGTCGGATTGCGTGATCGTGGCGCCGGTGATCACGGTGTCGCCGCCCGCGTCGCTGGCGATCTTCAGCGTGGCGGTGTCGAAGGCGCTGCGCGCCACGTTGGCGTCGGCCGCGTGGTAGGCGTCGTTGTGCGCGGCCGCGCGCAGCAGCAGGCGGGCCCGCTGCTGGGTGCCGCCGGCGGGGCGCAGAACGGGCACCGAGACGTCGGTCGCGGCGGGCTCGCCGCCGGAATCGAGCGGCACCACCAGCGGATGCACGTCGATTACGGGTTCGCTGAACTTGAAGGTGAATCGCTCCCAAACGGCCGCGTACTTATCGACCTCCTCGAAGAGAATCCCGACATGGAAATAGACGGGGCCGGTGTGGCTGCTCGGCACCGTGAACGATACCTCGGCATTATGCAAGTGCTTATCACCGGCGTCAGTGGTAGTAGGCCAGTGGCCGTCGTTAGTCTGGTCGCGCTTGTTGTGCGTGCCGGTGGTGCGGCGGCCGCTGAATGTGCTCGGCAAGGTGATGTTGGCGCCGTTGATCAGCGTCCCGCCGCTTGCGCCGGTTGCGGTCCGCAACTGCATGTCCCAATCGTCCCTATAGATGGTCCCTTGATACCCGCTGGGATCGTTGGTCGTCAGCACGGTGGCGGGGCCGCAAGTGCCGGAGATCCCCTCCTTCAGCAGGCGGACGGTGATCGTGGTGGAGCCGGTTTTCGAGTAGGGGCCCGCATCGGCCTCGATGACGTTTTCGTTGGCGGGGCAGATGGCGAGGTCGCCGGCCTTGGCGTAGAAGCGGCCGTCGTAATCCCCGGCCTGGGCATCGACCGGCGCGGGCGAGAGCGCCAGCCAGCCGCCAGCCGCCGCGAAGAGCGCGAGCGCGACCAGCAGAGCGGCGCGCACGCCAACGCCCCTCACCGCTTCGCCCCGCCCGCGAGGAATCCTGCCCCCCCCCCCCCCCCCCCCCCGATTCTTCGCACGCCTATCCAAAGCGCGAACCGCGCCCGCCCATCCCGGCCAGGAAACATCACGCCTCGCGCCACGACCGCGCCTCCAAGCCCCCGGCCGGCGCACGCACCCCGACCGAACTAGCCCCAAAGTCTACAAGCCCCCACCCCCAGCGCAAGCCCCTCCATAAGCAGTCAATCAGCCGAAGATGGCGAAGGCGGTGATGATGGCGGCGACGCCGGCGATGATCAGGGTGGCGATGCCGATAGCGGTCTGGAGTTGGAGATCGCGGATCTTGCCGAAGCGCTGCTCGTTCTTGGTCTCCTGCTCGGCGATCTCGACCCGCAGCTGCGCGAGCTGGTCGCGGATTTGCGAGAACTGCCGCTCGTTCGCGAGCCGCATTTTGCCGAGCTGATCGTCGAGGTCGCTGCGGGTTTTGGAGAACTGCTGCTCATTCGCGACCCGCATTTTGCCGAGCTGATCGTCGAGGTCGCTGCGGGTTTTGGAGAACTGCTGCTCGTTCGCGACCCGCATTTTGCCGAGCTGATCGTCGAGGTCGCTGCGGGTTTTGGAGAACTGCTGCTCGTTGGCGACCCGCATTTTGCCGAGCTGATCGGTGATGGCGACTTGGACTTCCCCCAAGCGGCGCTCGATCCCGACCCGCACGTCGACGAGGCCTTCTTCGAGCTTGGCCACGCGCTCGTTGGTTTCCGCCGCCCGCTCGTCGAGCCTGACCACGCGCTCGTTGATCTCGGCCAGCCGGCGCTCGCTCTCAGCGCGCGCCTCGGCCGCGTCTTCGTCGAGCTTGGTGATGCGCTCGTTGGTTTCCGCCGCGCGCTCGTCGAGCCTGACCACGCGCTGATCGATCTCGGCCAGCCTGCGCTCGTTCTCGGCCCGCGCCTCGGCCGCGTCTTCTTCTATCTTAGCCAGCCGGCGCTCGCTCTCAGCGCGCGCCTCGATCATGCGCTCGTTGATTTCGGCCAGCCGGCGCTCGCTCTCGGCCCGCGCCTCTGCCGCGTCTTTGTCGATCTTGGCCAGTCTGCGCTCGTTCTCGGCCCGCGCCTCGGCGGTGCTTTGCTCGATCTTGGCCACGCGCTCGTTGATTTCGGCCAGTTTGCGCTCGTTCTCGGCGCGCGCCTCGGCCGCGTCTTCTTCGATCTTGGCCAGCCTGCGTTCGTTCTCGGCCCGCGCCTCTGCCGCCGATTTCAGGATCTGGGCGGTCTCCAGCTTGAGCTGCTCCGTCACATCGCGGGCGGACTCGCGGATTGCGGAGTCGGCGTCGCGGAACTGCTGGGCGGTCTGAGCGGCGTGCTCGTCGAGCTGCTGCTCGGAGCGGGCGATCCGCTCGCCCACCTTCATGATCACCGCGGCTTCCGCGTCGTCGCTGGCGGCCCCGACCAAGGACAGGACCGCATCGGCCAAGCCTTCTTCGCAGCCTTGGGCGAGAAGCTGCTCGCGGTATTCGGGCGCGGGAATTGCCATGGGGCGATCTTAGCGGGTGCGGGGGCCTTGCGGCCCGGGCGGGGGCGGGCGCGGCGTTAGAGTGCGGGGGATGCGGGCGGCGGCCTTCATGATGCGGTTCACGATGCTCCGGATGCTGCTCTTGATCGCGCTGGCCGCGGGGGCGGCGCTGCTGCTTGCGGGGCCGGCGACGATGCCGGCGGGGGCGCAGGCGCAGGCGGGGGGGGCGATCGCGGCGTACCTCTCGGTGCCGCGGGCGGACGGGAGCGCGGAGGAGGGGCGTCCGTTCCTGCATCCGCACTTCTACCGGCAGGGGTCGGAGGGGCTGGAGTTCGAGCTCGCGATCCGGCGGGACTACGACTACGGGCGGGTGTACCGGACGCCGGCGGAGCAGCACCGGGGCGGGAGCTGCCCGTGGTGGGACGAGGAGGAGGCGTGCGGCGCGGTGACGTTCGAGGATGAGTGGACGCATGTGGAGGTGACGGCCTATCTGGCGGATGCGATGGGGGGGTACGAGACGGCGTTTGCGGCGTCGACGGGGATCGGGCCGAAGACGGGGACGTTCTGCGAGACGACGGGGATGACGGCGATTCCGGGGAGCGTCTGCGTGATCAGCAAGGCGGACTGGAAGGCGGCGCAGGGGGCGGCGTCGGACAGCGAGGCGGCGATGCCGCTGCGGTTGACGCTGACCACGGCGGCGGCGGAGACGCGGAACGTCCAGGTCGCGGCGGAGGTTTGGTCGGCGCGGGATGCGGCGATCGCGGGGTCGGGGCACCAGATCCACCTGCAATACGACCGGGCGGCGACGCCGGAGCTGTTCTTCTACAAGGTGGAGCGGCACCGCTACCTGCCGTGCACGGCGGCGGAGATGGCGGCGGAAGACATGGGCGCGTGCGATCCGGTGGTCGACGACGGGGAGATCGTGAACGTGGGTTTGACGATCACGAACGGGGCGTCGGGCGCGAACGGGATCGACCACGCGGTGACGGGGCACGTGGCGCGGCGCGACCACCAGCGGCGGTTCTTGGATTTCGACCGGGTGGTGTTCGAGTGGGACGGCGGAGGCTCGATACTGGGGATCCGGCCGCTGGCGAACTGCCATCCGCACGGGACGCTGGCAATGGGCGGGGAATGCACGCTGACCAGCGATGCGTGGTTCGCCTCGTATCCGATCGGGTCGTACGGGATCGCGTTCGCGCACGACGACAGCGTTGGGCACATCGCGGTTTCGTTCGCAGTGCTGCCGACGCCGACTCCGACGGATCACGCGATCACGGCGAAGCTGTACCGGGAGCCGGCGCCGGAGAGCGGGCCGGTGACGGAGACGCCGACGACGGCGACGATCACGATCGAGGGGGCGACTGCGCCGAGCCGGCCGACGATCTACGACATCGAGGACAGGATCGGGAACGAAGTGGATCTGCTGATCGGGAGCAGGCGGCACTTCGACTGGCTGGTGTTCGGCTACGACATCGAGACGGAGTTCGCTGGGCCGGTGCTGTTCAGCGAGCTGGCGTCGAGCGGGGCGGCGTTGACGGTCGCGGTCGACCGCGGGGCGTTCCGGATGTGGGGGCGGGAGTGCGCGCCATCGGGCGGGGGGTGCGCGTTGTCCTTCACGCGGGAGCAGATGAAGCAGGGCTACAGCGCGAACCGTCCGGCGGGGGCGGACGCGATTCCGGCGGGGGCGGCGGGGGACGCGCACCGCATACCGTGGCGGGCGAAGCTGTACTACTTCGCGCCGTTCGACGACGAGGGGCCGGCGGAGATCCGGGCGACGGTGCATGATGCGGGCGGGATGGAGCGGGGGGCGGAGCACCTGCATCCGTTCCGGGACACGTCCGCGCCGCTGCTGGAGGTGCGGACGCCGGAGGACGCGGACGGGATACTGGAGCCGGGGCAGACGACGGCGGTGCAGGTCGGGTTCGCGTTCTCGACGAGCGGGAGGCCGACGGCGGCGCCGGAGCTGGGGACGGACCTGTCGGTGGAGTGCCCGGCGGATCATGAGGCGCATTTCTGCGAGCTGGTGGAGGAGAGCACGCTGGATCCGGAGGATTCGTGGTTCGTGCTGACCGGGGGGGCGCATTGGGCGCCGGGCGGGGGCACGCGGCTGGACGCCTCGGCGGGGGACTTCCGCTGCGAGCGGGACGCGGAGGCGAGCGTCGCCGGACGGACGGCCTATTTCTGCGCCTACGGGATCGGCGCGGGCAGCGAGGAGGAGCCGCGCATCTACCCGCAGCTGACGGTGGACTACGGGGCGGCGGGGGAGATCGGGCTGCGGGCCAACCTGAAGGGGCTGGACGGGAGGCAGATCTTGATCGACGACCGCTACAACAACCAACTGCACCGGCGCTGGCACCGGGGGCAGGCGGAGTACTTCACGTCGTCGTCGATCAAGGTCGGGACGGTCGTGCAGGTCGCATCGGCGGTGCTGGAGCGGGAGAATCGGGAGGTCGGGCCGGTGCGGGTCGGGCGCGAGGCGAAGATCGAGCTGGCGGTGCTGAACCAGAACGGGATCGCGTCGCAGGCGGACGCGATTTCGTCGATCACGGTCACGACGACGAACGGGGGCCTGTACGGGCCGCATTGCACGGGGAGCTCGGGGCGGGGGGAGGCCTCGAAGGCGTGCAGCATCGACGTTTGGGGCTCGCTGGCCGAGGCGGCGCGGGCGGATCCGCGGCTGGTCGGGCGGATACCGGTGATGTTCGCGGCGCCGGCGGAGGCGGGTTCGGCAATGGTGAGCGCGTCGGTCGTGGCGCGCGTGTACGGGGCGCCGATCGAAATCAATCCGCTCAGCATCAGCTTCACGGGCGATGCGCGCGCGCTGTCGCTGGCGGCGAAGGTGCCGCGGGTCCACCATGCGGACACGGCGGACGAGCGGGACACGATCGAATTCGCGGCCAGCGCGGTCGATTCGGAGGGGCGGGCGACGGAGCTTCCGCAGACGGCGGCGACGGAGATCACGGGTCCGGACGGGGAGCGGGTGCGGGAGGGGTTCACCATCGTGACGACGTGCCGGACGGCGGAGGCGACCGTGGACCGGAGCCGCTGCCGGTTCAAGCTCGACGTCGAGGCCGCGGCGGCGGATCCGCTGCCGACCGGGCTCTACGGCTTCACGGCGCGGCTGGGGCCGACCGCGATCGCCCGATCCGATTTCGGGGTGGCGGGGGATCCGGCATCGATCAGCCCGGAATTCGAGGAGGCGCCCGGGGTGGGGCGGGAATTCAGCGCGGAGGTCGCGGTCGCCGATGCGGACGGGCAGCCGGTCGCGGACGGCAGCGAGGTGCGGGTTGCTGTGCGGGGCCGGCTTGGCGGCGTGGCGCCCGGGATCCTGCTGATCTCGCCGCGGGGCGGGGTGGCGCGGACGCTGAACGGCAGCGCGACCGCGCGGTTCCTCGTCGTTTCGCGCGAGGTCTCGGCGGTGGAGTTCCGGGCCGGGGGCGCGGATGGCGCGCCGGAGGTCACTGCCACCGAGGTGGTGGATACGCGGGTCGCGGGCGGTCATGCTTCGCAATGGCTGAGGCCGGCGGGCGATGAGCCGATCAGCGGCTACGCGGCATGGACGGGGCCGACGGGGATCAGCGCTTCGGCGCTCGTGGCCGATCTGCCCGACGCGACCGGGGTGCTGGTCTGGAACGGGAAGCGCTGGCTGCGGTTCAGCAGCGTCGAGGGCGCGCCGGCGGGGGCGTCGGCTGATTTCACGATCCAGCCGGGGGATACGCTCTGGATCGTGCAGCCGGCGGACGACGGCGGTGAAGGCGACAACGACGACGATGCGGGCGGGGAGGAACAGCGGTGAGGCGGATGCTGGCGCTGGTGCCGGATGAGGCGGCGCGGGACCAGATCGACTTGGTACGGGCGCTCTACGACCGCGGGCAGATCGAGCGGATGCCGCCGCTGGTGCCGCTGACGGGGCCGGTTGATGCGGGCTACCCGCTGGATGATCTGTCGCGGATGCTGGAGGTGGTGCTGGGGCTGTTCCAGCCGTTCATGCTGGAGCTGGCTGCGCCGGCTGCGTGGTACGACGACGGGGTCCACCTGCTGCAAGTGCTGGCGGCGCAGGGCGGGGAAGAGGCGCAGCGGCTGGCGGGGATGCTGTACCGCGACATCTTCCCGGAGCATGCGCCGACGGAGATCGAACGGGCGCGCTCGCCGGTCGAGCGGACGGCGCTGACGATCGGGCGCTTCCGGCGGGAGCGGGAGGCGTCGGAAGCGGCGGAGGCGCTGGCGGGACAGCGCTACTTCCTGGTGATCACGCACGCCGGCATCTTCGACGAGGAGACGCTGCCTGCGGAGGGGGCGAACGACGGGGGCGAGCCGGAGACGGCGTGGGTGCTGCGGCGCTCGCTGCCGCTGGGCGGGGCGATCCTGGACGATTGACGCAGGCGGGCAACGCGGGCTGTGCGCCTGCGATCCCGCTGGGATAGCCTCTAGCCGATCCCGCCGCCCGGCCGCGATGCCGCGGCGGCCCGCGAATGGAGCAGGCGATGCCGGTGATCACGGTTTCCAGCCAGTACGGCGGCGGGGCGCGCGACGTCGCGCGGCGCCTCTGCCGGCAGATGGGCCTCGAGTTCATCGATCAGTCGGTGCTCGTCGACGCGTCGCGGCAGCTCGGGCGGACGGTGACGGAGGTTGCGGAGAAGGACGAGCGGACGGACTCGCTGAAGGATCGGGTGGCGAACTTCCTGCAGCGGGGGCTGGAGCGCTCGGCGGCGGGCGGGGCGATCGACCCGATGATGGGCGCGGGCAACTTGGAGCTGATGCTGTCGCAGAGCTACCAGGAGCTGTCCGACGGGGGTTCGGGGGTGATGGACGACCGGGCGATCGTGACGACGACGAGCGACGTGATCGCGCAGGTGGCGGCGCGGGACAACGTGGTGATCCTGGGCCGCGGGGGGCAGATGATCCTGCAGGACGCGCCGAACGCGACGCACGTGCAGCTGGTGGCGACGCCGGACGTGGCGCTGAAGCGGGTGTGCGAGTGGGAGTCGCTGGACGAGCCGGCGGCGCAGAAGCGGATCGCGGAATTCAACAAGGGGCGGGCGGAGTTCCACCGGAAGTTCTGGGACGTCGACGTCTGGTCGCCGGTGCTCTACGACTTGGTGATCAACACGACCCGGATCACGTACCGGGAGGCGTGCGAGCTGATCGAGCAGGTGGCGCGGAAGAAGGCGGCCGCCTGAGGATCGGCGCTCAGTCGGCGGCCAGTTCGCGGAGGATCGCCTCGGCGTTCAGCAGGCGCGGGGCCATGCCGTAGGGGCCGTGGATCTGCAGGCCTTCGGCGTCGAGCGTGGCGGGGCCGCCGATCGCCTCGCGGTAGCGGGCGAGGGCCTCGTGGCCGTCGCCCAGCGAGCCGGCCAGCAGCTCGTCGACCTCGTCGCGCCAGCGCATGAAATCGTCGGTGGTGGGGCCGATGGCGCGGATGTAGCGCGCGCGCTCCAGCGCGGCCTCGATCGCCGCGGCCGCCGTCGCCTGGGTCATTCGGCTCCTCCGGTTGATGCTGCGGCCGAGTATACGGCTGCGCCGCGGGCATCCCAGCGCTCGATTTCGCCGTCCCAGTCGATTTCGAGCGGCAGGGGGGAGCGGCGCTCGGGGCCGGGGGCGATTTCGCGGCTGATCAGGACGCCGTCGTCGGGCGGATTGACGTAGAGGCGGCGGCGGATGGAGTCCTCGCGGAAGCCGAGCGAGGCGTAGAGGGCCCTGGCGCGGGCGTTGCCGGCGCGCGCTTCGAGGTGCATCGTCGTCTTGCCCTCGCGCTCGGCGAGCCGCAGGGCCAGGTTGACCAGCAGGCGGCCGAGCCCGCGGCGCTGCCGCGAGGGTTCGACGCAGATCGTGACGAGGTGCATTTCGTCGGGCATGCGCCAGCAGCCGAACATGCCGGCCGGCGCGGGATCGGGGCCCGGACGGCCCTCGAGGATGTAGTAGACGGAGAGGCGGTGATCGGAGAATTCGCGGGCCATGGCGTCGGCAGTCCAAGCGCCGTGCTCGAAGGCGCGCCGGTGCATCTGCACGGCGGGGCCGAGGTCTTCGGCGCGCATGGGGCGGAGCAGCAGGGAGGCGGGGGTCATGGATTTCGGATCCTAGTAGCGGCGATCGCGGCGCGGGGTCATTCGTTGAGGGCGCGTTCGAGGCCGGCGAGGCGTTCGGTGCGGCGGGCGGAGCGGCGCGAGCGGAGGGCGAGGAGGCGCTCGCCGGCGAGGACGACGGCGAAGACGGCGGCCTGGGTGAGGACGACGGTGGCGCCGGAGGGGACGTCGACGAACCAGGAGATGTAGATGCCGGTGAAGCCGGTGAGCGCGCCGATGGCGAGGGAGAGCCAGAAGAGGCGGGGGAAGGAGTCGGTGAGCATGCGTGCGACGACGGGGGGGATGACGAGCGCGGCGGCGATGAGGGTGACGCCGAGGACCTGGAGCGAGGCGACGACGGTGGCGGCGAGGGCGAGCGCGAAGACGGTCTCGACCCAGGGGGCGGGGACTCCGTAGGCGGGGGCGACATCGCGGTCGAAGGTGATGAAGACGAGCTGCTTCCACCAGGCGAAGAGGACGACGGCGATCATGAGGGCCATGCCGGCGGTGACCCAGAGGTCGGCGGCGCTGATGCCGAGGACTTCGCCGAAGAGGGCGGCCTCGAAGTCGCGGGTGAAGGTGCGGGCGCGGGAGATGACGGCGATGCCGACGGCGAAGGCGGCGGTGGTGATGATGCCGATGGCGGCGTCGCCGCCGATCTGGCGGCGGCGGGCGGCGGCGTTGATCAGGAGCACGGAGAAGGCGCCCCAGAGGCTGGCGCCGGCGAAGAAGTTGAAGCCGCTGACGAAGGAGATGACCGCGCCGCCGAAGATGCTGTGGGCGAGGCCGTGGCCGATGTAGGCGAGGCGGCGGAGGACGACGAAGACGCCCATCGCGCCGGTCACGGCGCAGACGATCGCGGCGGTGAGCATCGCCCGCTGCATGAAGCCGTACTCGAAGGGTTCAAGCACGAGGCGCGCCCGTTCCGCCGGCCGCGTCGGCGATCCGGCCGACCAGCTCGACCGCGTCGCCGGCCGGCTCCCCGTCCTCGCCGTGGGCGCCCGGGGCCTCTTCGGGGACGGGGAGGACATAGCGCTCGCGGCCGCTGCGGACGACGAGCACGGGCTGGCCGTAGGCGCGTTCGAGCACTTCGGAGACGAGCACCTCGTCGGCCGAACCGTCGGCCAGCAGCGTGCGCTCGCCCAGGCAGATCAGGCGCGGGAGGTGCGAGGCGACGCCGTTGAGGTCGTGGGTGGTGAGCACGATCGCGACGCCGGAGTCGTTGAGCACGTCGAGTTCGTGCAGGATCTCGTGCTGGGTCTTGATGTCGAGGCCGTTGGTGGGCTCGTCGAGCAGGAGCAGGTCGGGCTCGGAGACGAGCGCGCGGGCGAGGAAGGCGCGCTGCTGTTGGCCGCCGGAGAGGGCGCGGATGGAGCGGCCGGCGAGTTCGGCGATGCCGACTTCGCCGAGCACGGCGCGGACGCGCTCGCGGTCGCGCCGGCCGACCCAGGGCAGCCAGCGGCGCTCGCGCCAGAGGCCGAGCAGGACGACCTGCTCGACGGTGATCGGGAAGTTCCAGTCGACCGTTCCGACTTGGGGGACGTAGCTGACGCGGAGGGGCCGCCCGTCGGGGCGGGTGCCCTGCGCGATGACGCCGCCGTAGGCCTCGACGTCGCCGATCAGGGCGCGGAGCAGGGTCGTCTTGCCGCAGCCGCTGGGTCCGACGACGCCGACGAGTTCGCCGGCGCGGATTTCCATGTCGAGGCCGCGCAGGGCGATCTCGCCCTCGTAGCCGACGGCGGCGCCGCGGAGGGCGGCGAGCACGGCGCGTTCGTCGGCGCTCATCGGCGGCCGCTCTCAGGAGCCGGACGGGGTCCAGGTGTCGGCGGTTTCGAGCGCGTCCAGGGCGGAAGCGTCGCCGCCGAGCGTCTGCACGATGGTGCGCACATTTTCCACCAGCATCGCCGCGAGGGTGTTGCGCGGATCGCCCGGCTCGCCGGGCAGGTCGTCGTCGGACAGCGTAGAGACCTGCACCGCGCCGGCTTCGCGGGCGATGGTTTGCAGGACTTCGCTGGGGAAGACCTCGGAGCCGAAGATGGCGGGGAGGCCGGACTCGACGATCTGGCCGATCAGCTCGGCGACTTCGCGGGCGGAAGGTTCGGAGAAGTCGGCGGGCTGGATCGCCCCGATCACCTCGAAGCCGTAGCGGGGGGCGAAGTAGGGGAAGGAGTCGTGGTAGGTGAGCAGCTTGCGGCGGGCGGGCGGGACGGTGGCGAGGGCCCACTCGAAGGCGACGTCGAGCTCGCGCATGCGGGCGGCGAAGGCGGCGGCGTTGGCGCGGTAGTAGGGCGCGTTGCCGGGATCGGCGGCGATCAGGGCGTCGCGGGCGATCTCGGCGTAGGCGGCGGCGAGCAGCGGGGCGGTCCAGAGATGCGGGTTGGGGTTGCCGTCCGCCTCGGGGAAGGAGAAATCGAAGACGTATTCATCGGGAGAGACCGCCCGATTGCCGAGCTGGACGATCGGGGCATCGGCGCGCTTGTTGGCCTCGGCGAGTTCGAGGGTGGGAAGCTCGAGGTTGAGGCCGTTGATGATGATCAGGTCCGCCCGCTCGATATCGCGGACGGCGTCGGGGGCGGGCTCGAAGGTGTGGCTGTTGACGCCTTCGGGGACGAGGGCGATCACGTTGGCCGCGTCGCCGGCGACGTTTTCGACGATGTTGCGGAGCGGTGCGACGGTGGTGACCACGATCAGGCGATCCGACTCGGGCCCGCCGCCGGAGCCGCAGGCGGCGCCGATCATCGCCAAGAGCATGGCGCAGAGGACGACCGGCGTGAACGTGGCGGGCGGGCGCATCCGGTGCAGCGTATTGGGCGCCGGCGGATCTACGACTGCGGCGAGACGAGGCCGGGCCGGAGGCTGTTGCGGGGGAAGCCGCCGGAGGCGAGGGTGAGCGGCCAGAGCTCGAAGAGTTGGTCGATGTCGATCAGGGGCTGGTCGAAGTGGAGGTAGCGCTCGAGCACGGGTTCGGAGAAGAGGGAGATGCGGTGGCCGCTCGCGCCGAAGACGCGGCCGTTGGCGGCATCGCTCTGATCGGAGGCGAGCCAGACGGCGATGGGGGCGATGTTCCTGGGGTCGCGGTCGGTGCCGGCGGCGCTCTCGCTGGGCGGCGGGCCGGCTTGGTCGACGGCGCGGCCGCGGTCGGTCATGCGGGTGGAGGCGCCGGGGGCGATGCAGTTGGAGGTGGCGCCGTAGCGGCCGAGCGCGCCGACGTTGCTGCGCATAAGGCCGAGTTTGGCGGCGTGGGCGGCGGAGTAGTTGGGCTGGCCGGCGGAGCCGCGGATGCCGGCATCGGAGGTGAAGTAGATGATCCGGCGGTGCCCGCCGTCGCGGTTGGCGCGCCAGTAGATCGAGGCGAACTTGGTGGGGGCGAAGCAGCCCTTGAGATGGGCGCGGACGAGGCCGTCCCATTCGTCCTCGCCCATGTTGAAGATCATCCGCTCGCGCAGGATGCCGTGGGCGCAGACGAGGGCGTCGAGGCCGCCGAAATTGTCGATCGCGGCTTGGATCATGCGCTCGGCCGTGTCCATGTCGGCGACGTCGCCGACGAAGGGTTCTGCGCTGCCGCCGGCGTCGCGGATTTCGGCGACCACGGCGTCGACCTTGGAGGGGTCCATGCCGGCGCGGCCCTCGACGTCGAAGCCGGTGTCGGCGACCAGCACCTGCGCGCCCTGCTCGGCGAAGACCTTGCAGAGGTTGGAGCCGATGCCGCCGGCGCCGCCGGTGATGATGCAGATGCGACCGTCCAAGTGCTTGCCGGCCATGGCCGTGCTCCTCGCTTGCTCAGCTGGATCAGGGGAACTGCCGCGGAGGCGGGCCGACGCCCTGGACTTCGAGGGTCTGCGGCATCAGCTCGAAGAGGGCGTCGATGTCCCAGAACGGTTCGGTGTGGAAGAGGGTGGATTCCCACTCCGGCTCGCGCCAGATGGTGATCTTGCCGCCGGTCGCGCCGACGACGCGGCCGGTGATGTCCGCGCCCGCGTCGGAGGCGAGGAAGGCCACGACGGAGGTGACGTTCTTGGGGTCGCCCATGGTGCCGGCGGCGGAGAGGGACGGGGGTTCGGCGCTCTGGTCGACGGCGCGGCCGCGGTCGGTCATGCGGGTGGAGGCGCCGGGGGAGATGCAGTTGCTGGTCGCGCCGTAGCGGGCGAGGGCCTCGGCGTTGGAGAGGGAGAGGCCGATCTTGCCGGCGTGGGCGGCGGAGTAGTTGGGCTGGCCGGCCTCGCCGCGGACGCCGGCTGAGGAGGTGAAGTAGATGATCCGGCGGTTGCCCTTTTCGCGGTTGGCGCGCCAGTGGATGGCGGCGAATTTGGTCGGCGCGAAGCAGCCCTTGAGGTGGATGCGGACGAGGCCGTCCCACTCGTCCTCGGTCATGTTGAAGATCATCCGCTCGCGCAGGATGCCGTGGGCGCAGACGAGGATGTCGAGGTCGCCGAACTCGTCGATCGCGGTCTGGACGCAGCGTTCGGCGACGTCCATTTCGGCGATGTCGCCGACCACGCCGACCGCCTCGCCGCCGGCATCGCGGATCGCGCCTACTACGGCGTCGACCTTGGACGGATCCATGCCGGCGCGGCCCTCGACGTCGAAGCCCGTGTCGCAGACGACGACCTTGGCGCCCTGCTCGGCGAAGACCTTGCAGATTTCGGAGCCCATGCCGCCTGCGCCGCCGGTGACGAGCGCGACCTTACCCTCGAGATGACGCGCCATTGCAGCCTCCATCCGCCCGCGGCGGCTACGCCTTGACTACGCCTTGATCGGGAAGACCGGCGTCGGCTCGTCCACCAGCGCCTCCGCGCCCTCCTTGGGCAGCACGTCGGCGTAGTTGAGCGCAGCCTCGACGTCGCCCTCCCACTGCTCGCGGGGGAGCTCGTAGAGCACCTCGATGCTGTGGCCGTCGGGGTCGTGGATGTAGATGCTGTGGGTCATCCCGTGGTTGAGCCGCATGTCGAACTTGACGTCGTTGGCTTGGAGCCATTCGAGCTGCTGGAGCCAGGACTCGCGGTCGGGGTAGTGGACGGCGAGGTGGTTGAGGCCGGGCTTGCCGGCGATCATGCTCGGCTTGCCCTGTTCCGCGTCGCCGACCTCCATCAGGGCGAGGTCGTGGTGGCTTTCGGTGATGCCGTTGTAGAACTGCATCTTCATGTTGGACCGGTCCTTGAGGTTGCCGATGTGGCGGAAGCCCATGACCTCGGTCCAGAACTTGTGGGCGCGATCCATGTCGCGCACGTTGAGGACGAGGTGGTTGACGCCCACGGGCATGACCGCGCCGCCGGGTTTGCCGTCGCTCATGAGATGCCTCCAAGTTGCAGGGCCCGGCCGCCATCGGCGCGGGCACCGGGGCAATTGTATCCGAGTCGGGGCGTCACCCGCCGAAGAGCTGCGAGCGGCGCAGGGCTTCGACCGCGGCATCCGCTGCTTCGGAATCGCCGGCAGCCTCCGCGGCGGCGAGCGCCTCGAAGCGGCGGACCAGGCCGAGGCGGCGGACGCGGGCGAAGAGATCGGCGTCGGCGGTCGCGCCGAGTTCGCCGTAGGCGGAGATCACGCGCCAGCCGATCTCGGTCCCGTAGGCCTCGACGATGGCGGAGAGGTCCCAGGCGGGGTCGCCGATCCGCGCGTTGTGCCAGCCGGAGACGGCCGCGAGGCCGGTGGCGAGCGGGTCGACCAGCAGCCGGTCGGCCTCGAGCGCGCCGTGGATCAGCGCGGGCTGCCAGCCGCAGTCGGATTCGAGGGCGCGCTGCCACCAGCGGCGGGCGCGACCGGCTTCGGAGATGCGCATTTGCGAGCGGGCGGCGCGCTGGCCGGCGCGGGAAACCTGCTCCATCCGCGCCCGCCATTCGGAGAGGGCGGGCGCGCCGAGCGAGCGGGCGCGTTCGACCGAGAAGCCGTGCAGTTCCATGAGGAAGCGGGCGATGTCGGCGACGAGGCGGTCTATGTTCTTGTCGGTGATCATCGCGGGGGCGAGGGGGATGCCATCGAGCGGTTCGGCGGCGTGCCAGGCGCGGCCGAAAGCGGGCGGCGCGTCGACGGGGGCGGGCAGCGGGATGGCGGGGCTGAGGAAGCCGCGCAGGTGGGGCAGGAGGCGCTCCTGGGTTGCCAGGCTGCGTTCGGCTTGGTCGGATTGCGGGAACCAGGCGGTGCCGCCGGGCCATGCCGCGGCGAGGCAGCCGGGCGCGTCTTCGGAGACGGAGACGGCGTCGGATTCGAGCATCGGATCGAGCGCACGCAGGGCGAAGGCGCAGCGCTCGCGCCGCTCGGCTATGTCGCCAAATGCTGCGGTCGGGGTCGGCATGTTCGGCCAATGCGCGGGTTCGTCGTAGGCTTGCGGCAAGCCCACGATATCCGCGCCCGATCCGCGCGCGATCGCCGCGATGATTTTCGAGAGGCCGCCAGCGTGACCAGCGCCGCCGTAGCCGAGCAAACCGCGCCCGCCGCCGCGACTGAGCGGGCGGGCGGGCGGGAGCACCAGCACGTCGCCAAGCCTTGGGGCGAGGAGATCGTGCTCCACCGGGGGGATGGCGAGGTGCAGAAGATCCTGCGCGTGCGCGCGGGGCACCGGCTCTCGCTCCAGTACCACCGGCGCAAGCGCGAGACGCTGATCCTGCTCAAGGGCGTGGCTTGGCTGTCGGTCGGTTCCGATGCGGCGCATCTGCGCACGGACCCGCTCTCGCCGGGCTTGCCGGTCACGATCGCGCCGCGGACCGTCCACCGGATCAGCGCGCCGCGCGGGTCCGCGGTGCTGCTGGAGATCGCGACCAACGCGCCGGACGAGGGCGAGGATATCGTCCGGCTGTCGGACGACTACGGCCGGGTACCGGCCTCGGCGCGCCGCTGAATGGACGGGCGCGATGCCCGCCGTCCCGCTCGATCTCGCCCGTCTCCACGCCCGCATCCTCCAGCGCGACGAGGCGGCGATGCGGGAGCTCGTGCGCGAGCACGGGCCGGCGCTCCTGCACCTCGCGGAGGCCGTCGCCGGGCGCGCGGACGCCGC
This sequence comes from Dehalococcoidia bacterium, assembly GCA_965205165.1. Lineage (GTDB taxonomy): Bacteria > Chloroflexota > Dehalococcoidia > Bin125 > Bin125 > CBDESM01. Next base: position 1,855,419 of record OZ242037.1, read on the forward strand.
CTCGAGCATCGTCGAGGCGGCGATGCTCGAGCTCTGGGCATCCGCGGCGGACTGGAAGCCGCCCGAGACGCTCGATCTGCTGCTCTACGAGTGCGTGCGGGACACCGCATTGGCCGCGCGGCGGCGAACGCGTTCGCCGCGGCGGGCGGCCGCGGACTGGCAGCCGCGCGCGGTTGATGCGCGGCTGCCGGTGACCGGCCTGCTGGCGGCGGTTTCCCCGGAGCGGGTCGGCGATGCCCTGCTCGCGCTGGGGCCCGGGGCGCGCGGCGCAATCGACCGGGCCTGGCTGCGGGGAGACGAGAGCCGCGCAGCCGAGGACGCGCTCGACCGACTCTGCCGCGACGCGGGAATCGCCGGCCCGCGTCCGCTGGCGCGGCTGGCCGCCTTGGCGGCGATTTCGCGGATCGAGGCGGAGCGGGCGAATGCGGAGGTTCCGGCGGGCTTCGAGCACGGCCTGATCTCGCGTATCCGCGGCAGCGAGGGCCTGCGCGCGCCCGCGGCGACGGTCGCTGCGCTGCGGCGGAGGCGGGCGCGCCTCGTGCTGGCGGGCATCGTCGCCGCCTGCATCATCGCCGCGGCGGCGGGGGCGATTGCATACGTCGCCACCGACGGGCCGGTGGGCGGGCGGGCGATCGCGCTGGTCGAGGACGGCGCGACCGGGGTGATCCTGCCGCGCTGGGACGGGCGGCCGGCGGCGCTGATCTTCTGGGGGTTGCCCGCGGCCGCGGACGGGGAGCGCTGGCAGCTCTGGAGCGTCCGCGAGTCCGGCGCGCTGGTGGCGGGGCCGTACATCTCGCCCAACGCGGAGGGACGCGCGGCGGTGCCGCTGGACCTCGATCCGGCCGCGGAGTCGGACCCGATCGCCGGCTACGCGCTCACGCTGGACAATCCGGACTCGCGCGGCGGCGGGGCGCCGGCGCGGGCCGCCGTGAAGCACCAGTTCCTGATCGAGTAGCGGCGGCGGGCAGGGCTAGACTGGAAGCGGCCGCATGCCGGCGGCGCACGGGACGAGGGTGCTCATGGAATTCGAATTCAGCCCGGAACAAGAGGCTTGGCGCAGCGAGATCCGAACGTGGATCCGCGACGAGTTCGGGCCCGATTGGAACGGCTTCGAGGCGGCCGACGAGTCGGAGCCGGACGACGAGGCATGGGCGTTCAACAAGAGCGTGCGCAAGAAGCTGGCGGCCAAGGGCTGGACCGCGCCGGCCTGGGCCGAGGAACACGGCGGGCTGGGCCTGTCGTTCGCGGAGCAGGCGATCTTCAACGAGGAGCTGGCTTACCACCGCGTGCCCGGGCCGGACCTGATCTCGGTCGGCTACGTCGGCCCGACGCTGCTGGTCTACGGGACCGACGAGCAGAAGCAGCAGCACTTGGAGGAGATCGTCTCGGCCGACGCGGCCTGGTGCCAAGGCTATTCCGAACCCGGATCGGGCTCCGACCTGGCCTCGCTGCAGACGCGGGCGGTCAAGGACGGCGACGACTACGTGGTCAACGGGCAGAAGATCTGGACCTCGCAGGCGCACCGCGCGGACTGGATGTTCTGCCTGGTGCGGACGGATCCGGACGCGCCCAAGCACCGCGGGATCACCTACCTGCTGATCGATATGAAGACGCCCGGGATCACGGTGCGCCCGCTGATCAACATGCTGGACGGGCACGGCTTCAACGAGGTCTTCTTCGAGGACGTGCGGGTGCCGGCGCGGAACCGGGTGGGCGAGGAGAACCGCGGCTGGTACGTGGGCATGGCGACGATGGACTTCGAGCGCTCGGCGCTGAGCGGATCGGCGGCGCTGCGGCGCAACTTCGAGGATTTCGTCGAGTACGTCGGCGAGATGCCCGGCGGCGCGGAACGGCGGGTGCGGCACGGGGTCGCGGACATGGCGATCAATATCGAGGTCTCGCGGATGCTCTCGCTGCGGGTGCTCTCGATGCAGCAGGGCGGGCTGGCGCCGAACCACGAGGCGTCGATGGCGAAGCTGTTCTCGTCGGAGCTGAACCAGCGCTTCGCCCGCTTCGGCGTCAACGTGATGGGCGCGTTCGGCGGCGTCCGCCACGGCGACCCGTACGCGCAGATGAAGGGCTGGTTCACGGAGCAGTACATGTCGTCGGTGCCCTCGACCATCGCGGGCGGGACGAGCGAGATCCAGCGGGGGATCGTCGCCACGCGCGGGCTCTCGCTGCCGCGCGCCTGACCGCACGATGCCGGACCTGTACGCCGATTTCGTCCGCTTCTTCGACGCGGCGGCCGCGCACAGCGACCTTGACCCGGGCCTGCTGGCGCAGGTCAAGACCTGCAACAACATCTACCGGATGCACTTCCCGGTCGAGAACGAGCACGGGCGGGTGGAGGTGATCGAGGCCTACCGGGCCCAGCACTCGCACCACCGCCTGCCCTCCAAGGGCGGCATCCGCTACAGCACGATGGTCGACGCGGACGAGGTGATGGGGCTGGCCTCGCTGATGACGTTCAAGTGCGCGCTGGTCGAGGTGCCCTTCGGCGGGGCCAAGGGCGGGGTCTGCATCGATGCGCGCAACCGCCCGCCCGAATTCGTCGAGCGGGTCACGCGGCGCTTCACGATCGAGCTGGCCAACCGCAACTTCATCGGGCCTTCGGTCGACGTGCCGGCGCCGGATTACGGGACGGGGCCGCGCGAGATGGCCTGGATCGCGGACACCTACCGGACGCTGCATCCGGGCGATCTGAACCACTGGGCCTGCGTGACGGGCAAGCCGGTCTCGCTGCACGGCATCCCGGGGCGCACGGAGGCGACGGGGCTGGGCGTGCTGCACGGGATCCGCGCCTTCCTCGAGGACGAGGATCGGCCGGGGGAGGGGCTTTCGCGCGGGCTGGACGGCAAGCGGGTGATCGTGCAGGGGTTCGGCAACGTGGGCGGCAACGCGGCGCGGGCGCTGCGGGAGCAGGGGGCGTTGATCGTCGGGGTCGGCGAGTTCGACGCGGGGGTCTACGACCCGGCGGGGCTCGATCTGGACGCGGTCTCGGCCCATCTCGCCGAGCGGCGCGGGCTGGCGGGCTTCCCGGCGGCGCAGGTCTTCGGCAACTCTGCGGGGATCCTGGAGCAGCCCTGCGACATCTTGATCCCGGCGGCGCTGGAGCACCAGATCACGCGGGGCAACGCGCCCCAGATCAAGGCGAAGCTGATCGCGGAGGCGGCCAACGGGCCCTCCACGCCGCGGGCGGACGCGATCCTGCGCGACCGCGGGATCGACGTGATTCCGGATCTGTTCCTCAACGCGGGCGGGGTGACGGTGTCGTATTTCGAGTGGCTCAAGAACCTCTCGCACGTGTCGTTCGACCGGATGCTGCGGGGCACGGAGCGGATGCAGAGCGAGCGGCTGATCGGCGCGTTCGAGCAGTACACGGGCTCGCCGATCGAGGCGCGGCTGCGGCGGCGGCTGGCGGAGGGGCCCTCGGAGCTGGACATCGTGCTGGGCGCGCTGGAGACTTCGATGCAGGACGCCTACGCGAACGTGGCCGAGCTGATGCGGCGGCGCGATCTGCCCGACCTGCGCACGGCCGCCTACCTCTCGGCCATGGAGCTGGTGGGCCGCAGCTACATCGACCTCGGCTTCTTCCCCTAGGCGGCAGGCAAAATCCGGCGAGCGAACGGAGCAGGCAGATGGGCAATCCCGCGCACTACGTCGAGCTGGCCCCGCAGTGGAAGCCGGACGGCTCGCCGCTGCTCAACTTCACGGCGGATCCGGAGGCGAACCAGCTGCTGGCGGACGATCCGAACGCCTTCCTGATCGGGATCGTGCTGGACCAGCAGATTCCGACGACCAAGGCGTTCGCGGGGCCGCACGTGTTGAAGCAGCGGCTGGGGCACTTCGACGTCGCCAAGATCGCGGCGATGGATCAGGAGCAGTTCATCGAGGTGTTCCGCGAGAAGCCGGCGGTGCACCGCTTCCCGGCGAGCATGGGCAAGCGGGTGCACGACGCCTGCGCGGCGCTGGTCGCCGACTGGGGCGGCGACGCGGCGGCGATCTGGACCGGCCAGCCGGACGCGAAGGCGGTGATGAAGCGGCTGGGCGGCATCCCGGGCGTCGGCGCGGCGAAGCAGAAGCTGGCGGTGATGCTGCTGGGGCGCTATTTCGGCGCGGACATCCCCGGTTGGCGCGAGGCCGCGCCCGTTAGCCTGCCCGACTGACGGCGCGCGACCGGAATCGAAGGGGCGGAACGCGAATGTCCCAGCAGAACCCGATGAGAAGGCGGCGGCGCAGGGCGGCCAGGGGCGGCGGCGTGCTGCTCAGGGCGGTCGCCCGCATCGTCAGCGTCGTGCTCGGCGGGATCGCCAAGCTGTTCGGCCGCGCCGGCGGGCGCGGGCGCTGATCGGAGAACTCCATGTCCGTTTCACTCGGCATCCACACGGGACAGCAGAACCAGACGATGGCCGACCTGCGGCGGCTCTGGCGCTGGGCCGACGAGCAGGGCCTCGACTGGATCTCCGTCTGGGACCACTTCTACGAAGCGCCGCCGGTGGACGGGATGTCGCCGCACTTCGAATCGACCACCTGCATGGCCACGATCGCCGCGGAGACTGAGCGGGTGCGAATCGGCTGCTTGGTCTTCTGCGTGCCCTACCGCAACCCGGCGGCGCTGGCGAAGACGCTGACCACGCTGGATCACATTTCGGACGGCCGGATCGAGCCCGGGCTCGGGGCCGGCTGGCACGAGATGGAGTTCCGCGGCTACGGCTACGGATTCCCGGCGCTGCGCGACCGGTTCGTGATGCTCGAAGAGGGCACGCAGATCATCAAGTCGATGCTGAGCCAGGAGCGGACGGATTTCGAGGGCGTCCACTACAGCGCCGTCGGCGCGACCTGCCAGCCGCCGCCGGTGCAGGATCACGTGCCGCTCTGGATCGGCGGGCGCGGCGAGAAGAAGACGCTGCGCATGGCCGCGCAGTACGCGGACGGCTGGAACGTGCCATACATCGGGGTCGAGGAGTTCGCCCGGCTCGGCGGCGTGCTCGACGACCATTGCGGCAGATTGGGGCGCGACCCCGGCACCATCCAGCGCACGGTGAACCTCCAGTTCGCGCTGCGGGCGACGGCGGAGGACGCGGCGGAAGCGGAGGCGAACCTGCGCGAGCAATGGGGCGAACAGGCCGCCCGCGTCGCCGAGGGTTCGCTGCTCGGCACGCCCGAGGACGCCTTCGAGCGCGTATCGCAGTACGTCGATGCCGGAGCGGACGGGGTCAACGTCGCCTTGCGCGCGCCGTGGGACGAGGCGGCGCTGGAGGCCTACGTGACCGAGGTCGTGCCCGCGCTGCGCGGCAAGTACGGCGCCTGGTCGGCGTGAGCGGGAGGCGGCACGGGCGCGGCAGCGCTAGCCTGACCGCATGAGCGCGCTACGAATCGGCGATTTGCCCGACTTGCAGGACCCCGTCCTGGCGATCGCGTTCTTCGGTTGGAACGATGCGGCCGAGGCGGCGACGGACGCGCTGCGCTATCTCCGCTCGCTGGCGGGCGCTTCCGCGTTCGCCACGATCGACCCTGATTCCTTCTTCGTGTTCACCGAGCATCGGCCGAAGGTGAAGTGGATCGACGGCGACGAACCGCACCGCGAGGTGGTCTGGCCGGTCACGGACTTCACGGCGCTGCGGCTGGAGGCGACGGAGGAGCGGGGACGGCGCGACTTCATCCTCGGCCTCGGGCACGAGCCGGACCTGCGCTGGCGCAAGTACTGCCGCCACGTGCTCCGCGTGGCCGAGGCAACCGGCGCGCGCGAGGTGGTCACGCTGGGGGCGCTGCTGGCGGACGTCGCGCACACGCGGCCGACGAGGGTCACGGCGGGGTCGTCGGACCCGCAGCGCAGCCGCGAGCTGGGGCTGGAAGCCTCGCGCTACGAAGGGCCGACGGGGATCGTGGGCTCGCTCGGCAGCGCCTGCCGCGAGGCGGATGTCCCCCAGCTCGGGCTCTGGGCTTCGGTGCCGCACTACGTGACCAGCCGCCACAACCCGGGCGCGACCAAGGCGATCCTCGATCAGCTCGACCGCATCTACGACCTGCGGCTCGATCTCTCGCACTTGGACACGGCGATGCAGCGCTACCGCTCGCAGATCGACGCGGCGCTGGAGGACAAGCCCGACGTGCGCGACTACGTGCGCAACCTGGAGGAGCAGGCCGACGCGGAGATGGTGCGGCAGGGCGCGGGCGAGCCGCCGCTGGAGAGCGCGAGCGTGCTCGAGGAGATCGACCGCCTGCTCAAGGGCGGCGACTGATGGCGGAGCGGCAAGCCCCGGAGGAGCAGGGCGCAGCGGAGCCGTTCGTCAACGAGATCGAGGTGCGCGGGCTGGTCGTGGGCGCGTTCCAGGAAAACTGCTGGGTGATCGGCAACCGCCGCACGGGCGAGGCGATCTGCATCGACCCGGGCGATCAGGCGGACGACGTCCTGCACCTCGCCAAGGACATGGGCGTCGAAATCAAGCTGATCGCCTGCTCGCACGCGCACGTCGACCACGTGCTCGGCGTGCCCGGCATCGTCAACGAAACGGGGGCGAAGTTCCTGCTGCACGAGGACGACCTGGGCATCCTGCAGGGCGCGGCGGAGAGCGCGGCGCGGTTCGGCATGCAGGCGGAGCAGCCGCCGGACCCGGACCACTACGTCGGGGAAGGCGACCGAATCGAGGTGGAGGGGCTGGCGCTGCTCGCGATCCACACGCCGGGTCACACGCCCGGCAGCGTCTCGTTCTACGGGGCGGACATGCTCTTCAGCGGCGACACGCTGTTCCGCCAGAGCATCGGCCGCACCGACCTGCCCGGCGGCGACTACGAGCAGGAGATGAGCAGCATCGTCGACAAGCTGCTGCAGCTGCCTGACGAGACGATCGTCCTGCCGGGCCACATGCAGCAGACCACGCTCGCGCAGGAGCGTGCGCACAACCCGTTCATCCAGGAAACCTTCCGCCGCCGCGGCCTGCAGCCGGGCGAGCGGCAGACCCCGTCCGGCCTCATCATTCCGAACTGAGCAGCGCCATGACCGACCGAACCGCCGTCCTGCGCGAACTTGAAGAATCGCACGCGGAGCTGATGCGCCGCATCGACCGGATCGACGCCGCGCACGGCGAATGGGCCGGCGCGGTGGGCGACTGGTCCGTGGTCAACGTCCTCCAGCACATGAGCGGCTGGCTGCACGAGATGTCGGACGGCATCGACCGCATGTCGCGGGGCCTGCGGCCCACGCCGGAGGGCGCGAATTACGCCGACGCCGACCTCTGGAACGCCGGCGCGGTCGAGCGGGCCGGCGAGCAGTCATGGGACGAGGCGCGGTCGGCGTTCGACGCGGCCTACGAGCGGTTCCACGGCACCGTCGCGGGCTTCGATGCGGGTCGGTTCGGCGAAGGCAAGACGGTGAACCGGATGATCGACGGCGCGGCCACCAGCCACTTCAAGGAGCACGTCGAAGACCTTGACGCCTACCTGTCGGGCGACCACGAGTAGAACGGAAGCGGCCCATGAGCGACGACGAGAGCCTGAAGACACGGCCACCGGCCACTTCAAAGAGCATGGCGAAGGCCTCGACGCCCGCCTCTCCGGCGACCACGAGCAGAACGGAATCCGCCCATGAGCAACGGCAAGAGAACGACGACGAGAGCCTGATCACGCCGGCGATGGAGGCCGCCATCGGCACGGAGGGGGAAGCCGTCACGGCGACCCTCGAAGCCGGGGCGCTGCAGCAGGTGATGGAGGCGCTGGAAGAGGACGACCAGGAGCTGCTCGACGCGGTCGCATCGGGCGACCGCTCGGCGCCGATGCCGACCTACGCACTGCTCACGATGTCGCGCCGGCAGGAGCAGATGTCGGTGCCCGACGCGCCCTCGCGGGCGCTGATGGCGTCGGAAGCCTGGACGGTCTCGAAGCCGATCCACCTCGGCGACGAGCTGCGCATCCAGCCGCGGATCGCGGAAATCCAGGAGCGGATCGGCGGGCGCGTCGGCCACTCGCTCTTCGTCCACCACGAGTGGGTCTACTCGAATGCGGCGACCGGCGAGGAGCTCGCCCGCGTGCGCCGCACGATCGCCCACTTCAAGGAACAGCACACGGGGGAATGACCATGCCGCTGGGCTACGACGACATCGAGGAGGGGACGGAGCTGCCCGCCGGCAAGCGCACGCCGACGACGGAGCAGGTGGTCGCGTTCATCGGCTCGCAGGGCGGCGCGATGCGCGCCGGCGGCACGCAGTTCACCGACGCCGAGTTCGCCAAGAGCATGGGCCTGCCCGGGCCGATCATCCCGGGCAACATGAAGCACGGCTTCCTCGACCAGTACCTGCGCGGGCTGTTCCGCGGCGAAGGGTCCATCACCCGCCTGCAAATGGCGATGCGCCGGCCCGATCTGCACAACATCGAGATGACGCTGGGCGGGACCGTGACCAAGAAGGAAGAAACGGACGGCAAGCGCTCGGCGGAACTGGAGCTGTTCATCGACAACCCGCAGGGCGAACGCTCGGTGCGCGGTGCGGCCACGGTCGTCTTCGACTGATCCGCGGTGATCCGCCCTGGCGGCGCTCCCTATACTCGGCGCGAACCGCGCAAGACAGGGAGACCGCCATGCTCGACGCAGCCGACCGGCTCGAGATTCTCGAACTCGCCGCCCGCTACAACCACGCCATCGACTTCGGCGACGGCGCGGCTTGGGCCGACACCTTCACCGAAGACGGCGTGTTCACGGGCGGCGGCCCCGGCCCGGTCCAAGGCCGCGAAGCGCTCGCCGCGTTCGTGGGCGGCTTCGCGCAGAACATGGCGGGGGCGCGGCACTGGACCAACAACCACGTGATCGACGGGGACGGCGGCAACGCCACCCACACCTGCTACCTGAACCTGATCCAGTCCAACGACGGCGCGAAGAGCGTCGTCACCGCCCGCTACCAGGACGAGCTGGTCAAGGTCGACGGGGCTTGGAAGTTCGCCGCCCGCACCGTCGTGCCCGACGCGGCGGGCTGATCCGAATCCGACCCCGGCACTGAATGCGGAACGGGGCGCTCCCCGCGAGGGAACGCCCCGTTCAGGCGCGCGCTGGATTGCGGCCCCGCCGCTATTCCAGCAGCAGGTCGTCTTCGTTCCCGCCCGCGGGCTCGTCCTCCTCGAGCAGCAGCTCGTCATCGGCGGCCGCGGGCGCTGCCGGCTCGTCCTCCTCGAACATCAGCTCGTCGTCGCTGGCCGCGGCGGCCGCGGGCTCTGCAGTCGTCGTCGCCTCGGACTCGGGCGCGAGCAGCAGGTTGCTGGTCGCGGTCGTCTCCTCGGCGGGGGCGGCGGCCGCCGGCGCGGTGACGGCGGGAGCGGTGCCATCGGTCGCCGAAACGGCGGCCGCGGGTTCCGGATCGGGCGCGATCCATTCGGGCACCGAAACCGAGGCGACCGTCGCGGCGTAGCCCACCGGCACCGTCAGGACGTCGCCGGGGTAGAGCTGGTGCGGGTTGGTGATCCCGCTCAGCACCATGATCGCCTCGATGGTCGTGCCGTACTCGGCGGCGATCCCGTTGAGGGTGTTGCCGTATGCGACCTCGACCTGCGTGATGTTCGGCCACTGCGACAGCGGCGTGCCCGGCTCGGCGGCCGCGCTCGTCTCGGCGCTTGGCGTGCGCCAGGCCACCGTCGAACCGCTGTCCGCCGCGGCGTCATTGCTCAGGTTGGCGACGAAGCCGATCGGAATGGTCAGCCGTTGGCCGATCTCCAAGTCCTGCGGCCGCACGCCGTTGAGCATCTGGATCGCCTCGACGGTCGTGCTGTACTGCTCGGCGAAGGCCCACAGGGTGTCGCCCTCGTTGACCTCGACGACGGTCGTGTCGGGCCAGGCGGCGAGCTGCTCGGCCGGCGTCAGCGGCGCGGGGGTCTCGACCGGCGAAGCCGCGGCGTCGGACTCGGCCGTGGTGGCGGCCGCCGTCGTCGAGGCGTTCGCGGTCGAGGTGTCAGTCTCGGTTGCGGCCGCCGCGGCCGCCGCCGGCTGCTCCGACTCGGCCCGCACCGCGGTCGGGCGGTCCGGGTCGGGCAGCGTCACGCTGGGCGTGGTCGCCGTCGCCGCCGCGGTCACGACCGGGGCGGCGGGCTCGACGGCCGGGGTCGTTGAACCGCCGGCGAAGATCGCCACCAGCGCGGCGGCGAGCCCGGCCGGGATGATCACGGCCGCGCCGATGATCAGCCAGGCGCGCCGCTTCTTCGACCGCGCCGCGCCGTCGTCCAACGTCGAGTCGACGAAGGCGGGAGGCGGCGGGGGCTGTTCCGCGGAAGGTTCCATGTTCGGCACCTCGAACGCGCCGGACGTGCTCGTCGTCGGCAGACGCTGAGCGTCAGCTTGATGAGACATCGCGGTCTCTCCACCGAAGTCGCCCAAGGCCGCCACGGGGGGCGCGAGCGCGGCGCGTTGCCGTTATGCAAACGCCCTCCGCTTTTCACTGTAGAGCGTTGCGCCGAATATGCCACTCCCAGTCGGCGGCAGCCGCCGGACCCGGCATCCGCCGCGTTCCGTCAAGCCGCATCTGGAGATCTCCGCGACCGCCCGCGGATGCCCTTGCTCGCGGTCGCAGTGGATTCGCGTTGTGCGATTGCGGGGGGACTGGCTAGAGTGTGGCGCAGGCGGCGGGCGAGACCGCGCGGGCGACATAGGCGGAATCCTCCGCCGACCCGTCCCGCGATCCCTCCCCGATGCGGATTGAGACGCGAACCCCGCAATGATCCATCTCCCGCGGTCCGCCGCGCTCCAACTTGGCCGCCTGCTGCTCGTCGCGCTGGCAGCCGCGATCTTCGCCGCGGCCGCAATCGCGACAGTCCACGCCGACACCTACACGGTGCAGGACGGCGACACCCTCTCCGGCATCGCCGAACGCCTCGGCCTCGAATACGAAGCGCTGCTCCGCGCCAACGGCGGCCTCGCCTCGCCCGACGACATCCAGCCCGGACAGGTCATCCAGCTGCCCGCGACGCAGGCCGCCGCGACCGCATCCAGCGGCGCGACCTACACGGTGCAGGACGGCGACACCCTCTCCGGCATCGCCGAGCGCCACGACACGACCGTCGAGCGGCTGCAGGATCTCAACCCGTCGCTCGACCCGAACCGCCTCGCGATCGGGCAGGTCGTCGCCGTGCGCGGCGCCGTCGCCCGCCCGGCCGCCACGGCGCCGGCAGCGACTGCCGAACCGGACGAGTCCGCGCCGGTGCAGGTCTTCCGCTACACCGTGCAGCCGGGCGACACCGCGACCGGCATCGCTGTCGAGTTCGACACCTCGCTTTCGGCGATCCGCACCCAGAACCCGGGCCTGAACCTCGACGTCATCAGCGTCGGCGAGACGATCCTCGTGCCGCGCCCGGCGCGCGGAGTCGCTGTGCGGCCGGGCGACACGATGTTCCACATCGGCCTCCGCTTCGGCATCGATCTGGACTCGATGGTCGAGCTCAACGCGCATCTCGATCCCCAAAACCTCCAGCCGGGCGACGTCGTCTACATCCCCTACGCCGCATCTGCGCCAGCGACCATCGCTCCCGCGAGGACCGCGGCCGCGCCGACTGCGCCGGCCGTGCCGCGCACCCACGTGGTGGCCGCGCGCGAAACGCTGAGCGGCATCGCCGCCCGCTACGGCCTCACCCTGCTCCAGCTGCGCTCCCTCAATCCCGGCTTGGACGGGGATCACATCGACATCGGCCAGCAGCTCGACGTCAGCCGGCCGGCCGCCGCAGCAGCCGCAACTCCCGCGCCGACGCCGCCGCGCACGTACGTCGTCGCGTCCGGCGACGTGCTGGGGCGCATCGCCGCGCGGCACAACCTCACCCTCGAACAGCTGCGGGCGCTGAACCCGCAACTGGCCGGCGACTTCATCGATGTCGGCGACCGCCTGATCGTCTCAGCCGGCTCGGCCCCGGCGGCGACGGCGGCGGCATCGGTGCCGACCCACACCGTCGTCAGCGGCGACACCCTCTACGCCATCGCCGGACGCCACGGCCTGACCGTCGAACAGATCCGCGCGCTCAACCCGGGCATCCAAGGCAACGCGCTCTCGATCGGGATGGAAATCCGCCTCGCGCTGGCGGTCAACTCGCAGCCCGAAATCGCCACCGATGCCGTCACCGGCGGCGTTTCCCGCCGCACCGTGGCCGAAGCCGACCTCGTGCAGTACGTCGCGGCCGAATTGGGAACGCTCCCGCAAACGCTGCTCGACAACAACCCGTCGCTCCGCCCCGACCAGTGGGTCCAGCGCGGTGCCGAGCTGATCGTTCCGGCGACGCCGGGCAAGCTGATCACCGTCGCGGCCGGCGACACCCTGTACGGCCTCGCCGAGCGGCACGGCGTCGACGTGGGGGACATCACCCACACCAACGGCGCCCGGCTCGTCGACGAAGTCATCGTGCCCGGCCAGCGGCTGCTGGTGCCGATCCCGATCCCGGTCTTCCATTGGCCCATCGACGGCGGCGAGGACTCCGACGGCTTCGGCATCTGCCGTACGTGGGACTGCTCGTGGCGGCATCGCGGGGTCGACGTCGCGGACGATGCGGGCACGGCGATCTACGCCCCGGCGGACGGGATCGTCACCTTCGCCGGCGGCAACCCCGGCACCGGCTTGGGCTACTACGTGCAGATCCAGCACCAGCACGGCTTCAGCTCGGTGCTCGCGCATCTCTCGCAGTGGAACGTGCGGCTCGGCGAGCAGGTCCGCCGCGGCCAAATCGTGGGCCTCCTGGGCAACACCGGCAACAGCACCGGCCCGCACCTGCACTTCGAGATCAAGCACTACGACTGGTACGTCGACCCGGAGATCCTGCTGCCGCCCCGCTGAGCGACGGCGGCGTCAGGAACCCGCGTCCCGCGCCATCCGCGCGAAGGCCCTCCCCGCCCCCAAGTCGGGCATCCCGAACATCGCCTCCGCCCGCGCACGGTAGTCGGCGCGTTCGCGCCAGGGCGACGCCGCGTCGATCAGGCGATCCAGTTCCAGCGCGCCATGCATCAGCGCCCAAACCGCGCCGGCCGCGTCGCCGCTCGATTCCAGCGCCTCCGCCCCTGCCAGCGCCGGTTCGCAGATGCGCTCGATCCGCGGCAGCAGCGCCGCGCCGGCCTCCGGCACCCTCGCGTCCAAGTGCGCCTCCGCGAGCGAACGCAGGCTGGCCAGCGCGACCCGCGCCGACTCCGGCGTCCGCCCGTCGGTGCCGACCGCCGATGCGAACGCGGCCGCCAACCCGGGCTGCTTCAGCACCCGGCCCCAAGCACGCAAGCGCCTGGGCAGGCGCGGGCCGTCGTGCGGCTCGCCCATCCTCGCCGCCAGTGCGCGGGCCGCGTGCAGCCCCGCGGCTTCCATCGCCTGGACGGCGAGGCCCGTCGACCCGAAATCGTCCAGCGCCACCTGCGCGGCGCGGATGCACCGCTCGAACCGCCCGGCGCGCCCGTCCGCCGAGTGATGGCGATCGCGGACGAGCAGCAGCACCTCCCGCAGCGCCGCGTCCGTGACGCGCAGCAGTTCGAGCGACGCCAGCATCTCGGTCAGCGCCGCGTCTCCGGGCAGGCCGTCCGGCCCCGTGAGCAGCCCGATCGGCAGCCGGTCCACCGCGAGGCGGACGCCGTCCTCTTCCCGCAGCGCGCCCCGCTCGACGGGGCCGGAGTCGGCGTGGCGGAAGAGCACGATCTGCAGGATCGATGCTTCCCAGGCCCGGCCGGCCGCGTAATCGCCGGCGACCGCGACGCCGCGCACCGCCTCGTCGCGATGGCGCTCGCGATCCCCGATGCGGCGGGCGAGGGCGAGGATCGGTTCGTCCACGGGCTCAGAACCCGCGGTAGCGGTTGGCGATCGGGAAGCGGCGATCCTTGCCGAAGGCGCGCGGGGTGATGCGCAGCCCGGGCGCGGCTTGGCGCCGCTTGTACTCGGCGCCGGTGACCAGCGACATCACGCGCCTCACGTCCTCCTCCGGGAAGCCCATCGCCGCGATCTCCCCGAGCGAGCGATCCTCCTCGACGAAGGCCTGCAAGATCGGGTCGAGCCGCTCGTAGGGCATCAGCGATTCTTCGTCCAGCTGGTCCGGGCGCAGCTCCGCCGAAGGCGGCTTCTCGATCACGGAGACGGGGACGACCTCGCGGCCGGCGCGCTCGTTGGCGTAGAGGGAGAGCTCGTAGACCATCAGCTTGGGGACGTCCTGGATGACGGCGAGGCCGCCGCTCATGTCGCCGTAGAGCGTGGCGTAGCCGGTCGCCGATTCGGACTTGTTCGAGGTGGTGAGGACCAGCGCGCCGAGCTTGTTGCTCACGGCCATCATCAGCACCCCGCGCACGCGGGCCTGCAAGTTCTCCTCGGTCACGTCGGGCGCGAGCCCCTCGAAGAGCGGGGCCAGCGTCGCCAAGTGCGCTTGGAACGCGTCCTCGATCGGCATGATGTCCAAGCGGATGCCGAGGTTTTCGGCAAGCGCGCGGGCATCGGCGACGCTGCCTTCGGAGGAGTAGCGCGAGGGCATGCCGATCCCCCGCACATGCTCCGCGCCCAGCGCCTCGACCGCGATGACGGCGGTGAGCGTTGAATCGATGCCGCCCGAAAGCGCGATCACGACATCCTGGAAACCCGTCTTGCGCACGTAATCGCGGGTACCCAGGACCAAGGCCTCGTACACCTCCTGCAAGTCCGGCTTTTCAGCCGCCATGGGCGCAGAGATCGGCCTGCGGGCAACCGGCGACGGCTTCGAGACGCGGGCCAACTCCGCGTCGACCGCGGCCATCCGCCGCAGCCGCGGATCGTGCAGCCGCGCCTGCCGCACCGCCTCGACGTCCACGTCGACCGCGAGCAGCTCTTCCGCAAACGCCCCGGCTCGCCCCAGCAGCGCCCCGTCCGGCCCGAACACGGCGCTGCCCCCGTCGAAGACGAGCGCGTCCTGGCCGCCGACGAGGTTGCAGTACGCGGTGAGCACCAGGTTGTCCGCGGCGCGGGTGGCGAGCATCTGTTCGCGGAAGCGGGACTTGCCGGCGTGGAAGGGCGAGCCGTTGATGTTGACGATCAGCTCCGCGCCGGCCAGGCACTGGTCCTGCATCGGCCCGGAGGAGTACCAGATGTCCTCGCAGATGGTGACGCCGACCCGCGCGCCGGCGATCTCGAAGAGCTGCACGCCCTCGCCCGGCCGGAACGTCCGCGCCTCGTCGAACACCCCGTAGTTGGGCAGGAACCGCTTGCGGTACACCCCGTGCAGCTCGCCGTCGTGCAGCACCGCGGCGGCATTGTGGATGTCGAGCCCGGAATCGACGAAGCCGGCGACGGCCGTCACGTGCTTCCCCGCCGTCGCCCCGCGCACCCGATCGAGCGCCTCGAGATTGTCCATCACGAAGCTGCGCCGCAGCACCAAGTCTTCCGGCGGGTAGCCCGTGATCGCCAGCTCCGGAAACGCGACCAAGTCGGCGCCCAGCGCCTCCGCCCGCTCGATCTGCGCGATGATCCGCCCGGTGTTTCCCGCGAGATCGCCCACGGTCGCGTTGATCTGGGCCAAGCAGATGCGCAACGCGCCCACCGTCGTCCTCCCGCTCGCTTCCGCGCATCAGGGTATCGCAGACCCCGCCGCCAATAGACTCCGCATGTGTCCGACATCGCCCCGCATCCGCCCTTGGCGCTC
Organism: Dehalococcoidia bacterium; assembly: GCA_965205165.1. Lineage (GTDB taxonomy): Bacteria > Chloroflexota > Dehalococcoidia > Bin125 > Bin125 > CBDESM01. Next base: position 1,871,004 of record OZ242037.1, read on the forward strand.
CGCGACGCGAGCTACGAACATCCCGGCGGCCGCGGCGTGCAGGGCGTCGATCTGCGGATCGACGCGGGCGAGATCGTCGCGCTGATCGGGCCCAACGGGGCCGGCAAGACGACCATCCTGCGCCTCGCCGCGGGCGAGATCCTCCCCGATTCCGGCAGCGCCGCCCTCTTCGGAAACGTGCCCGATGCAGCGGCCCGCCGGCGCATCGGGGTCGTCTTCCAAGACGCGGCGGTGGATGATCTGATGCGCGTCGGCGAGATGCTCGACCTCTTCGCCGTGCTCCACGAGGTGCCGCGGGCGGAACGCCGGGCCCGCATCGGCGCGGCGCTCGAACAGGCCGGGCTGGCCGACCGCGCCGGAGACCTCTGCGGCGCGCTGTCGGGCGGCCTGCGCAGGCGCCTCGACGTCCAGCGGGCGCTGCTCCACCGCCCCGATTTGATCATCCTCGACGAGCCGTCGCTCGGCCTCGACCTCGATTCCTCCCGCGCCGTCTGGCAGCGCCTGCGCGAGGCCCGGGACGCGGGAGCGGCGATCCTGCTCGCCACCAACAACGTCGAGGAAGCCGAAGCGCTGGCCGACCGCGCCGGCTTCATCCTCGACGGCCGGATGCTCGCGCTCGACGCGCCGGCGGCGCTGACGGCGGGCCTGCGCAGCGAATCGGTCATGCTCGACTGGCCCGCCTGCACTCCGGATCTCGCGGAAGCGATCGCCGGCTGGCCCGGCGTCGGAGCGGTCCGGCTCTCGCCGCCCGAACTGCACGCGACGGTCGACTCCGCCGCCGCGTTCCTGCCGGCCGTCTTCGAGCGGCACGGCGGCGCGATCGGCGGCGTCCGCATCCGCCAATCGAGCCTCGCCGACGCCTGGTTCCACCTCGCCGGCTCGCCGCTGGAGCGGGAGGCGGAGCCGTGAGCGCCGCGGCGGCCGTCGGCGCGCTCGCGGCGCGGGAGCTGCGGGCGGTCGCGCGCTCCCGCTCGCAGCTGTACTCGTCGCTGCTCTTCCCGCTGATGCTGCTGGCGGTGCTCGGCGCCGGCGTCTCCAGCGGGCTCGGCCCGAACTCCCCGGCGATCGCCGACGGGGACTACACCTCCTTTCTCGCCCCCGGCATGGCGGCGATGACCGCGCTCTTCGCTTCCACCTTTTCCAGCGCCTCGTTCTACCGCGACCGCGAGTCGGGCGTGCTGCGGGCGCTGTTCGCCGCTCCCCGCTCCGCGTTCGCGATCCTGTTCGGCAAAACCGTCGGCGCGGTCGCGATCGGCTCGCTCCAAGCCGTGCTGGTGCTGGCCCTGGTCGCCGTCATTCCCGGCATCAAGCTCGGCTGGCAGTTCGGCTGGCTCGGCGGGTTCGCGACCGCCGCCGCGGCGATCATCGCGCTCAACCTGGCGCTCAACGGCTTCGCCCTGCTCGTCGCCGTCCGCATCCGCACGATGCAGGGCTTCCACCTGATCATGAACCTCGCCCTGTTCCCGCTCTTCTTCCTCTCCGGCGCATTCTTCCCGTTCGACGACGCGCCCGCCTGGCTCGACGCGATCCACTACGCCAACCCGCTGACCTATTTCGTCGACCTGATCCAATACGCCGTCTACGCCCGCGACGATTCCTTCCTGATCGGCCCGGCCATCAGCGCGCCCGTCGTCTCCGTCCTCTCCGCGCTGCTGCTCTTCGCCGGCCTGCGCCGCGCCCCGGCCGCCTGACCATGCGCCTGCTCGCCGCGATCGCTGCCTGCGCCGTCTCCGCCGCCGTCTCCGCCGCCGCCTGCGGCGGAGACGCGCCCGACGTGATCGAGACGTCCGACGCCCCGTTCGTCCCCGTGATCGAAACGCACAAGCCCGCCGTCGGCGACGACATCATTGTCTTCACGCTGCTCGACCGCGATCGGCGGCCCGACTTCACCGCCGACGTGCGGTTCCGCGCCCGCTTCTTCGAGCCGACCGAAGGCGGCGTCCGCTTCCGCGCCGACGCGGAGGTCGTCGAGCGCGTCGAGTTCGCGGGCGCGGACTACTTCATCGCCCGCGGCGCGCCGCTCGATCGTCCCGGCGATTGGGCGCTCGCCGTCACGGCCGCGTTCGCGGACGGCACCGCGCAGACCAGCCCGCGCCTCAGTTTCAGCGTCTTCACGCGGCCCAACGGCCCCGGCGTCGGCGAACCGGCCCCCCGCGCGGCCACGCCTTCGACCGCCGACGCCGAAATCGAACGGCTCACCGCAGATGAGCAGCCGCTGGCCGGCCTCTACGAGCGCTCCGCCGCGCAGCTGATCGACAACGAGCCGTTCGTGATCCTGTTCGCGACCCCGGCCCGCTGCGCCGGCCGGCCGACCTGCGCCCGCGCGCTCGAACAGCTGAAACGGCTCGCCGCCGGCATCGCAGCGATCCACGTCGAACCCTTCCCGCCGCACCGCGGCGCGGAACTCCAGCCGAAATTCGACGCCGCCGTAGCCGCTTGGCAGATCGAGAGCGAGCCGATCTTCTTCTTCGTGGACGCCGGCGGCGTCGTGCGGGCGCGCATCCAAGCCGTCGCGACCGATGCCGAACTTGCCGAAGCCGCCGACGCCCTCCGCTAGACCAGCACGTCCAGCCCGACCGCGGCGAAGATGATCGCCAAATAGGCGATCGACGCGAAGAACACGCGCATCGGCGCGTCCTTGCCGGCGTACAAGCGCCAGGCGAACCAGATGAAGGCCGCCCCCGCAACGGCCGCGGTCGCCTCGTAGCACCAGCCCAGATGCCCCGCCGCCGGGCCGATCAGCGAAACGGCCACGAGGATCACGGCGTAGACGAGTATCTGCTTCCGCGTCTCCGCCTCGCCCGCCGCCACCGGCAGCATCGGCACGCCCGCCTCCGCGTACTCATCGCGGTACTTGAGCGAGAGCGCCCAGAAGTGCGGCGGGGTCCAGAGGAAGATCACCGCGAACAGCAGCACCGCGGTCCACGAGACGTCGCCCGTGACCGCGGCCCAGCCGACCAGCGGCGGAACCGCGCCGGCCGCGCCGCCGATCACGATGTTCTGCGGCGTGCGCCGCTTCAGCCAGATCGTGTAGGCGAACACGTAGAACGCCGCCGCCGCGAGGGCCAGCCCCGCGGAGAGCAGGTTCACCGTCAGCGCGATTTGGACGCCCCCCGCGGCGACCAGCGCCGCGCCCCAGGCCAGCGCCGCGTTCGGCGGCAGCGCCTGCATCGGCAGCGGTCGGCCCCGCGTCCGCGCCATCACCGCGTCGATATCGCGGTCATACCACTGGTTCAGCGCGTTCGCGCCCCCGGCCGTGAGCATGCCGCCCAGCAAGGTCAGCAGGATCAGGTCCAAGCCCGGCCAGCCGTCCGCGGCCAGCACCATCGTCGGCGCGGTTGTCACCAGCAGCAGCCCGATGATGCCCGGCTTGGTCAGCTCCGCGAGCGCCCGGGCCGCGGCCCGGGCCCGCCCGAATCCGGAGAGCGCGGCGGCGGGCGCGCCGATCGCCCCGTTCGCGGGCCGCAGCTTGGCCGGCCCGCTGGTCATGATCCCGCCCCCGGTACCTCGCCGGCCGCGCTCCGCACCCGGGTCGGCGCCTCGCCGAACGAAATCCAGCCCGCCCGCTGCGCCGCCAGGACCGCCGCCGCGCCGGCCGCCGTCCACATCGCCGCGCCGCCGGCGAGGTGCGCCACCCGCGCCCATTCGTCGAGGCCCGTCCACATCGTCGCCGCGCCCAGCAGGATCTGGAGCACGATCAGCGCCGCCGCCCCGTGCGCGGCCCGGATCAGCGGGCGGGAGCGCGGCCTGACTTGCATGGCCATGACCGCGACGGCGAAGACGCCGGCGGCGGCGAGGGCGGCGAGCAGGCGGTGCATCATGTGCCATTGGGCGAGCCGCCCGTCGGGCCAGAGCTGGCCGTTGCAGAGCGGCCACTGGTTCCCGCAGTAGTAGCCGGCGTCGGTATGGGTCACGTAGGAGCCGACCACGATCAGCAGGTAGACGAGCACGGCGCTGCCCAGCGCCCAGCGCGCGAGCACGCCGGCCCCGCCGTCCGGATCCCCGCGCTCGGCCCGGAACGTGCCCAGCCAGGAAGCGGCGACGAGCAGGATGATCATCATCGCCGTCGCCAAGTGCGCGGTCACCACGATCGGCTCGAGCCGCTCCGTCACCGTCAGCGCGCCCAGGCCGCCTTGCAGGGCCAGCATCGGTATCGCCGCCACCGCCGGAACCGCGACCCAGCGCCGCTTGCGGTGCCGCAGCCACGCGATCAGCGCATAGACCGCCACGGCCAGCCCGATCAGCGCGGCGGCGAGGCGGTGCGACCACTCGAGCCAGACTTGGTGGTCCTCCCAGCCGGCGGCGCGGTAGATGTCGGCCGGCGGGATGATCCCGCCGTGGCAGAAGGGCCAATCGGGGCAGGCCAAGCCGGAGCCCGTCACCCGCACGGTGCCGCCGAGCGCGACGAGGCCGAGCAGGAGCAGGAGCAGCGCCGCGCCGGACCACTGGAAGCGGGTCATTCGCCGCCCGCCTCCTCCTCGCGCCGATCGATCTCGCCGGCCGCCCAGCGCAGCGCCATCGCGGCGCCGAACGCCATCCCGATCGCCATCGGCACCAGCGCGATCAGCTCGGTCGACACGCTCACCGGCAGCGTGAAGATCCCGATGAAGACGAGCGGCAGCATCACCGCGATCATCCAGCCCGCGAAACGCCCGAAGAACCCCGGCTCGAGCATGACGTCGCCGTGCACCATCAGCCGCGCTTGCCAAATGCGGATCATGTCCATGCCGCCGCCGTCCTCCCAATGGACAAGCGTATCGCCAACCGCGCCGTTCACCCGCCGCCGGCCGCCCGATCGCGGCCCGGCAGCTCGGGCTGGAAGTAGTCGTCGCCGTGGATGCGGCGCTGCATCTCGCGCACGCGGTCGCCGCGCCTGCCCTTGACTGCCTCGTGCTCGGCCCAGAAGTAGATCGTGGCGACGACCGAGATGGCGAACATCATCGAACCGGGCACCCACATGATGCCGGCCCCGATCCGCTGGTCGGTCAGCGCGTCCGGGCCCCACTCCCGCGCCGCCGCGGCCTGCACGTACGTGTCGTACGCCGCTTCGCCGATGTTGGTGAGGATCAGGCCCAGCCCGATGTTCTGGAGGATGGCGACGACCAGCAGCGCGGCGCGCCAGACATGGGCGGGCCGCAGGCGAGAAGCGTCGACGCCCACGATCATCCACCAGAACAGCACCGCGCCGAGCAGGAAAATGCCGTGCTCGAGGAAATGCAGCGCCTCGCTGGCAATCGCGGCGTCGTAGGCGGCCGGCAGGTGCCAGAGCCAGACCCCGCCGAAGAAGATCGCGGCGGCCACCGGCGGGAAGGTGAGCACGCGGACCAGGCGGCTCTCCAGCAGCGGCACGAGGTAGTCCCGCCGCACCCGCGGCGAGGCGGCGCGCAGCGCCAGCGTCGCCGGCGCGCCCAGCAGCATCAGCGGCGCGATCACCATCGTGATCAGCACGTGCTGCAGCATGTGCACCCAGAAGAGGTCGTCGCTGTAGGCGTCGATCGGCGAAGCGAGTCCGAGGATCAGCAGCACCCAGCCCGCGCCGAAGCACCAGGCGTGCCAGCGCGGAAACCTGAAATCGGGCGAATCCCGCCGCAGCCGCAGGTAGGCCCAGAGGTACAACGCCCCCGCGACGACGGCCAGCGCCAGCCCCGGCGCGTCGAGGCTCCAAGTCGCCAGCACCGTGCCGAGTTCGCCCGATTCCGCCGCGCTCCCGTCGTGGGCCAGCGCGGCAGCGGGAAGGAGCGCGAGGACGACGGCGGCGAGGGCCGCGGCGCGCCGGATCACGGCGGATGCGATCGCCGCCCGCGCAGCGCCGCTCAGCTGAGGAAGAAGACGAGCGGGAAGACGGCGAGCAGCCAGACGAACCCCACGAAGTGCCAGTAGAGCGTGGCCGCCTCGATCGCCGTGTTCCGCTTGGCGTCGAAATGCCCCAGCAGCCCCCGCACGAACTGCGCGAAGATGAACAGCAGCCCGCCCGCGACGTGCGCCCCGTGGAAGCCGGTCAGGGCGTAGAACATCGCGGCGTAGGACCCGTCGGAGATCCCGAACTCGGCCTCCGACCACTCGAAGCCCTGGTTGATCAGGAAGGCGACCCCGATCACGATCACGATGCCCATCGACCAGAGCATCGCCCGGCGGTTGCCCTTGCGGATCGAGAACGCCGCGATCTGCATCGGGATCGAGGTCGAGACCAGCAGCACCGTGAACAGGATCGGCCGCAGCTCGTCCCCGTGCAGCCGCTCCCCGCCGTTGGTCGGCTCCCAGAACAGCGTGTCGCTGTGCAGCGCCAGCATCGCCGCGATCAGCCCCGCGAAGAACATGATCTCGGAGAAGATGAAGAAGATGATCCCCCACAGCCCCGTCGTCATCGGCTCCTCGCCGACGAGGAAGCTGCGGACCGGGTGGACGCGCTTGGTGGGCGCGGCGAGCGCTGCGGACGCCATGGTCTAGTCCTCCACCTTCGCCTGCGCGGCCGGGCGCGTCGCCCCGCCTCCGCCGCGGGCCGGGCCGTGCCCGCCGCCCTCCGCCTCCAGCTCCGCCAGCTGCTTGGCGAAGCGGATGTCGAACAGCGGCCGCTCCGAGCGGATCTCCGGCAGCGAATCGAAATTGTGCGCCGGCGGCGGCGAACTCGTCGCCCACTCCAGCGTCGTCCCCTCCCACGGGTCGTCCGACGCCCGCTCGCCCCACTTCAGCGAGTAGAAGATGTTGAACAGGAAGATCAGCATCGCCACCGCCGACACGAACGCGCCGATCGTCGTGATCGTGTTCATCAGCTCCCAGCCCGGGTTGGCCGCGTAGTCGTTGATCCGCCGCGGCATCCCGTCCAGCCCCAGCAGCAGCTGGGTGAAGAAGATCACGTTCACCCCGATGAACAGCAGCCAGAAATGCAGCTTGCCCAGCCCCTCGTTGAGGAACTTCCCGAACATCTTCGGGAACCAGTAGTAGCAGCCCGCGATGAACCCGAACGTCGCCGCGATCGACATCGTGTAGTGGAAGTGCCCCACCACGAAATAGGTGTCGTGCAGCGCGAAATCGACCGGCACCGCCGCGTGGAAGACCCCCGTGATGCCTCCGATCAGGAACAGCATCAGGAAGCCCACGCTGAACAGCATCGCCGTCGGGAAGACGTTGGACCCGCGCCACATTGTCGCGATCCAGTTGAACATCTTCACCCCCGTGGGCACCGCGATCAGGAACGTCGCGCCCATGAAGAACGGCAGGAAGACGCCGCCCGTGGTGAACATGTGGTGCGCCCAGACGATGAAGCCGAGCAGCCCGATCCCGACCAAGGCCAGCACCATCGAGCGGTAGCCGAACACCGGCCGCCGCGTGAACACCCCGAACACGTCCGACACGATCCCCATCGCCGGCAGGATCATGATGTAGACGGCCGGGTGCGAGTAGAACCAGAACAGGTTCTGCCAGAGCAGCGGCTGCCCGCCTTGGCTCGGCTCGAAGATCGCCCCCTCCGCCCCGTTGCGGTCGATGAAGCCCAGCACCAGCGCCGCCGCCAGCACCGGCGTCGACAGCAGGATCAGCAGCCCCGTCACCAGCGTCGTCCACGTGAACAGCGGCAGCCGCCACATCGTCATCCCCGGCGCCCGCATCTTGAAGATCGTGACGAGGAAATTGACCGAGCCGAAGATCGAGGCCTGCCCCAGCAGGATCACCCCGATCAGCCACATGTCCATCCCCGCGCCGGGCGGCTCCGCGTTGGGCCCGCTGTCCAGCGTGATCGGCGGGTACGCCGTCCAGCCGGCCGAGGCCGAGCCGCCGTCCACCGCGAAGGAGAGCGCCAGCATCACGCCCCCGAAGAGGAAAATCCAGTAGGACAGCGCGTTGATCCGCGGGAACGCCATGTCCAGCGCGCCGATCTGCAGCGGCATCGAGTAGTTCATGAACGCCGCGCCGACCGGCAGCAGGAAGAGGAAGATCATGATGCTGCCGTGCATCGTGAAGATCTGGTTGTAGGTCTCGGCCGAGATCAACGTGCCGGTTTCGGCCAGTTCGGTGCGGAGCACGAGCGAGAAGGCCATGCCGACCAAGCCGAAGGCCGCGGCCGTCCAGAGGTACATGATCCCGATCTTCTTGTGGTCGACCGTGGTCAGCCACTCGAGGATCCAGCGCCAAGCGCCGGCGCCCGCATAGGGGGCGGCCTGGGCTCCTGCGATGGTTGCCATCTCGCTCCTCCTCCGTGCGGTCCGCGGGCCGCCCCGCTATCCGCCGGCCTCGATCAGCTCGGCGAGCTTGCTGGGGAACACCTCGTCCTCCGGCGGGCGCGGCTGAGTCTGCAGCCAGGCGTAGATGTCGGCGATCCCCTCGTCGCTGACCTGCTCGGGCGTGAACGGCAACATTATCTCCAGCGGCTCGCGGTACTGCTGGATCACCCGCTCGTACGGCACGACCGTTTGGGCGATGGTCGGGCCGACCCCGCCCTCGCCGATGTCGCCGTGGCAGGAGTTGCAGCCGAGTTCGAAGAAGAGCCCCTGCCCGTTGACCGGGTTGCCGACCGCGCCTTCTTCCACCGGCGCTTCTTCCTCGCCGCCGAAGTCGCCCTCGACCGGCTCGGGCGCGGCCGGCGTCTCCTCGACCAGCCAAGCGTCATAACCGGCGCGCGGAAGGGCGCGGACCGTGAAGATCATCCGCGAGTGGTCGCGGCCGCAGAATTCCGCGCACTGGCTCGCGTATTCGCCGGCCTCGGTCACGTTGACCCACATCGTCTGCACCCGCCCCGGCACCGCGTCGAGCTTGTACAGGAACTGCGGCGTGTAGAAGGCGTGCAGCACGTCCGCGCTGGCGATGTTGAAGCGGATCGTGGTGCCCACGGGAACCGTCACGACCGGCGTGTTCTCGGCCGCTTGCAGCCGGTTCTCGACAATCGTGTCCGTGCCGTTGAACACGCGCATGATCGCCTCACCGCGGCGGTGCGAGATCGGCACCGTCCCGTTCACCGCGCGCTGGACCGTGATCACGTCACCCTCCCGGCCGGTGACGCGCATGTGCTCTACCCCCATCTTGAGGGTCATGAAGTTGACCACGAGCGACGGATCGGAGATGCGGATCTGGTCCTCTTCCGGGTTGTTGGAGAGGGATTCGGACAAGGTCGCGCCCAGCGGCGTCGCGTAGTTGAAGGCCCAGGCCCATTGGCGCCCCAGCACGTCGACCTCGACGTACTCCTCGCCCTCGTCGGCCGCGGATTGGATGTCCTCGAGCACCGCCAGCGAGCCGAAGAACAGCGCCACCACGATCACCAGCGGAATCGCCGTCCAGAGGAACTCCGCCAAGTTGTTGTGCGCCACCTGGGTCGGGAATTCGTCTGCCGACTTGCGCCGGTAGCGGAAGACGACCCAGAGGATCATCGCCTCGACGATCACGAAGACGGCGACCCCGATGCCGAGTACGACGAAGAAGAGGATGCGGATGTCTTCTCCCTGCTCGCTCACCGCGGGCGGCAGCGAGACCTGCGCGAACGCGCCCGGAACCAAGGACGCGCCGCCCAGCGCGAGGCCGGCGAAGACCGCCCATGCGACGGCGAAGATCGCCGTGAGCCGGGCGATCCGCGATCGCGCCAGCGCCATCCGGAGGTTCCCTGCCGCTCGTCCCGCCATGGCCGCCCCTAACCTGCGCCTTCTTCAGTCGCCGTCAGCGACGGCGCTTCGCCGTGATCATGGTGCTCCTCATGCGCCGGTTCCTCGAACGCCTTGATGTCCTCGAAGAACCAGCCTGCGCCGCCATAAACGATCAGGGTGATGCCCGCGCCGAGCAGCTCGGCCGGGAAGACCGCGCCCAGCCCCGTGAGGATCAGGCCGAGCGCGAAGATGATCGGCGAGAGGCTCGGCGGCGGCATGTGAATGCCCGGCGGCACCGGCGGCGCACCCGGCATCACCTCGAGCGGATTCTGGCGGAATTCAGCTGGCCCGCCGGCCTCGTAGTAGCTCATGTCCTCGGTGAACCAGCGCAGCGCCGAAACCCCGATCAGGGCGATCCCGACGCCCAGCAGCTCGCCCGGGAAGATCGCGCCCAGCCCCGTCACGATCAGCCCCGCGGCGAACAGCAGCGGAGCCAAGCTGGGCGGCGGCAGGTGCGTCGAATGGTCGTCGTGCTCCGCCCCCTCGTGGCCCGCCTCCCCATGCTCCGGCTCGCCGGACGGCAGCGCCAGCACGGCCGGCGGCTCCGGCGCGGGCAGCGCCTCCGTCGGCACGTCGCCGACGCGGGAGCCGGGCAGCGGCTGCAGGTAGTGCTGGAAGACCCCGGCCCGCTCCGGCCGGTAGGACATCGGCTTCAGCGCGTTGGGCAGCAGCGCCGCGATCGGCTTGAACAGATCCGGCCCCAGGTAGGCCTCCTCGATCTCGATCCCGAAGGCGGCCGGGCGCTGCCGCCAGATCATCAGCTTGTGCGGCCGGATCCCGTGCATCCGCAGCAGCCGCTGCGCCAGCGCCGCCTGCCCCATCGGCACGTAGAGCACCAGCGGCGCCGCCTTGGCCAACGGCGCCCAGCGCTCCACCGCCACCTCGTTCGTCACCTCGTGGGCCAGCGCGAGATCCCCGGCCAGCGCCACGAAATGGCCCGGCTCGTCCGTCACCACGATGTCCGGATACAGCCAGCCGCGGCCCTTCACCTGCACGCCCATCTGACGGGTCGGGAAATTCATCGCCGCCTCGCGGTCGGGGAACTCGCCGTTCGGGTAGGCGTAGCGCGCCTCCAGGATCTGCTGGAGGACGGCGCCGCGGGTGGCCCGTGCTGCCTCAGTCGTGGGCATCGATGGACGCGCTCCTCGTTCGCGCTGGGCTGCTCTGCGCAGTGTTCACCATCGCGGGGACTCGCTCAACAGGAACCGGGTCAATTCGCGCCGACGGAGCGGGGCTCCTGGCCGACCGGGATGTAGCGCGGGCGGTAGATCGCCACCCCCCTGCCGTTGCGCGCGTGCAGCCGCTCGTCCACGATCTGCGCCCCGATCCCCGCAATCCGCGACCACCCGAACAGCGTCGTGTAGTAGTCCGGATCCGTGAAGCCCAGCGCGTGGACCAGGCTGCCGGAGACCAGATCGACGTTGGGGTAGGGGTTCGAGACCTTGGGGTTCTCCTTGAGCACCGTGGTGCCGGCCTCGCGCACCGCCTTCACCACCCGGAACCAGTGCGCGTCCGGGCAGAGCTCCTCGCCCAGCGCCAGCTGCACCTTCGCCCGCGGGTCCTCCTCCCGCAGCACCGCGTGGCCGAAGCCGAAGATCAGCCCGCCGTCCGCCATCCGCTTGCGCAGGATCGCCTCCGCCTCCGCCACGTCGGGCGAGTTGATCTCGCGCACCATCTTGAAGCAGTCCTGGTTGGCCATCCCGTGGCGCGGTCCGGCCAGCCCGTTCATCGCCGAGACCATCGACTGGTACATGTCGGCCAGCCCGCTCGCCACCGCGCGGCCGGTGAAGGTCGAGAGGTTGCCCCCGCCGTGGTCCGCGTGCAGCACGTAGTAGACCGAGAGCAGGCGGGTCAGCGCCGCCGGATCGGCATCGGGCATGCCCAGCATGTTGACGAAATTGGCCACGTAGCCGCGCTCCGGCTCCGACTCGATCAGCGGGCCCCAGCCCTCGCGCAGCCGGAAAATCGCCGCCAGCACGGCCGGAATGCGGGCGATCAGGTTGAGCGCGTCCTCTTCGTAATCCCCCGTCTTGCCGGCCATCCCCAAGATCTGGATCGCGGCCACGAACTGGTCCATCGGGTGCGCCCCCGGCGGGAAGGCGCGGATCGCGTCGAAGACGGATTCGGGCACGTCGGAGCGGCGGGCGATGTCCTCCGCCACGCCGTTCCGCTCCTCGTCCGTGGGCAGCCGCTTGCGGAAGAGCAGGTGGATGATGTCCTCCGCCGGCATGTGGGCCAGCTCGGCGATCGGGTAGCCGACGTAGGAGACCCCCTCCTGCGGGTCCACGTAGCTCGTGCCGAGCGTGCCGACCGGGTAGCCGCGCAGCCCCGTGTCGAGCTGGTCCTTGGTGATCGTGAACTCGATGTCGGGCAGGTCGGACATTGGGTCACCTCTCGGCGGGCGCGGAACGCGCCGGAACGGCTGCTGGATGCGTGCGGAGCTAGCCCTCCACGGCGACCACGCGGAAGCGGATGGTGCCGCGCGGCGCTTCGATTACGACTTGCGAACCGGCGGATTTGTCGAACAGTCCCCGGCCCATCGGGCTCTCGATCGAGATCCGGCGGGCGGCGGCGTCGACCTCCGTCGGGCCGACCAGAGTGTACTCCTCGATCCGCTCCGGCTCGCGGTCCAGCAGCGCCACCTTCACGGTGCTGCCGACGTGCGCGCGCCCCGTCGCCACCCCCTCCGTCACCACAGCGTGCGCGATCTGGTACTCCAGCTCGTCGATCCGCCCCTTCAGCCGCTCTTGGTACTCGCGGGCCGCCTCCAGCGGCGCGTTCTCGCGGATGTCCTTGTCCTCCCGCGCCTGCGCCACCGCCTGCACCGCCCGAGGCATCTCCGCCTGCAGCTGCTCCAGATCGGCGTTCATCTTCTTCAAGCCCTCTTCCGTGACGTCGAACCGCACCCCTGCCTCATGCACCGCCTGCGCCTGCCGCTTGCCCGGCTGCGCCCGCCGGATGCGGATGTTGTTGCCCAGGTTCGTGTCCGTCAGCGACCGCTCCTTCCAGCAGAAGCGCAGGAAGTCCTTGACCGGCTGCAGCCGCTCCAGCACATCCGTCGCGTTCGAGCCGACCACCTCCTGGTAGGCCGTCATCTGATGCGGCGTCAGCTCCCCGATCGGCACGCTCGGGGTCACGTACGAGACGAACTGGGTGACCGCCACCCGCGCCTCGCGGCTCAGCTCCTCCGGCTCCAGCCCCCGCTTCCGCCGCACCGCCGAACGCTCCTCGCACCAGTCGAAGTAGTCCAGCACCGCCTCGCCCACGCGCACCGCCCCGTCTTCGAAGCCGCCCGCCGCCCCCTCGACGATGTCCTCGTCGGCGCCCGCGGGCGCCGCCTCTTCGATGATCTCCTCGGCCGTCGCTTCGACTACTGCCGTCTCTGCCATCGCTCGCGCTCCGCAATCCCGCGCCGCCCCCCGCGGGGACGCGCACGCGCCCGGCGGGGCCGCACGCCCCGCTGCTGATCCTGCCCCCATTCTACCCGCACCGCGGCGCCCCCCGCGTTATGGCGAGCGGGCGCATTGCATACGCTTGGCGCATGGGAACCGAACGCGGAAATCTGCGCGCCCGCATCGACGCGGAGCTGCCCGGCGCACCGCCCGGTGCGGAACGGGAACTCCTGGCCGCGCGCCTGGCCGCCTGGCTCGACGCGCTGCTCGACCAGCCGGCAAACCTGACCGCCGCAACGGATGCCGAAGCCGCCGTGGCGAAGCACGTAGCCGAGCCCCTTGCGGCCTGGCGGCTGGTGCGCGATGAGATCGAGATCCCCGAAGGCCCGATGATCGACGTGGGCAGCGGCAACGGCGCGCCCGGTCTCCCGATCGCCCTGTCCGAAGCGCCCCGCCCCGCGGCCCTGCTCGACTCGAGGAAGCGCGCCGCCGATTTCCTCCGCCGGATGCCCGCGCTCTTGGACGCCCCGCAAATCCAGGCGGTCGAAGAACGCGCCGAAACCGCAGCCCACGGCGCCCTCCGCGAGCATTTCGCCGTCGCAGTCACCCGCGCCGCCGCAAAGCCCGAAATCGTCCTGGAACTGCTGCTCCCCTTCCTGCAAGAGGGCGGGATCGGCATCGCGATGATCGGCGAAGGCGCAGATCGGGCGTTCCTGCACTCAGCCGCCGCCCAGCTCGGCGGCGAGCTGCTTGCCGCGCCGCTGGACGAAGGCCTGATCGTGGCCCGCAAGCTCCGGCCGACCCCGGCGAAGCACCCCCGCCGCTGGGCTTCGATGAGGCGGCGCCCGATCGCCGGGCCGCCGCTGGAGCCGTTCTGCCGCGGCAATGCCAAGATCAGCTGGACGCGGCATCCCGGCTTGGACGTGCTCCGGACCCGTAACGAGCCGGCGAGGATGCAGTGGGGCGGTTGATCCGAGGACCGGTCCGCTTGGAACGAAGCCTCTCCCGCAACATCGCGGTCTTCTACGCCCTCCAAGTCGTCACCGGCTTCTTCATCTGGGCGCCGGTTTGGATCCTCTATCTGACCGAAAGCCGCGGGCTGTCGCTGGGCCAGGTCGCGGCGATGGAGGCGGCACTCTCGGTCGCCGTGATCGCGGGGGAAGTGCCGACCGGCGCGGTGGCCGACCGCTGGGGGCGGCGTGCGTCGCTGGCCTTGGGCTGGTTCGGCTACGGCGGCGCGGCGCTGCTCTTCGGCCTCGCCGCTTCCTTTCCCCTGCTCGTCCTCTCCTTCGCCGCAATGGGCCTGTCCTGGTCGCTCGTGACCGGGGCCGCGCCGGCGCTGCTCTACGACACCCTGCGGGCGGGCGGTGAAGAGGCTCGCTACGAGCGGCATTTGGGCCGCGCCGAAGCGGGCACGCAGGCCTCGGCGCTGGCCGCGATCATGCTCGCCGGGCCGCTGGCCTCCGCCGTCGGTCTCCAAGGCGTCGTGCTGGCCGGATCCTTCACCTTGATCGCCGGCGGCTGCGTCGCGCTGCTGCTGCGCGAACCGCCGCGCGGGGACGACGCGGCCGCCCGCCCGCGCCAGCGCTACCTCGCCATCCTGCGCGAGGGCATCGCCATCGCCCTGCGGCGGCGGCCGATCCTCTGGCTGATCTGCTTCGCCTCGATCTCGCTGGCCGTGCTCGAACTGCCCGGACACCTCTTCCAACTGTTCCTCCACGACCACGGCATCCTGCCCGACGAGGGGCTCGCCGACGGCGCGCTCTTCTCCGCTTGGTGGATCCCGCTGACCGCGGGCGGCCTGATCGGCTCGCTGCTGGCCGCGCCGCTGGCCGCACGGCTCGGCGACGGCCGCGCACTGCCGGCCGCGATCGCGATCGGGCTGGCCGCCTACTTCGCGATCGCCGCAAGCGACCGCCTCGCCCTTGTCGCCGCGGTCGCCGCCGCGGAGGCGTCCCGCTCCGCGGCCCGGCCGATCGCTTACGGCTACATCAACCGCCGCATCGACTCGGCGCGACGGGCGACCGTGCTCTCCGTCTTCGAGCTGGCCATGGGCGCGGCCTGGTTCACGGTCATCCTCGCCGTGGTGCCGCTGGTCGACCGCATGCCGCTGCAATCGGCGCATGGCGTCGCGCTGGCCGTCCTCTGCGGCGCGGGCATCCCGCTCGGCCTGCTCTGGGCCCGCGCCCAGCGGAACGCCGCCGCATGACGGCGCGGCCGGCGCTGGAACGGAACCTGCCCGTCTACCTCGCCGTGCGGGCGATCAGCGGGTTCTTCATCTGGGCCCCGGTTTGGATGCTCTACCTGCTGGAGACGCGGGCCCTCTCGATCACGGAAATCGCCGGGCTGGAGGCGGCACTGGTCGCCTGCGCGCTCGCCGGCGAGGTCCCGGCCGGGGCCGTGGCCGACCGCTGGGGGCGGCGCGCATCTCTGCTGTTGGGCGCGGCCGTCTACACAGCGGGCGCGCTCGCCTTCGGGCTGACGGGCGCGTACGCCCCGCTGATCGCCGCTTGGGGATTGATGGGAATCGGCCTCGCGCTCTGGTCCGGCAGCGGGCCCGCGCTGCTCTACGACTCGCTCCGCGCCCTCGGCCGCGAGCGCGAGTTCGAGCGGCGGCTGGGCCGCGCCGAGGCGGCCGGGCAGATCGTCGAGCTCGCCGCGGTCATGGCGGCCGGGCCGCTCGCCTTCCTGATCGGCTACCAGGGCGTGGTGCTGGTCAACTGCGGCACGATGCTCGCCGCCGGAGCGGCCGCGCTGCTGCTGCGCGAGCCGCCCCGCGGCCGGGCCGACGGCGCGGCCGCCCCCGGCTACGCCGCGACGCTGCGGGCGGGCCTGTCGCTGGTGCTGCGCAGGCGGACGCTGCTCTGCCTGATCGCCTTCTCGGCCGCGATCTGGGCGCTGCTGCGGATGGCCGAGTGGGCGCGCCCGCTGTTCCTCCGCGAACACGGGCAGCTGCCGGACGAGGGTCTCGCCGCGGGCGCGATCTACTCCGCTTGGTTCGTTCCCGTGCTGGCGGGCAGCGCGGCCGGCGCCCTGCTCGCCGCGCCGCTGGCCGCCCGGCTCGGCGAGGCGAGGGCGCTGCCCGCCGCGGCCCTGGCCGGATGCGGCGCGCTGGCGGTCATGGCAACCGTCGATCATCTCGCCGCGATCGCGGCATTTGCGCTCGCCGCCGCCTGCGCGACGGCGGCTTGGACGCTCGCCAACGGCCTGGTCAACCGCCGCGTCCCGTCCGCGCAGCGGGCGACGGTGCTGTCCGTCCTCGCGCTCGCGGCCTCGCTCCTGATGTTCGGGCGGGTGCTGCTGATCGGGCCGCTGACGGACGCGCTCGGCCTCCGCCCCGCCTTCGCCGTCGGGCTGGCGCTGATGGCCGCGCTCGGCCTCCCCCTCTGGCTGCTCTGGCGGCGGGCCGAACGCCCCCGCCCGAGTTCTGTCAACTGCGATGCAGAGCGCTGATT
This sequence comes from Dehalococcoidia bacterium, assembly GCA_965205165.1. GTDB lineage: Bacteria > Chloroflexota > Dehalococcoidia > Bin125 > Bin125 > CBDESM01. The sequence continues at coordinate 1,887,477 of OZ242037.1, forward strand.
GCCCTCGCAGGTGCGTCACAGCGCCGCCGCATTGCTACGATCAGCGCTCGCGGAACCCCCGCCCATCCTTCGCGTCCAGACCCCGAGCCCCCCGGCGCATGGCCTTCTCCGAACCGACCTCCACGACGCGGAACGCAGCGGCGCAGGACGATCGCGGCCGCTTCCGCCGCAACATCCCCGTCTTCTACGCCTTCAACTTCGCGGCCGGTTTCTTCATCTGGCTGCCCGTCTGGATCCTCTACCTGATCGAGACCCGCGGGCTCTCGCTCACCCAGGTCGCGCTCATGGAGGGCGTCTTCTGGATCGCGATCATCCTCACCGAAGTCCCCACGGGCGCGGTGGCCGATCGCTGGGGCCGCCGCGTCTCCCTCGCACTCGGCGGCTTCGGTTTCACCATCGCCTCCTTCGTCTTCGCCTTCGCCGGCAACTTCCCCATCCTGCTCGTGTCCTACATCCTGATGGCGATCGCCCTCACCCTCTTCACCGGCTCCGGCCCGGCGCTGCTCTTCGACACGCTCCGCCATCTGCGCAAGACGCGCGAGTTCGAGCGCACCATGGGCCGCTCCGAGGCGATCATGGCGTTCTCGCTGCTCGCCGCCACCCTGCTCGGCGGCCCGCTCGCCTTCCTGCTCGGCTACCAGGGCGTGATCCTCGTCGGCGCGGCCTCGATGTCCGTCGCCGGCGTCATCGCGCTCTTCCTGCGCGAACCGCCCCGCACCGAGGCCGACATCGCCGCCGCCAATCTCGCGCCGGGCGGCGGCTCGGACGAGCAGCCGGGCGCTGCCCGCTCGCCCCGCGCCGACTACTTCGGGGGCTTGGCCAAGGGCGTCCGGCTCGTCTTCTCCACCCGCACCATCCTCTACATCATCCCGCTCGCCGCGCTGGGCTGGGTCATCTTCGAGCTGCCCGAGTTCCTCTTCCAGTACTTCCTCCTGCTCAAGGAGATCAGCCCCACCGAGAGCCTGCTCGACGGCTTCGTCTTCTCCCTCTACTTCGTCCCCATCTTCGTCGGCAGCATGGCCGGCTCGATGATCGCCGCGCCGATCGCCGATCGCTTCGGCGAGCGCGCCGCCCTCCCCGTCGTGATGATCTCCGGCGCGCTTGCCTACGTCGCCCTCGCGCTCTTCGACCACCTCGGCGTGATCGCCGCCATCGCCGTGGTCGCCGCCTGCCGCCACGCCGTCCGCCCCATCGCGATCGGCTACATCAACCGCCGCGTCGGCTCCGATCAGCGCGCCACCGTGCTCTCCGTCTTCGAACTCGTCGCCGGCGGTTCGATGGCCGTGCTCGTGCTCGTCGTCGGCCCCTCCGCCGACGCCATCAACCTCCAAGTCGCCTACGGCATCGCCTTGGCCATCCTCGTCGTGATCGGCGGCGCGCTTTGGCTCAACTGGAACCGCGCCCATCGGGCCGAGCCGCCGATCGCCGACCTGGACGAGCCGGCGTCGTACATCCCGGTGCCGCTCGCCTCCGGCGAGCCAGCTGAACCGGCCTCGCCCTTCTCCTGCATTGCCCGGCCGATCGAGCAGCACGACGGCTACGCGACTACCTCCGCCTCCCGCAGCATCGCCGCCTCCGACGCGGCGATGCCGATCTCCCCCAGCAGCGCCTCCGAATCCTGACCCCGCACCGGCGCCCCGCCGCGCACCCGGCCCGGCGTCCCCGACAGCTTCGGCGCGACCCCCGCCTGCCGCATCGTCCCGCCCTCCGGCGTCGGCACCTCGACCACCATCCCCCGCGCCACGTGGTGCGGATCCTCCAGCGTCTCCGCCAGCGAGAGCACCGGCTTCGCGCACACGTCCGTCTCGTTCAGGATCCGCTCCCACTCCGCCGCCGGCCGCGTCCGGAACGCCGCCGCGAACGCCGCCCGCATCTCCGCCTTCCGCCCGGCATCCTCCGTCGCCTGATCCCCCGCGAATTCCGCGCAGCCCAGCGCCTCGCACAGGTTCGCGAAGAAGTACGGCTCCATCGCCCCCACCGAGAACCAGCGCCCGTCCGACGTCTCGTAGACGCCGTAGTAGGGCGCTCCGCCGTTCAGCTGGTGCCGCGCCGGCCGCATGTCCGCCCCCGCTCCCGCGTGCCCGGCCAAGGCCGACGTGATCAACGACATCACCCCGTCCGTCATCGCCGCGTCGACCTGCTGCCCCTCGCCCGTCCGCTCCCGCGCCTGCAGCGCGCAGACGATCCCGAACGCCGCCATCAGCCCGCCGCCCGCGAAATCCGCGATGATGTTGACCGGAATCGACGGCCGCCCGCCCGCGTCCGGGTCCCCGATCATCCCCAGCGCTCCCGCCGCCGCGATGTAGTTGACGTCGTGACCCACATGCGCCGCGTAGGGCCCCGTCTGCCCGAACCCGGACAGCGAGCAGTACACCAGCCGCGGATTCCGCCCCCGCAGCGTCTCCCAATCCACGCCCAGCCGCTTCACCACGCCGGGCCGGAATCCCTCCAGCACCACGTCGGCGTTCTCCGCCAGCCGGTAGAAGATCTCCCGCGCCCGCTCGTCCTTCAGGTTCAGCCCGATCGACCGCTTCCCGCGCCCCAGCGCGTAGGACGAGTAGCGCCGCCGCTCCTCGTTCGGATCCTTGCCCGGCTGCGCCTCCGCCGCCCGCCGGCCCCGCGGCCGGCCCGCCTCCTCGATCATGATCACCTCCGCCCCCATGTCCGCCAGCAGCATCGAGCAGTACGGCCCCGGCGCCAGCCGCGAGAGGTCCAGCACCCGGATCCCGTCCAGCGGCCCGTCCAACTGCGCCCGCTCGCTCATCGCCCGCTCCTTCCCCTCAGACCGGCTCAGGCTACGCCCCCCTCCTCCGGACGCGCCCGCAGCGGCACTTGGAACAGCCAGAGGAAGCCCAGCCCCACGATCGCGATCGGCACCAGCACCAACCCGTGCAGCGCCACCGCGTAGGCCGTCGCCGCTTCCTCCGCCCCCGCGAACCCGTAGGCCGGCAGATACGCCAGCAGCACCGCCTTCGCCGCCCACTCGAACGGCCCCACCCCGCCGCTGGTCGAGGGCGCCGTGATCAGCAGATTCGCCGCCGCCGCGACCAGCAGGTACACCGCGAACGGCAGCTCCAGCCCGAACGCCTTCCCGACCATCCAGTACATCAGCGCCTCCAGCCCCCAGGCCGCCAGGCTCGTCCACAACGCGCCGCGCACCTGCCGCCCGTTCGCCTGCGCCCCCGCGCCCGCGACCAACGGCTCCAGCCAGCCCGCCTCCCGCGACGCCATCCCGGGCAGCCGCCGCAGCCAGCGCCGACCGCGCTCGACCACCGCCTCAGAGTTCCGCGCCGCCGCCCCGAACACCAGGAACGCCCCGATCATCCCGAACACCAGGAACGCCATCGCCCCCGTCAGCCACCAGCCCGCGAACGGCATCCCCCACGCGCCGACCGCGCTCGCGCACACCCCGACCGCGAGGAAGATCGTCAGCATCAGCCCGTCGTAGACCCGCGTCATGAAGATCGTCGACAAACCCGTCACCCCCCGCAGCCCGTGCCGCTGCGCCAGCACGTGCGCCCGCACCAGCTCCCCCGTCCGCAGCGGCAGCACGTTGTTCACCCCGAACCCGATCGCCACGATCGGGAACAGCCGCGGCCAGGCGATCTCCTTGAGGTGCAGCAGCAGGTAGCGCCACCGCCACGCCCGCATCGCCACCCCCGCGAAATAGGCCGCCAGCGCCGGCCCGATCCACTCCAGCCGCGCCTCCATGAACGCGCGCCCCACCCCGCCGAAATCCGTGTTGCGCAGGAACAGCGCGATGAACGCGCTGCTCACCCCCAGCCCCAGCGCCGCCCGCGCCGCGGGGTGCCCGGCCAGCCGCCGCGCCCGCGCGAACGCCTCAGCCCCAGACCGCCCCAATCATCACCGCATTCCCAAGCGGCCCGGCTTCCGCCGCATCCCCTCGCGCGCCTCGCGCCACGCCTCGCTCCAAGCCCGCTCCACCTCGCCCCAGCGCGAGCGCAGCGTCAGCGCCAGCCAGCGCGCCGCCTCCGCTCCACCGAACACCGCCGCCGCCACGATCCCGCCCGCGATCACGTCCGCGAAGTAATGCTCGCCCAAGTAGACCAGCGAAAACGCCAGCACCGCCGAATACAGCGCCGCGATCCCCGTCAGCACCCGCGACCGCAGCACCAAGCCGATCATCACCACCACGAACGAAGCCGCGAAGTGCAGCGACGGCATCGCCGCCGTCGGATTCGGCTCCGCCATCGCCTCGAACGCCCATGCGTAGAACGACTGCCCCAGGATGATCGGCCCGATGCTCTCCATCTCGCGGACCACGCCGCCGATCAAGCCCTGCTCCGCCGCCATCCACGGCGGCGCCGTCGGCGCGAGGTAGTACAGCGCCACCCCCGCGTAGAACGTGGCCGCCATGATGATCGCCACCCGCCGCGTCTGCTTCCGCGCGAAGAAATACGCCGCCAGCACCACCGCATGCGGGAAGAAGAACCACGTCCAGTGGATGAACGCCGACAGCCAGGACAGCCAGCCGCCTTCCCCGAAGCCCGGCACCCGCGCCTGCAGCCAGGCCGAGGGCACGTCCCCCGCGAACAGCCAGCGCTCCCAATCGATTACGTAGGCCGACATCACCGCCACGCCCGTCTCGTCCGCCGCGTCCCGCAGCTGCGTGAAGAACGCGATCGCCACCGCGTACGCCGCCAGCGTCGTCCAGTCGGAGCGATCCCGCGTGATCCAGAAGCCCGCCAGTCCCGCGGCCGCCAGGAACGGCGTCGCCGCCAGCGCGTCGAACCCGCTGGTCAGCCGCAGCACCGCGGCCGCCGCCCCGGCCCCGATCGCGGCCCAGGCCAGCCGCCGCGAATTGGCGTCCAGCCAAGCCGCCGCCCGCTGCGCGCGCGCTTCCAGCGTCATCATCTTCGCCGAATCCCGGCTCCTGCCGCTCCGCTCGGCGGGTGCATCAGCCCGTTCCATGCGCCCATCCTACTCCCCGTCCGCTCCCTCCGCGGCCAGCGCCGCCCCGCGCATCTCCCGCAGCCGTTCGCTCGCCAGCGCGGCCGCCGCCGCCAAATCCGTCAGCACCGCCCCCGGCGGCTCCGGCTCTGCCAGCGCACCCGCCGAAGACCGCCGCGGCAGCACCAAAAACACCACCGCCGTGTCCTGCGCGAACACCGTCACCGTCGTCCGCCAGCGCCCGCCCGAATGCCCCCGCAGCAACTCGAACGTCGCCGACGCGTCGCCCGCTGCCGGCTCCTCCAACTTGCGCGCGTCGAACAGATCATGCTGCGGACTCGTGAACTGCAGCGCCGCCGACGCCGGCCGCTCCGACAAGTACCGCACCCACTCCGACGCCGCCTCCGCGCTCTCGTCCGTGATCACGTGGACCCACAGCGTCTCGTTCGTCGTGCTCGTCGCGCTCGGGCTCAGCACCACCCCCGCGTCGTACAGCGCCCGCGCCGGCAGCGCCGCCAGCACAGGGTCGCGCAGCTCCGAAAGCAGCGCCGGCAGCCCCGCTGCGAACTGCGAGTCGGCCAGATGTCCGCCGATATCCGCCGCCGAAATCGGAACCTCCCACAAAATCGGCTCGGCCGGCTCCGCCACCGCCTCTTCCGCCTGCCCCGGATCCTCTTCCAACTCCTCGACGACCTGCTGCTCTTCCGGTTCCGCGGGCGCAGGCGCGACCGCATCGCCGCCGCAGCCGACCGCCACCGCGCATGCCGCCGCGCATCCGATCAACGCCGCCCGCGCACCCACCGTCCGCTCTCAATCGCCCGCCGGCGCCGCCGGATCCGCGGCCCCGCCCGGAGCCGCGCGCAGGATCACCCGGAACGTCGTCCCCGCGCCCGGCCGGCTCGACACCTGGATCTCCCCGCCCTGCGCCCGCACCAGCTCCCGCGCGATCGCCAAACCCAGCCCCGTCCCCCCCTTCGATCCCGGCCGATCCGTCCGGTAGTACCGATCGAACAGGTGCGGAATCGCCTCCTCCGGTATCCCCACGCCCGTGTCCGCCACCCCGATGCCCACGCTCGTCCCGCTCTCCCTCCGCATGCTCAGCAGCACCTGGCCCCCCGGCGCCGTGTGCCTCAGCGCGTTGTCCACCAGATTCCCCAGCACCTGCTCCAGCCGATCCCAATCGCCCAGCACCTCCGGCACCGGCTCCTCCGGCAGCACCTCCAGCCGCACCTCCAAATCCTCCGCACGCAGCGCGAACAGCTCCGACACGTGCCGCACCAGCGGCTCCACCTCCACCGGCGACACCTCCACCTCGACCGCGCCCGACTCGATCCGCGACAAGTCCAGCAGCCCCTCCACCAGCCGCAGCAGCCGCCGCGACTCGTCTTCGATGATCCGGTAGGCGTTGTCCTTGCCCCCCTCGTCAGCCACCACCCGATCCATCAACGCCCGCGAAAACCCGTTGATCGACGTCAACGGCGTCTGCAGGTCGTGCGACACGTTGGCCAGGAAATCCCGCAGCGCCCGCTGCTGCCGCTCCACCTCCTCCGCCATCTGGTTGAACGACTCGGCCAGCTCCCGCGCTTCCCGCGGCCCCCCGATCTCCACCCGCTGCGACGACGCCCCCCGCGCCATGCTGCGCGAGGCCGCCGCCACCCGCTGCACGGCCGGTAGATCGAGCGCGAGACCGCGAACCCCGCCGCCAAGGCGAACGCCGCCACCGCCAGCCCGGCCAGCACCAGCCGCACCGACAAATCCCCCAGCAGCGCCGCCCGCGGCTCCGCCACCAGCGCGACCGCCACGCAGCACGCGCCCAGCAGCTCCCCTTCCGCCTCGCTCAGCCGCGCCGCCACGTACCACAGCCGCTCCCCCCCGGGCGCTTCCGCCTCGCCCTCCGAATAATCCTCCGCCCCGCTGCCGGCCGGCCCCGCGATCGCCAGCCGCTCGCCCAGGAAGCGATCCCCCTGCTCGAACGCCCGCAGCACCTCGCCCTCCTCCGACAGCGCCAGCACCGCCACGTCCACCTCGCCCGCGATCGAGCCCGTCAGCCGCTCCGCCGTCTCGAAATTCACCAGCAGCGTATCCAGCGTCCGGCTCTCCGCACCGCCCGAAAACAGCGCCGGACCCCAAGCCGTCGCGATCTCCCGCACCCGCGCCTCGTCCAGATCGTCCTGCAGGCCCCCCAGCACGAAGAACAGCGCCAGCCCCGCCCCGCCCAGCGCCAGCAGGATCGTCGTCACCAGCGTCAGGTAGATCCGCGCCCGGATCGACCGCGCCCCCGACGCCCGCCGCGCCGTCCGCCGCAGCCGCGCCGTCCAGCCCCGCTCCCCCGGCGAAGCCGGCAGCGGCGCGTCGAACGGGCTGTCCACCGCCGATCCAGCCCCGATGACCCCTCGCGCCGCCCTTGGCGCGGCCCTAGCGCGCCCCCGCGGTGCCCGCGGGCTCCGCCGCCTGCCCCGCCCCGCTCCCCGCCTCCCCGCGCACCGTCAGCTTGTACCCCACCCCTCGCAGCGTCTCGATCGCCAGATCGCTCCCCGCCAGGTGCTGCCGCACATGGTTCACGTGCACGTCCACCGTCCGCGTCTCCCCGCTGAACGTGTACCCCCAGACCAGCGACAGCAGCTGCTCCCGGCTCAGCACCACGTCCAGATTCTGCGCCAGCGCGAACAGCAGGTCGAACTCCTTCGTCCGCAGCCGCAGCTCCCTCCCGTCCAGCGACGCCTCCCTGCGCATCCGGTCCAGCGCCAGCCCCCCCGCCCGCACGCTCGCGCCCGAGCGCCGGATCCCGTCCGCCCTGCGCAGGATCGCCTTGACCCGCGCCACCAGCTCCTTCGGGTTGAACGGCTTGGTCAGGTAGTCGTCCGCGCCCAGCTCCAGCCCCGCGACCTTGACGGCGTCCTCGCGCCGCACCGTCAGCATGAGGATGGGCAGGTCCGAGTGCTGCCGCACCCCCTTGGCGACCTCGAAGCCGTCGAGCTTGGGCATCATCAGGTCGAGCACGAGCAGGTCGGGCAGCGAGAGCAGGGCCTTGTCGAGCGCCTCGCGCCCATCGTGTGCGAAGTCGAGCTCGTAGCCCTCGCGCGAGAGGTAGAGCCTGGCCAGCTCGCGGATATGCGGCTCATCGTCCGCGATCAGGATCCTCATAGCAGCCGCCCCAGTCCATCCCGAGAACGCCCGTCATCGCCGCCGCCCCCACTATAGGCACAATCCGCCCCCGGCACGCCACCCCGCCCGCCCCGATCTCCGCCCGCATTGTTACGCTCGCGTCACATTCCGCGGCATCTTCCGCGGCATCCCTGCCCGAATCCCGCCAACGACTGGAGCCCGCATGCCCCGATCATTGCCCCAAGGCGTCGAAGTCCGCGCCGCCGACCGCGAAGAGATGGACCAGCTCCGCTACATCAACCAGATGGTCTTCGCCGAACACGGCCACGCCGAGCGCGACGCCTCCAACTGGCTCGAACCCGAATGGACCACCTGCGTCTTCGAGCAGGGCGCGATGGCGACCTCCTTCGCCGCCTGGCCCTTCTCCATGCGCTTCAACGGCGAGCGCGCCCACGTCGCCGGCGTCACCGCCGTCGGCACCCTGCCCAACAAGCGCCGCCGCGGCTACCTGCGCGCCGCCATGGAGCGCGCCCTCGCCGAGGAGCGCGACCGCGGCCAGTCCCTGGCCATCCTCTACGCCTCCCAAGCCGCCATCTACTACCGCTTCGGCTACGCCGTCACCTCCTTTTCCTACTCCTTCGAGATCGACCCCCACGACCTCAACTTCATCCACCACCCGCAGCCCGCCGGCGAAGTCTCCATCGCCGACGCCAAGGAACTGCCCGGCGACGGCCAGGTGCTGAAGGACGTCTACCGCGAGTTCGCGGAGCCCCGCAACGGCCTGCTGCACCGCGGCCAGGCGCTCTGGGACGCCGGCCCGCTGGCCGACCCGGCCGCGGCCGACGGCCCGATCCGCGCCCTGCTCTACGAGGAGGACGGCAAGCCGCTGGGCTACATGCTCTTCACCAACCGCGACACCAGCCGCGAGGAGGCGATCTACGGCTACCGCGCCGCCTCCGGCGGACAGCGCGATCAGCTGATGCTGGTGCGCGAATACGCCGCCCTCACCCCCGCCGCCTACGCCGCGCTCTGGCAGACCCTCGCCTCGCACGACCTGGTCTCGCGGATCATCGTCCCCCACGCCCCCGCCGACGACCCGATCCGCTACTTCGCTCGCGACCCGCGCACGCTCCGAACGAAGGTCCACGACGGGCTGCTCACCCGCATCGTCGACGTCGAGCGGGCGCTGCAGATCCGGCCCTACGGCGCGGAAGCGGCCCTCTCCATCGCGATCCAAGACGACATCTGCGACTGGAACCAGCGCACTTGGCGGATCGACGCATCCCGCCAAGGAGCCGATGTCTCCGAAACCGATGCCGCCCCGCAGCTCTCGATGGACATCTACGCCTTGGCCCAGCTGGCCACCGGCCACCTCTCCGCGACGGAGCTGGCCAAGCTGGGACGGATCGAAGCCCCGGACCCGCGCGACTTGGAAACCGCCGACGCGATGTTCAAGGCGCAGTACGCCCAGTACTGCATGAACCACTTCTAGCCGGCGGCGGATTCCCCCAGCAGGTACTGCCCGACCGCCCGCTCCAGCGCCGCGGTCTCCGGCCCGGTCAGATCGCGGTACGGCGGCCGCGCATGCGTCGGCGGCAGCCCGCTCGTGAACGCGATCAGCTGCTTCAGCGCCCCCAAGCGCGGAAACCCGTCCAAGATCGCGTGCAGCTCGTTCAGCTGTGCCTGCGGGCGCTCCGGCTTCCCGCCCTCCCGGTGCGCGAACTGGATCGTCTTCACCAGCGCCGGCACCGCGTTGGCCAGCCCGCTCACCCCCCCGACGCAGCCCGCCGCGTAGAGCGCCGCGTGCGCCCGATCCGACCCGGCCATCACCCGGAACTCGCTGCCCGGCCCGGTCTCCGGCACCAGATCGAGGTAGCGCCGCGCGCGATCGGCATCGCCCGATGAATCCTTGATCCCGACGACTTGATCGGGAAAACGCTCGATCAGGGCGCGGACCACCTCGTCCGCGATCTCGATCTTGGCGTGCGCCGGCATGTTGTAGAGCACGACCCGGCCCTCGGCCGGGAGCGATTCGATCACCGCGCCGAACCAATCGGCCATCCCCCGCGCATCCACGTCCTTGAAGAAGTACGGCGGCAGCAGCGCGACCGCATCCGCCCCGGCCTCGAGCGCGTCGTTCGCCGCCCGGATCGTGTCCGGCAGCGAGACGCAGGTCGCGCCCGCAAAGACGTCGAGCCCGCCGCCGATCCCGCGGCAAGCAGCCTTGACCGCCGAAACCAGTCCCCGTCGCTCGTCCAAGCCGACGGAGGGCCCTTCCCCGTTCGTGCCCAGCGCCAGCACGCCCGTGATCCCGAACCCCCGCATCCAATCAATGTGCCCCGCCGCCCAATCGAGATCCACTTCCCGCCCGCCCGACGTGAACGGCGTCACCGCCGCCGCGATCAAGCCATCCAAGTTCAGCGCCTTGGCCATGCCCGCATCCTAGCCTCGCGTCGATGACGCGGCTCTACGTGACGGCGGCAACGGGGGCGCTCTCCGCGGAATCCGCGCCGGTCGGCGGCGGCGTGGCCGTGATCGAAGCCCTGCTCCCGCACCTGCGCGAGCAGTTCGACGTGACCCTGCTCACCCCCGGCCGGCGCGAAACCCGCGCGCCCGGCCGGCAGACCCTGCCCGTGCCGACCCTCGCGCAGGCCGGTCCCGAACGCCTGCTCTCGCTCAACGCCCGCGCCTACGCCCGCTTCGCGCTCGAATGGGAGGCCGCGCTCGACCGCTACTTCAACGACCTCGACCCGCGCGACGCCGTCGTCATCGCCAACGACATCAGCGAGGGCCCCCCGTTCGAGCGCCTCGCCTCCCGCGGCTTCCGCCAGATCGCCCTGTTCCACGTCGTCGTCGCCGACTTCTTCGCCCGCCGCTACCTGCCGATCGGCGCACCCGCCGCCGCCCGCGCCTGGCGGATCGCCGAGCGGCTCGGACTGGCCGCCGCAGCCCCGGAGATCGCCCGCCTGGTATGGCGCAAGGAAGCCGCCGCCGCCCGCTTCGCCGACGCCTGCATCGTCCCCTCGCGCCCCCTCGCCGACGCCCTGGCCGCCTGCTACCCCGGCAGCGGCATCGAACAGCGGACCCGGGTGATCCCCTGGGGCGTGATCGGAGACCCCGCCCCGGCGCGCCGCGACAAGCGCGCCGAAACGCTGGACGCGCTCGGCATCGACCGCAACCGCTTCCTGATCGCGACGCTCTCCCGCATCAGCCCCGAAAAACGGATCGAGCTGCTGCTCCGCGCACTCGCCCGAATCGAGCGCGAATCCCCCTCGACTGCCGATCAGCTCGCCGTCGCGATCGCCGGTGCTCCCGCCTACATGGGCGGCGCTTCCTATCTCGAACAGCTGAAGCGCGAAGCCGCTTCCCTGACCCGCGTGCAGCCGACCTTCACCGGCTACCTCTCGGGCGACCGCAAATGGGACCTGCTCGCCGCCGCTGACCTCTTCGCCTCCCCCTCGTCCTACGAGGCTTACGGCCTCTCCATCGCCCAAGCCCTCGCAAGCGGCGCCCCCGCCCTAGCCGCCCCCCACGCCGGCGCAAACGCCATCATCACCCCGAGCACCGGCTGGCTGCCCCCCCCAACCCCCGAAGCCTGGTCCGCCCATATCCGCCGCGCCCACGCCGAGCATCAAACCAACCGCCACCACCCCCGCCGCCAAGCCGCCTCCCGCTGGGCCTCCCACCGCCCCATAGATCACGCCGCCCGCCAAATCATCCATCTCATCCGCCAAATCGGCTCCGAATGAACCAAGCCGATGCGGTGCGCAGCGACACGTTACACTTCACAAGTGATTCAGCGGTTCAGAACCAAGTCGCTGGAGCGGTTGCACCACCAGAACAGCACCCGCGGAGTTCCTCAAGACCAAGTGAAGAGGCTGAAGCGAATCCTGCACCGCTTGGACAAGGCGATCGAACCCGGAGACATGAACGTGCACGGCTGGCATCTCGAACCCCTCAAGGGAAACCGCGCCGGACAGTGGTCGGTCCGCGTCACGGGCAACTGGCGAGTGGTGTTCCGCTTCGAAAACGGACATGCCACCGACGTGGAACATGTCGACTACCACTGACGGCGATGCGATGAACGGAGGCCAGCGATGCCGATGAAAGACCCCCCCCATCCCGGCGAGTCGATCCGATACGACTGCATGGAACCGCTGGGACTCACCGTCACTCAGACGGCCAAGCACCTCGGAGTGAGCCGCAAGCAGCTTTCGGATGTCCTCAATGGGCGGGCCGGCATCTCCAAGGAGATGGCCATCCGCCTCGACAAGCTCTTCGGCGGCAACGCCAGGACTTGGTACGCGATCCAAGCCGACTACGACATGGCCCAGGCAATGAAGCGCGCCGGCAAAATCACCGTCACTCCGCTCGAAAAGCCCGCGCCCCGCTAATCCTCCGCCGGCGCCTGTTCCCGCAGCACCAGGTGGACTCCCGCCGCGATGGCCGCGCCAACGGCTGGCGCAACCCAGTACACCCAATGATCGGCCCAGTGCCAGGCCAGGGCCGCGGGGCCGATCGACCTGGCCGGATTCATCGACGCGCCGCTGACATGGGCGCCGAAGGTGACCGCGACGGCTATGTAGAACCCGACCGCGAGCGCGAAGATCGGCCCCTTCCGCCCCTGCTCCGCGAGCTGCAACACCAAGTAGACGAGGAAGAACGTCAGCACGATCTCCAAGCCGATCGCCTGCCACAGCGGCCCGCTCGGCAGCGTCGCCCCCAGCCACGACTCGCCCTCTCCCGTGTGATTGCGGAACAGCCCGTGCAGCACCGAACCCCCGATCAGCGCCCCTGCCAGCTGCGAGCCGACGTAGATCGGCAGCCGCCGCCCCTCCAGCTTCCCCGCCAGCCACAGCCCCAGCGAAACCGCCGGGTTCATCTGCGCACCGCTCGCCCTCCAGAACGCGTAGATCATCACCGCGACCGCCAAGCCGTTGACCAGCCCCACGCCCAGCGTGCCCAGCGCCCCCTCCTCCATCCCCAGCGCCGCCGTCGTCCACCAGTTGACGTGCGCCGCGCCCGCGCAGAAGAAGACCAGCCCGAACGTGGCCAGCACCTCCGCCATCACCACCCTGAGGTTGAGCCCCGCCGACTGCGGATCCAGCCCCCGCGCCTCCAGCAGCCCGGCGGCCGCATCGCCGATTGGCGCGGTCAAGCGCTCCAGCGGTGCTCGCCGCAGCTCGGTCTCGCGGGGCGGTCGCAGCGTCATCAACGCGGATCGTATGCGCAGCCGCCCAGTCCGCTGTTGCCGTCCCGTTAAGACCGCCCCCTGCGTCCGGCGCTGTTAGGTTGCGCACATGTCCGATAACGAGAGACCGCTGAATCGGCTGGGCGCGGAGACCTCGCCGTACCTGCTCCAGCATGCCCGCAACCCCGTCGATTGGCACCCGTGGTCCGAGGAGGCGTGGGCCCGCGCCCGCGCGGAGGACAAGCCCGTCCTCGTCTCGATCGGCTACGCCGCCTGCCACTGGTGCCACGTCATGGAGCGCGAATCCTTCGAGGACCCCGCCATCGCCGCGCTCCAGAACGACCTCGTCATCAGCATCAAGGTCGACCGCGAAGAGCGCCCCGACGTCGACGAGATCTACATGGACGCCGTCCAGATGATGCACGGCCACGGCGGCTGGCCGCTCAACATGTTCTGCACGCCCGACGGCGAGCCCTTCTTCGGCGGCACCTACTTCCCGCCCCGCGGCCGCACCGGCATGCCCGGCTGGCCCGACGTGCTCAACGGCGTCTCCCGCGCCTGGCGCGAGCAGCGGGAGCAGGTGTCGGAACAGGCCGGGCAGCTGGCAAAGCACCTCAACCTGCGCGTCGAACTCGCCGGCGAGGAATCCTCCGAGACCGCCGCCCAAATCCGGGCGCGGGCGGCGCGCGCCCTGCTGCAATCGAAGGATGCGGCCCAAGGCGGCTTCGGCGGCGCGCCCAAATTCCCCCAGCCCGCCTATCTCCGCCTGATGCTCGCCCACGCGATCGACGATTCCGCCGCCGACGCGCCGGCCGCGCGCGAACATCTCGCCCTCTCCCTCCGCAAGATGGCCGAGGGCGGCATCCACGACCAGCTCGCCGGCGGCTTCCACCGCTATGCCGTCGACGCCATCTGGCTCGTCCCCCACTTCGAGAAAATGCTCTACGACAACGGCCTGCTGATCCCGCTCTATCTCGCAGCCCATCGGATGACCGGCGAACCGCAGTTCGCGCAGGTCGCGGAGCGCACGGCCGACTACCTGCTGGAGGAACTGCGGACGCCCGACGGCGCGTTCTTCGCCAGCACCGACGCCGATTCCGAGGGCGAGGAGGGCAAGTACTTCGTCTGGACCCGCGACGAGCTGTTCCAACTGCTCGATCAGAACGACGCGGAGGCCGCCGCCCGCGTCTGGGGCGTCGACATCGGCGGCAACTTCGAGGGCAAGTCGATCCTCCACCTCAGCCAGCAGCCCGCCGACGCCGCCCGCTTCCTCGGCCGCTCCGTCGAGGACGTCGAAGCCTCGCTGGACCGCGCCAGAACGGCCCTGCTCGCGGAGCGGGCGAAGCGCATCCCGCCCGCGACGGACACGAAGATCATCACCGCCTGGAACGGGATGGCGATCGCCGCCCTGGCCGAGGCCGGCGCAGCGCTGGACGCGCCCCGCTTCACCGATGCCGCCGCCGATGCCGCCGCCTTCATCCTCTCCAACTGTTGCACCGAAAACGGCCGCCTGCTCCGCATCCACTCCGCCGGCAAGGCCTCCGTGCCCGCCTTCATCGAGGACTACGCCGCCCTCGCCGACGGCCTGCTCTCCCTCTACGAGGCGACCGCCGAAGAGCACTGGTTCGCCGGCGCGCGAGCGCTGATCGAAGAGGCCTGCCTGCTCTTCTGGGACGAGGAGCACGGCGCTTTCTTCACCGTCGCCAACGACGGCGAACAGCTCGTCGCCAAGCGCAAGCCCGCCCAAGACGGCGCAACCCCGTCCGGCAACGCCCTCGCCGCCCGCGCACTCGCCCGGCTCTACGCGATGACTGCCGACGGCGCCTACGCCGACCGAATCGAGGCGATGCGCCGCGCCTTCGCCGCCTACTTGGAAAAAGCCCCCACGATGATGGGCGACTTCGTCTCCACGCTCGACTGGCTGGAGGCGCACCGCGCCGTCGCCCTGATCGGCGATCCGGACGACCCCGAGTTCCAAGCCATGCGCCGAGCCGTGCTGGACGGCCCGCCCCTGCCGGCGATCCTGATGCAGCGCCCCCCGGATGCCGAAACCGAAATCCCCCAGCTCGCCGACAAGCCCGCCCACCCGCGCCCCGCTGCCTACGTCTGCCGCGGATCCGCATGCAGCGCCCCCGTCTTCAGCGCCGCCGACCTGGCCCAACTGCTGCGAGAAGGAGCACCCGCATGACCGCCGCGCGCCAAACCGTGACCCCGACCCTCCGCTACGAGGACGCCCCCGCCGCCATCGACTGGCTCTGTGCCAACCTCGGCTTCACCGAGCGTTTCGCCGTCCGCGACGGCAACCTCGTCCACCACGCCGAGCTCGAATTCCGCGGCTCCCTGATCATGCTCGGCTCGCTCGGCAACCATCCCGAACTCCCCGCGATGGACCGGATCGCCCACCGCGGCAGCACCAACCTCACCGCCGAATCCGCCGAGCAAGTCGACCAACTCCACGCCCGCGCCGTCGTCGCCGGCACCGAAATCGTCCAACCCCTGACCGACACCGACTACGGCTCCCACGCCTTCACCTGCGTCGACCCCGAAGGCAACCACTGGCACATCGGCACCTACGACGCCCTCGCCGCGGACGGCCCGTCAGACTGACCTCCATCCAAGCCCGACAAACAGGAGCGGCACATGACTACTCCCCGCCAAACCGTGATTCCCTCCCTCCGCTACGACGACGCATCCGCCGCCATCGATTGGCTCTGCGCCAACCTCGGCTTCAGCGAACACTTCGTCGTCCGCGGCGACGCCGGCCGAATCGAGCACGCCCAACTCGCCTTCCGCGGCAGCCTCGTCATGCTCGGCTCCACAGGCGCCGATCCCGAATACCCGTGGGTCGACGACGTGGCCCATGTCGGCAGCACCAACCTCACCGCCGAATCCGCCGAACAGGTCGACCAACTCCACGCCCGCGCCGTCGCCGCCGGCGCCGAAATCGTGGCGCCGCTCGAAGACGCCGACTACGGCTCACACGCCTTCACCTGCGCCGACCCCGAAGGCAACCACTGGCACATCGGCACCTACGACGCCCTCGCCGAAAGCCCCGCCGCGCCTGACTGAACGCGCACCCGCCGCGAACGCTCTCCGAACAATCGATCCCCGACCTCGCTGCCAGTGCGGACGAACCGCCCCGAAGTCGGCCGCGCCGAAGCCAACCCCGTCTCCGACCGCGAAGCCGGCGGTGAAACCGGCGGCGGGCACGGCCGCAGCGGCGGCAGCGATTAGGCTGCACCCCGAGCGGCGCGACCGCGCCGGGAGGAGCAGCGAACATGTCTCGACGCATCGGCATCGGTTTCGACTGGCAGGGCAAGCTCGACTACGACCGCGCCCTCGCGCGCGCCCAAGTCGCCGACGAAGTCGGCATCGACTCGATCTGGGCCGCCGAAGCCTGGGGCCGCGACGCCTTCACCACCCTCGCCCTGCTCGCCGACCGCACCAAGCAGATCCAGATCGGCACCGGCATCGTCAACATCTACTCCCGCACCCCCGCCGCCCTCGCGCAGCACTTCGCCACCATCGACGAGCTCTCCGAGGGCCGCGTCATCGTCGGCCTCGGCAACTCCGGCCCGCTCGTCATCGAGCACTTCCACGGCGTCCCCTTCCAGCCCGCCTTCACCCGCATGCGCGAATACGTCTCGATCATGCAGACCCTCTTCCGCGGCGAAAAACTCGTCCACGAGGGCAAGCTCTTCAACCTCCAGCGCGGCTTCACCCTCCGCTTCGAAACCTTCCGCAAGCAGCTCCCCGTCTACCTCGCCACCATCAACCCCAAGTCCGTCCAAATGACCGCCGAAATCGCCGACGGCTGGCTCCCCATCATGATCCCCATGGATCACCTCAAGGACGAAATCGACCAAGTCAACCAGTGGGTCCGCGACGCCGGCAAGGACCCTGCCGACTTCACCGTCCGCGCCCCCGGCGGCGTCACCGTCGCCAACACCCCCGAACAGCAGGCCCGCGCCCGCCAAGCCCAGGCCGGCACCCTCGCCTTCTACTGCGCCCGCATGGGCGAGTTCTACTACCGCCAGCTCTCCCGCCAGGGCTACGAAGACGAAGCCAACGCCGTCCGCGTCGCCTGGAACGACGGCGGCGCCGGCGCAGCCGCCCAAACCGTCCCCGAAGAAATGCTCCACCAGTTCGGCTTCGTCGGCACCACCGACGAATGCGTAGAACGCCTCGAACAAGAAGCCCGAGCCGGCGCCCTCCTCCACAGCGCCAACGTCATGGAAGAAGACCCCGACCAGTTCGGCAAAATCCTGGAAGCCCTCAAAGGCTGACCGCCGATCCGCAGCAGGCTCGAGATTGATTCTCTCGCACCTGCGTTCTATCTTCAGGGCGGCCGACACTCGTCAACTGCGGAGCCGGGATCATGGCATCCTTCACCTTCGAGCGACTTCCGGCCCACCTCCGGAGCGACCCCGCATTTCAGCCGTCTGAAGCGGCGGTTCAGCCCGATGCCTTGGCTGCGAACGCCCTCTACGAGGGAGATGCCCGAACCCTGCTCGGCCGAATCGCGCCGGACAGCGTCGCCCTCAGCGTCTGGTCGCCGCCCTACTTCGTCGGCAAGTCCTATGAGGCGGACTGGGCATACGCGGACTGGGAATCGCTCCTGCGCGACGCGATCTCCGCACACCTGCCCATCATCGCGCCGGGCGGTTTCCTGGCCATCAACATCGCCGACATCCTCTGCTTCCAAGACGAGACGATGCCGCGCGTCTCAGCCGAAACGGTGTCGGCCCGGCGGAGCGGCATCACCCGCGAGCTCGTCCTCGCAACCATGCGGCAGCACCCGGATGCGAACCGCCACCAGCTCGCCGCGATCCTCGGTTGCAGCGAGCAGACGATCGATCGCCGGCTCAATGGCAACAACGCCCGCGGCGGCAAGCATGGCGCGCAAACCCGCGTCAAGATCGTCGGCGGACTGATCGAGGAATGGGCCATGTCGGCCGGGTTCTACCCCTACGACCGCCGCGTCTGGGTCAAGGACCCCTGTTGGGCCAACAGCCGCTGGACCAGCGTCTCCTACCGCGCCGTCGACGAGTTCGAGTACGTCTACATCTTCTGGAAGCCCGGCGTCACCAAGGTCGACCGCGGCCGCCTCTCCGATGCCGAATGGACCGAATGGGGATCGAGGGCCGTCTGGCAGTTCCCGTCAGTCCAGCAGAACGACTCCCATGAGGCGATGTTCCCCGTCGAACTGCCCCGCCGCCTCATCCGGCTCCTCACCGAGCCAGGCGACTTGGTGCTGGATTGCTTCCTCGGCAGCGGCACCACCGCGCTCGCGGCTGCCCAGCTCGAGCGCAGATTCATCGGAATTGACAGCGACCCCGCCGCCATCGCGACCGCCCGAACGCGCTTGCGCGACGGCGGCTTCCAGCAACGCCTCGATGTTTCTTGATCCCGCCGGACTCCGCCAAGATCTCGATGCCCTGGAGGACATCGAACGCGCCTCCCTTCGCTTGGTCTGCCAAGCCCTGATCGACTTCCGCGAGGAAGCGCGCAACATCTTCGCGGCAGAGGCGGACCTCCCCCAGGATTTCGGCGAAGACATCACCCGCGAAGCGCTTGACCAGATGGGCGTCTCCCGCATCCCGCAGCGGCTCTTCGGCAAGATCGATTACAAGCGCGCCCGATACCTCTTCCACCCCGACTACGCCGTCAGGCAAGCCCTCTTCGTCGACTCGAAGGCCGAAAAACTCCCAAGCGCGGCGACGGCGACCTTGCAGACCGCCCAAACCTCGCTGCGAATCCGCCATATCCGTCGAGGCGAAGCCGTGGACGTGCCCGGTGAGGTCCTGCCCGTCCTCGATGCCGAGCGCGGCTCATTCCTCACCACGACCCTGTTCGTGAAGTACAACTACGCCGCGTCCGGCGACTCGCCGCCAGCGAACTCGTTGGAATCCATCACGGTCGCCGCAGTGCCCCACCAGTACCTCCAAGACCGCTACAACCCCGACGCTGAGACGACGATCTGGCGCGCCGGCCGCAACGCGCCTTCGCGCGGCGAGGCGTTCCGCGTGCGCCTGGTCTTCCGCTTGCTGGCAGACCGCGCCGCATGGCGGGTTCAGCGAATTCCGATGCCGCCCGACGAGTTCACTTGGGCAACGTGATCGCGGCTGCCGCTCAATTCTCCGCCGGCGCGATCCACCAGCCGTGCGGGGACGCCATCGCCAGGCGCTCCGTCTCCGCTTCGCCTCCGCGGTAGCGGCGGATCGCTAGTTCGTACTGCGGGCCGGCGGCGCCCGGCAGCCCCTCGAGCCAGACCCTCCAAATTGGGCGCGTTGTACTCGCTCCGATCAGCGTCTCCTCGATCGATTTCAGTACTTCGGCGGGGAACTGGTACGCGGTGACCGTGTGAAGCACCGTCGCCGCGGCATCCGCGGGCGCGTCGGCGATCAGCTCCGGCAGCGCCTCCGCCGCATCCCCCTGCACCAGCCGCGCGCCGCTCTCCGCCAGCTCGGCCGCGCCATCGATCAAGCGCTGGTGCCGCTCGACATGCTCGGGCCAGATCAGCGCCCGAAGCCAGAGCAGTTCATCCTCGTCGGCGAGGTCGATCACGTTGAGGTCGACGCCTGTTCGGGATGCGATCGGCAGCTCCGACGGCAATTCCGGCAACGCGAATCCGTCGCGCAGCTCCGCCTCCAGCTGCACCCGCGCCCCTTCGTTCCAACGCGCGATCTCCGCCCCGCCCCGCGTGTACCGGTAGCCGTACCGATCGAACGCGAGGTTCAGCCCGGCCGACGTCCCCAGATCGATCAGCGCCAGCGGACGCCCCGCCTCCCGCGAAACGATCGAGAACGCCGGCAGCAGGCAGGTGCAGCGCCGCACCACGTTCGTCTGCGTCCGCCGCGTCCGCATCAGCTCCGCAATCTCCTCCCGGTGCAGCCGGCAGAAGTCCTTGAACAGCCCCGCCGCCGGCTCCATCGGCCGCTCCGCGCCCGAGACGGCCGGATAGTGCGCCGCCAGCGGATGCCCCGCCCCGCGCAGCAGCAGGTACTGCACCGCCGCCCACAGCATGTTCGGCGGCGGCTGCCCCTCCCGCGCCTCCCCCGCCATCGCCAGCAGCTCCTCGTCCACCGAAATCGCGTAGCCCAGCTCGCTGTACAGCGGCGACGCGAGATCGACGGCATCGACCTGCGCATAGCGGTGGAACAGCGCCGCGAGGTCCACGCCGGCAGTGGATGCGGGCGGGCTCAGCCGCCGAGGAAGTCGCCCACCGCCGCCAGCATCGCCTCCGGCTCCTCAACCTGCGGCATGTGCCCCGACTTGGCGAACTTCGCCACCTGCGAACCCGCGATCGCCGCGTTGAAATCGTCCGCGTAGCGCGGCGGCACCAGCCCGTCCGACTCGCCCCAGCAGATCAGCGTCGGCGACGTCACCCGGTGGATCCGCTCCGCCAGCCGCTTGTCCGGAATCGGCCACAGGAACCGCGCCGCCGTCTGCAGGTTCTTCGCCCGCTCCACCGACGCTGTCTTCAGCTCCTCCGGATCCTCCGGCGGCGGCGCGGTCATCATCTTCGCCGCCGGATGCTCCGCGTCGTGGAACAGCGCCGGCACCAGCTCGTTCGGCAGCATCGCGAAGAAGTCCGCCACCGGGTACTCGTCGTTCCACAGCCCCACCGGCGCGATCAGCACCAGCTTCGACACCCGCGACGGCTGCATCGCCGCCACCTCCGCCGCGAACCACCCGCCCATCGAATGCCCCATCACGATCGCGTCGCCCACCCCCAGCTCGTCCAGCAGATCCCAGTAGAAGTAGAACACGTCGTGGTGGTCCATCAGCCACTCGACCCCCGTCGACCCGCCCGTCCCGGGCAGCTTCGGCGCGATCACGTGGTACCGCTGCGACAACTGCTCCAAGAACGGATCCCACATCAGCCCGCCCGCGCCGTGGATGAACAGCAGGTCCGGCCCCTCGCCCGCCTCCATCAGTTCCACCGAAAACTTCCCGTTCACCACCGAGACCGTGCGTTCCTGCATCCCGACCGCCTTCCCCGCGCGGTCAATCCGCGCACTCGCTCGCTTGCCGCATCGCGGAGGCTACGAATTGCGTTGGCGGCCTGTCAAACGAGTCCCGCATAGAGTGGCGCAAATGCGCGATCTCGACCCCGCCATCTTCCGCGCCTACGACATCCGCGGCACCGCGCCGGGCCAGCTCGACGCGGCCGCCGCCCGCAAGATCGGGAACCGCTTCGCAAACTGGCTGCTCCGCGAGGGAGCCGACTCGGTCGCAGCAGGCCATGATCCGCGCTCAACCTCCCCCGCCCTGTACGAAGCCGCAATCGAGGGGATTCGCGCCGCCGGGCTCGATGTCCACGCCGCCGGCCTCGCACCGACCCCCGTCGTGACTTGGGCCGCATCCGAGATCAGTCCGCGCACGGCCGCCCTGATCGTCACTGCATCCCACAACCCGCCAGAATTCAACGGCTTCAAGCTGATCGCCCCCGGCGCCCGCCCGCTGCTGCCCGATGACATCCAAGCGGTGGCGCGCGCCGGCGAGGCCGCATCGCCCGCCCGGGGACGCTGCCTGCCGCTGGATGCAACCGGCCGATGGCTGGAGATGATCGCGGCCCGGTTCGCCGGCGCAGCCGACGGCCTGCACGTGGCGATCGACCCCGGCAACGGCGCGACTTCCCCGACCGGCGGCCCCGCCCTGCAAGCCGCCGGCGCCCGGGTTTCCGCAATCAACGCCGTCCCGCGCCCCGACGCGCCGAACCACCTCGCCGACCCGCAGGACGCCGAAACGATGCGCCCCCTCGCCCGCCTCGTCGCCGCCCAGCGGGCCGACTTGGGAATCGCATGGGACGGCGACGGCGACCGCATCGGCGCGGTCGACCACCTCGGCCGCCGGCCCGAGGCGGACTGGATCGCCGCAGTGCTCGCCCGCCCCCACCTCGCCCGCAACCGCGGCGCACGCATCCTGATCGACGCGAAATCGTCGACCAGCATCGCGGAGGACATCGCGGCGCAAGGCGGCGAACCGCTGACGGCGCGGACCGGATACTCGTTCTTCCGCCGGCGGATGCGCGACGATGGCATCCAGTTCGGCGGCGAAACCAGCGGCCACGTCATGTTCGGCCCCGATTACGCCCCGAACGAGCCCTACCCTTTCCTCGACGACGGCGTCTACGCCGCCTGCGCGCTGCTGCGCCACCTCGCCCGATCCGGCCGCTCGCTCCACCAAGAACTGGCGCAAATCCGGCCGCGCCCGATCTCGCCCGAACTGCGGCTCCCCTGCCCCGACCCGCGCAAGGCCGCCGTCGCCGCCGCCATCGGCGACCGCTTCGCCGCAAAGCATCAAATCATCCGCGAGGACGGGGCACGCATCATCTTCCCCGACGGCTGGGCGCACGCCCGCGCCTCCAACACCGCCCCCGCCCTGAGCCTCCGCTTCGAGGCCGACGACGAGCCCGCCTACCGCCGCATCGCGGAGCAGCTCGCGGAAGCCCTGTCCGCCCACCCAGACGTCGCCGGAACCGAGCAACTGGCACAGCCGCCCGCCCTCGGCCCTCAGCCGCTGCTCTAAGCAGGCCCGTCCTCGACCACTTCCACTGCCAGCGCTGCGGCCAAATCGCGGAGTTCGGCCGGCAGTCCACGCGGGACGACGAGCGCCGCGCGCACGTCCCGCCCGCGCCCTCCGGCCCGGTCCGCGGCCCGCTGCACCTCGCGGTACTTGACGCACTGAAACAGCGCCCGCCGCAACTCGTGCGCCTCCGGCCGGCCCGGCCGAACCTCGACGATCAGCACCGCGTCATCCGAACTGAACGCGGCATCGGATTCATCGCCCGACGGAAACCAGACCTCGGTCTCCGCCCGCGCCCCGGCAGGCGCGCCCAGCCGCTCCGGATTCGCCGCGGCCCACTCCTTGAGCGCCCGGTGTGCCGCGCTCTCCGCCGTGCCCGACCGCGTCTTGGTCGGCGGCAGCCCGAAGACGTAAATCCCGACCTGCACCCAGTCGTACGCCGAAATCGCCGCCATCCGCTCCGCGTCGACCGCCGCCAGCAGCAAGTGCAGCGGCGGCGCATCCGAGTATTCGGCAACAATGCGCTGCTGCATCGACTTGGCGATCACCCTCACTTCAATATCGCTGAGATCGCCCCCCAGCCTCGCGGCGGCCGCATCCACGTCCGCCAGCTCCCCCTTCCGCGCCGCCTTCGAGAGAAACCGGAACAGCGCCCGCTCGCGATCCGCCTGCTCCGCCTCGCCCTGCATCGCCCGCTCCAGTCCGTGCCCGCATCAGCGTAGGGACTCGAACAACGCGCCTACGATCTAGGACATGAAGATCCCCGGCCACGTCTTCCGCGCCTACGACATCCGCGGCATCGCCGAGGGCGCGAACGCCGAGATCACGCCCGAACTGGCAAGGGCCGTCGGCGCGGCATTCGCCGCGATGCTGCGCGAGCAGTGGGGCGCGTCCCAAACCGTCGTCGCCGGAGACCTGCGAACAACCACGCCGCCCCTCCGTGAAGCCCTGACCGAGGGCATCCGCGCCGCCGGCTGCGACGTCGTCGCCATCGGCGACGCCCCCTCTCCGCTCGCCTACTGGTCGGCCGCGACGCTCGCAGCCGAGGAGCGGCCCACCGCCGCCGCGATCGTGACCGCATCACACAACCCGCTCGACCAGAACGGAATCAAACTGATCGGCCCCGACACGCTCCCCTTCCTGCCCGAGCAGATCGCCGAAATCGGCAACCGCGCCGCCGACCCGCTCGCCGCAACCGCCCCGGGCCGGCTCCGCGAATGGAACCCGCTCCCCCGCTACGTCTCGTCGCTTGCGGACCAGTACGCACTGCAAGCCCCCCTCCGGGTCGCCCTCGACCCGGGCGGAGCGGTCGCCTCCAGAACCGCGCCCGCTGCATTCACCGCACTGGGTGCGGACATCGCCGCGATCAACCTCGACCCCGCGCAACGTTCGCAACCCGTGGACCCGGCCGAGGCGGAAGACCTGCGCGAACTCGAACGCTTCGTCGCCGAATCGCACTCGCAGATCGGCTTCGCCTTCGACGGCGACGGCGACCGCCTCGGCCTCGTCCTCCCCAACGGCCGCGCCAACCCCCACGCCGTCCTCGCCCTCCTCGCCCGCATCCACTTGGAGCGGCATCCCGCCGCCAAAATCCACCTCGATGTCAAAACCTCCCAAGCCGTCTTCGACGACATCCGCGCCCACGGCGGCAACCCGATCTTCGGCCGCGTCGGCCATTCCCTCGCCAAACGGCAAATGGCCCAGCAGGACATCGCCCTCGGCGGCGAAGCCAGCACCCATTACTACCTCCGCGTCGATGACCCCCCGCACATCACCGACGACGCCCTCCGCACCGCCGCCCTCCTCGCCAACCGAGCCGCCCTCCACCACCTCCCCAGCGAGCTCGCCGCCTTCCCCAAAGTCCGCACCTCCCCCGAAATCAAAATCCCCTGCCCCGATGACCGCAAATTCAAAGCCGCCTCCGCCCTCCGCGACGAGCTCGCAGCCCAACACCCCGTCCAAACCATCGACGGCGTCCGCGCCGACCTCCCCGAGATCGCCCCCAGCGCCTGGCTCCTGATCCGGCCCTCGAACACCGCCGCCGTCCTCACCGTCGTCTTCGAAGCAAGAACCGACGACGGTTTCGCGCGGCTGCGCTCACGAGCGGCGGAACTGCTGGACCGCCACAACTTCACAACAACGGCGTTGCAAGCTGCAGCCCCTCTGGATTAGCCCTCCGCGAGTCCGCGGCCCCGTCAGCCCAGCCCCAGCGTGCGCCGCACCGCCTCGCGGACCGGCCGTGGCGTCCGGGATGCGGCGAGCGCCCCGCGCTGGACCCTGAGAAGATGATCGGGGGCGAGCGGCGCACTCTGGCTCAAGGTCCCGCCCTGCTTCATTTCCAGCAGCGGCTTGCTGGGAGTCATGCGGGCCCGCCGATACGGAATGCAGGACGGGCGGCGAACCCACCGATGGTCGCCCGGCTGGAAAACCACGCAACCTCCCCTCCTGCATCGCTCTTCGCGCCCATGCGTGGTCAGATTCGCCACCGCGAGCTCCCCGTCAATCTCAATGCTGATCACGATGTACAGGTGGTTGCCGAAATCGAAGTCGAGGAGCGTCTCGCCCGGATCGATCATCCTCCGAACTTCGCCCTGAACGACCTCTCCGCGGCCAGCTGCTCCTCCACCGCCGAAATCGCGTCTTCCGAGTGGCCCGCAATCCTCATGATCTCCGCCGGATCGATCTCCGCCGAGCTGCCCGCGGGATCCCGCCACTCGGGCAGGGCGTGGGTGTGCTCGACCAGATCCCACTCGCTCAGATGCCCGAACTCCCGCATCACCCCGTCGAGCACCTCGCAGTCGTAATCCGACAGTCCGTCGCGGCAAGCGTTGCCCGTCCCTCGAACCGAGTAGTCGACCGGAGCCGTCACGTACTTCGGCCACTCCGCGCCCGACGCGTGATTATGCGCCTTGATCAGGTTGAGCGTCCGGCTCAGCACCGGGCCCTTCGGCATCGAGAAGATCCGATCCCCCGTGATCGAGTAGCCGTCATCCGCCAGCGACCGCCGCTCCGCGAGATACATCAGCTTGATCAGCTTCAGGTACGGCATCGCGCCGCCGCACCCCTCCAACAGATGCGCCGCAGCCTGCGCCGCCCGTCGCTCATCGAACTCGAACCTGATCATCGCCGTCCCCATGCCCCCACCATACCGGGGCGCAATCCCCCATCGCGCCGCCCCGCAGCTGGACGCGACGAACATCAAAGCCGCGAACCCGCTCGAATGAAGGCCGCTTAAGCTCAGCGGCCGAGCATGCCCCGCACGACCGCCGCCACGTCAGTCGGCGTCTCCGGATCCCGCAGCGCCCCTTCCTGCACGCGCCGCAGCACCGACGCGGAGCACGGCGCGTGCTGCCGGAGGTTCCGCTGCCGCTTCGCATCAACCAGCGGCCGCGCCGCCGTCAGGAGCGCGTAGCGGTACGGCACGCAAGACGGTCGCTGCACCCAAGGATGATCATCCGGTTCGACAATGACGCATCTGCCTCTGCGGCAACGAGCCGAGCGACCGTGCGTGGTGAGATTGACGAGCGCGATCAAGCCATCGGCGGTCTCGCGGCTGACGAAGATGTGCAGGTGGTTCCCGAAATCGAAGCCCAGCAGCGTTTCGCCGGGTTCGATCATTCTCCGTACTGCAACGCGGCGCGCTCAAGCAACGCGGTCAGCGACGCATGCGCCGCAGCCTCCTCCGTCGCCCCCTCGATCTCCCGTTCGGTCAGTCCCGCCGCCCGCATGATCCGCACCGGATCGATCTCTTCCGCGCCCTCGCCGGCATCGCACCACTCGGGCAGCGAGCGCATGTAGTCGCAAATCTCCGCTTCATCCTTGACCGCGAACTCATCATGCAGTTCGTCGAGCAGATCGCAGTCGTACTCCGAGAGCGCGCCGGCATCGCCCCGCCCCGCCCAGCACACGGCCCGATTCACCGGCGCGGCGACGTAGTCGCGCCACTCGGAGGCGACGGGCGGGGTCCCCGCGTTGATCAGCGCCGACATCCGAACCGGCACCGGCCCGCCGCGCGAGGCCGTCCAGCGATCCCCCGTGGTCGGGCATCCCGTCTCGATCAACCCGCGGCGATCCAGCAGGTACAGCACCGCGGCCAGCGTCCGCTCCGGCATCGGCTTGCCGTGCCGCGCGAGCAGCCGCCCCGCGGCCTGCGCGGCCTTCCGCTCGTCGAAAATCAACGCGAACCCGCCCTCTGCCATGCAGTGATCCTAACGCGGGCGGCTCACCCTCCGATCCCGAATTCCTCCGCGAGCAGATCGTAGGAACGGACCCTCGCGCCGAAGTCGTAGGTGATCGTCAGCACCACGAACTCCCGCACCCCGTACTCCTCCGACATCGCCTCCAGCCGTTCCCGCACCCGCTTCGGCGATCCATGGATGCTCCGCTGCTGCATGTAGCCGATGTAGTCCAGCTCCGGCTGCGTGTAGTCGAAATTCAGCGCCTCCTCCACGCTCGGTATCCCGCCCCGCGTCCCCCGATTCCCCTGGATCCGCCAGCACCAGCGGCTCCAGCAGAGCCGCTCCGCCTCCTCGTCGGTCGGCGCGACCGTGACCGACACGCCCAGGCTCGCCTGCGGCTCCGCCGCCGCCGGCGACGGATGGAAGCGGTCGAGGTACTTGCGCACCACCCCCTCGCCCCCGTCCGGGCTGATGAAATGCGCGAAGCAGAAGCGCCAGCCCAGCTCCGCCGCGACATGCCCGCCGTAGTGCGACGAACCCAGCATCCACAAATCCGGCATCGGCGCGTTCGGCGGCGACGCGCGCACCCCGCGGAATTCGTGATCCGGCGGCAGATCATCCGCCAGCCAGCCGTACAGGTCCAGCACCTGCTCCGGAAACCGGTCCACCCCCATCGAACCCGGCCCGTGCACCAGCGCCCGCGCCGTCCGTCCGTCGCTGCCCGGCGCACGCCCGATGCCCAAGTCGATCCGCCCCGGAAACTGCGTCGTGATCGTGCGGAAGCTCTCCGCCACCTTCAGGCTCGAATAGTGCGGCAGCATGATCCCGCCCGATCCCACACGCATCCGCTTCGTCCGCCCCGCCACCTGCGGAATCAGGATCTCCGGCGCCGCGCACGCCAGCGATCCCGCGTTGTGGTGCTCCGCCAGCCAGTACCGCGTGAACCCCAGCTCGTCGCACCGCTCCGCCAGCGCGAACGACTCCGCGATCGCCTGCGCCGCCGTCCCGCCCGATCGGATCGGAATCTGATCCAGCACGCCCAGCTTCAACTCGTCCGCCATGCCGTCTTCCCTTCAGGGCGGATCGTACCGCCCCGCACCCCGTACCCTGTCACCGAATCGCCAGCGCTGCCCGAACGGACGACACCCCATGGCCCTCGCCCCCGAATCCCCCGCGCCGACCGCCGACTTCGCCGCCGCCGCCCGCACCGCCCGCGACGCCTGGCAGGATCGCCCGGCCGCCGACCTCGTCTCCGAAGCCGTCCGCTTCCTCACCGCCGGCACCGCCACCGACTGGGGACTCTCCGGCAAGCAGCCCACCACCGACAAGCCCCCCATCTCCCTCGGCGGCGGCATCCCCGACGCCGAAACCCAGCCGCGCCGAGAGCTCCTCGCCGCCGCCGGGCGCGTGCTCGACGAACCCGGCGACGCCGCACTCGTCTACGGCGGCCCGCAGGGCTACGAACCCCTCCGCGAGGAGGTCGGCAAGTTCTTCGCCTCCCGCCACCCCTCCAAGCCCGGCGCCGACTGGTTCCTCATGACCAACGGCGCTGCCGGCGCAATCGAAGCCGTCTGCGCCGCCGTCCTCGACCCCGGCGACGTCGTCCTCTCCGAAGCGCCCACCTTCGCCGGCTCCCTCCGCACCATCCGCGGTCGCCAAGCCGAAGTCCGCGGCGTCGGCCTCGACGACGAAGGCATCAACCTCGACCAGCTCCAAGCCGCCATCGCCCGGGCCCGCTCCGAAGACCGCCCGATCAAGCTCCTCTACACCCAGCCCACCTTCCACAACCCCACCGGCCTCACCATGACCCTCCAGCGCCGGCTCGACCTGCTCCAGCTCGCCGCCGAAAACGGCATCTTCATCCTCGAAGACCACGCCTACTCCGAGCTCTACTTCGACGCCCCCCCGCCCCCCACGCTCTCCGACCTCGCCGACGGCTGGGGCGTCTTCAGCATCGGCACCTTCTCCAAAGTCATCGCCACCGGCCTCCGCGTCGGCTGGGTCCAGGCCCGCCCCGAATGGATCGACGCACTCCTCCCTGCCCGCTTCGACATGGGCAACTCCCCGCTCCTCCACCGCATGCTCCACGAATACATCGTCCGCGGCGGCTTCCCCCGACACGTCCAAAACATGCGCGCCCTCTACGCCGCCAAGTCCCGCACCCTCCAATCCGCCCTCGCCCAATTCGGCGAACCCTATTTCGACTACACCCCCCCCCAAGGCGGCTTCTTCCTCTGGCTCCAACTCCACCAAGGCCTCACCGCCGACCAAATCCGCGACCACGCCGCCGAAAACGCCCTCTTCTTCCCCTCCGGCCACCGCTTCTACCCCGGCGACGACACAGCCCAAAACCCCCAAACCCTCCGCCTAGCCTACTCGTGGCCCCCCCAAGAAACCCTAGAAGAAGCCGCCACCCGCCTATCCGCCGCCTTCAACCACACCCCCGCCTGACGCCGTTGCCTCAACTGCTTCCGCCCTCTAACAGGATCTGCATGCTTACCTGTTCCGCTCCAGTGCGACGGGGGCTCAGATGCGCTCACTACCAGCTCCTACTCAGCTAACGATGCACGGGATTGCCGCACCGTCAGTTTTCATAGGTCGACACTTAACCTCCTCCCCGAAGCAATCGAGCGCTACGCGCTGGACTAACGCTGAAGAGCGACACAGGAAGACACGGCAATCCCTGCCAACCGCTGTGCCTACTCGTCTTCAACATTGGGGCGTGGAAGCACCATATACGTTTCAAGCCATTCTATGATTTTGGGGGTAAGGTAACGATTAAGGTTAAAGTTGGGTCTATCAATATCATAATCACTCCTTTGTCCTATTCTGTCTAATAAATAAAGAGCACAGAGTTCAGCAGAAAGTTCTATTGGATTTGTTGAATATATTTCTTTAAACACGCTGTTGTTAGGTAATTGAAAATACCCTTCTGCTGATTCTGTAAATCCTGTTATCCTCATAAAATCCCTATTGGCTTTACTATCATACCAACCGTTATATGGAGCAAAACGGGGACCTGGCGTTTCTTGTTGTGTAAGATGATATCTCTGTTGAATATGACACAGTTCGTGTACTTCTGTCATTAATTCATCTACATACCATTCACCTACATACCATGATTCTTTTACTTCTTCCTTTTCATTTTGAAATCGTTGGGAATTAATCCACAAAATAACAAAATGCACCGAATTCAGATACTCATCTGTACCAAATGTGCCTTGTATGCTTGGTATATTGATAGTCATTTGTCGCACAATACAAGTGTTGGGTAATATAGGTAGAAGTAAAAATATCTTTTCTTTGACAATAGGGTTAAAATCATCAGTGCAAATAGTATCAGATTCTATGGGGATAGGAAGTATAGAGAGTATCGAAGGAGAGGATATTTTCGTTTTGTCGTGATATACAAGTTCTTCAAATGTAGTACATTCCCTTCCTTCAATAACAACCCCACCAACGGCATCAAAAGTACAAATATCAATACAATCTCCATACAATGTACCCGCAGGTATACTATCTTTGAATTGAGTTATGAATGCTTGATTGAATGAGTGAGGTACATTGTATTGATTGTATCCATACCATTGATTATCGTCATAGACCCATATTGTATTAAGCATACATCCCATAGTAGCAAGCCGTGCTTTTAAGTGATACAAACTCCCTCCTCCCCATTGGATCTCAAAGAGTTCGTCGTACTCCTCTGGTACTTCTGCCATGGCTTGGGTTGGTTTCAGGACACGAGCGGTTACGGCCTCAGCTATATCGTTATCCGCGGAGATGCCCTCTGCGAGGAAGATGAACATCCCGGCCGCGGCCAAGAGCGCCGCGGCTCGCATACATAGCGCCGCCCTACCCATCGCCGCTCCCTTCCCTCCGCTCCGCCGTCATGTGCGTGGATCGGGCACGGTGTTGACCGCGACCCACGGCCGGCTTCCGCCAGCGCGTGCAGGCTAAGCGCCGACCAGTATGGAGTCAAGCCCAGACCAAGCCCGCGACCACGACGGCTCAAGCGGCCCGCATCCCCGCCTGCCAGCCGCTAGAATGACCGCGGAGGCGGAAGCCATGGCGATCCCAACACCGAAGACCGAGCGCGCAACCGGCTTGGAGCAGCGGTTCCTCGAGCTCGCCGAACAGTGGCGCGAGGAGACGCAGTTCCATTCGTTCCTCGCCGACAAGTTCGCGCATCCGGCGTACCGGGAGATCATTGCGATGGGCAAACCGGCAGTGCCGTGGATTCTGCGCGAGCTGCGAGCGGGGCGCGGCCACTGGATCGAGGCGCTGGAGCAGATCACGGGCGAGGACGCGACCGCAGGTTCGAGCTGCGCAAGCCGGCAGGATGCCCAACTCGCGTGGCTGCAATGGGGCGCCGAGCGCCACCCCGCAACGTGACCGACCGCGAGCGAATTGCGCGGGCGATGCCGGCGCTGCGGACTTCCCCGTACGAAATCACGAGTCAGCCCGACAAGTGGTACAACTGCATCGCTTGGGCTCTCGGCATCGTCCACGCAAGAGTTGATCCGCTCGATCGCTGGGACACTTGGCCGCCGGATTTGCCGCGAGAGAACTCGATTGAGACCATCATGGCGGCATTCGCGCACGCGGGGTACGAGCGCTGCGAAGATGGGACGTTGGAGGACGACGTCGAGAAAATCGCCCTGTACGCCCGCGCCGATCAGGTCCAGCACGCGGCCCGCCAGCTTCCGTCCGGACGCTGGACGAGCAAGCTGGGCGATGACTGCGACATCGAGCACGAGCTCGATGCGCTGACGAGCAGCGCGAACACGGGCGGCAGGGTGCAGTACGGCGAGATTGCCGCGTTCATGGCTCGTCCGCGGAGGTGAGCCCGAATCGCCCTGAACGAAGCAAGCCGCGATACCTCGATCACCGTGCAAGCGGCGGAAGAATCAAGCTGAGCCCGGAATCTCGTAAGCGCCCGCAGCGCCCGCTATGTGGCGACCGCCACCCCGTTGGCGACCGCGGTTTCGCCCTTGTGATTCCGCATCTCGAAATGGATGATCTTGCGGCCATTCTCCTCGCGTTCTTCCAGCGCCTGCACCGTGACCGGCTGGCCGGGGAAGACCATCGCGCGGAATTGACAGGCATAGCGTTGCAGCCGCGCCGGATTCCCATCGAGGCTGCGGTTGACGATCTCGCGCAGGGCGATGCTGATGTTGGCGCTGCCGTGCAGGATGATGTCGGGCAGGCCCGCCGCCATCGCCACCTTGCGTTCGGTATGGATCGGGTTCCAGATGTCGGCGCACTCGGTGTAGTAATGCGGCGCGCTCGGCGCAATATCGAACGTGGTCGCCCAAACCGGCTCATCCCCGGCTCCGTTGCGCTGCGGCAGCGGCGGCGGCTCGACGATGATCCGGTCGTCCCCGTCCAGTTCCGCGCCGCGGGTCACGCCGCCGGTGTCCATCACCGCGATCTCCTCGCCGCCGCTGTCGCGGAACGTGAAGCGCTGGCTGGAAAGCACGCCGGAGCGGACCTGCCGCACCGCGACCTGCCTGCCCTGGCAGGTGATGATGTCGCCCTCCCGCGGGTGGCGTGCGAAGCGGACATCGATCCAAGCGTGGACGCTGCGCCGGACCAGCTCCAACGGCAGCGCCTCGTCGGGCACGTGCCGGCTGTTCCACTGCCAGCTGAAGACCATGCCCGGATGCGCGATCAGCCCGCCCTCGCGCGCATCGTCGAGGTAGGCCGGATTGAAGTCGTCCACCCCCGCGGCGAAGGCCGTGATCGCCCGCGCATCCAGCTCGAAGCTCTTGGCGATCGTCATCTTGCCGACGCCGGCCGGCATCGGCGGAAGCCCGCTCGCGGTCGTCATGATCAGCCTCCCGACTGCTCCCCGAACCGGTCGTAATGCACCACCTCGTCCAGCGAACGGCGGTTGATCTTGCCGTGCCGGCCGGTCGGGTGGCCCATCGGCACCATCACCATCGGCAGGATCTGCGGCGGCAGGCCGAGCACCTCGCGCGCCGCGTCGCGATCCCCGAAGGCGAGCGTGGTCGGCACCGCGCCGATCCCCAGCGCCCGGGCCGCGAGCAGCAAATTCTGCACCGATCCCCAGACCTCCGTCGCCGCCTGGACCCCGGCCCCGAAGGCCGAGCCCGGCTTCATCCCGTCGACCGCCCCGGCGGAACTGTCCCGCTCCATGTCCGTGCAGGCGATGATCAGCAGCGGCACCTCGTGCATGTGCTCCATCTGATGCTCGACCGCGTCGAGGAAGCGCGAGCGCTGCTCGCCCTTGTAGTGCTCGACCGCGTCGAGCCGCGGGCGGTTGTGTTCCAGGTACTTGGAGACGAAGCGGCGGTTGAGCTCGGCCAGCCGCCGCTTCTGCTCCGGGTCGCGCACGACGATCCAGTGCCGCGCCTGCCGGTTCGAGCCGCTCGGCCCCGCGTGCGCCGCCTCCAGCATCGTCCGGATGTCCTCGTCCGAAATCGGATCCGGCTTGTAGCGCCGCAGCGCCCGCGCCGTGTGCAGGGTCTCGAAGAACTCCATCGCGCCGCTCCTATCCGCCCTGTTCGTAGACGATGAACTCGACCAAATTGCCGTCCGGATCCCTCGTGTAGACGCTCGTCCCCTCCGTCATCCCGCCGCCCCGCCCTCCCTCGCGCGAGACCGGGCCCTCGATCAGCTCCCCGCCCGCCGCCGCGATGGCGTCCACCGCCTCCGCAATCGTGCCGTCCCAGACGAAGCAGAAATCGCCGCAGCCCGGCACCGCCGTCGGCCCCTTCAGCGTGAACTCCCGGTTCTGCCAGAGCTCCGGCGCATGGAAGTTGATCTTCTGGTCCCCCGCCGCCACGTAGAACGCCGGGAACTCCCCCGCCCGCCAGCGCTCCTCCCCCGCGATGGCGAAGCCCAGCCCCCGGTAGAACCCGATGATCGCCTCCGGATCCCCCGCAGGCGCCGCAGCATGGTCGAACCCCGCAACCGGCATGGCAACCTCCTCGCTTCGCCGCGATGCTAACCGCGTCCGCCCTATCCTCGCAGCGGCGCGACCAGCGCGCACGGCGAAACTGGAGACTCGGATGAGCAGCGAAATTTCCGCACAAGACGCATTCCCCCGCAAGCGCCTGACCATCGGCGAAACCACGATGGCCTACGTCGACGAGGGCCCCGCCGACGGCGCCCCGATCATCTTCCTGCACGGCAACCCCACCTCCTCCTACCTCTGGCGCAACATCATCCCCCACTGCACCGGCATCGCCCGCTGCCTCGCCCCCGACCTGATCGGCATGGGCATGTCCGGCTCCTCCCCCAGCGGCTCCTACCGCTTCGTCGACCACGCCGGCTGGCTCGACGCCTGGATGGACGGAATGGGGTTGGACTCGAACATCACCTTCGTCGTCCACGACTGGGGCTCCGCGCTCGGCTTCCACTGGGCCAAGCGGCACCCCGAAGCGATCAAGGGGATCGCCTACATGGAGGCGATCGTCCGCCCCGTCACCTGGGAAGAGTGGCCGGAGGCCGCGGCGCGGGTCTTCCAAGGCTTCCGCTCCGAGGCGGGCGAGGAGATGGTGCTGGAAAAGAACATCTTCGTCGAGCGCGTCCTGCCCGGCAGCGTCCTGCGCGGGCTGACCGACGAGGAGATGGAGCGCTACCGCCAACCCTACCTCGAACCCGGCGAGAGCCGCCGCCCGACCCTGACCTGGCCGCGCGAAATCCCGATCAGCGGCGAGCCGGCCGACATGGTGGAGATCGCGTCCGCCTACGCCGAGTACCTCGCCGCGACCGAGACGCCCAAGCTCTTCATCAACGCCGAACCCGGCGCGATCCTGCGCGGCCCGCAGCGCGAGTTCTGCCGCAGCTGGAAGAACCAGACCGAAGTGACCGTGCCCGGCAACCACTTCGTGCAGGAGGACTCCCCGCACGAGATCGGCCAGGCGATCCGCGACTGGTACGCGGGGCTCTAGGAGGCCGGCATGGCGGACGCCGAGGCGATCCGGGCAGCGCTGGAAGAGGCGCGCGCCGCGCTGGACGAATCCCGCGCCGAATACCGCGAGCTGTTCGGCGGAATGACGGATGAAGACCTGTCGCGCCGCCCGCCCGGCTACACGTGGACCAACCGCCAAACGGCCTGGCATCTGGCCTTCCTGCAAAACCGGATCCCCCGAACGGCTCCGCGCATCCGCAGCGGGCGCGGGATGGATCCGCCCAAGCTCGTCTGGCGGATGATGGGCATCGGTTTCGACGTTTACGCCAAACTGAGCGGGCGCCGAGCGAACCGCGAGCGCCTGTTGGCCTGGTACGACGAGGGCCATCAAGCCGCGGTCGCGCTGCTGGACGACGTGGGCGAGGACGAATGGGAGCGCCGCGCCCCCTGGCTCGGCGGCCAAGCCAGCCTCGCCGACCAGTTCGGCTTCCTGCGCGCCCACTTCTCCGAGCACGCCGCCGATCTGCGCAAGTCGCTCGGATAGGATCGCGCCC
Organism: Dehalococcoidia bacterium; assembly: GCA_965205165.1. Taxonomy (GTDB): domain Bacteria; phylum Chloroflexota; class Dehalococcoidia; order Bin125; family Bin125; genus CBDESM01. Next base: position 1,922,829 of record OZ242037.1, read on the forward strand.
GGAGGTGCCGCATGGCCGAAAACGACGGGATCAAGCACGAGCTGCGCCAGCTGCTGGAGGGCAAGGCCGCCGAGCTGCACGAACTGATCGACGGCCTCGGCGCCGCGGACTTCGAGCGCAAGGTGCCGGGCAGCTCTTGGAACGTGCGGCAGCTGGCATGGCATACCGCCTTCGGCCCGGGCTTCTTCGTGGGCGCGATCGGCTCCGTCCGGCAGGGCAAGAACTCCGGCCCGCCGGCTTGGCTGTTCTCACTGCTCGAACCCGTCGCTGGCCTGCTCCCCAAGATGCGGGCGGGCGGAGCGACGCCGCAGTCGGTCGGCGCCGCCTTCGACGAAAACAACGCCAAGGTGCTCCAGCTGCTGGACGGAATCCGAGACGAGGAGTGGGAGCGCTCGGCCCTCGTCCTCGGCCAGCCGGTCACGATGGAGGGCATCTTCCGCGAGTGCGCCGATCACACCGAAGAACACCTCGTCGAGCTCCGCAAAGCGCTCGCCTGACGTGCCCGACGATCCGGCCGCGGCCGCCTTGGAGCGCTATCCCGCGCTGCGCGAGATGCAGGCGGTGCCCCTGTTCTCGGAGCTCGGCTACCGCTTCACCGACGCCGGAGACGGCTGGTGCGAGATCACGCTCGAATCCACCCCGAAAACGCACAACCTCTACGGCATCGTCCACGGCGGCGTCTGGCTGCTCGTCGCCGACTCCGCCATGGGCGGCGCGCTCGGCACCGTGCAGGCCGAAGGCGAGCAGGTGATCACCGCGCAGTCCGAATTCCGCTGGCTGCGACCGCTGGAGGGCGAGATGATCCGCGCCCGCGCCCAAGTGATCCGCCGTGGCCGCACGCTCTCCCACTGCTCCGTCGACCTCTACGACGCCGGCGGCAGGCACATCGGCCGCGGCAACGGCACCTACGTGATCCTGCCCCCCTAGAATTCACGGGAACGCGAAGGGAGGCCGGCATGGCGGAACGACTAGCGGGCAAGACGGCGCTGATCACGGGCGGCGCGCGCGGACAGGGCGAGGCCGAGGCGCGGCTCTTCGCCGCCGAAGGCGCGCGAGTCGTGATCACCGACGTGCTCGACGCCGACGGCGCGCGCGTCGCCGGCGACGTCGCCGCGATCACCTACATGCACCACGACGTGACCGACGAGGCGCAATGGCAGCGCGTCGTCGGCGAGATGATCGAGGACCACGGCAGGATCGACGCGTTCGTGAGCAACGCCGGCATCTACCGCAACGCCGCGATCGACGCCACCTCGCTCGAGCTCTACCGCGAGGTGATCGAGATCAACCAGATCGGCGTCTTCCTCGGCCTCAAGCACGTCGGCCCCGTGATGGCCGCGGCCGGCTCCGGCTCGATCATCAACATCTCCTCCATCGCCGGCATGCGCGGCGGCGCCGGCAGCGTCGCCTACAGCGCCAGCAAGTGGGCCGTGCGCGGAATGACCAAGGTGGCGATGTCCGAGTTCGCCCCCAGCGGCGTCCGCGTCAACTCGATCCACCCCGGCCTGATCGAGACCCCGATGCTCCAGCAGCTCCCCGCCATCGAGCAGGGCATGGGCGGCCAGCTCATGCGCCGCGTCCCCTACGGCCGCTTCGCCCAAGCCGAAGAGGTCGCCAACCTCGCCCTCTTCCTGGCCTCCGACGACAGCGAATACTGCAACGGCACCGAGTTCATCATCGACGGCGGCATGATCCAAGGCATCTGACGCCCTAGGGCCTGTTCACGCTGAAGCGGCGGGCGGCAAGAGCATGAATAAGTCCTAGGCCTCCGGGCCGACGGAGATCGGGATCTGCTTCGGCTCCGCCTCGGGCAGGCGCGAGAGGGTCAGCTCCAGCACCCCGTTGGACAGGCTCGCGGTCGCCGACTCCGGGTCGTACTCCTTGCCGATCCGGAAGCTCCGCTTCAGCGAGACCCGGCTGATCTCGCGCCGCGTGTAGCGCCGCTCAGGGGCCGCGCCGCCGTCGGATTCGTCCGGGCTCTCGGCCGGGCCAGACTTGCGCTCGGCGGCGACCGCCAGCACGCCGTCGGCGACGGTCACGCTGATCTCGTCCTCGCTGAAGCCGGGCAGCGAGAACTCGAGGCCGATCCCGTCCTCCGTCTCGAACAGGTCGACCGGGATGCCGCGGTCGCGGTCGCGCACCGCCCGCTCCGGGCTGGGGAACAGCCCCCGCGGGGCGAACAGGTTGGCCGGCCGCCGGCCAGGCCGCTGGCCGAACGCGGCGTCCGCGAGCGCGTGCAGCTCCGCGAACGGGTCGCGCCGGGCGATCTTGGTCATGCGGGTCATCGTGGGCTCCTTCCGCCGCCGTCTGCGTCTGTTCATCTCCGGCGGCATCGCGGAGAACATACCGGCAATGGCGATTCTTGTCAAGAAACCTAAGTGAGAGATAATCAGATAATCTTGATCCAATCTAGTGTGATATGATGCCAATCGGGAAGGAGACGATCATGGCAACGGATCTCTACCGCACCCTCGGCCTCGACCGATCAGCCTCCGCCAAGGAGATCAGCACCGCCTACCGCCGCCTCGCGCGCCAGCACCACCCCGACGTCAGCGGCGGCGATCCCGCCTCCGAATCCCGCTTCAAGGAGATCAACGCCGCCCACGACGTGCTCGGCGACGACAAGAAGCGCGCCGCCTACGACAAATGGGGCGACCAGTGGGAGCACGCCGAGCAGCTCGAAGAGATGCAGCGCCAGCGCGGCGGCTTCTCCGGCTTCGGCGGACCGGGCGGGACGCGGATCGAGTTCGGCGATGCCGCCGGCTTCGGCGGAATCGGCGGCTTGGACGACCTCGGCGACCTGTTCGGCGGCATCTTCGGCGGCCATCGCGGCCCTGTCCGCGGACGCGATGTCGAGCACCCCGTCACGATCAGCCTCGCCGAAGCCTTCCACGGCGTCACCCGGTCGATCCAAGCGCAGCGGGCAGCCGGCGAGGACGGCCCCCGCCTCAGCCGCCTCGAGGTGAAGATCCCGGCCGGCGCGGCCGCCGGCACCCGCGTCAAGGTGCCCGACAAGGGCAACCCGGGCCCCGCCGGCGGCCCGCCCGGCGACCTCTTCCTCGTCGTCGACGTCGCCGGCGATCCCCGCTTCGAGCGGCGCGGCGACGATCTCCGCAGCGACGTCGAGGTGCCCGTCCACGCGGCCGCCCTGGGCGGCGAGATCACCGTGCCCACCCTGACCGGCCAAGTCGCCCTCCGCATCCCCCAAGGCACCCAGAACGGCCGCGTCTTCCGCCTGGCCGGTCAGGGCATGCCGCGGCTCAAGCGGGACGGCCGCGGCGATCTGCTGGTCGCCGTCCGCCTGCGCATGCCGGCCGAACTCGGCCCCGATCACCTCGATCTGTTCCGCCGCCTGCGGGATCTGGAGGCCCCCGATGCGTGACCGCGACACCCCCCTCTTCACGATCCGGATGGCCGCCCAGATCGTCGGCATCCACCAGCAGACCCTCCGCGCCTACGAGCGCGAGGGCTTGATCCGCCCCGCCCGCAGCGCCGGCGGCCACCGCCTCTTCTCCAACGCCGACATCGAGCGCGTCCGCACCATCCGCCGCCTCATCACCGAACTCGGCGTCAACCTCGCCGGCGCCGACATCATCCTCCGCCAGCGCGACGAAATCGACCGCCTCAAAGCCGAGAATCGGGCCCTCCAAGCCGCCCTCCAGCGCAGCCGCGACCAACGCCTCCCGGCGATCCGCCCGCCCTTCCGCGATCTCTGATCGGAGCCCCCCATGATGCGCCAGGAGCGATTCACCCAGCAGGCCCAGAAGCTGCTCGGCGAAAGCCAGCAGATCGTTCGCCGCAAGCGCCACGCCCAATGGGACGTCGAGCACCTGCTCGCCGCCATCGCCGGCCTGCCCCGCGGCGGGGACGACCTTGCCAGCGCCCTGCTCGCCGCCCTCGAGCTCGACTTGGACAAGTTCCAGTCCGACGCCGAAGCGGCCCTCGACGCGCTGCCCAGCCTCGCCTACGACGTGGTCCAGCTGACCGTGACCCCGCGGATCAACTCGCTGCTCGAACGCGCCAACGTCGAGGCCAACCGGCTCAACGACGAGTACATCGGCGTCGAGCACCTCCTGATCGCCCTCGCCGGCGCGCCCGACGGCCCCGCCCTCCAAGTCCTGCGCGATCACGACGTCGCGCCCGAACGCATCTACGCCGCGCTCAAGACGATCCGCGGCGACCGCCGCGCCGACAGCCCGGATGCCGAATCCAAGTACAACTCGCTGGAGAAGTACGCCGTCGATCTCACCCGCCTGGCCGCCGACGGCAAGCTCGACCCGGTCATCGGCCGCGACCTCGAAATCCGCCGCGTGCTCCAGATCCTCAACCGCCGCACCAAGAACAACCCCGTGATCATCGGCGAAGCCGGCGTCGGCAAGACCGCCGTGGCCGAGGCGCTGGCCCGGCGGCTGGCCGCGGACGACGTGCCCGCCAACCTCTCCGGCAAGCGGATCATGGCGCTCGACATGGGCATGCTGCTCGCAGGCGCCCGCTTCCGCGGCGAGTTCGAGGAGCGCCTCAACTCCGTCATCGAGGAGGTCCGCTCCGCCGACGGCGAGGTGGTCCTCTTCATCGACGAGCTGCACAACGTGGTCGGCGCCGGCGCGGCCGAGGGCGCGATCGACGCCGCCAACATGCTCAAGCCGCCCCTCGCCCGCGGCGAACTCCGCGTCGTCGGCGCGACCACGCTCGACGAGTACCGCCGCCACATCGAAAAAGACGCCGCGCTCGAGCGCCGCTTCGCCCCGGTCTTCCTCGACGAACCCTCCGCCGAAGATGCCGTCGAAATCCTGCTCGGCCTCGCCCCGCGCTACGAGCAGCACCACGGCATCACGATCGGCAGGGACGCCATCGAAGCCGCCGTCCGCCTCTCGCAGCGCTACCTGACCGAGCGCCGGCTGCCCGACAAGGCGATCGACCTGATCGATGAAGCGGGCTCGCGCCTCGTGATCGCCAACCAGCTCTCCTCCGCCGACCTCTCCGATCTGCAGCCGCGCGTCGACGATCTGCGCCGGCGCCAGGAAGAAGCCGCGCAGCGCGAGGACTACGAAACCGCCGCCGCGGTCAAGCAGGAGCTGCTCGCCATCCAGGACGAGATCCGCGGCCGCAAGGCCGCCGCCGTCGAAACCTCGCCCCCCCGCGGCGCGGTGGCCGAGGCCGACATCGCCGAGCTGGTCGGTGAAATGACCGGCATCCCCGTTTCCCGCATGCTCGCGGACGACGAGCAGCGCCTGCTCGCGATCGAGGACGACCTGCGCAAGCGGGTGATCGGCCAGGACCAGGCGATCACCACCGTCTCCGACGCGATCCGCCGAGCCCGCGCCGGCCTCAAGGACCCCTCCCGCCCGATCGGCTCCTTCATCTTCGTCGGCCCCACTGGCGTCGGCAAGACCGAGATGGCCAAGGCCCTCGCCGAGTACCTGTTCGATGCCGAAGACGCGCTGCTCCGCCTCGACATGTCCGAGTACCAGGAGCGCCATACCGTCAGCCGCATCGTCGGCGCGCCGCCCGGCTACGTCGGCTACGACGACGCCGGCGGCCTCACCGAAGCCGTCCGCCGCCGCCCCTTCCGCGTCATCCTGCTCGACGAAATCGAAAAGGCGCACCCCGATGTCTTCAACATCCTCCTGCAAGTGCTCGACGACGGCCGCCTCACCGACGGACACGGCCGCACCGTCGACTTCCGCCAGACCGTGATCATCATGACCAGCAACCTCGGCACCTCCTCCGTCCTCAACAGCGGCCTCGGCTTCAGCCGCGAGGCCGAAGAGCAGACTACCCGCGCCGAACGCGCCCTCAAGGAATTCTTCCGCCCCGAATTCCTCAACCGAGTCGACGAAACGGTGGTGTTCAACCCCCTCCGCGAACCCGAGCTGCTGCAGATCGTCGACCTGATCGCGAACGAGGAGCGCGGGCGCCTCGCCGAACTCGACCGCGCCCTCGAGCTCACCGAAGCCGCCCGCAAGCAGCTCGCCGCCGAAGGCGCCGACCCCGCCTACGGCGCCCGCCCCCTCCGCCGCGCCTTCCAGCGCCGCATCGAAAACCCCCTCAGCAAGCGCCTCCTAGCCGGCGACTTCCCCGAAGGCTCGACCATCACCGCCGACTACTCCGCCGGCGAGTTCACCTTCGCCGCCGGCTAGCCTACGGGTGCGGTTCGGGGATTGACGAGTGCGGGCCGATCGGCGTACGATGCCCGCATTCAAGCGCCCGCCCGGTGAGCCCCCGCTCGATTTCGGGGATGATTCCGGGCGGTAGTCCAGCGCCGGGGGCTGCGAGAGCAGCCCCCGAAATTTATCTGCCGCATTTCACGGATCGAGAGGGCCCAATGTCTGAGCGCGCACCGGAGGTCGAGGCTGACCCGACGGGCAGGCAAGGCGAGCTGAACCGAATCCACTTGTTCGTCGACAATTCGAACATGGACATCACGATGAAGCAGCGGGCGGCGAAGAGCAACGTGCGCTGGGAAGGATTCGATTGGGCCAAATTGCCCGACTGGCTGACCGAACAGGCAGCAGCCGTTTGCCGCATGCCGACCTACACCTATACGGGCACGCATGTCTATGTGTCCTACAGCCCGGACTCGAAGGGACAGGCGGACACGGGGCTTCGGAAATGGATGGACTGGCTCGACTTGCAGCCCGGGGTGCATGTCGTCCGCAAGGCGAGGCAGCCGAAGGACCCGCAGACATGCAAGGCGTGCCGCCACCGATTTTCGACTTGTCCCAATTGCGGCGCGCCGCAGAGGGCGCAGGTCGAGAAGGGCATCGACACGGCGATGGTGACGGACATGATGCGATTGGCATGGGATGGCAGCTACGACGTAGCCGTTCTCGTCACGTCCGACAGCGACTTCGCTCCGGCAGTGGAAACGCTGGAAGGCCGCGGCCTGCGCGTCGTTCAAGCCGGCTTCCCGGGGACGGGCGCGTATCTCAAGCGGACCTGTTGGGCGTCGTTCGACATGTTCGGCGGCCGATCGGCCTTTGAGCGCCCGCCGCGCCGCGGCCGTTGATCGCCTGGATCTGGCCTTAGACTGCGCCTGCAACTAGGAGTACCCCGATGACCACTGCCGAAGCGCCCGTGCTGCCCGATTCCGTGCTCTACGAGCGCCGTGGGCGCGTGGGCCTGATCACGCTCAACCGCCCGGAGCGCCTCAACGCCATCTCCGTGGAGATGCTGGACGCGCTCTCCCAGCAGCTGATCGCCTGCGACCGCGATTCGGAGGTGCGCGTCGTCGTGCTCACCGGCGCGGGGCGCGGCTTCTGCGCCGGGCTCGACCTCGTCGACCAGCAGCAGCGCCTGTCCGCCAACGGAACCGGCTCGACCGCGCCCGGCTACTCCTTCTTCGACCTGCGCAACGCGCCGCCCGTCGTCCTCCAGAAAATGGACAAGCCCGTCATCTGCGCGCTCAACGGCCCCGCCGCCGGCTACGGCATGGACATGGCCCTGCTGGCCGACATCCGCATCGCCTCCGACCGCGCCAAGATGGGCGCCGTCTTCGCCCGCCGCGGGGTACTGCCCGAAAGCGGCGGCACCTGGGTCCTGCCCCGCCTGCTCGGCTGGGCCAAGGCCGCCGAAGTCGCCTTCCTCGGCCGCGTCCTCGACGCGGAAGAGTCCGAGCAGGTGGGCCTAGTCAACCAAGTTGTCCCCCACGAGCAACTGATGGACCGCGCCATGGAAATGGCCGACGAGATCGCCGCCAACGCGCCGCTCTCCGTCCAGGCGACCAAGCGGATGATGCGGATGGGCATGGACGAGCCGTTCGAGGCCGCGGTCGACCACATCTTCCTGCAGCTGCTCCCGCTGATGCGATCGGAAGACTTCCGCGAGGGCGTCCGCGCCTTCTCCGAGAAGCGCGATCCCGTCTTCGAGGGCCGCTGAGCACGCGAGGAGTCGAACATGCCGCAACGCCCGATCGCCGATGACGAACGGCAGCGCGTGAGCAGCTACCTGCGATCGCAGGGCGAAACGCGCACTTGGATACAACTCTGGCCCCGCGTCGTCGCCGGCCGGATCGAGTTCCTCGACTCGATCTCGCGGGTGACGCCGGAGCAGGCCGCCTTCAAGCCGGCCGAGGACGACTGGAGCATCGCCGAGGTCGCCTTGCACGTGCTCGACGGCTCGCGCCGCACCGCGGACTTGGTCCGCGCTCTCTCGCGCGGCGAAGCGCCCGACGAATCGCCGCAGGAGATCGGCGCTGTCGACCCCGAGCGCCGCCCCGTCGATTCCTCCTGGGCCGCGCTGCACCGCGAGCTGATCGAGGACTCGGTCAAGTTCGCCGGCATCATCGACGGCCTGCCCGAGCCCCCGTCCTTCACGCCCGAGCGCGAACACCCCTTCTTCGGCCCGCTCCACTCGCGCGCCTGGTACCTCTTCCAGCGCGTCCACGATCAGGACCACGCGCGGCAGGTCGCGGCGATCCAAGCACTGGAGGGATATCCCTCATGAAGGTCTCGATCGGACTGCACCGCGACCATATCGACGACTGGGACTCCGCCGCCCGCTACGCCCAGGCCGCCGAGGACATGGGCGTCGACTCGATCTGGTCCGCCGAAGCTTGGGGCTACGACGGGATCACGCCGCTCGCCTACTTGGCCGGCAAGACCTCGAAGATCAAGCTCGGCACGGGCATCGTGCAGGGCGGCACCCGCACCCCGGCTCTGCTGGGCATGACCGCAATGGCGCTCCAGTCGATGACCGGCGGCCGCTTCCAGCTCGGCCTCGGCACCAGCGGCCCGCAGGTGGTCGAGGGCTGGCACGGCGTCCCCTTCGCCGGCGCCGTCGGCCGCCTCAAGGAGACCGCCGAGATCGTGCGCATGGTCTGCAACGGCGAGCGCGTCGTCTACGAGGGCCGGCATTACACGCTGCCCCTGCCCGGCGGCGAGGGCAAGGCCCTGCGCAGCGGTTCCCCGCCGATGCAGCCCCCGCCGATCTACCTCGCCTCGCTCGGCCCCGCCAGCCTGCGCATGTGCGGCGCGATCGGCGACGGCTGGCTCGGCACCTCGTTCATCCCCGAAACCGCCGACGTCTTCTTCGACGAAATCCGCGCCGGCGCCGAATCTGCCGGCCGCGGCCTCGATGACATCGACCTGCAAGCCGGCGGCACGGTGGTCTTCACCGACGATCCCGATGGAACTGCCGCCCGCCACGCCCGCGGCATCGCCTTCACGCTCGGCGCGATGGGCTCGGCCAAGACCAATTTCTACAACGACGCCTTCTGCCGCCAAGGTTGGGCCGACTCCGCCAAGGAAGTCCAGCGCCTCTGGATCTCGGGCGACCGCGAAACCGCCCGTGACCGAGTGCCCGTCGAGCTCGCGCACAAGATCAACTGCATCGGCGATGAGGCGATGATCAAGGAACGCCTCCGCGTCTACCGCGACGCCGGCGTCGATACCTTCCGCGCCGGCATCGAGGGCGACACCGTCGATCAGCGGATCGGCGATCTGGAACGCTTCATGACCCTGATCGAAGAGGTATCGAGCGAAGCGATCTGATGCCCCGATCCGCCGCTCCGATCAGGATTCGGTCAGCACCGCTTCGGCGAACACCACCCGGAACGGCCAGCAGTAGATGATCACCGCCGCGTAGTCGCCCGGGTCAATCCCCTCCGGGAAGAAGTAGTTCTGGTTGCCGACGTTGCCCTTCAGCTCGCCCAGCTCGATGTAACCGTCGGCCAAGACGTCCTCGCGCCCGATCGGCGTGAGGATCACGCGCAGGTCCGGCCCGTTGCGCACGCGGAAGTTCTCGAAGCGGACGACGTGCCGCCCGTCCGCCAGCCGGTACACCGTCGCCGTTCCCTCCCCGGTGTGGAACGGGTCGCCGTCCTCGAACTCGCCGGTCAGCAGGGCGATGACTTCAGGCTCCTCCATCGCCTCCATCATCGGCTCTTCAACCGGGTCTTCGGCCTGCGCGGCGGCCTCCATCCGCTCCTCGGCTTCGGCGCGGGTCATCCCCTCCGGAATCGTCGCGTTCGCGGTCAGCGGGAACTGCCGATCCATCGCCGCTTCGGTCGCCGGCTCCGCTTCCTGATCGGCCGCCGCGGCCGGCTCGGCCTGCTGCTGCGCGGCGTCTTCCCGCTCGGCCGGCGCGGAGACGGGGAACGCCTCGTCGACCTCGACCGTGCGGAACAGCGGCGAGCCGAGCCACCAGGCGAAGTAGATCAGCGGCGCGGCGATGGCGATCAGCACCAGCGCCGAAGCGGCCTGCCGCCGCCGCGTGGCCACGAACGGCCGGATCAGCCGCTTTGCGAACTCGATCATGCGGCAGTCCCCCGCGTTCCGTGCCTACTCGAAGTAGCCGTCCCAGGCGCGGCGCTCGGGCTCGCGCCAGGCGCGCTCCGCGCGCGTGTCCGCCCCCAGCACGGTCACGGCGCGCTCCGACTCCGTGAAGCGCGGCCACTCGCGCCCCCGCGAGCTCGGGTTGCCCGTCCGCGCGAAGGCGAGCCAGCCGTCCATCACCGTTTCCGCCAGCTCGTCCGCCTCGGGACCCGTGCCCGCGAAATCGGGCGCGCGTCCGTATGTTCCGAAGGTGAACGGAATGTCCAGCGCGTGGCACGCGCCCAGCGCCCCATCCAGCGCCGGCGACTTCCAATCGAACAGGTAGCAGTACGTGTCCGGCTGCCGCGCCGCCTGCGCCTCCGCCAGCCGGTCGGCCGGAATGCGGAACAGCTGGTCGCCCGCCGCCTGCAGGAAGATCTCGCGCGGATCGGTCGACTCGCCCCGCGCCGCCCGCGCCTCGCGGTAGGCGTCGTAGGCCGCCTGCCCGTTCCCGTGGAAGCCGTCGATCCGTGCGACCGCGTCCTCCTCGTTCGGCGGCTCGCCCGGCATCATCGCGTCGAACAGCTTCCATTCCTCGTCCAGCACCCCGACCAGCAGCGGCACCTCGGACGATCGTCCCCCGCGCACCGCTTCGATCGCGGACGTTTCGAGGAACTCCCCGTCCACGACCGGCTGGAACGACATGTCCGGCATCGCGCCCTCGGCGATGGCCGCCATCGTGGCCGCCTCGACGGCCGCGGAGGCCTCCAGCAGCTTCCCGGCCGGTGCGCCGCGCAGCCCGGCCGCATCGCCCGGGTCGACGCCCAGCGCGTCGGCGAACTGCCGCCCGACTTCTTCGGCGCGTTCCAGCGTGATCGAATGGTGCGCCGCGCCCGACTGCGGGATCGCCTTGTGGAACAGCCCCGCCGCTTCCGGCGAACCCATCAGCGAGCCCACGCTCATCCCGCCGGCCGACTCGCCGAAGATCGTGACGTTGCCCGGATCCCCGCCGAACGCGGCGATGTTCTGCTGCACCCAGCGCAGCGCCTGCACCTGGTCGCGCATCCCGAAATTGGTCTCGCCCAGCGCCGGCAGATGCAGGAAGCCGAGCGCGCCCAGCCGGTAGTTGATCGTGACCACCACCACGTCGCCCCGCGCCGCCAAGTGCGCGCCCGAGTAGTAGCCCTCGCTGCCCGATCCGATCGTGAAGCCCCCGCCGTGGATCCAGACCATCACGGGACGCCCGCCCCCGTCCAAGCCCGGCGTCCAGACGTTGAGGTACAGGCAGTCTTCGTCCTGTTCCTGCGCGTCGCCGCCGATCAGGTCGTCCAGCGCCTGGTTGGGTACCTGCGGGGCGATCGGCCCGAACTCCGCCGCGGAGCGCACGCCCTGCCAGCTCTCCGGCGGCTGCGGTGCGCGGAAGCGCAGCTGCCCCAGCGGCGCCTGCGCGAAGCGGACCCCGCGGAAGACGGACAGCCCGTCCTCGATCTGCCCCTCCAGCTTGCCCTGCGCGGTCTGCGCGATTGCGGTCATCTCGTCACCTCGTTCCGATGGTTCGCGTAGGTTAACCGCCTGAGCGGGATCGGGAAGGAAACGGCGCAATGGATCAGACCGCGGGCGGAACCGGCATCTCGACGGCGGCGCTGGGCAGGCTCGACCGGCACCTCCAAGAGCAGTACATCGACAAGGAGCGGATCGCCGGCTGCCTGACCCTGATCGCCCGCCGCGGCGAACTCGCCCACCTCTCCGCGCTCGGCTCGATGGACCGCGAGCGCGGCAAGCCGATGCAGACCGATGCGATCTTCCGCATCTACTCGATGACCAAGCCGATCACCTCCGTCGCCCTGATGATGCTCTTCGAGGAGGGCAAGCTGCAGCTGACCGACCCCGTGCGGCGCTACATCCCCGCCTGGGGCTCGCTGCAGGTGATGGCCGGCGGCGAGTGGCCCGCTTTCGAGGTCGCCGCGCCGGAGCGCCCGATGACCATCCGCGACCTGCTCTCCCACCAATCCGGCCTCACCTACGGCTTCATGGAGGGCGGCCTGGAGAAGGCCTACAACGAAGCCGGCGTCTACAACGCAGGATCTATGCGCGGGCGCGACTTGCAATCGATGATCGACCGCCTCGCGGAGCTGCCGCTCAAGTTTTCGCCCGGCACGGCTTGGAACTACGGCGTCTCCACCGACGTCTGCGGCTACTTGGTGCAGGAGATCAGCGGCCGGCGCTTCGACCAGTACTTGCAGGAGCGCATCTTCGATCCGCTCGGCATGGCCGATACGGGCTTCCATGTGCCGCCGGAGAAGGCCGACCGCTTCACGGCCAACTACGAGCGCGGCCCCGACCGCAAGCTGCGCCTCCTGGACGACCCGGGCGACAGCCAGTACTTGGAGGAGCAGACCTTCTTCTCGGGCGGCGGCGGGCTGGTCGGCACCGTGGACGACTACCACCGCTTCTGCCGGATGCTGCTCAACGGCGGCGAGCTGGACGGGGCGCGCATCATCGGCCTCAAGACGATCGAACTGATGGCCTCCAACCACCTGCCGGGCGGCGTCGACCTGAGCGAAGTAGCGAAGGGCACGTTCTCCGAAACGGCCAACGACGGCGTCGGATTCGGCTTGGGCTTCGCGGTCGTTCAGGACCTCCAGCGCACCCAGAACGTCGGCAGCATCGGCGAGTACTACTGGGGCGGCGCGGCCAGCACCATCTTCTGGATCGACCCGGCCGAGGAAATGATCGTGATCTTCCTCACCCAGTTCATGCCCAGCGGCACCTTCAACTTCCGCGGCCAGATCAAGCAGCTCCTCTACCCCGGACTGGTCGCCTGACATGGAACGCCTCCGGCCCCTGCTGGAATTGACGCAACGGGTGCATCCGGCCGCGCTCTTGGCCGGGCCGATCATCGCGGCGTTGATCTTCGCGCTCGCGCTGGCCGATGCGACCGCGGATCGCCGCGGCGGCGACAGGGTCTGGATCGGCACCGAGCCGTACTACGAGCCGTTCACCTACCTCGTCGACGGCGAGCTGACCGGTTTCGAGGTCGATCTCGCCGCCGAGCTCTGCGATCGCGCGGGGCTGAAGTGCGTCTGGGTCTACGAGGATTGGACCAAGCTGCTCTCGTCGCTCGCGGCCGGAAAGTACGACGCGGTCATGGCCGCGCTGTTCGATTCGCCGGAATGGGACGAAGTGGCGGATTTCACCGAGTGGTATCACCCGCCCGGCGCCGGTGCCTACGCCGCCCTGCCCGGCGCTGACCAGTCCGTGATCGCCGGGCGCGTGTCCGTGCTGGACGACGTCTCGGAGCTCGACTACCTCATGGAGACGGATGCGACCGTGCTGGCCTACGGCACCGAGGCGGAAGCGATCCAAGCGGTGCTCGACGGCGAGGCGGACGCCGTGTTCGCCGGCAAACAGCATCTCGATACCACCGACGAGATCATGACGGGCGCGCTCGAATACGTCGGCGACGACGTGATCTTCGACGCGGCGCCCGCCATCGCCGTGGGCGAGGGGGATGACGCGCTGCGGGCGCGGTTCAACGAGGCGATCGCATCGATGAAGGCGGACGGCTCGCTCAACGCGCTGCTGCGCGAGTGGTTCGGCGGGGACGCGCCGCAGTTCGATTAGCGGGCGCCGCTCTCCGACCAGCGCTCGCGCAGCCGGTTGTACTCCGAGCGGGAGATCTCGGGCTCCGTAGCGGGGCGTTCGACCGCGATGTTCCACTCCAAGACCCGGTACTTGATCACGGTGCTGGTATCGCGCGCGCCGGAGCCGTCTTCCACATCCCATTCGAGGCGGAAGATATCGACGGCTTCCAGCGCTCCCGTTCCGGGGTCGAAGTAGAGGTGGATCGTGTCGTCGGAGCGGTACTCCCGCGCGGGTTCATCGGTCGAGGGGCCGGCGCGGGCCGAGCGCGAGTCCGGGTCCTGCGGCACGAAGAACGAAACATAACCGTGGCCGTCGTCCAAGAGTGCCGAGCCGCGGTACTCGGCACGGACGAGGTCGAAATCGATGCCGACCGTTTCGACGAGGGTCTCGCTGAGCGATCTCCAGCCCGGGTATCCGCGATCCGCGCGCCAGCCGAGTTCGGGGTCGAACGCCTCCCAGCGGCCTTCGGGCGTGCCGAGCGACTGCTGCCGGCTTGCCGGATTCGGTTCGCCGTCGGAGCCGATCTGGATCGACTCGACATGGCTCCAGCGCTCGCGGAAGTTGACGGTGATTTCGAGGTCGGCGCCGCTGGTCAACTCGCCGTCTGAGCCGAACTCGCGTCGTTCGACGGTTGTTCGGAGCGTGTCGAGCCTGCCGACCCAGCGCACCAGCGCGGTGCGCAATTCGTCCAGCGAGAACGCCGCTTGATCGGCCCAGTAGTCGCCGTCGGCGGCTTGCGGCGGGCGCCGCTCGTCCGGCTCGCGGTAGCGGTTGGGCAGCGCGATCCGCCTCGCCTCGTCCTCGGTCAGGACGGGGGCGATCACGGGCTTGGCGGGGTCGGAGTTCCATGACGCGAGGTCGAGCTGGATGCTCCAGTTCGATCGGAACTTGGCCCGATCCTCGTCGCCGTCCCACCGGCGGCTGGCCGTGATCCGGCGCAGGGGAGCGCCGCTGGCCGGATCGACGAGGACCGTGACCAGATCATCCCGTCGCAGGTCGATCTGGTAATCGCCATCCGGCCCGGAGCCGGAGGCCGTGCCGCCCGGCTCGACCTGCGCGTACTCCACGGCCCAGACGGCGCGGCCGTCGAGCTCCGCCGCCGTCACGTCCGCATCGTCCGGGAACGGCTCGACGAAGATGTAGCCCGCGTACCAGGCGAGGAAGAGTTCCCAATCCTCATCGCCCATTTCATTGTCGCCGCCGTCGGGCGCGAACCATCCGTCGTCGGGATCGAAGCTCTGCCAGACTCGCCCGTCCACCATGGCCAGGTGGCTTGGATCATCCGAGGGCAGCGTGCCGGCCGGGTTTTGCTCATGGTCTCTGGAGAGCCAGAGCCAGCGGTCGCGGAGGTGGATGTGGAATTCGCCGAGAGTGAGCGACTCGACCGAGCCGTCCTGCGCGAAGTAGGTGGTGCGGAAGGCGGTGGCGGTGGATTCGAGCCCGTCCCGCCACGACTGCACGCGGGCGTTGAGTTCGGCGGCCGTCGGCGGATCGCCGAGCTCGCCGGCGGCGTTGCCGATCCGGTCGACCGGATCGGTGCAGGCGGCGGACAGGAGCAGCGCGAGCGCGGCGAGCGGGAATGCGGCGAGGCGGATGCGGCGCGTCATCGCGGCACCTCCGTCCCCTTGCGGCCAGCGTACGCCTCAGGCGGCGCGTCGGCGGCGTTAGACTCCGCCCACCTGCTTCGGGTTGGGAGTCCGCAATGTCTGAGATTCCGAGCGAACTGCCGACGTACCGCTCGCTCCCGTTCAAGGAGGGCAACCCGCCCAAGACCGCGTGGGGCCTGTTCGGCGACGCCGACGAAGTGGGGATGTTCAACCTGCAGACGCCCGAACGGATCGCGGCGGCCGCGCAGCTGGTCCGCAAGGGCGCGATGTTCCCGATGAATTGGGATCAGTCGCTGCCCAGCCCGCCGCTCTACAACCGCGGCGCGGTGCGGCACACCGTGATGCGCCGGCCCGGCTTCGGGCACCACGGCGACGACGTGCTGGACAACCTCTACACGCAGCAGTCCTCGCAGTGGGACGCGCTCACCCACGTGGGCGATTTCGAGCACGGCTTCTGGGGCGGCGTGACCGCGCAGTGGCTGGCGGACAATCCGAAGACGCCGAAGCTGGGGATCGAGCATTGGGCGCGGCGCGGCATCGCCGGCCGCTGCGTGCTGATCGATCTGGGCCGCTGGTTCGAATCCAAGGGCGAGCCGCTGCCGATGGACGAGACGGCGCGGATCGGCCCGGACGAGATCGAGGCCTGCCGGGCCGCGCAGGGGGTCGAGTTCCAGCCGGGCGACGTGGTGCTGATCCGGATCGGCTGGATCGGCTGGTACGAGCAGCAGTCGCCCGGCAAGCGGCAGGCGCTCTCGCAGATGGTGAACCTCGCCTTTCCCGGCCTCGCGTGCTCGGAGGAGACGGCGGAGTACTTCTTCGACCACCACCCGGCGGCGCTGTGCTCCGACAATCCGGCGCTGGAGGCGTGGCCGCCGCCGAATTTCGCGGATCCGGACGGCTTCCTGCACCACTGGATCATCGGCCGCTTCGGGATGGCGATCGGCGAGATGTTCGTGCTGGACCAGCTGGCGGCGGACTGCGCGGCGGACGGCGTCTACGAGGCGTTCTTCACGGCCGCGCCGCTGAACGTGACGGGCGGGACGGGCTCGCCGCCCAACGGTCTCGCGATCAAGTAGCGCCATCAAGCAGGGCGGGCAAGCAGCGCGCGGGCAGCGCGGATCGGCGGACAGGAGCGGAGCGGCGATGCCGGACACCACCATCGAGATCATCCGCGGCGACATCACCAAGCAGGACGTGGACGCGATCGTGAACGCGGCCAACAACCACCTCTGGATGGGTGCGGGCTCGGCCGGCGCGATCGTGCGCGCGGGCGGGCGCGAGATCGAGGACGAGGCGATCTCGCAGGGGCCGATCGAGGTCGGCGAGGCGGTGGTCACCGGCGGCGGCGATCTGCCCGCGAGGCACGTGATCCACGCAGCCGCGATGGGCGAGGACCTGATCACCTCGGCCGACCTGATCCGCGCCGCGACGGAGAACGCGCTGAAGCGGGCGGAGGAGCTGAAGCTGTCGTCGGTGGCGCTGCCCGCGATCGGCACCGGCGTGGGCGGCTTCCCGCTGGACGAAGCCGCCGCGATCATGCTCGGCGTCGTCCGCGCGCGTTCGGGCGGCGCGAGCGCCGTCCGCACCGTCCGCTTCGTGCTGTTCGACGAGGCCGCCCACGACGCCTTCCTGGCCGCTTCCGAAGCCCGAGGAGAATGAAAATGAGCCGCATCATCGACCGCTGCACGCTGGAAGCGCGACGGGACGACTCGGCCCCGTGGGCGCCGGCCGCGTCGCTGACCGAGGTGGAATGGACCGGCTTCGCGCCCGCGGGCTGCGGCGTCGATCAGGGCCGCGTGATCGCGACGCCGGCCGGCGCGGACGCGGCGGTCCTGGACCCGCAAGCCGACGATCAGTGGTTCCGCCTGGTCGATCCGGAGGGCGCGTCGCTGTTCGAGTTCCTCGGATTCGTCGATGATCGCCGCCCGCGGCGGAAGGGCGCGATCGTGCTGGGGATCAGCCTGACGCCGGAACTGCTGGGCGCGTGGCGCGAGCTCCAGCCGGCAAGCGCCTGATCGCGGCGGGCTCGCGCCGATCCGCAAGTAGAATCGCCCCATGCCGCACTACACGGGCACGGGGGACGACGGCGCGACCAGCCTCTGGGGCGGCGGGCGCATCCCCAAGTCGCACCCGCGGCCGGAGGCGTTCGGGGCAATTGACGAGGCGACCAGCGCCCTGGGCTTCGCGCGGGCGCTGGCGGAGGGGGAGCGCACGCCGGCGATCGCGCTGGCGATGCAGCGGCGGCTCTACCTGATCATGGCCGAGCTGGCGGTGGCCGAGGGCAAGCTGGTGCCGGAGGAGTTCGCCACCGGCGGGGCGCAGGTGGCCGAGCTGGAGGCGCAGGCGGCCGAGCTGGAGGAGCTGGTCGAGCCGCCCGGCGAATTCGTGATCCCCGGCGGCTCGCCGGGCTCGGCCGCGCTGCACATGGCCCGCTCGATCCTGCGGCGGGCCGAGCGCGAGGCGGTGCGGCTGCGCGAATCGGGGGCCGAGCTGAACCCGCAGACGCTGCGCTACCTCAACCGCGCATCCTCGGTGCTGTTCGATCTGGCGCGCTACGAGGAGGCGGAGGCGGGGCGCGAGGCGGTGCCCGCACCCTCGCCGATCCGCGCGCGCCGGGCCTGAGGCGTGGACGCCGACGCGCCGACGGGCGCGATGCTCGCGTACATCACCGACGATTCCAGCCTCGCCGCGATCGCGGTGGACGAACCCGGCGATCCGCGCACGCTGCTGGAGATGCCGGCCGAGGGCGCGGTCTTCATGTGGCCGACCTGGTCGCCGGACGGCCGCTCGCTGGCCGTGAGCGCCTCCTCCAACCGCCGCGACGACCGCCGCCTGGAGCTGTGGCGGACGGACCTCGACGGCGGCCGGGCGACGCTCTACGAGAATCCGGAGGGCGGGCGCCGGGTGATCGCGCCGGGCCTGGCGCACTACGCGGCCTGGTCGCCGGGCGGGCGGGCGCTGGCGCTGACGGGCAACGCCGGCGCCGGGCTGGCGCTCTCGCTCGTCGCGGCGCAGTCCGGCCCGGAGCCGCGCCGCCTGATCGACGGTTCTCCCCTCTACCTGGCCTGGTCGCCGGAGGGGCGGGCGGTGCTGATCCACCGCGGCGCGCAGCTGCTGCTCTTCGACCTGGCCGCGGGCGCGGACCAGCCGCGCGCGATCCTGCGGGCCCGGGCCACCTTCCGCGCGCCGGCCTGGACGACCGACGGCGAGCACTTCATCTACGGCGCGCCCAAGGCGGGCTCGGCCAGCGCCGTCTACCGCGGCCGGCGGCGGCCGGGCGGCGAGGCCGAGGAGCTGCTCGAACTGCCCTCCGGCGCCGCGTTCGTGCGCGCCCCGCGCGACGACCGGCTCGCCCTGATCGGCATCCAGCACGAGGACGGCGCGGAGCCGCGCGACGGCGTGACCGTGCTCTACGCGGAGGAGCGGGCCTCGCGGCGGATCTCGGAGCGGCCCGCCAACGCCGCCTTCTGGACCCCGGACGGCGCGGCGCTGATCGTCTTCGAGCCGGCCCCCAGCTCGACCATGATCACGGTCAACCGCTATGACCTCTCGGAGCGGCCGGCCGGCCCGGTCCCGCTGGCGCGGTTCCAGCCGAGCGCCGAGTACGCCACGATGCTCGCCTTCTTCGACCAGTTCGCGCCGACCCACCGGATCATCTCGGCCGACGGCAAGTGGGTCGCGATCTCCGGCCTGGCGCTGGGCAACGGCGGCTCCTCGCGGCGCGGCTTCGGGCCGCAGAACGGCTGCTACGTCGTGCCGGTCGACGGCTCCGGGCCGCCGCGGCGGGTCGCGGCGGGCAGCATCGGCTTCTTCTCGCCCGCGGGAGGCGCCCCGTGACGGCCCCGCCGGCGGCGCTCGAGCGGCACCACGCCGGCGTGCAGGCGGAGATGCGCGCGGTGCTGGAGGGCCGCAGCCTGCCGATCTACGACTACGTGCGCTACGCATTGGGCTGGATCGACGAGCGCGGAGCGCCCGCCGACGCCGGCGGCAAGGGCGCGCGGGGCACGCTCTGCATGCTCGCCGCGGAAGCGGTCGACGACGCGCCGGAAGCGCTGGCCCGGGCCCGCTGCGCCGCGGCCGCGGTCGAGTTCGTCCACAACTTCAGCCTGGTCCACGACGACGTGCAGGATCGCGACGAGGCGCGGCGCGGGCGGCCGACGGTCTGGAAGATCTGGGGCGTCGCGCAGGCGATCAACGCGGGCGACGCGCTGCGCGAACTGGCCGGCGGGGCGCTGCGCCGCGCCGCCCGCCACGGCGCGCCGGCCGAGTGGATCGTCGAGGCCGACCGCCGCCTCAACGCGGCCGCGCTGCGGATGATCGAGGGGCAGTACCTCGACCTGGCCTTCGAGCAGCGGACGGACGTCGCGGTCGGCGAGTACGCGGAGATGGTCGAGCGCAAGACGGGCGCGATGATGGGCGTCTCGCTCGTGCTGGGCGCGCTCTTCGCCGGCGCGGGCACCGATCGCTGCGACGCCTTCCAGCGCGCCGGCGAGCGGCTGGGGCGCTGCTTCCAGCTGCGCGACGACTGGCTCGGCGTCTGGGGCGACGCCTCCGAACTGGGCAAATCGACCGACAGCGACATCCGCCGCAGGAAGAAGGCGCACCCCGCCTTGTACGCGATTGAGCGCTCGCCGGCCGGGGCGCGGCGGCGGCTGCTCGAGATCTACGCGCAGGAGGCGCTTTCGGACGACGACGTGGACGAGGTGCGGGCGCTCTTCGCGGAGGCCGGCGCGGCCGAGCGCACGGAAGCGGCGGCGCGGGAGGAGCGCGGGGCGTTCGCCGCCGCGCTGGCCGAGTGCGCGCCCCGGGCGGCGGCCGAGCGCGAGCTGCTCGAACTGGCCGATTTCACGCTCAGCCGCGGGCGCTGACCGTGATCTCCGACGATCGGCTCGGCGCCGCGATCGGCCGCGCGCGGGACTGGCTGCTCGATCGCCAGGACCCCGCCGGCTTCTGGTGGGGCGAGCTCGAATCGAACGCCTCGATCACCTCGGAGTACCTGCTGCTCACGCACCACCTCGGCATCGGCGACCGCGAGCTCTGGGACGGGATCGCCAAGTACCTCCGCGCCCAGCAGCGGCCGGAGGGCTTCTGGTCGCAGTACCGCGGCGGCCCGGGCGACGTCTCCACGTCGGTCGAGGCCTACTTCGCGCTGAAATTGGCGGGGGACGACCCCGACGCGGCGCACATGGCGCGGGCGCGGGCCTGGATCATCGAGCAGGGCGGGATCGCCAAGGCGCGGGTCTTCACCAAGATCTGGCTCGCCATGTTCGGCGAGTTCGACTGGGAGCAGCTGCCCGCGATGCCGGCCTGGCTCAACCTGCTGCCCGCCTGGTTCCCGATCAACATCTACGACTTCGCCTCCTGGGCGCGGGCGACCATCGTCGGGATCACCGTGATCATGGCCACGCGGCCCACGGCGGCGCTGCCGGCCGGGGCGGGCGTGCCCGAACTCTGGGCCAAGCCCTCCGACCGCCGCAAATTCGCCGCGGAGCGGCCGGCGCGGCTGCGCTCCCGGGGCGGCTGCTTCTGGCTGCTCGACAAGGCGCTGCGGGCGCTCGACCGCAACAACATCCGCCCCTTCGAGCGGCGCGCGCTCGCCTCGGCCGAGCGCTGGCTGCTGGACCGGCAGGAGGCCGACGGCTGCTGGGGCGGCATCCAGCCGCCCTGGGTCTACGCGATCCTGGCGCTGCGCTCGCTGGGCTACTCGCTCGACCATCCCGTGCTCGAACGGGCGCTGGCCGCCTTCGGGCGCTTCACTTGGCGCGAGGACGGGATGATCTGGACCGAGAGCTGCCAGTCGCCGGTCTGGGACACTTGCCTCGCCTCGCTCGGCCTGCTCGATTCGGGGCTGCCGGCCGAGCACGAGGCGCTCCAGCGCGCCGCGCACTGGATGCTGCAGGAGCAGGTGCTCGCCGGCGGCGATTGGCAGGTCACGCTGCCCGATACGCCGCCCGGCGGCTGGGCCTTCGAGTTCGACAACGACGCCTACCCCGACGTCGACGACACGGCGGTCGTGATGATGGCGCTGGAGCGCATCCCGCTGCCCGATGCGGCACCGGACCGCCGGCGGGCGCTCGAACGCGGGCTCCAGTGGATGCTGGCGATGCAGTCCGGCAACGGCGGCTGGGGCGCGTTCGACGCGGACAATACGAAGTCCTTCCTGGCCGAGATCCCGTTCGCCGATTTCGGCGAGCTGCTCGACCCGCCGACCGCGGACGTGACGGCGCATGCGCTCGAGTACCTGGGCCAGTTGGGCTACTCGGGGCAGTACCCGCCGGCGCGGCGCGGGCTGCGCTTCCTCTACGACCTGCAGGAGCCGGACGGCTCCTGGTGGGGGCGCTGGGGGGTGAACTACATCTACGGGCTGGGCGCGGCGCTGCCGGCGCTGGCGGCGCTGGACGAGCCGATGGACGCGCCGGCGGTGCGCGAGGCGGTCGAATGGCTGCTGCGCCACCAGCTACCCGACGGCGGCTGGGGCGAATCCTGC
Source organism: Dehalococcoidia bacterium (assembly GCA_965205165.1). Taxonomy (GTDB): domain Bacteria; phylum Chloroflexota; class Dehalococcoidia; order Bin125; family Bin125; genus CBDESM01. The sequence continues at coordinate 1,944,821 of OZ242037.1, forward strand.
GGCACCTACGCGGATCCGAGCCTGCGCGGGGCCGGCCCGGCGACGCCCTCGCAGACGGCCTGGGCGCTGATGGCGCTGATCGCCGCGGGCAAGGCCGGGCATCCCGCCGTCGAGCGCGGCGCCGCCTTCCTGCTCGACCGCCAGCGGGCGGACGGCACCTGGGACGAGCCGGAATTTACGGGCACCGGCTTCCCCTCCGACTTCATGATCAACTACCACCTCTACCGCCACTACTTCCCGCTGATGGCGCTGGGCCGCTGGCAGTCGGCGCTGCGCGGCGAGCGGGGCTAGACTCGTACGGCCGAGGCGCGCGCGGCGCCCGCCGCAGGCGGAGGTAGAAACGTGACGGCCAACACCGGTTCCGCAGCCCCCGACATCGAGCTGCACCACCTGCCGACCTCCCTGCATTTCCGCGGGCGCGAGATCGAGCTGCGCAATCTCGAAATGTCGGACCAGGCCTCGCTGCTCGAATTCGGGCGCAGCCAGGAAGAGGACGACCTGCTCTTCCTCGAGCGCGACATCACCGATCAGGAAGAGGTGGCGGCCTGGGTCGCGGACTCGATCGCCGGCAACGTCAACACGATCGTCGGGCTCGACGCGGGCCGCGTGGCCGGCTACGCCACGATCGAGCGGGGGCGGCTGCGCTGGACCCGGCACGTGGCGGAGATCCGGGTGATGGTGGACAAGGACGCGCGGCGGCTGGGGCTGGGCCACGCGCTGCTGGGGCTGGCCTTCGAGGCCGCGCTGGCCGACGACGTGGCCAAGATCGTGGCCCAGATGACGCCCGACCAGAGCGGCGCGCGGCGCCTCTTCGAGAATCTCGGCTTCGTCCAGGACGCCGTGCTCGCCCAGCACGTCCGCTCCGCCGACGGCAACAGCCACGACCTGATCGTGATGCGCTTCGACACCGGCCAGCGCCGCATCTGCGCCGTCTGCGGCCAGAGCGCGCTCACCCTGATCCCGCTGCAGGGCCGCGAACTCTGCTGGTCCTGCTACGAGATGGAAGACGTCGAACTCGGGGCCGGATAGCCGGCCCGGCAAAGGAGCCGCGACATGGCCGAACGCGCCGACCACACCTACAAGGTGATCGAGCTGGTCGGTTCCTCCAGCGAGGGCACCGACCAGGCGATCCGCAACGCCCTCGACCGGGCCGGCGAGACGATCAAGAACATCAACTGGTTCGAGGTCCGCGAGATCCGCGGCGCGATGCAGGACGGCGAGATCGGCTGGTTCCAGGTCAAGCTCGGCGTCGGCTTCCGCGTCCTCGATCCCGCCGACCTCGAGGCGGAGTAAGCCCGGCGGACGGGCCGCGATGGCGATCCGCCCGGCGCAGCCGCCGCCCAGCGCGGCCGACGCCCTCCGCTGGTGCGAGCGCTATGCGCGCCGCCATCAGGAGAACTTCACCGTCGTCTCGCGCCTGCTCCCGCGGCGCCACCGCGCCCCGATGTTCGCCGTCTACGCCTTCTGCCGCTACACCGACGATCTGGGCGACGAGGCCGAGGGCGACCGCGCCGCGCTGCTCGAGGAGTGGCGCGGGGAGACGGAGCGGGCCTTCGCCGGCGGGGGATCGCACCCGATCTCCGTCGCGCTGCACCGCGCCGCCCGGGACCGCCCGCTCTCGCCGCGGCCGTTCCTCGATCTGATCGAGGCCAACCTGCTGGACCAGCGCAAGCACCGCTACGAGACCTTCGACGAGCTGCTGGATTACTGCCGGCTGTCCGCCAACACGGTCGGGCGGATGGTGCTCGCCGTCTGGGGATACGACGACGAGTACCGCGGCTCGCTGGCCGACCACACCTGCACCGGCCTGCAGTTGGCCAACCATTGGCAGGACGTCGCCCGCGATTGGCAGGCGGGCCGGCTCTACCTGCCGCTGGAGGACCTGCGCGATTTCGGCGTCTCGGAGGACGACATCGGCGCCGGCCGCTGCACCGACGGGTTCCGCGAGATGATGCAGTTCGAGGTCGACCGCGCCGAGGCCTGCTTCCGCATCGGCCGCCGCCTGGCCGACGAGCTCCCGCGCGAGCTGGCGGTCGACGTGCAGCTGTTCACGGACGGCGGGCTGGCGGTGCTGCGGGCCATCGAGGCGCAGGACTACGACGTGCTCTCGCGCCGCCCCCGCGCCGGCCGGGCCCGCCGCGCCCTGCTCGCCGCCCGCGCCGCGGCGGCGGCGCTGCGCTGAGAGGCCGCCCGATGCCGCCGCCCGGCGAGGACGTCATCCGCGCATACGAGCGCTGCCGCGCCTTCGCCCGTCGCCGCGGCTCCAGCTTCTACCTCGCCTTCCGAATCCTGCCGCCCTCCCGCCGCCGCGCCATCTACGCCGCCTACGCCTTCGCCGGCGCGGTCGACGACGCGGTGGACGGCGCTGGCGGCGAGGAGGAGCGCCGGCGCGAGCTGGAGCGCGCCGCGGCCCTGCTGGACGCCGCCTACGCGGTCGAGCACGACCCCGACGAGTGGCTCGCCGCCGCGCTCGGCGACGCGGTGCGGCGCTACGGCATCCCCCGCGGGCACTTCGACGAACTCGTCGCCGGGATGGAGCAGGACCTCGCCGTCGCGCGCTATCCGACCCGCGCCGCGCTGGAGCAGTACTGCTACCGCGCCGCCTCCGTGATCGGCCTGATCTGCATCGAGATATTCGGCTACGCCCCGGCCGACCGGGAAGCCGCGACCGAACATGCCATCGCGATGGGCAAGGCGCTGCAAGTCACCAACATCCTGCGCGACGTGCGCGAGGACGCGGAGCGGGGCCGCATCTACCTCGCCCAAGAGGACCTCGCCCGCCACGGCGTCGCGGAAGCCGACGTGCTGGCCGGCGAGATGAGCCCGCGAATGCGGCGGCTGCTGGCCGAGTACGCGCAATGGGCGCACGCGCTCTACCGCGAGGGCGAACGCCTGCTGCCCCTGCTCCCCCATGCCCGCTCGCGCATGTGCTGCAACGGGCTGCAAGGCGTCTACCGGATGATCCTGGACGCGATCGAGGACGCGGACTACGACGTGTTCAGCAGGCGGATTTCGCCCTCCAAGGCCGGCCGCGCCGCCCGGCTGGCCGAGCTCTGGGCGCGCGCCGCGCTCATGCCGCGGTAGCCGCATGGATGGCGGTCCGGCCCCGCCGGTCGCGGTCGTCGGCGCGGGCTTGGCCGGCCTGACCGCCGCGCTCGATCTGGCCCGGGCCGGCCGCCGCGTGCTCCTGATCGAGCGGCGCCCGTACGCCGGCGGCAAGGCGTTCTCCTTCCGCGATCCGATCGACGGCGCGGAGCTCGACAACGGCCAGCACGTCACCATGCGCTGCTGCACCGCCCTGCACGCGCTGCTGGAACAAGTCGGCGCGGCCGGCCTCGTCCGCTACCAGCCCGCGCTGCGCGTGCCGGTGCTCGACCCGCGCAGCGGCCGCGCCGGCGCCATCTCGTCCGCCCCGCGCCTGCCGGCCCCGTTCCACCTCGCGCCGTCGATCCTGCGTTACCCGCACCTGGGCATGATCGAGAAGGCCGCGCTCGGCCGGGCGCTCGCTCCGATGGCCAGGGTCGTGCGTCGCGGCGGCGCGCTGCCGGACGACGAAACCTTCGCCGGCTGGCTGCGCCGGCACGGGCAGGGGGAGCGCGCGATCGCCGAGTTCTGGGACCTGATCATCCGCCCGACCTGCAACGACCGCTGCGACGCGGTGAGCGCGGCGCAGGCCTTCCAGGTCTTCCGCGACGGCTTCCTCGCCGACCCGCATGCCGCCGGCATCGGCCTCTTCCGGGGCGGCCTCAGCGCGATCTCCGACGCCGTCCTGCGCCGCTTCGCCGAACACGGCGGCCAGACCCTCTTCGAGTGCCGCGCGCACGGAGTCGGAACCGCCGAATCCGGTGCGCTCCGCGTCGAGCTGGGCGGCGCGGGGCCGATCGAGGCGGCCGCGATCGTGCTCGCCCTCCCGCCCGCCGCCGCGGCCGCGCTGCTGCCCGCCGAGTGGCGCATGCGGGAACCGTTCGACGCGCTCGACCGGTTTGCGACTTCGCCGATCGTCAACGTGCACATGCGCTGGGATCGCGGGATCGCGGCCGAGCCGATCACGGCGGTGCTCGACGACCGCCTCCAGTTCGTCTTCGCGCGCCCCGCGCCGGAAGGCGGCCAATGGCTCACCGCCTCGCTCAGCGCCGCCCGCGAGCAGGCCGCGATGCCCCGAGACGAGGTCGCGGCCGATGCGGAACGGGCCGTCCGCGGCGCGTGGCCGGCTGCCCGCGAAGCGGCGCTCATCCGCTGGCGCGTAATCAAGGAGCGCGACGCCACCTTCCGCCCGCTGCCCGGCATCGCCGCCGCTCGCCCCGGTCCGGAGACGCCGATCCCCGGCCTCGTCCTCGCCGGCGCGTGGACGGACACCGGCTGGCCGGCCACGCTCGAATCCGCCGTCCGCAGCGGCCGGGCCGCGGCCGCGGAGGTTGAACGCCAGCTCGCCGGCGCGTAGCTCAGCGCCGCCGCAGGGGCGGCAGCCCGCGCCGCCCGCGGATCTCGTTGGCGGCTGCGAACAGGCGCGGCTCCGAGCCGAGCAGCCGGCTCAGCTGGCCGGTCGAGCAGCCGATCGCCGCCGCCGCGTCGGAGACCGCGCCTCCCGACGCCTCGAGCAGATCGAGCAGCGCCTGCGCGCCGGCCCAGAAGTCCCGGTGCGCGGGCCCGATCCGGGCATGCTTGGGCACGCCCTCGGCGGCCGAAGCCGGCAGGATCGCCCGCAGGCGCGGCGGCGGGTGGTAGGCGTCGAGGTCGACCGGCCGCCGCGTTTCGAGCGCGATCGCGCGCCGCAGCCGGCGCAGCGCGTTGGCCCGGTTCTGCGCCTGCGAACGGCGCTCCGTGCCCTGCGCCCGGGCGCCGCTAGGCCCGTGGACCAGCCGCACCGCGGTGTCGTTGCGGTTGCGGTGCTGGCCGCCGGGGCCGGAGGCGCGGAAGAGATCGATGCGGCACTGCGCCAGCAGCGCTTCGTCGTCGAGCGCGAGCCAGTCATCCATGCGGCCGAGCGTAGGCGCGGGGATACACTCGCCGCGTCCGCCAGCGCCGCATCCCCGGAGCGCCCATGACCGCCGCCGCGCCTTCCTCCGCCACCGTCTCCGTCAACGGGCTCGACCTGCACTGCATCGATTGGGGCGGCGCGGCCGCCGTGCCCGCGGTCTCGTTGCACGGCTTCGCGCTCAACGCGCATTCCTGGGACGAGGTCGCGCCCGCCCTCTCCGACCTGCTGCACTGGTACGCGCTCGATCAGCGCGGGCACGGCCTCTCCGCCCGCGCGCCCGAACTGGCGGATTACTCGCGCGACCACATGGCCGGCGACGTCGCCGCGTTCATCGAGGCGCTCGGCCTCGACCGTCCCGTGGTCGTCGGCCACAGCATGGGCGGGATGAACGCGATGACCTTCGCCGCCGCCAATCCCGATGCGCTGCGCGCGCTGGTGCTGGTCGACGTCGGCCCGGAGGTCTCGGTCGACGGGGCGGCGCAGGTGCGGCAATTCGTGGCCGGGCCCTACGAGATGGACTCGCTCGACGATTGGGTCGAGCACACGCACAAGTACTACCCCTTCCGCTCCAAGGAGCGCATCCGCGCGCGGCTCGCCGTCTCGCTGCGCGAAACCGCCGACGGCAGGCAGGCCAAGCAGTTCGACGAGCGCTTCCGCCAAGCCGGGTTCCGCGGCATCGCCGAGAGCCGCGCGGACATCTGGGAGAGCGCCCGCGGGATCGCCGTGCCGACGCTGCTGCTGCACGGCGGCAAGAGCCCCGTGCTCAAGCGCGAGCAAGCCGAGCAGTTCGCCGACGCGGTTGCGCAGGTGCGCCTGGTCACGATCTCCGAAGCGGGCCACTCCGTCGCCGGCGACCAGCCGGAGGCGTTCGAGCAGGCGGTCCGCGACTTCCTCGGCGAAGTCCTCTAGCCGATGGCGCAGCTGCCCGCCCGCCCGCGCCGGCGCGCGCCGGCGCTGATCCTGCCGATCGCCGGGATGGTGATCGGCTTCGTCGGCGCGCTCGTGATCCTGTTCCTGATCAACTCCGGCGGCGGGGATGCGCCCGAAGATCCCGACTACCCGGCCGGCTGGCGCGGCGATTTCCTCCGCACCGTGGACGAGTTCAGCGCGGAGCTGGCCAAGACCGCGCCGCCGGCGGAGGGCGAGGCCTGCCGCGAGGCGGCCGGCCCCGCCTGCAACCGCCGCCGCGAGGACCTGCGCCAGGCGCTGCCCAACTTGGTCGCATTCCGCGACGAGTTGCTGATGACCGAAGCGCCCGCGGAGCACGCCGGCTGGCTCGAGCGCTACCGGGTCGCCGTGAGCCGGCTCGCCTCCGCTTGGGACGCCGAGTTCAACGCGCTGCTGGAACAGGATCGGGAGGCGTTCCTCGACGCCTACGCGCGGGGCCGGGAGGCGAGCGCGGAGGCGATCTCGCTGCGCGGCGAGCTCAGCGCGCTTCCAGAATCGCCTTGAGCTGCGCCAGCTCCTTGCGCATCTGCCGCCTGAACAACCAAGCCATCAGCGGCCGCAGCGCGACGAACATCACCGCCGTGGCCCAATGGTCGCTCTCCGCCGTCATCGAATTGCGCACGCGGGTGCCGTCCGTCTCGCGCTCCAGCGTGAGCTCGCCGCTGAACAGGAACGGGCCCTCGAGCGCCTCGGTCGCCAGCCGCCGCTCCGGCTCGAACGCCGTGATCCGCAGCGTCAGCGGGCCCGGCCCCGCGCCGCCCTTGTAGCTCCCGCGGATCACGGCGCCCACGCCGGGCGGCCCGTCGCCCTCGATCTCCGAATCCTGCATCCCGTCCACCCACTCGTCCTGGTTGCAGGGGTCGCTCACGTACGGCCAGATCGCGTCCGGGCGGCGGGCGATCAGGGTCTCGGCGGAGGCGCTGAGTTCGACCATGCGGCGCAGATTAGCGGAACAGTTTCTGCGCGGCGGGCTCAGCGAGCCTCCAGAATCGCCTTGAGCTGCGCCAGATCCTTGCGCATCTGCCGCCTGAAGCACCACGCCATCAGCGGCCGCAGCGCGACGAACAGCACCGCCGTGGCCCAGTGGCAGCTCTGCACCGTCATCGTGTTGCGCACGCGGGTGCCGTCCGCTTCGCGCTCCAAGGTCAGCTCGCCGTCGTACAGGAACAGGCCCTCGAACGCCTCGGTCGCCAGCCGCCGTTCCGGCTCGAACGCCGTGATCCGCAGCGCCACCGGACCCTGCCCCGCGCCGCCCTTGTAGGCCCCGCGGATCACGGCGCCCGCGCCCGGTTCCCCGCCGCCCTCGATCTCCGAATCCCGCATCCCGTCCACCCACTCGTCCTGGTTGCAGGGGTCGCCCACGTACGGCCAGATCGCGTCCGGGGGGCGGGCGATCAGGGTCTCGGCGGAGGCGCTGAGGTCGGCCATGCGGCGCAGATTAGCGGAACAGATCCTGCGCGGCGTCGCGGATCATCGGCCGGTGGTCGCCCTCTTCCAACGGCACGTCCAGCCCCCGCACCACCGCCGCCGGCACCGCGTCCAGCTTGTTCATCACCGGCTCCGCCGCCGACGCCAGCTCGTCCGCCCAGCACATCTCCGTCACCCGCAGGTCGTAGCCGGCTGCGTCGGTCTGGCCGATGTAGGAGTAGATCGGCTGCATCCCGCTCACCCCGATCGCGACGTTGGTCAGCCCGTTGCGCCAGGGCCGCCCGAACGTGTCGGAGATGATCACCGGCACGTCCGCCTGCCCCCGCGCGGCCAGCCCGCGCCGGATCGCGGCGGCCGACGCCGACGGATCGACCGGCAGCAGGCAGACCGCCCCCTCGCTCACGTTCGACTGGTCGATCCCCGCGTTGGCGCAGACCCAGCCGTGCCTGGTCTCCGACAGGATCAGCCCGTTGGTCATCCGCACGATCCGCCTGGATTCGCGCAGTACCAGCTCCACCGCCCGCGCGTCCCGCTCCCACGCCTCCGCCCATTCCTTGGCGAAATCGCCGGCCGTGACCGTGTCCAGCTGCACGACGCGGCCCTCGGCCTTGGACACGATCTTCTGCGTCACCACCAGCACGTCGCCCGTTTCGAGCGGCGTCCCCTGCGCCTCCAGCGCGTCCGCGATCAGGCCGGGCAGATCGTCCCCGTCCCGCACCTCGGGCATCCCGCCGATGGCGAAGACGCGGTACTCGGCCGGCGCGGGCATCGTCAGCCCAGCTTGGCCGGGTCGATCCCGACCATCCGCACCGCCGCCTGCGCCTTGTAGCGCATGTTCATCCCGATGATCAGCGCGGTCAGGTCCTCGACGAACTTGGACATCGCCAGCGGCCCCGCGTCGACGGCGCGCAGATCGGGCATTTTCGCCACAAGGTCGGCCACCGCCGCCTTGCCCCCGGCGTCATCGCCGGTGATCAGCACGTCGCCCTCCATCGGGTTCGCCAGCGCCTTCAGCTTGCGCGCGCTGAGGTTGTGGAACGCGCCGACCACGGTCGCGTCCGGCAGCAGCGCCTGCGCCTGCTCCGTCGCGCTGCCCTGCGGCACCTCCGAGATGCCGGGCACGCGATCGTTCATCACCAGCGGCACCGCCGCATCGATCACCAGCTTCGCGCCGATGTCCCCGCGCAGGTCGTTCAGCGTCGCCTCGTGCCCGTCGAACGGCACGACCACGACCACGATGTCCGCCGCCCGCACCACCTCCGCGTTGACGCCGCCGCCGGCATCCGCCGTCTTCCCGATCCCCTGCACGGCCTCGCTGATCTCCGCCGCCGCCGCGTCGGCCCGCTCCGGGCGGCGCGAGCCGATCAGCACCCGCTCGCCGGCCGCCGCCAGCCGCATGGCGAGGCCGAGGCCCTCGGGTCCGGTGCCGCCGATGAATCCGATGGTCGCCATAAGCAGGCCTCTCCGCCGGCGGGTCCGCCGCCGTTCGGGGCGTAAACTGGGGCTCCGCGCCGAAGCGCCGGATCCAGCCGCCCGCGGCACGATAACAAAGGCCCCCGCGATGCCCGCCTCCGCCGCACCCGCGAGCGTTGCCGAAGCCCCGCCGGCCGCCGCGGCCGCGCCGGCCGTGAGCCTGCGCGGGGTGACCGTGACCTTCAGCGCGCCCGACGGGACGGCCGTGCATGCCGTCGCCTCCACCGACCTCGAAATCCCCGCCGGCCGGCTCGTCGCCGTCGTCGGCCCCAGCGGTTGCGGCAAGACCTCCCTGCTCCGCGTCATCGCCGGCCTGGCCGAGCCGTCCACCGGCGAAGCGCTCGTCTTCGGCGCGCCGCCGAGCCGCGCCCGCGAAGCCAAGCAGCTCGGCCTCGTCTTCCAAGAGCCGGCCCTGCTGCCCTGGCGCGACGTCGCCTCCAACATCGCGCTCGGCCGCCAGCTCAACCCCTCCCGCACCCGCGGCGGCGCTGACATCGACCGGCTGATCGGCCTCGTCGGGCTGGAAGGATTCCGCGATTTCCGCCCGGACGCGCTCAGCGGCGGCATGCAGCAGCGCGTCGCGCTCGCCCGCGCGCTCGCCATCGACCCGCCCCTGCTCCTGCTCGACGAGCCCTTCGCCGCGCTCGACGAGATCACCCGCGAGCAGATGCGCTACGAACTGCTCCGCCTCTGGACGCTCGACGCCGGCGGCCAGCGCGCCGACCGCTCCGCCGTCCTGGTCACCCACAGCGTCGGCGAGGCCGTCGCCGTCGCCGATCGCGTGATCGTCATGTCCCACCAGCCCGGCGAGATCGTGGCCGACATCCCGATCGACCGCCCCCACCCGCGCTGGCCCGCGCAGGAACGGACGCCGGGCTTCCACGCCGACGTCGAAGAGGTGCGGCGCGCCCTGCGCGAGCAGCAGCGCCTGCATCCGGCGCTCTGATGGCGGTCGGGCCGATCCCCGGCGCCGGCCGCGCCCGCCGCCCGCCGATCTCGCCGCCCTCCCTGCGGCCCGCCTTGGCGATGCTGATCCCGCCCCTGATCGCCCTCCTGATCGCCGCCGTCGCGGTCGAAATCTGGGTCCGCCTCGGCGACGTCAGCATCTACCTCCTGCCCCGCCCCTCGGCCGTGCTGGAGGAGTTCTTCGGCGATTTCGGGCGCTACTTCCGCGAGGGCATGCAGACGCTCGCCGTCTCGCTCGGCGGCCTCGCCATCGGCACCGCCGGCGCCGTCCTGCTCGCCGCCGCGGTCGCCCACTCGCCCCTGCTCGAGCGCGCACTGCTGCCGATCGCGATCATGGTCAAGGTCACCCCCGTCGTCGCCGTCATCCCGATCCTGATCATCTGGCTCGGCCACGGCTGGGAGCCCAAGGTCGCCATCACCGCCCTGATCACCTACTTCCCCGTCCTGATCAACGCGATCTCCGGCTTCCGCGACCTCGACCCGCGCGTGCTCGACTTCTTCCGCAGCGTCGACGCCTCGACTTGGGAGACGCTGCTCCGCCTGCGGCTGCCGGCGGCGATCCCGTTCCTCTTCGCCGCGCTCAAGATCTCCGTCACGCTCTCCCTGATCGGCGCGGTGGTGGCCGAATTCTTCATCGCCCGCGAGGCCGGGCTCGGCTCCGTCATCCGGCTCGAATACGAGCTGCTCGGCCTGCCCGCCGTCTTCGCCGCCGTGCTGATGCTCACCTTGCTCGGCGTCGCCCTCTCCACCGCCGTCGTCCTGATCGAGCGCCTCGCCTCCTGGAGTCCGCATAGCGGCCCGAGCGCGTAGGCTGAGCCGCATGGCCGACGACGACACGGGCGAACCGCGGGCGCGCGAGGGCGACCACCGCCTGCCCGAACGCCGGACGCTCGCCGAAAGCGGGCGCGTCGTGATCAAGTTCAGCAACGATCAGATGCTGCTCGAATTGGAGGGCGACGACGTGGACCTCGGGACCGACCTCAAGGTGCGCCGCGAGCACCGCCTCGTCGCGGAGTTCCGCCGCGACGCGGTCGACGGCTGGTGGTTCAAATCGGCCGTGCTGCGCCGCCCCCACCCCGTCGATCACCACGACGACCGTGAAGACCTGCGCTCGACGGATGACTACGATGCGTAGGCGCGCCGCACTCGCCGCGGCCTCAGCCGCCGCCCTGATCGCCGTCCTCGCCGCCTCCTGCGGCGGCAACGACCCGCTCGAGATCGACTTCACCGCCGGCTTCTTCGCCCAGGCCAACCTGCCCTTCGTCGCCGTCTACGTCGCCGAAGACCAGGGCTTCTTCGCCGACGAGAACCTCACCGTCAACATCGAGCACGCCGGCCCCGGCGGCGAGCACAAGACCCAGCTCGCCGCCGGCCAGATCGACGTCACCACGCTCCCCGCCGGCGAGATGATGCAGGTCCGCGCCGATTCGGGCGCTCCCTTCGTCGCCGTCATGCTCTTCGGCCAGCGCGGCGATTTCGGCTACGTCGTGCTCGAATCCAGCGGCATCGAATCGCCCGCCGATTTCGCCGGCAAGAAGGTCGGCACCAAGGGCGTCGTCCAAGCCGAATTCCTCGCCATGGCCGCCGCCAACGGCGTCGGCGAGGAGGACATGGAGATCGTCCGCACCGGCTTCAACCCCGTCGTCCTGGTCGAGGGCGAGGTCGACGTCTGGCCCGTCTTCCTCTCCAACGAGCCCGACACCCTGACCCGCGTGATGAAACAGAGCATCCGCGTCTTCGAGCCCGCCGACTACGGCATCCCCGCGCTCGGCGTCGTCTACGTCGTGACCGAGGACTACCTGCTCGACGGCGACAACCGCGAAGCGCTCCAGCGCTTCCTCCGCGCCACCGTCCGCGCCTTCGAGTTCGCGCTCGACGACCCCGCCGCCGCGATCGAATCGACCCGCAAGTTCATCCCCGAAGACAAGGACCTCGTCCACGAGCGCTTCATCCTCGACACCGAGCTGGGCAACGCCGTCTCCGACCTCACCGACGAGAACGGGCTCGGCTGGTTCACCCAGCGCCAGTTCGCCGACCTCCAAGCCGTCCTGATCAACTACGGCGCGATGGAAGGCCAAGTCGACCTCAGCGTCGCCCTCGACCGCTCGTTCCTCGAGGAGATCCACTCGGATTAGCGCGGGCTTCCGCCCCGCGCGCCCGCGAAAGCCGGGCCTACGCGCCCGCCGCCGCCCGCTTGCGCCCGAACTTCTCCTGCCCCGGCGTCGGCTTGTCCTGCGGGTAGTGCAGCTTCTTCAGCATCGGCCGCTCCGGGAAGATGTGCACCGCGTCCCAGCCGCAGGACTGCTCGCAGAGCCGGCAGCCGGTGCAGTTCTTCTCGATCACGACCGCCTGCCCGAAGAAGTCCGAGGCGCTGTCCGTGAAGTCCAGTTCCAGCGCCTCGAACGGGCAGACGTTGATGCACAGCTCGCAGCCCGAACCGATGCACTTGTCCGGGTCCACCTGCGCCTTCGGCCATTCCTTCTTGGCGAACTTGCGGCAGATGTCCCCGTCGTCGTCCATGATGCACTCGACCGGGCAGACCGCGCCGCAGGCCCCGCAGTCGATGCAGAGCGCCGGGTCGATGTAGTGGATCGTGTTGCGCTCGCCCCAGATCGCGTTGGTCGGGCAGCGGTTCGTGCAGGCCGTGCAGCCGATGCAGGTTTCGACGATCTCGTAGGCCACGGCGCGCTCCCGCTCCCCGGCGCCCCGCATCGGCCGGCGCGCCCGCAGCCCAATATATCAGCCGTTCGGCTGTTATCTTCCACATGGGTGGAAAGCGGAGGCCCGATGGCACCCTTGGCGAAAAACGCTGGCCGGGCGGCCGCCGTACTCCTCCTCGCCGCGTCGCTGGCAGTCGCCTGCGGCGGCGATGATCAGGCCCAGCAGCAGGCCGCGCAGGCCCAAGCCGCCCAAGCGCAGGCGGCCCAGCAGCAGGAAACTCCCCCCCGGCAGCAACAGGCCGCGCAGCAAGAGCAGCCCGCCGCCCAGTCCGCGCAACAGCAGCAGTCCGACTCCGCCGGCGATTCCGCCCCGCAGCAGACCGCCTCCGACGAGCAGCAGGAAGCCCCCGCCCAGCAGGAGCAACAGGCCCGGCCCGCGCCGGCCGACGACGGCTCCGCCATCGCGCTCGCCGACGGGCAGCCGCTCGCCGCCCGCATCACCGACTTGAACGGCGTGCAGGTCTTCCGCTTCGCCGCCGCCGAGGGCGACTGGATCCGCATCTCCGTCGACGGCAAGAACGGGATGGACCCCGTCGCCGTCCTCGCTCAAGCCGACGGCACGGAGATCGCCTCCAACGACGACGTCTCCCGCCTCAACCGCGACTCGCTCATCGTCGCCCAGTCGCCGCTCTCCGGCACGCTCCAAATCACCGTCTCCGGCTACGACGGCGAGACCGGCGCCTTCGAGATCACCGCCGCCAAGCACGAGCCCACCGCCGATGGCGAAGACGCACTGGTCAGCATCGTCAACGACATCGAACTCAGGGGCGTGCTCGACACCCCCGAAGACGCCGACATCTTCGAGTTCGACGGCCGCGCCGGCCGCAGCCTGCTGATCTACGTCGACGGCGCGATCGGCGCCGACGTCTACCTCCAGCTCTTCGACGGCGACCGCAGCATCGTCGCCACCGACGACGACGGCGGCCACGGGCTCGACGCCGAGATCTCCTACACGCTGCCCGCCGACGGGCGCTACGTGATCGAGGTTTGGCCCGCCGTCAACGGCACCGGCCAGCGACCGCAGATCGGCCCCTACCGCCTCTTCATCCGCGAAAACCTCGGCCTCGTCCCCGTCGCCGCCGAAGACGCCGATGCCGTAGCCGCCGCCGGGCTCTCCTTCCTCGAAGCGCTCCGCACCTCCGATTCCGCCACCATCTTCAGCCTCGCCGGCCCCGAAGCGCTCGCCGCCTGGGGCTGGGAATCCAAACTCGACGTCGACGCCGACCTCGACAAGATCGCCGGCCTTCCCCTGCAGGGCGACGACCTCCAGACCGCCGCCTTCCGCGGGCCCGTCGACCCCGACCGCACCCGCTTCTACGTGCAATTCGCCGAGGACGACTGGTTCCGCATCGAACTCGTGAACGACGGCGGCCAATGGGCCGTCGACGCCTGGACCCACGCCCCCTCGCCGTTCGACGACGGCGAAGCGGACGATGAAGACGCCGAAGCCGGAGAGTGACGGAGGAAACGCAGATGAGCGCACCCGACCTGAGCGGCCGCGTCGAAATGACCAGCGGCGGCAGCGCCCCCTGGTCGCAGCACCGCTCCGGCATGTCGATCCAGTTCGGCGTGTCCGGCGAGCAGTGCGGCTCCTCCCAGGTCTTCATGACCCACCAGACGATCCCGCCCGGCATGAAGAGCACCCCGCACTACCACGTCAACTGCGAAACCGCGATGTTCATCCTGCAGGGCCCCATCGTCATGCGCCACGGCCCCGCCCTCGAAGACGAGCACGTCGCCCAAACCGGCGACTTCTTCTACGTCCCCCCCAACGCCGTCCACCAGATCGCCAACCCCAGCCCCGACTCCGATGCCGCAGTCGTCCTCTGCCGCAACGCCGCCGAAGAGATCGTCCAAGAACTAGACATCCCCGGCGCCTGATCTCCCCGCTGGCGCAGACAACCCTTTGGCGAACAGGGAGCCGATTGCTCTTTGATTCGATCCAGCCAGCATAAAATAGAACTGATGTTGCATAACTGCCGAATCTGCGCTAGCATCACGCGCACGCAGCGCGGCCCGTCAGACGCGGACTCGGGCGCTGCCTTCGAGATTGGAGAATGTCATGGCCGCGCGGCAACGAACCGCATCACGCGTACGCCATCAGTCCAATGGCCGAAGCGCCTCCCAATCATCGCTGGCCGAGAGCGGGTTCAACGCTGCGCAGATCGACCCGAGCGCGCTTGGACGAATCCATCAAGGCGACTGCATCGAGGTGATGCGGACCTTGCCGGCTGATTCGGTGCGGGTGGTCGTCACCTCGCCGCCCTACAACATCAAGAACAGCACGGGCAACGGCCTGAAGAACGGCAACGGCGGCAAGTGGCCGAAGGCCGCCTTGCAGTCCGGCTACGCCGAGCACGACGATTCGATGCCCCATGAGGCCTACGTGGAATGGCAGAGGGCATGCTTGACGGAGATGATGAGGCTGCTGCGGCCGGACGGGGCGATCTTCTACAACCACAAATGGCGGGTGCAGAACGGCCTGCTGCAGGACAGGGCGGACATCGTAGAGGGCTTCCCCGTGCGGCAAATCCTGATCTGGCAGCGCGCGGGCGGCATCAACTTCAATCCGGGCTACTTCCTCCCGAACTACGAGGTCGTCTACCTGATCGCCAAGCCGGAATTCCGGCTCGCGCCGAAGGCGAATGCGGCGGGATGCGTCTGGCAGATCACGCAGGAGAGCGACAACCCGCATCCAGCGCCATTCCCCGTCGAACTCGCCTCGCGCTGCATCGAGTCGGTCGGCGAAGGCCCGGTGCTCGACCCGTTCATCGGCTCCGGCACGACGGCGATCGCCGCGGAACAGGCCGGCTTGGAGTGGATCGGAATCGATAAATCGGAGGCCTATGTCCGGATGGCGGAAGAGCGCCTTGAAGAATGGCGGTCCGATTCCTCATGAGCGTCTTGCCCGACGAGGAGCTGAATTCGCGGCTTCGAGCCGTGTTGGACGAGCGCGCGTTCCCCATTCCCGACGCTCCCGGGTTTGGAGGAACCGGCGCGCCCGGTCGCCTGCTGGAGCAGCTTCTGGGGGTCAATGGCGGAAATTCGGACACTCCCGATGCCGGCCGCTGGGAGATCAAGTTCCATTCCGGCAAAGCGCTGTTGACGTTGTTCCATCTGGAAGGCCAGCCAAAGGGCCACCTGTACGATCTGATACGGCAATTCGGGTGGCTGGACAAACGGGGACGCCGGGCATTTCGGCACACGATTCGCGGGACTTCGGACTTGGGTTTCTTCATCGTCAACGAGGACGACAGGGTTGTCGTGCGGCATGCGGATATCGCGCCGGATGCGAGCCCGTACTGGACGCACGACCATCTGATCAGCGCGTTCGCCGCCAAGCTGCGGCGCTTGCTCGTCGTGCGCGGATCCAAGACAGGGCGCACCGTGCATTACGACGAGGCGCACTTCCACACCGACCCCCAAGTCACGCGTTTCGCGGCGGCGGTCGAACGCGGCGTCGTCGCCGTCGATTTCGACGCCCGCACGACCGACACGGAAGCGCTCCGCAATCACGGAACGAAGTTCCGCGTTGGACTGGAGAACCTGGCTGAGCTGTACCGCGTCAGCGAGCGGTTCGAGTAGCGCAGCCGCACTGCCCCTCGCCTTCCTCGGTACTCGCGCTTCCGAACTCGGCGCTATCCTGTGCGCGTCGTTGCGAGTGTTGGTCGGGCGGGAGCCCGGCGGATGGGAGTCGGGACATGGCGATCGGGCTGACGGTCGAGTTCACGGTGGCGGAGGGCAAGGCGGATGCGTTCGAGGCCTTCATGGCCGGGGCCACCGCCAAGGTCAAGGCCGAGGACGCCGGCTGCAACAACTACGACCTCTTCAGGTCGGTCGACGACGAGACCCGCTACCTGCTGTTCGAGAACTGGGCGACGCAGGAAGACCTCGAAGCCCACGGCACCTCCGAGGCGATGAAGGGCATGGCCGGCATCCGCGAGTTCACCACCGCCCGGCCGGTGCTGCACCGCTACGACGTGCCCGACTAGACCGCCGCACCGGAGCCGGAATCACCGCAGCCGCCGCGGGCGGCAGAGAAGGGAACGAGCGATGCCTGAGCAGATGGGCGCGGAACTGCTGGCCCGCCAGATGGTCAAGGAAGGCGTCGAAGACCTCTTCTACATCATGGGCGGCCCGATCATCGAGACCGCCGGCTTCGCCGCCGAGCACGGCATCCGCACGATCGACTGCCGCCACGAGCAGGGCGCCGCGATGGCCGCGCACGGCTACGCCCGCGTCAAGCGCGTGCCCGGCGTCTGCCTCGCCGCCTCCGGCCCCGCCACCACCAACCTGCTCACCGGCGTCGCCAACGCCTACCTCGACTGCGTCCCGATGGTCGCGCTCGGCGGCGCGGCCGCCTTCTCCTCGTTCGAGCGCGATGATTTCCAGGAGTACGACCAGCTCGCGATGGCCCAGCCGGTGACGCGCTGGGCCAGCCGCGTCACCCACTCCTGGCGCATGCCCGAGTTCTTCAACCTCGCCTACCGCAAGGCGCAGGGCCCCAAAGTCGGCCCGACCTACCTCGACCTGCCCGGCGACACGCTCTACCAGAAGTTCGACGACGAGACGGTCTGGTTCCCCGAATCCGGCGGCGAGCGCCCGCGCCCGGGCGCGGATCCGGACGACGTCAAGCGCGCCATCGAGCTGCTCGCCAACGCCGACCGGCCGATCGTGATGTCCGGTTCCGGCATCGTCTGGTCCGGCGCGGCCGCGGAGCTGAAGGAGTTCGTCGAGACGACGGGGATCCCGTTCTGGACCACGCCGCAGGGCCGCGGCGCGATCCCCGAAGACCACGAGCTCTGCTTCCTCGGCGCCCGCTCGATGGCCTTCCGCGAGGCCGACGTCGCCCTCGTCGTCGGCACCCGCCTCAATTTCGTGATCGGCTCCGGCCGCCCGCCGCGCTGGGCGCCCGACCTCAAGGTGATCCACATCGACGTGGACCCGTCCGAGGTGAACCACAACAAGGAGGCCGCCGTCGGCATCGTCGCCGATGCGAAGCGGGCGCTGGTCGCCCTGACCGCCGAGGCCAAGGCGGCCGGAGTGACCGGCCGCAAGGACTGGATCGGGCGGCTGAGCGAGGCCGACGAATCGCGCAAGACCAAGGACCGCGAGTTCGTCGAGTCGGACGAGACGCCGATCCACCCGCTGCGCTTGGCGGACGAGATCGTGCAGCGGATGGACCGCGACGCGATCGTCTGCGTCGACGGCAACGCCACGCTCGCGTTCGCCCGCCAGTACATTCCCTCCTTCGTCGACGGTGCGCGCCTGAACCCGGGGCCGAACGGCTGCATGGGCGTCGGCCTGCCGTTCGTGCTCGGCGCCAAGGCCGCCGCGCCCAACCGCCAAGTGGTCGGCTTCGTCGGCGACGGCTCGTTCCTGATGAACGTGCAGGAGATCGACACGATGGTGCGGCACGATCTGCCGGCCACGATCGTGATCTGCAACAACGGCGGCTGGACCGCCGGCACCAACGAGACGCCGGGCCGCACGCTCGGCTTCAAGCAGCGCTACGAGGACCTCGCCGTCGCGCTCGGCGGGCACGGCGAGCACGTGACCAAGCCGGAAGAGATCGGCCCCGCCATCGAGCGCGCGATGGCCAGCGGCAAGGCCGCCGTGGTCAACGTCGAAGTCGAGGAGCACGCCATGCCCGGCCAGGCCCGCTACGGCGGCTACTCCGCCACCCTGAGCCGCTGATCATGGGCGCCGTACCTCCCGATTTCGCCGACCTCTGCGGAGCCCCGCACTTCGCGCACTTGGTCACCGTCAACCCCAACGGCGGCCCGCAATCGACCGTGGTCTGGTTCCGCCCCGAGCGGGTCGAGGCCGACGGCTCGGTCAGCCAGGTGCTGTTCTCGACCGGCTACCGCTACCGCAAGGCCAAGAACATGCAGCGCGAGCCCCGCGTCTCGCTCTCGATCCACGATGCCGCCGACCCCTACCGCACGCTGGAGATCGTCGGCCGCGCCGAGCTGCGCCCGCGCACGACTTGGGACACGGTCGACGCGATCTCCAACTCCTACACGGGCCGCGACTACCCGCTGAAATCCGAAGAGGGCGCCCGCGGCTGGGACGTCGTCGTGCACGTCGAGCGCGCCGTCTGCCACCCGAGCGAGAATCTGCCCGAACCGCTGCCCAAGCCGGAGGCGGACACGGACCTGCTGGACCCGCCCCATTTCTCCCATGTCGCCACGATCGGTCCCGACGGCCAACCCCGCTCATCCGTGGTCTGGCACCGCCGCGCGCAAGGCGGCGGCCCGCACGACATCGAGTTCTGGACCGGCGCGGGCACGCTCAAGACGCGCCACCTGCGGAACAACCCCAGAGTCGCCGTGAGCATCCACGACGAAGCGAACCCTTACCGCTACGTCGAACTGCTCGGCGAAGCCGAGATCGCGGAGGTCGGCAACCACGACCTGCTCGACGCCCTGACCCCGCGTTACTGGAAGGCCGACAAGTACCCCGCCGAAGCCCCGATGTCCGGCGTCGAAATCCGCGTCCGCACCCGCAACCGGATCAGCGATCAGGGCTGACACCCGCCCGCGCCGCCGCGTATTCGTGGAGCGCGAACTGCGCCGCCTCGGGCAGGCTCGCGAGGTCGTCGAGCGAGTCGACGCAGAGTTCTCCGGCCGCCGCGATCTCGCGGCGGTACTCCTGCAGGAAGACGAGGCGGTTGCTTTTTCGGAGGTTGTGCGATGGGCACATCGGCGCGCGGTTGGTGATCTGATCGGATCCGTCCTTTGAGCGTGGTTCGATGTGGTCGAGATGAAAGTTGCGGGTCGTCTCGATGATCGTCCCGTCCGCCCGCCGATTGGCGAAGCCGCAGCACCACGCCTGATAGCCGCTGAACTCCAGCAGTTTCCGCAGCATCTCCGCCTCCGGAATGATGCTGGCGGGCACCTTGTACCTCCGCTCCTGCGGTGCTGGAGGCTTGGCGCGCGCCGGGCGGATCGGCGACGTGCGCGACGGCAGCTGGTTCGGGCCGTGGACCGTGACGACCGGCTCGTTGCCGAGCACCGCCTGGCCGCTGGTCTCGTCGTTGCACTGGAGCGGGTGCAGCGCCGGCTTGCTGAACTGGCGCTTGAGCACGGTCCACGCGCGCGGGTTCATGTCGCAGGCGATCCAGTTGCGTCCCGAACGTTCCGACGCGATTGCGGCGTAGGCGCATCCCGCGAAGCAGTCCAGCACCACGTCGCCGGGGCGCGAGCTGGCCGCGATGATCCGCTCCGCCAGCGAAATCGGCTTCTGCGTCCGGTAGCCGGTGTACTCGACCGAAACGTTTCGCACGGGCGGGATGTCCCAGACGTCCGCGACGGCGACTCCCGCATCCGCGTAGTAGCGGTTGCCGGCCTTCTCGTAGTACCGGCGGCCGTCGCCGTCAGTCTTGTTGAATCGGCGCGGGTCGCGCGATTCCTCGCGGGGGAGTTCGAACGGGTAGTCGTCCGTCTTCGAGTAGAAGAAGATGGTGTCGTGCTTCCTGGCGAACCAGCGGCGGCCGATGCCGCCGGTGCGGTATTGCCAGACGATCTCGTTGCGGAGATTGTCCTTGCCGAACACGCCGTCGAGCAGCTGGCGTAGGTAGCCGTTGGCCGTGTGATCGCAATGCAGGTAGAGGCTGCCCGTCGGCTTGAGCACGCGGTGCAGCTCGACCAGCCGGATGCCCATGTAGCAGAGGTAGGCGGCGATGCCGCTCCCATGCACGAGCTGCGCGGAGTCGATGACGGCCGCGACGCCGGGATGCGCGTCGTCCAAGCTGTTCTTCCAGTCTTCGTGGATGTCCCGCTCCCACGACCAGATGTCGCGGAAGCCGGCCTGCGCGGTGTCCGACCAGGCGATGCCGGCTTCGAGCGCGTCGCGCTCGCTCTCGATGCCCCAGCCGGCGAGCAGGCGATGCTCGATCTCACGCTCGTGTTCGCTCAGCGGCGGCAGGAGCCGATCGCCCGCGAACATCTCATCTTTGGCGAAGGGCGGATCAATGCAGATGAGATCGATGCACTCGTCGTTGAGACTGCGCAGGAAATCAAGGTTGTCGGTGATGTAGACCCCGCGGTTGATCGCGTTGAGCTCGGCCAAGCGCGATCTCCCGATTCCGGCAGCCGCGGTCGCTGACCGCCGGTGCGCAGGCTACCCGCCGGCTTGCACCGCGGCCTGCATTTCCGCGTTCGAGACTTCGCGGATGCGCTCGTGGAACGACCAGCGCTGGCCTTCGGGGTCCTCTGCGCGGTAGACGCGGTCGCCGTAGAACTGATCCGCGGGCTCTTCGGTGATCGTCGCGCCGGCGGCGACGGCGCGGGCGTAGTGGGCGTCCACGTCGTCGACGTAGACCGTCAGGAAGGAGTGCAGATGCGGGAGGCCGCTCGGTCCGCCGAGGCCGCCGGCGGGGTAGGCCGATGCCAGCATCACGGTGCTCCCGTGCAGGGCCAATTCGGCGTGGCCGATCGAGCCGTCGGGCATGTCCAGGCGCAAGGCCTCTTGGAAGCCGAAGGCGCGGCAGAGGAACTCGATCGCCGCCGGCGCGTCGTCGTAGGACAGCGCCGGGACGATCCGCTGCGCATCCGGCGGAAGCGGCAGTCCCATTCTGCTACCCCCCGGTTTCCATCGCGGCTTGCATTTCCTCGACGGAGACGTCGCGGACTTTGGTGTGGAACATCCAGCGCTGGCCTTCCGGGTCCCTGGCGCGGTAGACGCGGTCGCCCCAGAACATATCCGCGGGCGCCTCGACGATCTCTGCGCCCTCGGCCTTGGCGCGTTCGTAGTGGGCGTCCACGTCGTCGACGTAGACATCGATCGATGCGTGCAGGTGGGGGAGGTGCTTGGGCGAGCCGGAGTTCACCTCCTCGAAGGCGGAGGCGAGCATCAGGGTGTTGCCGTGCATGGTCAGTTCGGCGTGGCCGATGCGGCCGTCGGGCATCGGCATCCGCATGGCTTCCTCGAAGCCGAAGGCACGGCAGAGGAACTCCATCGCGGCGGGGGCGTCCTCGTAGGTCAGCGAGGGGACGATCCGCTGCATCCCCTCGGGCGGATTCTGCACCATGGCGCTACTCCTCTCCGGCGCTGGGCGCGCCGAAATCGACGTCTTCGACATGCTGGTGGAACGACCAGCGGCGGCCCTCGGTGTCGAGCGCCGTGTAGGTGCGGTCGCCGTAGAACTGGTCGGTCGGTTCCTCGGCGATCTCCGCGCCCTCGGCCTTCGCGTGCGCGTAGTGGGCGTCGACGTCGTCGACGTAGACGAGCACGGAGCCGGTGCTGGCGCCGGCGGTCAGGGGCGATTGCAGGTTGTTGGGCGGATACTCGCTGGCGAGCATCAGGGTTTCGCCGTCGCGCTGCAGCTCGGCGTGGGCGATGGCCATGCCCTCGTCCTCGCCGGGCAGGACGAGTCCCTGGCTGAAGCCGAAGGCGCGGCAGATGAACTCGATCGCCGCCTCCGCGTCGCGGTAGTGGATGTAGGGGATGATCCGCTGGCTGTTTTCGGGCGGGTTCCGGACCATTTCGCTACTCCCCGGCTGCGGTTTTGGCCGCTTCGGCGCGGGCATCCGCGCCCGCCATCATGGCGTCGAAATCGACGTCCTCGATGTGCTGGCTGAACGACCAGCGCTGGCCCTCCGGGTCCACCGCCGTGTAGGTGCGGTCGCCGTAGAACTGGTCTGCGGGCTCGGATGCGATCTCCGCGCCCGCGGCCTTGGCCTGCTCGAAATGGGCGTCCACGTCGTCAACGTAGATGTTCATCGATGCGGTGACCATTCCGCCGGCGCTGGAGGGGGACTGCATCTTGGCGGGCTCGTGCTCGCTGGCGAGCATCAGGGTTTCGCCGTCGCGGTGCAGTTCGGCATGGCCGATCTGCCCGTCCTCCGGGCCGGGGATGACGAGGCCCTTGCTGAAGCCGAAGGCCTCGCAGAGGAACTCGATCGCGGCCGGCGCGTCGCGGTAGGAGAGGTAGGGCACGATGTGCTGGCAGTTCTCGGGCGGATTCCGGACCATGCGTCGCCTCCTCGTCGGGCTGCGCGGGGGCGGCGACTTTTCACGTGAAAAGTCGCCGCGGTTTTCGGCTACTGCCCGCCCATCTGCGCGAGCGCCGCGGCCATCTCCTCTTCGGAGACGTCGCGGACGTGCTGCATGAAGGTCCAGTTGTGGCCCTCCGGGTCCGCGGCGCGGTAGAGGCGGTCGCCCCAGAACATGTCGGTCGGCTCTTCGAGGATCGCCGCGCCGGCCGCCTCGGCCCGCGCGTAGTGCGCGTCGACGTCGGCCATGTAGACGGTGACGTTGCCGTGGACGGCGGGCAGGTTCTTGGGCGAGGCGATGCCCATGTCGGGCATCGCGGAGGAGAGCATCAGCACGCTGTCGCCGAAGACGAGTTCGGCGTGCATCAGCAGCCCCTCCGGGCCGGGCATCCGCATCCGCTCGGTGAAGCCGAAGGCCTTGCAGATGAAGTCCACCGCGGCGGGCGCGTCGTCGTAGGTGAGGTAGGGGATGACCTGCTGGTACCCCTCAGGCGGTGATTGGGCCATGGGCGTCGTCTCCTCAACGTGCTGTCCGCCAACTGTAGCACAGGTGTTTCACGCGAAGCAACATAACGCTCAGTCGGCCTTCCAGGAGACGCGGCGCGGCTTGCCGGGCTCGTCCCAGCTGACGGAGAGGGCGCGGCGGATGTAGAGCTCGCAGACCGCGTCGTCGGGGTCGTAGTGCTCGAAGGGGATCGCGGCCATCACAGGGTCGCGCTCGAATGGACGGAGGATGACGCGGGCGTAGCCGCTGACTTGGAATTCGAGGTCGTTCTCGCCGAGCTGGGCGTGGAGCGCGTAGCGGCCGCTCCAGAGCAGGTCGCGCATTTTCGGCGAGGCGAGATCGACCAGCAGGTAGAGGCCCGTGCCGGCGAAGATCGGGCAGACGGGGGCGATGTGCGCGGCGCGGTAGCCGTGCGTGGCGAGCCAGGCGACCTTGCCGTCGCCGCCGCCCCAGAGCATCCGCTTGCCCAGATCCGCGAGGCCGGGTCGGCGCAGGGCGAACTCGTCCCAATCGAGCAGCTCCATCGCGCGCCTCCGCGGGCAGCGTACGGAGTCCGGCGCGGCCCCGTCCGCCTCAGCGCAGCGGGAGGGAGCGGCCCAGCGTCGAGATCTGGCGGTCGATCGTGGGCTGGTGCCTGATCGCCGGCGGGAGCTTGCCCCGTTCGCGGAGCGCGTCCAAGATCGCGCCCGCCATGCCGCGGACGAGCGCGGCGCGGCCGGCCGGATCGCGCAGGATCTGGGCCTCGCGCGGGTTCGTCATGTAGAGCAGCTCGACCAGCACGGTCGGCATCAGGGTGCCGCGCAGCACGGCGGCTGGCCCGGTCTGGGTTTCGGGGTCGATCAGGTCGATCGGCCCGCGGTACTTGTGGACGGCGGGGGTCATGTGGCGCTCTTCCACGCGCGGGGCGGGGGCGCGGCGATCCTCGCTGAGGCCGAGCGCTTTGGGATCGCGGCCCCAGGCGCGCGCGACCGAGGCGTCGAGCAGGATGAACGGCGCGGGCACGTAGAGCGGGTCGCAGAAGCCCGGTTCCATGTCGATGCATTTGCCGTCCATGATCTTCGCCGGGCGCGCGTAGCCGTAGGCGGCGAGCTCGCCGGCCAGCGAGTCCCGCATCCGCTCGGCGAAGGCGAGATTGGAGCCGTCGTCGAGCTTGCCGCCGGACACGTACCAGACTTCGAGCCCGCCGGTCGTCGCGTCCAAGACGCCGTTGGAGTGGATCGAGATGAAGAGGTCGGCCCCCGCGAAATGGGCCATCTCGGCGCGGGCGTGGAGGTCGGCGCGGCCGGGCGCGCCCGTGAAGTTGAGCGCGGCCAGGCCGTCGTCCTCGCGGGTGAGCACGACGTGGACGCCGGCGGCGCGCAGGGCGGTGCGCAGGTTGAGGGCGAAGCGCAGGTTCGATGCCGCCTCGTCCGCGCCGAGCCCGGTGCCGTGCCCCGAGCCGTGGTCGTGCATGAAGGCGCCGGTCTCCCCGCCGCCGTGGCCCGGGTCGAGCACCACGACCGGCTGTCCGGGCCGCTGCCCGCCGGCGCCCGCGGCTTCGAGCGCCGCTTGGAACTTGGCGTCGCCGGGCCGCACGAGGGCGCTGTTATGCCAAAGCGTGGGGCGGTCGGGCGGCGGGCGGTAGGTCCCGGCCACGCCGATCGGAGCGGGGCCGGCGATCGCCGCCCCGGTCTCCGGCGCGATCTGCGCGGCGCGATCCGCCGCGGTCGCGCCGCGATCGCCCCCCGCGAGCGCGAGCCCGATCGCGAATGCGAGCGCCGCCAGCGCGGCCCATGCCGCGATGCGGTGAAGTCCGGAGCCCCGAGCCGCCATGGGCGGGAGGATAGGGCGCTCGGAAGGGGCGGGACGGAGATTTCCACCGCCATCCAACGCCGCCCGCCCGCCGCGGTGTGGCGCGTCGATCCCGCATCGGGTACATTCGCCCGAACTGCCAGCACGACAGCGAACGGCGCGGGAGGCATCCGATGGACTTGGGACTGACTGAAGAGCAGGAACTGCTGAAGAACTTCGCGCGCGACTTCCTCACGGCCAACTGCACCGAGAAGCTGGTGCGGGAGATGGAGGAGGACGAGCGCGGCTACACCGACGAGCTCTGGAACGGGATGGCGGCGCAGGGCTGGATGGGGCTGATCACGTCCGAGGAGCTCGGCGGCACCGGCATGACCTTCCTCGACCTCTGCGTGCTGCTCGAGGAGTTCGGCCGCGCGCTGGTGCCCGGCCCGTTCCTCAACAGCGTGCTCACCTCCGCCTTCGTCGAGGCGATCGGCACCGACGCGCAGAGGCAGGAGATCTGCACCAAGGCGGCGACCGGCGAGCTGGTCTGCACCTTCGCGCTGACCGAGCCCAGCGCCCGCTTCGACTCCAGCGGCGTCGAAACCACCGCGACTCCGGACGGCGGCGGCTTCGTGCTCAACGGCACCAAGCTCTTCATTCCCGACGCGCACGTCTCCGACGTCATCCTCGTCGCCGCCCGCGCGCCGGGCTCCGAGGGCGACGAGGGCGTCAGCCTCTTCCTCGTGCCGGGCAACGCCGAGGGCGTGGACAGGACCGTGCTCAAGACCATCGCCGCCGACAAGCAGTGCGAAGTCAAGCTGGACAACGTCCGCGTCGGCGCGGACGCGGTGCTCGGCGAGGTCGGCGGCGGCTGGCCGATGATCGAAGAGGCCAAGAAGTACTTCACCGTCGCCTACTGCGCCTACCTCGTCGGCCTGGCCCAGCGCGACTTCGAGATCAGCGTCGACTACGCCAAGGAGCGCATCCAGTTCGGCCGCCCGATCGGCTCCTTCCAGGCGATCCAGCACAAGGCGGCCGACATGGTGACCGACGTCGACGGCTCGCGCTTCATCATGTACCGCGCCGCCTGGGCGG
Source organism: Dehalococcoidia bacterium (assembly GCA_965205165.1). Classification (GTDB taxonomy): domain Bacteria; phylum Chloroflexota; class Dehalococcoidia; order Bin125; family Bin125; genus CBDESM01. The sequence continues at coordinate 1,970,705 of OZ242037.1, forward strand.
TGACCGAGCAGGAGCCGGACGCGGCCCTGCAGGTCTCGATGGCCAAGGCCTGGTGCTCCGACGCGACCCGCCGGGTGGTGGCCCACGGCCAGCAGATCCACGGCGGCATCGGCTTCACCAAGGAGTACGTGATCCAGCTCTTCTTCCGCCGCCAGAAGATGGCCGAGCTGATGTGGGGCGACGCCGACCACCACCGTGAGAAGGTCGCCGCGCTGCTCGAGATCTAGCGGGCCGCACGGGCCGGCGGCCTCAGCGCCGCCGGCGGCGGTGGAACCACCAGCCGATCGCGCCGCCCAGCGCCATCGCGCCGACCGTGATCCCGGCCGAGGCGATCCAGACCCAGAGCGGCGCGCCGAAGCGCCCGAACGTCCCGCCCTCCTGCGCCAGCGCCGGGGCGATTGAGAGCATCGCGGCCGCGATCGCGGCGGGCATCGGGTAGCCTCGCAGCATGGCCCGCAGGAATCGCCGGCGGCGCAGCCCCGGCCAAGCACCAGCTCCCACGGCGGATCTCCCGTCCTCGATCGTCAAATTCTCGTTCCCCGACGAGGATACGATGCGGCTCCGCACCTTCTGGGCGCCCGGCCCGGTTTGGGCCCCGGGCGCGATCACCGGCGTGATCGGCGCGATCATCGCGCTGCTGATCTGGCCGGGGGAGGGCAGCACCCTGACCGCGGTGATCGTGGGCGGCGGGATCGGCTACTTCGGCGGCGGCCTGGCCTGGGCGATCCTCGGCGTGGTCGGCGCGGACGTGCTCGAGATCGAGTTCGACCTGGCCGACGACCGCGCCCGCGTGCGCCAGTCGCTGCTCTGGGCCTACCAGCGCACCTGGCAGTTCGACCTCTACGACTTGGAGGGGGTCGAACTGCGCGAGCGCCGCGGGCGGGCGATCCTCCTGCAGTTCGGCAGCCAGCACACCGCGCACCTCCAGTTCGCCGACGACGCGGAGCTGCGCATCGCCCGCGTCCACACCGACCGCGAGATCGACGCGATCGGCAAGGTCGTCTCCGACTTCCTCGGAGCGCCGCTGCGCCGCCCCAGCTGAGAGGCCGGAACCGATGCCCATGCTGAACTGCTCGTCCGACGTCGCCGAAATCCGCAACCGCTTCAACGTGGTCGTGGACGGCTTGCCCGAATGGCTGCAAGCCCACACCCGCCGCGTCGCCGAGACCGCCGTCGAGCTGGCCGACGCGCACGGCCTCGACCCCGATGTCTGCGCCGCCGCGGCGACGGGCCACGACATCTTCCGCCACCTCGCGCCCGAGGAGCTGCTGGCGCGTTCGCTCGACGCGGGAATCGAGGTCTCCGAGGTCGAGCGCGCCGCTCCGATCATCCTGCACGGCCCGCTCGCCGCCCGCTACGCGGCGGCCGAACTCGGCGTCGCCCATCCCGCCATCCTCCAGGCGATCCGCTTTCACACGACCTGCCACGAAGGGCTGGACGGCGAGGGCCTCGCCGTGTTCGCCGCCGACAAGATCGAGCCCGCCAAGCTCGAGCGCGATCCGGGCCTGGCGCCGATCGCCGACGCCGCCCGGCGCGACCTGCGCGAGGCGGCCGCGCTGTTCATCGAGCGGCGGATGCGCAAGCAGCTCAAGCGCGGCGATCTGCTGCACCCGCTCTCCGCCGCCGCCCGCAACGCGTTCAGGCGGGAGGCGCTCCCGGCCGGGTCCGCCGGTGGCTGAGGACGAGGTCGGGGCCGCGGACGGCGCGCCGGACGAGGAAGGCGCCGCCAGCGGGCGCATCGTCGACGCGCAGCGCGACGACTCGGCGGACGAGGGCGAGGGATCGCTGCGCCCGTCGCGGCTGGACGAATTCGTCGGCCAGGAGACGGTGCTCAACGCGCTGCGGATCGCGATCGAGGCGGCCTCCCGGCGCGGCGAGCCGCTCGACCACCTGCTGCTCTACGGCCCGCCCGGCCTGGGCAAGACCACGCTGGCGCGGATCGTCGCCCGCGAGCTCGGCGTCGCGCTGCGCACCACCTCCGGCCCGGCCATCCAGCGGCAGGGCGACCTGGCCAGCATCCTCAGCACGCTGGACGCGCGCGACGTGCTCTTCATCGACGAAATCCACCGCCTGCCGACCAGCGTCGAGGAGGTGCTCTATTCCTCGATGGAGGAGTTCGAGATCGACATCGTGATCGGGGCCGGGCCGAGCGCGCGCAGCATGCGCTACCCGCTCAAGCCGTTCACCCTGATCGGCGCGACCACCCGCTACGCGATGCTCTCCTCGCCGTTGCGGGACCGCTTCGGGATCATCGAGCGGCTCGATTTCTACAGCGCCGCGGAGCTGCGCCAAGTGGTCGGCCGCAGCGCCGAGGCGCTCGGCGTGGCGCTGCGGGCGGACGCGCGCGACACGATCGCGGCGCGCTCGCGCGGCACGCCGCGGATCGCCAACCGCCTGCTCAAGCGCGTGCGCGACTACGCCGAGGTGAAATCCGACGGCACCGTCACCCCGCAGCTGGCGACCGAGGCGCTGGCCATGCTCGGCATCTCCGAAAACGGCATCGACGACCGCGACCGCGCGCTGCTGCGGGCGCTGATCGAGCACGCCGCCGAGGGCCCGATCGGGCTCAACAACCTGGCCGCGGCGATCGCCGAGGAGCCGGACACCGTGATGGACGTCTACGAGCCGTTCCTGCTGCAGCAGGGCTTCCTCGCCCGCACCGCGCGCGGCCGCGTGCCGCTGGCCAAGGCCTGGCGGCAGCTCGGCCTCGAACCGCCGCGGGCGGACCCGGATCAGCCGACGTTGTTCGGGGGCGGGCCGCCGGGCGGCTGAGCCGCGGCCGGGGAGCCGGCCGCGGGTCCCGTTCCGTCCGCGGGGCCGGTCGCCCGGGCCCGTTCCGCGATCGCCCGCGCAGCCTCGCGGCGCGCCTCCAGCTCGCGCACGCGGTTGGTCTTGAGCAGCCGGCGCGGGATCTTCGACGCGGCGTCGGCCACCCGCTCGGCCAGCTCCGAGTACGGCGTCGCCGGCCAGCGCCGGCGGATCTTCGAGGCCGAGATCGTCTTCTGCCGATGGGCCAGCGAGCGCTCCGGCACGACGTGGAACTCCCACTGCTCCGGCACCCGCTGATCCACCTTCTCCAAGTCGCAGCCCGGATGCCAGGCGAACACGAAGATGTCGGCCGCGCGCGAGCGGGTGCGGTAGGGCAGCCAGGTCTTCGTCAGCTCGTCCCAGACGCCGGCGACCGAGGCGACGTGGAAGGGCGTGCTGGTGCCGGCGAAATCGCAGGGCCGCTGCGCCCACAGCTGCAGCGCCGTCGCCTGCTTCACCTCCAGCCGCACGCCGCTGCGGTCGTGCGTCAGGTCCCACGGCGACCACTGCGCCGCGAGCGTCCACTCATCGCCCAAGGCGAACTGCACCATGCACTCGACGTAGGCGGCCCGTTCGACGGGCTCGATCAGGGGCCCGCCGAAGAAGCGGGCGGTCAAAGAATTTACAATCTGATGATGCAACTCTAGTCCGGTCACGAGGGGCAGGATAGCGCCAATGCGGTTTTGGGCATACGGGCCGCGCTCGCGGGGCCCGCGCCCTCCGCGGCGCCCGTCCGGAGCGCGGCCCCCAGCCTAGCGCGCGCCGCGGATCAGGCGGCCGGGGCGGGCGCCGGTCTCCGCGCCGTTGCGGCTGATCACTTCGCCGCCGACGATGGTGGCTTCGTAGCCGGCGGCCTCCTGGACCAGGCGCATCGCGCCGGTGGGCAGGTCGTGCCGCGCTTCGGGGCGGGCCAGGCGCAGGTTCCCGTAGTCGATCACGTTGGCGTCGCCCTTCATGCCGGGGGCGAGCACGCCGCGGTCGCCGAGCCCGTAGAGCCGGGCCGTGTCCCGCGTCATCCGCTTGACGACCCACTCCAGCGGCAGGCGCTCGCCGCGTTCGCGGTCGCGGGTCCAGTGGGTCAGCATGAAGGTCGGCATGCTCGCGTCGCAGATCACGCCGCAGTGCGCGCCGCCGTCGGAGAGGCCGACCGCCGCGCGCGGGTGCGAGAGCATCTCGCGGGCGTCGTCGAGGTTCCCGCGCGAGTAGTTGAACAGCGGCGCGAACAGCACGTTGCGGTCGTCCGCCGCGAGGAAGTCGTAGGCGAACTCGATCGGGGCGATCCCCGCAGCCGCGGCCCGCGCCCGCACGGTCTCGTCGTCGGTCGGCTCGTAGTCGGGCGGGTCGGCCATCGGGTACAGCTTGTCCCAGCTGAGGAAGCCGAGCGCGCTGTCGGGCCGGGTCACCTGCGACAGGATCTCGGCCTTGACCCGCGGGTCGCGCATCCGCCCGGCCTTCTCGCCCCATTCGAGGCGGTCGAGCGCGCGGTAGGCCTCGGAGAAGATGAACGGGTGCCGCCCGCGCAGCGTGAGCAGGATGCTGATCCCGCGCGCCGCCACCTGCGGGTAGAGCTCCGCGCCGTCTTCCTGCGCCGCGACGGAGAGCTCGAACGCCTCGCGCCAGGCGTCCGGGTCGTTGTCGTACTGCGCCAGCGCGAACGTGACGGGGCGGCCGATCCGGGCCGAGAGCCTGCGCATCCAGGCGATCTCGCGCTCGGGCGCGTTGGCGTCGTCGCCGGTCACGCCGGCCGGCGCGACCTCGTAGATGCCCTCGCCGAGCTCGGCGAGCGCGTTGCCGATGCCGAACAGCTCGTCCTCGGCCGCGAAGGTGCCGGGCACCGGCACCCCGTCGATGGCGCGGTGGGCCAGCGTGCGCGAGGTCGAAAAGCCCAGCGCGCCGGCCTCGATGCCCTGCTTCACGATCTCCGCCATCTCCGCGATGTCCTCCGGGTTCGCGTCCTCGTTGGCCGCGCCCCGCTCGCCCATCACGTAGGCCCGCACCGCGCCGTGCGGCACCTGCGTGCCGATGTCGATCGCCTTGGGCAGCGCGTCCAGGTAGTCGAGGTACTCCGGGAAGGTCTCCCAGTTCCACTGGATGCCCTCGGCCAGCGCCGAGCCGGGGATGTCCTCCACCCCCTCCATCAGCCCGATCAGCCACTCCCGCCGCTCCGGCGCCGCCGGCGCGAAGCCGACCCCGCAGTTGCCCATCACCACCGTCGTCACCCCGTGCCAGAACGACGGCGTCAGCAGCGGATCCCAGGTCACCTGCCCGTCGAAGTGCGTGTGGATGTCCACGAACCCCGGCGTCACCAGCTTCCCCGAAGCATCGATCTCCTCCCGCCCCGCCCCCTCGACCACCCCCACGACCGAAACCATCCCATCATCGATCGCCACGTCAGCGGCCCTCCCCGCCGCCCCCGTCCCATCAATCACCGTCCCGCCCCGAATCACCAGATCATGCATGCCCGCTCTCCAATCCCGCCGCCCCAGTATCGCAGATTCGCCGCGCCTTGTCGGGTATCGTGCAGGTTCCGGGAGGGACGTCAGGATCACGGCAACGCAGGTCGCCGAGCACTTTCCGTTGATCGCCGAAGAATCGGGCGGCTGCCTCGATCAGCTGAAGCTGCAGAAGCTGTGCTATTACGCGCAGGCGTTCCATCTCGGCTACTACGACCGGCCCCTGTTCGGCGATGCGGTGGAAGCATGGCAGTACGGCCCCGCTGTCAAGCAGCTGCACAAGCGGTACCACAAGCACGGCAATGATCCGATTCCGGCGCCGATCGCGAAGCCGACCCCGCTGCCGCTGATGCGGCAGGAGGCGCTGCTGGTCGAGGTCTGCGAGATGTACGGCGCGATGACCTCGACCGAGCTCGCCTAGCAGACGCACTACGAGGAACCGTGGCGGCAAGCGCGGGAGAGGCGCGGGCGAGACTCCGAGATCAGCCATGAGACGATGCGGAATTGGGCCGTCGCCTCGGGCGCGGCGCCGCCGGATCTCGCCGCCCGGCCAACGCCGGACGAAGACCGGATCCGCGAGTGGGCGAACCGCCCGGAGGTGGCCGCCGAGATCGCCCGGGGCTTGGAGGAGCTGCAATCTGGCGCTCGCTCGTCTGGAGCAGTTGCGGGTCATGGACGCGATGCGCGCCCTGATGGTCGACCCGACGGAGCGCAATCTGCTCGCCGTCCTGCTCCGCGAACGCGAGGGCGGAACGGGCCCGCTGATCTTCCCATGGCAGGACATCCGAATTGCCTACGCGCCCATGCCCGACGGCCGGGTAGGCGTAGCCGCCATCTTCGTGGTCGATTAGGCTCAACATCCGCGAGAATGCAAGGTCGCAGGCCCGGAGGTGAGAGGGATCGGACATGCGGATTCAAGAGATGGAAGGTGCGGCGGTTCGGTTTCGGGAGCGGGTGAGCGAACGTTTGCGGCGGGGGCGCAGGTCGGAGGAGGAGGGCGGCGAGGATTCGGAAGCGGGCACGGCCAGGCAGCGCGTGCGGGATGCTTGGCAACGGGCGGTTGATGCGACGACCGGGTTGGCGGCGTTCTTTCCCCAGATCAATATCGATGATGCCTATCGAGAGCGGTTGGAACAGGCGCACGCGATGGCCTTCGGGAACTATGAAGGGTCGCTGGCCAAGCATTGGATCGCGGTGCGGCTGCGCGGCGTCAGCGCGGAAACCGGCTTCGTCAGTTCACTGAAGGGCAAGGTGGCCGAGATCGATGCGGTGGAGCTATTGACCGAAAACGGATTCAAGAATGTGCAGATCGCGGCGGATCCGACGCAGGCGGTCTGGGATATCAGCGGGATCGCAAGCGATGGGCAACCGATTCTCTGGCAGGTGAAAACCGGCACCGCCGAATATGCAGCGGGCGTCAAGGAGGCGATGTCGCAATCGCAGAATGTTGATTTCCTGGTCAACAGCGAGGTCTATGATCGGTTAACAGAGACATCCGCCGATTTCGCCGATCGTTTGACCGAGCTCAAATCAAACGCGGAGTTGACCCGGAAGACGAGAGATGGCTTGGATGCACTGTGCGGCAACCTCGGAATCGATATCCCGGATCGCTTGAGCAAGGCCCTTCCGAATGCGGCGGCGCTGATGCTCGGGATCCAGATCGTCATCGAGATCGTCCGGAATGAACGAGAGCTGACTGATGCGGACCGGACGGAAAAGAACAAGCTGGCGGTGGTGCGCACGCTGATGCTGATGTCGCGGTTCGGCATTCACCGGGTGATGACCATCGCGGGCGCAGCGGCCGGCGCCGCTGCTGGCGGAGTCGTGCCGATCGGCGGCAACGTGGTCGGGAGTACTTTGGGTACCGTTTCAGGATTGGCAGGGGCGATCGTGTTGAATCGAAAGTTGGAGCCGCAGATGCTGAAGATCGCGCTCGACATCACGGACATCGGGCAGGATGACTTCGACAGAATCCGGCTAGCCCATCCGGCCACGGCGGACAAGATCGCGAAGGAGGGCTGATTGCCAACCTTCAATGCCGATGCGACCGCGAGCGTGACCAACTACCGCTGGTGGATCAGGGGTTCGCCGGGGGTGGGGACTCTTGTTTTGAGGACGTAGGGGGTGCGGATGCTGCCGATGTAGAGGTCTTGGAGGTCTTGGCCGCCCCAGGTGACGTTGGTGGGGGCTTGCATGAGGGTGCCTTGGGGGTCGCTGATGATGGTGACCATCTCGCCTTGGGGGGTGATGGCGATGACTTTGTTGCTCATGGGGAGGGTGACCCAGAGATTGCCTTCCTGGTCGAACTGGCAGCCGTCGGTGAGGCCCATTTGGCTGCGCTCTTCGGGGGTGAGCGGGCGGTCGCCGGCGGCGCTGCGCATTTCGGCGGCGGTCTTGCCGAGCATCGGGCCGTACTGTTCGCGCTCGCCGAGGCTGCCGTCGTCGTTGATCGGGAAGCGGATCACGTTGCAGCCGCTGGTTTGGCAGACGTAGGCGTTGCGCTCTTCGGGGTCGAGCGTGATCCCGTTGGCGAACTCGATCTTGTCGGCCAGCAGCGTCGTCGAGCCGTCCTCTTCGATGCGGAAGAGGAAGCCGTCGGGCTCGCCGTCGAATGCGCCGGGGCCGGAGCGGAAGGTGGAGTGGGTGACCCAGATGCGGCCGCGGGAGTCGATGTGCGGGTAGTTGGAGGCGAGCAGCTTCATCCCGCCGACTTCGGCGGCGAGGATTTCGATCTCGCCGGTCTCGGTGTCGAGCCGCTGGACGGGGCCGGAGTCGCCGCCGTCGAGCCCGCCGACGTTGGCGATGATGATCCGCTGCTCCGCGTCCATGTTGATGCCGTTGGGCGAGCCGCCGGCGTTGCCGACGCGGTGCAGGGTGCCGTCGGGCCGCGCTTCCGCGGCGGCGCTTTGGAGATCGGAGAGCCAGACGCGGCCGTCGCGGCCGACCACGACGTCTTCGGGGCGCTCGACGCCTTGGCCGACTTTTTCGAGCTGATCGAGCGTGATGGCGTTGAGCGGCATGGCGGACTCCGTTTCGGCGGGCCGGATGGCGTGGATGGGGGAATGCTAGGGCGGCGGATCAGGCGGCGTCGGCGAAGCCGGAGCGGGCGGGGCAGCGATCGGCGAGGACGCATTCGCCGCAGCGCGGAGCGCGGGCGTGGCAGACGCGGCGGCCGTGGCGGATCAGCAGCACGTGGAAGGGGTAGAAGCGGTCGGGCCTCATCTGCGCTTCGAGCGCGTCGTGCGCGGGCAGCGCGCCGACCTTGGGGCCGATCAGGCCGAGCCGCTGGGAGACGCGGTGGACGTGGGTGTCGACCGGCAGGGCGGGGCGGCCGAGCGAGAAGAGCAGCACGCAGGCGGCGGTCTTGGGGCCGACGCCGGGCAGCGAGGTGAGCCATTGCTTGGCTTCGGGGATCGGCATCGATTCGAGCAGGCCGGCATCCCAATCGGGGCCGAGCCGGTCGCGCAGTTCGGCGAGCAGCGCGTGCATGCGGCGGGCCTTGGTCGGGGCGAGGCCGCCGGGGCGGATCGCGTCCTCGACCGCCTCGACGGGGGCGGCGAGGATCTCGTCCCAGCCGTCGAAGCGCTTGAGCAGCTGCTGGAAGGCGCGGCCGGAGTTGGTGTCGGAGGTGTTCTGTGAGAGCAGGGTGAGCACGAGTTCGGCGACGGGCGCGCGGCTGGGACGCCACGGGGTGAGCGGGGCTTCGCGTTCGAGCCGCTTGATGATCGCGGCCGGGCGGAGCGGCCCGGCTGCGCGGGCTGCGGATCGCGGCATGCGGGGAGGGTAGCCGCTTATACTACGGCTGCTTGCGCCGACCGCGAGCCGTGCATCGGGAGTGCGAGATGGACTACAAATTCACGCCGGAAGACGACTCGTTCCGCGGCGAGGTGGTGAACTTCATCGAGGAGAACTGGGTGCCGCCGGAAGGGGCGGCGGAGCCGGGCGACGACTCGCACCACGAGGCGCAGCGGGCGTTCGAGAAGCGGGCGGCGTCGAAGGGCTGGCTGACGATGGCCTGGCCGACCGAGTACGGCGGGCGCGGCGCGAGCCACATCCAGCAGACGATCTACCGCGAAGAGGCGGCCTACCGCGGCGCGCCGGGCTCGGGCGGGCAGGGCATCTCGATGGTCGGGCCGTGCCTGATGCTGCACGGCACGGAGGCGCAGAAGCAGGAGCACCTGCCGCGGATCGCCGAGGCGGAGTCGTACTGGGCGCAGGGCTTCTCCGAACCGGGCAACGGCTCGGACCTGGCCGGCCTGCAGACGCGGGCGGTGCGCGACGGCGACGACTTCGTGATCAACGGCCAGAAGATCTGGACGTCGGGCGCGCAGTACGCGGACTGGATCCACGTGCTGACGCGGACGGACCCGGAAGCGCCGAAGCACCGCGGCATCTCCTACTTCCTGCTCGACATGAACACGCCGGGCATCGAGGTGCGCCCGCTGATCAACATGCTCGGCGAGCACGGCTTCAACGAGGTCTACTTCACGGACGTGCGGGTGCCGGCCTCGAACATGCTGGGCGAGTACAACCGCGGCTGGTACGTGGCGGCGACGCTGCTCGACTTCGAGCGATCGGGCGTGGCCTGGTCCGCCACCTCGCGCAAGAGCGTCGAGCTGATGTCGGAGTACGCGGCCGAGCGCCCCGGCCGGCGCGGCGGCGCGAGCCTGATCGATGATCCGGGCGTGCGCAACGGGCTGGCGAACCTGGCCATCGAGTCGGAGATCTCGCGGCTGATCTCGTACCGCGTGGTCGACATGCAGAGCAAGGGCCTGGTGCCGAACCACGAGGCGTCGATGTCGAAGATGTTCGGCTCGGAGCTGGGCCAGCGGGTCTCCCGCTTCGGCGTCAACATGATGGGCCTGCACTCGCAGCGGATCGACCCGGAGGACCCGGGCGCGCCGATCGCCGCCCGGATCGGGCGCGCCTACATGTCGACGGTGCCGAGCACCATCGCCGCGGGCACGAGCGAAATCCAGCGCAACATCATCGCCACCCGGGGCCTCGGTCTGCCGCGCCAGTAGCCGTGCCCGACGGGGCGGGCGGGCCGCTCGACGAGGCGCTGGAGATCGTTCATCGGACGGGGCCGGAGTTCGGGCCGGGGCTTTCGAATCACGCGCCGATGGCGGCGGAGACGCTCGCTGTCCTGGGGCGCGGCGAACGCGCCGTCGGTTGGGTCGAGCGGTACCGGACGCGGCTGGACGAGCCGCCGCGGGGGTTGTCGCCGATCTCCGCGGACGGCTGGCGCGAGGCGCTGGGTGAGGTCTCGCGGGCGGCGGATTGGACGGCGTTCTTCGAGCGGGAGCTGCGCGAAGCGCCTTGGCAGGCGGTGATCGGCGCGTGGGTCCCGCGCCTCGCGCCGGGGCTGATGGCGGGCGCGACGCACGGGCCGATCCGCGCCGCGCACGCCGTCCGCGCCTTGGCGGCGGCCGAGACGGAGCCGCGCCTGCGCGAGCTGGCGCACGGGCTCGGCTATTGGGCGGCGCGGTACCAGCCGCTGCCGGGCGTGCCCTCGGCCGACGGCGCGGCATTGCCGCCGGCGGAGGCGCTGACCCGGGTGCCGCGGCTGCATGAGCCGGGGTTCCAGTTTGCGGGCTTGATCTTCGAATCGGTCGCCAAGCTGGACGCAGAGCCGTCCTTCGAGCCGGTGATCGGCCTGTCGGGGCCGGGCGATGACGTCGGCCCGTACCTGTCGCAGCTGACGGAGGTCTGCGCCGGTTTGTACCTGGCCGACCGTGGCGCGCCGATCGCGTTCATCCACACGGTCACCGCGCCGAGCGCGTTGCGGCATTTCGCGCCGTACTTGCGGGACGCCGACGCGCGGCTGGCGGCGCGCTATGCGTGGCAGGCCTGCGCGGCGATCTACAGCTGGTACATGCTGGAGGAGCCAGAATTCGGGCCGGTCGAGGAGCCGGATGCGGGACGGGAGGAGTTGATCGAGCGGGCAGTGGCGAACGGCGACGAGCACGCGATCAAGTTCACCGAGGCCTGCCTGCGGGAGTATGACCTCAACCCGGTGCCGGTCTATCTCGCCGCCGCTGCAGACGTGTCGGAGCGGCTCGCGGCGGACTAGGTTTCGCCGCGCAGGTCGGCGAGATGCTCGCGCACGTGGTCGATTGAGACGCTGGCGAAGACGCCGAGCAGGGTGCCTTCGACTCCGCCGGCCGAGCGGGTCGGGCGGTTGAGCAGGTCGTCGTCGGCGTCGCGGAGCGCGGCGATGGTGGCGTCGCGGTTGCGGGCGAACTCGTCGAGCAGATCCGCAATCGAGGCGTCGGCGCGCTTGGCGACTTGGCGCTGGTTGTACGCATCCATGTCGAAGCCGCCGCCCGCGCCGCCGGATGCGGCGGGCGCTTCGCGGGCGCGCTCGATCAGCTTGGGGTAAGTCCATTCGATGGCGGCGAGGTGCGCGAGCAGCTGGCGGGCGCTCCAGCCGTTCTCGTAGACGCCGGTGTCCCATTCGCCGTCGGGGCGTTCGGAGACGGCGGCGGCGACCGCCTCCGCGTCGGACTCCAACGCAGCGATCGCGTCGTCCTTGTTCATGACGATGCTCCGGTCTCCGGCCAAGTAGCGCCGGTCAGCTCGCAACTCGCGTCCCAGAGTTTGGACGCCGCCTCGTCGGTGGCCTGCTTCGAGGGCTGCGCCGCGCTCATGCGATCGAAGTACTGCCCCGCCGAGGCCGGCGCATCGTCGGCCGCGGCCAAGCGCACGACCGGTGCCGCGCCGTCGGCCTCGTTGCGCAGCAACGGCCTGACCATCCGCAAGGCGAAGGCGCCGAAGCCCGTGAGGTCGCCGTCCGCGCCGAAGCCCGTGCGGACGGTGCCGGGATGGACGGCGAAGGCGGAAACGCCGTCGGCATAGCGGCGGTGCAGTTCGCGGGTGAAGAGGACGTTGGCGAGCTTGGAGGCGGCGTAGCGCCGCAGGGTGCCGCGGGAGCGTTCGAGGTTGAGGTCGTCGAAGTCGAGCGACGCGCGGCGGTGGATGCGGGAGGAAACGTTGACGATGCGCGGCGCGGACGCTTCGCGCAGGCGCGGGAGCAGCAGCGACGTGAGCAGGAAGTGGCCGAAGTGGTTGACCTGCATCGTGGTTTCGATGCCGTCTGCGGTCAGCTCGTAGCGCGACAGGTTCACCCCGGCGTTGTTGATCAGCACGTCGATTTGGTCGAGCCGCGCCAGCGCGTCGGATGCGGCGTCCCGCACGGAGGCGAACGAAGCCAAGTCGAGGGCGATCAGTTCCGCCCCGGCGTCCGCCTCCCGGCGAATCCGTTCGATCGCCTCTTGGCCGCGCTGCGGCGAGCGGGCGGTGATGGCGACGCGCCAGCCGCGCCGGGCGAGTTCGCAAGCCGCGGCGCGGCCGATCCCGCTGTTGCCGCCGGTGATCAGGACGGTCTGCATCGCGGTCACTCTTCCTCTCCGATGCCGAGGTCGGATGGGCCGCCTTCAGCGACTGCACGGTCGGAAACGGGTTCGGCCGCGTACTCGGTCTCAGGAGCCCGGTCCAAGCGCAGGCCGAAGTCGCCGAGCGTGCGGAGGACGGTTTCGACGCAGATGTCCCCGCGGCCCGCGAGGACGCTGTACAGGCTCTCGCGTCCGCAGTCCGTGTTGCGCGCCAGCTCCGCTCGCCCGTAGGCGCGGGCTACATCGCCGAAGCACCGCCCGAGATCAGGCGGATCGTCTTCTTGCAGGATGACCGCGAGAAAGTGGGCGACCTCATCGTCATCGCGAAGACGGTCGGCAAGATCCCAAGGCTTGGTCTTGATCTTGCCCATGCGATTACCTCGCTAGTCCAAGTCCCGCGCGATCCGCTGGGCCTGCCGGATGTCGCGACGTTGACTCCCCTTCGTCCCGCCGATCAGCAGCAAGATGAGCGCCTGCCCGCGACGTGTGTAGTACAGACGATAACCGGGGCCGTAATGCACGCGCAGCTCCCACATGCGCCGGCCGACGGGTCTCGCGTCGCCCGGATTCCCCTCCCGCAGCCGCTCAATCCGCGACCTGATGGTGGCTAGGGCAAGCGGGTCGCGGAGCGCATCGAGCCAGGCGTCGAATTGGAGCGTCGTTTCGACCCTCGTCGGCATCGGCGTGAACCTCGCGATCAGGCACCGAGTCTTGCACGCGCTGGCGGGGTGTCCGGGAGAGCGGCGTTCGCGTGCCCATGATTGGTCGACGGGGCTGATGCAGTGGCTGGTCCAGCAGGGATCAGCGCCGTTGCCGATGTTCGGCTTGATCTAGGTTGTGAGGTTCGTCAGCGACTGCACGGTCGAAAGCGGGTTCGGCCGCGTACTCGGTCTCCGGTGCCCGGGCCAAAAGCAGGCCGAAATCGCCGAGCACGCGGCGGACGGTTTCCGCGCAGATGTCCTCGCGGCCCGCGAGGACGCTGTACAGGCTCTCGCGCCCGCAGTCCGTGTTGCGCGCCAGCTCCGCTCGCCCGTAGGCGCGGGCTACATCTGCGATGCATGCGGTGATATGCCGGCGATCATCGGACTCGAAGGCGACGGCGAGGAGGCGGGCAACATCGTCGTCGGTGTCCAAGAAATCGACGAGATCCCAGGGTCTGATGTCAAGGTCCTCCGGCATCAGATCATCTGCGTCGATAGCCGGCAGCGATTCGCTTGGCGCGTTCGATGTCGCGGCGCTGGCTTCCCTTGTCGCCGCCGCAGAGGAGGACGATGACGGTGCTGGCCCTGCGGGTGAAGTAGACGCGGTATCCGGAGCCGGCGTGGATTCGGAGCTCGAATACCCGCCCGCCGACGGATCTTGCGTCGCCGAAGTCACCTTGCCGAAGTCTGGCGATTCGATCATTGATCCGCGCAATCCCGTCGCGGTCGCGGAGCTTGCGGAGCCATCGCGCGAACGTTTCGTTCCGTTCGATTTGGAGCATCATCGTATCGGCTGCGGGGGGTTCGCGACGGCGTTGGCGGCGTCGGTGAAGGCTTGGTCGAGCGGGGTTTGCGGGAGGTTCAGGCGGGCGATGGCCTTGGCGGGGGTGAACCATTGGCGGCGGCGGGCGAGGCGGACGCCGGCGATGGTGGCGCGGGGGGTGCGGCGGAGGAGGGGGGAGGCGGCTTCGTCGGCGACGGCGGCGGCCATGGCGAGCCAGGCGGGGATTGCGCGGCGCGGCGGGCGCGCTCCGGCCGCCGCGGCCGCCCGCGACGCGATCTGCGCGAGCGCGAGGTTGCCTTCGGCGTGGCCGAGGATGTAGCGCTCGCCCGGGCGGCCCTTGCCGGCGGCGCGGATGTGGCCGCGGGCGACGTCGCGGACGTGGACGATGTTGAGGCCGGCGCTGGCGACGACCGCGGGCAGGCGGCCGGTCGCGGCATCGGCGATCAGGCGGCCGGTCGGGGTGGGCTTGAGATCGAGCGGGCCGATCGGGGCGGTCGGCAGCACGGCGACGGCGGGCAGGCCCTCGTCCCGGGCGAGCCGCAGGACCAGGCGTTCCGAGAGGATCTTGGAGCGCTCGTAGGGGCCGGGGGCGCGGCGGGGGTCGGCGTATTGCGTTTCATCGGCGATTTCGCCGGGCTTCGGCGGGCCGATGGTTGCGACCGACGAGGTGTGGACGACGCGGTCGACTTGGCGGCGCAGCGCGGCTTGCATGACCGTTCGCGCGCCGTCGACGTTGATGGCCATCAGATCGCGGGCGGCCGATCGGGCGAGGTCGTAGCGGGCCGCGACGTGGAAGAGCGCGTCGATGCTGGCGAGCGCGGCGTCGATCTCGTCCGGGTCGGCGAAATTGCCCTCGATGATCTCGATGGGGAGCCCGTCCAGGGCGCGGCGATCGGCGCGGGGGCGGATCAGCGCCCGGACTTCGACCCGTTCGTCGAGCAGGGCGCGGACGACGTGCGCGCCGATGAAGCCGTTCGCGCCGGTGACCAGTGCGCGCCGCATCGGCCGGCTGCGCCGTTCAGCCGTACTCGGCCGAGATCGCGGGGACGACGGCGCGGAGGGCGGCGGCGAGCTCGGCCAGGGCGGCGCGGCGGCGGACGCGCAGGCGCAGCAGTTCGGGCAGCATCGGCGGGCGGCGCAGGATGTCGGCGGCGATCCGCGCCGGCGGCGGATCGAGGCCCCAGCCGAGCACTTCGGGCGGGATGCGGTCGGAGACTTCGTCGAGCACGACGCGGATCGCGGCGAAGGGGACGCCCGCCGCGGCGCAGGCGCGCGCCCATTCGGAATCCTCCATCTGCACGATGCGATTGCCCGCGGCGAGGGCCTCGCGCTTCTCCGCCTGATCATTGACCACGTGATCCGCGGTGAGGCTGGCGCCGCCGAACGTCTCGAGCCCGGCATCTTCGAGCGCCGCCCGGACCTTTGCGGCCAGCGCTTGATCGGGGGCGGACTCCCCGCCCGGGCCGGGCCCCGCCAGGCGCTCCGGCAGCACGATCGCGGGGCAGGGGAGATCGGGGTCGAGCGAGCCGGCGACGCCGGCGGAGAGCACCGCGCCTACGCCGGAGCCGAGCGCGGAGGCGGCGGCCCGGCGCGCCGCGGCTGGGCCGATGCCGCCGACGATGAGGCGGACGGGCGCGGGGGCGCGGGCGATTCCGGAGGCGGCGGCCGCGCCTTCGATCGGCATCGCGGCGGCGATCAGCAGCATGCGGTGAGTGTACGGGCGCGCCGCAGCGCCTAGACTGCGCCCGCGCGAACGGAGCTGCACGACATGTTCGAAACCGTCCTCTACGACTCGACCGACGGCGTCGCCACGGTCACGATGAACCGGCCGGAGAGCCTCAACGCGCTGAACGGCGCGCTGCTCGACGAGCTGCGCTCCGCGATGGAGCTGGCCGCGTCCGACGCGGACGCGCGTGTGGTCGTGCTGACCGGCGCGGGGCGGCTGTTCTCGGCCGGCGGCGACCTCAAGGATCGCTCGCACGATCCGCCCAACATCGAGGCGAGCATCGCCCGGCTGACCGATTTCGAGCGGACGGCGCTGCTGCTGCACGAGATGCCGAAGCCGACCATCGCGGCGCTCAACGGCGGCGCCGCCGGGGCCGGCTGCACCATCGCCTGCGCGGCCGACTTCCGCTTCGCGGCCGAGTCGGCCTACTTCTACACCGCCTTCCTCAAGGCCGGGCTGTCGGGCGACTTCGGCGGCACTTGGACGCTGCCGCGGCTGGTCGGCGAGGGGCGGGCGCGCGAGATGTACCTGCTGCCCGAGCGCGTTTCCGCCGCGCAGGCGCGGAGCATCGGCCTGGTCAGCGGCGTCTTCCCGGACGACGAGCTCGCCGCGGGCGTGCGCGCGGTGGCGGAGCGGCTGCGGGATTCGCACCCGATGGCGATGGCGCAGATGAAGGCGAACCTCAACGACTCGTACGCGATCCCGTTCTCCGAGGCGCTGCGGCGCGAGGCGGACCGGATGCGGCGGGTGGGGCAGAGCGAGGACAGCAAGGAAGCGGTGCGCGCCTTCATCGAGAAGCGCAAGCCGGTCTTCACCGGCCGCTGAGCCGCCGCGAGAGGAGGCCGCCATGCTGCGCATGCGCCAGATCTGCCTCGTCGCCGAGGACCTCGACCTGATCGAGGGCCACCTGCGCGGCGTCTTCGACCTCGACGTCTGCTTCCGCGATCCGGGCGTGGGCCGCTTCGGGCTGCACAACTTCCTGATGCCGGTCGGCAACTCCTTCCTCGAGGTCGTCTCGCCGATGCGGCCGGGCACGGCCGGCGGGCGCTACCTCCAGCGGCGCGGCGGCGACGGCGGCTACATGGTGATCATGCAGTGCAGCGACATCGCCGCCCGCCGCGCCCACGTCGCCTCGCTCGGCGTCCGCGTCGTGCTCGATTCGCCGGGCGAAAAGAGCGACGGCATCCAGCTGCATCCGAAGGACCTGCCCGGCGCGATCGCCGAGTTGCGCTGGAACCACGGCGACGATCACCCGGCCGGGCCCTGGCAGCCCGCGGGCGACCACTGGCTGCCGCACCGGCGGACGGACGCGATCAGCGCGTTCGCCGCGGCCGAGCTGCAGGGCGAGAACCCCGATGCGCTGGCCGCCCGCTGGTCCGAGGTGCTCCAGCGCCCGGTCGAACCCGACCCGCACGGGCGCCCGACGATCGCGCTCGACGACGCGAACCTGCGCTTCGTCCCCGACGAGGACGGGCGCGGCGAGGGGCTGGGCGGGCTCGACCTGCGGGCGGCCGACCGCGGCCGCATAATCGCGGCGGCGCGTGAGCACGACCTCGAGATCTCCGACGACGAGCTGGAAGTGAAGGTCTGCGGCGTCCGCTTCCGCCTCGTCTAGACGCCGTCCAGTCCGCGCTTCTATTCCTCCGGCGGCGCGCCCTCGGAATCGCCGGGCGCAGGCTCGGGCGCGGGGTCCGGCTCGGGTGCCGGCAGCACGGTGATGGTGATCGTGAAAGTCAATTCGGCGGTGTCGCCGTCTTCGTCGGTTGCCTTGTAGGTGACCGTCGCGGCGCCCGCGGTCTCGGGGGTGCCTTGCAGGATGCGGGCGCTGCTCAGGGTGATCCCGTCGGGGGCGTCGTGCAAGCTGTAGGTGATCGCGCCGTCGCCGCCTTGGGCTTCGGGGAGCGCGGTTTCGCCGCTGATTTCGGCGTCTTGGGCGTAGCTGCGGTCGGCGATGGCGGCGTCCGCCGCGAATGCGGGTTGCGCATCCTCCGCGGCGGGCACGGCCGGCGGGTTATCGCCGCCGGTTTCCTCTTCCTCCTCTTCCTGCTCGTCGCCCGCCTGCGGCTCTGATGCAGGGGGATCGGCCGGTTCCTGCGGTTCGACGGGCGATTCTTCGGGCGCGGCTTCGGCTTGCGGCTGCTCGCCGCCGTCTTCGCCCGCCTCGCCTTCCTCGGTTGGCGCGCTCTCTTCCTGCTGCTGCGCGGGGGCGGTGGTGATGGTGATTTGGAAGCTGAGCTCGGCGGTGTCGCCGTCTGCGTCGGTGGCGCGGTAGGTGACCGTCGCGGAACCCTCGGTCGTGGGCGTGCCTTGCAGGATGCGGGCGCTGCTCAGGGTGATCCCGTCGGGGGCGCCGTGCAGGCTGTAGGCGATCGCGCCGTCGCCGCCGACGGCTTCGGGCAGGGCGGTTTCGCCGCTGATCTCGGCGTCCTTGGCGAACGTCCTGGCGGCGATGGACGCATCGGACGGGAAGGCCGGGATCGCGTCGATGGTCGGGGCGGGCGGCTTCGGGATCGTCTGCTGCGCGCCGCTGGGGGCGCTGACGGTGATCGTGACCGTGGCGGTCGCGGTGTCGCCGTCGGCGTCGCGGACGGTGTAGGTGGCGGTGGTGACGCCCGCGGTGGTGGGGGTGCCGGTGAGCTTGCGGGTGGAGGCGTCGAAGGTCGTGCCGTCGGGGACGGGGGAGAGCGTGTAGACGAGCGGTGAGTTGCCGCCGGCGGCGGCCGCGAGCGCGGTTGCGGAGCCGGGGATCGCGGAGTTGGCGGCATAGGGGCCGGCGCTGAGCGCGCGGTTGCTGAAGGCCGGGTAGCCGGACGCGCCCTGCGGCAGGCGGGTGATCTCCCAGGTGCCGCTGCCGGGGCCGTTCGATCGCAGCGTGAACTTGTCGGCGTCGTTGGTCAGGCCGCGGCCGCAGGTGCCGCTGTAGCCGGGATCCGTCTTCTGATCGCCCTGCTGCATCGCGGTCGGGCTGGAGTAGTAGTCGCAGTAGAGCCAGCCTTGGGCCGCCGACACGGCGATCACCCAGATCGCGCCGTCCGACTCCTGGTATTCGCAGAAGATGCCGCGGCCGATCGTCATGCCGATCGTGCAGGTCTGGTGGCGGACGCTGATCTTGAAGGACAGGGTCGCTTCGTCCCCGTCGGCGTCGGTCGCCTTGTAGGTGGCGCTGGCGCCGGCGTTGCGCTCGGACGGATGGCCCGTGATCGTGCGCGTTCCGGCGTCGAGGCCGATGCCCAGCGGCGCGCCGGTCAGGGTGTAGGTGATCGCGCCGTTGCCGCCGGTCGCGGCCGGCAGCGCGGTTTCGCCGTGGATCGGCTCGTTGTTGCGGTAGATGCGGTTGAGGATCGCCGCCGAGCCGAAGCTGGGCGTGGATTCGGCCTCGACCGCGATGTCGAACGTGACGCTGGCCGAATCGCCGTCGGTGTCCGCGGCGGTGTAGGTGACCGTGGTGGTGCCGATCGCGGTGGGGGTGCCGGAGAGCCGGCGGGTGCTGCCGCTGAAGCTGAGGCCGGCCGGCAGCTTGTCGTCGCCCGAGGTCGGGTTGGGGCCCTTGAGCGTGTAGGTGATCGTGCCGTCGCCGCCGCTGGCCGCGGGCAGCTGCGGGTCGCTGCCGCCCAGCGCCGCGTTCTGGATGTAGAGGCGGTCGTCGGGCGTCGACAGCGCGGGCACCGAGTTGGCGGTGGCGGTGATCTTGAGATCGACCGTGACGCTGTCCGGGTTGTAGGCGTCGGAGTCGGTCACCGTGATCTTGGCCGTGTAGGAGCCCGCGGCGGGGGCGGTGCCGCTGACCTGGTTGCCCGTCGCGGTCAGGCCCGCGGGCAGGCGCTTGATCGCGTAGGTCAGCGTGCCGTTGCCGCCCGTTGCCGCGCCGGTGACCGCGAGGTTGGAGACGGTGGAGCCGGCCTTGGCCGAGATCGACGGCTCGACCGAGCCCCAGCTCGGCGCGGAGTCCGGCTCGATCGAACTGCACGTCCACCGGTTCGCCGGCATGACGCCGAGGGGATCGGCCCGTTCGAAGGCGCATCTGAGGTTGCCCCGCGTGATGGCGCCGGTGCTCGAGGAGGTGCCGACTTCGCTCTCCGTGAAGCCGTTGCCGGAGGGGGTGCGGATCCTGAGCTGCAGCGTGTTGCCGCCCGCGAGGTGGGTCAGCGCGTAGCCGACGGTGTGGGACGAGGTCACGCAGCGGTCGCCGACTTCCAGCGCGTTGGCCGAGCCGGTGTCGCAGGTCTCCCAGCGCTCGTTGATCCGGAAGGTCTTGGAGGCGGAGACGCCGCGCAGGTCGGTCGCGGTGTAGGTGAGCGTGGTGTAGGGATTGTCCGGGTTGGACGGGTTGGAGGTGCCGGAGACGGTGCGGGTGGCGGCGTCCCAGCTGAGCCAGGAGGGCAGATCGTCGTCGGTTTCGGTCGGGTTGGGGCCGGTCAGCCTGTAGCGGCGCGGCTCGATGCCGCCCGTGGCCGCGGGCAGCTCGAAGCTGGCGGCGGTGCCGGGCTCGAAGACGCGCTCCTCGTCGGCCGAATCGGGCAGGGTCAGCGCCGGCACCGGCGGGATCGCGAGGATCGTGAAGTGGGAGGAGGAATCGCGGCGGATGCGGACGCCCTTGTAGGTCGCCGTGCCGCTGGCAGGCACGTTGACGGTGGAGCCTCTGGGGTGATCCGGGCTCGAACCGCTGATCTGACCGGGGAAGCCGCCCGCACCCTCCACATTGGTGATCTCCACCCACGATCTGACGTGGTGCCGGCATTTCTCGCCCGGGCCGAGCTGGAGGTTGACCAGGCAGGACTGCGGGGCGATGACGACTTCGATGTAGGTGCCGTGCCAGTTCAGGCGATCGGGCGCGAAGATGTCGCCGTCGAGCGCGTAGACGTTGACGATGAACGAGCCGGATTCGGCGGGCGTGCCGGAGACGACGCGCCCGGAGGCGGTGAGGCCGCGGGGCAGGCCCTCGAAGTGGTAGGTGATCGTGCCGTTGCCGCCGCTGGCGCTGTGGGGGAATTCGTAGCGCAGGGGCACGCCTTGGCGCCCGCTCGTGTCCGCCTGCGATGTGCTGCTCCAACTCAAGGTCTTGTTGTCGCGCGGGACTTGGTCGATGCGCCAAACTCGGCCGAGCTTGCTGACCCTCCCGCCGCCGCTCCAAGCCAAGGAGCCCGACGTGCCGCCCTGGAAGTTGAGCCGCGAGAGCCAGCGGCCGCGCCACTGGATCGCGTTCGGCCGCTGCTGGGGGTTCGCCACGTATTCGGCGACCGTCACGGCGTTGGCTGCGTCTACCCGGACCACGTAGCCGAGCTGATCATCGCCGCCGGCGCAGCGCTGATTGGCGGACCGCGACATGCCGAAGATGCATTCGTGCCAGGGCATGTTGATCGCGAAGGTGATCGACGCGGTGCTGTGTCCGTCGGCGACCGTGTAGGTGATGGCGGCGGGCGGGCCGGGGAGGTCCGGGGTCGGCGCGCCGCTGAGCACGCGGGTGGCCGCGTTGAAGGCGACGCCCGGCGGCAGACCGCTGACGCTGTAGGTGATCGAGCCGCTGAGCCCGCCGGAGGCCGCGGGCAGCGCCGGCTGGGTGCCGAGCGAATCGCCCGCCGTGAACTCGAAGGTGCCGATGCTCACCCCCGCGAACGAGAGCGGCTGCGGGATCACGACCAAGCTGAATTCGAGCTCCGCCGTGTCCGGCGGGCTGTCTCCGTCGGAGACGATGTACTTGACCGTGTAGGTGCCCGGCATCCCGGCGGGCGTGCCGAGCAGCCGCCGGTCGCCGCCGAGCCGCAGCCAGGCGGGCTTCCCGCTGCCGCCCAGCGAGTAGCGCAGCGTCCCGTCGCCGCCGCTCGCCGCGGGCAGCGGATCGCTGCCGAACGTCAGCCCCAGCGTCGCGCTCTGCCGCGCGATCGCCGCGTCCGCCGCGAAGGCGGGCAGCTCGTTGGCGCTGACCGTGATGTTGAACGAGAGCCCCGTGCCGGCCGCGTCCCCGTCCGCGTCCGTCGCGGTGTAGGTCACCGCGGTCGCCGCGGCGGCCGTGGTCGGCGTGCCCGCCAGCTTGCGGTCGGCGGTCAGGTAGATGCCGGCCGGCGCGCCGCTGATCGCGTAGCGGATCGGCTGGTTGCCGCCCGTCGCGGCCGGCAGCGCCGCCCCGTTCCAGACGATGGCGCGGCGCTGGATGTAGGTCTTGTCGCCGATCGCGGCGCTCTGCGCGAAGCTCGGCGCCGTGTCCTCGCGCACCGTGATCAGGAAGGTCGTGCTGGCCGTGTCCCCGTCCGCATCGGTCGCGGTGTAGGTGACCGTGGCCGGCCCGCCGGCCGCGGTCGGCGTCCCGGTCAGCACGCGGGTGGCCGAGTTGATCCCGATCCCGGCCGGCGCGCCGGAGATCGAGTACGCGATCGGCGGGTCGCCGCCGTCGGCCGCGGGCAGCGAGCTCTTGTCGCTGATCGCCGCACCCTTGACGAAGACCTTGTGCGGCAGGGTCAGGTCCTCGGGGAAGCTCGGCATGCGGTCGGCGCTGCTCTGCACCGCGCTGCCGATCGTCAGCGTGCCCAGCTGGTAGACCGAGGCCGACTTGGTCATCGCCAGCCGCGTCGCGCCGTAGCCCGAACCGAAGTTGATCGTGCCGCTGTCGCAGCTGCTGGACGACCGGTTCGTGCCGAGCGTGCCGGCGCGGTTGGCGCCCCACTGGATCCGGCATTCGCCGTTGGTCAGGTGCTCGGCCGTAATCCAGCCGGCGCGGCCGCTGAGCAGGTCGTAGAGCCCGCAGCCCTTGCCCAGCGCGAGCGCCTGGTTCAGCGTGCAGGCCGCGTAGCGCGCGCGCACGTTCAACGTCAGCGAAACGCTGCGCCCGGCCGCGTCGGTCGCCTTGTAGGTCACGGTCGCCGCCGCGTCGCGGGCGCTGGGCAGCGTCGGAGTGCCGCCGATCCGGCGGCTGGAGGCGTCGAAGCTCATCCAGCTCGGCTTGTTCTCCAGCGAATAGCTGATCGTCCCGTGCCCGCCCTCGGCCCGCGGCAGCACCTCGCCCGTGATCGCGGTGCCGACGGTGTAGACGCGGACCCCGCCGCCGATCGGCCAGTCGGCGCGGAAGAAGGGATCGGGCGCGCGCTCGATCGTGACCTTGAAGGTGAGCGAATCGGTGTCCCCGTCCGCGTCGGTCACGGTGTAGGTGACGGTCTCCGAGGTCTCGCCGAGCACTTTGCCGATGATGCGGCGGCCCGAGTCGAGCCGCAGTCCGGTAATCCCGCTCAGCGAGTAGGCGTAGGGCGGGTTGCCGCCGCTGGCGGCCGGCAGCGCGGTCTGGCCGGCCGCCGCGATCTCGGCGTTCTGCTGGAAGGTCTTGGCCGCAATGGTCGGGCGCGAGCCGGCCGCGCCGAAGCTCGGCTCCGTGTCTTCGGCCACCACGATCGTGAACGTGGTCGTCGCCCGGTCCCCGTCCGCGTCGGTCGCCGTCAGGGTCGCGCTGTACGTCCCGGCCGCGGCCGGAGTGCCGCTGAGGATGCGGGTCGAGGCGTCGATCGTGATCCCCGCCGGCGCACCCGAGATCGAGTAGCGCACCGGCGCGTCCCCGCCCGATGCCGCCGGCAGCGAGACCCTGCTCGTGCCCGCCGCCCCCTCGCTGAACTCAATCGCGTGCAGCACCATCCCGCTCGGGAAGCTCGGCTGGAAATCCTTGTTGCTGTAGAAGTTTGGGGGGATGAAAGTGCTCCTTGACGACGAGTCGCCATGATGGTTCGCAGTGATCCAGATCTGGAAGCTGCCGACGGTCCTGTAGCTGCTGATGTCGCAGGAATAGCTGAACGACGTGTTGCCGAACGTTCCCATTGCGATCGTGCAATTCGGGCTGCCGTGGTGGATGCCGGCCCACACATTGGCGCTGTTGTACCGGGCGCAGCCGTCCGAGAAGCGGGAATTGTAACCGCACGTATTGACGTAGCGGACCTCGATTTGGAAGGTGGTGGTGGCGGACATGCTGTTGGCGTCGGTGGCCTTGAGCGTGATCGTCTGCGGGCTGGTGCCGCCGTTCGGGGTCGAGGTATTCGGGGTGCCGCTGATCGTGCGGGTGGTCGCGTCGAACGACATCCAGGCGGGCTCGTTTTCGAGCGTGTAGGTGATCGCGCCGCTGCCGCCCAGCGCCTCCGGCAGCACCTCCTGCGGAATCGCCGTCCCCGTGTCGTAGGAGCGCGAGCCCCCGGTCGACCAGTCGGTGCGGAAGAAGGGCCCGCCGGCCTGGCTGATCGTCGCGGTGAAGCTGAGCGAGGCGGTGTCGCCGTCGGCGTCGGTCGCCGTGTAGGTCATCCTCTTCGATCCGTGCCCGATCGGCGCGCCGGTGATCACGCGGGCGCTGCTGAGCCGGACGCCCTCGGCGCCGCTGAGCGAGTAGGTGATCGGCGCGTTGCCGCCGGTCGCCGCGGGCAGCGCGGCCGCGGTCGCGATCGCCGTGCCCTGGGTCCAGCTCTTGGCCGAAATCGCGCTGCTGCCGAAGCCGGGGCTGACGTCGGCCGCGACGGCCATGTTGACGTTGAGTCGGGCGGTTTCGCCGTCGCGGTCGGTCGCCGTGTAGAAGGCGTCGTTGGCCGAGGAGACGTTGGAGGGGGTGCCGCCGAGCAGGCGGGTGGCGGAATCGAGCGTCACGCCGGCCGGCTCGTTGGTCAGCGTGTAAGTGATCGGCGGGTTGCCGCCGGTCGCCCGCGGCAGCGCCGCGAAGCCGCTGATCCGCTTGCCCGCCGCGAACCTGACCGGCCCGTAGCTCGCATCCGAGAGCGAGGGCGCGGAGTTCGCCGCGATCACGATGTTGAACGCGATCGTATCCGTGTCGTCGTCCCTGTCCGCCACGGTGTAGGTCATCGCCGTGCTGCCCAGCGCGGTCGGCGTGCCCGACAGCCGCCGCGTCGCCGCATTGAAGCTCATCCCCGCCGGCAGCGTGCAGGCCGGCGCTACGTCGGCGGTCTTGCAGAGCGTGTAGCTGACCGGCCCGTCGACCGGATCCGAGGAGTGCTCGGGCAGGATCAGATCGCCCGCGACGATGGCGCGGTTCACGGCGAAGGCCTGATCCGCCCCGTAGGTCGCGTCGTCGGCGGCGGAGAAGGCGACGTCGGCATCAGAGCCGGTCACGGTGATCGTGAAGTTGGCGGAGGCCGTATCGGTGTCGGTGTCCTTGGCCCGGTAGACCATCTGGTGTACGGCGGGCGCGGTCGGGGTGCCGCTGAGCTGGCGCGAATCGGCGTCCCATTCGAGCCCGGGCGGCTGCCAAGGCGTGTCCGGCGCGCTGCGCCTGGCGATCCAGTAGCTGACCGAGCCGTTGCCCGGCGAGGCCGAGCTTGCCGCCGGGAAGGTGAGCGCGCTCATCTCGGCCCCGCGCTCGACCGAGATCGCGCTGAGCGATGACGCCAGCGCCGGCAGCGCCAGGTCTTTGTCGGCCTCGACGGTGATCGTGATCCGCCCGCTCAGCTCGGCGCCGCCGTAGGCCGAATCGAAGGCGGCGTAGCGCAGCGGGTAGGTCCCGTTGGTCGTCGGGCTGCCGCTCAGGATCGCGGTGGCCTCGTTGAACGTCATGCCCGGCGGCAGCGCCCCGTCGATCAGGTAGAAGGACGCCCAGGTTTCCTTGGGCAGCTGCAGCGAGGCGCTGCGCGCCTGCCCGGAGGCGTAGGCCTCGTCGAACTGCGAGCCGGCCCGCCCGCTCGAGAAGGCGCGCACCGTCCCGCGGGCGGCGATGGCCCACTGCGCCGTGAGCTGCGCCGTGTCGCCGCTGGTCTTCTGGTCCGCGTCGCTCGCGCTGTAGGTGATCGAGTAGCGCCCCGCGGCGTCGGCGACATCGCCCGTGACCTTGCGCGTCGCCGCATTGAGCGAGAGGCCGGAGGGCAGGCCGGAGATCGCGTATTCGATCTCCCCGTTGCCGCCGCTCGCCGCGGGCAGCAGGATCGGGAAGATGGTCTGCGGCGTGCCGCTGACGCCCCAGAATTGCCAGGCGCGGATCGTCCCCGTGCCGAAGCTCGGCGCGGAATCGGCCTCGACCGCGACCGAGAAGTCGAGCGTGTCCTCGTCCCCGGCCGAGCGCCCGTCGGAGTCGGCGGCCTTGTAGGTGACGGTGACGGCGGCCGCGGCGGCCGGCGGGGTGCCGGAGAGCTTGCCGCCGGCGAGCGAGAGCCAGGCGGGCGCGTTGACCAGCGAGTAGATCAGCGCGCCGTCGCCGCCGCTCGCGGCCGGCAGCGCTTCCTCGTTCGCCGCGCTGATCGCGACGCCCGGCACGAAGAGGCGGTCGGGGATCGCCGCGTCCTGCGCGAACATCGGCGCGGAGTTGGCCGCCACGATGATCGTGAAGGTCAGTTCCGCCTGGTCGCCGTCGAGGTCGGTGGCGCGGAAGGTCGCGGTCGCGCCCTCCGCCGCGGTCAGCGTCGTCGGCGTCCCCGTCAGCACGCCGGTCGCGGAGTCGACGCTGATCCCGACGGGCGCGTTGTGCAGCGAGTAGACGTAGGGCGGGTTGCCGGCGGCCGGGGTCGCCAGCGCCTGCGTCTCGCTGATCGCGGAGTTGATCGTGAAGCGGCGGCTCGCGATCGTGGCCCCGTTGGCGAAGGCGGCGGCCACGTCGGCCGCGCAGGTGATGTCGAAGCTGTCGGTCGACCGCGCCCCGCGTCCGTCCTGCACGGTCGCCGTGTAGGTGATCGTCCACGGCCCGCCGCCGCAATCGCCCGCCGCGATCGTGCCCGAGAGGACGCGGGTGCCCGCGCTGAAGCTCGCGCCGGTCGGCAGCGCGCTGGTCGAGTAGACGATCGTCCCGTGCGCGTATGCCACCGAGGGCAGCGTCCGGCTGAAGGCGTGGCCGGCGACCGCCGCCAGGTCGTCGACCGAGGGCGACGGCGGGTTGGGGAAGGTCGTGTTGATCGTGATCGTGTGGACCGCGTCGTCGGCCGCGATCTCGCGCGTATCGCCGTCCTTCGCGGTCCAGGTGATCGTCGTGGCCGCGTCGGCCGACGCGGTCGGGGTGCCCGTGATCGTGCCCGCCGTCGAGTTGTAGGTCAGCCAGCCCGGCAGCGGGTCGGGCGCGAGTTCGTAGGTCAGCGCGCCGTCGCCGCCCGTGGCGGAGGGCAGGGTGATCGTGGAGATCGCGGTGCCGACCACGGCGCTGATGGTCTGGGAGGCGCTGGCGAAGGCGGGCACCGCGTTGTCGGCGACCGTGATCGTGAAGCGCAGCGCGGCCGCATCGGAGGAATGCGCGTTGCCGTCCGCGTCGACCGCCGTGTAGACCATCTGGAACGTGCCGGCCGCCGTGGGCTTGCCGGAGAGGATGCGGCTGGTGGCGTCGAAGGCGAGGCCCGCGGGCAGGCCGCTGGCGTCGGACTGATCGAGACTGAGCGTGATCGCGCCGTTGCCGCCGCTCGCGGCCGGCAGGGTCAGGTTCGCGATCGCGATGTGGCGGATGTAGCTCTGGTTCGAGACCGTCGCGCTGAAGCTGGGCGGCACGTCGCCCGCGGCCGGGCCGACCGTGATCGTGAAGCGCAGCGTCGCCGCATCGCCGTCGGCATCGGTCGCCTGGTAGACGGCGTTGGTGGAGCCGACCGCGTCGGGCGTGCCGCTGAGCGTGCGCGTCGCGCCGTTCCAGGCCAGGCCGCTGGGGATCGGGGCCAGCGTGTAGGCCAGCGGCGCGTTGCCCGTGTTCGCCGTTGCCCCCGGCAGCACCAGCGCCTGGATCTGCGTGCCCGACGTGTAGCTCTGGTTGGACAGCGAGGCCTGGCTGAAGGCCGGCATCGAATCGGCCGCGACGGCGATCTGGAAGGAGACGGCGGCGGTGCCGCCCAGCGCGTTGATCGCGGCGTACTCGACCGTGGCCGTGCCGATGTCGCCCGCGGCCAGCGCGGTGGCGGTGGTCAGGCGCCGCGTCGCCGGATCGAAGGCGAACGCGGCCGGCAGGTTGCGCAGTTCGTAGGTCAGCGTCCCGTGCGCGTAGGCCGCCGCCGCCAGCTGGCGGTTCACGGTCTGCCCGACCACGAACGACAGGTTGCCGGGCGAGGGCGGCGCGGTCGGCGCCGGCAGGTCGACGATCAGCGTGAAGCGCAGCGTCCCCTCGTCGCTCGATGCCTCGTTGTTGTCCGCGTCGGCGGCTCGCAGCTCGAGGATGTAGTAGCCCTGCTGGTTGGCGTCGGCCGTGCCGGAGATTCTGCGGGAGGCGGCGGTGAAGGCGAGGCCGGACGGCAGCCTGCCGGCCAGCTCGTAGCTCAGCGTCCCGTTGCCGCCCGTCGCCGCGGGCAGCGTCAGCGTCTTGGCCGAGCCGACGGTGAAGGTGCGGTTGGCCTGGCTCACGCTGGTGCTGCCGAAGCCGGGCGGGGTGTCGGCGCTCACGATGATCCTGAACGTGGGCGCGTTGGTCGCCGCGTCGGAATCGGTGTCCCGCGCCGAGAGCGTGACATTCGTGGAGCCGAAGTTCGCGGGAGTGCCGCTGAGCATCCGCGTGGCCGGGTCGAGGACGAGGCCCGGCACGGCCGGGGAGAAGGAGTAGGACAATATGCCGTTGCCGCCCGTCGCCGCGGGCAGCGTCACCGGCGTCATCGCCCGGTTGCGGATCAGCCAGAGGCCGCCGACGGACGTGCCCGGCGGGAACGCCGGCGTCGCATCCGGCCCCACCGTGAACTCGAATGTCAAGATGTCCTGCTGGGTGGTGCTGGGGTCTATGGCGTCGAGCCAGCCCTGCTTGGTGTAGCTCCCCGTCGCCGTGCCGCTCAGCGTGCGGGTGGCTGCGTTGAACGCGATGCCCGCCGGTGCGCCGCCGCGCCACCTGACGCGGTAGGTCAGGGTGCCCGTGCCGCCCGATGCGGCCGGCAGCTGCCAGCTCATCGCCGTGCCGGCCGCGAACCCGTTCCTCAGCGTCCCGTGCCGGATGGCGGAGGGGAACCGGACGAAGACGCTGCCCGCCGTACTGCCCGCATTGATCAGGACCTTGAGCGAATCTTTCTCGCCGTCGGCATCCTCGACTTCGTACTCCAGCGAGTACGAGCCTGCGGGCAGGGCCCCGCTCACCGTGCGGGTCCCGCTGTTGAAGCTGATCTCCGTCGGCAGCGCCCCGCCGCCGTCGGTTTCCAGCGAGTACGTGAGCGCCCCGTTGCCCTGCCAGTCGCCGCCCGCCGCCGGCAGCGCGATGCTGAACTGCTGGTTGGAGATGACGGACCTGGAGATGCTGCTGCGGTCGAGGAACCGCGGCGGGCCGTTGATCGTGATCTGGAAGCTGTAGCTCGCCGCATCCGACGCGCCGCGATCCCCGTCCCGGTCGTGCGCGGTGAAGCTGCCGGTGAACGTGCCCGATCCGCTCGGCCGGCAGGAGTAGGCGCGCCAGGTGAACTGCTCCCCGTTGGTCGCCGCCGTCGTCGCCGCCGCGGCCGACGCCGTGCAGGAATCCGCGCCCGGGAAGCCCGTGATCGCCGCGTCGTGGTCGTAGTCCGAGCCGAGGCTGTTGCCGGAGCCGGCCCGCGGCCAGGCGAAGTAGCGGGTCTGGGTGGAACCGGATCTGGCCGTCCAGGTACGGGCCGAGGGATTGGCCCGCTGGTCCGTGGTGCGCCCGCCGTTGGCCCCGAAGACCGGCGGTCCGGCCACGGTGATCGTGAAGCGGCGCGCCGCCTGGTCCGAGGCCGCCCGGTTCGAGTCGGAATCCGAGGCCGTGTAGGTCACCGTGAAGACGCCGCCCGCCCCGCTCGGCGTGCCGGAGATCGTGCGCGTCCCCGCCGTCCAGACGAGCCCGCCCGGCAGCCCGCTGACCGCGTAGCTCAGCGCCCCGTTGCCGCCCGTCGCCGCCGGCAGCACGATGTTGGTGATCGCCGTCCCGATGCTGGCGTAATGCGACGAGATGGTCGTGCCGGAGGGGAAGCCCGGCGCCGCGTCGCGCGCCCCGACCGTGACGTTGAAGCTGAGCGAGGCCTCGTCCCCCGAGCCGGTCACCTGATCCGCATCGGCCGCGCGCAGGGTGATCGAGGTGCTCGCCATCGAGCTCTGCGGCGTCCCGCTGAGCTGCCGCGTCGACTGATTGATGACGAGCCCCGGGATGGCGGGGTCGAGCCGGTAGGTCAGCGTGCCGTTGCCGCCGCTCGCCGCCGGCAGGGTCAGCGGCGCGATCGCCTTCCCCTGCGTCCAGCTCTGCGCGCTGATCGAAGCCCCGCCCGCGAAGGCGGGCGCCGTGTCGCTCGCGTCGATCGTCAGCGTGAACGTCCGCTCCGCGTGATCCCCGTCCGGGTCCGTCGCGCGGTAGGCGAGGTTGAATGTCCCCGATTCGGTCGGCGTGCCGCCCAGCGTGCGGGTCGAGGCGGTCCAGACCACCCCGCGCGGCAGCGTGCCGGTCACCGCGTAGGTCAGCGGCCGGTTGCCGCCCGTCGCCGGCGGCAGCACCGCCGAGGCGGCCGATCCGGTCACCCAGGTCCGATCCGGCGCGGCGTCCGCCGCCAGCGCGGGCGAGGAGTCGGCCGTGATCTTGATCGTGAACGTCGCCGAATCGGCGTCGTAGCCCGATTCGGTCGAATCGGTCTCCGTGTTCGAGTCCGAGTCCGCGACCGTGTAGGTGATCGTCGCCGCGCTCACCGTGGTCGAGAGCGGCGTGCCGGAGATCGTGCGCGTGCCCGCGTTCCAGGCCAGCCCGCCGGGCAGATCCTCGTCGTTGATGTCGTAGCTCAGCGTCCCGTTGCCGCCGCTCGCCTCCGGCAGCGTGAAGGCCGCGACCCGGTGGCCGACCGCCCATTCCTGATCGGCGACCGGGTCGGCGCTGGCGAACATCGGGCGCGAATCGCCGCGCACGGTGATCGTGAAGGTGAGCTCGGCGACGTCCTTCGTGGCCCCGCTCGTCGCCGTGTTGCCGTCGGCGTCGCCGGCGCGGTAGGTGTGCGTGGTCTCGGCCTGGGCCCCCGTCGGCGCGCCGGTCAGCGCGCCCGTGGCCGTGTTCAAGGTCAAGCCGGGCACGGCCGGGCTCAGCGAGTAGACCGTCGTCCCGTTGCCGGCGGTCGAGACCGCGGGCAGGTTGATCGTGCCGATGTCGATCCCGACGTCGAAGGTGCGGTTGCCGATGCTCGCGCCCGCTGCGAACGCCGGCACCGCATCCGCCGCGACGATGATCTTGAACGTCATCGACGATTCATCGCTCGACGCCGTGTCGGAATCGTCGTCGCGCACCTTGTAGGTCATCGCCGCGCCGTTCGCGTCGGTCGCGGCCGTGGGCGTGCCCGTGATCTTCCGCGTCGAGGCGCTCCAGCTCAGCCCGTTGGGCAGGTCCGCCTCGTTGAGGATGTAGGTGCGGCCGATGTTGCCGCCCGCCCCGGCCGGCAGCGTGATGTCCGCCGGCGAGTTCTGGATCAGGTCGCTGATGTCCGACTGCGCGGTCGGGAACGTCGGCTTCACGTTGGCGACCGTGGTGAATTTGAAGGTGGTCGAGAGGCCGTCCCCGGCGGTCGTGTTGTTGTCGTTGTCGCGGACGCGGGCGGTGAAGGTCGGGCTGTCGCCGACGCTCGAGTGCGCCGTGCCGGTCAGCTGCCGCGTGCCGGCGTTGAACGAGAGCGCCGCGGGCAGGCCGTCGACGCTGTAGGTCAGCCCGTAGTTGCCGCCGCTCGCCGCCGGCACCGTGATCGTCGGGATGGCCAATCCGGCCACGAAGCGCCCCTGGGTCTGCAGGGTCGAGAGCGCGGACGTGAAGGTGCTGACCGCGTTGGCGCCGTACGCGGGCGCGGAGTTGGTCTGCACCTTGATCGTGAAGTTGATCGACGTCTTGTCGGACGCCGCGTTGTCCGAGTCGGCGTCCGTGACCGCGTAGGTCATGGCCGCCCCCGCCTGCACGGTGGTGGCGGACGGCGTGCCCGAGATGGTGCGCGCGCTGGAGCTCCAGACCAAGCCGTTGGGCAGGGCCGAGTCGTTCAATTCATAGGAGAGCGCGCCGTTGCCGCCCGTGCCGGCCGGAAGCTGCAGGCTGGCCGCCGTGCCCGTCACCCAGTTGTAGGTCGCCCCGCTGACCGTGTTCGAGGCGAGCGTCGGCTTGACGTTGCCCGCGACGGTGATCGTGAAGGTGAGCGAATCCTCGTCGCCCGATCCGGTCTTGCCGTCGCCGTCGGCCGCTTTGTAGGTCATCGCGTAGCTGCCGTTGGCGTTCGGCGTGCCGGAGAGGACTCGGGTGGGCGCGTTGAAGGCGAGCCCGCCGGGCAGCGTGCAGGCCGGCGGCGTGTCGGAGCTGAGGCAGAGCGAGTAGGTGCGCCCGTAGTTGCCGCCCGCCGCCTCGGGCAGCGTCTCGCTCGTCATCTGCACGCCGTTGTCCAGGCTCAGGTTGGCGATCGTCTTGCGCGTCGCGCCGGCCCCGAAGCTCGGCGCCGACTCCGCCTGCACGTTGATCGTGAAGCTCAGCGAATCCTCGTCGCTCGATCCGGTCGTATCGTCCGCGTCCGAGACGGTCACCGTGACGGTGTAGGGGCTGCTCGCGCTCGCGCCGGCGTTCGGCGTGCCCGTGATCTGGCCGCTCGACGAGTTGATCACCAGCCCGTCCGGCAGCGTGCTGCCCGCGGAGTAGGCGAGATCGCCGTTGCCGCCGGTCGTTGACGGCATGTCGATCGCCGTGATCGCCTGCCCCTCGACCGTGTTCTGGTCGCTGACCGAGCCGCTGCCGAAATCGGGCGCGGTGTCGGCCGCGACCTCGATCGTGAAGGTCAGCGAGACTTGGTCGCCCGCCGCGTTGTCCTTGTCGCTGTCCTTGGCCGTGTAGGTCACGCTCTTGGTTTCCGCCGTGGTCGGCGTGCCCGTAATCTTGGGCGGCTTGTCATTGCTCGCCACGAGGCCGACGGGCAGGTTGCTCACGCTGTACTGGATCGCCCCGTTGCCGCCGCTCGCCGCCGGCAGCTGCAAGTCGTTGATCTGCGTGTTCTGGATGTACGCCTTGTTCGAGATCGAGGTGCCGACCGGGAACGCGGGCACGGTGTCGGCCACGATCGTGATGTCGAACGTGAGCTCCGACTTGTCGGTATTGGCGGTGTTGTCGTCGGCGTCGATCACCGAGTACGTGATCGTCGTCGTGGCCGGCAGCGTCGCCGGCGGCGTCGGCACGTTCGGCGTGCCCGTGATCTTGAGCGACGATTCGGTGAACGAGAGGCCGTCCGGCAGCGCGCTGACCGCGTAATCGGGATCGCCGTTGCCGCCCGATGCCGAGGGCAGCTGCAGCTCGTCGATCTGCTGCGTGGCGATGTAGGTCTGGTTGGAGACGGACGAGGCGAATGCATGCTTCGTGTCGGCCGCGACGGTGATCGTGAAGCTGACGGTATCGACGTCCTTCTTCGAGCCGCTGGTCGCGGTGTTGCCGTCCGCGTCGGAGACGGTGACCGTCACCGAGTACTCGCCGCCGCTGACGGCGGCCGCCGTGCCGGCATCGGGCGCGCCCGTGATCTGGCCGGTGCTGGAGCTGATCGAGAGTCCGGAAGGCAGGCCGCTCGCGCCGTAGCTCAAGGTGCCGTTGCCGCCGCTGGCCGAAGGCATGTCGATCGCGGTGATCGTCTGGCCCTCGATCGCGTCCTGGTCGGAGACGCTGCCGCTGAACGACGGGACCGAGTCGGCCGCGACGCTGATCGTGAAGCTGAACGACGCCCGGTCGCTGTTGCGGGTGTCGCTGTCCGAGTCGCGCGCCGTCCAAGTGATCGTGGTGTTGCCGGTGCCGGTCGGGGTGCCGGAAATGGTGCGCGTCGCCGCCGCCCAGCTCAGTCCGGACGGCAGCGCGGTGGAGAGATCGGCGTAGACGATCGCGCCGTTGCCGCCGCTCGCGGCGGGCAGCACCAGGTTCATCATCGGCGAGTTCTGGGTCAGGTTCCGCGTGGTGCCCGAGAGCGTGGTCGACGAGAACGCCGGCGCCGTGTTGGCGACCACGGTGATGTCGAAGCTGAGCGTCGAGGCGTCGCCGGCCGCGTTGTTGGAGTCGGAGTCGTCGACTTTGTAGGTGACCGTGCTGGTCTCCGGCGGCGCTGTCGGCGTCGACGGGGAGCCGGTGATCCGCCGCGTGGTGCTGGAGAAGGCCAGGCCGTCGGGCAGGCCGCTGACGCTGTAGACGGGGTTGCCGTTGCCGCCGGAGGCGGAGGGCAGCTGGAGCGCGGT
Source organism: Dehalococcoidia bacterium (assembly GCA_965205165.1). Taxonomy (GTDB): domain Bacteria; phylum Chloroflexota; class Dehalococcoidia; order Bin125; family Bin125; genus CBDESM01. Next base: position 2,004,625 of record OZ242037.1, read on the forward strand.
GATGGCCAGCGTCGCCACGTAGGTCTGGTTGCCGACGGCCGGCGTGGAGGCGAACACGTGCTTCGTGTCCGCCGCGACGGTGATCGTGAACGTGCGGGTGTCGATGTCCTTGTTCGCGCCGCTGGCCGCCGTGTTGCCGTCGTTGTCGGCGACCGTCACCGTCACCGAGTACGCGCCGCCCGTCACCGCGGTCGAGGCGCCCGCGTCCGGATCGCCGGTGATCTGGCCGGTGGAAGTACTGATGCTCAAGCCCGCGGGCAGGCCGCTCGCGCTGTAGCTCAAGGTGCCGTTGCCGCCGCTGACGGAAGGCATATTGAGCGTGAAGGACTGCCCCTCGATCGCCGATTGCGCGGAGACCGCGGCGCTGAAGGTCGGGTGCGAGTCGTCCGCCACCGAGATAGTGAAGCTGAACGCGGCCTGGTCGGCGTTGGAAGTATCGGCATCGGAGTCCCTGGCCGTCCAGGTGATCGTCGTGTCGCCGGCCGCGGTCGGGGTGCCGCTGATCGTGCGCGTCGACGCCGTCCAAGTCAGCCCGGACGGCAGCGCGGTCGAGAGATCGGCGTAGATGATCGCGCCGTTGCCGCCGCTCGCGGCGGGCAGGACCAAGTTCGCGATCTGCGAGTTGCGGATGTAGTTCCGCGTCGTGCCCGAGAGCGTGGTCGAGGCGAACGCGGGCGCCGTGTCCTCGACCAGGTTGAGGCTGAAGCTGAGCGAAGCCTGGTCGCTGGTCCGATCGTCGTTGTCTGAATCCTTGACGGTGTAGGTGATCGCGTAGGGGTTCGCGCCGGCGGCGGTGCGCTCGGCCTCGGTCGGCGTGCCCGAGAGCACGCGGGTGGCGGTATCGAAGCTGAGGCTGGCCGGCGCGCCGCTGATCGAGAGCGAGAGGTCGCCGTTGCCGCTGCTGGCCGCCGGCAGGGTCAGCGAGAACGCCTGCGTCGCGATCTGGTCGATCGTGCTGCCCGCGATCGTGTTGGCCGCGATCGCGGGCCTGAGGTTGTCGTAGACCGTGATCGTGAACGAGAGCGTGTCCGCGTCCGTGCCGGCGCGGTTGATGTCCGCGTCGTGGACGGTGATCGTCACGCTGTAATCCGTGCCGCTGGCCGAGCCGGAGGTCGACGACGGGGTTCCCGTAATCGAGCCGGTGGAGGCGCTGATCACCAGGCCGGCCGGCAGGCCGCTGGCGGAGTAGGCGAGCGTTCCGTTGCCGCCCGTCGCGGCCGTCGGCGAGATCGCGGTGATCTGCTTGCCTTCGACGAAGTTGTCCTTGTCGGAGATCGTCTGGCTGCCGAAATCGGGCGCGGAATCGGCGGCCACGCTGATCCGGATCGTGATCTCGTCGGAATCCTTCAGCGCCCCCGTGGTCGCCGAGTTGCCGTCGGCGTCCTGCGCCCGATAAGTATGATCGGTCGCGCTCTGGCTGGTCGTGGGCGTGCCGCTGAGCACGCCGGTGGCCGTGTTGAGCGTGAGCCCGGGCACCGCGGGCGAGAGCGAGTAGGCCGTCGCGCCGTTGCCCGCGGTTGCAACCGTGGGCAGCTGGACCGAGCCGATGGCGATGCCGACGTCGTAACTGAACGGCCCGGCCGCGGCGGACGACGCGAAGTCCGGCGCGGAATCGGCCGCGACGATGATGTCGAAGGTCAATTCGGTCTCATCGCCGGCCGCGCTGTTGGCATCGCCGTCGACCACCTTGTAGGTCATGTTGTAGGTGCCCGCGGCGGTGGGCGTGCCGGAGAGCACGCGGGTGGCGGTGCTGAAGCTGATCCCGGCCACGTCCGAGTCGTTGAGCGAGATCGTGGTGCCCAGGTTGCCGTTCCGCGGCGCGGGCAGGGTGACATTGGTGATCGCGGAGTTGGCGATCGCGTTGATGTTGCCGATCGAGGACGCGCTGAACGAGGGGCGCGAATCGTTCACGAAGTTGATCGTGAAGGTCAGCGTGTCTTCGTCGTTCGAGGCCGAGTTGGCGTCGGCGTCCTCGACGCGGTAGGTGAGCGTGCCGGTGGCGGCGGCGGAGGTGCTGCCGGTCAGCTTGCGCGTGCTCGCGCTGAAGCTGATGCCGGCGGGCAGGGATTCATCGATTGAATAGGTCAGCGAGCCGTTGCCGCCCGTGGCCGCGGGCAGCTGGAGTTCGGGGATGTTCTGGCCCTTGATGTACTTGGCCGAGCCGAGGTTGCCCGATGCGTGGTTCGTGCTGATCGCGCCGCGCACCGTCGTCTGCGCGCCGCTGGCGAAGGCGGGCGCGGATTCGGCGGCCACCACCAGCGAGTACGTGAGCGTCGCCGAGTCCGCGGCGGTGGTATCCGCGTCGGCGTCGTGCGCCCGGTAGGTGATCGTGTAGGTCGCGGCGGTCGCCGAACCGAGCGTGCCGGAGATGACCCGCGTGCCCGCGTTGAACACGAGGCCGCTGGGCAGCTGCGAGGTGGCGGTCGACGATGCATCGATCGAATAGACGGTATCGCCGGCGCCGTTGCCCTTGGCGGTGACCGCGGGGAGCGTGATGTTGGTGATCGTCTGGCCGGCGACCAGCAGCAGCGCGTTGATCGCGGTCTGCGTCGCGGTCGGCTCGGTGTTGGCGAACGTCGGCGTCGTATCCGAGGCGAACTGGATGTTGAACGTTTGCTCGGCTTGGTCGGCGGAGGTGTTGTCCGCGTCGCTGTCGGCCGCGATGTACCTGATCGTGTAGGTCGCGGCGGTTGCGTGAGAGCCCGTGATCTTGCGGGTCGAGGCGCTGAACGAGAGTCCCGAGGGCAAGCCGGCGGTATACGCGCCGGACGAGGTCGAGAGGCGGTGCTGGACGCTGTAGACGGTCGCGCCGTTGCCGCCGCTGGCGCTCGGCAGCGTGATATCGACCGCCTGCGTGGCGATCTCGGTCTGGTTCGACATGCTCGCGCTGAACACGGGCGCCGTATCGGCGACGATGGTGATCGTGAAAGTGAGCGTTGAAGCGTCGGTACCCGCGTTGTTGGAGTCGGAGTCGTCGACCTTGTAGGTGACGGTGCTGACGGCCGGCAGCGTGGCCGGCGGCGTCGGCACGGTCGGCGTGCCGGTGATCCGCCGCGTGGTGCTGGAGAAGAGCAGGCCGCCGGGCAGTCCGGTCGCGCTATAGACGGGGTTGCCGTTGCCGCCCGATGCGGCGGGGAGCTGCAGCGCGGTGATCGCCTGGGTGGCGATGTAGGTCCGGTTGCCCACCGCCGGCGTGGAGGCGAAGGCATGCTTGGTATCGGCGGCGACGGTGATCGTGAAGCTGACGGTATCGACGTCCTTGTTCGCGCCGCTGGTCGCGGTGTTGCCGTCGGCGTCGAGCACGGTCACCGTGACCGAGTACTCCCCGTTGGTTACGGCCGTCGCCGTGCCGGAGTTGGGCGAGCCGGTGATTTGGCCGGTGGAGGAACTGATCGAGAGGCCGCCGGGCAGCCCGGTCGCGCTGTACCTGAGGTCGCCGTTGCCGCCGCTGACGGAGGGCATGGAGATCGCGGTGATCGCCTGGCCCTCGATCGCATTCTGATTCGAAACGCTGGCGCCGAACGAGGGGGTCGAGTCGGCGGCCACTTGCAGGGTGAAGCTGAACGATGCGCGGTCGCCGTTGCTCGTATCGCTGTCCGAGTCCCTCGCAGTCCAGGTAACCGTGGTGTTGCCGGTGGCGGTGGGCGTGCCGGAGATGGTGCGGGTGGAAGCGCTCCAGCTGAGGCCTGTCGGGAGGGCGGTGCTGAGGTCGGCGTAGACGATTGCGCCGTTGCCGCCGCTGGCGGCGGGGAGGACCAAGGCTTGCATCGGCGAGTTCTGGATCAGGCCCTGCGTGGTACCCGAGAGCGTGGTCGAGGAGAACGCCGGCGCGGTGTTGGCGACGATGGTGATGCTGAAGGTGAGCGTCGAGGCGTCGGAGTTCGCGTCGTTTGAATCGGAGTCGGCGACCTTGTATGTCACGGTGCTGGTGATCGGCAGCGTTGCCGGCTGCGCCGGCACGGACGGGGTGCCGGTGATCCGGCGGGTCGCGCTGGAGAAGACCAAGCCGCCGGGCAGTCCGGTCGCGGTATAGACGGGATTGCCGTTGCCGCCGGAGGCTGCGGGGAGCTGGAGCGCGCTGATGGCCAACGTGGCGATGTAGCTCTGGTTGCCGACGGTCGGCGTGGCGGCGAAGGAGTGCTTGGTGTCGGCGGCGACGGTGATCGTGAAGCTGACGGTATCGATGTCCCTGTTCGCGCCGCTGGTCGCGGTGTTGCCGTCGGCATCGACCACGGTCACGGTGACCGAGTACTGGCCGTTGGCGACCGCCGCTGCGGTGCCGGAGTTGGGCGAGCCGGTGATTTGGCCGGACGATGAGTTGATCGAGAGACCGCCGGGCAATCCGGTCGCGCTGTATCTGAGGTCGCCGTTGCCGCCGCTGACGGCGGGCATACCGATCGCGGTGATCGCCTGGCCCTCGATCGCGTTCCGGTTCGAGACGCTGCCGCCGAACGAGGGGGATGAGTCGGCCGCCACTTGCAGGGTGAAGCTGAACGATGCGCGGTCGCTGTTGGTTGCGTCGCTGTCTGAGTCCCTCGCGGTCCAGGTGATCGTGGTATTGCCCGTGGCGGTGGGGGTGCCGGAGATGGTGCGGGTGGAGGCGCTCCAGCTGAGGCCGGTGGGGAGGGCAGTGCTGAGGTCGGCGTAGACGATTGCGCCGTTGCCGCCGCTGGCTGCGGGGAGGACCAAGGCTTGCATCGGCGAGTTCTGGATCAGGCCCTGCGTAGTGCCGGAGAGCGTGGTCGAGGAGAACGCCGGCGCGGTGTTGGCGGCGATGGTGATGGTGAACGAGATCGAATCTTCATCGGCTGCGCCGGTGCGGGAGTCGCCGTCCACGACCTTGTACGTGATGGTGAAGGTGCCGGCGGCGTTGGGCGTGCCGCTGATTTGGCGCGTGGACGGGCTGAACGAGAGGTTGGCGGGCATGCCGTCGGTACTGGCGAGCGAGCCCTGCCGCGTATAGGAGACGGAATAGGTGATGCCGTAGTTGCCGCCGGTCGCGGAGGGGAGCGCGCGGGTCGGGATGGCGATACCGACGTCCTCGCTGGGCAGGTTGGATATGGAGCGGCTGCTGAAGACCGGCTTGGATTCGGCCTGGACGTTGATGACGAAGATGATCGCGTCGGCGTCGGACGTTTGAGTGTCCACGTCGGCATCGCGGGCGGTGTAGGTGATCGTGTAGGGCGAGCCGGAGACGGCGGAGGCCTGCGGCGCGCCGGAGAGCCGGCGGGTGGATTGGTTGAAGCTGAGCCCGGCGGGCAGGGCCGAGATCTCGTAGGTGGTGCTTCCGTTGCCGGCGCTGGAGACGGCGGGGAGGGTGAGGGCGGAGAGGGACTGGCCGACGACGAGGTTGAGGTTGGAGATCGAGGACTCAGCGAAGGCGGGGACGGCGTTCGCGCCGACGGTGATGGTGAAGCTGAGCGTGTCCGCGTCGCCGGCTGCGGAGTCGTTGTCGGAGTCCTGCGCGGTGTAGGTGATCGACGCTGCGCCGCTGGCGGTGGGCGCGCCCGTGATGCGGCGGGTGGTCGCGTCGAACGAGAGGCCGGTGGGCAGCGAGCTGACGGAGTAGCGGGTCGCGCCGTTGCCGGCGGTCGAGACCGCGGGCAGCGAGAGCGCGGAGATCTGGAGGCCGTAGCCGTAGGACTGGTTGGCGACGGAAGCGCCGGCGGCGAAGGCGGGGGCGGCGTTGAGTTCGACGTTGATGTCGAACGTGGCGGAGTCGCCGTCGCTCGGATCGTTGTTGTCGTCGGAGTCGATGACGGAATAGGTCACGGTCCAGGTCGCGGCGCTGCTGGAGACGGGCGTGCCGGAGAGGGAATGGGTGGCGGGGTCGAAGGCGAGTCCGGAGCCGGTGGGCAGGCCGCTGAGGGAGTAGATCAGCGCGCCGTCGCCGTCGGTTGCGGCGGGGAGTTCGAGGGTGCCGACGGAGACGCCGGCGACGACGGTGATGTTCGGGGGATCGGGCGAGAATTGGGGCGGCGAGTCGGTGACGATGACGGTGATCGTGAAGCGGAGCGAGACGGCGTCTCCGTCTGCGTCGCGGGCGGTGTAGACGACGTTGACGGCGCCTTCGTTGGCGGGCGCGCCGGACAGGCGGCGGGTGGGGGCGTCGAAGGTCATGCCCGGGATTGCGGGGGAGAGCGAGTAGGTGAGCGCGCCGTCGCCGCCGCGCGCGAAGGGCAGGGCGATTGACGCTTGGTCGCCGCGTTCGAGCTCCTGGTCGTCGATGCGGGCGTTGAAGATGGGGCGCTGGTCGAGCGGCGGCGGCGCGCCGCCCCCGCCGCCGATGAAGACGGGCGCGGGCGAGGTGACGCGGATTGTGAAGGTGATGGAGTCGGTGTCGCCGAGGATGCGGGCGTCGGAGTCGCGCACGGTGAGCGTGAGCGAGTAGGTGCCGGCGCTGTCGGCGGTGCCGGAGAGGATGCGGGAGGCCTTGTTGAAGACCAGGCCGGGGACGGAGCCGGAGATCGAATAGTCGAGCGCGCCGTTGCCGCCCGCGGCCGCGGGCAGGGCGAGGGAAATCTCGTCGCCTACTTCGTACTCGGAGGCGGCGACCGAGCCGCTGAAGGCCGGGACGGAGTTGGCGGCGCGGACGGTGATGGCGAGGGTCTGCCGATCCGAACCGCCGCGGGCGTTGCGGACGATGTAGTCGGGCGCGTACTCGCCGGCTTCCGTTGCGGTGCCGGAGAGTTGGCGGGCCGCGGGGTCGAAGGCGAGGCCGGGCGGGAGCGGGGCGAGCGAGTAGGCGAGATCGTCGCCGTCGGCTTCGGGCAGCGCGACGGGGGAGAGGGCTTGGCCGGCTTCCAGCTCGATGTCGCCCGCCGTCGTACGGAAGCGCGGGGCCGTTTCGGCGGCGTGGACGGTGATGGAGACGGCGGCAGTGGCGCGGTTGCCGGCGGCGTCCGTCGCGGTGTAGGCGCCGCTGTACGCGCCGGCGCTGCTGGGCGTGCCGGAGAGGGTGCGCGCGACGGGGTCGAAGGCGAGGCCGGGGATTGCCGCGGAGAGGGAGTAGCGGATCTCGCCCTCGCCGCCGGTGGCCGCGGGCAGGACGAGGGCTTCGACTTGCGAGCCGGCGGTGAACTCGAACTCGGAGGATGGCGCGCCGAATGCGAGCGGGGCGGGCGGCGGCTGATCGGGCTCGTCGTCTTGTTCTCCGGGCTCGCCCGGTTCGTCCGGGACTTCCTCGTCCTCGGCGGGTTCCGCCGGCTCGTCGGGCTCAGTCGGTTCGGGTTCGGCGGGCGCGGGCGGTTCGACGGCGGAGCTGCGGAGCCAGCTGCCCTGGCGGTTGCGGGCGAGGCCGGGGCTGAGGTAGCGCAGGCGCGGGAGGATGCGCTCGCCGTCCACGAGCAGCGCGAACTCGGTGCGCCCGTCGGCCAGGGGGCGGACGGCGACGCGGACTTCGCGCTCGATCGTCTGATCGGGGTCGTCTGGATCGGGCGAGCTGATCGTGAGCGCCGAGCTGCGCAGCCATTGGCCGGTGCGCGAGCTGATCAGCGCCGGCGTCAGGTAGCGGAGCTGCGGGAGCAGGCGTTGGCCGCCGCTGATGACGCCGAATTCCAAGCGGCCGTCTTCGAGCGGGCGGACGGCGACCCGCAGATCGGACTGATCAGTGGACGGGGTCTGGGCATCGGCGAGGAACGGCGCGGCGGCGGCAATGCACAGGATCAGGGCGGCCGCGGGCAAGATTGCGCGTCGGAGCAGGGCGGACATCTCAGATCCTGCTCACATCCGCGCTACGGCCGCTGCTTGAGCATCTGCATGCGGTGGTGCGCGCCGACCGAGAATCGGAGGGGGCATTGTTGCGGCCTCAGCGGATCGCTCCTGCGAAGGAGCGGATGCCGCGCTTGAGGTTGGTGGTGGCGTCGATCACGGCGCTGGCCTCGAAGCCGGAGTGGACCATGCAGTCGACGCACTTGGGGTTGCCGCTGGCGACGCCGTAGTTGCTCCACTCGGTTTCCTCGATCAGTTCGCGGAAGCTGGCGGCGTAGCCCTCGTCCATCAGGTAGCAGGGGCGCTGCCAGCCGAAGACGGTGTAGGTGGGGTTGCCCCAAGGGGTGCAGTCGTACTCGATCTCGCCCTTGAGGAAGTCGAGGAAGAGGGCGGAGTGGTTGAAGGTCCAGCGGGAGGGCGGGTCCTTGAGGATTTCGCGGAAGAGCTCCTTGGTCTGGCTGCGGGCGAGGAAGTGCTCCTGATCGGGCGCTTTTTCGTAGGGGTAGCCGGGGGAGATCATGAGGCCGTCGACGCCCAAGTCGGAGAGTCGGTCGAACATCTCGCGGATGCGTTCGGGGTTCGCGCCGATGAAGAAGGTGGAGTTGGTGGTGACGCGGAAGCCGCGCTGCTTGGCCGCCTTGATCGCGTTGATCGCGACGTCCCAGACGCCGTCGCGGCAGACGGAATCGTCGTGATCTTGTTCGAGTCCGTCGACGTGGATCGAGAAGGTGAGGTAGGGGCTGGGCTCGAACTGGTCGAGGCGCTTTTCGAGCAGGATGGCGTTGGTGCAGAGGTAGACGAACTTCCTGCGCTCGACGAAGCCGCGGACGATGTCGCCGATTTGCTGGTGGATCAGGGGTTCGCCGCCGGCGATGGAGACGACGGGCGCGCCGCATTCCTCGGCGGCGGCCCAGCATTGCTCGGGCGCGAGGCGGCGGCGGAGGATGTCGTTCGGGTGCTGGATTTTGCCGCAGCCGGCGCATTCGAGGTTGCACTGGAGCAGGGGTTCGAGCATGAGCACGAGCGGGTAGCGCTCGACCCCGCGCAGGCGCTGGGACATGACGTACTTGCCCACGGAGAGCGTTTGGCGGATGCGGCTCATGCGGCTTCCCCCGCGTCGGCGGCCGACTCCCGCATCTTAGTGCAATGCGCGCTGGTAATCGGTCAAGGTGACGGGAACCCCGCTAGTCGGCGACGGCGGCCGATGGGCCGGCCCGCGCCGCTTCCCACTCTTCCAAAGCCTTGATGGCGAGGTCGTGGACGAACTGGTCGAAATGGGGCTGGCCGTGGGCCAGCGCCATGTCGTCGAGCCGCTCGTACACGCCTTCTTCGAAGCGTATCTCGAAGATCATGCCGATCGATTCGCCCGCTCGGATGCGTGCGGATTTCGTTTCCCAGCCGTGTGAGTCGTCGTGCATTGGACACCGCTCAGGTCACTGCTTGGAGGCCCAGTATGCCATCCGATCCCCGGCACTGGAAGGGTATGCGGTCACGACGACGGTCGCGCCTTCGTGGTCTGGCGGTTCAAGGATAGCCGTCAGCAGCCGTCCGCTGTCATCAGGGCCGACCATCTTGATGCGGCGCGGTTGGATCCGCAGCCAACCGGGTTCAGCAGGGACCTCCCGCTCATCCTGCCAGACGAAGAGGGGGATATTGCGGAGAACTGCCTTGACGTGACGGGGCCGGAGGCCATGTCCCCACAGCTTTTCGCGGGCGCGGTGCTTGAAGACGAGATCAGCGATGACTGGATCGGGCACCGGGCTAAGTCCGATGAAGCGCGACGAGCATCTGCGTTCCCTGCTCATAATCGGTCAAGGTGTTGAGGTCGAGGAGGACTGTCGGGTCGTTTGTTTCGAGGAATGTCGTGGCGGCGGCGTGGCGTTGGCGGATGGCTTTGAGGCCTCGGCTGCGTTCGGAGACTTGGCGGAGTTCGGGGAGCAGGGCTGCGCGGAAGGCGGCGGGGTGGCCGTTGCGGCCGTTTTGGCGGGGGACGGCGATTTGCGCGTCGGGGTGTTGTTGCAGGTGGTCGAGGAGCTTGCGGACGATTTCGGCGGTCGCGGGCTGGTCGACGCTGGCGATGACGATCGTTTCGGCGGCTGCGGGGATGCTGCGGGCGGCGGTGCGGATCGAGGAGGCGCGGCCGCGCTGCCAAGCGCGGTTGAGGGTCGGGCGGATCGACGTGCGTTCGGGCAGGACGGCGGCGATTTCGGGGGCGCATGAGCCGAGCACGGGGATGACGAGGTCGCAGGCTTCGGCGAGCTGCTCGGCTTGCCAGCGGGCGAGGGAGAGGCCGCGCCAGTCGAGCAGCGCCTTGGGGCGGCCCATGCGGGTGGAGGCGCCTGCGGCGAGCAGGATGGCGGCGTTCATCGGGAGAAGGGGCGGTGCGGGCAGACGAGGCGGGCGCGGGCGCATTCGCAGGCCTGGATGAAGGCGATGACCAGCTGGTCGAGGTCGGCGCGGTCGGTGAGGTCGCCGACGCCGAAGGGCTGCGCCTCGCCGCGCAGGGTTTCGGAGGCGAGCTCGATCAGTTCTTCGCCGAGCTTGCGGCCGCGCAGGGCGGATTCGGTCTGGCGCGCGCGGATCGGGTAGGGGGCGGCCCCGGCGATGACGACGGAGCAATCGGCGTCCTCGGTGATGCGGACGGCGACGGCGCGCTCGTCGTCGCCGATCAGGGCGCTGGCGTCGGTCGTGAGCGGGATCAGGAGGGCGGCGGCTCGGGGCGCGCCGTCGAGGCCGTCGAGGTCGAGCGCGCCGTCCTCGAGCAGGCGGGTTTCGGGGCGGACGCATTCGCCGTCGTCGAGTTCGAGCCGAGCGGCTTGGGCGATCAGCGCGGCGCTGACCAGGGGGCGGGCGAGGAAGCCGGCGAGCGGCTCGGGGCCCTGGAGCTCGCCGAGGGCGTCGGTGAGGGCCGACTTGGGCGCGTTGAGGAGGTCGAGGGCGGGCCGGAAGATGGGGACCCGCCGGGCCGGGCCGGCGCAGGTCATCTCGATTGACGCTCCCCATCGCGGCTGCGGTGGTCGGCGAGCGCTCTGCGGAGCGCGCCGGCGGCGAGGACGGAGCAGTGGATCTTGCTCTTGGGCAGGCCGCCGACGGCGGCGACGAAATCGTCCCGTTCGAGCCCGGCGGCGTCGGTGAGGCTCATGCCGGCGAGGATTTCGGTGGCGCGGGAGCTGGTGGCGATGGCGGCGCCGCAGCCGCGGGTGAGGAAGCGGGCGTCGGCGATGCGGTCGTCCTCGATGCGGAGCATCAGCTTCATGTGGTCGCCGCAGACGGGGTTGCGATCCTCGCCCACGGCGTTGGCGCCGGGCAGCTCGCCGGCGTTGCGGGGGTTGCGGAAGTGATCGAGCACGATCTCGTTGTAGGCGGTCGCGTCATCTGGCATGGCGATGCGAGTGTACCTATAGGCCGAGTGCGGTGAAGACGGCCATGAAGTGATCGAGGTTGGCGGGCTGGTAGAACGGGATGGAGAGCGCGATTTCGCCGTCGCGGGCGACGAAGGCGGCGCGGTCGGAGCGCTTGCCGTCGGCGCCTGCCACGCCGAAGGCGCGGGCCGCCGCGAGGCCCGGGTCGCTGAGGAGCGGGAAGGGGAAGGACTGGGCTTCGGTGAAGCGGCGGTGCGATTCGGGATCGTCGGCGCTGATCGCGGCGACGGTCGCGCCCAGCTCGACGATCGATTCGTGGTCGTCGCGGAAGGCGCAGAGCTGCGCGGTGCAGGCGGGGGTGGCGTCCTCTTGGTAGAAGAGGACGAGCAGGGATTTTCCGGCGGCGAGATCGCGCAGGCGGATCGGGCCGTCCGGGCCCTCGATGGCGATGTCGGGGAGTTGGTCGCCGGCTTGCAGTGCGGTCATGCGGGCTCCTTCAGGCCGGCTCTTTGAGGAAGGACATGACGGCGATGCGGCCCAGGCCTTCGGGGTCGCGGAGGACGTCGAGGGCGCGGCGGGCGGCGAGGTCGCCGCGGTGGAGGATGCGCGGTTCGAGGTGCTCGAGCCAGTCGCGCTGCGGGATGACGGGGAGCGGTTGGAGGCTGGCGGCGAGGGCGGCTTCGCGCACTTGATCGAGGTCGATGTGCGCGGTCAGGTCCTGCTCGCCCGGGCGGGCGTAGGGGTCGTCGCCGGGCATGTGGCGGTAGGCGGCGGCGAGGGTGCCGTCGCGGCGGTGGGGCGCGTAGAGTTCGGCGCGGGCGTAGCCGTAGTCGAAGAGCAGCATGCGGCCGCGGCCGAGTTTGGCGGCGAGGGCGGAGATCATCCCGGCGCGGGCGGGGGAGACCTCGGCGATTTGGCCGTCGGAGGGCTCGATGCCGGCGAGCGGTTGGAGCAGCATCGGATCGGGCTCGGCCAGGTGGTCGCGGAAGCCGGTTTCGGGCGACCAGGCGACCCGGAGTTCCAGCCAGCGATCGCGGTGCCGGAGGCGGTGGACGGGGAGGGCGTCGAGCAGTTCGTTCGAGCAGATCAGGTGGGCGGAGTCATCGGGCAGGCCGGAGAGGCCGCCGGTCCAGCGGAGATCGAGTTCGGTGAAACGCGACAGGCGGTGCCGCTGGCGTTCGGCGGCGTGCCGGTTCTGCTCGACGAGGGTGAGCGAGAGCGCGGCGCGGGCGTCGGGAGGCAGGCCCGCGAGCATCGCTTCGGCCAGGGCGCCGGTGCCGGGGCCGACCTCGATCATGCGGAAGGGGGCGGGCCGGCCGAGCGCGCGCCAGGCGTCTTCGACGGCGCAGGCGACGGCGGCGCCGAAGATCGGATGCACTTCGGGGCTGGTCAGGAAGTCGCCGTCGGGGCCGACGGTGGGGGCGGCGCGGCGGTAGTAGCCGAGCCGGGGGTGGTAGAGGGCGGTGGACATCCAGTCGGCGAACGTGATCGGGCCGCGGGCGCGGATGCGCCCGGCGAGGCGGCGTCCGAGCGGCGTTTCGCGGGCGGGCGTCAGCCGGTTCCCAGCACGGTCACGCCGACGCAGCGGCTGCGCGGCTCGTCGAGTTCGACGAGGAAGATGCTCTGGAACTCGCCCGTCTGCAGATCGCCGTCGAGCACGGGGATGGTTTCGCTGGTGCCGAGCAGGATGTGCTGGCAGTGCGAATGGCCGTTCTCGGGTTCGTTCTCGTGCATGTTGACGGTGCGGATCTCGAAGTCGTTGTGGCGGTACTCGCCGTCCGCGGGCGCCCAAGCGGAGAGGCGTTCGCGGAGGTCTTCGAGCAGCAGGGGCTCGTTTTCCTGGAGGATGATGGCGGCGGTGGTGTGCTGCGAGAAGACCGACACCTGCCCGAATGCGATGCCGGACGCCCACACAACCCTGCGGACGTCGTCCGTGATGTCGTGGAACCAGGGGCCGTGCTGCGTGTCGTAGCGCAGCTCCCGATATGAGTGCCGGAAGGCATCGCCGGCTGGTGCGGCGGCAGGCACGGCAACCGCGCCGGTTGCCGGGCGCGTCATGGGCCTCTCTCGTTCACGGCTGCGAGCTGATGATGGGAATGGATGAGGCCGCCGGGCGGTTGCAGCATTCCCGCACGGGGACGGCTCAAATATAGCGCAGCGCGCGGCCGCCCGCGGGCGCGGCCGGGTCAGGGCAGCTCGCCGCGCCGGCGGGCCTCGCCGCGGATGGCATCGAGCGTCCGCAGGATGTCGTCGCGGTCGGGCGAATCGGGCGCTTGCTTGACGTACTCGACCAGATCGGCGAGGCCGCGGCGGCCGAGGCCGGCGCGCATGTAGAGGACGCCGCGGTCGCGGAGGTGCGGCAGCGACCAGGGCGCGATCGCGAGCTGGAAGGAGCAGGCGACGGCGGCGGGGAGGGGATCGCCGTTCCGGAGCGCGGTCTGGCCGAGGTTGTTGAGCACGCGCTGCATGAGCTGGCGCTTGGTCACGGCGGCGAAGAGCGAGTCGGCGCGGTCGCCGACTTCGAGCCCGGTCTCTTCGAGCCGCTCGACGACGTGATCGCGGGCGACCTCGCCGCAGGCCTGGAAGGGGTCGTAGAGCCGCCCGTCGTGGCGGACGAGGAAGTGGCGGGGCGAGCCGATGCCCTCGACCTCGATGCCGGCGCGGCGGGCGGCCTCGAGCACGACCACGGCGAGCGTGATCGGGATGCCCTCGCGCCGCTGGACGACCGAGTGGAGGCAGGAGTTGAGCGGCTCGTAGTAGCCCTCGGCTTCGACGCCGCGGAAGCCGTGGCGCTCGTAGACGGCGCTGCGCAGGGCGGCGAAATCGCCGCCGCCGTCGAGCGCGTCGCGTGCGATTTGGTCGAGCAGCGCGAGCGCGGGGAGCGGGTCGAGGCGCGGCTCGATGATGCGCGCGATCTGGAGGCAGCAGAGGTCGAGGCGGAGCGCGGCGTCGCTCCCGCGGACCATGCGGCCGAACTGATCGGCCAACCGCTCGGACGCGGCGGCGGCGGAGTTTACGGAGTCTTCATCAGTTTCCCGTGCCACGGGGCGGAAGGTAGCAGCGCTTGACGGAACGGGCGCTATGCTCGCAGGCAGCGGCGCGAGGAGGCCCCAGCGAGATGGCGGTCAAGGCGCAAACCCGGACCGGCCTGCCGATCGACCGCAAGGCGCGCTTGCGCATCCCTCCCCACCACGTCACCAAGCAGACCCCGCACGAGCGCGTCCACAACTGGGACGAGGTGTACTACGGGTACACGGCCGGGCCGGCGATGTTCGAGGCGCAGCGCTGCATCCAGTGCCCGGCCGCGCCCTGCACGGTGGCCTGCCCGATCGACAACGACATCCCCGGCGCGCTGGCGCTGCTGGAAGTGGGCCGGCTGGCCGAGGCGGCGGCGGTGTTCCGGGCGACCAGCCCGATGCCGGAGCTGTGCGGGCGGCTCTGCCCGCAGGAGGCGCTCTGCGAGGGTTCCTGCGTGGTCGGCAAGAAGGCGAAGCCGGTCGCGATCGGCAAGCTGGAGGCGTTCCTGGGCGATTGGGATCGGCGGCAGCGGGACGGCTTCGAACCGCCGCGGCCGCGCGAGGAGACGGGGCAGCGGGTCGCGGTGATCGGAGCCGGCCCGGCCGGGCTGGCGGCGGCCGAGGCGATGCGCAAGGAGGGGCACCGGGTCACGGTCTTCGAGGCCTGGCCGGCCGGCGGCGGGGTGCTGCGCTACGGGATTCCGAACTTCAAGTCGGCCAAGGGGATCGTGGACGAGAAGATCGCCGCGCTGCAGGCCGGCGGGGTCGAGTTCCGCTTCGACACGCGGGTCGGGCAGGACGTGACGTGGGACGACCTGTCCGCGTGGGACGCGGTGTTCCTGGCGCACGGCGCGGGGCAGGGGAGGAAGCTGCGGATCGAGGGGGAGCAGCTGGCGCGGGTGTACGCGGCGACCGAATTCCTGGTGCGCGCGAACCTGCCCGGCGAACAGCTGCCGACGGCGCTGCGCAGCACGCCGGACGTGGGCGGGAACGTGGTGGTGGTCGGCGGCGGCGACACGTCGATGGACTGCGTGCGCAGCGCGATCCGGCTGGGCGCGGGCAAGGTCACGCTGCTCTACCGGCGGACCGAGAACGAGATGGTGGGCCGCGAGGAAGAGCGCCGGCACGCGCGCGAGGAGGGCGCGATCTTCGAGTACCTGACCACGCCCGTGCAGCTGCTCGGCAAGGACGGCGCGGTCAGCGGCGTCGAATGCGCGCGGATGCGGCTGGGCGAGCCGGATGAAAGCGGGCGCCGCCGGCCTGAGCCGATCGAGGGCTCCGAGTTCGTGATCGACGCCGATTCGGTCGTGATCGCGGTGGGCTACGACGTGGCGCGGGACATCTACGGCGGGAACGCCGGGATCGACGTGGACGACTGGGGCCAGGTGCTGACGGACGAGCAGGGCCGCACCTCGCGCCCGGGCGTGTTCGCCGGGGGCGACAACGTGGGCGGCGCGGACCTCGTGGTGACGGCGCTGCGCGGGGCGCGCGACGCGCTGCCGGCGATGTCCGAATACTTGGCGGAGCTGCGCCAAGCCCAATTGATGCCCGCGGCCGCCGGCTAGGGAATTCAAGCCGCGGCTGGAGTGGCGTATGGCGACCGCGACGAACGGGGTCGAGGCGGGGGCGGCGGTCGCGGACGTGGCGGCGCTGGAGGTGGGCGAAACCCCGCTCGCGCCGGCCACGCTGGAGGCGGTGCGGGCCCGGCTGGCGCGGATCGAGGGCGGGCTGTCGCTGCGCGAGCTGCCCGATCCGGACGCGGCGGCCGCGGGCGAGCCGGTCCTGCTGCGGATCGACGGGGGCGCCGCCGCCGGCGGGACGATCGAGGAGCTGACGGGCGAAGCGCCGCCGCCGCTGGCCCGGCCGATTGCCGTCGAAACCGCGGCCCTTCCGGCCGAGTCCGCGCCCGCGGACGTCCCGCCGGAGGGCCCCGCGCTGGAGGGCCTGTCGATCGCGGAGGCGGTGCAGCGGACGGAGGCGGGGCTGGTCAACCGCGGGGTGATGCGCGGGCGGACGGACATCGAGATCGTGCTGACCAACACGATCACGGCGTTCAACCTGCTGCTGTTCGGCTTGGTCGGGGCGCTGCTGGCGCTGGCGATCGTGGATCCGGGCGGAAACCACGGGACCGACGCGGGCGTGGTCGGGCTGGTCGTCTTCGCGAACATCATCATCGGGACGGCGCAGGAGCTGCGGGCGACGCGGAAGCTGCGCAAGCTGGTGGCGCTGACCGCGCCGTCGTCGGTCGTGATCCGCGGCGGGACGGCCTACACGGTCCGCTCGGACGAGGTGGTGCAGGGCGATCTGGTGCGCTTGGGCGCGGGCGATCAGGTGGTGGCGGACGGGCCGATCGTGCATGGGCGGGCCGAGATCGACGAGTCGGTGCTGACCGGGGAGACGCGCTCGGTGGCGCGGGGCCCCGGCGACGAGCTGTCTTCGGGCGCGTACTGCACGTCGGGCGCGTGCTTCTATACGGCGGAGCGGGTGGGGGCGGAGTCGCGGGCGGTGAAGGAGACGGCGGCGGCGCGGCAGCTGCGCCGGCCGGAGACGCCGCTGCAGCTGCGCTTCAAGCGGATGCTGCGGGTGCTGATGCTGGCGACGCTGGGGCTGGCGGCGCTGCTGGTGATCCAGTTCGTGATCGAGGACGTGCCCTGGGGCGAGGCGATCAAGGCGGTCACGGCGCTGGTGACTTCAGTTGTGCCGGACGGGCTGCTGCTCGGCTTCACCGTCGCCTTCGCGGTCGGGGCGCTGCGGGTGGCGCGGATGGGCGCGATCGTGCAGGACAACTCCGCGGTCGAGGCGCTGAATTACGTGGACACGATCTGCCTGGACAAGACGGGGACGATCACGGCCAACCGGCTGCAGGTGGAGGACGCGCGCTGGGCCGGAGCGGGCCGCTCGCTGCGCGGCTGGCTGGGCGCGTTCGCGGCGGCCTCGGCCGGCGACAACCGCACGGCGCGGGCGGTGGCGGAGGAGTTCGCGCCGCTCTCCAACGGCTCCGCGCCGATCGAGGCGGCCCCGTTCAACTCGGAGCGGCGCTACAGCGCGCTGCGGCTGGCGCTGGCGGGCGAGCAGCGCGTGTTCGTGCTGGGCGAGCCGGAGCGGGTGCTCTCCGCCTGCCCCGACGGCGGCCGGCTGCTGGACGAGTACAACCGCGCCGCCGGGCGCGGGCTGCGCGGGGTCGCGTTCGCGGAAGCCCCGGCCATGCCGGAGCCGGAGGAGGGGCTGCCGCAGATGCGCGCCGTCGCGCTGATCACCATCGCCGACGAGCTGCGGCCGGAGGTGGGCAACGCGTTCAGGATGATGGAGGAGCTGGAGATCAGTCCGAAGATCATCAGCGGCGACAATCCGGAGACGGTTTCGGCGCTGGTGCAGCAGCTGGGGGCGCGGCTCGAGGGCGGCCTGATCTCCGGGCCGGAGCTGGCGCGGATGAACGAGGCGGAGATGCGGGAGGCGGTGGAGCGGACCAGCGTCTTCGGGCGGATCGCGCCGCAGCAGAAGGAGCAGCTGGTGGCGGCGCTGCAGGCCAACGGGCGCTACGTGGCGATGGTCGGGGACGGGCAGAACGACGTGCCGGCGCTGCGCCGGGCGGACATCGGCGTGGCGATGGAATCGGGCACGAACATCGCGCGCAGCGTGGCCGGGATCGTGTTGCGCGGGGATTCGTTCGAGGCGCTGGTGCGGGGCAGCGGCGCGGCCCAGACCGTGCTGGGCAACTGCGCGCAGCTGACCAAGCTGTTCATCACCAAGAGCATCTACGTCTACCTGATCATCTTCCTGACCAGCATGATGGGCTTGGAGTTCCCCTTCCTGCCACGGCACGGCTCGGTCACGGCACTGCTGACGCTGGGCATCCCGGCCGCCTTCATCGCGCTGACGACGCCGCCCAAGGGCGCGGGACGCGACTTCATCGCGGAGTCGCTGCGCTTCGCGATCCCCGCCGCGATCACGCTGGCGATCGCGGCCGTGGGCGTCTACCTGCTGACCGAGGGGCTGGGCCGCTCGCAGGAAGAGGACGGGCGCACGCTGGTGTCGGCGACGGTGGCGATCGTGGCCCTGATCTACACGGTGCAGGTGATCGGCTACGCCGGCGCGAGCCGCGAAGCGCCGCTGCGCCCGATTCTGGTGACCTTCTTCGGCGCGCTCCTGATCGGCGTCTTCGTGCTGCTGCTCTACACGCCGGCGCTGCGCGAGCAGTTCCAGTTCGTCGCCATGACGGCCGATCAGTGGGCGTCGGTGATCATCGCCAGCGCGCTGGCGATCGCGGGCAAATGGCTGCTCTCGCGCGACGCGGGGCGGCTGATGGGCTGGATGTCGGGCCGCGCCGAAGAGGACGCCGCCTCGCGCGGGCGGGCGGGCGGCTGAGCGCCGGTCCCGTTCAGCCGGCGTAGAGCGCGCGCAGCTCCGGGTCCTTTTCGGAGAGCATCTCGGCCAGTTCGAGCAGCACGGCGCACTGCTTGTAGGTGGCGTCGTCCTGCATTTTGCCGTCGACCACGGCGACGCCGCCCGCGCCGCCCGCGGCTTCCATCGCCGCGACCACGCGCCGCGCGAACGCGACTTCGTCCGGGTCCGGCCGGAAGACGCGCTTGGCGATCGGGATCTGGCGGGGGTGCAGGGTCCAGGCGCCGACGCAGCCGAGGATGAAGGCGGCGCGGAACTGATCCTCGCAGCCCGCCTCGTCGGAGAAGTCGCCGAAGGGCCCGTAGAAGGGCGAGATTTCGGCGGCCGCGCAGGCGTCGACCATCCGCGCCAGCGTGTAGTGCCACGGATCCTGCAGGGACGGCGCCCGCTCCGCCTGCGGGCGCTCGGGGTCCGCGTCCGTCCGCACCACGTAGCCGGGGTGCGGCCCGCCCACGCGGGTCGTCTTCATCCGCCGCGAGGCGGCGAGGTCGGAGGGGCCCAGGCTCATCCCCTGCAGGCGCGGGCTCGCCTCGGCGATCTGCTCCACGTTGGCCACGCCGACCGCGGTCTCGAGGATCGCGTGGATCAGGATCGGGCGGGCCAGCCCGTTGCGCGCTTCGAGCTGGGCCAGCAGCTGGTCGAGGAACTGGATCTCCCGCGGCCCGTTCACCTTGGGCAGCATGATGCAGTCCAGCCGGTCGCCGATCTGCGCGGTCAGCTCCAGCATGTCGTCGAGGAACCAGGGGCTGTCGACCGCGTTGATCCGCGTCCACAGCTTGGTCGCGCCCAAGTCGAGCGAGCGGCCCGCCGCGATCAGGCCGGCCCGCGCCGCCTCCTTCGCCGTCGGCGGGATCGCGTCCTCGAGGTTGCCGAGCAGGATGTCCACCTGCGGCGCGAGCTGCGGCAGCCGCGCGGCGATCTTCTCGTTGCTCGGATCGAAGAAGTGGATCATCCGCGAGGGGTGGGCCGGCAGTTCGCGCGGCGGATCGGGCGCGCCCAGCGCGAGCGGGCGCGTGAACTGTCTCGGTTGCCGCATGGTTGCTCCAATCCTCGCGGTGGCGCGGGATTTCCGGCGGCAGTCTACGCGGGCCTATCTTGGCCGCATCGGAACGGACCAGCCTGGAGGCGCGAGATGGACTTCGGAGCAGTGCTGCCCACCAGCGAGATCGGCGACGACCCCGCCGCCATCCGCGATTTCGCCCAAGCCGTCGAATCGATGGGCTGCAAGCATCTCTTGATCTACGACCACGTGCTCGGCGCGGACGCATCCGTCCACCGCGATTGGGCCGGGCCGTACACCAAAGATCACCCGTTCCACGAGGTGTTCGTCACGCTGGGCTACCTCGCCGGGGTGACGACGACGCTGGGCCTCGCCACCGCCGTGCTGGTGCTGCCACAGCGCCAGACCGCGCTGGTCGCCAAGCAGGCTGCGCAGCTCGCCGTGCTTTCCGGCAACCGCTTCCGGCTCGGCGTCGGCAGCGGCTGGAACCATGTCGAGTACGAAGCCTTGGGCGAGAATTTCCGCAACCGCGGCCGGCGGCAGGAGGAGCAGATCGAGCTGATGCGCCGCCTCTGGTCCGAAGAGGTGATCGACTTCGACGGGGAGTTCCACAAGGTCACGGCGGCGGGCATCTCGCCGCGGCCCGCGCAGCCGATCCCCGTCTGGTTCGGCGGCGCGGCGGAGCCGCAGCTCAAGCGCACCGCCTTGATCGGCGACGGCTGGTTCCCGATCTCGCCGCCCTCCGCGGAGGCGGCCGCGATGACTGAGCGGCTGAAGGGCTACTTGCGCGAGGCCGGGCGGGACGCGGACGGCTTTCCGATCGAGCCGCAGGCGCAGTTCCGCGGGGGCGACCCGGAGCGCTGGCGCTCGCACTTGGAGCGATGGGGCGAGATCGGCGCGACGGCGATCTCGATCGCCACGATGAACGCCGGGCTGGCCGGCGCGGACGCGCACATCGACGCCGTGCGGCAGTACTTGGAGGCGGTGCGCCCCTAATCGGGGCCGGCGCCGGAGGCTTGGGCCGCGACCTTGGCCGCGGCCGCCGCGGCGGCTGCTTCGCCGGCGAGGTAGCGCTTGGAGACGGGCTTCAGATCCGCGTCCAGCGCGTAGGCGAGCGGCATGCCGGTGGGGATGTTCAGTTCGGTGATCTCGTCGTCGGAGATCCCGTCCAAGTGCTTCACGATGGCGCGGATGCTGTTGCCGTGCGCGGCGACGAGGACGCGCTCGCCGCGCGCGAGGGCCGGGGCGAGTTCGGACTCCCACCACGGCAGCACCCGCTCCAGCGTGTCGCGGAGCGACTCCGACGACGGCGCCGCCGCGCCCGCGTAGCGCCGGTCGCGCGACGGGTGCGCCGGATCATCGGCGCTCAGCGGCGGCGGCGGCTCGGCGTAGGACCTGCGCCAGATTTTGACCTGCGCCTCGCCGTGCCGGGCTGCGGTCTCCGCCTTGTCCAGCCCTTGCAGCGCGCCGTAGTGCCGCTCGTTCAGCCGCCAAGTGCGGTGGACGGGCAGCCAGGCCGCGTCCAGCTCGTCCAGCATGATCCAGAGCGTATGGACCGCCCGCTTCAGCAGCGATGTCCAGGCCCGGTCGAACTCGATGCCCGCCTCGCGCAGCTGCCGGCCGGCCTCCCGCGCCTCCGCCCGCCCCGCCTCCGTCAGGTCGACGTCGACCCAGCCGGTGAAGCGGTTCTCCAAGTTCCACTGCGATTGGCCGTGCCGGACCAGCACGAGGTTGCAATCTCCGGAATCGGGCATTCGGAGAGGGTAGGGCCTCTGGTACCTTCCGCCATTGCGGAGGGCGCGATGAGCGAACGGGACGCGGCGGAGCGGTCTTCGGACACGGTCTTCGGCGCGATCGTGCGGGGGGAGATTCCCGCCGACATCGTCTACGAGGACGATCTCTGCATCGCCTTCCGCGATCTCAATCCGCAGGCGCCCGTGCACGTGCTCGTCATCCCCCGCATCGGCCTCTCCGGCTTGCAGGAAGCGGAGCGTGCCGAGCCCGTGCTGCTCGGCCATCTGATGCAGGCGGCCAAGAAGGTCGCCGACTTGGAGCAGCTCGACGACGGCTGGCGGCTCGTGGTCAACGTCGGCGAGGCGGCCGGCCAGACCGTGGCCCACCTGCACCTGCACGTGCTCGGCGGCCGCCGGCTCGCTTGGCCGCCGGGCTGATCCGCGGCCGGCCGCGCCATGTCCGCGCTGCTCGAAGTCCGCGACCTCGACCGCTATTTCGGCGGCTTCAAGGCGGTCGATCAGGTCTCCTTCGACGTGCAGGCGGGCGAGATCGCCGGCCTGATCGGCCCCAACGGGGCCGGCAAGACGACCTGCTTCAACTGCGTCGCCGGCTTCCTCAAGCCCAGCGGCGGCCGCGTCTTCTTCGACGGCCACGAGATCACCGGCAAGCCCACCCACTCCGTCTTCCACGACGGGCTCGTCCGCACCTTCCAGATCCCGCAGGAAATTCCGACGATGACCGTGCTCGAGAACCTGATGCTGCCCGGCGAGGGGCAGCTGGGCGAGCGGGTCTGGTCCAACTGGCTGCCGCCGCTGCCGCGCCGCGTCCGCCGCGAGGAGCGCGAACGCGAGGCCCGCGCGCACGAGGTGCTCGCCACCGTCGGCCTCGACACGCACGCGCACCACAGCGCCGGCGCGCTCTCCGGCGGCCAGCGCAAGCTGCTCGAACTGGCCCGCGCCCTGATGAGCGAGCCGCGCATGATCCTGCTCGACGAGCCCGCCGCCGGCGTCAACCCGACCCTGCTGCGCCGCTTGGTCGACTACGTCCTCAAAATCCGCGAAGAGGGCGTCACCTTCCTGATCATCGAGCACAACCTCGACTTGGTCCGCGAGCTGTGCGACCCCGTCGTGCTGATGGCCGAGGGCGGCGTCCACGCCATCGGCCACCCGGAGGAGGTGCTGGAAGACCCGGACGCGCAGTCGATCTACCTGCGCAGGCGGATCGCGTGAGCGGCGGAGCGGGCCCCGCGCCCGCCGCGATCCTGCGCGGGCGCGAGCTCTCCGGCGGCTACGTGCCCGGCGTCGACATCATCCACGACGTCGATTTCGACGTGCATCCGGGCGAGATCGTGACCATCATCGGCCCCAACGGAGCGGGCAAGTCGACGCTGGTGAAGGCGCTGGTGGGCGCGCTTCCGCACATGCGCGGGCGGCGCTGGCTCGGCGACGAGGAGGTGAGCGGACTGGACCGGCCGCGCATGGTCGCCGCCGGCGCGGCGTTCGTGCCCCAGACCGAGAACATCTTCGGCGCGCTGACCGTCCGCGAGAACCTGGAGATGGGCGGCTACCGCCGCACCTCCCGCAGCGGGCTGAACGACCGGATCGGGGAGATGTTCGAGCTGTTCCCGCCGCTGAGGGAGCGGCCCAAGGAGCGCGCCGATCGGCTTTCCGGCGGGCAGCGGCAGATGCTGGCCATCGCCCGTGCGCTGATGCTCGATCCGAAGGTGCTCTGCCTCGACGAGCCGACCGCCAGCCTCTCGCCCGCCGCCCGCGCCGAGATCTTCGAGCGCGTCCGCGGCATCCGCGACGGCGGCGTCGGCGTCCTGATGGTCGAGCAGAACGCCACCGAAGCGCTCGAATCGTCCGATCGCGGCGTGGTCATGGTCAACGGGCGGCGGGCGTTGGACGGGCCGGCGTCGGAGCTGCTCGAGAGCGACGAGGTGGGGCGGCTGTTCCTGGGCGTGATCGGCGCGGAGGGCGGGGCGGCGATCGAAGACGACGACGAGCCGGACGCGGGCTGAGCATGGGCATCGAAATCGCGCAGCTCGTCGTGATCGGCCTGATCGTCGGCTCGATCCTCGCGCTGGGCGCGGTCGGGCTGACCTTGGTCTACGGCGTGCTCGGCGTCGCCGATTTCGCGCACGGGGACAAGCTCACCGTCGGCATGTTCGTGGCCTTCTTCGTGGTCTCGGCCGAGGGCGCGGGGCTCGGCTTCGCCGGCGGCCGCTTCGGCCCGCTCTCGTTCGGCTGGGGGCTCGTGATCGGCCTGCTGCTGGCGATGGTCGCGGTCGCGCTGCTCTCCGCCGCGGGGGAGCGCTGGATCTACCGGAGATTGCGCGATCAGGGCGGGTCGTTCTTCGCCTGGTCGATCGCCTCGCTCGGACTCGCGATCGCGATCCGCGCCGTGATCCAGATGGTCTGGGGCTCCGGCAACGAGCGCTACACGCCGGGCATCTTCAAGGCGATCGAGGTGGTCGAGGGCATCCGGATCAAGCCGGACCAGTTCTTCATCTTCGGCATGGCTGTGCTCTGCGTGGTCGTCCTCTGGGTCGTGCTCTACCGCACCAAGGCGGGCAAGGCGATGCGGGCCACGGCGGACAACCCGGAGCTGGCCGAGGCCTGCGGCATCCGCGTCGACCGGGTGCGGCTGGGCACGTGGCTGCTGGCCGGGGCGCTCTGCGCGATCGCCGGGGTGATGCTCGGCGTGCAGGCCGATGTGCGCTTCGACGCCGGCTTCCGGCTGCTGCTGCCGATGTTCGCGGCGGTGATCATCGGCGGCCTCGGCAACCCCTGGGGCGCGCTCGCTGGCGGCTTCATCGTCGGCATCTCGCAGGAGGTCTCGACCCAGTGGATCCCGACCGGCCTGAAGCCGGCGGTGCCGTTCGCGCTCGCCATTTTCATGCTGCTGGTGCGCCCGCGCGGGCTGTTCGGGCAGGAGCGCTGAGCGATGCCGGAAGCCCTGCTGCTGGACGGCCTCGCGCTCCAGACCGCGAGCGGCGTCGTCAACTGGACGGTCGGCTTCCTCGCCACGGCCGGCGTGTTCGCGCTCTTGGCGCTGGCGCTGAACATGCAGTGGGGCGCGGGGATCATGAACTTCGGCGTCGCCGCGTTCGTGCTCGTCGGCGCCTACGTGACCGCGATCGTCACGCTCGACGCGCCCGAGGGGCTGGAGAGCTACGTCGGCGGCTGGGGCCTGCCGACCTTCGCCGGCTGGCTCGCGGCCGGCGCGGCCGGGGCCGTGCTGGCCCTGCTGCTCGCGATCCCCACGATCCGGCTGCGCGAGGACTTCCTCGCCATCACCACGATCGGCGTGGCCGAGATCCTGCGCAGCACGAGCAATTCGATCGAGGGCCTGGTCAACCGCAGCCGCGGGCTGACCGGCATCCCCCGCGTCGCCGGCGACGTGCTCACCGGCGAGGACTACCGCTGGCTCCAGCTGGCGATCGTGCTCGCCTCCGTGGTCGTCGTCTACGTCCTCGTCCACTTGGCCGCCTCGTCGCCCTGGGGCCGGGTGCTGCGGGCCATCCGCGACAACGAGGACACGGCGCGGGCGTCGGGCAAGAACACGGTGCGCTTCCGCATGCAGGCGTTCGTGCTGGGCGGCATCCTGATGTCGGTCGCCGGCGCGATCTGGGCGCACCGCCAGGGCGCGATCTCGCCGCCGACCTTCTCCGACGTGATCTTCACCTTCTTCGTCTGGGCGATCCTGATCGTGGGCGGCAGCGGCAACCACCGCGGGGCGCTGGTCGGGGCGCTGGTCGTCAGCTTCTTCTGGTTCGGCACGCCGCTGATCCAGGAGCGCCTGCCCGATTGGCTCGGCACGCGGGTCTTCCAGATCCGCCAGATCATGGTCGGCATGCTGATCATCGGCTTCCTGCTCTGGCGCCCGCAGGGCATCCTGCCGGAGCGCCAGCGGGTCAGCAGGTACCTCCCGCCCGAACCCGGCGCCCGCGGCCCGCTCGACCGGCTGCGCCGCAAACGCCCGGAGCCCGAGCCCCCGGCCGGCGCCTAGCCGCCCGCGTCCTCGATCAGCCGCCGGATCGCCGGCACCGCGTCGCCCGGGTAGGGCACCACGCCGAGCTCCTCGATCCCGTCGCTTGCGTAGCGCCAGATGGTCAGGAAGCCGCTGCCGATGTCGCCGCATTCGTCGAAATCGAAGCTGACGGACGCGCCCTCGTAGTCGACCTCGCCGCCGCCGGCCAGCGCTTCGAGGCCGGCGCGCAGCGAGGCGGCGTCCGCGCCGACGACCGCGAGGCCGGGCTGTACGCCGACGGCGCGGAGGTTGTCGCGGATGGCGATCCCGTCCAGATCGGGGCCGGCCGCCTGCGCCGCCAGCGCCGCGCCGATCGCGGAGTCGTAGGTCTTGCGCACGTACGCGATCTCCGGCAGCGCCCCGTGCTTGTCGAGGTACTGCGCGTCCCAGGCCTCGCGCGCGCCCGCTTCCGGGTTGCCGCTCGAGCTCGCGCCGTAGCTGCCGGAGAGGATGTCCGCGCCGATCGCCTCGAAGATCGCCTCGTTGCGCGAGGTCTCCGAGAAGACGTACTGCTCGTAGACGCCGTTCTCGGCCGATTCCTGCAGGATCCGCTCAGTCTCCGGGCGGAAGCCGATCAGCACCAGCGCCTCCGCCCCGGCGCGGGCCGAGTGCAGGATCTCGGTCAGGTAGGACGGCTGGCCCGGCCGGATCGGCTGCGCCTCGAGCCCGCCCGTCCAGGCGTCGCGGAACGTCCCGAACAGCCCCTGCCCCCACGAGTCATCGCGGTAGAGCACGCCCACGTTGCCGTAGCCGCGCGCCTCCGCGATGGCCGCCAGCATCGGCCCCTGCGCGGAGTCGTTGAGCGTCGCGCGGAAGAGGAAGTCGTCGTCTTCGATCAGGCACAGCTGCGGCGAGGTGGACGAGGGCGCGATCACCGGCACGCGGGCATCGGCGGCGAAGCGGTAGATCGCGCCCGCCTCCGCGCTGGAGACGGGGCCGATGATCACGTGGACGCCCTCGACCTCGATCAGCCGCCGCGCCTCCTCCAGCGCCACGTTGGGGTCGCCGCCGCTGTCCGCGCTGACGAACGAGACCGGCTGCCCGTTGACCCCGCCCGCCTCGTTGAGGTGCTCGATCGCCAGCCGGAAGCCGTTGATCATGTTGTTGCCGTAGTCGGCCAAGTCGCCGGAGTGGTCGAGGATCACGCCGAGCTTGAGCGCCTCCCCCGTCGCGCCGCCGCCGTCCGCGTCGTCCTGCTGCTGGTCGGCCGCCTGCACGGCCGCGGGCTCCGGCTGGGCGCCGGCTTGATCCTGCTCGTCGCCGCCGCAGGCCGCGAACGCCGCCGCGGCGGCGAGCAAGAGCGCCATGATGAGGGCCGAAAGCCGCATGTCCCGCTTCCTTTCCCGAAGTTCGCGCTATTCCAGCGTAAACGGGCGCTGGTCGAGTTCGACGATTTCGCCGCCTCGGATCTCCCAGATGCCGATCCAGCCGCTGATGATGTCGCCGTCATCGTTCCAATCGACGGAGGTGCCCGCGCCCTCGTAGTTGACGTCCTCGCCGTCTCGGATCAGTTCGAGCGCGCGGGCAATGCCGTCCGCGCCCGCGATCACGTCTTCGCCGCCGGGGCCGGCGACCTCGCGCAGGCGGTCGCGGATGGCCTCGCCGTCGGTCGAACCCGCCGCCTCGGCCGCGAGCATGATCGCGATGGCCGCGTCGTAGGACTCGCGCACGAACGGGTTGGGCGGCAGCGATCCGTGGCGCTCGACGTAGGCCGCGTTCCAAGCGCGCAGGGATGCCGTTTCGGGGCCGCCGATCGGCGCCGTGCCGCGCATCCCCTCGAGGTTCTCCGCCCCGACCGCCTCGATCACGTCCGGGCTCTTGGTGCCGTCGACGAACAGGAAGCGGCTGAAGATGCCGTTCTCGACGGCCTCGCGGACGAAGACCTCGGCGTGGCGCGGGTAGGCGATCGCGACGAGCGCCTCCGCGCCGTTGGCGGCGGCGCGCTGCAATTCGGAGAGGTAGGCGGTCTGGCCGTACTCGAAGGCGACCAGTTCCGCCTCGCCGGCGAACGCCGCGGCGAACACCTCGGAGAGGCCTTGGCCGTAGGGGTTGTCGACGTAGAGCACGCCGACCTTGGCGTAGCCCTGCTCCTCGGCGAGGTCGGCCAGCACCTCGCCCTGCGCGATGTCGGAGAGCGTGGTGCGGAAGAGGAAGCCGTCGTCGTCCGCGGTGGAGAAGAGCGGCGACGTGGCGGCGGGCGAGATCACCGGGATCCGCGCCGGCTTGGCGATCGAGCCGGTGATGCCGATCGCGAGCGCGTCGTCGATCGGCCCGATGATCGCGTGCGCGCCCTCGATCTCGACCAAGCGCCGCGCTTCCTCGATCGCGACCGCCGGGTCGAGCCGGGTATCGCCCGTGGCCAGCGAGACTGGCCGGCCGAGCACGCCGCCGGCGGCGTTGACGTGATCGATGGCGAGGCGGACGCCGGTCTCCATCGCCGGCCCCCATTCGGCCAGGTCGCCGGTGTAATCGAGCAGGAAGGCGAGCCGCAGGCCGTCCTCATCCTCGGCCTGGCCGCCGTTGCCGCCGCAGGACGAGGCCGCGAATGCCAGCGCGAGCAGCAGCGCGGCTGCCCGCGCCGGCATTGAACGGAGCGCGGGGCGCATCGGATGGCGGAGCGTCGCCCGATCAGCGCAGGCTGAACTGCCGCTCGTCGACGTCGACGATCTCGCCGTCGCGGTACTCCCAGATGCCGACCCAGCCGCTGGTGACGTCGCCGTCGCGGTTCCAGTCGAGCGAGGTGGCGGCGCCCTCGTAGTTCACGTCGTCGCCGCCGCGGACCAGTTCGAGCGCGCGGGCGATGCCGGCGGCGCCGGGCAGGACGTCCTCGCCGCCGGGCGCGGCCACGCGCAGCAGGGTGTCGCGGATCAGGCGGCCGTCGGTGGTGCCGGCGACCTCGACCGCGAGCATCAGGGCGATGGCCGCGTCGTAGGCCTCGCGCACGAACGGGAGCGTCGGCAGTTCGCCGTACTCGTCGGTGTAGGCGTCGTTCCAAGCTTGGATGGCCGGCGTTTCGGGGCCGCCGACGGGCGCGGTGCCGCGCATGCGGTCGAGTTCGTCGGGGAAGGCGGCGACCAGCTCCTGGCTGCGGGTGCCGTCGACGAAGACGAACTGGCTGAAGAGTTCGTTCTCGATCGCCTCGCGCAGGTAGGTCTCGGCCTCGACCGGGTAGGAGATGGCGACCAGCGCGTCGGCCCCGCCGGCCGCGGCCTGCTGGAGCTCGGAGAGGTAGCTGGTCTGGCCGTCCTCGATGGCGACCAGCACATAGGTCTCGGTGTAGTTGGCCCCGAAGGATTCGGCCAGCCCCTGCCCGTAGGGGTTGTTGATGTAGATCACGCCCACGTTGTCGAAACCCTCGTCGCCGACCAGCTCGGCGAGAACCACGCCCTGCGCCGCGTCGGAGATGGTGCTGCGGAAGAGGTAGCCGTCGTCGTCCGCGATGGAGATCTGCGGCGAGGTGGCCGAGGGCGAGATCGTGGGGATGCGGCTGACGGAGGTGATCGCCTCCGACACGGCCAGGGTGACCCCGCTCGCCAGCGGGCCGACGATGCCGTCCACGCCCTCGATCTCGATCAGCCGGCGGGCCTCCTCGATCGCGGCGGTGCTGTCCAGCTGCGTGTCGCCCACGACCAGCCGGACCGGGCGGCCGAGCACCCCGCCGGCGTCGTTGACGTGCTGCACCGCGAGGCGGACGCCGGTTTCGATCGCCGGCCCGAACTCCGCGATCGCGCCGGAGTAGTCGGCCAGGAAGCCGAGCGTGAATTCGGGGTCCGACGGCGTCGGCTGGACCACCTGGAAGCCGCCGGCGAGGTCGATCGCGGTCGTGCGCAGGTCGACGATCTCGCCGTCGCTGTATCCCCAGATGCCGATGTAGCCGGTCGTGACGTCGCCGTCGCCGTTCCAGTTCAGCGTCGTGGCCGAGCCTTCGAGGTCGACGTCGGAGCCCCCGCGGATCGCGTCGAGCGCGGCGGAGAGGCCGTCCGGCCCGGCGTCGAAGCGGTCGCCGCCCGGGTTGCCGATCTCGACCAGCGCGTCGCGGATGGCGGCGCCGTCGGGCGAGCCGGCCCGCTCGGCGGCGAGCGCGATGGCCGCGGCCGCGTCGTAGGACTCGCGCACGAACGGGAGCGGCGAGAGCGCGCCGTACTCGGCGACGTAGGCGTCGTCCCAGGCCTGCGTGGCCGCCGAGGCCGGACCGCCCGTCGGGGCCGTGCCGGTCGAGCCGTCGAGCGCGTCGGGGAAGGCGTCGACCAGATCCTGGCTGCGGGTGCCGTCGACGAAGAGGAAGCGGCTGAAGATGTCGTTCTCCAGCGCCTCGCGGATGATGATCTCGGCCTCGACCGGGAAGGCGATCACGACCAGCGCCTGGCCGCCGCCGTCCGCGGCGGCGCGGATCTCGGAGAGGTAGGAGGCCTGCCCTTGGGCGAAGCCCACGCCGGCCACCTGGCCGCCGTAGGCGTCGAGGAAGGCGTCGTGCAGCCCCTGCCCGTAGGGGTCGTTGATGAAGACGACGCCGACCCGGGAGTAGCCCTCGTCCACGGCGAGCTGGGCCAGCACGGGCCCCTGCGCCGCGTCGGACACGGTGCTGCGGAAGGTGAAGCCGTTGTCCTGCAGCAGGCTCAGCTGCGGCGAGGTGGCGGAGGGCGAGATGATCGGCACGCCGGAGGCGGCGCTGACCGCGTCGGAGACCGCGATCGTGTTGCCGCTGGTCAGCGGCCCGACGATCGCGTGGACGCCCTCGATCTCGATCAGGCGGCGCGCCTCTTCGACCGCGAGGTTCGCGTCGGCGCCGGTGTCGCCGGTGACCAGCTCGACCGGGCGGCCCCAGACGCCGCCGGCCGCGTTGACGTGCGCGATCGCAAGCCGCACCGCGTCCTCGGTGACCGGGCCGAACTCGGCCAGCGAGCCGGTGTAGGTGGAGAGCAGGCCGATCTTGAGCGCCGGCCCCTCGCCGGCCGGAGCCGCGGCCTGATCTTGCTGATCATCGCCCGAATCCGCCGGAGCCGCCGCCGGCTCGTCCTGCTGTTCCGGCTGCTCGGCCGGCGCCGGCGCGGGCTGCTCGGCCTGCTGTTGATCGACGTCGTCGCTGCATGCGGCGGCGAGGCTGAACGCCAAGGCCAAAAGAGCGGCGAACGCCGCCAAGCGGAACCCGCGGTTCCGCGCTGCGAAGAAGGCGCGCATGGACTATTCCCCCGGTTCGGTCGCGAGAAGGTTCGGATGGCGGCGATCCGCCGCCGCCTGCAAGATGCTGTATATCACGTGCCGCCCGTAAGTACGGCGGCGCCCGCTACTCGGCCCCGATCCGCTCGGGCTCGATCCGGATGTCGAAGTCGCGGACGCGCACGATCGCGCCGTCCTGGAACCGCCAGTACTCCATGTGGCCGAGGATGATGTCGCCGTTGGGTCCCCAGTCGAGCGCGGTCGCCTCGCCGTCCAAGTCGATCTCCCGTCCCGCCCGGATCGCGGCCAGAGCCCCCGCGACTCCGTCCGCGGAAGCGGGGAAGCGCTCGCCGGGCGGCCCGCCCACGGCCGGCAGCGCGTTGCGGATCAGCGTGCCGTCCGCGCTGCCCGCCCGCTCGGCCGCCAGCATCAGCGCGATCGCCGCGTCGTAGGCCTCGCGCGGGTTGGCGAAGGCATCGGACGGATCCTCGTCGAACATCGCCCGGTAGTCGGCCTCCCAGCGCCCCTCCGCCTCGGTCACGTGCCGGCCCACGTAGGCGACGCCCTCCGCGCCCTCCAGTTCGCCGGGGAACTGTTCGTAGATGTCGATCCGCTTGTTGGTGTGCTCGAACAGGTAGGTGTCGAAGGCGTCGAGCTCCGACGCGGCCCGCAGGATCGCGATCGTCTCGTCGGGCACGGTGATCAGCACCAGCACGCGCGCGCCGCCCGCGGCCGCCTCCGCCGCCTTGGCTGCATAGTCGCTCCCGCCCGGATCCAGCGCGACGGAGGCCGCCTGCCCGTGGTAGCGCTCGCTGAAGTGCCGGTGCAGCGCCCTGCCCCAGAGGTCGTTCCGGTAGATCACGGCGACTTCGTCGTAGCCCTCCTCTTCCGCCAGCTGCGCGAGCACGTCCGCCTGCGCCGCGTCGGAGATGATCGTGCGGAACACGTAGCCGTCGTCGTCCAAAGCCGTCACGATCGGCGCGGTGGCCGAGGGCGAGACGAAGGGGACGCCGAACTCCGGCGCGACGGTCTCGCCGACCGCTTGCAGGCTCCGGCTCGTGATCGGCCCCACGACCGCGTGCACGCCCTCCTCCACGATCAGCCGCCGCGCCTCGACGACGGCCGCCTCCGCATCCCCGCCGGTGTCCGCGATCGCCAGTTCGACCGGGCGGCCCCAGACGCCGCCGGCCGCGTTCACGTGCTCGACCGCGAGCCGCGCCCCGTGCTCGATCCGGAGGGCGTACTCGTTGAACGCTTCGAACGGCGAGCTGCGGATGCCGAGCACGCCCAGCTTGAACGCGGCCCCGCCTCCTCCCGCCTCGACCGGCGAGCTGTAGAGCCAGCGGCCGGGCTCGGGATCCGCGGGGACGAAGCGGCGCTCCGGGCGCAGCGGCACGCCCCATGCGCCGTCCGCATCGCGGATCTGCACGGCGATTTCGCCACGCCCGTCCTCGAGCTGCTGGAACGCGACGCGGACGTCGCCGCTCCCCGATTGCCCGAGCGAGAGGCCGAGCGCGATTGCGCCGAAGATCGCTCCCAGCAGGAGCAGCGCGGCGGTTCGCTTCTTGCCGGTCACGCTATTCGAGCTCGATCCGGTCTTCGAACTCGCGGATCACCTCGATCTCGCCCTCGCGGAAGCGCCAGATTTGGATGTGCGCGCTGACGATGTCCCCGTTCCGGTCCCAATCGAGCGAGGTCGCCTCGCCGTCGAGATCGATGTCTTCGCCTCGCCGGATCGCCGCC
Source organism: Dehalococcoidia bacterium (assembly GCA_965205165.1). Lineage (GTDB taxonomy): Bacteria > Chloroflexota > Dehalococcoidia > Bin125 > Bin125 > CBDESM01. The sequence goes on from OZ242037.1 coordinate 2,036,781, forward strand.
AGCGCGTCGCGGATGCCGTCCCTCGAGGCGGGGTAGCGGTCGCCCGGCGGGTTGGAGACGGTCCGCAGCGCGTCGCGGATCGCGACGCCGTCGTTCACGCCCGCGTACTCGGCGGCCAGCATCAGCACCGCCGCCGCGTCGTACGGCTCGCGCTGCACGTAGCTGGGCGCGACGCCGTACTCGTTGGTGAACTGCTCCTCCCAATGGCCCTCCGCTTCGCTGACGTGCTTGCCGATGAAGTCGACCCCGTGCGCGCCCTCCAGCAGCTCCGGGTTGACCTCGTAGACCTCGGTCAGGCGCAGCGCTTGGATCAGCAGGATGTAGTCGAAGGCATCCGCGGGCGCGGCCCGGAAGAAGTCCTTGGCGTCGTCGACGTCGGTGAGCATGACCAGCGCCTTGATGCCGCTGGCCGCGGCCTCTTCAGCGGCCGCGGCCGCTTCCTCCGAGCTGTGGGGCGTCACGGCGATCTTCGTCACCGTGCCGGCGAAATGACTCTCGAAGTGATCGAGCAGGTGCCGGCCCCATGAATCAGTCCAGTGGACGGCCACGATCTCGTCGTCGTGCCCCTCGTCGTGCGCGAGCTTGGCCAGCTCGTCGGCGATGAACGTGTCGGAGATGATCGTGCGGAAGAGGAAGTCGTCGTCGCGCAGCTCGCTGATCGCGGGCGACGCGCCGCCGGGCATCACGAACGGCACCCGCAGATCCGCCGGCACGTAGTCGCCGAAGCCGGTCGCCACCAAGCTGTAGAGCGGCCCCACGATCGCGGTGACGCCGTGCTCGCGGACGAGCCTGCGGGCGGCGATGCCGGCCTGCACCGGGTCCGTCGCGGTGTCCTCGCGCACGTAGATCACCGGCTGCCCGAACACGCCGCCGGCCTCGTTGACGTGCTTGACCGCCAGCTTGAAGCCCGGCTCGGCGTTGTTGCCCCAGTAGCCGTCGCCCAGCCCGCTGAAGGGCAGCAGCATCCCCAGCTTCAGCGGTCCGGCCGCGGCCTCCGGCGGCGATGCCGGCGAGCTGTTCAGCCACCTGCCCGGCTCGGCGTCCGCCGGCTGGAAGCGCAGCTCCGGCCGCACCCGCTCGCCCCATCTGCCGTCATCGCCGCGGAATTGCACCGTCGCCTCGTTGCGGCCGTCCGCGAGCCGCCGCAGCGAGACCCGCACGTCGCCGTCCTCGTGGCTGGACGACAGGACGTAGCCCAGCGCGGCCGCGCCGATGACCAGCGGCGCCAGCAACGCCAATCCGCGTCGCCACGTCATGCCCCGCTCCTTCCCCTGCCGCGCGCGGCGGTTCCGCTCGCGCTACTCCGCCGCCAAGTCGATTTCGACATGGCGGACATCTTCGATTTCGCCGCCGGCGAAGCGCCAGATCGTGATGTGCCCCCGCACGACGTCGCCGTTCGCGTCCCAATCCAGCGCGGTCGCCTCGCCGTCCAAGTCGATCTCGCGCCCGGCCCGCACGGCCGCCAGCGCGGCCGCGGCGCCCGCCCCGCTGGCCGGGTGCCGCTCGCCCGGCGGGCCGGCGATTGCCGGCAGGGCGTTCCGCAGCGCGGTGCCCTCCGCGGTGCCCGCCCGCTCGGCCGCCAGCATGATCGCCAGCGCCGCGTCGTACGCCTCGCGCGTGACGTGCGAAATCGGATGGTGGCCGAACGCCTCGAAGAAGTCGGCCTCCCAGTGCCCCTCCGCCTCGGTCACGTGGCGGCCCGCGTAGAAGACCCCAAGCTGGCCCTCGAGCGCCTCGGGGAACGCGTCGTAGAGCTCCTGCCAGCGCCCGGCGCGGTGGAAGAGGAAGCGGTCGAACAGATCGAGCTCGACCGAGTCGCGCACCAGCTGCATCAGGTCCGCCTGCGAGGCGAGCAGGACCAGCGCCCGCGCGCCGCCGGCCGCCGCCTCGCGGATCTCCTCCGCGTACGAGTCCCGCGTCGGCTGGACGGCGACGCTCGACGCCTCGCCGTGGTAGTGGTCGATGAAGTGCCGGTGGAAGGCGCGGCCCCAAGCAGTGTCGCGGTAGACGACGGCGGCCTCGTCGATGCCCTCTTCGTCGGCCAGCTGCGCCAGCACGTCCACCTGCGCCGCGTCCGAGATGTAGGTGCGGAAGAAGTAGCCGTCGTCGTCGATCTCCGATATCTCCGGCGACCCCGCCAGCGGCGAGATGAACGGCACGCCGTGGTAGGGGGCGACCTGCGTGCCGACGGCGATCGCCGCCTGGCTGAACATCGGCCCCACCACGGCGTGGACGCCCCGCTCCTCGATCAGCCGGCGCGCCGCCGCGACGGCCGTATCGGGGTTCGCCCCGGTGTCCGCCGTGACCATCTCCACGGGCATCCCGAACACGCCGCCGGCCGCGTTGACGTGGCGGACGGCGAGTTCGACGCCCAGGCTCGTTTCGCGCCCGAACGTTTCGCTCAGCGGCGTGGAGAATATGCCGAGGAACCCGATCTTCAGGGGCTCGCGGCCGCCCGATCCGATCTGCAGCGGCGAGCTGTACAGCCAGCGCCCCGCTTCCGCATCCGCGGCTTGGTAGCGCTTCTCCGGGGTCAGCAGCTCGCCCCAGCCGCCGTCCGGATCGCGCTGCTGCAGCGCCACCTCGTTGCCGCCGCCGGGGAGCCGCTGGATCGCGATCCGCGCCTCGTTGCCCCCGTTCGACCCCATCACGGCCGCCAAGGCCGCCGCCCCCGCCGCGGCCCCGAGTGCCAGCCACGCGATCTTCCGCATGTCCGCTCCTCCCTCCTGCTGCGGGGATGCTACGGCACGCCCGGCTCCCGCATCAGCGCGAGAGGTCGATCGGGATCGTCCGCAGCTCCTTGATCCCGCCGTCCGCGAACCGCCAGATGCTCATCAGGCCGCCGGTCACGTCGCCGTTCGCATCCCAGTCCAGGTTCGTCGCCTCGCCCGCGAGGTCGATCTCCTCCCCGCCGCGGATCGCCTCGATCGCCGCGGCGACGCCATCCGAAGAGGCCGGGAAGCGCCGCCCCGGCGGCCCGCCGACCCTCGGCAGCGCGTCGCGGATCGCCGCCCCGTCGGTCGAGCCGGCCAGCTCCGCCGCCAGCATCAGCGCGATCGCCGCGTCGTAGGTCTCGCGCACGTACGGCAGCATCTCCAGCTCGCCGTACTCCGCCAGGTAGTCGCGCTCCCAATGCCCCTCCTCCTCGGCGATGTTCGCCCCGTACGGGGCCGTGCCCATCGCCCCGTCCAGCGCCTCCGGGTAGGCCGCCAGCAGGCGCGGCGAGCGGCTCCCGTCCGTGAAGATGAACGTGCCGAACGCGCCCGAAGTCAGCGCGTCGCCCACCGCGTGGATCGCCTGCCCCGTGAAGGCGATCGCGATCAGCACCGGCGCGCCGCCCGCCGCGACCTCGCGCATTTCGTCGATGTACGAGTCGTCCACCGGATCGAGCAGCACCTTGTCGACGCGCCCCTCGTACGCGGCGAAGAACGCCTCCGCCAGCCCGACTCCCCAGGCGTCGTCCCGATACGCGACCGCGATGTGGTCGTAGCCCTGATCGCGCGCCAGCCGCGCCAGGATCGGCCCCTGCGCCACGTCCGAAATCACCGAGCGGAAGACGAACCCGCGGTCGTCGATTTCGGCCACCGCCGGCGACGTCGCCGAAGGCGTGACCAGCGGAATCCCCCGCCCCTTCCCGATCGCCCGCCCGATGTCCAGCGCGTCGCTGCTCGTGCCCGGCCCGATGATCGCGTGGACGCCCTCTTCGTCGATCAGCGCCAGCGCCTGATCGAAGACCGGCGCTTCCAGCGTGTCCCGCCAGGCGAACTCCACCGGCCGGCCGAAGACGCCGCCCGCCGCATTGACGTGCTTGATCGCCAACTGCACCGCCCGCACCGAGGTGATTCCGCCGTGCCCGCCGAAATGATCGAGCAGCCCCAGCCGCAGCGCCCGCGGGCCGCCGTCCAGCGCGACGGGCGAGCTGTTGAGCCAGCGCCCCGCCTCGGCATCCGCCCCCGTGAACCGGGCATCGGGCAGGATCCGCCCGCCCCACGAGCCGTCGGCGCGGCGCAGCTGGATCGCGACCTCCGAGCGCCCGTCTTCGAGCCGCTTGAGCGAGACCCGCGCCTCCCCGCCCGGCTGCAGCACGGCGACCGCCGCGCCGACCGCCGCCGCCCCGATGATCGCCCCCAGCAGCAGCCAAGCGCCGCGCCGCATCCGCCCCCTCCGCCGCTGCTCGCCCGCGGGTTCCGCTTCAGCTCCGGTACTGCGGGACCGGGTCGGCGTCGGCGAACCACTTGGCGAGCAGTTCGTTGAGCGAGCCGTCGGCCTTCATCGCGGAAATCGCGGCGTCGAACTTGCCGCCCAGCTCCTGCTCGCCTTCGCGGTAGCCGACCTGCGGCTGGGCGTCGAAGAAGATGTCGTCGCCGACGAAGATCAGTTCGCCGCCGCTCTCCTCGACGAAGGCGCGGAGGTATTCCTTGACCGCGAAGACGGCGTCGGCCTCGCCGTCGCGGACCGCCTCGACCGCGGCGTCGTAGGTGCCGTAGGTGACCAGGGTCGCATCGGTCTCGTCCGCCACGTACTCGGCGTCGATGGTGGAGATCAGCGCGGCGACTCGGCCGGACCGCGCGCGCTCATCGGCTCCGGCGCGGGCGGCGTAGGCGAAGTCGGCGGGCGGGTGGTAGCCCTGCGTGAAGTCGATCAGCTCGTCGCGGGCCTTGGTGCTGGGCATCGCCGCGATGATCAGGTCGTACTCGCCGGCGCGCAGGTTCCCGATCAGGTCGGCCCAGTCGTCGAGCTTCCAAGTGCATTCATAGCCGGCGCGGCGGCAGAGTTCGTCGCCGAGCTCCCGCTCGAAGCCGTCCAGTTCGCCCTCGTCGTTGAGGAAGGTGAAGGGGGCGAAGTAGGGCTCGGTGCCGATCGACAGCATCGCGGCGCTCGTCCGATCGGAAGCCGCGGCGGCCAATCTGACCGGGAACTGGCGCACGTCCTCGATCTCCCCGCCGCTGATCTGCCAGATCCCCATCAGGCTCGACCTGATGTCCCCGTTCCCGTCCCAGTCGAGATCCGTCGCCTGTCCGTCCAAATCGATCGCGGTGCGGCCGCCGCGGATCGCCGCCAGCGCGGCCGCCACGCCGTCGCCCGACGCCGCGTAGCGCTTGCCCGGCCCCGCGGCGATTCTCGGCAGCGCGTCCCGGATCGCCTCGCCGTCGGTCGAGCCCGCGAATTCGGCCGCGAGCATCAGCGCGATCGCCGCGTCGTACGCCTCCCGCACGAACCCGGTCCGATCGACCAGCCCGTGCAGCGCCATGTAGTCCGCCTCCCAGCCGCTCTCCTCCTCCGAAATGTTGCCGGCCGCCGGCGCGGTGCCCTTCGCCCCCTCCAGCGCTTCGCCGTGCGCCGCCGTGAGCCGCCCCGACCGGCTGCCGTCGGTGAAGATGAACTGCTCGAAGATGCCGTTGTCGAGCGACTGCGGCACGATCTTCAGCGTGTCGTCCGTGAACGCGATCACGACCAGCACCTCGGCGCCGCCGGCCGCGGCCTCGGTCAGCTCGTCCGTCAAATCCTCGTCGGCCGGATCAATCGCGACGCCGGTGATCGTCCCCTCGAACGCATCGTCGAACAGCGCGAACAGGCTGTTCCCGTACGGATCATCGCGGTACGCCACCGCCACGTTGTCGTAGCCCTCGTCCGCGACCAGGTCCGCCAGCGCCGGGCCCTGCGCCGCGTCCGAAATGATCGTGCGGAAGATGTAGCCGTCGTCCGGCAGGTCCGTCAGCGTCGGCGACGTGCCCGACGGTGAAATGAACGGCGTGCGCAATTGCGCCGCGACCTCGTTGCCGATCTTGGTCGTGTTCCCGCTCGTGCCCGGCCCGATGAACGCGTCGACGCCCGCGTCCTCGATCATGCGCGTCGCCAGCTCCACGATGTCTTGCTGGTAATTGTCCTGCCAGATCATCCAGACCGGCTGCCCCAGCACCCCGCCCGCGTTGTTCACGTGCCAGATCGCCAGCTGCACCGCCCGCACCGTGTTCATCCCGCCGCGGCCGCCGAACTCGTCGAGGATGCCCAAGGTCAGGAACTCCGGCTCGGCCTCCGGCACCGCCACCGGCGAACTGTTCAACCAGCGCCCCGCCGCCGCGTCCGCCGGCACGACGCGGAGCTCCGGCAGCACCCGCTCGCCCCACGGCCCCCCGTCGCGCCGGAACTGCACGGCCACGCTCGATCCGCCGTCATTGCGCGGCAGCACCGAGACGCGGGCCTCGGGGCCGTGCGCCCCCTCGTGCCCGCCGGCGGTGAAGATCACGGCGATCGCCGCCGCCAGCGCCGCGGCCGCCGCCGCGATCAGCGAAACCATGCCGATTTTCCGCATCGGATGCCCCTCTCCCGCGGCCCGCGGCTAGTCGAACGCCGCCAGCACCTGCTCGTCGAACGCCTCGTACAGCTTCGGATTGTTCGGAATCGACTCGAACACGAACCCCTCGACCCCGATCGCTTCGTACTCCTCGAACAGCGAGATCAGGTGCTCCGCCGGGCCGATCGGCAGCCGCGCCTTCTGCTCGTCCGTCATCCCTTCGCCGTGGACGTCCCGCAGCCGCGCGATCTTCGCGCCGTCCTCGACCAGCGCCGGCCGCATCACCGTCGTCTTCACGATCTCCGACGGATCCCGCCCGAAATCCTCGGCATGCCTGCTCACCACCGCGATCTTGTGCGCCACCTCTTCCGGCGTCCCCCGTGCGTTGAGGATGTCGCCGTACCGCCCCAGCGTGCGCAGCGTCCGCTTCTCCCCGTTGCCCCCCACCATGATCTGGATGAAGTCCCCGCCCGTCCGCTCCGCGTGCTTCGGATGCGCCCGCGGCGCGAACGGCGCATTGTCCAGCCGGTAGAACTCACCTTGGAAATCGACCGGCCCCGGCCCGTGGAACAGCTGCCGGATCAGGTTGCAGGCCTCCTCCAGCCGATCCGAGCGCTCCTTCAGCGCCGGGAAGTCCCAGCCGTAGGCCGCGTGCTCGCGCTCGTGCCAGGCCGCGCCGATGCCCAGGATCGCCCGACCCTCCGTGATGTGGTCCAGCGTCGCCGTCATCTTCGCCACCAGGCCCGGATTGCGGTAGGTCACGCCGCTCACCAGCGTGCCCAGCATCAGCGTCTCCGTCACCGCCCCGATCGCCGTCAGCGCCGTCCAGCCCTCCAGCGAATCGCCCGTCTCGTCCATGAACGCCAGCGGCGGCACGAAATGGTCGTACGTCCAGGCCGAGTGCCATCGCGTCGCGTCCATCGCCTGCGCGGTGTCCTTCATCGCCGCCCACTGCGTCTGGTTGCCCGGAATCTGCGCGCCGAACGTGAGTCTCATCGCCGTCTCCTCGTCTGTGGTCAGTTGCCCCGGTACTCGGGTTCCCGTTTCTCCGCGAAGGCCTTCGGGCCCTCCTTGAAATCCTCGGTCCGCCGGATGTGCGCGCTCAGCAGCTCTTCCAGCCGGATGCCCTCGTCGATCGGCAGCGACAGCCCGCGCACCGCCGCCTCTTTGATCGCCCGCTGCGTCAGCGGCGCCCCCTCCGTGAACCGCCGCGCCACCGCCCGCGCCTCGCCGAGCTCCTCGCCCGACGGCACCACCTTGTTGACCAAGCCGCACTCATGCGCCCGCCGCGCCGAAATGTGGTCGCCGAGCAGCAGCAGCTCCATCGCCACCGACCACGGCAGCTGCCGCGTCAGCCGCTGCGTCGCCCCCAGCGTCGGCACGATCCCCCGCCGCACCTCCGGCAGCCCGAACTCCGCGTGCTCCGCCGCGATCCGGATGTCGCACATCGACAGCAGCGTCAGCCCGGCCCCCAGGCAGTACCCGTTCACCGCCGCCACGATCGGCTTCCAGATCTGCATCCCGTTGTCGATCGCCTGCCGCGCCGAAGGCTGGAAGATCGGCCAGTTCGCATCCGTCGCCCCCGGCCGCGCCGGAATCGTCTTCTTCAAGTCCGCCCCCGCGCAGAACGCCCGATCCCCCTGCCCCGTCACCACCGCCGCCCAGATCTCCGGATTGTCCCGGATCTCCAGCCAGCAGTCCGCCAACGACGCGATCGTCTCCGGATCCAGCGCGTTCATCGCCTCCGGCCGCGTCAACGTCACCGTAGCCACCCGCTCCGCCAGCTCGAACGAAACCACGTCAGTCGTCAAGTCCGCCATGCCCGCAGGCTACTCGCTGATCGGCGCGGAACGCCCGCTTGTCTAGCCCGCTTATCTAGCCCGCTTGCCTAGACTGCGGGGGATTCACCAAGGAGGCCCCGCATGACGGACTACGAATTCATCCTCTACGAGACGGATCGGCGGGTGGCGACGATCACCCTGAACCGGCCCGAGAAGCTCAACGCGCTCTCCAACGAGCTGCGCGGCGAGCTCTTCCACGGGCTCAAGCGCGCCGAGGCCGACCCCGCCGTCGGCGTCGTCATCGTCAAGGGCGCCGGCCGCGCCTTCTCCGCCGGCTACGACCTCCAGCCCTCGCCCTCCGACTCGCCCTACGTGAGCGAGTTCTCGCACATGCCCGACACCGGCACCACCCACCCGCAGCACTACGACTGGTCCCGCCACGCCGTGATGGGCAACTTCATCATCTGGGAGCTGGCCAAGCCCGTCATCGCCCAGGTCCACGGCTACTGCCTCGCCGGCGCGACCGAACTCGCCTCCGCCTGCGACCTCCGCATCGTCGCCGACGATTGCCAGGTCGGCTACCCGCCCGTCCGAGCGATGGGCACGATGGACGCCATGTGGGCCCCCTGGCACCTGCCGCAGGCCAAGGCCCGCGAGTTCGCCTACGTCGGCGACCCCCACTCCGGCGCCGACATGACCCGCTGGGGCTGGGCCAACTACTCCATGCCCGCCGACGAGCTCGGCGAGTTCACCATGGATTTCGCCCAGCGCATGGCCCACATCGACAACCACCTGCTGATGTACTCCAAGCGCGCCGTCAACCGCGCCTTCGAGATCATGGGCTACAAGACCGCGATGATCTCCGGCACCGACGTCGAAGCCATGTCCAAGCACCGCCCCGAAGCCGGCGAATGGCGCGAGCGCGTCGCCCGCGACGGCCTCAAGGGCGCGCTCGAATGGCGCGACGGCCCCTTCCGCGACTTCCGCGGCGCCCGCACCGATGCCCCGCACGACCGCGGCTTGGCGACGGGTTCCAGCGCCGAATCCAAGCCCAGCTGGGATTAGCCGCCGACGACCCGGGCCGCCGCTACGTCGGCGGAGGATCGGGAACCGACTCCGCCGCCTCCGCGGTGCGCCGGCGCTTGCCCGCCGGCAGGCGCTCGTCGCTGAGCAGGTAGGTCACCGCGGCGTAGGCCGTCGACACGATCGGCACGGCGATGATCGCGCCGATGATGCCCCACAGCGCGCCGCCCGCGCCGACCGCGACGATGATCACGATCGGGTGCAGCGCCACCGCCCGGCCGACGATGATCGGCTGCAGGATGTTGCCCTCCAGCTGCTGCACGATCAGCACCAGCAGCCCCACCGCGATCGCGTCGACCAGCCCCTCCGTGGCCAGCGCCACCAGCACCGCCGCCAAGCCCGCCAGCACCGCCCCCGCGATCGGCACGAACGCCGCGAAGAAGGTGATCACCCCCAGCGGCGCCGCCAGCGGCACCCCCAGGATCCACAACCCGATCCCGATCAGCACCCCGTCGATGAAGGCCACGATGATCGTCCCGCGCAGGTAGGAGCCCAGGTTCCCCCCGATCCGCCCCGTCAGCCGCAGGAAGTCCCGCCGCGCCTGCCCGCGCAGCCTGCGCGCGATCGACATCCGCCAGCGATCCCCGTCCTTCACCGCCCAGAACAGCAGGAAGACCAGCAGCAGCGAGCCGGTCGCGATCTCGATGATCCGCAGCACCCCCGAGAAGACCCCGCCCGCCACCGCCGACGCGTTGTCGCGGATCGCCTGGATCAGGTCGTCCCGAGCGCTGTTGATCTGCTCCTGCGAGACGTCGAAGGTCTCGATCACCCAGTCGCCCAGCTCCGTGATGCCCGCCTCGATGTCGTCGTTGATCTCGTCGAAATCCGTCGCGATCGTGTAGATCGTCAGGCTGGCCACCGCCGCGATGGCGATCCCCGCCGCGAGCACGATCGTGATCGTCGCCCCCAGGTCCGACCAGCCCCGCCGCCGCAGCCAGACCTTCAACGGCAGCAGCGCCGAGGCGAGGACGATCATCCCCATCAGCGGCAGCATCACGACCCGGACGCGGTTCAGCGTCAAGCCCAGCAGCACCAGGAAGCCCGCGATCACGAGCACCCGCAGGGCGACCCCCGCGAGCCGCCCGAACCAAGTCGATTCATCCCCGACGAACGACGTCATCCCGCATCCGATCCCGGCCCGCGGACTGCCCGCACTCTAGCCCCGCCGCTCCCCCTCCGTCCGCCCGAGGAAGCCCGGGCAGGCGTGCAGCGGCAGCGGCGGATACTTGGCGAAGCGCGGGTCCGAATCGTGCAGCCCGCAGCGCAGGAAGACGCTCCCGCGCCTCGTGGCAACCGACGCCGCGTGCGCGCAGCCGCCGCACAGCCCCGCATCGGGCGGCGGCGGGCGGTTATGGCGCGGCCCCGGTTCCGTAGCCATCCGTGCTCCTACACTTGAGCCGATTGTCGCAGCCGCCCGCGGGGGGCGGCCCGGCCGGCCGCGAGTCCCGTGGGAGCGCCATGCGGTTGACCGTTCTGGGCTCGGGGGCCGCCTGCCCGCCCGCGGGCGGCGCAAGCTCCGGCTACCTCGTCGAAGCGGGCGGCTCGCGCATCCTGCTCGACTGCGGCTCCGGCGTCGCCGCCGCGCTGCTCGCCCGCCTGCCCGATTGCGGCATCGACGCCATCGTCATCTCCCACATGCACGCCGACCATTTCGTCGACCTGCTCCCCCTCCGCTTCCGGCTCTGCCGCGATCTCTGCGGCCCCGACTCCCGCCGCGTCCGCCTGCTGCTGCCCCCCGGCGGCCGGGAAGTGCTCGCCGGCCTCCTCTCCACCGTCTGCTTCCCGCCCGATTTCATCGAAAACACCTTCCTCGTCGAGCAGTACGAGATCGGCAGCCGCGCCGATCTCGGCGGCCTGCAGGCCGAGTTCGCCGCCGGCGTCCACTACATCCCCTCGTTCGCCGCGCGGCTCGACGACGGCTCCCGCTCGCTCGCCTACACCGGCGACACCGCGCCGAGCCGCGAGATCGAAGCGCTCGCCGCCGGCGCATCCGCGCTGTTCGCCGAAGCGACGCTCGACCAGCCCGAAACGACCGAAGTGCGCGGCCACATGACCCCCGCCCAAGCCGCCGAAATGGCGCTCGCCGCCGGCGTCGAACGCCTCTACCTCACCCACTTCTGGTTCGACGCGGATCGTGAGCAAGCCTGCCGCGATGCGGCCGCCGTCTTCCCCCGCACCGCCTCAGTCCGCGACGGAATGACCATTGAGATCTAAGCCCCGCCCCGCAATCGGATGGCTCGCCGCCGCGATCGCCGCGGCCGCACTCGCGTTCGCGGCCTGCGGAGGCGAACCCCAAGTCCGCCAAACCGCCCCCTCCGCCGCCGAGCCGCAGGCGGAACCCGAACCCCAAGCCGAGCCGCAGCAGCAGGAAGCCGCCGAGCAAGACCAAACCGAGCCGCCGCCCCCTGCGCAAGAGCAGGAAGAACTCCCGCAAGAGTCCGACGACTCCGATGCAGGGGCGCAGCAGGACGAGCCCGAAGAACCCGCGGCAGAGCAAGACGCTCCCCAGCAGGAGTCCGCCGCGGCCGATGCAGAGGACGAGCAAGACGAACCGGCCGAGCCGGACGAACCCGTCGAGCAGATCGCGCCCGGCACGCGGATCATCACCCTCTTCGGCGATCTGACCGAAGTCGTCTACGCGCTCGGCGCGCAGGACTTCCTCGTCGCCCGCGACACCGCCTCGATCTACCCCCCCGAAGCCGAAGACCTGCCCAACCTCGGCTTCAACCAGGCCCTCTCCCCCGAAGGCGTCCTCGCGTTCTCGCCCACGATCATCTTCGGCACGCCCGCAGCCGGACCCGGCGAGACCCTCGACCACGTCCGCAACGCCGGCGTCGAGGTCGTGATCATCGACCAAGACGACGACCTCGACGCCCCCGCCGCGAAGGTGCGGACCGTCGGCGCGGCGCTCGGCATCCCCCGACGCGCCGAAGCGCTCGCCCTCGACATCGAGCGCCGCCTGGCCGCCGTGCAGGCCTCGATCGGCGCAACCGAGCGCGGCCCGCAGGTGCTCTTCCTCTACCTCCGCGGCGCGCTCTTCCAGTTCGCCGGCGGCGACGGCTCCCCCTCCCAGATCCTGATCGAGGCGGCCGGCGGCATTGACGCCGGCGCCGCCGCCGGCATCGTCGGCTTCCAGCCGCTCACCCCCGAAGCCGTCGTCGCCGCCGACCCCGAAGCGCTGCTGCTGATGGAGGGCGGCGTCGAATCCGTCGGCGGGATCGACGGCCTGCTCCGCATCCCCGGCATCGCCGAAACGCGCGCCGGCCGAGCCCGCCGCTTCATCATCATGGACGACCTCTACCTGCTCAACTTCGGCCCGCGCATGCCCGATGCGCTCGCCGATCTGGCCGCCGAACTGCAGCGGCTGCGCGACGAGCTCGGCGATGGCTGAACGGCAGTCCGCCCGCGCCCGCCCGATCGCCGCCGTGCTCGGACGGCGCGATTCCCCGTCCCCCGCTCCCGAGCGCTCCCGCCCCCGCGCCACCGCCTCCTTCCGCGCCGCCTCGATGTGGTGGCCGCTGCTCGCCGCCGCCCTGATCGGAATCGCCCTCGCCAACCTCGCCGTCGGCGCGTTCGACGTCGATCCCGGCCGCGTCGCCGCGATCATCGCCGACCGGATCGGCCTCGACGCGCTGATCGGCGCCCAGGCCTGGACCCGCCAGGAGGAGGCCGTCGTCTGGTCGATCCGGCTCCCGCGCGTCGTGCTCGCCGCTGCCGTCGGTGCGGGCCTCGGCGCCGCCGGCGCCGCCCTGCAGGGCATGTTCCGCAACCCGCTCGCCGACCCCGGACTGATCGGCGTCTCCAGCGGCTCCGCCTTCGCCGCGGCGCTCGCCATCGTCGTCGGCGTCGGCGGGCTCGGCGGTTTCGGCCGCCCCCTCGCCGCCTTCGCCGGCGGGCTGCTCACCACCCTCCTGATCTACGCCTTCTCGCGCCGCTCCGGGCGCATGGACCCCGCCACCATGCTGCTCGCCGGCGTCGCCGTCAACGCCGCCCTCGCCGCCGGCATCTCCTTCCTCATCTTCGCCGCCGACGAGCCCGAACTGCGCGACATCGTCTTCTGGGTGATGGGCAGCCTGGCCGGCTCCAACTGGGACTTGGCCGCGACCGCCGCCCCGCTGATCCTGATCGCCGTCGCCGTGCTCGTCCGGCTCGGCGGCAGCCTCAACCTGCTCGCCCTCGGCCAGGCCGAGGCCCGCCACATGGGCGTCCACGTCGAGCGCACCCAGATCCTGCTCGTCTCCGCTTCCGCCCTCGCCGCCGGCGCGGGCGTCGCCGCCGCCGGCGTGGTCGGCTTCGTCGGCCTGATGGCGCCCCACATCGTCCGCCTCGCCGTCGGCGCCGATCACCGCAAGCTGATGCCCGCCTCCGCCCTCGCCGGCGCCATCCTCGTCCTCGCCGCCGACCTCTGCGCCCGCATGGCCCTCTCCCCCTCCGAACTCCCGCTCGGTATCGTCACCGCGATCGTGGGCACCCCCCTCTTCCTGCTCCTGATCGACCGCTCCCGCCGCCGCATCGCGATGTCCGGCTGGTAGATCCGCCATGACCGACCCCGTCCAGCCCCGCCCCGCCCCGCTCGAAGCCCGCGACGTCGCCGTCTCCATCGACGGCGAGGACCTGCTGCGCTCCGTCTCCCTCGACGTGCGCGGCGGCGAACTGCTCGCCATCGTCGGCCCCAACGGCGCCGGCAAGACCACCCTGCTCAAGGCGCTCGCCGGCGACCTCCGCCCCTCCGCCGGCGAAGTCCTGGTCGACGGCCGGCCGATCGCCGAGCTCGGCCCGACCGCGCTCGCCCGCCGCCGCGCCGTCATGCCCCAGAGCGGCTACCTGCCCTTCCTCTTCACCGCCCGCGAGGTCGTGCGCATGGGCCGCGCCCCCTGGGACGGCGAACGCGGCGAGCGCGAGCACGGCGCCCGCCTGGCCGAGCAGGCCATGGGCCTCACCGACACCAGCCGCTACGCCGGCCGCGCCTACCCGACCCTCTCCGGCGGCGAGCAGTCCCGCGTCACCCTCGCCCGCGTGCTCACCCAGGAAACGCCGATCCTGCTCGTCGACGAGCCCACCGCCCACCTCGACCCCCGCCACCGGCAGCTCGTCCTCCAACTCCTGCGCGACCTCGCCGCCGAGGGCGCGGCCATCGCCGCCGTGATGCACGACCTCGCCCTCGCCGCCGGCTACGCCGACCGCGCCGTCGTCCTCGCCAAGGGCTCGGTCGCGCGGATCGGCCCGCCCCGCGAAAGCCTCGACCCCGACCTGCTGCGCTCCGTCTTCGGCGCCGACTTCATCTGGATCGAGCATCCCGATCTCGATCGCCCGCTGCTCGCCCAGACCGGCCGGGCGGTCGAATCGGCCCGCTGACGCGCCCGCCGGATGCGCGGATACGTCGCGTATGATGCGTTTGGATCGTTGGGCGCATCTCCCGCGCTCAACTCGTGTAACCTGAGCAGCATCGGCGGGTCCGCCGGACCCGCCCGTCCCGGAGCCGCCATGAGACCTCGTTCCACGCGGGCGCAGCTGCTGGACCGCATCGTCGACGCCGGAGGCGCGACCGCCGCCGCCGCCGGCGGGGAGCTCGGCATCGCCACCGCCACCGCCAGGCGGCACCTCGACCGCCTCGAAGCCGACGGACTGCTCGAGGTCGACGTCGTCCGACACGGCCCCGGCCGCCCCTCCCACGTCTACCGCGCCACCGAGCGCGGCGTCCGCACCGCCCGCGACCGCTCGTGGGACCTCGCCGGCCGCGTCTTCGGCGAACTCGAACGCCTCGACGCCGCCGGCCCCCGCATCTCCGAAGCCCTCGCCAACAACGTCGCCGATGCCCACCGCTCCGAAGTTGGTGACGGCACCATCGAGGAGCGCGTCGAGGAACTCGTCGGCGCGCTCCGCCCCGAGGGCATCGTCGACGGCTGGAAGCGGGCCAAGGAAACCCTCATCCTGATCAACAACGCCTGCCCCTACCTCAGCGCCGCCGCCGCCTCCGACTGCGTCTGCGAAGCCGACCGCCTCGCCATCGAAAAGCTGCTCGGCGTCGAGGTCGTCCAGACCGGCCGCGTCGCCGGCGGCGACGAACGCTGCGAATACATCGTGCCGCTCCACGCCGCGGCCGCCAACTGTTGAGCGGGTCCCGGACCGCGCGGATGAGGAGGGGATGATGACGGCGCTCTTCGAGATCGACGACCTGCGCGTGTCCGTCGAGGACAAGCAGATCGTGAAGGGGCTCTCCCTCACCCTCCGGCCCGGCGAGGTCCACGCCATCATGGGCCCCAACGGCTCCGGCAAGAGCACCCTCGCCAACACCATCATGGGCCACCCCCGCTACGCCGTCGACGGCGGCTCCGTCCGCATGGACGGCGATGAAATGCTCGAACTCTCCCCCGACGAGCGCGCCCGCGCCGGCCTCTTCCTCGCCTTCCAGTACCCCACCGACATCCCCGGCGTCTCCATGATCAACTTCCTCCGCCGCGCCGTCAGCGCCCGCCGCGGCTCCGAAATCCCCGTCCGCGAGTTCCGCCAGCTGCTCAACGACGTCCTCGCACGCCTCCAAATGGACGAGCAGTTCGTCCGCCGCTATGTCAACGACGGCTTCTCCGGCGGCGAGAAGAAGCGCGCCGAAATCCTCCAGCTCGGCCTGCTCCAGCCCAGGGTCGCCGTCATGGACGAAACCGACTCCGGCCTCGACATCGACGCGCTCCGCATCGTCTCCGAGGGCATCAACACCTTCCACTCCGACGACAACGCCATCCTCCTGATCACCCACTACCAGCGGCTGCTCCGCTACGTGCAGCCAGACCACGTCCACGTCCTCATGGACGGCCGGATCGTCGAATCCGGCGACGCCAAACTGGCGGAGCGGCTCGAATCGGACGGCTACGAGCCGTTCATCGCCCGCGTCGCCGAAGGAGTTGCAGCCTCATGACCACGGCAGAAGCCCCGGTCCGCCCCCGCAGCGAGTATGAGTTCGGCTTCCACGACGACGCCGAGCCCATGCTCAAGCTGCCCAAGGGCCTCGGCCCCGAAGTCGTCAACGCCATCTCCGACATCAAGCAGGAGCCCGACTGGATGCGCGCCATCCGCCTCAAGGCGCTCGACCACTTCAACTCCCGCCCCATGCCCGATTGGGGCGGACAGCTCGGCGGCATCGACTTCGACAACATCCACTACTACGTCCGCGCCACCGACCGCGACGAATCCTCCTGGGAGGACGTCCCCGAGTACATCAAGGACACCTACGACAAGCTCGGCATCCCCGAAGCCGAAAAGCAGGGCCTGCTCGCCGGCGTCGGCGCCCAGTACGACTCCGAAGTCGTCTACCACAACATCCGCGAGGACCTCGAGGAAAAAGGCGTCCTCTTCCTCGGCACCGACCAGGCCCTGCGCGAGCATCCCGACATCGTCAAGCAGTACTTCGCCACCGTCATCCCCGCCAACGACAACAAGTTCGCCGCCCTCAACACCGCCGTCTGGTCCGGCGGCTCCTTCATCTACGTCCCCCCCGGCGTCGAGGTCGACATCCCCCTGCAGGCCTACTTCCGGATCAACACCGAGGACATGGGCCAGTTCGAGCGCACCCTGATCATCGCCGACGAGGGCGCCAAGGTCCACTACGTCGAGGGCTGCACCGCCCCGATCTACTCCAGCGACTCGCTCCACAGCGCCGTCGTCGAGATCGTCTGCAAGGCCGGCTCCAACGTCCGCTACACCACCATCCAAAACTGGTCCAACAACGTCTACAACCTCGTCACCAAGCGCGCCGTCGCCTACCGCGACGCCGTCATGACCTGGGTCGACGGCAACCTCGGCTCCAAGCTCACCATGAAGTACCCCGCCGTCTACCTGATGGAGCCCGGCGCCCACGGCGAAGTCCTCTCCATCGCCTCCGCCGGCCAGGGCCAGCACCAGGACGCCGGCGCCAAAATCGTCCACGCCGCCCCCCGCACCTCCTCCGTGATCACCTCCAAGAGCCTCTCCATGGACGGCGGGCGCTCCACCTACCGCGGCCTGCTCAAGGTCTACGAGGGCGCCGACCACTGCCGCTCCACCGTCCGCTGCGACGCCCTCATGCTCGACGAGCACTCCCGCTCCGACACCTACCCGACCATGGAGATCGACGAAAAGCAGGTCGAAATCGGCCACGAAGCGACGGTCTCCAAGGTCGGCGACGAGCAGCTCTTCTACCTGATGGCCCGCGGCCTCAGCGAGGAAGAGGCGACCAAGATGATCGTCAACGGCTTCGTCGAGCCGATCATCAAGTCGCTCCCGCTCGAATACGCGGTCGAAATGAACCGCCTGATCGAACTGCAGATGGACGGCGCCATTGGCTAGGCGCGCAACCGGCCGCGGCCGCTCGCGCCTCCCGCGCCGCTGGATACTGGCGGACCGATGACCATGCCGGCGATCGCCGAACCCGAGTCCCTCGACGCGGCCGCGCTCCGCCGCGGCGTCGAGGCGATCAGCGCCGCCCTCTCCGAGCCCGCCTGGCTGCTCGAATGGCGGCTCGAAGCGCTCGCCCGTGCGCTCGCCATGGACTGGCCCGACCGCAGGGCCGAAGAGTGGCGCCGCACCCCCGCCGATCGCCTGCCCTTCCGCGCCGCCCCAGCCGTCCCCGTCTCCGCTCCCCCCAACGGCAGGCAGGTCGAATCACCCTCCCACCAGTTCTTCCCCACGCCCGGGCAGGCCTATCTGCACCACTTCGCCGGCCGCGCCGTGGCCGGATCCCCGCCGGGCGACGGCGCGATCCTGATGCCCCTCTCCGCCGCCGCCCGCGAGCACGGCGACCTCGTCCGCGACCGCCTCGCCGCCGCCGGCGCCGCCCCGCTCGACCGCTTCGACGCCTTCGGCCGCGCCCTCTGGACCCAGGGCGTCTTCTGCTACGCCCCGCCCGGCGCCCACCTCCGCGATTCGCTCCACCACCTCGTCTCCGAGGCCGCCGCCAAGTCCGACGCCTGGACCTACGCCCTCGTCGTCGCCGGCCGCGAAAGCCGCCTCTCCCTCGTCGAGGCCGGCGCGTCGACCGCCGGAGCCCCCGCCGAACGCGGCGGACTGATCCACCTCTCGCTCGACCTCGCCGTCGACGACGGCGCCAACCTCCACCTCGCCGCCGTCCAGAACTGGCGCCGCGGCGTCGCCGCACTCACCACCGCCCGCGCCGACGTCGGCCGCGACGCCCGCCTGCGCTACACCACTGCCTCCTTCGGCGGCGACCTCGACAAGCAGCGCATCGACGTCCGCCTCGCCCAGCGCGGCGGACACGCCGACATCCGCGGCCTCTTCGTCGGCACCCGCGACCAGCACGTCGAGCACGTCACCCGCCAGCACCACGCCGGCGCCGGCGCCTCCAGCGACCTCCTCATCCGCGGCGTGCTCGAAGACGACTCCCACGCCGTCCAATACGGCGTCATCCGCATCGACCCCGAAGGCCAGCAGACCAACGCCTACCAGACCATGCGCAACCTCCTGCTCGACGAAGGCGCCGGCGCCGACCCCATCCCCGTCCTCGAAATCGAGGCCGACGACGTCAAGTGCTCCCACGCCGCCGCCGTCGGACCCGTCAGCCCCGAACAGCTCTTCTACCTCCAGACCCGCGGCATCCCGCCCGACGAGGCCGAGCGCCTCATCGTCCGCGGCTTCCTCGCCGAAATCGCCGACGGCATCGCCGACGGGCACCTCCGCGACGCCGTCGAGGACCTGATCGAGGCCGAACTCCACATCAAGCACGCCGAGCCCGCCCCGCGCCAACCCGCCGGAGCGGCCACGTGACCGCCCGCGCCGTCTGCCGGCTCGACGATCTGCCCGAAGGCTCGGCCCGCGTGGTCGAGGTCGACGGCCGCAGCGTCGCCCTCTGCCGCCTCGAAAACGGCGGCGTCTACGCCATCGAAAACCGCTGCACCCACGACGACGGCCCGCTCGGCGAGGGCGAGCTCGTCGGCGACCGCATCGAATGCCCCCGCCACGGCGCGCTCTTCGACGTCACCACCGGCCGGGCCGAAACCCTGCCCGCCATCGGCAAGGTCGACTGCTTCCCCGTCGAAATCGCCGACGGCGAAATCCGGATCGACGCGGGCGGATCATGACCGCCCCCCCCCCGCCCATCGAAGCGCTGCGGGCCGACTTCCCGATCCTCTCGCGCCAAGTCAACGGCCGCCCCCTCGTCTACCTCGACAACGCCGCCACCACCCAGAAGCCCCGCTCCGTGATCGACGCCCTCGTCGACTACTACTCCACCTCCAACGCCAACATCCACCGCGGCCTCCACACCCTCGCCGAAGAAGCCACCGCCGCCTACGAGGCCGTCCGCGAGCGCGCCGCCGCCTTCATCGGCGCCCCCGACCGCCGCGAAATCGTCTTCACCCGCAACACCACCGAATCCCTCAACCTGCTCGCCTACACGCTCGGCTCGCGCCTCCGCGAGGGCGACGAAATCGTCCTCTCCGCCCTCGAGCACCACTCCAACCTCGTCCCCTGGCAGCTCGCCGCCCGCCGCGCCGGCGCCGAACTCCGCTTCATCGAACTCGGCGGCGACGGCGAACTCGACCTCGACTCCGCCCGCGCCGCCATCGGCCCCCGCGCCCGCATCGTCTCCATCGCCCACATGTCCAACGTGCTCGGCACGATCGCCCCCGTCGCCGAGATCGCCGAAATGGCCCGCTCCGTCGGCGCCCGCATGATCGTCGACGCCGCCCAGAGCGTCCCCCAGATGCCCGTCGACATCGCCTCCCTCGGCGCCGACTTCATCGCCTTCTCCTCCCACAAAATGCTCGGCCCCACCGGCGTCGGCGTCCTCTGGGGCCGCCGCGAACTGCTCGACGACCTCGACCCCTTCCTCGGCGGCGGCGAAATGATCAGCGTCGTCAACCGCGGAGAATCCACCTGGGCCGCGCTCCCCCACAAGTTCGAGGCCGGCACCCCCAACATCGCCGACGTGATCGCCTTCGGCAAGGCCATCGACTACCTCGAAGCCGTCGGCATGGACCGCGTCCGCGACCACGACCGCGGCCTCGTCGCCTACGCCATGGACCGCCTCTCCCGCCTCGAAGGTCTCGACATCTACGGCCCCGCCGACCCCGACCGCCGCGGCGCCGTCGTCGCCTTCAACTACGCCGACATCCACTCCCACGACATCGCCACCATCCTCGACGCCGCCGGCGTCGCCGTCCGCGCCGGCCACCACTGCGCCCAGCCCCTCATGCGCGAGCTCGGCGTCCCCGCCACCGCCCGCGCCTCCTTCTACCTCTACAACCGCCGCGACGAAATCGACGCGCTGGTCGACGGCCTGCGCGACGCCGGCGCCCGCTTCGGGCTGCCCGGCCTGGGATGACCCCATGAGCAACCGCGAAGCCGCCAACCCCGTCCAGCTCGACGAGCTCTACCGCGACGTGATCCTCGACCACTACCGCAGCCCCCGCAACCGCGGCGTCGACGCCTCCGCCGGCATCGCCGCCGAAGGCTTCAACCCCTCCTGCGGCGACGAAATCAAGCTCTCCGTCAAGCTGATCGACGGCGCGCTCTCCGACGTCCGCTTCGACGGCGCCGGCTGCTCCATCTCCCAGAGCAGCGCCTCCATGCTCACCGAAGCCGCCGAAGGCCGCGCCATCGCCGAAGTCCGCGAACTCTCCACCGCCGTCCAGGGCATGCTCACCGACGAGGACTGGGACCTCGACTCCTTCGACCTCGGCGACCTCGAAGCCCTCTCCGGAGTCGCCCGCTTCCCCGTCCGCATCAAGTGCGGCCTGCTCGCTTGGAAGGTCCTCGACCAGGCCCTCGCCCAGGCCGACGGCGCCGCAATCGACGACGACACCGACATCCCGACCCGCATCGTCAGCACGTGAGGAGCCCCCCCATGACCGCCGAAACCCCGGAAGCCCCGCTCGAAGAGCGCGTCCTCGACATGCTCAAAACCGTCTTCGACCCCGAAATCGGGATCAACGTCGTCGACCTCGGCCTGATCTACGGCATCGACGCGCCCTCCGAGCACTCCGTCAAGGTCCAGTTCACCCTCACCTCTCCCGCCTGCCCCGTCGGCCCTATGCTCATGGCCCAGATCGAGCAGGCCGCCTCCACCGTCGACGGCGTCGACGAAGTCGAGACCGAACTCGTCTTCAGCCCGCCCTGGGACCCGCGCGAAATGGCCTCCGAAGAAGCCAAGTTCGAGCTCGGCATCTTCTAGCCGCTCAGCGCCCGCTCGGCTGCACCGCCCGCCCGCTGCCCGGAAGCGCGCGCGATCAGCGCCGTCGGCCCGTCCCCGCCCGGCGGCGGCCCGTGCCCGTTCGACTGGGCGAACGCCAGCCGCGGCATCGGCGCCGGCACCGGCGCGAGCGGCGGAATCCCCGGCTTCGGCAGCTTCCACGCCAGCACGAAGAAGACCATCGACAGCCCCAGGCTCCCCGCGAACATCACCAGCAGCGGGTCGTACGTCCCCAGCCAGTCGTAGATCAAGCCCCCGATCTGCGGCGCCGCGAACTGCCCCACCGTCTCGATCATGAACATCGTCCCCATGATCGCCGCGAAATGCCTCAACCCGAACACCCGCGGCAGGATCAGCGGCTCCAGCACCGGCCCCCCCGCCGACCCGATGAACCAGCAGCAGATGAAGATCCCGATCCCCGCGAACGAGCCCCCCGTCAGCAGAAGCGCCGCCATCCCCCCCGCCATGAACATCGCCAGCACGATCGACGCCAGCTCGATGCTCGGGATCCGTTCCGCCAGGTACCCGAACGCCGGACGGCTGATCACCCCCCCGATCGAACCCGCCATGAACAGCAACGACGCCGTCGGCCGCGAGATCTCGTAGCTCTCGTACACGTTGAACCCGTTCGACATCCAGCCGAACATCCCGAAGAAGAAGAACATGAACGCGAACGCGATCGCCCAGAAATTCGGCGTCCGCACCGCCTCCCCCACAGTCAGCCCCGGGAACATCCGCGTGCCCCCCTCCGCACCCGCCCGCCGCGGCTCCCCGTCGATCTCCAGCCCCTTGTCGTGCGGATGGTTGCGCAGCAGCAGCAGGCTCACCGGCAAGAAGAACGCCGTGATGATCCCCCCGGCGAAAATGAACGACTCCTGCCAGCCCACGTTGTCCACGATCCACTGCATCACCGGCACGATCAGCCCCCCCAGCGAGAAGCCGATCGCCAAAATCCCCACCGCCCGCCCCCGCTTCCGGTCGAACCAGGTCGAAATGATCACCTGGAACGGCACGTAGAACATGAACCCCCGCATGATGTTGTTGATCCCCTGGAACAGGAACCACTGCCACAGCGTCTCCGCCTGCGCCAGCAGCACGAACGAGCCCAGCGTCGCCACCGTCCCCAGCGCGATGCAGCGCCGCGCCCCGTACCGCTGGATCACCTTCCCCGTCAGCGGCGCAGCCAAGCCCGCCGTCAGCAGCCCGATCGCCACCCCGAACTGAATCGACCAGCGGCTCCAGCCGAACTCCTCCTCCAGCGGCACCACGTAGATCCCGACCGCCCAGAACGTCACCCCGCTCGCGATCGTCATGCAGACCACCGCGGCGGCCAGAATCCACCACCCGTAGAAGATGCGGCCCGGCTGCAGCATCAGGCGTCGGCCCTCCCGCGGCCCGCCCGGCGCGGCTCGGCCCGCCCGCGGCCGCCCAAGCGTACTCCCGCCCCCCGCCCAAGCCCGCCCGACCCCCTAGCCTGCCCGCATCCCCGCTATCGCGCATACCGCCGTTGCCTGATAGTGATTGCAACCGAACCCCGGCGGCAGTGAAAGCGCCCCATCATGGCACAAGGCAACCAGGTCGACTCCGAACAGCGCATCGCCGTCCGCTACCCGCGCTCCGCTTCCCTCCGCGACGGCCACAAGATCTCCCTCCGCCTCATGCAGCCCGGCGACAAGGACCTGATCCTCGACTTCGCCCGCAGCCTGCCCGCAGGCGACCTCCTCTTCCTCAGCCGCGACATCACCCAGGAATCCGCCGTCGACGAATGGATCGCCGAAATCGAATCCGGCGAAACCTGCACCGTGCTCGGCTTCGACGGCGACAAGCTGCTCGGCGAGGGCGACCTCCACTACAACGCCGCCGACTGGACCCGCCACCTCGGCGAAATCCGCCTCCTGCTCTCCCCCGACGCCCGCGGCCTCGGACTCGGCCGCATCATCGCGGAAGAGATCTACGCCATCGCCCAACTGCTCGAACTCCAGCTGCTCACCGCCCGCATGGTCCTCGACCAGAGCGCCGCCCAATCCGTCTTCCGCCGCCTCGGCTTCCAGCGCGAAGCCGTCCTCTGGGACTACGTCATCGACGCCGACGGCAAGACCCACGACCTCCTCGTCGCCACCCGCCGGCTCCAGACCCAGCGCGGCGGCGCCTGACCTCCCCTACTCCATCAGCCCGTGCTGCCGGTTGAACTCCGCCAGCGCCCCCGCATCCAGCTCCCGCCCTGCCAGCGCCGGGTGATCCTCCCCGTACCGCCACGCCCGGAACACCCAGTAGCCCCGCATCCCCAGCGCCGTCATCGCGAACGGATTCACCCACTCCCAGACCACCTCCCCCCGCAGCGTCGCCTCGAAAATCCGCCCCGACGCGCCCTCCGTGATCAGCGTGTTCCCGTTCGGCAGCCGCGCCGCCCCCGAAATGTGCGCGCTGAAGAACTGCTCCCGCGGCTCCCCCTGGTAGACCCAGCCCAGCTCGTTCGCCGCCGGATCCACCTCCAGCACCCGCGAAAAGCACAACTCCTGCAAGCGGTGCATCCCGTTGTCGTACAGCAGGATCCGCCCGTCCCCCAGCGCCGTCGCATGATGCTGGTGCGAAATCTCCGGCCACCCCCACAGCCAGCGCAGCGACGCCTCCCCGCCCTCCCCGCCCGCATCCACGATCCCCACCAGGCTCACGTTCCGCGCCGAAAACACGATCCCCCCGTCCGGCAGCACGTCCAGCGAGTTGCAGTGCGTCCACTCCCAGCGCCGCTCCAGCGGGCAGATCTCCGCCGCCTCCGGATCCAGCAGCCGCCACAACTCGATCCGCTCCGTAACCTCCCCCTCCCGCGAAATCACCGCGATCTCGTCCCCGATCATCCGCCGCGGCATCGGCTGATCCGCCCAGACCGTCCCGCCCCGCACCCGCCCGCTCGCCTCCTCCGGCATCTCCGCCCACATCAGCGCCAGCGTCCGCCCGTCCGGAAGCCGCGCGAAATCATGATGCAGCGCCTCATCCTCGAACCGCCAGACCTCCCGACCCTCCCAATCCAGCTCCGCCAGCAGCGACCCGCCCCCGCCCAAATGCCGGAACAACTCCGGCGGATCCGGCGCCGGCGCCTCGAACCGCGAAGGCTGCGGCTCCGCCGAAGGCGCAGGCGCCGGCGGCGCGCACAACCCCAGCAGATTCCCGTTCTCCAGCAGCTCCACGTTGAAGAACCGCACCCCCTCCGGCGCCCGCCACCGATGCACCGCCCGCCCCCGCATATCCAGCAGCACCGCCGCCCCCTCCCCCGCCGGGCACATCAACGTGTACCCCGCCCAAGCCGCCCCCAAGTCCCAATGCGTCAACCCCGCCGCCCGATGAACAGCCCACCCCATGCCCCCCAATCTACCCCCCACCCACTACCTGCGCGACATAAGCGCACCCCCCTTGACCCAAGTCGCAATCCCCCTTACCTTCCCGCCCATGCCGATCACGCAACTGCCTCAAGCAGCCGGCAGGAAGGCCCAACTAATGAAGATCTTCAATAATGCCATAGACGGGGGGGGGGGGGGTAGACTCCTTCTCCTAGCACTCGTGGCCACCCTAGCGGCCACCGCAGCCCTGACTCTCGACCTAGCAGGGACCCGGGCGCAATCCTGCGCCACCGTCAATGTTGGGCCGATCTCCAAGAGTGGCGCATACGATCGCGAAGGACAGCTGGCTGTCGGTGACTGTGGACATTCGTTCTCCAGCGGGTTCCGCTTGGCCGACCATTACGCTTTCCAGCTTCTCAAAGAGGCGAACGTTCAACTCTGGATGCAACAGACGGGCAGCAGGTCTGGCGATCCATATATCTCCCTTCTGAATCCAGCCGCGCACCGAAACAGCAGACATATCGAAAGTGATGACGACGATGGAGCCGGGGCGGATGCAGTGATCAACCGGCGCCTTGCTGCCGGCACGTATCGCGTGGAAGCCACAAGCTCTTCCCATGGTCAAAGTTTCGCATACCTGCTCCGGATCATTGTTGCATACATTGATGGAGACCCCGATGTCCCGCCGGATGGGGATGGAGACGATACCGGCGATTCAACGGGTGGCGACGATGCGTCCATAGATGGCGATGACTCGTCCGGAACCACCGTCAGCGGCCGCATCATCGCCCGTATCGAAAACTGGTCGTCTCGCAACGAGAATGTCGACTGCGATTGGCGAATACAGTTCGGCTTTCTCCCGGAGTGGACAATGGAGGCCCACTCCCCAAACTGGGCCGACGCTGTCGCAACGCACAGGGATTTCCTGCCGACGGAGCGGTTTCTGTCCTGCGAGGTCGTCGCTAGCCGGCGAAGCATCGGACGGGATGCTTGGCTGATCAGCTCCGAAATCGAGGCGCCGCCGCGAGGCATTCTCGGCTCGGGCAGCGACGACGGATTCGCGGGTGAGGATGAAGACGAAGGTGCCGTGCTCGGACGCGTCATCGCCAGAGTCCTCACAAGGTCAAGCCTCCGCATCGAGTTCGGGTTCCTGCCGGAATGGGCATATGAGAATGCCGGCAACAACGCTCAGACCGCCGCCGCCGATCACGCCGTCTTGCCTGCTGATCGCTTCATTACCCAAGCGCTCATCAACACGCGGAGAGGACGCTGGCTCCGCAGCGCCCCGCCGAGCACCATCCCTTCCGAGCCATGTCTCGGTGAAGGATTCACGGGCGTCCCGTCTCAGATCCAGACTCAGGCTGGCCGTCCGCTCGCCAGCGAACTGACCGTCGGCTGGATCGAATGTCCCATCTCCGACGAGCTCAACGCCTTCCGAGTGACGGGCCTCCCGGCTGGGTTGTCGCTCAATCACCGCTTCGCCAGCGCCAACAGGCGTCGTCTCGTCCTCTCCGGCACTCCCTCGGCCACGCTCACCCCCCGATCCTATCCCGTGACGATCACCGCCCAGCCTCAGTCAGGTGGAAGCCTGCTGCGAGCGACGACCACGATTCAAGTTGCCGAGCCCCCGCCCGAGCCGGAGACCGAGTGGGACGGCTACCGCCCCGAACAAGCAACCGTTGGCGGTGATGTGGCGCTGACTCCCCCGGTCGTCATCCGAGGCCCTGCCAGGCCCGTTTGGTCATACCGCTCGGCAACATCCGACATCTGCGATGTTCAAGCCACGAGCGGCTCCCTGACCTTGAGGGCCGAGGGCGAGTGCGAAGTGATCGCGACGCTCGCCGCGGACCTTCCGCGCTGGGCTTCAACCGAGGAAACGGCCATAGTGCGCGTCGGTGGCGTCGTTCTGCCCTGCATCACGTGGGCCGGCTACGATCCTGCCAGCATGACCATCGGCGGCAGTTCGCCGACCTTGCTGCGCCCGCGTGCAGCGGACTGCCGCACGAACCGCGCGCTCTCGCTCACCTACACGTTCGCCCTCGACAACCCCTCCACCGACATCTGCCAAGTCAGCTCCAGCGGCCGCATCACCGCGCTCCGCGAGGGCACCTGCACGATCGTCGCGACGAGCGCCCCGAGCGGCAACTACGGCTCCGCCACCTCCAGCCCCCGCAGCGTGACGATCTCCGCGAAGATGCCTCCTTGCTTGGAGCGAGTCCGCTACGCCGCCGGCAGCGTGCGGGTCAATGCCTCGCTCGATTCTCCCGAACCCTCGCCGCTTCCCAGCTGTCTCACATCGCAGATGACCTACGAAACCACCACTTCCGCCATCTGCAATGTCGACTCCCGTACCGGCCGCCTGACAGGCTCGGCCGAGGGCACCTGCCGAATTACCATCACGTCCCCTGAAACCTCGACCCTGCGCGCAGATTCCGCAACGCGCCAAATCACGGTCAGCCCCAACCCACCGCCAGAGCCGTGCAGCCTCAGCTATGCCGGCAACGTCAATGTGAACGCCACCGCCAGAGCCAACTTCTCCTGCCCTCACGGAGGTATGCGCGCATTCCGTGCGGATGACACGACGATCTGCTCTGTTAACTCCAGCGGTGATGTGACCGGCCTCGCCCAGGGAACCTGCTCAATCGTCGTCAATGTGGCAGAGACCAGCACCACCGCCGCGACCACGGTCAGAGCGCAGCTGACAGTCGTGCAGTTTCCGCCACCGATCTGCACCACCATCGGCAACCGCGAATTCAGCGGCAGCCAGTCCAGCGTGCAGATCGATCTCGATCGCTACTGCCGCAGCGCTGACAACTACGCCGCCACCTCGTCCAACCGCAATGTGGCGACGCATTCCCTCAGCGGCAGCCAGCTGACTCTCCGCCCCGGCGGCAGCGAAGGCTCGTCGACGATCCAAGTGACCGCCACCAACCGCGGCGGCAGCACCACGACATCGTTCACCGTCACCCGCCGAACGGAACGGCCGGTCATCAGCATCAGCTGTTCGCCGTCCTCGCCCATGGTGAACGAGAGCGTCACCTGCACCTATCGCCTGATCAGCGGCAATGAACCGACCTCATTCGACTGGCGCGGCGGCGCATCCAGCGGCAGCGGCATGAGCTACACGACCAGCTTCAGCACCCAGGGAAGCAAGACCGTCTCGCTGACCGCACGCAACGCCGGAGGCCCCGGTACCGCTTCGACCACGGTGAATGTGCTGCCCTCCAACAGACCTCCGATATGTGACGATGATCCGCATGATGTGGACATTGACGAGGGCGACGAACGAAGTTTCCAGCCACGAGACTACTGCTTCGACCCGGACCGCGACGAGGTGACGCTCCGGACGAGTTCCAGCAACTCCGGCGTCGCGACTGCGACATACTCGAGCAGGAGTGGATGGGAATTCGTCGGCCAAGGTCGCGGCACCGCGACGATCACCATCACGGCTACTGACCCGGGCGGCCTGTCCAGCAGCGCCCGGGTCACCGTCCGCGTTCGACGCCGGGAGCAGGCCACCGCGATCTGCGAGGGGATACCCAGCGACATCACCATGACGATCAACGCTGCCCGTCAGACGATCGACTTGAGCCGTTACTGCCGCCATCCCTCTGGTGGCAGCTTGACCTACAGCGCATCACCTGACAACACGCAAGTGGCTCGCGCCAGCGTCAGCGGCAGCACGCTCACGATCTCACCGGGAAGCACCACCGGCGTCGCCAATGTCAGCGTCTCGGTAAGCGGTTCCGGTCTCCGGACCAGAAACCTCAACAACTGGTTCGAAGTCATCGTCAACCCTCAACGACCTGAGCCTAAGCCGACGCCCCCGCCCAGCGGCTACGGGCTCGCCCGTTGCGGGGATGACAACGTCAAGGTGTACTACTTTGAGTACACGGCACGCGATCACCGCCAATGGTCCAAGCACCACCTTGACATGAGCTGGGAGAGCGCCGTCTCCATTTGGTCCCGGCGCGGGATGACTTGGGGTGAGAACCTCATTGACGAGCTGTCCCAGCCGCAGTGCGACATGTGGACCACTGGCTCGCCCTACACGGCCAGCACCTCGTTCACCCCGCGGAGTCGATGATGACGCCCGACCGCGCACTGCCGTGTCCAAGCGATGCGGGACTGGTGGAAATGAGGCACGATGACCCACCTGTTCTGGGCGTTGGTGGCCGCTCTCGCCGTGCGCGGCGCGGAACGCGGCGTCGCCAATCCGGGAGGCTGCCTCAAGGGCGTCATCAAGTGGGCCCTCATCGCCATCGTCGGCCTTGCGCTGCTGGGCTGGCTGGTCTCCGGCTCCTGCACGCAACCGACATGACAAAGCGACAAGCGACCGCCAACTCGAACCGCAGTGAAAGGACCTAGACATGGGACGCGCAATCGGCATCGACCTCGGCACCACCTACTCCGCCATGGCCTTCATCGAGGGCGGCGAACCGGAGATCATCCCCAACGCTGAAGGCGAACGCACGACCCCCTCCGTCGTGGCGCTCAAGGACGGCGAGCTGCTAGTCGGCTCGCTTGCCAAGCGGCAGATGGCCATCAATCCCATGAACACCTTCTTCGGCGTCAAGCGCTTCATGGGTCGCCGTTTCAGCGAGGACAAGGTGCAGGATCTGGCCAGCCGGATGCCGTATGCCATCAAGCGGGACGGCAGCGACGGCGTCGCCGTGTCATCGGCTGACGGCGATACCTACCGCCCGGAGGAGATCGCCGCCCGCATCCTCGCCAAGCTGAAGGCCGACGCCGAAACATTCCTCGGCGAGGAGGTCACCGAAGCCGCGATCACCGTTCCGGCCTACTTCGACTCCGACCAGCGCGAGGCGACCAAGGCGGCGGGCGAGATCGCCGGCTTGAACGTGCTGCGCGTGATCTCCGAACCCACCGCCGCCGCGTTGGCCTACGGCCTCTCGTCCAGCAAGGCCGCCGACCCGGCCAGCGGCAAGGATGCAGCCGCAGACATCATGAGCGGACGCACGATCGCGGTCTACGACCTTGGCGGCGGCACGTTCGACTGTTCCATCCTCAAGGTCCGGGACGGCGTATTCGACGCCATCGCCACAAGCGGCGATCCGTTCCTCGGCGGCGAGGACATCGATCTTCTCCTCGCCGACCATGTGATCAAGGCGTTCGAGAACGCCGAAGGCGTCAACTTGGCGAACGATCCCACGGCGTTCGCACGGGTCAAGGAGGCCTGCGAGATCGCGAAGCGCGATCTGTCCGGCCGCATGTCGACCGGTGCCACCCTGCCGTTCATCCATCAGCAGTCCAGTCTCGATGAACAGATCACGCGCGACGAGCTCGAGGGCATGATGGCGGACCTGATCGCCCGCACGATCGACGTCTGCAGTGACGCGCTGAGAGAGGCAAACTTCGGTCCGTCCGAGATCGACGAAGTGCTGCTCGTCGGCGGGCAGACCAGGGCGCCCGCCGTCGTCCGGGTCGTTGAAGAGTTCTTCGGACGGCCGCCGATGCAATCGATCAGCCCGGACGAGGTCGTCGCCCTCGGCGCCGCGATCCAGACCGGCGTGCTCAGGGACGAGATCACCACGGACGTCCTCTTGCTCGACGTGACCGCCGTCACGCTCGGCACCGACGCGATCATCGACGGCGTGAAGGACTCCTTCAGCCCGATCATTCCGCGCAACACCACGATCCCCACGCGCAATACCGAGCACTACTTCACGGCGTCCGACAACCAGTCCCAAGTCCGCATCGACGTGCTGCAAGGCGAAGAGCCGCTAGCAGCGGACAACAAGAAGCTCGGCAGCTTCATTCTCGCCGGCATCAAGCGCGGCCCGGCCGGGCAGCCCGTGGACGTCACCTTCGAAATTGATGCGGACGGCATCATTCACGCGAAGGCGGTCGACCCCGAAACGGAAGCCGAAAACGAGATCTCCATCTCGAATGCCACCAGTCTCACGGAGAAGCAGATCGCCGAAATGGCCAAGCGTGCGGAGGAAGAGGTGCCAGCGCATTAGCACGGGCTTCTCCTGATCAGCCAGCTGCGCATCTGCGCTTTTCCCTAGTCGTTGCCATGAACGACTTCTTGAATCGCACCCACTATGAGGTGTTGGGTATAGCACAGGGCGCTACGCAGCACGAGATCGATGTCGCATTTCAAGAATTGAAACTCGAGGAGTATCCGGATGCTCCGCGTGCGAGAAGGGCATACTCAAAAGATGAAGCACATGAGCGATGGCACCGTCTGCAGGATGCATACGAGACGCTATCTGACCCTGACAAACGCCATGAGTACGATGAGTTTCTGTCCCGCTCAGATCGGCGGCCCAGCTCGGCGCAGCCACGTCAGGAGACGGCGCAGCAGACGGGCAACTCCCGCGCCCCGCGCCGGCAACGAGATCAGGAACCACAAAGTCGACGCGAGCCGCAACCTTTACCAAGGCGGAGGGCGCCACAGGACCAGCGCGGGCGTCAAAGGCGTGAGCCGGCACCAGGTCCGAGTGCAAGAGAAGCCCCGACGCAGCCCCCGCATTCACCACTGGGGCCTCGACAACCTCAGCCCCGGAATCCTTCAGGTGGCCCACGACCGCCGACGGCACGGGAGCGTCGTGAGCGGGAGGCGCGGGAGCGCCGCGAACGGGCGGAACGGGAGCGTCGTGAACGGGAGGTACGGGAGCGTCGTGAGCGGGAGGAACAGGAGCGTCGTGAGCGGGCGGAACGGGAACGTCGTGAACGAGAGGAACAGGAGCGCCGTGAAGAGGAGGAGCGAGCTGAAGTTGCGCGGGTGAAGCGTCGTCTGCGGGTTGCCGCGCTGCTGCTGGCATCAGGGGCGATGGCGGCAAGTGTTGCTTGCGACTTCCTCGGCGTCAACGTTCCCGGAGTGCCCCTGTCCTTCACGATCTTCCCGGCGATCGCGATGCTCGGCGGCATCTTGTTCGTCGCTACGCTTCCATCCCCTGACAACATGGATGTGCGTTTTCTCATTCCCGGCGCGATGGTCGGCTACGTATTGGCAACGGGATATCTTGATGAGATATACATCATCAACCCATTTCGTGCTGATGAGTCGTCCGAAGTCCGCACGATTTTGGCGTTCCCGGCGCTTGTCATAGACGCGCAGGTCGATGCATACTCGCATCGATATGGGTCAATTCCCGCCATTTGCGTGGGAGTCATCATCGCAGGTTTCTGGCGGCTCGGCCTCGAGCGCAGAGCGAAGGGCATGATAAGGCCGCGGGTGTCGCCAGCAGGTGAGGAGAAGCCCGAGAAGAGCCGAAACCTGCCTCCGTTGGCCGCGCTGGGCAATACGGCGCTTTGGATCTTCGGCAACAGCATGCTTACTGCTCCGGTTTCATATGCAGTGCTGCATACAGCTTTGCTCTTGGCCTTCCTCATCATCGTGGGGATACCGTTTGCTATTGGTGATATCTTCATAGATATCTCCATGGCGCAAATCTCCGAGGGTGATTTGTGGCATTTGTGGATCGTCGCGATCACCAGTTTTGCTGCACTTGCCTGCGGCCGGTCAATCGGCCGGGTTCCGCGACTCATTGATGATCTTCTGCATCGAATAGCGCAAGGAGGGAATCGAGCGCGAGATCGACTGGCAGGCACCGCTTTTCTAGCGCTCGCGCTGCTGCCCTCTGTGGCCATGTTCGGCCTGATCGCTCTGGTCGGCCTGTATTGGGAGCCAGTCCTGCTACCGCTGCTTCAGTGGGCGTATTAGCACGATCCATATCATGAGGCGAAGATAAAAGGAAATAATGATGGCTAACTTCTCTGCTCGCAACTACTACGATCTTTTAGGCGTCGCGCACGACGCTACGCCAGACGAGATCCAAGCAGCGTTCCACAAGGCATCGCTCGAGGAGCATCCTGATAGGAGTGAGTACTCCAGAGACATCGCATATGAGCGGTGGCATTGGTTACTGGAGGCATACGAGACGCTGCGTGATCCTGACAGGCGCGCTGAGTATGACGAGGAGCTGTCCCATTTGGATTCGGCGATCCCATCGCGACGTGAACGGGAACAGCGGGATGCGCGGGAACAGGCGGAGCGTGACCGGAACCGGCGGGAGGCAGAGGAGCGCCGGCAACGGGAGCAAGCGGAACGTGAACGGGAACAACGGGATGCACGGGAACAGGCGGAGCGTGACCGGAACCGGCGGGAGGCAGAGGAGCGCCGGCAACGGGAGCAAGCGGAACGTGAACGGGAACAGCGGGATGCGCGGGAACAGGCGGAGCGTGACCGGAACCGGCGGGAGGCAGAGGAGCGCCGGCAACGGGAGCAAGCGGAACGTGAACGGGAACAACAAAGATCGGACAGTGACAATCCTTCTCGCGAAAATCAGGAAACTCAACCACGTTCTATACTCGCGTTCTCGGCGTTACTCGTCGGCGGATTGAAAGCGAGCCCATTTTTACTCCTTGGCATCAGCAGTGTTGTCTGGTGGGGATCCCCACCAGACTGGACTCTTTATGTTATAACAGCGATTATAATAATTCCTATGTTCTACGCCTTTTCAATGCTGCTTCTCGCATTTTTGCCTGGCTCAGAACCAGATGTACCCAAAATCAAAGCAATAGGCATGATGTTCGCAGTCTGCGTCATATTCGTTCTTCTGCGCGCAGCAACCTTCATTCCTTACATCGGGATTGCACTAATTATATTTGGGAGCCTCGTTGCAGCTTGGGCAGGAGCAAATAAATATCGGCACTGTTGACGACAGAGAATCCAAGATACAATAGCCAAAGGGCCATATCCATTTCCGCCCAAATGCCACTATTGGTGCAGCATATGCGCCGCTACCATATGCGGTATCACACCTTGGTATAGAAAGAAGCTGACAAGGCCAAGATCGCTAGCAGAAATGCGGCAGAATCTGTTCCGCGATCTTAGTTGCTCCTTCCCTGTGGGGGTAGGCGCTGAGGATGAACTCTTCGAAGCCCATTTGGTGGTAGGCCGAGAGTTCTTGGGCGGTTTGTTCGGGGGTGCCTACTATGGCGGTGCCTAGGTTTACGCGGACGCGGGAGATGCCGTTCCAGAGGTGGTTGCTTAGGCGGTCGTCTTCGACTCGTACTGCTTGGGCGGCTGCGCCTACCATTGCGGTGCCTTTGACGGCCTTAGCGCGTTGGGCTAGGACGCGAGGGTCGGCGTGGGCGATCAGGTCTTGGGCGGCTTGCCAGGCTTCTTGTTCGGTGTTGCGGATGATCAGGTGGGTGCGGAGGCCGAATCTGGGGGTTCGGCCGGCGGCGGCGTAGGCGGCTCGGGCGCGGGTCAGGAGGGACTGCATTTTGTCTTTGGGCTGGATCCAGCAGAGGAGGACGTCGCCTTGTTCGGCGGCTAGTTTGAGGGCGGCGTCGGATGCGCCGCCGAGGTACCACTGGGGGCGCGGGTCGGGGGACGGGTTGGCGATGGCGTTGCGGAGGGTGAAGCCGGCGCCGTCGTAGTTGATCGGGCCGTCGGCGTCCCAGAGTTTGTTGACGGCGTCGATGAAGTCATTGGCATGGGCGTAGCGGTCGTCGTGGGCGAGGGTCGCGCCGATGCGTTCGTTGTCGCCCTGGATGCCGCCTGGGACGATGTTGATGTCGATGCGGCCGTTGGAGATTTCGTGCAGCGTCGCGGCTTGCTGGGCGAAGAGGGCGGGGGCGATGCTGCCGGGGCGGACGGCGATCAGCAGGCGGATGCGCTTGGAGCGGGCGAGCAGGGCGGTGGCGGTCGTCCAAGTTTCGGCGAGCGGCGCGGATTCCTCGAAGAGGCCGTTGCTGAAGCGGGTGGGGATCAGGAGCGAGTGGTAGCCGGCGGCTTCGGCGGCGTCGACGACGGATTGGAGGTACTCCGCGGTGGGCTCGCGTTCGGCGCGGTAGGTGCCGATGCGGTGCCCATCGCCGTCGATGGGGACGAACCAGGAGAACTTGGGGGCGGTCATCGGTCGAGGAACCGTTCGACATGGGCGGCGAATTCGTCGAGCTGGTCGTGGTGGACCCAGTGGCCGGCGTTGGCGATGCCGATTTTTTCGGCTTGGGGAAAGGCGTCGGCGCGGCCGCTTTTTCCGGGGTCGCCGGCGCTTTCGAGGCCGTTGACGAGCAGCATCGGCATCTTGGCGCGGGACCAGATTTCGGAGGCGTCGGCCTCGTTGAAGGGGTAGGGCGAGGAGCCGCGTGCGTAGTTGTCGAACTTCCAGGTCCAGGCGCCGTCTTCTTCCTGGTTGGCGCCGTGGATGGTGAGGTGGCGGGCTTGCTCGGCGGTGAGGCGCGGGTTGGCCTGCTGCATGCGGGCGACGGCGTCGTCGAGGGTCGGGTAGCGGCGGGGCTGGCGGCCGGCGTAGCCGTAGGTTTCGCCGATCCAATCCCGCATGCGCTCGTGGGCGGGCGTTTCGGCGCGGGGGCCGGACTCGGACTTGGGCGGGGCGAGGCCCTCGATGGCTATCAGCTTGGCGACGCGGTCGGGGAAGATGCCGGCGTATTCGAGCACGATGCGTCCGCCGAGCGAGTGGCCGAGCAGGGTGACGGGTTCGAGCCGCTTCTGGTTGACGAGCTGGGCGAGGTCGTAGACGTAGTCGATCATCGCGTAGCGGGAGCCGATCACCCACTGCGAATCGCCGTGCCCGCGCAGGTCGGGGGCGATCACGTGGAAGCGCTTCCGCAGGCGCAGGGCGAGCCAGTCCCAGGAGCGGCAATGGTCGCGCCCGCCGTGGACGAGCACGAGCGGGGGCGCGTCGGGGTTGCCCCAGTCGACGTAATGCAGGCGCAGGCGCTGGGAGAAGTAGACGTGCGAGGCGGGGTAGTCGGTCAGTTCGGGCATGCGGGGGGGATCGTACCGCAGGCTCAGCCGGCGGTCAGCGCGAGGTTGTTGCGGTGGACGATCTCGGCGCCGTAGTCGTAGCCGAGCACGGCTTCGATTTCGGAGGAGCGGAGGCCGCGGATGCGCCCGACTTCGGCGGCGGAGTAGTTGCTGATGCCGACGCCGATCTGGCCGCCGCCGGGCGCGGCGAGGGCGACGGCGTCGCCGCGTTCGAACGCGCCGGAGGCGGCGGTGACGCCGGCGGGGAGCAGCGAGCGGCCGTGGCGGACGAGCGCGCGCACCGCGCCGTCGTCGAGCTGGAGCGCGCCGGTCTGGGCGACGCCGGAGAGCAGCCAGCGCTTGCGGCTCTCGACCTGGCTGCGCAGGGCCGGCACGACGGTGCCGGGCCGTTCGCCGCGGGCGATGCGGATGATCGCGTCGGGCAGGCGGCCGTTGGCGATCACGACCTCGCAGCCGGATTCGGCGGCGCGGCGCGCGGCCTCGACCTTGGCGCGCATGCTGCCGCGGCCGCGGAAGGTGGCGGCGCTGTCCGAGCCCTCGTCGGCCGCGGCCAGGGCGGCGGCGAAGTCGGTGATCCGCGAGATCAGGCGGGCGTCTTGGTGCTTGCGCGGGTCGCGGTCGAAGAGCCCGTCGACGTCGCTGAGCAGGATCAGCAGGTCGGCGTCGATCAGGTTGGCGGCGAGCGCGGCGAGGCCGTCGTTCTCGCCGAAGGCGCCGCCGCGCAGCGCTTCGTCGGCGACGACGTCGTTCTCGTTGATGATCGGGACGACGCCGAGATCGAGCAGTCGGAGCAGGGTGTTGCGGACGTTGAGGTAGCCGCGCCGCTCGGTCAGGTCGGCGCGGGTGATCAGGGCCTGGGCGGCGGTGAGGCCGCGGTCGCGCAGGAGCGAGTCGTAGCGCTCGACGAGGTGGGCCTGGCCGATCGCGGCGAGGGCCTGGCGGGCGGCGATCGAGCGGATCTTCGCGCCGCCGCCGACGCGGGCGCGGCCGGCGGCGACCGCGCCGCTGGTGACCACGGCGATCCGGGCGCCGCCTTCCCGCACCTCCGCGATCTGGCGGACGAGGCCGCCCATCGCGGCCGGGTCGAGGTCGCCGCCGCCGGCGGTGAGCAGGCTGGTGCCGAATTTGACGACCATGCGGCGGGTCACGATGAAGCGCCGATCTGCCCGATAATGGGTCCATGCTGGCAGGGCTGGCCGACCGCTTCCGTCATCTGCATCCGCGCGAGCTGCATGCGCGCGAGCGGATCGGCGGGGTTTGGCGCGTGCTGGTCTGGTGGGAGCACGATTTCGTCGTGCTGGTGCGGCGGGTGATCAAGGGCATCGCCGACGACCACTGCACGCAGCTGGCGGCGTCGATCTCCTACTACGTGCTGTTCTCGATGTTCCCGCTGGCGATTTTGGTGGTCTCGATCGCGGGCGTGGTGCTGACCGACGAATCGCTGCGCGAGCGGACGATCGCCTCGCTGCTGGAGCTGCTGCCGGTTTCGTTCGGAGCGGGGCGGGAGCAGCTGGAGGAGGTGATCGAGCCGATCGCGCAGGGCCGCTCGGCGCTGGGGCTGATCGCGGTGCTGGGGCTGGTCTGGAGCGCGACGGGGATGATGGCGTCGCTGCGCTACGCGCTGGATCAGGTGTGGGATTTGTCGTTCCGGCGGCCGTTCATCCGCGGCAAGGCGGTGGACGTGCTGCTGGTCGCGGGGGTGGGGGCGCTGATCGCGACGTCGGTGGGGGTGACGCTGCTGCTGCAGCTGCTGCGCCACGTGAGCGAGGACGTCGCGGGCGGGCTCGGCTTCCTCGGCCAGGGCACGCACGTCGCGATCGACGCGCTGATCCTGATCCTGCCGGCGGTGCTGCCGTTCATCACGTTCATGGTCGTGTTCACGGCGGTGCCGAGCATCCGGGTGCGGCCGCGCGACGCGCTGCCGGGTGCGCTGCTGGCGACGCTGCTGTTCGAGGTGCTGAAGAACAGCTTCGCGATCTACCTGCGCAACTTCGGCTCGTACGACGCGGTCTACGGCACGCTGGGTGCGCTGATCGCGCTGATCTTCTTCGTCTACCTGAGTTCGCTGGCGATGCTGATCGGGGCGGAGGTGGCCGCGGAGTGGCCGCGGGTGTTCCGCAAGCACCACTGAGCGGAGGGCGCGCTCAGGCGCGTTCGAGCGAGAGGGCGAGCGCGGCGCCATCGATCTCCGCCGTCTCCGCGTGGGCCGGCGCCGGGCCGGCGTCGAAGTTGGCCGACGTTGCCAGCGTTTCGGCTGCGATCAGCCGCTCGTGGTCCGCGAGCGCGGCGGCCAATTCGGCGTCCGCGGTCGAGAGGCGCAGATGGATGCGGTCGGCCGGGTCGAGGCCGCTGTCGCGCCGCAGGTTCTGGACGCGGTGGATCACCTCGCGGGCCATGCCCTCGCGGGCCAGCGCCTGGTCGATCTCCGGATCGAGCGAGACGCTGCAGCCGTCGTCGGAGGCGGAGGCCCCGTCCCCGGCCTCGGCGGCGCGCTCGATCAGCAGGTCGCCGGCGCGCAGCGCGATGCCCTCGATCTCGATCGACTGCTTGTCCTCGACGGCTTGGGCGATGTGCTGGGCAAGTTCGGGCGCGAGCGAGGCGAGCGCGGTGCGCAGGGCCGGCAGGCGCGGGCCGAGCCGCGGGCCGAGCACGCGCAGGTTCGGCTTGATCGTGTAGCGCGCCGCCGGCAGCGCGGCGTCGCCGGCTTCGACGCGCTTGACGTTGAGTTCGGCGGCGATCATGTCCGCGTGGCGGGCGATGGCGGCCGCGTCGGCCGGGGAGGAGGCGGAGATCGCGGCCGAGGCGAGCGGCTGGCGCACCTTGATCCCGGCCGAGCTGCGCGCGGCCCGGCCGAGCGAGACGGCGCGCTGGACGAACGCCATCTCCGCGTTCAACGCCCCGTCGATGGCGCCGGCATCGGCCTGCGGCCAGCGGGCGAGGTGGACGGAAGGCGCGGCGGCGAGGTCGGATTCGGAGGCGAGGTTGCGCCAGATTTCCTCGGCGACGTACGGGGTCAGCGGGGCGAGCAGGCGGGCCAGGGTGGTGAGCGCCTCGTGCAGCGTGGCGTAGGCGTCGTTCTTGGCGCGCTGGTCGCGCCCGCCGCCGCGGGCGGCGGACCAGAAGCGGCGGCGGCTGCGGCGCACCCACCAGTTGCTGAGCGAATCGACGAACGCTTCGAGCCGGCGCGCGGCCGCGGTGGCGTCGTACTCGTCCAGCGCCGCGCCGACGCTCCGGATCAGCAGCTGCAGCTCGCTGCGGATCCAGCGGTCGAGATCGTCCGAGCCGGAGGCGGGCGGCGCGTCTTCGGGCGTCCAGCCGTCGATCTCGGCGTAGGTGGCGAAGAAGGCGTAAGTGTTCCAGAGCGTGAGCAGGAAGCGGCGCTGGGCCTCGCCGACCAGCCGCTGCGAGAAGCGGCGCGGGTTGCCGGCCGGGGCGGCGACGTAGCAGTACCAGCGCAGCGCGTCCGCGCCGTGCGCGTCGAGCACGCTCCAAGGGTCGACCACGTTGCCGCGCGACTTGCTCATCTTCTCGCCGTCCTCGTCGAGGATGTGGCCGAGCGAGAGCACGTGGCGGTAGGAGGTCGGCACGGGCACGGCCCCGGCCGCGTGCAGCAGCACCGCTTCGGCGTGCAGCGAGTAGAACCAGCCGCGGGTCTGGTCGACCGCCTCGCAGATGAACTCGGCCGGGAAGCGCTCGTCGAAGCGGGCGCGGTTCTCGAACGGGTAGTGCCACTGCGCGTAGGGCATCGCGCCGCTGTCGAACCAGGCGTCGGCCACCTCGGGGATGCGCCGCGCCTCGCCGCCGCACTCGGCGCAGGCGACCGCGATCTCGTCCACGAACGGGCGGTGCGGGTCGCTCAAATCCGCGTCGCCGAGCGCGCGTTCGCGCAGTTCCGCGAAGCTGCCGAAGCATTCGACCGCGCCGCATTCGCCGCAGCGCCAGAACGGGAGCGGGGTGCCCCAGTAGCGCTCGCGCGAGATCGCCCAGTCGACGTTGTTCTCGAGCCAGTCGCCGTAGCGCCCGTCGCGCACGTGCTCGGGGTGCCAGTAGATCTCGCCGCGGTTGCTTTCGAGCAGCGATTCGCGCAGTTGGCTGGTGGCGATGTACCAGGATGGCTTGGCGTAGTAGAGCAGCGGGGAGTCGCAGCGCCAGCAGAACGGGTAGGTGTGGCTGGTGGTTTCGCGGCGCAGCAGCAGGCCGCGCCGGCGCAGGTCGTCGAGCACCAGGTCGTCGGCGTCCTTGACGAAGCGGCCGACGAAGCTTGGCGCGGCCGCGGCGGCGGGGTCGCCGCTCATGTTGCCGCTGCGGTCGACTGGCTGGATGAAGGTCAGCCCCGCCTCGCGGCCGATCGCGTAGTCGTCCTCGCCGAAGGCCGGGGCGATGTGGACGACGCCGGTGCCGTCCTCCATCGAGACGAAGTCGCCGGAGATGATCCGGCGCGGCGGCAGTTCGCCCTCGCCGTCGCGCCATTCAGCCAGCTGGGGGCCGTCGAAGCGGTAGGCGGGCACGCCCCATTCAGTCGGCTCGTAGAGGCCGTCGTAGGTCGCGCCGACCAGTTCGGCGCCGTCGATCGAGGCGACCTGCAGGTAGCCGTCGAGCCCGGCCAGGGCGGCGGGCAGCAGCTGTTCGGCCAGCACCAGGCGCTCGCCCTCGGCGATCTCGACGGCGGCGTAGCGCTCGCCCGCGGCGACGGCGAGGCCGGTGTTGGCGGGCAGGGTCCATGGCGTCGTGGTCCAGGCGAGGATGTCGGTGCGGCCCTCCCAGCGCAGCGCGGCGGGCAGTGCGTCGGCGCGCGCGCGGAAGCGGACGTAGACGCTGGGGTCGACCGTGTCATCGCGGTAGCCCTGCGCGACCTCGTGGCTGGAGAGCGAGGTTTCGCAGCGCGGGCAGTGCGGGGTCGTCCGCCGCGCCTCGTAGATCAGGCCGCGGTCCCAGAGCGTCTTGAAGATCCACCAGCAGGATTCGATGTAGTCCGGCGCGTAGGTGCGGTAGGCGTCCTCGGTGTCGATCCAGAAGGCGATCCGCTCGGTCAGTTCCTCCCATTGGGAGACGTACTTCATCACGGATTCGCGGCAGCGCTGGTTGAAGGCGGCGATGCCGAACTGCTCGATCTCGGACTTGGAGGCGAGCCCGAGTTCGCGCTCGACCTCGAGCTCGACGGGCAGGCCGTGGGTGTCCCAGCCGCCCTTGCGGGGGGCGCGGCGGCCGCGCATGGTCTGGTAGCGGGGGAAGAGGTCCTTGAAGGCGCGGGCGAGCACGTGGTGGACGCCGGGTTCGCCGTTGGCGGTGGGCGGGCCCTCGTAGAAGGAGTAGAGGTCGCCGGCGGGGCGCTCCTCGATGGTGCGCTCGAAGATGCGCTCGCGCTTCCACCAGTCGCGGATGCGCGACTCGATCTCGGCGTGCGGCATGGTCGCGCCGACGGGTCGGAATCTCGGTTCGCTCATGCGGCTATGCGCCATTTCCGCATCGTCGCGGCCGGGGTCGCGGTCAGCGCGGCGGGCGTGCGGTCGCGGGGGCGCCCGATTCCTGCAGCTCGGCGCCGGGCTTGGCCGGGATCAGGCCCTTGCGCAGGTCCTGGTGGATGCCCTCGACCTGGCAGGGGCGCTGGCCCCACTTGGCCTGCACCTCGTCCATCATGTAGCCCAGCGTCATCAGCCGCTTGACGGCCGAGCAGAAGACGGGGCGGTCGCCTCGGGCGAGGAAGGGGACCTCGATCATGTCGCCGCAGAGCGCGCAGGCGGCGGGGTGCATCTGCTTGGGCGTGCGCCCGCCGAACGAGGCCGCGCCGTTGTAGCGGATGTAGCCGGAGTCGTTCTCCAGCGTGTTGCGCGTCGCCCGCCGCGCCGAGCGGCAGTCCGGGCAGCGCACCGGGTCGTTCTCCAGGCCCTTGGAGGCGTAGAACTCCTGCTCGCCCGAGGTGAAGATGAAGTCGTTGCCGCAATCGCGGCAGACGATGGAACGGTCCTGCATCGAGTGCCCTCTCCCGGGCGCATCCCGAGCGCCCCGCCCCGCCACTCTACCAGCGCCCCGCCCCAAATCCGAAGATCGCCGCCGAACAAGCCAAGTCAGGAAGGAGGTGCGCTCCCGGCGGATGCCCGTGCACCAGTTGCGCACCACCTGCCCCGCCGCGTGCGACATCGCCAAGGCACCCGCCTCGACGACGGTCTCCGCGACAGATTCAGCGTCGTCGACTGCGTCGCGGATGTCGCCTTCCGCGCTGCGCAGGGCATCGGTCTTCCTCTTCGCTCGTGCGCACCAGCCCCCGGCATCGACCTGTCCCAGGCAAACATCCGATCACCCCCGCCGTTGGGCGGTCTCGCATGGTGATTGGACCAGCCCGGAATCTGCCGCCGCCTCCCATGACGAAGGTGCCGCATCCGCCGAGCGTCCGCAATTGGCTACATGCCATTTTGGATATCGCACCTAGCCATGCATATATGCAAAAGTGCATCAATCACGGGCCGTCACGGATTTTTCCGATTTCGACGGGACCGATAGTCCACTGCGAGGACTACGATCAAAGGCAGAAGGGGCCAGAGGAAGTCCTCCCAAGACTCAAGGTCGGAAAAAAGCCAGTCCAACAGCAGGGCGACACAGTAGTACACCACAACCCAAGCACAACCAGTCAGTCGCGGGTGCGCCCTGCGTGCTTCTAGGTACCGGCTGAGCAGTCGTCTGAGCACGGTGTTCCCCAGCTCTCCGGCGTTGGATGGAGCGCATGCTATCGCACGGGAGCATCGGGCTGAGCGACGAAATGAAGTTCGGCCCTTGCGGCATCAGGCTGTTGGCTGGCGGGTGAGGCGGCTGGTGATGGCGGCGAGTTCCGCGTGGCCCAAGAGGGCCGATATGAGGACGAAGACGGCGGCGCCGCCGCTGACGCCGGCGGCGAGGGTGATCCAGGAGTTGGCGGCGAAGCCCAGCTCGTCCAGGCCGAACAGACCGAGGAAGAGGGCTTGGCCCATCAC
This sequence comes from Dehalococcoidia bacterium, assembly GCA_965205165.1. Taxonomy (GTDB): domain Bacteria; phylum Chloroflexota; class Dehalococcoidia; order Bin125; family Bin125; genus CBDESM01. Next base: position 2,079,189 of record OZ242037.1, read on the forward strand.
GGCGGCGGCGATCAGCGTGCGGATGATTGAACCGAGCGCCGCGCCGTTGAACAGGTGCCCGCGCAGGCGCAGGTGCAGCAGCATCGCGAGCACGACCGCCTCCGCGATGGTGGCGGTCGAGAGCGCCAGCGCCAGCCCGCGCAGCTCCATCCGGTCGACCAGCGCCGCGGCGAGGATCAGATTCAGCAGCATCGACATCACCGCCAGCGTGACCGGGGTGCGGGTGTCGCCCAGCGCGTAGAAGCCGCGCGAGAGTATTTCGATCGCCGTGTGCGCGAACAGCCCGATCGCGTAGTAGAGCAGCGCGTCCGATACGAGCTGGGCCGCGGCCGCGTCGAACGCGCCGCGCTCGAGCAGGGTCGACACGATCGACTCGCGCAGCAGCACCATGCCGATCGCGGCGGGGATGCTGAGGAAGAGGATGAAGCGCAGCGCGCGGCTGACCAGCTCGGCCACGGCGGATTCGCCGCCCTCCTCCGCCCGCTCGGCCAAGGTCGGGAAGATCGCCGTTGCGAGCGAGATGCCGAGCAGGCCAACGGGCAGCATCAGGATCAGCCAGGCGAAGTTGAGCGCGGAGATGGAGGTGTCGCCGACGAGCGAGCCGAAGAAGGTCAGGATGGTGAGGTTGATTTGGGCGGCGGCCAAGCCGAGCATGCGCGGGCCCATCAGCCGCAGCACCTCGCGCACATCCGGATCGGTCGTGCTCAGCCGCGGCCGCAGCCGGGCGCCGACCGCGACCAGGGCGGGCAGCTGCACCAGCAGGTGCAGTCCGCTGCCGGCGACGACGCCGATCGCGAGCGCCTCGACGCCGAAGCGTTCGGGCAGCAGCAGGGCGGCGAGGATGATCGCGAGGTTGTAGAGCATCGGCGAGAGTCCGGGCAGCAGGAAGTGGCGGCGGGCGTGCAGCATTCCGGTGGCCATGCCCGATGCGGCGAAGAGGATCGGCGAGAGCAGCAGCACGCGGGTCAGGAAGACCGCCTCGCGGCGCACCTCGGCCTGCATCCCGCTGTCCTCGCCCAGCCCGGGCGCGAGGGCCGGCACGATCCAGTCGGCGGCGAGGAAGACGACGGCGGCGAGCGCGATGGTGCCGATCATCACCCAGTTGAGCACGATGCTGGCCAGCCGCCAGGCGGCGCGCTCGCCGCGCTGGCCGAGCACGCGCGCGTAGACGGGGATGAAGGCCGAGGCCAGGGTCGCGCCGGCCAGCAGCTGGAAGACGATGTCGGGCAGCCGCATCGCCACCCAGAAGGCGTCGAGTTCGACGGATGCGCCGTATTGGTCGGCGATCACGACAGCGCGGGCGGCGCCGAGCAGTCGGCTGCCGAGGAAGGCGAGGCCCAAGAGCAGCGCCGCGCCGAGGATGCCGTGGCGCGCGCCGAACAGCCGCCGCCGGACGCCCGCCGCCCCGCCGGTCGGGGCCGCGCGGCTCACCAGCGCCGGCCGATCGCATGAGGCGGGTGGAACGGCCGGGCCGGCGACGATGGAGAGAGCGTTTGCCCTGACACGTTTGCGGACACCCCCGCCCGCGGATACGATAGCCGCGACGGTCCGCGGGAGGCCGTCGCGGGAGGACGCAGATGCCGAACAAGGCAGCCGCCGAGAAGTACCTGCGCGCGTCGCAGCGCCGGCGCATGCGCAACAAGCCGATCCGCACGGTCGCGCGCCACTCGGTCCGCGCCGCGCTGGAGGCGATCGACGACGCCGGCCGGGCCGAATCATCGTGGGACGAGGCGGATTCCGCCCTGCGCGAGGCGGTCAGCGCGCTCGACCGAGCGGCCCGCAAGGGCGTGGTCCACGCCAACACCGCCGCCCGCCGCAAGTCCCGCCTGCTCCGCCACTACCACGCGGTCAAGGACCCCGAGCGCGAACAGCGCCCCCGCACCCGCCGCCCCGAGCCCGCCATCGCCGGCTGAATCGAGTCATCTCATGAGCAGTCGCGCGGTCTTCATCAAACCGCCCGAGGGGGTGCCTCTCCAAGTCCCCGTCGTTGAAGCGGCCCGGTTCGCGCTCTGGGACGCCGACCGTTGCGGGGTCGCCGTGGCGAGCGATGAGCTGCACCGGATCTGCTACTACGCGCAGGGCCAGTTCTACGCCCTCTGGGGCGAGCCGCTCTTCATTGAGCCGGTTTTCGCCCACGAGGCCGGCCCCCGCTTCCCCGCTCTTGACGAAGCGTTCGCGGATTGCCGAGGGCCGTTGCCGGTTCCGAGCAGCAGGGCGGATCTCCCGCTCATGCGCCAAGCAGACGAGCTGCGGACAAGCTGGCGACGAATGTTCGGCGTCTGCGGAGGAGAGCAATACTCCCTCGACCATCTCAGCGACCCGTGCCGCGTTTGGCTGGCTGCCGGACAACATGGCGGGGAGATTCCACCGGAACTGATCCGCGACTTCGTCCAGCGCCTTTTCCCGGACCACCTTCTGGCGGAATCGCGCTGGAACCAGCCGAACTGGGCAAGAGCCTTGGATCGCCTGCGCGTTCCCGAAGTCACGACAGCGGTCCGGGAAGCCGCCGAAGAGGTTCGGGCAGGCGGCATGCGCTGGTTGTGATGCCCGAACGTCGCATCCTCGGCATTGAATTCTCCTACTCCGGCCGTGCGGCTGCGCAGATCGATCGGATGAGCGACGAAGAGCGCGTCGACTACCGGCTCTGCGAAGTCGCCCTCGCCGTCAATCCGGAGCACGAGGATACGACGGCGGAGGCGACGGTGCTCGACTTCTATACTGAAGGAGAACGCGTAGCGGTGTTCAACGATTTCACTTTCATCTACAGCACCCCAAGCCCCAGCGAGATCGTCATTATATTCATCGACAGCTTCCATCCGGCGCGATTACAGGACATATAGCGGGCGACTTGAAGAATTGCAGCGGTTGGAAGCCGTGAAGTGGGATGCGAGCAAGCGCTGCGGAGCAGCGGCTACAATGAAAGCGCGATTGGGGGAGCGATGCGGGCGTTGATCTTCGAGGGGCCGGGCGCGATTCGAGTGGGCGAGCTGCCGTCGCCTGTGCCGGCTGCGGGGGAGGCGGTGGTCGATGTCGCCGCGGCCTCCGTCTGCGCTTCGGATCTGCGGGTGTTCCGCGGTGAGAAGCACGCGGAGCCGGGGATCGCGCCGGGGCATGAGTTCGCGGGGGTGGTTTCCGCGGTCGGGGCCGGGGTGGCGGACTTGGCGGTCGGAGATCGGGTGGCGGTGTATCCGATCATCTCGTGCGGGGGCTGCGCGTTCTGCCGGCGCGGGCTGCGGAACCGCTGCGTGGCGCGGCGGACGCTGGGCTACGACCTGCCGGGCGGGATCGCGGAGCAGGTGCTGCTGCCGGCGCCGATCGTGGCGCAGGGCCACGCGGTGCGGCTGGCGGCTGGCGCGGACATCCAACGGGCATCGCTGACCGAGCCGACCGCGTGCGTGCTCAATTCGCTGGAGTCGTGCCGCTTCCGCGCCGGCTGTTCGGTCGCGGTGCTGGGCGCGGGGCCGATGGGGCTGATCCACGTCGCGCTGGCGCGGGCCTTGGGCGCCGGCCCCGTGGTCGCCGTCGAACCCGCGGCTCCGCGGCGAGAAGCGGCGCTGCGGGCCGGGGCCGATGCCGCGGTCGAGCCGGATGCGGCGGCGGACGCGGTCGCGGAGGCGACGGAGGGCGCCGGCGCGGACGTCGTGATCGTCTCGGTCGGGCTGGACGGGCTGGCGGAGGCGGCGCTCGGGCTCGCGGCGCGGCAGGGTTCGGTGAACCTCTTCGCCGGGTTCGTGAAGGGATCGACGGCGAGCGTGGACGTGAACGCGCTGCACTACGACGAGGTGTCGCTGACGGGGACGCAGAACGCGACGCCGGACCAGTTCCGGCGGACGGCGGCGCTGATTCCGTCGCTCGATGCGCTGGACGCGATCGCGACGCACCGCTTCCCGCTGGCGGAGGCCGACCGGGCCTATTTCGCGCGGGAAGACCCCTCGGCGCTGAAGACGATGGTGACGATGTGAGCGCGGACGAGCCCGGCGGCCCGCAGCTTGCGCCGTCGCAGGGCGGCTACACGACCGAGTTCGTCGATCCGGTCGAGCGCCTGCCCGACTCGCCGCTCGAGAATGTCCCGGGGCCGGGTCCCGGCCTGCAGCTGCGCGAGGAGCGGATCCGGCGCGGGCGCTCGCTGCGGCAGGCGCACCAGGCGACGCGGATTCCGATTCCGCACTTGGAGGCGATCGAGGCGGAGGCGTGGGAGCGGCTGCCCGCGCCGGCATTCGCGCGCGGGTTCATCTCGTCCTACTCCGACTATCTCGGCATGGACGCTGCGCGGATTCTGGAGCAGGTGCCGATCCAGCCGACGGCGCCGGGCGCGGGGCTGGAGCCGCAGCCGGAAGCGGAGCAGCCGGACCGTCCGCCGTCGGCCGGCGCGCCGCCGGGGCCCGCTCCGATGCGGGACGATCTCTCGGGCCGATTTCCGTTCGGGGCGTGGATCGCGGCGCTGGTCGTGCTCGCCCTCGTCGCCGGCGTGGCCGCGCTGTTCGCGCTCCGTTCAACGGCGCCGGAGCCGGAAACGGAGCCGGAGGTAACCGGGCTGGCGGAGCCGCGGGTGCCGCCGCCCGGCGAAGCGGCGGCCGCGATCCAGCCCGATCCGCTCGAGGACCTGACCGGCATTCCGCGCCTCGCCGCGCAGGCTTACGCCCGCGGCACTGGCGCGCCGTTCGTGATCATGCAGGTGCCGGACGCGGCGCCGCCGGACACGGTGATCGATCAGTACCCGCCGGCGGGGACGCTGCTCGAGAATGGGGACGCGATCCTCGTCGTCGTCAGCGCCGGCCCGCCGGAACCCGCGGAACAGCCGGAGGGCGGGATGGGCGCGGTCGGACAAGACGCCGGGAGCGACGCGGGAGATGGGCAATGACGCGGTACCACATCGTCACGCTGGGCTGCCCCAAGAACACGACCGACTCGTCGCGGATCGCGCGGCGGCTGGAGGCGGGCGGCGCCGTCGAGTCCGGGCGCGGCGACGCCGATCTGGTGATCCTCAACACCTGCGGGTTCATCGACGACGCGAAGGCGGAATCGGATGCGGCGGCGCGCCTGCTGGCAGAAGAGAAGCGCGACGGCCAGCGGCTGGTCGTCACCGGCTGCTGGTCGGAGCTGGAGCCGGATGATGCGGGCGGGATCGTGGGCGTCGACGACGTGCTCGGCATCGAGGCGTGGGACGCCATCGCCGGGCGGGCGGCGCGGATCGTGGGGGTCGAGGTGGAGCGCGACATCCCGGCCGGCGGGACAGGCCAGCCTGCGCAGCCGTCCGCCTACCTGAAAATCTCGGACGGCTGCGCGCGGCCCTGCACGTTCTGCAACATCCCCGGCATCAAGGGGCGCCTGTTCCGCAGCGGCGGGGCGGACGACCTGATCGCGGAGGCGCGGGAGCTGGTCGGGCGCGGCGCCAAGGAGCTGGTGCTGGTCGCGCAGGACAGCACGTCCTACGCGGTCGAACGGGGCGAGCGCGACGGGCTGGCGCGGCTGCTGGAGCGGCTGGCCGCGGAGAGCGGGGCGCGCTGGCTGCGGCTGATGTACGCCTATCCCGGCGCGGTCACGCCGGCGCTGATCGAGGTGATGGCGTCCGCGCCGCAGGTCTGCCATTACCTCGACATCCCCCTGCAGCACGGGGCGGAGTCGGTGCTGCGGCGGATGAAGCGGCCGCACAATGCGCGGATGGTGGCGCGGACGCTGGAGCGCCTGCGCGCGGCGATGCCCGACATCGCGCTGCGCACGACCTTCCTGGTCGGCTTCCCGGGCGAGACGGAGGCGGAGTTCGGGCAGCTGCTCGAGTTCGTCCGCGAAACCCGCTTCGACCGTGCGGGCGCGTTCACGTTCTCGCCGCAGCAGGGCACGCCGGCGGCAGAGATGCCCGATCAGGTGCCGGAGCAGGTGAAGCGGGAGCGATACGAGCGTCTGATGACCGAGCTGGCGGCGATCTCGGCGGAGATCAACGAGGCGCAGGTTGGACGCGAGCTGGAACTGCTGGTCGAATCCGAACCGGGGCAGACGGACGAGGACGGGGATCCGATCCTCGCGGGTCGGAGCTACCGCGAAGCCCCCGAGGTGGACGGGCTGATCTTCGCGAACGGGACGGCGGAGCCGGGCCAGCTGATTCCGGTGCGGATCGAGGCGGCGCTGGGGCACGATCTGTGGGCGGTGCCACTCTCACCCACTCTAGTCTAACAATGTGAGAGTGCGTTCGGGCAGGCCAGCAGAATGGCTGTTGCCTTGAGGCTGGAGCTCATGCTCTACTCTAGTGTTACATTGTGAGAGTAGGGTAGAGCAGGTGAGGGATGCCGGTTCCCGCGATCGAGCAGTTGCGGAGGCTGTCGCCCGCTGACCTGACCGCGACGCTGCTGGAGGCGCCCGAAGATCAGTGGTTCGACCGCAAGAGCGCGCGGATCGACCAGCGCGGGCTGGCGAAGACGCTGGTCGCGATGGCCAACGCGGAGGGCGGCATCATCGCGGTGGGCCTGCACGACGGGCGCTGCGAGGGCGTGGAGGCGCGCACGGCCCCGCAGCGGCGCTGGGATCGCGCGGGGATCGAGCAGACCGCGCCGCCAGTGCACTTCGAGTCGGATCTGCTGCCCTGCATCACGGCCGCGGGGGATGAGGGCCGCCTGTACGTGATTTCGGTGCCGCCGTCGACCGGACTGCACGTGCGCACCCCCGACGACATGTACCTGCGGATCGCCGATGTGGACCGGCTGCTGACCTTCGCGGAGCGCACGGCGCTGCTCTACGAGCGCGGCGAGGTGGCGTTCGAGGCCACGCCGGCTTCCCGCTTCGGCGGGACCGAACTCAACTTGGAGGCCTGCTCCACGTTCGCCGGCGCGCTGGGAATCGGCGGCCCGGAGCAGCTGCTGCGCGCGCGCAGCCTCTGCGGGCCGGACGGCGATCAATTCGCCGCCGCCCAGCTGCTGTTCGGCGCGAGTCCGCAATGGGCCTATCCGGCCGCGTACATCCGGGTGATCCGCCACATCGGGACCGAACGCCGATCCGGCGCCGAGCAGAGCGTTCATGTGGACCACCGATTCGAGGGGACGCTGCCGGTCCAGCTCGATGAGGCGACGGCGGGGATCGCGGAGCTGATGCCGGAGCGCCGCGCGCTCGGAGCCGACGGCAAGTTCGCCTGGTCGCCGATCATCCCCGGCGTGGTCTGGCGCGAGGCGCTGGTCAACGCGGTCGTCCACCGCTCGTATTCGAACTTCGGCGATCACATCCGCTTCGAGATCTTCGACGACCGCGTCGAGGTGTCGAGCCCGGGCAGCTTCGCCGCCGGACGGCCGAAGAGCGATCTGCGCGAGGTCGTGCGGCTGGCGCGGAACCCGCGGATCGCGCGGGTGCTGGCGGAGATGTCCTACGGGGAGGAGCGCGGCGAGGGGCTGCGGCGGATGTACGAGGTGATGGTATCGAGCGGGCGCGAGCCGCCCGACATCCGCTTCCCGAACGGCGCGGTGCGCGTGATCCTGCGGGCGCAGGTCGGCGGGCGGACTCGCGAGTCGGGGCTGCCGCCGCTCGCGCTCCGAATCATCGAGCACATCGAGCAGGCGGGCCGGCTGCGGACGGGCGAACTGGTGGGGCTGACCGGCTCGGCCAGGCCGACCGTCCTGCGGTCGCTCGCCCTGCTGGAAGAGCGCGGCGATGTCCGCCATGTCGCCATGAGCCGCCATGATCCCAATGCGTATTGGACGCTCGAGGACGCGTGAGCGGCTGCAGGGGGCGGCTGTAACGGCACTCTCACAGGTTGAATTCAAGTAGTTGAGAGCAGGGCGTTAGAGCAGGATCGTCTCGGTCGAGATGTCGCCGATTTCGGCGTCGAGCGGGAGCGTATCGAGGAAGTCGGCGATGTGCTGGGCCTGCGCGTGGGCGTGTGCTTCTGAGTTGGAGAGCACGGCGAAGGCGAGCGCGGCGCGGGACGGGTCGCCGAGCTCGCCCACCTCCGCGGCGGCCGCGTTGAACTTCGCGCGCACGCGGTCGACGGCGCGGCGGACGACGCGGCGCTTGTTCTTGAGCGAGGCCGCGTCGTGGACGGCGAGCTCGACGTGGAGGATGCAGGCGAAGGCGGCCACGGCTATTCGGCGTCCGGTTCCGGCAGCGGGGCCTGCTCGCTGCCCTCCGCTTCCGGGTCGAGCGGCAGCGGGGCCTGCTGCGCGGGCGGTTCGACGCCCTCCAGCGGCGGCAGGTCGGTCACGGCGCCGAGCGCGAAGTGGTCGAGGAAGCCGGGCGTGACGGCCCAGAGCAGCGGCTGCCCCGGCGCGTCGGCCTGGCCGATCGGCTCGATCAGCCCGCGGGTGCGCAGGGTGCGCAGGGCGCCGTCCGCGCCGACGCCGCGGATCTGCTCGATTTGCGCGCGGGTGAGCGGCTGGCGGTAGGCGATGATGGCGAGCGTCTCCAGCGCGGCGCGCGAGAGGCGGTTGGGCGTTTCCAGGGCGAGCAGGCGGGCGATGTAGGGCGCCGCGTCGGGCGCGGTGACCAGCGCCGCGGTCTCGCCGTGGCGGCGGACGCGGATGCCGCGCCCCTGCTCCAGGTTGATCGCGTCGAGCGCGGCCTCGATCGCGTCGGCCGGGACCCCGGCGGCGCGGGCGAGCGCGGCGATCGTCGGCGGCTCCTCCGCCGCCAGCAGCAGGGCTTCGACCAAGCCCGGCAATTTCTCCGGATGGACCGGCGCTTCGCCCGCTGGATCGCTCATCGCGCCGCCTCGCCGATCAGGGCGCCGTCTTCGATGCCCGTGATCCGCACCGCGGAGATCTCGTTGACCAGGCTCGGCGCGCCTGCGGATCGCCGGGCACGGACGGGGATGTACGTGTCGGTCAGGCCGCGCGCGGCGCCGTCCTCCTCCCGCTCGAAGAGCACGGTCTCGATCCGGCCGATGCGGCCTTCGCGGAAGCGCCGGGTCTGCGCTCCACCCTCGGCGATCAGCCGCGCGACCCGCTCCCGCTTGATCTGCGTGGGCACGTCGTCTTCGAGCCGCGCGCCGGAGGTGCCCGCGCGCGGCGAGTAGGGGAAGGCGTGGATGTCGGCGAACCGCGCCTCGCGCACGGCGTCGAGGGTGCGCTCGAAGTCGCGTTCGCTTTCGCTCGGGAAGCCGGCGATGACGTCGGTGGTGATCGCCGCGCCGGGCACGGCGGCGCGGATGCGCTCGACCGCGTCGAGGAATCCGCGCGCCGAATAGCGCCGCCGCATGCGGCGCAGCACCTCGTCGGAGCCGCTCTGGAGCGCGAGGTGGAAGTGGCGGCAGAGGCGCGGGTCCTCCCAGCAGGCGAGCAGTTCGGGCGACAGGTCCTGCGGCTGGATTGAGGAATAGCGGATGCGGGGGATGTCCGTGCCGGCGAGCAGCGCCTGGATCAGGCGGGCCGCGTTCGCGCCGTCCGTTCGGTCGCGGCCGTAGGCGCCGGGCTGGGTGCCGGTGAGCACGATCTCGCGGACGCCCTCGGCCTCGCGCTCGCGGGCGGCGGCGACCACTTCCGCGATCGGCGCGGCCCGCTCGCGGCCGCGCACGTAGGGGACGATGCAGAAGGCGCAGACGTCGTCGCAGCCCTCTTGGATCTTGATGAAGGCGCGCGTGCGCCCGGCCCGGGCCGGTTCGGCCCGCGGCGTTCGTTCCGCGCCGTCGAGCGCTTGCAGCACCGCGCCGGCGGCCCCGCGCTTCGCGGCGTTGCCGACGATGATCACGCCCAGCTCATCGTGCAGCCGCTCGCCGTCGCGTTCGGCGTAGCAGCCGGTGACGACGACGGGCGCGCCGGGCGCGAGCTTGCCGGCGAGGCGGATCAGGCGGCGCGCCTTGCGGTCGGCGACATGGGTCACGGTGCAGCTGTTGATCAGGAAGGCGTCGGCCGGCGCGGGGCGGTCGACGACGGTGCAGCCGGCCGCCTCGAGCTCCCGAGCGGCCTGCTGCGTTTCGGCCTGGTTCAGCTTGCAGCCCAGCGTCAGCGCCGCCACGACCGGGCCCGTCCTGCTCGCGCTCACGGGAGTACCATAGTCCCGCAGCGGAATGGAGGCCCGAGATGGCGGAAATCGGACTGGCGGTCATGTTCATCCTCGTCCTCGTCGCGTTCGACAGCGAGCGCTACTCGGCCCTGCGCGAGCGCATGAACGAGATGGTCGACTGGATCGATCGGCCCGAATAGCGGACGGAGCAGCACGCTTGATCTATCGGAACGTGCGTTCTATTATCGCCTCGAACGACGCGCCGCCCACGGCGGACTGCGAGGTGCGAGATGCCGACTCCGATGCTCCGGCGACCCGTGCAGCTGCCGCTGCCGATCACCGCTCCGCGGAACGCACCCGATGAACGCCGGCCCGATCGCCCGGGCGACCGGCCCTGCCCGGATTGCGGCGGGCCGATGTCGTGCGTGGGCCGCGCCTGCGCCTGCGTCGTCTGCGGCCGCGGCGCGCGCTACGTCGGCCGCAAGCGCCCGCGGCGACGGCTGCGCCGTCGGCGCTGACGGCGCGGCCTGACCGGAGGCGGCAATGCCGGTCGTCGTCTGGGGTGCGCTCGCACTGCTGCTCGCCGTCGGCACTTGGATGTGGCTGACAGGGCGCATCCAACTCGGCGGCGTCCGCTCCACGATCGGGAAGCTCCAGCTCGCCGGCCTGCTCTGGGCTTGCTTCATCATCGCCATCGCCGCCGTCCGCATCGCCGGCAGCTGAGCCGCCCGATGCGCGTCCTCGTCGCGCCGCAGGAGTTCAAGGGGAGCCTCGCCTCGGTCGAAGCGGCCGACTGCATCGCCGAGGGCGTCCGCCGCGCCCTGCCGGATGCGGAGATCGACCCCGCCCCGCTGGCCGACGGCGGGCCGGGCACGGTCGACGCCCTCGTCCGCGCCGCCGACGGGCGGTTCTCGACGGCGCGGGTCGAGGGCCCCCTCGGAGCCCCGGTCGACGCTCGCTGGGGGCGGATCGGCGACGGCCGCGCCGCGGTGATCGAGATGGCCGCGGCCGCGGGACTCTCGCTGCTGCGGGAAGGCGAGCTGGACCCGCGGCGGGCCTCGACCTTCGGCGTCGGCCAACTGATCTGGCACGCGCTGGAGGCCGGCGTTGAACGCATCCTGATCGGCGTCGGCGGCAGCGCCACCAACGACGGCGGCGCCGGCATGGCGGCCGCGCTCGGCGCGCGCCTGCTCGACGATGCCGGCGCGCCGCTCGCGCCCGGCGGTGCCCCCTTGGCGCGGCTCTCGCGGATCGACGCGGCCGGGCTCGACCCGCGCATCGCCGCGGCGCGCATCCAAGTCCTCTGCGACGTGCGCAACCCGCTGCTCGGGCCGGACGGCGCGAGCGCGGTCTACGGGCCGCAGAAGGGCGCAGACCCCGCCTGCATCGCCGAGCTCGACGCCGCGCTCGCCAACTACGCCGGCGTCGTCGAGCGCGACCTCGGCGTCCGCATCGCCGGGCTCGCGGGCGGCGGCGCGGCCGGCGGCCTCGCCGCGGGGCTGGCGGCCGTCTGCGGCGCGGAACTGGTCGGCGGCTTCGACGCGGTCGCCGCCGCGATCGATCTCGCCGAGCGGATCGCCCAAGCGGATCTGGTCATCACCGGCGAGGGCCGGCTCGATTTCCAGAGCGCATGGGGCAAGGCAACCGCCGGCGTCGCCGCCCTCGCCGGCCAGTCCGGCACCCCCTGCCTGGCGGTCGTGGGCAGCCGATCCGGCGAGCCCGCGGCCGACTTCGCGGCGGTCGCGGAGGCGGCCCCCGACGGCATGCCGATCGCCGAAGCCATGTCCCGCTCCGCCGAACTGGTCCCCGCCGCCGCCGAGCGCGCCATCGCCGATTGGCTCAACCGCCCGGCCGACAGCCGGCGTTAGCCTTCGGGCATGGCGGATCTCAACATCCCCAATCGCGCGCTCTTCCGCGGAGACAACTTGGCCTTCCTGCGCGGGATCAACTCGGAAACCATCGATCTGGTCGCGACCGATCCGCCGTTCAACAAGGGCCGCGATTTCCACGCCACGCCCGAGAGCCTCGCCGCCGGCGCGAGCTTCCACGACCGCTGGAGCTGGGCGGACGACATCGAGGGCGAGTGGGAAGACGCAATCAAGGACGACTGGCCCACCGTCTGGGGCGCGATCGAATCCGCCAACGGGACATGGGGCAAGGACATGGGCGCGTTCCTCTGCTACATGGGCGTGCGCCTGCTCGAGATGCACCGCATCCTCAAGCCGACCGGCAGCCTCTACCTGCATTGCGACGACACGGCGGACTCGTACCTGCGGATGATGCTGGACGCGATCTTCGGAGGCTCCAACAGGCGCGGCCAGCTGATCTGGGAACGGTCGGCCGGGCGCAGCGATGCCAAGGGTTTCGCCCGCGTCCACGACTCGGTGCTCTACTACGCGAAGAGCGACGAGTTCACGTGGCACGAGCAGTGGGACCCGCTGGACAAGGACTACGTCAATCGGCTGTACGTGCATTCCGACGACCGCGGCCGCTACATGACCGCGCCGCTTCGGGGCGGCGGCCTCAAGGGGACGGTCCACTCGTTCGAGTGGCGCGGGCTCCGAAGCGATGCGTGGCGGTTCACCCGCGAACGCCTCGAAGAACTCGATGCCCAAGGGCGGATCCACTGGCCGGAGGAAGAGGGCGGGGTCCCGCGGCGCAAGTCCTACTTGAAGGATTCGAAAGGGGTCGCGGCGCGGGACGTGATCACCCACATTTCGCGCGCGACGAAGAAGGAGCGCACGGGCTACCCGACGCAGAAGCCGATCGCGCTGTACCGCCGGTTCATCGAAGCCTCGTCGAACCCGGGCGATGTCGTGCTCGACCCGTTCTGCGGCTGCGCGACCACCTTGATCGCCGCGGAGCAGGCCGGGCGCAATTGGATCGGGATCGACCTGTGGGAAGAAGCCCTCGACATCGCCCGGGCCCGGGTCGAGGCCGAATGCCAGAACATGTTCGGCGGGGACGTCCGATATTCCGAGATACCGCCGCAGCGAACGGACGACGGCATGGCCGCCGCGCCGCCGCTCGCGTCGAAGCGCAGACGGCGCGCGCCCGAGCCGCCCGGACCGAAGCTCACGCGGGCGCAGATGATCGAGCTGTTGATCGCGGAGCAGGACGGCCTCTGCGCCGGCTGTGACCGGCGCTACGACGATCCGCGGATCTGGCATTTGGATCACAAGCAGCCGCGTTCGGAAGGAGGGGCGAACCACATCTCAAACCGGGCGCTGCTCTGCCCGCCGTGCAACAACGTCAAGGGCAACACCCTCACGCTGACCGGCTTGCGCAAGCTGAATGCCCGGAACGGCTGGATGGCGCAATAGCGGAGGCGGGTCAGAACGGGTCGTGGCGCTGCTGGCCGTGGAAATGGGCGTCGCGGGCCGGGGCGATGCCGATCTCGTCGAGGCGGTCGTCGTCGATGCCGAAGTGGTGGGCGACTTCGTGCAGCACGGTCTCGCGGACCTGCTCGATGACCTCTTCGCGGGTGCGGCAGACCTCGAGGATCGGCTCTTCGTAGATGTAGATGCGGTCGGGCAGCGTGTTGCCATAGGTGCCGCGCGCGGTGAGCGGCTGGCCCACGTAGAGGCCGAGCAGGGTGTCGGGCGGGCGCAGGCCGACGGAAGCGAGGTCTTCGTCGGAGGGGCGCGAGCGGACGAGCACGACCACGTTCTCCATCCGTTCGGCCAGCGCGTCGGGGATCTCCTCCAGCGCCTTGGCCACGAGCCGGCGGAAGTGGACGCGCAGCATCCCTATTCGACCAAGCCGCCGCCGAGCGCGCCCTCCAGCACCTGCCGCACGATCGGCCCCGCGTTGTCCGCGCCCGATGCGCCGTCGTCGAGCACGACGACGACGAGCAGGCGCGGATTCTGGTAGTCGGCCCAGGCGGCGAACCAGGCGTGCGTGCTGAATTGGCGGGCCGGCGGCGCGACCTCCGCCGGCTCGACCGGCTCTTCCTCCTCATCCTCGAATTGCAGCGTGTCCGATTCCCCGTCCGCATCTTCCTCTGCTTCGTCGCCGGCCGTTTCGACGCTGGCGATGCTCTGGACGTCGATCACGCGGTCTTCCGCCGTGCCGGACTTGCCGGCGACTTCCAGCGCGCTGTCCCTGAAGGGCAGGTAGCCGGTGCCGTAGGGCTGGCCGACGACGTCGCGCAGGGAGCGCTGGAGATCGCCCAGGGTTTCGGAAGAGACGGGCAGGACGCTGATGCGGCGGCGTTCGAGCGGGAGCGGGTCCAGTCCGGGCGGCTCGACCGCGATCACGGCGAGCGGCGTGTAGAGCACGCCGGTCGTGGCGATGGCGGCGTAGGCGTTGGCCATCTGCAGCGCGGTGACGGCGACGAAGCCCTGCCCGATGCTCGAGTTGAGCGTGTCGCCCGTGTACCAGCGGTCGCCGCGGTTGGCCCGCTTCCAGTCCGGGTCGGGGTTCACGCCGGCCTCCTCGCGCAGGCCGACCACGCCCGTCGGCAGGCCGAAGCCGAAGCCGCCCGCGACCCGCGAGAGCAGCGCCGGATCGCGGCGGTCGAGCGAGAGCCCGATCTCGTAGAAGACGGTGTTGCAGGATTCGGCCAGCGCCTGCGAGAGCGGCATCGGGCCGCGGTCGACCGTCTTCCAGTTGCGCAGCGGCTCCTGGCCGACGGCGCTCCAGAGCGCCGGGCAGGAGATGCGGTCGTCGATCGCGAAGCCGCCCTCCTGCAGCGCCGCCGCCAGCGTGATCGTCTTGAAGGTCGAGCCCGGCGCGTAGATCTGCTGCAGCGCGCGGTTCACGAACGGCTGCCGCTCGTCGCTGAAATAGCGGTCCGCCTCTTCCTGCGTGAAGCCGTCCACGATGTCGTTGAGGTCGATCCGCGGGTAGGAGGCCATCGCGATGACGTGGCCGTCGCGCGGGTCCAGCGCCACGACCGCGCCGGGCTGTTCGCCCAGCGCCTGCTCGGCCAGCTGCTGCACGCGGATGTCCAGCGTCAGCCTGATGTCCGAGCCGGCCGCCGCCTTGCGCTCCGCGATCACCCGCACCGGCCAGGCGTTCGCGTCGATGATCACCAGCTGCCCGCCGCGCCGCCCGGCCAGCGATTCGTCCCAGCTGCGCTCGATCCCGTCCCGCCCGACCAGGTCCCCGGAGCGGTAGCCGTCGCCGTAGCGCACCGCCAGCTCCTCCGCGTTGATCTCCTGCAGGTAGCCGATCACGTGGGCCGCGGAATCGCCGTAGGGGTAGTAGCGGCGCGGCTCGAAGCGCAGCAGGATGCCCAGGTGCGTCAGCGTCTGGTATTCATCCAGCAGCGCCTGCGGCGTGTCGATCGGCAGCGAGGCGACCGGCACGAACTGCGACGCCGGCAGCGAGCTGTTCAACCGCCCGCGCACCTCCGCCTCGGCCAGCCCGAGCCGCCCGGTGAAGAACGCGATCACCTCCGCTTCCTCGCCCTCGTCGATCGCCTCGCGGTAGAGGCCGACGATGGCGACGCCGCGGTCCTCCGCCACCGGCGTCCCGTTGCGGTCGAGGATCCGGCCGCGGTCGGGCGCGATGATGTTGTTGCGGATCAGGTAGCCCCGCCCGTTGAGCCCGTCGAAGATCAGGTCCGGCGTCCAGTGCACGACGTAGTCGGGCTGCGCGAACACGAGCGCGCCGACCCGCTCCTCGATCTCCCCGTAGAACGTCGTCTGGTAGCGCAGGATCACGTCGAAGCTGCGCGCCTCCGCGTCGCCCTGCCAGTCGACCGCCCAGCTCACCCCGCGGATCGTCGCCTCCGCCGCGATGTCGCGGTAGCGCTGCGCGAAGGCGTCGCGCGGGACCACGTCCCGCGATTCCTGCGTGATCCCGCTCCAGGCGTCCTCGTAGCGCTCGTGCTCGATCAGGTGGAAGAACCGCTGCACCGCCGCCAGCGGGGTCTCCGGCGGCACCGAAAGGTCCTCGAGGAAGTGCTGCGGGGGCGGCGGTGCCCGCGGTATCCGCCAAGCCGTCGCCTGCTGCTCCCCGGAATCCCCCTCCGCGCCGCCGTTCACTGCCGCATCGGCCTGCCCGGCCGCGCCGCCGGCGGAGGCTTCCGCCGACTGCGCAGTCCCCTGATCGGCCGATTGCCCGGCTGCGCCGTCGTCCTGCGCCTGCCCGGACTGCTGCGCGAACGATTGGGAGAGGTCGCGATCCTCCCGCGCCTCCGAGCCGAAGATGCAGGCTGAGGCTGCCGCAGCCGCCAGCGCGCACGCGACCGCCAGCGCGCCGTCGCGCATCAATCTCCGGACTCGATCTGAATCGCCGCGCAGGCGGAGCCGACGTTCCAGCGCTCTTCTCCCGCTTCGTGCCGCCGTCCTCGTGCCGCCGCCTTGTTGACACATTATCACCGCCGCGCCCGATTCAAGCGTCCCGCCCCGCTCCGTTAGACTGGACGGTGCCGGGCCGCGATCCGAATGCGGCCCCGCGCGGCGAAGGGACGCGGGCATGGATTTCCGAGACAACGCTGAGACGGCCGAGTTCCGCGGCGAAGTGCGCTCGTTCATCGGCGACAACCTGCCCGGCGACTGGGGCTCCCGCCCCGCCGGCGAGGGCTACGACGACTACACCTTCCCGATCCTCCGCAACTTCCAGACCGAAATGGCCAAGCGCCGCTGGCTCACCATGGCCTGGCCCGAGCAGTACGGCGGCCTCGAAGCCCCGCACTGGCAGCAGTGCATCATGTCCGAGGAGATGGCCTACCACCGCGCCCCCGGCTCCGGCGCCAACATGGGCGTCCAGTGGGTCGGCCCCTCGCTCATGCTCTACGGCACCGACGCCCAGAAGGAAGAGCACCTCCAGCGCATCGCCGACGCCGACTCCTGGTGGTGCACGCTCTACTCCGAGCCCGGCTCCGGCTCCGACCTCGCCTCGCTCCAGACCCGCGCCGTCGCCGACGGCGACGACTTCGTGATCAACGGCCAGAAGATCTGGACCTCCGGCGCCCACCGCGCCGACTGGGGCTGGCTCGCCGCCCGCACCGACCCCGACGCCCCCAAGCACAAGGGCATCACCATGTTCATGCTCCGCATGGACGCCCCCGGCGTCACCGTCCGCCCCCTGATCAACATGGCCGACGGGCACGGCTTCAACGAAGTCTTCTTCGAGGACGTCCGCGTGCCCAAGTCCAACGTCGTCGGCGACGTCAACCGCGGCTGGTACCACCTCGCCGTCGCGCTCGACTTCGAGCGCTCCGGCATCGGCGCCTTCGCCGGCGGCCGCCGCACCGTCGAGGAGATCGCCGAGTTCGCCGCCGCGCAGCCCCGCTTCCTGCAGCAGCGCCCGCACCTCCGCTACGAGCTCGCCGAGCGCATGATCGAGGTCGAGGTCGGCACCTACATGGCTTACCGCATCGTCCACCTCCAGAGCCAGGGCGTCGTCGCCAACCACGAAGCCTCGATGGCCAAGCTGTTCGGCTCCGAGCTCGGCCAGCGCATCGCCCGCACCGGCGTCGAGCTGCTCGGCCTGCACGGCGGGCTCTGGGGCAACGGCGACAAGTACGCCGCCCTGCAGGGCCGCCTCGCCCGCGGCTACGTCAGCTCGGTCAGCGGCACCATCGCCGCCGGCACCAGCGAAATCCAGCGCAACATCATCGCCACCCGCGGCCTCGGCCTCCCCCGCGGCTAGCCCCTCGCAACCGGCGAACACGGCCCGGAGCGGCCGCCGCAAGGCGGCCGCTCCGTCGTTTCAGCCCGCTTTCCCGAAAAAACCGCCCGCCCCCGCGGTCTAAGTGACCGCGATCACGATCCCGAAGATCGTCCCGAGCGTCGCCCCCACGCCGAAGATCGCCCATAGGATCCTCGACGCCGCCTTGGAAGCCTCCAGATCCCGCTCCCGCTGCTCCTTGCGCCAATCGTCCTCGCGCTTCTCACGGGCGTCATCGCGCTTCTGCTGCTCCTTGCGCCAATCGTCCTCGCGTTTCTGCTGATCCGCGCGCCACTTGTCATCGCGCTCCTGCTGCAGCCGCCACCACTCCGACTCCCGCTCGGCCCGCTCCTTGTCCCGGGTCTCCATGTCCAAGCGCAGCTTGGAGAAACCCTCGTTCATCTCGGCTTGCATCTTCTCGAGGCGCAGATCAACGGCCGCGAGAAGCTGCTTCCCGAAGACATCGAGGTCCTCCTTCGTCGCCAGATCCGCGGTCACCACGTCGATCTCGTCGCCCCAATCATCCGCCACGTTCCCCGCCGCCGGATCCTCCGCGATCCCGTTCCGCACCAGCGACTGCTGCAGCGCCAGCCGATTGATCGTCTTCGCCATCTCCGCCTCCTCCCTCAATCCTACCCGCCCGGCTACGTGAGCACGGCCACGATGCAGAGGACCGCCCCGATCACCGTGTACCAACCGAAGATCGCCCACAGGATCTTCGACGTCGCCTTCGACCTCGCCTTGGCCACCTCTGCGGCGCGCTCCTGCTGCTTCCTGCGCCACTCCGCGCTCTCCAGCTCGAGGTTCGCCAGCCACTCCGCATGCTTCAAGCGCCGCTCCGCGCTCTCCCGCTCGAAGTTCGCCACCCACTCCAACTGCTCCCGCTCCCGCTCGGCGTGCCACTTCGCGCTCTCCAGCTTGAAGCTCGCCATCCGCTCCAAGTGCTCCCGCTCCCGTTGCCACGAGCGTTCGCGCTCGTCCCAGCGGCGCTGCCAATGGGTCTCGCGCTCGCGCATCCGCCGCTCCGCATCGGTTTCGTGCTGCATCCCGCGCTCCTCCCTCTCCCCGCCAATCTACCCAATCTCCCATCCCTCACTGCGCCATCGCGCAGCCGCCGGCGCGCCCGCCGCTGTCCCGCATCGGCTCGGCGCGCTAAGTGACCGCGATCACGATGCCGAAGATCGTCCCGAGCGTCGCCCCCACACCGAAGATCGCCCACAGGATTCTCGACGTCTGCGTCGATGCCGCCTTGGCCGCCGCCACCTCGCGCTCGTGCGCCGCGTCGTCCCGTTTCCGCTGCTCCCTGCGCCACTCTTCATCGCGCTTCTCCCGCGCCTCGTCCCGCTTCTGCTGCTCCGCACGCCACTTGTCCTCCCGCTCCTGCTGCTCCCTGCGCCAATCGTCGTCGCGCTTCTGCTGGTCCGCGCGCCACTTGTCGTCCCGCGCCTGTTGCTCGCGCTGGCGCTCGTCGTCCCGCTCCTGCTGCAGGCGCCACCACTCCGACTCCCGCTCGGCCCGCTCGCGATCCCGGGTCTCCATGTCCAAGCGCAGCTTGGCGAGCCCCTCGTTCATCTCGGCCTGCATCTTCTCGAAACGCAGGTCTACGGCTGCGAGAAACTGCTGCCCGAAGACATCGAGATCATCCTTCGTGACCAGATCCGCGGTCACCGCGTCGATCTCGTCGCCCCAATCATCCGCCACGTTCCCCGCCGCCGGATCCTCCGCGAGCCCGTTCCGCACCAGCGATTGCTGCAGCGCCAAGCGGTTGACCGTCTTAGCCATCTCGCCTCCTCCCCCAATCCTACCCATCGCTCACTGCGCCATCGCGCAGCCGTCCGCACGCCCATCGCTCCCCGCCCACCAGGTCCCCGTCTCCCGATCCTTGGCGATGATCTGCCCCTTCCCGACCACATGATTCCGCACCGCCCCCGCCGCCGGGCGCACGGGGTGCCCCATCTGCGCGAGCTCCGACATCGCCTCGAGGGGGAAGCCCTCCTCGATCCAGACCTCCCCGTTCGGGGGATCCCGGTAGATCGAGAAGCGCGGCTCATCAATCGCGTTCTGCGGTTCCAGCCCGCGGTCGACCAAGTGCATCACCACCTGCGCGTGGCCCTGCGGCTGGTTCCAGCCGCCCATTACGCCGAACGGGCCGATCAGGCCCTCGGCATCCGTCAGCATTCCGGGCATGATCGTGTGGTACGGCCGCTTCCCGCCGGCCAGCGCATTCGGATGCCCGGCCTCGAGCGAGAACCCGGCGCCGCGGTTCTGCAACGAGAAGCCGCAGCCCCGCGGCACGATCCCCGTTCCGAAGCCCTCGTAGTTGCTGTTGATGAAGCTGCATGCGTTCCCGTCTTCGTCGACCGTGCAGAGGTAGACCGTGTCCGAACCGCCGGGCAGACCGGGCAGCGCCCCAGCCTCCGCCAGCTCCAGCGCGGCGTCCTCCGCGATCAGCGCCCGGCGCTGCGCGATGTATTCCTCCGAGAGCAGCGCCTCCACCGGCACTTCCGCCATCGCCGGATCCGCAATCCGCGCCCGCGCGTCGGCGAACGCCAGGCGCAGGGCCTCCAGCGCGCGGTGCGCCCAGGCCGCGCTCCGCGCCGGCAGCTCCGGCATCCCCATCCCGTCCAAGATCCGCAGCGCCAGCAGCGCCGTCAAACCCTGCCCGTTGGGGCGGCATTCCCACACCGTCGCGTCCCCGTAGCGCGCCGAGATCGGCGGCTCGAAGGTCGACCGGTGCGAGGCCAGATCCGCCGCCGTCATCGCGCCGCCCAGCCCGTCCAGCACCTCCGCGATCGCCCGCCCCGCCGCGCCCTCGTAGAACGCCGCCGCGCCGCCCTCCGCCAAATCCCGCATCGTCCGCGCCAGGCCCGCGTTGCGCCAAATCTCCCCCGCCCGCGGCGCCCGACCGCCCAGCAGCAGCTCGCCCCCGTTCGGCGACTGCTCCCGCAGCAGCGCCTCCTGCGACGCCCAGGCCCGCGCGATCACCGGCGTGATCGGCGTCCCGCCCTCCGCCAATTCGATCGCCGGCCCCAGCGCCGACGCCAAATCCATCCGCCCGTGCCGCGCCAATGCGTCCTCCCAGCCCGCCGCCGCCCCGGGCACCGTCGCCGCGTGCACGCCCTGCCGCTCCCAACCCTCCGCGACGTCCGCCAGCGCCAAGCCCGCCGGCGCGCGACCGCTCCCGTTCAGCGCGTGAACCTCCCCCGTCGACGCCTCGTGGAACAGGCAGAAGCAATCGCCCCCCAAGCCCGTCGACGTCGGCTCGACCAGCCCAAGCACCGCCGCCGCCGCCACCGCCGCGTCCGCCGCGTTCCCGCCCGCGTCCAAAATCCGCAGCCCAGCCCGCGCCGCCGCCGGCTGGCTCGCCGCCGCAACGCCCCGATTACCCAGCACCGGCGAGCGCCGCCCGCCCCATGCGATAGAGTGTTGCCCCATGCAGCAATCCTACGGCGGCGCGCCGCCGCAAAGCAGCGAGGGAGGCAGCGGCGGCGCGGCTCGCGCAAATCCGCCCGCCTGCGCCCAAGCACGGCCTCCCTTACTATTGCCCCTCCGTAAAGGATCGGGCGCAGGGACTTGGCGCTACCGCCGATTGCCCGTAGGATGCTGCCCGACAGCGGAACCGAGCCGTGGGGTGCGCCCCGCGCAGCGGAGAAGGAACGGTGCTCATATGACCCAAGCATGTTCGAAGGTGCTCGCGCACCGGCGGCCGCTCCTGGCGCTTGCCCTCGTCGCCGCCCTCCTCGCGGCCGCCGCCGTCGCACTCTCCCCCGCGCGCGCCGCCACCCCGGGCAACACCACGTGGACGGTCGGCCTCGCCCTCAGGGATGCCGACAACGATGGCGTCTACCAAAAGGGCGACACCCCGCGGCTCCTCGTCACCATCAGGGCCTCGATTCAGCCCGACGCCGACGACCAGTCCAACGGCGGCATCACCGAGGCGTCCGTGTCGGGCACCAGCTTGACGTTCGACCCGAGCACCAGACTGAACATCTCCGGCAGTCAGGGCATCAAGTTCCAGACCGGCACCAACACCCAGGTGAACGTGCTCACCGGTGCCCACCTCAACGCCAAGGCCCCCCAGACCACCGAATTCGTTTGCGAGGCCGGGGCGGACGCCTCGTCGACCGGTTCCTCGCCTGCTGTCGCCATGTGCACCATCGACACCCAGATCGACGTCTCCATCCCCGTCGAACTCGCCACCGCGACCTACACCATCTCGGGCAAAGTCCAACTCGCCAAAGACAGTGGCAACAATGCTACTGACGACGTAACCGCGACTTGGGTGGATGACAAGGGCCCTGCCACGTCTGGCACCGGTCGAGTCCGCAACAACACCGGTTCTACCGACAACTTGGCTCTCGGCGAGCGCACCAACAGCAGCGCCAGCATCAGCTTCGCCATCGGCGTCCAGCCGTCCATCACCGCCGTCTCCCTCAGGCCGTCCAACGTCTGCGATGCCGCGGGCAAGGTTGGCGCTGCTTCTCTCCCTGCCGCTGACCGGAACAAAGCCTGCAAGGACAGGATTCCAGTAAGCCACGAAACGGAGTACACGCTGGACATCCTCAACGCGGCCGGGCAGGGCGTCGTTCGCGGCCAGATCGCGGCCATCGTCGCCACCTTGGTCCGCACTGGCGAAGGCACCGGCACCGCCACCTTCTCCGACTGCCCCGGCATCGGCGACACCGCCAGCCCCAACGATCTTCTCGCGAACAATGGCCGTGCGTCCTGCAGCCCGAGCACGGCGGCAGCCCCCACGGGTTCCCCGGAAGACACTGTGATGGCCGCCTACAAGACCAAGGGCGAGACCTTCAGGATCAAGGCGCCGAGCACGCCGGGTGCGGCCACGCTCAACATCCAAGTCCTCGCGGCCGCTGGCGGCAGCTTCAATGCACCGCCCAGGAACCTCGTCTTCGTCGGTCCGGCCAAGAAGATCACGCTCTCCAAGCCGACGAGCACCGTCCTCAACCGTGAGGCCGACCCGAGCGATGCCAACACCACCTTGGCCGACCGCAGCAAGGGCACCGACTCGATCACGCTCACCCTCAGCGCCGAGGACGCCCGCGGCAACCCCGCCTCGCACCCGATGCAGGACTACACCTACGAGCTCACCTACAAGGTCACGGGCCCCGACGGACGCGAAATGAGCCGCCGCCTCAACGACAACACCAAGATCACCATCGGGAAGGGCCAGAAGGCGACCAGTGGCTCCGACGCCAATGTCGAGTCGCAAGGCAAGGTGCTGATCGATGTGACGGCACCTGCGACCAGCCCGCTGACCCCCGGCGAGTACACCGTCACGGTCAGGCGCACCGCGCAGGGCCTCCGCGCCAGCGAGACGTTCCTCGTCGTCGGCCCCGCTGCCAGCCTCGACCTCGAAAAGGGCGACGTCAGCGCCGCCATCGGCTCCTCGGTCGCCATCTCCGCCACCGTCAACGACGCCGCCGGCAAACCCGTGCCCCACGGCACCTCGGTCACCTTCACCGCCAGCAACGCCGACGGCAGCACCAACGACCTCGTCATCCTGCCCGGCGGCTCCGACAACAAGACCGGCGTGGCAACGACTGTCGGCACCACCGGCAAGGCCACCCTCAACGGCACCGTCGTGGGCAACGGCATCGTGATCCTGATCGCCACCACGCAGGGCGCGACCGGCACCGTCAGCGACACCGACGACCTCGACACCACCAGCGATGCGCAGTCGATCAGCGCGACCCCGACCTCCTGCCTCTCGAAGACGGACGTCGGGGACTACGCGACTTGGACCTGCGAGCAGACGGGCAACGCCGACGCGGTGTTCAGCGTGCTGCGCAACCGCGGCGCCGACTCGCTCCACCTGCGCAGCGTCGGCCGCTGGGTCCCCTACGCCACCGACGCCGCCGGCGGCCCCATCCCCGGCAGCACCAACAACTTCATCATCCGCCAGTACGACACCCTCTTCATCGGCGGCTAACCCCCCCGAAGAGCAGTCGCACCCACCTCGGAGGGGGCTCCCAACGGAGCCCCCTCCGCGCGTTAACCCCGTACACTGCCCCCGCAAGGGAGCCCGCTCATGACCACCGCCACGCCCAAAGCCGAATCCGCCCCCGCCTACGAGCCCGGCAAGGGGAAGGCCGTGCCGACTATCTTCGACTCGGGCTCTGCCTTCCCCGAAACCGCCCACCCCGTCCCCATCCAGCGGATCGCCGACTACCTCCTCCTAGTCGCCGCCAACCAAGGCTCCCCTCTCAACTGCGCCGAGCTCCACGAAGCCTGCTACTACGCCCAAGCCGAGCACCTCTACGACTACGGCCGCCCCCTCTTCGACGAACCGATCGAAGCCCACGAGCACGGCCCCCGCATCCCCGCCCTTGAATCCACCTGCACCATCGGCGATGGCCCCATCCCCCCGCCCGCCAACCCCGAGCTCCCCATCCGCTTCTCCCACTGGCTGCAGTCCGGCACCGTGATCACCGCCTACTTCCGCGTCATCAACCACCCGCACACCATCGTCCCCCGCCCCAACGGCAATGCGCCTTGGCAGCGCGCCTACCGCACCGCCGGCCCCGGCGCAATCGTCGACCGCACCGAAATGGCCGAATGGGCCGACCAGGACATCAAGCAGATGCTCGACGACGTCCTCAACATGACCACCGAAGAATGGGAAGCCCGAGAGCGGGCCTTGGCCGCCGGCCTCCCCTACATCCGCGACTGAGCAGGCGCAGCGAGCCGCCCCGCGATGGTCATCCCCGACCCGGAACACAACCCGTTCTACTTCCTCTCCGACCGCGCACGAGCGGCATACCGAAAGCTGTGCGCCGAAGGGGAAAACGTGGACGCCCTGCTCCGGGCCATCACCCGCGCCTTGGCGATGGGAACCACCGCCCGCAACCCCTTCGTCTACGAGCGCCACGACCCCGACGCCGACCCCCACCGCATCCTCAACGTCTACTGGCAGGAACTCCACATCAGCTTCCGCAACGTCCCCGACGACCCCCGCTACGAAATCACCGACATCGAAATCACCCCCGAATCACACCAGCCCGGCATGTTCTTCCCCTAAAATGGCAAGCAGGAGCCCCCGATGACCACCGCAACCCCGATGACCGAGCCGTCGCCAGCAACGACGATCCCGCTGGATGACGTGGTCGAGCACTTCCTCCACCTCGCCGCCAAGGCCGGCACGAGCCTCACCCACCTCAAGCTCCAAGCCCTCTGCAGCCGCGCCCAAGCCCTCTACTGGAGCCGCTCCGGCAGCCCGCTGTTCAACGAGCGGATCGAAGCCTGGGGCGGCACGGCCACCCTGCCGGCCATCTACCACCGCTACCAGGAATGGGAGGATCGCTCGATCCCGCCCTCCCGCCCCACCCCGCCCGAACTCCCCGAACCCGGCCAGCACGCCGCCATCGCCGACATCTTCAAGCGCTACGGCCCGGTCTACGTTATGGACCTCGTCAGCCTGGACATGTTCACCGTCCCCTGGCAAGAGTTGGACTGGGAACATCACGGCGAAATCCCCGCAGACCTCCTCCAGCGCTTGGGCCGCTGGCTCGACGACACGTTCGAGTTCGACCCCGCGCCCGCCGTCTGCCCGTAACGCGCCCAGTCATGGTGATCCCCCACCCCGAGGACGCCACGCACTACCGGATGACGCCCGGCGCCTACGCCACCTACCAGCGGATGGGGCCGGGTCAACAAGGCCGCTTCCGCATCACGATGCAGACGCCCGTGTTTTCCATGGACGTCGCCACCCCGAAGGTCCATCAACTCCCTGAAACGACCGAAGACGGCCGCCCCCTCTACTCCTTCAAGCACAGCGACATCCGCGTCATCTTCTCCCGCGAAAACCGCTTCCCCGTAGTCCACGACCTCTACCGCGAACCCGCCGACTCCCCCTACCCCGACTAACCCCCCCGCCACCGCCTTCCCCTAAAATGGCAGGCAGGAGCCCCCGATGACCACCGCAGCCAAGGCCGAATCCGCCCCCGCCTACGAGCCCGGCAAGGGGAAGGCCGTGCCGACCGTCTTCGACTCGGGCTCCGCCTTCCCCGAAACCGCCCACCCCGTCCCAATCCAGCGGATCGCCGACTACCTCCTCCTAGTCGCCGCCAACCAAGGCGCCCCCCTCAACTGCGCCGAGCTGCACCGAGCCTGCTATCACGCCCAAGCCGAGCACCTCCGCGACTACGGCCGCCCCCTCTTTGACGAGCAGATCGAAGCCCACGAGCACGGCCCCCGTGTCCCAGCCCTCGAAACCACCTGCACCATCGGCGACGGCCCCGTCCCGCCGCCCGCCAACCCCGAGCTCCCCATCCGCTTCTCCCACTGGCTGCAATCGGCCATCGTGATCACCGCCTACTTCCGCGTCACCAACCACCCGCAAACCGTCGTCCCCCGCCCCAACGGCAATGCGCCTTGGCAGCGCGCCTACCGCACCGCCGGCCCCGGCGCAATCGTCGACCGCACCGAAATGGCCGAATGGGCCGACCAAGACATCAAGCAGATGCTCGACGACACCCTCAACATGACCACAGAAGAATGGGAAGCCCGAGAACGGGCCCTGGCCGCCGGCCTCCCCTACATCCGCGACTGAGCAGGCGCAGCAAGCCGCCCCGCGATGGTCATCCCCGACCCGGAACACAACCCGTTCTACCTCCTCTCCGACCGTGCACGAGCGGCATACAGAAGGCTGTACGCCGAAGGGGAAAACGTGGAAGCCCTGCTCTTGGCGATCACCCGCGCCTTGGAGATGGGAACCACCGCCCGCAACCCCTTCGTCTACGAGCGCCACGACCCCGACGCCGACCCCCACCGCATCCTCAACGTCTACTGGCAGGAACTCCACATCAGCTTCCGCAACCTCCCCGACGACCCCCGCTACGAAGTCGTCGACATCGAAGTCACCCCTGAATCGAACCAGCCGGGCATGCTCTTTCCCTAGAATGACGGGGAGAAGCCCGAACTTGCGCCAGGGAGCATGCCATGCCCGTCGCCGCCGCGACCGTCTCGCCGCCCGCCAACGCCGCCGATCCGGCCGGCATCACCGATGAACAGGTCGCCTTCTACCACGAAAACGGCTACCTCCTGATCCCCAACCTGCTGCCCGACGACGTGCTCCAGTCCCTGCGCGTCGAAACCGACCGCATCGTCGCCGAGGCCGCCGGCCTCACCGACCACAACGCGCAGTACGACCTCGAGGATTCCCACTCCCCCGAAGAACCCCGCGTGCGCCGGCTCAAGTCGCCCTCCTCCCACTGGCCCTTCTTCCGCGAACTCGCCCAGCACCCCGCCCTGATGAACGTCGTGACCAGGCTGATCGGCCCCAACGTGCGGCTGCAGAACGACAAGCTCAACATGAAGGCCGCCGAATACGGCGCGCCCGTCGAGTGGCACCAGGACTGGCCCTTCTACCCGCACACCAACGACGACCTGCTCGCCGCTGGCGTCCTGCTCGACGACTGCTACGAAGTCAACGGCCCCCTGCTGGTCGTGCCCGGCTCGCACAAGCGCCCGATCTACGACCACCACCACCCCGAAGGCGGCTACTTCACCGGCGCCGTCGAGCCGGAGAACTTCGATTGGGACATGGACCGCGACCTCGTCTCGCTGGAGGGCCCGGCCGGCTCGGTCAGCTTCCACCACGTCCGGATCATGCACGGCAGCGCGCTCAACCGCTCCGAAAACCAGCGCCGCCTGCTGCTCTACGGCTACGCCGCCGCCGACGCTTGGCCGATCATGGGCCTCGGCAAGCTCGGCCTCGACGCCTACGAAGGCCTGATCTGCGCCGGCGAACACGTCGTCCAGCCCCGCCAGACCGGCGTCCCCGCCTACCTCCCGCTCCCCCCCGCCCCCGCCCAAGGCAGCATCTACGAAAACCAGAAAGCCGTGAAGCAGCGCTTCTTCGAAACCTACGAAGACCGCAACCGCTGACCCCCGCCGCGGCTATCGCGGACGCCGGAGGCCGAGATGGTTTCAGCACCAGCCGCCGAGCGACCGGCCGTCGGCGAGCGTTCGCCCGAGCTGGTCGTCGAATTCCCGGCGCATGAACCGCTGACCGACGATCTGCTCGAACTTTTCGGCCGGCTCCTGCCCGGCCGCAAGGTCGGGCGCGGTCGCAGGGGGGAGCTCGTCATCTCAGCCGTCAAGGACAACATCGGCACCCGCGCCAACGTCGAGGTCTTCGGCCAGATGTGGCTCTTCCAGAAGCAGCACGACGGCGGCGAGGCCACCGGCTGCGGCCAGGGCTGGGCGACCGGGAATCCCGATCCGGAATCCGGCCTGCCGGTCGTCCGCGACCCGGACGCCGCTTGGCTCTCGCCCGAGCAGGTCGCCGAACTCAATGCCAGCCGCCCCGCCGACGGCATCCGCAGGGAGTACCCGCGGATCGTCCCGGTATTCGTCGTGGAGGTCCGCTCGCGTTCGCAGGGCGTGGAAGCGCAGGTCGGGAAGGTCCGCGAGTGGGTCGCCGCCGGCGCACGCGTCGGCTGGATGGTCGATCCGTTCGAGCAGGCCGTGCATGTCGTGCGGCCCGGCACCGCGGTTGAACGCCTCGATGATCCCGGCGTCCTGCCGGTCGGCCCGGAAGTCCCCGGCTTGGCGATCGACTTCGATGCGGTGTGGCGGGCGGCTCGCGGTTAGGGACGGCGGGCGAGCTTCTTCAGGGACTTCGGCTCGCGGCCCAGGCGGGCGCCGGCGATCGTATTGCTGACCTCGCCGACGTAGACGTCGCCGCGGCTATCCACGGCGATGCCGTGCGGGGCGATGAACTTGCCGTCCTCCTCGCCCTCGTCGGGATGCCCGATCAGCGCCAGCCGGTTGCCCGAACGGTCGTAGATGCTGACCCGGTGGCCGAGGTTGGGCGCGCCCTCCATGCCCGGAATCGCGTTCAGTTCGCCGACGTAGATGTTGCCGTCCGGCGCGAGCGTGAGACCGTCGGGCCGGTGGATGTTGTTCCACATCGTCACGAACGTGCCCGATTCGCTGAACACCTGGACGCGGTGGCACTCGCGATCGGCGACGTAGATCAAGCCGTCCTCGTCGATCGCGATGTTGTGCGGGCGGATGAACTGGCCCGCGTCGATGCCCGGCTCGCCCCAGCTCAGCTTGTGCGCCCCGTCGGCCGAGAAGCGGTGCACGCGCGAATTGCCGTAGCCGTCCGTGATGAAGATGTCGCCCGTGCGCGGCGATACCGCCGCGTGCGTGGGCCGGTTGAACGGCAGCCCCGACCAGATCGGGGCCGGCGCTTCCTTGTCGCCGATGGTCTGCAGCAGCTCGCCCTCGGGCGACCAGCGGGTGATGATGTGCGTCCCGTCGTCCGCGCACCAGATGTCCCCCTCGGGCCCGATCCAGACCCCGTGCGCGCGGTCGGTGAACACGCCCTGCCCCCACGAACCGAGCCACTCCCCCTCGCGCGCGAGGTGCATGACGGGATGCTCGGTATTGCGCGTGAGCAGGATCACCGAATCGTCCGGCGCGACGGCGACGCCGGGCGTCTCGACCAAGCGCACGCCGTCCGGCAGCTGCTCCCAGGAATCCAGCGCGTCGTAGGTGAATCCGTTGTCGCTCAGCGTTGCCGCCATGGCCGCCTCCATCTGGTCGCGCCCGGTTCGCTTGGTAGTCTACGGGCGACTGCCGGCGGTACGGGGCGGATCGAGTGCGGGAATGAGCCATCCACCGGTGCGGCGGTCCCGCGCCAATCCGCCGGATGCCGGCGATGCGAAGGTGCCCTGGCTCGGCGGGCTCGACGGCATCCGCGCCCTCGCCGTCGCCGCCGTCGTGCTCTTCCATGCCGGCGTCGCCTTCCTGCCCGCCGGCTTCCTCGGCGTCGACGTCTTCTTCGTCGTTTCGGGCTTCCTGATCACCGCGCTGCTGGTCGCCGAGCGCGAGCGCGCCGGCGGCATCGCGCTCGCCGATTTCTGGAAGCGCCGCGCCAAGCGCCTGCTGCCCGCGCTCGCGGCGCTGCTGATCGGCACCACCCTCTTCGCCGCCGCCGTCTACCAGGACCAACTGCTCGATCAGCTCCGCGAGGTCGTCGCGGCCGCCGCCTACCTGACCAACTGGGACTTGATCCTGCGCGACGTTTCCTACTTCGATCAGTTCGAGCGCCCGTCGCAGCTCCGCCACCTCTGGTCGCTCGCGGTGGAGGAGCAGTTCTACCTGCTCTGGCCGCTGCTGTTCTTCGCCGTGCTGCGGCTGGCCGGAGCGCGCTGGCTGCGCCGGCTCACCTGGCTCGTCGCGCTGGGGGCGCTCGCCTCGCTGATCTGGATGGCGATCCTCTACGAACCGGGCGCCGATCCATCGCGCGTCTACTTCGGCTCCGATGCGCGCGCCTTCACGATCCTGCTCGGCGTCCTGCTCGGCCTCCACTGGAAGCCGTGGCGGCGCGATTGGGGCCGCATTTCCGGTGCAGCGCTCGACCTGCTCGGCGCAGGCGGGCTCGCCGCCGTCGCATGGATCATGGTCGCCGCCCGCGAGTCCGATGCGTGGATGTACCCGTGGGGCCTGCTCGCGCTCTCCGCCGCCGCGGTCGCTGCCGTGGCGGCCGCCGCCCGCAACGGGGGGCTCGTCTCCCGCGCGCTCTCCGCGCGTCCGCTGCGCTGGCTCGGCGAGCGTTCCTACGCGATCTACCTCTGGCACTGGCCCGTGCTGATCGCGCTCGAATGGGAGCAGGGCATCGCCTACGCCAGCCCGGGCCTGCTCGCCGCCGGCGGCGCGATCACGCTCGTGCTCGCCGCCGTCAGCTACGAATGGATCGAGCGCCCCGCCCGCGAAGGACGCTTCTGGCGGCAGTTCGGCCTCCGCCGCGTGCGCATCCCCCGCGCGGTCTGGGCCGGCTCGGCCGCTGCGGTCATCGCCGCGGCCGCCGCCGGCTTCTTCGCGTTTCCCTCTCAGCGCGCCGATCATCCGCCGGCCGCCGGCGCGGGCGGCGCGGCCCCGCTGCAGATCATCGCGCCGGCGGCCTCCGCCGCGGCCGCGAGCGCCCCGTCGCCGGCCGCCGGGTCCGGTGGAACCCGCACCGAAATCGCACCGCGCACCGACGGCTCGGCCGCCGCCCTCCCGCTGAAACCCGCCCAACCGGAACCCATCGAGCGGTCTGCTCCGGACGCCCCCGATGCCGTTTCCGCGCCCGACAAAGAGCAAGAACCCGCCGAAGAACCCGCCGTCGCGCCCGCGCCGCAGCCGCCGGTCGAACCGCCCGGCGCCGACCATCCCTTGGTCGAGTTCGCCGTGCTGCCCGGCGACACGCCGTTCCGCTTGGCCGCGGCGTTCGGCATCACGCTCGACCGGCTGATGGAGATCAACGGCGACGACATCCTCGCGCACATCCGCATCGGCCAAGTACTGCGCGCGCCCTGCCCGACCGCCGCTCCCTGCGCCATAATCGAGATCGCCCCCGTCGGCGAGGCCTGCGTCTCCTGGGCCGGCCCCGCCGGCGCGGTGTCGTGCCAGCCGGCCCGCGCCGTCGTCCCGTTGCCCGCCGCATTCGAGCTCGGACCCGCGCCCGACGGCGGCCCGGCCCGCTGGACCTGGGGGCGCGGCGAGTACGGCCTGCGCCGCGGCGAGGATCGCTTCGAGCTCAGCCCGGAACTTGCCGCCGCGACGCAGCCGGCCGCCCGCGTGCTCGGGATCATCCACGGCAGCCCCCCGCTCGCGATCGGCGATTCGGTCATGGCCGGCGCGGCCCGCGCCCTCCGTGCGGCCGGCATCGAGGTCGACGCGCTCGGCGCGCGCACCGCGCGGGGCAGCATCGCCGCGCTGCACGACCACCTCGAACGCGGCGGCCCGCGCAGCGTCGTGATCTTCCACGGCATCGGCTGGAACTTCCTCGAAGCCGCCGACTTCGAGCGCCTGCGCGAGGCCGCCCGCGGCGTCGATCGCCTCATCGTGCTCACCACCCAGTTCCGCGGCCGGCACGGGCGCTTGAGCGCCCTCGAATCCGTGGTCAACGAAATGCTCCGCGAACAAGCGCGGAAGCATCCCGAAGTCGTCCTCCTCGACTGGCATCGAATCAGCGACCAGCGCACCGATGAACTCACCTACGACGGCGCCCACCTCACCGCCGCCGGCATCGCCCTCTACGTCGAATCCATCGTCGGGGCGGTCGCGGGCGACCCTGAGGACGACTCTGGCGACCTGCTCCTGCTCGAGGAGTAGCCGGCAGCCTGCAAGGCGGGGAACGCTTGCGTCAGAGCGGCGCGGCGCAGCGGAAGCCCAAGTTGCTCGCCGTGCTTTCCGGCGGCATCGCCATGCGCCCCGCCGGCCGGTAGCGCGCGCAATAGCTCGCGTGGCAGAGGAAGGAACCCCCCTTCGCCACCTTCGCGTCGCCCCAAGCCGGGCCCCCCGGGTCGCGGCCCGGCGCGCGTTCGGGCAGACCGAACCAGTCTGCGCACCACTCCCAGACATTCCCCGCCATGTTGTGCAGGCCGAACGGGTTGGGCGGGAAGGCGTCGACCGGGCAGGTGCCGAGCCAGCCGTCGGCCAGCGTGTTGCGGATCGGGAACTCGCCCTGCCAGACGTTCATCATCTGCCGCCCGCCCGGCTCGAGCTCGTCGCCCCAATGCCAGCGGGCGTCCGCTCCGCCGCGCGCCGCGCGCTCCCATTGCGCCTCCGTCGGCAGCAGCTTCCCCGCCCAGACCGCGTACTCCGCCGCGTCCTGCCAGGCCACATGCACGACCGGATGCCGCCCGCGCTCCGACAAATCCGAACCCTCGCCCTCAGGGCGATGCCAGCACGCGCCCTCGACGGCGCGCCACCATGGCGCATCCTGCGCCGCGCGCGTCGGCGGAAAATCCTCCGGCAGCAGCCCCGCGAAGACGAACGACCAGCCCTCGTGCTCGGCTTCCGTTTTGTAGCCCGTCTCCGCCGCGAACGCCGCGAACTCGTCGTTCGTGACCGCGCAGGCGTCGATCAGGTACGGCGACAGCTCGACCTCGCGCACCGGCGATTCGCCGTCGCCCGGCTGAGCCATCGGGTCTTCCGATCCCATCCGGAAGACGCCGCCCGGGATCTCCGCCATCCCGTCCCGGCTGATCCGATCGGGTTCCGCACGCGCCGCGGGCCGGACGCTCCCGCCTCCGCGGCGTGACGGAACGCAGCAGGCGCACATGCCGGCGCGTCCCTACTGCGTGGCGTAGGTGGCGCGGGACTTCGCGCGCGCCTCCGCGTAGGCCGCCGACGTCTTGTCGAACGGCGCGATCTCGATCTCCACCGAGTGGATCTTGCCCTCGAACGCGAACGGCGCATCGTAGCTCTTCGTCACCGGCGAAAGCCGGTCGCTGCCCACGTCCGCCCCCCGCGCCCCGTAGCCGCGGACCAGGAACGGCACCTCGCCCCCGCCCGCGTCCGCTCCGTCGATCGTCAGCGAGACCCGCCCCGGCGCGCCCGGCGCATCCCCATGCATCGACGCCGAAACGGTGCAGCGGCCGGCCGGCAGTTCGCTCGTGGAAACGATGTCGGTCTCGCTCCCGAAGGCGTTGTAGAGGAAGTGCAGCCTCCCGCCCCGCGCGAAGAACGAAATCCCCCCGTAGAGCGAGCCGCGCGAGTAGATCACCCCCTCGTCGCCCGCCGCCGTCTCGATCTCGGCCGTGATGCTCCACTCCCCCAGCCCGAGCGGCGCGGCCACCTCGGACGGGATGTGCGACAGCGCCCCCGTGTAGCGGTACTTCAGCCCCTCGTGGATCGCCCCCGGCGCCGGGCTCGGCCCGCCGATCTGGAACGAGCGGTCGTCCAGCGGCAGCACCCCGTACTTGCCCGCCTCGATCCACCACGCATCGATCATCCGCCGCAGCCGCTCCGGCTCCTCCGCAGCCAGATTGCGCGTCTCCGAGAAGTCCGTCGAGAGGTCGTACAACTCCCACTCGTCGTCGCCCCAGTCGTCGTTCTTCTGGTGCCGCGTGACCGCCTTCCAGCCGTCGATCCAGATGCCGCGGTGGCCCAGCATCTCGAAATACTGCACCTGCTTGCGCGTCTCCGCCTCCGGCTGCTCCAGCGCGTAGTGGAAGCTCGTGCCCGAAATCGGCAGCTGCGGCTCGCCCCGGTAAGTCGCCGGCGCTTCCGCGCCGACCACTTCGAGGATCGTCGGCGCGATGTCGCTCACGTGGTGGAACTGCCGCCGGAAGCCGCCGCGCTCCGCCGCCCCGGCCGGCCAATGCGCGATCAGCGGCACCCGCACCCCGCCACCGTGCGTGTTCTGCTTGTAGAACTTCAGCGGCGTGTTGCCCGCCTGCGACCAGCCCCACGGGTAGTTGGGCGACGACCTCGGTCCGCCGATCTCGTGCAGCCGCGACTGCACCTCCTCCAGATCGTCCAGCATCGGCTGCGCCCGCCGCGCCGTGTCCGAAACCCCCGTCGGCCCGCCCTCCTGGCTCGCCCCGTTGTCCGCCAGCAGCAGCACCAGCGTGTTCTCGAACTGCCCCGATTCGCGCAGGTAGTCCATCAGCCGGCCGATCTGCGCATCCGTGTGCTCCAGGAACCCCGCGTACGCCTCCTGCAGCGCCGCCATGAAGCTGCGCTGATTGGCCGAAAGCGAATCCCACGCCTCCACGCCCGGATTGCGCGGCGCCAGCTGCGTCCCCTCCGGCACCACGCCCAGCTCCAGCTGCCGCGCGAACCATTCCTCCCGCACCGCGTCCCAGCCCTGATCGAACTTGCCCCGGTACTTCTCGATGTACTCCGCCGGCGCTTGGTGCGGCGAGTGCGTCGCCCCCAGCGCGAAGTAGAGGAAGAACGGCTGCCGCGGGTAGATCGACTGGTGATCCCGCAGGAAGCCGGACGCCTGATCCACCATGTCCTCGGTCAGGTGGTAGCCCTCCTCCGGCGTGCGCGGCGGCGTGATGTGGTGGTTGTCGTACGTCAGCTCCGGGTAGAACTGATCCGTCTCACCGCCCAGGAAGCCGTAGTAGCGATCGAACCCCCGCTGCACCGGCCAGTGATCGAACGGCCCCGCCGCCGACGATTCCTCGCCCGGGTTCAGGTGCCACTTGCCGACGCAGTAGGTCGCGTAATGCTCGTCGCGCAGCATCTCCGCCAGCGTCGCCGCGCGCTTCGTGATCGCCCCCCGCATGTTCGGGTAGCCCGGGTCGTAGCTCGCGATCGAACGCATCCCCACCGTGTGGTGGTTGCGTCCCGTCAGCAGCGACGCCCGCGTCGGCGAGCACAGCGCCGTCACGTGGAAATTCGTGAACCGCAGCCCCCCCGCCGCCAGCGCGTCGATGTTCGGCGTCGCGATCGTCGACCCGTAGCAGCCCAGATGCGAGAACCCCATGTCGTCGAACAGGATCACCAGCACGTTCGGCCGATCCCCGTGCTCGAACGGCTCCGGCCACCACGGCTCCGACTCGCGGAACGTCCGCCCGATCCGGCCCCCGAACTCTTCCGACGTGGTCATCTGGTCCTCCCGGTCTCCGCGCCCGCAGGATAGGGAGTACGCCGCCGCCGCGATTTCCCTAGCATTGCCCCAACGACCGGCGCGGGCGGGAGCAGTCCGATGGGCGAAGAACGGCGGGGTCTCTTCGAGGGCGTGCGCGTCGTCGAGTTCGGATTGTTCGTGGCCGGGCCCTGGGCCGGCGAGCTGCTCGCCCACGGCGGAGCGGACATCGTCAAGATCGAGCCGATCAGCGGCGACGCCACCCGCTTCAACAGCACCATCATCCCCGGCGAGGGCCGCCACTACATCATCAAGGCCCGCGGCAAGCGCGGCGTCCCGATCAACCTCGCCCACCCCGAAGGCGCCGCCCTCGCCCGCCGCATCGCCCTCAGCAGCGACGTCGTCGTCTCCAACATGCGCCAAGGCGCGCTGGCCAGGCGCGGGCTCGACTACGAATCGCTCGCCGCCGACAACCCGCGCATCATCGTCGCCGAAATCTCCGCCTACGGCACCAAGGGCCCGCTCGGCAACGACGGCGGCGCCGACTTCCAGGCCGCCGCCGCATCCGGAATGACGATGTCCAGCGCCAACTTCGACCGCGCCGAACCCCAGCTGATCGACGCCTTCCCCTCCGACTTCATGGCCGGCACCCTGCTCGCCTTCGGCATCGCCTCCGCGCTCTACGAACGCGAGATCACCGGCCGCGGCCAGCACGTCGCCACCTCCCTCTACCAGGCCGGCCTCGTCCTCCAGCACGCCAACGCGAGCATCTTCGACGCCGTCGACTCCTGGAAGCGCGAGTTCCCCGCTTGGATCGACGACGAACGCCCGCACCCGCGCGACATCTCCGACCGCCGCCGCGGCCAATCCGCGATCCAGATCAACGGCCTCTACGAGACCAAGGACGGGCGCTGGTTCGCGCTCGGCTCCACCCCCAGGGCGATGGCCGGCCTGCTCGACGCGCTCGGCGTCCAAGACCCCTCCGCCGAACCCGGCTGGGAAATGCCCGACGACCCCCGCGAGCACTTCAACGCCCTCCGCCGCCGACTGCGCGGCGCCGTCCGCGAATGGACCGCCGCCGACCTCAAGGCCCGCATCGACGAAGCCGGCATCCCCAACGCCGAAATGGTCAGCCTCGAAGAAGCCATGCAAAGCGAACAAGCCCAAGCCAACAATTTCGTCTACACCGCCGACCACAAAGCCGTCGGCCCCTACACCATGCCCGAAGCCCCCGTCCAATTCAGCCGCGCAAAATACAAAGCCGCCCGCCAAACCCCCGCCTTCGGCGAACACCTCCGCGAAGTCCTCGCCGAATACGGCTACGACGACGCCCAAATCACCCAGCTCATCGCCAACGGCGTAGTAGCCGAAGACCTCCCGTAACCCCCCACCGCAGGCCGAAGGCGTAGAATCACCGCACCGGAGGAAACAGCCGATGGCCACACGCGAGCAAATCGGCGGCACGGACGCCCCGCCCCGCGACGCAACCCCGTCGCAAGCCGAGTCTGGCTCTGCGGGAGCGGCACCCGGCACCGAGATCATCTACGGCGCATTCGCTCCCGGCTGGTGGCGGCACCTGTTTTCGCGCCCGAAGGAGGCACCGCCCGGCGGTGAGCTGGTCTACGGCGCATTCGCTCCCGGCTGGTGGCGGCACCTGTTTTCGCGCCCGAAGGAGGCACCGCCCGGCGGTGAGCTGGTCTACACCGCATTCGCTCCCGGCTGGTGGCGCTTCCTGTTCAGGCGAATGCCGCCACGATCGCCGAGATGACGACGGACGCGGCAGTCGCTCCCGTCAACGCCCTCCGCAAAGACCGCAGGCCAGCAGCGGTGTAGCGAGGATGTGACTATCGACTCCATACAGCAGTTGGCGGGTAAAGGGGCTCCGTTGCGAGGGCCTCAATGAGCCTCTTGACGCCACCACGTTCGGTTCTGGCCGACCAAGCACGAACGCGCTGAGCAGCCAGAGAGCGCCCGCTGAATGCACGGGGGTTCCCGATCACCAGATCTTGAAGTGCAGATTCCGCTTCTTCGGCGATCTGCTCGGCATCGCGGATCACAGATGCCTGCTTGCCTGCGATCCTCAAGCAGTCTGTCCACCAGCGGTAGTGCCGTGCCACGTTTGCTTGAAATCGAGCATCACCGAAAACCCCCATTCCCCCGCACGGGCGGTCCACCGTTTCGCGGCCGACCTCGACCCCGTAGTGGGAAACGACTGCTGCCACATCGTTTCTTGTCAGCTGCTCGAACGACACCGTGAAGCCCAACGGCCGATCGACAGGCTCGAAAGCGCTTGGGTACCCGATGATCTCCTCAAGAGCCTCGCTCGCCACTCGCGTCAGCGAGGGGTCGTCTGTCCCACCGCTGGTGGTCACGATGCGCAGCACTGCATCCGCGAGCCGTTCCCGGGATCTTTCGAGTTCGCTGGACATCATCGCCTCCCTTGCCCCAGCCTAGCAGCGCGACATAATGGAGTCTACCCGAACCTGACGATCACGGCGGTGACCACTACCTCAGCGGTGATGAACAGCCCGGCGGCGGCCCACTCCCATGCCTGCGGGATCCCATAGCGCAGGCGACGTGCGAACTCCTCCGCGACACGGGAGTCCCGCCAGACCCGCTGGTAGCGCAGCTTCTGATCTTCCGCGCGGGGATCGATCCAGCGACCACACCAGCACAGCGCCTCGCTGCGTCCGCTGCCATCCTTTCGCTCTCGCCAAATGACCCATCCCGGTGAACCGTTGTCAGGTGGTGTCCCTTTCTGGAAAATCTCGCCTGAGAATGACGGCAATGGAGGGTTCTCGTTCGGATAGTCTTCTCCGGTCTTATGCTCGTACCACTCTTGACGGTTTTCCCCTGTTCTGATTTCCACGTCGAATCGCTTTGGCGTAGGCCCGGCCTTGGCGTTGTCGCTGAGCCGATAGAGGTACGGGTCGCGCTGGAACAGCCGACGAATCCAAGATGTCGTCGAGTCGCTGCCACCGCAGCCGCAGGGAGGCTTGATCATGACGCCATCCAGCCGTTCTTCTTGTTGAGGGCTCGGAGGCCGGTAAGGGTGAGCTTGTCGGATTTGACTTGGTTGCAGGGAGGGCAGAGGAGGGCGCGGTTGCTGATGTGGTTGGCACCGCCTTCGGAGCGGGGGAGTTTGTGGTCGAGGTGCCAGATGCGGGGGTCGTCGTAGGCGCGGTCGCAGCCGGCGCAGATGCCGCCCTGCTGGTCGAGCAGGATTGCGATCATCTCGTCGCGGGTCAGTCTGGGGCCGGGCGGCTCGATCGGGCGCGACTTGGTCTTGGACTTGAGGGGCGGGGAGGCGGTTTCGCCTTCGTCGGTGCGGTTGGGCGGGACTTCGCTGTAGAGGACATCGCCGCCGAAGAGGTTTTGGCATTCCTTTTCTACGCGGTCGCGGACGGTTTGGAGCGCCTCGTCCCAGAGGTCGATGCCGATCCATTGGCGGCCGGCCTGCTCGGCGGCGATCAACGTGGTCGCGCAGCCGCAGAACGGATCTAGCACGACGTCGCCGGGGTTCGACGAACCTTCGATGATCCGGCGGTAGAGCGCCACGGGTTTCTGCGTGGGATAGCCCGTGTTCTCGCCGGAGCGCCCGACGGGGCTGAAGCCCTTGGTTTCCTCGGTCCACCAATCCTGCGGGACCTTGCCGACCCGCGCGAGTTCGGCGATCCGCTCCTCGTCGTGGCCCTCCTTCCAGATCGCGGCGCTGCCCGACCCTTTCGCTTTCTCGGTCACGCCCGGCTTGTAGGGCACGCGCACCGCGTCGACATTGAACGTCGCGTTGTCGTCCTTGGCGTAGAAGAGGATGCTGTCGGACTTGCGCGGGTACCAGCGCTTCACGTTCGCCGGCCCCGTGTAGCACCACTTGATGATGTTGCGGCGGTTCTTGCGGCCGAAGATGGCGTCGAGCAGCATCGTGAGGTAGGCGGAAGCGGTGTCGTCGCAGTGGAGGTAGAGGGAGCCGGTGGGCTTGAGGGTGCGGTGCATTTCCAGCAGGCGGACGCCCATGTAGCAGAGGAACGCGCCCATATCGCGGCCCCAGGCGGTATTGGCGGAGTCGATCACCTGCTGGACGGCGGGCCAGTCGTCCTTGATGGCGTCCTCCCACTCGCCCTCGATGTCCCGCTCCCAGCTCCAGCGGTCGTGGAAGCTTGCGCCGGCGGCGAGGGAGTCTGGAGTGGCGTGGAAATCCTTGCCCTTGTTGAAGGGCGGGTCCGTCGCCACCAAATCGATCGATTCGGAGTTGATTCCGCGGAGGAAGGCGAGGTTGTCGCCGTGGAAGAGGGTGCGGTTGTCGAAGTTGGGCTCGGCCATCGGGCGCTCCTCGCTTGGCCGCACGATAGTACATATATGCGGAATGCGCAGCGGCTAGCATTGCCTGCACGCGAATAGCGGAGGGTGGAACGATGGCTGAATTCTGGACGATGGGGGCGGGGGCGCCGGCGAACATGGCGAGCGGGATGTTCAACGGGGTGCAGCAGGCCGTGCGGGCGGAGGAGCTCGGCTTCGACGGGATCGTCTACGTCGACAGCCAGAACTTGGCGGGCGATTGCTACGTGGCGATGGGCTTGGCGGCGCACGCGACCAGCCGCATCCAGCTCGGCACCGGCGTGACCAATTCCTACACGCGCCACGCATCCGTGACCGCCGGCGCGATCGCCAGCATCCAGGCGGAGAGCGGCGGGCGGGCGCACCTCGGCATCGGGCGGGGCGACTCCGCCCTCGCCCACCTCGGCCTCGCGCCGCACGCCGTCGGCCCGTTCGAGCGCTACCTCGAACAGCTGCAGGGCTACCTGCGCGGCGACGACGTGCCCTTCGACGAGGCCGGCGGCGATGCCGGCGCGGAGGCGCTCGGCCTGGCCGACACGCCCGACGCCAGCCGCATCCGCTGGATCCGCCAAGTCGCGGAGAAGGTGCCGGTCGACGTGGCCGCGACCGGCCCGCGCGTGATCGCCGCCTCCGCCCGCCACGCCGACCGGATCAGCTTCAACGTGGGCGCGGATGTCGAGCGGCTGAGTTGGGGGATGGAGCTCGCCCGCGAGGCGCGGCGCGAAGCCGGGCTCGCGCCCGAGATGCCCTACGCCGCCTACCTCACGTTGATCACGCACGACGATCCGGAGCAGGCGCTGCGCCTCGGCGAATCGACCGTCTCGCTCTTCGCCCGCTTCTCCAACATGTACGGCAGCATCGTCGGCCCCGCCAGCGAATCGCAGCGGCGGGTGCTGCACGACATCCACGACGCCTACGACATGCACGAGCACGGGCGCCCGGGCAGCGCGCAGGCGGCGGCGGTGACCGCCGATTTCGGGCGCGAGTTCGGCGTCTTCGGCCCGCCCGACTACTGCGTCCAGCGGCTCGGCGAGCTGATCGAGCTCGGCATCGACCGCTTCATCCTGCGCCCCGGCGCACTCGACCCGTCCCAGCCAGAATCGGAGGTCTGCGAACGGTTCGCCGCCGAAGTCGCGCCCCAACTGCGCGGCTGATGCCGCCGGGCCCTACTGCCTGCCGAGGATCGCGCCGGCCCGCGCCTGCGCATCCCCGGGCGCGGCTTGACCGGAGTGGATCTCGACGTCGACTTGGCGGATCCTGCCGCTGAACTCGAACGGCGGATCATACGTATCAGCCACGGGCGAGAGGCGATCCGCGCCGATGTCCCCGCCCCTGGCGAGCTGGCTGCGGGTCTGCATCGGCACCGTCCCGCTGCCGATCTGTTCGCCATCGAGCAGCAGCACCGCCTCACCCGGTCGGCGGATGCCCCCGCCCTGCATTGTGACCGCGACGGTGCAGCGGCCGGCCGGGAGTTCCGCATCGGCGGCGATATCGGCATGGGCGCCGAGCGCGTTGTAGTGGAAGTGCAGGCGGTTCGCCTGGATATAGAAGCTGTATCCGCCGTACAGCGTGCCGTAGGCGATGATCACCCCCTCGTCATCGGTATCGTCGCGTTCGATATCGGCGGATATCGTCCAAGAATTCCCGTCCAGCGGCGGAACGATATCGGCGTGCAGGTGCGAGATCGGATGCCGGTAGCTGTAGCGTCCGGTTTCGTGGAACCCGCCCGGCCGCTGCGACGGTGCGAGCAGCTCACCGACGCGGTCGTCAAGCGGGAGCGCGCCATGCTTGCCGGCTTCGACCCACCAAGCGTCGATCATCTCGCGCAGCCGCTCCGGATGCTCGGCGGCCAAGTTATTGGTTTCCGAGAAATCCGTCGTCAGATCGTACAGCTCCCATTGATCATCATCGAACGGTTCGCCACGGGGGTGCCAAGTCACGGCCTTCCAGCCGTCGATCCAGATGCCGCGGTGCCCGAAATGCTCGAAGTACTGCACGCGGCGGTTCGACTCCGCGTCCGGCTGCTCGAATGCATAGCGCAGGCTGGAGCCGGCGATCGGAATCTGCGGCTCGCCGCGGTGCACCGCGGGCGCTTCAGCGCTGATCACGTCGAGGATCGTCGGCAGCACGTCGGTCACGTGGTGGAACTGCGGGCGGATGCCGCCGCGATCGGCGATGCCCTGCGGCCAATGCGCGATCAGCGGCACGCGGACGCCGCCGCCGTGGGTGTTCTGCTTGTACCAGCGCAGCGGCGTGTTGCCCGCCTGCGCCCAGCCCCAGGGGAAATTCGAGTTGCTGCGCGGCCCGCCGATTTCGTCGAGCCGCGACTGCACCTCGTCCAAATCTTCGGGCAGCTGGTTGAAGGTGCGCTCGGAATCGGAGACGCCTTGGGGTCCGCCCTCTTGGCTTGCGCCGTTGTCGGCGAGGACCAGCAGCAGCGTATTGTCGAGCTGCCCGGACTCGTCGAGATACCGGACCAAGCGGCCGATCTCGGCGTCGGTATGTTCGAGGAAGCCGGCGAACGTTTCCTGCAAGCGCGCCGCGAACGAGCGGGCGTTGTCCGACAGATCGTCCCACGCCTTGACGCCGGGGTTGCGGGGCGCGAGCTGCGTGTCCGGCGGGACGACGCCGAGTTCGAGCTGGCGCGCGAACCACTCCTCGCGGATCGCGTCCCAGCCCCGGTCGAACTTGCCGCGGTACTTCTCGATGTATTCCCGCGGCGCTTGGTGCGGAGCATGGGTCGCGCCGAGCGCG
Organism: Dehalococcoidia bacterium; assembly: GCA_965205165.1. Taxonomy (GTDB): domain Bacteria; phylum Chloroflexota; class Dehalococcoidia; order Bin125; family Bin125; genus CBDESM01. The sequence goes on from OZ242037.1 coordinate 2,121,160, forward strand.
AAGTAGAGGAAGAAGGGCCGGTGCGGATAGATCGACTGGTGGTCGCGCAGGAACGATTGCGCTTGGTCGACCAAGTCTTCGGTTAGGTGGTAGCCGTCCTCCGGCGCCGCGGGCGGGTCGATGTGGTGGTTGTCATAAGTCAGTTCGGGGTAGAACTGGTCGGTTTCGGGGCCGAGGAAGCCGTAGAAGCGGTCGAAGCCCTTTTGCAGCGGCCAGTGGTCGAAGGGGCCGGCGGCGGAGGCGTCCTCGACGGGGTTGAGGTGCCACTTGCCGACGGCGCAGGTGGCATAATGCTCGGCGCGGAGCAGTTCGGCGATGGTGGCGGCGCGGCTGGTGATGCGGGCGCGCTGGTGGGGGAAGCCGCTGTCGAAGTTGGCGATGGCGCGCATGCCGACGGTGTGCGGGTTGCGCCCGGTGAGCAGCGCGGCGCGGGTGGGCGAGCACATCGGGGTGACGTGGAAGTTGGTGAAGCGCAGCCCGCCTGCGGCGAGCGCGTCGATGTTGGGCGTGGCGATGGTCGAGCCGTAGCAGCCGAAGTGCGAGTAGCCGAGGTCGTCGAGCAGGATGATCACCACGTTGGGCCGGTCGCCGTGATCGGGGGGCTCGGGCCACCACGGGGCCGATTCGCGGAACGTCCGCCCGATCCGCCCGCCGAATGCTTCCGTCTCCGGCATTGCTCCGCCTTCCCGCTCGCGCGCTGCTACAGGCTAGGGCCTGGGGCGCGGGCGCGGCGTCAGCCGAGGACGGTGGGGTTGACGATGGCGGGGGGCTCGCGGCCTTCGAGGACGCTGATCAGGTTCTCGACGGCCATCTCGCGCATCAGGCGGCGGGTTTCCTCGGTCGCGGTGCCGATGTGGGGGAACGTGATCACGTTGGGCAGATTGACGATCTGCTCGTCCGGGTCGGGCGGCTCCTGTTCGAGCACGTCGAGGCCGGCGCCGGCGATCTGGTTCGCCTCCAGCGCGGCTTGCAGCGCCTTCTGGTCGACGGTCGGCCCGCGGCTGGTGTTGATCAGGTAGGCGGTCGGCTTCATCAGCGAGAGCTCGCGGGCGCCGATCACGTGGCGGCTGCTGTTGTTGAGGTCGGTGTGGACGGTGACGAAATCGGCTTGGCGCAGCAGGTCGTCCATTTCGACGCGCTCGGCGGGCGGGGCGTCGGCGGGGGCCTGGTCGAAGACGTCGTGCCAGATCAGGCGCATGTCGAAGGCGGCGGCGCGGCGGGCGACCTCTCGGCCGATGCGGCCGAAGCCGATGATGCCGAGCGTCTTGCCCTGCGGGTCGTGGGCGAGCGCTGGCTGCGGCTCGCGCCGGCCCCAGCCGCCGGAGCGGGAGTAGGCCTCGAACTGCATCAGGCCGCGCGAGAGCATCAGCATCAGCGCGATGGCCAGGTCGGCGACGGCGTTGTTGAGCACGCGGGGGGTGTTGCAGAGCGCGATGCCGTGCTCGGTCAGGAAGGGGACGTTGAAGGCGTCGAAGCCGACCGAGGTGGTCGCGGCGACCTTCAGGTTCGGCGCGGCATTGAGCAGCTCTTCGTCGACCTTGATGAGCGGGTTGAGCAGGATGCCGTCGGCGTCGCGGCAGGCGGCGAGCAGGTCGGCGCGGGGGGAGCCGGGCGGGACCACGACGACGTCGCCGGCAGCGGCGAGCTTGGCGTTGAGGTCGTCTTCGACCGCGACCGCTTGGACGATCTTGGGCATCTGGATTTCCTTCCCGCTGATCGGGTGGCGCGGCGAACGCAGCCTCCGCGCTCCCGTCGGATGATATGGGCAGATCGTCAGCGCTCGCGCTGCGGGGGCGGCGCGGCGCCGTCGGCGGCTTCGGAAGGCTGCGCCGGCGGTTCGGGTTCGGCGCGGACCGGGTCGCTGAACATCGAAAGCAGGCGGGGGCGTCCGACCGGCGGCGGCCCGCTCGCCAGCGGTATCCGCGAGATGGGCGCTTGCGCGATGACGGCGGGGCGGGCGGCGGAGTCCCGCGCCTGCTCCGATTCGTTGTCGCCGGAGCAGGCCGCGAGCGCGATTGCGCAGAGGATCGCGAGCATTCCGAGCAGGCCGGCCATCCGCTTCATCGCGCATCTCCCGATTCGGAGTCCGTCGGTTTCATGGCGCTGATTACCGGCCCTTGAACTGCGGCGGGCGCTTTTCCATGAAGGCCTTGGGGCCCTCGATCGCGTCCTCGCTGCCGAAGGCGCGCGCGCCGAGCAGGGATTCGAGGCTCCAGGCCTGCTCCCAGGACATGCCCATCGCGCCGCGCACGGCGATCTCCTTGGCCGTGCGCACGGCGAGCGGGCCGTTGGCGCAGATCAGATCGGCGATGCCGTGCGTTGCCGGCATCAGCTCGTCCAGCGGCACGACGCGGTTGATCAGGCCGCAGGCGAGCGCCTCATGCGCCTTGAGCCGGCGGCCGGTGAGCAGCAGCTCCATTGCCCAGCACCACGGGATCTGGCGGGGCAGGCGGATGTGCGAACCGGAGATCGGGACGATGCCCCAGCGCACTTCTTGGAGGCCGAACTCGGCGTGCTCGGCGGCCACGCGGATGTCGGTGCCGAGCATGAACTCCAGCCCGCCGGCGATGCAGTAGCCGTTGATCGCGGCCAGCACGGGCTTGTGGACGTCGTGCAGCACGCGCGTGTCCGAGACCTGCAAGGGCTGGTCGCGCGTGCGCTTGGACATGTTCGGGATCGTCGAGCCGAGGTCTGCGCCGGCGGAGAAGGCGCGGTTGCCGGCGCCGGTCACGATCAGCACCCAGAGGTCCGGGTCGGCGTTGAAGTCGGCGATCGCGTCGCGCTGCAGCGCCTGCAGTTCGGGCGACATCGCGTTCATCCGCTCCGGCCGGTTGAAGGTCATCACGGCGCGCCGCTCGGCGGGCGACTTTTCGTACAGCAGCGGCGGTTGCGCATCGGGCATCGGCGGCCTCCTTCAGGGAGCGGTCACGCGGACAAGGTAACCGCACGCGGGGAGCGGCTGATCACCACTGGCGTCGGTCGATGATGTCGTGCCGGCAGTTGTTGCGGAAGATCACGGCGTCGCCGTCGACTTGGTACGTGACGCGGGCGGCCTTGGTGACGTAGGCCTCCCAGATTCGGTCGCGCCGGTCGAGCAGATGGGCGTTCAGGCCGCGGTTCTCCGGGTCACGGACGATCATCTCGACGGTTCTGATCACGGCTGCCGCCAAGTCGGGCGCGCGCTTGTGCTTCCGCTCGAGCTGGCGGTTGAAGCGGGGCGTGAAATCAGGACTTCTCGGCATTCACCAAGTTCCAGAGGTACTGAATCCCCTCTTCGGGATCGTCGAACGAGATCACGCGGCCCTCGCGGATGTCTTCGTCGGCCTCGCGCTCGCCCGCCTGCCATTCGCGCGTCCAGTAGTACGCCGAGTCGGGGTCGATCTCGTCGAACACGCCCCACCGTTCGGACATGCGGAAGGTGCAGCCGGCGTCGGGCGGTGTCGGGAGATCGGAAGCCGCGCTCGTTTCAGATGCGGACTCGGCGCAGGTGACGTGCAGGGCGATGTTGCGGGGTTCGCAGCCGTCCAGCGAAGCTTCCAGCGAGTAGTCGCCGGGCTCCGGCAGGGTCAGCGCGGGGAGCGGGACAATGGCGTGGAGGGGCGCGACCCCGGCGATGTCGAGCGATCCGCAGACCTCGCCGATCGGGTGCGCGTCGGCGTTCAGGAGCCGGACGGAGATCGGGTGTTGCCGGCTTGCACCAGCCGGCTCGGTGCCGATCTGCAGCACCAAGCAGGCCCGCGGACGCAGCGCGGGAAACGCAGGGGCCGCGATCTCGTCGAATCGGCCGATGACGTTCAGCTTCCCGTCGGCGGCGATGTCCGCGGAGTCGCAGAGGAAGGCGCGGGTGACGTCCATGCCGCTTCCCCGTTCTCCGCGCCGCCGCGGGCCTAGGACCTGGGGAGGCCGAGGCCGCGGGTGGCGATGATGTTGCGCTGGATCTCGTTGGTGCCGCTGTAGATCGTGCTGGGGACGGCGAGCAGGTACTGCTCGGGCATGTCGCCGCTCCAAGGGGCGGTGGGCTCCTCGGGGATCAGCTGGCCGGAGAGGCCGAGCATGCTGATGCCGTAGTTGTAGATGCGCTGGCCCAGCTCGGACTGGAAGATCTTGATCACCGAGGCCTCGTAGTTGGGCACGTTGCCGGAGGCCTGGATGTGGCCGATCCGGTAGCCGAGGTACTTGGCGACGTTGTTGGCGACGACGAGGTCGGCGAGGCCGAGCCGGTAGTCCTCGCGCTTGTCCGAGCCGCCGTTGCGCAGGTAGCCGCCGAGGTCCTCCAGCGTCTTGCGCTGCGAGGCGGTCGTGCCGATTCCGGAGCGCTCGAAGTCGAGCAGGGTCATGCCGACGTACCAGCCGCGGTTCTCCTCGCCGATCAGGTTGCGGGCGGGGACGCGGACGTCCTCGAAGAAGACCTCGTTGAAGTGGTGGCGGTTGGCCATGTTGACGAGCGGGCGGATCGAGAGGCCGGGCGTGCTCTTGATGTCGTCGATCAGCAGGAAGGAGATGCCCTTGTGCTTGGGCGCGTCGGGGTCGGTGCGGACGAGGCAGAACATCTGGTTGGCGCGGTGCCCGCCCGAGGTCCAGATCTTCTGGCCGTTGATGATGTAGTCGTCGCCGTCGCGCACGGCGCGGGTCTGCAGCGAGGCGAGGTCGGAGCCGGAGCCGGGCTCCGAGTAGCCCTGGCACCAGATGTGCTCGCCGGAGGTGATCTTGGGCAGGTACTCGGCCTTCTGATCGTCGGAGCCGTGGATGATCAGGGTCGGGCCGATCATGCCGACGCCGAAGCCGCGGGTGCCGGTGTCGGGCGCGCCGTGGTAGCCGAACTCCTCGTTGAAGACCATCTGCTCGGTGATCGAGGCGCCGAGGCCGCCGTACTCCTTGGGCCAGGCGGGGGCGATCCAGCCGCGCTCGGCCAGCTTCGCGTTGAACGCCTTGGCGTTCTCGAAGTCCTCGTCGGTGCGGGTCTGGCCGATCCCGTCCGTCCCCTCGGTGGTCGGGATGTTGTCGAGCAGGAAGGAGCGGACCTCGCCGCGCAGCTGTTCCTCTTGCTCGGTGAATCGGAGTTCCATGGTCGTTCCTTCCGGTCAGCGACGGAGCCTGGAGCGGGAGACGGGATTCGAACCCGCGACCCTCTGCTTGGGAAGCAGATGCTCTACCACTGAGCTACTCCCGCGCGCGCCGGGCGCACGCGATCATCTTACTCCCATCATGCACGGGCCCGGCGATCAGCCCCGCGCTTGGCCGCGATGAAGGCGGCGATGAGCGCGGCGGCGGCCGCCGCGCCGGCGGCGATGACGACGACGATCGCTTCGTCGAAGAGGACGGAGGCGGCTGCCCCGCCGATGATCCAGCCGGATTCGACCGCTGCTTCCGCGGCCTCTGCCGCCCGCTGCGGGGCTTCGCGCTCGACCGCGAGGCCGATGATCGCGAGCACCCCCGCGCCCGCGGCGACCGAGAGCGCGCCGAAGCCGATCCCGCGCAGCCAGCCGGCGCTGATCGCCAGCCCCACTGTCAAAGCGAACACGGCGATCAGGGACGCGATGGCCGCGATCCCCGACGCCTGCCGCGCTTCCGCGACGCCCGCGGAGAGGTCAGCCACGTCCCGCGCCGCGTCCGCGAAGTCCGCCTGCGCTTCGGTCCGCGCGCCCGCCGGCGCTGTGCCGAGCGCCTCGAGCAGCTCTGCCGTTTGGCCCAGCAGGTCGATCTCCGCCGGCGGGATCGCCTCGATGTCATCGAGCCCCGTTTCCGTCAATGCTTCGATGATCCGCTGCACCACGGCGTCGAGGCGCACGTCGCCGGCGTCGGTGCGGATGCCCGTCACCGCGTCGGCGCTGACGATCTCCGTGCTCTCGGCCAGCACGTAGTAGGTGAACGCACGCCAATCGAGTTCGGCCAGATCGTTGATCCCGACCGTCGGCGGGCTGCCTCCCGTGAGCTTGCCGAAGTCGTACTCGTCGACCAGTCGGCGGAGCTGCGCTTCCACGTCCTCGTCGAACTCCAACTCTTCCGCCACCCGCTCCGTGCCGTACGCGATCAGTTTGCGCCACTCGGCGTCCGCATCGCGCTGCACCGCCCGGCCGGCGCCGCGGTCAGTCTCGACCTCTTCGATCAGGTCCGCGATCCGCTCATCGAGGTCGATGATCGGCCCGGCGGCGCGGAAGGCCAGGCGCTCCGCCTCTGCCGGCTCGGTCAAGCGCCAGGCGGCGCGCGAGCCGATCGCCGCGATTGCGGCGGCGAAGATCAGCGCGATCAGGAACGCGCGGATCAGCATCGCGGCCTCAGGCCGCCTCGGCGCGGCGGATGAACCAGGCGAAGGCGAGCCGCCCGGCGAGCATCACTGCGCCCGCGCCGGCTACGAGCGCGGCATTCATCATCAGCAGGTCCGCCGCCTCTCCCGCGACCTCCCAGACGGCGCGGGTGTACGCGTCGATCGCGCCCTCGGCGCGTCCCGATGCCCAGCTGCGCCAGGCGAGCGCCGCGGCCAGGACCAGCGCGCCGCCGGCCAGGCAGGATGCCGTCAGCGCGTCGAGCAGCACGCGCCAGCCCCAAAATCCCAGCATCAGCAGCGCCAGCAGCCCCCACGCCGTCATCATCGTGCCCAGCCCCACCGTTGCGACGACGTGCCCGCCGGCTGTGAGCCGGCCGATGGTCGCCGAGAACGCGCCGTTGTCCGAAAGCAGCCCGACCTGCGCCTGCTCTTCCCGCGCGGTGCTTGCCAAGCCTTCCGCGTACAGCCGCGCCGCCGTTTCGGCCAGCACGTGCGCCTCCACGGCGTCCGCGCCGGCATCGCGCAGATCGGCCGGGATCGGCACCGCGATCGGGTACCCCGCCAGCGGCGCGTCCGCCGGCTGATCGGGCAGGCCGGGCAGGGCCGCGGCGACCGAGCGCTCCACCTCGAACAGCGGATGCGCGACCCGCGCGAGCAGCCGCTCCGCGGTCGCTTTGGTCGTCAGCTGCCACGCCGTTCCCGCCGTGATCGCCCCCGCCGCGCAGGCCGCGGCGACCGCGATTACGGCGACGCGCCAGAACCGCGGGGCGGCGCGTTCGCTCGGCGGGCGCATCCGCTCCGTCCAGCGCACCGGTTCGAGCACCGGCGCGGCGTCAGCCACCGGCCCGCTCCAGCATCCGCGTGCCCGTCAGCCGATCCGCCGGGCCGCGCCCCTCCGCGTCGAGCCACGGCAGCCAGAGGGCGGCGCCGAGCATGATCAGGCCCGGCCACCAGAGCAGCGCCCGGCCGGCGGCCTGTAGCGGCGTCGCCTCGATCTGGATGCCCGCCGCGCGCGCGCCGATCGTGCCGCCGCGGATCGTTCCGACCGCGATGTAGAGGGCGACGGCGGGGAACCAGAGCGCGGCCGCGGCGTAGCCCGCGGCCCATTCGCCGCCGGTCGGGTCGCGCTCCAGCGGGTTGACCTGCACCAGCATCAGCGCGGTCGCGGCCAGCAGCGCGGCCGCGCCGATCGCGCCGGCCGCCGCCGCGTCGATCGCCGCCGCCACCATCCGCGCCTCGCGCCGCGCCGGCATCCAGTCCCCGCCTGCGCGCTCCATGAGCGTGGATAGTATCGAGCCGTGCATCCGACGCGCCCCCGCCTCGCGCTGCTCGCCGCTTGCGCGGGGCTCTGCCTCGCCCTCGCCGCGATCGGCGCGGCCGCCGCGCAATCGCTCGGCCCGCTCGTCTCCGCGGCGACCGACGGCGACCGCTTCGGCATCATTGAATGGCAGCTCGAGACGGGCCCCAACCGCCTGCTTGCCGTCGCCGCCGAATTCCTCGGCATCGGCCCCGAACCGGGACCCGCGGCCGACATCGCCGCCATCCGCGGCTATTGGGCCGAGCCGTCCGAGGCACTCGAAAACCCGGCCGAGCGGGCGATCGAGCGCCGCCTCTCCCGCGCGATCTCCGAGGCCGGGCTCGACTCGCCACTGCCCCTGTTCGGCCGCCAGCGCATCGTCTGGCCGCCGGTCGACATCGAGCTCAGCGCCGCCCCGCGCATCCTCGCCATCTCCCCGCGCGGCCGCATCGACTACGTCTTCGGCCGCCTGCTCGAGCCGTCGCTGCCGCGAGACCGCTTCGCGGAGATCGAAGCGGAGATCGAAGCCGGCGGCGAGTGGTCCGCTTGGATCGGCGGCATCGGCGGGGTCGCCTTCTACCCGGCGCTGGTCCTGCCGCGGTCGAATGCCCGCGCCACGTTCCAGCTCGCCGCGCACGAATGGATCCACCACTACCTCTCCTTCCACCCGCTCGGCCTCCGTTACGGCGCGGGCGAGGAGCTGCGCACGCTCAACGAAACCGTCGCCGACATCGCCGGCGACGAGCTGGGCGCGGCCGCCGCCGGCGCGGACTTCCCGGAGCGCGCCGCCGCCGGCGCGGGTTTCGATGCGCTGTACGCCGATCTGCGGCAGCTCCGGCTCGACGCGGAAGCGCTGCTCGCCGACGGCGAGATTGAGGCGGCCGAGGCGCTGATGGAGCGCCGCCGGCTCGAACTGGCGGAGCGCGGCTGGGAGTACCGGCGGATCAACCAAGCCTTTTTCGCCTTCCGCGGCGGCTACGCCGATCGGCCCGATGCGGTCAGCCCGATCGGAGCCGAACTCGCGGCGCTGCGCGAGACCTCACCCGACCTCGCCGCCTTCATGGCCGTCGTGCGCGGCTTCACCGGCCGCGACGACCTGCTCGCCGCGCTGCGCTGAGCGCTATTCGAGCAGCAGCAGGTCTTCGAGTTCGTTCCGCGTCCGCTCCGGCAGCACCGTTTCGACCACGTGCCGGATCGTGCCGAAGTAGGCGTCCTCGACCGCCAGCGTCACGCGGTAGCGGCCGGCGGGCGATCCGCTTGCATCCCATTCCGCCAGCTTGCCGCCCTCGACCGGGCGCCAGCCCTCGGCCAGCACGGTTTCGTCCGTCCGCCCGATCTGCCGCGCCGTGACCCGCCAGCGCAGCAGATCGGGGCTGTGCGCCCGCCCGTGGATCGCGGCACTCCCGCGCGGCAGACGCGCCCCGTCGGACGGGGTCGACAGTTCCGCGTAGGGCGGCGCGGGATTTTCCGAGGGCGGATGCAGGTAGGCGACGCGGTGCTCCCGCAGCCAGTTCAGCGCGGCCGGGTCCAACGCTGTCGCGCCCCGCCGCGGCAGCACCGGCGGATCGATCAGCAGCAGCTCCCGCCGCGCCCGCGCCGGCGTCCGCGCGGTCGCGGGCTGGAGCGTGCGCTCGTCCACCTCGACGGAGATGCAGACGCCGTTGCCGCGCGGCGGCGGTTCCGCCCGTTCGCTGAACAGCTCCGTGATCACGCGCGTGCAGGCCTGCCGCGGGCCGTCGGTGCCGTCCCGCCGCTGCGGCGCGACGGGCGCGTGCACCTCGCCGCGCCGCAGGCCCGGCGGCTCGGTGAACAGCTCGACCGGGCGGCCAGCGTGCCACTCCGTCATGATCCGGTTCCAGATCAGCCCGGCCGTGCCCGACGAGCTGCCGCCGTGCATCGGGGCGCCGTCGGCGTTGCCGATCCAGATGCCGGCGATCAGCTGCGGCGTGTAGCCCAGCGTCCACAGGTCCTCGCGCAGGTCGTCCCGCCCCGGCTGCCCGGCCGTGCCCGTCTTCGCGGCCGCCGGGCGCGCGCCGTCCTCGAGCTCGAGGTTGTTCTCCGCCCCGTACAGCAGCGAGCGGGCGTCGTTGTCCGAGAGGATGTGCGTGAGCTGGTAGGAAGCGGCCGCATCCGCCGCCCGGCGGGTCTCCGGCTCGGCGTGCCGGTAGAGCAGGCGTCCGTAGGAGTCGCGGATCTCCAGCACGGCCACCGGGTCGAGTTCGCGGTATCCGGGCCCCAGCTCCAGCACGGTGGCGCGGCCGCGCATCTCCCCGTTGTTGGCCAGCACGCCGTAGGCGTAGGCCAGGTCCAGCAGCGAAACCTCGCCGCCGCCGAGCGTGATCGACGGCCCGAACGCGGTCGCGTCGTGCATCGTCGTGATCCCGGTCCGCTGCATCGCCGCCAGCACGGCCGGCGTGCCCAGCGCCTCCACGATCCGGAACGCCGGCACGTTCATCGAGTTGGCCAGCGCGCTCCGCGCCGTCACCGGCCCGCGGAAGCGGGAATCGAAATTGATCGGCTGGAACAGCGTCCCGTCCGGCTCGCGGGTCGCCGTCGGCACGTCCCAGATCACCGTGGCCGGATGCCAGCGCGACGGATCATCCTCGAACGCGGCCAGGTAGGTCAGCGGCTTGATCGCCGATCCCGGCGAACGCGGCGCGGTCGCCAGGTTGACCTGCCCGTCGATATCCTCGCGGAAGAAGTCGCGGCTGCCGACCATCGCCAGAATTCGGCCCGTCGCCGGTTCCAGCGCCACGGCCGCGCCGTTGCGCCCGCCGGTCTCTTCCTCGAAGCCCGCGATCCCGGCCCGCAGCTCCCGCTCCGCCAGCGCTTGCAAGTTCCGGTCCAGCGTCGTCGTGATCCGCAGGCCGCCGTTCGACATCAGCTCGGCGCAGCCGCCCAGGCCCTCCGGCAGCGCGAAGCGCCCGGCTTCGCACAGGGCCAGCACCTGGTCCTGCACGTAGAGCACGAAATGCGGCGCGGAGATCTCGAACTCCGGCGAATCGAACGCGAGCCGCTCGCGTGCCGCCGCTTCCGCCTGCGGCCGGGTGATGAACCCGCGCTCGGCCATCAGCCCCAGCACGGCCGCCTGCCGCGCCTTCGCGGCCGGCAGGTCGACCAGCGGGTTGTAGCGGCTCGGCGCTTGCGGCAGGCCGGCCAGCAGCGCCGACTCGGCCAGCGTCAGCTCCGACGCCGGCTTGCCGAAGTAGCGCTGGCTCGCCGCGCCCACCCCGTAGGACAGGTTCCCGTAGAAGATCGTGTTCAGGTACCAGGCGAGGATCTGCTCCTTCGAGTATTCGCCGGTCAGCTCGATCGCCAGGATCGTCTCCTTCACCTTCCCACGCAGCCGGTCGAGCGTGCGCCCGGAGCGCTCCTCGGGCAGGATCAGCACGTTCTTGACCAGCTGCTGCGTGATCGACGAGCCGCCCGATCCGCCCAGGAATTCCGAATCTCCGATGCCCAGGTTCTCCCACGCCGCGCGCAGCAGCCCGCGCACGTTCACGCCCTCGTTCTCCCAGAACGACGCGTCCTCCGTCGCGATCGTCGCGTCGATCATGTGCTGCGAAACTTCGTGCAGCCGCACGGGATCCCGCAGCCCCAGCAGCGGATCGACGAACTCGTACAGCAGCGCCCCGCGGCCGCCCGGCCCGCGCGAATCGTAGATCCGGCTCGTCCCCAGCCCGCGCTGGGTCTCCACGATCGCCGACGGATCGGCCAGGTCGGCGGCGAAGCCGCGGTAGACCAGGTAGCCGGCCGCCGCCGCGCCGCCGATGATCGCGAAGCCGAGCGACCCGCAGGCCAGCGCCAGGATCGCCCAGAGCCGCCAGGGCCGCTCCGCCCCGCGCTCCCGCCGCAGCCGGCGCAGCGCCCTCCGCTGCCGCGACTTGGACAGGGCCCGCGCCCGCCGGCTCTCCGTCATCCGCACCACCGCGCAGCCTCCGAACGGGCGAATCGTATAACGCCCCCGCGTATACTGGCCCCGCAAGCAGGACGCTCAGCGCCGCGCCGGGGTTCCGTTGATGGCAGACGCCGCCGAATTCAGCGAAGCGCAGGTGCGCCATCTCGCGGCCCTCGCCCGGATCGGGATCAGCGATGGGGAAGCGGCCGCCCTGCGCGAGGAGCTGAGCCGGATTTTGGAGCACATCGGCGCGCTCCAGTCGGTCGATACCGAGGGCGTTCCGCCCACCGCCAACGGCGCGGACCTGATCAACGTCGACGCTGAGGACGCGCCGCGCCCGCCGCTGCCGGTCGAGGCCGTGCTCGCCAACGCGCCGCAGCGGGAGGACGACTACTTCCGCGTCCACGCGGTGCTCGAGTGACCGCGCCGGCAGCGCCGCCGGAGACGATCCGCGAGGCGGCGGCGGCTCTGCGCGCGGGCGAGACCACCAGCGCCGCGCTCACCCGGGCCGCGCTCGACCGCATCGCCGCCACCGATGAGCAGGTGAAGGCGTTCATCACCGTCACCGCAGATCAGGCGCTCGAACAGGCCGATGCCGCCGACCGGCTGCTCCGCAGCGGCGACGCGCCCGGCCCGCTCACCGGCGTGCCGATCGCGCTCAAGGACGTGCTGATGACCGAGGGCGTCCGCACCACCGCCGGCTCGAAGATGCTCGGCGATCTGATCCCGCCCTACGACGCGACCAGCGTCGCCCGCCTGCGGGAAGCCGCCGCTCCCTCCGTCGGCAAGACCAACATGGACGAGTTCGCGATGGGCTCCTCGACCGAGCATTCCGCCTGGTTCCCCACCGCCAATCCGTGGGACTTGGAGCGGGTGCCCGGCGGCTCTTCGGGCGGCTCCGCGGCCGCCGTCGCGGCCGGGCACTGCTTCGCCTCGCTCGGCTCCGACACCGGCGGCTCGATCCGCCAGCCCGCCTCCTTCTGCGGCGTCGTCGGGATGAAGCCGACCTACGGCGCGGTCTCGCGCTACGGCCTGATCGCCTTCGCCAGCTCGCTCGACCAGATCGGCCCCTTCGCCCGCACCGTCGAGGACGCGGCCATCCTGCTCCAGGCGATCGCCGGCCCGGATCCGCTCGACGCCACCTGCTCCCCGCAGCAGCCGCCCGACTGCCTCGCCGAACTCGAGCGCGGCCTCGACGGCCTCCGCATCGCCGCCCCGCGCGAATTCTTCACCAGCGGCGAACAGGGCATGGACGACGGCGTCGCCGCCGCGGTCGGGGCGGCCGTCGACGTGCTCGCCGCGAACGGCGCAACCGTCGACCGCGGCGCGGAGATGCCGACCGTTTCGCAGGCCCTGCCCGTCTACTACATCCTCGCCCCCTCCGAATGCTCCGCCAACCTCGCCCGCTACGACGGCGCGAAGTACGGGCTCGGCGAGCGCCGCGGCGAATCGATGTGGGACGACATGGAGGCCACCCGCCGCAACGGCTTCGGCGCGGAGGTCAAGCGCCGCATCCTGCTCGGCGCGTACGCGCTCTCGGCCGGCTACTACGACGCCTGGTACTTGCAAGCCCAGAAGGTGCGCACCGTCCTCCGCCGCGAGTTCGACCGCATCTTCGAGCGGGCCGACCTGATCGTCGCCCCCACCGCCCCCACCGTCGCCTTCCGCCGCGGCGAGATCACCGACCCCTACCGCATGTACCTCAACGACATCTACACGATCCCCGCCAACATCGCCGGCCTGCCCGCGATCTCGATCCCCTGCGGCCTCGGCGAGCACGGCATGCCGGTCGGCCTGCAGCTGATCGCGAACCGCTGGCAGGAGCCGCTGCTCTTCCGCGCCGCGCATGCCTGCGAGCAATTGTCGGGCTGGAATGCGCGCCGCCCCGAGCTGCCCGCGTAGGATGGAAGCGGAGCTTCCCATGCAGGACGCGCTCACGGACGTGCAGAAGGGCGTGCTGAAGGCGCTCGAACGCGACGCGCGGCAGACGCCCGAGCAGCTCGCCGCCGCCGCCGGCTGCTCCGTCGACGCGGCTGAGACGATCATCGCCGCCGCCGAAGCGGACGGCCTCGTCACCTCCTGGGGCGCGCGCGTCAACTGGGACAAGGCCGGCGAGCCGCGCATCTTTGCCCTGATCGAGGTCACCGTCGATCCGCAGGACAACACCGGCTACAACCAAGTCGCGCGCCGCATCGCCCGCTTCGACGAGGTGCGCACCGTCTATTTCGTCTCCGGCGACTACGACTTGATGGTGATGGTGCAGGGCCGCGAGATGGGCGACATCGCCGAATTCGTCTCCGAAAAGCTCGCCCCCATGCCGGCCGTCCGCCACACCACGACCCACATGCTGATGAAGCGCTTCAAGGAAGCCGGCGTCCTCCTCGACGTGGAGGAGGCGAGCGGCCGCCAGAAGGTGTCGTTCTGATGCCCGCCGCCGAACGCCCGGAATCGCTCCCCGAATCGCGTCTTGCCGACCGCGTCCACGACGTGCCGCCTTCGGGCATCCGGCGCTTCTTCGACATCATCCAGCAGATGGACGACGTGATCTCGCTCGGCGTCGGCGAGCCCGATTTCGTCACCCCCTGGCCGATCCGCGAGGCTGCCATCCGCGCCATCGAGCAGGGCCATACCCACTACACCTCCAACCACGGCCTGATCGAGCTGCGCGAGGAGGTCGCCCGCGACCTCGACCGCCGCTACGGCCTCCAGTACGACCCCGACGGCGAGATGTTCATCACCACCGGCGTCTCCGAAGGCCTTGACCTCGCCGGCCGCGCCCTCTTCAACCCCGGCGACGAGGTCTTGGTGCCGGACCCCTCCTACGCCGCCCACGCCCCCTCCGTCACCCTCAACGGCGCGACCGTCGTGCCGATCCCGACCAGCGCGGCCGACGGCTTCGCCCTCCGCGCCGATGCGCTCGCGGCGGCGATCACCCCCCGCACCAAGGCCGTCATCCTCGCCTCCCCCTCCAACCCGACCGGAGCCGTGCTCGATGCGGAGGCGATGGCCGCGATCGCCGAACCGATCATCGAGCACGATCTGCTGGTCGTCTCCGACGAGATCTACGGCCGCCTCGTCTACAGCGGCGCGGAGCACGCGCCCGCCGCCTCGCTGCCCGGCATGCAGGGGCGCACGATCACGCTCGGCGGCTTCTCCAAGTCGCACGCGATGACCGGCTGGCGCGTCGGCTGGGCCGCCGGCCCTTCCGGGCTGATCGCCGGGATGCTCAAGATCCACCAGTACGCCATGATGTCCGCCCCCACCATCGCGCAGTGGGCCGCGGTCGAGGCGGTCCGCTCCGGCGAGGAGCACGTCGTGCTGATGCGGGAGGAGTACGACCGCCGCCGCCGCCTGATGTGGGAGGGCTTCAACGCGATGGGCCTGCCCTGCGCCGAGCCGCGCGGCGCCTTCTACTGCTTCCCCTCCGTCGCCGCGCTCGGCTTCAGCGATTCCACCTTCGCCGAGCGCCTGCTCGTCGAGGAGCAGGTCGCCGTCGTGCCCGGCAGCGCCTTCGGCGAGGCCGGCGCCGGCCATGTCCGCGCCTGCTACGCCGCCGCCTACGACGAGATCGTCGAAGCCTTGGAGCGCATCCAACGCTTCATCCGCAACGCGCGCGTCTCCAAATGACGGAGCGCCGCAGCCCGCTCGATTCCCTGCCCGACGACGGCCCGACCGAGGACATGACCCTGCGGATCACGCAGGTCGAGGCGCGCCCTCGCCCGCCCGCGGAGGGCGGCGAGCCCGATCCGGCCAAGCTCGAACTGCGGCTCGGCACCACCCGCGGGCAGATCCGCGCGCTGCTCGACGTCTGCGAGGGCGGCGCGACCGCCGTGATCACCTGCTCCGGCGCGATGGGCGGCGACCACGAGGTGCTCGGCCCCGCCGACAAGGTCTACGAGCGGCTCGCCGCCGCCCTGCCCGCACAGGGCGTCAGCGTGATGCGCATCCACTACCGCATCGCCGGCGAACTCGGCGACTGCGTGCTCGACGTGCTCGGCGCGGCCTCCTTCCTGGCCGGCGTCGGAGCCGAGAAGATCATCCTGATCGGCCACTCCTTCGGCGGCGCGGTCGTGATCAAGGCCGCCGAAATCTCCCCCGCGATCACCGCCGTCGCCTCGCTCTCTCCCCAGCTCTTCGGCGCACGCAACGTCGACCGCCTCGGCGAGCAGGGCAAGCCGATCCTGCTGATCCACGGCACCAACGACGCGATCCTCCCCCACCAGGCCAGCGAGATCATCTACGAGAAGGCCAAGGAGCCCAAGCGCATGGTGCTGATGGAAAACGGCGGCCATGGCCTCCAGGAAGATCCCGCACTCGTCTTCACCGAACTGTCCGGCTACATCCAAGCCATCAGCGCCGGCAGCCCGCCTCCGCCGGCCGACGGACGCCCCGGCGGGGAACCGCAATGACCGCCGCCCCGGCCGCGGATCCGATCTGGGACGCCGCGGCGCACCTGATCGAGCTTGACGGCGGCGAAGTGCGCCTGCCCGCGCCGCGTCCGATCACGGCAACGGTCCCCTGCGAGCCGGAGATGCCCGGCCTGCTGCTCGACTTCGAGCCGCTCTGGGAGCTGGCCGGCCGCTCGCGCTGAGCGGGCGCGCTACTCCTCGTCGTTGCCGTTCCGCCCGCCGCTGACGCCGAGCCGTTCGGCGATCGAGCGGGCCGCGTTGGTCAGCTCCATCGGGATGATCCACTTGGCGCTCGCGCTGTCCGCCATCGCCCGCATCATTTCGAGGTATTGCAGGCCCATCGTGTTGCCGCCCACCTCCGAGGCCGCCTCGTTGATCGTCGACAGCGCCTGGGCCAAGCCCTCCGCCTCGAGAATCTGGGCCTGCCGCGAGCCTTCCGCCCGCGCGATCTGCGCCTCCCGCTCGCCCTGCGCCTCCAGCACCGCCGCCTGCCGCCTGCCGTCCGCCACGTTGATGTCCGCGTCCCGCGTGCCTTCCGATTCCAAGATCGCCGCGCGCCGCGTCCGCTCCGCCGACATCTGCCGCGTCATCGCCTCCGCGATCGCCGGCGGCGGCTCGATCTCGCGGATCTCGACCGCGGTCACCTTCACGCCCCAGCGGTTCGTCACCGTGTCCAGCTTCACCTGCATCTGATCGTTGATGTCGTCGCGCCGCGACAGCACCTCGTCCAGCGCCATCTCGCCGATCACCGCGCGCAGCGTCGTCGTCGCCAGCTGCCGCGCCGCGCCCAGATAGTCCGAAATCTCCAGCACCGTCGCCTCCGGATCCATCACCCGCAGGTAGACCACGAAGTCCACGTCCACGCCCGCGTTGTCCCGCGTGATGTTCCGCTGCGGCGGCACGTCGAAGTACTGCTCGCGCATGTCCACCGACGACCCGCTCTGGATGACCGGGATGATCCAGACCACGCCCGGCCCCTTCATCCCGACGAACCGCCCCAGCTGGAACTTCGCGACCCGCTCGTAATCGCGCACGAAGTTGATGATGAACATGCCGCGCCTCCCTCTGCCGCAGCGCCGCATCGGGCCCCGCGTACGATCATCCGCATGCTACCCGCTGCGCGCCGCGGGCGGAGCCGGCGATGAACCGCCGCCGCATCCGCAGATTCCACGCCGTCGCTTGGCTGCGGCTGCTCCGGCCGTTCGCGACCGCCGCCGCCGCGCTCGCGGCCGCCGGCCTCGTGCTCGCCTGGAGCGACGGCGCGGCCGCCTGGCACGTCGTCTTCCGCTACGCCCTCGGCGCGGCCCTGATCGCCGCCGCCGCGGCCGCCGACAACGACGCCGCCGATGCTGGACTGGACTCGCGCACCCGCCTCTGGCGGCCGATCCCGGCCGGCCAGATCTCCGAGCGCGCCGCCCGCATCGCCGCCGCGCTCCTCGCCGCCGCCGGAATCGCGGTCATGGGCTCGAACGGCCCATTCGCGTTCGCCGTCGCGGCCGGGCTCGCGCTCTGCGCCGCCGCCTATTCGCACGGGCTGCGCGGCTCCCCGCTGGGCTGGCTCGCCTTCGCGCTGGCCGCGATCCTGCTCCCGCTCGGCGCAGCCCTCTCGCTGCCCGACCTCGGCGGCCGCGCCGTGCTCTGGTGGACCGCCCCGGTCGGCGCATCCGCAGGCCTCGCCGTCTTCGCCGTCTGCAAGCTGCCCGACTTCGAGCGCGACGACGAGGACGGCGCGCGCGGCGTCCTCCACTGGATCGGGATCGACGCCGCGCTCCCGCTCGCCTGGGGCGCGACCGCCGCCGCGCTCGCCTTCGCCGTCGCCTCGGTCAACATCGACGGCCGCGACCCGCTCTGGATCTACGCCCCGCTCGGCTACCTGCTCGCCGCCTCGCTCGGCTCCGGCGTCGCGCTCGTGCTCCAGGTCAGCGAGCGCCGCCTCGACTGGCAGCGCGCCCTCGTCGCGCCCGGCCTGCTCGCCCTGCTCGTCGGCTGGTTCGGCGCGATCGGCCCCGGCTGACCCGCTACCCTGCCTCCGCAGCGGCGGATCGACGCGGCAGATCCGCGCAACGAGGAGCGCCCAAACATGCCCGACGCACCCTTCTCCGTCCCCGAATCCGGCGCGGACTGGATCGTCAACCACACCCGCGAGTACCTCGAATCCGACGGCGCTCAAGGCCACATGTGGACCCGCCCCGACGGCGGCGGCGAACTCCCCTGCCTGCTGCTCGCCGCCAAGGGCCGCAAGTCCGGCGAATGGCGCACCCTCCCCCTGATCTACGGCGAGCACGAAGGCTCCTACGTCATCGTCGCCAGCAAGGGCGGCGCCCCCGCCCACCCCTCCTGGTACCTCAATCTCGCCGCCGACGAGAACGTCTGGATCATGGTCGGCCCCGCCCGAATGCAGGCCAAAGCGAGAACCGCCCAAGGCGAAGAGCGCCAAACCCTCTTCACCAAAATGGCCGCCCAGTTCTCCCCCTACAACGACTACGCCAAACGCGCCGCCCCCCGCGAAATCCCCATCGTCGTCCTCGACCCGGTTGAGTAGCACCTGCTTGCTCTATGGCGCGATGCCGCTGCGGTGGCCTCAGGCGGGGGCGAACGACGCCCGTGTAACTGACTGAGCCGGTGCGAGCGGCTCTTCCGCAGACTCAAGCGCTTCCGCTGCATCGCCACCTGCTGCTCCAACTTTGACGCCGTCTTCCTCTCCCCGCCTTCAACGCCTTCCGCTCGAGTGAACAGGCCCTAGTACCATCGGGGGATGAGCGTTGCGGCTGCTTCGGTCGGGCCGACGGGGCGGCGCGTGGTCTTCTTCCACGCGGCTGCGTTCGTCTTCGGGTTTTCCGTGGTCTTCGTCGCGTTGGGGGCGCTGCTCGGGGCGCTCGGCTCGGCCTTCCAGGACGAGCTGATCTGGTTCCAGCGGGTCGCCGGCGCGGCCTTGGTCGTGCTCGGGCTGCATCTCGCCGAGGTGATCACGATCCCCTTCCTCTACCGCTCGTTCCAGGTCGGCGGGCAGGCAGGCGAGCCGCGGGCGGCGGGCGGCGGGCGGGCGCGGGCGGCTGCGGACTACGGGCGCTCGGCCGTCGTCGGCGTCGCGTTCTCGGTCGGCTGGACCCCCTGTGTCGGCCCCATCCTGGCCGGCATCCTCGTCCTCGCCCTCGACTCCGCCTCGCTCGTGCAGGCCGTGATCCTCCTGGTCTGCTACGCCGCCGGACTCGGCATCCCCTTCCTGCTGGTCGGCTTGGCGCTCGGCGAATCGACCAACTTCCTGCGCAAGATGAACCGCTGGATGCCGGTCGTCTCCGTCGTCTCCGGCATCCTGCTGATCTTCGTCGGCATGCTGATCGCGCTCGATCGCGTCATCGTCCTCAACGAGGCGCTCGGCTCGATCGGGATCGACATCCTCGCCGGCGACAGCTCGGAGATGCTTTCGCTCAACTTCGGCTCGGCCGCCCTCGCCTTCGCGGGCGGCTTCGTCTCGTTCATCTCGCCCTGCGTGCTGCCGCTCGTGCCGATCTACCTCGGCCACCTCGCCGGCGTCGGCGCCGAGCAGGTGCAGCAGCGCGCCGTCGCCGGCGAGGCCGAGGCCGCCTGAAGCCGCCTCAGTCCGCCTCGAACCGCCCGAAGAACTCCAGCGCCGCCTCGTTGAACTCCGCCGCCGCCCCGATGTTCACCGCGTGCGGCGCTTCCACCCGCGCCACCTCGAAGTTCGCCGCGTTCGCCTCGGCCCACTCCAACGAGGGCGCGAACGCCTCCTCGCGCGTGCCCGCGACCAGCAGCGTCGGCACGGTGTTGCGCGGCAGCGCCTCGCGCAGCGAGGTGTGCGGCGACGTGTACAGCATCGTCCGCGCGATCCCCGCCGCCGTGCTCGCCCGCATGTCCGCGTCGAACGCCGCCCGATCCGCGTCCGTGAACGCCCGCGCCCGCCGCGGATTCAGCGGATGCGACATCACCGCCTCGATCCCGCCCGCCTCCATCTGCCCCGCCCGTTCCCGCGCCGCCTCCGGATCCCGCACCCGCAGCGGGTCGCCGAAGGCCGAGTGCGAATTCGTCACCACCTGCGCGATCACCTCTTCCGGCCGCGTGAACGAGTAGTGCATCGCCAGCGCCGCACCGAGCGATTGAGCCGCGACGAACCAGCGCCGCGCGCCCAGGCCCTCGCGGATCGCCGAGAACCGCTCCGCGTAGCGCTCCGGGTGGTACTCCGCCTCGTCCTCCGGCGCGGGCGAGCGCCCGTGCCCCCACAGCTCGACCACGACCGTGCGATGGCGCTCTTGGAACGCGGGCAGGTTCAGCCGCCAATGCTGGCGGCAGCTGAGGATGCCGTGGACGAACAGGATCGGCGGCGCGCCCTCGGGCCCGGCGACGTCGACGTGCAGGTCCGCCATCCGCCGAGGAGACTCAGCCGGCGCGCTCGATGGCCCTCGTCGAGGCCACGCCTTCGGCCAGCGCCTTGTCCACCTCGCCGCCCGCCAGCGACGCGAACAGCGGATCCTGCGTCGACAGCGGCAGCAGCGGGTTGGTCTCGCCCAGCCGGTTCACGCCCGCGTCCATCGTGCGGTGCACGTAGTCGCGGAACTGCCGGTCGCGCAGCGCCTTCAGCTGCTCGACGCCCGCGTCCAAGCGCTCCACCCCGTCCGCGTACAGCACGGTCAGCGCCTCCCGCTCCAGCGGCGACTGCACCAGCTCGCTGGCCAGCGACCCCTCCGCCTTGGCGAAGAAGATCGGCATCTCCTCCTCTGCGCGCTCCGCGTTGCGGGCGTACCACTCGATGTGCTTCAGCCCGTATTCGAGGTGCCGCTTCGAGTCGCCCGCCAGCCGCGCGAACAGATCGCGGTCGAACTCAGTCCGTGCCCATTCCGACGCCGCCTCGAACGCGGTCAGCTCGTACGACTTGTAGACCACGTCCAGCGCCACGATCATGTCCGTGAACGTCAGCCCGTTGTACCAGGCGTTCGAGATGTCCCCCAGCGGCGCACGCCCGATCGCGCCGCCGCCGACCAGCGCCCGCTTCCGCAGCGCCTCCACCTTCCGCCCCGCGTCGTACACTTGGGTCGAGAGGAACAGCTTCACCTCGTGGAAGCCGTACGAGATCTCCTCGAACCACTTGCTGATGATCTTCTGCTCCGTGATCCCGTAGGTCGAGTACACCGCGCACAGCTGCCCCGTCGCCCGCTCCACCTCCGGCGACAGCTCCTCCAGCGAATCCCACTTGAGGTCCGTCGCCGGAATCCAGCGGTCGCGGATCGCGTCCTCGTAGAGGTCCGACACCCCGTCCGCCCAGACTTCCGCGCGGTCGAAGATCGAGTAGTTCGCCGGCATGTGCAGGCCCGGCGCGGTCGTCGTGCCCCGCGGCGTGTCGTTGCGCAGCTTCCACACGTCCGGCACGTCGCCGTAGGAGCCGATGTCGACGTCGCTCAGCCGCATCCCGTCTGCCGACGGCGTCGGGTACAGCCCCGTCTCGGCCGGCGTCTGGAACATGATCAGCTGCGCGCGGGCGAACGGGTGCTCCGGCTGCTCCGCCACGAAATCGAGCCACTTGCCGACCCGCTCCGGGTCGATCTTGACGTTGAGGATCGCCTCGATCTGGCTCGGCGCGGCGGGCGAGTCTTCCGCCTTCTGGATCAGCTCCGGCTTCCAGCCCCGAGCCATCGCGCGCATCTTCAGCTTCTGGTCGAGCTGCATGCTCCGGTCCTCCCGAATCTCCGCGGCGCCGCCCGGACTGCTAGACGGTGACCAGCTCGCGCATCTCCGGGGCCATCCGGTCCAGCCGGTCGCCGAGACCCACCACCTGCAGGCGGTGGTAGTACTCGTTGATCTGCTTCTTGCGCATCAGCTGCACCAGCTTGTAGCCCTCGTCGAGATTCTCGATCCCGCCGCCCGCCAGCACCGCCAGCGCCTCGCCCGTGATCGGGTTCGTCGTCAGCCCCGCCTGCGTGTTCTGCACCGTCTCGTTCACGTCCAGGTAGTGGTGCAGCTCTTCCTTGCGCCACGGCTGCGTCTCCACCATGTACTTGGTGTGCGTCACGCCGAACGCGAGGTGCCGCGACTCGTCCTGCGCCGCCAGCCGGAACATCCGCTTCTCCGCCTCGTTCTGGCCGATCAGCTCGCCCATCCGGAAGAGCGACTGCACCAGCCCCTCCGCGAAGAGGTGCAGGATCGCCGTCATCTCCGTGAAGTCGTCGATCGAGAGCAGGCCGACCGCGCCCAGCCCGGCGAAGGAGAGCCCGCCGCCGTTGACCAGCGCCCGCTTGCGGAACACGTCGAGGTGCCGCGCCTCGTCCATCAGCTGCGTGCCCAGGAACAGCTGCGACTCGAAGAAGTCCGGATGCACCGTCTCGAGGAAGCGGCCCGGCACGTCGCCGGCGATGAACTCCACCTGCGTCAGGAACGTGCAGAGCGTGCACATCGCCCGCTCGATGTCGTCCGGCTGCTCCCCGATCGTCTCCCACGGAATGTCCCGCGCGCTCGACCACTGCCGCTGCTGCGCCTCTTCGTAGAGCAGCATCGCGCTCTCCGACCAGACGTCGCCCTTGTCGCGGTACTGCCGCGCGTGCGTGTTCGAGCGCGGGTCCGGCTCGACCCCGCGCGGCGTGAAGCTGCGCGCGTCGGCCATGTCCCGCCCCTCGACCGAGGCCATCCGCTGGTTGATCGCCTGCAGGGTCACGCCCTTGCGGCCCACCTCCACTTCGAAGTCCGGATCCGTCTCCAAATTCAGCCAGTCGAGGTTGAGGCCGGGGAACTCGATCGAAGTGGTCATGGTGCTTCCTGCGTACCCGGGCAGCCGGTGCCGCCAAGGCCAAGCATACCAGCAGGGCGAGTTTCGCAATCCCCTCTTCAAGGCGCGGTTTGCAGCTCCGCCGCGGGGTCGAATCCGGCCCGCAGGAAGTTCACCACGTCCCACAGCTCGCGCTCGTCCAGCGTCCCAGACCAAGCCGGCATCCCCGTGCCCGGAATCCCGTCCGAAATCCACGCGAAGAGCACCCCGTCGGGGTGGAACGGCACGTGCACCGTGAAGTTCGCCGGCGGCGCCGGCAGCGTGCCCGCCAGCGGCCCGTCGCCCGCCCCCGTCTCCCCGTGGCAGCTCGCGCAGTTGGCCGCGAACACCGCCGCGCCGCGCTCCACCGATTCTGCCGTCCGCAGCGTCGGGTTCGCCAGCGTCCGCCCCGGCTCGACCTCCAGGCCGGTCATCAGCACCACGGCCGCGATCAGCCCGGCCGCTCCCGCCGCGAACGCGGCATCGGAGCCGCGCGGGCCCAACCGCTCCGCCAGCGGCCGGCGGTTGACCAGCGCGATCACGCCGATCACGAGCGCCCAGAGCGCGGCCACGCCGTTCCAATCCATCTGCGTCAGCGGCAGCCCCAGCGCCCCCGGCGGCTCCGCCCCGAACGGCAGCACCGTCTGCCAATCCGAGACCACGTTGGTGGTCACCGACGCGACCAGATCGTCCCCCGCCGGCCAGCGCATTTCGAGCTCGATCGTCCACTCGCCCGGCAGCCCGAAATACGCGCCCTCCAGCAGGAACGCCCCGTCGGGCCCTTCAACCTCGCGCTGCGCCGGCGCCGTCACCGGCCCGACCTCCGGATCCTCGTGCCTGAAGCGCAGCCGCAGCGCCTCCGGCGGCGGACGCCCGCCCGCCGCCCCGTCGATCTCCACCCGCCACGTGTTGAAGCCGACCAAGTTGGGCGAGATCTCCACCGTCGCCAGCACCCCTGCACGCGACACCGCGAGCGCGGCCGAGTTGTCGCGCCGTTCCGTCGAGGGCAGCGTGCTCGCCGGCGTCGGCAGCTGCGTCAGCACCGCCGAGACCGCGATCACCGCGACGGCCAGCCCCGCCTCCGCCCGCATCATCCAGCCGAACCGCCGCGCCAGCCGCGCATCGTCCGACTCCTCCGCCCGCGGCCGCAGCAGGAACGCGTTCGCCCCCGCCGCGCCGAACAGCAGCAGCAGCACCGCCGCCTTGACCAGGAACGCCGCCCCCCAGTCCGTGTCGACCAGCCCCCGCGCCGCCGGAATCTGGATCAGCGCCCCCAGCAGGCCCGCCGCCGCGAGCACCGGCACCGCCGTCGCGGCCGCGATCGAAAAGCGCCGCACCGTCTCGATCCGCCACGGCCTGCCCCCCTCCGCATCGCTGTCCGCATCGTCATCCATCCGCCGGAACGCGAACAGCATCGCCGCCAGCATCCCGATCCAGACCGTCGCGGCCGCGAGATGCAGCGCGTCGAACAGCGCCCCCCAGATCCCGCCCGACTCCAGCGCCGCCCCGTGGCTCGCCGCGGAGATGCCCGCGATCCAGGCCGCGCACAGCGCGAGCAGCGTCGCCTCGCGCCCCCTCCAGCGCGGCAGCAGCAACACGATCCCAGCCAAAATCAGCGCGAACCAGCGCGCGTGCAGCCAAGCCCCCGTCCGCGTCTCCAGCAGCACCTCGTCGAGCAGCCCGATCCCGCCCAGCCGCGCCGCCGCCGCCACCGCGTCGTACCCGGTTGCCGCGATCCCGACCACGACCGCGCCGGCCAGAAGCGGCCGCAGCGCCCGCCCCGCCCGCTCCCGCCGCCCGCCCCGCTGCGTGACCAGCACGAACAGCAAACCGCCGCCGAACCCGACCAGCGCCGCGAGCCCGAACGCCCTGGCGACCGCATCGGCCCAGGCCGGCGGCCCCGGCCGCTGCAAGTCGATCGCCGCCCCCGTCCCCGCCGGCGCGCTGCCGTCGGGATTGAGCACCGAGAACGTGTACGACCCGTTCCACGTGTGCCCGTCGATCTTCGAGAGCGTGCGCCACGCGACCGTGTAGACCCCCGCCTCCAGCCGCAGCACGTTCACCCGCATCTGCGTCGGGTTCGCCTCCGAAAACTCCGTCCCGCCCACGTCCCGCCGCTGCCCGCGCCCGTCCAGCACCCGCACGCTCGAATACCCGCGCTCCAGCGGCTCCGTCATGAACAGCGTCACCGCGCTCGGCGATTCCCGCAGCGCCGCGTTGATCGGCGGATCCGAGCGCGAGAGCAGCGCATGCGCCGACGCCCCGCCCCAGCCCAACAAGCCCGCTCCCAGCAGGATCGCGGCGCAGGCCGTGACCGCGAGCGCGCCGATGCCCGCCAACCTCACGGCGCGGCCGCCTCGCGGATCGCCTCCCACTCCGCCCCGCTCACCCTCCCGCGCCAATCGAACGTCCCGTGGAACTCCCCCGGCGCGATCGCGAACGGCGGATCCGGCGCTGCCCCCGCCGCCGGCAGCCGCAGCAGGTACAGCCCGAACGCCCCCCGCACCAGCACGTGCCGCCCGTCCGCCGACACGCTGAACGCCGGCTGATCCTCCCCGACCAGCGCGATCACCCGCGCCCCGCCCCCATCCGCGTCGACAATCCAGACGTCCTCGACCCCGTTGGCGAAGCCCGCCGCCGCGGAAGCCGTCTCCGCCGGCGTGCCCGCCGCGAACACGATCCGCTCCCCGTCCGGCGTCCAGCGCGGCGCGCGCGGCGAGTAGGCGCTCCACGATCCCTCCGGATCCAGCCGCCGCCGCTCCCCCGTCGCCGGCTCGAACACCGCCAGCTCCGGCCGCTCCGACAACGGCCCCGTCGTGTACGCGATCAACAGCCCGTCCGGACTCGGATCCGCATCGCGCGCGCCCGGGATCGCCGACAGCACCGCCCCGCTCTCAGCCTCAATCCGCTCGACCCGCGGCTCCTCATCGACCGCCTCGCGCCCCGCCAGCACGCTCTCGCCGTCCGGCATCCAGCGCGGATTCCAGTAGTACGTCGCCCCCGCCGGCTCCGTCAACCGCCGCGTCCCACCATCCGCCTCGCGGATCAGCAGGTCCGACCCGATCTGCAAACCGCCCTGCACCGTCAGCCGGAATTCGACATAAGCGATCCGCTCCCCCTCCGGCGAAAACGCCGGCTGCATCAGCTGCTTCCCGGGCTCCGCCTCGATCAGCAGCCGCTCCTCGCCGTCCTCGCGGATCCAAAGATCAACGCCGACGCTGAAGACCGCCCGCCCCGGCACCGGCATCCGCCCGGCCTCCTCCCCGCCGTCGCCGCAACCGGCCAACAGCGCCGCCACAACCAAGATCGCCCCGATCAGCCCCCGCATGCGCCCGCTATCCATCCGCCCGCCGCCCGCGCCGCGCCGAAACGGCAACCACGAGCACCCCGACCGCGATCCCAACGGCCAGCCAAGCCGCCGCAAACGCCGACAACCCTCCCGTCTCCGCATCATCCGCGAGCCGCACCGGCCGCGGCGCTGGCGCGGCAGCCGCTTCCGCCGCCGTCTCCGCCGGCTCGTCCCCCGGATACGCGATCAGCAACGCGACCGCCATCTCGCGATCCAGCGCCTCCTCCTCCGCCGTCGGCGATCGCCCGACGTAGAACGGAAACTCCCCGCTGTCCGCATCCCCGTCGTCCGCCGACAGGTTCCGCCAGCGCACGACGAAGCGCCCCTCGCCCCATTCGCCGCGCCCATCCGCCGCCAGCGCGACGCTCATCGTCCGCCGATCTGTGTTGCCGATCTCTACCTCCCCAGCATCGCTGAATTCCCCGCCCTCGCCCCCGTCCGCGGCCGCCCATTCGATCGCGTTCGCCCCCTCTCGCCGGAACAGCTCCTGCGAAAACGTCAGCAAAATCCGCTCCGGCGCCCGCTCCAGCACCGCTCCGAACGCCGGCTCCGACGATGCGTAAGCCGCATGCGCCGCCGCCTCCCCGGCCGGCATCAGCGCCGCCGACGCCAGCGCCGCGATCGCCGCAACGCCCCTAGCCGCCGCCTTCTTCATCGCCATCGCCGCTCATCCCCTCCATCGATCCGTGATCATCCGCCCCGTGCCCCTCGTGCGTCGGCGGCTCCAAGCCCGCCAGCTCCGGCGGTGCCGGCACCGCCCGCCCGCTCAGCCACGTCTCCAGCGCCGCCTCGAACGTGTGCGCCAGCGCATGCACCAGCCGCGACGGCTCGGCCGCCGCCTCAGCATCCCCGCTCCGCAGCGCCGTCAGCAGCGCGTCCAGCCACTCTGCGTACTGCGCCACGTGATCCCGCAGCTCGCCCGGCCAGGCGACCCACGACAGCGTCTCCCGTGCCCGCGCCGCCCAAACCAGCGCATCGCCCGGCACCGTCCCCTGTTCGCGGATCATCCCGTCCAAATGGTGGTAGCGCAGCGGATCCAGCGGTTCCAGCGCCGCGAACACCTGCGCCCGCTGCCCCGCCTCCGCCGCTTCCGCCGCCTCCCGCTGCACCCCCGCCACCTGCTCCTGCCAGCCTCCCCCGCAGGCCGAACACAGCGCCGCCGCAACCGCGATCAACGCGCCCAGCCCCGCGAATCTCCGCATTTCCCGCCTCCGCTCGCCGGCCGCAGCGAGCGTACACTGCCCCCGAAATCCGCCCGGCACACGGAGCCCGCCCATGTACCTCGCCATGAACCGCTTCAACGTCAAGCCCGAACGCGAAGCCGAATGGGAGCAGATCTGGAAGGGGCGCGAGTCCTTCCTCGCCGACGTCCCCGGCTTCCGCCAATTCATGCTCCTCCGCAGCGCCGAAGAGGGCGAGTACATCTCCTATTCCGTCTGGGACTCCCCCGAAGCCTTCCACGCCTGGACCCGCAGCGAGAACTTCCGCCTCGCCCACGGCCAGCGCAACCTCGCCGACGTCCTCGCCGGCCCGCCCCAGCTCGGCCTCTACGAACCCGTCATCGACGAAACACCGCATTCCCGCGAAGTCTCCGACACCGCTCCCCAGCCCGGCCGCCGCGGCCCGCGACACTGACCCGCCCCGTTCGCGCATAACGGGCGCGCTGTTAACCTCCACCGATAGCGGGCCCCGCCCGCGCCTCCGAAGGGACATCCGAATCATGGGCATGCTCGACAACAGGGTCGCCATCGTCACCGGCGCCGGCCGCGGCATCGGCGCGGAAACCGCCAAGCTCTTCGCCGCCCAGGGCGCCAAGGTCGTCGTCAACGACCTCGGCGGCAACGTCGACGGCTCCGGCGCCGACGCCGGCCCCGCCGACGAAACCGTCGCCGCCATCCGCGACGCCGGCGGCCAGGCCGTCGCCAACCACGCCTCCGTCTCCGACTACGACGCCTCCGAGAGCATCGTCAAGCAGGCCGTCGACGAATTCGGCGACCTCGACATCGTCGTCAACACCGCCGGCATCCTCCGCGACCGCATGGTCTTCAACATGACCGAGGAAGAGTGGGACGCCGTCCTCGACGTCCACCTCAAGGGCCACTTCAACCTCACCAAGTACGCCTCCATCCACTGGCGCACCGAGCGCAAGGGCCACTACCGCCTGATCAACTTCTCTTCCGTCTCCGGCATCTTCGGCGCTCCCGGCCAGCCCAACTACGCCGCCGCCAAAATGGGCATCGTCGGCTTCACCTACTCCTGCGCCAACGCCCTCGGACGCTACGGCGCCACCGCCAACGCCATCTCCCCCGGCGCCTCCACCCGCATGACCGACACCGTCCCCGAGGAACGCCGCCGCGAGGGCTACGTCGAGGCCGACGAAGTCACCGACATCCGCTCCCCCGCAAACGTCGCCATCCCCCTCGTCTACATCGCCTCCGAAGCCTCCGACTGGCTCAACGGCCAGATCATCGGCGCTTCCGGCTACGACATCCAGCTCTTCAACAAGCCCGCCGTCATCCGCCAGATGCGCGGCTACGAGCGCTGGACCGTCGAAGGCGCGGCCGAGCAGATGGAAGACATCTTCAAGCCCGCCGTCGAAGGCGGCGGCCGCTTCGGCTGATCCCCCGCCGCATCGGCGATACCCCCTGCTGAAAGGAACGCGATCATGGGCGCATTGGACGGCCGAGTGGCCATCGTCACCGGAGCCGGACGCGGCATCGGCTCCGAAATCGCCAAGCTCTTCGCCGCCCAGGGCGCGAAGGTCGTCGTCAACGACCTCGGCGGCAACGTCGACGGCTCCGGCGCCGAATCCGGCCCCGCCGACGAAACCGTCGCCGCCATCCGCGACGCCGGCGGCCAAGCCGTCGCCAACTACGCCTCCGTCTCCGACTACGACGCCGCCGAAGGCATCATCAAGCAGGCCCTCGACGAATACGGCGACCTCGACATCCTCGTCAACGTCGCCGGCATCCTCCGCGACCGTATGGTCTTCAACATGACCAAAGAGGAATGGGACGCCGTCGTCGACGTCCACATGACCGGCACCTTCAACACGGCC
The DNA here is from genome assembly GCA_965205165.1 of Dehalococcoidia bacterium. Taxonomy (GTDB): domain Bacteria; phylum Chloroflexota; class Dehalococcoidia; order Bin125; family Bin125; genus CBDESM01. The sequence continues at coordinate 2,150,187 of OZ242037.1, forward strand.
AAGTTCGCCTCCATCCACTGGCGCACCGAGCGCAAGGGCCACTACCGCCTGATCAACTTCACCTCCGGCTCCGGCCTCTTCGGCGCCCCCGGCCAGCCCAACTACGCCGCCGCCAAACTCGGCATCGTCGGCTTCACCTACTCCTGCGCCAACGCGCTCGGACGCTACGGCGTCACCTCCAACTCCATCGGCCCCGGCGCCGCCACCCGCATGACCGACACCGTCCCCGACGAGCGCCGCTCCGGCAGCATCACCGACTCCGCCGAGGCCGACCCCCGCATGTCGCCCGCCAACGTCGCCGTCCCCCTCGTCTACATCGCCTCCGAAGCCTCCGACTGGCTCAACGGACAGGTCATCGGCGCGATGGGCTACGACATCACCCTCTACTCCCAGTACCAGCCCATCCGCGTGCTCTCCGGCACGGAGCGCTGGTCCGTCGAGCACGCCTCCGAGGAGATCGAGCGCGTCTTCAAGCCCGCCGTCGAAGGGCGCGCCCGCTGACACGCCCAGCCGACGGCATCAGCATCCGGCCGGCGCGGGAGGGCGACCTCCCCGCGCTGACCGCGCTGTACAACCACTACATCCGCGAAACCCACTTCACCTTCGACCTCGAACCGTGGAGCGTCGAACAGCGCCGCGCCGGCTGGTTCGCCAAGTACGCCGAAACCGGCCCCCACCGCATCCTCGTCGCCGATGACGCCGGGCGCATCCTCGGCATGACCTACTCCAGCCCCTTCCGCGACAAGGCCGCCTACGCCACCAGCGTCGAAACCAGCGTCTACTGCCTCGCCGGCGAAACCCGCCGCGGCCTCGGCCCCCGCCTCTACCAAGCCCTCTTCGACGCCCTCGCCGACCAGCCGATCCACCAGGCCTTCGCCCTGATCACCCTGCCCAACAACCCCTCGATCAAGCTCCACCAGCGCCTCGGCTTCACCCGCAGCGGCGTCTGGCGCGACGTCGGCCGCAAGTTCGACCGCTACTGGGACGTCGCCCAGTACCAGCGCCCCATCCGCTTCTAGCCGCTCATTCCGACTTCGCCGCCCCGCCCTCCAGTGCCGCGTTCCGAGCGTCCGGCGCCGGCGAGCCGAAAATCCCGAACGGGTTCAGCGAGTGCGCCGGCTCGTAGATGTCCATCCGCTCCCGCCGCTTCAGCCAGCCCACCACCGCGTACGTGAACGGCAGCGCCACCACCTCGAACAGCGTCTTCACGATCCACCCGAAGATCGCCCCCTGCGCCGCCTGCTCCCACGTCCACAGCCCCGACGCGCCGAACGCGATCAGGTAGAAGATCCACGAATCCACGCCCTGCCCCACGATCGTCGACGCCACCGCCCGCAGCCACAGCATCCGCCCTTCCGTCTTGTTCTTCAGCACCACCATCACCGTCGCGTTGGTGAACTCGCCGATCACGTAGGCCGCGAAGCTCCCCAGCAGCAGCCAGCCCGTCGTGCCCAGGATCGCGTCGTACGCGCTCTGCCCCTCGTAGAACCCCGGCCCCGGAATCTCGCCCCCCAGCCAGTAGAGGAAGACCATCAGCAGGTTGCAGACGAACCCCAGCCAAATCACCCCCCGCGCCACCCGGAACCCGTACACCTCCGTCAGCACGTCGCTGATGATGTACCCGATCGGAAAGCAGATCACCGAGACCGACACGATCACCGCGCTGCCGCCGAGGAAGTCGAAGCCCAAGTCGAACAGGTAGATCGGCTTCCCCGCGAACGTGTTCGAGATCAGCAGCACCGACACCGCCAGCGCGATGATGATCACCAGAATCCCGGAAAACCGCATCCCAACGCTCCCGTCCCGTGCGCCGCCCGCCCGCGCAGGCTACCCCCGCCGCCGAATCCCCGCACGCCCTCTCCCGCATATGTCAACCGCCCCGCCGCGCCCCCACCCTGCCATCTTCCGAGTTTGCAGTCCCATCTCCGCCGGCCATCGCCGCGCCGACCTCGCAACCCCGGCACCGTGCCCGCCCGTTCACCCGAACCCAAGCAACGGGCATCCCCGCCGCCCGCCCGCGCCCGAGCAGCAACGCCGCCAGCCGCAAGCGGAATGCACCCCTGCCGGCATGCCCAGCCAACGAGACGCGCCCGCCGCCCGCCGCCCGCCGCCCGCCGCCCGCCGCCCGCCGCCCGCCGCCCGCCGCCCGCCGCCCGCCCGCGTCCGAGCAGCAACGCCGCCGGCCGCAAGCGGAACGCGCCTCTGCCGGCAAACCCGGCCAACGAGACGCGCCCGGGTAACCGCCGCCCGCTGCCGGCCCGAGCTTCGGAGCGCGCATCCGTCGCATCCGCAGCGGGTGCGCCAGCCGATGGCACTCGTCCGTTTCGCCCGTGCCCAAGCGGTGCCCCGCCGCCGCCCGCAAGCGGACCGTTCTCCGACGTCGACGCCCTCTGGCAGTGGATCGACCTCTGCGAAGACAACGACGTCGACTCCATCTGGCAGACCGACCGCCTCGTCTCCGACGTCCCCATGCTCGAATCCATGACCTTCTTCGGCGCCCTCGCCGCCCGCACCCAGCGCCTCAAGTTCGGCATGAACGTCATCGTCGTCGGACACCGCGACCCCCTCGTCCTCGCCAAGCAGTGCGCCACCGTCGACTTCCTCTCCAACGGCCGCATGCTCCCCGCCTTCGGCGTCGGCGGCCCCATCGCCCCCGAATGGCGCGTCACCAACCGCTCCCTCAAAGGCCGCGGCCCCATCGCCGACGAAGCCCTCGAAATCATGGCCCGCCTCTGGGCCGAAGACCGCGTCACCTACGAAGGCGAGCACTTCCAATACCGCGACGCCACAATCGAACCCAAGCCCGTCCAGCAGCCCCTCCCCCTCTGGATCGGCGGCGCGAGCCCCGCCGCCATCCGCCGCACCGCCAAACTCGGCACCGGCTGGGTAGCCGGCGTCCAAGGCGCCACAGAAGTCGCCCAAGTCATCCAAAAAATCAAAGCCGCCCTCGCCGAAGCCGGCCGCACCGACTACGAACCCGACCACTTCGGCGCCGGCATCGGCTACCACTTCGGCACCTGGGACGACCCCGAAGTCCAACAAGCCATCACCTCCCTCCAACGCCGCATCCCCGAAGTCAACCCAAAAGAATACCTAACCGTAGGCACCCCCGACGACATCATCACCCGCATCAACCAATACCGCGCCGCCGGCGTCAGCAAATTCATCATGCGCCCCATGTCCAGAGGCGACAGCAAGATCATGTCCCAAACCAAACAACTCCTGCAAGAAGTCCTCCCTGTTATCCACAGCAAACAGGCAGTCTAACTTCGCTGACTTTCTCGCCCAGAGACAGGAAAATTTCATGTCGTTTCAGATTCAGATCACTCACCGCCCGCTGAAGATTTTGTTAGGGATATACAGCCGATTCAGCACGCATGGACTTTATGGCCCGATCATTCTTGGCTTCCTCTTGGCAATCGCACTATCAACTTTGGCTCAAGCCGGTGCCAGCGCACTTCCTGCCCGTTCCCCGGCAACACGTACCACGCCTCCCCCACAAGAACAGCAAGTTGGCGATGAGACAAGTCGGCCTCTTCGTGCAGAGATATCCACTGACGCAACTGAAGTAAGGCACGGTGATATCGTGAATATCACATTCACGATCGAGAACATCAGCAATGAAATCGTTTCTAACATCTTCATTAAATTTGCAGCATCGCCGTTCAAGAATTGGCGTGATGGGTCTAGACCTGCGACTTTATCGTTTCGAAACGCCCAAGGCAAGATAGATGAGTGGATCGGACCTGCCCCCTTGAAACCCAAATCCATCTTGCAAGAAGACACCTTCTCTCTTAATTCATCAGAGCAACTCAACATTAAATATGATATGAGAGTAGCAGAATGCGGCACTATCAACCGATGGCTGCAGGTCATTGCGTTCATAACATACAACAACACAGAATCAGCTGAAGAAGATTTTTTAGTATACGAAAATCTTCTCGTCATAGCTAGCAGTGAAGCGTTTGCGCCACGTCTTCTCTCCGACTACAGGCTTCTCGACTGGCGACCACAGTATCCGCCCGGATCATCGATCCATCACGAGGTGCGAGTTACAAGTCTCAGCGCAGCGTTTGTTAGCGATGTCTTCGTCCGGTTCCCCCAAGCTGATGACTCTCTGCGGGAATGGATGTCTAGTGCGCAGGATGTGACATATGCTGTAACATCATCCGATCACCAAGGTGAATTGATCTGGCATCAAGCGAAATCCAGCACCTCGCGATTTATGATTAATTTCTTGAATCCGAGCCAGACACTGATCGTTCGGTGGACCAGTTCAGTGGATTCTGATGCGCCAGATGGCGCGGAGGTGATCAGCACCATCGGCACAGGCAGTGCCGACAGCCCTGAGCGGCTTCGTGCCGTCTCATTCACTGTTAGCCATGAGCCATCCGATATAAACAGGATGGAAATTGAAATTACTGCATCACCCCCAAGTCATTCTTTGGCTGATGTGAAGTGGGGAGAAATAGTTCGCGCTCAAATTACTATAATAAATTTCACCAATGACCTAGTGTCCAACACGACACTGGATGTCTCAACACCACTGGAATTGCGCTATATATCAGGTTCAACTGTGCTGGATTCTGATTCTCATGGCCAGCGTACACACTTGCCAGACAGGTGGCTTGCTGGCGAGTACTCGCTTCCAGTAATGATGTCAGGCGAACGCATAACAATTGAATTCTTCTTGCAAGCCATTAAGCCAAAAGATCTGCGCCGAGATTCGGTTCGCATGACAGCAACGCTGAATCATGAGCCTCGCAAAAATATTTTGAATCTATTTCTCGCATCCACAGACATCCGACTCAGTTCGAATCCCAACTTTGATCTTGAAGCGTACGCTACGCCAATCGTAGATCGAGACAACGCGATTTTTTATGAAACTACCATCTCAAATGATGGAGACTTACCACTTGCAACAGCGTGGATTGAGCTGTTTGCGGAATGTGGCATTTCAGATGTTACCGATATGTCTCTTGTGCTCAACAGTAGAGGTTCAGGCGGTAATGAAGAAGCGAATGTGACGTCTCTTTCAGTGGAATGGGTGGCTGGGCGGATTCGTATTCCGCTCCACGATCATCTTGGCGGCCCTCTTCAACCAGGCGACCGAACGATTCTCCGTTTCACCACGATCTCGGATGAATCGGTCGAACCAGAAGCGATTGCGAATATCCAAATTCTCGCATATGCGATTCCCGGAGCGAAATTGCCGACGCAACGACTGTGGTGGGCGCACTCTGCTTGGGACGAGGCAATTGCTGAAGCGACGATACCTTATTCGCTACTTCAAGTCCAATCAGAATTGACGACAAATCTAAATGACCAAGTTGACAAATTCGGCAATGTTATTGAGAAGGCCCAAACCGCCGCTATTGGTGCTTCTAGCGCCGTGGAAACGCTCCATGATAAAGTTGAAGATATTGATAAGGAGATCATGAATCTGAGAGGCCAAATAGAAAACCTTACTGCTCTCCAAAACGAACTCAAAATGGCAGTTGAATCAATCAACACAGCCAATACTCACATCATCGCAGCCAACGAGAACATCGGCGAGGCAAAGGACACAATTGCTGATTTTATACTTGATAATCTCCCGGTCGTCATCTTTGGCGAAGTCGTCGGTGCAGCTGTCTCGCTATGGCTTTTTTGGCACGTTCGTGCGCGGTGGGCAGAAACTACAGGTCGACGTCGTTTGGCAGGTATCTTCTGTGGTGTCATCACAATCGCGACATTAATCATAGGAGTGGTGGTACTTCTCTGGTCAAGCAGTGAGTTCTGGTACATCATCGGCGGAACCCTAGTCTCTTTCCTCTTTTTCGCGCTCGCAACTGCCTTTATTTTCGCTTATCACAATGAATGGCAAGCAGGGTGGCGATCTGATCTAAGGAAACCACGCCAGTGGTATAGCAAAAAAAGAGGGCGAATGCCATCAACTGATGCTCCGCCAGGTGATGCTATGACACCGCCTAATTGACAATTCCTCCTTTCAATCTCCCGGCCGATGCAGGACGCGGCGGATTTGGCGGGTGGCGGCGCGTTTGACGGCGGGGCGGATGCCTTGTTCTTTGGAGAGGTCGCTGGCTGTTGTGGGGAGGAGGGTTGCGTCGCCGGCGGCCAGGGCGTCGCTCCAGTTGCGAAGTTGCTGGCTGTCTACGGGGCCGGGCAGGTGCTCGCCGAAGCGTTGGAGCGGGCGCCAATCGCGGCCGTGCTTGGGGCGGGTGAATATTGCGCGGTCGGCTGCTTGGCAGAGCGCGATCGCGCCGGCCACGTCCCATATTTTCGCGCCCTCGATGATGGTCATTTGCAGGCTGCCCTCGGCGGCGAAAGTTAATTCGGCGGCGATGCTGCCGAGCGTGCGGACGACGCCGAAGCGGCGGCCCGCTGGCCCGGTCACGCCGCCCGTGCCGCCGGGCACGCCGCTCAAGCGGCTCGACGCGGGCAGATCGGAGTCCAGCTCGCCATCCGGCTCGCCGTTCCAGTGCAGGCCCGAATCCTGCGAGGCGTGGTAGACGCCGGGCTCGAGCCGCCGCGAGGTCGAGACCCAGACCGCGCCCGCGATCGGTGCGCCGCGGTCGAGCACTCCGATCGAGCAGGCGAAGATCCCCAGCCCGTTGATGAAGTTCGAGGTGCCGTCGAGCGGGTCGATCACCCACACCACATTGGCGTCCTGCGGCCCGCCGTCGTCGCGCTCCTCGCCAAGGATGCCGTGCTCCGGGAACCGCGCCGACACCTCCGCCCGCACCATGTCCTCGACCGCGCGGTCGACCTCCGTCACCGGGTCGAGCGCGTTCGCGTCCTTGAAATCCACGTCCAGCGCCGACTGGAAGCGGTCCAGCAGGACTTCCCCTGCCCGCTCCGCCAGCGAACGCGACAGCGCGGCAATCTCGTCGAGCCGCTCCTCCGCCATCGTCGCGCCCCGTCCCAGCCGCGCCTGCCGCGCAGCCCGCAGCGTACACTCCGGGAGCGCGGCGCCGGCGCTCGCCGACCGCCGCCGGCGGGGAGGACGCGATGACGGCCGATCTCAACGACATCTCCCGCGAGGCCATCTCGCCCGGCCGCGCCCGCGTGCAGGTCGGCGCGGCCGCCGCGGCCGCCGGACTCGGCGCAAGCGGCGACTGGGAGGAAGCCTGCGCGGCCGCCCTCGCCGGCCTCGACCTGGACGAGCCCGCCGACCTGCTGCTCGTCTTCATCGACTCCCGCTTCGCCGACCATTACCGCGACATCCTCGCCCGGCTCCGCGAGGCAAGCGGCGCGCGCCGGCTGATCGGCGCGAGCGGACAGAGCGTGATCGGCTCCGCCATCGAAGCGGAAGCCGACGCGGCCATCGCCGCCATGGCGCTCCGCCTGCCCGGCGCCGACCTCGCGCCGATCCCGATCGCCCCGCAATCGATTTCCGACGAGACGTTCCAACCGCTCGCCGACGGCCCGCCCGTCTGGCTGCTCTTCAGCAACCCCTTCACGATCATGACCGACCGGCTCGTCGCGCACCTGCAGGGCCTGCGCCCCGGCCTCATGCTGCTCGGCGGCATGGCCTCGTCGCACCTCCAGCGGCAGGGCGCGGCCGTCTTCATCGACGGGCAAGTGCTCGACGACGGAGCCGTGCTGATGGGCCTCGGCGGCGTGCAGGTGCGACCCGTCGTCGCGCAGGGCGCCGAGCCGCTGGGCCGGCCTTGGATCGTCACCGACTGCGAGTCCAACATGGTCAAGACGCTCGGCTCGCGCCCCGCGCTCGAGGTCCTGCAGGAGACGATGTCCGAACTCGACGAGCCGACCCGCGAGCGCGCCGCCCGCAACCTGCTCGTCGGCCTCGCGATGGACGAGTACCGCGAAACGCACGAGCGCGGCGACTTCCTGATCCGCAACGTGATGGGCGCGGACCGCGAAAACGGCGCGCTCGCGATCAACGAGGCCCCCCGCGTCGGCCAGACCTTCCAGTTCCAATTCCGCGACGCCGAAGCGGCCGACCAAGACCTGCGCCAGCGCCTGGCCGCCGAACGGAACGACCTCGCCGAGGGCGAGGAAGTCCTGGGCGCGCTGCTCTGCAGCTGCAACGGCCGCGGCGTCGGCCTCTTCGGCGACCCCGACCACGATGCCGCCGCCATCGCCGAGGCCTTCGGCCCCACCCCCACCGCCGGCTTCTTCTGCAACGGCGAAATCGGCCCCGTAGGCGGCCAAAACCACCTCCACGGCTTCACCGCCAGCATTGCCCTCCTCACCACGGGCGGCGAGCAGGGGCCGGCATGACAGCCGGCAGCGAGCTCGCCGGGACGCTGTTCTTCGGCGACAACCTGGATGTGCTGCGCGATAATTTCGGCGACGAGTCGGTTGATCTCATCTACCTTGATCCGCCGTTCAACTCGAACGCGGATTACAACGTCCTGTTCGCGGACGAATCGGGGGCGGCCTCCCCATCGCAGGTCTGGGCCTACGGCGATACGTGGCATTGGGGCGAAGATTCGGAGCGGGCGCTGCGCAGCCTGCTCGCCGCGGACTCTCCGGCTCCGGCAGCCGGCAACCTGCTTGATGCGCTGGTCACGGCGCTCGGAACCAACCAGATGTCGGCCTACTTGGCGATGATGGCCATTCGGCTGGCGGAGCTGAAGCGCGTGCTGCGATCAACCGGATCGATCTACCTGCATTGCGATCCGACCGCGAGCCACTATCTGAAGCTGCTGATGGACGCCGTGTTCGGCATCCGAAACTACCGCAACGAGCTGATCTGGCACTACCGCAGCGGTGCGCTCACGAGCGCCGTCAAGGTGTATCCCAGGAAGCACGACACGCTGTTGTTCTACACCAAGGGCGACTCGCGGACGTTCAATATACCGAGGGAGGACGCGGTTTCGACCTCGATGACGGATCGTTGGGGCGATTATCTCGAACAGGATGACCGAACGGTTCTATACGGGTCGATCAAGCACGAGGCGAAGGAAGAGTCGCGCAGCCGGGCGCGGATCGAGAAGCGCGAGGGACGGCCGCCACGCGACGATGATGTCGCGTTCACGGTCAATCCGTCGCGGGTGCGATCGGTGTGGACGGATATCCCGGAGGTGCGGCAGAACGCACGGTACCGCGAGTGGATGGGGTACCCGACTCAGAAGCCGCTGAAGCTGCTGCGGAGAATCATCGAAACATCGTCGAACAAGGGCGATCTGGTCTTGGATCCGTTCTGCGGATGCGGCACCGCGGTAGTGGCAGCGCAGCAGCTAGAGCGCGAGTGGGCCGGCATCGACATCACGCACCTCGCGATCGGGATGGTCGAAGACCGGCTCGGCGACCTCGGCGTGCGCCCAGATGTACGCGGAGTGCCCAAGGACCTCGCGTCCGCCAAAGACCTCGCACGCCGCTCCCGCTTCCAGTTCGAGACATGGGCGATTACCCGGCTCGACGGCTTTCGCCCCAACCAAATCCAAGTCGGCGACGGCGGCATTGACGGCGAGATGCGCTTCGCCAAGCCCAACGGCAAAGGTCGTCGAAACTGGGAGACGGGCAAAGCCGTCGCCCAAGCCAAATCAGGCAATGTCGGCGTCGCCGACCTGCGTTCGTTCATCGCCGCAATGCACCAAGCCAACGCCGACCTCGGCATCTTCATCACGATGGACCCGCCCGGCCGCGGCAGCACGATCCCCCAAACCGCCGCCCGCGAAGGCTTCACCAAAATCGGCGACCGCGAGTACCCGAAAGTCCAAATCTGGCCAATGACCGACTACCTCAACGGCCGAATGCCCGACCTGCCGATCCCCTTGGGCCGCGAACAGCGCCGGATGATCTAATGGATGGCTTTTTTGGCGAATTCGCTCAGCGGATTATGGGCGAGGAACAAGGGTCCAATCAGGTGGGCTGGCAACCGACGAGATCTAGAAAACTCTGGAGGTTCGTGACTGTTGGTACGCCGCAAACCCTACATGAATCGTTCAGCGATGGGATGTTGCGATGGCGTCTCACATCTAATGTCACTACGCAGACATCGTAGCCGTTTTCCTTCAGTTCCAGTGCGTGAGCGAGAATGACAGTATCCGCATCTGCCTCGGCGAACGCCGCGATGCGACGCTCGCCGCACTGCATCGCCGCCGCGACCAAGCGGTCGTCAGGCCGAGCCGAATACCGAACTGAGCTGAATTTTCGCCGGACCCACCGTGCGGCTGAATCCAGTTGCTCTACGTCTCCGACTTCGCGACGCACCACGGCCGGGAACGATATGCTGCCCTCATCAACGAGCGGTTCCAAGCACTCGAAGATGCGCTCTTGGTCGAGCTCCGAATAGTCATCGGTGACTCCGATCAACGCGGAGCTGTCAGTCACGTATATTCGCCCGAGCATCATCAGCTGGCCGAGACGGCCTCCGCCATCCGCCTCAAATCGTATCCGTCGACATCAAGGGCACGGCGAGCGTGGATCTGCAGCACGCGACGATCTGCGAGCGCATCCGTGATTTCTTTGGACGCGCGATTGCCGATCTCCGCGATTCGCATTTCGTAGCGTTTGCGGCCTTTACCACCGCCCCCCGTCTTTGCCTGATCAGTCGCCAACGCTTGGTCGATCTCCCGATAGGCAATAGCAGGCAGCACATCGGCATCGATCAATGCCATCGCTGCGGCTCTGATGCTCACCCTGAATGACTTTGCAACGCTCTTCGCCTTCTCGATCGGCGCAGCATCACGGGGCATCTCTCCCGCGCATTCAGACAAGGCCTCCCGGGGCACCAGCACCGCGTTGGCCGTGCGGTCGCACCATCTCTCGACTTCCGAGGCGTCTCGCGAAGCCAAGAGGCAGCTCTGCTGTTCGCCGAGTACGAGGTGCGCGATCTCGTGCCATAGGGTGAACGAGCGCGCCGCAGGCGGCTCTGCAGTGTTCATCGCGGCAACGGGAGCCAAGTCATCGGCCAGCGCGAATCCCCGCATGCCGTGCCGGCCGAGGCGAACCAGCATGGGAACGACGCCGATTCTCTCCACGGCGGCACGCCAGCCGCGAAGTGCTTCGCTGTCCGTCGACCAAGCCGACTGCTCGTCGGTTGACACGGCGCTCCACTCGCGCAACATCTCTCCCGCTTGGCTGGGGGGAGTGGCGCGCGTCAGTTCGGGAAATCGGGCGGGCTCCGCGCGCTCGCGAACTTCGGCGATGAATGCTTGCCGGCGCATCGCACGCCGGATCACGAGGCGCTCATGCGGCAAGAGCTCTCTCTGCGTCTCGCCTCGGGCGATGCGTAGATGAACAGGCAGCGATTCATCTTCCGGGGGTGCCGGCAGATAGAAGAGCGTTCGCGGTCGGCGCAAAGTGCTGGACAGCTTCGTCAGTTGGCCAGATGTGGGCGAAGTCCGTCCCGCAGCCCAAGAATCCAGCAGGTCCTCTTCAACATCGAGCAAATTCGCTAGATCCTCGCCCGAGTGGCCGGACTCGCGTATCGCCCAGGCAACCACGGCAGGATTCACGTGGCTCATCTTCGCGGGCACTGCATTCCTCCATGGGGGTCATCGTAGACCTCTCGGCAGCCGCCGCTGATTTGGGGGAGGATGGCAATTTCCGCGCCAGAGTCAACTGGGGTGATCAAGCCTGTGCTGACGATGTCGCCGTTGATGGCCAAGCTGAGGCCTTTGCCTAGGCGGTCGCCGTTTTGGAGGCGATCGCCGAGTGCCGGGTGCTGCTTGGCGATATCGGCGATGACGGCGCGCAGGTTGTGGCCTTCAACGGTGACACGCGGCTCGCCGTTGGTGAGCGTCTGCAGGCTGGCCGGGACCAGCACCGTCACCGCCACTGGTCGATCTCCCTACTCGTCCAAGGTCGCCTCGATGATGGCCCTCGGGCTCATGGGGAGGTTGTTGAGGCGGAGGCCGATGGCGTCGTTGATGGCGGCTTGGAGGGCGGGGGCGGGGGGGATGATCGGGACTTCGCCGACGCCGCGGACGCCGTAGGGGTGGCCGGGGTTGGGCACCTCGACGATGATCGGGTCGATCATCGGCAGGTCCAGCGCGGTCGGCATGCGGTAGTCGAGCAGGCTGGCGTTCTTGAGGTCGCCGCTCTCGTCGTAGTAGTACTCCTCGTTGAGCGCCATGCCGATGCCCTGCGTCGCGCCGCCCTGCATCTGGCCCTCGACGTAGGCCGGGTGGATCGCCGTGCCCGCGTCCTGGATGGCGGTGTAGCGGAGCACGTCGACCTTGCCGGTGTCGGGGTCGACCTCGACGTCGACGATGTGGGTGGCGAAGGCGGGGCCGGAGGAGGTCTTGTTGACGTCGGCGCGGCCGACGATGTGGCCGCCGCTGGAGACGAGCTTGCCGGCCAGCTCCTTGAAGCTGAACTGCCGCTCGTTGCCCTCGTCGTCGGCCGGGCCGCGGATGATCGCATCGTCGCCGTATTCGACCTGATCGGCGTCGACCTCCCAGATTCGGGCGGCGCGCTCGGTCATCTGGCGGCGGATGTCCATCGCGCATTCGTAGGCGGCCCAGCCGCCGGCGAAGGTGGTGCGGCTGCCGCCGGTGACCTGGGTGTAGCCGACGGAGTTGGTGTCGACCACGTGCGGGCGCACGTCCTCGGCGGAGATGCCGAGCGTTTCGGCGAGCTGCATCGCGATCGAGGCGCGGGTGCCGCCGATGTCGGTCGAGCCGAGCACCAGCGGCACGGTGCCGTCGCCGTTGACCTGCGCGTAGGCGCTGGACTCGAAGCCGATGTTGAACCAGAAGCCCTGGGCGACGCCGCGCCCGCGGTTGGGGCCGGAGAGTTCGGAGTTCCAGTGCGGGCTCTCCTGCGCGGCCTGCATGCACTCGACGTTGCCGATCACGCCGTAGGTGTAGCCGTCGGCGCGGCTCGCGCCCTCTTGGGCCGCGTTCTGGAGCCGCAGTTCGAGCGGGTCGATGTCGAGCTGCTCGGCCAGTTCGTTGATCACCGCCTCGGTGGCGAATTCGGACTGCGGCGCGCCCGGCGCGCGGTAGGCGGCGGTCTTGGGCTTGTTGACCACCACGTCGTAGCCGTCGATGGCCTGGTTGGGGATGTCATACGGGGCGAGCGCGCACATCGCGCCGGCGCCGACGGGCGAGCCGGGGTAGGCGCCGGCCTCGAAGGCGAGGTAGACCTCGGCGGCGGTCAGCGTGCCGTCCCGCTTCGCGCCCATCTTGACGCGCATGTAGGTGCCGGAGGTCGGCCCGGTCGCGAGCAGCACCTCTTCGCGGTTCATCGTGAGCTGGACGGGGCGGCCGGTGTCGCGCGAGAGGATCGCGGCGAGCGGCTCGAGGTAGACGGGGATCTTGCCGCCGAAGCCGCCGCCGATCTCCATCGGCGTGACCTTCACCTGCGAGGGCGAGAGCCGCACCAGCGGGGCGACCGAGTCGCGCACGACGAACGCGCCCTGCGTGCTGGTCCAGACGTCCAGCGTGCCGTCGGCGCGCCAGTAGGCGGTGCCGTTCTGCGGCTCGATGTAGCCCTGATGCGCCATCGAGGTCTCGAACTCGCGCTCGATCACGACGTCGGCATCGTTGAAGCCGGCGTCCAAGTCGCCCTTGGCGAAGCGCAGGTGCGAGGCGGTGTTGGAGGAATCGTCCGACTTGGAGCCGTCCATCTCGCCGGTCTTGAGGCCCTCGTGCAGCAGCGGCGCGGTGTCGAGCATCGCGTCGCGGACGTCGAGGACGGGCGGGAGCTGCTCGTACTCGACCTCGATCAGGGCGACGGCGTCTTCGGCGATGTGGTGGTCGGTGGCGGCGACGGCGGCGACGGCGTGGCCCTTGTAGAGCACCTTGTCGGAGGCGATCACGTTGTCGAGCAGCCACTTGAGGTTGGCGCTGCCCTCGCCGGTGTCGATGTCCTGGTCGGCGGCGCGGGGGAAGTCGGAGTTGGTGATCACGGCGAGCACGCCGGGCAGCGCGCGGGCCTTGGCCGTGTCGATCGACTTGATCTTCGCGTGCGCGTGGGGGCTGCGGAGGACGCGCCCGTAGAGCATGCCGGGCAGCGAGAGGTCGGCCCCGTACTGCGCGGCGCCGGTGACCTTGTCGACGCCGTCGTGGCGGATCGGGCGGGTGCCGATGACCTTGTAGTCGCTGGTCGCGGTCGTCATGTCGGTGTTCCTTCCGTGGCGCGTCGCGCAGTCGATCTCGCGGGGGCTAGGCGTCGTCGGCCGCGGCCTGGACGGCGCGGATGATCTTGTCGTAGCCGGTGCAGCGGCAGAGGTTGCCGGCCAGCCAGTAGCGGATTTCGTGCTCGGTCGGGTTCGGGTTCTGCTCGAGCAGGGCCTCGGCGGCGACGAGGAAGCCGGGCGTGCAGATGCCGCACTGGAGCGCGGCCTCCTCGAGGAAGGCGTTCTGCAGCGGCGAGAGCCGGTCGCCGTCGGCGAGGCCCTCGACGGTGCGGATTTCGGAGCCCTCGACCTCGGCCGCCATCACCAGGCAGGCGTTGACGATGCGCCCATCGAGGTTGACGCAGCAGGCGCCGCAGTTGCCGTTGTTGCAGCCTTCCTTGGCGCCGGTCAGGCCGATCCGGTCGCGCAGCGCCTCCAGCAGGCTGTCGCGGATGTTGGCGAGGAAGACGGTCGGCTCGCCGTTGATGGTCGCGTTGACGACGACATGTTCCTGGGCGGGGCTTGCGGTGCTCACGGGCGTTCCCTTCGCTGCGGGGCGGATCTCGTCGCGGTTCGGGCTCAGGCGGCGCGCTCGGCGGCCTGGCGGATGGTGCGTTCGGTGAGCACGCCCGCGAGGTGGACGCGCTGGCGGATCGAGCCGCGCATGTCGTCGATCGGGCTGGCCGCGGCGCGGGAAGCGGCGGCCGCCGCGGCGATGCTCTCGTCGCTCAGCGGCCGGCCGACCAGCGCCTCGCCGGCCTCGGCCACGAGCAGCGGCGTCGGCGCGACGGCGCCGATCGCGACGCGGGCCCAAGCGACGCTGCCGTTCTCGAAGCGCAGCTGGGTCGCCGCGTTGGCGACCGCGATGTCCATCTCGTTGCGCGGGATGAAGCGCAGGAAGCGAGCGCCGGAGTTCTCCGCCGGCGGCGGGAAGCGGAGCGAGACCACGAACTCGCCCTCGCCCAGCACGTTGCGGCCCGGTCCGGTGCAGAAGTCCTCGACCGCGACGCTGCGGCGGCCGCCGGGGCCGGCGATCTCGACCTGCGCCTCCAGCACGATCAGCGTGGGGATGGTGTCGGCCGCGGGCGAGGAATTGCAGAGGTTCCCGCCCAGCGAGGCGCGGCCCTGGATCGCGGTGCCGCCGATCAGCGTGGCCGAATCGACTAGCGCCGGGTAGAGCTCGCGCACGGCCTCGTCGCCGTAAATCTGGTGGCAGGGCGTGGCCGCGCCGACCGTGAGCCCGTCGGCGCGGTCGTAGGACAGCTCCATCGTCTCCGGGATGTGCTTGATGTCGACGAACAGGTCGATGTTGCGGACGCGCTCGCGCGCCTGGACGATGACGTCGGTGCCGCCGGCGAGGATGACGGCATCGCCGCCTCCGCGGAGCAAATCGGAGGCCTCTTCGACGGTCGCGGCGCGGGCATACTTGACGGCTTGCACGTTGGACGCCTCCTCGACGCTGCTGCGGAGCGTTGCGCTGCGCGAGGATACCGCATCGCCGCCGGCGGCCCGGAGGGGGCGGCCGGCGTCCCGCTAACCGCGCCAGATGCGGGCGAAATCGACGCTGAAACCGGGCATTTCGGGCCCGACTTCGAGTCGGTCGGGGCGATCATGGCGGACGGTTTCCAAGCCCGACCGGGCGACGTGCACCGTGTGGTCGAACGGATCGATCATCCATGCGACGCTCGCGCCCCACTCGATCCACTTCTCGATCCGGTCGAGCTGGTTCCGCGGCGACTGCGAGTTGGAGCGGACCTCGACGATGAACTCCGGGCAAGCATCGGTGAAGCCCTCTTGGTCGTGCTCCGACGGCAGCGCGGCGAGTTTGGCCGATGAGATCCACGAAACATCCGGGCTCCGCACGCTCTGCAGGCCCGGGATCTCGTAGCCCTTGCTGGAGCCGTTGGCCTCCCCGCGGTTCGGCTCGTCGCCCCAGATCCAGATGTTGATCAGCGTCAGCAGGATGCCGACGATCCGCTCCCCGCCGCCCTTGCCGACTGCCATGATGATCAGCTCTCCCCGTTCGCCGCGCTCGAGCCTGCAACGCGCGGCCGCGTCCTGGCGGCTGATCCACTCGAGCAGGAGATCATTGAGCGGCTCCCGGTCGAAGCGGACGACGCGGGTGCCGTTGCAGTCCGCCGCCTGCCGGATCGCCTCGAGCACCCCCGCCGGCATGGCCAGAACGGGTTCCCGCAGGAGCTGTGCCATCAAGTGCTCCGTTCGTCCGCGCTCGCCGCCTCGATCGTATCCGCTTCGGCGTCCCGCTAATCGCGCCAGATGCGGGCGAAGTCGATGCTGAAACCGGGCATTTCGGGCCCGACTTCGAGCCGGTCGGGGCGATCATGGCGGACGGTCTCGATGCCGGGCCGGGCGACGTGCACGGCGTGGTCAAAGGGATCGATCATCCAAGCGACGCTCGCGCCCCAGGTGATCCAGGCTTTGATGCGGTCGATCTGGCTGCGCGCCGATTGGGAGTTCGAGCGGATCTCGACCACGACGTCGGGGCAGGTGTACATGAAGCCCTCTTGGTCGCGCTCCGACGGCAGCGCCGCGAGTTTTTCGGGGGAGACCCACGAGAGATCGGGGCAGCGGACGCTGCCGAAGCCGGGGATGTTGTAGCCGTAGGTGCCGTCGAACGACTCGCCGAAGCCTCCGAAGACCTCCCAGTTGCCGAATTGGCGGCAGAGCTCCTTGCCGATTCGCGATCCGCCGCCGCGGCCGATTGGCATGATGATCAGCTCCCCTCGGTCTCCGCGCTCCAGCTTGCATCCCTCCGCGGCCTCTTGGCCGCTGATCCACTCCAGCAGGAAGTCGTCCAGCGGTTCGCGCTCGAAGGGGATGACGCGGGGCTCATCGCCGGCGACGGCTTCGCCGATCGCTTCGGCAACGCCCGCCGGCATAACCACTGCGCGCTCTCGCAGAAGCTGTGCCATCAGGTGCTCCGTTCGTCCGCGCTCGCCGCCTCGATCGTATCCGCTTCGGGCGGGGCATCGTCGGAGATGGCGGCGACGGCGTCCTGCGGGGGTTCGGACCTGGCGTGCTGGCCCGGTTCGCGGCCGGCGAAGAAGAGCAGGGCGTAGCCGAGCACGGCGGCGATGATGGTGGCGATGAAGATGCCCATCTTCGCCTGTTCGACGGGCTCCGTTCCCTTTTCAAAGAAAAGCGTCGCGACGCCATCGAAGGAAAGTTCGGCGATGAAAATC
The DNA here is from genome assembly GCA_965205165.1 of Dehalococcoidia bacterium. Taxonomy (GTDB): domain Bacteria; phylum Chloroflexota; class Dehalococcoidia; order Bin125; family Bin125; genus CBDESM01. The sequence continues at coordinate 2,167,431 of OZ242037.1, forward strand.
GCGACGGTAAAGCCGATCCCTGCCAGCAGCGCCGCGCCGACTATGTGCGGCCAGCTGAGTTCGGGAGGCTTGAGCGCGCCGAAGCGGACGGCGAGCGCGGACGCGCCGACGATGCCGACGAGCTTGCCGAGCAGGAGGCCGAGCAGCACGCCGCCGCCGATGTTGGTCGTGAACGCGTCGGCGAGCGCGTCGCCCGTGATCGGGATGCCCGCGTTCGCAAGCGCGAAGATCGGCACGACGAAGAAGGCGGAGATCGGGGCCATGCTCTCTTCGACGCGCTCGATCGGCGCCCGTCCCTCGTAGGCGACGTGTTCGATGCTGCGCAGCGCTTCCTGCGCGTCGTGCTCGCCGGTCGCGCGGTCCTTGTCGGCCAGCGCGTGGCGGAGGCGCTGCAGGAAGTAGTCGATCCGGCGGGGCATATGGGCCTCGTCGTAGAACGGGGAGGCCGGGACGAGCAGGCCCAGGACGACGCCGGCGATGGTCGTGTGGATGCCGGACTCGTGCAGCGTCACCCAGAGCATGATCCCGCCGAAGGTGTGGATCAGGATGTGGCGGAAGCCGAGTTTCGGCAGCAGCCAGGCGAACGCGGTCGCGGCCACCGCCGCCCCGATCCACTCGATCCGGATGTTGTCCGTGTAGGCGATCGCGATGATCAGGATCCCGCCCACGTCGTCCGCCACCGCCAGCGTGAGCAGGAAGATCTTCAGCTGCAGCGGAACCCGCTGCCCGAGCAGCCCGAGCACGCCCAGCGCGAAGGCGATGTCGGTCGCGACCGGAATGCCCCAGCCGTTCGCCCCGTCGCCGCTGCTGTTGAGCGCGAGGTAGAACGCCGCCGGAATGAGCATGCCCCCGGCCGCGGCCGCGATCGGCAGCACGGCCCGGCGCGGATCGCGCAGCTCGCCGTGCAGCGCCTCCCGCTTGATCTCCGCCCCCACCACGAAAAAGAAGAACACCATCAGGCCGTCGTTCACCCAATGGCCCAGATCGTGGTCGAAGCTGATGATCGCGAAATCGAGCGTGATCTTCGTGTGCCAGAAGCTCTCGTAGGAGTTGGACGCGACGTTTTCCCAGATCAGGGCGACCAAGGCGGCGATGACGAGGATGATCCCGCCCGACGCCTCGACCGCCATGAAGCGGCGGGTCGGCTCGACGACCAAGCGGCGCAGCGGGCCGCCGCGCTGCGGCTGGCGGAACCTCAGCATGAGGCGGGGCCGATCGTTGGCCGGGGGCGGGCTGCTGCGGGCGTGCTCATCCGAATCGGGATCATATCGCGCAGCCGGGCCGATCCGTTGCAGAGTTGACGGAAGCGCGGCGCGACCGCTCGGTAGGCTGGGAGGCGAGATGGCGGACTCCTCGCGTTCCCGGCTGCTGGACTGGGTGGACGAGCAGGTGCTCGTGCTGGACGGCGCGACGGGCACCGGCTTGCAGGCGATGGCGCTCTCCGACGCCGATTTCGACGGGCTCGAGGGCTGCAACGAGGTGCTCAACCTCTCCCGCCCCGACGCGATCGAGGCGCTGCACGCCGGCTACCTCGAGGCCGGCGCCGGGGCGGTGCTGACCAACACCTTCGGCGGCACTACGATCACGCTGGACGAATACGGATTGGGCGCGCGGGCGCGGGAGATCAACGCCGCCTCCGCCCGGATCGCACGGCGGACCGTCGATCGCTTCTCGACGCCCGCCCGGCCGCGGTTCGCCATCGGCTCGCTCGGCCCCGGCACCAAGCTGCCGACGCTCGGCCAGATCGGGTTCGACCAGCTGCACGCCGGCTACCTCGAACAGGCGCTCGGCCTGGTCGAGGGCGGCGTCGACGCCCTGCTGGTCGAGACCGTCTACGACCTCCTGCAGGGCAAGGCGGCGATCATCGCCTGCAAGGACGCCTGCCGCGAGGCCGGCATCCCGCTGCCGATCTTCTGCACCGTCACGATCGAGACGACCGGGCAGATGCTGGTCGGCAGCGAGATCGGCGCGGCGCTGACCGCGCTCGCCCCGTTCGAGCTGGACGGGATCGGGCTCAACTGCGCGACCGGCCCCGATTTCATGCACGAACCGCTGCGCTACCTCTCGCGCCATGCCCCGGCCCGGCTGCTCTGCTCGCCCAACGCCGGGCTGCCCAGAGTCGAGAACGACGAGACGATCTACGACCTCTCGCCCGAAGGGCTGGCGGACGCGCACCGGACGTTCATATCCGAGTACGGCGCGCGCATCGTCGGCGGCTGCTGCGGGACCACGGACGAGCACGTGCGCGCGGTCGTCGAAGCGGTCGAGGGGTTGGAACCGGCGCGGCGCGAACCGTCGCTGCCCGCCGCCGCCGCCTCGCTCTTCTCGTCGACGACCTACGAACAGGACGCCTCCTTCCTGATCGTCGGCGAGCGGGCCAACGCCAACGGCTCGCGCCGCTTCAAGCGCCTGCTCGAGGCCGGCGAGTGGGAGCAGATGGCCAACGTGATCCGCGATCAGGCCGCCGAGGGCGCGCACGTCGCCGATGTCTGCGTCGATTTCGTCGGCCGCGACGGCGTTCCCGACATGCAAGAGCTGGTCGGCCGGGCGCGGGGCCTCTCGACCCTGCCGCTGATGCTCGATTCGACCGAGCCCGAGGTGCTCGAAGCCGGCCTGAAGCTGATCGGCGGCAAGCCGATCGTCAACTCGATCAACTTCGAGGACGGCGGCGAGCGCCTCAGCCGCACGCTCGGCGCGGCCCGCCGCTACGGCGCCGCCGTCGTCGCGCTCTCCATCGACGAGCAGGGACAGGCGCGGACGACCGACCGCAAGGTCGAGATCGCCGAACGGCTCTACCGCACCGCGATCGGGGAATACGGCCTGCCGCCGCAGGACATCTTCTTCGACGCGCTGACGATGCCCCTGGGCAGCGGCCAGGAAGACCTGCGGCGCGACGGCCTGGAAACCCTGAACGCCGTCGAGGAAATCTCGCGCCGCTTCCCCGATTCGCAGACGATCCTGGGCGTGAGCAACATCTCGTTCGGCCTCAACGCCGCGGCGCGGCAGGTGCTCAACAGCGTCTTCCTCGCCGAAGCCGTCGAGCGCGGCCTGACCGCGGCGATCGTCCACGCCGCCCAGATCCTGCCCGAACACCAGATCGACCCCGCCTACCTGCAAGCCGCCCGCCGGCTAATCCACGATGAATGGGTCGGCGGCGAAGACCCGCTGGCCGCGTTCATGGCGCTGTTCGAGGGCGCAACGGTGCGCCGCGAGGAGGCCGACCTGACCGAGCTCGCCGTCGAGGAGCGCCTGCACCGCCGCATCGTCGACGGCCTGCGCGAGGGCCTGCACGACGATCTGGCCGAGGCGCTGGCGGGGCGGGCCGCGATCGCGGTCATCAACGAGCTGCTGCTCCCCGCGATGCAGGAGGTCGGCGACCTCTTCGGTGCCGGCAAAATGCAGCTCCCGTTCGTGCTCCAGTCCGCCGAAACGATGAAATCGTCGGTCGCCTACCTGGAGCCGCACATGGAAAAGGCCGACGCCGCCGGCAAGGGCAGGATCGTGCTCGCCACCGTGCGCGGCGACGTGCACGACATCGGCAAGAACCTGGTCGACATCATCCTCAGCAACAACGGGTTCACCACGATCAACCTCGGCATCAAGCAGCCCATCGCCAGCATCATCGAGGCCGCCGAAGAGCACGAGGCCGACGCGATCGGCCTCTCCGGCCTGCTGGTCAAGTCGACGCTGGTGATGAAGGAAGACTTGCAGGAGCTGAACCGCCGCGAGATCGCCGACCGCTGGCCGATCCTGCTCGGCGGCGCCGCCCTCACCCGCCGCTACGTCGAATGGGACCTCCGCAACGAGTTCCAAGGCAAGGTCTTCTACGGCAAGGACGCCTTCGAAGGCCTGCGCATCATGAACTCCCTAGCCCAAGGCGAACAGCTCGACGCCGCCCCCGTAGCCACCGCCCGCGATCGCACAGCCGCCAAAGGCACCGCGGCATCCGTAGCCGAGGCATCGCCGAAACCATCGCTCGCGCCCGCCGCCGATATACCGTCCCCGCCGTTCTGGGGCGCTCGCCTGATCCGCAGCCTGCCGCTGCAAGAGCTCTACCCCTACATCAACGAAACCGCCCTCTTCCGCGGCCAATGGGGCTTCCGCAGCAGCAACGGAACCGAAGCCTCAACGACGGACGAGGCGCGTGAGGCCCTGCTGCGCTTGCAATCCGAAGCCGCCTCGCATGGCATCCTCTCCCCCGCCGTCGCATACGGATACTTCCCCGCCGCCGCAAATGGCGACGAACTGATCATCTACGACGGCGACGGGTCGTCACGCAACGAGCTGGTACGCTTCCATTTCCCGCGACAGACGGGGAAACAGTTGCTGTGCTTGAGTGATTACTTCCGCCCTGTCGGCTCTGGCGAACTAGACGTATTGGGCCTGCATGTCGTCACAATGGGCCGCCAAGTGAGCGAACACACCGCTTCGCTATACGCAGCCGATCGTTATCAAGATTACCTCTACTGGCACGGCTTCGGCGTCGAAATGGCCGAAGCCCTGGCCGAATACTGGCATCAACGGATGCGCCAAGAACTCTGCATCGCCGGCGACGACGGCCCGACTCCTGTTGACCTGTTCAAAACCCGCTACCGCGGCGCCCGCTACTCCTTCGGCTACCCCGCCTGCCCCGACTTGGAAGAACAAGCCAAAATCTGGCAACTCCTCCACCCCGAACGGATCGGCGCAACCCTCTCCGAAGAGTTCCAAATCGAACCCGAACAATCCACCAGCGCCCTAATAGTCCACCACCCCGAAGCCCACTACTTCAGCATCTGATCCTCGCCGCCGCGAACCCTCAGAGGCCGGTGCGCAGATCGATCAATCGCGGCTTGCCGCGCAGCGAGGTGACGTACGCGAATGGGCGCGGCGTCTCGCGATCAATGCGCTCCAACCAGCGCCAGCGGCGCAGCAAGAAGGAGAGAGCATCGAAATTCGTGGCGTAGGGAGCGCTGAGGACGACCATCCCGACGCGATGCTCGATCAGCAGCCGCTTCTCGTTCTCATTCCGCAGCATGCTGCGATCCCGCGTGAACACCAGCCAACCGCCCCGTCCCGCCTCGGGTATCCACTCCACATCCTTCACGCCGTCTCCCCGGCCCCGAGGGCCCGGGAACACCGTGTTCACGTCGCCGACGTTCGTCAGCCCGATGATCCGCAAGGCCTGCGGCAGCCGGTTCGAGACATCCTCGTCACAGTAGATGTTCATGCGGCGGCGAAGAAGCGAATCGAAGCTTGGACGGCGGCAGGGCTGATCCCGTAGTCGTCCGCGAGGTACTCGACCGACTCCCCTCCCTTGAAGCGCCCGGCGATGGTGCGGGCCGTGACCCCGCGTCCGGAGACCGTGAGCTGGCCGCCGCGGAAGCGCGGATCGACGTTCAACTCTTCATCCCTCCCTACCGGGAAGAAGCGGATCGCCCAGCCCCGCTCATAGTCGAATCGTTCGCGCGCATACGCCTCGAAGCCGTCGAACAGGGCTTGGATCAAGTCGTCGCCCGCGTCGATTGCGGCAGCGGCGGACACTGCGCGGCTGCCGCCGGCGTGGATGACGCGGCCGCTGATCGTGCGGACGTCCTCGACCGCGAACGGGTACCCGCCGTCGAGGCGGGCTAGGAGGAAGTCGCGGGCGTTCCTCAGCTGGCGGAGCGGGATTCCCCGCCGACGGAACTCACCGGCGACCGCCAGCTCGACCAGTTCGAGGAAGGAGAGGCGCACTGGCTCACCAGCGGCCCGCGCTCGTTCGGCGAACAGCAGCGCCGGGCGGTCGGCCGGTCCCGCCCGGAACCAGTTCGTGATCGTGGCCGGCTTCACCTTGGTCAACTCGGCCGCCTCGGAGACCGTGTAGGCGGGCGAAGTGAATGCCGGATCGCCGCGCACGTCCATCATGTCCCCCGCCACAACGATATCCGAGCGACATCCGCCCAATTCAGGGCAGGCGGAGGGCGGCCTCCAAGGCGGCGGGCTTGACTGAGGCGGGGCCGACTACGGCCAGGCGGAGGCGGTCTTCTTGGATGTACTCGCCGGCCAGGCGGCGGATGTCCGCGCTTGAAACCTCGTGGAAGGAGGCGTCGACCTCTTCGACGCTGCGGATGCGCTCGCGCAGCAGCGCTTGGGCGCCGTTCCAACTGGAGACCGAGCGGGTGTCCTCCATCTGCAGCAAGCGCCGCCCGCAGGCGTACTCGCGCGCGCGCTCCAGCTCCGCTTCCGACACGCCCTCGCGCATCCCGCCGAGCACCTCCAGCGCCGCCCGCAGCGCCGCCTCCGCGTTGTCCGGATCGACGCCCAAGTAGATCTGCATCGCGCCCGAATCGCTCATCGCCGCGCCGAAGGCGTGCACGTCGTAGGCCAGCCCCAGCTGCTCGCGCACCCGCTCGAACAGCCGCGAACTCATCCCGTCACCGAGAATCCCGACCAGCAGCGACATCCCGAAGCGGTCGGGATGCTCCGCGTCGACCGTCGGCAGCCCGATCACGATGTGCGCCTGCTCCGCCTCCTTCTCGCGGAAGCCGAAGCGCCCGCCTTCCGCGGACAGCGGCGCCGGCAGCGGCGGCTCCGGCTCGGCGAACTCCCAATCCGCCGTCAGCCGCGCCGCCAGTTCGCAGGCCTCGTCCGCATCCAGCGCGCCGGCGACCGAGATCAGCCCGTTGCGCGGCGCGTACTGCCGCCGCCAGTAGGCGACCGTCTCCGCGTGCGCGATGGCCGAGACCGACTCCGGCGTCCCCGCGATGTCGCGGCCCGCCGGCGTGCCCGGCCAGAGCAGCGAATCCAGCAGCAGCCCCGCCAGCTGGCCCGGCGAATCCTCCACCGCGGCCAGCTCCTCCAGGATCACCAGCCGCTCCTTCTCCAGCTCCGCCTGCTCGAACAGCGGGCGGCAGACCAGCTCCGAGATCACGTCCATCGCCGTCCCGAAATGCGGCGCCGGCACCTTGGCGTAGTAGACCGTCAGCTCGCGGTCGGTCGCCGCGTTCATCAGCCCGCCGACCCCCTCGATCGCCGCCGAAATCTCCGCCGCCCGCCGCCGCGCCCGCGTCCCCTTGAAGACGCAGTGCTCGACCAGGTGCGAGATGCCCGCCAGCTCGTCGCGCTCGTAGCGCGCCCCCGCGCCGAGGTAGAACGAGACCGTCGCCGAGCGCGTGTGCGCCATCGGCGCGCAGATCACCCGCAGCCCGTTGTCCAGGACGCGCTGCTCCACCTCGAGCGGCGCGCCCGCCGCGTGTTCGGAGGCCACCCCTAGTCCTGATTCCAGAGCACGTCGCCGTACAGGCTCCCATCGTGGTCGCGCCGCGCGAACTGCCGGTACTCGTCGTGGCTCGCGCCCACCGTCGTGTCCTCCCCGTGCCCGTTGAACAGGATCGTCCCGTCCGGCAGCGCGTAGATCTCCCGCGTGATCGACGCGATCAGCTCGCGCAGGTTCTTGTTCGAGGTCGTGTGCCCCGGCCCGCCCGGGAACAGCGTGTCCCCCACCAGGCAGAACGGCTCCGCGTAGAAGCAGAGCGAGCCCGGCGTGTGCCCCGGCGTGTGCATCACGTCGATCAGCGTCTGCCCCAGCGGGATCGTCTCGCCCCCGCGCAGGTGCACGTCGATCCGCTTCGGGTCGAACGTCTCCTTCGAATGCGGGCTCTCCGTCGCCATCTTCGCGTCCGCCTTGTGCATGTAGAACGGCGCGTCCACCGCCGCCCGCAGCTCCGCGAAGCCCATCAGGTGGTCGAAATGCCCGTGCGTGATCAGCACCATCTTGACCGTAGCCCCCAGCTCTGCTACGGCCGCCAGCGTCTGCTCGTGCTCCGTCACCGCGTCGATCACCGCCGCATCCTTCGTCGCGTCGTCCACGAGGATGAAGGCGTTGTTCGAGATCGGCCCGAACGGCCCCAGCTTGTAGACGCTCAACCCCCCGCCCGCCTGGTGTACCTCGACCATCTCGTCCCTCCCGTTCGCTGCGCCGAACGCTCCCCGCCACTGTAGATCACTTGGCCCGCTGCGCGTCATAAGGGCGGCCCGCGCAGCCCGCCGCTTGACCGCGGCCGCGATCTGCCCTACCTTCCGCAGCCGTGCCCACCAAGCGGGCCCGAAAGAGCGAAAGAACCGGCAGCCGATGATCAATCTCACCCCCCCCCCCCCCCCCCCCATCTGATCTAGGCCAACCACAGCACGAAGGGTGCCCCCTCCGCGCCGCAGCCGCCAACCTCCTCCACCGCGCCTCGGCCATCCGCTCCCGCCTAGTCCTCCTAGTCGCCCTCTTCGCTCTCCTGACCGCCGGCATCGCCGCCCTCCACTCCACCCCCACCCAAGCCCAAACCAGTTTCACAGTTGAAGTCAGTGTTGCTGTCAGAGCGGCTGAGCACGGCGCGTATGAGTTCGCTCTAAGTGGCAGCGGTTTTTTCGAGCAGCCGGAGCATCGCTACCTTACTATGATCAGGGCTTCAGTTTCGGGGCATGAAACGGAGCAGTGGTATCGCAGCTCCAACATCGTTCATTCCGTCGTCGATCCTGCAAATCCCAATAACTCGGAGACCCTCACTCTTGCAATTGACGCAAGCCTCGCCACCGTCGGCGTCAGCGGCGTCATCCAAGTAGCTCTGCTGAATGGTGCGCAGCGAGTTCAGCCGTCTCCGTTATTCATCTTCAGAGCAGATACGCTTCCGCAAGGCAATAGGTGGTCCTTGAGCTCGGCAGTTCAGATCAGTCTGCCGCAAGCAGCGGTACCGGACGGCACGATGATCCCGTCCGCTGTCCGGATGTCCACTGGCCCGGAACATGTGGTGGCGCACCTGTCGGTGCCCGCTTCCGATGGAACTGCAGAGATGGGATTTCCAAGTCGGAATCCGCACTTCTATCAAGCTGGCTCATCTGCATTGACGCTCAACGTTCATGTCGGTGAGCTAGTCGCATTTGCTCCGGGAGGTTTCGAGGTCCGACGCTGCGACGCTGGTGTTACTGATCCAGGTTGCGCCACGCCGACATCATTTAATTCTGATTGGAGTTCAATGAATGTTAACGTAAACGTATTGGCGTGGGATGGCTCAAACTGGCAGGCACCAGATCCGTCGCTTGGTGTCTCTTTAAGCGTTCCCGCCGATGGCGCGATCTGCAGCGGGTCAAATTATTGCGCGATCTCACAATCGAACTGGATGAGTCAGCAGAACGACGCAACTGGATCAAGCGAGGTTTTGCCCCTTGACGTGGTGCTCAACACTGCCAGTGGCGTGACCGCTCCGCTGCGCTTCAGTGTCAGTATAGTAGAAACGTTCCTCGGAGATACCCCAAACAGATATACCGCATGGTCAGCTTCCGACATCATGGCCACGCCTGATTTGACGCCGACACCGAAGATGTTTTTCTTCGATACATCTGACCCCGGATTCCCACCGCCTTGTTCCGATGCGCAGATGACAGCCGAGGCCGGGGACGACTGCGATCCGGTGGTGCCGGATGGCGACGCTGTCCGGATCGGGTTCACGATCCTCAACGGTGCCTCCGCAGACCATACACCGACAGGATCAGTGGGAGCTTATATACAGACCAGCCGCGTCCCACATCAGCGGAATTTCAACGACTTCGATCGCATTGAGCTGGTGTCGGACGGCCCCGGTGGGTTCAACAATGCTGGTACTGGGTTTTGTAGGCTAATTCAGTCTCCCGAGAGTAGTATAGGGTATGGCTTTGTTGGAGTGCCGGCCACCCAGACAGAGCCTGCTCGCCTGCACGGGTCATGTACGATTTCTTCATATGACTGGTACAACACCGCTTCTCGGGGCTTGGATGGCGCTCCTGATCGGGATCGGGCGCTATCAAAGTCTGAAACAGTGGGCCACGGTGCGATCCTGTTCCGACCGTGGCCTACAGGTGGGACGCGAAACTACACGATCACCGCGAATCTCTACCGCCAGCCACCCAATGCCGATCCTCCCGAAACGCCGGTAACCACGACGATCGTGGTAGAAGGTGTGTCGGTGACATCGCTGCTACAACCTAGCATAACTTCCATTTCAACACTAGCTGCCTCGGCGGGGAATAACTGCGTCGCTGCATTGACGGGAGACGGATGTTGGACAACAAATGTCATGCCCTTGTTTTCCGATCTCGCCGACTCGGGCCCTATGGTCGTGTTGGAAGCGCAGCCCGGGCGGGTTGAGCTATCGGTTTCCGGTGACTTCACCAGCGAGGTACCAGCGACTATCGTCTGCCAAGATGATCAGCCGGTACCATGTACGACCTCCATCACAAAAGATCAACTCAAGCAAGCCGTGACTATCCCTGCAGGGATGGGCGACATTTGGCCAGTCTTCGGCCACCACGCCATCGCGTCGCAAGGTGGCTACTTGCAATATTTCGCGCCACTCAACGCAGAGGGCCCCGCTGCCGTTTCGGCACGATTTATCGACAAGAATGGCATCTCGCGAAGTACGATGGCAGCAGCGGAGTACAAATTCAGCCGGGTAGCGAGCCCGGTGGTGGAGGCGCGGATCTCCGAAGATGCCGATGAGAGGCTCGAACCAAGACAGACCACGGCGCTGCGGATCGGCGTGCGGATTGTGATCGACCAACCGTCGCTGAGCGACCCGACCGTCGAGACGGTCTTCGCAACTGATGTCGGACTCTTCGATTCGAGGACGATTGTCAACTCCATGATAACCGACGATCGCCGTGGCGTCGCGCTGCGCCTTGATCCGTCCAGCTACTTCACCTTGACCGGTGGTGCTGTTTGGGCATCCAACGGCGGCACCCGACTGCGGCCCGATGGCCTGTTCAGATGCGACTACGACCAAGAGGCGAGCGGTGACGGCAGCGCGGTCTTCTTCTGCTGGCTGCAACAGCGGCAAGCCGACGGCACGCTCGCCGCACCGCAGATCACCGTTGCCGACGATGCGAACGGCGGGATCCAGGTGGCCGCGAATTTCGTCGCTGCGGAGGGCGAGAAGTTTCTAGTCAACTACCGTCGTCCGCGCGAGCCTTGGATGACTGACGCGCATTGGCGCCTGCTCAACTTCCGCCGCACCCACGATGCAGGAGACTCGTATTTCGGCACGGCGACGCTACCGGTGGGCGAGAAGGCGCGCTTGGAGTCCGCTTCGCTGCGGCGTGAGGGGGACGCGACCGGGACGATCCGCGCGAGGGGCAACGCGGCGGTCGAGCTGGCGCTGCGCGACCAGAACGGCAATCCGGCGCAGATCGGCACGGTCTCCGCGATCACCGTGACGGCGACCGCGGGAACGCTGGGCGGCGCATACTGCGGCGGTGTCGCATCCTGCACGATCGACTTGGCCGATGGCTCCGCCTTCCGCACGGCGGTCGCGGAAAACCCTGCCCTCGCCGCGGCGATCCCGGTCACGTTCACCGCGCCCGACGAATCGGGCACGGCCAGCATCAGCGCCGCCGTCGTCGGCGCCGACGGCGGCACGCCCGCGGCGGACCCGATCGAGATCGCCTACTCCAGCGATGCGGCCACGATCATGCTCGGCTCCGAGATGCCGCGCGTCCTCGCCTGGGGCACGCCCGACGCGGACGACCCGGCGACGCCGAATGTCGACGAGCAGGACGACCGCGACGTCGCCAAGATCTCGGTCTCGTCCGCGGACTCGCAGGGCCGCTCGGCGGATCTGCCGCAGACGGTCTCGGCGCGGCTGATCAATCCGGACGGCGAGGCGGTCGGCAGCGATGCGGTGGTCTCGACCGTCTGCGCCGAAGCTGGCGGGGTCGAGGATCGCGCCGACTGCAAGTTCGAGGTCGACGTCAACGCCGACCGCGCCACGCCGCTCGCCTCCGGCCTCTACACGCTCCGCGCCAGTTTCGGCGGCGAGACGCGCGAAGCGGTGCTCACGATCGCGGGCGCGCCCGCGGCGATCACGGCGGATCCCGCGCCCGCCCTGCCCGGTCTGGGCGAGACCTTCAGCTGGGGCGTCGGGATCGCCGACGAGACGGGCGTGCCGGTCGCCGACGGCACCTCCGTGCGCTTCAGCACCCCGTCTACGGGCGAGGGCATGGGGCCGCTGCTGCTCGTGAGCCCGGCGGGCGGCGCCGCGACGGCGAAGAACGGGCGAGCCGAGGCGACCTTCGCGGTGATCAGCCGCGGCGTCGGCATCATCAGCGTCGAAGCGGGCGACGCCGCGGCGGCCGAGCCCGCCCGGCACACGCTCGTCGTCGAAGCCGCCCCGCAGGCCGCCGAGCTCGCGGAGCAGATGATCGGGCTCCCGCCGGCGCCGGACGGACAGCCCGCCGGCGGCGTATCCGCGGCCACGGGGATCGCATCGTTCAGCGGCAGCAGCAGCGCCTCGGCGAGCAGCGTCCTGTCCGCGCTGGACGGCCGGCGCAGCATTCTCATATGGAACGGCCGACGCTGGATCCGCTACGCCGTGGACGCGGACGGAACCCCCCTGCCCGGTTCGACGGACTTCACGCTCCTGCCCGGCGACGTCATCTGGCTCGGCGAATAGCCGCGGGTCGGGGCCCGGCCTCCCCACCGGGCCCCGCCCCGCCGAGCCACCGCATCTGGGACCCCGCCCCCGCGGCGGGGTCCCAGATGCCCGGGCAGTCCCCGCAAGCGCGGCCCCCGCACTCGCCCCGCCCCCGCCACGACGCGAAAGCATCGGATGTAGGGTCAGGGGCGAGGAGGAGCGGCGATGATCGGACGCGCACGGGTTGCTCGTCGCGGGGTTAGGCGGGCCGTGCTGGCTATAGCGGTGGTCGCCGCGGCCGCCATCGCGGTCTACTTCGGCGCACGTGCGCTGGGCTTGGGCGATGATGCACCGGCGTTGAGCCGCGGCGATGGGCCAGTGGCGGTGCGGGATGACGGGCCGCCGGCAACGGAGGCTGGTGGCGGATCGGCGGCGGAGCAGGAGGGCGGGCCGGCAGCGGAAGAAGGCACGGCGGCGGAGGGGGATCCGCCAGTGCTCACGATCAGCGTGCCGGCAATGTGCGTGACGGGGCAGGCGGATGAGGCTTATGGCGTCATAGTCTCCTACGACGAGGACGGCAACGAAGTGCATGAAGGATACGGGCCATACTACATGCTTTCCGATCTCAGGATGGTACCGCTGACTTGGACGATCTCGGGTGGCACGGCACCGTTCGAGGTATCGGTGCAAGGGCAGTCGCTGCTGACCAACGGCGCGGAACCAGGTTCGACCGATATCTATTGTGCGCAGGAGCTCAGCGACATGGAACCGCTTGATCCAAATTGGCCGCACGAGTTGGCCAATCCGTCCACGGTCAACCCCGGGCCATGGACGATCGAGGCAATGGTCGTAGATGCGAACGGGCTCTCGGCGACGGCAACGGCAGAATCGTATATTGTGGTGGATTGCTGGACGTACTGCGACTTTGACGTATTCCCGCCGGGGTTTACATATCTGATCAATGGACATTTAATTACGATTCCGCCGGGCCTGCGGATTAGCACAGTGGAGATCGGCCATTCACGCGGTAGTTGCGCTCCGGGAGGCGGACCTGCATGCGAGGACATTTTCGAGCTTGATGTATTGAGTGCTGGTGGTGGGGTGATCAGGATCACGGAGTCGGGGACGTACGTAGGATACGCTTGGCGTCATGGATATGTATATGCGGAGGGGATCGGAGAGACCAGCACGCAAGCAGCGGAGACGGACCCGCACCCGCACGCGGTGAAGTTCCAGCAGCTCGGCGACTCGATCGGCGTCCCGCCGAGATTGACCGCAGAGCTCGGCACGGAGGAGCCGTGATGATCGGACATGCACGGGTCACTCGTCGCGGGGCTGGACGGGCTGTGCTGGCCATAGCGGTCGCCGCCGCGGCCGCCATCGCGGTCTACTTCGCCGCCCGCGCCTTGGGTGGTGACGCGCCAGCGGTTGGACTAGGCGAGCCGCTGGTGCTCACGATCAATGTGGGAGCGGTCTGCGAAGGCGGTCAAGCGCGCCCGCACGATCGCGGCATCTGGGGATACGACGCCGACGGCAACTGGGTGCGGACCGGGACGACCGGACCCTACTATCTTTTGAGCGATCTTGGCGTGAGGGGGTTGAGGTGGCAGATCGAGGGCGGCACCGCGCCGTACGAGATTTCAGTGCAGGGCCGGACCCTGCCCGCTGATCCGACCGGGTTCACGCTCGTCTACTGTGCGGACTCGCTGCCGGTCGACGAACTGGACTTCACGGCCGAGCGCAGCGAGCTCGAGCAGCAGGAGACCGCTTCGCCTGCGGCGGTCAGCCCCGGCCCGCTCACGTTCGAGGCGACGGCGACGGATGCGAACGGGCTGACCGCACGGGCAAAGGCGGCCACCTACGTGATCTTAGACTGCCACGAGCGATACTGCGACTTCGATGTCTATCCAAGCGGATTCACATACCGCATCAGGGGAATGCTCTTCACTATTCCACAAGGGCTGCGACTTGATGTGCGTTGGATCGGATATCTTCATCCCCACTGCGCGGAAGGCGCGGGCCCCACATGTCAAGACAGATTGGTGCTTCGCGTCGTTGGTGATCCCTATGATGCAGTGCTGGATATCGGCGTGCAGACGCGGGAATATCTAGGCTACTCATCAGCGCTATCGCCGGAGTTCCAGTGGGCGATACCAGACTATGCGGTGGCGGCAGGCGCGGACGCCAGTGCGGCCGGCGCGATGCCTCATCCTGATGCTGATAAATTCGATCAATTCGGCAAATCCCTCGGCCAGTGGCCGAGCTTGGATGACAGCTGAGAGAGCAAGCGATGTTCAGGCACGGAATCATCACTCGTCGCAATATGGCAATGGTCGTATTTGCCTGGACCATCGCTGCCTGCGCGGTCTACTTCGGCGCACGTGCGCTGGGCTTGGGCGGGAGCTCGCTTGATGGGCCGGTGCTCGCGATCAGCGTGCCGGCGATCTGCGAGACGCCCGACGCCAGTCCCGGCTACGGTTCCGTTTGGGGGGAGGACGATGAGGGCAACTGGGTACGGACGGGCACGTACGGCCCGTTCTACCAGCTCGCCGACATCGACACCGTGGAACTGGTCTGGAGTATCACGGGCGGGGCGGAGCCGTACGAGGTCTCGGTGCAGGGCCAGATGCTGCTTTCGGGTCCGACTGGTTCGTCGCTCGTCTACTGCGCGGAGTCGCTGCCGTACGACGAGCTGGACTTCACGCAGCCGCACAGTGAGTACGAGCGCACGGAGCTGGACGAGCGGCCGGCAGTGGAACCGGGCGTGACGACCTTCGAGGCGAAGGTGGAGGATGCGAATGGCCGAACGGCGAAGGCGAAGGCGCGGACCTACATCATAGTCAATTGCGACGACTATTGCGACTATGAGATACTGCCCGAAGGCTACACCGTTCGGCTGTTCGGCGCGTTGATGTCGATCCCGGAAGGCTTGAAGATTTCGTGCTGCAGCTATTCAGTATCCGCTGGACACGACGCAGACGGCACTAGCTTTACATACTATGATCTTGACCTAGTGGGCAAAGGGGGAGGAAGCATCAGATTCACCGAGGACGGACGATTTTTAGGCTATCACTGGAACGGCGTTTACTACCGTAAGGACGGCACTACTCGGCCGGAGGTGGCGCAGGTTGAAGGACAAGCGGCAGAAGAGCACCCGTTGGCCGACGAGTTGGAGGAGTTCGGGCGTTGGGTCGGCCTGCGACCGAGCTTGCTGGACGACTGAAACAGGGTGACTCGAATCATGGCGAGTTCACGGTATTATAAACTGCTGATGCAACTTCTCTCGATTCTTATACTATTGCTACAGCGAATGCCGACAGGTTGGCTACCGGGGGCATTCGGATCCGCCATCGACAGGTAGGCCGCGGTGTGATGCTGCGGAAGAGCGCATGTCTGGCGAGGAAGGGCACCCTGCGGGCGTGTGCTAGCCTGCGGGGGATGAGCGGAGATGACGCGGGCTGTTGGCGGGCGGGGCGCTGATGCGGCGGCCGCGCATCTTCTACGGGTGGTGGATCGTCGCCGCGGGCGTGCTGATCAACATGCTGATGGGCGGGCTGGTGATGCATGCGTTCGGGTTTTACGCGAGCGCGCTGAAGGAGGAGTTCCTCTGGTCGGCGACGACGTTCTCGCTGGCGCTGGCGCTGACGCGGGTGGAGAGCGGGGTGCTGGGGCCGATCCAGGGCTGGATGATCGACCGCTTCGGGCCGCAGGCGATGATGCGGCTGGGGATCGCCTCGACCTCGCTCGGCCTGCTGGCGTTCAGCCAGCTGTGGGACGCGGGCTCGTTCATCGGCTTCTACTTCATCGTCGCGATCGGCACCTCGCTGGGCGGCTTCATGACGGTGTCGGTGGCGACGGTGCACTGGTTTGAGCGGAAGCGGTCGCGGGCGCTGGGCTACATGTCGACCGGCTTCGCGCTGGGCGCGCTGCTGGCGCCGGTCGTGAACCTGATCATCAACGAGGTCGGCTGGCGCTGGATGGCGATCGGCTCGGCCGTCGTCCTGTTCGTCGCGGGCCAGGCGCTGGCGGCGATGTTCGTGGCGCGCCCGCAGGACAAGGGGCTGCTGCCGGACGGCGGCCCGGAGCCGGCGCGGGCGGGGGGCGCGGGTGCGGCGGCCCCGCAGCGGCGGCGCGATTTCACGATCCGCGAGACGCTGCGGACGCGGGCGTTCTGGGCGCTGGCGCTGGCGCACGGCGCACCGCTGATGGTCGTAGGCGGCGTGATGTCGCAGTACGTGCTGCGGGTCGAGGAGATCCCCGGCCTGACCAACTCGCACGCGGCGGTCGGCTACACGGTGATGACGGTCTGCCAGCTGATCGGCCAGATCGCCGGGGGCTACTTGGGCGAAGTGATCTCGAAGCGCTGGATCGTGGGCGTCTGCATGATCGGGCACCTGGTCGGCGCGGCCATGCTCGGCTTCGCTGATTCGTTCCTCTGGGTCGTCCTGTTCGCGATCATCAACGGCCTCGCCTGGGGCGCGCGGGCGCCGCTGATCAGCGCGCTGCGGGCCGACTACTTCGGGGCCAGCGCCTTCGGCCGGATCATGGGCTTCTCTTCGCTGGTGATGATGATCTTCATGACCGCCGGCGTGCTGCTGGCGGGGATCCTCAGGGACATCTTGGGCGATTACACGGTCGCGTTCACGGTGCTGGGGATCGGCGCCGGCACGGGCGTGATCTGGACCCTGATGGCGGGCCGCCCGCAGCTCCCCCAGCGCCGCATCCTGTCCCGCGTCCCCGCCCCCGTCCTGATCGCCTCAAGCCCCAGCCGCCAGAAGCGCTGAGTCTGGAGGTGCCGAAGCAGACGAAGGCGATGGGGAAGATCGGTTCACAGATCAATGCGACGCGGTCTGCCGCGCACCGTGGTCACGAATGCGAAGGGGCGCGGCAGCGCATCGATTTCCTCAAGCCACTCATGTCGTCTCAGCAAGAACATGAGCCGATCTCTCATCGTCGTCTTGGCTTGCTTCACGAACACGATCCCGGCTGCGTTCTCAATGATCGCCGCCCGTTCTTCGACGATCTGCAGCATCTCCTCGTTGTGCGAGATGATCAGCCAGCCTTCCGGTCCGATGATCGGAATCCAGTCAATGTCCTTGACGCCCTTCTCCGGAAAACGTTGACGTAGGCGCTCTACTTCGCAGAGGTCCATCAAGCCGTATGCCTCCGGCACGCGCCGCCCGAAGCATTCGTCGAAGAGCGCTTTCATGCCGCACGCGCGAATTCCAGTGCGGAACGCACTTCGGGCAGGGATATCTCGTAATCGTCCGCGATCAGTTCGTCTGTGTCACCAGACAAGCTGCGCCGCAAGATCACCTCCACCGAGAGCATGGTACCGCGAATGGTGACGTGTCCTCCCCGAATCAGCGGGTCGGCGACCAGCGGCGCGCCCCGTCCACGCGGATAGAGGCGCTCAACCCAATGCGGCGCGAGGTTGTCGCGATGGTCGAATAATTCGATCGCCTGCTGGATGAAGCCGGGCAGGGCCCAATTCGGTTCGGCGCTCGTCCCCCCTCCGTCGACTGCGATGGCACCAGACGACGCATCTGGGTATTGTTCCTCGAACTGGTGAATGATGCGGCCGCCCAAGATGGCGAAACGTTTTTCAGCGAACGGGTAGTCGCACTGCCACTCCTCCTTGACGAACTCGCGCGCGTTGCGGATTCGCTGCAAAGGGATGTCCAATTTGCGCATCCGTGCGATGATGAATGCCTCGCTCATCTCCAAGAACGACAGGCGCAGAGGCGAAGAATCCGAGGGTGCAGCAGTCGGAACGACGGCCGGGTATTGGACGCCTCCCCGCGAGTACCCGGCAAACCAGTTGCGCACGCTTGCCGTGCTCGCCTCCGCAATTGCGGCGACTTGGCGCGGAGTGTACGCCGGATCGGTCAAGCGGCTGTCAGTGGTCCGGGTCATGTCAATTCCTTGCGCAAGTGTAGCAGATGGCCTAGGCGAGTGCGCCGGCGGTGGCTAGGGACTCGATTTTGGCGGCGTCGTAGTGGAGGATGCGGGTGAGGATTTCGGCGGCGTGTTCGCCGTAGGCGGGGGCGGGGGAGGTGGGGCGGGCGGGGGTGTCCGAGAGTTGGTAGCGGGGGGCTTCAACTGCGGTTTCGCCGTGCAGGGGGTGGGCGAGGCGGATGAAGTGGTTTCGGTGCTGCAGTTGCGGATCGTTGGCGGCGTCTTCGGTCGTGGAAAGGGCGTGGGCGGGGATGCCGGATGCTTGCAGTTGCTGTTCAACTTCGCTGGCGGTTCGTTGGGACGTCCAATCTTCGATATTTGCATCGTCGGGGGCGGCATTGATGATTTCGGCCAAGCGGGTGCGCTGGGCTTCGGTTCGGGCGGCGATTGCGACCCATGCTTCGGAGCGATCGCCGGGGCGGCATGCGTATATGCCGTGGGGATCGTGTTCGTCGTCTTCGTTGCCGCGGCGTTGGAGTTCGTTTCCGTTTTCGATCAGATCAATCAGTTGCGGGGCGAGGAATTGAAGCGTGGATTCGGCTTGGGCTTGATCGATGTGGCAGCCTTGCCCGGTGCGGCGGCGATGATCGAGCGCGGCTAGGACGGCGGTGAGGGCGAATCTGGGGGCAGGGTAGTCGGTATACGGGCCGAAGGGGCCGCAGGGCGGGCGGTCGGGCCAGCCGGTGAGGTGGAAGACGCCGGACATGGCCGCGCCTTGGGTGCCGAATCCGGAGACGTCGCGGTAGGGGCCGGTTTGGCCGAGCAGGGTGCTGCTGAGCATGATCAGGCCGGGCTTTTGGGCGGAGAGCGAATGGTAGTCGAGCCCCCAGTTTTCGAGCACGCCGGCGGTGAAGGATTCGCTGACGACATCGGCCCATTGGGCGAGGTCGCGGACGACTTGGCGGGCTTCGGGCAGGCGGAGGTTGAGCGCGAGGCCGAGCTTGCCGGCGTTGACGTTGCCGTAGAGGGCGGAGTGCTCGATGCCGGGCTCATCGCCGTGGAAGGGCGCGACGACGCGGGCGGTGTCGACCCGGGTCTGGGATTCGACGCGGACGACGGTCGCGCCGAAGTCGGCCATGGCGCGGCCGACGGTGGGGCCGGCGACGATCCAGGAGAGGTCGAGCACTTTGATCCCGTCGAGGGGGAGTTGGGGCTGCGGGGACGATTTGGGCATCAGATCACGCCTTCCGCGGCGAGGTCGTCGATTTCGGCATCGGCGAGGCCGAGTTCGCGGTAGACCTCGCGGTTGTGCTCGCCGAGTTGCGGTGGCGGGCGGTCGCCCCAGCGCTGCTCTTCGCCGCCCAGCATCACTTTGAGCGGCGGGCCGGGGAAGCGGATCGAGCCGGTTTCGGCGGTCAGATCGCGCCAGAAATCGCGGGATTCGAGCTGGGCGCTTTCGGCGATGTCGTTGAGCGAGAGCACGGGCGTGAGCAGCAGGTCGTACTTGATGGAGGCTTCCAGCATCTGCTGCTTGGTCTTGGCGGCGACGTGCTCGATCATGCCCTCGCGGAGGCGTTCGAGCGCGGTCGGGTCGGCTTCGCCCGCCTCGGCGCGCTCGGCCCAGGTGACGAAATCCTCTTCGGCGAGGGCGGGGTCGCAGGCGCGTTGATCGGCGAGCCAGCGGGCGGCGTGGTTGGCGAAGTGGCCGATGGCGGGGCCGGGCGCGACGGCCATCACGACGTAGCCGTCGGCGGCGGGGACGGTGCCGACGCCGCGGGCCTTGGAGCCGCCGGCGACGCGCTGCGGCTCGGACGCGCCGACGGACCAGGCGAGGATTTGGCCGAGCGTGGCCTGCGCGGCGGAGACTTGGGCGGAGACGTCGACGTGCTGCCCGCGCCCGGTTTGGAGGCGGGCGAAGTGGGCGAGCATCGCGCCGCCGGCGGCGTCGGCGGCGGCGTGGGCCCAGGCTTGGGGCGCGGAGATGCGGACGGGGCGGCGGTCGTCGTCGCCGGTCATCAGCAGCGGCGTGCCGGCGGCCCAGATCACGAGGTCTGAGGCGGCGTAGCGGGACTTTGGCCCTGTCTGGCCGAAGGCGGAGATCGAGGCGTAGACGACTTCGGGCGCGAATTCGGCGACCTGCTCGTAGCCGAGGCCGAGCTCGGCCATGCGGCCGACGTCGCCGGATTCGAAGACGAAATCGGCGGATTGGATCAGGCGCTGCGCGAGTTCGCGGCCGCGGGGATGGGCAGGATCGCAGGTGACGCCGCGCTTGCCGCGGGTGTAAGCGGACCAGAAGATCGAGCGTTCGGGACTGGAGCCGGCTTGGCGGAAGAAGGGGGCGAGGCGGCGGCCGCTGGAGCCGGAGGGCGGCTCGACCTGGATCACGTCGGCGCCGAGGTCGGCGAGCATCTGGCCGGCGAGGACGCCGCGCTCGTCGGTGAAATCGATCACGCGGTAGGGGGCGAGCATGCGGGCAGGCTACCGCCGCCGGCGCTCAGGACTTTTGCGGGCGTCCGCCGCCGGGCGGGCCGGCGAATGCCTGGGCGACCTGGAGGAACTCCTCGGCGGCTGCGCCGGACCAGTCGAGCGCGGTGTCGCGGTAGTGGATGCGCTGGGTGACGACGCGGCAGAAGTCGCCGGCCGCGCCGCGGATTACTGCGCTCGCGTCCTCATCGCCGCGGGTCCAGGGGGCGCCGGAGGGCAGTTCGAGCTCGACGCGGAGGGGTTCGGGGTTCGGTTCGAGGCCGCGGGTGCGGTAGGCGAAGTCGCGGGTGATGAAGCCGAGGTGGGCGATGTGCTGGAGGCGGTCGGTCTCGACGTGGGCGATGCCCGCGCCGTCGAGCGCGTCGAGGCCGTGCGACCAGCACTCCATCAGGCGGGCGGTGGCGAAAGAGCGGGCGCTCATCGGCGGGCCGGCCCAGGGCAGGCGGGCCTTCGGGTCGAGCGGGCGGAGGGCGGCCTGGAGCCGCTCGCGCGCGCCGCGCCACCAGTCGACGAGCTGGACGCGGGTGAGCGAGCGGGCCTGTTCTTGGCCGGCGGAGCGGAGCCCGTCGGCGGACGGCTCGCCGGCGGATGACCCCCGCGCCGCACCGCTCGCGGCGGCGGTCGCCTGCTCGTCGACTTCGGCGAGGTGCGCGATGACGTCGCGGACGAGCCAGCCGTCGCATGGGGTCGGCGATTGCCAGATCGCATCGTCCGTGCCGGCGAGCGCGTCGTCGAGGCAGCGCTGTTCGGAGACGAGGTCGTCCAGAAGATCAGTCCAAGCGCTCATCGGAAACTCCCTTCGCATGCGGGATCGATCATCGCGGACGGCTTCGTTCCGGGCGAGTGCCGGGCGGCTGCGGCTGCGGGCGCACCGCCGCGTTCATGAGCCGGCAGCGCGGAGCAGGGGCTTGACTGGACCGCCGGGCATCGCTTAGCCTGCGCGGGCTGGCGAGAGCTGGCCGGGGTTCGCGGGCAAGCCTGCGGGGCCTGATCCACGCACATGACGGCGGAGCGGAGGGAAGGGAGCGGCGATGGGTAGGGCGGCGCTATGTATGCGAGCCGCGGCGCTCTTGGCCGCGGCCGGGATGTTCATCTTCCTCGCAGAGGGCATCTCCGCGGATAACGATATAGCTGAGGCCGTAACCGCTCGTGTCCTGAAACCAACCCAAGCCATGGCAGAAGTACCAGAGGAGTACGACGAACTCTTTGAGATCCAATGGGGAGGAGGGAGTTTGTATCACTTAAAAGCACGGCTTGCTACTATGGGATGTATGCTTAATACAATCTGGGTCTATGACGATAATCAATGGTATGGATATAACCAGTATAATGTACCTCGCTCATTTAATCAACCTTTTCTAACTCAATTCTCTGGTGGTATACCTGCTACAACTCTGTATGGAGATTGTATAGATATTTGTACATTTGATATAACCACAGGAGATGTTATTGAATACTATGAATGCGCTTCCTTTGAAACATTAAAGCAAGCAGGATGGTTTTTTGACCTTGATATCCAAGACGAAACTCCTTGCACAGACAATTTTCACCCAACAGTAATACAAAAAGTTTTTCCTTTATTAGCCATTTTACCTAACACCTGTATTGTACACGAAGATAGGCGAGATACAACAAGGGGTGTGTCTGGTAAAGCGTTTATGACAACCACTAACGAAACACCTTTTATTGTTATCTATATACACAATAATAATTATAGAAGCAGACAAGAATTTGAAATCATAAAATTAAACAAAGAAATACACGAATTGTGTCATATAAATCAATACTGGCAGTGGGTTGAGCAATTAAAAGCAGGTATACCATTTAGGAACGATATATCCAACGGGGATCATTTTTACAATGTAGATCGTTTGTATAACTCACCGCAAGGTAAAGAATTTATAGAACTAACAGATTTTATTCTTACAGGTGAAGATCAATATCGTGTTAAGCAATGGAAATTGCCGACAAACAGTATCTATAAAGATATGTATCATATAAACCCATTAGAACTTTCTGCTGAACTATGTACTATGTACATAGTGGATAAAATAGAGGAAAGAAGCAATTATGATTATCAACGATATAATAGACACGCCAACTTATATGATAGAGTACCTGTTCGCAACATCAATGTCTCAAAATACCTCACCCCCGAGATTATAGAATGGCTTGAAACATATATGGTACTTCCACGCCCCAATGTTGAAGACGAGTAAGCACAGCGATTGGCAGGGATTGCCCGTCTTTCCTCATAGGGCGGTGCTGCAGGCGGGAGATGGAAATGATTGAACGGCAGCCGTGCTTAGTGGTCGATGGCGGTCTTGGCGTTCATCGGAAACCCTCTTCGTGAGCGGGGGCGATCATCGCGGACGGCGGAACCAGTCGTCGAGTTCGGAGCGTGTGGTGAGGCGGAGGCGGCTGCCGTTTTCGATGATCTCGATCAGCGCCGGCCCGTCCGGGTCTTCGACGAGCGCGACGATCTCGTCGAGATGCCGCATGACGTATTCGACCTGCTCATTTCTGCCGAATCGGGCATCGCGCGTGGCTTCGATCCAGACGATGCGCAGTCCGCTCAGCAGGGCATTGAAGGCCGAGATGCGGTCATCGCGCTGGCGGAATGTGTCGTTGGTGATCAGGCAATCGACGTGCAGGATGTTGGCGAGGATGTACTTGTCCTCTTGGCCGGCGAACTCGGTTTCGTTGAAGTGCTGCGCCGTGTGCCCCGCCTTGCGCAGGGCTCGCGGCAAGCGCAACGTCAAGTTCTCGTCCACGAGGGCCAGCATGGGGGGCTCTGGTGCTCAGCACTCGGGGATGCGGGCCAGCTCGCGCTCGAAGATCAGCGCCGCGCGGGCCTTCCGCACGTCGACGCCCAATGCCTTGGCGATCTCCGCCGCAGCATCGTCGTCCCCATGGGTGTACTCCATGATCGTCTCGGTGCGGATCCCGTGCCCTTTCAGGATCGGCCAGCCGGCCTTCACCCCGCGCTTGAGATCGAGCCATTCGCGGAAGATCGACATGCGGCCGAGGGAACCGGATTCGTCGATCTCGCGCAGCACTTTCGAGACGAGCTTCGGTTTGGCGCAGCCCAGTCGGTGGCCGTGGAACCGGCTGGCGAAGACGGCCTCGCGGTAGACGATCAGCGGGTCGTCGTCGTAGAAGACGATGGCGTGGTCGAGTTTTTCGAGTTCGAGCGGGGGGCGCTTCTTTTTTTCGGGGCAGCAGTTCGCGCCGCGTTCGAGCGCGGCCATGACTTCGCCGAGGCATTCGGGCTTGACGCCGCGCTCGGCGAGGCCGGCGGCGACGCGGGCGCGGTGGTAGTCGCGCCAAGAGTAGCCGGGCGGGTCGTCGGTGAGGCCGGTCGGATCGGTCAGCGTCGCGGGGGCGATGCCCTGCTCGTGCCACTCGCCGAGGCGGGCGACGGGCACGCCGGTGAGCAGCGAGACCAGCCTCGCATCGAGTTCGGTGGTGTCGTAGACCGGGCGCTCGAACGTAGTCGGCAAGACTCGCCCCCTCCCCGCAAGCAGGGTACCGCGACGGCAGGAGCGTGACATTGACAGTCGATGCGGCCGTCGCGCTCAGTTGCCGGGGAGCTCTCGCAGGCGGCGCCTGATCTCCGTGCGGCTGATCAGCTCCAGCGCGGCCCCGTCGCGCTTGATCTCCATGAGCCGCGCGCCGCGGGGGCTCGCGCACTGCTGAATGATCCGGTCGAGGTGGTCGCACAGGTAGGCGACTTGGGGTTTCCGCCGTGAACCGGCGATCTCTGGAGCTGTGCAGGCGCACGATTCTGATGTCGCGGATCAGGCGCCGGTACTCCTCGCGCCGCACCGGCGTTTCCTGATGGCGGTCTTTGGTGATCAGGACGGAATACTCGGCGGCGACGCCGAACACCGTCTGATCGGGCGTGCGTTTGTTGGCCAGATCGCGGTCGACGAGGTGGTCGGCGCGGTGGCCGCGGCTGCGGAGCTCATCGACGATCCGCCTGCTGAGGTCTTCGTCCACGAGCGCGCTGAACGCTTCCACCTCGGCAGGTCACGCCGCGCGAGCGGGACGCAAGGCATGTTCGAAGTGCAGCGCGGCCGACACCTCGCGCACGCCAAACTCGAGCGTCGAGGCGATCTCGCCCGCCGACATGCCGCTGTCGCGATAGCCGGCGATCGTGGACGTCATGATCCGGCGCTTCTTGAGGATCGGCTGGCCGCCTTGGATGCCGGGAACCATCTCGATCCACTTGGAGAACCGCGTCAACTTGGCCAGCGGGCCTTCATGGGTGATCGCGTGGACGGCGTGCATCAGCATCTCGGCCTCCGACATGGGAGCGTGCCGTCCGCCCAGCGCCGCGTCCCGGATGATTTCGGTCGCTACGCCCTGCTTCTCGAGGGCGGTGATGTCGAATCTGCCGTCGGTCGTGACGATCACATAGCCCTCGAATGCGATCAGTTCGATTTCATGCCAGTTGGGGAAGCCGGCCTCCAAGGCGTCGAGGTTGGCGCGGAGGCGGCGCGGCGGGAGCCCCTGATCCAGAAGACTGGCGGCCACGCGGGCGCGGTGGTAGTCGCGCCACGAGTAGAGGCGCGGAAGTCCGCGGCGTCCTCGGATCACCGAAGCGGGCACGATCTCGCTGCGGTGCCAGCTGGCCAAGCGCGTTCCCGGGCTTCCGCTCAGGGCCGCGACCAGCCGCGATCGGAGCGCCGCGCCGTCGTAGCCGTTTGCCGCACCTGAACGAGACATTGGGCCGCCCCCCGTGCGGATCAAGGGTACGCGCCTGCAAGCGGCGCTCGCGCTGACGGCGAAGGTGGGGGCTAGACGGGTTTGAGTTCCTTCATGAGCCAGTCGAGGCGTTCTTCGCTGAGGGCGGGGCCGGGGGTGTTGGAGGCGGGGTCGCCGGGGTAGCGCATTTCGGTGCGGGCGTATTGGCCGAGGCCGAGGCGGTTGGCGTAGGCGAGTTCGGTGCGGGCGTAGGCGGGGAGGTCGTCCCAGGTGACGGCGTGGGCCATTTCGGCGGCGACCTCGAAGTTGACGGCGTCGTGCATCTTGTCCCATTCGCCGCGGAGGCTGAGCTCGTGCAGCTGCATGCCGAGGCTTTCCATGCCGTGGGCGGCGAAGATGTGGTGGTAGGTGCGGGTGGAGCCGTAGAAGGAGATGGCGCGGCGGAGGGAGTTGACGGCCTGCTCGACCTCGGCTTCGTTCTCACCGAAGGCGGTGAAGCCGCCGACGGAGATTTCGATGTCGCCGAAGTCGCGGCCGGCGCGCTCTGCGCCGCGCTTGACGGCGGGGAGGACGGTTTCGCGCATGACCTTGTGGGTCATGAAGCCGTGGGGGCGGAGGCCGTCGGCGCAGGCGCCGGCGACTTCGGCCATTTTGGGGCCGACGTTGGCGAGCGAAATCTTGGGGTGGGGGTATTCGATGGGGCCGGGGTCGAACATGGGGGTCATCAGCGTGTAGGTGTAGTGGTCGCTGATGTAGTCGGGGCGTTCGCCGGTCTGCCAGGAGTGCCAGACGGCGCGCATCATGCCGATGTACTGCTCCATGCGCTTGGCGGGCGGTGCCCAAGTGCCGCCGAAGCGGCGGACGTTGTGGCCCTTGACCTGGGAGCCGAGGCCGATGTTGATGCGGCCCTTGGAGAGCTGCTGCATGTCCCAGGCGGCCTGGGCCATGATCATCGGGGTCCTGGGGAAGGCGATGGTGACGGAGGAGCAGATTTCGACGCGCTCGGTGTGCTCGGCGGCGAGGGCCATGGTGAGCAGGGAGCTGTGCTTGGTCTCGGGGGTGACGATCGAGTCGAAGCCGCGCGCTTCGGCCCGCTTGACCTCTTCGGGGATGCCGCCGAGCCAGCCGCCGCCGAATCCGGTTTCGATCTTCATGTCGCGCCTCCCGTGCCGGTCGTGTCCGCTTGCAGTCTAGGCCCAGCGGGCTAAGGCAGGGAGTCCCAGAATTCGCGCTCGGCGTCGCCGGGCGAGTGCTGGACGCCGCAGTAGCGGTCGAGCGCCATCACGGAGCGGTGCTCGGCGTCGTAGCGGGGCCATTCGGGCAGGCGCCCGTTGTTGGGGTCGCCGGTCTTGGCGAAGGCGAGCCAGGTGCTCATCATGGTGCGGCTGAGTTCGGCGAGGTCGGGGCCGCGGCCGCAGAATTCGCGCATGTTCTCGACGCCGTAGGTGCCCCAGATGAAGGGGATGTCGAGCGAGTGGCATGAGCCGAGGCGGCCGTCGTAGGCGGGCGAGGGGTAGTCGAAGCGGTACATCCAGACGTCGGGCGAATGGCGGCCTTGGGCGAGGGCGGTGCGGATGGCGGGGACGCGGAACATGGAGTCGGTCATGATCGCGTTCCAGAGGTCGAGCGCGGCGGTCGATTCGCCGCGGGCCTCGCGGGCGCGGCGGTACTTGTCGACGCCCTCGGCGGCGCGGAAGCCGAAGACGCCGCCGGCGGCGGAGAGCAGGGCGTCGTCGTCGAAGTCGGCGTAGGCCTCGTTGGTGGCGGAGAAGAGGTTGAATTCGTCGCGGGTGTGGCCGATCAGGAGCGGCATGCGCTTGGTCTGGATGCCGGCGCCGATCCGCTTTTCGGCGTCCATGCCGAGCGAGAAGCCGTCGCCGGTGGGGCCGAAGCGGACGCCGCCGAAGCCGCCGCCGGTGAGCTCGACCTGGAAGTCGAGGATGTCGTCGGCGGGCACGCCGCGAAGGCGTTCGGGGTCGTCCGCGGCGTTGAAGCGGTCGAGGAAGCGCTGGGCGGTGCCGCGGGCCTCCTGCTTGGAGATGGTCTGGATCAGCGAGCCGCTCATCGGGATCGCCTTGTCGAAGGCGCCGGTGGCGGCGGGCATGGCCATGAGGTGGGCGATGTCGAAGCCGCCGGCGGACTGGCCGAAGACGGTGACGTTGGCGGGGTCGCCGCCGAAGGCGGCGATCTCGCGGCGCACCCAGAAGAGGGCGGCGATCTGGTCGAGCAGGCCTTCGTTGCCGAACGCGCCGAGCACGGGCAGGTGGAGGAAGCCGAACGCGCCGAGCCGGTAGTTGAGGGTGACGACGACGACGTCGCCGGCGAGGGCGAGGTGGCGGCCGTTGATGCGGGGCTGGGTGCCGGAGCCGACGACGTTGCCGCCGCCGTGGATCCAGACCATCACGGGGCGCTTGCGGCCGTCGAGCGCGGGCGTCCAGACGTTGAGGTAGAGGCAGTCCTCGCCGATCGTCTGGGAGGGGATGCCGATCAAGGTGCCGAGGTCGCCGGGCAGGACGCGCTGCATGGCGGACGCGCCGATCTCGGTCGCGTCGCGGACGCCGTCCCAAGGGTCGAGCGGTTCGGGGGGACGCCAGCGGAGCGGGCCGACGGGCGGCTTGGCGAAGGGGACGCCGCGGAAGACGAACGCGCCGTCGTCTTCGATTCCGGCGAGCGTTCCGAGCGTGGTGGTGGCTTCCGGCATCGTCGCGGCCTCCCGTCGCGTGCTGGGCTTGGGGCGATGCTACCCAGTCGCGGTCGGCGGCCATGCGACGAGCGCGATCGGGCGGTCGTTGCGCGGCTGGAGCGGGCGGCTGTTGTCGCCGCCGGTGAGGCGGTTGAGTGCGGCGATCTGCTGTGGCGACGCGGCGCGGCGGGCGGTCATCACGTGCCAGAGGACGCCTTCGTTGCAGGCGGGCGTGGTGAGCGAGCCGTCGTAGGCGCAGTGTTCGGTCGCGGCGGGCGCGAACGGCGCGGCGGGGATATCGGTTTCATGGTGCGCGGGTGCGCCGGCCATCGGCTCGACCTCGCGGAGGATGCGCGCGATCTGCGGGTCGGGAGCGCCGGTTTCGTAGAGCACGCCGACGACGGCGAGCGCGCCGCCGGGCAGGACGTGGACGTAGTGCATTTCCAGCGGGAAGCGGCGGCCGTCGACGGCGTGTTCGGCGGGAGTGTGCCAGTGCGCCTGGGTCAATTGCGCGGCGCGTTCGCCGATGCGGAGTTGGCAGCCCTCGCCGAAGTGGAGCGCGACGGAGACGCCGCGGTGCTCGATCGCTTGGACTGCGCCGCGGTAGTCGAAGCGGAGCGCGGGGCCGTCGGCGGGGCGCGCGCCGGAGATGTCGATCGGCGATTGGGCGCGGCCCTGATCGCAGAGGGCGAAATCGGCGCAGAGGCCGCCCCAGCGGGCGGGGCCGCGTTCGGCGGAATAATCCCACTGGACGATGTCCATCTGCGCGCTCCGTGATCAGCCGCCGAGCAGGCGGATTCGGCGGTCGTTGAGCGGCTGGACGGGGCGGTTGTTGCCGCCGCCGGTGAGGGCGCCGAGGGCGGTCAGCTGCGCGTCGGAGATCGTGCGGCGCTCGCGCATGACCAGCCAGGAGACGACCTCGCTGCACGGGGGCGTGGTGAGCGAGCCGCGGTAGGCGTAGCAGCCGGCGCCGTCGGGCGTGAAGTCGGCGGCGTCCAGGTCGACGTTGTCGGTCGCGCCGATCGCGCCGGGCGGCACGGAGTCGATCAGGCGCTGGAGGGGATCGTCGGCCGCGCCGAGCTCGTAGAAGATGCCGACGACGGCGAACTCGGCGGTGCCGCGGGCGTGGACGAGGTGCATCTCCATCGGGAAGGAGCGGCCGTCCACTTGATGCTCGCTGGGGGTGTGCCAGTGGATTTGGCGCAGCACGTAGTCGCCGTCGTCGTAGGTCATGATGTTGCGCCCGCCGAACCGGACGTGGACGGTGGTGGCGAGGTGCTCGAGATGCGTGCTCTTGCCCTGGTAGCTGAAGGCGGGCGGCGCGGCGGCGTCGGCTTGGTAGCTGGCGATGTCGACGGGGGATTGGCGGCCGCCGTCGGCGCAGGCGGCGTTGTGCGGGTCGAGATCGGCCCAGCGGTCGGGGCCGTTGGCGGCTGAATAGCCCCAGGGCGGGGATTGGAGTTCTTCGGCCCCATCGCCGCCGCAGCCGACCAGGGCGAGGCCGGCCGCTCCGACGGCGGCGCGGCAGCATGCTCCGAGCAGGGCGCGGCGGCCGATCCGCCCGTCCGTCCCGTGCGGGAGTTTCGCCGCCATCGTTCGCCCCCGTCCGCTCGCGCGCATGTCCCGCGTGCAGGTTAAGCCCTGATCGGGCGATCGGCGCGGCCGGCGTCGGCTAGCCTGCGGCGGCGCAACCGGAGGGAGGCCGCCGTGGCAGAGTTCGCCGAATACGACCCCGCCGTTCACGACCGTTCGACGCCGCAGGAGACGTTCGGGCCGGTGGTCAAGGTCGACGTGCTCGAGGACGGCGGCATCCACCTGATCACGATGAACCGGCCGCACCGGATGAACGCGATCGGGGACGGGCTGTCCGAGGCTCTGCACGACGCGTTCGTCGCGTTCCGCGACGCCCCGGAGGCGCGCTGCGCGGTGCTGACGGGGGCGGGGCGCGCGTTCTGCGCGGGCGCGGACTTGATCAACACGTCGGAGACGCGCAAGGCGGAGGCGGAGGGTCGGCCGAACCCGCACGCGCCGCGGCGGCGGACGCCGGCGCCGCTGGCCGAATCGCTCAACCTGTGGAAGCCGGTGATCGGGGCGATCAACGGCTACGCGATCGCGGGCGGGTTCAACTACGCGATGCAGTGCGACATTCGGATCATGGCGGAGGAGGCGCGGGTGGGGATCGCGGAGACGCGCTGGAACATGGGCGGGGCGGGCTGGATGATCCCGCTGACGCGGCAGATCGGCCTGGCCTCGGCGCTGGAGCTGATCCTCTGGGGCGACACGCAGTACGACGCGAAGCGCTGCCGCGAGCTGGGCTGGGTGCAGCGGGTGGTGCCGCGCGAGCTGCTGCTGGAGACGGCGCTGGAGTACGCGCGGCGGATGCTCTACCTGGCCCCGCGGGCGGTGCGCAACTACAAGCAGGCGCTCTACCAGGGCTTCGGCATGAGCGGCCCCATGGCGCAGCAGTTCGGCAACGCCATCGAGCAGAACCTGGCCGGCATGAACGACTCGATCGAGGGCCCCACCGCCTTCTCCGAAAAGCGCCGCCCCAACTTCACGGACACCTAGGCCGCCGCCATCTTGGTCCTTCCGGATCGGTCCGATAAGGTCCCGGTCCCTCAATGGGAAGGAGCAGACAATGCCGGACGTGATCAAGCGCGAAGACATCATCGAGGCCCAGCGATTCATTCCGCCGCAGGGCTGGGGCAAGCTGGGGCGCCGCTTGGACGACTACGGGATGCCGTGCGTGCATCCGACGACGGCGGCCGAAGACGCGATCGAGGTCTACGGCGGCGGCGAGTACGAGATCATCGACCTGCGCGGAAGCACCCCGCGCGGCTCCGACGACCATTTCAACAACGTCATCATCTACTCGGGCGACTGGGTGCTGTTCGATCTCGACGAGATCCGAGTGATCAGCGGCACCCAGTTCAAGGAGGATTACCGCGTCCTCGGCGACTAACGCGGTCGCTGATCAGGCCCGTTCCGCCGACGGCCAGATTGCGCAGGCGGCCTGCCAGAGCCGGTCGCCGCGGGCGGAGATCGCGGCTTCGTTCCAGCGCGTGCGCGAGTGGGCGAGCAAGTCCTTGTTGAGGAAGAGCGAGCTGTGTTCGCGCAGCGCGGCGCGTTTGTCGGCCCACGGGGCGTTCGACATCGCCGGGTTCAGCCGCTTGCTGACGAGGGTCAGGTTTCCGATCGTGTGGATGATCCGGTCTCTCGCGGCTGCCGGATCATCTCCGTCCGCGCTGGAGGCTTGCGGGAGATCGTCCCAGTGCTCGCGCCACTGCTTGGGCATGACGTGTTCGATGCTGAGCTTGCGGCGGATCGGTTCGGCGTCGGATTTTTCGGTGCGGAGTCCGCCTTCCAGCGCTTCGAGCACGAGCCGGGCGCGCCCGCGCGAGAGGCGTTCGTAGACGGGCACGTGCAGCATCGCTTCGCGGAGCCGCTGGTCGCCGGGCCAGAGATGGCGCTCGCCCGTCTGCCCGGCGAGGAACGCGGCCACGGCGGCGCCGGCTTGGTTCGGCGGGGCCGCCGCCAGCCGGTCGAGCAGGGGAAGCACGAGGTCGTAGTAGCCGCGGGTGGTCATGCCGCAGAGCATCCGGCGGACGAGATAGCTCTCGATCGCCCGCAACCCGCGTTGGAAATCGCGCCGGTCGGCCCGCTGATCCGATCGTCCGCTGAACAAGGCGAGCAGGACGGGGGTGAAGACGCGGGCCTGCATCTCCTTCCAGCGGTAGAGGAACAAGCCTTCGGGCGCGTCTCGATCATCGGTTTCCTCGATCTCGCGGAAGACGATCGATAGCTGCCGCAGATCGTCGGCGAGTTTCTCGACGTCGCCGGCGGACTTCGCGTAGAGCTTGAGAGCATCGAAGACCTCCTTCGCTTCGACGGCCTTGCCGGTGCGGAAGATCAGCCAAGAATTGAGGAAGGCATCGATCCGGGAGCGGCGCAGCGTGCCGAGCCGGGCCTCTTCGTCCCACCAATCGTCCTCGAAGTCGCCGAAATGCCGGTTGGCGAGTTCCTCCGCGTTGATCCCGTCGTCCTTGGCACGGTTCATCAGTTCGTTCTTGGTCAGATCCCAATTCAGGAGCGGAGTGCCGCGGGCGTTGAGCGTTTCGAAGATGACGTGCGGGTTGTCGCCCTCGTCGAGCTCGATCACGACCATGCGGAGACGCGAGGTGATGGCGTATTCGAGCGCGGCGATGCGGCGTCCGACGTGTTCGGGATCCTCCAGCAACCAGCCGCGCACGCGATCGTGGAAGTACCGATGCGCCTCGGCGATGCGGGAAGGTTCGGCGCCGGCGCGCTGGTCGGGCTCGGCCATGACGTCGCGGAACGCCTCCCGGTCGCCGCTGGTCGGCCAGACCTTGAAGGCCTGATCGGGATCGGAGCGGACATCGGGATCGTTGTTTTCGACCAGCCGCTGCAAGCGCTCGGCGCTGGAGTGGTCGAGGCCGCGCAGCACGTCGCGGGTCGCGCCGAGCAGAAGTTGCAGCGTGACGAGGCGCTGCTGGCCGTCGATCACTTCGCGGGCGCGGATGCGCGAGAGCGGATTGGTCGTCTGCTGGATGACCAGCGCGCCGAGGAAGTGATCATCGTCGCCCGACTTGCCGCGCCGGTCGGTTTCTTCGCTCGAAGCCAAGCCGATGGCTGCGCATTTGAGCACGTCGTCCCAAAGCAACTCCCACTGATCGTCGCGGTTCCAGACGTATCGGCGTTGGAACGAGGGCACGAGGTAGCGGATCGTTCGGTCGAACAGATCGTCCAAGCTGAAGAGGTTGACGTCCATGCAGCGGCCTTCGCGGAGTGGACGCTATGCGATTGCGGCGGGAGGGACCAATTGGCCGGACTGGGCGTACGCTGTGGCGCATACGGCAGGCATGGCTGCGCACGGCGGCGGGAAAGGCGGGTGATCGGGATGCGGCGAGTGCTGGCTGTGGGGGTTTTGGCGTTGGTGGCGGTTGCGGCAGGGGCTTGTTCAGGGGGCGGGGATGAGGGGGAGGGGCGGGGGGAGACGCTGCGGACGGTGATTGATCGGGGGCAGCTGTACTGCGGGGTGAAGCAGACGCAGGCGCTGTTCGGGCTGAAGACGGGGGACGGGGATCCGGTCGGCTTCGACATCGAGTTCTGCAAGGCGATCGCGGCGGCGGTGCTGGGCGATGCGGAGGCGGTGCGCTACGTGGACGTGTCGGACGGGACGACGCGGTTCGAGCTGCTGGCGGACGGGGGGATCGACGTGCTGATCCGGACGACGACGATCACCTCGTCGCGGGACGCGGGGCTGTCGGTCGATTTCACGACGCCGACGTTCTACACGGGGCAGAGCTTCGCGGTGCGGGCGGAGTCGCCGTACTACGAAACGGCGGACATGACGGACGAGCCGACGATCTGCGTGCAATCGGGCACGACGACGGAGCAGAACCTGGCCGATCACTTCACCGAGCTGGGCTTGGGCTACCGGCCGCTGGGCGGGACGGATCAGGCGACGCGGGAGGCGTTCACGAGCGGGCGCTGCGACGCGTGGACGGCGGATCAGTCGAATTTGGCGGCGCAGCTGTCGGGCCTGCCCAATGCGGACGAGTTCCGCATCCTGAGCGAGCTGATCTCGAAGGAGCCGCTGGGGCCGGGCGTGCGGGACTACGACTCGGATTGGAAGGACGTGGTGCAGTGGGTCGTGTACGGGGTGATCGCGGCGGAGGAGGCGGGGATCACGAGCGCGAACGTGGACGCCTACGCGGCGGATCCGCCGAACACGACGATCGCGCGGCTGCTCGGCGTGCCCTTCGGCGGCGCGAGCGTGGCCGATCACGGCTTCGGCCAGAAGGGCGCGGACGCGGAGTACCACATCGATCCGCAGTTCATCCAGCGGGTGATCCGCGCCGTGGGCAACTACGGCGAGATCTACGAGCGCGAGATCGGCGACGTGATCCCCCGCGCCTGCACGCTGAACGCACTGGCGAACGATGATTCGGTCGATTGCCCGCCGGGAACGGGCGGGATCATGTACGCGCTGCCCTACCGGTAAGTTGCGGGGCATGGCGCGTCTGCGGTTCCGGGCGGCGGAGCATTCGGCGGTCGCGGCCATTTTCCGCCGGGCGGGACTCTTGTGCTTGCCGGCAGTGCTGGCGTGCGCGGCGGCTGCCTGTTCGGGCGGAGATCCAGAGCGGCCGCGGGAGCTGGAAGAGCGGCTGGATCGCATAGAGCAGCTGCTGGCGGGAGCGGGGGCCGATCCGGGGCAGGAGGCGGATTCCGGCAAGGATCGGATTGCGGAGTTGGAAGCAGAATTGGATCGTACCGAGCGGCAGCTCCAGCAGGTGTTGGACGCCTCATCGGCTTTGCTTGAACTCGGCGTCGTCGATTCCACGCTGCGCACGGTGATCAATCGGGGCAGGCTGCTGTGCGGGGTGAAGCAAACGCAGCCGTTGTTCGGCAACCGCGAGGCGGACGGCAGCGCGGCCGGCTTCGACATCGAATTCTGCAAGGCGATCGCTGCGGCCGTGCTGGGCGACGCGGACGCGGTGGACTACGTGGATGCATCGCATGCGGCGTCGCGGTACAAGCTGCTGGCGGACGGGAAGATCGACGTGCTGATCCGGACGACGGCGATCACGGCGTCGCGCGACCGGGAGCTGGGCGTGGACTTCGCGCAGCCGACGTTCTATGCAGGCCAAGGTTTCGCGGTGCGGCGGGATTCGGGGATTGCCCAGATCCGGGATCTGGAGGGGAAGGTGATCTGCGTGACGCTCGGGGCGCAGGAGTGGAACTTGGATCATCACTTCGGGAATCTGCGCCTGTTCTGGAGGAAGCTGGCGCTGAGCGGGAGCGCGGGCGCGTCGGGCCCGTCGCCCGTGTGGGACCTGTTCTTCAACGGTCTCTGCGACGCGCTGACGGCGGACGTTTCGGACTTGGCGTCGTGGATCAGCGTGCGGGACGACGCGGACGACTACACGGTGCTGCGCGAGGTCATTTCGAGGGAGCCGTTCGCGCCGGGAGTGCGCGACTACGACTCGGAGTGGAAGGACGTGGTGAACTGGGTGGTGCGCGGGCTGATCGCGGCGGAGGAGATGGGGATCACGTCGCGGAACGTGGACTCGATGGCGGGCAGCCCGCCGAGTTGGGAGGCGGCGCGGCTGCTGGGCGCGTGGCTCGGCGGCGCCGAGGTGGCGCCGTTGGTGAAGCTCGACTCGGTGGACGCGCAGTTCATCCGGCGGGCGATCGCGGCCGTGGGCAACTACGGGGAGATCTACGATCGCACGATCGGCGGCGTGATTCCGCGGGCCTGCACGCTGAACGCGCTGTGGAACGAGGACAAGCGCGGCTGTCCGCCGGGTACGGGCGGGATCCTGTACGCACCGACCTACCGGTAGGATGCGTGGCATGGCGCGGGTGGTGCGGATTCGGTGGCATTCGGCGGAGTCGGATTTCGGGTTGCCGATGCCTTGGTTCGGGGCTTGGCTGGTGGGCGAGGAGGGGCTGGAGGGGGAGTGGTTCCATTCGGGGCGGGGGGCGGCGGAGACGGCCTGCGATGCACCGGCGGAGGCGACGGGGGTGCGGCTGCGGTTCTGGCCGTCGGAGGGGCTGACGCCGGAGTACGTCGATCTGCCGCTGGGGGAGGGGGATTGCGAGATCGACACGCGGACGCTGAATTTCGACCGGCCGGGCCCGCATTCGCGGCTGCCGGCCGATCCGCTCGCGTAGCCGGGGGATCGCCGAGTTCGGGCCGAGTCGGAGATGTTTCGCGCGAGGCATCGGCGCGTCGCGGCGCGGCTCAGGCCGATCTGTCAAGCGGGTTACACAATCGGGTAGCATTGAGGGGCGAATGCGGGCCGCCGGGGGCGGTCGCGCGGAAGGATGATGCCGAGATGGCCACCGCCGAACGTACCGCCGTCGACTACGAGATTCCGGAGCACCGCACGCTGACGCCGGGCGCGGAGGGCTGGGCGCGGACGGCGCGTCCGGGGGATCCGGAGAAGTACTTCATGGTGTCGGCGGACTGCCACGTGCACGAGCCGGTGGATTTGTGGGAGCGGCGGGTGGAGGAGCGGTACCGGCACCGGCTGCCGCGGATCGAGGTGGACGAGGAGGGGGTGCGCTGGCAGGTGACGGAGGGGCACCGGCCGACCAAGATCCGCGATCTGAAGCTGGAGGGCGAGGACGCGGTGCGGGACAAGCACGGCAACGCCGACCCGGCGGAGCGGGTGCGGGACATGAACTTGGACGGGGTGGACTGCGAGATCATCTTCCCGAACAAGGGGCTGTCGATGTGGGCGACGCCGGATCCGGAGTTCGCGAACGCGATGTGCCGGGCCTGGAACGACTGGGCGTGGGAGACGTTCGGGGAGACGTACGACCGCTCGTCGCCGCTGGCGAGCGTGGCGACGGGGGACGTGCCGGGGGCGGTGGCGGAGATCTACCGCTCGGCGGAGCGGGGCTTCCGCGGGCTGTCGTTCCCGGCCAAGCCGGTCTGGGGGCCGACGGGGGAGGACACGCGGAACTACAACCAGCCGGAGTTCGACCCGATCTGGGCGGCGGCGGAGGAGACGGGGCTGCCGATCACGTTCCACGTGTCGACCGGGCGCGACCCGCGGGGGGCGCGGGGCAACGGCGGGGCGGTGATCAACTACGTGTTCCACTCGCTGGCGATGACGATGGAGCCGATCGCGAACCTCTGCTCTTCGGGCGCGTTCCAGCGCTTCCCGGGGCTGCGGGCTGGCACGATCGAGGCGGGGATCGGCTGGATCGCGTGGGCGCTGACGGCGATGGACGAGGCCTACAACAAGCACCACATGTGGACGTTCCCGAAGCTGGAGATGCTGCCCTCGGAGTTCTACCGGGCGCACTGCTTCGGCTCGTTCCAGGAGGACGCGCCGGGGATCGACCTGGCGCGCAAGTACGGCCTGGTGGACAACCTGCTGTGGGCGAACGACTACCCGCACCACGAGGGCTCGTGGCCGCACTCGGCGGCGGCGATCGAGCGTTCGATGGGGGAGCTGACGGACGCGGAGCGGGCGAAGATCCTGGGCCTGAACGCGGCGCGGCTGTTCAACTTCGAGGTGCGGCCCCGTGCCTTGGAGTCGGCCGCCGCGGCGCCGGCGCAGTCGGGCGACTCGACGTAGCGCGAACGGCGGCGGGGGTCATCAGTCGCGCGTAACGGCCCGCGCTGGTACACAATGGGGACACACGCGAAGAGCCGGCAACCTACGCGCGCAGCCGGCGGTCTTGGAGGCCCGAGTTGACGACGACGAAATTCTCCGGCTGGGCGGTTTCCGCCCGCCGCATCGGACTGGTGCTGCTGCTCGCAGTGCTGGGCGCCGGCATCGCCGCGGCCTGCTCGAGCAGCGACGACGAAGGCGGCCGCGGCGACACGGTCGCGACGATCCAGGATCGGGGCGAGCTGATCTGCGGGGTGAAGCAGACGCAGCCGCTGTTCGGCAACCGCGAGGCGGACGGCAGCGTGGCCGGCTTCGATATCGAGTTCTGCAAGGCGCTCGCTGCGGCCGTGCTGGGCGACGCGGACGCGGTGCGGTACGAGGACGCGTCGGATGCGTCGACGCGGTTCGAGCTGCTGAACAACGAGAACATCGACGTGCTGATCCGGACGACGACGATCACGGCGTCGCGCGACCGGGAGCTGGGCGTGGACTTCGCGCAGACGACGTTCTACACGGGCCAGGGCTTCGCGGTGCGGCGGGACTCGGGGATCGAGCAGATCCGGGACTTGGACGGCGCGACGATCTGCGTGCAGAGCGGCACGACGACGGAGCAGAACCTGGCCGACCATTTCGTCGACCTGGGCGCGAGCTACACGGCGCTGGGCGGTCAGAGCGCGGACGTGTCGGACGCTTTCTTCGGCGGTCGCTGCGACGCGCTGACGGCGGACGCGTCCGACTTGGCGTCGCGGATCAGCGTGCGCGACAACGCGGGCGACTTCAAGGTGCTGGGCGAGATCATTTCGAAGGAGCCGCTGGCGCCTGGCGTGCGCGACTACGACTCGGAGTGGAAGGACGTCGTGAACTGGGTCGTGCATGGCCTGATCGCGGCGGAGGAGATGGGGATCACGTCGCGGAACGTGGGCGCGATGGCGAGCACCCCGCCGAACACGACGGTGGCGCGGCTGCTGGGGGTGTCGTTCGAGGGCTCGACGCCGGCGACGCTGGGCTTCGACTCGGTGGACGCGCAGTTCATCCAGCGGGCGATCGCGGCCGTGGGCAACTACGGGGAGATCTACGACCGCACGATCGGGGACACGATTCCGCGGGATTGCACGCTGAACGCGCTGGCGATCGATGACTCGGTCGACTGCCCGGCGGGCCAGGGCGGGATCCTGTACGCGCTGCCCTACCGGTAGGTCGGCGCGCCGAGAGGCGAACCCGGAGGGGCCGCTCCGCGAGGGGCGGCCCCTCTCGCGTATCGGGGGCCCGCCCGATTAGAGTGTGCGGGCAGCCCGCCCCCGGACCGGATCGCGCATGACCGCCGCCGCCCCAGCCGCGCCCAGCCCGACGCCGCTACGCTACCGGCGCGGCTTCCGGCGGCTGCTGACCCAGGGCGCGTACGTGGCCGCGACCGCGGTGGTCGCGGCCTACGTGATCGCCTCGCTCGATCTGCGCGAGTTCGGCTTCGGCTTCCTCGCCGAGCCGGCCGGGTTCGCGGTCGGCAGCCAGTGGCTGACCGACGTGGACGGCGTGACCAACTCGCGCCTGACGATGTACTTGGTCGGCGTCTGGACGACGATCCGCACGGTGATCGTGGCGATCGCCCTGTCGACCCTGGTCGGGGTGATCGTCGGGGTGGCGCGGCTGTCGCCGAACTGGCTGGTGGCGCGGCTGGCGATGCTGTTCGTGGAGGTGTTCCGCAACACGCCGCTGCTGGTGCAGGTGGTGATCTGGTACGCGATTCTGGGGGTGGCGGCGCCGCAGATCGGCAGCGTGATCAACATCGGCGACGCGTTCTTCATCTCGCAGCGGGGCGTGGCGATCCCGTGGCCGGTGCCGAGTTCCGGGCTGTGGGGGACGCCGGACTGGTTCGTGGCGGTCTGGGTGGGGGCGCTGGCGCTGGCGGGCTTGGCGGCGCTGCGGCTGCGGCGGCGGCTGCTGCAGCGGGAGCGGGAGACGGGGCAGCCGCTGAACGCGAACCGCAAGGCGCTGATGCTGTTCGCGGCGGCGGCGGCGATCTCGTTCCTGGCGCTGGGCGCGCCGGTCAGCATCGACCGGCCGATCGTGGCGGACACGGGCTTCGCGCGGGACTACGCGGAGGGGATGACGGTGCGGCCGGAGTTCGCCTCGCTGGTGCTGGGGCTGACGATCTACACGGGGGCGTTCGTGGCGGAGATCGTGCGGGGCAGCATCCAGGCGCTGCCGGCGGGGCAGACGGAGGCGGCGAGCGCGATCGGGCTGAGCCGCTACCAGCGGCTGTCGCTGGTGATCCTGCCGCAGGCGCTGCGGCAGATGATCCCGTCGGTCACGAACCAGTACCTGAACGTGAACAAGAACTCGTCGCTGGCCTACGCGGTGCTGTTCGACGATCTGTTCCGGATCGCGACGATCGTGCAGAACAAGGCGGGGCACGCGCTGGAGATGTTCTTCGTGATCATCATCACGTACATGATCATCTCGTTCGCGATTTCGATCGTGATGAACGTGTTCAATGCGCGGGTGACCGCGCACGAGGTGTAGGGGGCAGCCGCGATGGCCGAGATGCCGGTCCAGCCGCCGCCCGCCGCGCCGGCGCCGGGGCAGCAGAAGATCGTGCTGCCGCCGCACCGCCAGCGCGCCCACCGCCCGTGGGGCGTGCGGGCGCGGGAGTGGGCGCACCGCAACCTGTTCCCGTCGCCGATGGGGACGGCGATGACGCTGGCGGCGGCGGCGGTGATGGCGCTGATCGCCGCGGGGGTGATCTGGTTCGTCTTCTTCGACGCCGATTGGGAGGTGATCACCGCCAACCGCTGGCTGCTGTTCGCGGGCGGGTACGACCACGACGAGGCGTGGCGGCTGTGGTTCTGCATGGCGCTGGTGTTCGCGCTGATCGGCGCGGCCTACGGGACTTGGTCGAACTTGGGCCGGCGGGATCACCTGTTCATCGCGCTGATCGGCGGGTTCGTGATCTTCCTGATGGCGCACGGCGGCGCGGCGCCGTGGTCGTCGATCTGGTTCCTGGCCGCGGTGGGGGCGCTGTACGCGGCCTACGCGGCGACGCGGCGGCTGCCGCGGGACGATTCGCGCGGGCGGCAGATGCACGTGCGGATCGTCGGGTCGCTGCTGGCGCTGTCGCTGCCGATCGCGCTGATGGTGCTGCTGATCGGGAGCGGGACGCGGGCGGACGACTTGGACGGGTTCGTGCTGAACCTGGTGCTGGCGCCGGTCGGGATCGTGGGCGGGCTGCTGGTGGGGATTCCGCTGGCGCTGGGGCGCAACTCGAAGATGCGGGCGATCTCGTGGACTTGCACGGCCTACATCGAGATCATCCGCGGGGCGCCGCTGCTGGGCTGGCTGTTCGTGGCGCTGTTCATCTTGGGGGACGTGATCGGGGGCAGCCTGCTGGTGCGGGTGATGGTGACGTTGGCGGTGTTCACGGGGGCGTACATGGCGGAGTACATCCGCGGGGGTTTGCAGGCGCTGCCGCGGGGGCAGCACGAGGCGGCGCGGGCGGTGGGGCTGACGCCGCTGCAGGCGACGCGGATGATCACGCTGCCGCAGGCGCTGCGGATTTCGATCCCGCCGATGGTGGGGCAGGCGATCGCGATTTGGAAGGACACGACGCTGGTGACGGTGATCCTGCCGCTGCGGGAGCTGAAGGGGAACGCGGATTCGGCGATCGCGCAGCTGGAGTTCACGCCGGACCGGATCGAGGCCTACGTGTTCGTGGCGGTGATCTTCTGGGTGGTGTCGTTCATGATGTCGCGCATCTCGCAGCGCACGGAGCGGGCGCTCGGCGTCGGCGAGCGCTAGCATCGGATGGAACGGAGCGGGCATGGGCGCTGAAGAGCTGATCGTCGAGGAAGCCGGGCAGAAGGCGGCCGCGCCGGCCGGCGCCGCCAACGGCGCGAACGGCCGCCGCGACCTGAGCGCGAATCCGGAGATCATCGTCTGCGAGGGCGTGTCGAAATGGTTCGGCGACTTCCAGGCGCTGGACGACGTGACGGCGAGCGTGAAGGAGCACGAGATCGTGGTCGTGCTGGGGCCGTCGGGCTCGGGCAAGTCGACCTTCATCCGCTGCCTCAACCGGCTGGAGGAGCACGACGCGGGGCGGATCGTGATCGACGGGATCGAGATGAACGAGGACGTGCGCAACCTGAACGCGATCCGCTCGGAAGTGGGGATGGTGTTCCAGCAGTTCAACCTGTTCCCGCACCTGACGGTGCTGAACAACATCACGCTGGGCCCGCGCAAGGTGCGGCATCTGCCGAAGCACGAGGCGGACCGGGAGGCGATGGAGCTGCTGGAGCGGGTGGGCATTCCGGAGCAGGCGGACAAGTACCCGACGCAGCTGTCGGGCGGGCAGCAGCAGCGCGTGGCGATCGCGCGGGCGCTGGCGATGAACCCGAAGATCATGCTGTTCGATGAGCCGACCTCGGCGCTGGACCCGGAGATGATCAAGGAGGTGCTCGACGTGATGCAGGAATTGGCGGCGTCGGGGATGACGATGATCGTGGTCACGCACGAGATGGGCTTCGCGCGCGAAGTGGCGGATCGGCTGCTCTTCTTCGACGAAGGGGCGCTGGTCGAGGAGGGGACGCCGGAGCACTTCTTCGAGAGCCCGCGGGAAGAGCGCACCAAGCTCTTCCTGAGCCAGATCCTCTAGCGCCATGAGCGACGCAGCGGGACTCGGCGGGGTGAAGGCGCTGGCCTTCGACGTGTTCGGGACGGTCGTGGACTGGCGCGGCTCGGTGATCGCGGAACTGGAGGCGTTCGGCGCGCGGCTGGGGGTCGAGGCCGATTGGACGGCGACGGCCGACCGCTGGCGGCGCGAGGGCTACGCGGGCGGGATGCAGCTGGTGCGCGACGGCCAGCTGCCGTTCATGACGGCGGACGCGCTGCACCGGCGGATGCTGGACATCATCTTGGAGGACTTGGGGATCGCCGCGCCGGAGGCGGACGCGGCGATGCTGAACCGGGCCTGGCACCGGCTGCACGGCTGGCCGGATTCATCGGCGGGGCTGGCTCGGCTGCGCCGGCGCTTCATCATCTCGACGCTGTCGAACGGGAACGTGGCGCTGCTGGTGAACATGGCGAAGTTCGCGGAGCTGCCGTGGGACTGCGTGCTGTCGGCGGAGCTGACGGGCGCGTTCAAGCCGGATCCGCAGTGCTACCAGCGGGCGGCGGAGCTGCTCGGGCTGGAGCCGGGCGAGGTGATGATGGTGGCCGCGCACGAGGGCGACCTGCGCGCGGCGGCCGGGGTCGGCATGCAGACCGCGCTGGTGCCGCGCTTGCAGGAGTGGGGGCCGTCGTCGGAGGTGCCCGACCTGTCGCGGGCCGACGAGTTCACGGTGGTCGCGGCGGACTTCCACCACTTGGCGGAAGAGCTGGGCTGCTGAGGCGATCGCCGGGGCCGGGACTCAGCGCGAGGGGCCGCGGACGGTGACGCCTCCGTCGACGGGCAGGATCACGCCGGTCACGTACTTGGCTTCGTCGGAGGCGAGGTAGACGGCGGCCCAGGCGATGTCCCAGGGCTCGCCCTCGACCTGCAGCAGAGATGCCATGCGGCGGCGCTCGCGCAGCTCGTCCGACATGCCGGCGGCGTAGACCATCGGCGTGTAGACGGGGCCGGGCATGATGCAGTTGGCGCGGATGCCGTCGGGCCCGTGGTCGACGGCGAGCGCTTGGGTGAGCGTGGCGACCGCGCCCTTGCTGACGCTGTAGGCGGTGAGGCCGCGCGGTCGCAGGGCGGCGATCGAGGAGACGTTGACGATCGCGCCGCCGCCGGAGTCGCGCATTGCGGGGACGGCGGCCTTGGCCGCGAGCATCATGCTGGTCACGTTGACGCGCATGACCTCGTCCCACTCCTCCTCCGAGACCTGCTCGACGGTGCCGCGGCTGCCGATGCCGACGTTGTTGTGCAGCACGTCGAGCCTGCCGAAGCGCTGCACCGCGGCCGCAGCCATCGCTTGGCAGTCCTCCGCCGACGTCACGTCGGCCGCGAGCACCTCGGCTTCGAGCCCGTCCTCGCGGATCAGTTCGCGCGTGGCCAGCGCCGCGCCCTCGTCGCGGTCGACGAGCAGCACGTCCGCGCCCTCGCGGGCGAAGAGGATCGCCGTCGCCCGCCCGTTGCCGATGCCCGGCGCGCGCGAGCCCGCCCCGGTCACGATCGCCGTCTTGCCCGCCAGTCGTCCGGCCATGCCGATCCCTCCATTCGCTGATCAGTCCGTTCAGTCCGATCCGTCCGCTCAGTCTGCCAAATCGGGCGGGCCGGCGGCGCGGTGGGCGCGCAGCCAGAGGAGCAGCGCGGCCGCTCCCGCCGCGGCGAAGATCAGCGCGAGCGCGAAGAAGATCAGGCGCAGCGGGTGCAGATCGACCTGCCAGCCGAAGATCGGCAGGGCGAAGAGCATGATCGTGGTCCAGCCCATGTGGTTGAGCGAGAGCATCGTCGCCCGCTGGCGCGAGGGCACGCGGCGGTTGAGGTAGCCCTCGACCAGCGGCGCGACCGCGCCTTGCATCAGGCCGCCGGCCACGAACGCGGCCATCGCGGCGAGGTGATCGGCGAAGGCGAGCGCGATGAAGATGGCGACGACCAGCACCGGCATCCCGCCGAGCGAGCCGAACTCGCCCATCCGCCGCGCCCACCAGAACGCGCCCAGCGCGCCGACGATGGCGGCCAGCCTGACCGGCGTCTGCAGCACGGTGAAGAGGGTGTCGATGTCCACGCCCTGCG
The DNA here is from genome assembly GCA_965205165.1 of Dehalococcoidia bacterium. Lineage (GTDB taxonomy): Bacteria > Chloroflexota > Dehalococcoidia > Bin125 > Bin125 > CBDESM01. Next base: position 2,211,462 of record OZ242037.1, read on the forward strand.
AGATCAGGAACGGCTGCATCAAGTAGGCCTCGAAGACGCGGGCGCTGAGGATCAGGGCGGCGACGATCAGGAGGTAGCGGATCTCGCGGCGGGCCCAGGCGAGGGCGAGCGTCTGCCGCAGCAGGCGGACGTACTCCGCGCCGCGGGCCGCGCCCGACGCGCCCCTCGGCGGCTCGCGGAAGAGGAAGGTGATCGCGAGGGCGACCACGACGGGGCAGATGCCGAGCGCGACGACGCCGCGCATGCCGATCAGCCCGGCCAGGGCGCCCGCGGCCAGGGTCGCGGTGACCTGCGCCGTCGCGCGCATCGCGAAGACGCGCCCGGCCCGCAGCTCGAACTCGCGCGAGCGGCCCAGCGCCTGCAGGGAGTCGTGCAGGAAGGCGCTGTCGGCCCCTGAGATCGAGGCGAAGCCGAAGCCCCAGGTCAGCCACGCGGCGGCCGCCCACCAGACGCTCTGCGAGAGCGCCAGCACGGCGAAGAAGAGGATGAACAGCAGGCAGGCGGCGCGGATCGTGCGCACCCGCCCGAAGCGGTCCGCCAGCGCGCCGATCGGCGCCTGCCCGAACGCAGCCAGGACGTAGAACATCGGCGCGATCGCGCCGATCTCCAGGAAGCTCAGCCCCACCTCTTCGGTGAGGTAGACGACCCAGAGAGCGAGCCAGGGCTGGAGGTCGAAGAAGAAGTAGAAGAACGGGTACGCGCGCAGGTTGCGCCGCAGCGCGCGGCCCGACCGCTGGAGCGATTGGACGGTCTCGAGGGGCGGGTCGAAGCGGCTCAACGCGGGTAGAGGGTAACCGCGCGGCAGCGGCTAGACTTGCGCCGAACCACGGATGGGAGCAGCGCCATGGCACACGAGCAGATCATCGCCGAAACCAGCGGCCGCGTCGGCGTGATCCGGCTGAACCGGCCGGAGAAGCTGAACGCCTGGACGTCGACGATGGCGACGGAGATGTCGGACCAGATCAAGGCCTGGAACGCGGATGACGGGATCGGCGCGATCCTGATCGTCGGCGAGGGCCGCGCCTTCTGCGCCGGGGCCGACCTGCAGGGCTTCAACCAGCGGTTGGAGACGGACGTGCGGGCGCGCGGCGCGGCCGGCGAGGTGAACTGGACCAACCTGATCCGCGGCTCGAAGCCGGTCGTGGTCGGCATCCACGGCTACGCGGTCGGCGTGGGCCTGACGCTGGCGCTGCCGGCCGATGCGCGGTTCGCGGCGGAGGACGCGAAGCTCTCGATCCGCTTCGTCAAGGTAGGGCTGGTGCCCGAGCTCGGCTCGACGCGGCTGCTGGGCCAGCTGGTCGGCCTCGGCAACGCGACCGACATGTGCCTGAGCGGCCGGATGGTCGGAGCCGAGGAGGCGCACCGGATCGGCCTGGTGCAGGCGGTCGTGCCGCAGGAGCAGCTGTTCGAGACCGCGCTGGCGAAGGCGCGCGAATACGCGGACAACCCGACGCCGGTGGTGCGGCAGATCAAGGGCCTGCTGGAGCGCAACACGGTCGAGGGCGATCTCGACGTGGTGATGGAGCGCGAGGGTGCCGCCGACCGCGAATGCCGCCGCCTCCCCAGCCACCGCGAAGCCGTCACCGCCTTCCTCGAAAAGCGCCAGCCCGTCTTCAACCAGTAGGGGGCGGGCGCTTCCGCAGGCTCGCGGCCGGCCGGTTTCCGCGGGCGGCGCTCAGGCCGCCCGCGGCGACTCCTTGCGCGCCGGCGCGGTGAAGACCGGGCGGGGGGTGATGATTAGTTCGGGGATGCGGTGGTGGTGGGTGTTCTTCATTTGGACAGTGACGGCTTGGAAGGCGTGCTTGCGGACGAGGGCGAGGACTTCGTCGGCAGCGTCGTAGGTGAGGAGGAAGTCGAGGCCGCGGTCGTGGAGGAGTTCGAAGAGGCGGCGGTGGTCGATTTCGTTGTGCGCGTAGAGGCGGCGGCCGGCGCGCTTGCCGCCGGCGTTGTAGGGCGGGTCGACGAACGCGGCTGTCCCCGTGTCGGCGGTTTCGAGTTCGGCGAGGCCGTCGCCGTGGCGGAATTCGATCCGGGCGGCGTGGCGCTCGATCTCACGGAGGCGGCGGCAGATGGTGGCGGGGTACCAGCGGGAGGCGAGGCCCTTGCCGTTTTCGCCATCGCGGGCGAGGGAGGCGCCGGGCGCGAGGATGCCGCCGCGGCGGGTGCGGTTGAGCACGAGGGTGCGGAAGCCGCGTTCAAGCGGCGCTTCCGGGGCGGATTGGGCGAGGGACTCGACGGCGCCGCGGTCGGGCTCGAACGCTGTGATGCGACGGCGGAGTTCGGGGCCGTGTTCGAGCGCCGCGTGCCAGAAGGCGGCGACGTCGGGATCGAGTTCGACCATGCGGCAGCGTTGGACGAGGCCTTCCATGACGGCGGTGAGGGAGGCGATGCCGCCGCCGGCGAAGGGTTCGAGCAGCAGGGGCGGGGGCGCGTCGAGGCGTTCGAGCCAGGCGCGGATGTGGGGGATCAGCCAGGTCTTGCCGCCGGGGTAGCGGAGCGGGCTGCGCTGGGGCACGGAGGCGACGTTGACGGCGGCGATCGGCGATTCGGACACGAGGGCCAAGTGCGCGGGGCGCGGGAGGTCGAGGCGGGGCTGGCGTCCTGCCGGCGCGGTCGTTTCGGCCACTGATCCGCCCTTCGAGCGGCCGAGTGTAGTCGGGAGCGGCCGGCGGCGGAGGCCGTCGATTTGCGCCGTCCCGATACAATGAACATATCGGGAGCGGCGGATCGAAAGGGCGATTCGATGACGCGATGGGCAGGCGCTGGCGCGGCGGACGGGTGGATCGGCAAGCTTCTGATGGGACTGCTGTTGGCCGTCGCCGCGTCGCTGGCGCTGGCGGCGGCGGTGGGCGCGCAGGCGCCGCCGGACGACGGGGATTCCGGCACTGGCACCGGCACGAGCCAAGGCACGAGCGGCGGGGACAACGGCGACGGCGATACCGGTGATGGCGGTACGGGCGATGACGGGGACGACGGGGATTCCGGCGACGATGATCCGGTTGATCCGGCCGAGGCGGCGATTGCAGAGTGCGCGAGGCGATACGGCGGCTACAACGAGGGCTATCCAGAGCAGATCTGCCGCTACCCGGGCATCCGCTTCGGGAAGACGAGGACGACCTGCGTGGTGAACATGGTCTACAGCAAGCACGCGACCGGCCAGACCCGTCATTTCAACGGGGGCTTGTGGATCATGACCGAGCGGGTCGAGGATTACCTGTGCACCACCCGCTGGCGGCTGTACGCGAACCCGAGCCCGATTCCCGATGACGATCTGATCAGGCCGACCCCGCCGGAAGTCGGGGTGACGATCAAGTACCGCATCAGGCAATGGGAGTTGACCAGCGGGGGCCGGGTCTACTCGCAGGAAACCCATCGCGAGCGCGTGCTGGATGATGATGACGACGATTCATCGTCCAGCGGATCTGGCTCCGGCTCGGGGGGCTCAGGCTCCGGCGGCTCCGGATCGGGCAGCGGCGGATCGGGCTCCGGGTCCGGCAGCTGAGCGTCGCGTCGGCAATCGAGGCGGCGACGAACGCCTGCGACGCTCCAGCAGATCGACTCTCGGGATTCGTCGTGCCGCTGGCGGTGATGAGCCGACGGCGCGGCTGCCGCTGAGGCAGTCCGCGATGGGCACCCTCGAAGAAGGCTGACTCGCCGGCCTCAGCCGGCGGCGGCAGCGGCGGCTTGCTGGATGCCTTCGGGCATCGCTTCGGGCAGGGCGATGTTGTAGAGCTTGGCCGCGTTTTCCCAGAGGATCTTGCGGCGGGTGGTTTCGGACTGGCCTTCGAGGCCGGCTTCGATGGTCTCCTGCACGTTGCCGTAGAGGCAGGTGGGGTGGGGGAAGTCGGTCTCGAAGAGGATGTTGTCCTCGCCGATGTCGTCGATCAGCTTGCGGGGCGCGATCTTCTCAAACCAGTAGCAGGCGTAGACCTGCCGGCGGAAGTAGTCGCTGGGCATCATCTCGAACTCGGGGCGGGCCTTGCGGATGTCGGCGGCGAGGAAGTGGTAGTCGCAGCTTTCGAGGCAGAAGGGAACCCAGCCGATGCCGGATTCGACCGAGATGAACTTGAGTTCGGGGAAGCGGGGCAGCAGGCCGCAGAGCAGCAGGTCGGTCATCTGCAGGCCGTTGGCCATGAAGAGGACGGTGGAGGTGCGGGCGTAGGTCACCTCCGCACCGTCGACGGCGAGGCGTTCGGGGGTGAAGCCGTCGGTGAAGTCGCCGGAGCCGATGTGGAAGGAGATCGGCAGGCCGGTTTCGATGGCGGCGTTCCAGATCGGATCCCAGTGGTGGTCGCCGAGGAAGGGCTGGCCGTGCGACTGCGGGTCGCCGGTGAAGAGGATGCCGCGGTGGCTGAGATCGGCGGCGCGGTAGATCTCCTTGGCCGACTCGTCGACGTCCCAGAAGGGGATCGAGGCGTTGGCGACGAAGCGTTCGGGGGCGGCGGCGATCCACTCGGCTTGGAAGTCGTTCCAAGCGCGGACGCATTCGAGCATCAGCTCGGGCTCCTTGAGCTGGAGGAAGCGCTGGGAGCCGAAGCCGGCGACGTTGGGGTAGAGGACCTGGGCGTAGACGCCGGTTTCGTCCATCAGCTTGATCCGCTCGTGGACGTCGAAGGAGGCGGGGTGAGCCTCTTCGTAGGTGGGCGGCGAGCTGGGGAACTTGCCCTTCCAGCCGGCGAAGACGCCGGAGGGCGCGTTGGCGATCTTGTCGTCGCCGACGAACCAGGCGTTGACGTTCTTGTCGTCCTGGCGGACATGGGGCACGCGGTCGCCCCACTTGGCGGAGACGCGGGAGGTCCAGAGGTCGGCGGGCTCGGTGATGTGGGTGTCGGCGTCGATGAAGGCGGTGAAGGCCATGTCTGCTCCTGCTGCTGCGGGCTCGGGACCATGCTAGCGATTCGGCGGCGCGCCGATGCGCGGGCGCGGGTCAGCGGATGGCGGATTCGCCGGAGACGGCGCGGAGGATGTCGAAGTAGGAGACGACGATGATGAAGATGATGAAGGCGGCGAGGCCGGCGAGGTGGACGAGGCCCTCGCGTTCGGGCGAGATGCGCTTCCCGCGCCGCAGGATTTCGATGAAGATGAAGAAGATGCGCCCGCCGTCGAGCATCGGCAGCGGCAGGATGTTGATGATGGCGAGGTTGAGCGAGAGCAGGGCGGAGAGTTCGATCAGGCGGATCCAGCCGGCTCGCTCGATCACTTCCTCCGTGATGCGGGCGATCCCGATCGGGCCGGAGAAATCGAGCCCCGGGCCGCCGGCGATCCAGGAGCGGATGCGGTTGCGGACGATCAGGACGGTGTCGACGATCTGGCCGCCGGAGCGGGCGACGGCGTCGAAGAAGCCGAACGAGACGCGGGTGGTGCCGGTGAAATCGTTGCGGATGCCGATGCCGGTCGCGCCCTGCGGGACTTCGATCTCCGTGCCGGGCGGGGGGTGGCGCGGGTCGATGCCGAGCGAGCGGTAGAGCGCGGAAGTGCGGATCCAGGGCTTGGCCGCGATCGCGCCGATCGTGTCCCCCTCTTCGACGGTGTAGGAATCGCCGCCGGGCAGGTCGATCACGCGCCCGGGCTCGAGCTCTTCGGCCTCGACGCCCCAGGCGGCGAGGACCTGGAGATTGCCGACGCCGAGCCGGTCGGCGATCTCCGTCACCGATTCGCCCTCTTGGACGACGTGCCTGAGCTCGGGCGGGGCGAGGCGGAGATGGACGGGGGCTTCGAAAGTTTCGGCGATGCCGCGGTCGGAGGCGCTGGAGGCGAGCGAGCCCGGATCGGCGGGAGCGGGCCGCTCGATCGTGAAGACGACATCCTCGCCGAGGTTGGTCTGGGTTTCGCGGAGCAGGTCGGTGGTGTTGCGGATCGAGGTTCCGTTGAAGGCGACGATGCGATCGCCGGGCTCGATCCCGGCGCGATCGGCGGGGGCGTCGCGGACGACCGAGGTGACGACGACCGGCCCGGCCGGCACATTGTCGGGGATCAGGTTGCCGATCGTGAAGAGGAAGACGGGGAGGACGGCGTTGACGCCGGCGCCGGCGGCGAGGATGGCGATGCGGGCGAAGCGGGACTTGGAGCCGAGCGATTGCGGATCCGCCCCGGTGATGATGCCGGCCAGGCCCTCGAAACGCCGCAGGGCGGCGTCTGCATCCGCCTGATCGCCGGATGCTTCGGCCTCGCGGAAGTCCGCGGCCATGGAAGCGGCGGCGACGAAATCGGGAGCTCGGTCGTCCCCCCCCGCGCGGTCGCGGCGGGTGTACGACCAATGGCGGATCGCGCCGTCGTCTTCGGTGCGGGTATAGCTGATGTCGGCTTCGCCGCTGGCGAGCGCTTCGGCGTAGAGGCGGGCGAACTGGCGGCCGTCGTAGACGCGCTTGCCGCCGACGTGGCTGATGCGGTCGCCGGCGCGGAGGTACTCCGGATCGATCCGCTCGTTATCGATGCGCTTGATGAGGATGCCGGAGGATTCCTCGCCGGTGAGCCGGACGAAGCCGCCGATCGGGAGCCAGTTGATCGAGTAGAGGGTGCCGCGGAAGATGCGGCCGCCGATGCGCGGTGGCAGGCCGACGCCGAACTCCTCGACGCGGACGCCGGCCAGCTTGGCGGCGACGAAGTGGCCGAGCTCGTGGAGCACGACGAGGACGAGCAGGATGCCGATGAAGGCGAGGACGCTGGTGAGGGTATCCATCAGGGCGGGTCGATTCGGGCGATGCGCTGCTCGGTGAAGCGGCGCGCGTCGGCGTCCGCTTGGTCGATCTGCTCGAGGTCGAGCTCGTCGCCGGGTTGGTGGCGTTCGAGCGCGGCTTCGACGAGGGCCGGTATATCCGTATAACGGATGCGGCGTTCAAGGAAGGCCTGGACGGCGACCTCGTCGGCGGCGGCCATCGCGGCGGGGAAGGTCGCGCCCCGCCGTCCGGCCTGGATGGCGAGGCGGAGGCAGGGGTAGCGGTCGAGATCGGGCGCGCAGAAGTCGAGCGAGCCGACGGCGGCAAGGTCGAGCGGATCGGTCGTGGGCTCGAGCCGTTCGGGATAGCTGAGCGCGAGCTGGATCGGCAGGCGCATGTCGGGATAGCCGAGCTGCGCCTTGACGGAGCCGTCGGAGAATTCGACGAGCGAATGGACGATCGATTGGGCGTGCTGGACGACTTCGACGCGGTCGTAGGGGACGTCGAAGAGCCAGCGCGCCTCGATGGTTTCCATGCCCTTGTTCATGAGCGTGGCGGAGTCGACGGTGATCTTGCCGCCCATGTTCCAGGTGGGGTGGTCGAGCGCCTGCTCGGGCGTGACGGCGGGCAGGTCTTCGGCGGGGAGATGGCGGAGCGCGCCGCCGGAGGCGGTGAGGATGATGCGGCGGATGCCGTCGGCCCGCTCGCCGAAGAGGCATTGCCAGACGGCGGAATGCTCGGAGTCCACGGGGCGGAGCTGGCCGCCGCCTTGGTCGGCGGCGCGGCGCACGAGCGCGCCGGCCATGACGACGACCTCCTTGTTGGCGAGCGCGACGGCGGCGCCGCGGCGGAGGGCGGCGAGCGTGGGTTCGAGCCCGGCGCGTCCGGCGGTGCCGACGACTAGCACGTCGCAGGCCGGGTCGGCCGCCATCTCGTCCATCGTCGAAACTTCGGCCCCGACTTCGGAGGCGATCTCGCGCAGGCAGTCGCGGGAACGGGAGTCGTCCGCGCCGGCGGAGATGAGGTCGGGGCGGAACTCGCGGGCTTGTTCGCGGAGCAGATCGAGGTTGCGCCCGGCGGCGAGGGCGCGGACCCGGAAGCGGCCGGGCATGGAGCGGGCGACGTCGAGGGTCTGGCGGCCGATGCTGCCGGTCGAGCCGAGCAGGGCGATCTGTGCGGGCGCGCGGGTCACGTGGTCCACTGCACGAAAAAGTACACGGCGGGGACGCCGAAGAGGAGCGAATCGAGGCGGTCGAGCACGCCGCCGTGGCCGGGGATGAGCGCGGAGGAGTCCTTCACGTCCTGCGCGCGCTTGAAGAGGGATTCGGCGAGGTCGCCGACTTGGGCGAAGAGGGGGAGGGCGACGGCGATGATGATGAAGGGCCAGATCTCGGCGCGGAGGCCGAGAATCTGGTCGAGCGCGACGGCCGCGGCGAAGCCGCCGAGCCAGCCGCCGATCGCGCCTTCGACGGTCTTGTTGGGCGAGATCGCGGGGGCGAGGCGGCGCTTGCCCAACGTGCGGCCGACGGCGTAGGCGGCGGCGTCGGTGCTCATCACCGCGAGCACGGCGAGCAGCATCCACTCGGCGCCCTGATCGGTGCCGCGCAGCAGCACGAAGGCGGCCCCGGCCGCGGCGAACGAGATCGCGGCCAGCGCGCAGACCGAGGCATCGCGCAAAACGCGGCGCAGGGCGGCGATGTCCGGCTCGCGGATGCGGACGGCGGCCGCGCAGGCGGGCAGGCCGAAGACGGCGAGCAGGCTCCAGGCGAGGACGTGGTGGATTTGGGGCGCGCCGGCCAGCGCCGCGCCGAGGGCCGCTCCGATCGCGGCGACGCCGAGCGGGAAGGCGGGCGGGCGGCGGGACGCGCCGGCCGCGGCGGCGACCTCCCAGAGGGCGATGGCGAGCACAAGTGCGAGCAGGGCGGTGAAGAGCGGGCCGCCGACGAGGATCGCGCCGATGATCGGGGGGATGCCGACGGCGGCGGTGGCGAGGCGCAGCGCGAGCGGGCCGGGGGAGAAGCGGGTCACGCGGCGCGCATCCGTGCCCCCGCCCGGATCAGCCGCCGCGGCCGCCGAAATTGCGGCAGCGGCGGGCGTAGGCGTCGAGGGCGTCGTCGATGTCGCGGTCGCCGAAATCCGGCCACCAGGTCGGCGTGAAGAGGTACTCGGAGTAGGCCGCCTGCCAGAGCAGGAAGTTGGAGACGCGCTGGCGGCCGCCGGTGCGGATGATCAGATCGGGGTCGGGCAGGCCGCGCGTGTAGAGGCGGCGCGAGACGGCGGCTTCGTCGATCTCGTCCGCGGGCACGCCGTCGCCGACGAGGCTGCGGACGGCATCGACGATTTCGGCGCGGCCGCCGTAGTTGAAGGCGACGCAGACGGTCATCTTGTCGTTGCGGCTGGTGCGTTCGACGGCGGCGTCGATCTTGCGGCGCAGCCCGGCGGAGAGCGCGTCCAGCCGGCCGATGTAGCGCAGCCGCACGCCGGCCTCGTCGAGCGGCCCGACCTCGCGGTCGATGGTGCGGGAGAGGATGTTCATCAGACCGCGCACTTCGGGGCGGGGGCGCGACCAATTTTCGGTGGAGAAGGCGAAGAGGGTGAGGCAGGCGACGCCGCGGCGGCCGAAGGCCTCGATCACGCGGCGGATGTTCTCGGTGCCGGCGCGGTGGCCGTCGGTCGGGCGCAGCCCGCGCTGCGCGGCCCAGCGGCCGTTGCCGTCCATGATCACGGCGACGTGCCGCGGGACGGGGGCGGGCGCGTCCGCGGGCGCTCCGGGCGGCGCCGGCGCGATGCGGGGCGGCGGGAGCGGGGCGATGGGCGCGCGGGCGGGGGCTTCGCGGAGAGTCGGGGGTCGAGTCAAGGGCCGCGCCTCCGGTGCTGCTAGACCTCGAGGAGCTCGCGCTCCTTCTGATTCCCCGCCGCGTCCACTTTAGCGATGAATTGCTGCGCGAGCGCGTCGAGCCGCTCCTCGGCGGCGTGCTCCTCGTCCTGCGACATGTCGCCGTCGCGCTGCATTTTGCGCAGGTCGTCGTGGACGTGGCGGCGGACGTTGCGGACGGCGACGCGGGCCTCCTCGGTCTTGCGGGAGACGAGCTTGGCCAGTTCGCGGCGGCGCTCCTCGGTCAGTTCCGGCAGGGCGAGCCGGATCACGATCCCGTCCGACTGCGGGTTGATCCCGATGTCGGAGGACTGGATCGCCTTGGTGATCGGGTCGAAGGCGTTCTTGTCCCAAGGCTGGATCTGGATCAGGCGGGCTTCGGGGGCGTTGATCGTGGCCAGCTGGTTGAGGTCCATCGCGGTGCCGTAGTAGTCGACCCGGATGCGCTCGACCAGCGACGGGTGGGCGCGGCCGGTGCGGATGGTCTGGAGTTCGGCCTCGAGCGCGGAGACCGCGCCGGCCATGCGCGAATCGGCGTCCTCGAAGGCGAGTTCCAGCAGTTCCTCGTCGACGGCCATGTTCCGGCTCCGGCGGCTCAGGCGGCGATGGCGGTCGGCCCGTCGTGGACGATGGTTCCGATCCGCCCGCGCAGGACGGCGTCCACGATAGCGCCGGGTGCCTGGATGCTGAAGACGTGGATCGGCAGGCCGTGCTCGGCGCAGAGCGAGATGGCGGCGGAGTCCATGACGACGCCGAGCTGGGCGGCGAGCGCGTCCCGGAAGTTGAGCCGGTCGTAGCGCCGGGCGTCCGGGTGGCTGTTGGGGTCGGCGGTGTAGACGCCGTCGATGCCGTTCTTGCCCATCAGCAGGGCGGAGGCTCCGACCTCGATGCCGCGCAGGGCGGTGGCGGTGTCGGTGGTGACGAAGGGGTTGCCGGTGCCGCCGACGCAGATCACGACGCGGCCCTTGTCGAGGTGGCGGAGGGCGCGGCGGCGGATGTAGGGCTCGGCGATCTGCGGCATCTGGATGGCGGACATGGTGCGCACGTCGACGCCGCGGGCCTCGACGGCGTCCTGCAGGGCGAGGCCGTTGAGGACGGTGGAGAGCATGCCGACCTGGTGCGCGGTGGCGGCGGTCATGCCGGAGGCTTCGGCCTCGCGCCCGCGGAAGAGGTTGCCGCCGCCGACCACGACGGCGATCTGGACGCCCTCGGCGCTGCACGCGCCGATCTGCCCGGCGATGCGGTCGAGTTCGCCGGGGTCGATCCCGAAGGGCCGCCCGCCCTGCAGGGCGCCGCCGGAGACTTTGAGGACGATGCGGCGGTCCACGGGGCGGCGCTCGGCGCGCTACTCGCCGAGCTGCCAGCGGACGAAGCGGGCGATCTCGATGCGCTCGCCGACGGAGGCGATCACGTCGTTGACGCGGTCGGCGATGGTCTTGGAGGAATCGCGGATGAACTCCTGATCGAGCAGGGCCGCGCCTTCGGCGTCTTCGCCGAGCTGGTCGGCCGAGACGGCGGCGGGGTTCATCGAGGCCACCTGCATGGCGATGTCGTGGGCGAGCTCCTTGAACGGTTCGGTGCGGGCCACGAAATCGGTTTCGCAGCGGATGTCGACCAGCACGCCGATCCGGCCGTTGTGGATGTAGGACTCGATCAGTCCTTCGCCGGTGGCCTTGTCGGAGCGCTTGGCGGCGGTGGCGACGCCCTTTTCGCGGAGGATGTCCTTGGCGGCTTCGACGTCGCCGCCGGTTTGTTCGAGCGCGGAGCGGCAGTCCATGACGCCGGCGCCGGTCTCCTCGCGGAGCTGCTTGATCTGGGCGGTGGATACGGGCACGTGGCGGCCTTCCTGCTGGTTGCGGGCTGCGGCTGGCGCGGCGCTCAGCCGCCCAGCGCGACGGCGGGGTCGGCTTCGGCGGCCTGCTGCTCGTACTGCAGCGACTGCTGGATCAGGCGGCCCTCGGAGGCGGCCTTGGAAATCTGCGAGGTGATGATGCGGACGGCGCGGATCGCGTCGTCGTTGGAGGGGATCGGATAGTCGACCAGGCTCGGCTTGCAGTTGGTGTCGCAGAGGGCGACGATGGGGATGCCGAGCCGTCGCGCCTCCTCGATGGCGATGTGCTCGCGGGGCACGTCGACGATGAAGAGCGCGCCGGGCAGGCGGTCCATGTCGCGCAGGCCGTGCAGGTAGCGGTGCAGGCGGGTGAGCCGGTCGCGCAGGCGCCGCGCTTCCTTCTTGGGCAGCAGGTCCAGCTGGCCGCGCTCTTCGCGCCCCTCCAGTTCGAGCATGTAGTCGACCCGGGTGCGGATGGTCGAGAAGTTGGTCAGCGTGCCGCCCAGCCAGCGGGTGACCACGTAGGGCATGGCGCAGTTGTCGGCTTCGGACTTGACCACTTCCTGCGCCTGGCGCTTGGTGCCGACGAAGAGGATCTGCTCGCCGAGCGAGACGAGATCGCGGACGTAATCGATGGAGGTCTGGAGGCGGTCGACGGTCTGGGCGAGGTCGAGGATGTGGACGCCGTTGCGCGAGCCGAAGATGTACGGGCGCATCGCGGGGTTCCAGCGGCCGGTCTGGTGCCCGAAATGCACCCCGGCTTCGAGGAGATCGCGCATCGAGGGGGAGGAAGTTGCGGTTGCGGCGCTCGTCGTCATGGTGCTCCAAGTCGGGAAAGCGGCCCGGGTCGCCGGGCGGGGAGTTCCGAGTATACGCAGGGGGCTGCGAACGTGGTACATTCGCCGCCTGAGGGCCGTGCGGCGTGCGCGCCGGCGGGCCCGTTCCGATTGCCCCCGCGGAGGATGCCCGTGCCACGATACGCCTACGAGTGCTTCGAATGCGGCCACGCGCTGGAGAAGCTGGAAGGCTGGGACGCGCCCGCGAAGCAGCCGTGCACGGAATGCGAATCCGAGCTGCAGCGGATTCCCAGCGCCCCCGCGATCGTCTTCAAGGGTTCCGGCTGGTACTCGACCGACAACCGCAAGTCCTCTTGGAAGTCGCGCTCGGACGAGGATCGCGAGGGCGGCGAAGCAGGCGGCTCGGACGACGGAAAGGCGGAGGCGTCGGCCGATGCGGGCGGCAAGGAGGCCGTCGCTTCGGCCGCTGAATAGCGGCGCGGGATGCGCATCGTCATCCAGCGCGTCTCCCGCGCATCGGTTTCGGTCGCGGATCAGACGGTCGGGGAGATCGGACGCGGAGCGCTGATCTTGATCGGCGTCGCCGAGGGGGACGGCGAGTCCCGCGCCGACGCCTTGGCGGCAAAGACGGCGGGGCTGCGGATTTTCGCGGGTGCGGACGGCAAACCGGACCTCGGCTTGGCCGAGATCGGCGGCGCGGCGCTGGTCGTGAGTCAGTTCACGCTGCAAGCGGACGTGCGCAAGGGTCGCCGGCCGAGCTTCACCGGGGCGGCCGCGCCGGAGATCGCGGAGCCGCTGGTGGAACGGTTCGCATCCGGCTTGGAGGCCGAGGGCATCGCCGTGCAGCGCGGGCGGTTCGGCGCGTACATGCAGGTGGAGCTGGTCAACGACGGGCCGTTCACGATCGTGATCGATTCGGCGGATCTGGAGCGTCCGAGGAAGGGCTGACGGCGGCTCAGAAGCGCAGATCGAGGGCGATGTCGAGGGCGGGGGCGGAGTGGGTGAGCGCGCCGAGCGAGATGTAGTCGACGCCGGTCGCGGAGGTCGCCTCGACGTCGGCGAGCGTGATCCCGCCGCTCGCCTCGGTGGCCGCCCCCGCCTGCTTCGCGAGGGCGACCGCGGCCGGGAGATCGGCCAAGGCGAAGTTGTCGAGCAGGAGCGCGCCCGCGCCGGCCTCCAGCGCCTCCCGCGCTTCCGCCAGGGAGGTGACTTCGACCTCCACGGCGGTGGCGGGGCCGACGTTGCGCTGCGCGGTGCGCACGGCGTCGGCCAGGGTGCCGCCGCGTGCGCGGACGGCGGCGATGTGGTTGTCCTTGATCAGGACGCCGGCGGCGAGGTTGTCGCGGTGGTTGAGGCCGCCGCCGCAGCGGACGGCGAGGCGCTCGGCGGCGCGCAGCCCGGGCGTCGTCTTGCGGGTGTCGAGGATGCGGGCATTGCCCCCGCGTTCGGCGGCCGCGACCGCCTGCGCGCTGAGCGTCGCCGTCCCGGAGAGCCGCTGGAGGAAGTTGAGCGCGACCCGCTCGCCGCCGAGGATCCCCGCCGCGCCGCCTTCGATCCGGGCGATCCGCTCACCGGCCGTGACCGTCCGGCCGTCCTCGGCATCCGCCGTGAAGATCGCGTCCGGCGCGGTGATCGCGAACGCGGCGCGGGCGAAATCAATGCCGCAGATCACACCGCCGGCGCGGGCGATCACGTCGCCGGCCGCATCGCCCATCCACTCGGCGAGGGAGATGGCCGTGACATCGAGATCGGCGCGATCTTCGGCGAGCGCGGCGGCGACCAAGGAGCGGACGGCGGCGCGTTCCATCGAGGCCTACTCGATCGCCATCCGCCAAAAGCGGCTGCGGGCTTGGCGGTCGTCAGGATCGGAGAAGTCGGAGCGGACATGGGCGCCGCGGGTCTCCTCGCGGGCGAGCGCGGCGGCGATGATGGCGCGCGCCGCAAGCGCGGCGAGACTGGTCTCCGTGCGCTCGCCGCTCGCGATCGAAGAGCCTGCGTCGAGCTCGGAGGCGGCCGTCGCGAGGTCGTCGGCATTGCGGACGAGTCCCGCGCTGGCGGACATCGCATTGCGCAGCGCGTCCCAAGAGGGCGCGGCGCTGGAGGCGGGAATCGCGAGCGGTTCGGGCGCGGCGCCGAACTCCGCCGGGCGCGGATGTTCGAGCGCGGCCCGCGCCGCGCGGGCCGAGAAGACGGCCGCCTCGAGCAGGGAGTTCGAGGCGACGCGGTTCGCGCCGTGCACGCCCGTGGCGGCGCTCTCGCCGCATGCGTAGAGGCCGGGCACGCTGGTGCGGCCGTCCAGGTCGGCGGCGGCCCCGCCCATGTGGTAATGCGCGGCGGGCGCGACCGGGACGGGGCCCGCCGCAATGTCGAAGCCGCGTTCGAGGCAGCCGGCGTGGACGCCGGGGAAGCGCGAGCGGATGAAGTCCGCGCCGCGGTGGGAGATGTCGAGCCAGACGCGGTCGGAGCCGTCGCGCCGCATCGTCTCGGCGATGGCGTTGGCGACGACGCTGCGCGGCGCGAGTTCCGCGTCGGGATGGACGCCGGCCATGAAGCGCTCCCCGGCGGCGTTCCGCAGGATCGCGCCCTCGCCGCGCAGCGCCTCGGAGACGAGGAAGGCGGAGCCGTCCCCGGCGACGAGCGCGGTCGGGTGGAACTGCACGAACTCGATATCGCGGACGATAGCCCCGGCGCGGAGGGCGAGGCCGAGCCCGTCGGCGGTCGCGCCCGGCGGGTTGGTCGTGTGGCGGTAGAGCGCCCCCGCGCCGCCCGTGGCGAGGATTACGGCGCGCGCTTCGATGGCGGAGGCGTTGCCGTCCGCGTCTTCGGCGACCGCGCCGACGCAGCGGCCGGCATCGATGATCAGCTCCCGTGCCCGCGCCCCGATGCGGAGGTCGAGCCCCGCGTCCGCCGCCCGCGCCGCCAGCGCCGACTGGATGTGGAGGCCCGTCCGGTCTCCGCCCGCATGCAGCACTCGGTCGACCGAGTGCGCGCCCTCGCGTCCGAGCGCGACCCGCCCGTCCCCGCCGTGGTCGAAACCGACGCCGAGCTCGATCAGGCGGCGCACCGCCCCAGGTCCCTCCCGGGTCAGGGCGCTGACGGCGGCAGGGTCGCAGAGCCCGGCACCGGCGCGGATCGTGTCGGCGGCGTGGCGTTCGGGGTCGTCGTCCGCCCCCACCGCGGCGGCGATGCCGCCCTGCGCGCGGCTGGTGTTGGTGCCGTCGAGCGGCGTCTTGGAGATGACGGCGACGGAGCCGTGCTCGGCGGCGATCAGCGCGGCGTTGAGTCCGGCCAGCCCGCCGCCGATCACGATCACGTCGCAGCGCGTCATCTGATCAGGTGATTTCCAGCATCCGGTTGAGCGCGGTCTGCGCCCACTCGCGGGTCTCGTCGTCGACGGCGATGCGGTTCACCGCGCGGCCCTCGACCAGCGATTCGGCGGCCCAGGCGAGGTAGGCCGGATGGATGCGGTACATCGTCGCGCAGGGGCAGACGACGGGATCGAGGCAGAAGGCGCGCTTGCCCTCATGCGCCACCTCCTCGTTGAGCCGGTGGACGAGGTTGATCTCGGTGCCGATCGCGTAGATGCCGGGCCCGCCGTCGCGGACGTAGTTGATGATGAACTCGGTCGAGCCCACCGCGTCGGCCGCGTCGACCACCGGCTCCGGGCATTCGGGGTGGACGACGACCTTGCAGCCGGGATGCTGCGAGCGGGCCTGCTCGATCTGATCGGTGCGGAAGCGGACATGAACCGAGCAATGGCCCTGCCAGAGCAGGACTTTGGACTGCTCGACCCGCTCCGGGCGCAGGCCGCCGAGCGCCTTGTTCGGGTTCCAGACGGCGGAATGGGCGCGCACGTCGATGCCGAGCGCCTTGGCCGTGTTGCGGCCGAGGTGCTGGTCCGGGAAGAAGAGCACGCGGTCGCCGCGCTCGAAGGCCCAGCGCAGGACGGCCCCGGCGTTGGAGGAGGTGCAGACCGCGCCCCCGTGCTGGCCCACGAACGCCTTCAGCGAGGCGGCGGAATTCATGTAGGTGATCGGCACGACGCGCTCCGCGTCGACGACCTCGGAGAGCTCGTCCCAAGCCGCGTAGACGTCGTCGGGCCGGGCCATGTCGGCCATCGAGCAGCCGGCGGCGAGGTTGGGCAGCACGACGATCTGGTCGGGCCGGGTCAGGATGTCGGCGCTCTCGGCCATGAAGTGGACGCCGCAGAAGATGATGAATTCGGCTTCGCCCGCGGCGGCGGCCTGCTGCGCGAGCTTGAAGGAGTCGCCGCGGAAGTCGGCGAACTCGATGATGTCGTCGCGCTGGTAGTGGTGGCCCAGCACGAGCAGGCGGTCGCCGAGCTCGCGGCGGGCGGCGCGGATGCGCTCGCGCAGCTCGTCGCCGCCGAGCCGCAGGTACTGCTCGGGGATCTCCGGCTGCCATTCCGGCAGGTGCGGCTCGGAGGCCAGCGGCACCGTGTCGATCCCGGTTTCGCATTGGTCGTCCGGCAGGTTGGGCGGCAGTCGCGGCGGCTGGTACTGCGGTGCGACGATCACGGGAGGTGCAGCGGGCATGGCGGACTCTCAGGTTGTTTAGTGTCAATATGACACTAACAGCGAATGGCGAAAGTGTTGCAGATCGCGGGCGGGATTGTCAACCAGTTGTCCTCGCCGCGGCCTCACTCGCGGTCGCGGAAGCGGTAGAGGCGGGCCGGGCGCCCGCGACCGCGCATGCGGGTCTCGTCGGTTTCGCGGATGAAATCCGTCGCCTTGATCCGCCGCCGGAAGTTCCGCTTGTCGAGCGGCCGGCCGAGGATCGCCTCGTAGACGGACTGCAGTTCGCGCATCGTGAAGCGGGGCGGCAGCAGCGAATAGGCCGCGTCGGTGTATTCGAGCTTGTTGATTAGCCGCTGCCGCGCGGTCGCGATCACGTCCTCGTTGCGGAAGGCGAGCGGGGGCAGCGCGTCCAGCGGGAACCAGGCCGGCCGCCAAGCCGGGCGCTTGGCCAGCCGCACCCGGTCGCGGCGGACGAGCGCGAAGAAGGCGACGGCGACGCTGCCGTCCGCCGGCGAGGGGTCGAGGTCGTTGAACGTGTAGAGCTGCTCGAGGAAGAGGTCGGCGACCCCGGTCTCCTCGTCGAGCTTGCGGACGGCGGCGCTGTCGAGCGATTCGCCGGATTGGAGCGCCCCGCCGGGCGCGGCCCACTTGCCCTCTTCGGGTTCCGCCGAGCGCTCGATCAGGAGCGCGTCCAGCCGCCCCAAGCCGCCCGGCGCTTCCGGCTCGGCGACGGTGAAGATCACCACGACCACCGCGACATCGGGACGGCGCATCGCCGCGCGGGTCAGCCGCCGGCGGGCGCGGAGACGGGGCGGCCGCTCAGCGACCAAGCGCCGGCGCGGGTGATCGCCACGTCGATCAAGTCGCCGTTGGCGATGCTGCCGCGCGGCGCGTCGAAGTGGACCAGCTTCATCGTCCGCGTGCGCCCGGTGATCCGGTCGTCCGGCTCGTCCTCGGGCGACTTGACCGATTCGACCAGCACCGCCTCATCGCGGCCGAGGTACGCGGCGTTGATGCCGAAGGCGACGTCCTTCTGCAGCTCTTCGACGGCGTGCAGCCGTTCGGCCTTGACCTCCGCCGGCACGTCGTCGGGCTGGTTGCGGTCGGCGTAGGTGCCGGCGCGGGGGCTGTAGGCGGCGACGTGGACCTTGTCGAAGCGCAGCTCGGCCAGCAGGTCATGCGTGGCCTGGAAGTCCGCCTCGGTCTCGCCCGGGAAGCCCACGATCACGTCGGTGCTGATCGAGACGTCGCTCCAGAGCGAGCGCACCTTCTCGACGCGGTTTCGGAACTCGGCGACGGAGTAGCCGCGCCGCATCTCGCCGAGGATGCGCTCCGAGCCGGACTGGACCGGCAGCGAGAACGCCTCGCAGACCTTGGGCAGCGAGGCCATCCCCTCGAGGATGCGGTCGGTCATGTCCGGCGGGTAGCTGGTCAGCTGGCGGATGCGGAGCAGCCCGTCGAGCTCGTGCAGCTCCGCCATCAGGTCGTAGAGGTCGGCGTGCCCCGTGCCGGCGGCGACCGCCGGCTGATCCTTGCCGTAGGCCTCGACGGTCTGGCCGAGCAGGGTGACCTCGCGCACGCCGCGCTGGAGGTGCGCCTCGACCTCGCGGCGGATCTCCGCGATCGGGCGGCTGCGCTCGCGGCCGCGGCGGAGCGGCACGATGCAGTAGGTGCAGAACTTGTCGCAGCCCTCGATCACCGGAACATAGGCCGTCGCCCGCGTCTCCTCCGGGAAGATCGCCGGCCAGAACTCGCCGCCGTCGTCCGCCTCGTCCGCGATGTCGAGCAGCGCCGCGACGTCCTGGAACTGTTGCGGGCGGGCGAAGGCGTCGACGAAGGGGAAGCGCTTGGCGAAGGCGTCCTCGCGGCGCTCCGTCTTGGGCCCGACCATGCAGCCCATCACGGCCACCCGCATCTCCGGGTTGGCCTGCCTGAGCGAGGCCAGCGTGCCCAGCTTGGCCTGCGCCTTGTCTTCCGCGTGCTGCCGCACGGCGCAGGTGTTGAGCACGACCAAGTCCGCGTCCCGCGGCGAGTCGGTCGGCTCCATCCCCAGCCGCCGCAGGCCGGCCGCGAGCTTGGCGCTGTCGGCCGCGTTGACCTGGCAGCCGACGGTCCAGATGTGGAACTGGCGCATGAGGCGGACTTTCAATGAGATGATGGCGGAGGGTGAGGGATTCGAACCCTCGACGGAGTTTCCCCCGAACCCGCTTAGCAGGCGGGCGCACTAGGCCGCTATGCGAACCCTCCGCCACCGATGGTACCAGCGGAGCGCCGAGCGATCGGCCCTAACCTGCGCCGAATGAAACGGATTGCACAACGGCTGCGCGGCGCGCCCCTCCGGGCCGCCGCGCTGGCGATGCGGCTCCTGATGCGCCCGTCCGCGATCCCCGCGGCCGCGGCGGCCGTCATCGCCGCCGCCGTGATCTTCGCGGCCGCCCTCGGCGCCGCCACCAAGTCGGACGGCTTCGTGCTCCGCTCCGACGACGGCCTCCCGTTCGTGGCCGAACTGACCGGCAACGGCGACCGCTGGGTGCTGCTCGGCCACATGTGGCCGACCAACCGCCACATCTGGGACGTGCTCGAGGCCCGCCTGATCGCCGAGGGCTACCGCGTGCTCAGCTGGGACTTCCGCTGCCACGGCGACACCCGCTGCTGGTACAGCGGCGAGCGCGTCGACGACGTACCCGACGTCTACCGCGAATGGGAAGCGGCCTTGGACCACGCGATCGAGGAGGGCGCGGAGGAGATCATCGGGATCGGCGCAAGCATGGGCGGCACCTCGCTGATGCAGATCGCCGCCTACCGCGCCGAGTTCGTCGCCGTCGCCGCCATCTCCAGCCCCAACGTCTTCCCCAACAAGCCGCCCGAAAACTACCGCGACGGCCGGCTCGACGGCCTCTCCAACGTCGGCGACATCGCCGTCCCCAAGCTCTTCATGGTCGGCGCCTCCAACCGCTGCGCCTACCTCTACTCCCAGCGCTTCTTCGAGCAGTCCGCCGCCCCCTCCCGCCTGGTCGTCTACGACACTGACCTGCACGGCACCACGATGATCGACGACCCCCGGTTCCGCCCCGACGCCCAGCGCGAAATCCTCGCCTTCCTCCGCACCCACGCCTCAATGCAAGGCAAAACCATCCGCAACGAAGCCCCCGCCACAGTCGCCTACGACGAGTGCTACCCCCCCGACGAGGACTGAGCCGCGATTTCCAGGCGCTTCTCCATGCGGTGGACTTCGTCGGAGCCGGTGACGTACTTGACCAGGAAGCCGCGGGTGGTCTTGACGATCCGGTAGCCGAGGCGCTCGTAGAGGCGGATTGCGCCGTGGTTGTCGCCGATCACGTCCAGGGCGAGCAGGGGCAGGCCGAGCTCGCGGGCGCGGGCTTCCGCTTCGGCCATCAGCTTGCCGCCGATGCCCAAGCCGCGGATCTCGGCGTCGACCGCGATTGATTCGACGTAGAACGCATTGCGCGGCGGCGACTCGTTCAGCAGGAGGAAATTGAACAGCACGCGCAGCGTCTTCAGCGGCCAGAACGTCGTGAGCAGCCGCCGCGTGCCGATGTTGTAGAACTCTTCGCCGTTGCCATGCCGGGTGAGGATGCCGGCGATGCGGCCGTCCACGATTGCGGTCCAGCAGGCGGTCCGGTCGACCTCTCCCGCGAAGAGGCGGACCATGTCCTCCGGGCCGTCCAAGCCGATCCGCAGCTTGTAGGCGAAGGCGGCGTGCAGGATGCGCAGCGCGCCGGCCTCGTGCTCGGCGGTCAAGCCGTCGCGGATCTCGACTTCGGCGGCGCTCACTGCTCGTCGGTTTCGGGCGGCGCGCGCCTGGCGAGGAACCACATGACGGCGGGGAGGGCGATCAGGGTCGCGGCGAGGCCGACGGCGACGCCGGCCCAGGGGCTGACGGCGAGGCCGATGATGATCATCAGCGCGATGCCGATCAGCGGGGCGATCACGCCGGCGCGGGCGGCGTCGGCCGGGCGCCGCTGCATCGCGGCCAGCAGGCCGCGGCGTTCGGGCCTGGGAGGCTGCTCGGACACTGGCGTCAGTCCCGGGCCTCGGAGATCGCGCCGTCCAGCCCGTGCTGCTTGAGCACGCGGAGCATCGTCGCCCCGATCCGGGCCGGGCTGCGCGAGATCACCGCGCCGTTCTCCTTGAGCACCGACAGCTTCGCCTCCGCCGTCCCGTCCCTGCCCTCGATGATCGCGCCCGCGTGCCCCATGCGCCGGCCGGGAGGCGCCGACGCGCCGGCCACGAAGGCCACCACCGGCTTCTTCATCTCGCGCTTGATGTAGGCCGCCGAGGCCTGCTCCGCCGTGCCGCCGATCTCGCCGATCAGCACCACCGCGTCCGTCTCCGGGTCCTTGTTGAACCATTGCAGGATCGAGACCTGCTGCTCGCCGATGATCGGGTCTCCGCCCACGCCGACGCAGGTGGACTGGCCGATGCCGAGCCGGCTGAGCTGGTCGACCGCCTCGTAGACCAGCGTGCCGGAGCGCGAGACGACGCCGACCCGGCCCGGCATGAAGACGTCGGGCGGGTGGATGCCGACCCGGCAGCGGCTGGCCGGATGGATCACGCCCGGGCAGTTGGGCCCGATCAGCCGCGACTTGGATCCCTCCAGCGCCTGGCGCACGCGGATCATGTCGTGCACGGGCACGCCCTCGGTGATGCAGATGATCAGAGGGATCTCCTCGGCCGCGGCCTCGAGGATCGCATCGGCCGCCCCCGGCGCGGGGACGTAGATGATCGTGCAGTTGGGCTTGGCCTCCGCGGCCGCCTGCCTGGCGGTCGGGAAGACGGGGAAGCCCTCGAACTCGTCGCCGCCGCGGAAGCCGGGGTGGACGCCCGCGACGACCTTGGTGCCGTAGGCGAGCGAGCGGCGGATCTGATTCTGGCCCTCGCCGCCGAGGCCCTGGATCATGACGCGGGTGTTCTTGTTGAGCAGTTTGGCGAGCGGCGGCTTCATGTGCGGTCTCCGTGTTGCGGGGCTGGGCTAGGCGGCGGCTGCGGCGGCGAGCCGGGCGGCGTCGCCGAGCGCGTCGGCGGTCTCCACCGCGACCCCCGATTCCTCGAGGATGCGGCGGCCCTCCTCGACGTTCGAGCCGTTGAGCCGCACGATGATCGGCTGCTTGATCCGCAGCTGCCGCACGGCCTTGACCACCCCCTCGGCCACGATGTCGACGCGGGCGAGGCCGCCGAAGATGTTGATCAGGATCGCCTTGACGTCCGAATCCTTGCAGATGATCCGCAGCGCCTCGATCACCCGCTCCTCGCGGTTGACCGTGCCGATGTCGAGGAAATTGGCCGGCTCCCCGCCCTCCAGCTTGAGCGCGTCCATCGTCGCCATCGCCAGCCCCGCCCCGTTGACCATGCAGCCGATGTTCCCGTCCAGCTTGATGTACGAGCCGATCCCGGCCAGCTCCGCCGCCCGCTCGATCGGATTCTCCTGCACCGGGTCCCGCAGCCCCTCCGCGTCCTGCCGGAAGGCGGCGTTGTCGTCGATGTTGATCTTCGCGTCCACCGCCAGCACCTGCCCGTCCTCGGTCAGCACCAGCGGGTTGATCTCGACCAGCGTCGCGTCCACCGACTTGAAGGCGTTGTAGAGGCTGGCCAGCAGCTCGCCCGCGGGCCGGATCGCCGAGGAGGGCAGGCCCAGCTGCTGCGCCAGTTGCCGTGCCCGGAAGGCCGGGAAGCCCTCCTGCGGATCGACCGTGAAGCGGTGGATCGCCTCCGGCGTCCGCTCCGCGACCTCCTCGATCGACTGCCCGCCCTCGCTGGAAACCACGACCACCGGGCGCCCGATCGAGCCGTCGACCAGCACGGCCGCGTAGAACTCGGCCGCGATGGCGGTCTGCTGCTCAATCAGGACGGCGGAAACCTTCGCGCCCTTGGCCCCGGTCTGGCGCGAGACGAGCACGTGCTTGCGCATCGCGCGGAACTCGCCCAGCGCCCGCTCGACACCCTCGACCAGGCGGACGCCGCCGCGCCTGCGCCCCTTGACCTGCCCCTCGGTCGATTCCGGCGCGTCGGCCAGCCGGTTGAAGAGGCGGCCGGCGGCCCGCTCGTCGGTCACGATCCGGCCCTTGCCCCGCCCGCCGGCGTGGACCTGCGCCTTCACGACCACCTTGTCGCCGATCTCCTTGATCAGCCGCCGCACCTCGCGCTCGTTCGAGGCGACCCCGCCCGGCGGCACGGGCACGCCGTGCTCCCGCAGGATCTGCTTGGCCTGGTACTCGTGGATGTTCATGTTCACCGCCGTCGGATGGCGCGCCGATCAGCCGCCGAGCGGCCCGCGCACGGGGATCGCGGCCTGCCGCGCCGCCTGCCCGAACATAACCGCGCCGTGCGCGTGGGACAACATTTCCGCCGCTTCGGCCAAGAAGATCGGGCGGTCTCAGGTCCTGCAACGCCGCGACGATCGCGAGCTGACGATGAACCAGCGCGCGCCGCGGGCGATCAGGCCGGCCCCGCCCGCCACAGCCAAGCCAATGGGCACCCCGGGCGAGTTGCCGAACGCCGGGACGAACACGAAGGGCGTGAGCGTGAGGAACAAGGTGATCTGCAGAGCGAAGTAGCCGACGTTCCGGCGGAACGAGCTCGACTGAAGGATGCGGTGCAGCATCTGAAACCGCCCATCCGCGATGTGCGGGACGCCTGCCGCCGAGCTCAGCGTTTCCGCGCGAAGCCGCCGGGGATGATCCCGCGGCCGAGCCCCTTGATCGCGCGATCCTCCGACTGCGCGGCACGCTCGGCCAGCGTGTGCAGCGCCTCGCCCAGCGTCGTTTCGCCGAACAGCCAGCGGTTCAGCGCCGCGTCGTCCGGCAGCGCGCCCGGCTGGGCCGAGGCCGCCTCGAAGTACCAGGCCCGCATGTCGTCGGCCGCGTACTTCAGCCGGATCGGCATCGGGTGCCCCCATTCGCCGCCCGGATCGTGATCCTCGAAGGCGTTGCGCGCGATCAGCTCCGCCAGCCGCCCGATCCCCTCCGCGCCGACGCCGCTGCCGCCGACCGACGAATGCCCGCGCCCGCGCACCCACTGGTCGTGCCACGGCTGGAGCCGCTGGATCTCCTCGCCCAGACGCTGCTGCAGCACCTCCGCGTCGCCGGCTGGTTCGGGCGCGGCGAGCTGGACCGGGCAGGCCCATTGCCCGCCGTCCGCTCCGGCGGGAGCATCGTGCGGATAGTCCGCCAGCGTCGTCTCCGCCGCCGTCTCAAGCAGGCCCAGCGCGGCGCGGAGCACGTCGGTCTGGAACGCCGCGTCATCGGGCGCGCCCAGCGGCAGGCCGAGCGGGAACGGCACGAACAGCGAGCGCGGCGGGCGCATCCCGGCCGCGTGCTCGCGGATCAGGCTGATCCCCGTCGACGCCACCCCGGTCCGCTCGATGTAGTGCGAAAGCGCGCACACCGTGCGCGTGCACCACGGTCAAACCGGCGTCAGCAGCGCCGCATCCACACCGTCCTCGCGCAGCAGCCGCCCGACCTCCTCGCCCGCCGCCTGCACCCGCGTCGGATCCGCCTGCGCCCCCATGAACGAGTAATGATGCCGGGCGACGCCGCCGATCTCCCCCGCGGCCGCCAGCTCGCGCAGCCGCTCGATCGGGAAGACGACGTTGGGATCCCCGCGGAAGCCCGATCGGTCGAAGGCGATCGAAGCGTGCGACATGCTCAGCTCGCCCGCGTCGACGTCGCCCGGGATCAGGCGGTAGCCCGCATCGCCCGCCTGGAACGGGCGGTCGTCCCGCCGCGCCAGGCCGGCCGTCGTGATGATCGCGATCGTCGATTCGGCCAGCGGCTTGGGCGCAATCCAAGGGGCCGGCGGAATCTCCGGCAGCTCCAGCTTGAGCAGGCCTTCGGCCATGGCGGGGTGCAGATCGGCGGTTCGGACCATGTTTGCGCCTCCTCGGCGGGCGCGGCGCGGGTCGCGCCCGTGGCCGCAGGATACGGCGCGGGCAGGCGGTACGATTGGGCGCGAAAGCAGGCCCCGCTGATGCGGGAGCGGAGCGGAGGCGCAGATGCCCGAAGACACGGTCGAGGTGAGCGTGCGCATGGCCGATCGCGGCGAGGTCGGCTACCGCATGATCTCCGCGTCGATCAGCAGCCGCGAGGGTTCGCTCGCCGGCGCCCCCGTCGCCTTCACGATCATCGAGGGCCCCGGCTCGCTCACTCAATCCGGCGGCCGCGACCGCGTGGTCGAATCTGACGAGTGGGGCATCGCCGAGGTCAACTGGTACCCGGAGCAGCACCCGCGCTCGTCGCCAGAGGCCGAGGCCGTGCAGACCGTCACCATCCGCGCGCTCTGCGAGGCGGAGGCGGCGGCGCAAGTCGACGCGAACGTCGCCAGCCCGATCTGGAAGCACTAGGCGCGTTGAACGGCGAGGCCCGGCCCCGCGAAGAGCTGCCGCCCTACAACCCGTGGGCCGGTCTCGGCCTCCTGCCGATCGCGGCGTTCCTGATCATGCTCGAAATTGCCGACGCGCGCGCCGCGATCGGCGTGTCGCTCGCCGTCGCCCTGGGCGTCTTCTACATCCAGCAGCGGGCCGAGACGGGCGGCGGGCTGATCTTCAAGCTGGCCCTGCTGGGGCTGGCCACGATGATCGGATCGTCGATCGCCGGGCTGGTGCTCGATTCGGAGCGCATCTTCCTCTGGCAGGACCCGATCGGCGACTTCTCGATCGCGGCGCTGCTGCTGCTGGCGCTCGCATTCAGCTGGCCGCTGACCGGGCGGGTGATCTGCGAACTCTTCCCCCGGGTCGCGGCCGTGCTCGAGCCGGGCCATCGCGTGTTCGTGCTGGTCAGCCTGATCTTCCTGTTCGAGAACCTGGCGATGGGGCTGATCCGCGTCTGGCTGCTGGAGGGAACGGAGATTTCCTCCGCCCAGTACGCGCTCTTCAGCCGCGCCGTCGCCTGGCCGCTGCGGGCCGTGCTGGCCCTCGCCTCCTACTGGCTGATCCGGCGCGCGATGCGGGCCGGGCTGATCGCCGCCGCCCGCTCCGGCTCAGGCGAAGCGGTCGGGCAGGCCGAACTCGGCGAATAGCCCGCGGAAGTAGTCGATCACGTCGGGGTGGTAGGGGATCCCCAGCTCCCGCCGCTCGATCTCCTGCTCGTGCTCCTCCAGCCCCGCGTAGAGCACCCGCTCCTGCCCGGGCGCCGGCGGCGTCTCCCGCAGCGCCTTCAAGTACGCGTCCATCCCCGCCTTGAACTCGTCCACGTCGGTGAAGGCCGACACGTTCATCACCGTGAAATGGTGCCCCACCCCGTTGTTCCGCTGCACCGCCGCCCCGGCCGTCGAGAGGATGCCCGCCAGGATGTCGATCGCCGCCGCCAGCGAGTAGCCCTTGTGCGAGCCGATCTCCCGCGTCCCGCCCAACGGCAGGATCAGGAACTCGTCCGGCACCGCCGCGGATTCCATGATCGGCGTCCCCTCAGCGTCGGCCACCCAGCCCGGCAGCAGCTCCTCGCCCAGCCGCTGCGCCAGCCGCACCTTGTTGCCCGCCACCGACGACATCGACGCATCGAAGATGAACGGCGCTTCCTCCCCTGCCGGCGCAGCGATCGCCAGCGGGTTCAGCCCGACCATCGCCTGCGAACCGAACGTCGGCGCCACGAGCAGCCCGCCCACCGTCATCGAAATCCCGATCATGTCGTGTTCGAGCGCCATCTGCGCGTGGAACGCCGCCGCCCCGTAGTGCCGCCCGTTGTTGGCCACGACCGTCGCCACTCCCGCGTGCCGCGCCTTCTCGATCGCCATCTCCATCGCCTGCGGGCCGACCGTCAGCCCCAGCCCGCGGTCGCAGTCGACCGTTGCCGCCGCCGCGTGATCCCGCTCGATCTTCATCACCGGCGCCGGAT
Source organism: Dehalococcoidia bacterium (assembly GCA_965205165.1). Taxonomy (GTDB): domain Bacteria; phylum Chloroflexota; class Dehalococcoidia; order Bin125; family Bin125; genus CBDESM01. The sequence continues at coordinate 2,238,007 of OZ242037.1, forward strand.
TGATGTCGCCCGACTTCAGCCCGTCCACGTAGAAGCGCATCATGTTCGAGATGCCGTGCGAGTCGATCCCGCGGATGTCCGCGTAGAACAGCGTCTCCGCCGAGCGCCGCGCATCCGCCTCCGGCATCCCCAGCGCTTGGAAGACGTCCTCGACCGCCGCCCGCACGTTCGCCGCCGGCACGCGCACGGCGATCTCGTCCGGAACCTTGAACTGCTTGAGCATGATCGCCTCCGAATTCGGCGCTTGAACGACGGCGAAAGGCTACAGCCCGCTCCCCCCGCGCCCGATTCCGCCCGCCGGCCGGGAAATCTGCGTTAACGGCGCTGCATTCGCGCCGCGGATGTAGTCCGTGACACAATTCACAATCGCCTCTCTGCATAACCTCGCAACCAAGCGCGGCGGGAGCGAACCAACACAACGCTGCGCAACTGGAGGCAAGATGTTCGACCCCATGATCGTCAACCTGGCGCTGCCGCCGCACGGCCTGACCGTGCGCGAGATCGAGCTGGCGCGCCGCGCCGAGGCCATGCTCCGGCTCGAACCCGGCAGCCGCCCCGCGCGCCCGGCCCGCCCCTCCGCCGTCGCCGCGATCGTCGCCCGCCTGCGCGCCATCGCCTTCCCGGCCCCGCGCCCGCCCTACGGCCGCCCGCTCGCCCGCGCCAACCAGCCCGCGCTCCCCTACTAGCCCCTCCGCCGCGCCGCGATCCGGCAGGGCGATCGCCATCGCGGCCGCCCGCTCGGATCGCGCGTACCTCCGCCTCCGCTTAGGATGCGGTACGAGCGTGCCGGAAGGGTGCGCCCGTACAGTGCGCCCGCCCCCGGCGGGCCCTTCGCAGAGGAGGCGGCGGTGGCCGACTACAACTTGCCGATCCCGGAGCCCGATCCGGTCTCGCAGCCGTTCTGGGACGCGGCCAAAGAGGGCCGCCTCGCCCTCCCGCGCTGCACCGACTGCAACCGCTGCCACTGGTACCCCCGCGTCATCTGCCCCTTCTGCCATTCCACCGACATCGAGTGGGTCGAGGCCTCCGGCAAGGGCACCATCCACACCTTCGCCGTCCAAACCCGCAAGTGGGGCCCCTGGGACCCCCCCTACGTCACCGCCTACATCGACCTCGCCGAGGGCGACCGCATGCTGACCGTCCTCCGCGGCGTCGACCCCGAAAACCCCGAATCGATCAAGATCGGCGCGCCCGTCGAGATCGAATTCGAGCCCGCCAGCGACGACGTCCACATCCCGTTCTGGCGCGTGGTCGGCGCGAAGTCGAGCTAACCACAGCCGAAAACTCCCGAACGCACGAACAGGAGCATCCCGATGCCAGGTCCCGCATCCAAGTCCGCCGCCATCGTCGGCGCCGCCGAAGCCGACGAAATCGGCTACCCGACCACCCCCAAGACCTCGCTCGTCCTCCACATGGAGGCGATCAAGAACGTCTGCGACCAGACCGGCATCCCGATCAAGGCGATCGACGGCATCTTCTCCGCCGGCTGGTCCCCCCAGATCGCCGAATACCTCGGCCTGCACCCCAAGTACATCGACACCACCGCCGTCGGCGGCTGCTCCTTCGAAATGCACGTCCACCACGCACTCGCCGCCATCCACGCCGGCGTGATCGACGTCGCCCTCGTCTCCCACGGCGAAATGGGCTTCAACGCCCGCAACACCCGCGGACGCGGCACCGGCCGCCCAGGCGGCGCCGGCGACCCCTGGGACCCCTCCGTCGAGCACACCGTCGCCTACGGCATGGGCGGCGCTCCGACCAACTACTCCCACGCCATGAACCGCCACATGCACCGCTACGGCACCACCCAGGAGGACTTCGCCGAAATCGCCGTCGTCACCCGCCAGTGGGCCACCCTCAACCCCAAGGCGGTCATGTACAAGAAGACCGCCAAGGAAGATCTGCCCGAAGGCAGCATGGGCGGCGGCAAGCTCGGCCACCCCTTCGGCGGCCCCATCGAAGTCGCCGACGTGATGAACTCCCGCGTCATCTCCTGGCCGCTCAAGCTGCTCGACGTCTGCCTCGTCACCGACCACGGCGGCGCAGTTCTCATCGTCAAGAAGGACCTCGCCTACTCCGCCAAGACCAAGCCCGTCTGGATCGCCGGCGCCGGCGAGAACATGTCGCACTGGAACATCATGGAGATGGGCGACTTCACCGCCACCTCCGCCTCCGCCTCTTCCGCCGCCGCCTACAAAATGGCCGGCATGGGCCCCGAAGACATGGAAATGGCCATGATCTACGACTCCTTCACCGTCACCGCCGGGATCACCGCCGAAATGCTCGGCCTCGCCCCGCGCGGCGAAGGCTTCCGGCTCTGGAAGGACGGCCACGCCGCCCCCGGCGGCCGCCTGCCGATCAACACCAACGGCGGCGGCCTCTCCTTCAACCACTCCGGCATGTACGGCATGCAGCTGCTGGTCGAGGCCTACCGCCAGCTCTCCGGCACCGCCGAAGACGGCGGCATCACCGGCGACCCCGGCAAGCAAACCACCGCCCGCTCCTGCATAGTCAACGGCACCGGCGGCTCCCTCTCCACCACCGGCACCCTCATCCTGACCGCCGACTAAGTCCCGCCCCCGCGCAATCGGCCGGGCTGAGACTTGGCGCCAGCGGTCTCGCAAGATGCCGCGGCGCTCTCTGGCTGCGGCGTCTCTGCTCTTGGCGGGAATGGGGTGCGGTTTTGGATGCAGAGGGCGAGTTCGCCCATGGGGTTGCCGCTGGCATCGCGCAGGGCTCGCTCGCCTGGGGGCGAGTACTTGAGCGTTACCGGTTCGCCGGCTGCCACTGACTCGGCGAGGTGCAGTTCGAGGCTCCAGTCGTCGCGGCTGGGGCGGACGCGTTCGACCGCGATCTCCCGCCCATCCGCTTCCACCGCGAATCCCTGCATGTTGTTCACTCGTCGCATGCGCTGGTTGAACTCGATCCTGACCAGCGCGCCGCGTGCGGATGCTCGGACGATTTCCGGGGGCCGTTCGGTGAGGTTGCGGGCCATCAGGGTGAATGTTGGGGTGCGATATCCTTCCACATCCGCGATCTTTGTCCGGTAGGGCAGGTTCGAGACGTAGGTGACGAATACATCTTCGCGGTCGCTGAGGCCGGGTTCGGAGAGGTCCAAGCCCAGCATCCACTCGCCGGCGAAATACACCTGCTCGACCTCGATGCGCTCGCGGGTGCTGATCAGCCAGACCGTCCGCGGCGGCTTGCGCGACATGTCGAGCGGCTGGTCGAACTCGATCAGGATCGTCCGTTCCACTCCGATCACCGCGATTGGACGCGGCCCCTCGGTGGCATTCACCAACTGCAATCGCCGGAACGCGTCGACTGCCAGTCCCGACGGCTCGCGCAATCTGCCGCTCAGCGGCGTGAAGCTGAGCCGCACGCTCCGATCCCACTGCGGCGCCCGGGCGAGCTCCAGGGTGAGCACCTTGCCGCGGACGCCGATGACGCGCAGTACGCTGGTTCCGCCGGTGATTGAGAACTCGCTCGCCCGCGGTGCGCTGCCCTCATCAAGCGCCTGGTCGAAGATGATCGTCGCGATCCGCCCCCGCACTCTGGCCGAAACGACCCGCGGCGGGGAATCGACCAGATTCGCCGCGGAGCGACGGAACGATGCTGCCGGGTTGTTGTCGTCGTCTTTGATCCTAGCAGTACCCTGTCCCGAATAAGCAACAGTGATCCGATCGCCTTCCCAGATCGGATCACTGATAACCAAGTCGAGGACGATCCGATCTTCGGATTGCTCGATCCGTTCGATAGGTCGCAGCGAGCCGTTGACCGAGATCGAAAAGGCAGACCGGAGATCGCCACTGGTACCATCGATCTGGACCGTTTGATCGAACGTCACCGAAACTTTTCGTTCAGCTGCGCTCGCCGCAATGACGGCTGGGACGGTATCAGTATCATTTGCCGCCTTCACGATGAAGGACGGGACTGAAACCGCCGCTCCGGTGGAGGCAGTCGCGCCGAGCCCACCGGCACGCGCCGTATAGGTCACTTGAACGTCAATTTCTTCGCCCTCCCGGACGGCAGTGCCCAAAGTCAGCTGAATCATTTTTCCGCTCCCACTCGCCCCGGTGACCGCATGGGAGCGTTCATTGGAAGCCACTGAAAAATCAGCGGCCCGCACCGCGCCCGAAAGCGTCTCTCCGAAGGTGAGCGTCATGGATGTTCCATCCACGGTCGCGGAAGCCGACAGGTTCAGCAGCGGCTGGAATGCTGGATCGGTGGAGGGAGCGGCATTTGGCAGAGTCGAACGATCCGTGATCCCGCCAGCGGTACTTTGATAGCAGAACTTGATCTTCTTTGAGGGTTCGAGAGGCTCGGCGAGATTGATCTGCAAATGCGAGAGATCGCCACCACCTCCGGAAACATCACCCCGCTGTGGCGGTATAATCAGATCTGAAACCTTCAGCTCTTCCCCTGCAGTATGGGCGAAGATCGCCAAGCCGCGGCAGCCAGTTGCCGGCTGGTCGCTCTCCTGCTGTAGGGGCAGCATGTTGGGAATCGTCAAGGCTTGGTCGAAGACGAGCGTGATGCCGTCATTGGTCGCGTAGCCGTATTCGAAGATCGGCCCGGCATCGGTCTGGTTCGTTATCGTTGCGGTGAACGACGCCACTTCGTTTCCGGTGCCGTCGGCCAGGCCGTTCGAGGCGGGCTTGGCATAGCTGACCGTGACATTGCGGTTTCCTTCGCGCAGATCGTTCTTGAGCGTGAGCAGCACCTCGCGGTTGTTTTCAGTACTGAGCGCGACGCTCGACAGCGGGCTCCCGTCGGCTGATGAGCGCAGGCCGCGCAGGGTGAACTGGGCAACTCGGGGCCGCCTGGCGGTGTGCAGTGGCTGGTCGAATCTCAACGTAATTGTCGCCTGATTACCGATGACGCTGACCAGCACCGGCGCGGTATCGGTCGCGTTGGCGACGGCGCTCGAGAAGTTGGCCACGGCGTTGCCGGTACCGTCCCGCAGCCCGTTCGCGTCCGGCACGGTGTACGAAATCATGACGCTCGCATCCAACTCGTGAACTGCCGGCGAGACGGTGAGCGTTACGGTATCGCCGGAGATGACCAGGCTCGCAACGGCTGCGCTGGTCCCGCTGAGCGCAAAACTTGATGCCGGCGTCGCGGTCGCCGCGAGCGGCTGGTCGAACTGCAGCGTGACTGTCGTTCCATCGGCGCTCGCGCTCGCGAGCACCGGCGTGGTGTCCGTTTGATTATCCAAAGCGTAGTTCGTGAATGTCGCCCGGTTCCGTTCCGGGTCCCGCAGATCGTTCGAGTTCCGATCCGAAAGCGGCCTCGTATACGATAGTTTCACCGAATCGGTTTCATGCACCGCCTGATCCAACACGAGGGTAAGCCGTCCCCTGCCGCTCACATTCGATACCGAGCCGCTGGATGCCGTCGCCGTCGTCCCGCTGAGTATGAAGTGGGCGATGATCACCGCCGAGACCACCTCCAAGTCCTGGTCGAAACCGACGACCACGCGATCCCCGTTGACCGTTGCCGAGCTGATGGCGGGCGCCGTATCCGTTTCGTTTGCCACTGAGAGCGGACCGAAGGCGGGGACATCGTTGCCTTCCGGGTCGCGCAGGTTCTTCGTCGCGGTTTGCGAGGTTGAATACTTGACGGTGACGGAATCCGTCTCGTGGATCGCCGGGTTGAGCGCCAGCACGACCGAGCCGGGCGCGATCAGGCCGCTGTGGTCGATGCTCGCCGATTGCACTTGGGCGGCAGTCCCAGCGAGCGTAAATTGAGCGGCGTTCGGCACGCGATTTGGATCAAGCACTTGATCGAACCCGATCGTCAGCGTCGCCCCGTTGGCGGTCCGCTCGATCACGGTCGGCGTCGTATCTGTCTGATTATCAACGGCAATCGAAAACGACGGCAGCGCGCCGGCGCTGCTTTTGAGCGGGTGATCGGACGCCTCCGCGGTATCGTACTCGAGCGACACGGCCGTATCCTCCACGACCGCCTCGGAGAGCGCCAGCACCACCTTCTTCCCGGTCGCCTTGGCCGACGCCACCGTATAGCGCGGGGTGAGCACGAACGCTCCGGCATCCAGCATGGAATCAGCCGTCAGGTTGCCGTTGAAGCTGATCGTGATCGCCGATCCGTCCGCGACGGCGGCGGTCGCGGACGGGATCGTGCGATTGGCCGCCGCGAGATTGGAGAAGGAAGCGACGTTGAGTTGCGAGCTGTCGCGCAACGGATTCATCGCCGGCTTTGCATACGACGCTTTCACCGCGGCAGTTGGAGCGGCGGTTGACGTGATGGTCAACGTGACGGTTGAAGCGCTGACGGCGACGGCTGACACCGCTGCGGCCGTACCGTCGAACGATATGGAGAACGCGCTGCTGGCGGGGACGGAATTGCCGTCCAAAGCCTGATCGAAGGTCAAAGTCAATGTCGTGCCGCTGATGACCGCGGAGCTGACGACGGGTGCCGTATCAGTTCGGTTGTCAATTGACATGTTGAATGACGCGACTGGAAGCCCACCCTGATCCGCATCTGCGAACCTCGCTTGCCCAGTAGCTGGAACGCTGTAGGCCACGGACGCCGTCGCGCCTTCGGCGAGCGCTGGCGACAGCGACAGCGTCGCCGTAGCGCCGGAGACCGAAACGGCCGTAACTGCCGGCGCTCCCGTGATGGCGAAGGCGGAAACCGCTGGCTTGCCGTTGGCTGTTTCCAGCAGCGCCTCGCTGAACGTCAAGGTCAGTGCGGTACCCGCGGTATTGCTGATCGCCGAACTGAGCGCCGGCGCCATGTCGGTATTGTTGGTTACAGTCAGGTCGAACGCGGCTACGTCGCGGCCGTCGGCCGCCTTGATTCGGTCGGCGGCGGTCGTCGGCAACGTATAGGCAACGCGGATCGCCTCGCCGTCCGCCAGCGCCGAGGCGAGGCTGATGGAGACCGCGCTGCCCGATGCGGACGCGCTGCTGATCGTCTTCGCCGGAGTGAACGTGAACGCGGTCTTGGGCAGGGCCGAGTTGGCCGTGAGGGTGTCGCTGAACGCAATCGTCACCGAACTGCCCGACCCGCTGATGGACGAAACGACCGGAAGCGGCCTCGGCGTTTGATTCGCTGCCGCGATGGGCCCGAATGCCGCGACTTGGTTATTGGTCGCATCCCGCAGTGCATTGGCGGAAGGCGGCGCATACTGCACCGTCACAGCATCGGAGTGGATAACGGCTGTCGCGAGGGTCAGCGTCGCGACCTTGCCGGACAAGGCGACGTTGGAGACGCTCCGGGCGCTGCCCCCGACCGAAACGGTGAAGGCGGAGGCCGCCGGCGTGGAGGCGGCATCAAGCGCTTGGTCGAACGTGATGGCGAGCGCAGCGCCGTTGACCGCAGCTGAGCTGACGACCGGTGCCGTATCGGTTCTGTTAGTGACCGTATAGGTGCCGGTCGCTACGGGAAGATTGCCTTGGTCGGCATCTTTGAGTCGCGCTTCGGTCGCCGCGGGTCGGGTATATTTGACCGTCACCGCCGCGCCTTCGACCAGCGCTGGTGAAACGGTCAAAGTAACCGCGCTCCCCGAAACCGCGACCGCGGTCGCGGCCGGAGCTCCGCTGACGGTGAACGCCGATTTATCCGGGATGTCCGCGGCCGCGGTCGACAAGGCTTCATTGTACGTGAGGACGATCGATGTTCCGGCGATGTTCGATTGAGCACTGGCCAGCGTAGGGGCGTCATCGGTGAGATTCGAGACGGATGAATTGAATGCTGCTATCGCCCTGCCGTCCGCCGACTGGATGGCGGCGGCTGCCATGCTCGGCGGTGCGTAGGAAACCGACAGCGACGCGCCGTCGGCGACCGCCGTTCCGAGCGTGATGGCGACGGTGCTGCCTGACGCGCTCGCGGCGGAGGCCGAATTCGCGGGCGTGAACGAGAATGCGGATGCGGCGAGGGACGCGTTCGCCTTCAATGCGCCGCTGAATGTGATCGCCAGCGCCGTTCGGTTCACGGAAGCCGACGACGGCACGGGAATCGGGACGGGCGTATTGTTCGTCGCCGAGCGTGCTGCGAACGCAGCTGCGTTGTTGCCAGTTCCGTCTGCAAGAGGATTCGATGCCGGGACTGTATAGGCGACAGTGACGACATCGGAATGGATCACCGGAGACGCGAGCGTGAGCGTAACGGCTTGAGCGGCGATCGCGACCATGCTCACCGTTCGTGCGGATCCGTTGACTGAAACGCTGAACGCGGATGCAGCGGGCGTGGATGCCGCCTTGAGATTTTGGTCGAACGTGATCACGAGCGTCGTGCCGTTGACGCTGATGCCGGACACGGCAGGCGCGGTATCCGTGTTGTTCGTAACCGTGGAGGTGAAGTTCGCGAGCTTGCGGCCATCGGCCGCTTCCAAAGCGGTGGCGGTAGCTGCAGGCTGGCTATAGGAAACCGATAGTGCCGCACCTTCCGCTATCGCCGTCCCGAGCGTGATCGTGACCGTTTTCCCGCTGGCGACCGCGGAAGATATGACCTTTGACGGGGTGAACGCGAACGCGGCGGTCGCCAAGGCGGAAGCCGCCTTGAGATTGCCGCTGAACGTGAGCGTCACGGTCGCGCCGTCCACGCCGGCCGTTGACAGCGTCGGCAGCGCGGAGCTGAGCGTGAACGGGTGGGGGTCGATCAGTCCGAGTTTGCGATCCGAATCAGATGCGTCATGAAGAGAGGCCGATGCGTTCGGCACGGCTTGATACAGGAGCCATAGCTTGACTCCGTCCTGGATAGTGCCGGCTGGGAATGAGAGCGTCAAGTTGCGGGAGGCGATCGCATAGCTGGTCGCGTCGGTGCAGCCGGACGCTTGGCCGGCCGTCGCCGACCAAGACGTGCATGCCTTGAAGTGCGCCGCCGCGGCGGAGGCGGGCGCGGCCAGCGCGGCATCGGTGGTCAAGACCAATGCATTGCCGTTGCGGGCGATGTTGGTGACGACCGGGCCGGGATCGATGAAACTATTGCCGCTGCTGCTTTTGATGTTGAAGGCGGCGATGTCGCCGCCGGGCGAGGTCAGCGGATTCGTTGCGGGTTTAGCATAGGTGATGTCCGGTTGAACGCCGTTCGGCACCGGCGGCGCGATGCGCAGGCCGACATGGTCGCTGCTCCAATATACGTCGAAAATTTGGGCGGCGTGGCCGCTGATCGTGAAGGCCGAGGCGGCGGGCAGCTGGGTCGTGGTGATGTCCCGATCGAAGTATATCTCCGCGACGTACCCGTTCACGTTGGCGTGCGAGAACGCGGCGGCGGGAGGCGTGAGCGTTAATTCACCGGTTGCCGACCAAGTCGCACCGTTGGTAGACATTAGTGCATTGCCATTGCATGTGCCGACATCGTTGCACGGAAAGACTCGCGCCCGGCTTCCCGCGGGGAGGCTGGTTTGCAGGGTCAACGTGACCGTGGACCCGGATACGGCGACGGAGGCGATGGGGACCGGAGCGTCGCTCCAAACTCCCGTGGCGGTATATTCATAGACGGCGAACACTGATGCGTTCGGGAGCGGCGTTGCTTGGATCGGCGCGGAGAAGGTGAGCGTGACTTTCTCCGGCGTCCAGCTTCCGGACGTGAAGGTGATCGTCGCCGTTTGAGCCGCGACAGCGGTGATGAGCATGGTCGCGGCGGCGACCAGCAGCGCCGCGGCCGCGAGCCGGAACAGCAGGCCGGCGGAGGAACCGGAGGAGTCCGGTTGCGGTTTCGTCATGCGGGGGCCGCGTGCTTCCGGGCAACACTGGGTGCTCGCTCACCGTACCGGCCGCACCGGACTGGGGCAACCTGGATGCGCCCGCGCTCGCACCGCCCGCCGCTCAGCGGGCGATGAAGAGGAGGTCTTGCGGGTGGAGGGGGAAGTTTTGGGAGCCTGGGATGGGGTTGCCTTGTTGGTCGGTGGCGTAGCGGATCCAGCGGCGGCCGTTCCAGAGGAGCAGGGCTTGGGCGCCGGGGAGTTCGTCGAAGAGGTCGGCGGCGGTTGCGGTGGTGGCGTCGGGGGGAGGGGACCAGACGGTGAGGCCGCTGGCGGTTGAGGGGTCGGCGGGGCGGCCGGCGCCGTCTGCCAGGTGGGCGGCGGGGGAGGCCGGGTCTGAGGGCGGGGTCGGCTGGCCGGGAAGGGGGGCGTTGCGGGCGTCTATGAGCTGGACGGCGCTGGCCGTGGTGCGGGTGCCGTCTTGGGCGTCGAAGGAGATGATGGCGATGGCTTGGGAGGCGGTGACGAAGGTGGCGGTGGCGGCGCCGTCCTTGGTGGTCAGGGAGGCGGTCTGCTCGGCGGTGCTGTCGCTGGGCGGGGTGGCGAGTTGGAGGGGGGAGGGGCCGTCGGCGGCGGTGGCGCGGACGCGGATTTTGGTGCCGTCGGCGACGGGGTTGCCGTCTGCGTCTGAGGCGTCGACTTGGATGGCGAGGGTGCGGCCGAGCAGGGGCGGGCCGGCGGGGACGGGGTCGAGCGCGGCGGCGGGGCCGGCGACGCCGAAGGGGGCGGTCAGTTTTTCGCGCAGGCCCGCGTCGACCTCGAGGCGGTAGCGGCCGGAGGCGAGCGGGGCGGTGGCGGCGGCGGTCGCCGTGATGCGGTACTTGCACTTGGACGCGCCGGTCTCGCAGAGGCGCTCGATCGTCAGGAAGTTCTGCGAGACCGGGCTGCCGGCGGCGTCGAGCACGCGGGCGGTTGCGGAGGGCAGGGCGGCGGCGTTGCCGGAGGAGTCGCGGGCTTCGATTTCGAGTTCGATCACGTCGCGGTCGTCGTCGGGGGTGGCGCGGTGGTGGAGCAGGGGCAGTCCGGCGCCGGCGCGCAGGGCGGAGGCGGCGCCGGCGAAGGCGAGCTCGAGCGCGTCGGTGTAGAGCGACTGCGCACCGCCGGTGGCGGTGACGGCCAGCGAGATGCGGGCGGAGCCTTCGCCGGCGGGCGGGGTGAAGGTGATCGGCAGGGCGGCGGGCAGGGCCGGGTTTTCCGCGACTGCCGTGGCGAAGCTCGTGCCGGTGCCGGCGTTGATCGTGCAGCTGCGGGCGGAGCCGGGGCAGAGGTCGCCTGAGAGCGAGCCGCGGGTGGCGGTGAGGGTGATCGAGGCGATCGCGGCGGCGTCGGCCGCTGCGCCGCCGGCGGCGGTGATGCGGACTTCGAGGTCAGCGCTGCCGCCGCGCGGGACGGGGCCGCTCTGGCCGGCGGCACGGGCCAGCTCGACCGAGGCGACGGGGGCGGGCTCGCCCACGTCGATTGTTGCGGTGCGGAAGAGCGGGCCGCCGGCCAGGCGGAAGGCGGCCGCGGTCTCGGCGTAGCGGTCGGCGGGCTGCGTTGCGGCGCCGGTGAAGATGTGGAAGCGGCGTTCGCGGGTCGGGATCAGGCTGGCGGTGATGCGGACATCCTCGGCGGCGGAGGCGTCGATCGCGATGCTGGGGCGGTTGCCCTCGGCGTCGGTGATCCAGCAGGCGATGTCGCGCTCGCCGGCGGTCGATGCGCCCTGAGCGGAGGCCAAGCCGCAGCGCATGCTGCTCCAGGTGCCGCCCAGCATCAGGCGCTTGCTGCCGTCGCCCGCGCCCTCGACGCGCCAGGTCGCGGGGCCGGTGATGGCGAGGTAGGAGTCGGAGATCAGCCAGGCCGCGGCGGTCGACGGCGGGTCGCCGCCGGGCCGGCGCGAGAGGCCGCCGGCGCAGGCGTCGAGCAGGGTGCCGGCCGCGTCCAGTTCGAGGAAGGAGGGGTCGGGGCGGGCGCAGCCCCAGCCGCCGCCGACCGCGTCGACCGCGACGGTGAAGCCGGCCGCGACCTCGGCCGTGGCGCCGGCGGCGATCACGCCGTCCGCATCGGTCGGCAGGTAGGCCGAGCCGACCGGGTTGCCCACCGCGGGGTGGGCGATGGCGAGTTCGCCGACAGCGGCGGCTTCCTCGCCGGCGAAGCGGGCGCGGACCGTGATCGTGGTCGGGCCGGCGACGCCGAGCGGCAGCGCGTACTCGGCGCGCAGGTTGCCGATCGGGTCGGAAGCGCTTGCGCTGCCGGCGCCGGCGAGCAGCTCGGCGCGGGAGAGCGAGAGCGCGCAGCCGGACGAGGAGTCGGTGCAGGTTGCGCCGTTGTAAGCGATCGTGCCTTGGCTGATCGTCAGCTCGACCGCCTCGCCCAAGGCCAGCCCGTTGAAGGTCGCGGACTTGACGCGGCCGGGCAGGGCCGAGCGCGGGGCGGGGGCGGCGGTCGCGCGCGAGTCGGCGCGGCCGATCGCGAACAGCGCGGCCGGCGCGGCGGCGGCGTAGGCGCTGCCGGGGTCGGACCAGTCGAGGTAGACGCCGGCGGCGCGGCGGCCGGGGCCGGCCACATGCGCGAACTCCAGCGTTTGCTCGATCATCTCGGGCGGGCTCGCGCCGGCGATCGCGTAGCTCAGCCTCACCGTGCCGGTCGCGCCGGAGGAAGAAGCCGGGACGTAGGCCAGCTCGAGCGGGCGGATCGGCTCGTTCGCTTCGGCCGCGCCTTGGAAGGCTTGCAGCGCGGCGCTGCTGATCGTGCAGGTGGACGCGTCGCTCTGCGCGGCCGGCTGGTACACGGGGTGCTCCGCGGCGGACCGCGGGCAGAGCGTTTGGTGGATGATCTCGCCGGTTGTGGTGCTGATCGTGAGCGTGGTGATCTCGTTGTACTGGACCAGCTCGTCGCCGTTCGCCGTCGGGGGATTGGCGGGGTGCGCCTCGAGGCCGCGCATCAGCGCCGCCGCGAAGCCGATCGGGGTGCCGCGCTGGACGGAGGGCGCGGTGCAGGCGGCGAGCGCGGCGTCGCCGCTGCCGGACTCTGCGAGGGTGCAGACGCGCAGGCCGGTGTCGGCGTCGGCGTCCGCGATCAATGGCAGGGCGAAGGCGCGCTTGGCCGGGGAGACCATGCGCAGCTCGTAGACCGCGGTGCGGACGCCGGACGAGTCTTCCAGCGCGATCCGCTGCACCGGGCCGGTGCCTTCGGACTGCTCGTTGACGGGCTGGGCCGCGGTCGGCGCGGTCCGCGCCGTGTGCGCGAGCTCGATCCGGATGACGGCGGCGGCGGAGTACTCGGCCGGCACCGAGGCGGCGAACTCGAGGCCGCCGGGCGTCCGCGCGCCGCGCTGGCGGGCCTGCCATTCGGTGCGGGTGATCTCGCAGGATGCGGCGACCGGGCAGAGGCCGCGCAGCGGGGTGCCGTTGCGGGCGGTCAGCTCGGCGCCGCTGATCAGATCGCCGGCCGCGTCCTGCACGCGGATCGTGACCGTCTCGAAGTCCGCGAAGGACGGGCGCAGCGCGGCGGTCGGCGCGACGTACTGCTGCTGCCGCGCGTTGTACAGCTCCAAGGCCAGCGGGGTCGGGCGGCCGCGCGGCTCGTACTCCCAGACCGTGGCGGAGAGGCTGCCAGATCGCGGCCTGCCGTCCGCGCCGACCGGGGCCAGCAGCGGGTAGGCCCAAGGCGCGTAGATGCTGAACTCGCGGACCTTGGTCATCGAGTCGGAGCGGTTCACGGTCAGCTTCAGGCGGACCACGTTCGTCGAGCCCTGCGGGATGCTGACCGCGAACTTGAGCGGATCGACCTCGTCGTTGTCGTCCGGGCTCGCTTCGGAGTCGTAGGCCTTCAGGGCGGGCAGCGTGATCGTGCAGACGTTCGAGGGCTCGGACTCCGTGCAGGGCGCGAACTTCGCGGCGGAGTCCGCGGCCGTGATCAGCCCGCCCGCGGGGGCCGCCGTGCCGCTTGCGCCGTCGAGCAGTTCGATCTTCACGGCGGTCGCGCCCGATGCCTGGTCGAACTCCCAGTACTGCGCCGTGTTCGTGCTCGAGACCGCCTCGTGCGCGGTCTTCGCCGCGTTGTAGATGTGCGCCCAGATCGGCGTGCGCGCCCCCGCCTGCGCCCACTGCTGATCCATCGCGGGCGCGTTCCCGGTCGCGTCGGCGACCATCGCGAACGGCTCGGCGCGGGTGCCGCCGTCGAAGGGGAGGGTGAAGGTCTGGGTGCGTGCGGAGGCCATGCCGCTGCCGGCGCGGACGACGCTGATGATCAGGTCGGCGTTGCCGAAGTCGCTGTTCTGGTAGGCGGACGGCACCGTGAAGCTGAAGTTCACGGGGAACGCCCGGTAGTGGTTGCCGGCGCGGGGCGGCCCGGTGAGCAGGTAGTTGGCGGCCGTGATCGTGCAGACGTTGGTCGCCGCGGCCTCGGTGCAGGCGGACGTCCCGTCATTCTTCGGCACCGTGATCTGGGCGCCCGTGATCCGGTTGCTGGGCGAGGGCCGGTCCCGGATCTCGATCGTCACCTGCTCGATCGTCGAGTACGAGACCAGGTTGGTGCTGGACGTGTAGGTCTGGATCTCGGTGGCGCTCTCGTAGACGCGCAGGTTGACCGGCGTGGCCGCGCCGCCGGGCGAGTAGCGCCGCTGCGGGTCGCGCGTCACCACGTTGCCCGTCTCCGCCGAGCCGTTCACCAGCTGCATCGCGAACGGCTGCGCGCTGGTCGTCGATGCCGCCACGGCGCGCTTGTAGGCCGCGTAGCGGCTGCTGGAGGAGCCGTCGTGGTGGGTGACGGTGGCGGTGATCCGCACGTCGCCGGTATTGGTGAAGGCGGACTGGATCGTGAAGCCGAACTCGAACGGGTGCGAGCGGCGCGAGTCGGCCGCGCCGGTCAGGCCGAGCAGGGCCTGCCAGGCGTCGCGGGTGAGCATGCAGTTGCCGCCCGAGTAGGAGGGCCCGGTGCAGCCCAGCGCGGTGCCGTCGGCCTGGGTGAAGGTGATGTGGGTCGCGCCCAGCGCGGTGCCGGACGTGGTGGCGGCGCTCAGCCTGATCGCCGTGGTCGCGTGCAGCGAGTGGAAGGCGGCCTGGGCGGCCGCGGCGCTGTAGCCGGTGCCCGAAGTCTCGTAGATGCCGAGCTGGACGCGCTCGCGGGCGCCGGTCTGGTAGTAGCGCTCGTTGTCGGTCAGGCCGTCGCCGTCGTCGTCGCGCTCGCGGCTGCCGTCGGAGAGGCGCGGGTCGGGGAACGGCCACGACGTGGCCGCCTGGGCGCCGACCGGCGCGTCGTACTTGAGCGCAAAGGTGCGGTCGCGCTCGCCGGCCTTCTCGACGCGGACGTGCAGGTAGACGGCGGCGGCGCGCGTCAATGGCACCGTGAAGTAGACCTCGAGGTCGTCCGCCGCGCCGCCCGTCGCGGGCCAGCTGGCGACCGGGATCGTGCAGACGTTGCCGGCGGTCGAGCCTTCGGAGCAGCCGCTCAGCGCGGTCGTGCCGAGCGAGTTGGAGGCCAGCTTGGCGCCGGTCAGGGCGGTGCCGTCGGCGTCCGAGGCCAGCGTCAGCTTGACCGATTGGAAGGCCGTGGTGGCCGCGCCGGTGGACGAGCCGGCCGCGGTGCGGAGGCTGATCCGGGCGCGGTCGGTCAGGCCGCGCGAGTTGAACTCGCCGGCCGAGGGCAGCAATGCCCCGGTGGCCGCGTTCCGCGGCGTCGCGCCGGGATGGGCGGAGACCGTCAGCGGCGGGTCCCACTTCAAGGAGGTGCTGCGGGAGAGCTTGCCGGGCTTGGTCGCGGTGAGGTGGATGTAGACCGCGCTCGTGTGCGAGTCGGGGATCTTGAAGCGGAGGTCGCCTTGGAGCCAGCTGGCCATGCAGCGGTTGCCGCAGACGAAGGCGTTGCCGGCGGAGTCGGTGAAGGCGGCGCCGCTGAGCCGGTTGTTGCCGGCGGCGTCGGTGGTGATCATGTGCACGTGGCCGTCGTAGACGCCCGTGGCGGGGCTGGCGTCGCTGCCGCTGAAGCTGGTCCGCTCCTGGTCGCGGAAGAAGAAGCCGATCAGGTTCAGGCCCTCTTCCGGCAGCCAGCGGCGGGTGGCGGTCGAGAGCGTGCCGGTCTCGTAGGTCCCGCCCGGCTTCGGCACGATCAGCGGCCAGGCGGCGACGTATGGGGGCTGGTAGGGGATGGCGAAGGTCTGTGCGTCGCCGTCGGAGTCGCGGACGGTGACGTGCAGGTAGGCGTTGGCGGTGCGCGAGTCGGGCACGGTGAACCAGATGTCGAGCGGGTCGGCGGTGCCGGCGGTGGCGGGCCAGTTGCTGACCAGGCAGGTGGGGCCGGCGGCGGCGCACTGGGAGAGGCGGGCGCCGGAGGCGTTGACGATGGCGGCGCCGCTGACGGCGGTGGAGCCGTCGGAGGCGGTGGCGATGCGGATCGTGACGCTGCTGAAGTCGCTGGTCGGCGCGTTGTCCTGTCCGGTCGCGGCGTAGGCGTTGGAGTGCCAGGCGTCGCGCAGGTAGATCGTGGCCTTGTTGCGGGCGCCCTGGGCGGCGAAGTTGCCGGTGCGCGAGGTGAGCGTGCCGCTCTCGTGGGCGTCGGTGGTCGGGTGGCGGGGGACGGCGAGGGGGAAGACGGGCAGGGGCGGGGCGTACTCGAGCGCGGTGGCGCGGACGGCCTTGCCGCTGGCGGCGGCGACGCCCGTGACGACGACGTAGGCGGAGGTGGAGACGGTGTTGGGCACGGAGAAGTAGAAGCTGAGGCCGCCGGTGGCGGGCCAGCTGGCGACGGCGATGGTGCAGGTGTTGGGGGTGCCGGTGCAGCCGGTCACGGCGGTGGTGCCGGCCGCGTTGGAGGAGATCTTGGCGCCGGTGATGGCGTTGGCGCCGGCGGCGTCGGAGGCGATGGTGATCGTGGCGCTGGTCAGGACGGAGGCGGCGGCGTTGGCGTCGGCGGCGTTGTACTCGTCGTCGTGCCAGGCGCTGCGCATGTAGATGGTGGCCTGCTGGGCGACGCCGCCGGGCACGAAGTTGCGGGCGCCGGCGGCGAGGTTGGCGCCGTCGGCGGTGCCGGAGGGGACGACCAGCGCGTAGGCGTTGACGGGGCTGTCGTAGCGGATCGAGAAGACGCGGTCCTGCTTGCCGGATTCCTGGACGGTGGCGACCAGCCAGACCGCGCCGTGCTCGCCGGGCACGGTGAAGTAGACGTCCTGCAGCGTGGTCAGCATGGGCGTGCCGGCCTGCGGCCAGCTCGATGCGGGGATCGTGCAGACGGGGCCCTGCGAGGTCTCGGAGCAGTCGGAGAGCACGCTGGTTCCGCCGCTGGAGCCGGTGAAGACGGGGCCGCTGGCGGAGGTTGAGCCGTCCTCGGCCGTGGCGAGGCGGAGGATCACGCGGTCGAAGGCGCTGCGGGCGACCAGCGCGCCGGTGGCGGAGTAGGTGTTGGAGTGGGCGGCGTTGCGGAGGAAGATCTGGGCCCGGTTGGCGGCGCCGGGGGCGGTCCAGTCGCGGGTCGCGGTCTTGACGTTGCCGGTCTCGCGGGTGCCGGCCGGGGCGGGCACGACCAGGGGCCAGATGCGCAGGTAGGGGTCGTACTTGAGGGTGCCGGCGCGGTTGCGGATGCCGGCGGGGGCGATGACGTTGACGTGGACGTAGAGCGCGCCCGTGTGGGCGGCGGGGACGGTGACGTAGAGGTCGAGGTCGTCGGCGTTGCCGCCGGTGGCGGGCCAGTTGGCGGTGGTGATGGTGCAGGTGTTGCCGGCGGTGTTCTCGGTGCAGGCGGAGATGGCGTTGGAGCCGGCCGCGTCGGAGGAGAGCACGGCGCCGGACAGGGCGGTGCCGTCGGCGTCGGAGGCGGCGGTGATCGTGACGGCGAGGAAGGTCGAGGTGGCGGCGCTGGTCGCCGAGGAAGCGGCGTCGCGGATCGAGAGGCGGACGCGGTCGGCGGCGCCCTCGCTGTACTCGCCGGCGGAGGCGCGGGCGGAGCCGTCGGCCTCGCGCGCGGTCAGGATCGGATGCGCGGCGACGGTCGGCGGCGGGTCGTACTTGAGCGTGTAGGTCTTGCCGATCTTGCCGGACTTGGTCACGCCGTAGCGGATGTAGACGGGGCCGGTGTGGGAGTCGGGGATCTTGAAGTAGACGGTCTCGTCGGCCGCGGGCGTGCTGTCGGGGCAGGTGTTGCCGCAGGAGCGGGAGCGGCCGGCGGCGGTGGTGAAGGCGGCGCCGCTGAGCAGCGTCTGGCCGGCCGCGTCGGAGGTGATCTGGAGCGTGGTGGCGTCGAACTCGGCGGCGGCGGCGTTGGCGTGGGCCGAGCCGTAGGCGGCGCGCGCTTCGTCGCGCAGGAAGAGGCGCAGCCAGTGGCGGCCGGTGCTGTTGTCGCCGGACGAGGTGGTGGAGATGACGGCGTAGGGCCACCAGTGGCGGCTGTTGGACGAGAGCGTGCCGGTCTCGAAGGTGGTCGAGGTGAGCTGCGGCACGATCAGCGGCCAGGCCTCGATGTGCGGGTTCTCGTAGGGGATCGCGAAGGTCTGGGTATCGCCGTCGGAGTCGCGCACGGTCACGTGCAGGAAGACGTCGGCGCGATGGCCGTCGGGCACTGCGAACCAGATGTCCAAGGGCTGCGAGGTGCCGGCCGTGGCGGGCCAGCTGTTGACCAGGCAGGTCGCGCCTGAGGCGGCGCATTGGGAGAGCTGCGCGCCTGAGGCGTTGGTGATCAGCGCCCCGCTGACCGCGGTGCTTCCGTCGGAGCCGTCGGCGATGCGGATCGTGACGCTGCTGAAGTCGCTGGTCGGGGCGTTGGTCTGGCCGGTTGAGGCGTAGGTGTTGCTGTGCCAGGCGTTGCGCAGGTAGATGCGGGCCTTCTGGCGCGCGCCGGCGCTGGCGTAGTTCTCGGTGCGGGCGGTGAGGTCGCCGCTCTCGTGCGCGTCGGCGGCGCCGAGCGGGACGGCGAGCGGGAAGACGGGCAGGGGCGGGTCGTACTTGAGGGCGAACCGGCGGTCGTTCTTGCCGCTGCCGGCGGTCGGGATCGCGGTGATCACGACGTAGACCGGGGTCGAGACGGTGTTGGGCACGGAGAAGTAGAGGTCGAGGGCGTCCGTGGTGCCGCCCGTGGCGGGCCAGCTGGCGGCGGGGATCGTGCAGTGGTTGATGTTGGGCGAGCTGGTGCAGCCGGTCACGGCGCCGGTGCCGGCGGCGTTGGAGGAGATCTTGGCGTTCGCGATCCGGTTGGCCTGGCCGCCGGCGGCGTCGCTGGAGATCGAGATGAGCATGCCGGCCAGGGCGGAGGTGGCGGCGTTCGTATCGGAGGCGTCGTAGGTGTCGTCGTGCCAGGCGTCGCGCAGGTGGATGGACGCCTGCTGGGTGGCGCCGCCGGGCAGGAAGTTGCGGCTGCCGGCGCCGAGGTCGGTGTTGTCGGCGGTGCCGCCCGGCACGACCAGCGGGTAGGCGTTGTAGGGGATGTCGAAGCGGACGGAGAAGACGCGGTCGGCCTTGTTCGCCTTCTTGACGCGCGCGACCAGCCAGACGGCGGCGTCGTGGGTGTCGGGCACGGTGAAGAAGACGCTCTTCTCCAGGGTGAGCAGCGGGCTGCCGGTGGTCGCCTGCGGCCAGTTGGCGCTGGTGATCGTGCAGACCGCGCCCTGCGCGTTTTCGGAGCAGCCGGAGAGCACGCCGGTTCCGTTGAGGTCGGTGAAGACGGGGCCGCTGGCGGAGGTGGTCCCGTCCTCGGCCGTGGCGAGGCGCAGCTCGACCGAGTCGAAGGTGCTGCGGGCGACGTTGGCGCCGCTGCTGGAGTAGGTGTTGGAGTGCTCGGCCGAGCGCAGGAAGATGTCGGCCCGCATGGGGACGTCGCCGGCCGCGGGCCAGTTGCGGGTGTTGGTCTTGACGTTGCCGTTCTCGCGGGTGGCGGAGGGGGTCGGCACGACGAGCGGCCAGATGCGGAGGTAGGGCTCGTACTTGAGATCGAAGATGCGGCGGACGCCGGTGCTGGATTCGGCCGCGACGCGGACGTAGGCGTCGGCCGCGGTGGCGGCGGGGACGCTGAACCAGAGGTCGACCTCCTCGGTGCGGACGGGGGTGCCGCTGTCCACGGGGAAGTTCGCGCTGGTGATCGTGCAGGTGGGGCCGGCCGTGTTTTCGGTGCAGGGGGTGAGCGCGGTGCTGCCCGTGGCCGCGTTGTAGATCGCGGCGCCGGTGAGCGCGCCGAAGACGCCGCCGGGCTTGGTCCCGATCGTGATCGTGGCGCGGCTGAACTCGCTGCGCTCGGCGTTGGCGTCGTTGGCGTCCCATTCGTTGCCGTGCCAGACGTCGCGCAGGGCGACGCGGACCTGCTGGCGCTCGTTGCCGGAGCGGAAGGAGCGGATGGCGGTGGCGAGGTTGCCGGATTCGGTGCTGCCGCCGGAGACGGGCGAGGCGAGGGGGTGGGCGGGCGGGTTGAGGGAGGTGTACTGGAAGGAGAAGCTGCGGGCGGTGCTGCCGGACTGCATGGCGCTGACGTGGAGGTAGGCGCTGGCGTCGGAGGTGCCGGTGACGACGAAGCGGAGGTCGACGGCTTCGGTCAGGCCGGCGTCGACGGGCCAGTTGGCGGCGTTGATCGTGCAGGTCGGGCCGGCCGTCTGCTCGTTGCAGATCGAGGTTCCGCCGACGCCGTCGGAGGCGATCACGGTCGCGCCGCTGAACTCGGTCCCGCCGGCGGCCGAGGTGGCGAGGCGGATGCGGACGCGGTCGAAGGCGGCGCGGGCGACGTTGGCGTCGGCGGCGCGGTAGGTGTTGGAGTGGGCGGCGGCGCGCAGGAAGACCTTGGCGCGGATGGTCGGCGAGTCGACCCTCCAGCCGAGGTTGAGGCTGCTGATGTCCTGGCCCTCGCGCTGCGAGGGGAGCAAGCCGTCGGTGCTCTGGGCGGGCACGGCGAGGGGGCCGACGCCGATCACGGCGCTGCGGTAGGTCAGCGCGTAGACGCGCGGGGCGAGGCCGGACCTTTGCGCCTTGACGACGAGGTAGGCGCTGCCGAAGTGGGCGGCGGGGACGGAGAAGTAGAGGTTTTGGGCGAGCGTGGGCGGGGGCGAGCCGCTGGCCGCCTGGGGGAAGTTGGCGCTGGTGATGGTGCAGGTGTTGCCGACGCCGCTTTCGGTGCAGGCGGTGATCGCGGTGTTGCCGGCCGAGTCGCTCGAGATCTCCGCGCCGCTGATGGCGTTCGCGCCGGCGGGGTCGGAGGCGACGACGATTTCGACGTCGTCGAAATTGTCGCGCGGGGCGTTGGCGGCGGAGGCGGCGTAGATGCCGGAGTGGGCGGCGGCGCGGAGGTTGACGGTGGCCTGCTGGGCCGCGCCGGCGGCGGCCCAGTTGCGGGAGCCGGCGGAGACGTTCGTGCCGCTGGCGGTGCCGGCCGGCATGGCGAGGGGGTGGGCGGCGACGGAATCGAGGTATTTGAGCGCGAAGAGGCCGGGGTGGGTGCCGGTTCTGGCGACGGCGATGTGGAGGTAGGCGTCGCCGGTGTGGGCGGCGGGGACGGAGAACCAGAGGTCGAGCCTGCCGGCGGCGCCGGTGCCGGGCCAGTTGGCGCTGGTGATGGTGCAGGTGTCGCCGGCGGAGGTCTCGGTGCAGGCGGAGACGGCGTTGGCGCCGGCCGAATCGCTCGAGATCTTGGCGCCGCTGATCACGTTGGTCCCGTCCGCGTCGCTGGTGACCTTGATCACGGCGGAGTCGAAGTTGGCCTTGTTGATGTTGGCATCGGTCGAGTCGTACTCGTCCCCGTGGGCGGCGGCGCGGAGGAAGACGGCGGCCTGCTGGGCCGCGCCGGCTTCGGCGTAGCCGAAGGTGCCGGTGACGGTGCCGGCGGCGACGTCGCCGCCCGGGGCGCGGGCGATCAGGGGGAAGGAGTTGGAGGTGGGCTCTTCGTACTTGAGCGCGAAGGCGCGGGGGAAGCGCTGGCTGCGCGCGGTGGTGACGACCAGGTAGGCGTCGCCCTCGTGGGCGTTGGGGACGGAGAAGTAGACGTCGAGGTGGGAGGTGACGGGAGTGCCGCCGGAGCCCTGGGGGAAGCTGCCGGAGGGCACGGTGCAGGTGTTGCCGACGGAGGTCTCGGTGCATTCGGTGATGACGGTGTTGCCGGCGGCGTCGCTGGAGATTTTCGCGCCGCTGATCGGGTTCGCGCCGGCGGCGTCGCTGGCGACCGTGATCGTGGTGCTGGAGAAGGCGCTGCGGGCGACGTTCAGGTGGGTGCTGTCGTAGGCGGTGCGGGCCTGGGTGCGCTGCACGACGATGGCGCGCTGGGTTGCGCCGAGGGTGGCCCAGTTGCGGGTCGTGGAGGCGAGGGTGCTGGTGTCGACGTTGGCGCCGATGTAGGGGGCGGCGAGCGGGTAGACGCCGACCTGGGGCTGGTACTGGAGGGCGAAATTGCGGGCGGGGGTGCCGGACAAGTCCGCGCCGACGACGACGTAGGCGGGCCCGGTATGGGCGGCGGGCACGGTGAAGTGGAAGTCGAGCCTGTTGGTGACGGGGTCGGCTTGCGAGCCGGCGGGCCAGTTGGCGCTGGTCACGGTGCAGGTGTTGCCCGGGGAGGCCTCGGTGCAGTTGGTGAGCTTGGTGCCGCTGGAGTTGGAGATGGTGGCGTTGGAGATGAGGCTTGCGCCTTGGGGATCGCTGGCGATCTTGATGGTGGCGTTGGTGAATTTGCTGCGCGCGACGTTGGTGTGGGAGTTGCTGAACATGCTGCCGTGCGCGGCGGTGCGGAGGAAGGCGGTGGCGCGCTGGCGGGTGCCGGTGGTGAGGATCTGCGGGCCGGAGACGTCGGTGGCGGCGAGCGAGCTGTCGGCGTTCTGCGGGAAGGCGATGGGGTAGACCGCGGTGTAGGTCGGGGCGTTGTACTTGACCCGGAAGTGGCCGTGGCGGCCGCGGCGGTCCTGCATGGCGAGCGTCAGGTAGACGTCGCCGGAGTGCGAGGGGGGCACGGAGAAGCGGAAGTTGACGACCGCCAAGGCGGACTGGGCGTTGTTGCAGGAGCCGCTGGCGGGGCCGTAGGTGCCGCCGTCCGGCGAGCTGGCCGTCCGGTGCGCGTAGATGCGGTTGTAGGTCTCTCCCGGCACGTTGCGCCAAGAGCCGCCGCCGCAGCTGGAGTTGAGGCCGCTGATGTACTCGATGTCCGCTCCCGGTATCGCGTTCGCCGTCCCGTGCGAGACCGTCGAGGATGAGGAGACTTTGATTTCGTAGTAGTTCCAGAACGCGTCATTCCATACGCCGGTGTGGTACCCGCAGGGCGTGCCGCGGGCGACGCGGAAGGAGGCGAGGTTCCAACCTCCATTGCGGGCATAGGTGTAGGCGGTGGTGCTGCAGAGGTCGGCGCGGCCCGACTGAAAAGATCGGAACGGGTTGCTCCCGGCGCCGAGCTGCGGGGTGATGCTCCCGCCGGAGTTGAAAGCTGCCGTGTTGACAGAGCCGTCGGCATGAGCGGGAGCGGGGGCGAGGGCGAGCCAGCCGCCGAGCAGGATGGCGAGGGCGAGGGCGAGGAGCGCCCAGCGCGGCTTGGGGAAGGGCGCGGTGCGCGTTGGCAGAGCGGTCATGTCAGGCACCTCCGCGCTCAAGCCGCGCAGCCGGACGGGGAATTCCTGCCCCCCCCCCCCCCCCGACCTTTTGTGCTGATAAAGCGAAGCACGAAGGCCGCGGGCGTCGGCGGGGCGTTTGAAGAGGCGGTTCAAGCAGCGGGACATATGCCAGCTCCTCCAGCAGCCGAGCGGCCGGCCGCAGTGGTGGCAAAGCGTACCAGCGCGCGAGCGGAGCGCAAGCCCGTAAGGGACCGCGCCCGATAAGCGGTCAATCAGCCGAAAGCGGCGGCAACGACGACGGCGATGATCAGC
Source organism: Dehalococcoidia bacterium (assembly GCA_965205165.1). Taxonomy (GTDB): domain Bacteria; phylum Chloroflexota; class Dehalococcoidia; order Bin125; family Bin125; genus CBDESM01. The sequence continues at coordinate 2,261,520 of OZ242037.1, forward strand.
CCCGCAATGGCGAAGCCGATGTAGAGCAGTCGGTCCTGGCTTTTGCTGAAGCGCTGCTCGTTCTCGACCCGCATCTGCGCGAGCTCGTCGCGGGTTTTCGAGAACTGGCGCTCGTTTTCGATCCGCATTTTGCCGAGCTGATCGTCGAGGTCGCTGCGGGCTTTGGAGAACTGCTGCTCGTTGGCGACCCGCATTTTGCCGAGCTGATCGGTGATGGCGACTTGGACTTCCCCCAAGCGGCGCTCGATCCCGACCCGCACGTCGACGAGGCCTTCTTCGAGCTTGGCCACGCGCTCGTTGGTTTCCGCCGCCCGCTCGTCGAGCCTGACCACGCGCTCGTTGATCTCGGCCAGCCGGCGCTCGCTCTCAGCCCGCGCCTCGGCCGCGTCTTTGTCGATCTTGGTGATGCGCTTGTCATGCTCTTCCCGCCAGCGCTCGTGCTCGGCGCGGGCCTCGGCCGCGTCGTCGTTGATCTTGGCCAAGCGCTTGTCATGCTCCTCCCGCCAGCGCTCGTGCTCGGCGCGGGCCTCGGCCGCGTCGTCGTTGATCTTAGCCAAGCGCTTGTCATGCTCCTCCCGCCAGCGCTCGTGCTCGGCGCGGGCCTCGGCCGCGTCATCGTTGATCTTGGCCAAGCGCTTGTCATGCTCCTCCCGCCAGCGCTCGTGCTCGGCGCGGGCCTCGGCCGTGCTTTCGTCGATCTTGGTGATGCTTTCGTTGATCTTGGCCAGCCGGCGCTCGTTCTCGGCCCGCGCCTCGGCCGCGTCTTCTTCGATCTTGGCCAGCCGGCGCTCGTTCTCGGCGCGCGCTTCGGCCGCGTCTTCTTCGATCTTGGCCAGCCGGCGCTCGTTCTCGGCGCGCGCCTCGGCCGCGCCTTCTTCGATCTTGGCCAGCCGGCGCTCGTTCTCGGCGCGTGCCTCGGCCGCCGATTTCAGGATCTGGGCGGTCTCCAGCTTGAGCTGCTCCGTCACATCGCGGGCGGACTCGCGGATTGCGGAGTCGGCGTCGCGGAACTGCTGGGCGGTCTGCGCGGCGTGCCCGTTGAGGCTCTCGTTGAACCGCGCTTCCGAATCGGCGATCCGCTCGCCGGCCAGCCTGATCGCCTCGGAGACCGCGCCTTCGTGCGCGTTGCCGGCCAAGGCGAGGAGCAGGTCGGCGAGGCCTTCGGCGCAGCCCTCGGCCAAGAGCTGCTCGCGGTATTCGGGCGCGGGAATTGCCATGGGGCGATTCTAGCAGGGGCAGGATGAAGACGCCGGGTGCGGTGAGGTTTCGCGGGTCAGGCGAGGACGGCGATGATCACGGCGATGATCAAGCCGGCGAGGGCAAGTCCTATGTACAGGAGGCGGTCCTGCCCCTTGTTGAAGCGCTGCTCGTCCTCTGCCTTCTTTTCGGCGTTCTCGATTCGGATTTCCCCGATCTGCCGTGTGATCTCGGCTTTCTGCTCGGTCAATGCATTCTCCTGCTCGGCATGCCGGCGCTCGCTCGCTTCCTCCTGCTCGGCATGCCGGCGCTCGCTCGCGACCCGCTGCTCAGCGAGCTCGCTCCGGATTCCCGCGAACTGGCGCTCGTTCTCAACCCGCATCTCGGCGAGCTCATTCTGTATCTCTGCGTGCCGGCGCTCGTTCTCAACCCGCATCTCGGCGAGCTGCTCGGTAAGGGCGACTTGGATTTTCGCCATCTGGCGCTCGAGCTCGACCCGCGTATCGGCTGCGGTTTGCAAGGTCTGGGCGACCTCCAATTTGATCTCGGCGGCGCGCTGATTGAGCTGCGCCGTCACAGTGTTCCTGGTCTCGATGGCGGTCTCGCGGATTGCGGAGTCGACGTCGCGGAACTGCAGGTCGTTCTGTGCGGTATGCCCGATCAGATTTCCGGTGAGCCGCTCTTCCGAATCATCGATCTGTTTGCTTGCCTCCACAATTGCCTGGGTCACCGCGTCATCGCGCGTTTTGCCAGCCAAAGCCAAGACGACGTCAGCGAGGCCTTCGGCGCAGCCTTCCGCCAAGAGCCGCTCACGGTATTCGGATGTCGGAACTGCCATGCGTCAATCCTAGCCCACTTCGCCGAGGCCAGCCTCGCTGAGGGTGATCCGCCTGCTGAGGAGATCGTTGAGCAGTTGGCCGGTGCGGGGGAGGTTCCCGATCGCCTCCAGGATCCCTTCGGCCACCACGTCGTCGTCGGCGGCGTCGATCAGGGAGATGATCACGCGGGTCACGTCCTCGTCGCAGCCGTAGGCGACGATGCGCTCGCGGTACTCGGCTCCCGGGATTGCCATTGCGGTCGCTCCTCGCGGCGCGCTAGCCGAAGACGCCGGCCGCCCACAAGACGGAGAGGATCAAGCCGGCCAAGCCGACTTGGAACAGCGCCAGCCGGAAGCCGACCTGCGAAACCCAGCCGCGCAGCTCCGCCCGCATCCCGTCCATCTCGCTTTTGAGCCCTTCGATCTGGCCCTTGATTCCGGTAACCTCGCCTTTGAGTTCGGCGATCTGGCCTTCAAGGCCGTTGATGCGCTCGGTGAGCGCGGAGAAACGCTTCTCGTTCGCGGTCTGGGCGTTGGCGACGACTTCGCGGATGGTGGAGAGGACTTCGCGGAACTCGTGCTTGTTGGCGGTTTCGTGTCCGTTGAGCCGTTCCTTGAAGATCGCCTCGAAGTGGGTGACCCGCTCTTCCACGCGGTCGAGGGCCTGCTCGGTCGCGCCATCGCGGAGGTCGTCGGCGACGGCGGCGATGAAATTGGCGTCGGCCTCGGGGAAACCGCGGCGGAGCAGGAACTCGCGGAGGTCGGCGACGGATGCAGCCATGCGGCAATCCTAGTGGATGCGGGCCTAGCGGATGCGGGATGGGGGCGGGCGGTTGTGCGAACGGGCGGGGGGTGGCAACCTTGCGGGGGGATCAGCCCGCGCAGCGAGAGCAGGAACCGTGCCCACGAAGATCGGAATCAACGGCTTCGGCCGGATCGGCCGCCAAGTGCTCAAGGGGATGCTGGATTTCCACCGCGGGGATCTCGAGGTGGTCGCGATCAACGACCTGACCGACACGGAGACGAACGCGCACCTGCTGAAGTACGACACGAACTACGGGCGCTTCCCGGGCGAGGTGGAGGTGGTGGAGGGGGACTTGGCGATCGACGGGGGGCGGATCGCGGTGCTGGCGGAGCGGGATCCGGCGCGGATTCCGTGGGGCGATCACGGGGTGGAGATCGTGGTGGAGAGCACGGGCATCTTCACGGACGGGGAGCGGGCGAAGGGGCACTTGGCGAACGGGCCGAAGAAGGTGGTGATCTCGGCGCCGGCCAAGAACGAGGACCTGACGGTGGTGCTGGGCGTGAACGACGAGGCCTACGACCCGGAGCGGCACCACGTGGTCTCCAACGCCTCCTGCACGACCAACTGCCTGGCGCCGGTGGCGAAGGTGCTGGACGAGACGGTGGGGATCAACAGCGGGATCATGTCGACGATCCACGCCTACACGAATGATCAGGCGATTTTGGACACGGTGCATTCGGACCTGCGGCGGGCGCGGGCGGCGGGGATGAACATCATTCCGACCTCGACGGGAGCGGCCAAGGCGGTCGGGCTGGTGCTGCCGCACCTGAACGGGAAGCTGAACGGGATGGCCTACCGGGTGCCGACGAGCACGGTTTCGGTGGTGGACTTGGTGATCGACGCGAAGCGGGCGACGACGGCGGAGGAAGTGAACGCGGCGTTCGCGCAGGCGGCGAACGACCGGGAGTCGCCGCTGCACGGGATTCTGGAGTACGAGGAGGCGCCGCTGGTGAGTTCGGACTTCAAGGGCAACCCGTACTCGTCGATCGTGGACGCGCCGAGCACGATGGTGCTGGAGGGGAGGCAGGTGAAGGTGGTGTCGTGGTACGACAACGAGTGGGGCTACTCGGTGCGGGTGGGGGATCTCTGCAAGCGGATGGCGGCGGCGGGGCTGTAGGCGGCCCGGGCTGGCGGGGGACGGGTACAGTCGCGTCATGGCGATGTTCGACGCGCTGAGCGCGAAGCTGCAGGGGGTGTTCCAGACGGTGGGGCGGCGGGGGACGCTGTCGGAGCAGGATCTGGACGCGGCGCTGCGGGAGGTGCGGCTGGCGCTGCTGGAGGCGGACGTCAACTACAAGGTGGCGCGGGACTACATCAAGGCGGTGCGGTCGCGGGCGGCGACGGACGAGGTGCTGCGCAGCCCGACGCCGCTGAACCGGCTGATCGAGATCATCAACGACGAGCTGATCGCGCTGCTGGGGGAGGATTCGTCGAAGCTGCAGAAGGCGGCGCAGGGGCCGACGGTGGCGCTGATCGTCGGCCTGCAAGGTTCGGGCAAGACGACGACCTGCGCGAAGCTGGCGCTGCACGCGCGGCGTGGCGGGGAGCGCCCGCTGCTGATCGCGGCGGACGTGTACCGGCCGGCGGCGATCGAGCAGCTGAAGCAGCTGGGTGCGCAGCTGGAGATCGAGGCGTTCGAGCTGGGGGCGGAGGAAGCGCCGCGGCGGATCGTCGAGGCGGGGCTGGCGCGGGCGGCGGAGATCGGCGCGGGGACGGTGATCGTGGACACGGCGGGGCGGCTGCACGTGGACGAGGCGATGATGGACGAGATCCGCGAGCTGCGGGAGCGGTTCGAGCCGTCGGAGGTGCTGCTGGTCGCGGACGCGATGTCGGGGCAGGACGCGGTGAACGCGGCGTCGGCGTTCCACGAGGCGGTGGGGATCACGGGGGTGATCCTGTCGAAGATGGACGGGGACGCTCGGGGCGGGGCGGCGCTCTCGATCCGCTCGGTGACGGGCGCGCCGATCCGCTTCCTGGGGGTGGGGGAGCGTCCGGACGCGCTGGAGGCGTTCCACCCGCAGCGGCTGGCCTCGCGCATCCTCGGCCGCGGGGACATGGCGACGCTGGCGGAGAAGGCGCAGGCGGAGTTCGGCGAGGCGGACGCGAAACGGATGCGGCGGCGGATGCAGGACGGGGACTTCAATCTCGAGGATTTCATGGAGCAGATTGACCGGGTGCGGAACATGGGTACGCTGAGCCAGCTGCTGAACATGATCCCCGGCCTGGGGAACGTCAAGAAGCAGCTGGACGTGGAAGAGCTGGACGACGGCTACTTCCGGCAGTTCGAGGCGATCGTGTCGTCGATGACGCAGGAGGAGCGGCGCAAGCCGGAGATCATCCGGGGCTCGCGGCGGCGGCGGATCGCGCTGGGGAGCGGGACGACGCCGCAGGAGGTGAACCAGCTCCTGAACCAGTACAAGCAAGCGAAGAAGCTGATGAAGCAGATCGCGGGCGGGAAGATGCCGGCCGGCCTGGCCGGGGCCCGCGCGCGCTGAGCCGAATCTGGAGAGCAGGCCCGATGCTGAAAATCCGACTCGCCCGCCACGGCCGCAAGGGGCGGCCCTCCTACCGCGTCGTGGTGCAGGACAGCCGTTCCCCGCGCGACGGGCGGTTCGTGGAGATCCTGGGGCAGTACGACCCGCTGCCGGACCCGCCGGTGTTCAACATTGACACGGAGCGGGCGCGGCACTGGCTGGGCAAGGGCGCGCAGCCGACGGAGACGGTGCACCGCTTCCTGGCCAAGGAGGGGCTGATCGATCCGCTGCTGCCGAAGCCGCGCAGCAAGCGGGCCGATGCGAAGCGGGCGGCTGCGGCCGCCCAGGCCGGCGAATAGGCGGGACCATGGAACAGCTGATCGACTACATCGCCAAGTGGATCGTGGACGAGCCGGACGCGGTGGAGATCGCGACCGAAGGCGCGGACGAGGGGGAACCGCGACCGGGCGACCGCATTCTGGTGCAGCTTGAGGTGGACCAGGAAGACATGGGGCGGATCATCGGGCGGGACGGGCGGCTGGCCAGCGCGATGCGCACGCTGCTCTCGGTCTCCGGGCACGCGCGCGGCGTCGACGCGTCGCTCGAAATCCGCTGACGCCCGGCCGCGGATGCGCGAGACCCGCAGGCCCCGCGACGGCTTCCGCGCGGTCGGGCTGATCGAGCGGCCGGTCGGTCTCAAGGGCGAGATCAAGGCGCGGCCGCTGACCGACTATCCGCAGCGCTTCGAGCCCGGCGCGACCGTCTACATCGACGCGCGCCCGCGCGCGATCCGCGGATCGCGCTGGCACAGGGATCGGGTCTACCTCCGGATCGACGGGGTCTCCGGGCGCGGGCAGGCGGAGGAGCTGCGGGGGCTGCTGATCGAAATCCCGGACGGGGAGATCCCGGAAGAGGGCGCGTGGTACATCGATCAGATCGAGGGGATCGCGGTGGAGACGGAAGACGGGCGGGCGCTGGGCTCGGTCTCCGAGGTGCTGCAGACGGGCGCGAACGACGTGTACGTCGTCTCGCGGGAAGGGGAGCGGGATCTGCTGATCCCGGCGCTGCGCGACGTGATCGTCGAGATCGACGCGGATGCGGGGCGGATGGTCGTCGATCTGCCGGACGGCTTGGAGCCGCCGGGGTCGGATTGAACGGCGGGGCGCGGCCGCTGTAGGCTGGGGATGTGTCCGGCCGCCTTCGCGGCGCCAGTCGCAGTGGGGATATAGCTCAGCTGGGAGAGCGCGTCGTTCGCAACGACGAGGTCGGGGGTTCGAGTCCCCCTATCTCCACCACCCCTCCTCTTGCCGGCTGCATGTCGGGGAAGCCCGCGATCTGCGATAATGCCCGCATGACAACTCTGAGCGGCGATGGAATTCCGCATCCGGGCGAGGTCGACCATTCGGGGCTGCCCGGCAAGCTGATCGTGGTCGAGGGGATCGACGGCTCCGGCAAGAGCACGCAGCTGGACCTGCTGCACAAGTGGCTGCGGGCCGAGGGCTACGTCACCGTCTTCACGACTTGGAACTCGGCCCCGATCGTGCGCGGGACGACGCGGCGGGGGAAGCGGCGGCGGCTGCTGACGCCGATGAGCTTCAGCCTGATCCACGCGGCCGATTTCGCCTCGCGCACCTACGAGCAGATTCTCCCGGCCCTGCAAGCGGGCGTGATCGTGCTGGCCGACCGCTACGTTTACACGGCGTTCGCGCGGGACGCGGCGCGCGGGGTGAACCGCGATTGGGTGCGCGATCTGTATTCGTTCGCGGTGCCGCCGACGCTGGCCTTCTATTTCGATGTGCCGCTGGAGGAGTCGATCTCGCGGATTTCGTCGGCGCGGGAGGCGATCCAGTACTACGAGGCGGGGCTGGACTTGGGGCTGAGCGAGGACATCCTCGAATCGTTCCGGATTTTCCAGGGCCGGATCGTGGCCGAGTACGAGGCGCTCTGCAACGAGTTCGACATCCGGCGGATCGACGCGACGGCGACGCTGGTCTCGCAGCAGGCGCAGCTGCGGGAGATCGTCGCGCCGCACTTAGACGGGCTGCCGCGCCGGCAGCCGCACGAGATTCCGGAGCTGCTCAAGGCGACGGGCCTGCAGGGCGTGTACCTGCCGGATGCGGGCGTGCTGCGGGGGACGAGATCGTGAGGGTTGCAGGGAGGCGGGCGAGATGACCGATCTGCGGTTCTACGGAGACCCGCCGCCGGGCGTGGGATCGGCCGACCTGCCCGGGCGGATGATCGTGGTCGAGGGCACGGACGGCGTGGGGCGCTCGACCGCGATCTCGCTGCTGAAGGAGTGGCTGGAGGCGGAGGGCTTCGGGGTGATCGACAGCGGGCTGCGGCGCTCGCCGCTGGTCGGGCCGGGGATCGAGCGGGCCAAGCGCGGGCACACGCTGGACCCGATCACGCTGAACCTGTTCTACGCGACGGATTTCTGGGACCGCTTCGAGCGGATCGTGCTGCCGGCGCTGCGGGCCGGGATGGTGGCGCTGGTCGACCGCTACATCTTCTCGCTGATCGCGCGGGCGACGGTGCGGGGCGCGCCGCGCGGCTGGCTGGAGGACGTCTACTCCTTCGCGCTGGTGCCGGACCAGGTGGTCTACTTGGACATCGACGTCGATCAGCTGGTGCTGCGGGTGCTGGAGCGGGGGTTCGACTACTGGGAATCGGGCGGGGACTACCTGCAGGGGGCGTCGATCCACGACGCGTTCGTGCAGCATCAGGGCAAGATGATCGCGGAGTTCCGCGAGATGGCGGATCGCTACGACTTCGACGTAGTGGACGCCCGCGGCTCCGTCGAGGAGGTCTTCGACCAAGTGCGTGCCAAGGTCGCCCCCGTCGTCGAGGGCATGCGCGCGGGCTGATTGCCCGCAGCGCTACTCTGGCGGCGGAGGCGCCGATGATCGAGTTCGTGTTCGACGAGCGCCGCGCCGCGCAGGCGGCCGCCAAGCTGCTCGAGCGGCACGGCCGCCCGATGTCCGTCCGCAAGCTGGTCACGCTGCTGTACTTGGCGGACCGACGCTCGTTCGTGGAAGCCGGCTACCCCATCACCGGCGACCGCTTCGTGAACACCGCCGATGGTCCATCGCTCGAGCAGATCACGCGGCTGCTCAATGGAGAAGCCGATGAGCAATCGCCCTGGCGTTCGCAGATCGCCAGCGCAGACGGCCGCGCTGCTGCGGACGGGTGGACGGAGCTGGACGAATTTTCGGAGTACGACGAGCAGATTGCCGAGGCGATCCACGACGAGTTCTGCCGGTTGAGCGACGAGGCGCTGGGAGAGCACGCGCGCAGCCTGCCGGAGTGGACGCGCCCGACGGGGGCGAGCGAACCCTTCGACCCGCGGACGGTACTGCGGGCCCAAGGGTACGACGACGGCGACATCGAAGATTGGGAGGAGCGCGCCGAGGCGTTCTTGGCCATCCATTCGACGCTTCGGAGATGATTGAGCCGGGCGAGACGTTCCGCGACCTCGATCGGACGATTGATCCTCGGAATCACCTGTGGATTGCTGTCAGCCGGCCGGTCGCGGGAAATGTCGCGCTCGTGAACTTCACTACGCACCGCCCTTGGCTCGACACCCACCGACACTGCTTGGTCGTGCAAGCGGACGAGCACCCGTGGCTCAAGCACGAGTCGTGCATCGCTTTCGGATTTGCCCGGATGTGGGAGATAGACGATCTGCTCGCGCGTCAGCGACTCGGCAGGCTGCGGCGGGACGAGCGCTGCTCCCCGGACCTGCTGCGTCGCGTTCAACTCGCAGCGCTGGATGCCGTTGGGACGCACGCCAGGGTGAAGGCCGCGATTCGCGCAACGTTGGACGAAGCGGAGTAACGGCTCGGTGCGCAGGCCGGGGCTTTCGAGGCAGCCGCTGAAATGGCACAGAGAATCGGCACGGACTTCGGCCAGTGGCGGTAACGGGCAGCATCGCCCACTGCGGGGCGCTGTATGATCAGGCTCGCGGCCAGGTAGCTCAGTTGGTAGAGCACACGACTGAAAATCGTGGTGTCGGCAGTTCGACTCTGCCCCTGGCCACCAAATCCGGCTTGATCCGCGCCCACGACTGGCGACAATGGTTGGAGGCGTGGTGTCGGCAGCTCGGCTCTGCCCCTGGCCACCAAGTTCTGTCTTGGCTCGCGCCCACGCCTGACGACGCTGGCCAGAGGCGTGGCGTCGGCAGTTCGACTCTGCCCCTGGCCATCAAAGCCGTCTTGATTCACGCGCACGCCTGACGATGATGGCCGGAGGCGTGGTGTCGGCAGTTCGGCTCTGCTTCTGGCCACTAGACGGTTTTCTGTGATGCGAGCACGCGATGACAGCCATTGCCGGTGGCTCATGTCTGCTTTTGGGCGGGGGGTGCTTCAGTCGGTGGTCAGGGCGTCGGCTAGGTATTCGATGACGTGGCGGGGGTGGCGGTTGCTGAAGTGGGAGAGTTGCTGGCGGCAGGAGACGCCGGTGATTGCCAAGGCGGTGTCGGGCGGGGCGGTTTTGATTGCGGGGAGGAGGCGGAGGTCGGCCATTTGGCGGGAGATGTTGTAGTGCTCGGCTTCGAAGCCGAATGAGCCGGCCATGCCGCAGCAGCCGGAGTCGATGATGCTCGGGGCGTAGCCGGCGGCTTTCAGCACGTCGATGGTTCGGGCGAATCCGGCCAATGCCTTCTGGTGGCAGTGGATGTGGACGAGCAGGTCGCGTCGGGCGGGCTCGAAGATGCGGGGGGCATCGTCGCGGGCGAGTTCGGCGGCGAGCCATTCATCGAAGAGCAGGGAATGTTCGGCGACCATTGCGGCGGGGGCGCTGCGGAGCAGGAGCGGGTACTCGTCGCGCAGGGTGAGGATGCAGGACGGCTCGGCGCCGACGATGGGGACGCCGCGGCGGGCGTAGCCGACGAGCGCGGCGACGTTGGTTTCGGCGAGGCGGGCGGCGCGGTCGAGCTCGCCCTTGGAGATCGAGGGGCGGCCGCAGCATTCGCGCCGGGCCGCGCTGATTACGCGGTAGCCGAGCGCTTCGGCGATGCGGGTCGCGGCGATGCCGACTTCGGGATGGAAGTAGTTGGTGAAGGTGTCGGCGAAGAGGACGATCTCGCCGCGGGCGGCCTTCGGCGGCTGGCGGCCGGCGCGCCATTGGTCGTAGGTGCGGGGCGCGAACCGCGGCAGCGGGCGGTCGCGGTGGATTCCGAGCCGGTGAAGCAGCGAGCGGGCGGGGCTCGATGCGGCGAGGCGGTTGGCGACGGGGGCGGCTCGTGCGCCCCAGGCGGCGAGGCGGTCGATGCGGGCGAAGGCGCGGTCCCGCAGCGGCGCGCCGCGGGCGAGGCGGCGCTGCGAGAGCACCTCGTACTTGAGCTTGGCGACGTCGACGCCGGAGGGGCATTCGGCCTTGCAGGCCTTGCATTCGACGCAGAGATCGAGCGCGGCGTGGAGGCGGTCGCCGGCGAGCTCTTCGGCGGGCAGCGCGCCGTTGAGCACTTGGCGGAGCAGGTTGGCGCGGCCGCGGGTGGAGTGCTCCTCGTCGCGGGTGACTTGGAAGGAGGGGCACATCGCGCCGTCGAACTTGCGGCAAGCGCCCTGACCGTTGCACATTTCGGCGGCGCGGGCGAGGCCGCCTTCGGCGTCGAAGCCGAGCAGCGGAACCGGGTCGCGGTTCACTGTCGCGGGCGAGAGGCGGAGGTTGTCGCGGAACGGCGGCGTGTCGATGATCTTGCCGGGGTTGAGGATGCCCTCGGGATCGAAGACGGACTTGACGTCGCGGAAGGCCTGGACGAGGCGGGGGCCGTACATCTTCTCGAGGAACGCGCCGCGGACGATGCCGTCGCCGTGCTCGCCGGAGAGGCTGCCGCCGAACTCGACGACGAGGTCGGCGATCTTGCCGGCCAGCCGTTCGGCCGTTTCGAGGCCGGCCGGGTCCTTGACGTCGACGATGGGGCGGATGTGGAGGCAGCCGGCGGCGGCGTGGCCGTAGTAGCCGGCGCGGAGGCCGAAGTTGCGGACGGCGACGTCGAAGCGGGCGACGAATTTGGGCAGCTGATCGGGCGGGACGGCGGCGTCCTCGACGAAGGCGACGGGCTTGGCGTCGCCGTGCATCGACATGAGCAGGCCGAGTCCGGCCTGGCGCATGCTCCACATGCGGGCCTGCGCGGCCGGGTCGAGCTCGGTCACGGCGGCGTAGCAGGCGCGGGCGCGGAGGAGGTCCTGCTCGATCCGGGCGAGCTGTTCACGGACGCCCTCTTCGTCCTCGCCGAACGCATCGATCAGGAGCACGGCGCCGGGCTCGCCCTGCACGAAGTCGGCCAGCGGGGCGTAGCCGGCGGAGGAGCGGCAGCGCTCGATGATGATGTCGTCGACGAGCTCGATCGCGGCGGGATCGCGTTCGCGCGCGATCAGGGTGCCCTCGGCGGCCTCGACGAGGGTGCGGAAATGGGCGGCGAGCACGCCGCGTCGCTTGGGCAGCTCGGCGAGCCGGACCGTCGCCTCTGTGACGACGGCGAGCGTGCCCTCGGAGCCGACGACGAGCTGGGAGAGGTTGGCGGCATCGGGGTCGAGCAGCGTTTCGATGTTGTAGCCGGAGACGCGGCGGGGGATGTCGGGGAAGCGCTCGGCGATTTCGCCGCGGTGCTCGTCGGCGATGGCGCGGAGTTCGGCGAGCAGGCGGCCTTCGGGCCCTCCGGCGTCGAGCAGGCCGCGCAGCTCGGAGCCTTCGCGGCGGGTGAACTCGAGGCGGGAGCCGTCGGCGAGCACGACCGCGACGGAGTCGACCACGTCGACGGTCTTGCCGTAGAGGCCGGAATGGGTGCCGCAGGAGTTGTTGCCGATGCCGCCGCCGATGGTGGCGCGGTTGGCGGTGGAGGGATCGATCGGGTAGTGCAGCCCGTACTTGCGGGCGGCCTTGTTGAGTTCGCTGAGCACGAGGCCGGGCTGGACGCGGGCCGTGCGGGCGTCGGGGTCGATCTCGGCGATGCCGTCCATCCAGCGGGTGAAGTCGAGCACGACGGCGTGGTTCACGCCCTGGCCGGCGAGGCTGGTGCCGGCGCCGCGGGGGAGGACGGGGACGCCGCGGGCGCGGGCCACGTTGACGGCGGCCGCAACATCGGCGGCGCTGCGGGGGAAGACGACCGCGACCGGTTCCATCTCGTAGAGGGACGCATCGGTGGCGAAGAGCAGGCGCGAGGGGCGGTCGACCAGGACGTCGGCGGGGTTCTCGACGGCGTCGCGGAGATCGTCGGCGAGCGCGCGCAGTCCGGCGGGTGCGTCGCGGAGCATGCGGCGGGCGCGCTCGACGCTGGGGTAGCGCGAGGCGGTCGCGCCTTCGAGGACGGGGCGTGGGGGAGCTTCGGCGGGCACGGGGGCAGGGTAACCGCGGGTCAGCGGCGGGCCGGTTCGAGGGCGGCGGCCATCGCTTCGGCGGCGGCGAGGATCGTGCGGGCCGCGCCGGCGGGGTTGTCGGCGGCGAGGATGCCGGAGCGGACGGCGACGCCGTGGGCTCCGGCGGCGATGGCGAAGGCGGCGTTGGCGGCGGTGATGCCGCCGATCGCGTAGGCGGGAATCGCGCCGAGCCGGCTGGTCAGGACGCGGACGTGATCGAGGCCGCGGCCCTCGAGTCCGGGGTGCGAATCGGTATCGAAGACCGTGCCGATCACGGCATAGTCGACGCGCTCCGCGAGGGCGGCATCTGCTTCCGCGGCATCGTGTACGGAGCGGCCGGTGAGCGGCGCGCCGCTCTCGGCCGCGGCGGCGCGGGCGGGCAGGTGCAGCCCGATGCCGAGCCGGGCGGCGATCGATGGACGCCCGTTGACCGCGATGCGGACCGCGGGATCGACGCGGGCCGCGATGCGCCCGCAGAGTTCGCGGAGCTCGCCGTCATCCAAATCGGGTTCGCGGACTTGGACGAACAGGCGGCCGTCCGCGCCCACGGCAGCGGCGTGGACGACGTCTTCGAGCCGCCGCCCGCGGGTCGCGTTGCGGTCGGTGACGAGCATCAGGCGTGGCAGGTCGGGGGGCATCGTCAGCGCTCCCGGTCGGCGAAGCGCCAAGGGGCGAGCAGGCGTTCGGCGGCGACGACGGCGAGGAAGAGGAGATAGGAGAGCAGCGTGCTCACGAAGATCGCCCCGAAGACCAGGTCGAGGCGGAAGGAGAGGCGCGATTGCTCCATGAAGATGCCGAGCCCGTCAATTGATCCGGCCAGCTCGCCGAAGATAGCGCCGATCACGGCGTAGATCGCGCCGATGCGGAGACCGGTGAAGAGATCAGGCAGGGCGGCGGGGATCTTGAGGTGGCGGTAGAGCTGCCAGCGGGAGGCGCGGAAGGTGCGCATCAGGTCGAGCGCCTGGCGGTCGACGGCGGCGAGTCCGGCGGTGAAGCCGAGCACGATGGGGACGAAGGTGAAGAGGCTGATCACGATGATCTTGGGCAGGATGCCGAAGCCGAACCAGACGATCATCAGCGGCGCGACGACGGGGATGGGGACGGTCTGCGAGGCGACGATGATCGGGTAGACTGCGCGGCGCACGGGGGCCCAGAGGTCGAGCGCGAGGCCGAGCAGGAGCGCGCCGCTGATCGAGATCGCGAGGCCGACGGCGACTTCGCTCATGGTGACGAGCGAGTGCTGCCAGATCAGGTCCGCGGCTTGGACGCTCTCGCGGACGATGCGGACGGGGCCGGGCAGCACCTGCGGGCGGATGCCGGAGATCCAGACGTAGGCCTGCCAGACGACGAGGACGAGCGCGATCAGGGCGAGCGGCGCGGCCGCGCCCAGGGCCCAGCTGCGGCCGCGGCCGGACATCATGACGCGCTTCCCGCGGCGCGGCGGAGCAGTGCGTCGACCAAGCGGCGGGCTTCCTCGCCGCGGGCGGAGTCCGGCGTCCGCGGCCGGGGCAGATCGACTTGGAACTCGGCGGCGATCCGGCCGGGGCGGGGCGACATCAGGTACACGCGGTCGGCCAGGGCGACGGCCTCATGCGGGTCATGCGTGACGAGCAGGGCGGAGCCGCCGAACTCGGCCCAGGCGGCGGCGAGCCAGGCCTGCAATTCGGCGCGAGTGATGGCGTCGAGCGCGCCGAACGGCTCGTCGAGCAGCAGGAAGGGGCGTCCGAGCAGGTAGGTGCGGAGGAAGGCGGCGCGCTGGCGCATGCCGCCGGAGAGCTGGGATGGGCGGCGGCGCTCGAAGCCGGCGAGGCCGAAGCGATCGAAGTGCGCCGCGGCGCGGGCGCGGGCGTCGGACTTGGCGAGGCCGGAGATTTCGAGGCCGAGGGCGACGTTGTCGAGCACGGAGCGCCAGGGGAAGAGCAGGTCGTGCTGCGGCATGCAGCCGAACGCGCCGAGCCGGTCGGCGGTGGGCAGCGGTTCGCCGCCGACCAGGATTTCGCCGGAGTCGGCCTCGTCCAGTCCGGCGATGATGTTGAGCAGGGTGCTCTTGCCGCAGCCGGAGGGCCCGAGCAGGGCGGCGAACTCGCCTTCGGCGACGGCGAGGGAGACGCCGTCGAGCGCCTGCACCGCGGCTGCGCCGTCCCCGTAGCGGCGCGAAACGCCGGCGACTTCGAGCGCCGCGGCCATCGCGGTGGCCGGCGCTAGCCGCCGAGGGCGGCTCGGTGGAGCGCGTCGGAGTACATCGCCGCGTAGTCGAGCTCGCGCTCCAGCGGGTCGCCGTCGGCGTCGCTGAGCAGGCCGGCTTGGAAGAGCCAGCGGGTGTAGCCGGTCCAGCGTTCGAGCGTTTGCGAGCCCCAGCGACCGTCGGCGTCGAGGAAGTATTCGCGGCCCAGCAGTTCGGCGGATTCGTAGACGAGATCGACGTTCGGGAAGGCGTCCTCGCCCGCGCCGCGGATCAGCATGTCGGAGGCCGCGCGCGGGTCGGCGGCGGCGAACTCGTAGCCGCGGACGGCGGCGCGGAGGAAGCCCTCGATCAGGACGGCGTTGTCCGCGACGGCGGATTCGGCGGCGACCAGAAGGACGCCGTAGCGGTCGGGGATTTTGAAGTCCTGATAGGTCCAGGTGCGCAGCTCGACGCCGCGCTGGCGGGCCTCGATCCCTTCCCAGGTCACGAATATCTCGGCCGCCTGCACGTCGCCGCTGTAGAGCGCCTCGTAGGCGGCGGTGTTGAGGATCACGCCGGAGACGGTTCCCTCGCCGCCGTCGGCCTTCACGACCGCGGTCCACTGCGGCTGCTCGTAGGGCAGGCCGAAGCCGCCGTAGAGGCCGCCGTCGAGGTCGCGCAGGCGCGAGATCGGCCCGTCCGCCAGCACCGCGATCGCGGTCGGGGATTTCTGCAGGACGGACGCGATGCTCACGACCTCCAGCCCCTGCGCCCGTGCGAAGGGGAGCGTGGTGGAGAACGAGAACGCGACGTCGGCCACGCCTTCGGAGACGAGCAGATCGCCGTTCGCGCCGCTGTAGGGCAGGATTTCGAGGTCGATGCCCTCTTCCTCGAACCAGCCCTGTTCGAGCGCGGCGTAGATGCCGATGTGGTTCGTGTTTGGCAGCCAGTCCAGCTGCAATCTGACGACGCCGGGCTTGACGACGAGGTCGAAGGCGGCGGTCGCCTCGCCGGCGGTGTTAGTCGCGGTGTATTCGAGCCTGAAGGTGCCCGCTTCGGCCGGCGTGCCCGCGATGGTGCGCGTCGCCGCGGTGTACTTGAGGCCGTCCGGCATGCCGGCGAGCGTGATCGTGGGCGCGGGGAGGCCGTCGGATTCGGGCAGCACGGCCTCGTAAGCCGCGCCCACCGCCGCGGTCAGGGCCGGCAGGTCGGGCGGCACGGGCGCGGTTTCACGCGGGGGTTCGGGATCGCAGGCGACGGCGAGCGCGGCGAGCAGCGCGGCGGTCGCGGCGAGCACGGGAAACTTGAGAAACCTCCGCATCACTGCCCTCCGTTCCAAGCCGAGTCGAAGAAGTTCCATTCGAGCTGCATCGCGGTGCGGTACTTGGAGCGTTCGCCCGGGGTGTCCCGGCCGTGCTTGTCCAGCAGCGCTTCGACCGTCGCCACGTTCGATCCGTAGCCGTCGCCGGCGTACATGTCGATCCAGAATTTGTAGCGCTCGTCGTGGGGGCGGTCGGCGAGCTGCGTGCCGAGGAAGCGGTAGAGGCGGGCGCAGGGGGCCATGGCGGCGAGGTGCTCGCCGAGGGTGCCGACGGCGCTGGCGGCGAGCAGGAAGTCGGTGTACTCGCGCGCGGCGGGGGCGGGCTCGGCGGCTTCGAGATCGAGGTCGAGCCGGTCGGCGGTGCGCTCGTGCAGGGTGCCTTCGGCGACGAGGCCGCCGAGCAGGCGGCCGAATTCGCGGCGCGATGCGCGGTCGGGCGCGCGGTACGCGCCGAGCGCGTAGCAGCGGGCGAAGACGTCGAGGTAGAAGTGGTCCTGGCCCGAGAAGAAGGCGTAGGTCTCGTCGGGCAGGGTGCCGTCGGCGAGGCCCCGCACGAACGGGTGCTCCAGCGAGGCCTGGGCGAGGTCGGCGTTGGCTTCCCAGAGACGCTGGGAGAGTCCCGGTCCGCTCATTCGGTTCCTCCGTTCGGTCGGGCGCGTTCGATCATTCCGGTCGAGGGCGACGAGGCTTCGGCGAAGAATTTGCGCGGCATCCTGCCGGCGAGGAAGGCGTCGCGGCCGGCGCGGGCGGCGGCGTTGACGGCGCGGGCCATGCGCACCGGGTCGCGGGCGCGGGCCACGGCGGTGTTGAGCAGCACTCCGTCGACGCCGAGCTCGAAGGCGATGGCGACGTCGGAGGCGGTGCCGACGCCGGCGTCGACGATGACGGGGACGCCGGCGCGCTCGACGATCAGCTCGATGTTGTGGGGGTTGCGGATGCCGAGTCCGGAGCCGATCGGAGCGCCGAGCGGCATCACGGCGGAGCAGCCGGCGTCCTCCAGCTTCTTGGCGAGGACGGGGTCGTCGTTGGTATAGGGCAGGACGCGGAAGCCGCGGCGGATCAGCTCGCGGGCGCCTTCGAGCAGCTCGTGCGTGTCGGGCAGCAGGGTCTCCTCGTCGGCGATCACTTCGAGCTTGATCAGGTCGACGCCGAGCGCCTCGCGGGCGAGTTCGGCGGTGAGCACGGCGTCGGAGGCGGTGAAGCAGCCGGCCGTGTTGGGCAGCAGCTTGTAGCCGAGCCGGGTCAGGGCGTCGTAGAGGCTCTCGCCGCCGCCCTCGACGCCGACGCGGCGGAGGGCGACGGTGACGAGCCCGGTGCCGGAGGCTTCGAGCGCGTCGAGCAGCACCTGGCGGCTGGGGTAGCGGGCGGTGCCGAGCAGGACGCGAGAGGAGAGCTCCTCGCCCGCGAGCGTCCAGCGATCCGGATGGTCGGCCATGTCGTCCCCTATCCGCCCTGCTTCGCGCCGACGATCTCGATGCGGTCACCGGCGGCGATCTTGGATTCGGCCCATTGGCTGCGGGGCACGACTTCGGCGTTGACCGCGACGGCGACGCCCTGCTGCTCCGGGTCGTAGCCGAGCGTGAGGAGCAGGTCGGGGATCGCGTCCGCGGCGACCGTCGCCGGTTCGCCGTTCACAGTCAGGTCGATTTGCGCGGCGCTCATCGGGCCGCCTCCCCGCCCGCCGTGCCCGCGGCGGCTAGGCGCTGCGGGGCGAACGGGCGCAGCAGGTCGGGCGCTTCTCGGCCTTCGATCAGGTTGGCGACGTGCCAGGCGGTGGCGGGTGCGAGCAGGATGCCGTGCCGGTAGTGGCCGGTGGCGTAGATGATCCGCTCATGGCTCGAGCGGCCGATGACGGGCATGTGGTCGCCCACGACGGGGCGGAAGCCGACGTTGATTTCGCGCAGCTCGAGGTCGTAGATGCCGGGCAGCACCTCCCAGGCGTAGCGCAGCTGATCGAGCACGCCGCCGGCCGTCGGGCGGTCGTCCCAGCCCTGTTCTTCCTCGGTCGCGCCGATCACCAGCTCGCCGTCGGCGCGGGGGACGATGTAGACGTCGGGCGTGCGCAGGACGCGGGCCGCGAGCGGCTCGCCGCGCAGTCGCAGCAGCTGGCCCTTGACCGGGCGCATGCCGATCGGGGGCAGCGGCGGCTGCTTCAGCTGGTCGGTCCAGGCTCCCGTTGCAATGACGATGTTGCGGGCGCGGAAGTTCATGATGCTCGCGCCTTCGTACCAGACGTGGAATCCATCGGCGATCTCGTCATAACGCCGGATTCGGGTCTCCCAATGCAGGCTGCACCGCGCGGATTGCGCGGTGCGTTGCAGCGCGGACAGCAGCCGGCGCGGATCGACTTGGTGATCGCCCGGGACGAACAGGCCGCCGATCACGCGGGGCGCGAGGGCCGGTTCGAGTTTGCGCGCTTCCGCCGCGGTAAGCCACTCGGCTTCGAGGCCGCGATCCCGTTGGACTTGGCGGAGGTGCTCGAGCTGGAGTTCGTCGTCGCGGTGCCGGGCGGGCCAGAGCGTGCCGTCGGCGCTGTAGCCGCACGACTGGCCCGATGCGGCTTCGAGGTCGGCGGCGAAATCGGGGTAGCGGCGCAGGCTGTCGAGCTGGAGTTCGAGCACGGCGGGGTCGGCGATCTCCGCCTCGGAAGCGGGGCCGAGCATGCCGGCGGCGACCGTGCTGGCGCGGCCTTCCCACGACATGCGCGAGTCTATCACTTCCACGCTGCGGCCGCGGCGGGCCAGCTCGAACGCGACCGAGAGGCCGATCACGCCCGCGCCGATGACCAGTGCGTCGAAGGTGCTGATCATGGCCGCCGCTCCGCCAGCGCGGCGTCGAGCGCCGCTCGGAATTCCGCGGCCGCCGCCCGCGGGTCCGCTTGGCAAACGACGGCGGAGAGGACGGCGATTCCGTGGACGCCGGTCGCCATCACCTCGGCCACGTTCGCGGGCTGGATGCCGCCGATCGCGATCACGGGCTTCTCCACGGCGGCGGCGATCTCGGCCAAGCGCTCCAAGCCCATCTTGGGCGCGGCGCGGTCGCCCTTGGAGGCGGTGCCGTAGACGGGGCCGGCCCCGATGTAGTCGATCGGCGCGGCGTCGGCGCGCTGCGCCTCTTCGAGGCCGTTGGCGGTGCCGCCGATCACCGCATCGGGGCCGAGCAGGCGGCGGGCGGCGCGGGGATCGAGGTCGTCGCGGCCGAGGTGGACGTCGGCCATCACGACGGAGGCGACGTCGACGCGGTCGTTGACGATCAGCCAAGCGCCCTTGCCGTCGATGGCGCGGCTGACGGAGGCGGCGGCTTCGACCAGCTCGCGGGTGGCCAGCGGGCGCTTTTCGCGGTACTGGATCGCGTCCGCGCCGCCTTCCGCGGCGAGCCCCGCCAGCTCCGCGTGGCTGAAGCGGGTTTGCAGCACCTCGTCGGTGATCACGTGGAACCGGCCGATCGGCCGCCCGCTGGTCATCGCTTTCCCCATCCGTACCACTCGTCGGCGTGGAAGGCGTTGGCCGGGCCGACGCCGTGGCCGATCGGCAGCCCGTACCGGATCGCGCCCTCGAGCCAGAGCTTCGCGCCTTCGATCGCGCCGCCGGGATCGTCGTCGTCGATGTTGAATTCGTGGGCCAGGCGGGCGGTGATGGCGGAGGCGTAGGTGCAGCCGGTGCCATGGGTGTGCTTGCTGTCGATCCAGGGGCCCTCGAAGAGCTGGAAGCCCTCGGCGGTGACCAGCGTGTCGGTGCCGGGCGCTTCCGCGAGGTGGCCGCCCTTGACGAGGACGGCCTTCGCGCCGCGCTCGAGCAGGCGCTCGCCGGCGCGCTTGGCGTCGTCGAGCGTGCGGACGGGGATGCCGGAGAGCCGCTCCGCCTCGTGCGTGTTGGGGGTGAGCAGATCGGCGAGCGGCAGCATCAGCCGCGCGAAGGCGCCGACGTCGCCGTCCGCGAGCAGCGGGAAGCCGGTCTTGGAGATCATCACGGGGTCGACGACGATCCAGCGGGGCCGGCGCTGGGCCAGCTCGGCGGCGACGGTTTCGATCATTTCGGAATCGCCGAGCATGCCCGTCTTCACCGCGGCGACGTCGAGGTCGTCGAAGACGGAGGCGATCTGGGCGCGCACGATGGCGGTGGGCAGCTGGTGGGCTGCTTGGACGCCGAGCGTGTTCTGGGCGGTGATCGCGGTGATCACCGTGGCCGCGTGGCAGCCGAGGAACGCGCCCGCGGCCTTGATGTCCGCTTGGATGCCGGCGCCGGCGCAGGAATCGGAGCCCGCAATGGTGCAGATGACGCGCACGCGATCATGCCTTCGCGCCGGGTCGGAGGGCTGCGGGCGGACCTGGAACGCTCCCTGCGCCGGCATTACCCGGATCAGGTTCAGCGGGTGTGCTCTCAGGCCCGCTTTCGGCGGACCACCCCGGCATCAACTCGTGGGGCGAGGCTAGCACACCGGAGGAGGCGCGCCGTCCCGGGCCGCTAGGCGGAACCGCGGCGGTGGATCGCGGGCGACCAGGCGTAGACGCTCGCGCGGAACAGGGGCCCGGTGCTGTTGACGCCGCCGATGGTGATCAGCCCGTAGGCGGCGAAGCCGCCGAACGCCACGACGCCGACGCTGTTGATGCCGCCGAACGAGATCAGGCCGATGGAGTTGGCTCCGCCGATCGAGACGAGGCCGATCGCGTTCCAGCCGCCGATCGCGATCAGGCCGATTCCGTTGGCGGTGCCGACGGCGATCCAGCCGATCTCGGAGACGGGCACGTCGCTGAGCAGCCCCCACTGGGTCAGTCCGAAGAGGATCGCGAAGCCGGCCGCGATCGCCAGGACCCAGGCGAAAGTGACGCCCCTCTGGATATTGCGCTCGTGCTCGTTCGCGGTGTCGCCTGCCTGGGTCATGGATGCTCCTCGGGACGATGCGCGGGCGCGGGAACCGGCCCGGCGGCTCTACTTTCTCAGCGTTTTGAATTCCTGCATGGTCACGAGCGGCCCGCCGGTGCGCACGTTCACGGTCGACATCATGACGCCGTAGCTGTTGAGCATGCCGCCGATGGAGACCAGGCCGAGCGTGTTCCAGCCGCCGATGGCGATCACGCCGACGCTGTTGACGGTGCCGATCGAGACCACGGCGATGGAGTTGACCCCGCCGATCGCGACGATGCCGATGGCGTTGACCGGCGCGACGGCGATGACCCCGATGGCGTTGACCGCGCCGATGGCGACGACCGCGACCTCGGAGGTCGGCAGATCGCCGAAGGCGCCGCCGGCGGCGACGGAGTAGATGGCGATGCCGGCCGCCAAGCCGAGCAGCCAGACGAAGTACCAAGTCTTGTCGAGCCTGGTGTTGGAGGATTCCATTCCAGCCATGGCGGTGCGTCCGATCTTCCCCGTCCCGCCCGCGCGGAGCCGCGGGTGCGCAGTCTAGGGCCTGTCCGCGCCGGCGGAGGCAGCCGCGGCCGGCAGTCGGGCTCGGAGGTAGCGGGGCCAGGCGAAGCGGTAGAGGTGCATGCGCTTGGACATGCCGCGGATGCGGCGGGTGCCGGCGTCCTCGAAGTAGCCGGCGGCGGGGTCGGCGGAGAGGGCCTCGGCGCAGTCGGCGGAGGCCATGATCTCGCCGCCGCTGCCCTTGGCGAGGATGCGGGCGGCGATGTTGACGGTCTTGCCGAGGACGTCGCCGTCGGGGCGCATGATCACGTTGCCGGAGTGGATGCCCATGCGGACGCGGACGGGCCAGGCCGGGCCGCCCCGGGCGGCGCGCTCGGTCACGCGGGCCTGGGTGCGGGCGGCGCAGCGGACGGCCTGGAGCGGGTCGGAGAAGACGATCAGGAAGCCGTCGCCGGTGAGCTTGACCTCGAAGCCGCCGTGGCGCTGGAGCTCTTCGCGGACGATGTCGTTGTGCTCGTCGAGGATGCCCTCCCAGACGTCGTCGCCGAGCCGCTCGGTGAGCTGGGTGGAGTCCTCGATGTCGGTGAAGACGACGGCGAGGAGTTCGCCGCGTCCGGGGCGGAGCGCCTTGGTCAGGGCGCGCCCGCAGTTGGGGCAGAAGGAGGAGCCGGGCGGGGCGGATTCGCCGCAGAAGGCGCAGATGCTGGATTCGGCGCGCTGCGGTTCGCCGCCCAGCCAGGAGGGCGGGTCGTCGCGGCGCGGTCGCGGCGCGCGCGGTTCGGGGTCGGGCTCCATCACCACCGTCGATCTCCCCTGCCCCTCCCGAACGGCAACGCTACCCAGCGGCGGCGCGGGGGGTCAACGGAGACGCTGCGGGAGGCGTTGGGCGGGGTCAGGCGGCCGGCTCCTTGCGGCGGTTGATCCGGCGCCGGCGGCGGCCGTAGGCCTGATCGACCCAGGGTTCGAGCTCTTCGCCGTCGCCGGCCTGCTGGCGGCGCAGTTCGACGATCTGGTCGCGCAGGCCGGCCGCCTTTTCGAATTCGAGGTCGCGGGCCGCCTGCTTCATGCGCGATTCGAGCTCCTTGATCATGCGCGCGGCCTGGTCGGGGGAGAGTTCCAGCACCCGCGGTTCGCCGTCGTCGGGGCCGTAGCCGGATTCCTCTTCGGCGACGAGCCGCACCCGATCGGTGATGTCGCGGATCTCCTTGCGGACGGAGGCGGGCTCGATGCCGTGGCGTTCGTTGTAGGCGGCCTGGTAGTCGCGGCGGCGGGCGGTTTCCTCCATCGCCATCTTCATCGAATCGGTGACGCGGTCGGCGTAGAGGACGGCGCGGGCGTTGACGTGGCGGGCGGCGCGGCCGATGGTCTGGATCATGCTGCCCTCGTTGCGCAGGAAGCCCTCCTTGTCGGCGTCGAGGATGGCGACGAGGCTGACTTCGGGGAGGTCGAGGCCCTCGCGCAGCAGGTTGATGCCGACGACGCAATCGAAGACGCCGAGGCGGAGGTCGCGGAGCACCTCGACGCGCTGGAAGGCATCCTGTTCGCTGTGCAGGTAGTAGGTCTTGATGCCCATCTCGCGGAGGTAGTCGGCGAGGTCCTCGGCCATCTTCTTGGTGAGGGTGGTGACGAGGGTGCGCTCGCCGCGCTCGACGCGGGCGTTGATCTCGGACATCAGGTCCTCGATCTGGCCCTCGGTGGGGCGGACTTCGACTTCGGGGTCGAGCAGGCCGGTGGGGCGGATCAGCTGCTCGACGATCCGGTCGGAGCGGTTGCGTTCGTAGTCGGCGGGGGTGGCGGAGACGTAGACGACCTGGTTGATGTGCTGCTCGAACTCGCGGATGTTGAGGGGGCGGTTGTCGATGGCGGAGGGGAGGCGGAAGCCGAAGTCGACGAGGGTCTGCTTGCGGCTGGTGTCGCCGCCGTACATGCCGCGGACCTGGGGCAGGGTCATGTGGCTTTCGTCGATGAAGAGCAGCCAGTCTTCGGGGAAGTAGTCGAGCAGGGTCCAGGGGGTGCTGCCGGCGGCGCGGCGGGCGAGGTGGCGCGAGTAGTTCTCGATGCCGGGGCAGTAGCCGGTCTCGCGCAGGGTTTCGAGGTCGTAGCGGGTGCGTTCTTCGAGGCGGGCGGCTTCGAGGATGCGGTCTTCGGCGCGGAGTTCGGCGACGCGCTGCTCGAGTTCGGCCTCGATGTCCTGGACGGCGGCGGCCATGCGCTCGTCGGAGGTGACGAAGTGCTTGGCGGGGTAGATGTCGACGCGGTCGCGCTCGGCCAGCAGTTCGCCGGTGAGGGGGTCGAGCTCGACGATCCGCTCGACTTCGTCGCCCCAGAATTCGACGCGGACGGCGAGGTCCTCGTAGGAGGGATGGATGGTGAGGGTGTCGCCGCGGATGCGGAAGCGCCCGCGCTGGAGGGTGAGTTCGTCGCGCTCGTACTGCTGGTCGACGAGGCGGCGGAGGACGAGGTTGCGGGCGGAGGGCTTGCCCTTTTCGAGGGTGAGGGCCATGCCCTGGTAGTCGTCGGGCTCGCCGAGGCCGTAGATGCAGGAGACGGAGGCGACGATGACGACGTCGCGGCGCTCGAAGAGGGCGCGGGTGGCGGAGTGGCGCAGCTTGTCGATCTCGTCGTTGATGTCGGATTCCTTGGCGATGTAGGTGTCGGAGCGCGGGATGTAGGCCTCCGGCTGGTAGTAGTCGTAGTAGGAGACGAAGTACTCGACGGAGTTTTCGGGGAAGAAGTCGCGGAACTCGGTGCAGAGCTGGGCGGCGAGGGTCTTGTTGTGGGCGAGCACGAGCGCGGGGCGGTTGACCTGGGCGATCACGTTGGCCATGGTGAAGGTCTTGCCGGAGCCGGTGACGCCGAGCAGGGTCTGCTCGCGGAAGCCGGCCTCGATGCCTTCGACGAGGCGGCGGATGGCTTCCGGCTGGTCGCCCGTGGGGCGGTAGTCGGCCACGACCTCGAACGCTTGCGCCACTCGGTTCCTCCGCCCTGCATCGTATCGGGTCGCGGGCGGGGCGGGGGATCAGGCGGGCGATTCGCCGCCCAGCCGCTGGAGGATGGCGCGGAGCACGGCTTCGGTGGTGAGTTCGCCGCCGTCTCCGGCCGCGCCCGCCTCTTGGGCGACCCAGGCCTCGGCCTCGCGGTGCGGGTAGCCGAGGCCGACGAGCGCGGCGACGGCGTCCTCGAGGACGTGCCGCGGCGGGCGGGCCGCGGCCGCGGCGCCGTCGTAGCCCTCGTCGGCCATGTGGGCCTCTTCGGAGACCTTGCCGCGCAGCTCGGCGATGATCCGGTCGGCCTGGCGCGCGCCGATGCCGGGCAGGCCGGTGAGCGAGCGGCGGTCTTCGGCCTCGATCCAGCCGGCGATGGTGGAGACGGAGGCGGCGAGCGCGCGCTGGGCCTTGGTCACGCCCATGTTCTGGACGGTGACGAGCTTGCGGAAGAAGTCGCGTTCGGCGGGGCGCAGGAAGCCGATCAGGACGGGGATCGGCTGGCGGTCGGGCACGTGGTAGTGGGTGTAGAGGGTGAGGCGGGCCGGGCGGTCGTCGTCGAGGGCGCGCCAGACGGCGGTGGGCAGGCGGATTTCGTAGGTGAGGCCGGCGGCCTCGACCTCGACGCTCTGCGAGTCCTCGTGCCAGGCGACGGCTTCGCCGCTGACGCGCGAGATCATCGGGCCGCGCCGGCGAGCCAGGCGGCGGTCTCGGAGGCGAGCAGGTGGCAATAGGCGACCGCGAGCGCGTCGGAGGCGTCGGCCGAGGCGTCGAGCCGTTCGAGCCGGAGGCGGCGGGCGAGGGCGAGGGCGACCTCCTCCTTGCCGGCGGATCCGACGCCGGCGACGGCTTCCTTGATCTCGCGCGGGGCGTACTCGCTGACGCGCAGGCCGGCTTCGGCGGCGGCGATGCAGACGGCGGCCTGCGCGTGGCCGAGCGACATCGCGGACTTGAAGTTGGAGCGCAGGAAGGGGCGCTCGATCGCGATCTCCGCGGGCTCGTAGCGGCGGATCACGCCGCCGATCCGCTGGAAGAGGACGTGCAGGCGCTCGGGCAGCGCGGCCGAGGCGGCGGCCGGGGGGCGGACGACGCCCCAGACGAGGTGCGCCGCGCCGTCCGGGCCGATGTTGAGGACGCCCCAGCCGGTCGCGGAGAGGCCGGGGTCGATGCCGAGCACGCCCCCGATCAGCTCGGCGCGGGGGGCGGCCACCGGTCAGGCCTCGGACATGGCCAGGGCGGGGAAGTCGGCGTTGGTGAAGACGCGCTGCACGTCGTCGAGCTCCTCGAGCGCGTCGATCAGGCGGAGCAGCTTGCGTGCGTGCTCCACATCGAGTTCGATGGACGAGGTGGGGCGCATGACGAGCTCGGCGGAGCCGACGGAGACGCCGGCGGCCTCGACGGCCTGGCGCGTCTCGTGCAGGCCGGCCGGCTCGGTGATCACCTCGACGAGGCCCTCGTCGACGGCGACGTCCTCGGCGCCGCCGTCGATCGCGGCGAGGGCGACGTCGTCCGGGTCGGCGCCGTCTTCGAGATCGACGCCGATCACGCCCTTGGGCTCGAACTGCCAGGCGACCGCGCCGGACTCGGCCATGTTGGCGCCGGCGCGGGTGAGCGCGGCGCGGACGTCGGAGACGGTGCGGTTGCGGTTGTCGGTGAGCGAGTCGATCAGCAGGGCGGCGCCGCCGGGGCCGTATGCCTCGTAGCGGACCTCTTGGAGCTGGTCGCCGGCGGCGGCGCTGGTGGCGCGCTCGATGGCGCGCTGGATGTTCTCCTTGGGCATGTTGCCCTGGCGGGCGCGCTCGACGGCGAGGCGGAGCGCGGGGTTCTCATCCGGGTTGGGGCCGCCGGCGCGGGCGGCGACGGCGAGTTCGCGGCCGAGCTTGGTGAAGAGCTGGCCGCGCTTGGCGTCGGTGACGCCCTTCTTGCGCTTGATCTGGGCCCATTTGGAATGGCCGGCCATGGCCGCGCTCCCGCCCGCCGGCGCCCTTCGATCGCGCCGTCGGGGACGCTTTCGATGCTATCACCGCATCGGTCGGGCGGATCCGCGGGCGACCAGCCGATCTCAGCCGATCAGCGCTGCTGCTGCTGCGAGATCCTCGTGCCGGGTGAGATCGTTGTGGAGCGGGGTGACGGCGACGCGGCCGGCGAGCACGGCGGCCACGTCGGTGCCGGGTTCGGCGGAGACGTCGTCGCGCCCTTCGAGGCGGCGGCGGGCGGTGCCGTGCTCGTCGACGGTTTCGGCCAGGCGCTCCATCGCCACGTCGGCCATCCGCGCGACCTCGAAGCCGCCGTAGTCGTCGTAGACGGCGGCGGGCGCGTTGACGTTGAGCAGCATGGGGCGGCCGCTTTCGAGCAGGCGGGCGGCGACCTCCGCGCCGGCGCGGGCGGCGGAGGCGAGGTACTGCTCGTCGAGGCTGGCGAGCGAGACGGCGACGGAGGGCAGGCCGCGCAGGAAGCCCATCATGGCCGCCATGATCGTGCCCGAATGGAGGATGTTGCGGCCCACGTTGGGGCCGGGGTTGACGCCGGAGACGATCATCGAGACGCGGCGCGGGGCGTAGCGGCGCAGGCCGACGGTGACGGCGTCGGCGGGGGTGCCGCTGACCTGCCAGGCGTCGACGCCGTCGAGGCGCGAGTGGGCGCGCTCGGACTCGATCTCGCGGCGCAGGGTGAAGGCGGCGCTCATCGCCGACTGGTTGAACGCGGGCGCGGCGATCATGATGTCGCCGATTTCGGAAAGCGCTTCGGCGAGATGCCAGAGGCCGTCGGCTTCGATGCCGTCGTCGTTGGTCACCAGCAGCAGGGGACGCTCGCCCACGATGCCTCCGTTCCCCGCCGCAGCCTAGCCGCGGCGCTGCGGGCGATCAGTCGGCGACGAGCTCGCGCTCCGGCGCTCGGTTTCGGATCAGAACGCGGCGGGAGGGGCCGCCGTCGGAGGGTGCGATGACGCCGCCGCGCTCAAGCTGCAGGATCAGCCGTTCGGCGACGGGGAGGCTGACGCGCATGCGGCGCTGGAGCAGGGAAGCGGAGACGCGCTCCAGCTCGCCGGCAAGGAGGACGGCCTCGTCGTATTCGGGGTCCGGGGCCGCGCCGTCGCCGGCGACCGTCACCCACTCCCCGTCGTCCGAAGGCTCGCCGGGCTCATCGAGCGGGGCGTCCTCGGCGACGATGTCGATGAAATCGACGTCGTCGATCTCGTCATCCAGCGCATCGTCAAGCACGTCTTCGGGCTCTTCCGCGGCTGGTTCCCGCTCGATCTCCGGAACTTCGTCGGGAGCGTCGTCCGGGACTTCCGGCTCCGAGGGGGGCTCCTCGGCCGTTGCAGCGCGGGGCCCCGGCGCGGGCTGGTCGGAGTTCATGGCGGCGTGGACGGTGGCTTGGAGGTTGCGGAGCGCGGCCTCGGCTTCGCGGGCTTGCAGCTCCTCGTTGGCATGCTCGGAGTGCTCGGCCAAGTCGCGGAGCGCGTCGTCCATCGTCTGGCGCGGCTGCGCGGCGGGATCCTGCCCGGCCCAGGCCTGGATCACGCGCTCGATCTCGGAATCGTCGACGAATGCGCCCTGCGCGCGGACGGGGCGGAGGGAGTCGCGGCTCATGTAGAGCATGTCGCCCTTGCCGAGCAGTTTTTCAGCGCCGGTCTGGTCCATGATCACGCGGGCGTCGGTGCCGGAGGTGGTGGCGAAGGCGATGCGGGTGGGGAAGTTGGCTTTGATCAGGCCGGTGACGACGTCGACGGAAGGGCGCTGGGTGGCGACGATGAGGTGGATGCCGGTGGCGCGGGCGAGCTGCGCGAGGCGGACGAGCTGCTGTTCGACGTCGACCGGGGCGGCCATCATCATGTCGGCGAGCTCGTCGAGCACGACGACCCAGTAGGGCATCGGCTTGGCGGTCGAGGGCAGCGCGTTGTAGGCGGCGATGTTGCGCGCGCCGGATTCTTCGAGGCGGCGGTAGCGGCGGTCCATCTCGCCGACCACGACGCCGAGCACGGAGGCGACCTCCTCGGGTTCGGTGACGACGTGGGAGAAGGCGAGGTGGGGGACGCGGGCGTAGTTGGTGAGTTCGACGCGCTTGGGGTCGACGAGCACGAGGCGGACCTGCTTCGGGGACTGCTGCATCAGCAGGCTGGTGATGATGGTGTTGATGCAGACGGACTTGCCGGAGCCGGTCGCGCCGGCGATCAGCACGTGCGGCATCTTGGCGAGGTCGGCGATGACGGGCTTGCCGGAGACGCCGCGGCCGAGCGCGATCGGGAGCCCGCCCTTGGCGGCCTGCTGCTTGAAGGCGGCGGATTCGATCAGGCCGCGGATGCCGACGACGCGCTGCTCGGCGTTGGGCACCTCGACGCCGACGATGGGCTGGCCGGGGACGGGCGCCTCGATCCGGATCGAGGGGGCGGCGAGGGCGAGGGCGAGGTCGTCGCCGAGCCGGGTGATGCGGTTGACGCGGACGCGGGTGCGCGAGACCTCCTCCTCGACGGTGCGGGGCGCGCCGTTTTCGTCGCGCAGCGGCTTGCCGTCCGGGCCCTTGACGGGGATCGTCTTGGTCTTGATCTCCCAGCCCGGCTGGATGCCGAACTGGGTGATCGCCGGGCCCTCGTTGATCTGTGTGACGGAGGCGTCGACGCCGAAGGAGGCGAGCGTTTCGACGATGATGCGGGCGGCCTCCTCGGTGCCGTTGCGGACTTCGTCGTCGGGCGGGTCTTCGTCGAGCAGGTCGATGGACGGCAAGCGCCAGCCGTCGTTGGCGACGCGCGCGAGGGTGCGCGCGGGCTGCCTCGGGTCCAGCGGCGGTGCTGCCGGCGCGGGCGCCGGCCGTGCGGCGTCGATCTCGTCGCGGGTGACGGGTTCGAGCGGCTGCGGCGGGGCGGCGGGCGCGGGCGGTTCCGCCGCCGGTTCGGCGACTGGTTCGGGGGCGGGATCGGGGATCCGCTCGGCTTCCTGCTGCGGTTCGGGATCGAGGAGGGTGCGCGCGCCGGCGGATTCCGGGATGTGGGCATCGGCGGAGGCTGCGGGCGCGGGCGCCGGCGCGGCCCGCGCCGCGGGGACGAAGGCGCGGGGGCGGAACGTCGCCGATTCGGGGATGACGACGGTGTCCACGCGGTACTCGGACGCGGCCGGGAGCGGCGCGTACTCGCCGCCGAATGGGCCGGCGGCCGGCTGGCGCTCATTGGAGGACGGGAGCGCCTCGATGCCTGGGGGCAGCGCCGATGCGGCGGCGGTGTGGACGGGCGGGACGGCGGTGGGCGCGTAGGTTTCGTCGACGGCGCGCGGGGGCGGTGGCAGCGTGCGGTGGGTCTGGACCATTTCCGGCGTGCTGCGGCCCAGCATGTCGAGCATGGCCCGGCCGGAGCGGGAGAGCCAGCGGCCGCTCGCGCCAAGCGCGATCAACGAGCACTCGCGCGAACGGCGCGGGAAGGCGAGCACGATCGCGGCGATGATCAGGGCGGCGGCGGGAAGGCCGAATGGGTTGCCGATCGCCGCGCCGATCGCGCCGCCGGCGGTCGTGTGGGAGAGGTCGACGCCGCCGATGGCGACGGCCGGGGAGGCGAAGCTGATCAGTCCCCAGAGCGCGAGCAGGAGCGCTGCGGCGGAGGCGGCGAACCTGGCGCGGCGGGCGTCGAACTGCACGCCGACCGCGAGCGCGGCCGCGCCGGCGATGATGAAGAGCGCGGCCATGTACGCGCCGAGGCCGAAGGTTTCGAGCAGGGCTGAGCGCAGGTCGTGCAGCGGGGCCGCGGCGAGCGAGAGCCAGGCGAGGAAGAGCACGGTCAGCGAGGCGGCGCAGACGGCCGCCGCGACTCGGGCGATGTCGCGGTCGTCGCGGATGCCAACGACGGGGCGGGAATCAGCGCCGGAATGAGCGGTGGAGTCGAGCGCCATGGGCGGATTCCCGTCGGACCCGCGGATCTGAACGCCGAAAGGGGACACTCCGGGCGGGCACGCGGGGGCGCGCCGCTCCGCCGACCGTTCAGACCTCGACCGCCACGGGAATCACCATAGGCCGTTGCTTGGTCTGGGTTGACAAAAATCTGGAAATTGTCTTCGAGACCTGGTTCTCGACCTCGTGCAGTTCGACCGGCCCGGAGTGCTTCTGCAGCGCCTTGCGGACGACCTCGACCGCGCCGTCGCGGAGCTGGGGCGAGTGATCGAGTTCGGCGAAGCCGCGGGCATGGACGTCGACTTCGCCGACCAGCCGGCCGGTGCGGTGATCGAAGGGGAAGACGACGATGACCGCGCCGTCGCGGGCGAGGTGGGCGCGGTCGCTGATCACGGCCTGGTCGACCCCGCCCACGTTGACGCCGTCGACGTAGATGTAATGGGATTGGACCCGGTCGACGACCTCGGAGCGCTCCGCGTCGAGTTCGAGCACCTGCCCGTCGAGCATGATGTGGCAGGCGTCCGGGTGGACGCCCATGTCCCGCGCCAGCCGGGCGTGCATCGAGAGGTGGCGGTACTCGCCGTGGATCGGCACGAAGGCCCGCGGGCGGGCGAGGCTGATCACGGTCTTGAGCTCCTCCTGCGCCGCATGCCCGCGGACGTGCACGTGATCGCAGCCGGGCGCGCCGGCGTAGAGCACGTTGCAGCCGGCGCGGTAGAGGTTGTCGATGGTCATGTTGACGGCCGCCTCGTTGCCCGGAATCGGGCTGGAGGAGAGGACGACCGTGTCGCCGGGTTCGAGCTTGACGTCGCGGTGGCCGCCGGAGGCCATGCGCGAGAGCGCGGACATCGGCTCGCCCTGCGCGCCGGTGCAGAGGATCACGGAGCGCTCCGGGCGGACGCTGCCGCGGTCGGAGATGTCGCGCACGCGGCGCTCGTCGAAGGACAGGTAGCGGAGGTCGGCGGCGACGCGGATGTTCTTTTCCATCGAGCGGCCGGTGGGGAAGACGACGCGGTCGGCGGCGGCCGCGCCGTCGATGATCTGCTGGACGCGGGCGATCTGGGAGGCGAAGGTGGCGATGATCACGCGACCGGGGGCGGTCAGCAGGGTCTGCCGGAGCGCGTCTCCGACGAGGGTCTCGGTCGGCGTCGAGCCGGGGCGGTCGGCGTAGGTCGAATCGCTGCAGAGCAGGCGCACGCCCTCGGCGCCGTACTCGGCGAGCCGGCCGAGATCGGTGGGTTCGCTCATCACCGGCGTGTGGTCGATCTTGAAGTCGCCGGTGTGGACGATCAGGCCGGCGGAGGTGTCGAGCGCGATCCCGAAGGCATCGGGGATCGAGTGGGCGACGGGGAAGAACTCGACCGAGATCTCGCCGAAGCGGTACTCGCTCTCCGCGTTGATCACGGCCTGCTTGGCATCCAGCTGGCCGGCCTCGTCGAGCTTGGCCTTGATCAGGCCCTGGGTGAGCGGCGCGCCGTAGATCGGCGCGGGCAGCGACGGCAGGAGGAAGCGGAGCGCGCCGATGTGGTCCTCGTGGCCGTGCGTGATCAGGTAGGCGCGCAGCTTGCCGCGGCGCTCTTCGAGGTAGGAGACGTCGGGGATGATGTAGTCGACGCCGTGCATTTCGTCGGTGGGAAACATCAGGCCGGCGTCGACGACGACCATGTCCTCCGCGGTTTCGTAGACCATCATGTTGCGGCCGATGTTGCCGAGTCCGCCGAGCGGGATCATGCGGAGGACGCCGGGCGCGGGATCGTTCACGTGGCGTCCAATCGGGTCAGAGCAGCGAGGGCTGCGAGGCGGCGGACTCGGGCTCGGCCGGCGCGCCGGCCGCCGGCGCGAGCGGATCGGGCCGGGCGGATTCGGCGAGCAGCGCGGGGATCGCCTCGAAATCGGAGAAGAGGACGCCGCGCAGGTTGGGGTTCCGCAGCGCCGCGGCGGGATGGTAGACCGGCAGGACGCGCCAGGGGGCGGCGTTGATCACCCGGCCGCGGGTGCGCGACATCGTCGCGCCGGGCAGGAAATACTGGGTGGCGAAGCGGCCGAGCGTGACGATCAGCTTGGGGCGGATGCCGTGCAGCTGCTCGGCGAGGTAGACCTCGCAGGCCTCGATCTCGTCCGGCATCGGGTCGCGGTTGTTGGGCGGGCGGCACTTGACGACGTTGGTGACGAAGACGCGGGAGCGGTCGAGGCCGATGTGCGCGAGGCATTCGTCGAGCAGCCCGCCGGCGCGCCCGACGAAGGGGACCCCCTGCTGATCCTCGTGGAAGCCCGGCCCCTCGCCGATCAGCATCAGTTCGGCCTCCGGGTCGCCGCTGCCCGGCACGGTGCGGGTGCGGGTCTCGCAGAGGCGGCAGGCGTTGCAATCGGCGACGCGGAGGTTGAGGTCCTGGACCAGCTCGGGCTGCATGGGCGCGATTGTAGGCGCGTAGGTTGTTCCGTCGGAGATCAGCGGCCCTGCGCCTCTTCATCTTCCCCGTCTTCGGGCGGGAGGCTCGGCTCGACGACGGGGATGATGGGGCGGGTTTCGACGATGCGGACGAGGAGGACGCCGAGCGCGAAGAGGCCGATGGTGGGGACGGCGACGGCAGCCTGGGTCACGGGGTCGATCGAGGGGGTGACGAGTGCGGCGAGTACGAACGCGCCGATGATGGCCCAGCGCCACATGCGCAGCAGCCGCTTGGCGGTGACGAGCCCGAACGCGCCGAGCCCCATGAGGAAGAGCGGAATCTCGAAGATCACGCCGGTCCAGAGCATGAACCGGGTGAGCATGTCGACGTAGTTGTTGATCCGCACCTGCGCCTCGGCGATGTCGGAGCCGAAGTTGAGCAGGAAGAGGAGCGCGGGGGGCCAGCCGACGTAGAAGGCGAACGCGCCGCCGCCGGCGAAGGCGACGGTGGCCAGCGCGACGATCGGGATGATCCACTTGCGCTCGCTGCGGGTGAGGCCGGGATGGAGGAAGGCGTAGATCTGGTAGATGATCACGGGCATCGAGGCGGCCAGGCCGAGCAGCAGGCTGATCTTGATGTAGGCGCCGACGTAGCCGAGCAGTTCCGTGTAGATCGGGCGGAAATCCGGATCGGCGTTGCGGCCCGGTTCGAGCAGGTAGTCGAGGATGTTCGACGCGAAGACGAGCGCGACGACGGTGAAGAGGACGACGGTGAGGGTGGCGACGGTGAGGCGCTGGCGGATTTCGGTGAGGTGCTCGCCGAGCGTCAGCGGCGCGCCGCCCTCCGGTTCCTCGTCCTCGATCAGTTCGGGCTCGACCGCATCGGGCGGCGGCTCCTCCTGCTCGAACGCGCGGGTCGCCATCTGCGCGGGCTGCTAGTCCTCGCGCCGGCGGCGGAGGGCGATCACGTTGGACGGACGGGCGGGCGCGGCGGGCTGATCGCCGCCCTCGGCGGCGCGGCGGCGGACGATCGGCCGGCGGCGCGCCCGGCGTTCGGCCCGCGGTTCCGGTTCGGCGGCGGCCGGCGCTTCGGCGGGCGGCTGTTCGCCGCCCTTGGCGGAGTCCACGGCTTCCCCCGCGGCCTCTTCGGCGTCGCGGACGGCGAGGCGGAGCTCATCGCCGGTTTCCGCGAGGTCGGTGCGGATGTCGCCCTCGGTGGCCTCGAGGTCCATGCGCACCTCGACCATCTCCTCGCGGATCTCCTCGAAGTCGGTGAGGTACTCGTCGCGGAAGTCGCGGGCGTACTCGCGCAGTTCGCGGACGGCGCGGCCGAATTGGCCGGCGAATTCGGGCAGGCGGCCGGGGCCGAAGATGATCGCCGCCAGCAGCAGCACCATCAGCAGTTCCGGGATGCCGACGCCGAAGATGTTCATGCGATCACCGCGGCGTCCCGCGCCGGAGCGGCGGGGAACGCGGAATCAGCGTATCGGATCACCGGTCGGCGACCGCGGAGTTCCGTCAAGCGCCCCTTGGCGCGATCAGGCGTCCTCGGGCACGCCCTTCTCCTTGAGGAAGTTGACCGCGTCGGCGACGGTGGCGATGTTCTCGGCGTCCTCGTCGGAGATTTCGAGGTCGGGCGCGACGTCGCGGAACTCGTCCTCGAAGGACATGATCAGCTCGACCAAGTCGAGCGAGTCGGCGCCGAGGTCGTCGACGAACGAGGCTTCGAGGGTGATGTCGCCGGGGTCGGCCCCGAGTTGGTCCTCGATGATCTTGCTGACTTTGTCGAAGAGTGCCACGTGTTCCGCCTTTTCTGCCGGTGGGTCCGGTGCTTCCGCTGGTGCGGGCTGGTCGAGCTGGCTGCGGGCGATGGCGCCGAGCATGCCGCTGACGAGCCTGCGGCTGCCGTCGGCGCCGTAGCGCCTGGCCAGCGCGACCGCCTCCTTGACCACGATGTTGCGGCGGACGACGGGCAGTTCGCTGCGCCGCTCATTATTGAATAGCAGTTCATACAGCGCAATCCGCAGCACCGTCAGGTCGACCAGCGGCATCTGCGAGAGGTCGCGGTCGGCCGCGTCGTCCAGGATCGCGTCGATCTCGCGCAGGCGCGAGGCGACCCCGATCACGAGATCCTCGCCGTACTCGAATTCGGCGGGATCGAGCGGCTCCGCGGCGGGGCGCGGGCGGTGGTAGGCGTCGAGCGCGGTGGCGCGCTGGAAGGTCGATTCGAAGAGCGACTCGAAGGCGCGGGTGCGGGCCGGGATGCGGCGGACGGCGGGCCGCCCGGGCGCGTCCGCCGCGTCCGTCATGCGCCCTGCGCCGCGCCGGCGGAGGCCGCGTCGCCGATGTTGACGAGCTCCGGCTTCTCCGGCCTGAGCGTGGTCCGGACGAGGCCCGCGAGGACGTTGCCGGGGCCGATTTCGACCCAGCGGTCGACGCCCATCCCCTGCATGCGGAGCACCGAGTCGCGCCAGCGGACGGGCTTGCGGATCTGCGCGATCAGGTCCGCCCGGAGCTCGCCGGCGCTGGCGAGCGGGGCGGCGTCGACGTTGCCGATCACCGGCACGGCCGGGTCGGCGATCTCGGCCGCTTCGAGGATCGGGAGCATCGCGTCCGCGGCGGGCTGCATCAGCGAGGTGTGGAACGCGCCGCCGACGTTGAGCGCGACGACGCGGCGCGCGCCGCGCTCCTCGGCCAGCCGCGAGGCGGCCGCGACCCGTTCCGGCGGCCCGCCGATCACGATCTGGCCGGTCGCGTTGATGTTGCAGAGTTCGGCCCCGGTTTCGGCGCAGACGGCTTCGACTTCGGGCTCGTCCAAGCCGAGGACGGCGGCGAGCGTGCCGGGGTTCTGTTCGCCCGCGGCCTGCATGAGCTCGCCGCGCTTCTGGACGAGGCGGACGGCCTCGGCGGTGGAAAGCGCGCCGACGCAGGCCAGGGCCGAGTACTCGCCGAGGCTGTGGCCGGCCGCGCAGGCGGGGGGCCCGACGAGCGCCTCGTGGCCGGCGGCCCTGGCCGCCTCGAACACCGCGATGCTGACGACCAGGATCGCCGGCTGCGTGTTCACCGTCTTGCGCAGCTCCTCGTCCGGCCCCTCGAAGATGATCTCGGAGAGCGGCCGGCCGAGCGCCTCATCGGCCTGATCGAAGACGGCCCTGGCCGCGGGGGAGGCGTCGCGGAGGTCGCGGCCCATGCCGACCTGCTGCGCGCCTTGGCCGGGGAAGAGCCAAGCGGCGGGCACGCGCTAGTCCTCGTCGAAGTTGATGATGGCGTGGGAGTTGTAGATGCCGCAGGCCCAGCAGATGTGGTGCGCCTGGCGCATGTTGTTGCATTCGGGGCACATGACCAGCTTGGGGCGCTGCACGCGGTGGTGCTGCCGGCGCAGGCGCTGGCGGGTCTTGGCGTACTTGCGCTTGGGAAGCGGGGGCATCGGCGGTTTCCTATCTCGGCGCGGCGGCGGAGCCGCCGGTTTCGCTTCGGAGCGCCAGCAGCGGCGCCCAGCGGCCGTCCACGGGCGGCTCGGCCTCGGCCGGGCCCGCCGCGCCGGGGCAGGCGTCGCCGCAGCGCGGGCTCATAGGCCGGGCCATCAGCGCGTACTGGCGGACCGGTTCGGCCAGGTCGATCTCGCTGTCGATGATCGGGAAGCCCTCCCGTTCGGGCGGGATCCCGTCCCCGTCCCCGTCGAGCGGCGGCCAGAACTCCTCCTCGAACTCTAGCGCCAAATCCAGCGAGATCGGTTCGAGGCAGGCCGCGCAGATGTCGGGCACCGCGGCGGCGAGCGAGGCGGACGCGAGGATCGTGCGGTCGGTGCGCAGCAGGCGGAGCCGCCCGCCGAGCGAGGTTTCGCAGCCGTCGATCCGGACCGGCGCGCCGGCGATCTCGTACTCGCGCGCGGCGCCGATCGATTCCTGGAAGAGCGCGGCGACGTTGAGGACGAGCGACGAGGTCGTCCGGGGCTGCGGACGGACGGCGCCGGAGGGCTGCTTTGCGGGCATGATGCGGCGAGCGTACCAGCGGGGAAATCGCGGGTGTTCGGATAGACTGCGGCGCGAGGGGCCCGGCGCGGGCCCGGCGGCAAGCAGCGGCGTCGGAGCTGGCAATGGACCTCGAGGGGATGCAGGAGCTGCAGGAGATCGACCTGCTGCGCGATGCGGCGATGCGCGCGCTGGAGGCGGCGACGGCGCAGATCGGCCCGCCGCCGTTCATGGAGGCGCTCGACGCGGAGATCGAGGCGCAGGCCGAATCGGCGAAGCAGGCCGATCTGCGGCTGCGCGAGGCGCGGGCCCAGGTCGAGACGGCCGAGCGGCGGATCGAGGCGACCGACAAGCGCCTGTACGGCGGCGCCGAGAGCGAGCACCGCGTGCTCCAGGAGCTGCAGGCGGACCTCTACTCGCAGCGCCAGGAGATCGTGCCCATGCGCGACGGGGCGCTGGCCGCCGAGCGGGCGCTGGAGGCCGCGGTCGCGGCGGAGCGGTGGCTGCGCAACATGCGCTCGGCGACCGCCTCCAACTGGGAGCAGCGGCAGGCGGAGCTGGCCGAAGCCAAGGCCAAGGCCGAGGTCGAGGCGGCCGAGTTGACGGAGC
Source organism: Dehalococcoidia bacterium (assembly GCA_965205165.1). Lineage (GTDB taxonomy): Bacteria > Chloroflexota > Dehalococcoidia > Bin125 > Bin125 > CBDESM01. The sequence continues at coordinate 2,298,846 of OZ242037.1, forward strand.
GGGTCGAAGCGCAGCGGCGGCGGCTCGACGGCGAGGATCTGGCCACCTACGACGGCTACCGGCGGCGCGGGCCGCGCGTCGTCGCGGCCGTCGCGGGCGGCGTCTGCGGCGAATGCCGGCTGTCGCTGCCGACGATGGTGATCACGCGGGCGCGGCGCGCGGTGCGGCCGGTCGAGTGCCCCTCCTGCGGCTGCCTCGTGCGCGTCAGCTGACGCCGGCGGCCGGAGCGCGCTGGAGCGGGGCGGCGAAGTGCAGGCGATCGGCTACCTGAGCGAACCCGCACTGGACGAATCGGACGGGCGGGCGACGCTGGCCGAGCAGAACTCCAGGTTCCTCGCCTTCTGCGAGGCGCGCGGCTACGAGGCCTCGGCCGCCTTCATCGACAAGGACCTCGCGGGCGAGCGGCGCGGGTTCGCGCAGCTGCTTGACCACGTCGAGGGCATCGAGCCGGGCTTCACGGTCGCGGCCGTGCAATCGGTGGCGCACTTGGGAGCGGAACCGCCGCAGGCGGCGATGGCGCTGCTGCAGCTGCGCTCCCGCGGCGCGCGGGTCGAGACCTTCGACGGGGCCCCGCTCGACGAGGTGCGGCTGCTGCGCTGGTGGCGGGCGCGGTTCCCGGAGGATCGCGGCTCGCCCGTGCGGGACGGGATGCGCCGGCGGGCGGTGCGCGGGCAGGCGCTCGGGCGCCCGCCCTACGGCTACGCGGTGGGCGCGGACGGGCGGCTCGAGGCGGTGCCGGGCGAAGCCGAACTGGTCCGCTACATCTTCCGCCTCTACCTCGATCAGGAGCTGGGCATCCGCAAGATCGCGCAGCGCCTCAACGAAGAGGGGTACCTCACCCGGCGCGGGCGGCCCTGGAGCATGGTCACGATCCGCGATCTGCTGCGCAACCGCGCCTACACGGGCACCTACACCCGCTTCGGAGTGACCGTGCCGAAGAACCACGAAGCGCTGATCACGCCGGCCGAGCACCGGCTGGTCGAGCAGCGGATGGCGGCGCGCCGGACCGCGCCCGGCCGCTCGGATCCGGGCGAATTCCTGCTCGCCGGGCTGGTCTGGTGCGGCGAGGACGGCAGCCGGATGGTGGGCTCGACCCGGCGGCAGACCTGGACGCGGCGGGACGGCGGCGAAGCGAGCGGGGTCTACCGCTACTACCAGAGCGGCGAGCGGGCGCACCGCTCGGTGGGCGGGTACCACACCCGCAAGGCGGACGAGCTGGAGGCCGAGGTGCTGCGGCACCTGCGCGGCGAGGACGGGCGCGGGGCGCGGCCGGGCGTCGCCCGCGCGGGCGACGCCGCGGCGGTGGCCGGCGAGACGGCGGAGGCGCTGGCGCGGGCGGAGGCGCGGGCCAAGTCGCTCGACCGCCGCCTGGCGGCGCTGCTGGACGAGGCGGCGGCCGCGGCCGTGGCCGCCCGCTCCGGCCCCTCGGCGACGCGGCTGGCGGAGGACGCCGTGCCGCTGGTCGCCGCCTACGAGGCGGCATCGGCCGAGATCGCGTCGCTGCGGGCGCGGCTCGCCGCCCAAGCGTCGGAGGGCGAGCGCGAACGCCGGCGGGCGCGCCTGATGGCGCGGCTGCGGGAGGAATGGGACGAACTCGGCTTCGAGCAGCGCCGCTCCCTGCTGCGCGAACTGGTCGAGCGGATCACCGTCTACGACGACTCGGTCGAGACGGTGCTGCGGGCGTAGCCGTGAAGCTGATCGCCTGGGCCGACGGCGCGTCGCGCGGGAATCCCGGCCCGGCCTCCTGGGGCATGGTCGTCGCCGGCGAGGATGGTGGCGAGCTGGCCGCGCGGGGCGAGGCGATCGGGCGCGCGACCAACAACGTCGCCGAATACCGCGGCGCGATCGCCGCGGTCGAGGCCGCCTTGGATCTGGGCGCGGACGAATTGGAGCTGCGGCTCGACTCGGAGCTGGTGGTGCGCCAGCTGGAGGGCCGTTACCGGGTGAAGAACCGGCAGCTCAAGCCCCTGTTCGAGCGCTTGCAGGCGCTGATCGACCGGCTCGACCGCTTCCAGGCGACGCACGTGCCCCGCGAGCGCAACCGCCGCGCCGACGCGCTGGCCAACGAGGCGCTCGACGCCGCCCGCCGCCGGCGGGCGTAGACTGGGCGGGCCGGGCCGCCGGGTGGCCGCGGCGCCCGCCTCCGGGCGGCGTCGAGGAAAGTCCGGGCTCCGCGGGACAGGGCGCTGGGTAACTCCCAGGCAGGGCAACCTGACGGAAAGCGCCACAGAAACAAACCGCCGGCCCCTTCGGGAGCGCCGGCAAGGGTGAAATGGTGCGGTAAGAGCGCACCAGCGGCCGGGCGACCGGCCGGCTGGGCAAGCCCCGCCCGGAGCAAGGCCGAATAGGGGGACCATGGCGCGTCCCGCGCCGTCCCCGGGTAGGCCGCTCGAAGCGCCGGGCAACCGGCGCTCCAGATGGATGGCCACCCGCCGCCCGCTCCCGCAACGGCGCGGGCGGCGACAGAACCCGGCTTACAGGCGGCCCGGCGACACCGCAACGGAAACGGAGGCGCGATGCCGCCCCGCACGCTCTCATCGCTGCTTGAGCAGGCCGGGCACCGCTTAGCCGCCGGCGATGCCTCGATCTTGATCTCCGAGGTCGTGCAGGATTCCCGCCGGGCCGGCCCCGGCGCCTGCTTCGTCGCCATCCGCGGCGAACGCGCCGACGGGCACGAGTACATCGCGCAGGCCGTCGCAGCCGGCGCGGCCGCGATCGTCGTCCAAGCCGACGCGCGCGAGATCTGGTCCGCCCAGGCGGCGGATGCCGACGTCGCGGTGATCGAGGTTGAGGACGCGCGGGCCGCGCTGGCCGACCTCGCCGCCGCCTGGCACGGATTCCCCGCCGAACACCTCAAGGTCGTCGGCGTGACCGGCACCGACGGCAAGAGCACGACCGCCTACCTGACGCACGCGATCCTCGAAGCCGCGGGCCATCGCTGCGGGCTGATCAACGGCGTCGAATTCAACGTCGGCGGCGAATGGCGGCGCAACGAGACGGGCGAGACGACGCCGGAAGCCGAAGTCGTGCAGGCCCTGCTCGCCGAGATGGCCGCCAACGGCTGCACCCACGCCGTGATCGAGGCCAGCTCGCACGGCCTCGCGCTCCAGCGCGTCCGCAACTGCGGGTTCGACATCGGCGTCTTCACCGGCTTCAGCGACGATCACCTCGACTTCCACGGCACGCGGGAGCAGTACCTCGAGGCCAAGCTCGGCCTGTTCCGCTCGCTCGACCTCGCCGGCGGCGACGCCCGGGCGATCGTCCGCGCCGAGGACGCTCAGCGCGGATGGGTCGCCGCCGCGACCTCGCGCCTGACCGTGCTGGTCACCGCATCCGACGGGGAAGAGGCGGAGGTGCGGGTGCAGGCGCTCTCGCGCGACGCGGGCGGAACGACGGTGCGCGCGGCGCTCCCGTCGGGCGCGTTGGCGGCGCGGTTGCCGCTGCCGGGCGACTACAACCTCGGCAACCTGGCGCTCGCGGCCGGCGCGGGTTATGCGCTCGGCGCCGGCCCGGTCGCGATCCAGCGGGCCGTGGCCGGGCTGCGGCAGCTGCCGGGGCGGATGGAGGCGATCGACGAGGGCCAGGGCTTCTTCGTCGCCGTCGACGCCGCGGCCACAGCCGACGCGCTCCGCGCGGCGATCGGGGCGGTGCGCCCCGCGGTCGAGGGACGGCTGCTGCTGGTCTTCGGCTGCGCGGGCGAGCGCGATCCGGCCCGCCGCGCCGGCATGGGCGCGGTCGCCGCCGAGCTGGCCGATTTCACCTGGATCACCAGCGAGAACCCCCGCTCCGAAGATCCGGCCGCCATCGTCGCCGAGATCGCCGCCGCGATGCGGGCCGCCGGCGCCGGGGATCGCCTCGCCGAAGAGCCAGACCGCCGCGGCGCGATCGCCGCCGCCCTCGCGGACGCCCGCGAGGGCGATTTCGTCCTGATCGCCGGCAAGGGCGCGGAGCCGGCGATGATCTACGCCGACCGGGTCGAGCCGTGGGACGACGCGGCCGCCGCCCGGGCCGAATTGCGCAGCCTGCTCAGCGCCTAGACCTGCGCGGGCGTACCATCGACTCCCGATTCGAGCCTCCGGAGGCGACCCGATGGACGATGCGACCTACCGCGATTTGGTGGCGGACGACCTAAACCACTGGATCCACCCGCTCTACCACCCGTCCGGGCACCAAGAGCCGGTGCTCTTCGAGCGCGGCGAGGGGATCTACATCTACGGCGCGGACGGCGCCCGCTACATCGACGGCCTCGCGGCGCTCTGGAACGTCGCCGTCGGCCACGGCCGCGCCGAGCTGGGCGAGGCCGCCGCCGCCCAGATGGCCAAATTCGGCTTCTCCAACTCCTACGAGGGCTACACCAACGAACCCGCCATCCGCCTGGCCAAGAAGGTCGTCGGCCTCGCCTACCCCAACATGCGCTCCGTCTTCTGGACCAACTCCGGCTCCGAATCCAACGAGACCAACGTCAAGGCCGCCCGCTTCTACTGGAGCCGCCTGGGCCGGCCGGAGAAGCACAAGATCATCACCCGCCCGGAGGCCTACCACGGCAACACCGTGGCCATGACCTTCGCCACCGGCATGAAGGCGTTCCACCCCCACTTCGGCCCGCGCATGGACAACATCGTCAACGCCGACACGCCCAACGCCGAGCCCACCGGCGGCGGCCGGATCGACGCCGGCAACGTGATGATCGACAACATCGTCGCGGCCATCGAACGCGAGGGGCCGGATACGGTGGCCGCCGTGATCGCCGAGCCGGTGCAGGGCGCCGGCGGCATCCACCCGCCCCCGGATGACTACTTCCCGCGCCTGCGCGAGATATGCGACCAATACGAGGTGCTGCTGGTCTCCGACGAGGTGATCACCGGCTTCGGGCGCACCGGCAAGTGGTTCGCGCTCGAGCATTTCGGCGTCGAGCCGGACATGATGTCGATCGCCAAGGCGATCACCAGCGGCTACGTGCCCATGGGCGCCGCGATCTTCTCCGAGAAGGTCCACGAGGTGATCACCGGCGGCGACGGCAAATTCATGCACGCCTACACCAACGCCGGCCAGCCAACGGCCGCCGCCGTCGGCCTGCGCAACCTCCAGATCTTCGAGGACGAAAACTTGGTCGCGAACGCCGCCGCCCGCGGCGCGCAGCTGCTGGACGGCCTGCGCCGCCTCGAGGAGCACCCGCACGTCGCCAACGTGCGCGGGCTCGGCTTCATGTGCGGCTTCGACCTGATGCTGGACCCGGAAAACGACGTGCCGTTCGACGCATCGGAAGCGATGGGCATCAAGCTGCTCAAGGCGTGCCAGAAGCGCGGCCTGATCTCCCGCGCCCGCGTCGACTCCTACCTGCTCGCCCCGCCGCTGGTGGCGACCGCAGAGCAGGTGGACGAGATCCTGACCATCGTCGAGGACGCGGTCCGCGAAGTGACCGCCGGCGCCTGATCCCGCTCTCCTCCGTGCATTGCGCACCGGCACTTCGATTTGTGCTAGTGTTGTGCGCAAGGAAGGAGGTGATGCAGTTGGGACCTAGCAAGCGTTCGCCCAACGACAGGGTCCGACCAGCGGTGGAGGTGGGCGCCTCCTAGCTGAACCGTCGCCCCTCGTTGGGCGAAATCCAAACGCAACGGCCCCGGGGCGCCCACCCCGGGGTCGTGCTCGTTAAGCGCGAGATGCCGAACGACGGACTGCTCGATCGCGCGCAGGTGGAAGCCGCCCTGCGGACGTGCGAGATCGGGCGCGAACTGATCCACCTGCCCAGCACGACCTCGACGATGGACGACGCGCGACGCGCAGCCGAAGCCGGCTGCCGGCATGGGCTGGTCGTCGCAGCCGACGAGCAGACGGCGGGGCGCGGCACCAAGGGCCGGACTTGGGTCTCGCCGCCGGGCGAGAGCATCCACGCGACGCTGGTGGTGCGCCCCGCCGCTGAGCAGATGAAGCGGCTCAGCATCGTCGCGGCCGTCGCGGCGGCGGAGGCGATCGAGGCGGCGACGCCCTTGCGCGCCGAGTTGAAATGGCCCAACGACGTGGAGATCGGCGGACGCAAGACGGGCGGCATCCTGATCGAGGGCGAATGGGGCGCGCAAGGCCCGCGCCACGCGCTGGTCGGGATCGGCATCAACGTGAACTTCGATCCGGCCCCGCACGCCGCGCGCATCGATCGCCCCGCGACGAGCCTGATGGTCGAGCTCGGCCAACGGCAATCGCGCGAGGCCGTGCTCGCCGCGCTGCTCAACGCCTTCGAGCGTGCGTACGACGGCTACGAGAAGCACCGCATCTTCGAGACGTGGCGCAACCGGCTCTCCACGCTGGGACGGCGGGTGCAGGTTCACGGCGCGGACGGGATCGACCTGGCCGGCGAGGCCGAGGACGTTGAAACGGACGGCGCGCTGCTGGTGCGCGCGGACGACGGCGTGCTGCACCGCGTGATCGCGGGCGAGTTGACGCTCCGCGTCTCCGAGTAGCCGCGGCCGCGCCAGCGCTGCTAAGCGGACGCCCATTCGCGTACTGATGGGACGCCGGCGAGCGATTCCGCGCTGCGGACGGCGTTGAGCACGGCCTGTTCGACGGCGCCGGCGGCCATGATGCCGAGCAGCGTCATCAGCTCGGGTGCGCCGCTGATCGGGACCTCACCGGTGGCGAGCGTGAAGATGCCGTCCCCGTCGCCGGCGGTGAAGACCGGCGAGATCGTCCGGGCCAGGCCCGCGGACGCCATGATCGCGAGCCGCTTGGCCTGCGCCTTGCCCAGTTTGGCGTTGGTTGCGACGACCGCCAGCGTCGTGTTCGCCCCGGCCGCCGCGCCGCCGGATTGCGCGGGCAGCTCTGACTCGGGCGTCGCGGGGAGAACGTGCGCGGCCCGGAGCATCTCGCCCGGCCGCCCCCCGCGCGCGCCCGCAACAAGCGACCCGTCTGATGGATCGATGATGTCGCCGACGGCGTTAAGGGCGACGATCGCGCCCGCAACAAGACCCGAATCGTGGCGCATCGCGGCCGTGCCCAGGCCACCCTTGAGCTGCGTGCCGGGAGCGCCCGTCTTGGCCACGGTGCAGCCAGTGCCCGCGCCGACGCTGCCTTGCGCGACCGCGCCGGCGGAAGCCCGGGCCGCGGCCCGATGCCCCGCCTCCGGGCCGGGGTGGGCGTCCGGGCCGGTCGCCAAGTCGAAGACGACCGCGCCGGTGACGATCGGAATCGGCGGCGCATCCGGCCGCAGCCGCATGCCGATCCCCCGCTCGCGCAGGTACCGCTTGACCCCGGCCGCCGCCTCGAGGCCGAACAGGCTGCCGCCCGTGAGCATCACCGCGTGGACCCGCTGGACGGAATTTTCCGGGCGCATCAGATCGGTGTCGAGCGTGCCCGGCGCGCCGCCGGGCGAGAAGAAGCCGGGCACGGCCCCGGCGTCGCAGCGGATCACGGTCAGTCCCGTGGCCGAACGCCTGCTGGTCCAGTGCCCGACGCGGATGCCGGGCACCGCCGTGATCGCCTCCTCGCGCCGCGCCCGGCTAGGCATCCGCGTCCCCGTCGAACGAGTCGACGATCTCCAGCGGGCGCTTGGGCCGCCGGTTCCAGCGCAATTGGAACACGTCGGGGCGGCTGTAGTGGCCGGCCGAGTCGACCCAGCGCTTGGATTCGATCGTGGCCGCGGGGTCGATTTCGGCGTAGAGGATGGTCTCCTCCCCGATCGCGGGCCCGGCCAGGTACTTGCCGCCCGGCGCGATGATCGCGCTGCCGCCGCTCGCCTCCCAGAACGGCTCCTCCGCCAGCGGCGTGCCCGCGGGCAGGCGGTCGGCCGACATCACCTCGCGGGCGACGATCACGTAGCAGGCGTTCTCGTAGGCGAGCTGGCGCGTGGCGGCGTCGACCACGGGGTGGAGGTTGTCCCAGCCGGGCCAGACCGAGGCGTGGACCTGGATGCCGAGCGCGGCCAGCGCGTAGCGGGCCGGCGCCATGTGGTGCTCGTAGCAGATCAGCCCGCCGAGGCGCCCGGCCGGGGTGTCGTGGACGTCGAGGTCGGAGCCGTCCCCCTGCCCCCAGATCAGGCGCTCGGAGAGCGTGGGGACGAGCTTGCGGTGCGCGCCGAGCAGCGCTCCGTCCGAGCCGATGCTGACGAGCGTGTTGTAGAGCGTGCCGCCGCGGGGCTCGCGTTCGTTGACGCCGATCACGACGGTCACGTCCGCCGCTGCCGCCGCCTTGCCGATCCGGTCGAGCTCGGGTCCCGGGACGGTGACGGCGTGCTCGAAGAGATGGCGGTAGAGCGCGCTGAACTCGTTCCGCTGCGCGGAGCGGGAGTGCCAGTACGGATAGGCCGGCAGCCAGGTTTCCGGGAAGACGATCAGCGACGCTCCCTCGCCGGCGGCCTGCTCGATGGCGGCGACGGCGCGCTCGACGCTCCGCTCGAGCGTCCAGCCCGGCGCCCATTGGACGGCGGCGGCGACGGCCATCTGCGCGCTCCTAGGCCGGCGGCGCGTCGAGCGACCAGAGGCCGTAGCCGCCCGTGACCGGAATCACCGTGCCGGTGATGTAGCTGGCCGCGTCGGAGAGCAGGAAGGCGACCGCGCCGGCGCATTCCTCGTCCTCGCCCAGCCGGCGCATCGCGGTGTGCGCGGTCACGCGCTCGCGGTACCAGCCCGGCATCGGCGCGGTCAGCGGCGTGTCGATGAACGCCGGCGCCACGCAGTTGACCCGGATCGGCTGCGCCGGCGCCGCGGCCCACTCCGCCGCCAGCGTCTTGGTCATCGCCTCGACCGCCGCCCGGGTCATCGAGTACGCCGCCTGCCGCGGCAGGCCGAACTGCGCGCCGACCGACGAAATGGTCACGATCGAGCCGCCCTGCCCGCGCTCGATCCAGCGCGAGGCGACCGCCTGGGTCAGGAAGTAGGTGCCGCGCTGGTTGATCGCCTGGATCGCGTCGTAGGCCTCGACCGAGACGCGCTCGCCCCGCTCCAGCACGGGCGAGATGCCGGCCACGTTGACCAGCCCCGAAAGCGGCCCGCAGGTCTCCTCGACGTCGGAGACGAGCGCGCCGTGCTCCTCCACCTCCGCCACGTCGGCGCGGAACGCTGCGGCGCTGCCGCCCGCCGCGCGGATGCCCTCCGCCGCCTCCTCGACCTGCGCGACCGTGCGCGAGGTGAGCGCGACGTGCGCGCCGAGCCTGCCCAGCAGCTCCGCCACGGCGCGGCCGATCCCCCGCCCAGCGCCCGAGACGAGCACCGTCCGGCCTTCCAGCGAGAACGGCGAATCGTGCATCGTCAGCCCCTCGATTCCTCGAGCGCGATCACATCGCGCATGTGCAGGTACAGCCAGATCGCGTCGCGCGACGCCGCGGTGATCTTGTCGATCGCGTCGATGAAGACCTCCAGCTGCGGCTCGTGCACCGAAAGCGCGTGCGCCAGCACGACGCGGCGGCGGGAGTTCAGCACGACCAGCGCCACCTGGTCCGGATTCATCCGCCGCTCGGGCAGCCAGTCGAGCTTGTGCGCGAGCGCGGACGACGACTTGAGCCCGTCGGCCAGTTCCAGCAGCACGCCCTGGTCCAGCTTCTGCACGCGCTCGATGCCGTGCGCGACGGAGGCCGTGGCGGTCGCGAACTGCTTCCAGTCGCGCCGCGGGATCTCGCCCCGCGCCGCCTCGACGTCGGAGAGGATCGGCAGCCCGAGGTCGCGCATCAGCTCCTCCGGCGTCCGCCCGATCGTCAACGCGCGGAACGCGCCGACCGAGGCGGCGCTGAGCTCGAATTCGAGGAACGACCGGATCAGCGGCTGCTGCCGCCGCCGGCGCAGCGCGACGTAGAGCGCCATCAGCTCCTGCGCCGCGCCGAGGTACTCCTCGACGATCCGCATGCCCATCAGCTTGCGGTCGTCCGGATCGGCCAGCGCCTGCGAGCGGAACAGCGCCTCGGCCACGGTGCGGTGGCCCTTCGCGCCGAACTTGGCATAAGACTCGAGGAAGCCCGCCTCGAGCGCTTCCAGCGAGCGGTCGAAGCACGGCGCGCAGACCCGCGCCCCGCCGTCCTCCGCCTCGAACTCGACGCCGCATTCCCCGCAGGCGGCCAGCACGACCCCGCCCTCACGCGGCTCGGCCCGGTAGGCGGAGCGCTGGTATCCCCCGGTTGGCCGCGTCGCCGGCATGAGGCCTCCCCCCGCGCAGGGTATCCCCGCCGCGCGGACGGCGGATCAGCGGCGCTTGGCGCGGGCCGCGCGCACCTGCCGCGACTTCTGGCGCGGATGCTGGCAGCGCGGGCACCAGTGCGTCGCCCGCCCGCCGACGATCCCGCGGCGGATCTCGGCGCCGCATTCGTCGCAGGATTGGCCGGTGCGCCGGAAGACGCGGACGAAGTGCTGCTGCGCGCCCTCCTCGCCGTGCACGTCCGTGTAGTCGCGGAACGACGCGCCGCCGTGCTCGACGCCCTCGCGCAGCGCCTGCACGATGGCGGCGTGGAGCGCCCGCCGCTCGGCCGGGCGCAGCGCGCCGGCCGGAACCTCCGGGTGCAGGCGGGCGAGGAAGAGCGCCTCGTCCGCGTAGATGTTGCCGATCCCGGCGACCGCGCGCTGGTCGAGCAGGATCGACTTGAGCGGCGCGGTGCGCCCGCGCAGCGCTTCCCACAGCAACTCCGGCGTGAAGCCGCCGTCCAGCGGCTCAGGTCCCAGCGCGGGCAGCGCGTCGGCGAAATCCGGCACCGCGTCGATGGTGCCGAACTTGCGGACGTCCGTGAAGCGCAGCTCCGCTCCGCCGTCGAGCGCGAACACGGCGCGGCAGAACGGCTCGGGCGCCGCGCCCGCCTCGCGGAAGCGCAGCGAGCCGGTCATGCGCAGGTGCACGACCACGAACGAATCGTCGTCCAGCCGCAGGCCGAGGTACTTCCCCCGCCGCTCCGCGGCGGCGAAGCGCCTGCCGGCCACGCGCCGGCGCACGGCGGCCGCGCTCGCCCCGCGCAGCAGGCGGGACGCCCCTCGGGCTACCCGGAAGTCCTCGATCCGGCGCCCGCGGATCAGCGGCTCCAGCTCGCGGCGGACCGTCTCGACCTCGGGCAGCTCCGGCATGGCGCGCTCAGGCGCCCCAGCCGCGCCGCGCCGGCCTGGCCGCGTACGCGCCCTCCAGCAGATCGCGGTCGAACCACTCGCCCCCTTTGCCCGCAGTCACCCACTCGTACAGCGCCGCCTTGAAGATGCCCTCCAGCGTCGCCACGATGCCGAACATGATCCCGCCCACGACGACGCCGACCGCGATGCCGGCGGTGACGCTGACCATCCCGACCGCGACCGCCGGGATGGCGGTGATCAGCGCCGCCGCGATGTAGGCGATCAGGAACGAGAAGCCCGAGACCAGCTGCTCGCCCCAGCTCCGCTTGAGCAGCCCCGCCGACCGCTTGATCGCCTCGATCGGGCCGACCCGCTCGACCACCAGCACCGGCACCGTGAAGAAGGTGATGTAGGCCCAGACCGCACCGATCAGCGAGATCAGGATGCTGGCGATGATCCGCTGGACCCCCTCGCTGTTCTCGTTGGCGGCCGACTGCAGCGCGTTGAGGATCAGGCCGACCGTGCCGGTGATCAGCGTCCAGCCGAAGATCGCCAGCCACATCGGCGCGACCGCCCGGAAGCCGCTGCGCACGGTCGGATCCCCGCCCTCCAGCCGCTCCCGCGCCGCCGCGATCAGCGCCGCGTTGCAGAAGATCACCACGTAGAGCGCGAGGAAGTAGGCGATCAGCGCGCCGATCACGTCGGTCGCGCCGTACTGGACGTTCTGGAGGTCCTCGAACCGCCCCGATGCGCCGAACGCCCCCGCCAGCACCGCGGCGATCACCGCCACGCCCAAGGTCGAGAGGATCGGGAAGACGATCAGCTCCTTGTCGAGCTTCAGCACCTGCCAGCAGGTCTTGATGATCCGCCAGGTGTTGCGCAGCGTGTTCATCCGCAGTGCCCTTCCGTTTCGGCCTCGTACTCATCATGCCGGCGCACCCATTGCTGGGGCCAGTCGAGCCCGTCTTCGTCCCGCCCCTTGGGCAGCAGGTCGAGCATTTGGTACGCCCCGTTGAAGGCGTCCAGCCCGCGCTGGTAGGTCGAATACGTGTGGAAGATGCCGCCCTCCGCGTCCCGCGCGAACACGCTCAGGCCGGGCGATTCATCGTTCTCCCCGCTGGAGGCCCCGTAATCGAAGTTGAAGCCGCCGCCGGCCGACGAGACCCAGCGGAAGCGCCAGCCCATCCGCTCGCGGTAGTCCCGCAGCTTCTCGTACGGCGCGCGCGACACGCAGGCGAACGCCGCATCCCGATGCGCCAGATGCACGTCGATCCCGTCGAAGTTGTCGGCCCAGAAGGAGCAGGAAGGGCAGCCCGCATCCCAATCCGGCCCGAACATGAAGTGGTAGACGACGAGCTGGGAGCGGGAGCCGAAGAGGTCCGCGAGCGGGACCTCGCCCCCGTCCCCGCGGAAGCGGTAGTCGGCCTCGACCCGCAGCCAGGGCAGCCGCCGCCGCTCCCGTGCGAGTTCGTCGCGCAGCCGCGTCAGCTGCTTCTCCTTGGCCAGCAGCGCCGCCCGCGCTTGATCCCACTGCTCTCGGTCGACGACGGGGTGATCGGGCACGGCGGGCTCCTTGATCCTCAAGCGGGCAGCGGCGCGAGGTCGCGCCAGTTGGGGCCGCGCTTCATCTCGATCTGCAGCGGCACGACCATCTCGATCGCGGTCGGCATCACCTCGTCCAGCAGCGCCGCCACGTCGCCGACCTCGGATTCGATCGTTTCGAAGATCAGCTCGTCGTGCACCTGCATCAGCATCCGCGACTTCAGCTCGCGCTCCGCCAGCCCCTCCGAGATGCGCAGCATGGCCAGCTTCATCACGTCCGCGGCGGTGCCCTGGACCGGCATGTTCACGGCCATCCGCTCCGCGGCCGAGCGCGCCTGGAAGTTGCGCGCCTCGATGTTCGGCAGCCAGCGCCGGCGCCCCAGCAGCGTTTCCGCGTATTTGTGCTCCTTGGTGAACTCCTTGATCTCCTCGATCCAGTCGCGCACCCGGGAGAAGCGCCCGAAATAGGCGTCGATGAACGCCTGCGCGTCCGCCCGCTCCATCCCCGAGCGCTGCGACAGCCCGTGCGCGCTGAGCCCGTAGATCACGCCGAAGTTCATCATCTTCGCCACCCGCCGCATCTCCGGCTGCACGTCCGCCGTGCCCACCCCGTAGGCCCCCGCCGCCGTCGCCGCGTGGATGTCCTCGCCGTTGCGGAAGGCCTGGATCAGCCCCTCGTCGCCCGACAGGTGCGCCAGCACCCGCAGCTCGATCTGCGAATAGTCGGCGCTGAGGAAGCAAACGTCGTCGGCTCCGTCCCATGCGCGGGGCACGAACGCGGAGCGGATTTCGCGCCCCATCTCGCTCCGCACCGGAATGTTCTGCAGGTTGGGGTTCTCCGACGAGAGCCGCCCGGTCGCGGCCACCGTCTGGTTGTAGTCCGTGTGGATCCGCCCCGTGCCCTCGTTGACCATCGGCGGCAGCGCCTCCACGTAGGTCGAGCGCAGCTTGCTCAGCTCGCGCCATTCGAGGATCAGGCCGACGATCGCGTAGTCGTCGGCCAGCCGTTCGAGCTGCTGCGCGTCGGTCGAGTAGCCCTGCGAGGTCTTGCGCGTCTTGGGCAGCCCCAGCTCGTCGAAGAGCACCGTGCTCAGCTGCTTGGGCGAGCCGATGTTGAACTCCCGCCCCGCCGCTTCATGCACCTCCCGCGTCTTCGCCGCGATCTCCGCGTCGAGCCGCGCGTCCAGATCGCCCAGCACCTCCGCGTCCATCGCCACGCCGGCGAGCTCCATCTCCGCGAGCACCGGGATCAGCGGCAGCTCCGCCTCGCGGTGCAGCGCGGCCAGCTGCTCCTGCGCCTCGATCTCGGGCCCCAGCACGGCCGCCAGCCGCAGCGTCATGTCCGCGTCCGCCGCCGCGTAGCGCCCCGCCTCCTCCGGCTTCACCTCGACCATCGAAACCTGCGCCCGCCCCTTGCCGATCACCTCTTCGATCGGCGTCATCTCCACGCCCAGCCGGGTCGACGCCAGCGCCTTCAGCCCGATCTGCTGCTCGTTGAGCAGGTACGCCTGCAGCATCGTGTCCGCCGCCAGCCCGCGCAGTTGCACGCCCGCCCGCCGCAGCACCTTCATGTCGAACTTGGCGTTGTGCAGCACTTTCGGAATCGCCCCGTCCTCCAGCACCGGCCGCAGCGCGTCGCGCACCTCGTCCGGCGGCAGCGTCGGCTCGCCGTCATCGGCGTGGCGGACCGGGATGTAGCAGGCGCGGCCCTCCGCCACGGCCAGCGCGTAGCCCGCGATGCGGCAGTCGATCGTGTCGGTGCTGGACGTCTCCAAATCGACGGCGAGCAGCGGCGCCTCCGCGGCCAGTCCGATCCACGCCGCGAGCGACGCTTCGTCGCGCACGATCTCGTACTCCGCTTCGACCTGCGACGCGCTCGGGGCGGCCACCACCGACGCGCCCGACCACTCGCCGAACCACTCGAGGTGCGAGCGGAAATTGAGCTCGCGGAACAGCTCGACCACCTCCTCGCGCTCGTAGTCGGCGACCTCCGCCGCGTCGAGATCGATCTCGACCGGCGCGTCGTGGACGATGGTGGCGAGCGTCTTGGACAGCTCCGCCGACTCCCGGCCCTCGCGCAGGTTGGCCTGCGCCCGCTTCGGCGCGACCTCGTCGAGGTGCGCGTACACCTCCTCCATCGTCGCCCACTGGTTCAGCAGCTTCACCGCCGTCTTGTCCCCGATCCCCTTCACGCCCGGGATGTTGTCCGACGTGTCCCCGACCAGCGCCTTGTAGTCGATCATCTGGATCGGATCGATCCCGTAGCGCGCCCGCACCCGCTCATCCGAGTCGTAGCGGACGACGTCGCGCTTGAACGGGCGGAACATGTACACGCCGACCCCCTCGCGGACCAGCTGTACCAAGTCGCTGTCCAGCGTGGCGATCCACGTCTCGATCCCCGTCGCGGCCGCTTGGTCCGCCAGCGTCGCCAGCACGTCGTCCGCCTCGTAGCCCTCCGCCTCGTAGATCGGGATCGAAAACGCCTCCGCGATCTGCCGGCAGCGCAGCACCGACTGGGGAAAATCATCCGGCGCTTCCTCGCGGTGCGCCTTGTACGGCTCGTACATCTGCTTGCGGAAGGTCGTGTCGTCCGACACGTCGAGCGCGAGCGCCACGTGCGTGGGCTTGAGGTCGTCGAGCACCGAGCGGAGCGTGTTCACGAAGCCGTAGGGCGCCGTCGTGTTCTCCCCCGTCTCCTTGTGCCGCAGCGGGTCCCGCATCGCGTAGTAGGCGCGGAAGATGATCGCGTGCCCGTCCAGCAGGACCAGGCGCCGCTCCTGCGGCAGCGGCATCGCGCCCTGCGGCGCGGCGGCGTCGGCTTGATCGGTCATGGCCCAATCCCCCGCCCGCGAGGGTACCCGCACGGCCGCGGGCGGGGGACGGCGCGCCCGCGGATCGGATTCGCGGTGCGGTACGATGGGGCGCGCCCCATCCTCGACGCTTCCGGGAGCCCGTCCTTGCCGGCCGACAAGATCACCGTCCGCGGTGCCCGCGAGCACAACCTCAAGGACATCGACGTCTCGATGCCGCGCGACCAGCTGGTCGTGATCACCGGCCTCTCGGGCTCCGGCAAGTCCTCGCTGGCCTTCGACACCATCTACGCCGAAGGCCAGCGCCGCTACGTCGAATCCCTCTCCGCCTACGCCCGCCAGTTCCTCGGACGCATGGAAAAGCCCGACGTCGACCTGATCGACGGCCTCTCGCCCGCGATCTCGATCGACCAGAAGACCGGCTCGCGCAACCCCCGCTCCACCGTCGGCACGGTCACCGAGATCTACGACTACCTGCGCTTGCTCTTCGCCCGCGCCGGCAGCCCCCACTGCCCGATCTGCGGCGATCCGATCGCCCAGCAGACGGTCCAGCAGATGGTCGACCACGTGCTCGGCCTCCCGCCCGGCTCGCGGCTCCTGGTCATGGCCCCCGTCGTCCGCGACCGCAAGGGCGAGCACCAGCAGGTGCTCGAGGACGCGCGGGCCCGCGGCTTCGTCCGCGCCCGCGTCGACGGCGAAGTGCGCTCGCTCGACGAGCAGATCGAGCTCGAAAAGAACAAGCGACACAGCATCGACGTCGTCGTCGACCGCATCGCGCTGCCCGCCGAGCCGGCCGAAGACGCCGAGCTGAAGACGCTCTCCGGCCGCTTGGCCGAGAGCATCGAGCAGTCCCTCCAGCTCGGCGAGGGCATCCTCCGGATCAACGTGGACGGCGCGGAGGAGGACGTCATCCTCGCCGAACAGCTCGCCTGCCCCCGCGACATGTACGCGCTCGGCGAGATCGAGCCGCGCAGCTTCTCCTTCAACAGCCCGCACGGCGCCTGCCCCGACTGCACCGGCCTCGGCATCACCATGGAGGTCGACCCGGAACTCGTGGCGCCCGACCATTCCAAGTCGATCGCCGAGGGCGCGATCGCGCCCTGGTCCCGCTCGGCCGCCCAGCACGGCTGGCACCGCCGCCAGCTCGAAGCCGTCTTCGGCGCGTTCGGGGAGGACATCGACGCGCCGCTCGACGAGCTCTCCGACGATCTGCTTCAGGCGATGTTCTACGGGCTCGAGGATTCCGTCGTGGTCGAATGGGTCAACCAGCGCGGCCGCACCCGCCGCTACGAGGTCCAGTTCGAAGGCGTGATCAACAACCTCGCCCGCCGCTACAAGGAGACCGATTCGGACTGGTCGCGCACCGAGATCGAGCGCTTCATGATGCAGGTCCCCTGCCGCGCCTGCGGCGGCGCGCGCCTCAAGCGCGATTCGCTGGCCGTCAAGGTCGACGGGCGCAGCATCGTCGACGTCACCGCTCAATCGGTCGCCACGGCGACCGATTGGGTCAAGCGGCTCTCCGGCAAGCAGTCGCCGCTGACCGCCCGCGAACTGACGATCGCCCGCCAGATCCTCAAGGAAATCCGCGAGCGCCTCGTCTTCCTGGTCGACGTCGGGCTCGACTACCTCACCCTCGACCGCGCCGCGGCCACGCTGAGCGGCGGCGAGGCCCAGCGCATCCGCCTCGCCACCCAGATCGGCTCCTCCCTGATGGGCGTCCTCTACGTCTGCGACGAGCCGTCGATCGGCCTGCACCCGCTCGATGACGAGCGCCTGATCCGCACGCTCAAGCGGCTGCGCGATCTCGGCAACACCGTCCTCATCGTCGAGCACGACGAGGCCACCATGCGGGCAGCCGATTACATCATCGACATGGGCCCGGGCGCCGGCGAGCACGGCGGCGAAATCGTCGCCGCGGGGCCGCCCGCCAAAATCATGAAGCACCGCAAGTCGATGACCGGCGCCTACCTCAGCGGCCGCAGGCGCATCCCCATGCCCGGCATCCGCCGGATGGGCGACGGCGGCCTGATCTCCGTGCGCGGCGCCGCCGAGCACAACCTCAAGCAGATCGACGTCGAATTCCCGCTCGGCTGCTTCATCTGCGTGACCGGCGTCAGCGGCTCCGGCAAGAGCACCCTGGTCAACGACCTGCTGCACGCCAGCGCCGCCCACCGGCTGCACGGCGCCCGCCGGCGCCCCGGCGCGATGGCCGGAATCAGCGGGCTCGACGCGATCGACAAGGTGATCGACATCGACCAGTCCCCGATCGGGCGCACTCCGCGCTCGAATCCGGCCACCTACACCGGGCTGTTCACCCCCGTGCGCGAGCTCTTCGCCTCCGTCCCCGAAGCCCGCATGCGCGGCTACAAGCCCGGCCGCTTCTCCTTCAACGTCAAGGGCGGCCGCTGCGAAGCCTGCAAGGGCGACGGCTACAACACCATCGAAATGCAGTTCCTGCCCGACGTCACCGTCCCCTGCGAAATCTGCGAAGGCGCGCGCTACAACCGCGAAGCGCTGGAAATCCGCTACAAGGATCACAGCATCGCCCAAGTCCTCGACCTGACCATCGACGAAGCCGCCGGCCTGTTCGACGCGCACCCCGCCATCCGCCGCAAGCTCGAAACCCTGCGCGCCGTCGGCCTCGGCTACATCAAGCTCGGCCAGCCCGCCACCACCCTCTCCGGCGGCGAGGCGCAGCGCGTCAAGCTCAGCACCGAACTCTCCAAGCGCGGCACCGGGCGCACCCTCTACCTGCTCGACGAGCCCACCACCGGCCTCTCGTTCCAAGACGTCGAGGCGCTGCTCGGCGTCCTGCAGAAGCTGGTCGACGGCGGCAACACGGTCGTCGTGATCGAGCACCACCTCGACGTGATCAAGAACGCCGACTGGATCATCGACCTCGGCCCGCTCGGCGGCGACCGCGGCGGCGAGCTCGTCGCCGCCGGCCCGCCCGAGCACGTCGCCGCGGTCGAGCGCAGCTACACCGGCCAATTCCTGCGCGGGGCCCTGGCCCTCCACGCCGCCAACGGCGCATCGCCCGCCCGCGCCGCCGCGCCCAAGCAGCCGCGATCCCGCAACGGCTCCGCCGCCCGGCGGAACGGCGCGGGCGGCCCCGCCGGCGCGCCCAAGCGGACCGCCGCCGGAGCCTGATCCGCCGAATTCACCTCGCGGGTATTGCCCGCGCTGCCCGTACCCCCTATAACGGATCGTGCAGCGGGCAGACACCGCGGGCGCGCCGCGGTTGCCGCAGTGACGAGAGGCCCAGCCATGACCTACGTGATCGCCGAACCCTGCATCGACGTCAAGGACCAATCCTGCGTCGAGGTCTGCCCCGTCGACTGCATCCACGCGGACGACGACGACCGCATGCTCTACATCAGCCCCGACGAGTGCATCGACTGCGGCGCCTGCGAACCCGCCTGCCCCGTCACCGCCATCTTCAGCGAGGACGACGTCCCCGACGAGTGGCAGGCCTTCACCGAAGTCAACGCCGAGTGGTACGACGACAAGGACGCCGCCCGCGAAAAAGTCGCCGCCCTGGCCCCCACCGGCTGACCCCGGCGCGCCCGTTGCCGGATCCCAACGCCTCTACCCGGCCTCGCCGAGCGCCTCCAACCGCGCAACCCAAGCATCGAACCGCGGGCACTCCGCCCGAATGCCCGCGAGCCCGATCTCTTCCGCGACCGCGCGACCGCCTGCCACTTTCTTGTATCCCGGATGCTCTCCCCTGATTCGCTTGCTGGGAGCGGTAGCGGGCGAATCGTTGATCTCCTCAGGTGTCGGGAACTGAGCTCGGATTGAGCGCAACCGGACGACGAGGTTCGCGGGCGCACCCGCGATGACGGCGAAGCCGCTCACGTCGGCGAACAGCAGCGCCTCGAATTCGTGCATCTGCACATAAGAGAACACTCGCGCTCCGGGCTTCACCCGCCGCGCCAGTTCTCCATCGATTCGCGCCTGCAAGTCATCGGCCGCGGCGTCCGGGCGATCCTGAAAGCCGTAGAAATCAATGAGCGATGTCACGGCGTCGAAGGAGTGCGAGAACTTGACCATCTCATTGACGATTCTGCTGAGACTCACTCTCCCGCCGAGTGACGACGCTTTGGCATCAACTTGGAAATCACGGAGATGAGGGCCGAGAATCGACTGCACGAACGCCTCTTCGGTGGCGCCTTCCACGACGATGCCGAGTCGGATCACGGCCGTCCGCCCAGGAGATTCTTCATCCAGAGGTCGCCCGCCGTGGCGTAGTCGTCCAACCACGCCTTGAAATCCTCGCTGCCGTGGCGGCGGAAGGATGTCCGCCCATCCGCAAGTTCCGCCACGAACAGGTTTTCAACCTCGAATTCGTCCACGAACAAGGGCGATTGCGTAGCTACGATCACTTGGCGCTCGATCCCGATCGACTTGATCATCTCCGCAACCAAGGCGATCGCCGAAGGATGCAGCCCCAGCTCCGGCTCGTCGATCATGATCACGTCCGGGAGCATGTCTCCGGGCAGCGTGAGCAGCGTCGCCAGCGCGAAGAGCCGCAGCGATCCGTCCGACGTCAGATGGGGACCAAGCACCTTGTCGAAGTGCCGACTCCGCCACCGGAGCAACACCTTGCCGTACTCCTCGCGCAGCACGAACTCCTCGAAACCAGGCACCATCCACCGGGCGATGCGGCAGATTTCCGCATATCGCTTCGGCTCGTGCTGCTCGAGCCGCAGGAGGACCGGTGCCAAGTTGCCCCCGTCATTGCGCAGGAAGACCGAATCCGACGCGTCCCACTTCGTCTTCATCCGCGACGTATCGGACGTGTCGTGGAAATGGAACACCTGCAAGTCGCGCATGAAGAATGCCACCGATCGAGCCGTGGCTGGATTGAAGCCGGCAGCCGTATCGGATTCGCCCGCCAACACCAAGGAAGACTCGGTCCGACCACTGCCCAGATGCTGCCAGTTCGAGGCGTCCGTCCAGCTCGGTCGCGTAAACCGAATGCGCTCGTCCTTGAAGACGAACCGGTCCGGCTGGCCATAGTCCAGATCGAAGCCGTACTCGTTCAGGCCCGACTCGGCACGCACTCCGATTTCCGCGCTCAGCCTCGGCGTGACCTGCGCGCCCCCGAAGAGCTGATCATCCGCACCGCCCTGCATGGCGACGTACATTCCCAGCTGCGACGACCGCAGCATCCAGTTCATCATCTCGAAGAACTTGAGGAGATTGCTCTTGCCGGAGCCATTCGGCCCGATCATCACCGCCACGTCGGGCAGATCGGCCAGCTCAACGTCCGCGAGGGAACGGAACCCTTGAATCTTGATCGATTCGATCTTTGGATGTGACATTCCGCGTCGCTCCGCGCGACTCAACGCTACCCGCTTGCCGGCCGGTCAGAACCCCAGGCGGTCGCGGAGGGCGTCTTTCAGTTCGGGGATGGGGATGCGGACTTGCTCTTGGGTGTCGCGGTCGCGGATGGTGGCGGCGTTGTCTTCGAGGCTGTCGAAGTCGATGGTGATGCAGAGGGGGGTGCCGATCTCGTCTTGGCGGCGGTAGCGGCGGCCGATTGATTGCGTGTCGTCGTACTGCGTCGTCCAATGCGGGCGCAGGTCCTGCCAGACCTGCTTGGCGAGATCGGAGACGGGCTGCTTGCGGCTGAGCGGGAGGACGGCGGCGGCGACGGGGGCCATCCTGGGCGCGAGGGCGAGGACTGCGCGGTCGTCGCCCTTCTCGTCGGGCACGACGCGGTAGGCGTCGCAGAGCATGGCGAGGACGATCCGGTCGACGCCGGCGGCGGGCTCGATCACGTGCGGCACGACGTGCTCGCCGCGCTCCTGGTCGAAGTACTCCAAGCGCTTGCCCGAGGCTTCCGCGTGCTGGGCGAGATCGAAATTGGTGCGGTTGGCGATGCCTTCGAGCTCGTCCCAGCCCCAGGGGAAGCGGTACTGGAGGTCGGTCGTGCCGGCGGAGTAGTGCGAGAGCTTTTCCTGCGGGTGGACATCGCGGCGGATGTTTTCGGGGCGGATGCCGATCTCGGCGTACCAGGCTTCGCGGGCGGCGATCCATTCGCCGTAGCTGGCGGCGGCGTCCTCCGGGGCGACGAAGTACTCCATCTCCATCTGCTCGAACTCGCGGGTGCGGAAGATGAAGTTGCCCAGCACGATCTCGTTGCGGAACGACTTGCCCTGCTGGGCGATGCCGAACGGCAGCCGCCGCCGCGTTGCCGTCAGCACGTTCTCGAAGTTGATGAAGATGCCCTGCGCGGTTTCGGGGCGCAGGTAGGCCTCCGCGGCGGCGTCGGCGACGGGGCCGACGTTGGTGCGGAACATCAGGTTGAACTCGCGCGCCTCGGTGAAGGCCCCCTTCGCGCCGCAGGTCGGGCAGGTCTCCGCGTCCTCCAGGTGGTCCTCGCGGAAGCGGCCCTTGCACTCGCGGCAGTCGACCATCGGGTCGTGGAAGTTCTGCACGTGGCCGGAGGCCTCCCAGACGCGGGGCGACTGGATGATCGCGGTGTCGATGCCGACCACGTCGGCGCGTTCGCGCACCATCGAGCGCCACCAGGCGTCCTTGATGTTGCGCTTGAGCTCGACGCCGAGCGGGCCGTAGTCGTAGGTGGAGCCGAAGCCGCCGTAGATTTCGCTGGCGGGGAAGACGAAGCCGCGCTGCTTGCAGAGCGAGACGATGGCGTCGAGGGGCACGGGCTCGGCGTGGGCGTCGGCGGGCATGGCGGTTCTCCTCTCGGCGCTGCGCGGGCGGTGCGGCTAGGCTCAAAGCCTACGCAGCGATCCCGTTGAGGAGCAGCGCATGAAGCGTTACCTGCTGGGCTTGGCGATCGGGGCCGCGATCGGCGGCGTGCTGGCGACGCTGGCCGCCGGCGCATCGGGCGAGGCCGCGGCGGAGCAGATCCGCGCCCGCGCCGCCGGCGGTCGGCGCAGCCCGGACGGCGACGGCCCGGATGACGGCGCCGCCGCCTAGAGGAAGAGCGGCCCGAAGACGACGGCGACGACGGACATCAGCTTGAGCAGGATGTTCAGCGACGGGCCGGACGTGTCCTTGAACGGGTCGCCGACCGTGTCGCCGACGACGGCGGCCGAGTGGGCGTCGGAGCCCTTGCCGCCGAAGTGGCCCTCTTCGATGTACTTCTTGGCGTTGTCCCAAGCGCCGCCGGCGTTGGCCATCATGATCGCCAGCATCGAGCCGGCGGCGATGGAACCGATCAGCAGCCCGCCCAAGGCTTGGGCGGAGATCACCGCGCCGACGAAGATCGGCACGATCACCGCGATCAGGCCGGGGATGATCATCTCGCGCAGCGCGCCGTCGGTCGAGATCGAGATCGCCCGCTCGTAGTCGGGGTCCTCGGTTCCGTCCATGATGCCGGGCTTTTCGCGGAACTGCCGGCGCACTTCCTGCACCATCGCTTCGGCGGCGCGCCCGACCGCGCCCATCGAGAGCGCGGAGAAGATGAACGGCATCAGCGCGCCGATCAGCACGCCGATCATCACCTTCCAGTCGAGCAGGTTGAACACCTCGACGCCGGTGGTGATGGCGTAGGTGGCGAGCAGGGCGAGCGCGGTCAGCGCGGCCGAGCCGATCGCGAAGCCCTTGCCGGTCGCGGCGGTGGTGTTGCCGAGCTGGTCCAGCGCGTCGGTGCGCTCGCGCACCTCGGGCGGCAGCCCGGCCTGCTCGGCGATGCCGCCGGCGTTGTCCGCGACCGGGCCGTACGCATCCGTCGCCAGCGTGACGCCGAGCGGGGCGAGCATGCCGACCGCGGCGATGGCGACGCCGTAGAACTCGGCCAGCGCGAAGGCGACGGCGATGGCGACCACGATCGTGATCAGCGGCACCAGCGTCGACATCATCCCCAGCGAGAGCCCGCCGATGATGATCGGGCCCGTTCCGGACTCGGCCTGGCCCGAGAGGTTCACCGTCGGGCTCCAGCGCCGGCCGCCCAGCGTGAAGCCCTCGGAGGAGGTGAAGCCCTCCGTCACGGTGCCGATGATTTGCCCCGCGATCAGGCCCGTGAGGATCGCGAAGAAGAGGTTCCACTTGTCCGTGGCCAGGCCCTCCGAGAAGTCGAGCAGCGCGATCGCGATGGCCGCGCCGACCAGGACCAGCCCGGAGGCTCCGAAGACGCCGAAGCGCAGCGCCCAGAGCAGCCGCCCCTGATCCGCCTGCTCGCCGGTGCGGACGAAGAACGTCCCGATCACCGCCGCGGCGATGCCGATGCCGGAGACCAGCAGCGGCAGCACGACCAGCGAGGAATCCCAGTCCGGCATGGCGATCAGCACGGCGGCCAGCGCCATCGTCGCCACCATCGAGCCCACGTAGGACTCGAACAGGTCCGCGCCCATGCCGGCCACGTCGCCCACGTTGTCGCCGACGTTGTCCGCGATCGTGGCCGGGTTGCGCGGGTCGTCTTCGGGGATGCCCGCCTCGACCTTGCCCACCAAGTCCGCGCCGACATCGGCGGCCTTGGTGTAGATGCCGCCGCCGACGCGGGCGAAGAGCGCGATCGAGGAGGCGCCGAAGGCGAAGCCGGCCAGCGGCTCGTAGTCCTGCCAGATCAGGTAGAGGATCGCCAGGCCGAGCAGGCCGAGGCCGACCACGGTCATTCCCATCACGGTGCCCGAGTTGAAGGCCGTGCGCAGCGCCGGGTTGAGGCCCTCCTGCGCCTTGGCCGCGGTCCGCACGTTGGCCTGCACCGCGATCAGCATGCCGGCGTAGCCGGCCGAGGCGGAGAGGATCGCGCCGATCAGGTAGGAGACCGACGTCCAGCGGTGGTCGTTGGCGTCGTCGAACTTGTCCAGCACGTCGAGGTCGACGAAGACGAGCAGCACGACGAAGACGGCGAGGACGAAGACGGCGAGGAAGGTGTACTCGCGCCGCAGGAAGGTCGCCGCGCCGCGCTGGATCGCGACCGCGATGTTCCGCATCGTCTCGTTGCCCAAGCCCTCCTTGAGCACGTCGCGGACGCGGACGCCGGCGAACAGCAGCGCGACGGCCGCGGCGATGACGGCGAAAATGAGCACTTCCATGTGACCCCCTCGTGAAGGTGTCGAACGCGCCGCGCCGGATCGTTCGGGCGCGGCGCACCGTGCGGGAGCGTATCGCCCGCCAATTCTGCGGGCAATTCCGCCCCCGTTACGTCGCGGCTAGAGGTCCTTGACCGGCGCGGGCAGCTCGCCCTCGCGGGCGGCGTCGATCATCTGCTTGGCCTCGGCGGGCATTTCGACGCCCATCTGGTCGAAGCGCTCCTCGGCCCAGCGGCCGATCTGGCGCGGGTCCTTGTAGGCGTCCGGGCCCGCGCCGGGGCCGGGCGAGCCGTACTGATCGAGCACCTGCGACTCGGTCTTCGGCGTGGCGAAGCGCGAGACGACGCGGGCGACGTCCGCGCCGCCGCAGCTTTCGCAGGCGGGCGGCGACGCCTTGGCGAGCGAGCGGTGGAACGCCTCGGTGATCGCGCCGCAGCCAGCGCAGCGGTACTCGTAGATCGGCATGCGGGCAGGTTAGCGCCGTGCGTCCTCGACCGCGCCGCGGAGGTGCGCCTGCACTTCGAGCCGGCCGGATTCGCCCCGTCCGACCGCGATCACGTCGATGCGGAGGTCGAGCTCCCGCCGCGCTTCCGCCAGCAGCCCGCGGGCGAGGCGGCGGAGCTGGCGCTGCTTGGCCGCATCCACCGATTCCAAGGCCGCGAGCGCCGCCGCTTCCGCGCCGCGGCTGCGCACTTCGACGATCGCCGCCGTCCCGCCGGGATCCCGAGCGATGATGTCCGCCTCGCCCCACGGCCGGCGGTAGTTGCGGGCCAAGATCCGGTATCCGCGCTGCAAAAGCCAGGCGCAGGCGGCGTCTTCGCCGGCGCGGCCGAGCCGCTGCCTGCCCCTATCCGGCGGCGAAGGCGAGCTGGCGGCCGGCGGCCGCTTCGCGGACCGGCGCGAAGCAGCGGCGGTGCTCGGCGCAGGGGCCGTGCCGGCGGAGCGCTGCGAGGTGTTCGGGCGTCCCGTAGCCCTTGTGGCGGGCAAAGCCGTACTGCGGATGGCGGGCATCCAGCTGGGCCATCTGCTCATCGCGCCATTCCTTCGCCACGATCGAGGCGGCCGCGATCGAGGCCACCAATGCGTCGCCGCGCACGATCATCTCCGTCGGCCATGGCAGATCGAGGCGGTCGTTCCCGTCCGCCAGCACGACATCCGGCGGCTCCCGCAGCTCCTCGAGCGCCCGGCGGTAGGCGAGACGCAAGGCCCGCGACAGGCCGATCTCGTCGATCTCCGCGGCCGGCGCTTCGCCGACTGCCCAAGCCGCGGCTTCGGCGCGGATCAGCGGCGCGAGGCGGGCGCGCTGGGCCGGCGCGAGCTGCTTGCTGTCGCGCACTTCCGAGAGCCAGGACGGGCGGCGGTTGCGGGGGAGCACGACGGCGGCGACCACGAGCGGCCCCGCGAGCGGGCCGCGCCCGACCTCGTCGGCGCCGGCGACCACCGCCGCGCCGGCCCGCCAGAGCGCCAGTTCGCGCCGCCGCGTGGGCCGCTGTCCCGTCCGGTTCGCCACGCTCGCTCCAAGCCCGCGCGGAGTCTAGGCGCGGCGGCTCCCGGGCCGCGGAATGCGGCCGCCGGGCGGAGGGAGGATTTTTCACGTGAAAAGTTTTCACGTGGAAAGGGCCGGGGGCGGAATCCAGAGATGCGGTTGGCGCGAACATGCGTCCACGATAGCGATGATCGCACAAATGTTGCAAGTGCGGCAGGGAGATTGCGGAATCAGGTCGCGCCCGCTGCGGTATGCTCGCTAGCGTGGGCTGGGGCGCGCCGGATGGGCCGCGTCCGCTCCGCACCCGAAGGGCCGCGCCCATGGGTTCCCGTTTCGGCGGACGCAACTTCGTCGTCTATCTGCTGATCCTGCTCGTCGTGGGCTTCGTCATCTTCGCCGTGATCCCCCGCGGCGGCGGCTCGACCGACATCCGGCTGCTGGGCGGCACCGAGTCGCTGGTGGGCCGGCTCACGGACGATAAGGCGCAGATCGAGACGATCGAGGTCCAGCCGGACAAGGTGAAGCTGGAATACCGCGACGGGCGCATGTTCGAGGCCAACATCCCCGAGGCCAACTTCGATCTCTTCGAGTTCCTCAGCCGCGAGGGCATCGTGGTCTCCGGCCTGCCCGACGTGCAGGTGAGCAGCGGGGGCGGCTTCGGCAGCAACATCGGCGGGCTGCTGATCAGCCTGCTGCCGTTCCTGCTGATCATCATCCTGATCGTCTACTTCGTGCGGCAGGCGCAGGGGCAGGGCAGCCAGGCGATGTCGTTCGGCAAGAGCAAGGCCCGGCTGGTCACCGCCAACCGCCCGACCGTCACGTTCAACGACGTGGCCGGCGCGGACGAGGCCAAGGAGGAGCTGCAGGAGGTGGTCGAGTTCCTCAAGTTCCCGGAGCGCTTCGCCTCGCTGGGCGCTCGCATCCCGCGCGGGGTGCTGCTGGTCGGCCCGCCCGGGACGGGCAAGACGCTGCTGGCGCGGGCGGTGGCGGGCGAGGCGGGGGTGCCCTTCTTCAGCATCTCCGGCTCGGAGTTCGTGGAGATGTTCGTGGGCGTGGGCGCGAGCCGGGTGCGGGATCTGTTCGAGCAGGCCAAGCGCAACGCGCCCTGCATCGTGTTCGTGGACGAGATCGACGCAGTGGGCCGCCAGCGCGGCGCCGGCGTGGGCGGCAGCCACGACGAGCGCGAGCAGACGCTGAACCAGATCTTGGTGGAGATGGACGGCTTCGACACGAACACGAACGTGATCGTGGTGGCGGCGACGAACCGGCCGGACATCCTCGACCCGGCGTTGCTGCGGCCGGGCCGCTTCGACCGGCGGGTGATCCTGGACGCGCCCGACGTCAAGGGCCGCGAGGCGATCCTCGACGTGCACGTGCGCGGCAAGCCGCTCTCCGAAGAGGTCGACCTGCGCACGATCGCCAAGGAGACGCCCGGCTTCTCCGGGGCCGAGCTGGCGAACCTGCTCAACGAGGCGGCGATCTTGGCGGCGCGGCGGAGCAAGAAGAAGGTCACCCAGGCGGAGGTCGAGGAAGCGATCGACCGCGTGATGGCCGGGCCCGAGCGCAAGAGCCGTCTGCTGGTCGGGCGCGAGCGCGAGATCGTCGCCTTCCACGAAGGCGGGCACGCGATCGTCGCCGCCCACATCCCCGGCCACGACCCGGTGCACAAGGTCACCATCGTCCCGCGCGGGATGGCCGGCGGCTACACCCGCTACCTGCCGGAGTCGGACAACCGGCTGGCGGGCAAGAGCCACTACGAGGGCTTCATGGCCTCGGCGCTCGGCGGGCACGCGGCGGAGGAGCTGATCTTCGGCGAGATGACCACGGGCGCGCACGACGACCTGTCGAAGGTGACGACCATTGCCAGGGCGATGATCACCAAGTGGGGGATGAGCGAGCGGCTCGGCGCGCGCACCTTCGGCAAGCAGGAGTCGATGGTCTTCCTCGGCCGCGACATCTCCGAGCAGCGCGATTACTCGGAGACGGTCGCGGAGCAGATCGACGAAGAGCTGCGCGAGATCATCGACCGCGCCCGCGACCGGGCACGCACGATCCTGCGGCAGAACCGCGAGCAGCTGACGCTGCTGGCGGAGCGGTTGATGGAGACGGAGACGATCGACGGGGCGCACTTGCAGGCGATTCTTGCCTGGCGCCCCGGCGACGCGGCGCCGGAGATGCCCAAGGAGCCGGATGAGCCGGTTGCGCCGCCTCCGCCGGCCGCGGGGACGGGCGGCGAGGAGCCGGAACCCGTGATGCCGCCCAAGCCGGGCCTCGCCTGGGGCGGGAATTCGGGCAGCAGCTTCAGCAGCGACCCGGAGAAGCCGCCCAACTGACCGCGAATTCGCCCGTCGGCGGAGGCCGCGCTACGCTGGAGCGACCTTCCCGACTCCGGACGTTTGGACAACACATGAGCGCCGATGTGTACGCCGTGATCCGCACCGGCGGCAAGCAGCACCGGATTTCGCCCGGCCAGCGCCTGCGCGTGGAACGGCTGCCCGGCGAGGTCGGCGACCGGATCACCTTCGACGACGTGCTGATGGTCAACGGCGGCGGCGAGGTGTCGGTCGGCTCGCCCGTGCTCGACGGCGCGAGCGTCACCGCCGAAGTCGTGGGCCAGACGCGGGCCCGCAAGATCAACGTGTTCAAGTACAAGGCCAAGACCCGCTACCGCCGCCTGCGCGGGCACCGGCAGCTGCAGACCGATCTGCGCATCGCCGAGATCAGCCTCGGCGAACGGACGTGGTCCGCGCCCGAGCGCCCGGCGCCCGTTGCCGAGGAGGCCGCCGCCGAATCGGACGAGGCCGCCGATGCCGCGGCCGACGAGCAGGCGGCGGAAACGCCGGTCGATGAACAAGCGGCCGACGCTCCCGCGGAGGAGCCGGAGGCCGAAGGCGAAGACGGGGAGAAGGAATAGGCGATGGCTCACAAGAAGGGCGTCGGCTCCTCGCGGAACGGACGCGACAGCAATTCGAAGCGGCTCGGCGTCAAGCTGTTCGACGGCGAGCTCGCCAAGGCGGGCAGCATCATCGTGCGCCAGCGGGGCACCCGGTTCCACGCCGGGCCGCAGGTGGGCGTGGGACGCGACCACACCCTGTTCGCGCTCGCGCCGGGGCGGGTCAAGTTCTCGCCCTACGCGAAGGGCCGGCGCAAGAAGGTCAGCGTGCTGCCGCTGGCCGAAGAAGGCGAAGAAGGCGGGGCGAACTGATGCGGGCCGACATCCATCCCGGCTACGACGCGGCGACCGTGACCTGCGGCTGCGGCAACTCGTGGGAGACGCGCTCGACCAAGCAGGACATCCGCATCGAGATCTGCAGCGTCTGTCACCCGTTCTTCACCGGCGAGCAGCGGATCGTCGACACCGCCGGCCGCGTCGAGCGCTTCAACAAGCGCTTCGGCATGATGCCGACGGTCGAATAGCCGCCGCCCCTACTCCCCGCCCAAGTCGCGGTAGAAGCAGCTGTCGTGCCCGGTGTGGCATGTCGGCCCGGCCGGCAGCGCGCGCACCAGCAGGGCGTCGACGTCGCAGTCCTTGCGGATGCTCTCCAGCCGCAGCACGTTGCCGCTGGTCTCGCCCTTGGTCCAGTACTCCGAACGCGAGCGGCTCCAGAACGTGACCAGCCGCTTGTCCAGCGTCATCCGCAGGGCTTCGGCATCCATGTAGCCGAGCATCAGGACATCGCCGGTCGTGTCGTGCTGGACGATGGCCGGGATCAGCCCGTTGGCGTCGTACTTCAGCTGCGGCAGCGGCTCAGTGGTCGTCGTCATAATCCGGGTTCTCCATTCGCACGGGGATGCCGGCGTCGCGCAGTTCGCGCTTCACGTCCATGATCGCGCAGGTGCCGAAGTGGAAGATGCTGGCGGCGAGCGCCGCGTCCGCGCCGCCGTCGGTCAGCGCCTCGGCCAGGTGGGCCGCGCTGCCCGCGCCTCCGGAGGCGATCACCGGCACGCTGACCGCATCGGAGACGGCGCGCGTGAGCGGGATGTCGTAGCCGTCTTGATGCCCGTCCGCGTTCATCGAGGTCAGCATGATCTCGCCCGCGCCGCGCTCGACCACTTCGCGGGCCCATTCGACCGCGTCGAGCGCGGTCTGCCGGCGGCCGCCGTGCGTGTAGACGCGCATCGAGCCGTCGGGTTCGGTCTTGGCGTCGATGGCGACGACGATGCACTGAGCGCCGAAGCGTTCGGAGCCTTCGGAGATCAGTTCGGGGCGCTGGACCGCGGCCGTGTTGATCGTGATTTTGTCCGCGCCCGATTCGAGCATCAGCCGCATGTCCTCGGCGCTGCGCAGCCCGCCGCCGACGGTGAACGGGATGAAGACGCGGTCGGCCGTGCGCCGCACCATGTCGACCACGGTGGCGCGGTCGTCGGAGGACGCGGTGATGTCGAGGAAGACGAGTTCGTCGATGCCGTTGCGGTCGTAGAGCGCGGCCAGTTCGACCGGGTCGCCGGCATCGCGCAGGTCGACGAACGAGACGCCCTTGACGACGCGGCCCCCGTCGACGTCGAAGCAGGCGATCACGCGCTTGGTCAGCATCGGGCGGCCTCCAGGGCGTCGGGCAGCGAGAGCGTTCCCTCGTAGAGTGCGCGGCCGAGGATCGCGCCGGCCGCGCCGGCCTCGCGCAGCTCGCGGATCTGCTCGGCGCTGCTGATCCCGCCCGCGGCGATCACCGGTTGTCCGGCCGCCCGCGCGAACGCGGCGAACGCGGCCGCGTCGTGCCCGCCCAGCATCCCGTCGCTCGCGATGTCGGTGTAGATGAACCGCCCGGCGCCCGCTTCCGCCAGCTCGCGCGCCAGGTCCGGCGCGGCGAGCCCGCTCGTCCCTGTCCAGCCGTCCAGCGCGGCCTTCCCGTCGCGGGCGTCGATCGAGACGACGACCGATTGCGGGGCGCGCTCGATCGCCGCGGCCAGGAACATCCGATCAGTCACCGCCGCCGTCCCGATGATCACCCGCTCCGCGCCGATCTCGATGTAGCGCTCGAAGGCGTCGATGCCGCGCACCCCGCCGCCGACCTGGATCGGCGCGCCGAGGCCGGCGATCCGCTCGATCGCGGCCGCGTTGACCGGCGAGCCCTCCCGCGCCCCGTCGAGGTCGACGATGTGCAGGCGCTCCGCGCCCTCGTCGATCCAGCGCCTCGCGGCGGCGGTCGGATCGTCGTCGAAGACGGTCTCGCGGCCGTAATCGCCCTGGATCAGGCGCACGGCGCGGCCGCCGCGGATGTCGACTGCGGGCAGGATCTCCACCGCGCTCAGCTCCCGCCCGCCGCGGCCGCGAGAAAGTTGCGGTAGATGCGCAGGCCGTACGCGCCGCTCTTCTCCGGGTGGAACTGCGTCGCCGCGAGGCTGCCGCGCTCCACGATCGCCGTCACCTCGCAGCCGTACCGCGCAACCGCCGCGACGTCCTCTTCCCGCTCCACGTCGCAGTAGTAGGAATGCACGAAGTAGAAGTGCGCCCCGTCGGGCACGCCGGACAGCAGCGCGCAGGGGCGCTTCGCGGTCACTTGGTTCCAGCCCATGTGGGGGATCTTGCGGCCCTCGGGGAGGCGGACGACGCTGCCCGGCACGAGGTCGAGGCAGTCGTGCTCCCCGCCTTCGTAGGAGACGGTCATCAGCGCTTGCAGGCCCATGCAGACGCCGAGGAACGGGCGATCGGCGAGCACGTATTCGCGGATCGGTTCGATCAGGCCGCGCTCGCGCAGGTTGCGCATCGTGTCGGCCGCCGCGCCGACGCCGGGCAGGATCACGGCGCCCGCGGCTTTCAGCGGCGCGGCGTCGGTTGCGACGGCCGGCTTCGCGCCGGCGCGCTCGACGGCTCGGACGACCGAGCGCAGGTTGCCCGCGCCGTAGTCGATCACGGCGACATCGAGGCCGGCGATGGCGTCGGACATGCAACGAGGGTACCAGCGCCCCGGCCCGCGTTCGTATAGTGCGCTGCATGGCCTCGCCCGAGCGGACCGGCATCTCCTCGGAGGACGCGGCGCGGCTCGCCGCGCGCAACCGCGCCGAAGAACTGCGCGAGGTGATCCGCTACCACAACCACCGCTATTTCGCGCTCGACGACCCGGAAATCCCCGACGCGGAGTACGACGCGCTGTTCCGCGAGCTGCGCGGGATCGAGGACGAATACCCCGATCTGCAGACGCCCGACAGCCCGACGCAGCAGGTGGGCGCGCCGCTGCAGACGACCTTCGCCGCGGTCGAGCACCGCGTGCCGATGCTCTCGCTCGGCAACGCCTTCAACGAAGAAGAGCTGCGCGACTGGCGGCGGCGAGCGGCGGAGCTGCTCGACCGCGAGGAGTTCAGCTACGTCTCCGAGCCGAAGATCGACGGGCTCGCGATCGCGATCGTCTACCGCGACGGCAAGCTGGTGCAGGCGGCGACCCGCGGCGACGGGCGCGCCGGCGAGGACGTCACGCCGAACATCCGCAACATCGCCTCGGTGCCGCATGAGCTGGCCGGCGAATTCCCCCCGCTGTTCGAGGCGCGCGGCGAGGTCTTCATGCCCAAGAGCGGCTTCGAGGCGATGAACGCCCAGATCGAAGCGGAGAACGAAGCGCGCGCGGCCGAGGGCAAGCGCCCGCTGCGGCTCTTCGCCAACCCGCGCAACGCCGCCGCTGGCGCGGTGCGGCAGAAGGATCCCGCGATCACCGCCTCGCGCCCGCTCGACATGGCGATCTACCAGCTCGGCTGGCACGACGGCGGAACTGCGCCCGATTCGCATTGGGAAATGCTGCAGTGGTTCGGCTCGATGGGGCTGCCGACCGCGCCGCAGACCGAGCGGCACGAGGCGATCGATGCGGTCGTCGCCGCCTGCGAGGGCTGGGGCCGGCGGCGCGATTCGCTCCCGTTCGACATCGACGGGATCGTGGTCAAGGTCGACGACCTCGGCTTGCAGCGCGATCTGGGCACGGTCGGCCGCGAGCCGCGCTGGGCCGTCGCCTGGAAATTCCCGCCCCAGCAGGCGACGACCAAGCTGGAGCGGATCGCGATCAGCGTCGGGCGCACCGGCACGCTCAACCCCTATGCCGTGCTCGCGCCCGTCCGCGTCGGCGGCGTCACCGTGCAGCGCGCCACGCTGCACAACTTGGACGACATCCACCGCAAGGACATCCGCGAGGGCGACACGGTGATCGTGCGCCGCGCCGGCGAGGTGATTCCGCAGGTGGTCGCGCCGGTGCCGGGCGAGCGGGCGGAGGACGCGGAGCCGTGGCAGCTGCCGGAGGCCTGCCCCGTCTGCGGCAGCCCCGCCTCGCGCCAGGAGGACGACGCCGCGGCCTACTGCCCCAACCGCGCCTGCCCCGAGGTCGTCCAGCGCGGCCTGGAGCACTTCGCCGGCCGCGGCGCGATGGACATCGAGGGTCTCGGCGGGGAGCTGATCCGCCTCCTGATCGAGCGGGGCTTCATCTCGGATGCGGCCGACATCTACGCGCTGCCGGCCCGCCGCGGGGAGTTGGGGGCGATCCCCGGGCTCGGCGTCAAGGGCAAGAAGAAGGACGCCCCGGAGTACCTGCCGGGCAAGCGGCTGCTGAACCTGATCGAGGCGATCGAGCGGAGCAAGCGGCGCGGGCTCGCGCCCGTGTTGATCGGGCTCGGCATCCGCCACGTCGGCGGCGAGGTCGCGGGCCTGCTCGCCGATGCGTTCGGCGGCATCGACGCGATCCTGGACGCGCCGGCCGAAACGCTAGCCGAGGTCGAGGGGGTCGGGCCGATCATCGGCGAGAGCATCGCGGAGTGGGCCGCCGATGAAGCGAACCGCTCGCTGATCTCCCGCCTGCTCGATGCCGGCGTCGAGATGGCCGTCGAACGTTCCGACGAGCCCTCGGAAACCCCGCTGGAGGGCCTGCGCTTCGTGATCACCGGCCGGTTCGCCGCCATGAGCCGCCCCGAAGCGACGGCGGCGCTGAAGCGGCTCGGGGCCGCGGTCGGCTCCTCGGTGAGCGCGAAGACCGACGCGCTGATCGCCGGCGAGGCCGCCGGCGGCAAGCTGGTCAAGGCGCGGGAGCTCGGCGTGACGATCTGGGACGAGGCGAAGCTGGAAGGCCTGCTGACCGATCCCGCAGCCGCGGCGGCGGAGCTGGCCGGACCCGCGGAAGAGGCCGAGGCGGAAGCCGCGCAACTTGACCTAACGGCAGCCGACGCGCCATAACGGCGCGGATCGCCGGCTGCCCGCCCGGCCTGCGGAATACCCTGAGTTCCCACGGCGAATTGATCCCGCAGATCCGGGGCGGCCGGCGCGCCCGCGGCGCAGGCCTCCGAACATCGGCCCCGTCCTTCTGCGTTGCCACGAGCGGGCGCACATGGTTTGGAACCCCTTCCGCGCGCTGACCAGCCGCTTCGCGCAGGACATCGGCATCGATCTCGGCACCGCCAACACGCTCGTCGCCGTGCGCGGGCAGGGCATCGTCGTCGACGAGCCCTCGGTCGTGGCGATCGACCGCGGCACCCGCCGCGTGCTGGCGATCGGCGCGGAGGCCAAGACGATGGT
Organism: Dehalococcoidia bacterium; assembly: GCA_965205165.1. Classification (GTDB taxonomy): domain Bacteria; phylum Chloroflexota; class Dehalococcoidia; order Bin125; family Bin125; genus CBDESM01. The sequence continues at coordinate 2,333,183 of OZ242037.1, forward strand.
CGGCCGCACCCCGGCCCACATCGTCGCCATCCGCCCCCTGCGCGACGGCGTGATCTCGGACCTGGAGGCGACCGAGCGGATGCTGCACCACTTCATCCGCCTGGCGCACGAGCGGGCCAACGCGGGGATGACCGGCCCGCGGGTGATGGTCGGCATGCCCTCCGGCGCGACCGAGGTCGAGAAGCGCGCGATCTACGAGACCACGAAGCAGGCCGGCGCGCGGGAGGTGCATCTGATCGAGGAGCCGCTCGCCGCCGCGATCGGCGCCGGGCTGCCGATCTTCGACACGATCGCCAGCGTGATCGTCGACGTCGGCGGCGGCACCACCGAGGTCGCGGTCTGCGCGATGGGCGGAATGGTGGTCAGCACCTCGGTCCGCGTCGCCGGCGACGAGATCGACCGCACGATCGCGCAGTACGCGCGGGAAGTCCACAACATGCAGATCGGCGAGGCCACCGCCGAGCGGATCAAGCTGGAGGGCGCGTCTGCATACCCGCAGGAGCGCGAGGGCAGCGTAACCTTCCGCGGGCGCGACCTGGCCAGCTCGATGCCGAAGACGGTCGAGGTCGCCGCGGTCGAGCTGCGCGACGCGATCTCGCCGCCGATCGCGACGATCGTCGAGACGGTGAAGAAGACGATCGAGGAGACGCCGGCGGAGTTGGTGGCGGATACCATGACGCAGGGGATCGCGATCGCGGGCGGGGGCGCGCTGCTGCCCGGCCTGGACCGGCGGCTGTCGCGCGAGACGCGCTTTCCCGCCTACATCGCCGAGGAGCCGCTCACCTGCGTGGTGCGCGGCTGCACCGAAGCGCTGTCCGAGGCGGGCGCCCTGGAGCAGCTGCGCTCGGCCGCGGCGAGGCGCTGAGCATCGCGGGCCCGCGGGCGCGCCGATCTGCGGAACGCGGGGGAATCGGGTGACGCGGATCGGGCGGCGGCGGAAATTCCAAATCTGGGCCGGGCTGATCGGGCTCGTCGCGCTGCTCGCCGCGATCGCCGCGGCCGGCTGGGCCGCCCCGGCCGAGGATGCCGCCTCCGGCCTGTTCGGCCCGGTCCAGCGCGAGGTGCGCCAGTGGGCCGAGCCGATCTCGAACCTGATCAACGATTTCGAGGAGTTCGGCCGCCTCGAGGGCGAGAACCGGGCGCTGCGCGAGCGGATCGGGCAGCTGGAGGCCCGCAACGCGCGGCTGCGGGAGGAGCAGATCCGCGCGCCCGCCCGGCTCGCGCTGCGCGACGTGATCGAGTCGTCGCCGGCCGAGCTGCTGCCGGCGAACGTGGTCACCCGCGACCTGACCGGGCTGCGGACAGTGATCGGGATCGATCTCGGCGCGGGCGACGGCGTGGCCGCCGGGATGCCCGCCATCGCCGCGGGCGGCACGTTGGTCGGCGTCGTCGCGGAAGTGCGCGAACGTACCGCTTTCGTGCGGCTGGTCACCGATCCCGACAGCGCCGTGCGCGTGCTGCACCAGGTCAGCCGCGCCGAGGTCGTCGCCTTCGGCGACACGCTGGGCAACCTGACGCTCGAAATCCCCTGGACCGCCGGCGTCGAGCCGGGGCAGGTGTTCGTCACCTCCGGCTTGGACGGGTTGATCCCCTACGGGTTGCCGCTGGGCCGCGCGATCTCCTCCTCCGGCAGCCTGCACGACCCGTTCGAGACGGTGCGCTTGGAGCCGCTCGCGCCGCTTGATCAGCTGGAGCAGGTGCTGATCGACGTCAGCGCCGCGGGCCGGATCGGCGCGCCCGGGGAGGGGGCGGCGGAATGAGCCGGGCGGCGTCCCTCGCGGTGCTGATCGCGGTCTGCTGGCTGCTGGTGATCGCGCAGACCTCCTTCGCGCCGGCCTTCCCCCTGTTCGGAGTCGGCCCGAACCTGCTGCTGGCCGTGCTCTGCTGCTGGGCGATCGAACGCGGGCCCGGCGAGGCGGCGGTCGCCGCGGCGGTCTCGGGCGTCCTGATGGGGCTGCTCGCCTTCCAGGGGATGGCGGAGAGCGTGGCGGCGCTTGCCCCCGTCGCGTTCGCGGCGCTGTGGTGGAGCGGGGTGCGCCCCAACGACGGGGCGGCGGCCGGCTGGCCGGCGGCGCTGGCCCTCGCCGCCGTCGCGTCGATGCTGCATTTCGCCGCGCTGGCCGTCGCGGTCGAACTGGAGACGACCGGCGTGAACTGGCTGGAGGCGGTGCGCGACGTGATGCTGCCGAGCGTCGCGGCCAACTCGCTGATCGCGGTGTTCGCCTACTGGCCGGCCCGCTGGTCGCGCCGCATCCGGTTCGGCGTCGAGCGCCGCGACCGAGCGGCGGTGCCGCCGTGAGCAGCCTGGGCGGGCTCGCGCGCCCTCCCGCCGAAACGGGCGGCCCGTCGATCCGGGTGCGGGTCTGGCTCTTGGGCCTGCTGGTGCTGGCCCTGTTCGCGATCCTCACGGCGCAGCTGGTCCGCCTGCAGATCATCAACCACGACCAATACGCCGCCCGCGCCGCGATCAACCGCGTCCGCACCGTCGACGTGCCGCCCGCGCGCGGCCTGATCTACGCGCGCGACGGCTCGCTGCTGGTCGAAAACATCCCCCGCTACCGCGTCACGCTGGTCGCCGGGGACATCCCGGACGACGAGGTGCCGCGGGTGGCCGCGGCGCTGGCCGACGTGTTCGACCTGCGCGATTGGGAGATCGCCGAGCAGGTGCTGGAGCGCAAGCGCAGCATCGACCCCTTCCTGCCGATCGTGATCGAGGACGAGCCGGAGCCCGGCGTCGTGCTCAACCTGCAGACCCGCCAGCGCGAGCTGCCCGGCCTCGTGATCGAATCGACCGGCGAGCGGCGCTACCGGCACGGCGAGCTGCTCGCCCACATCCTCGGCTACGTCGCGCCGATCAACCAGGCCGAGTACGAGGCTTTGGCCGGCCAGCGCTACCGGCTGGACGACCTGATCGGCCAGACCGGAGTCGAGGCGGCGTACGAGGCGCAGCTGCGCGGCGAGCCGGGCTGGCGCCAGGTCGAAGTGGACGCGATCGGGCGCGAGCTCCAGACTTTGGACGAGCTGCCGCCCGCGCCGGGCCGCGGCGTCACGCTGACGATCGACATCGCCCTGCAGCAGCGCGTCCGCGACATCCTGCTCGCCCACTTGGACGAGGGCGGCATCGCCCAGGCATCGAGATACGCCGCCGCGGTGGTGCTGGACGTCCATACCGGAGAGGTGCTGGCGCTGGCCTCGGTGCCCTCGTACGACGTCAACATCTTCGCGGAGGAGATATCGAACGAAGACTGGCGGGCGCTGCTCGAGGACCCCGGCCGCCCGCTGCGCAACCACGCGATCGCCGATCAGTTCGCCCCGGGCTCGATCTTCAAAGTCGTGACCGCATTGGCCGGTCTCGAGGAGGGAGTGATCGACCAAGACTCGCTGATCTACTCGCCGGGCCAACTCGAAGTCGACCGCGAGGACAATCCCGACATCGATCCGTACGTGTTCCGCGACACCACGAACGGCGTCTTCCACCTGCGCACGGCGCTGGCCGAATCCTCGAACGTGTTCTTCTACTACGTCGCGGGCGGCTCCCCCTTCCGGCATCCGCAGGCCGAGCCGCGGCCGGAGGACGAGCAGGCGGTCCTGGACGGCCTCGCCGCCCGCGGCGTGATCGCCGGCGATGTCGAGTTCGCCGGCGCGGGGCCGGACGCACTGGGCAAGTGGGCCCGCGAATTCGGGCTCGATTCGCCGACCGGCATCGATCTGCCCGGCGAGGCGGACGGGCTGATCCCGACCCGCGCCGGCAAGCTGGCGACATTCGGCGAGCCCTGGCTGGACGGCGACAGCTACAACTTCGGCATCGGGCAGGGCTCGACCGCGGTCACCCCGTTGCAGATGGCCGTCGCTGCCGCCGCGATCGCCAACGGCGGAACAATCCTGCAACCCCAAGTCGTGCGCGAAATCCGCGATGCCGACGGCATGGTGCTGCGCCCGTTCGAGCCGATCGTGGCGAGCCGGATGTCGGCGGACCCGGAGCACCTGCGGCTGATCGGACAGGGCATGGCGCTCTCCGTCTTGGCCGGCACCTCGTACGACGCGCAGGAGCAGCTCCCTTCGATGATGATCGCGGGAAAGACCGGAACCGCCGAATTCACGGCCGACGACGTGCCGCCACGCGAGGATGCCTCCGATCCCGGCCCCACGCACGGCTGGTTCATCGGCTACGCGCCCTACGACGATCCCAAGATCGCGGTCGCGCTGTTCTTCGAGTTCGGCGCGGGCTTCCTGGCCGCGGAGCCGGCCGGCCAGATCATGGCGGCCTGGGCCGAGCTCAGCGGCGAGATCGCGACCGCCGCCCCGCCGCCGCGGCCGCGCGCCGACCTGGGCGCGGAAGAGAACGAGCGGGTGCTGCGCGCGGTCGAGGAGCGCTCCCCGTGACCGCCGCGATCGGCTGGGAGTGGCGGCGGATCGACCCGCTGCTGGCGGTCGCCGCGCTGGCCCTGGCCGGCTATGGGGCGCTGGTGATCTACAGCGCCTCGCTGCCGCCGCCCGGCGCGGACGACGGCGGGGCCGCGCTGTCGACGCCCGTGCTGCGGCACATCGCGTTCGCGCTGGCCGGAGCCGCGCTGATGATCATCGCGGCGCGGGTCGACTACCGCGTGCTGGACGTGCTGGGCTGGCCGGCCTACGGCTTCGGCATCCTCGTGCTGGCCGGGGTGCTGGTGCTGGGCTCGGACGAGTTCGGCGCGCGCCGCTGGTACGACCTCGGCTTCACCTTGGTGCAGGCGTCCGAGATCGGCAAGATCACCACGATCGTCGGGCTCGCCAAGTTCCTCTCCGACTACCGCGAACGGCTGCACGAGTGGCGCATCTTCTTCGCGTCGCTGGCGATCGCCGGCCTGCCCGCCGCGCTGGTCTTCTTCGAGCCCGATGCGGGCAGCGCCGTGGTGTTCGCCGCGATGTGGCTGCTGATGGCCCTGTTCGCCGGAATCCGCCTGCGCCACCTCGCCCTGCTGGCGGCCGCCGCCGCGGTGGTCGTGCCGGTCGGCCTGGCCGTGGGCGTGCAGGACTACCAGCGCGAGCGCATCCGCGCCTTCATCGACCCCGAATCGGACGTGCAGGGCGCCGGCTTCAACGTGATCCAGGCCGAGACCTCCGTCGGCGCCGGCGGCATCTGGGGGCAGGGGCTGACGCAGGGCACCCAGACGCAGCTCGATTTCGTCCGCATCCAGACCACGGATTTCATCTTCAGCGTGCTCGGCGAGGAGCTCGGATTCGCCGGCGCGATGGCGCTGTTCGCGCTCTTCCTGCTGCTGGCGGTGCGCATCCTGCGGGTCGCCGGGAGCGCCGACGAGCCGATGGGCCGGCTGCTCGCCGTCGGCCTGCTCGCGGTGATCATGATCCAGGTCTTCATCAACGTCGCGATCAACGTGCGGCTGCTGCCCGTGACCGGCCTGCCGCTGCCGTTCATCAGCATCGGCAATTCGTCACTGCTCGCCCTGTTCATCGGCCTCGGACTGCTGCAGAGCGTCCTGACCCACCCCAGCCCCCAACGCGCTCCCTACAATCAGCCCGTGCCGAAAAACTGAGGCCCAAGCGAGGAGGCAGCGATGTCCGTCCATTTGTCGATCGTCCCGATCTACGTCAGCGACCAGCAGGCGGCGCTGGAGTTCTATACCGGAAAGCTCGGCATGGAAAAGCGGATGGACAATCCGATGGGCCCGGACATGCGCTGGATCACCGTCGCCCTGCCCGGCGACGAGGTCGAGTTCGTCCTCGCCGCCGGCTTCGGCCACGCCGACCCCGAATCGCAAGTCGGCCACGGCGCCGGCTACGTGCTCCGCACCGACGACTGCCAAGCCACCTACGAGCAGTGGTCCGCCAACGGCGTCGAGTTCACCGAACCCCCCACCGCCCAAATGTGGGGCACCCAAGCCCTCTTCATCGACCCCGACGGCAACGACTGGGTCCTGGTCCAACGCCCCGAAGGGATGTAGCGCCAATCGGCCCCGTCACTCCGAATTCTCCGGCGGCTGCTCGTCATCAGAGAATTCAAGCCCGAACTGCTCCGCCACATCAGCCGGCACTTCAGCGATGCCCCCAGCCGAATCGAACACCCAGCCCATCTCTTCCGCCTCCGGGCGCGCCCGCTTGAGGCTCAGGGAGATGCGGTTCTGATCGTGTTCGATCCGCACGATCTTGACGGGCAGGACCTCGCCCTCGCTCACCACTTCGCGCGGATGGTTGAGCCTGCGGTCGACCAGCTCGGAGATATGGATCAAGCCATCGACTTGGTCTTTGATCCGTGCGAACGCGCCGAACTTGGCGAGATTGGTCACTGTCACCGACACCATTTGGCCGACCGAGAGATTGGCCGCGATCCTGCTCCACTGCTCCGGCGCGGCGCGGCGGATAGACAGGTTGACCCTTTTGGACTCCTCGTCGATCTTCGTGATGTACACGTCAACCGTCTGGCCGATGCTGAACATCTCCGTCGGATCGATGTCGCCCTCCCACGAGAGTTCCGAGCGGTGCGCAAGGCCGTGGGCGCCGCCGAGGTCGACGAATACCCCGAACGGCTGGATGTTGGTGATCCGCCCGCTGCGGATCTTGTCCTCGTGGAGCTCCTCGATCAACCGACCCCTTGACTTGGCGTGTCGCCCTTGAATCGGGGCGCGTTCGGAGAGGGTCACGCGGCTGCGGTGGCGAGCTGCTTTTTTGCGGAGCGCTTCGACGACCGCATCAACTTCGTCGGGGAAGGCAACGACGTACCCATCTTCGTCCAGCTTCCAGCCATTGCGCTCGGCGTCTTCCACTGCGTCCACCAAGGTGCGGTGACCAAGCGTCGTTCGTCATCGAAGCCGAACACCTTCAACGGAACGACCTCTTCCTCGCTCACGACTTCACTGGCGTGGTCAATTTCCTCATCGGCTAGGTCAGACAGGGCGATCCGCGCTTCGTCCAAGCCCCGAGGCAGGAGCGCGTAGGCGGCGTCTTCGTCAACTCTGGTGATAATCGCCGGCACCACGGTTCCGTCACGCTTAGCTGTAGCGGCAGCATCCAACCTGCGCGCCAAGCGGATCGAAAGGTCCAGGATGTGTTCTGCACGGTTGATGCCGACAACGCAGACGCGGACTTGCCGCCCCGACTCGAACGACTCGGGCGGCGTATCGCCGTCAATCTCTTTACGGCCAACGAATCCCCTGATCCCGTCAATGTCTACCCGCAATCCCGTCGGGCGCGACTCAACGATACGCGCGTCGTGGACGGTGCCGCGTTCGAAACCTGCGAACGGATCTTCTTCATCAGGCCCCTGCCGGGCAAGCCCGCTGGTCTTGTCCGCGATTGACCGGGCCTGTGCGGAGTGCGTTTCGGCAATGCCCTGATCGGCGTCCGCGGGCTGCGCTCCGTCGCCGGCGTCACCGGGCCGCGGTTCGAGGGCACGGCCCTCGCCGATGATCTGCTCTACATGATCGGGCACGTGCATGACGAGACCGCGATCATCGAACTGCCAGCCGTCGGCCTCCGCGACAGGGCGGGCTCGGCGCATGCTGAGCGTGATCTCACACCGGTCGCGATCGATCTCGATGATTTGGGCCGGGATCACGTCGCCGGCTTGCACGAGTTCGCGGGCGTCCAGTGCTTCCCAATCGACGAGTTCGGCAATCTTCACGTATCCATCAACAGGACCGAAGAGTTGCACGAACGCGCCTTTGGGGATCGCATTCTCCACCACTGCCGGCAGCCACTGACCGACCTCAAGATCGCGCGCCGCATCCTGCCACGGACCGCTGTCCGTGCGCTTGATCGAGAGGCGGATTTTGCCGGTCTCCTCATTGACCCGGAGCACGAACACCTGCACACGCTGACCGAGCTTGAACAGATCGTCCGGGACAGCCCCTGCATCCCACGACAGTTCCGAGACATGCACCAGGCCATCAGCGGGACCGAGGTCGACTAAGACGCCGGACGGCGAGATTCTGAGCACGCGGCCGCTGCGCACTTCGCCCTCGCGAATCTCGTCGCTTGGGAGATTGTCTTCCGCCGTCCGCCCCGGGAAATCCGGGCGGAGCGACTTCTGCGGTGCCAACTGCAGGGCAGCGATGATCTCAAGGGCGTCGAGAACGTCGTGCATCTGCTCGCGTGGCTGCGTCATGGGCATGGTCAACTGGCGGCGACGGGTTCGCCTTCTTCCTCTTCGGATTCGTCGGCTACGGCGGCCTGCTTTTCTGCGGGTTCGAGCGACGCGTCGTACTTTTCGCGTTCTACGCGGTCGCGGAGGACGTCGTAGGAGGCTTGGACCTGCTTGAAGCGGGCGGCTGCTTCGTCGTCTTCGTCGACTTTGGGGAGCAGCTGGTCGCGCAGCTTGTTGTAGGCGCGGCGGATGGTTTCGATCGAGGCCTTGGGGGAGACGCCGAGCACCGCGTAGAGGGTCTCGTCGCCGACGATGGCCAAGGCTTCTTCGACGGAGACGCTGACGGGCACGACCCGCTCGTAGCGCAGCATCTCTTCCTCGTCGCCGTTCTCGTTGATCTCCTTCTGGAGCACGACGCGGACGGTGTCGCCCTCTTCGAAGTCGTGGTGCAGGATGGCCTCGGAGAGGGTGTCCTCCAGCCGTTCCTGGATGACGCGGCGCAGCGGCCGCGCCCCGAAGACTGGGTCGTAGCCCTTCTCGCCGAGCCAGTCGCGCACCTCGGGGGTGACGTCCAGGGTCAGGCCCTGCTCCCGCACGCGGGCTTCGTCCTCGTGCAGCATCAGGTCCACGATGCTGCGGATGTGGGCGACCGACAGCGGGTGGAAGACCAGCGTGGTGCCGACGCGGTTGAGGAACTCGGGGCGGAAGACCCGCTTGACCTCGTCCTCGACCTTCTTCTTCATCGCCTCGTACTGCTGCTCGGGCGACTGGCCCACGTCAGTCAGGCGCGTGAAGGCGACCGTCTTCTCGTTGCGGATCAGGTCGGAGCCGACGTTGGAAGTCATGATGATGATGGTGTTGCGGAAGTCGACCTGCCGGCCCTTGGCGTCGGTGAGGTGCCCGTCGTCGAACACCTGGAGCAGCATGTTGAAGACTTCGGGGTGCGCCTTCTCGATCTCGTCGAGCAGGATCAGGCAGTAGGACTTGCGCCGCACCGTGTCGGTCAGCTGGCCGCCGTCGTCGTAGCCGACGTATCCGGGAGGCGCGCCGACCAGCCGAGCGACCGTGTGCCGCTCCATGAACTCGGACATGTCCAAGCGGACCATGTTGTCGTCGGAGCCGAACATGAACTCGGCCAGCGCCCGCGCCAGCTCGGTCTTGCCGACGCCGGTCGGGCCGAGGAACATGAACACGCCGATCGGGCGGCGCGGGTCCTTGAGCCCGGCGCGGGAGCGGCGCACGGCCTTGGCCAGCGCCTGGATCGGCTCGTCCTGGCCGACGATCCGCTTGCGCAGGTCGTCCTCCATGTGCAGCAGCCGCTCGGATTCCTCGCTGGCGATCTGGACCAGCGGGATGCCCGTCCACATCGAGACGACTTCGGCCACGTCCTCCGGCAGCACGTTCGAGGAGTCCCCCTGCCGGCCCTGGTCGAGGTCCTTCTCGAGGCTCTCCATCTGCTCCTGCAGCTGGAGTTCGCGATCCCGCAGCTGGGCCGCGTACTCGTACTGCTGCTGGTTGATCGCCTCTTCCTTGTCCTTGCGGATCCCCTCCAGGCCGGCGCTCGCCTCTTTCATGCTCGGCGGCATGTAGGAGCGGCGGATGCGCACCCGCGAGGCCGATTCGTCGATCAGGTCGATCGCCTTGTCCGGCAGCGTGCGGTCGCTGATGTAGCGGGCCGACATTTCGGCGGCCGCGACGAGGGCGTCCTCGGTGATCGTGAGCTTGTGGTGCTCTTCGTAGCGCTCCTTGATCCCCTTCAGGATCTCGATCGTGTCCTCGACGCTGGGCTCGTCGACCACGATCGGCTGGAAGCGCCGCTCCAGCGCGGCGTCGCGTTCGATGTGCTTGCGGTATTCGTCCAGCGTGGTCGCGCCGATCGTCTGCAGTTCGCCGCGGGCGAGCGAGGGCTTGAGGATGTTGGCCGCGTCGACCGCGCCCTCGGCCGCGCCGGCGCCGACCAGCATGTGCAGCTCGTCGATGAAGAGCAGGCAGTTGCCGGCGCCCTTGATCTCCTCGACCACCTTCTTCAGCCGTTCCTCGAACTCGCCGCGGTACTTGGTGCCCGCCACCAGCGCCCCGATGTCCAGCGTCAGCAGCCGCTTGCCCTGGAGCGTCTCCGGCACCGTGCCCTTGGCGATGTCCTGGGCCAGCTTTTCCACCACTGCGGTCTTGCCCACGCCCGGCTCGCCGATCAAGACCGGGTTGTTCTTGGTGCGGCGGGAGAGGATCTGGACGACGCGCTGGATTTCCTTGTCGCGTCCGATGACCGGGTCGAGCTCCTCGTCGCGCGCCGCCTTGGTCAGGTCGAAGCCGAGCTGGTCGATGGTCGGGGTGCGGGTGGAGGAGCGGCCGCCGGTGCCGGCGCCGGCCGCGGCGGGGCCGGACTGGGAGAGGATGCGGGTGGTTTCGGCGCGGACGCGCTCGAGGTTGACGCCGAGCGATTCGAGCACGCCGGCGGCGATCCCCTCGCCCTCGCGGACGAGGCCGAGCAGCAGGTGCTCGGTGCCGATGTAGTGGTGGTTGAGGCGGCGCGCTTCGTCGACGGCGAGCTCGATCACCTTCTTGGCGCGCGGGGTGAGGCCGATCTCGCCGAGCACGGCGCGGTCGCCGCGCCCGATGATGAACTCGACGGCGGAGCGCACCTTGCCCAGCTCGACCCCCAGGTTGCCCAGCACCTTCGCGGCGACGCCGTCGTTCTCGCGCACCAAGCCCAAGAGCAGGTGCTCGGTGCCGATGTAGTTGTGGTTGAAGCGCTGCGCTTCCTCTTGGGCGAGCGTGAGGACGCGGCGCGCCCGCTCGGTGAACTTGTCGAAGCGGTCTGCCATGCCGACCTCCCGGTGCGCCGTTGCGCACTCGCTGCGAGCGTATCAGGGCGCGGATGGGCCCCCTGCTCAATCCGACTCACTCTACCGCAGGAATTCGCGCGGGCGGCCCGTCCGCGGGCTGTTCGTAGCCGAAACGCTCCGCGACCTCGTCCGGCATCCGCTCCACCCGCCCGTAGTCGTCCAGCACCCAGCCCGCCGCCTCGGCCGGATCGAACGCATCCTTCAGGCTCAGCGTGACCCGAAACTGTTCGGCGTCGATCTTGAGGATCTTGACCGGCACCAGATCGCCGGGCTCGACGATCTCATCGGGGTGCTCGACCTCTTCATCGTCCAGCTCGGTGCGGTGGATCAGCCCCTCGACCACCGGGGCGATGCGGGCGAACGCGCCGAAACTGACCAAGTTGGTGATTTCGGCCGGCACGAGGTCGCCTTCGCTGAATGCGGAGGCGGCATCGTCCCATTCCGCGCCCGACACGCGGCGCAGCGACAGCCCGATCCGCTTCGACCGCCGATCGACCTTCATCACGTGGACCTCGACCTCTTCACCGACCTCGGCCGCCTCTTCGGGCTCGACTCCGCCGCGCCAGGAGAGCTCGGAGCGGTGGACCAGGCCGCGCGCGCCGCCGAGGTCCACGAGCAGGCCGAACGGTCGGATCTCCGCGACGCGCCCGCTGCGGATCTCCCCTTCCTCGATCTCGTCGAGCAGGGAAGGCGGCCGCGCCGGCCGCTCAGCCCGCGGCTTGCGCCCGCCGCCGGCATCCGCGGCACGGGCCGTATCAGCTTCCGATTCGCCGCGCTTTCGCCCGCGCTCTGCGCGATGCTGCGGGGACCACTCAGCCGCGCGCTTGATCAGGTCCGGCTCATCCGCCGCTTCGCCGCTCGGTCGTCCGCTGCCCAGCTCGCGCAGCCGCTGCACCGCGGGCTCCGCGTCCTCTGGAACGGCGACGACGCGTTCGTCCTCGTCGAACTCCCAGCCGAGCCGCTCCGCTTCGTCGTAGGCGAGGGCCAAGCTGGCCGTGATGGTCTGGCGCTCCGGGTTGATGCGCAGCAGTTTCACCGGGATCAGCTCGCCGACGTCGACCATTTCGGCCGCATCTTCCGCCTCCTCGTCGCCGAGCTCCTTCAGCCAGATCACCGCCCCGACGCGATCGCTGATCGCGACGTGCGCGGAGTTCCGCCGCACCTCGCGCACGATGGCCGGCACGACCCGGCCGGGCTGGAACTCGGACGCCGCGGCATGCCATTCCGACGTATGCGCCATCCGGATCGAGAGCGCCACGTCGCGCCCCGATATGTTCACGCCCTTCACGACCGTTCGCACGCGGTCGCCGATTTCGAGGTCCGACCCGTCGACGCCCGGCAGCCACGAGATCTCCGAGCGCGACACGAAGCCGGTGATGCCGTCCAAGTCGATCGCCAAGCCCGTGTCGCGGTGCTCCAGCACCGTTCCGATCAGCTCGTCGCCCCGCTTGATCTCTTGGAGCCGCAGCGTTTCCGGGTCGGCCTCCGGCGATGGCGCGATTCCCTCGGGAACGCCGGTCACGATGCCCGCTTCGTCGAATTCCCAGCCGAGTTCACGGGCGTCGTCCACCGCCTGCCGCATGCTGAGCGCCACGCGGAAGAGATCGGGGTCGATCTCCAGGATGCGCACGGGGATCACGTCGCCGATCGCCACCGCGTCCCCGGGCCGCTCGATTTCGCGCTCCAGCAGTTCGGACACGTGGATCAGCCCCTCCACCGCTTCGCCGATCCGCGCGAACGCGCCGAAGGGCGACAAGGTGGACACGGTCGCGGGCACGACTTGGCCCGCGCTGAGTTCCGCGACGGCGTCGAGCCACGGTTCCGGCGCCGCTTGCCGGATCGACAGCGTCAGCGCGCTCGCGCCGCCGTCCGCCTTGATGACGCGGACCGCGACTTCGTCGCCGGCTTGGTACTGCCGGGCGGGGGCCGCAGTCTGCAGCCACGATGCCTCGACGCGCGGCACGACGCCCGGCACGCCGTCCACGTCCATGAAGATGCTCCTCGCGGAGGCGCGCTTGACCCGCCCCGTGCGGATGTCGCCTTCGCTGATGCCGGCCGCGGAGGCGTCCGGCGCCTCAGCGGCGGCGGACTCGGAGACGATCGCCCGGTTGCGGTAGCGGTGCGCCTCGATCACCCGCAATTCGAGCACGGTGCCCGCCCACTCATCTTCGCCGCGCTGCGCGGCCGCGTCCCGGTCGGCCATCAGGCTCCATGGCAGGAACCCCCTGACGCCGTCGATGTCGACGGATACGCCGGCGCGGTCGGCCCTCGCGGCTTCGGCCTCGAAGAGCTCGCCGCTGTCGCGCAGCCGCTCGACTTCGTCCCAAGCCGCCGCCAGCGCATCCGCTTCCAGCACTGCCCGTTCGCTGGCGACCTCGCGTCCGCGCGCGTTCAAGCCGGTCACCGCGACGCGGATGCGCTCGCCGACGCGGTCGGCGGGATCCTCGTCTTCCCCGCGGTCGGCGCAGGCGTTGGCGTGCACGAATGCATGCGCGCCGCCGACCGAGACGACCAGTCCCCGTTCGTTCACCTGGACGATCTCGGCCTCGATCGGCCGGCCCGCCGCGCGGTGCTCGGCCAGCGCCCGCTTGCCTTCGGCCGCGGCCGCCCGATCGTGTTCGAGATCGGTCGAGGCGATGAACTCCGCTTCCCGCTGCTGCACCTCCAGATCGATCAGGCGGACGTCGATCTCCGAGCCGATCCGGTCGGCGAACTCGTCGAGCGCGGAGCCGTTGAAGCCGGCGATCCGGTCGACCGGGAGGAAGCAGGGGACGCCCGCGATTTCGAGCTGCAGCCCGCTGTGGAACACTTCGGCGATCCGCGCCGCCGCCGTCTCATCCCGCTCCATGATCCGGAGCAGTTCCGGCCAGCCGGGGCGCGTGGTCAGCAGCACCCGCTTGCCGTCGGGCGCGAAGGCGATCGCGCGGAAGCGGAGTTCGCGCCCGACCAGCCGGTCGGGCTCTTCATCCTCTTCAAGGGCCGAGGCCGGCGCGTAGGCGCGCACTTCGCCCAGGCGCACGTAGAGGCCGCGGCGCTCGCCCGCTTCGGCGCGAGCCGTGAAGGGGCGCTGCGAGTCGATCAGCCGCCGGACTTCTCCGGCGTCGGTCGGAGCGGGCGCGGCGGGTTCCGCTGCATGTTCGGCCACGGCGCGGCGCTACTGGTTCTCGGAGCCGAAGTTCTGATCGGTGACTCCGGCGCGCTGGAGGGCGGCTTCGAGCGCGGTCTTCGGTTCCGGCGCCGCCTCCGGCTCCGGCGCGGTCGGGGCGCGCTGCCCGCCGGGCGCCGCTTCCTTCGATGCGGGTTCGGGCGCCGGGGCGGGTTCCGGCTGATCGATTCCGTACTGCTCCGCGATGTCGGCGGGGAGCCGCGCGATGCCGCCGTCGGCGTTGAAGATCCAGCCGGCCCGCTCCGCGTCGGTGCGCGCCTGGCGCAGGCTCAGCCCCAGCCGGTGGCGGTCGCGCTCGATCCGCACGATCTTGACCGGCAGGACTTCGCCCTCGATCACCACTTCGCGGGGATGGTTGAGCCGGCGGTCGACCAGCTCGGAGACGTGGACCAGGCCCTCGACGGGCCCTTCGATCCGAGCGAACGCGCCGAACGTGACGAGTTTGGTCACCGTCGCCGGCACCATCTGTCCGACCGCGAACTTGGCCACCACCTTGTCCCACTGTTCGGGCGCGGCGCGGCGGATCGACAGCCCGATCTTCTTGGACTCCTTGTCGATCTTCGTGATGTAGACGTCGACGGTCTGGCCGATGCTGAACATCTCCGTCGGGTCGACGTCGCGCTCCCAGGAGAGTTCGGAGAGGTGGGCGAGGCCGTCGGCCCCGCCGAGGTCGACGAACACGCCGAAGGGCCGGATGCTGGTGATCCGCCCGTTGCGGATCTCGCCCTCGTGGAGCTCGTCCAGCAGCCGGTCCTTCTGCTCGGCGCGCCATTCCTGGATGGCGGCGCGCTCGGAGAGGATGACGCGGTTGCGGCGGCGGTTGACCTCGATCACCTTGAAGCGGAGGTGCCGCCCCTCGTAGGTCGGCAGCTGCGCGATGGCCTGCTCGCGGTCGCCGGTGATCTCCACGATCTGGCTGAGCGGCACGAAGGCGTTGACGCCCTCGACGTTGACGAGCAGGCCGCCCTTGTTGCTGCCGGTGACGCGCGCCTCGAAGACTTCGCCCTCGTCATGGCGGCGCTGCAGCTCGTGCCAGCCCTGCTCGCCGCGGGCGCGGTCGATCGAGAGCTCGAGCGTGCCCTCTTCCTCCGCGTCGGTGACGTAGACATGGACGGTGTCGCCGGTCTTGAGCAGCGCGCGATCCGCCTCTTCGACGGAGCGCATCTCCTCGGGGCGGACGACGCCCTCGGCCTTGGCCCCGACGTCGACGATCAGCGACTGGCCGAGCCAATGGACGATGACGCCCTCGACGACGTCGCCCCGCTGGGGATTGAGCGGGACGCGGCCCTCCTCTGCGAGGAGCGCCTCCATGGTTTCGGGCACCGGCGCGGACGGCGGCGCCGCCCCGTTGGCGGGCGCTGCCGGCGCGGGCTGGGCTGCGGGCGCGGGCTCCGCCACCGGCTGGGGCGGCGGTTCCGCGACCGCGGTCGCGACAGATGCCGGCGCTTCGGGCGGAGGCGCGGGAGCTGGGGCTTCGACGGCTGGCGCGGGGGCCGCCGCCTCTGCGGGCTGGGTTGGCGGTTGTTCGGTGTTGGTGGTGGTCAAGCTGCTGTCGGGCGGCGCTGCGGGCGCGCGCCCTCCTCCCTTTCCTGATGATGCCCGCAGATTAGCACGAGATCGCGCTAGGTTCCGCGCCGCGGGGCCTTTCGGCGGCCCGCGATCCGCGCGGAAACGGGAGACGCCGCCCGGGAGGGCGGCGTCGAGCGCTGGCAATGGCCTATTTTCCGCAAGGGGTTGCCCCCCCAGTATCGTCGGCGCTGCGGCGTTTCACTTCCGTGTTCGGGATGGGAACGGGTGGTTCCACCGCGCTCTGATCACCAGCGGCATCAGCGTAGCAGGCGGCGGCGGACGCGCAAGCGGGGGTGGTGGAGCCGAGGGGATTCGAACCCCTGGCCTCCGCCGTGCAAGGGCGGCGCTCTCCCAACTGAGCTACGGCCCCCCGGACAGACGAGGATCATCTTAGCCCTACATGCGCCGAACGGAACGCGCAGCGGGTCCGCCGCGTCGCGGTTCGCGGAGACGGAGGCTTGGAAGAGAGACGGACGAGCGGCTGGCGGTCAATGAGGTCAATGAAACCGCAGTCCCAACGCTGAGAGGACTTGGGGATGACTTGGCGTCGTGATGCGGGGGAGTCGAGGAGGGACGGAATGGTGGGGCATCCTGGACTCGAACCAGGGGCCTCAGTCTTATCAGGACTGCGCTCTAACCAGCTGAGCTAATGCCCCTTGGGGACGGCCTGCGGCCGGCCTTGGCAATTGAAGAGCGGCAGTCCAACGTGCCGGTGCAGCCCTGTACCGCGACCCTCGCCCGCCGGCGTGCGCCCTTGCGGGCGTTCGCCGGCGGGTTCGGGCCGGGATCGACCTGGGATGTTCCCCGCTTGCGCGGGGGGGACTCCCTAGAAAGGAGGTGATCCAGCCGCAGCTTCCGCTACGGCTACCTTGTTACGACTTCGTCCCAGTCGCGAGCCCCACCTTCGGCGGCTGCCTCCCGGGGGTTGGCGTACCGACTTCAAGTGTTGCTCACTCCCATGACGTGACGGGCGGTGTGTACAAGGCCCGAGAACGTATTCACCGCAGTATGGCTGACCTGCGGTTACTAGCAACTCCGGCTTCATGCAGGCGGGTTTCAGCCTGCAATCCGAACTTGGACCGGCTTTAAGGGATTGGCTCCGCCTCGCGACGTGGCTGCCCGTTGTACCGGCCATTGTAGCGTGTGTGTCGCCCTGGGCGTAAGGGCCACGCTGACTTGACATCATCCCCACCTTCCTCTGCGTTGTACGCAGCGGTCTCGCTAGAGAAGTACAACTAGCGACGAGGGTTGCGCTCGTTGCGGGACTTAACCCAACACCTCACGGCACGAGCTGACGACAGCCGTGCAACACCTGTGCACCGGCCCCGAAGGGAAACGCCGTTTCCGGCGCGGTCCGGTGCATGTCAAGCCCAGGTAAGGTTCTTCGCGTTGCATCGAATTAAACCACACGCTCCGCTGCTTGTGCGGGCCCCCGTCAATTCCTTTGAGTTTTAGCCTTGCGGCCGTACTCCCCAGGCGGGATGCTTATCGCGTTAGCTTCGTCACGGAGGGGGTCGATACCCCCCACGACTAGCATCCATCGTTTACGGCGTGGACTACCCGGGTATCTAATCCGGTTCGCTCCCCACGCTTTCGTACCTCAGCGTCAGGATGCGCCTCGCAAGCCGCTTTCGCCACTGGTGTTCCTCCCGGTATCTACGCATTCCACCACTACTCCGGGAATTCCGCTTGCGTCTACGCCCCTCGAGCACTCGCAGTTTCCATCGGCGCCTCCCGGTTGAGCCGGGAGATTTCACGACAGACTTGCGGGGCCGCCTACGTACGCTTTACGCCCAGTAAATCCGGATAACGCTCGCCACCTACGTATTACCGCGGCTGCTGGCACGTAGTTAGCCGTGGCTTATTCGCCGGATACCGTCAGATCTTCGTCTCCGGCAAAAGGGCTTTACAACCCGAAGGCCTTCATCACCCACGCGGCGTTGCTGCGTCAGGCTTTCGCCCATTGCGCAAGATTCCTCGCTGCTGCCTCCCGTAGGAGTCTGGGCCGTGTCTCAGTCCCAGTCTGGCTGATCATCCTCTCAGACCAGCTACCGATCGTCGCCTTGGTGGGCCGTTACCCCGCCAACCAGCTAATCGGACGCAGGCCCCTCCCGAGGCGCCGGAGCTTTCCCCGGCGGTCCGAACCGCCGGGCACATGCGGTATTAGCCCGCCTTTCGACGGGTTGTCCCGCACCTCGGGACAGGTCACCTACGCGTTACTCAGCCGTTTGCCACTCAGTCACCCGGCCCGAAGGCCGGGGC
This sequence comes from Dehalococcoidia bacterium, assembly GCA_965205165.1. Classification (GTDB taxonomy): domain Bacteria; phylum Chloroflexota; class Dehalococcoidia; order Bin125; family Bin125; genus CBDESM01. Next base: position 2,351,106 of record OZ242037.1, read on the forward strand.
TTCGTTCGACTTGCATGCGTAAGGCACGCCGCCAGCGTTTATCCTGAGCCAGGATCAAACTCTCCGTTGGATGCGACCGGTTGCCCGGCCGTCGTGTTCGAGCTGTTCCGGCATGCGCCGTCGCGCTCCCGCCCCTCGCGGGCCGGGCCGCTCCGGCGCCCGGAGCTTGGGGGCCGCCCCAAGCACACTGGACTTCCGCTCTTCAATTGTGAAGGCCGGCCAGCCGCGGGAGCGCCGCATGGACGCGCCCGCGATCAGCGCAGACGGGCAGCGTAAACCAGTACCGCTGCGGATGTCAACTGCCCGACTCCGGCGGCGTCCCGCGCGCGTCTCCCGCGCCCCCGTCTCCGCGCTCGCGGACGGCGGAGGCGAGCGCGGCCAGCGCCTCTTCGACGCGCGGGTTCAGCGTTCGCAGGAGCGGCAGCACCTCGCCGCGCAGCCGGGCGCGCAGCACGGCCGGATCGTCGTTCGACGGGTCGCGGCAGGGTTCCGCCCCCCAAGCCGCGCAGAGCAGCTCGGCGTCGGCCCGCGCCAGGCCCAGCAGCGGCCGCGCGACCGGGAGCGGGGCCGAACCGGCCGGCCGGCAATCGTCGTGCGGGGCCGGGCCGAGCGGCGGGATGCCCGCGAGCGCGGCCGGCGGCCCGCCGCGGATGATCCGCATCAGCACGGTTTCGGCCTGATCGGAGCGGGTGTGCGCGGTCGCGATCGCGGCGGCCCCGATGCGCCGCGCCTCGGCGGCGAGCGCGCGGTAGCGAGCGCGCCTGGCGGCCGCTTCCATGCCGCCCCCGCCGGCCGCGAGTTCGGCCGGCGCGTCGACGTGCAGGCAGGCGAACGGGACGCCGGCCAGTTCGGTGGCGCGGGCGGCCGCGCTGCGGAATTCGGCGCGCACGGCCGGCTCGGCGATGCCGTGGTCGACGTGAACGGCGCGGGGGGACCAGCCGGTGCGGCGTTCGCCGTCGGCGAGCGCGAGCAGCATCGCGGTCGAATCGGCCCCGCCCGAAACGGCGGCTGCGATGACGCGGCCTCCGCCCGGCCCGAGCAGTTCGACGAGATCGTCGCCGACGCGGTGGACGAGGCGGCGGACGGCGCGTCCCGCCGGATCGGGCGCGCCGCGGGTCACGGCGATCTCCCGCTAAGGATCGGGATCGCCCTCCGCTTCGGCCTCCGCCTCCTCCGATTCATCGGGCAGGAGGTTGGTCCACCAGGGGCTGCGGCGGATTTCGAGGCCTGGACGGACGGGCGCGTGGACGGAGAATGCCTGCTCGCCGGGGCGGACCATGCCGAGATCCTCGCGGGCGATGCGCTCGACGTAGGCGTCGGAACCGACCCAGGCGATGAGCGCCTGCAGCTGGGCCGCCTGCAGCTGGAACTCATCGATCTCCGCCTGGGTTTCCGCGATGCGGGCGCTGACGCTGTTGCTCTCGAGCAGCCGCTGGACGCCGCTGAAGACAACATATCCGACCAGCACGAGCACGCCGACGAAGACCACGGCCGGCAGCACGCGGCGGGCGAGCGAGGGCGCGACGCTCTCCGCCGGCTCGGCCGCGGGCAGCTCGACGACCAGTTCGGCGGGGGTTTCCGGCGGAGGTTGCGCGGGCGCGGCGGGCTCCGGCTCCGTGATGGCCGGGATCGGCGCGCCGCGGAGGGCCCGCGGAGCATCGCCAAGCGGTGGTTCGGTGGATGTCATCGCCGGCTGCGCCGCGCCGCCACGCGCTCGCCGCCACTCTAGTCCGAGTCCGCCGCTCCGCAACCCGCGGCGGCGGGCCCGATCCGGCTATTCGAGCCCGGCCAGATGGGCGCGGTCGTTGAGCCGCTCGACCGCGGGATGGACGGGATCGGCGCGGACGACGGAGATCGAGGCGAGGCCGGCCTCGATCCGCCGCCACGCCTCGATCGGCATGTCCAGCACGCGGCAGAGCAGGACGCGGACGACGAAATTATGGGTGACGACGGCGACGTCGCCGTCCGCCTCGCCCGCGACCAGCGGCGCGACGACCGGCCAGGCGCGGTCTTGCAGCTGCTGGAGCGATTCGCCGCCCGGCATCGGCACGGCGGCCGAGCGCTCGCCGCGCCACGCCTCGAGGAAATCGCCGTAGCGCTCGCGCGCCTCGGAGAACGGCAGCCCTTCGAGCTCGCCGACGTCGAGTTCGAGCAGGGCCTCGCGGCGCTCCACGGCCGCGCCCGACGCCTCGGCGACGGCTTCGGCCAGCGTCGCGGCGCGGGTCAGCGGGCTGGTCAGCACGCGGGTGATGCCGGCGTCCGCCAGCGCGGCCGCGACGGCCGCGCGCTGGCGCAGGCCCAGCTCGGTCGGCGGCGAATCCTCGCGGCCGAGCCCGACGCCGTCGCGGTTGGCTTCGGATTCGACGTGCCGCAGGATGTAGACGCGGGGCATTGGATCAAGCCCCCGCCGCCGCAAGCACGGGCTTCAGCTCGAGCGCCGTGCGGTGGATGCGCCCCGCCGGCTCGTCCGCGCCCAGCGCTTCGAGGACATGCTCGGGACGCCCGGCCCCGCGCTCGTCGTTGCGCAGCCGCATGCGCAGGCGCGCTTCCCCGCCGTCCGCGCCGGCGAGTTCGATCTCGCGGATCAGCCGGCGCAGGTCGAACTCGCGCACTTTGCCGCCGCGCTCCTGCCGCCAAGGCAGCTCGTCGAGCGCGAGCAGGCGCTCGATCGCGTCCTCCCACTCGGCGGCGCTCCGGCGCGACGGCGCATCGATCTCGTAGCGGGCGGCGCGGACGAGCGATTGCAGCGACGGATGCCGCAGCGGGAGCTCGGCGATCTCCGAGATCGAGCCGCCCTGCGGCAGCTGCGGCCGGAGCGCATCCATCGCCGCCCGCGGGCCGACCCGCTCGTCGAGGCGGATGTCGAGCAGTTCGCATTCGGAAGAGACGCCGACGGGCAGGGGCGCGGCGAGCGCGATCTTCGGGCGCGGCGAGAAGCCCTGCGAGTGGCTCAGCGGCAGCCGCGCCCGCTTGCAGGCGCGCTCCCAGGCGCGCATCAGATCGAGGTGCGAGATGTAGCGCAGCGGCCCGTCGGCGCCGAACGTGATCTGCAGGCGTTGGACGGTTTCGGGCATCGGGCGCTCAGGCGGAGCCGACCCAGGCGGCGGCGGCGGCGTGCGGATCGAGGCGGCGGCTGGCGACGTCGTCGGCCAGCTCCGCGAGGCGCTCCTCGCCCATTTCGGCGCGGAGGCGGCGCAGCACCTCGGCATGCGCGAGCTGGGCGACCTGCTGCCGCGCCCGCTCGGCCTCGCGGGATTGCAGCTCGCCCGACTCGGCGAGGTGATCATGGTGCGCGTCGCAGGCGTCGACCAGCGCTTCGACGCCCTCGCCGTCGGTCGCGATCAGGCGCAGCACCGGCGGCTCCCAGCCCCGCTGCGGCGCGAGCGAGAGCAGCGTCTTCAGCGCCTTGACCATCCGGTCCGCGCCGGGCAGGTCCGACTTGTTCACCGCCAGCACGTCGGCGATCTCCATGATCCCCGCCTTCAGCGTCTGCACCTCGTCCCCCATGTTCGGCGTGTTCACCAGGATCGTCGTCTGCGCCGTGCCCGCGATGTCGACCTCGTCCTGCCCCGCGCCGACCGTCTCGATCAGCACCGCGTCGAACCCGGCCGCGTCGAGCACGTGGATCACGTCCTGGCAGGCGGCCGAGAGCCCGCCCAGCGCGCCGCGGCTGGCCAGCGAGCGGATGAACACCCCCGGGTCGGAATACAGCTCCGTCATCCGCACCCGATCTCCCAAGATCGCCCCCTGCGTGTAGGGGCTGGATGGATCGACGGCGACGATTCCGACGCTGCGCCCGCGCCCGCGCAGCTCCTTGGCGACGGCGTTGGTGACGGTCGACTTGCCGGCGCCGGGCGAGCCGGTGATCCCGATCGTGCGCGCCCGCCCCGTGCGCGGGTACAGCTCGGCGAGCAGCCCCCGCCCGCGCGCGTCGCCGTTCTCGACCCAGGTCAGCGCGCGCGCCAGCGCCCGGCGATCGCCGCCGATCAGCCGCTCCGCGATCCCCCCGGCGGCGCTCACGAGCGGTCGAGTTGCGGAACGTGCTCGCGGACGTACTCCGCGATGTCGCCGGTGTGCGAGCCGGGCCCGAACACGGCGCGGATGCCCGCCTCCCGCAGCGGCTCCACGTCCTCGTCCGGGATGATCCCGCCGCCCAGGAACAGCGTGTTCTCCGGCGTCATCCCCCGCTCGCGGCAGGCGTCGACGACCCGCGGGAAGAGTTCGAGGTGCGCGCCCGACAGCACCGAGAGCGCCACCACCTGCACGTCCTCCTGCAGCGCCGCCTCCGCGATCATGTCGGGAGTCTGCCGGATCCCCGTGTAGATCACTTCCATCCCCGCGTCGCGCAGCGACCGCGCCACGATCTTCGCGCCGCGATCATGCCCGTCCAGTCCCGGCTTGGCCACCAGCACGCGGATCTTCACAGCGGCGGGTGCTTCTGCTTCCGGCATGATCCAGCCTCCAATGTCGCCCTGCCGTCCGCAGGGCAGCGTACTCGCCCGCGCCCGTGGAACGCGATCCCGTCAACCACCCAGCCAGAGTTCCGCGCCCGGCGCCACCGCGAAATCCGCCGAGCCCGGAATGCCGCGCCCGACGGCACCGACTGCGTACCCCTGCCACGCGGATCCCTCCTGCAGCCACAGCGACCGAACGCCTTCCTCCGCAAGCGCCGCCAGCAGTTCCGACGCCGTCGTGGAGAACCCCGCGCGCCACGCCGCGAACTGATCCGCGCCAGTGCCGCTCAGCCCGGCTCGGAGATCCTCCGCCGACGGCAGTCTCGTCTCGCCCATGATCGAATCGAAATCGCCGTACGCCCGGTACTGCCTTCCCCCGCCGGTGCCGGACAGCTCCAGCCGGAAAACCTCGTTTCCCGCCGCATCCGCCTCGACCAGCACGATCGGCCTTCTCGCCAAAGCCACCGAGAACCCGAAGTTGACCAAGGTGTTGCCGTTGCGCAGCCGATACGCGCTGCCGATGTACAGCGAAAACACATCGGGATCCGGGCGGTATTCCCAGACCTTCACCGCCGTCCGCGAGTGCTCGTCCAGGCGCAACTCCAACGCCCGCGAGTAATGGCCGCCCTCGGCCGGAGGCCGGCCCAGCCCGTTGTCGAACAGCAGGATGTTGCCGTTCGGCAGCTGCGATGCCGTGTGCTGGCTCCAAAAGCGGTCGGCGGGATTCGGAAACTCGTAGTCGCTTTCCGGGCCGCCGAGCTGCCATTCGATGGCTTGGAAGTCCGGCGCGATCGAGATGATCTGGCTGCGGGCGGCCAGCGAAAGAACGATGTTGCCGGGCGCGCCGACCTGCACCGAGTTCGCGTGCGTCCAGCGGTAGCCGTCGCCTGCCCAAGCCAGCCGCTCCCATGTGATCCGTTGATCGGGCGATGCAGCGTCCCAGAAATCCGCTGCTTCCCAAACCCGCTCCGACGTCCCGCTCGCGGCGTCCCAAATGACCAGCGCGTCGGCTGTGACGAGCGTCTCGGCATCTCCCCCGTTCGCCGTATCGTCGATCACCAGGTCGCGATCGTCCAACACCAGTACCCGTTCGCCGTCGAGCAGCGCGAAGTCGTGGTGCAGCAGCGCGCCCAGCTCGGCCGCGGGGATCTCCCGCACCAGCTCGCCCAGCGGCGTGATCTCGCGCAGGCAGCACTGCCAACCGACTTCATAGATGAGGTTGCCGTTCGCCCTGCGTTTGACCGCGCCGATCCGCGCCGATTCCAGGGGCAGGCGGTGGTACCAGACGATCCGCCCTCGACTGTCCCGGAACAGCAAGTAACTGAAGTTGCTGTCCCCTGTCTCCGTGATGATCTCCAAGTCGCTCAAGATCAGCGGCTGCGTGCTCCGCCCGCTCACGCGCGACGCCAGACCCGCCAGCATGTCGGGCAGCGGCCCGGTCGTGAACTCTCCTGCGCCGGATGATGGGAAGAAGATATCTCCGCCGCCTTCGGCTTCTACGCCGATCCGGTAGTCATACGTAGTCGAGGTGCGCAGCCGCGCGATGGGAATCTCATGCTCGACCGCCGCGTCCGTCAGCGCCGAGCGGAAGCGCCCTGCTTCGCTGTTGCCGTACTCGATCTGCACCCGGGCGGCGCTGCTCAGCCGCACCTCAATCAACGCGATCAACGAGTTCGACTCGTGGATTGACGCCGAATGGCCGAGCACCTCAACCGGCTCCGCCGCTGCCGCAGTGCTCGAGCTTGCCGACACCGCGAGCGCGGCGCAGATCATGAGCGAGAGGACGAGCAAGCCGCTCCCGGCCCTCATCATCCGACGCAGCACGGTGCCGCCCCTCCCGGATCGCTTCCGCCGCGTCCGCGCATTGTCACGTGCGCCATCGCGGCGGCTCAACTGCCCAACCAAACAGCGTCGCCCGGCATCAGCTTGAAATCCGCCGAGCCCGGGATGCTGCGACCATCCGCACCGATTGCGTACCTCTGCCACGCTGATCCTGTCCGCAGCCACAGCGACCGAACGCCTTCCTCCGCAAGCGCCGCCAGCAGTTCCGACGCCGTCGTGGAGAACCCCGCGCGCCACGCCGCGAACTGATCCGCGCCAGTGCCGCTCAGACCGGCCCGGAGCTCCTCGGCCGACGGCAATCGCGTCTCGCCCATGATCGAATCGATGTCGCCATATGCGCGGTACCGCTGCGGCGGAGCCGCGGCCGACAGATCGAGCCGGAACACCTCCTCGCCCGCGGCGTCCGCCTCGACCAGCACGATCGTCGTGTCGTCGGCGTCGGCCGCTTCGCCCCATAATGCTGGCGGAATGGGAAAATTCACCAACGTGTTGCCGTTCCGCAGCCTGTAGGCGCTCCCGAACTGCGGCGCGTAGAAATCAGGCTCCAGCCGGTATTCCCAGACCTTCACCGCGGTCCGCTCGCGTTCGTCCAGCTGCAGTTCCAGCGCCCGCGAGTAGCGGCCGCCTTCCTCTTCGGGACGCTCCAGCCCGTTGTCGAAGATCAGGATGTTCCTGTTCGGCAGCTCGGTCGCCGTGTGCTGTCCGTAGAAGCGGTCGGCCGGATTCGGGAACTCGTAATCGCTGCCGGGGCCGCCCAGCTCCCATTCGATCGAGCCGAAGTCCGGGCTGATCGAAACCACCTGCCGCCGGTTGCGGAATGAAACGATCAGGTCCCCATCGGGCCCGAACGAAAGCGAATTGCCGTGCGTCCAGCGGAAGCGGCGGCCGGCCCACGCCGCCTGCTCCCACACCACCCGCTCGCCCGGCAGCTCCAGATCCCAGAAGTCGAGCGCGTCCCAGACCCGCTCGGTCCGCCCGCTGGCCGGATCCCAGCGGATGATCGTGTCCAGCGTCACCGGCGTCGCCGCATCGCCGGCGTTGGCCGAATCGTCGATCGTGATGTCGCGCTCCGCAAGCGACATAATCCGGCCATCCGCCAAGCGCAGGTAGTCATGATGCGGCACCACACCGTCATCGTCATGCATGAACTCCGCGACATGCTGCCCCAGCGCCGTGATCTCGTGCAGGCAGCAGCGTCGCGACTCCCACAGCAAGTTCCCGTCTTCCGAGCGCGTCATCGCCCCGATGGCCCTCGTCCCCTCCGGCGTGTCGTAGTACCAGACGATCCGCCCCTCGTCGTCCCAATACAGAATCCAGCTCAGCAGGTCCATCAAGATCAACGGTTGCGTGCTCCGCCCGGAAACCACGGCTTCCAGCCCCGCCAAGAACTCCGGCAGCTCCCCGCTGGTGAACTCGCCGCTCCCATTCGGCGGGAAGGCGATCCCGCCGTCGCCCGCATCGATGCCGACCGTATAGCGGTACGTCGTCTCCGCGCGCAGGCGCACGACCGGAATCCGATGCATGGTCGCAGCGGCGGCGAACGGCGTTCGGAAGCGCCCGGCCTCATCGTTCTCGTACTCGATCAACGCCCGCGCCGGCGTGCTGAGCCGCACATCAACGAACGCGATCAGCGAGTTGTACCCGCTCACCGCGGCCGAGTGTTGGACAACCGCGACCTGTCCCTCCGCATTCGCGCCGGGCGCCTGCGCCGCCGCGCCGGCGACCAGCAGCAGGGCGGCCAGCATCGCCAAAGCCGCCGCAGGCAACCGGGCAGTGCCGCCCAACGGCGCGGACAGCGGCGAGCCGAGCCGCCGAATGCTCTTGCGGAATGCGGAGTTCACGGGCGCAGGCTATCCCCACAGAGGCAGCGGAACCGCCGGCGCTTTCAGAGCGCCCGCAGGCAACGCGCTGATCAGCCCGGTCTCGATGTGCAAGTCGCGATCGGGCAAGCCGACGGTTCCGCGACCGTCGCGGCTCAAGGCTCAGGCCTCCGAGAGCCGCACGCGGGCGCCGAAGGTGCCGCGGGGCGAGATGAATGCGCCGGCGTTCGCATCCGTGACCGTCATCCCGTGCTCCCGCAGCCGCGCCACCGCCGCCTCCGTGTCCCGCACCGTCAGCGCCATCATGAACATCCCCTCGCCCTGGTTCGCCAGCCGCTTCTGCAGCGGGCCCTCCGCCGCGCCGGGCAGGCCCGTGATCAGCTCGATCGCCGTCGGCCCCAGATCGGTGAACTGGCCCGCGATCCCCAGCGCCGGCGACTCGAACGGCTCCCGCGCGGCGAAGCCGAACTTCCCCTCGAATTCCGCCGATACCGCCGCCACGTCATGCACCGCCACCGTCATGTGGTGCAGCGCGTGTACGGCATCGTCCCCTGCCGGCCCCGAGTGCTGCGGCGCGTCATCCGGCGGCTGCGCGTATTCGACCAGCACCCCGTGGTTCTCGCGCGGATGGATGAAGCCGATCATCCCCGTCAGCCCCACCCGCGGCTCCGTATCGATCATCTGCATCCCCGAAGCCGCCGCGGCCCGCAAATCTCCCGCCACGTCCGTCGATTCCAGGCAGATGTGGTGGAACCCTTCCCCGTTCGCCTCCAGGTACTTGGCGATTCCCGTCCCCTCCCGCGTCGGCTGCAGCAGCTCCACCTCGCAGTTGTCCAGCGGCAGGATCACCCCCCGCACCCCCTGATCCTCCAGCTCCGTGTCCAAGACCACCGACAGCCCGAACACATCCGTCCAAACTGCCGCCGCCGCATCCGCATCCCGCACCGCCACCCCAATGTGGTGAATCCTCGTCAACGCCATGACCAACCCTCCTCTTCAGCAGGCATCCTACGGCATGCCCTAAACTTCTCCCATGCCTGAGTCCAAGACACCACCCGAACAGGCCCGTGTTCCCACCCCTGATAGCGGCGTCCCTGCTGTAGCCGTCACCACACCCACTGGCCCAGGCACAGAGGGCACGATCAGCGGGACGATCGTCGAAGTTGAGCGTGAACACATCCGCCTCGACATTGACGGTGATCCAGCCAAGATTTACGCGTCCGAACTCATGCTCGACATCGGCGAGCAGCCCGCTGACCGCTACGCGCTGGGCCAGACTTTCTCGATGTTCGTGTTCCAAATGGCCCCCGATCCCGATTCCGGCGCAACCCAGTACTCGATCCGTCGCGCAGCAGATTACCTCGAAAGATTGGCGGCGCTCAAGGAAGGGAGCGTTGTCACGGGGACCGTCGTCCAGACATACGATATCGGCATCGAGATCGACGTCGATGGATTGCGTGGCAATTGCGTAGGCGAAGAGATCGGGCTCCCTGTCGGCCAGTCACCCCATAACCACTTCAAGCCTGGCGATACAGCCGAGGTCTTGGTCTTGGATATCTTCTATGGAAATCGTGATCTCTCCCTCTCACTCAGACGTAATCAGCCCGACTACCTCGAATCGTTTGAACGCTTCCGTGCCCGCTTCAGCGTTGGCGACATCGTCACCGCCACCGCCTCCATCACCTTTGTCTCTGACAACGGCATCGAGCTCGATGTCAATGGCGTCGTCGGCGGGGTACCACCAAGTGAGCTGGTGCTGGATCCAGGCCAATCCATTACAGACCGCTACTCCGTCGGGGACACGGTTGAAGCCTTCGTCTGGCTAATCAGCCCTACAGAACGCAGCCTTATTCTCTCACTCAAGCGTAATCAGCCCGACTACCTCGAATCGTTTGAACGCTTCAGCACTGGCGAAATCGTTACCACTACCGTTACCTCTGTCGTTAACAATGCCATCGAGCTTGATGTTGACGGTGTCATCGGCTTAGCATACTCAGATGAACTGATGCTGGATCCGGGTCAAACCATCGCGGATCGCTACTCCGTCGGGGACACGGTTGAAGCCTTCGTCTGGGGAATCAGCCCTACGGACCGCGGCCTTCTTCTCTCACTCAAGCGTAATCAGCCCGACTACCTCGAATCGCTTGAACGCTTCAACACTGGCGACATCGTTACCACTACCGTTACCTCTGTCTTTAACAATGCCATCAAGCTTGTTGGTGACGGCGTCATCGGCTTAGCATACTCAGATGAACTGTTGCTGGATCCGGGTCAAACCATCGCGGATCGCTACTTCGTCGGAGACACTGTCGAGGCTTTTGTCCTGCGATCTGGTCTTACGGGCGGCGACCTCATGCTCTCTCTCAAACGCAACCAACCCGGCTATCTCGATGCCTTCAACCGCTTCAGCATCGGCGATGTTGTCCACCAAGCCTCTGTCACCCATGTCTCTGACTATGGCTACGGCATTGTGCTTGATGTTAATGGCGTCAACGGCTGGATCAATGCAGACGAGCTGCCGCTTGCGGATGGGCAAGAGCCTGCCGACCTCTACTCTGTTGGTGATCACCTGTCAAACCTCTTTGTCTGGCGGATCAACAACGACCGCTCGATCTCTCTCTCGGTTCGCCGCAACGCGCCGGGCTATATGGACAGGCTTGAGGCCCACAACATCGGTGATGTTGTCACAGGCATCGTTACTAGAGCTCTATTGGACAGCATTTGGGTCCGTGTCAACGGCATCATTGGTTGGATAGATACCCGCGAATTGCTGCTGTCTGATGGCGAAACCACCATAGATCGCTATGCAGACGGCGACATCGTAGAGGTTCTTATCTACATGCGCGATCTTAAGAGCCGCCACCTACTGCTCTCAGTCCGGCGTAACGCGCCTGACTATATCGAAGAGCCGATCTCTCACGGCATGACGATCAATGTTGTCTTCAGCGAGTTGGTACCAGGAGGCGTGATGGTGCTCGCAGAAGGGCATAAAGTGTTCATTCCGCATCATGAACTTGCCCTGTCACCGGGTGGCAATCCACAGCTTGGCATTTTATCAACGAGTGATGATCCGCGACATGATACTTTGGTAACACTCAGTGCTGTGGTGATTACCACAAGCCTGCAAGGAATCCCATTGGCTCTGTCGCACCGTAGAGCGCTTCAAGGGTATGCGGACGAGGTGAAGAAGTTGACACCTGGAACCGTTATTCCAAACGCAGTAGTCATTCCTGAAGCCGCTACGCCGGATGACGAACATCGTGTCGCGGTCGATCTTGGCCCAATTACAGGGTTCATCCAAGAAGAAGAACTTAACCCAGATGCTGCAGTTGAGTTCATTAAATTCGAAGCGAACAATAAGCATGGTGTTGTGATCGAATCTGTTGATCACAAGGAAGGATATGCAATCGTCTCCCGAGAAGGTTTTAACATCCGCTGGCAAAGGTTAGCTATCAACCTCTCAGAAGGCAGTGAATGTGACGGCGTTTTAAAACAGATAATGAAGAGCACTGCACTCTTTGATCTCGGATTTGGCCTCTTGGGAGAAATGCCATGGGAGCCTAGGCCAAGTGCACCCGCCATGGTGACTTTCGAGGATATCGGCAAAACTGTCCCTGTGAGAGTGACAGCGATAGATAGAACGGAACATTTCATAAGACTCGAGCACCGTGATCAAGAGATCCACCAGCTCATTACAGGTGGTGAGTCACAATCCTTGGAGTTCAAGGCATCTCTGCGTCGTAGCCCAAGATCTCGTGAAGATGATCCAAACGCGAGCTATGGGGTCCTAAAATCAATTGTCGGTTTCCTGAACTCATGGGATGGTGGCACGCTGATTATCGGCGTGGACGACACTGGGAATCCGATTGTTGACGGAGAGGGCAAGACCAACATCAGTGCGATGGAAATCGACGGATACCGCAACGAGGACGAGATGCTGCGTTCACTCAGGGATCAGATCAAGAAGCGAATCGCCATATCGGCCTTTGAACTTCTTGATATTTCATTCGTCCATTACCGTGATATACGCGTTATTCATGTCAATTGCAGTCCAGCTGAAGAGGCCACGTGGTTGAAGGGTGGCCGCAGCGGCAAGAGCAAACAGCAAGAGTTTTTCCTGCGCACACCAGCAGCTACGGACCCTTTGGAGGGGCGCGATCTTGTGGAGTTCGTCACGCAACGATTCGGCGGCGGTGAGCGTCCCTAGGAGGCCGGCAGCGGCTAGACGACGATCCGCTCGCGGTATTCGCCCCAGACTTGGCGGAGGGCGTTTGATATCTCGCCTAGGGTTGCTGACGTTTTGACGGCTTCCAGCATCAAGGGGAGGAGATTTTGGTTGCCGGAGGCGGCTTGGGAGATTTGGTCGAGCGAGGCTTGGACTGCTGTTTCGTCCCGGGCGGAGCGGAGGCGGGCTAGTTTTTCGGTTTGACGCTCGCGGACCTTGGGGTCTACGCGGACGATTTCCACGTCGGTTGGTTCTTCGGTTTGGAAGCGGTTGACGCCTACTATGACGCGGCCTTTGGCGCCGGCGTTGGGTTCGCCGGATCGGGCGGCTTCGACTTCGGTTTCGACCTCGTGTTGGAAATCGGTGGCGGCGGCCAGGATTTCGGACTGCTGGAAGCCGTCTTCGATGGCGGCTACGGCGCCGCCGAGGGCGTCGACTTGGTTGATGATGCGGCGGGCTTCGTCTTCCAGCTGGTCGGTGGCCTGCTCGATGTAGTGGGAGCCGCCGAGGGGGTCGATCACGTCGGCGACGCCGCTTTCGTAGCCGATCACCTGCTGGGTGCGGAGGGCGATTTCGACGGCGTGCTCGGAAGGGAGGCCGAGCGCTTCGTCGAGCGAGTTGGTGTGGAGCGATTGGGTGCCGCCGAGCACGGCGGCGAGCGCTTGCAGGGTGGTGCGGATCACGTTGTTGTCGGGCTGCTGCGCGGTCAGGGTGACGCCGCCGGTCTGGGTGTGGAAGCGGAGCATCTGGGCGCGCTCGTTGGAGGAGCCGAAGCGCTGCTTGGCGATGGTCGCCCAGAGCCGGCGGGCGGCGCGGAATTTGGCGATCTCCTCGAGGAAGTTGGAGTGGCAGGCGAAGAAGAAGGAGAGCCGCGGGCCGAAGTCGTCGAAGGCGAGCCCGGCCTGCTGCGCGGCCTCGACGTAGGCGATGGCGTTGGCGAGGGTGAAGCCGATCTCCTGCGCGGCGGTGCAGCCGGCTTCGCGCATGTGGTAGCCGGAGATCGAGATCGTGTTCCAGCGCGGCACGTTCTCGGTGCAGTAGGCGAAGGTGTCGGTGATCAGCCGCATCGAGGGGGCGGGCGGGTAGATGTAGGTGCCGCGCGCGACGTATTCCTTGAGGATGTCGTTCTGGACGGTGCCGCCGATCTTGTCGAGCGGGACGCCCTGTTCGTCGCCGACGGCGGCGTAGAGCGAGAGCAGGATCGCGGCGGTAGCGTTGATCGTCATCGAGGTGGTCACGCGGTCGAGCGGGATCTGGTTGAAGAGGGTGCGCATGTCGTCGATCGAGTCGATGGCGACGCCGACCTTGCCGACCTCGCCCTCGGCCATCGGCGCGTCGGAGTCGTAGCCGATCTGGGTGGGCAGGTCGAAGGCGACGGAGAGGCCGGTCTGGCCCTGATCGAGCAGGAAGCGGTAGCGGCGGTTGGAGGCTTCGGCGTCCTCCTGCCCCGCGTACTGCCGCATCGTCCAGAGCCGCCCGCGGTACATGGTCGGCTGGATTCCGCGCGTGTAGGGGAACTCGCCCGGCAAGGGCGCGCCGTCCCCGTTCGCGCCGACGTAGACGGGCTCCAGCGGCCCGCCGGAGGAGCGGCGGAACTCGCCCCTCCGCTCCGGGAAGCGGGAAACCGCCTTCCCGTAAGCCCCCTCGCGCCAAGCAGCCAAGCGTTCTTCAGCGGTCATCGCCTCGTCTCCTCGCTGGCAAGATAGGCACGCCGAAGCAGACAGTCAAGCGCTGCTTCTTGGCACCTCGAAAAGGGTATGGGTTCGCACATATTTCATAGCTTCTGAGATTGACAATGCTTTCGTGCCAGCGGATCCGCGCACATAAAATTTTTCATCACCATTTTCTTTTGCGTAAACCGGCACCGATGAAGGTTCACAGCGCACGACCAGTATCCGAACGCCTCGGTAGTTATCGAAGGACACTCTAATCGATGCCCAAATGTTGCTACCAAGCTTGCCGGTTATCAGATTCATTAAATGCTGATTCATTTTATCTTCGCTGGTAAAGCCATCTGCACCAATTCCAACTGGAGCACCGTCATCTGCCACACCGATTATCAACTGTCCACCTAGTGAGTTCAAGAACCCTGCAATAGTTTTGACAACCGCCGCTCCAATGCGCTTGTCGCGCTGGCCAGTATCGAGATTAATCCTGAGCGTTGATTTAAATTCAATAGTTTGAGATTCGCCCTGACTAATCATGGCATCCACAAATGATGCATTTTCTTGCCTTACATGCACTGCCCCAAATTCAAGCTGATCGGTATTTATCCATAGAAGCATGACTAGGATAGGATCACCCACAGTAAACTTGCGCCTAAGGGATCCTCTCTCTAATCCAAGCTGCTTTCTGCTGATGGTGGCATGTAATGGCCCTAATTGAAGATAAATGGTATTGGGTGTCACTCGGACAACAGATACCTCAATGGTAGAGCCGATCTTAATATCGGCGAAGACGCGTTCTCGCTCTTTGATGAGATCAGCGATTTCCCAAGGTTGGGGACGCGGTTCTGCGCTAGGAATATGATCGACCAACAACCTCTCCCTCTCCAGAGATACGCTCGTCGCTGCGATATAGTCTCCCGCACGAAAGCGATCTTCAGGCAATTCAAGTCGTTGAAGGCCGAGGTGTTCATAGCGAATACGCATAATTTTACTATCTTCACTGCGAAACGAGATGGCTCGTTTCGCAACATTCGTGATTACTCCGCTGATAAGTCCCGATGCAGATTCGGCCAATGTTTGAATTTTGGGAGTTAAGCCTTTTGTGGGCACGCTGGGCAAGTGGATGCCGATATACCTAGCATCGAAATGCACCGAATGGACAACTACTTCAATGTCAGCACCAGCACTAAACATATTATTTTCATGCAAATAACCTGATTCTGTTTTCAAGGGGGCACTAACAGGGCCACAATCAATAAATATTCTACCCTCAGGAGTTATATTACTAATGACACCTTTTATTTTTCTTCCAACATATAATTCTTTAAATCTTTCTGTCCAGCCATCATCTGCCTTGCGAACACTTCCTTGATAACTTGCAAACGCTGAATTCCAACGTGATATCTCCACTTTGACTACGACTCCGAGCGAAGGGCGTTGTTTGGGTTTGAAGCCTGGCGCTAAGAGTGCATCGTCGCGAAAAACCCAACAATTTGCAATGCCTAGATCCAAGCAGATACCATCATCATATACGCCTGCAACTGTGGCATTAACAATATCGCCGATGCTAAAAGCAGAACTTGCTCTTCGGTGCCATTGAGAAGCTGCTCGCCGAATCGAACATGGAGTACCGTGTGTTTGTTCGTCAACGCGATCATCTTCATAAGTGAACACTTCAATGAGTTGATCGATTTTCAAAGGGTGGTCTCCGCGGAATTGTTGTGTGTCGGACAATTCTGCGTTGGGGATGAAGCCGGTCTTGCCATCTACGGCAACGGCGACTCCGTCTCCTCTGATCTCGATGACCCTTGCGCTCACACGAAGCCCATAATCCAGTAGGGCGTATTCAGGTTCTTCCACTCGCGGATGGTCATTGGGCGTTGACATCAGCTTCTCCTAAGCGGGAGGGTAGCCGAGCACTGGGCGTGACGCAAGATGCCGTTGTGCGCCTGTGGGAAAAGGTGGTGGGCGATGGAGGGGTCGAACCTCCGGCCTTCCGGGTGTAAACCGGACGCTCTGGCCGCTGAGCTAATCGCCCGTTTGCTGGAGGGTGATGGTAGGGGGTCATGGGGCTGCGCCCAATACGTCTTGGAGGTCGTCGGCTGCGGGGGTGAAGTCTTGGATGGCGTCTTGGAAGGTCTGGATGGCGGATTCGAGGGCGGATTGGTCGTTGGCGGAGAGGGCTTGCCGGACCAGGTCGGCGGCGATGCGGATGACGTTGAGGGGGCGGTTGACGGCGGCGTGGAGGTCGGCGTAGCGCTGGGGCGGGGCGAGTTCGCGCCAGCGGTCGATGCGTTCCCGCCAGATGGCGGCTTGGGCTTCGGCGTTGCGGCGCCAGGCCGGGTCGTCGTAGAGGGAGGGGTCTGCGGCGGCGCGGGCGAACTCGGATTGGGCGGCGTTGAAGTTGGCGGTGATCGATTCGACCAGTTCGGCGGCGTCCGTCGGGTAGTCGCCGGCCGCTTCCGCCTCCGACTGCGCCAGCGGCTCCTCGCCGAGCAGGTTGGCGGTGAGTTCGCGCATGGTGTCGAGGTCGTGCTCGCCGATGCGGATGTCGCGGATGATGCCTTGGGCGTCGATGTAGTAGGTGGTGGGGCGGCCGATCAGTCGGTAGGGGCCGTCGGTGAGCAATTGGCGGGGGTCGATCAGGATGCGGTATTGGACGTTGGTGCGGCCGGGGCCGGCGAACTCGGCGGCGGTGGCGAGGTCTTCGCCGTCGTTGACGCCGATCATGGCGATGCGGTCGCCGTATTGCGCGTGGAGGCGCTGAAAGTCGGGCATTTCCTGGATGCAGGGCTGGCACCAGGAGGCCCAGAAGTTGAGGACGACTGGGGTGTCGAAGTCGGCGAGGCGGACGGGGCCGCCGTCGAGGTCGAGCAGGCGGAAGTCGGGGGCGAGTGCGTTGCGGCGGGCGGCGTCGCCGTCGCGTTCGATGTAGCCGAGGTGGGTGATCTCTTCGAGTTCGGCGATGCGGTCGCGGAGGTTCGCGGCGGCGGGGGAATCCTCGTCGGCGTCGTCGAGGTCGGCGCGGGCTTGTTCGAGTTCGTCGAGTTGGGCGGCGAACTCGCCGGCTGCGCCTTGGGCGATGTTGCCTGAGTCGGAGGTGATGAAGACGGGGGAGACGGCGGCGAGGATGACGAGGGCGAGGATCAGTGCGCGGTTGGCGGCTTCGCGGACGGTGCGGGGGCGGCGGAGGACGGTGAACTGGATCCAGGAGTCGAGTCGGCGGGAGACGGCGCTGAGGGCGTTCATGGCGGGGCTCAGTTGTCGCCGCAGTAGACGGGGGCGTTGCCCCAAGGGCCGTTGGCGAAGGCGCGGTAGAGGCCGCGGGCCCAGAGGGAGGCGGTGTCGCGGGCGAGGGGGTCGAATGCGCCGCGTTCGAGTACGAGCCAGCCGCCGGCTTCGATCTCGCCTTCGAGCTGGCCTTCGGACCAGCCGGCGTAGCCGGAGAAGATGCGGATGCCGCTGACGCGGCCGTCGAATTCGGCGGGGGCGCGGGAGAGGTCGACGATGCCGACGTCGTCGTGGAGGGGGGAGACGAGGCCGGATTCGAGCGGGGCGTCGGGGTCGCAGCGGGCGAGGGCGATGGCGGAATTGGGTTCGACGGGGCCGCCGCGGAAGACCATGCCGGGATGTCCGGCGAGTTCGGCCCAATCGGGAGCGGCGCGGGCGATGCTGATGCTGGAGGGGCGGTTGAGGACGAGGCCGAGGGTGCCGCCCTGGTGTTCGAGCATGAGCACGACGGCGCGGAAGAAGTTGGCGTCGCCGAGCGAGGGGGAGGCGACGAGCAGTCGGCCGCGCAGGGTGCGGAGGAGGTCGGAATCCGCCATGGGGCCGCTCCTCCTTCCGCCGGTTCCATCAACTCGCTGTCGAATGATCGTAGGCGACATAGCGGGATAGCGGGCAAGCGGCAGGAGGGTGCGGGGAGCGCTTTGACGAGTTCGGGGGGGAGGCGGTAGCCTTGCGGGAGCGTGCGCCGGGAGCGGCATTGCGAACGGGGCGCGCGGACCAGGGAACGGCGCGGCAGCGTAGCTCAGTTGGCAGAGCAGGGGACTCATAAGCCCCGTGTCGCAGGTTCGAGTCCTGCCGCTGCTACCAGCGCCGCGACGCGCCGGATGAGGCGCCGAACCGAGGGGGCGATTAGCTCAGCTGGCTAGAGCGTTCGGTTCACATCCGAGAGGCCGCAGGTTCAAGTCCTGCATCGCCCACCATCGCGGACGCCCTTTGGGGCGCCGCCCAGCAGGAGGAGCAGCGGCGCGGGCAACGCGCCGGCCGCGTGCCGACGTGGCGAAACTGGCAGACGCGCTACGTTCAGGGCGTAGTGGGCATCAGCCCGTGGGGGTTCGAATCCCTCCGTCGGCACCATCTCACCACCAGCGGCGCGGTTCGCCGCGCCGTCACGCGCCCGTAGCTCAGCGGATTAGAGCGCTGCCCTGCGGAGGCAGAGGTCGCAGGTTCAAGTCCTGCCGGGCGCGCCATCTTCCCCTCTTCCCTCCGAATCCGCCGCTTGCGTCCGTGCCGATACCCTGAGCGGGTGAGCTCGGAAGAACTGCGGGCCCAGGTCGCCGCCGTGCCGGCCAAGCCGGGCGTGTACACGTTCCGCGGGGCGGACGGGGCGGTGATCTACGTCGGCAAGGCGGCGAATCTGAAGTCGCGGGTGCGCTCGTATTTCGGGTCTCCGCGCTCGCTGGAGGGGAAGACGCGGGTGCTGGCGGGGCGGATCGCGTCGGTCGAGTACGTGACGACGCAGACGGAGCAGGATGCGCTGCACTTGGAGGCGACGCTGGTGAAGCGGCACCAGCCGTTCTTCAACGTGCGGCTGAAGGACGACAAGCACTACCCGTACCTGAAGATCGACGTGGATTCGGCGTGGCCGCGGGTGACGATCACGCGGCGGGTGCAGAAGGACGGGGCGCGCTATTTCGGGCCGTACGCGTCGGCGAAATCGGTGCGGACCTCGCTGGACCTGGTGAAGAAGCTGTTCCCCTGGCGGTCGTGCGACAAGGAGATCACGGGCGAGGATCCGCGGCCGTGCCTGGACTACTACATCAAGCGCTGCATCGCGCCGTGCACGGCGTACTGCACGGAGGGGGAGTACCGGGCGGTGATCGATCAGACGATCCTGTTCCTCGAGGGGCGCAGCGGGCAGCTGGTTTCGGATCTGAAGGCGGAGATGGCGGAGGCGGCGGAGGCGATGGAGTTCGAGCGGGCGGCGCACCTGCGGGACCAGATTTCGGCGGTCGAGAAGGTAACGGAGCAGCAGCTGACGGCGGACGCGAGCGCGTCGGAGATCGACGCGTTCGGGCTGGCGGCGGACGGGGACGAGGCGGTGGTGCAGGTGCTGTTCATCCGCGGGCAGAAGATGACGGGGAGCGACCATTTCGCGCTGGCGGGGGTGAAGGACGAGACGGCGGGAACGGTGCTGTCGTCGTTCCTGCGGCAGTACTACGAGGGCGCGGTGCAGGTGCCGAAGCTGGTGCTGATTCCGGAGGAGATCGCGGAGCACGAGCTGGTCGAGGGCTGGCTGGCGGGGCGGCGGGGCGGGCGGGTGGAGCTGCGCCGGCCGCAGCGGGGGGAGCGGAAGCGGCTGGTGGAGATGGCGGAGGAGAACGCGGCGGAGGCGCTGCAGATGCAGCGGGTGCAGTGGATGGCGGATCGGCAGCGGACGGGAGCGGCGCTGGAGGAGCTGGAGGAGGCGCTGAGCCTGCCGCGGCTGCCGCAGCGGATCGAGTGCTACGACATTTCGAACACGCAGTCGGACAGCACGGTCGCGTCGATGGTGGTGTTCCTGGACGGGCGTCCGGCGAGCAACGAGTACCGGCGGTTCCGGATCAAGGCGGTGCGGCAGGACGGGGAGGGGCCCAACGATTTCGCGTCGATGGCGGAGGTGATCTCGCGGCGCTTCAAGCGGCTCTCGGAGCAACGGCGGGAGCGGCGCGAGGCGGGGATCGAGTCCGGAATCGAGGGCGGGGCCGCGGCGGACGATGAAGAAATGGAGGGTTGGGGGGCGGTGCCGGATCTGGTGATCGTCGACGGGGGCCGGGGGCAGGTGTCGGCGGCGGCGGACGTGATGCGGAACGCGGAGGTGGACGACATTCCGCTGGTCGGGCTGGCAAAGCGGGAGGAGCTGCTGTTCCAGGTCGATTCGGCGGAGCCGGTGCGGCTGGATCGGCGCTCGCAGGGGCTGTACCTGGTGCAGCGGATCCGGGACGAGGCGCACCGGTTCGCGATTTCGTACCACCGGCGGGTGCGTGCGCGGCGCGCGTCGCAGTCGCCGCTGGACCGGATTTCGGGGATCGGGCCGGCGCGGAAGAAGGCGCTGCTGCGGAAGTTCGGCTCGCTGCAGGCGATTCGGGAGGCGGAGGCGGCGGAGATCGCGGCGACGCCGGGCCTGACGCTGCAGCTGGCGGAGACGCTGAAGCGGGAGCTGTAGGCGGGGACCGGGCGGCGCGGCCGGCTCAGCTGGCGCGGGGGTGGGCGTGGTCGTAGACCTCGCGGATGTGGTCGTCGGTGAGCTGGGTGTAGATCTGGGTGGTCGAGATGTTGGCGTGGCCCATCAGTTCTTGGACGCTGCGGAGGGGTGCGCGTCCGCGGAGCATGTGGGTGGCGAAGGAGTGTCGCAGGGTGTGGGGGGTGACGTCGTCGATGCCGGCTTCCTTGGCGTAGTTCTTGAGGATCAGCCAGATGCCCTGGCGGGTGAGGCGCTCGCCGCGGCGGTTGACGAAGAGGGCGCGCTCGCCGCGCCGGCGGGCGAGCTTGGGGCGCGACTTTTCGAGGTAGGTGCAGAGGGCGGAGACGGCGGCGTCGTGGATCGGGATCAGGCGCTCTTTGTCGCCCTTGCCGATGCAGCGGACGGAGGCGGAGCCGTTGCGGAGTTCGACGGAGGTGAGGTCGAGGTTGACGAACTCGGAGACGCGGACGCCGGTGGCGTAGAGCAGTTCGAGCATGGCTCGGTCGCGCTGGGCTTCCGGGGTGTCCTTGCGGCCGGGCTGTTCGAGCAGGGCGTCGACCTCGTCGATCGAGAGGGCGCGGGGGAGGGAGCGTCCGACGCGGGGGGCGGCGAGCTCGCGGGTGGGGTTGGAGGCGACGAGCTCTTCGGCGGCGAGGTAGCTGAAGAAGCTCTTGACGGCGGCGACCTTGCGGGCGACGGTGGCTTGGGCGTAGCCCTGCTCGCGGAGGTGGGCGACGTAGGCGGTGAGCATGCCGCCGTCGACGGCCTGGACGCTGTCGCAGGATTTGGCGGGGCCGCCGTTGGCGCCGTTGGGGCGGCCGTTGCGGTTGGCGGCGATGCCCAGGGCCTGGTCGGCGCAGAAGGTGCGGAACTGGGCCAGGTCGTTGCGGTAGGCGGAGATGGTGTGCTCGGAAGCGCCCTTCTCCGTGGTCAGATAAGCGAGGAACTGCTTGATTTCCGGCTGCATGAAGACCTCCTGTTCCCTTGCGGGAGATGCTGCGCGCGGGGCGCCGCCGCCGCGCCCGGCTGTTTGACGGCACTGGCTGTGCAGCCGGACGCGGGGCGGAGTCGCGTGCAATTCCGCTCTACCAACGGACGGCGAGGGCGCCCAAGCGGGTCATGTAAGGACGGCAGAATCGGGGCGCGGATTTTACGCTCGCGGGCCCGATTTCCATCTGGTCGCCTGATAAGGAAGCAAGCAAACCGAAGCATCTGGAAGACCGCAACCTGATAGCGGAATAGGCTGGGGGGCGATGCCGTCATCAAGTGGGCGAACCGGTGCGATTTCCGCCATCCGCGCGCGGGAGATCCTCGACTCGCGGGGCAATCCGACCGTGCATGCGGAGGTCTCGCTTGCGGGCGGAGCGACGGGGGCGGCGGCTGCGCCGTCGGGCGCGAGCACGGGGGCGCACGAGGCGGTAGAGCGGCGCGACGGCGATCCCTCGCGCTACGGCGGCAAGGGAGTGCTCGGCGCGGTCGCGGCGGCCAACGGCGAGATCGCGGAGGCGCTGAGGGGGGCGGACGCGGCCGATCAGGCCGGCATCGACCGGATCATGCGGGAGCTGGACGGGACGCCGAACAAGGCGCGGCTGGGGGCGAACGCGGTTCTCGCGGTCTCGCTCGCGGCGGCGCAGGCAGCTGCGGCGCAGGCGGGCGAGCCGCTCTACCGCCGGCTCGGCGGGGAGGCGGCGGCGACGCTGCCGGTACCCCTGGCGAACATCCTCAACGGGGGCGCGCACGCGGACGGCGGCTGCGACTTCCAGGAGTTCATGATCGCGCCGATCGGGGCACCGAGCTTCGCGGAGGCGCTGCGGGCGGCGGCGGAGGTCTACCACGCGCTGCGGGGCATCCTGGCGGGGCGCGGCTTGTCGACGGGGCTCGGCGACGAGGGCGGCTTCGCGCCGTCGCTGGCAGACAACGAGGCGGCGGTGGCGCTGGTGCTGGAGGCGATCGAGGCGGCGGGGTACCGGCCGGGGGCGGAGGTGGCGCTGGCGATGGACCCGGCGGCGAGCGAGCTGCACCGGGGCGGGGAGTACCGCTTGGCCAGCGAGGGGCGGACGCTCGATTCGGCGGAGCTGACGGCGCTCTGGCGCGACTGGTGCGGGCGCTATCCGCTGATCTCGATCGAGGACGGGCTGGACGAGGATGACTGGGAGGGCTGGCCGCGGCTGACGGCGGCGCTGGAGGGGCTGGCGCAGAGCGTGGGGGACGATCTGCTGGTGACGAATCCGGAGCGGCTGCGGCGGGCGATCGAGGCGCGGGCGGCGAACAGCATCTTGGTCAAGGTGAACCAGATCGGGACGCTCTCGGAGGCGCAGGAGGCGGTGCGGATCGCGCAGGAGGCGGGCTGGACGGCGGTGATCAGCCACCGCTCGGGCGAGACCGAGGACACGGCGATCTCGGACATCGCGGTGGCGGCGAACGCGGGGCTGATCAAGACCGGCGCGCCGGCGCGCTCGGAGCGGGTGGCGAAGTACAACCGGCTGCTGCGGATCGCGGAGGAGCTGGGAGATCGGGCGCGCTACGCGGGCGCGGCGGCGATCCCGCAGGCGGCGCGGCTGGCGGGCTGATCGCGGCGGGGACGGCGCGGGGCTGCGGTACCATCGCCGGGTGACCGCCGCTTCCGCATCGCCCGCCGGGCAGACCAATCTCGAGCGCCTCCGCGCTTGGTGGAGCGACGGCTCGGGCGGGCTGCTGCTCTACCGCGAGCTGCGCGGGGTGCCGTCCGAGCGCTGGGCGGCCGCGCTCGCGGCGATGCCGGAGGACGACGGCCCGGAGCCGATCGCGCCACCCGACCGGCCGCCGGCGCGCAGCGTCGACCTGCCCGAAGTGCTCGCCCTGCGGGCCCAGTTCCACGACGAGGGGCTGGCCTTCGACACCGCGTCGAGGTTGATCCAGGCGCTCACGCAGACAGTGATCAGGTTGGACGATCTGCGCCCGCTGCTGTGGACGGCGGATGACGTGGCGCGGCGCTGCGCGCAGATCGTGGAGGGCGGCGAGACGAACCTGTGGTCGACGCTCGAGGTGGCGCGGGAGTTCTGGAACTGGCATCCGGATCGGCCGTTCGTGGAGCATCAGGGGCGGCGCTTGGTCGCGTACTTGGAAAGCGTGATGTCGGCGCCGGACGCGCGGTGAGCGGCGAAGAGTCCGGTCCGGTCGAGCCGGCCCGGCCGGCGCCGGTGCAGCGGATTTCGCCGATCACGTTCCCAACCGAGCCGGTCGCCGCGCCGAAGCCGCCGCCCGATGCGCCGCAATCAGTGCGGGACGCGTTCCGCGAGACGGGCTTCGCGCTGGGGACCGAAGTCAGGTGGCTGACGGACGCGCTCAACCTGCAGCGGAAGATCGCGGGGCAGAGCGGGCACTCGAAGCTGCGCAACCGGCGCTTCGCCTCGGCGCTGCTGTTCTGGTCGCGGGTGCATGGGGCGGGCATCGACCTGCTCGCGCTGACGGCCGGCGCGTCCTACGGCTCGTGCTTGCCGCTGCTGCGCTCCGCCTTCGAGTGGCTCGGCGCGGAGCAGGCGGTCGTGGGGGAGGAGCAGGCGGAATTCGAGGATTGGCTGCGGGGCGATCCGCAGGGCGGCTGGGGATCGCATCCGCAGCTGCGCGCGACCGACGTCGCGATGGGGCAGTACATGGCGGGCCAGCAGATCGCGATGTCGGAGGAGACGGGAGCGGCCTACCGCGCCGCGGCGGAGCTGGCGAGGTCGCATTTCGGGCCGTCGGCGCTGCTGTCGGCGGCGGAGTCGCACGACAAGCGGCTGGCGGTGTCGTGGGCGGAGCCGCGCTTCCACCACGGCTGGGCGCAGCTGCTGTTCGGCTGGCAGCGGCTGCTGCAGGACCGCCAGTGCCGCTTCGCGGTGGGCGCGGGGCTGTTCGGGGTCGAGGCGGAGGATCGGGCCGAGTACCAGCGGCTGCACCGGCTGGGGGCGGAGATGCAGGCCGCGCCCGGGCGCTGCACCGCCGAGTGGATTCTGGACGGCGGCCGCCAGCGGCTGCTGATCGAGAACTTCCGCCGGCAGCCCGCCGGCGCGCCGAAGCGCATCCTCCTCTAGGGCGGGGATGCGCCCGGCGCGCCGGGCTTATCCGCCGCCGACCAGATACAGCACCTCGGTGGCTCCGATGATGTTGAAGTTGAGGCTGCCTGGAATGGGGGCGCCGTCGGACTCACCGTAGTACAGCCAGCGCGCGCCGTTCCAGAGCCAGATGACGTTCACGCCGTCGAGCTCCGCCAGCAGATCCGCGACGGTCGTCGCCGCGTCGGCGTCGGCGGCGCGGGACCAACTGCTGAACCCGTTCGGCGCGGTGCTGCTCAAGCGGACAGCCGGGGACTCCGCCTCGGCCGCGGTGGTTCCGACGGTGCGCGTATCGACCACCGCGACCCCGCTGGCCATGCCCGAGGCGGCGTTGATGGTCGCGACATCGCGGCCGACCACGACGAAGCGGACGGTGATGCGGCCGTTCCTCGTGGAGGCGGAGCTCTCGCCGTCGCTGTTCGGGGCCGGGGAGATGAGCTGGATGGCGGCCGCGCCGCTGCCGCGTCCGGATGCGGTCACGGTGACTGCGGTGCCGTCCGCGACTGGCTGGCCGTCGGCGTCGGTGACGGTGATGACGGCATCGAAGGGTTCGGCGAGCCGGAGCTCATCGGCATCGCGCTCGATGGAGATCGCCTTGGCCGGGCCGGCGACGCCGAACTCGGATTCGGCGGCATCGGCGATGCCCGCGGCGGAGAGGCGCAGCTTGTAGATGCCGGCGGCTAGCGGGGCGCTGCTGGGCGCGGTGGCGGTGACCAGGTAGGCGCACTTGGACGCGACCTTGCCCTCGGCCGGCGGCCCGCAGTGCTGGTTGGGCCCGACCGTGACGCCCGCGGAGACGGCGTTGCCGTCGGGGCCGATGACGGCCGGAGTGACGGCGGAGGGCAGCGTGGCGGCGATGCCGCGGCTATCGGCCGCGCTCGCGCCGATGGCGATGATGTCGGTGTTCGCGGCCGCGCCGTCCGCGTTGTCGGCGGCGTCGGCCTGGTTGTGCAGGCGGGGGAGGTTCATGGTCAGCGCGATGCTGGCCGCGCCGCCGCTGAAGGTGACGCTGAGCGGTTCGGCGCGCAGCACGTTGTCGTCGCCGGACGTGGAGACGACGGTGACCGAGACGGTGGCGGTGGCGGCCTTGTCGACGCCGCGCAGGGTGATCGGGATGGCGCGCACCAGCTGCGGCCTGGAGGTTGCGGCGGTGGTGAGGGCGCTGCCGGAGTCGAGGGGGATGGTGCAGATCGAGCTGGCGTCGCCCTGGCAGTACTCCGAGGCGAGCACGCCGTTGGTCGTGGTCAGCGTGATCGAGGAGATCGCGCCGACGGCGGATGCGCCGCCGTCCTCGTTGAGCACGGCGAGCCGGAGCGCGACCGGATCGCCGGTGCGGACCGGTGCGGCGGAGCCGTCGGCGCGGGTCAGCGCGGAGCTGGCGACCTGCACGATGCTCTTGATCGGGAAGGAGACCCGCGTGAACGTCGGCACGCCGGGCAGGGGTACCACGAAGGGCAGGTTGCCGTCCGTGTAGGAGCCGTCCTCGCCGGCGACGCCGAAGGCGTACTCGAAGCCGCCGCCGCCCGCCAAGCTCAGGTTCGCGACGATCGCCACATCGCCGGTCGCGTCGGAGTTGGCCGAGATCACGGGCAGCACGTTCTCGTTGTCCACGAGCCGGCCGACGAGGCAGATCCAGTCGTCCGCCACGGCCGCGCCGGCGCGCAGGCCGTCGACATTGCGGCAGCGCAGCGTGGGGTAGTCGGTGCCCGGGCCGAGCCGCAGCGTCCTCGATCCGTTGTCGGCCCAGACGGCGGAGCCCTTGATCACGAGGTAGGCGTCGCCGGCCAGCGGGATGCTGTGGCGGTCTTCGAACTCCATGCCGGCGACGAAGCGGCTGTAGCCGACATCGCGGGCGGCTCCGTAGTCCTCGTGGCTGAGGGCCTTGCCCGCCCGCGCGATGGTCGAGATCAAGCCCGCTCCGGAGGGAGCGGCGGCGACCGACTCGACGCCGAGCGCCAAGGCCGCGCTGCCGCCCGCCGCGAGCGCGTTGCCCGCGCCCAGGTACGCCGCCACCCCGGTCGATTCGTAGGCGACCGTATTGAACGTGAGCGTGCCGGTGAGATGGGCGGGGACGAGCTCGGCGGGCGGGCACCCCCGCTCGGCGTCGCTGCAAACGGTCGGCCGCCGGGATGTGCTGAAGGCCAGGCCGTCGTTCGCGCTGTAGGTGTAGATGCCGCCGTGCCGCACCGTCGCGGTCACGGTTGCCTCGCCGGCGTTGCCCGCCGGCGGCGAGTAGTCGAAGTCGAACCATGACAGCGGGTCCGTGTCCGCCGTCGCGCCGACGCCCTCGCGCAGCTGCCGTCGCGAGAGCGTCAGCTCGCAGCCGTCGGAGGTCGAGCTGCAATCCCGCCCGCCGTACGAGATCGTGCCGCGATCGGTGCTGATCGTGACCGCGTTGGACGCCGCCAAGTCGCGGTAGAGCGCGCCGCCGAGGTAGAGCTTGGTCTGCGGGTCGTGGGTGCCCTGCGGGTGCGCGGCGATCGGATACGAGTCGTTCGTCGGGCGGGCCGAGTTGAGGCGCGTGTTGCCCACCCGCAGGCTGATCTTGCCGTCGTACTCGCTTCGTACCAAGTAGGCGGACATCGAGGGCGGGGTGCCGTCTGCGATGTCGACCGTCAGCGTGTCGGTCACCGTCGTATCGGTCGTGCTGAGCGGGTTGTCCAGCACCGCCGTCATCGTGATCGTGGCGGTCGCCCCGGCGTCGTTGTTGGGGATGAAGTTGATGCTGGGATCGAGGCCGACCGAGCGGCCCGGGTCGCCGCCGGGGACGGACTGCTGGTCGAGCAGATCGCCGGACATCGTGCAGGTGCCGAGCCCGGCCTGCGTGCGGGCGCGGGGGTAGCTGTCGGCGTCGAAGAAATTGTCGGGCGCGCCGCGCGGGCGGTAGACCGGGCAGTAGTAGACGTGCGAGAGGACGCCGTCATCGGTGCTCAAGGTGACGCTCTTGACGTCCATGTTGCGCAGCCGCCAGACGCGGTAGCTGCTGGGGCGGCCGAGGAAGAGGCCGAGCGGGTGGTTCTGCGCGGCGGGCAGCGCGTAGTTGGAAGTGCCCGCGACCGAGTTGAGCAGCGTGAAGCCGATCGCCAGCGATTGGGCGCGGAGCAGCTCCAAGCCGGCGCAGTTGGAGTACTGCGACTCGTATCCGGTCGTGCTGGCGGAATCGCGCCCCTTCTCGCGGTTCAAGAAGAACCAATCCGCCGCGCCGTGCCCGCCGGTGATCCGCGTCATGTCATGAGCGCAAGGCTGGCCGGTCGCGGGGATGGACTTGAGGAAGAGGAACGCAGCCGGATCGAAGGTCGAGCTCCAGTAGTACGCGCCCCGCCTCTTCTCGTGGCCGCTGGAGCTGCTGCGCGAAGTGAGGACGGGCGTGGGCGACGTGTCCCAGATGCGGCCCAAGAGCCGGACTTGGGCGCCGTCCGCGTCGGAGTCGATGTCGGCCTGCGGAATCTTGAACCAGAGGTCCAGAGGCTTGGCCTTGATGTTGGTGCCCGTGCGCGCGTCGCCGGCGAGCGTCTTCCATTCGGCCGAGGTGATCTTGCAGCGGTACTTGCTGCTGGCCGTGTCCTTGCAGTTCGTCTCCGACAGGCTGCTGCGGTGGAGCGCGGTCGTCCCCGCCGCATCGGTCCACCAGGTCGTGCCGGTGCCGTAGCCGCCGCCCAGCGCCCGATAGATGTAGAACTCGGCGGCGCTGAACTGGTCATAAGTGAGGATGTCGTCATCGTCGGGCACGCCGCCCGATGCGTCGCTCTCCGACGCGAAGTTGGCCGGGTAGAGGCGGACGTGCGCGGGTTGGTCGACTTGGAAGAAGTGGATGGTGTTGTGGCGGCCGGCGTGCGGTTCTGCCGCGCTGCCTTCGAAGCCCGCGGCGAACAAGTAGGGCGAAACCGTTTGCGCGGATGCTTTCGGGCTCAGCGTGAACAGCGCGCCCGCGAGCAGCGCAACGGCGGCCGCGGCAAAGAGAGCGCGCCTACACATTGCGGCGCTCCCCGGAATCGGGGGGGGGGGGGGTGGTGGGTGAATTTCATGGCCCTATTCCTCCTCGCGGCAACTGAAGCCCGCCCGCGCCGGGAAGCGGCGAAAAATCCCGCGGCGATTTTCAGAGTCCATCGCTGGAAGATAGCCGCTCAATCACCCCGTGGCAACCGCGACCGAACGTAACGCGTGCGCCCGCCGGGCCTTATGCGCCCCGTCTACCGCTCGATGAAGAGGAGGTCTTGGGGGTGGAGGGGGAAGTTTTGGGAGCCGGGGATGGGGTTGCCTTGGGGGTCGGTGGCGTAGCGGATCCAGCGGCGGCCGTTCCAGAGGAGGAGGGCTTGGGCGCCGGGGAGTTCTTGGAAGAGGTCGGCGGCGGTTGCGGTGGTGGCGTCGGGGGGAGGGGACCAGACGGTGAGGCCGCTGGCGGTGGCGGGGTCGGCGGGTTGGCCGGCGCCGTCGGCGAGATGGGCGGCGGGGGAGGCTGGGTCGGCGGGCGGGGTGGGTTGGCCGGGGAGGGGGGCGTTGCGGGCGTCGATCAGTTGGACGGCGGAGGCGGAGGTGCGGGAGCCGTCTTGGGCGTCGAAGGAGATGATGGCGATGGCTTGGGAGGCGGTGACGAAGGTGGCGGTGGCGGCGCCGTCCTTGGTGGTGAGGGAGACGGACTGTTCGGTGGCGGAGTCGCTGATTGGGTTGGCGAGTTGGAGGGGGGAGGGGCCGTCGGCGGCGGTGGCGCGGACGCGGATTTGGGTGCCGTCGGCGACGGGGTTGCCGTCGGCGTCGGCGGCGTCGACTTGGATGTCGAGGGTTCGGCCGAGCAGGGGCGGGCCGGCGGGGACGGGGTCGAGCGCGGCGGCGGGGCCGGCGACGCCGAAGGGGGCGGTCAGCGGGCGCAGGCCGGGCGGGGCGACTTCGAGGCGGTAGCGGCCGGAGGCGAGCGGGGCGGTTGCGGCGGCGACGGCGGTGATGCGGTACTTGCACTTGGACGCGCCGGTCTCGCATAGGCGCTCGATCGTCAGGAAGTTCTGCGAGACCACGTTGCCGGCGGCGTCGAGCACGCGGGCGGTGGCGGAGGGCAGGGCGGCGGCGTTGCCGGAGGAGTCGCGGGCCTCGATCTCGAGTTCGATCACGTCGCGGTCGTCGTTGTCGGTGGCGCGGTGGTGGAGCAGGGGCAGGCCGGCGCCGGCGCGCAGGGCGGAGGCGGCGCCGGCGAAGGTCAGGTCGAGCGCGTCGGTGTAGAGCGATTGGGCGCCGCCGGTGGCGGTGACGGCCAGCGAGATGCGGGCGGAGCCTTCGCCGGCGGGCGGGGTGAAGGTGATCGGCAGGGCGGCGGGCAGGGCCGGGTTCGCGGCCACTGCCGCGGCGAAGCCGGTGCCGGCGTTGATCGTGCAGCTGCGGGCGGAGCCGGGGCAGAGCGAGCCTGAGAGCGAGCCGCGGGTGGCGGTGAGGGTGATCGAGGCGATCGCGGCGGCGTCGGCCGCTGCGCCGCCGGCGGCGGTGATGCGGACTTCGAGGTTCGCGCTGCCGCCGCGCGGGACGGGGCCGCTGGCGCCGGCGGCGCGGGCCAGCGCGACCGAGGCGACGGGGGCGGGCTCGCCGACATCGATCATCGCGGTGCGGAAGAGCGGGCCGCTGGCCAGGCGGAAGGCGGCCGCTGTTTCGGCGTAGCGGTCGGACGGCTGCGAGCCGGCGCCGGTGAAGATGTGGAAGCGGCGTTCGCGGGTCGGGATCAGGCTGGCCGTGATGCGGACGTCCTCGGCCGCGGAGGCGTCGATCTGGATGCTGGGGCGGTTGCCTTCGGCGTCGGTGATCCAGCAGGCGATGTCGCGCTCGCCGGCGGTCGATGCGCCCTGAGCGGAGGCGGAGCCGCAGCGCATGCGGCTCCAAGTGCCGCCCAACATCAGGCGCTTCGAGCCGTCGCCGGGGCCCTCGACGCGCCAGGTCGCGGGGCCGGTGATGGCGAGGTAGGAGTCGGAGATCAGCCAGGCCGCGGCGGCCGACGGCGGGTCGCCGCCGGGCAGGCGCGAGAGGCCGCCGGCGCAGGCGTCGAGCAGGGCGCCGGCGGCGTCCAGTTCGAGGAAGGAGGGGTCGGGGCGGGCGCAGCCCCAGCCGGGGCCGACCGCGTCGACCGCGACGGTGAAGCCGGCCGCGACCTCAGCCGTGGCGCCGGCCGCGATCACGCCGTCCGCATCGGTCGGCAGGTAGGCCGAGCCGACCGGTGAGCTCACCGCGGGGTGCGCGATGGTGAGCTCGCCGACGGCGGGATCGGCCGCGCCGGCGAAGCTGGCGCGGACGCTGATCGTGGTCGGGCCGGAGACGCCGAGCGGCAGCGCGTACTCGGCGCGCAGGTTGCCGATCGGGTCGGAGGCGGTCGCGCCGGCGGCGCCGGCGAGCAGCTGGGCGCGGCTGAGCGAGAGCGTGCAGCCGGCCGACGACGCTGTGCAGTTCGCGCCGTTGTAAGCGATCGTGCCCTGGCTGATCGTCAGCTCGACCGCCTCGCCCAAGGCCAGCCCGTTGAAGGTCGCGGACTTGACCCGGCCGGGCAGGGCCGAGCGCGGGGCGGGGGCGGCGGTCGCGCGCGAGTCGGCGCGGCCGATCGCGAACAGCGCGGCCGGCGCTGCGGCGGCGTAGGCGCTGCCGGGGTCGGACCAGTCGAGGTAGACGCCGGCGGCGCGCTTGCCCGGGCCAGCGAGGTGGGCGAACGCCAGCGTTTGCTCGATCATCTCGGGCGGGCTCGCGCCGGCGATCGCGTAGCTCAGCCTCACCGTGCCGGTCGCGCCGGATGCGGCGGACGGGACGTAGGCCAGCTCGAGCGGGCGGATCGGCTCGTTCGCTTCGGCTGCGCCTTGGAAGGCTTGCAGCGCGGCGCTGCTGATCGTACAAGTCGCGGCGTCGCTCTGCGCGGCCGGCTGGTACACGGGGTGCGCGGAGGTTGCGCGCGGGCAGAGCGCTTGGTGGATGATCTCGCCGGCCGTGGCGCTGATCGTGAGCGTGGTGATCTCGTTGTACTGGACCAGCTCGTCGCCGTTCGCCGTGGGCGGATTGGCGGGGTGCGCCTCGAGGCCGCGCATCAGCGTCGCCGCGAAGCCGATCGGGGTGCCGCGCTGCACGCTCGGCGCGGTGCAGGCGGTGAGCGCGGCGGCGCCGCTGCCCGACTCGGCGAGGGTGCAAACGCGCAGGCCGGTGGCGGCGTCCGCGTCCGCGATCAGCGGCAGGGCGAAGGCGCGCTTGGCCGGGGAGACCATGCGCAGCTCGTAAACCGCGGTGCGGACGCCGGACGAGTCTTCCAGCGCGATCCGCTGGACCGGGCCGCTGCCCTCGGCCTGCTCGTTGACCGGCTGCGCCGCTGCGGGCC
The DNA here is from genome assembly GCA_965205165.1 of Dehalococcoidia bacterium. Taxonomy (GTDB): domain Bacteria; phylum Chloroflexota; class Dehalococcoidia; order Bin125; family Bin125; genus CBDESM01. Next base: position 2,382,962 of record OZ242037.1, read on the forward strand.
CGGTCCGGCCGGCGTGCGCGAGCTCGATCCGGATTGTGGCGGCGGCGGAATACTCGGCCGGCACCGAGGCGGCGAACTCGAGGCCGCCGGGCGCCCTCGCGCCGCGCTGTCGGGCCTGCCATTCGGCGCGGGTGATCTCGCAGGATGCGGCGACCGGGCAGAGGCCGCGCAGCGGGGTGCCGTTGCGGGCGGTCAGCTCCGCGCCCGTGATCAGGTCGCCGTCCGCGTCCTGCACGCGGATCGTGACCTTCTCGAAGTCCGCGAAGGACGGGCGCAGCGCCGCCGTCGGCGCGATGTATGCCTGCCGGCGCGCGTTGTACAGCTCCAGCGCCAAGGGCGTCGGGCGGCCGCGAGGCTCGTACTCCCAGACCGTCGCCGAGAGGCTGCCCGCGCGCGGCCTGCCGTCCGCGCCGACCGGGGCCAGCAGCGGGTAGGCCCAGGGCGCGTAGATGCTGAACTCGCGCGTCTTCGTCATCGAGTCGGAGCGGTTCACGGTCAGCTTCAGGCGCACCGAGTTCGTCGAGCCCTGCGGGATGCTCACCGCGAACTTGAGCGGATCGACCTCGTCGTTGTCGTCCGGGCTCGCTTCGGAGTCGTAGGCCTTCAGCGCGGCCAGCGTGATCGTGCAGACGTTCGAGGGCTCGGCCTCCGTGCAGGGCGCGAACTTCGCGCCGGAGTCCGCCGCCGTGATCAGGCCGCCCGCGGGGGCCGCCGTGCCGCTCGCGCCGTCGAGCAGCTCGATCTTCACCGCGGTCGCGCCCGAGGCTTGGTCGAACTCCCAGTACTGCGCGGTGTTCGAGCTTGAGGCTGCCTCGTGCGCGGTCTTCGCCGCGTTGTAGATGTGCGCCCAGATCGGCGTGCGCGCGCCGGCCTGCGCCCACTGCTGGTCCATCGCGGGCGCGTTCCCGGTCGCGTCGGCGACCATCGCGAACGGCTCGGCGCGGGTGCCGCCGTCGAAGGGGAGGGTGAAGGTCTGGGTGCGTGCGGAGGCCATGCCGCTGCCGGCGCGGACGACGCTGATGATCAGGTCGGCGTTGCCGAAGTCGCTGTTCTGGTAGGCGGACGGCACCGTGAATCTGAAGCTCACGGGGAACGCCCGGTAGTGGTTGCCGGCGCGGGGCGGGCCGGTGAGCAGGTAGTTCGCGGCCGTGATCGTGCAGACGTTGGTCGCGGCGGCCTCGGTGCAGGCGGAGGTCCCGTCGTGCTTGGGCACCGTGATCTGCGCGCCCGTGATCCGGTTGCTGGGCGAGGGCCGGTCCCGGATCTCGATCGTCACCTGCTCGATCGTCGAGTAGGAGACCAGGTTCGTGCTGGACGTGTAGGTCTGGATCTCGGTGGCGCTCTCGTAGACGCGCAGGTTGACGGGCGTGGCCGCGCCGCCGGGCGAGTAGCGCCGCTGCGGGTCGCGCGTCACCACGTTGCCCGTCTCCGCCGCTCCGTTCACCAGCTGCATCGCGAACGGCTGCGCGTTGGAGGCGGCCGCCACGGCGCGCTTGTAGATGACGGAGCGGCCGGTCGTGGAGCCGCTGTGGTGGGTGACGGTGGCGGTGATCCGCACGTCGCCGGTATTGGTGAAGGCGCTCTGGATCGTGAAGCCGAACTCGAAGGGGTGCGAGCGGCGCGAGTCGGCCGCGCCGGTCAGGCCGAGCAGGGCCTGCCAGGCGTCGCGGGTGAGCGTGCAGTCGCCGCCGCTGTAGGTGCCGGTGCAGCCCAGGGCGGTGCCGTCGGCCTGGGTGAAGGTGATCTGGGTCGCGGTCAGCGGGGTGCCGGACGCCGTCTCCGCGCTGAGCGTGATCGCCGTGGTCTCGTGCAGCGAGTGGAAGGCGGCCTGCGCGGCCGTCGCGCTGTAGGTGCTGCGGGCGGCCGCGTAGATGCTGAGATGGACCCGCTCGCGGCTGCCGGTCTGGTAGTAGCGCTCGTTCTCGGTCGTCGCGTCGCCGTCGTCGTCGCGTTCGCGGCTGCCGTCGGAGAGGCGCGGGTCGGGGTGCGGCTGGGAGGTGGCCGCCTGCGCGCCGACGGGGGCGTCGTACTTGAGCGCGAAGGTGCGGTCGCGCTCGCCCGCCTTCTCGACGCGGACGTGCAGGTAGACGGCGCTGGTCCGCGTCAGCGGCACGCTGAAGTAGAGCTCGAGGTCGTCCGCGGCGCCGGCGGTGGCGGGCCAGCTGGCGACCGGGATCGTGCAGACGTTGCCGGCGGTGCTGCCTTCGGAGCAGCCGCTCAGCGCGGTCGTGCCGAGCGAGTTGGAGGCCAGCTTGGCGCCGGTCAGGGCGGTGCCGTCGGCGTCGGAGGCGAGCGTCAGCTTGACCGATGCGAAGGCCGTGGTGGCGGCGCCGGTGGACGAGCCGGCCGCGCTGCGGAGGCTGATCCGGGCGCGGTCGGTCAGGCCGCGCGAGTTGAACTCGCCGGCCGAGGGCAGCAATGCCCCGGCCGCGTTCCGCGGCGTCGCGCCGGGATGGGCGGAGACCGTCAGCGGCGGGTCCCACTTCAAGGAGGTGCTGCGGGAGAGATTGCCGGGCTTGGTCGCGGTGAGGTGGATGTAGACCGCGCCGGTGTGGGAGGCGGGGATCTTGAAGCGGAGGTCGCCTTGGAGCCAGCTGGCGGTGCAGCGGTTGCCGCAGGTGAACGCGTTGCCGGCGGAGTCGGTGAAGGCGGCCCCGCTGAGCCGGTTGTTGCCGGCGGCGTCGGTGGTGATCATGTGCACGTGGCCGTCGTAGGCGCCCGTGGCGGGGCTGGCGTGGTTGCCGTCGAACGCGGTCCGCTCGCGGTCGCGGAAGAAGAAGCCGATCAGGTTCAGGCCCTCCTCCGGCAGCCAGCGGCGGGTGGCCGTCGAGAGCGTGCCGGTCTCGTAGGTCCCGCCGGGCTTCGGCACGATCAGGGGCCAGGCGGCGACGTAGGGGTCGGCGTAGGGCAGGGCGAAGGCGCGCGGCGGCTCGCCCGTCTTCTCGACTTGGACGTGCAGGTGGATCGCCTTCTTGATGTCGTCCGGGGCCGAGAACCAGAGGTCGAACGCGCCGGTCGTGCCGCCGCTGGCCGGCCAGCTCGCGGCGGGGATCGTGCAGGTGTTGCCGGCGGCGGCCTCGTTGCAGGCGGAGAGGGCGGCGCCGGACTGGTCGGTGATCAACCCGCCGGTCACGAGCGTGTTGCCGGCGGCGTCCTCGGTCAGCTTGATCACCACGCGCTCGAACAGCTGGCCGGTCGAGGAGACGTTCGTCTGGGCGCCCTGGTACTCGCTGCCGTGCGCGGCGTCGCGCAGGAAGACGCGGGCGCGCTGGCGCTGCGCGCCGTGCAGGTAGTTGCCGGTGCGGGCGGACAGGTCGCCGGTCTCCTCCGTGCCGGAGCCGTCCAGCGGCACGGCCAGGGGGAAGACCGGCAGGCCGGCTTCGTACTTCAGCCAGAACGTCCGCGAGGTCTTGCCGGACGCGCCGTCGACGGTGACCACCACGTAGGCGTCGTCGGTGCGGGCGTCGGGGACGGACCAGTAGATGTCCAGCGCGTCGCTGGTGCCGCCGGTGGCGGGCCAGTTCGCGGACGTCACGGTGCAGGTCGCGCCGACCGCGGTCTCCGTGCAGGCGCTGATGACGGTGCTGCCGGCGTCGTCGGAGGAGATCTTCGCGCCGGTCGCGGCGGTGCCGCCGCCCGATGTCGTGGCGATCCGGATCGTGACGCTGGTGAAGTCGCTGGAGGCGGCGTTCGAGTCGCTCGAATCGTACTCGTCGTCGGGCCAGGCGCTACGCAGGAAGATGCGGGCGCGCTGGGTCTCGTTGCCGGCCGCGAACGAGCGCTCCGGCGTCTTGAGATTGCCGGTCTCCTCGGTGCCGCTGGACGAAAGCGGGACGGCGAGGGGGAAGGCCTGCACCAGCGGGTCCTCGTACTGCAGGGCGAACACGCGGTTGGGCTCGCCGGCCTTCTTGGCGGCGACCACGAGGTAGATGTCGGCGCCGAGGTTGTGGGGGACGGAGAAGTGCAGCGGCAGCGAGTCGGCGGTGCCGCCGGTCGCGGGCCAGTTCGCGATCGTGCAGGTGTGGCCGGGCGCGGCTTCCGCGCACTGGCTGATCTTGGCCGTGCCGGCCGCGTCAGAGGAGATCTTCGCGCCTGCGGCCGGGCTGGTGCCTTCCGCGTCGGTCGCGATCCGCAGCGACGCGCGCTCGAACAGGTTGTCCGCGGCATTAGTGTCGCTGGCGGTGTAGGTGTCTGAGTGCGAGGCGGCGCGCAGGTAGACGGTGGCCTCTTGGCTGGCGCCGTTTTCGGCGAACTCGCGGGAGCCGGCCGAGAGGTCGGTGCCGTCGGCGGTGCCGGACGGGACGGCGATGGGGAAGACGGGCAGGCCCGGCTCGTACTTCAGCCAGAAGCTGCGGGAGGTCTTGCCGGTCGCGGCGACGGTGACCACCAGGTAGGCGTCGTCGGTGCGGGCGTCGGGCGCGGACCAGTAGATGTCCAGCGCGTCGGTCGTGCCGCTGGTCGCGGGCCAGTTCGCGGAGGTCACGGTGCAGGTCGCGCCGACCGAAGTCTCCGTGCAGGCGTTGATGACGGTGTTGCCGGCGGCGTCGGAGGAGATCATCGCGCCGGTCGCGGCGGTGCCGCCGGCGGAGGTCGTGGCGATCCGGATCGTCACGTCGGTGAAGGCGCTGGAGGCGGCGTTCGAGTCGGTCGAGTCGTATTCGTCGTCGGGCCAGGCGCTGCGCAGGAAGATGCGGGCCCGCTGGGTGTTGCCGCCCGGCTCGAACGAGCGCATCGGCGTCTTCAGGTCTCCCGTCTCCTCCGTGCCGCCGGACGAGAGCGGCACCGCCAGCGGGAAGGCGGCGGCGTAGGCCGGGTCGTACTTCAGCGCGAAGCGGCGCGGGAGCTCGCCGCTCTTGGCGGCGGTGACCACGAGGTAGGCGTCGCCGCCGTGCGTCTCGGGCACCGTGAAGCGCAGGTCCAGCTCGGTCGTCAGGCCCGATGAGGCGGGCCAGTCGGCCGACGAGATCGTGCAGGTCGGGCCCGCCGCCTGCTCGCTGCAGGCGCTGATCCGCGCGCCGGCCGCGTCCGCGACCAGCTTCGCGCCCGATGCCTCGGTCGCCCCGGCCGCATCAGACGCCAGCCGGATCGTGACCGTGTCGAACGCAGCCGGTGCCGCGTTCGCGTCGGCCGCCGTGAAGGTGTCCGCGTGCGCCTGCGCGCGCAGGTACAGCTTCGCCCGCCGCTGCGCCTCCGCCGCCGCCCAGCTGCGCGTGTTCCCGCTCAAATCGCCGCTCTCGTTCGGATTGCCGCTCGACAGGTCCACCGGCACCGCCAGCGGCGCCGCCGCCACCAGCGGGTTGCCGTACTGCAAGGCGAACGTGCGCGAGGAGCTGCCGGCCTTCGTCACCTTCACCACCAGGTAGATGTCGCCGAAGTGCCCGGCTGGCACCGAAAAATGCAGGTCCTGCGCCAGCGTCCGCAAGGGCGTGCCGCTGGCGGCCTGCGGCCAGCTCCCGCTCGCGATCGTGCAGGTGTTCCCCGCCGTCGCCTCCGTGCAGGCCGTGATCGCGGTCGCGCCCGCCGAATCCGAGGAGATCACCGCGTCCGTGATCAGGTTCTGCCCGGCCGCGTCCGAGGCGACGGTGATCAGCGCCGTGTCGAACGCCGAGCGCTCCGCGTTCGCGTCGGCCGCGGTGTACGTGCCCGAATGCGCCGCCGACCGCAGGAACACCTGCGCCTGCTGCGAAGCGCCGCCGCCCGCGAAGTCCCGTGCGCCCGCCGACACGTCCGTCCCATCCGCCGTCCCGCCCGGCACCGCCAAGGGATGCACTTCCAACGCCGGCTGGAACTTGAAGGTGGCCCGGGCAGTGCCGGCGTTTTGATTTGAGCTGTCGACCGCGGCGGATTGGACATAGAGATAGATGGGGCCCGAGTGGCCGGCCGGCACGGTGAACGAGATGGCGGCGTTGTGGAGACGGCGAGTGACTACGCGCACGTCGTGGGTGGGCCAGTCCCCATCCAACTCATCGATGCGGGGATTGCGGCTGCCGGAACGAGCGCTGCCGAAGCTGGCGGGGAGGGTGATGGCGGCACCCTCGATCGGGGTCCCGTCGCCGGGCGCATGGTTGAGGGATATCTTCCAGTCTGGTATGTCCCGGGAGACATAGGCATCACTGCCGCCGACGGCGGTCGTAGTGGTGCAGGTGCCGCTGCCGTAGTGGGACTCCCTGGGGTTGATCGTGACGCTGGTGGGGCCGCTGGGGCTGTACGCGCCGGCGTCGAGGACGACGTGCCCGTCGGCGCGCGGGCAGGCGGCGACGGCACCGCTGACCAGCGCGAACGTGCCCCGCGGGGTGCGATGGGGATCGTACTTGAGCGCGAAACTGGCGGCGCGCTGGCCGGACTTGGTTGCGCTGGCGACCAGCCAGACCGCCGAGCTGGTGCCGGAGGGCACGGAGAACCAGATGTCCTGATGGGTGGTGAGCGGGGTGCCGCCGGTGCCCTGCGGGAAGCTGGCGCTCGGGATCGTGCAGGTGTTGCCCGCGGTCGCCTCGTTGCAGGCGCTCAGCACGGTGCCGGCCGAGTCCGAGATCACCGCGCTGCTGAGGGCGGTCGCCCCCGCCTCGTCGGTCGCCACCTTGATCGTGACGGTGTCGAAGGCGCTGCGGGCGGCGCTGGCGTCGTCCGCAGCGTAGGCAGTGCGCATCGCATCGCGCAGGAAGACGCGGACCTGCTGGCGGGCGGCGCTGCCGGCGAAATCACGCTGGGCGAGGGTGAGGTCCCAGTCGACCGGGTTGCCGCCGGAGACGGGCACGGGCAGCGGATGCGCGGCGGTCTGGGCGGGCGCGTCGTACTTGAGCGCGAAGCTGCGCGGGGCGGCGGTGCCGCTGGAGGCGCGCACGACCACGTAGGCGTCGCCCTCGTGGCTGTCGGGCACGGAGAAGTAGATGTCCTGCTGCGTCGTCTTGGCCGGCGTGCCCGTTTCGGGGAAGTTGGCGCTGGTGATCGTGCAGGTGTTGCCGACCGAGGTTTCGGTGCAGGCGGAGATGGCGCTGGTCAGGGCCGAGCTGGAGCCGATCTTGGCGCCCGCGATCGGGCGGGCGCCGCCGGTGTCGGCGGCGATCTCGATCTGGGCCGAGCCGAAGGCGCTGCGGGCCACGTTGGCATCGGTCGAGTCGTACTCGTTGCCGTGGGCGGCGTCGCGCAGGAAGATCGCGGCCCGCTGCGCAGCCCCGGCGGCTGCCCAAGAGCGGCTCGATGCGGTCAGATCGCCGGTGGTGATCGTGCCGCCGGAGGCCTGCGGGGCGGCCAGCGGGTAGACGGAGACCTGGGAGGTGGCGTACTGCAGCGCGAAGCTGCGCGAGCCGAAGCCGGACTTGGCCGCGGTCAGCACGAGGTAGGCGCTGCCGGTATGGCTGGCGGGGACTTGGAAATGGACGTCCAGAGGTTCGGTCAGCGGAGTGCCGCCCGTTCCCTGCGGCCAGTTGGCGCTGGTCACGGTGCATGTGTTGCCGGCCGCGGCCTCCGTGCAGGCGGAGATGGCCGAGGTGCCGTCGGATTGCGTGATCGTGGCGCCGGAGATCGCGTTGGCGCCGGCCGCGTCGCTGGTGATCTTCAGCGTGCCGCTGCCAACCGCGCTCCTCGCCACGTTGGCGTCGTCCGCGTCATAGGCCCCGCTGTGCGCTGCCGCGCGCAGCAGCAGGCGGGCCCGCTGCCGGGTGCCGCCGGCCGGGCGCAGCGCCGCAGCCGAGGCGTCGGTCGTGGCCAGCTCGCCGCCCGAAGTGAGCGGCACCACCAGCGGGTACACGGCGACCTTGGGCTCATCGAACTTGAAGGTGAACGGCTCCCAGACGCTGGCGTTATTGTTCGCCTCCCGGAAGCGCACGCTGACGTAGAGATAGACAGGTCCAGTGTGGCTGGTCGGGACCGTGAACGAGACCTCGGCGTTGCGCATCCGCTTAATGGCAACCCCTGTCGTAGGCCAGTTGCCATCGGTTCCATGGCCGCGGGAATTATGCGTTCCGGTGGTGCGGCGTCCGGAGAAGCTGCTCGGCAGGGTGATGTGTGCGCCGCTGATCGGCGATCCGCCAGTGCCGGTCGCGGTCCGCAATTGCATCGTCCATTGATCTTTGTATACGGCCCCGTCCCTCCCGCCCGCTCTGGCCGTCAACACGTTGGCGGCAGTGCAGCTGTTTATGTTCCAATTCATCAGGCGCATGGTGATCGTGGTGGACGATGTTCTCGAATAGAGACCGGCGTTGGCCTCGATGTCGTTCTGGCCGGGGCAGATGGCGGCGTCGCCGGCCTTGGCATACCAGCGGCCGTAATAGTTCATGGCCTGCGCATCGGCCGGCGCGGGCGCGAGGGCGAACCAACCACCGAGCAGGACCGCGACGGCCAGCGCCAGCAGCGCAGCCGCCCGCACCCTGGAGCTCCCCGTCGCCGCAGCCCCGCAAGGCCGCGAGCGGAAAACTCCTACCCCCCCCCCCCCCCCCCGATCTCAGCACGCGTTTTCAAAGCGCGAACTATCCGGCCGATGCCCGGCATCATCCGCCACCCGGCAGCCAAGCGGTGGAGCATCGCCTGCCTCTTCAATCCGCGGCCGGAGCGCGCGCTCCGGCCGCAACCTCCGCAAAGTCTACTAGCCGACACCCGCAGCGCAAGCCCCCGCAAGCCGCCCCCGATAAGCGATCAATCAGCTGGGGAAGGCGATGGCGGCTACTGATCGACGCCGGCCAGCGCGGTGCCGTCAAAGCGGGGGCGGAGATCATTGAGGTGGTCGCGGGCGATGCGGCCTTCGTGCTGCAGTCGGCCGACGACGATGGCGGGATGCGTCCCGACCTCCGCGGCGAACGGAACGACGCGGGGCGGGGGATCGGGGGATTCGATGAAGCGGGCCCAAGCGTCGGGCGGGATCAAAGCGTCGGCGGCGAATTGATCGGCGCGCCGCTCGGCCTCCGATGCCCCGCCGCCGTCGGCGTCGATGAAGATGCGGCGGGAGTAGCCCTCGAGGACATGGGCGGCCTCGTGGAAGAAGGTGAACCAGAAGGCGTCGAGCCAGCGGTAGCGGAGGCTGAGCTGGAGGAGGGCGCGGTCGGGGCGGATCCAGCGGGTGGCGCCGTTCACTCCGGCCTTGGGGAGCGAGGGCACGACGACGAGGACCACGCCGGCGCGGGCGCAGGCGTGGCGGAGGCGGGGGAGGTTGGGGATGCCGGCGGCGGCGAGCGCGCGGATGTCATGGAGGGCGGCGCGGAAGGCGGCTTGGTCGAATGGTTCGGCATGGACGGCCGCGCCCAGCTGTTCGCCGCGCCTGAGCCAGGCTTCGAGCGGCCAGCGGTCGACTTTGGAGGCGGGGGTCTTGCGGAAGGAGGCGCCTGGGGCGAGCTGGTCGAGGGCGGAGAATGACTGGACGCCGAAGAAGCGGAGGAGTTCGTCGACGCGTTCGGCGGGCTTGGTCCGCGCGGGGATCCAGCCGCGCCGGGCCATCTCGGCGGCGGGGAAGCGCTTGAGCCAGGGTTTTTCGCGGGCGATTGCGGCCTGCTTGGCGTCGCGGGCTTGGACCAGGCGGTGGATCGCGCCGAGGTTGGTCCAGAAGGAGGCGGCGACGCCGAGCGCGCGCTCGATTTCGAGCGCGGTTTCGGGGGTGATCATCTTCTTGCGGTTGACGATTTCGTTGACGGCCTGCTGCGGGCGGCCCATGCGGGTGGCGAGTTCGGCCTGGGTCATGCCGCGGGCGTCGAGCTCTTCACGCAGGACTTCACCCGGGTGGGGTGCGGACGCGGGCAGGAAGCGGGGTTCGAGGTCAGCGATGGTAGTCCTCCACGTTCAGGATGGTGATCTGTTCCGGGGCATCGCCGCGTTCGAGGATGATGCGCCACTTGACGGTGATCCTGATCGCGTGCTGGCCTTGGCGGTCGCCCGCGAGCGGGTGCAGACCGAGCGATTGCAGCGCTTCGAGCGCCTCCCAGGAAGGGGCGGCGAGGAGCTGGGCGATGCGGTCCGGGTAGCGGGAGCCGACGTCGCGGCCCCACTTCTTGATCGCCTCCGTTCGATTGAGCGCGCAGCGCTCCAATTGCCTGGTGCGGAACATGACCAGCATGGACGGCCTTTCCGGTCAGTCGCTCCCCTCTCCGGCCGCCGTTCCCGGCAGCATATCAGGGGAGGGGTGAATGGGTGAATGGTCAAGCGGATTGGGCGGCTTTGACGAGGTTGCGCATGAGGCGGATGGCTTCGTCGTGGGGGACGCGGCCGCAGCCGCAGCTGCTGCTGACGAGGAGGCGGTCGTCGGGGAGGACTTGGCGGAGCTGGTCGATCTTGGAGCGGAGGGCGGAGACGGATTGGGGCTTGGATTTGACGTCGGCGATGCCGGCGATGACTTCGATGGAGGCGGGGATTTCGGCGAGGAGGGCGTGCTCGTCCCATTGGCCGGCGTAGGAGCATTCGAGGTGGACGCGGTCGATGCGGCCTTCGAGGGCCTGGATCAGGGGGAGGAGGGCGTGCAGGTTCTGGATTTCGATCGAGGGCTTGCGGGCGATGTCGCCGAGGCAGAAGTGGATCGTTCGGCGGATGCCGGCGGCGGGGGCGAGCGGCTCTGCGATCAGGGGGATCAGCTCGGCGGCGGCGCGGCGTTGGGCGACGAGTCCGACGGCTTCGGCGGGTGCGTCGAGCTGGATTTCGGCGAGGCCGGCGCCGACCATGTCGGCGATTTCGGCTTGGACGATCCCGATCAGGTCGGAGAGGTGAGTGGAATCATCGGCGGCCTCGAAGCCGCCGCCGATGGTGAGCGGGGATGGGACGGAGGCCTTGTCGAGGCCGGGCTGGATTTCGCGTTCGCGGCGGTAGGCCTTGGCGTGGCCGGTGCCGCGGGGGGCGGTGATCTTGCCGGCGACTTTGTAGCGGCCGACACCCTGCTGCCCCTTGCCGGTCTCGCGGGGGGCGAGGGTGACCAGTCCGTCGAGCCGGGGCGGGACGTGGTGGAGGAAGTCGGGCGCGAAGACTTCGCCGCCCATGATCTGGTCGAGGCCGCAGGCGATCTGCTCGTCCATGGCGATGCGGGCGGCGCGCTGGAGCAGGTCGCGGGCGGCTTCGTCGGAGTATTCGCCGGCGTAGTACTTCTTGAGCTCGAGGCGCTGGCCGAAGGGGATCGGCCAGGAGCCGACGACGGTGGTGCGGACGGGCATGGCGGGCCTCCCTCAGGCGTCCGCGTAGAGGCGGAAGCCGTAGTCGTTGTAGCGGTAGGCGGGCGGGAGGCTGGAGCGGGCGGAGACGCGGGTGAACTTGATCCGGTGGCGCCAGGAGCCGCCGCGGCTGGAGCGGCGCGAGCCGTCGGCCGGGCCGCGGGGGTTCGCGGCGGGCAGCCGCGCGTAGGCGTCGCGGGCGTACCAGTCGGAGCACCATTCATGGACGTTGTCGGCCATGCAGAGCAGGCCGAAGCCGTTGGCGCAGAGTTCGGAGGGGACGTGGGGGCGGTCCAGGCGGGCGATCTCGGCGCGGGCGGGATCGTCGGGCCAGGCGTCGTCGTCGCGCGGCCAGTCGGCGGCGGGCAGTCCGCCGCGGGCGGCGTATTCGCGCTCGGCCTCGGTGGGCAGGCGGCAGGGGAGGCCGTCGATTCGGGCGCGCCATTCGCAGTAGGCGGCGGCGTCGTGCCAGGAGATGCCGACGACGGGGGCGTCGTCGACGGTGAAGCGGTCGTCGTTCCAGAAGGGCGGGGCGGGAGCGCCAGCGTCTTGGACGAACTCGCGGTACTCGCGGTTGCTCACGGGGCATCGGGCGGCGAGGAATGGGTCGAGCGAGATTTCGCGGGCGGGGCGTTCGTCGCGGCGGCCCTGCGGGTTGCCCAGCGTGAAGCGGCCGGCGGGGAGCCGGATCATCGCAGCCGGCGGGGCGTGCGCGAGGGGCATTGGGGGAGTCTAGGTCGCGGACGTTGGCGCCCCCGGGAGGACTCGAACCTCCAGCCTGCGGATTAGAAGTCCGCCGCTCTGTCCGGTTGAGCTACGGGGGCCTCAACTTTCGGGCGTGCCGGCCTCGTAGAAGACCGCGCCGATCTTGTCGAGATCGACCGTGACCCGATGGGTCTCGGCGCTGCCGTCGGGCAGCAGCGCTTCAATGACGATATCGCCGCGGTTGGGGCCTTCGCGCTGGCCTTCGGCATCGGCGCGGAAACTGAGGCGGGAACCGCGCGAGGATTGAGCGGCGCTCCAAGCGGGGTCGCGGCCCAGGGCCGCGCCGCCGTGCGGGTCGAAGCTGAGCCAGGAGGGCGCGTCCTTGACGCGCCAGGGGAGCAGGCCGGTGCCGGAATTGCTGATCAGCAGCAAACCTCGGCGCGATGAACCGCTGTCTGATTTCAGCTCGTAAGTATCCCTGTTGACGCTGAGCACGGGCGCGCCGAGCACGCGCTCGCGCGCCGCTTCTGGCTGGCCCAGCGCCGGGCTGGAGTCTTGGTAGGGCACGGAGGCGGAGGGCAGGTCGTAGGACATCGAGGCGAATGCGCCGCCGGTGCCGCTGTCGTAGGAGCTGCGGATTTCGGTCCAGCCGTTGAGGAACTGGTTCTGGTCGAGCGGGCCGCCGGGCCATGAGAGTGACGACAGGTCGGGCAGGTCGACGGGGAACGGCTGCCAGAGCTGGCGATCTTCCGGCGAGGGCGGGTTGACGATGCAGCCGAAGACCAGCTCTTGGTAGGGATAGCCGTTGCGGCGCTCGTCGCAGCGGTAGGGGAGGGAACGGAAGGGGTCGGCCGAGGGCCCGGCGGGATGGTTGGCGAGGGCCCAGCCGTTGTAGGCCCAGACGGCGTAGTACCAGGACTCGATGAAGCGGGGATCGCGCGCGCCGACGCGGGGGAAGAGCGCGTCGTTCCATTTATCGGCCAGGATCCGCGCTCCGGCCGCGATGTTGTAGGCGTAGTGCGCGCCGACCAACGTTTCCCACTTCGTGGGCAGCATGTTGTCGTTGTCGAAGCCGGTCGTGATCTGCATGATCCCGTAGCCGCAGTCGGAGGAGACCAGCACGGGGCCGGATTCGCCGTAGTTGGTTTCGAGTTCGGTCTGGTTGATCTTCGATTCCACCCAGGCGATCCCGTAGAGCAGGTGGGCGGGAATCACGGCCGCGGGATCCTCGGTACGGCCTGCGCCGACTTTGAGGTCGGGGATGTGGAATTCACCGTCATCCGGGAGCAGCAGGTTGGCTGCTGCGAGCGAGAGGGCATCGAGATAGAGCGAGCGGTTGCGGTCGTCCTCCCAAGTTTGGAAGTTGTAGGGCGAGCCGCCGCCGGTCCTGCTGCAGATGATTCCCGACTGCGCGTCGGAGGGGCGCGGGGCAAGGAGCGAGAGCGCGATCGCGGCGGCGATCGCGGCCAGCAGGCCGAGGGATCGGGCGGGGCCGGGCATCAGTTCCACCATCCGATGATCCTGCGATTCGGATCGGCGGATGCGGTGCGGGTTCCATCCACGGCGATGACGGCGGCGGATTCAGCGCCGCGATCGGCGGGTTCGGGGCCGGAAAACAGACGCACCGCCAGATCGCCGGAACGCGGGTGCGCGGAGATCGGGACGGCGAATCCGTCCGCGCCGGGCCAGCGGGCGACCGCGACGGCGTCCTCCGAGATCCAAACGGGCGCGGCGGCGCGGGCGAGCGGCGTTCCTTCCAAGAGCGGTTCGGCGTCCGGGCCGGCCGCGGCCCGCGCGGTGACGGCGGCCGGGCCGCCGCGCAGGGACTTGACGGCGACTGAGAGGCGATTCCCGCGCTGGATGCCGTAGGCGACGGCGGAGGCATCGGGCGCGATCGCCCAATCGCGGGTGGCTTCTTCGGACAGCTGCACGCGGCGGTGTTCGGAGAGCAGGCCGTCTTCGCGGATCAGCTCGATCAGGCTGCTTCCGCCCGGCCCGATCTCCGCGGCCCATGCGGAGCCGTCGATCATTGCGACGGGGAAGACGGCGGTGCCCGGCGGGCCCTCGCGGGTCGCGAGCGGCGCGCCGGTATCGGCGTCGAGCAGCAGCAGCCGGTGGGCATCGCCCGCCGCGGCGCGGACGAGCAGATGCCGCGCGTCGTCGGACCAGGCGACGCCGCCGGCCAAGTCGAGCCGGTCGGCGATGCGGACCCGCGAGTCGGGGGTCAGGATTTCCAGCGCCGCCTGCGTCGCGGGGCGGGATCGGCCGGGGGGGAGCACCAGCAACGCCACGGCGCGGCCGCCGGGGCGGATGGCGCCGACCGGGTCCCAGCCCGCGTGCGCGATCACCGCGAGCGGCTCGCCGGGGGCGTCGAGATCGAGCGGGTCGACGATCCTGAGCGCGGTCGCGTCGCCGCGGAAGTCGGCGACCAGCAGGCGCGGTCCGCCGGGGCCGCAGGCGGCGAGCAGGAGCGCCGCGGCGAGGGCGAGCGCGGCGATCGGGAGCGCGCGCCTGCGCCGCTGCGGTGGGCTGGAGAAGGGCTGCGGGAGCATGTCATCGGAGGTCGGCCGCCGCCGCCACTCTAGCCGCAAGCGGCCGCGCGAACGCGATTGGTACGATTGCGCGAACGCTGCGGACGGCGAAGGCGGGCATTAGTGGCACGGATCGCGATCCTCGGACTCGGCTACATCGGCTGCTCGATCGGGCTGGGCCTGCGCGCGGCGAAGTTGAAGAACACCGAAATCGTCGGCTTCGACGACTGGCGGCGGGCGCGGACGACGGCGGAGAAGTCGGGGGCGGTGGAGAAGGCGCACGGCTCGCTGCGCGACGCGGTTGGCGGGGCCGGCCTCGTCGTCTTGGCGACGCCGCCCGCGGCCATGGAGGAGCTGCTGCCGGCGGTCGCGGAGCACTTGGGACGTGGCGCAGTGGTGACCGACGTGGCGTCGTCCAAGGCCACGATCACGGAGTGGGCGCGGCGGTTCCTGCCGCGCGAGGCGACGTTCGTGGGCGGGCACCCGATGGCCGGTGAGGCGGGCGTGACCGGCGCGGAGGCGGCCTCCGCGGAACTGTTCCAGGGGGCCAACTGGTTCCTCTGCCCGGAGGGTTCGGTGAACTCCAACGCGGTGGGCTCGGTGGTCGGGATGGTGCGGGAGCTGGGCGCGGAACCGCATTTCCTGAGCGTGGAGGAGCACGACTACATCGTTGCGGGGGCTTCGCACCTGCCGCTGATCCTGGCGAGCGCGCAATTCTCGATGCTGCGCAACAGCGAGGGCTGGACGGATCTCGGGCGGGCGGCGGCGGACACCTTCAAGACGGTGACGTCGCCGAACTCCGGCGATCCGACGCTCACGGCCGACATCGCGGTGACCAACCGCGAGCACGTGCAGCACTGGATCGACCGCTTCATCTTGGAACTGAACCGGCTGCGCGACGTGCTGGATCAGGATGAAGGCAAGGTGTTCGACGAGTTCGCGGGCATGCAGATCAGCTACGCCAAATTCCTGGCCGGACAGGACTTGGATCGCGGCGTGGACGGCGGTCATGATCTGCCGAGTTCCGGCGACACGCTGGCCACGCTCCTGGTGGGCCAGCGCCTGTACGAGAGGGTGAAGGAGCGGACGAAGCGGCAGGAGGCGGAGGAGGCCGAGGAT
Source organism: Dehalococcoidia bacterium (assembly GCA_965205165.1). Taxonomy (GTDB): domain Bacteria; phylum Chloroflexota; class Dehalococcoidia; order Bin125; family Bin125; genus CBDESM01. Next base: position 2,398,434 of record OZ242037.1, read on the forward strand.
CGGATGCGCAAGTGGCGCTGACGGGGCGTCGCGGGAGCCGGCATGGCGGCTGAGGCGGAGACGGTTGCAATCAGTCCGGCCGGGCCGCTGCGGGGAGAGCTGCGCGTGCCCGGCGACAAGTCGATCACGCACCGCGGGCTGATCTGCAACGCGCTGGCCGGCGGCGAGGCGGCGGTGCGGAACTACCTGGACGGAGCGGACTGCCGCAGCACGATGTCCTGCCTGCGCGAGTGGGGCGCGGAGTTCGAGGAGGGCGCGGGCGAGGTCGTGGTCCGCAGCCCCGGGCCGGCCGGGTTCCGCGAGCCGGAGCGGGCGCTGGACTGCGGCAACAGCGGGACGACGATGCGGCTGCTGGCGGGCGTCGCGGCCGGGCTGCCGTTCGAGACCACGCTGACGGGGGACGATTCGCTGCGGACGCGGCCGATGGCGCGCGTACTCGAGCCGCTGGCCGCGATGGGCGCGGCCGCAGCGGGCGCGAACGGCGGGCGCACCGCGCCGATCTCGCTGCGCGGGCCCGGGCGCGGGCTGCGGCCGTTCCGCGGTCGCTTGCCGGTGGCGTCGGCGCAGGTCAAGAGCGCGGTGCTGCTGGCGGCGCTGCGGGCGGAGGGCGCGAGCACGATCGAAGAACCGGGGCCGTCGCGGGACCACACGGAGCGGATGCTGGCGGCAATGGGCGCGGAGATCGAGGTGGACGGGTCCAGAATCACCGTCCGTCCCGGGGCGGCGCTGCGGCCGCTGGACGTGTCCGCGCCGGGCGACGCGAGCGCGGCCGCGTTCTGGATCGCGGGCGCGGCGATCGTGCCGGGCTCGGAGGTGCGGATCCCCGACGTCGGCGTGAACCCGCGGCGCACGGGCGCGATCGACGTGCTGCGGGCGATGGGCGCGCGGATCTCGCTGGAGAACGCGCGCGATTCGGCCGGCGAGCCGGCGGCCGACATCCGCGTCGCCGCTTCGGAATTGCGAGGGACGCGGATCGATGGCGATCTGATCGTGCGCGCGCTGGACGAGCTGCCCGTGATCGCGGTGGCGGCCGCCTGCGCGGAAGGGCTGACCGAGATCCGCGACGCGGCCGAGCTGCGGGTCAAGGAATCGGATCGGATCGCCTGCACGGCGGCGATGCTGCGGATGCTCGGCGTCGACGTGGTCGAGCACGAGGACGGGCTGGACGTGTTCGGCGGCGGGATCAAGCGCGGCGGGCGGGTGGATTCGGCCGGCGACCACCGCATGGCGATGGCGGCGGCGATCGCGGCCGCGGCGGCGCCGGAGCCGGTCGAGATCGCCGGGGCCGGCGCGGTCGGCATCTCGTACCCCGCGTTCTGGCGGGACTTGGACGCGATTCGCCGTGCCGGAGCCTGATCCGCCGATCGTCGCGGTGCTGTCCGGCCCGTCCGGAGCGGGCAAGGACACGATTCTGCACGGGGCGATGGACCTGGACCCCTCGCTCGCGACCGTGGCCACGGCCAAGACGCGGCCGCCGCGCCGGGGCGAGGTCCACGGCGTGCATCACCAGTTCCTTTCCGAGCGGGAGTTCGACGAGTGGCTCGCGGCGGGCCGGTTCCTCGAGCACGCGACGGTCTACGGGCACCGCAGCGGCGTGCCCCGCGAGGCGGTCGAGGCGCAGCTGCAGCTCGGCAAGTCGGTGATCATCCGCACCGACGTGCAGGGGGCGCGGACGCTGCGCGAGCGCCTGCCGGACGCGCTGCTGGTGTTCGTGACCGTGCCCGACGCGTCGGTGCTGCGCGGGCGCATGCTGCGGCGCGGCACGGACTCGGAGGCCGACATGGAGGTGCGCCTGGCCGAGGCCGAGGCCGAGATGTCCGAAGCGTCTTGGTTCGACGCGGTGATCATGAACGAGGACGGGCGCGAACGCGCGGCGGCGGAATCTCTGGTCGCGGCGATCGCGGAGGCGCGCCGGGCGCGGGCGGAGGCGCCGAGCGGGTGAGGCCCGCACCCGGGCGCGGCGCTGTCGGCGGCTGCTAGCGTTAAGGGGCGTTCCAAGCGCGGGGAGCGGAGCACTCGTGACGGGAATCGGGATCAGCCGGCGATTGCTTTCGCGCTGCCGCACGTCGGGCGGCGAGGGGGGCTGGCGCGCCTAGCAGCCCAGCCGCGCCGGGCGCCCCGCCGAGCGGGGCGCCGTTTCCGAAAGCCCCGAACCATGCCCGCACCCGACCGATACACGCCGAGCCTCGACGAATTCAAGCAGATCGCCGCCTCCGGCGCGGGCAATTTCGCCCCCGTCTACAGCGAAGTGCTGGCGGATCTGGAAACGCCCGTCTCCGCCTTCCTCAAGGTCAAGCGGGGCGACTATTCGTTCCTGCTCGAATCCGTCGAAGGCGGCGAGCGGCCGGGCCGCTTCTCCTTCATCGGAACCGAGCCGTACCGCGTGATGCGGACGCCCGGCGGCGGTTCGCAGGATCCGCTCAAGCTGGTCGAGGCCGAGCTGGAGCGGTTCGAGCTGGTGCCCAACGCGGATCTGCCGCCGTTCTGCGGCGGTGCGGTCGGCTACCTCTCCTACGAGGCGATCCGGCACTTCGAGCCGCGCGTCGCGCCGGCCGAGCGGGACGTCCACGGGCTGCCCGAAGCGCTGTTCCAGTTCGTCGACACGGTGCTGGTGTTCGATCACCTCAAGCACGTGATCCGCGTCGTCACCCATGCGCGGCTCGACGGCGATCCGGAGTCGGCCTACCGCCAGGCGCAGTTCCGGATCGACGAGATGGTCGCGCGGCTGGCCGAAGGGCAGCCGATTCCGCCGACCGACGCGGTGCGGCCGCCCGCGCACGATCCGTCCGTGCGGTCGAACATGGACCGCGAGGCCTACTTTTCCGACGTCAAGCGGATCGTCGAGTACATCGTCGCGGGCGACATCATCCAGTGCGTCTATTCGCAGCGCTTCTCGCGCGACACGCACGTACACCCGTTCAACGTCTACCGCACGCTGCGGACCGTGAACCCGTCGCCCTATACGTATTACTTGGAGATGGGCGACCATCAGATCGTGGGCACGTCGCCGGAGCTGCTGGTGATCGTGGAGGACGGCAAGGTGGCGACGCACCCGATCGCGGGCACGCGGCGGCGCGGGCAGACACCGGAGGAGGACGCGGCGCTGGAAGCGGAGCTGCGGACGGACGAGAAGGAGATCGCCGAGCACGTGATGCTGCTGGACCTGGGCCGCAACGACATCGGGCGGGTGGCGAAGCCCGGTACCGTGCGAGTGACGCAGGAGCTGGACGTGGAGCGCTACAGCCACGTGATGCACTTGGTCTCGCACGTCGAGGCGGAGCTGGACGAGGGCAGGACCTCGTTCGACGCGGTGCGGGCGACCTTCCCTGCCGGGACGGTTTCGGGCGCGCCGAAGGTGCGGGCGATGGAGATCATCTCGGAACTGGAAGCGGATCAGCGCGGGCCCTACGCGGGTGCGCTGGGCTACTTCGGTTTCGGCGGCAATATGGAGACCGCGATCACGATCCGCACCATCGTGATGCAGGACGGGGTGGCGTCCGTGCAGGCGGGCGGCGGGATCGTCTTCGACAGCGCGCCGGAGACGGAGTTCGAGGAGACGGTGAACAAGGCGATGGCGATGTTCACGGCGCTCGACCTGGCGGAGGAGCGGAGCGCCGCCTCCCCCGCCGGCCCGCGCGGCTACTGAGGCGGCATCGCGATGGCCTCCGCGCAGATCATCGGCTACGGAATCCAATTCGACGCCGAAGGCCGAGTGCTGCTGCTGCGCCGCCGCGAGACCGCGCCGCCCTGGCCAGGGCGCTGGTGGCTGCCGGGCGACGTCACGCCCGCCCGCGAGGAGCCAGACGACACCGCGCCGCGGGTCTTCCGCGACCTGCTGCGGCAGGATGCGGCGGTCGCGTACCTGGCCACGGTCACCGGCGAGGATCCCGAGTCCGGGCGGCACACCGTGCACAACGGCTATCTGGTCACGGCGGTGCGGGCGCTGGATCCGCAGCCGGCGGACGAGGCGAACCCGTTCGACGCGATGGAGTGGTACTCGGCGGGAGCGGCGCTGGCCGAGCTGTCACAGGAGCAGGCCGAGCTGCTGCGCGCGGCGCTGGAACAGGCGGAGCTGGGAATCGCGCCCGACCCGGGTCCGACGCTGGACGAGGTGTTCGAGGAGCCGACCGGCGCGGCGATGGAGCTGCTGCGGCGGCCCGAGGGGCTGTCGCCGCGGGAGATGGCGCTGGTGGAGTACGCCTACCTGCTCGGCGCGGGCGGGCCGATCGAGGCGGTCGAGGAAGCGATGTTCGAGGTGCTATCGGAGGGCGTTCCCAAGGGCGAGATCGAGCGGATGCGCGCCTATTTCGAGGGCCTCTACGCGCATCTGCCCAAGTCCGGCAGTGCCGCGTCGCTGCGTACAATGCCCGCGGACGCGGAATCTGGCAGCCCCGATGGAGGCGCGACATGACCACCCACGCGGAGCGCCGGCAGGCCGGTTCGGAGACGCTCGCGGCGATGACGCCCGCGGGCGCGCAGGTCGCGGCGGGCGCGGAAGCGCGCTTGGGCGCGTTCGGCAGCTACATCGTCGATTACGTCTTCGGCCAGATGTGGCAGGGCGGGGAACTCACGCGCCGCGATCGCAACATCGCCGCCTTGTCGATGCTCGGCGCGCTGGAGCGGTTCGACGCGGTGCGGTTCCACGCCAGCTTCATCGAGGCGAACGGCGTCTCGCGCGAGGAAGTGGTCGAGATCGCGCTGCAGATCGCGGCGTATTCGGGCTTCCCGGCCGGGAACGAGATGGTCAACGTCGTCTCCGCTGCTTGGAGCGAGGCCGACGGCGAGCCGTACAAGATTCCGTCGGCCGCGCACAAGGACGACGAGCAGCGGCACGCCGACGCGGTGGACGTGATGCGCACGTTGAACGGGCGGGAAGAGGCGCAGGATGCCGCCGAGGCGCTGGCGGGCATGGAGGCGCGGCTGGGGCCGCTGGGCAAGCTCGCGTTCGAGTTCGCCTTCGGCGACCTCTGGTCCCGCGACCAGCTCTCGCGCCGCGACCGGTCGCTGGTGGTCGTCTCGATCCTCGTCGCCTTGGCCCGGCCCGACGAGCTGCGGTTCCACATCCCCGGCGCGCTCAACCACGGCGTGACCGAGCGGGAGCTGGAGGGCGTGATGGCGACCGCCGCGCCCTACTGCGGCTTCCCCCGCGCGGTCGAGGGCATGAACGCGCTGCGCCGGGCGCTGGAGCGGAGGAGCGGATGACGCGGATCCTGCTGATCGACAACTACGACTCGTTCACGTTCAATCTCTACCAGTACCTCTGCGAGCTGGGGGCCGAGGTCGCGGTGCACCGCAACGACCGGATATCGCTCGACGAGGCGGAGGCGCTGGACGCGGACGGGATCGTGATCTCGCCCGGTCCGAAGACGCCGAAGGAAGCCGGGATCAGCGTGCCGTTGATCCGCGAGTTCGCGGGCCGTACGCCGATTCTCGGCGTCTGCCTCGGACACCAGTGCATCGGCGCCGCGTTCGGCGCGACGGTCGGCCCCGCCGGCGAAATCCGGCACGGCAAGACCTCGCAGATCGAACACGACGGGCAAGGCGTGTTCGCCGAGTTGCCCTCGCCGCTCGAGGCCGTGCGCTACCACTCGCTCGCGGTCGACCCCGGGACGCTGCCCGGCGAGTTGGAGGCGACGGCCTGGGCCGACCGGCACGAGGGCGGAGGCCGCGTGCTGATGGGCCTGCGGCATCGCGAGCACCTGATCGAGGGCGTCCAGTTCCACCCCGAATCGATCATGACCAAGACAGGCCACGGGATGCTGCGGAACTTCCTGGACATGGCCGGCGGCGCGGGGGCGGGCGATGGCGGCTGACGGCGACCTCGCGCCCGCCCTGAGCGCCCTGATCGACGAGCGGCGCGATCTGTCCGAAGGCGAAGCATCGGCTGCGATGGATGCGCTGATGTCCGGCTCGGCCGAACCCGCGCAGGCGGCGGCGCTGCTGGCCGCGCTGCGGATGAAGGGCGAGACCGTTGACGAGGTGGTCGGCTTCGCCCGCGGCATGCGGGCCCATGCGACCGCCGTCGATCTGGGCGGGCTGACGCGGGTGGCGGACACGGCGGGCACTGGCGGAGACGGGCGGCGCACGTTCAATGCGAGCACCGCAGCCGCATTCGTCGTCGCCGGCTGCGGCGTGCCGGTGGCCAAGCACGGCAACCGGGCGATGTCCTCGAACTGCGGCAGCGCCGACGTGCTGGAAGCGCTCGGCGCGGCAATCTCGCTGGAGCCGGGGCCGGCCGCGGTGCTGATCCGCGAGGTCGGCTTCGCGTTCCTCTTCGCGCAGGCCTACCACCCGGCGATGCGCCATGTCGCGCCGATCCGCCGTGCGCTCGGCGTGCGCACCGTCTTCAACATGCTCGGCCCGCTCTCGAACCCCGCCGGCGCGACGCACCAGTTGATCGGCGTGGCCCGGCCCGACCTCGGCCCGCTGATGGCCGCGGCCCTGTCGCGCCTCGGCGCGGAGCGCGCGATCGTCGTGCATGGCGCGGAGGGGCTCGACGAAGTGTCGCCGGCCGGCGAGACGATCTGCTGGGACGTGCGTGGCGGCGCGGTCGCCGAATTCCGCGTCTCGCCGGCGGATTTCCAGATCCGCCCGGTGCCGCTGGAGGACGTGCAGGGCGGATCCGGGCCGGGTGCGGCGGAGGAAGCGGCGGCGCGGATGCGCGAGGTGCTGGGCGGCAAGACGTCGCCGCTGACCGGGTTCGTGACGCTTAACGCCGCGGCCGCGCTGCTCGCGGCGGACGAGGCGCCCACGTTCGCCGAAGGCGTGAGCCGCGCTGCGGAGTGCATCGATGATCAGCGGGCGCTGCGCAAGCTGGAGCTCTACGTGGAACGGTCGCAAGCGCTGGCGGCGGCATCGTGACCGCCGGGGCCGCCTCGGTGCTGGACGGCATCGTCGCGGACACGCGGGAGCTGGTCGAGCGCCGCAAGCGGGAACGGCCGATTAACGTCTTCAAGCCGCGGACGGGCGGAAGCTCGTTCACTGCGGCCCTGCGCGCGCCAGGGGTCGGCGTGATCGGCGAGATCAAGCGCGGTTCCCCCTCGAAAGGCGAGTTCGCGCCCGATCTCGATCCGGCGGCGCTCGCACGCGCTTACCGCGACCTCGGCGTCATTGCGGTGTCGGTGCTCACTTCGAGCCACTTTTTCGCAACGGACGATGATCTCGCGGCCGCCGCGGCCGTGCTGGCTGGTTCCGGCCTGCCGTTGCTGCGCAAGGAGTTCACGATCGACTGCCGCCAAGTGGCGGAGGCGGCGGCGCTCGGGGCCGATGCCTACTTGGTGATCGCGAAGACCGTGGGCGCGGCCGATCTTGCAGCGCTGATTGCCGCGGGCGCGGATTGGGGGGTCGAGCCGTTCGTGGAGGTGACCGACGAAAACGAGCTCGAGGCGGCCTTGACCGCCGGTGCGCCGGCGATCGGGATCAACAACCGCGATCTGCACACGTTCAACGAGGACTTGAGTACGACTGAGCGGCTGCGCCGGCTGGTGCCGCCGGAAATCCCCGTCGTCGCCGCGAGCGGCGTGCGCTCGCGGGAGGACATGCAGCGGATGGAGGCCGCCGGCGTGGATGCCGTGCTGATCGGCGAGGCGCTTTCCACGGCGGCGGATCCCGCCGCGAAGATGCGGGAGCTGCGCGGTGAATGAGCAGGCCCGCCCGCTGGTCAAGATCTGCGGCCTGCGCGACGCGGAGTCGGCGCGGGCCGCGGCCGAAGCCGGAGCGGACATGATCAGCATGGTCTTTGCGGACGCCCGCCGGCGGGTCGAGCTGAATGCCGGGCGCGGGATTCGCGCGCTGATCGGGCCGCGGGTCGAGATATTCGAGTCGAGCGCTGAAGCGGTCGGCCAAGCCCGCCGATCGGCGGGACGCCCGCTGCTGGTCGGCGTCTTCGCCCGCCAGCGGGCGGAGGAGATCATCCGCGTGCTGGACGACGTCGATCTCGACATCGTGCAGCTGAGCGGCGGCGAGGACGCGGCGCTGGCCGCCCGAATTCCGCGTCCGGTCATTCGCGCCGTGCATGTGGGCCCGGAATCAACGCCGGCGGGTCTCTTGGCTGAAGCGGAGCGGGAACCGGCCACGATCACCCTGCTCGATGCGTACTCGAGGCAGGGTGGCGGCACCGGCGTGACCTTCGATTGGGCCAAGGCCCGCGCGGTCTCCGATGCGCGCCCGATCATGCTCGCCGGCGGCTTGTCGCCGCAGAATGTCGGCGAGGCGATCGAAGTCATGCGGCCGTGGGCCGTCGACGTCTCGTCTGGCGTGGAGGTGGACGGGGTGAAGGATCACGCGAAAATCCGCGCGTTCATCGACGCGGCGAAGGGGACGGTGCCCGCATGACGCTGCAATCGCCGCCCGACGGCAACTTCGGACCGTTCGGAGGCCAGTTCGTGCCGGAGACGCTGATGCCGGCGCTGGCGGAGCTCGACGAGGCCTGGACCGCGGCGCGGGCCGACGCGGAGTTCCAGGCGGAGCTCGGTGCGCTGCTGCGCGAGTACGTGGGGCGCGAGACGCCGCTGACCTTCGCGCCGCGGCTCTCGGAGCGGCTCGGCGGGGGCCAAATCTGGCTCAAGCGCGAGGACTTGGCGCACACCGGGGCGCACAAGATCAACAACGCGATCGGCCAGGCGCTGCTGGCGCGGCGGATGGGCAAGCAGCGGATCATCGCCGAAACCGGCGCCGGACAGCACGGCGTCGCGACCGCGACCGCCTGCGCGCGCTTCGGCCTCGAGTGCATCGTCTACATGGGGGCGGAGGACATCCGCCGCCAGGCGCTCAACGTCTTCCGGATGCGGCTGCTCGGCGCGGAGGTGATCCCCGTCGATTCGGGTGCGCGGACGCTGAAGGACGCGATCAACGAGGCGATCCGCGACTGGGTGACCAACGTGCGCGGCACGCACTACCTGATCGGCAGCGCGATCGGCCCGCATCCGTACCCGCTGATCGTGCGCGAGCTGCAATCGGTGATCGGTTCCGAGTCGCGGGCGCAGCTGCAGGAGGCGACCGGCCGCCTGCCCGACGTCGCCATCGCCTGCGTCGGCGGCGGCTCCAACGCGATCGGGCTGTTCCATCCGTTCGCCGGCGACCCGGTGCGGCTGATCGGCGTCGAGGCGGCCGGCGAGGGCCTGCATGCGCGGCACGCGGCCACCCTCGGCGCGGGCTCGCCCGGCGTGCTGCACGGCACGCGCACCTACGTGCTGCAGGACGACGACGGCCAGATCGTCGAGGCGCACAGCATCTCCGCCGGCCTCGATTACCCCGGCGTCGGCCCCGAACACGCCTGGCTGATGCTCTCCGAGCGGGCCGAGTACGACTCGGTCACCGACGACGAGGCGCTCGACGGACTGCGGCTGCTGTCGGAGACCGAGGGGATCATCCCCGCGCTCGAGACGGCCCACGCGATCGCCTACGCGGCCAAGCTCGCGCCGGCGATGGAGCCGGACGCGATCATCCTGATCGGGCTGAGCGGGCGCGGCGACAAGGATGTCGAGATCGTCCGCGAGGCGCTCGCGGCCCGCGGCGCGGAACTCTGATCGCGGCCGATGGATGCAGCCGCGGCCATCGGCGCGTGGGCGGGGCAGAAGCGGTACGCGAAGCCGCTGCGGATGCGGCGAGTGCTCGGCGGCGCGCTGATCGCCCTCGTCCTGTTCGCCGTCGCCCTCGGCATAATCGGAGCCGTGTTCGCCGCGGTGCAGCTGGCGGATGAGAGTCCGATCGGGTTCGCGCCCGACGAGTTCGGCATTTTCGCGGATGGCATCGTCCCGCTCATGCTCGAAATCGCGATCTTCGCGTCGATGACGCTTGCGTTCGTGCTGTTCCCGCGCTGGCTGCTGAAGGAGCGCGGGGTCGGGTACTTGATGAAGCTGCGACGACCGGATCGGCGCGACGCCCGGCTGGCGCTCCTCGCGGTCGCGCTGATGGCCGCGGTGCTCGCCGCTTACGAGGCGATCGTCTCCGCCGCCGGCGTCGACGCATTGATCTGGCTGGCGGGCTGGCCCGGGCCGGGGCCGCGATCTGTCGACGTTGTCAGCGTCGTCGGCTTCGCTTTGCTCGCAGTGATCGCCGCGCCGCTGATCGAGGAGGCGTTCTTCCGCGGCTTCTTGTTCGGCGGGATGCGCCGGGCGGGGGGCGGTCGCTGGGTCCTGCCGGCTGCGCTCTTGACCAGCGCGGCCCTGTTCGCCGCCGCGCACATCGTCGCCGCCCGGATGATCCCGCTCGCGATCCACGCCGTCGTGCTGGCCGCGCTCTACATGCGGACCCGCAACCTGACCGCGCCGACGCTGGCGCACGGCCTCTGGAACGCCGGCGCGGTCACCGCGCCCTGGCTGTATTGGGCGGCGACGTGAACCGGCCGGAGGCGGGGCTGACGCGCACCTACGTCCTAGCCGGCACGGCGGCGTCGATCGCGGTCTATGTGCTGGTGCTGGCCGCCGGGTTGATCATCGCCGCGGGCGCTGCCGACGAGGGCGATGAACTGGAAGGCGCGTTCCGCATGGCGGCGACCATCGCGGCCTCGGCCATCGGCTTCGGACTCGTACCTTGGCTGATGCTGCGGATGCGCGGCGCGACGGACCTGCTCGGCCGGCCGCGGCCGACGATGCGCGACTGGGGCATCGGGACGCTCGGCTTCGCCGCCGCGCTCGTCGCGGTCTACGCCTACGTCGGGATCGTCCGCGCCTTGGGCTTGGAATCGCTGGAGCCGGTTTCGACGATCTCCGATGATTCCTTCTACGAGCACGTTTCGGTCGTGGTGCTGCTGGGCATCTCGGCGGTCTTGGTCGCGCCGATCATGGAAGAGGTCTTCTTCCGCGGCTTCCTGGTCGGAGCGCTGTCCCGCGCTTGGTCCGCGCCGATCGCGCTGCTCGGCTCCTCGGCGGTGTTCGCGGCGCTGCACTTCGACGTCGGCAGCATGATCCCGTTCGCGCTGATCGGGCTGGTGTTCGGCGCGCTGTACTTGCGGACGAAGAGCGTCGCCGCGCCGGTGATCGCGCACCTCGGCTTCAACGTGGTGGGATACTTCGGGTCGCTGATCAACCAGGGGGTGCTGTGAACCGCTACGAAGCCGCATTCGCCGCAGCCGACGGGCCGCTGGTGTTCCCCTACCTCACGGCCGGTTATCCGACGGCGGGCGAGAGCTCCGAGTTGGCGCTGGCGGCGCTGGCCGGCGGCGCGGCCGGCTTGGAGATCGGCGTCCCCTTCTCCGATCCGCTCGCGGACGGCCCGGTGATCCAAGCCGCCAACACGGCCGCCCTCGCCGCCGGCGCGACGGTCGGCACCGCGCTGGACATGGCCCGCGCCGTGCGCGAGTCGGGCTCGGACGCGCCGATCACGATGATGGGCTACCTCAACCCGCTGCTGGCTTGGGGGCGCGCCGAGGCCGTCAATGCCGGAGCGCCGGGCGACTCGGTCGGCGAACGGCTCGAACCTATCGCCAGGGCCGCGGCGCGCGCGGGCGCGGACGGGATGATCCTGGTCGACTTGCCCGTCGAGGAATCCGATTCTGCGCGGGAGGTGCTGGCGGAACACGGGTTGTCGCTGATCTACCTGCTCGCGCCGACGAGCACGGCGGAGCGCATCCGCGCGGTGGCCGGGCGCGCCGCCGGGTTCATCTACCTGGTCAGCGTCACCGGCATCACCGGCGCGCGCGACCAAGTCGCGGCCGACCTCGCGGAGTTCGCCGCCCGCGTGCGGGCGCAGACGGACGCGCCGCTGGCCGTGGGCTTCGGCATTTCACGGCGCGAACACGTGGCCGCGGTCGGAGCGGTGGGCGAGGCTGCTATCATCGGTTCCGCGTTGACGAACGTCATCGCCTCCGCGCCCCCGGACGATCGGGCCGGCGCGGTGCAGCGCTTCCTCGAGGTGGTCACCGGCCGCCGGAGCGAGTAGTCGGAAGCACGCCCCGCAATGAGCCACTTGAACGGCCTGCGCGCCCGGCGGAATTGCGGCGCGGCATGCGGGTATCCCGGCTATACCTCCGCGGCCGGCGTCTTTGGCGGCGGTCGCGCGGCCGCCTGATCAGCGGGCGGCCCTCCATACCCACTCCGACGCGCAGGGCGGCGCCCGCCCGCGACGACCACCCGGAAACGCGATGTCCGAACCCGACGGCGAGTGGCGCTTGCGCGGCATCCGCGGCGCGACGACGGTCAACGCCAACACCCGCGACGCGATCCTCGACGCCACCCGCGAGCTGCTCGCGGAGATGATCGCGCGCAACGGCATCGACGGGGACGACGTGGCATCGGCCTGGTTCACGACCACCGCGGACCTGAACGCCGAATTCCCGGCCGTGGTGGCGCGCCAAGCCTTCAACTGGACCTCCGCCGCGCTGATGTGCGGCCACGAGATGGACGTGCCGGGCGCGCTGCCCGCCTGCCTGCGCATCCTGCTGCACGTGAACACGCGGCGGCGGCAATCGGAGATCGAACACGTGTACCTGCGCGGGGCGATGGCGCTGCGCCCCGACCTCGCGCAGGACGGCGACGGAAACTAGAGAGCGAGGAACCCCATGCTGCTCGTGATGAGAAGCGACGCCACGGACGAGGAGATCAAGGGCGTGCTGGATCGACTGAAGGAAGAGAACCTGGAAGGCCACCTGTCGACCGGGGAGAACCAGACCGTGATCGGCGCGGTCGGGCAGATATTGGACCCGGACATCCGCTCTGCAATGAGCCGCATGTCCGGCGTCGAGGAGGTGATCCCGATCTCCAGCCCCTACAAGCTGACCGGGCGCACGTTCCAGGACGAGTCGACCGTGATCGAGGTGGGGGGCGTCAGGATCGGCGGCGGCTCGATGGTCGTGATGGCCGGCCCCTGCTCGATCGAGAATGAAGAGCACATGGTCTCGACCGCCGAGGCGGTCAAGGCGGCCGGCGCGCAGATCATCCGCGGCGGCGCCTTCAAGCCGCGCACCTCGCCCTACGCCTTCCGCGGGCTCGGCGAGGAGGGCCTCAAGCACCTCGCCGCCGCGCGCGACGAGACCGGCCTGCCGGTGATCACCGAGGTGATGTCCGTCCGCGACGTCGAGCTCGTCGCCGGCTACGCCGACATCCTCCAGATCGGCGCGCGCAACATGCAGAACTTCAACCTGCTTGATGAAGTGGGCCTGACCCGCCAGCCGGTCATGCTCAAGCGCGGCCTGACCGCGACGATCGAAGAGTGGCTGCTCGCCGCCGAGTACATCATGGCCAAGGGCAACCGCGACGTGATTCTCTGCGAGCGCGGCATCCGAACCTACGAAACCGCCACCCGCAACACGCTCGACCTCTCCGCCGTCCCGGTCGTGCAGCGGCTCAGCCACCTCCCCGTCGTCAGCGACCCGTCGCATGGCACCGGCCACTGGTACCTGGTCGAGCCGATGGCGCGCGCCTCGATGGCCGTCGGCGCCGACGGCCTGATGGTCGAGGTGCATCCCTCGCCCGACCACGCGCTGTCGGACGGGCCGCAGTCGCTGACTTTCGACAACTTCGCGGAGTTGATGGGCTCACTGCGCACGATGGGCGAAGCGATCGGCCACCCGCTCGCGGCGCAGCCCCGAACCGCGGCGGCCGCCTAGCGCCGTCGCGGGCTCAGCCGGCCGGCCGGGGTTCGGCGTCCGGATCGTCCCCGGCGGCGTCCGCCTCGGGCTCCGTCGCCGCATCCTGCTCTGCGGCTGCCGAGCCGCCCGCCGTTTCCTGTCCGGCGAGGGCCGCGCCTTCGGCGCCGCGGGCGTCCAAGTCGCGCTGCGCTTCGGTCTGCTCGACCTTCGCACGCAGCGCGCCGGCGGCGCCGCCGATGGTCTCGTCGATGTTGGCGAGGTGCTCGCGCAGCCGCGTCAGGATTTCCAGCGAATAGCGGTCCGCTTCCAGCGCCTGCTCGACCGCGTCGGCGGAGGCGCGGCCGAGCAGGCCGGCCGCCTCTTCCTGCGCCCGTTCAGCGGTTTCGGCGGCCTGGGCGTTGGCCCGGTCGATGATCTCCGCGGCGCGCGCTTGGGCGGAGAGCAGGATTTCGTGCGAGCCCAGCCGCTGCTCCGCCTCCTCCTGCGCGCGCCGGCTGACGATCTCCGCCTCTTCCTGCGCCTGGCGCAGCAGCTGCTGGCGCTCTTCCAGCACCTGCTGCGCCTGCTCGACCGAGACGGGCGTGCGCGTCCGCAGCCGGTCGATCAGGTCCAGCATCTGCTCGCGGTCGACCACCCAGCCGCGGCCGAGCCGGCCCTTGTGCCCGCTCAGCACGGCCTCTTCCAGCTGATCGACGATTTCGATCAGGTCCATCTCGCCGCCTATCGCGCCGGCGGCGGCATCGGCTCGCCGAAGCGCTCGGCCAGCGCCGCCGCGACGTTGGGCGGCACCAAGTCCTCGACCGACTGCCTCAGCGAGGCCAGCTCGCGGATGCGGCTGGCCGAGATGAAGAGGTGCCGGTGCCCCGCCATCAGGAAGACCGACTCGATGTGCGGCGCCATCTTCTTGTTCATCAGCGCCATGTCGAACTCGGTCTCGAACCCCGTCACCGCGCGGATCCCGCGCACTAGCACCTGCGCCCCCACCTCGTCCGCGTAGCGCACGACCAAGCCCTCGAACGCCGCCGCCCGCACGTTGGGGCAGTCCTTCGTCGCCCCGCGGATCAGTTCGAGCCGCTCTTCGACCGAGAACAACTGCTTCTCCCGTGCGTAGATCGCCATCACCACTTCGTCGAACATCCCGGCCGCGCGCTGCACGATGTCGAGATGGCCGTTGGTGATCGGGTCGAACCCGCCCGGATAGACGGCGATGGTCATTGGCTGGCCTCCGCGGGTCCGCCCGATCAACCGTCGGCGGCGAACGTGTCCACGACGCCCTCACCATAACGCCGCTGATCAATCCGCACTAGGCGGCCGATCCGCTCCGGCGGCGGCGCGCCTGTCCCGCCGCCCGCGGGCCTGCGCCAGACGACCAGCCCGCCCGCCGCGATCAGCCCTTCACCGCCGAGCCGCCGGGCCGCCGGCAGTGCGTCGACCCCGAACGGCGGATCGAGGAACGCCAGCGACGCGCCGTCACGCAGCCGCCCGAATGCCCGCTCGACCGGCATCCGGTGGACCCGCGCCGCGCCCGTGAGATCCAGCGCCTCGAGGTTCCGCCGGATCACGCGGCAGGCCGCCCCGTCGCGCTCGACGAAATCGACCGCCTCCGCGCCGCGGCTGAGCGCCTCCAAGCCGAGGTATCCGGCCCCCGCGTACAGATCGAGCACCACCCCGGCGCAGGCCGCGGCGATCTCGACCCGATCGAACAGCGCCTTGCGCAGCGACGCGGTGGCCGGCCGCGAGGCCGGCGCGGGGCTCAGCAACGGCCGCCCGGCCAACCGCCCGCCGACGATCCGCGCCTGGCTGCGCGGCACCGGCTCAGCCGCCGACGTCGACCGTGATGATCCGGCCGACGCGCACGTCGCCGTCGCTCACCACGATCCGCGCCTCGTAGCTGCCCGGCGCGCGCGGCAGTTGCCAGACCTGCCGACCGGCGCTCGCGGAGCCGGTCAGGATGCCCGATTCGACGCTGAAGACGGGCGTGAACAGTGCCGGATTCGGATGCCGCAGATCGGGGCTGCCGCGCTGGAAGAACGCAGACACCGCGGGCCACAGGAACGCGGTCGCCGGGTCTGACGAGATGCTGCCGAGATGGACGCCGCCCAATCCGTGCTCGTGCACCGCCAGCAGCTTGAACGCGGCGCTGAAGCGGTTCTCGATCCAGACGCTCACCCGCCCGCCGTCGGCGTCCGGATAGGCGAACGAGGCCATCCGCGCCTCCGGGTCCCAGCGCAGCCCAGTGCCGGCGTTCCCGGTCAGCAGGCTGTCCGCCTGCAACGTCACGCTCGACGCCGCCGTGAACGGCCCCGGCTCGCGGATGCTCAGCGTGCTCGCGATCCGCAGCGCCTCCCGCTGCGGGATGCGCCCGAACCCCTCGGAACTCAGCACGATCGCGTCCGGCCGCAGCGCCAGCAGCACCCGCTGCGGGTCGATCCGTTCGAGCAGCGCGGGCAGCGAATCGGCCGCCGCCCGCTCGAACAGCCGCGGGTCCGCGGGCGGCTCCGCGATCACGAAGTCGGCCGCCGCGCCCAGCACGGCCAAGTCGTAGGCTCCCTCGCCGAACCCGCCGCCGCCGGCCGCCAGCGGCACGTGCACGCTGAGTCCGCGCTCGTCGCGGTGCAGGTTGTCCGCCAGCTCCGTGATGAACGCGCTGAACTGCGCGCGCAGCGCCGGCGACACCCGCGAGTAGTTGATGTCCACCCCGTCGTAGCGCCCGCTCTGCACGGCGAAGTGGATCGCGCTCACGTGCTGCCGGCGCAGCTGCTCGTCGGCCAGGATGTCGTTGACCGTCTCCGTGTCCGACAGCCCGGCCGTCACCGCCGGCCAGATGCTCTGCACCGCGCCGGTCGCGGCCGGGGCGAACTGCCGCGCCACGTCGCGGCTGACGCCGCCCAGCAGCGATCCGTCGCCGCCGGGCGACCACGCCTCCGGGTTGGCGATCGTCAGCGACTCGGTGATCTGCGCCGCGGCCTGCTCCTCCCGCGGCAGGAAGCCCGAGACGATGCTGCTGAAGCGCGCCCGCCGCAGGATCGCGACGTTGTCCGGCGCGATCGTCAGCGCCACCCGCGCCGCCGCCCCGTCCGCGGCCAGCTCGACGTCGCCCAGCCGGTGCCATTCGCCGCCCGCCCACGTGTACGCGCCCAGGTTGCGGATGTCCCGCGTCGGCGCGGACAGCGCCAAGGTCAGCGTCACGCCGCCCTCGGCCGGGGGCGCCCGCAGGTCGTAGATCGGGCTGACCGGCACGAGCTCGCGCGGCGTTTCCGGCAGGCCGGCCCGCAGGCTCACCGCGTACGGCTCGGGCGCTTCCGGCTCCTCGGCCACCGCGCCGCGTTCGATGACGCCCGGCTCGACGAACAGCACCACCAGCAGCCCGGCGAGGAGCCCCGCGAAGACGAGCGCCGCGACCGCGCCGAGCGGGATCCTGAAGCGGCGTGGAGGCGCCGGCGGCTCGGGCAGGGGCGGCCGAACCGCCGCCGTGGCGGGAGGCCCGCGGCCCGGGTCATCGGCGCGGGGCGGGCGCAGCCGCTCCCCGAACGGCCCCCGCTCCGCTGCGTCCGGCTCGGATTCGGGCGCGCCGATCAGGCGCGGCGGGCGCGGCTCGAACGGCTGCTCGCTCATGGCAGGCGGCGCTCCGGGACCAGCCGGTGCCGCACGTCGCGCCCGCCGCTGCGGACCACGACCTCGGCCGGCTCGCCCGGCCGCAGGGCCATCATCGCGTTGAGGAAGGGCATGTCGGGATCGATCTCCACGCCGTTGATCTCGCGCACCACGTCGCCCGGCCGGATGCCGGCCCGCGCGAACACGCCGCGCGACTTGATCTCGATCAGGAACGAGCCGCTCGACACGTCCAGGTCGAGCTGTTCGGCGGCGGCCGGCGTCAGCAGGCGCTCGTTCACGACCCCGAATGTAGGACGCGGATAGTAGCCGGCGCGCGCGATCGTCCCGGCGATCTCGATCACCCGCCCGATCGGCAGGGCGAAGCCGACGCCGTCCACGAAGCGCCCGTCCCGGGTTTCCCTCGCAACGAACGTCGTCAGCCCGATCACTAGGCCCTCCAGCGAAACCAGCGCGCCGCCCGAATTTCCGTAGTTCAGCGCCGCATCGGTCTGGATCAGCCCGCTCAGGTTGATCCGCGGACGCGAGAAGCCGGCGTCCGGATTGCTCACGATCCCCGCGGTCACGGCGATGCTCTCGCCCGGCAGCGCGTTGCCGATCGCCAGCACCGTCTCTCCGTGCGCCGGCAGCGTCCGGTCGAATCGCGCCGGAATCAGGCCCTCCGGCGACGTCCGCAGCACGGCCACGTCGGTATAGGGCGCGTCGTCGCTGACCCGCTCGGCCGGGCGCCGCCCGCCGTCCGGCAGCAGGATGCGGAACTTGGTCATCCCTTCGATCACGTGCGCCGCGGTGAGCACGTGCCCGTCGGAGTCGAACACGATCCCGGTCGCCAGCGCCGCGGGCACGCGCACCGTGCCGTCCTCCTCGACGACCTCTTCGCCTTCCGCGTCGATCACCACGATCGACGGCGCGGCGTGCGCGTAAGCCCCGACGATCTGCTCATTGAGGGCAGGGTCGAGCTCGGCCAGCGCCTCGGCGATGTGCGCGGCGGCGATCTCGCGGATCGCCTCCTCGCCCAGCGCCGGCTCGATGATCTCCGCCAAGTGCTCCGCCGCGATCTCCCGCACCGCGTCCTCCCCGAGCTCCTCCTCGTCGGCGATGTCGGCCAGGCCGATGGCCAGGATCGCGAAGATCGCGGCGGCCGCCGCGCCGACGGCCGCTCCCGCGACCAGCGCCGTGACGTGGTGCATTCGCACGCGCATTCCGCCGTTTCAGCCGCCGCCGCAGAGCCGGCCGGATCGAGGCCGGGAATTTTCGGCGCGATATGGTACATTATCGCGAGTCCCCGCGGGATCGAACCGCGTGCGGATGTCTGGAGCGGACGCCGCCATCGTGCGCAAGACGATCCCGATCACCGCGGCCGGGCTGCAGAAGCTGCGGGACGAACTCACCGATCTCAAGACCCGTGCCCGGCCGGAGGCGGCCGCGCGCATCCAGCAGACGCTGGAAGACTCGCCCGGCGCCCGCAGCGAGGGCGAAGGCGAGGAGACCAAGGCCGAGCAGGGACTGATCGAGAGCCGCATCCGCGAACTTGAAGTCCTGATCGCCAATTCTGAGCTGATCGACGAGCGTCGGGCCGGCAAGTCCGGGATCGTCACGCTCGGTTCGACCGTCACCGTCCGTCCGGCGCGGCACCGCACCGACCGCAAGTACATGATCGTCGGCCCCGCCGAAGTCGACCCGGGCGACGGGCGGGTGAGCGACGAGTCGCCGGTCGGCCAAGCCCTGCTGGGGGCCAAGGTCGGGGATACGGTGGAGGTGCAGGCCCCCGCGGGCGTGGTCAAGCTGCACGTCCGGGCCATCGAGTAGCCGCGCGCCGCCGGGCGCGCACCGCCCGCCGGAGCCGAAATCCCATGACCGCCGAACCGACTGATTACGAACAGGCCCTGATCGACGAACGCATCGCGAAGGCGGAGCGCCTGCGCGCCGCCGGCGTCGATCCCTACCCCGCCCGCACGCGGCGCGACGCGGAGATCGCAGCCGCCCGTTCAGCGCTGGAGGCCCATGAAGCCGGCGGCCCGCCGCCCGATCCGGTCGTCGTCGCCGGCCGCATCTCCGGCATCCGCGACATCGGGCGGCTCGCCTTCCTCGATGTCACGGACGAGTCCGGCGAAATCCAAGTGCTCGCCTCCAAGCGCTCGCTCGGCGAAGGCTGGGCCGTGATCGGCGAGCTCGACATCGGCGATTTCATCGAAGCATCGGGTTCGCTGGAGCGCTCGCGGCGCGGGGAGATCTCCGTGATCGCCGACCATGTCCGCCCGCTGGCGAAATCGCTCCGCCCGATGCCGGAGAAGTACCACGGGCTCCGCGACGTCGAGCTGCGCTACCGCCAGCGCTACCTCGACCTCATAGCGAATCCCGACGCGAAGCGGGTGCTCCGCGACCGTTCGCGCATCGTTTCCGAGGTGCGCCGCTTCATGGACGCGCGCGGCTTCCTCGAAGTCGAGACTCCGGTCCTCCAGAGCGCCGCCGGAGGTGCCGCGGCGCGCCCCTTCGAGACACATTTCAACGCGCTGGACGAGCAGCGCCATCTCCGCATCGCCCTGGAGCTGCACCTCAAGCGCCTGATCATCGGCGGCTTCGACAAGGTCTACGAGATCGGCCGCGTCTTCCGCAACGAAGGCTTCGGCCACCGCTGGCACCCCGAATTCACGATGCTCGAATCCTACGAGGCCTACGCCGACTACGGCGACGTCGCCGAGATGGTCGAGTCGCTGCTCGCGCACGTCGCGCAGGAGGTGCATGGCGGGCTACGCATCCGCCGCGGCGATGCGGAGATCGACTTCTCGCCCCCGTTCGAGCGGATCAAGATGGTCGACGCCGTGCGCGAGCACGCCGGAGTCGACTTCCGCGACTACGGGACGGTCGAGGCGATGCAGGCCCTCCTGCGCGAACAGGGCATCGAGATCCCGCCGAACGCCGGCTGGGGCAAGCTCTTCGACGAATTGGTCTCGGCCAAAGTCGAACCGCGGTTGCAGCAGCCGACCTTCTTGCTCGACTACCCCGTCGCCATCTCGCCGCTCGCCAAGCGCACCGAGTACGACGACTCCCTCGTCGAGCGCTTTGAACTGTTCGTCGCCGGATGGGAAGTGGCGAACTCCTACTCCGAGTTGAACGATCCCGTCGACCAGCGCCGCCGCTTCGAGCAGCAGCTGGAGCTGGCCGAAGCCGGCGACAACGAAGCCGAGCTGCTCGACGAGGACTTCCTGATCGCGCTCGAACACGGCATGCCGCCCACCGGCGGCCTCGGCATGGGCATGGACCGCTTGGCCATGCTGATGACCGATTCGCACTCCGTCCGCGACGTGATCCTCTTCCCGCAGATGCGGACGCGGCAGTAGGTGCTGGTCATCGTCGACGGCATGAACGTCCTCGCCAGCCGCCCCGACGGCTGGTGGCGCGACCGCACGGCCGCGATGCAGCGCTTCGCCGCCCGCGTCGACCGCCTGGCGGCGCGGGATGACGACGATTGGATCATCGTCTTCGACGGGCGCGAGCGACCGTTGCGCGGCATCAAGCATGCCGAGGTCGTCTGGGCCGCCCGCCGGGGCCCCGATGCCGCCGATGATCGAATCGTCGATCTTCTCCGCGAATCAGCCGGCAATCCCGGCAGCGTCGTCTACACGTCGGACCGGGAGCTGGGCCGCCGCGCGGCGGCGCTCGGAGCGGAAGTGCGGCGGGCCGGCGAACTGCTGCGACGCTTGGAACTGCTAGGAAGTTGAAACGCCGCCGCGGCCGGTACGATTATTGCGGAGGAAGCAAATGACGGGCGAAGCATCCGAATCCGCGGTGGGAGAGGCGGTTGCGGCCTATTCGGCCGATCCGCGCACGGCCGCATTCCGCGAGTTCTTGGAGCGGCACGCGGCCGAGTACCCGCTGCAGCCCTGCCGCGTCGTGGACGACGTCGACGAGGACGGCCCGCTCCTCCGCCTCGAAGTTTGGGACTTCCCGCCGACGAACAACGGCGAGCGCTGGGACGCCCGCCAAGCGGGCGAGCCGCACCCCCCGCGTCCCTGGCAATGGCTGCCGATGGCCGAGTACCGCGAACGGGAACTCACCGCCGAAGCGATCTCCCAAGCGATCGCCGAACGCGAGGCGCAGGCCAAACAGGCGCGGGAGGCCAAGGAGTCCGGGCTGTGGCTCCTGCCCGACCCCGCTCCGCCCGGATACGAGGACGACTACGACCTGCATGACTGGTTCTACGACTTGCGGCATGGGTTCATCTAAGGGAGTCCGGCGTGGCGGTGCCGACTGAATTGCATGACACCAGCGCCGTTTCGTGTTTGCTCCTCCAGCGCACGGATCGCGAAGTCAAGCCGTATTTCGCCGTCCCGCACGTTCCGGCCGTGTCCTTTCAAACCGTTGGGGAGCTCCTGGTTTGGGCCAAGTCGCCGACGATCGTGCCATCGGGTCCGGACCAGATACGGCAGTTCATCGAGAGCACGATCGTGCTCGAAGGCACGGCGGAAGTTGCCGATATCTATTCCGAGATCGTTCGGCGCTGGAAGGCCGAGGGGCGCAGACTGAGGATCGAAGATGCGTGGATCGGCGCTACGGCGCTCGCACATGGCTTGCCGCTGATCACCTACGACCAGCGCGACTTCCTCAGCATGGTGGATTTGGGCCTCGACCTGCGGATCCTGCGCCGATAGGCCGCAGCTAAGCGGTCCGGATCGCGCCTTCGGCTTCCAGTTCCGCGATCTGTGCCTCGCCGAACCCGTGCTCCGCGAGAATCTCCGCCGTTTCGGTAGCGAACGGTTGCATGACCTGCGCCGGTTGGAACGCCTTGTCGTCCAGTTCGATCGGCGGCGCGAGGACGCGCATCGAGCCCAAGCTCGGATGGGGCGCGTCGTGGAACATCCCGTTCGCTTCCGCCTGCGGGTCGTCGAACAGCTCGAACGGGAACAGGACGCCCGATGCGGGGACGCCCGCCTCGGCCAGTGCCGCTTCCCAATCGGCGATCGAGCGCGCGGCCATCGCCGCCTCCGCGCGGGCGCGCACCTCCGCGAAATGCGCGTCGTCCGCGCGGCCGTCCTCCGCGTACGGGTCGTCGACCCCGATCGCGTCGATGAACCGCCGCCGCAGCCGCGGGCTGCCGCAGGCGATCGCGATCCAGCCGTCGGCCGTCGCGTACGTGCGGAAGTAGACCTGCAGCATCGCGGCCGAGCGGACGACCGGCAGCCCCGCCCGCTGCTCGTCGTAGTCCGCGCCGCGTCCGCGCAGCTCGTTGAGGACGCGGCGCGACTCGGCGTTGATCTCGTCGTCGCGGCCGTCGACGCGGAGCATCTGCGTGTTGTTCAACGTCATCGCCGCTTGCATCAGGGTCGCGTGGACTTCCCCGCCCTCGCCCGTCATGCCGCGCCGCAGCAGCGCCGAGGCGATCCCGAACGCGAGCGACATCGCGCACATGTAGTCGGCCGATACGGGATCGCCGCTCTGCGGCCGCCCGTCGCTGCTGCGCCCGTTGGCGACCATCAGCCCGCTCCGCGCCTGCACGACGATGTCCATCCCCGCCAGGTGCGCGTCCGGCCCGCGCCGCCCGAACGCGGTGACCGAGCCGATGATCAGGCGCGGATAGCGCTCCCGCAGCTCCGCCGCGCCGAGCCCGATCCGCTCCGCCAAGCCGGGCCGGAAGTTCATCAGCACCACGTCGGCTCCGCGCAGCAGCGCGTCGATCACCTCCGGCGCCCGCGGATGCCGCAGCTGCAGCGGCAGCGACCGCTTGCCCCGGTTGCGCGAGAGGAACGTCCGGGTCTCCATCTCCGCGAGCTGCCCCAGCTGCCGCGTCGGGTCGCCCTCCAGCGACTCGATCTTGATCACGTCCGCCCCGCCCTCGGCCAGCAGCTGCGCGCAGAACGGCACGGCCACGAATTGGCCGAACTCGATCACCCGGATGCCGTCGAACGGGCGCGCTGCTGACGTCGTCATCGCGCTGCGACGCTAGCAGAGACGCGGGCGGATAATGGCGGAGGAGGCCGGAGATGGCGGAGCCGCTGTACGCGGAGGTGGCGGTGATCGCCGGCGGGCGGGCGGCGGGAACGTTCACGTACGCCGTGCCGCAAGGTTCCGCCGTCGAACGCGGCGTGGTGGTCGTCGTCCCTTGGCGGAATCGGTTCGCGGCGGGGATCGTGATGTCGGTCGGCGCGACGCCCGCCGTGGAGAACCCCAAGGAGATCGCCCGCATCCTGCGCGAAACGCCGCTGCTCGACCGGGCGCGGCTCGAACTCGCCGCCTGGATGTCGGCGCGGTACCTGGAGCCGATCTCCGATTGCGTTGCTCCCTTCCTGCCGCCGGGCGCGCCGCGTCGGGCGGCGGCCGACGCGGCGCGCATCGCCGATCTGCTGCCCGTGCCGAAGCCGCCCGCGATGCTGCTCCGCCTCGCTCTCGCCTCCGATGATCTGGAGCTCGCGATCCGCGAGTGGCCGCGATCCAAGCGCTCTTGGAGAGCGGAGCTGCTCGTGCTGCTCGTACGAGGTGTTTGGACGCTCCGCGCCGCCCGCCGCATCGCGGGAGGTACCCCCGCGCTCGATCGCTGGAGCTCGCCGCTGGTGCGCCGCGACGGCGATGCGCGCGTGTTGACCGTGACTGCGGCAGAGGCGCTCGACGTCGCCGATTCCATGCGTCGCACCGCCGCCGAGCGCCGCCGAACGGCTCTGCTCCGAGAGCTCGCCGAACGCGGCCCGCTGGACGAGGCGACGCTCTGTGCCGCCGCCGGCGCGACCCGCGCCGATGTCGAGCAGCTGGAGCACGGCGGCTGGATCGAGCGCGTGGCCGTCCTGCCGCCCGCTCCGCCAGCACCGATCGACGCTCCCGTGCTCACGCCGGCCCAATCGGCCGCAGCCGCTGAAATCATCGAAGCGATGGAGCGGGCCGCCTCGTCGCGTCGTGCGGGCGCAGCGGAATCGGCGGCGTTCCTTCTTCACGGGGTGACGGGCAGCGGCAAAACCGAGGTTTACCTCGCGGCGGCGGAGCGGGCGCTGGCGGGCGGCGGGCGCGTGCTGGTGCTCGTGCCCGAGATCGCGCTCGCGCCGCAGACCGTCCGCCGTTTCGAGGCGCGCTTTCCCGGCCAAGTCGCGGTGCAGCACTCCCAGCTGCGCCCCGCTGAAGCGCGCGAAGCTTGGCGCGGCGTCGCCGACGGCGAGGTCTCGATTCTCGTCGGCGCGCGCTCGGCGCTCTTCGCGCCGTTGGCCGATCTCTTGCTGATCATCGTCGACGAAGCGCACGAGTGGACCTACAAGCAGCCCGACGCATCGCCCCGCTACGACGCCCGCGATACGGCCCGCGAGCTGGCGCGGCTGGCCGGCGCGATCATCGTGTTCGGCACGGCGACGCCGCCCGTAGCGATGCACCGGGACGCGCGCAACGGATGCTTGCGGCTGCTCGCCCTGCCCGACCGCGTGCGCGCCGATCCGGCCGCCCCCGCCGGCTTCTCCGCCGCCGTGGAGCCGCAGATCGACGTCGTCGACCTGCGCGAGGAGCTGCGGGCCGGGAACCGCTCGGCGATCAGCCGGACGTTGGACGCCGCGCTCTCCGACGCGATCGAGCAGGGGGACCAGGCGCTGCTCTTCCTCAACCGGCGCGGCGCCGGGGCGGTCGTCTGCCGGGCCTGCGGCGGCGCGGTCGAGTGCGGGCGCTGCGCGATCGCGATGACGGCCCACGGCGGCGGTGCCTGGCTCGAGTGCCATGGCTGCGGTGCCCGCCGCGCCGCCCCGCGCCGCTGCCCGTCCTGCGGCGATGCGCGCCTGCGGGCGATGCGGTTCGGCACCGAGCAGCTCGAAGCGGAGGTGCGCGGGCGCTGGCCCGGAATCGGCGTCGCGCGCTGGGATCGCGACACCGCCCGCACGCCCGGAGGCCACGAGCGCATCCTCGACGAGTTCGCCAGCGGCCGGGCCCGCGTGCTCGTGGGCACCCAGATGATCGCGAAGGGCCTCGACCTGCCGAGCGTCACCGTCGCCGGCGTGATCAACGCCGACCTCGCGCTTCGCGCGCCCGACTTCACCGCGGCCGAACGCGCCTTCCAGTTGATCACCCAAGTCGCCGGCCGTGCCGGCCGCGGCGAGCGCGGCGGCCGGGTGATCGTCCAGACCTACAGCCCCGATCACCCTGCGATCGTGGCCGCCGCCGCGCGCGACTACGATGGCTTCGCCGAAGCCGAGCTGCGCGCGCGGGCGCGTTTCGACTACCCCCCCTTCGGGCGGCTTGCCCTGCTCCGCTGCTCGCACCGCTCTCCCATGACGGCCGACGAGCTGGCCGCCGCAATGGCCGAGCGGCTGCGGCACGAGCGGCAACACCTCCCGTCGCCGCCGGAGGTGCTCGGCCCGATGCCAGCCCATCCGCAGCGGCTGCGCGGTCTGCACCGGCGGCAGATCATCCTCCGCGGCCCCGATCCGATTCCCCTGCTGCAACGCATCGACCTCGACCGCCGCTGGACTATGGACGTCGATCCCGCATCCATCGCCTAGCGGCGCGGGCGGCGATCCCGCAGGCGCTACCATCTGCGTCCGAGGGCCGGATTCGGAGAACTGCCCGTTCGCTGAATCCCGGCCCGCGCGACGGAAGGACGTTGAGATGGCCAACCGACCCCAGCCCGCGTTCCCCGAACCCGACACGCAGCACTTCTGGGAGGGCTGCAAGGCCGGCGAACTCCGCTACCAGAAGGACGCCGACGGCAACGTCGTCTTCTACCCCCGCGGCCACTCCACCCTCACCGGCGACCGCGAGCTCACTTGGCACGTCTCCACGGGCGCCGGCTCCGTCTACACCTACTCCGTCGTCCGCCAGAACCGCATGCCCGGCTTCCAGGAGCTCGGCGCGTACGCCGTCGCCTACGTCGACCTCGATGAGGGCTTCCGCATGCTCAGCACCATCGTCGGCGTCGACAACCCCACCGAGGACATCGAGATCGGCATGCGCGTCCAAGTCGACTTCGAGCAACAGGACGGCGAAGACGCCTACCCCATCCCCGTCTTCCGCCCCGCTTAATTTTCCGGCGCGGATCCGGATGTTTCACGCGAAACAGCCGCAGGAGCAGCCTGCCCATCCAATCCGCCGCCAGCGCTCCGATTCGGAGGGCGCGATATAGTCGCGGGCGATGCCTTCCGACAAATCGGCAACCGACGGCGGAGACGGCGCCGCGGATCCGGCGATCCGGGCCCGCGGCCTGACCAAGCACTTCGGCGACGTCCACGCCGTCAACGGCATCGACCTCGATGTGCCCTACGGCCAGGTCTTCGGCTTCCTCGGCCAGAACGGCTCCGGCAAGACCACCACCGTCCGCATCCTCACCACCCTGCTCAGGCCCACCGGCGGCTCCGCCTCCGTCAACGGCCTCGACGTCATCAAGGACGCCCGCCGCGTCCGCAACGAGGTTGGCGTCGCCCTCCAGGAGGTCGGCCTCGATGTGCTCCAGACCGGCCGCGAGCTGCTCCGCCTGCAAGCCCGCCTCTTCAACGTGCCCCGCCAACAGGTCGAGGATCGCATCGCCCACCTGCTCGACGTCGTCGACCTCGCCGAAGACGCCGACCGGCGGATTGGCGGCTACTCCGGCGGCATGCAGCGCCGCCTCGACCTCGCCTCCGCACTCGTCCACCAGCCCTCGATCATCTTCCTCGACGAACCCACCACCGGCCTCGACCCCGTCAGCCGCCAGAACCTCTGGGACTACATCCAGCGCCTCAACCGCGAGGACGGCGTCACCTTCTTCCTCACCACCCAATACCTCGAGGAGGCCGATCAGCTCGCCCACCAGATCGCCATCCTCGACGCCGGCCGCATCGTCGCCGAGGGCTCTCCCGAAGAGCTCAAGGCCACCGTCTCCAACGACGTGATCACCGTCGTCGTCCGCGGCGACGACCACGAGCAGCGCCGCGCCGCCAACACCCTCCGCGGCGTCCCGCGAATCGACGACGCCCGCTGGACCGCCAACGTCGGCATCTCCGTCTACACCCATGCCGGCAACGACGCCCTGCCCGACGTCGTGCGCGCGCTCGACGACGCCGGGCACGCCTTCGACAACCTCTCGCTCGCCCGCGCCACGCTCGACGACGTGTTCTTCAAGGCGACCGGCCACCGCATGGATCCGATCGAAGAGCCCGCGGAAGCGGCGGCGGCCTCGTGATCGCCGAAGCCCGCCCGCTCGGCGGCCCCGTCCAGCTCATCGCCCATTCGATGCACATCGCCGCCCGCGCGATCCGCGAATCGATGCGCCAGCCCGGCGTCGAGGTCACCAACGTCTTCATCCCGCTCTTCTTCCTCGCCGTCTCCACCGCCGCCATCAGCAACTTCTCCGACCGCGCCTTCGGCGTCGACAATTACCTCGTTTTCCAGCTCCCCGTCGCCGTTCTCCAGGCCGTCGCCGGCTCCTCCAGCGCCTCCGGCATCGCCATCGTCACCGACATGGAACGCGGCTACTTCGACAAGCTCCTGCTCACCCCCGCCTCGCGCTGGTCGATCATCGTCGGGCGCGTCGCCGCCGACGCCGTCCGCGCCCTCGTCTTCGCCGCGATCATGCTCGTCGTCACCGTGGTCGTGGCCGAGCTGCAGGGCAAGCCGATGGCCGGCGGCGTCGGCGCCGCGATCATCATCCTCATCATCGCCGCGCTGTTCGGCGCCGCCTACTCCGGCATCGGCATCTTCGTCGCCATGCGCACCGCCAACGCCCAGGCCGCGCAGGCCAGCTTCCTGATCTTCTTCCCGCTGCTCTTCATGGCCCCGGCCTTCGCCCCGATGGAGATCTTCGACGACTGGCTCCGCTACGTCGCCACCGTCAACCCCGTCACCTACATCATGGAAGCGATGCGCAGCCTGACGCTCGACGGATACGAGGGCGAAGGCCTGCACTGGGCCTTCGTCTCCCTCGCCGGCTTCGGCGCCGTCACCTTGACCATGGCCGCCCTCGCCCTCCGCAGCCGCGCCGCCGCCGATTAACCCCGCCGGCGCCGTCACCACCCTGCGATAAATTCGTCAAGTAAGATCGCCCGGACCGGGAGGTGGCGCCGAAGCCGCCCCCGCAGCACGAGGAGCACCACATGAGCTGGCTCAAGCCCCGCAGCATCGCAAGCGCCCACTGCGACCTTCCCTGCGGCGTCTACGACCCCGCGCAGGCCAAGATCGAGGCGATGTCCGTCCTCAAGTCGATGGAGAAGATCAACGACTCCGACGACAACGACTTCAAGACCCGCGCCATCGCGGTCAAGGAGCAGCGCGCCGAAGAGGTCAAGCACCACCTCTGGGTGCTCTGGACCGACTTCTTCAAGCCCCACCACCTCGAGGCGGACCCGTCCCTCCACGACCTCTTCTGGCAGGCCACCAAGGCCGCCGGCGACGCCAAGAAGACCAACGACGCGGCCGTCGGCCGGAACCTGATCGACCTGATCGACCAGATCTCCGACAAGTTCTGGGCCACCGCCGAGGGCCCGGGCGCCGGCGTCACCCGCTAGGGAATCCCCGCGGCGCGGTTCCAACCGCGCCGCGCTCGCTGGTTTCGGCCCGGTTCGGGGAGGAACGACATGGCATTGCTCGATGGCCGCAAGGCGCTGGTGACCGGATCGAGCCGCGGGATCGGCGCGGACATCGCCCGCGGGCTGGCCGCCCAGGGCGCGGCCGTCGCCGTCGCCGCGCGCTCCGATGAAGCATCGCCCGATCCGCGCCTGCCCGGCACGATCCGCACCGTCGCCGACGAGATCCGCGCCACCGGCGGCACCGCCGTCCCGATCCCGCTCGACGTCCGCGACCCCGATTCGATCAACCGCGCCGTCGAGCGCACCGCGGCCGAACTCGGCGGCTTCGACCTGCTGATCAACAACGCCGCCGTGCTCGTCCCGGGCACGCTGGAAACCGTCAAGGATCGACACGTCGATCTGATCTGGCAGCTCGATCTGCGCGGGCCGATCCTGCTGGCCAAGGCTGCCGTGCCCTACATGAAGGAAGCCGGCGGCGGCGACATCATCAACATCTCCTCCGGCGCGGCCGACTTCCCCGGGCCGGGTCCCTACGACGAGCCGCGCAGCGGCGGCCAGTTCTACGGGATGGTCAAGGCCGGGCTGGAGCGCTTCACCCAGGGCATCGCGATGGAGCTCCAAGAGCACCGCATCGCCTGCAACATCCTGACCCTGCGCTACCTGATCAAGACGCCGGGCCACTGGTACGCGCTGACCACGCCCGACGCCCCGCAGACCGAGTTCGAGGAGGCCGTCTGGATGGCCAAGGCCGCTGCCTGGATCGCGTCGCAACCCCCGACCTTCACCGGCAACATCGTCGACGACCAAGAGATGCGCGACACTCTGGCCGCCTTCTAGCCGGCGCTAGAAGACCTCGAAGGCCGTCCTCGCCGCGGCCGCGGCGAGGCCGAGCGCCAGCAGCCGCGAGAGCCCCGTCTCCCTCAGCCGCGCCGTGATCCGGTGGCCGAACGGGTTCGCCGCGAGGGCCCCGATCAGCAGCGGCGGCACGTCGTTCAGCGGATCCCCGAAATTCCCGCCCGCGGCCTGCACGATCACCACGCAGAGCGCGATCGTGGCCACGACCCCGTGCGACATCGGCACGGCCAGCGCGACCGGCATCCGCATCACCCGCACCCCGATGAGCCCGAAGAAGAGGCCGCCGCCGATCCCCGCCAGCGCCGTCATCGCCGACGTGAAGCCGGTCACCGCGAGCGCGCGCCGGACGGGAATCCAGTACAGGTAGGTCTCCCCCTGCGCGCGGTGCAGCCTGCGCCAGCCGCGCCGGCCGACCTGCCCCGCGTTTGAGGCGGGGCGGGCGATCAGGTAGAGCGAGAGGCCGCCCAGCAGGAAGACGAACAGCGCCGCGAACGCCTCGCGCGGCACGTTCTGCGTCAGCGTCGCGCCGATCACCGCGGCCGGCGCCGCGATGCAGCCGACCAGTCCGACGGCGCGCCAGTCGATCAGCCGCCGCCGTGCGTTGATCCCGGTCGAGAGCAGCCCGGAGGCGAGCACCAGGCACATCGAGGCGAGCGCGATCTCCGCCGGCTCGGCATCCCCGTGCCGCGCCAGCAGCAGCGGCGCGAAGAGGAACCCGCCGCCCGCCCCGACCGCCGCGGCGTACAGCCCGATGCCGAGCCCCACGGCGATCAACGCGGCGAACTCGAGCGGATCCACGCCGCGAGGCTAAACCCCGCCCCCGTTCCGCCGCGCCCGAACCGGCTGCGCGATCAGCCGTTCTTGGGCATGTTCCCGACCAGCCAGCTCAGCAGCGACTGCTCGCTCCGCGTCTGCATGTAGAAGCGGCCGGGCCCCTTCACCCGCATCACCAGCCCTTCCCCGCTGAACAGCGTCTGCTTCCAGCCGCCCGAACCGGAAACCGAGTAGTCGACCGACTCGTCGAACGCGACCATGTGCCCGGTGTCGACCACGTGCTCTTGGCCGGAGGCGAGGTCGATCTGCTCGATCGCCCCGTAGGACGAGAGGAACAGCAGGCCGGTGCCGCTGCACTTGAGCAGGATCAAGCCCTCGCTGGAGAAGAAGCCCCTGGCCCCGCCCCACTTGGTGTCGACGTTGATCCCCTCGGTCGAGGCGAGGAACGAACCGGACTGCACGAACAGCGTCTGCCCGTGCAGCTCCAGCGCCTGGATGTCGCCCGGCAGCGCCGGCGCGATCGTGACCTCGCCGTCGCGCTCCGCCGTGAACGTGTTCATGAAGAACGACTCGCCGCCGAGCACCGCCCGCTTGAGCCCGCCGAACACCCCGCCCCGCGTGCTCGTCTCCATCTTCACCGAGTTGGACATGCTGACCATCGCGCCCGCCTCGGCGACGAGGTGCTCGCCCGAGCGAAGGCGGATCCGGCCCAGCGCGTAGGACGGGCGGTGGATGATGTCGTATTCCATCAGGCGGCTCTCCGTTTCCAATCGTCCGTCGCGTGCTCGCGCAGGAAGGCGCGGATCGCGTCCAGCGTCGCCGGCAGATTCGCCTCCGAGCGCGCGTCGACGTCCAAGCAGCGCGCATTGGGCGCGTCGTTGCAGATCTTGCGGCCGATCTCCGTCGGATGGAACGGGTCAGCCCCCGGCAGCACCAGCATCGGCGCGTAGGTGCGCTGCACCGCCACGTCGTTGACCGCGAAGTAGGGCCGGAAATCCGGCCACATCCCGTCGCGGAACTCCACCACCATCGCGATGTAGCCCTCGCGCCGCAGCCGCAGCGCCGCCTCCGCGAACAGCGGGTCGTCGTGGATGCGCTGCGCGAACGGCCCCGCCTCGTTGTTCTGCATGAAGATCGGATCGCGCCGCGCCGCCTCGATCACCGCCTCCAGCCCCTCCGCCCGCGCCAGCCGGATCGTCGGATTGAACATCTCGTAGAAGGTTTCCAGCGAGTTGGTCTCGTCCAGCCCGACCGGATCCTGCATCACCAGCCCCGCCACCCGCGCCGGCGCCTGATCGCCCAGACGCAGCGCGTAGGCGCAGCCGATGCAGCCCCCCATCACGTGCGCCCGCTGGACGCCCAAGTCGTCGAGCACCGCGATCTGATCCTGCATCGCTGCCTCATAGTCGAACGCGGCGAGCCCCGTCTTCGACGCCCCGCAGTGGCGCTGGTCCATCCCGATCACTTGGAACTCGTCCGCGAACTCCTCGATCGGGTTGATGATCGAACGCCGCCAGAAGCCGATCTGCGAGTTGACCCCGCCCGGCGCGAGCAGCAGCAGCGGCATCGCCTCCGGATCGCCGAAGACCTCGTAGTGGATCGTCGTCCCGTCGGGCCGCATCACGTCGGGCATCGGCGCATCCCTGCCGCGCTCGCCATAACGGGCGAGCCGCCGCGCAGTCTACAGCGAGGCCGCGCGACAGCCGCCCGGAAGCTGCAATCTGCCGGCGTCCGGCGCACGGGCGCTATCCGCCCGCTCCCGCCGAGCCCGCGGCGACCGGCTCGCCCCGTTCGGGCGCGAGCGCTGCGCGGATGTTGGCGGCTTCCTCTTCCTCCTGCGCGCGGGAGAAGCGCACGAACAGCGCCAGCGGCGCGATGCCGGCGACGGCGATGCCGGCGAACATGAACGTGTCGGCCTGGTCGAACGCCTGCGACCGCAGCAGCAGGTTCGCCATCACCGCCCCGAAGTTGCCGCCCGCCCCGACCACGCCGGCGACCGCGCCGACAGCCTTCTTGTTGACGAACGGCACGACCGCGTAGGTCGCCCCCTCCGCCATCTGCACGAACGCGCTGAACACGATCAGCATCGGCAGCGCCAAGAGGATCGCGTCGATCCGCGAAAACGCGATCAGCGCGACCCCCTCGACGGCGAGCACGGCGGAGAGGAACACCACCCGGGCCCGCAGGCCGCCGCGGATCCCGAACCGGTCGCTGAGGATGCCGCCCATCGATCGCGCGAACAAGTTCATCAGGCCGAACAGCCCCGCAGCCGCGCCGGCCAGTCCGACGGAGAGGCCGAAGTTGTCGACGAAGTAGATCGAGAGGATGCCGTTCATGAACAGCTCGATGCCGAAGCAGCCCGCGTAGACCAGGAACAGGATCCAGACGCGCGGATCCTTCATTGCCGCCTTGAATGCGCCCTTCGACGAGGCGGCCGTGACGATCCCGCGCGCCCGCAGCTCCTTGAAGTCCCCCTCGGGGGCGTCCTGCGTCTGCTTCCAATAGGCGATTCCCGTGATCAGCATGGCGATGCCGGGCACGACCATCGCCGCACGCCAGCCGATGAATTCATCGATCTCGGGCAGGAACGGGAACAGCGCGAACAGGCCGATCAACCCGTACATGATCTGGGGCATCGCCAAGTTGGTGGCGCCGCCGCCCAGGTTGCCCCAGCCGGCCGTGGTCGCGTTCGCGGTGCCGACGACGTTCGGCGCGAACATCAGCGTGGTGTGGAACTGGGTGATCACGAACGACGCGCCGATCACGCCGATCGCCAGGCGGAACAGCAGGAAGGTCTCGTAATTCTGCGAAAGGCCGACCAGCATCACCGGAAGCGCGCCGAGCAGCAGCAGCGCCGTGTAGGTGCGGCGCGGCCCGATCTTGTCGATCACCCAGCCGATCCCGATCCGCGCCGCGATGGTCAGCCCCACCGACGCGATCAGCGTGTTGTAGACCTGCGACGCGCTCAGCCCCAGGTCCTCGCGGATCACGGGCAGCAGCGGGGCGAGTCCGAACCAGCCGAAGAAGCAGAGGAAGAATGCGAGCCAGGTCATGTGGAAGGTGCGCATGTGCGGCTTGGCGAAGCTGAACAGCTTGATCCGCGTCGCTTTGCCGTGGATCTGGTTCGTGTTCATGCCCGCCTCCGACGCGCTCGCGCGGCCGCCGTTGACCGCCGGAGTCAACGTATGAACGGACGGGACGGCGTTGGTTGCGGAGCGGTGACGGGGCGGTGAACAGTCGGTTGCGCTGCCGTGTCGCGCTGGTTTCGCCCGCGTGTCGGCGGCGTTACGCGCCTTCGGCCGCTTCGGCCTTGGCCAGCCGGACGGCCGCGAACTTCAGCTCGGGTTCCTTCGAGCGCGGGTCGAACGCCTCGCTCGCGGCCAGGTTCGGCGTGCTGTCCGCCGCCCAGCTCTGCGCCCAATGGAAGGGCGCGAAGACGGCCCCGCGCGGCACGTTGTCCGAGACCCGCGCCGGCCCGCTGAACGCCCCGCGCCGCGACTCCGCCCGCAGCGCCTCGCCGGGGCGGATCGACATCGCGCGGGCATCGGCGGGATTGATCTCGATGAACGGCCCGCGCTCCGATTTGTTCAGCTTGGCGACCTTGCCCGTGCGCGTGCGGGTGTGCCATTGATCCTTGACCCGCCCCGTGATCAGCGCGAATGGGTATTCCGCATCCAGCTCCTCGGCCGGCGCCTCCTGCCTGACCGCGTGGAAGCGCGCCTTCCCGTCCCCGGTGGCGAAGACGCCGTCCGTGAAGAGCCGCCCGGTGCCGCGCGGCCCATCGCGCTCGTCGCGGGCCGGCCATTGCACGCCGCCGGCGCGGCCGCGCAGCGAGTCGTAGGTCAACCCGCTGATATCGAGGTCGCGCCCGCGGGTCAGTGTTTTGTACTCGTTGAAGATCGCCTCTTCGTCCGCGTAGTCGAAGTGCTCGCCGAAGCCGAGCTGCTTTGCCGCGCGGCAGATGATCCGCCAGTCCGGCAGCGCCTCGCCGGGCGGATCGCCGATCCGCTCCAGCAGGCAGATGCGGCGCTCGCTGTTGGTCATCGTGCCGCCGCGCTCCGACCACTGCGCGGCCGGCATCACCACGTGGGCGAACTCCGTCGTCTCGGTCGGGTAGTAGGGGTCCTGCACCGCGACGAAGTCGGCGCGCCGCAGCGCCGCCGCGACCCGCCCGCTGTTGGGCAGCGAGGCGAGCGGGTTCGTGCCGGCCACCCACAGCACCTTGATCCGCCCCGCCTCGAGCCGCTCGACCATCTCGACCGCCGTGGCCCCGGGCGTCGCCGAGATCGAGCCGGGCTCGATCCCCCAAGCCCGTTCGACCTCCGCCCGGTGCCGCGCATCCGCCACCAGCCGGTGCCCGGGCAGCGCCGTCGACAGCCCGCCCGCCTCGCGCCCGCCCATCGCGTTCGGCTGCCCGGTCAGCGAGAACGGCCCCGCCCCCGGCTTGCCGATGTTCCCCGTCGCCAGCGACAGGTTGATCAGCGCCAGGTTCTTGTCCACGCCGCGCGAACTCTGGTTCAGCCCCATCGCCCAGAAGGACAGCGCCGGGCCGTTGGACGCGAAGATCCGCGCCGCCTCGACCACGTCCTCCGCCGGCGTGCCGCAGAGCTCGTAGGCGCGCTCCGCCGGATAGCCGCGGACGGCCTCCTCCACCTCGTCGAAGCCGCTCGTGCACCGATCGATGAAGCCGCGGTCCAGGCCGCCGGCCAGCCGGACTTCGCAGAGCAGCGCGTTGAGCAGGGCGACGTCGGTGCCCGGCCGCGGCCGCAGGTGGATGTCCGCGATCTCCGCCGTCCGCGTGCGGCGCGGATCGATCACGATTACGCGCACGTCCTTGTCCTCCCGCTTCCGCGCCTTGATCCGGTCGAACAGGATCGGATGGCAGGCCTCCGGGTTCGCCCCGGCGATCAGGATCGTCTTCGCCTGCTCGATGTCTTCGTAGGAGCAGGGCGGCGAGTCCGAGCCGAGCGAGAGCGCGTAGGCGGCGACCGCGCTCGCCATGCAGAGACGCGAGTTCGTGTCCTGATTGTTCGTGCCCAGATAGCCCTTGGCCAGCTTGCCGAACAGGTAGTAGTCCTCCGTGACCAGCTGTCCGGAGCCGTAGAGCATCACCGAATCCGGCCCATGCTCCGCCTGCGCGCGGCGGATCGCGTCCGCCAGCCGCCAAATCGCCTGCTCCCAGGTCGTCTGGTGGAACTCCTGCGAGAGGTCGCCGCGGGCGATCGGATGCAGCAGCCGGTCGTCGGTGCGCACCACGGGCTGCAGCAGCGCTCCTTTGGCGCAGAGCGAGCCGCGGTTGACCGGATGATCGGGATCGCCCCGCACCTGCGCGACCGCGCCGTCTGCCGCCCGAGCGATCACGCCGCAGCCGGTGCCGCAATAGGGACAGACCGAGCGCTTCCACTCGCCGCCCGCGCGCGGGCCCCGGCGGATGCGCAGGCGCGAGCTCATGCCGGCGCGGGCAGCGGCCGGATCGCGTCCGCTCCGAGCGTCTCGGCGATCTGCGCCGCCACCAGCTCCGGCAAGTCTGCCACGGGCGTCTTGCCCGCCGCCGCCGCTCCCATCCGCGCCTCCGCGCCGAGCCTGCCGCCGGCGACGATGGACGCGGCCGGGACGATCTCGCCCGCCTCCGTGCGAACGCGCGCGCCCTCCAGCCCGACGTCCGCGATCTTGTGCTGACCGCACGCATGCGGGCAGCCGGACCAGTGGATGCGCACGGGTTCCGCAGCCTCGTACCGCTCGTCCAGCGAGCGGGCCAGCGCGAGCGCTTCTTCCTTCGTGTCGATCAGGCTGAAGTGGCAGTAGTCGATCCCCGTGCATGCCACCAGCCCGCGCGTGAAGCCCGATGGCTGCGGCGAGTAGCGCTTCAGCAGCGGCTCGGCCAGCAGCGCCTCGAGGCGCTCGTCCGGCACATGCGGAATGATCACGTTCTGCTGCACCGTCAGCCGCGCCTCGGCCTCGCCGTAGCGTTTAGCCAGCCGCCCCAGCTCGATCAAGTCATCCCCGCGAATCCGGCCCACCGGCACGAGCAGCCCGACCGCGGTCTTGCCGTCGCGCTGCCGGTTCCGGCCCACGTGGTCGCCACCCGCCCCGTGCGATGCAGCCTCGCCCGCCCGCGCCAGCGGCGTCCCGACGACGCGCTCCACCTCAGCCCGGAAGCGCTCGATCCCCCACTCGCCCAGCAGCACCTTGAGCCGCGACAGCTTGCGGCTCTCGCGCGGCCCGTGGTCGCGGAACACGCTCAGCACCGCTATGGCGAGGTCGACCACCCCCTCCGGCGCGACCCAGGCATCGAGCGGCTCCGCCAGCCTCGGCATCTTGCCCCCCAGCGCCCCGCCCGCCAGCACGTTGAAGCCGGCCTCGCCGCCACGCGTCGCCGGCGCGAACGAAAGGTCGTGCACCTGCGCGCTGGTGCAGTCGTCGCGGCAGCCGGTGATGCTCAGGTTGAACTTGCGCGGCAGGTTGCTGAAGCCCCCCTCGCTCGACTTGAGCCCGATGATCGCCTGCTGCAGCCGGCTCGCAAGCCCCGACGCGTCGTACAGCTCGTCCGCGTCCAGCCCCGCCAGCGGGCAGCCCACGATGTTGCGGACGTTGTCCATCCCCGATTGCTGCGTGGTCAGCCCCGCCGCCGTGATCCGCTGCAGGATCACCGGCGCGTCCTGGATCCGGATCCAGCGCAGCTGGATGTTCTGCCGCGAGGTGATGTCGCCCGCGTTGCGCCCGAACTCTTTAGAGATGCGCCCGATCGCGGCCAGCTGCTCGGAAGTCAGGATCCCGTTGGGGATCCGCAGCCGCATCATGAAGTGGCCCGGCGTCGCCTTGCGGTGGAAGAGGCCGTACCACTTGAGCCGCTCGAAATCATCGGGATCGAAGTCCGGCTCCGCCTGCGCCGCGTAGCGGTGCAGGTCCGGCAGCACATCCAGCCCGTCCTTCTCGGCTTTGATCTGCTCGATCTTGTTGACCATGGCGCACCTCGTCACGCGGCCCGGTCCACCGCGTTCCACTGGAGATTGCCACAGTACCCAGCGCGGCCGGGTTACGCGGCCGCGAAATTCGCGTGACGGCCCGGTTACGCGCTGCGGGTGCCCGCCGAATTTCCTAGACTCGCGCCATTCCGCCCGAGGAGCGCGCACATGGTCACCGCAGCACCCCCAGCACCCGACATGCTCGCCGTCGACGCGGTCGACATCACCGACGCCGATCGCTACCGCGATTACGGCTATCCGTGGGCCGAGTGGGACGTCCTGCGCCGCGAAGCGCCCGTCTACTGGTACCAGCGCCCCGGCTTCGAGCCGTTCTGGGCGATCACCAAGCACGAGGACATCCGCTACATCTCTTCGCACCCGGAGCTGTTCTCGAACACCCAGATGCTGCGGCTCAACACCGCCGAGAAGCTCGGCTCCGCCGACCGCGCCCGCGCCCACACCGCCAACCGGACCGGCGGCCTGCCGACCGATCCGCCCGATTTCATCTACATGGACCCGCCCGAGCACCGCATGCACCGCGGGCTGGTCGCCAGCCGTTTCACCCCGCGCACGATGCGGATGCTCGAAGACCACTTCGCTGAACTGTCCGAAAACTACGTGAGCAGCTTCGCCGCCAAGGTGGTCGCGCAGTTCGCCGAAAAAGGCTCCCGCTCCGCCGTCGACCTCGTCCACGAACTCTCCGCCAAGCTGCCCGTCGCCGCGATCTGCGATATGGGCGGCGTGCCCGAGGAGGATTGGGATCAGGTCTTCCGCTGGACCGAAGTGCTGGTCGGCGCGGACGACCCCGAATTCCGCCTGCCCGGCGAAACCCCGGGCCAAGCCTCGCGCCGGGTCGGCGAAGAGTGGTTCCGCTACAACAACGGCCTGATCGAAGACCGCATGCGCAATGGTCTTGGCGACGATCTGCTCTCCGATCTGCTCCGCGCCGAGGTTGACGGCCGCAAACTCTCGCCCGCCGAGATATCCGGCTACTTCACGCTCCTGCTGGCAGCCGGCAACGAGACCACACGCAACTCGATCACCGGCGGCGTCAAGGCCCTGCTCGACCACCCCGACCAAATGCACGCGCTGGTCGAGGACGAATCCCTCGTCCCCTCCGCCGTCGAGGAGATCTTGCGCTGGACCTCGATCGTGATCCAGTTCCAGCGCACCGCCATGGAAGACGTCGAGCTGCGCGGCAAGACGATCCGCAAGGGCGAATCCGTTGTCCTCTGGTATCCCTCCGCCAACCGCGACGAGGACGTATTCGAGGATCCGTACAAGTTCGACATCCGCCGCGAGCCGAACGACCACTTCGCCTTCGGCGGCTACGGCGAGCACTTCTGCCTCGGCGCCAACCTCGCCCGCTGGGAGATGCGCTCCATCTTCCATGCGCTGCGGCCGATCCTCCCCCAGCTCGAACTCGCCGCCGACCCCGAATACGTGATCGGCTTCCTGCACGTCGGCGGAATCAAACGGCAAATGATCCGCCACCGGCCGCGCTGAGCGCCGCAACGAGGAGAAGAACCATGGTCGTCGCAGATCCGCCCGCCCTGACGCTGGACACGCTCAACATCACCGATACCGACCTCTACGTGAGGCACGGCTACCCGTGGCAGGCCTGGGACATCCTGCGCCGCGAAGCGCCCGTCTACTGGTACCAGCGTCCCCGCTTCGAGCCCTTCTGGGCGATCACCAAGCACGAGGACGTCCGCTACATCTCCTCGCATCCCGATCTGTTCTCCAATAGGCAGCTGCTGCGGATGAACGACACCGAATCGATCGGCATCGGCGAGCGCGGGCGCGAGATCAACGCCAACCGCTACGGCGGCCACGCCTCCGATCCGCCCGATTTCATCTTCATGGACCCGCCCGAGCACCGCGAGCACCGCTCCCTCGTCGCCCACCACTTCACCCCGCGCATGATGCGCCGCCTCGAGGACCACTTCGGCGAGATGGCCGAGAACTACGTCTCCGGCTTCGCCGATCAGGTCGTCGCGCAATTCGTCGAGCAGGGCGAATCCGAGGCGGTCGACGTCGTTCACGAACTCTCCGCCAAGCTGCCCGTCGCCGCGATCTGCGACATGGGCGGCGTGCCGGAGGAGGACTGGGACCAGATCTTCAAGTGGACCGAGCAGGGCATCGGCGCGGCCGACCCGGAGTTCCGCCTGCCCGGCGAGAATCGCGAACAGACCATCCGCCGCGTCAACCTCGAGTTCAACCTCTACAACGAGGGCCTCGTCCGCGAGCGCCAGGAGAACGGAACCGGCTCCGACCTGCTCAGCGATCTGCTCAACGCCGAAGTCGAGGGCCGCAGCCTCTCTCCCCGTGAAATCTCCTCCTACTTCCGCCTGCTGCTCGGCGCCGGCAACGAGACCACCCGCAACTCCATCACCGGCGGCATCAAGGCCCTGATCGAGCACCGGGACCAGCTCGAAGACCTCGTCGCCCACCCCGAACTCGTCCCCTCCGCGGTCGAGGAGATCCTGCGCTGGACCTCGATCGTGATCCAATTCCAGCGCACCGTGATGGAGGACGTCGAACTGCGCGGCAAGACGCTCCGCAAGGGCGACTCCATAGTGATGTGGTACCCCTCCGCGAACCGCGACGAGGACGTCTTCCCCGATCCCTACAAGTTCGACATCCGCCGCGACCCGAACGACCATTTCGCCTTCGGCGGCTACGGCGAGCATTTCTGCCTCGGCGCCAACCTCGCCCGATGGGAGATGCGCGCCATCTTCCACGCGCTCCTGCCGATCCTGCCCGACCTCGAACTCGCCGGCGAGCCTGAGATCATGCCCAACAGCCTGCATGTCGGCGGAATCAAGCGACAGCTGGTGCGCCACCGCCCGCGTTAGCGCATACGCTTGCGGCCATGCGCGCCGCAGCCGCCCTCCTCCTGCTCCTCGCCGCAGCGGCGGCGCTGCTTTTCGCCGTCGTTCAAGCGGACGACCACGATGAAGGTTCCGCTTACAGGGCGGGCGGCTCGATCGTCAGCCGCGCGCACGCCAACGGCCGGATCGAATTCTGCTTCGAGGCCGTTGACGGCCAACGGCTGTGCCCGACCGCGCGCTTCCTCAACCCTGACACCGTGCGCCGCGGCCGCTGGCTGCGCAGCAGCGAAATCCAGTGGCGGGCGGCCGTGGACCCGGACCGGATCGTCCAGCCGGCGGCGCAGACGACAGCCGCAACCGGGACTTCCTGCCAGACCGATCTCGAACGGATGATGGCCGCGACCTGGAAAGTGGAAGCCGCGCTCGCCTCCGGCACCGCCTTCCACATCGGCGCCGGGCGCTTCCTCACCGCGCACCACGTGATCGACGGCCAGCCCCCCTTCGTCGCCCTGCTGCACGGCGATCAAGTGCTGCCGGCCATGGTGCTCGGCTCGGATCCGGCGGTCGACATGGCGCTGCTCGAGGTTGTGCGGCCCGACTCCGCGTCGGACATTCCCGTGGTGGCGATGCGGAATCCGGTCGCCGCCGACGTCGGCTCCCCCGTCCATCTGGTGGGCTACCCGCAGGGCGGGCCGCTCACCGTCTCCTACGGCGGCGTGGTCAGCCGCGTCTGGGAGGACGAGATCCTCACCACCGCCTCCGCCGCCGGCGGCAACAGCGGCGGGCCGATGTTCGACGCCTGCGGCGAAGTGCTCGGCGTGCTCTGGGCCGGAAGCCCCGACTCCAACTTCTCCCACTCCAGCGCCGCCGTGCAGGCCGCCATTGCACGGATGACCCCGCGCCGCCCTCCGCTGCCCTCCCGCCTCCCATCGTTCCTGCAGGGCGATGACTGGCTGGTCTGGCACTACGGCCCCGAACCGCCGCCGATGGTCAATTGCAGCGGGCACGACGGCGACTGGTGGATCGGCGTCATCGAAGAGCGCGTCGGAGACATCCAGTACGCGCTCAGCAGCGTCGCGGAGTCGGTCTCGACATGCAGCTGGCGGCACGTGGCGGCGGTCGGCTGGACCGGCGACATCTCGTCCAACTTGGGCTCGGACGGCGCGATCTGCATCCCCCGAATCGCGATGAGCGCTCCGGAAGAGGCGATCGCCGCCGAGCTGGGCGCGTGGGACCGCCCGGTCGGGCGCTTCCGCCTCCGCTCCGTCACGCAGCCGATCCACTGCCCTGGCCCCTCCAACTATTCGCTGCTGTTCGACGTGGCCGATCCGATCGACGCTGATATCGGCATGGAAGCCGTGCTGGTCGCGGCCGACGGCCGGACCCTCCCGGCCGTGCCCGACAGCTGGACCGGCACGAGCCCGGGCGCCTCGCCGCAGTACAGGAGCATCTCCCTGGACTGGGACGCGCCGCCCGGCTTCGCCCTCGCCGCCGTCCAAGTGCGGATCACCCATCCCCGCTCCGCCCCGCACCGGCTCGCGGAGACCCTGCAACTCGACGCCGCGGCCCGCGCCGCCGCCGGCCCGACGCTTTCCCTGCCCCTGAAGATCGCGGTCCGCATCGATCCCGCCTCCGGCGCCATCCGCGCCTGCATCGAACGCCCCGGCAGGTCGCTGGACTGCCCCGGTCGCAACCTGCCCGCCTCCGCGCCGACCGACCGCTCTTGGCGCGGCACCTCCTCAATCTCATGGCTCGCGGACCTGCCCGACGATCTCGTCCCGTCGTCGCAGTCCGGCTTGGCATTGACCTCGTGCGCCATCGCCCCGGCGCTGCCGGCCCGCGCTTGGCAGGTCGCCACGGTCCGCGGCAACGGCACGGCCATCTACGTCGGCAATCGCCAGTTCCTCGCCCCCGCCGCGCTGCTGAACGACTCGGTGCCCTGGGCCGTGATCTCGCGCCCGGGCGACGCGCTTCCCGCCGCCCGGGTCGCCACCGACCCGCGCAACGGCCTCGCCCTGCTCGAACTGATCGGCACGCGCCGGCCCGCCCTCGGCGCGCCGATCCCGCTGCTGCCCCTGCCCGCCGATCTGGAAGGCTCCCGCGCGCACCTGCTGTCCTACCCGTGGGGCGGCACCCGGCGCTACACCGTGTCCGTCGTCGAAATGAACGAGCTCACCTCGCGGCGGATCGAAACCGAATGGCTCGGATGGGACCGCACGGGGGCATCGCTGTTCGACCCGTGCAGCGGCCGGCTGCTCGGCATCTCGCTCGACTCCAGCACGATGATCCGGGCCGACGCGGCCGCGGCCGCGCTGAGCGGGCTGCGCGCCCGCCGCGTGCAGCCCGCGCTCGCGACCGCCGCCCCGCCGCTCCACGGCCCCGCCGCCGCGCATCCCGCGGCCGTCTACTACAGCGCGGAGCAACCCGACTTCGGCGGCTGGATCTGCAACGTCCGCCCGTCCGAGCGCTACCGCGTCAGCTACGCGGTCTACCTCGCTTCGCTGGACGTGTTCGACACGACCGTCGTCGTGGACGGCGATGCCGTCCCCGCGAGGACATGCGGCTGGAGCGGCAAGGTGTTCATCGTCGAGATCCGCAGCGATCAGGCCCCCGCGGCGGTCTGCGTCGCACCCGTCGAACCCGAATGGTTCCGCACCACGGTCGCTCTCAAGCTGGACGCGCCGCCCGGCTTCGAGATCGAGTCGGCCCAAGAGTTCACGCGGGGCGCTTGCCCGGGCGCCGACGGCGAACGATGGGAGTCGACCCACTTCGTGCGCGTGCGCAGCCGCGGAACGCTGGATATCACCGAGGTCTCCGTGCGGCTCGAAAACGCGGCCGGCCAGCGGTTCGAAGTCGGCGGATGGGGCCCCTCGGACGTGGATCCGGACATCGCCGGCTGGCGCTTCAACGTCACATCGGGCAAGCCCGTCAAGCTCGTGATCGAGAAGCACTGACCCCGGCCCGCGGGGATCAGTCGCTCAGCGAAATCGCGGCCCGCGGGCAGGTCTGCATCGCCCGCCGCGCCTTGTCCTGCTGATCCTCGGGAATGTCCTCGACCAGCACGTGCGAGTAATCGTCGTCGCCGACCTCGAACAGTTCGGGCGCGGACTCCATGCAGCGCGCATGGCCTTCGCAGAGGCTGAGATCAACTTCCGCTTTCATTTCGGCACCTCCGCCTTCGCCCCGCAGGCTAGCGATCTCAGCCGCGGAGCAGCGGGATCACCTCGCGCGCGAAGCGCTCCATTTGCCGGTGCGACAGTTCGCGCGGCGCGCCGGGCATCCCCGCGGGCATGATCACGTGCCGCGCCGGGATCCGCTCCAGCGCGCGCCGCACCGCCGCAGCCACCTGCTCCGCCGAACCCGCCGTGAAGTTCGCCCGCGCATGCTCTTCCGACAGCCCGACCAAGCGCCCCAGCGGGTCGTCCTCGCCCAGATCCGCCGCCTGCTTGTACCAAGTCCCGTAGGTCTCCCGCAGGTACCGCTGGTGCGGCGCGAGCCGCTCCCACAGCCCGTCCGGGTCCTCCGT
The DNA here is from genome assembly GCA_965205165.1 of Dehalococcoidia bacterium. Classification (GTDB taxonomy): domain Bacteria; phylum Chloroflexota; class Dehalococcoidia; order Bin125; family Bin125; genus CBDESM01. Next base: position 2,441,987 of record OZ242037.1, read on the forward strand.
GACGTAGCCCCCGCTGGAGATCAGCACGTCCAGTTCCGCCTCGTCGCGCCCCTGCGCGGCCAGCTCGCCGGCCCATGCATCCCGCACCGGCCGGTCCGCGACGATCATCAGGTTCGCCCCGAACCGCGCCGCCCGCCGCGCCGCCGGTTCGCTCCGCGCGCCCACCCAGAGCGGGAACGGCCGCTGCAGCGGCTGCGGCGTCACCCGCAGGTTCGACGCGTTGTAGTGCCGCCCGCTCATCGACGCCGTCTCCCCGTTCAGCGTCCGCGTCAGGATCTCCAGCGACTCGTCCATCAGCGAAGCCCGCTGCCGGCGGTCCACGCCGAAGCCCTCGAACTCCTCGATCCGATAGCCCAAACCCACGCCCAGATCGAGCCGCCCGCCGCTCAGGATGTCGACCGTCGCCGCGTCCTCCGCCACCCGGATCGCGTTGTGCAGCGGCAGCAGCAGCACCCATGTCCCGATCCGCACCCGCGACGTGAGCCGCGCAACCGCCGCGCAGATCGGCAGCACCGACGGCGTGTACCCGTCGTCGATGAAGTGGTGCTCCGTGATCCACACGTGGTCGTAGCCCAGCTCCTCCGCGTACTGCACGTCCTCCAGCGTTTCGTCGTAGAACGTCTTCCACTCCCGCCGCCACTCCGGCGGATTGCGGAAATCGAACACGAGCCCGAACTTCAGATCTGAGGTCATCTCGGCTCCTCGGAACGCTCAGCGCCAGAGTTCGATCCGCCCGCCCAGCGGCACGTCGACCAGTTCGCTGCGGGGCGCGACGTGGTTGATCTCGTTGGCGACCGGCGCGAGCGAGTCCGCCCCCGTCATGTCGCGCGTCATCGGCGGCATCCAATCGTCGTGGTGGCCGAGGATCACCCGCGGCGCCCGCAGGCCGTCGGCCATCCGCCCCACGAACTGCGCCAGCGACCCTTGGATCGGCTCGCCGTCGATGTTGGGCCGCCCCGCCATCGCCACGATCGCGATGTCCGGCCGCAGATTCTGCACCACCCCGGTCCAGCAGCCCGACGTGTCGTGGTAGAAGATCGCGCCGTAGGGCGTGTCGATCAGGTAGGCCAGCGCGCCGCCGGTGTCATTGCTGCCCACGCAGCCGGCGACGTGATCCATCATCTGCCTCCGCAAGCCCGGATCCTCCTCGGTCGATCCCTCGCCCAGCGAACCGCCCACGTCCAGCACGCCGCGCCCGCCCCAGCGCTCCTCCTCGGTCAGCCCGTACTGGCCCAGCACCACCTTGCCCGTGTCCCACGAGCCCTGCGTCCAGATGCAGGAATGCAGGCTGGGAAACACCTCGACCGTGATCCCGTCCGCGATCCGGTGCCGCTCGCCGCCCTGCGAGCGGAGCAGCTGCGACGGGTCGATCCCCGCTTCGATCAGCACCCGCGCCGACTCGTTCGAGCCGATCACCGGCGCCCCCGTATTGGCCGCGATCAGCTCCGCCCCGGCGATGTGATCGAAGTGCGAATGGCCGATCAGCACCGCGTCCGCGCGGGTGACGTCGCCCGCCGACATCCCTGCATCGGGGGCGGCCGGGACGCGATCCATGTACGCGTCGAGAAAGATCACCGTGTCGTCCACCGCCAGCCGGAACGTCGCGCAGCCGAGCCAATCGAGCGTGACCGTCATCGCGCACCTCCCGCCGCGGAGGCTAGCGGCCGCCGCGCCTCAGCCGCCGGACGCGCGGATCCGCCGCCACTGCCGCTTGCCCACGCGCAGCACGTCGCCGTCGGAGATCATCGCCGTCGGCCCGGCTGCCTTCTCGCCGTTGATCGAGACCGCCCCCTGCTTGATCAGCCGCTTCGCCTCGCCGTTGCTCGCTGCCGCCCCGGATGAAAGCACCAGCGTCGCGAGCTGCGCATCGATCGAATCCGCCCCCGCGAAATCGACTTCCACGTCCGGCATCTCGTCCGGCGCGTCCCGCTTGGAGAAGATGCTGGTCCACTCCCCGGCTGCGGCCGCGGCCGCCTCTTCGCCGTGCCATTCAGACACGATCTCCGCCGCCAGCCGCCGCTTGGCCTCCATCGGCGGCACCCGGCCCGCCGCCATGTCGGCGAGCAGCCGGTCGACCTGCTCCGGTGCCGTGCCGGTGCCGTGCACGAAGAACTCCTCGATCGCCGCGTCGGGGATCGACATCGCCTTGCCGTACTGCTCGATCGGCGGCTCGTCGATCCCGATGTAATTGCCCGTGCTCTTGGACATCCGCTGCCTGCCGTCGGTGCCGACCAGGATCGGCGTCAGCACGGCCACCTGCGGGTTCTGCCCCGTCCGCTCCTGCAGCGTCCGCCCGGCGCCGATGTTGAAGGTTTGGTCCGTGCCGCCCAGCTGCACGTCGGCGCGCAGCGCCACCGCGTCGTAGCCCTGCATCAGCCCGTACATGAACTCATGCACGTAGACCGGCTGCTTGGCTGAAAGCCGCTTGGCGAAGGCGTCGCGCTCCGCGAACTGCTGCAGCGTGAAGTTGGCCGCCAGCCGGATCACGTCGCCGAAATCCAGCTTGGCCAGCCATTCGCTGTTGCGCCGTACCTCGGTCAGCTCCGGGTCGAGCAGCTTGAACGCCTGCTCGCGGTAGGTCCGCGCATTCCGCTCCAGCACCTCGGCCGCCTGCATCGGCCGGGCGCTGTCCTTGTCCGAAGGGTCCCCGACCAGGCCCGTGAAGTCCCCGATCAGCAGGATCGCCTGGTGCCCCAGCTGCTGGAACAGGCGCAGCTTGCGCAGCGTCACGCAGTGGCCGATGTGCAGGTCCGGCGAGGTCGGATCGACCCCCAGGTAGACCCGCAGCGGCGTCCCGTCCGCGATCGAGCCGGTCAGCCGCTGCATCAGCTCGCGCGACATCGCGCGCCGCGTGCCCTCGTCGCCGTAGGCCGTGCCCCGCATGATCAGGCGGTGCTGCCGCTCCGCCTCGACCACCACCTGCCGGGGAACGGGCTGTTCGCTCATCGCTGGGCCTCCAGTAGTCCGCGCGCCGCCGCGCAATCCTCCGCGATCTGGGCGGTGAGCTCATCGACCCCGCCGAACTTGCGCTCGCCGCGCAGCCGGGCCGCGAACTCCACCCGCAGGTCCGTCCCGTAGATGTCCCGTTCGAAATCGAAGATGTGGCACTCGATCGAAAGCGGCGCGCCGTCCTCGAAGGTCGGGCGCACCCCGATGTTGGTCACCGACGGAAGCGCCTCGCTCGCCCCGCCTTCGAGGATGGCCCGGGTCGCGTACACGCCCGGCGCGGGGATCGCCCGATCGTTCCCGACGGCCACGTTGGCCGTCGGGAACCCGATCGTCCGCCCCCGCTCGAAGCCCAGCACGACCGGGCCGTGGATCGAGAAGCGGCGGCCGAGCAGCTCCGCGACCCGGACCACGTCGCCCTCCGCCAGGCTGCCGCGCACCTCGGTCGACGAGACCTTCTCCGCCCCGTCCCCGTCCGGCACCAGATCGATCACGTCGACCGCGAAGCCCAGCTCCGCGCCGAGCGCGCGCAGCGTTTCCGGATCCCCCCCGCGCTGCCGCCCCAGAGCGAAATCCTCGCCGATGATCAGCCGCGCCAGCGAGAACTCCTCGGCCAGCATCCGGACGAAGTCGCCCGCCTCGGTCTGCGCGAATTCCGAGGTGAAGCTCACCGTCGCCACCGCGTCCAGCCCCGTCTCCCGCAGCAGCCGCAGGCGATCTTCCAAGCTCGTCACGTACTCGATGGCCAGATCCGGTCGCAGCACTTGGCGCGGATGCGGATGGAAGGTCACGGCCGCCGCGGCGAGCCCCTCGGCCCGCGCCCGCCCGATCACGTCGCGCAACACCGCCTGGTGGCCGCGGTGGACGCCGTCGAAGACGCCGATCGTGAGCGCGGTGGGCCGTCCGGGCGCCGCGCGGCGCAGCTCCTCGCGCGCGAGCTCCGTGACCACCGTCCGGCTCCGTTCATTCGGGCGATGCCGCGAGCGTACCAGCCGCCTCCCCGCCCTCCCCACCCTCGCTCTCGTCCGCGCCGCCTTCGCCATCCGCCGGATCGCGTGCGATCGCCCAGGCTTCGGCCGACGCGGATGCCAGCTCGCGGATGCGGATGTCGCCCCAGTGCGCCTCCTGCTCCAGCGCCACCGCCCGCGACTTGTGCAGCTCCAGCACGGCCAGCAGCGAGACCACCACGAAGAGCCGCGAGCGGGCGTCGGCGATCCACTCGCGGAAGGACACCGCGCCGCTCCCGCGCAGGGCAGCGCGCAGATCCGCGACCCGCGAGCGGACGGTCACCCGATCCCGCTCCACCGCCCCGGCCGCCGCCTCGCGACGCTGCGCCTCGCGCTCGGCCGCCCGCCGCAGCGCCGTCTCCGCGATCCGCGTCAGCATCTGCAAGGTGACCGTCTCCGGCACCCCTTCCGGAACCGGGCGCTCGGCCGGCGGCGGCGCGCCCGCGGCGTACGAGCGGACGGCGTCGCGATCGCGCGCGCCCAGCAGGTCGATCGCGTCGCGGTACCGGCGGTATTCCTCGACCATCTCGACCAGTTCGCTCGCCGCCGCCTCCTCTTCGGGGTCGGGCTCCGACGGCGAAGGCGCGAGCGTGCGCGCCTTGAGCAGCATCAGGCGCGCCCCGATCACGAGGAACTCGGCCAGCGCGTCCGCCGCATCACCCGCGTCCGGCAGCGCGCCGGCCTGGATGCGGGCGACCTCCTCCAAGTACTGATCCGCCACTTGCGCGAGCGAGAGCTCTGTGATCTCCAAGCGCTGCGCCTCGATCAGTTCGAGCAGCAGCCCCAACGGACCTTCGTAGGTCGGCAGGCGGAGCTGGACCACGCCGGACCGCTTCGGGCTACTTGGAAACGACGAAGTTGAGCAGGCGGTCCGGCACCCACACGACCCGCCGCTCCGTCATCCCGTCGAGGAAGCCGGCCACCCGCCCCGATGCCCGCGCCGCGGCTTCCGCCTCCGCCTGCGCCGTGCCCGCCGGCAGCGCCAGCTTGTCCCGCACCTTGCCGTTCACCTGCACCACCAGCGTCACCGTCTCCGCCGCCGCCAGCGCTTCGTCCCACTGCGGCCAATCTTGCAGGTGGATCGACGCCTCCCCGCCCCGCTTGCGCCAGAGCTCCTCCGCGATATGCGGCGCGGAGGGCGCGAGGCAGAGCAGCAGCGCGTCCACCGCAGCCTTCCAACCGCCCGCGTCGACCGGCCCGGCGTCGCGGGCCGCGGCCAGCGCGTTGGTGAACTTCATCATCGCCGCGATCATCGTGTTGAAGCGGAACCGCTCCATGTCGTGCGAAACCTCGCGCACCATCCCGTGCCGCAGCCGCGCCAGAGCATCGGCCGACTCCGCGTCTGCAAAGTCACCCGCGTCCTCCAGCGCCAGCGACCAGACCCGGTTGAGCCAGCGCCAGAGCCCTTGGATGCCGGAGTCGTCCCAATCGCCGCCCGCCTCCCAGGGCCCGATGAACATCAGGTAGAGCCGCACGGTGTCCGCGCCGAACTTGCCGACCCATTCATCGGGGTTGACCACGTTGCCCCGGCTCTTCGACATCTTCGCGCCGTCTTTGGTGATCGTGCCCTGGTTGAAGAGCCGTGTGAATGGCTCGCGGATCGGCAGCACCCCCATGTCGTTCGCCGCCATGCAGAAGAAGCGCGCGTAGAGCAGGTGCATCACCGCGTGCTCGGCTCCGCCCGTGTATTGATCGATCGGCAGCCAGTCCGCCGCCAGCCCCGGGTCGATCGGCGCATTGTGGTTGCGCGGATCGATGTAGCGGTACATGTACCAATTCGAGCACATGAACGTGTCCATCGTGTCGGTCTCGCGCCGCGCCTCCGCTCCGCAGTTCGGGCAGGGGGCATCGCGGAATTCCGCGTGCCGCTCGAGCGGCGAGCCCCCGTCCGGCAGGAACTCCGCGTCGTCCGGCAGCAGCACCGGCAGCTCCGATTCGGGCACGGGCACGATCCCGCAGTCCCCGCAGTGGATCATCGGAATCGGCGCACCCCAGTAGCGCTGCCGCGAGATCAGCCAGTCGCGGATGCGGTAGGAAACCGCCGGCTCGCCCAAGCCTCGCGCCTGCAGGGCGGCCGCCACGGCCGCCTTGCCCTCTTCCGACGGCGTGCCGTCGAACTCGCCGGAGTTCACCATCGTGCCGTGCCCGGCGTAGGCCTCCGCCTCCAGCGGTTCCCCCTCCCAGCCCGGCGGCGCGATCACCACGGGCACGTCGAGGCCGTACTTCCGGGCGAACGCGAAGTCCCGCTCGTCATGCGCCGGAACCCCCATCACCGCGCCGGTCCCGTACGTGAGCAGCACGTAGTCCGCGACCCAGATCGGAATGCGCTGATCCGTGAGCGGATGCCGCACATGCGATCCGGTGAACACCCCCGTCTTCTCGCGCTCGGTGGACTGCCGATCGATCTCCGACTGCTGCCGCGCCCCGGCCGCGTACCGGGCGACCGCCTCGCGCTGTTCCGGCGCGGTCAGCGCATCCACCAGCGGGTGCTCCGGCGCGATCACCATGAAGGTGGCGCCGAACAGCGTGTCGGGCCGCGTCGTAAAAACCGTGATCCGGTCTTCCTCCCCGATCGCGCGTTCGAGCGGGAACGAAACCTCCGCGCCCTCCGAGCGCCCGATCCAGTTGGTCTGCATCGCCTGGATGCGCTCCGGCCAGTCGATCCCCGAGAAGTCCAGCAGCTCGTCCGCGTAGTTGGTGATCCGGAAGAACCACTGCTCCAGATCCCGCGTCTCGACGACCGCTTCGCAGCGCTCGCAGACCCCGATCCCGTCGTCTCGGCGCTCGACCTGCTCGTTGGCCAGCACCGTGCTGCAGCTGGGGCACCAGTTGGCCGCGGCCCGGCCGCGGTAGGCCAGCCCATGCTCGTAGAGCTTCAGGAAGAACCACTGCGTCCAGCGGTAGTACTCCGGATCGGAGGTGGCGAACTCGCGGTTCCAGTCGAACGACGCCCCCATCGTTTTGAGCTGCCGGCGCATCGCCTCGATGTTGTTGTAGGTCCACTTCTTCGGATGCGTCTCGTTCGCGATCGCCGCATTCTCCGCCGGCAGCCCGAATGCGTCGAAGGCCACCGGGAACAGCACGTTCGTCCCCTGCATGCGCCGCCAGCGCGCCGCCGCGTCGGAGGGCGACATCGCGTACCAATGCCCGATGTGCAGATCCCCGCTGGTGTACGGCAGCATCGTCAGGAAGAAGTAGTTGGGCCGGCCGGGGTCTTCGTCGGGCGTGCGGTAGAGGCCGTCGATCTCCCATTGCCGCTGCCAGCGCGGCTCGATCTCGGTCGGCTCGTAGCGATCGCGGCGCGGGGTTTCGGTCTCGGACGGCATCGGCGCGTTCTCCGGCGGCGGGCGGAACGGATCGCCGCAAGCATACGCGGGTATGCTGAATTGCCGATTGATCGAACCAGATGGAGGGCAGCGGCGTGGCCGGACAACCGTTGGTCGGCGTGATGATGGGCTCCGCATCCGACTGGGAGACGATGCGCAACGCGGCCCAGACCCTGCGCGACCTGGGCATCGCCCACGAAGTGCGCGTGCTCTCCGCGCATCGAACGCCCGATCAGGCCGCCGAGTACGCGGCCACGGCGGCGGAGCGCGGCCTGCGCGTGATCATCGCAGGCGCGGGCGGTGCGGCCGCATTGCCCGGCGCGGTCGCCGCCAAGACCGACCTCCCCGTGATCGGCGTGCCCGTCAAGGGCTGGGCCACCGACGGGCTCGATTCGCTGCTCTCGATGGCCCAGATGCCCCGCGGCTTCCCCGTCGCCACCGTCGCCATCGGGCGCACCGGCGCCGTCAACGCCGCCCTGCTCGCCGCGCGCATCCTGGGCTTGGCCGACGCGGAGATCGCCGCCTCCGTGCGCGCCTTCCGCGAGCGGCAGACCCGCGAGATCCTCGACGCCCCGCCTCCCTCCCTGGACGACTGATCCCCGATGGCGGTCCGCAAGATCACCACGCTGCCGGGCGACGCGCATGTGCTGCGCGCCCCGGCCCGCCCGGTCACCCGCTTCGACGCGACCCTGCGCGCCCTGCTCGACGACATGGCCGACTCGATGCACGGCGCGCGGGGCGTCGGCCTGGCCGCCCCCCAGATCGGCGTGCCCCTGCGCGTGATCCTGCTCGGCCTGCCCGGCCGCCCGCCGTTCCCGCTGATCAACCCCGAAGTGCTCGAACGCGGCGGCGAGCGCGAGATGACCGAGGGCTGCCTCTCCGTGCCCGGTTACCGCGGCGCCGTCCTGCGCTCCGAAACCGTGCGCGTGCGCGCGCTGGATCCGCAGGGCCGCGAGATCGAGATCGCCGCCGCCGGCGACCTGCTCGCCCACGCCTTGGAACACGAGATCGACCACATCAACGGAACCGTCTACATCGATCACGTGCAATCACCTGACGAATTGTGGCATTTGGACGAGCTGGAGCCGGACGACGAAGAGGATGAAGAAGGCGGCGATGCCCGAGACGATGAGTGAAGCCCTGCCGGCGCTGGCCGCGCTCGGCGAAGCCTGGGTCGTCGGCGGAGCCGTCCGCGATGCCCTGCTCGGCGCGCCCACGACGGACATCGACATCGCCGCGCCGGACGCGCCGGCCTGGTCCGCCCGCGCCGGTGCATTGCTCGGCGCGCGCCCCGTTGACCTGGGCGGGCCCCTGCCCACCTTCCGCCTCGCCCTGAACGGCGGCACGCTGGACGTGGTCGACCTGCCGCACGGCCTCGACGCCGACTTGGCGCGGCGCGACTTCACCATCAACGCCCTGGCCGTGCCCTTGCCCGATTTCGCCGCCGGCCGCATCCCCGAATCCGTGATCGACCGGCATGGCGGCCTGGCCGACCTGCAAGCCGGGCGCTTGGAGATCGTCTCCGACTCTGCAATCGGCGACGAGCCAATCCGCGCCCTGCGCGGCGTCCGGCTGGAAGCGACGCGGAATCTGCGGCTGACGCAGCGCGCCGAGCAGGCGATCCGCGCGGCCGCCGACCGTGCCGCCGAGGTCGCCCCCGAACGAACTTGGGCCGAACTGTCCCGCATCTTCGACGCCGATACGGCGTCCGACGCGGTTCGGCGGCTCGAACAGCTCGGCCTGCTGACCCCCCTGTTCCCCGAACTGGACGCCTGCCGGGGCGTAGACCAACGCCCGATCCACCGCCGCGACGTCTTCAACCACCAGCTCGACGCGCTGGAGTACTTGGACGGCCTGATCGCCGACGCCCCGCACGGCGCGACGGCTGCGCTGCCCCCGCCGCTCTGGTCGGCGCTCGGCGATGACGCCCGCGAACGGATCGCCGCGGATCGCCGCTCCCTGCGGATCGCCGTGCTGTTGCACGATCTGGGCAAGCCCGGCACGCGCACCGTCGGCGAGGACGGACGCACGCACTTCTACGGGCACTCGGAGCTGGGCGCTGACCTCGCCACCGCCCGCCTGCGACGGCTGCGGGCGCCGCGGCGGCTGATCGACCGCGTCGAGCGCCTGATCGCCGCCCACCTGCGGCCGGGGATGATCGCCTCCCCCGGCGCACCGCCGACTGAGCGGGCGCTCTACCGCTTCCACCGCGATCTCGGCCGCGAAGCCGCGCCCCTCTGCCTGCTCTTCCTCGCCGACGCGCTGGCCACCGTCGGCCCCGATGCGCTCGCGCCCCGCTGGAATGCGTACGTCGCCCACGTCTCGCGGATCATCCGCTGGCAGCCGCGCCGCGTCCCGCGCGCGGCCCACTTCCTCAGCGGAACGGCCGTGATGGACGCCACCGGCCTGTCCCCCGGCCCCGAAATCGGCCGCATTCTGGCGGCGCTGGATGAAGCCGCCGCGCTGGGCGAGATCACCACCCCGGATGCGGCGCGGGAGCGGGCCCGCGAACTCGCCGCGCCCCCGTCAACGGGCTGAGGAGGCCGCGCAATGACCGAAACGATCCTGATCACCCTGCTCGTGGTCGCGCTCTTCTACATCTTCTTCATCCGCCCCGCCCGTTCCGAGCAGCGCCAGCGCCAGCACCACCTGAACGAGCTGCGGATCGGCGACCAAGTGCTCACCCGCGGCGGCCTGATCGCCGAGGTCAGCGGCGTCGAAACCCCCGACGACGGCCCCATGATGATCCTGCTCACCTTGGCCGACGGCGTCGAGGTCCGCGCCCGCACCACGGCGATCGAGGAGGTGCTCGTCCCCGCCGAGCCGGATGAAGACGAACTCCGCGAAGAGGCCGCCCCGGCCCAAATGGACGAGGATGAACTTGACGAGGCCCCCTCCGGGCCGGGCAAGCGCGGGGACTGAGCGCCCCGATGTGCAGCTAGCGGCGCGATCCTGCATAGTCGCTACTAGACATATGCTGCAACATCCCGCCCTTCAGAACGACGGATGACGTGCGCCGCGTGATTCGCTTCTTCCGACGATTCAAGTTCCGCGACGCCTACGCGCTCGCGGTGATCCTGATCCTGACCGGATTCTCGATCGCCGCGACCTGGCCCGGACAGCCCGAGCGCTACTTGCCCAACTGGATCTCCTGGCCCCAGGGCGGCGGCGTCCGCGTCGGCGATTGGGAGCGCGCCGACTTCCGCCTCGGCCTCGACCTCAACGGCGGCGTCTCGATCACGCTCGAAGCCTCCGGCCAGGCCGCCCGCGTCCGACGTGGCGAATCGCTCGACGAATTCATCGCCCGCGAAAACTCCGAACTCGACTCCCCCATCTCCGCCGAGGACCTGATCTCCCGCAACCCCGCGCTCGAACAGCTCGCCCCGGAGGACTACGACCGCCCCCTGCCCGAAGAGATCGAGCAGCTGATCCTCCCCCTCGACGCCGATGCGGACGCGCTCTCCGCCTCCGTCGAGGAGGCCCGCCGCGTGATCGAGGAGCGCGTCAACGGCTTCGGCGTCTCCGAAGCCGAGGTCACGATCATCGGCGACGCCCGTATCAACGCCCAAATCCCCGGCGTCGACGCCGATCAAGCCTCCGAACTCGTCGGCTCCACCGCACTGCTCGAATTCCGCGAACTCGACATCGTCAACGTCTCCGAACCCGGACCCGTCCCGCCCGAAACCGTCCGCGACGCCATCGACGACGTCTGGGTCGCCGCCGCCCGCGACGACCCCGTCCTGCTCGGCCTGCGCGCCCCCTCCTGGTTCGTCCCCGATCCCTCCGAGGACGTGATCGTCGTCGAAAACCAGCGCTGGCTGCCCGCCACCGGCATCAACGAAGCCGGCGACACCGTCCAGCTGACCGGGCGCCACCTGCTGCCCGATTCGATCACCCGCACCCTCGACCAGGGCGCGGAGCCCGCGCTCGAGTTCGAGCTCGACGACGAGGGCGCGCGCCTGATGGAGCAGATCACCCGCCGCCTGCAGCCCCAGAACCTCCCGCTCGGCATCTTCGTCGACGGCGAACTCGTCAGCAGCCCCGGCGTGCAGGGCATCATCGTCAACCAGGGCGTCATCAACGGTTTGGACGAAGAGGACGCGGTCACCCTGCGCCGCCAGCTCCGCGCCGGCGCGCTCCCCATCAACCTGCGCGTGCTCCAGAACACCGAGGTCGCCGCCACCCTGGGCGAGGACTCCGTCGTCGAAACCGTGCAGGCCGGCGCCGTCGCCTTCCTCGCCATCGTCGTCTTCATGATCATCTACTACCGCGTCCCGGGCCTGCTCGCCGCGCTCGCCCTGATCGTCTACGGCGCCGGCGTCCTCGCCACCTTCAAACTCGTCCCGATCACCCTCACCCTCGCCGGCGTCGCCGGCCTCGTCCTCTCGATCGGCTTCGCCGTCGACGGCAACGTCCTGATCTTCGAGCGGCTCAAGGAAGAGCTCCGGCTGGGCCGCAGCCTGCAGGGCGCCGTCGACACCGCCTGGGCCCGCGCCTGGCCGGCCATCCGCGACGCCAACGTCTCCACCCTGATCACCGTCGCCGTGCTCTGGCTCTTCGCCGACGCGCTCAACCAGAACTTGATCAAGTCCTTCGCCCTCGCCCTGCTGGTCGGCACCGGCTTCAGCTTCGTCACCGTCATGTTCGTCACCCGCACCTTCATGAACCTCGCCGTCAGCAGCGGAATCAACCCGGGCGCCCGCTCCTTCGGCGTGCGCCGGCTCTCGGTCGCCGCGACGGGACGCGGCCGGCGCGGCGCCGCGGAGGAGCAGCCGTGATCGACTTCATCGGCAAGCGCCGCTTCTACGCCCTGATCTCCTTCGCCCTGCTGATCCCGTCCCTGATCGCCCTCGGCCTCTGGCAGTTCGAGCCCGGCCTCGACTTCGCCGGCGGCCTCGAAACCGAAGTCCGCTTCGTCCAGGACGTCGGCCAGGACGACATCGAAGCCGCCGTTGAGGGCGCTGAGCTGCCCGAAGGCTCCGAAGTCGTCGTCTCCGACGAGGGCGAGGGCATCTTCCGAATCGAGGTGATCGCGCCCGAAGCACCGGCCGGGGACGCCGCCGGCGAAGAAGCCGATGACCCGGCGGAGGAGGATGCCGGCGACGCGGCGGCCGAAGGCGACGAAGCGGCCGAGTCCCCGCCCGATCCGGCGCTCGAGGCTGACGCCGCCCTCGGTTCCGCACTCAACTCCACGTTCGGGGACGTGGCCGTGACCGACTCCGCGATCGACGGCAACCGCGTCGTGCGCGCCGTCTGGTTCCCCTACGACGCGGTCCAGGACGAGGTGCGGGCTGCCCTCGAGACCGCCGCGTTCGGCGGCGCGCGCCTGCAGGAAACCGCCGCCGGCGACTTCCGCATCCGCGTCGAAGTCGATGACGACGACGACGTCGAGCTCATCCGCACCCGGATCAACGACGCCCTGCGGGCCGAGGTCTCCCCGATCGTCGTCCTCCAGTCCTCCTCCGTGAGCGCCGTGCTCTCCGTCGAGATCGCCCGCGACGCCGGCATCGCCCTCGCCTGCGCCGCGCTCGCCGTCCTCGTCTACATCTCGCTCGCCTTCCGCCGCCTGCCCAACCCCGTCCTCTACGGCGGCGCTGCGATCATCGCCCTGGTCCACGACGTCGCCATCGTCGCCGGCGCCTTCGCCATCGCCGGCCGCTTCGGCGGGCTCGAGGTCAACGCCATGTTCGTGACCGCGCTGCTCGCCATCATCGGCTACAGCGTCAACGACACGATCGTCGTCTTCGACCGCATCCGCGAAAACCTCCTGCTCGACCCGCGCGAGGACTTCAAGCGCGTCGTCAACGCCGCGATCACCCAGACCCTGGGCCGCTCGCTCAACACCTCGATGACGCTCCTGCTCGCCGTCCTCGCGCTGCTCCTGATCGGCGGCGTCACCGTCCGCCCCTTCCTGATCGTGCTCCTGATCGGCACCGTCGCCGGCACCTACTCCTCGATTGCCGTGGCCAGCCAGATCGTCGTGCTCTGGCAGGACGGCAGCCTGCCGCGGCTGCTGCGCCTGGGCCGCACCCGCAGCGAAATCCGCCGCGTCCCCCGCCGCGCCTGATCCGTCCCCTCAGCCGCCGCGCAGCACCCGGTGGTCGCCCACCCGACGCGTAATCAGCCGCCGATCCATCTCCTCCAGCAGCGCCTGCGCGATCTTCCGGCTCGTGCCCAGCCGGTCCCGCGCCTCGGCCAGCGTTGCCCGCTCCCGCTCCGCGATCAGCGCACGCACCTCCTCCGTCATCCGCTCGCACACCTCGCTCAGCAGGATCACCCCCCCGCGCAGCCGGACGATCCGCCCCTGCCCTTCCAAGTACTCGAGCAAGTCCGCATCGAGCGACGGGTCCGCGTCCGTGCGCGCGTCCTGCTCGCGCAGCCGCGCCAGCAGCGCCTCGACCGCCCGCGCCTGCGCCTCCGTCAGCTCCGCCCTGCGACCGGGCAGGTCCAGCATGCCAGCGCGGGCCGCCAGCAGCCCCCGCTCGATCAGCCGCGCCTCCAGCGCTCCGAACGGCCGCCCGTCCAGCCCCAGCCGGCTGCGCAGGTCCTCGCGCGGCAGCCCGCCGCCCAGCGGATGCTCCCCGACGTGCGCCTCCACGATCGCCCGCGCCCGCTCCTGCAGCGCCTCGAACCCCTCCTCGCTGATCAGCACCGCCCCGTCCGACAGCGCCTCCACCCCCAGCAGCACCGCCGCCCCCGCCTCGATCTGCCGCCGGATCGCCGCTTCCGCCTCTCCCGCCTCCAGTTCGCTCGCCCGCGCCAGCTCCGACCAGGCGACCGGCTCCATCCGCCCCAGCAGCGTCAGCAGCGCGTCGTCCGCCGAGCCCTCCAGCAGCATCCGCAGCGCCTCCAGCGTCGATTGGTCGTTGCGGTGGTGCCGCCGCGGCTGCGTGTCCACGATCCGCCCCCCGGCGACCGTCTCGTTGCCGTTGCGCAGCACGAAGCGGTCGCCCCGCGCCACCGCCAGCGGCGCCGCCAGCCGCAGCTGCGCCCAGCCCTCGTCCCCCGGCTCGACCGCGTCGCCCTCCAACAGCCGCACCCGGGCCGCGATTTCGGCCGAGCCGCAATGCAGCGTCAGCGTCGCGTTGTGCCGCAGCGGACGCGGCTGCCGCGCCGCCGCCCGCAGCCGCACGTCGATCGCGTCCGCCGGCCGGATCAGACCCGGCGGCGCAAGCACCATCCCCCGCCGCACGTCCTGCACCGCGATCCCGCCCACGTTGATCGCCGTCCGCGCCCCCGGCTCCGCCGATTCGATCGGCTGCTCGTGCCGCTGGATCCCGCGAATCCGCCCCCGCAGCCCGCCCGGCTCGATCGCCGCCTGATCCCCGACCTCGAAGCGCCCGTCCACCAGCGTCCCCGTCACGACCGTCCCGAAGCCGCTGATCGTGAAGGCCCGATCGATCGGCATCCGCGGACGCCCCGCGTCCCGTGCCGACGGCAGCCCGTCGATCGCCTCGTCCAGCAGTCTCCGCAGCTCGTCCAGCCCCGCGCCCGTGACCGCCGAGCAGCGCGCCATCGGCGCTCCCGCCAGCGCCGTCCCCTCGCACAATTCCCGCACCTCCTCCGCCACCAGATCCAGCCAGTCATCTTCGGCCAGATCCGACTTGGTCAGCGCGATCACCCCCCGCCCGATCTCCAGCAGGTCGAGGATGTCCAAGTGCTCCCGCGTCTGCGGCATCACCCCCTCGTCCGCCGCCACCACCAGCAGCGCCACGTCGATCCCCCCGATCCCCGCCAGCATGTTGCGGATGAACCGCTCGTGCCCGGGCACGTCCACGATCGAAACCTCCCGCCCGCTCGGCAGCTCCGTCCACGCGAATCCGAGGTCGATCGTCAGCCCCCGTGCCTTCTCCTCCTCCCAGCGATCGGGGTCGATCCCGCTCAGCGCGCGCACCAGCGCGCTCTTCCCATGGTCCACATGCCCGGCCGTCCCGATCACGAACATGCCGAAAGCCTAAATTGGCGGCAACGGAAACGGAGGTGGGCAATGCAGGCGATCGTGGTCACGGGCGACGGCAAGTCGGCCGACTCTCTCCAACTCGCGGAAGTTCCCGACCCGGTCCCGGGTGATGAGGAACTGCTGCTGCGCGTGCATGCGTCCGCGCTCAACCGCGCCGACATCCTCCAGCGCCTCGGCGGCTACCCGCCGTTGCCCGGCGGTTCCCCCATCCTCGGACTCGAACTGGCCGGCGAAGTGATCGGCCTCGGCGACCGCGTGCGCGGCTTTGAGCTCGGCGACCGCGTCTACGGACTCTCCGGCGGGGGTGGCTACGCCGAGATCGCGACGCTGCACCAATCCCTGGCCATGCACGTCCCCGAACCCCTCACCTGGCACGAGGCCGCCTCGATCCCCGAGGTCTTCTTCACCGCCAACACCGCCATCCGCTCCCTCGGCCGCGCCGAGCCCGGCGAACGCGTCCTGATCCACGCCGGCGGCAGCGGCGTCGGCATCGCCGCCATCCAGATCGCCGCCCTGATCGGCGCGGAAGTCTGGATCACCGCCGGCAGCGACGACAAGTGCGAGCACGCCGAACGGCTCGGCGCAGACGTCGCCATCAACTACCACGAAGACTCCTTCCAGGAAGTCGTCGAACAGCGCACCGGCGGCGACGGCGTCCACGTCATCCTCGATGTGATCGGCCGCGACTACCTCGATGCGAACCTGCACTCGCTCGCCCACCAGGGCCGCCTCGTGCTGGTCGGCCTGATGGGCGGCGCGACCGCCGAGGCGAACCTCGGCCTCGTCCTCCGCAAGCGCCTCCAGATCTTCGGCACCGTCATGCGCTCCACACCCCTGATCGAGCGCGCCGCCGTCACCCGCGACTACCAGCGCCACCTCGAACCCGCCGTCGTCAACGGCGAACTCAAGCCCATCATCGACTCCGTGTTCCCCCTGCGCGACGCCGCCGGCGCCCACCGCTACATGGAGGAAAACCGCAACTTCGGTAAGATCGTGCTCGACTGCCTCGAGCTGTAGCACCCTCAGGCCAGCGACGGATCGACGAAGCGCACGAACGCCTCGTTCGCCAGCCCGTGCCCCCGCGCGGTCAGCCGCAGCCGCGTGCCCTCGCGCTCGGCCAAGCCGTTCGCCTCAGCCCACTCGATCGCCGGCTCCAGCCGCCGCATCTGCGCGGGCCAGCGCTCCCCGCCGACCGCCAGATCGACCCCCTCCGCCAAGCGCAGCCCCAGCGTCAGGAAATCTACCGCCGCGTCCTCCTCCCCCACCCGCTCGCACTCCTCGATCGCCCCGCTCGGCAGCCCCTCCGGCCCGTCCCCGCCGAACACGCGCGAGACGTACGCCCGCGGCCGCCGCACCACCGAATAGCGGAAACCGTCGATGAACCCGTGCGCCCCCGGCCCGATCGCCGCGTACTCACCGCAGCGCCAGTAGTTCAGGTTGTGGCGGCATTCGCGCCCCGGCAGCGCGTAGTTGCTCGTCTCGTAGCGCGCGTAGCCCGCATCGCCCAGCCGCGCCGTCGTCCAATCCGCCAGCTCCGCCACTCGATCCACATCAGCCTCGCGCACCGCCCCGGATGCCACGCGGGACGCCAAGGGCGTCCCCTCCTCGACCGTCAGCGCGTAGCACGAGAGATGCTCCGGCCGCCACTCCAGTACCCCGTCGAGCGTCCGCTCCCAAGTCTCCCGCGATTGCCCCGGCAGCCCGTAGATCAAATCCACGCTCAGATTGTCGAACCCCGCCGCCCGCAGCTCCCCGAACGCCTCCCGCGCCCGCTCCGCGCCATGCACCCGATCCAGCCACTCCAGCTCCGCCCCGTCCAGCGACTGCACCCCCATCGAGCCCCGGTTCACACCCGCCGTCCGCCACGCCTCCGCCTGCTCTCGCCCGACGCTCTCCGGATTCGCCTCCAGCGTGATTTCCGCCTCCGCCGAAACCGCGCAAACGCGCCGCGCCGTTTCCAGCAGCCGCGCGATCGCCGCCGGATCGACCAAGCTCGGCGTGCCGCCGCCGAAGAAGATCGTCGCGATCTCCCTCCCCGCCAAACGCGGCCCCCAAAGCTCCAGCTCCCGCGCCGCGGCCCGCTCCCAATCCCCTGCCAGATCCTCCATCCCGGCGTACGAATTGAAGTCGCAGTACGCGCATTTGACCGTGCAGAACGGCACGTGGATGTAGAGCCCGATCCCCGCCGCCGTCCGCATGCCGGGAGTTTATGCCCGCCGCGCTGCCCCAATCGCCGATCGCGGATACGCTGAGCCCGTGCTCAAATCACACGCCTGCGGCGCTCTGCGCGCGGAACATGTCGGCCGCCGCGTCCAACTCGGCGGCTGGGTCGACCGTCGCCGCGACCACGGTGGCCTGATCTTCCTCGACCTCCGCGACCGCGACGGCGTCGTCCAAGTCGTCGTCCGCCCGGAAGGCGATGCCGATGCGCACGCCGCCGCCAGCACCGTCCGCGGCGAATACGTCCTCCAAGTCGCCGGCGAAGTCGTCGCCCGCGACCAATCCGCCGTCAACCCCAACCTCGCCACCGGCGAAATCGAGGTCGTGGCCGACGCGGTCGAAATCCTCAACCCCGCCAAAACTCCCCCGTTCGCCGTCAACGACGATTCCGCCGATGTCGACGAGCGCGTCCGCATGCAGTACCGCTACATCGACATCCGCCGTCCCGCCATGCTCCGCGCGCTCGAACTGCGCCATCGCCTCAACCAGGCCATCCGCGACTTCATGACCTCCCGCGGCTTCCTCGAAGTCGAAACCCCCATGCTCGTCGCCGCCACCCCCGAGGGCGCGCGCGACTACGTCGTGCCCAGCCGCCTGCACCCGGGCTCCTTCTACGCCTTGCCCCAGGCCCCGCAGCAGTTCAAGCAGCTGCTGATGGTCGCCGGCGTCGAGCGTTACTTCCAAATCGCCCGCTGCTTCCGCGACGAAGACCTCCGCGCCGACCGCCAGCCAGAATTCACCCAGCTCGACCTCGAATGGTCGTTCAGCGAAGA
Organism: Dehalococcoidia bacterium; assembly: GCA_965205165.1. Taxonomy (GTDB): domain Bacteria; phylum Chloroflexota; class Dehalococcoidia; order Bin125; family Bin125; genus CBDESM01. The sequence continues at coordinate 2,460,219 of OZ242037.1, forward strand.
AGCAGACATCCTCGCCCTGCTCGAGGACCTCTTCACCTCCGTGACCTCCCAACTGCGCCCCGACCTGACTGTCCCGTCCCCGTTCCCGCGCCTCACCTGGGCCGAGGCGATCGAACGCTACGGCTCCGACAAGCCCGACCTCCGCTACGGCCTCGAACTCGCCGACTGCTCCGACATCGCGCAACGCTCGCAGTTCGGCGTCTTCAGCGGCGCGGTCGCCGATGGCGGCAAGGTCCGCGGCATCACAATGCCCGGCGGCGCCGCCCTCTCGCGCAAGGAAGTCGACGCCTTCACCGCCCTCGCCCGCACCATGGGCGCACCCGGACTCGTCTCCTTCCAGTTCGCCGCCGCCCCCATCGACGCCGGCGAGGACGACGTCCGCTCACCCGTCCTGCGCCATGTCGGCATCGACGACGCCCGCGCAATTGGCGAGCGCTGCGGTGCCGGCGCGGGCGACCTCGTGCTGCTCGCCGCCGGCGAACCGGGCATGGTCTCCACCGTGCTCGACGGCATCCGCCGCGAGATCGCCGCCCGCCTGAACCTCGCCGATTCAAGCGTCCTCCAGTACGCCTTCATCACCGACTTCCCCCTCCTCGAATGGGACGAAGAAGAGAACCGCTGGGACTCCCTCCACCACCCCTTCACCTCGCCCCGGGCCGACGACATGGCGCTGCTCGCCGACCAGCCCGGCAAGGTCCTGGCGCGCGCCTACGACACGATCGCCAACGGCTACGAGCTCGGCTCCGGCTCCATCCGCATCCACGACCGCGCCGTCCAAGAGCAGGTCTTCGCCTTGCTCGGCATCGGCCCCGAAGAGGCCCGCGCCCGCTTCGGCCACATGCTCGAAGCCTTCGAGTACGGTGCTCCCCCCCACGGCGGTTTCGCCTTCGGAATGGACCGCGTCGCCATGCTGCTCGCCGGCGTCGCCAACATCCGCGAAGTGATCGCCTTCCCCAAGACCATGTCCGCATCCGACCCCATGATGGGCGCGCCGATGCCGATCGAACCCGCCCAACTCGACGAACTCTCGCTCGAAATCCGCCGCCCCGAATCGGCCGAAGCCGGTGCTACAGTCCCATCGAGCGAGACATAACGACCCGTCACCCAACGGCTGGAGGCAACGATGACCGCACTTTTGGCGCGTACCTTGCGCACCCGCCGCTCCCGCGCCGCAGTCCTGCTCGCGCCCCTTTTCCTCGCCTTCGCGCTCGCCCTCGCAGCCTGCGGCGGCGACGATTCGCAAGACGATGCGCAGCCGCAAACCGCGTCCTCCGAACGAGCCGATCGCCAACCCGCATCCGACGACGCGCAAGATTCCGGCGACTCAGCCGGCTCCGCCGCCCCGGATCAGCAGGATCGCGGGCAACAATCATCCTCCGACCGCGATGACCGCGCATCCGGCAGCGCCGCCCGCTCCGCTCCGAGCTCGGACGGCGTCCTCCGCATCGCCCGCCGCGCTCCCCTCAACATGGACCCCGCCCAGGTCACCACCGTCGACTCCGCCGTCTTCGTCATCGAAATCTTCGGCGGCCTCCTCACCCTCGACCCGGAACTGCGGATCGCCCCCGACCTCGCCGAATCAGTCCCCGGACCGACCCTCAATTCCGACGGAACCGTCACCTACCGCTTCACCCTCCGCCGCAACGCCAGTTTCCACGACGGCCGACGCATCACCGCCGAGGACGTCAAGTGGAGCTTCGAGCGCCACGCGCACCCCGAAACGCTCTCCCCCACCGCGCCCGACTTCCTCGGCGACATCGTCGGCGCCCGCGAATTCACCCGCAACAGGATCGACGACATTCCCGGCATCGAAGTGATCGACGACCTCACAATCGACATCACCATCGACGCCCCCAAGCCCTACTTCCTCTACAAGCTGACCTACCCCACCGCCTTCGTCGTCGACCGCAACGAAATCGAGGCCGACCCCGACGGCTGGAGCGCCCTGCCCAACGGCAGCGGCGCGTTCAAGCTGGCCGAGTGGACCGAAGGCGACCGCATCGTGCTCGAGCGCTTCGACGACTACCACCTCGAACCCGCCAAAGTGCAGCGCGTCGAAGTCCGCTTCGCCGGCGGCGGCCTCGATCAATTCGAGAACGGCGAAATCGACATCGCCTCCGTCGGCGCCGCCGAACTCGAACGCGTCAAGGACCCCGCCGACCCGCTCAACGAACTCTTCGTTTCCCGCGCCGAACTCTCCGTCTTCTACATCGCCTTCAACACCACCATCCCGCCCTTCGACGATCCCCTCGTCCGCCGTGCCTTCGCCCACGCCATCGACAAGCAGACGCTCGCCGTCGACGTGCTGCTCGACGCGGTCAAGCCCGCCGCCGCCATCGTCCCGCCCGGCCTCGCCGCCCACGACGCCGATTCCCGCGGCCTCCCCTTCGACCCCGAACTCGCCCTCGAACTGCTCGAACAATCGCAGTACTTCGGCACCTCCCTGCTCGAAGACGTCCGCCTCACCACCTCCGGCGGCGGCGCAACACCGGGCGGCACCGTCGAAGCCGTGCTCGCCATGTGGGAGCAGCACCTCGGCCTCTCCGTCCTCCCGCAGCAAGTCGAATTCGCCAGCTTCCTGACCGAACTCGACCGCTCCCAGCACGGCATGTTCCAAATCGGCTGGGTCATGGACTTCCCCGATCCGCAGAACATCCTCGACTACAAGTTCCACTCCGCCTCGCACGGCAACGACGTCGATCTCGACGACCCCCGAATCGACGCGCTGCTCGAAGAGGCCCGCGTCGAGCAGGATCTCGAACTGCGCACCGACATCTACCGCCGCGTCGACCGCATGCTGATCGATGATGCCGTCTGGGTCCCCCTCTTCTACGGCGTCAACAACGAGGTCGTCCAGTCCTACGTGGAGGGTTACGCGCCCACCCGCTCCATCGTCCCCTTCCTCCGCTTCGTCAGCATCGCCGGCTAGCGCGCCCGCGCCGGACGGCCGAATCGGGGCGGCTCGCGTGTCCGGCGGCGCGTTCGCCATCGTCGCCCGCCGCATCGTCCTGATGCCGGTCCAGCTATTCGTGATCCTCGCGATCACCTTCGCCCTCACCCAGGTTGCGCCGGGCGACCCCGTCAGCATCATCGGCGGCACCCGCTCCGTCGATCCCGAACAGGCCGAACTGATCCGCGAGGAGTTCGGCCTCGACGGCGGCTACTTCGAGCGCTTCGGCAACTACATCGTCGGCCTCGTCACCGAAGGCGACCTCGGACCGTCCTATTACTACCGCGCCCCGAAGCGCACCGTCGAGGATCTGCTCATCCCCCGCATCTGGATCTCGATGCAGATCAGCCTGATCGTGATGGCCGTCGTCTACGGACTCGGCATCCCCCTCGGCGTCTACGCCGCCGTCCGCCGCGGCACTTGGAAGGACCCCGCCGCCATCGGCGCGCTCAAACTGTTCGACTCCCTGCCCTCGCCGATCTTCGTCATCCTCACCATGGCGCTGATGGTCGAAGCCCTCGCCCCGATCTTCAACTTCTTCGGCTTCAACGTGCCCGAAGCCTGGGACGCCCGCGATCCCGCCCGCTTCATCGTCCCCGTCTTCGCCCTCAGCCTGCCCGTGATCGGCGGCATCGCCCGCTTCGTCCGCGTCAGCATGCTCACCGCGATGGACGACGACTACATCCGCACCGCCCGCGCCAAGGGCCTCGGCGAGCGCCGCATCCTCTACGTCCACGTCTTCCGCAACGCCATGCTCCCCCTCTCCACCTCCTTCGGCCTCGCCATCATCGGCATCTTCACCGGCTCCATCGTGATCGAAACCGTCTACGGCGTCCCGGGCGTCGGACAATTCATCTTCCGCTCCATCACCCAGCGCGACTTCAACGTCCTGCTCGGCTCCACCCTCTTCTATTCCTTCGTCCTGCTCGTCGCCGTGATGATCGTCGACATCCTCTACATCTTCATCGACCCCCGCATTCGCTACACCGCGAGGGACGTATGAGCGCCGCCGCGATCGATGCGGCCGCCGCCGGCCAAACGGGCCAGCCCCCTTGGCGCCGCGCCCTGCGCGCGCTCCTGCGCAAGCGCGTTGCCGTCGCCTGCATGTTCGTCATCGCCCTCCTCTACGGCGCTGGCGCATACACCCTGCTCGACGCCTTCGGCGTCGATACCGGCTTGCAGGACCCCAACCAGACCAACCTCGCCGAGCGCCGCCCCTTCCGCGACGCCGATGGCACCCTCGCCGGCTTCGCCCAGCGCCAAGGCGTTGACGTCGCCGCCCTGATCGCGCTCAACCCCCAACTCGCCGAATTCACCGAAGGCGGGCTCCGCCCGGACAGCGTCCTCCCCGCCGGCGAGCAGATCACTCTCGCCGCGGGCGAGGCCCGCCAAGGCCCCTCCTCGCGCCACTGGTTCGGCACCGACCGGCTCGGCCGCGACCTCTTCGCCCGCGTCATGTTCTCCCTCCGAACCACCCTGATCATCAGCGTCATGATCATCCTGCTCGGCAACATCTTCCTCGGCCTCGGCCTCGGCCTCCTCGCCGGCTACCGCGGCGGCATGATCGACGCCGTCATCATGCGCGCCGCCGAAACCGTGATGGCCCTCCCCGGCCTGCTCATCCTCATCGTCCTCGTCGCCGGACTCCGAGATCAAGTCGAATCCTGGTTCGCCTCGCTCGAAGAAGCGCTCGACTTCCCCTTCCTGATCGAGCAGGGCATCGACGACTACTTCATCATCATCTTCGCCATGTCCTTCGTCGAATGGGGCGGCGCTGCCCGCTTCTACCGCGGCATCGCCCTCTCCCTGCGCGAAAGCGACTACATCCTCGCCGCCGAAGTCGTCGGCGCGGGCACTGCCCGCGTCCTCGTCCGCCACCTCTTCCCCGGCGTCGTGCCGTGGTTCATCGTCGGCCTCTCGGCCTCGCTCGGCGCGATCGCCGGCACCGAAGTCGTCCTCTCCTGGCTCGGCATCGGCATCACCCCGCCAACCTCCTCCTTCGGCACCGTCGTCTGGTCCGCCGGCTCCTGGGAATCGCTCGTCCGCCACCCCCACATGCTCCTCATCCCCGCCGCTTTCGTCGCCGCGCTGCTGCTCGCCTTCAACCTGCTCGGCGATGCTTTGAACGACGTAATCAATCCGCGCGGACGTTGAGCGATCCGCTGCTAGGCTGCCCACGTGAAGGTCACTGCCGAACGCATCCCGCAGGCCCAAATGGAGCTCGTCGTCGAGCTCGAGGACGAGCGCGTCCAAAAGTCGCTCGACCAAGCCGCCCGCCGCCTCTCCAACCGCCTCCGCATCCCCGGCTTCCGCAAGGGCAAGGCCCCCCGCCGCGTCGTCGAGCAGATGCTCGGCGCCGACGCGCTCTACGACGAAGCCTCCGACCGCCTGATTCCCCAAGCCCTCCAAGAGGCGCTCGAGCAGGAAGAGATCACCCCCTCCGCCCTGCCCAACATCCAAGTCACCGGCCGCGAGCCCTTCACCTTCAAGGCCATCGTCCCGCTCCCCCCCGACGTCCAGCTCGGCGAGTACCGCGCCATCGCCGTGGCCAAGCCCGAAGTCGAGCTGGACGAAGCCGGTGTCGAGGAGCAGCTGCTCGACCTGCGCCGCCGGCACGCGATCCTCGAACCCGTCGACCGCCCCCCGCAGTACAACGACCGCATTACCGCCGACATCCGCGCCGAAGCCGATGGCGACGTAGTAGTCGAGCAGGAAGGCGCCGAGTTCGCCCTGCGCGAGGACGGCCCGCTGCTCGCCCCCGGCTTCACCGAGCGCGTGCTCGGCCTCGCCATCGGCGAACCCCATCAGATCGATGTCGAGGTCCCCGAGGACTGGCAGGATTCCCGCACCGCCGGCAAGACCCTCTCCGTCCAGCTCACGATTAACACCGTCCGCGCCGAGGAACTGCCCGACCCCGACGACGATTTCGCCGTCGACATCTCCGACGAGTTCGAAACCTACGACGCGCTCCGCCAGCGGATCGCCGATGGGCTCCGCGAAGAGGCCGAGCAGTCCGCTGACGATCAGTTCCAGCGCTCCGTGCTGGAAGCCGTGATCTCCGCCGCCACCGTCGAGTACCCGCCCGCCCTGGTCGAGCACGAACTCGAACACCGCCGCGCCAACTTCGCCTCCCAAATGGGACAGGACGTCGAAACCTTCCTGCGCGGCGGCAGCGAGCAGGAGGAGCAGCTGCTCGCCTCCTTCCGCTCCCAAGCCTCCGAAAGCGTCATCTCCCAACTCGTGATCAACGCCATCGCCGACGCCGAGCAGATCGAAGTCACCGACGAAGAAGTGCAGGCCGGCATGCTCCAGGCGCTCGAGGGGGTGCCAGCCGAGCGACGCATGGATCTGCTCGAGGACGAATCCGCCCGTTCCGGCGTCCGCGGCCAGATTCGCCAGCGCCGCACCATCGAGCGCCTCGAGCAGATCGCCCTCGCCAACTACCTCGCCAACCCCGAAGCCGCCGCCTCCGAACCCGGAGGCGACGATGATGGCGCCGCCGATGCGGAGCAATCCGAGGACGAAGAGGCGTAGCCCGGCCGCGGCGCGGGTATGCTCAATCGCGGAAAGGGAACCGAATGACGACATCCCAACTGACCCACGCACTGCCGCAGGCGGCCGCCCCCGCGGGCCCGTCCAACATCATCCCGATGGTGGTCGAAAGCACCAACCGCGGCGAGCGCGCCTACGACATCTACTCCCTGCTTCTGCGCGAGCGCATCATCTTCCTCGGCACCGGCATCGACGACCAAGTCGCCAACGTCGTCGTCGCCCAGCTCCTCTACCTCGACCGCGAGGACCCCGACCGCGACATTCAGGTCTACATCAACTCCCCGGGCGGCGTGATCACCGCCGGCCTCGCCATCTACGACACCATGCAGCTGATCAAGGCCGACGTCTCCACCATCTGCGTCGGCATGACCGCCTCCATGGGCACCGTCCTGCTCTCCGCGGGCACCGCCGGCAAGCGCTTCGCCCTCCCCCATTCCACCATCCACATGCACCAGGCCATCGGCGGCGCGCGCGGACAGGCCTCCGACATCGAAATCGCCGCCCGCGAAATCCTCCGCAACAACGAAATCATCCGCGGCATCCTCGCCTCCCACACCGGCCAGCCGCTCGACCGCATCAAGACCGACACCGACCGCGATTTCTACCTCGACGCCGGCCAGGCAAAGGAGTACGGCCTCGTCGACGAAGTCCTCTCCACCGAAGCCGCGGGCGCAGGCGCCGCCGCGGCTGCCGGCTGATCCCCGTACTGCAATGACCACCCGCTCCCGAAGCGGCGGCCCGGGACGCGGCGGCGGCGACGGCCGCGCCAGCTTCCACTGCTCCTTCTGCGCCAAGGACCAGAGCGTCGTCCGCCGCCTCGTCGCCGGACCCGGCGGTGTCTACATCTGCGATGAATGCGTCGAAGCCTGCCGCAACGTCATCCGCGAGGAATCCGGCGAGCAGCCCGCTCCCCCCAAGCAGCCCCCTGAACCCACCGTCCTGCCTCCGCGCGAGCTCTACCGCCGCCTCGGCGAGCACGTCGTCGGCCAGGAAGAGGCCAAGCGCGTCCTCTCCGTCGCCGTCTACAACCACTACAAGCGCATCGCCGGCAATACCGCCGATGACGACGGCGGTGTCGAACTCGAAAAAAGCAACATCATGCTCGTCGGCCCCACGGGCACCGGCAAGACCTTCCTCGCCGCCACCCTCGCCCGCATCCTCGACGTCCCCTTCTCGATCGCCGACGCCACCGCCCTCACCGAAGCCGGCTACGTCGGCGAAGACGTCGAAAACATCCTCCTCCACCTGATCCAAGCCGCCGAATACGACATCCCCACCGCCGAGCGCGGCATCATCTACATCGACGAAATCGACAAGGTCGCCCGCAAGGCCGACAACCCCTCGATCACCCGCGATGTCTCCGGCGAAGGCGTCCAGCAGGCCCTGCTCAAGATCATCGAGGGCACCAAGGCATCCGTCCCGCCCCAAGGCGGCCGCAAGCACCCCCACCAAGAATTCCTCCAGATCGACACCAGCAAAGTCCTCTTCATCCTCGGTGGCGCGTTCGAGGGCCTCGACGACGTGATCGCCAGGCGCGTCAAGACCGGCACCCGCATCGGCTACGGCCGCTACGCCGCCGCCGACGCCCAATCCCCCGGCGTTGACGAGGAGAACATCCTCCGCCAGCTCAGCCACGACGACCTCCAGAAGTACGGCCTGATCCCCGAATTCGTCGGCCGCGTCCCCGTCGTCGTCGCCCTCGACCAACTCGACCAGGAGGCCATGGTCCAGATCCTCACCGAACCCAAGAACGCGCTCATCCGCCAGTACCAGAAGTTCTTCGACATGGACGACGTCGACCTTTCCTTCACCTCCGAAGCGCTCGAGGAGATCGCCTCCCGCGCCCTCGCCAAGGGCACCGGCGCGCGCGGCCTCCGCAGCGTCGTCGAAGACCTCCTGCTCGATGTCATGTTCGAGGTCCCCTCCCGCCGCGACATCGCCAAGTGCATCGTCAATCTCGAAACCGTCCGCGACGGCGCTCCCCCCGAGATGTACGACGCCGACGGCGCGACCGTCGCCTATCTCGGAGTCAGCAACTTCGTACCGTCGGAGCCGGCCGTGGAACCCGCCGGCGCCGATGCTGATGACGCGGCCAAGCGCCAGGAAGTCGCCTGACCGGCGGACCGCGCAGAGTCCGATGCCCGCCGCAACCGCCCCCCGCCAGCGCAAATCCCCCCGCACCATGCGCGCCGACGAACTCGTCCTCGCCCGCGGCCACGCCGCCTCCCCCGCCGAAGCAGCCGCGCTGATCCTCGCCGGCCGCGTCCACGCGCCCGGCCGCCGCATCGCCAAGCCGGGCCTCCGCATCCCCGCCGACGCCGAACTCTCCGTCGCCCCAGTCCCCCGCTATGTCTCCCGCGGCGGCGACAAGCTCCGCGCCGCCCTCGCCGCCTGGCCCGTCGACCCCGCGGGGCGCGACTGCCTCGATGTCGGCGCGTCCACCGGCGGCTGCACCGATTGCTTGCTCCAACACGGCGCTGCCCGCGTCACCGCCGTCGACGTCGGCTACGGCCAGCTCCATCCCAGCCTTCGCGCCGATCCCCGCGTCCACTCCCGCGAGCGCACCCACATCCGCGATCTCGATCCCCCCGCTCCCCGCCCCTCCCTCGTCGTCGCCGACCTCTCCTTCATCTCCCTCCGCTCCGTGCTCTCTCACATCGCCGCCGTCGCCGCTCCCTCCGCCGACCTGCTCGCCCTGGTCAAGCCCCAATTCGAAGCGCCCCGCGCCGACGTTCCCCGCGACGGCGTCGTCCGCTCCCCCCTCGTCCGCTCAGCCGCGGTGGCCGCCGTGGCCGCCTCCGCGCTCGCCGACTGCTGGCGCATCGGCGGAGTCCTGCGCTCCCCCCTCCCCGGCCCGGCCGGCAACCGCGAGTACTGGCTCTGGCTGCGCGCCCCGGCGGAGCGCTGACATGCCCGAACGACCCTTCCGCTGCGTCGGCGTCTACTACCACCCCCGCCTCGACGACGCCCGCCAACTCGCCGAAGACGTCCAGCGCTGGTTCGCCCCCCACGTCGACCGCGTCTGGGCCTCCGAACCCTGGGACCCCGACCACTCCACCGAGCACCTGCCCGCCACCGACCTCCTGATCTGCCTCGGCGGCGACGGCACCGTCCTCCGCGCCGCCCGCGCCGCCGCGCCCCACGGCGCCCTGATCCTCGGCGTCGACCACGGCCGCCTCGCCTTCCTCACCGAACTCCTCCCCGATTCCCTGCAAGACCACATCCCCAAGCTCCTCGCCCGCGACTTCGTCATCGAAGAGCGCGCCATGCTCCAGGCCGCTCCCGCCGGCGCGGCCGAGGCCGCCCCCGAAACCCTGCCCGCGCTCAACGACGTCATGCTCGGCCGCGGCTCCCTCGGCCAGCCCGCCTACCTCCACGTCCACGTCAACGGCGACCTCATCGGCGTCGTCCGCGCCGACGCCGTCGTCGTCGCCAGCGCCACCGGCAGCACCGGCTACTCGCTCTCCGCCGGCGGCCCCATCCTGCACCCCCGCGCGCGCAGCTTCGTGCTCACCCCCGTCGCCCCCCACCTCGCCGCCGCCGCACCGCTCGTCCTCCCCTCCGATGCCGAAATCCAGCTCGCCCTCGGCCGCGAGCACGCCGGCGCGCTCTCCGTCGACGGCCAGCGCCCCTATGCCATTTCCCCCGGCGGCGGCGTCCGCGTCAAACTCAGCGAATCCATGGCCAAATTCGTCCGCTTCGGCGAGCGCCCCTTCTTCCCCCAGCTCGGCCGCCGCCTCGCCTGGCTCGACGAACGCCGCCTCCGCGCCGTCCAGCGCACCGGCGTCGAAGCCTTCGACCCCACCGACGCCGACCCCGCCTGAGGGCTACGATCGCCCCCGTGTTGAACGCCCTCCGTCTCCGTGATTTCGCCCTCGCGGCCCATGCCGAAATCGAGCTGCCGCCCGGCTTCTCCGTGATCACCGGCGAAACCGGCGCGGGCAAGAGCGTGCTCATCGCCGCGCTCTCCTTCGCGCTCGGCGCGCAAGCAGACCGCGCCGTGATCCGCCCCGGAGCCGCCCGTGCCGAAGTCGAGGCGGAGTTCGACCTTGGCGACTCCCCCGCCGCAACCTCCGTTGCCCGTGTGCTCGAGGACGCCGACATCCCGTTCGACGGCGGCCTAGTCCTCCGCCGCAGCGCCGGCGCATCCGACGGCGGCCGCCTGACCGGCAGAATCCGCGTCAACGACCGCGCCGCCGCTCGCGCCACCCTCGCCGCGCTCGCCGATCAACTCGCCGACATCCACGGCCAGCGCGAGCAGCTCGGCCTGCTCGACCCCGCCCGCCAGCTCGCCATCCTCGACCGCTACGCGGGCCTGATCCCCGCCCGCGAACGCCTCGCCGCCTCCGTCGCCCGCCTGCGCGGACTCGATGCCCGCCTCGCCGATGCCGCCGACGCGCGCCTCCGCGCCCGCAAAATCGCCCAGCTCCGCTACGAAGCCGCCGAAATCGAGGCCGCCGCCCTCCGACCGGGCGAGGAGCGCGATCTCCGCGCCGAGCTCGAACGCCTCGCCAACGCGCGCCAACTGCTCGATGACGCCGCCACCGCCCGCGCCGCCCTCGAATCCGACGTGCTCGGCGACGCCCTCGCCGCCGTCCGCCGCATCGCCGAAATCGACCAAGCCGCCGCCCCGATCTCCGACGCGCTGGAAATCGCGCTCGACCAAGCCGCCGCCGCTTCCCGCGACGTCCGCGCCTATGCCGACGGCATCGCCCTCGACCCGGCCCGCCAGGCCGACGTCGAGACCCGCATCGCCGCCATCGCCGACCTCCAGCGCCGCTACGGCGAAACCGTCGAGCAGATCATCGAGCACGGCCGCGCCGCCGAAGCCGAGGCCGATCAACTCGAAGCCGGCGCGGCCGACGCCGAAATGCTCCGCTCCGAAGCTGACGCCCTCGCCGCCGAAATCGCTTCCGACGCGCTCGCCCTCAGCCGCGAGCGCCGCGCCGCCGCCGCCCGCCTCGCCGCCGAAGTCGCAGCCGAATGCCAAGCCCTCCGGCTCGAAGGCGCATCGATCCAGTTCCGCTTCGACCCGCTCCCTCCTGCCTCGCGCTCCATCCCCGCCTGGCAGCCCGCCCTCGTCGACCGCCGCGGCGAGCATCCGCTGGTCGAACCCGCCGACTCCGGCTTCGACCAGACCGGCGCGGATCGCCTCGAACTCGAAGCATCCTTCAACCCCGGCTCGCCCCCGCTCCCCCTGCGGCGCGTCGCCAGCGGCGGCGAAACCGCCCGCCTCACCCTCGCAGTCAAGGCCGTCCTCGGCCGCCGCGACGCCGTCCCCCTGCTCGTCTTCGACGAAATCGACGCCGGACTCGGCGGCCGCATGGGCCCGACCCTCGGTCAGCGCCTCGCCCGCCTCGCCCAATCGCATCAAGTCCTCTGCATCACCCACCTCCCCCAGGTCGCCGCGGCCGCCGCGCACCATATCGTGGTGCGCAAGGCGCTCCTCGCCGGCGCGCCCGTCGTCGAGGCGCGCCCGCTCTCCCCCGACGAGCGCGTGCTCGAACTCGCCGACATGCTCGGCGGACGCTCCGAGGCCAACCTCGCCGGCGCCCGCGAACTGCTCGGCTCCCCCGCATCCCCCGAACCCGCGATAGTGCAGCGATGACCAGCCCCCGATCCTCCCCCGAAGCCCTGATCGCCGAACGCGCATCGGTCGCCGACGCCCGCGAGATCCACCGCCTGATCCGCTATTGGGTCGACGAGACCGGCGATGTCCTCCCCCGCACCGAAGGCGAAATCTACGAAAACATCCGCGACTTCGTCGTCGTCCGCTCCCCCGGCGGCAAGCGCCTGCTAGCCGCTGGCGCACTCCACGTCGAATGGCTCGATCTCGCCGAAATCAAGTCCCTCGTCGTCGATCCCTCCGCCCAAGGCGAGGGCCTCGGCCGCGTCCTCGTTCAAGCCTGCCTCGACGAAGCCCGCCAGCTCGGCCTCAAGACCGTCTTCGCCCTCACCACCACCCCCGCCTTCTTCGAGCGCCTCGGCTTCCGCACCGCCGGCGTCAGCACCTTCCCCCGCAAAGTCTGGAACGAATGCTTCCGCTGCCCCAAATACGACCACTGCGACGAAGTAGCCGTCTCAATCGACCTCACCAAATTGTAGGCGCCGCCACCGCCCGCTCATTCATCAGCAGGCACCGCGTACTGGCACTCGACTGAGTGGTCCCGCGGGCGGCCCAGACGGATGACGCAAACGACGTGGCGTCCGGTACTGATCATCCGGTAGCCACTGCCCAAAAACGAGTCCAAGGTGTTTGCATGGAGCCCTCGGCAGACGACGTCGCCGCGCCTCCTGACACTACATGTCGTGTGGAATCCAGCATCTATCAGCTCGCCCCAGTATCCATCGCCGGTTTGCCCAAAAGTATTGCTTCCCCAGCACTCCGCCCGCCCGTTCATCGGGATGGCGCACGTGTGCAGATCTCCGGCGCTGATTGCGCGATATGCGCCCGAGGGCGGCGTCGATTGCCCGTGCTCGTCGCTGCCCCAGCACGAAATCCGCCCGGATCGGTCGAGCGCGCATGCATGCTCCCGCCCCACCGTGACTTCCGTGAACGCACCATCGGGCGGGTCTCCGAAGCGCGATTCGGCGGTGTCGAAACTCCAGCACGCCGCCTGCCCGTCCATCGAAATGGCGCACGCGTCATCAACCCCGCGCTGACCATCGCGAATGTCCCATTCGGTCCGGCGACCTCTTCACCGGTATCGGTCTCCCAACATCGGATTTCGCCGCCGCTTGCCAGCGCGCATGCGTGCCGGCTCGCAACCGCGACCGACCTGTACCTCCCGTCGGGCGGAGCAGCCGGCCACGAGCGGGTGTTCGGAGCCGGATTCCAGCACAGTAGCCGGCCACTCAGCTTGATGCCGCAAACCGTGGGCCCGCCTGCGCTGACCACGCGGAACTTGTCGTGCGCGCGCGGGTACGTCGTCGCATCAAGTTGCGGATCCTGCCAGCACTCCAGGGCGTCGTCCGCCCGGATCGCGCAGATGACTCGCGTTCCCGCCGCCACGGCAACGTACTCGCCGTCCATATTCTGCAGCGGCGTGCCGATCACTTGACCCCAGCACGCCAGACCGTCCTGTTCGGTGATCCCGCACGAAATACCGTCGCCCGCGCTCACCGACTTGAATCGCACGTCTTCCGGTGGCGGCGTCCCGAGCCACCAACCCTCGCCCCAGCACGTGACGCTGCCGGTCTCCAGAATCGCGCACGATCTCTGCCGCCCGGAGCTGATGCGGACTGCCCGACGCTCGTCGTATTCGTCGAACCGCAGGTCGCCTGGCGGCCGAGCGCGTCCTCCGGCCGTGCCGCCTGAACACTGGGTGATGCCCTGCTCTGAGTCTTCATCGCAAATCTCGGGACCGCTGAAGTTCCAGCATGAGACCTCCCCGCCCGCCGAGAGCGCGCAGGCATGCTGCTCATCGGCGCTGATCGCTAGGAACGATTCTGTCGGCGGCTGCCCCACGGACGATGCGCCCCAACACTCGATCCGTCCGGTTCGCCGGACCCCGCAGGCCCGATGGCCCGCCGCCGCCACATCCCGGAACTCGCCATTCGGCGGCTCCAAATCCACGAGCTTGAGGCGCGACCAGCAGGTTGGCGTCCAGTCTTCCCGCAGCGCGCACGTGCTCGCCCCCGTTGCGCTGATCGAGCGGAACCGCCCGGTCGGCGCGTCGAGGTCGCGCCCGGTGTCATGCGCATAGCAGGAAATCCGGCCCTCACGGTCCAGCACGCAGGCATGGGCCTCGCCCACGGCGAGCCGCCGCACCGGGTCCGCTTCAAACTCTGCCGTTCCAGCCGCTTCCTCACCCCGCTCTCCCCCTTCCCCGCCATTCTCGGCCTCCTCACCCGAAGAGCACCCCGCCATCGCGCAGATCACAGCGACAAGCAGGCCCGCCAGTAGCAACACTCGCACCCTGCCCTCCCCTCTGCTCAGCCGACGCGCATAAGATACGGCCGCATCGGAGGCTGCGATGGATGAATCTGGGCTGGAGCGCTTGACCGAAACCGTGATCGAATCCGACGCCGCCTACCGCGGCATCCGCGTCAACGTCCGCGTCGACAAGCACCGCATGGCCGACGGCCGCGAAGCGACCCGCGAAGTCGTCGAGCACCCCGACTCGGTCGTCGTCCTCGCCCTCCGCGAGGACGGGATGATCCCCTTCGTCCGCCAGTGGCGCGCGCCCGCCGAAGGCATCCTGCTCGAACTGCCTGCCGGCAAGATCGATCCCGGCGAGGAACCCGAAGCCGCGGCCCGCCGCGAACTGCGCGAGGAGGTCGGCCTCGACCCCGCCGAGCTCGAACCGTTGCCAGCCTTCTACGTCGCGCCCGGCTGGGCCACCGAGCGCCTCTTCGCCTTCATCGCCCGCGGCTGCACCGAAGCGCCCCTCCCGCCCGACGACGACGAGGAACTCCTGATCGAATGGCTCTCGCTCGGCGAGGCGATGCAGCGCGTGGAAGCCGGCGAAATCATCGACGCCAAATCCCTCGTCCTCCTCCAAGCCCTCGCCCTCCAAGCCATCGGCCCCCTCGGCCGCAAAGTCGTCCACCACTACCGCGGCGAGCGACTCTGAACCCGCGGCACTACCCTCGATCGCAGATCGGTGCGACAATCTGATCAGCGCCCCGCGCAGCGCGCGTCGCGGAGCGCATTCGGAGGTTCCCCATGCTGCAGCACGATGTCCTGATCGTCGGCTCCGGCCTCGCCGGCATGCGCGCCGCACTCGAAGTCTCCGAAGACCCCTCGCTCGACGTCGCCATCCTCTCCAAGGTCCACCCGCTCCGTTCCCACTCCGGCGCAGCCCAGGGCGGCATCGCCGCCTCGCTCGGCAACTCCGCCGAAGACTCCTGGGAACTCCACATGTTCGACACCGTCAAGGGCGGCGACTTCCTCGTCGACCAGAACGCCGCCGAAGTGCTCACCCGCGAAGGCCCCGAAAACATCTTCGAACTCGAGCACATGGGCTGCGCCTTCTCCCGCGACGACGAGGGCCGCGTCGCCCAGCGCCGCTTCGGCGGGCACACCGCCCCGCGCGCCTGCTACGCCGCCGACCGCACCGGGCACGCCGTCCTCACCGTCCTCTTCGAGCAGCTCCTCCGCCGCGGCGTCAAGGTCTACTCCGAGTGGTACGCGCTCGATCTGATCGTCCGCGACCGCGTCTGCCAGGGCCTCGTCGCCTACGACATCCTCAGCGGCCAAATCGAAGCCATCGCCGCCAAGGCCGTCATGTTCGGCACCGGCGGCTACGGGCGCGCCTTCCGCGTCACCACCAACGCCTTCGCCTCCACCGGCGACGGCGTCGTCATGGCCTACCGCGCCGGCATCCCCCTCGAAGACATGGAATTCGTCCAGTTCCATCCCACCGGCCTGCAGGGCTCCGGCATCCTGCTCAGCGAGGCCGCCCGCGGCGAGGGCGCCCACATCGTCAACTCCGATGGTTTCCGCTTCATGGAAAACTACGCGCCCGGCCGCATGGAACTCGCCCCCCGCGACATCGTCGCCCGCGCCGAGCAAAGCGAAATCGAAGCCGGACGCGGCGTCACCGGCCAGCGCGACTCCGTCTTCATGGACCTCCGTCCGATCGGCGAAGAGCGCATCCGCTACGCGCTCCCCTCCGTCCTCCATCTCGCGCGCGACTTCGCCGGCATCGACCCGCTCGTCGCCCCCGTCCCCATCCAGCCCACCGCCCACTACTCCATGGGCGGCATCCCCTGCGACATCGACGGCCAAGTCCGCCTCAAGGATCAGGACGACGCTCCGATCACCGGCTTCTTCGCCGCCGGCGAAGCCTCCTGCGTCTCCGTTCACGGCGCAAACCGGCTCGGCACCAACTCCCTGCTCGAAGCCGTCGTCATGGGCCGCCGCGCCGGACGCGGCATCCTCGACGCCGTCAAGGACCTCGAACCCGTCTCCATCTCCGAAGGCGACATGCAGAACGCGATCGGCGAGGTCAACGGTTTCCTCCAAGCCGACGGCCCCGAAAAAGTCGGCAAAATCCGCGCCGAACTGCGCGACACCATGATGGACAAGTGCGGCGTCTTCCGCACCGAAGAGCAGCTCTCCGAATGCCTCGCCGAGGTCAAGTCCTACCAGGAACGCTTCCGCAACATCTCCATCGACGACCGCGGCAGCACCTTCAACACCGACCTGCTCGACGCCGTCGAACTCGGCCACATGCTCGAATACTCCGAAACCATCATCGCCGGCGCGCTCGCCCGCCAGGAGAGCCGCGGCGGACACGCCCGCCGCGACTTCCCCGAACGCGACGACGACAACTGGTTCAAGCACACCCTCGCCTACAGGCCCGAAGACCCCGCCGACGGTCCGCGCCTCTCCTACTGCTCCGTCAACATGGAGCCCGAGTACCGCGACCCATACCCGCTCCAGGAACGCACCTACTAGCAGCACGGAGTCCGCAATGGCCGACCAGACCTTCGTCATCCGCCGCTACGACCCCGACACGCGGGAAACCTACGACCAGTCCTTCGAGGTCGACGTCCAGCCCGGCCAGACCGTGC
Source organism: Dehalococcoidia bacterium (assembly GCA_965205165.1). GTDB lineage: Bacteria > Chloroflexota > Dehalococcoidia > Bin125 > Bin125 > CBDESM01. The sequence continues at coordinate 2,477,242 of OZ242037.1, forward strand.
TCGACTGCCTCAACGCCATCAAGTGGGAGCAGGACGGCACCCTCTCATTCCGCATGTCCTGCCGCCATGCCATCTGCGGCTCCTGCGCCATGAAGGTCAACGGCAGCTCCATGCTCGCCTGCCAGACCCAGGTCTCCGAGGCCGCCGCCGGTGGTGATCCCGTCCGCGTCGGACCCATGGGCAACCAGCCCGTGATCAAGGACCTCGTCGTCGACACCGCCAAATTCGTCAGCCAGTTCGAGCGCGCTCAGACTTGGCTCGAACCTCCCGAAGACCAGGAACCCCCGGCCAAGGAGTACCGCCAGCCCGTCGAAGAGTTCGACCATTGGTCGCACGCCTCCACCTGCATCCACTGCGGCGCCTGCTACTCCGACTGCACCGTCGCCGCCGTCGACGAAAACTTCCTCGGCCCCGCCGCGCTGGCCAAGGCCTACCGCTTCGTCATGGACTCCCGCGACGCCCGCCGCGAGGAGCGCCTCAAGTTCCTCACCGAAACCGAAGGCGGCATCTGGGACTGCACCCGCTGCTACATGTGCGTCCAGGCCTGCCCCAAGGACGTCCTCCCCATGGACGCTATCATGGAGCTCCGCACCCTCGCCATCGAAGCCGGCTACACCAATAACCACGGCACTCGCCACCACAAGGGCTTCACCAGCGGCGTCCGCAAGCGCGGACGCCTCGACGAGGCCTCCCTGCCCGTCCAATCCGTCGGCATCACCCGCCTCGCCACGCTCCAGCCCGCCGCCGTCAAGGAAATGCTGGCCTACACCCCGGGCGCCATCCGGCTGCTCAAGTCGCGCAAGCTCATCGCCGCCGCCCAGCGCCACGGTGCCAGCAAGGACGGACGCGGCCAAATCCAGCGCATCTTCGAGGAAGTCGAAGACGAAAAGCACCACCACGACGTAGACGCCGAGGCCTTCTCGGCCCAATTCGAAACCGCGCTCGGCAGCGGCTGACCGGCGCGCTCGGCAAAGCAGGCAACAGGGCGGAGGCAGCAATGGCGGCGAACGGCACTGGCGGCAAGTACGCGTTCTGGCCCGGCTGCGTCGCCCGCGGCGCCGCCCCGGAGCTTTACACCGCCACCCTCGCGGTGGCCGAGCACCTCGGCTTCGAACTGGTGGAACTCGAAGCCGCCGCCTGCACCGGTGCCGGCATCATCTCCGACGGCGAGCCCTACCTCCAGGACGTCCTCAACGCACGTACCATGGCCTTCGCCGAGCAGATGGACCTCCCGCTCATGGACATCTGCTCCACCTGCGTCGGCGTCCACCGACTCGCCGCCGAAAAAATGCGCAACGTCGACTACCGCATCCGCATCAACTCCCACCTCGCGCCCGAAGGCCTCGAATACCGCGGCTCCGCAGACCCCCGCCACCTGCTCTGGATCCTGCTCGAAGACATCGGCGAGGACAAACTCAACTCCCTGATCAAGAAGCCGCTCGACGAACTCAAGCTCGGCCCCTTCTACGGCTGCTACATCGTCCGCCCCGAACGCACCCTCGACTTCGAGCAGAATCCCACCCGCAAGGACAGCCTCGAACGCCTGATCAGCCTCGTCGGCGCGACCACCGTCACCTACGATGGCATGACCAAGTGCTGCGGCTTTCCCATCCTCACCACCAACAAGCGCAACTCCCTCGCCATGGCCGGCTCCCACATCGCCGAAGCGCAAGGCCTCGGTGCGGACGCGCTCGTCACCCCCTGCCCGCTCTGCCACCTCAACCTCGACGCGCAGCAGGCAGACGCCGCCAAAGTCATCGACCAGCGCCTCGAAACCCCGATCCTCCACGTCCCGCAGCTGCTCGGCCTCGCCATGGGCCTCTCGCCGGAATCCCTCGGCCTCACCCGCCACGTCGTCGACGCCAACGGCCTGCTCAACCGAATCGGCGCGTAAGCGGAACGCGCCGCCCCCCGCATGGCGGTGCGGGAAGGCGGCGCGCAAGGACGGAGGGCTGCCGGGCGGCTTCACCACCGGCCCCGAAAGGCCGGCTTTGGGCGGGCGGGTCGGACGCCCCCGGCGACACGGGCCCTCCGAAAGAGCAAGACGCCCTCGGGCGGAAAAAAGTTCCCTACCCGCCGGATCCCGTTCCCCGCAGCCGCGGATCCAGCACGTCCCGCAGCGCGTCCCCGAACACGTTGAACGAAAACACGATCAGCGCGATCGCGGCCCCCGGCGCGAGCACCAGCCACGGCCACCGCGTGATCTGCCCCCGCGACGTCGACTCGAACAGAATGAACCCCCAAGTCGGATTCTCCGCCGAACTCGCCCCCAGCGACAGGAACGACAGCGCCGCCTCCGCCAAGATCGTCCCGCCGATCGTCACCGTCGCCAGCACCATCACCGGCGCCACGATGTTCGGCAGGATGTGCCGGAAGATGATCCTCGGCGCGCTCGCCCCCACCGTCCGCGCCGCCTCGATGTAGGTGAACTGCATCACCGAGAGCACCGTTCCCCGGATCACCCGCTGCGTCCCCGGTATCAGGAAAATCACGATCGCGAAGATCACCGTCGCCACCCCGGGTGACATCATCGTCACCAGCACCATCAGCAGCACCAGCGGCGGCAGCGCCTGCATCGAGTCCGACAGCCGCTGCACCACCATGTCCGCCGCCCCGCCGATGTACGGCGATACCGTTCCGATGATCGTCCCGATCGCGATCCCCAGCGCCGTCGCCGCCAAGCCCACGATCATCGCTGTCCGCGCGCCGAAGATGATCCGGCTGAACATGTCCCGCCCCAGCGCGTCCGTGCCCGCGATGTGCGAGGCCGACGGCCCCGACAGCTTGTTCACCACGTCCGTCCGCTCCGCCGGGAACGGCGCGAAGCCCGGCACGATCACCTCGCCGCCGATCGTGATGTCCTGCCCGAACAGCGCCGTGATGATCAGGATCACGATGATCGCGCCCCCGAACGCGCCCAGCGGCTTCTGCCGCGCGACGCGGCCCAGCCGCCGCAGCCTGCCCGGCCCCCGCTCTTCCGCGATCTCGACGGCCGGCGCCTCGGTGGCGATGGATGTCATCGCTCGCTCCGCCTCAGCCGTACCTGATCCGCGGATCTATCGCCGCGTAGCTCAAATCCACCAGCAGGTTGATCAGCACCACCCCGAAGCCCAGCACCACCACGACGCCGACCACCACGTTGAAATCCGCCCGCCGGATCGCCGTCACCAGCAGCGCCCCCACCCCGTTGACCCGGAAGATGTACTCGATGATCACCGCGCCGCTGATCAGGAAGGCCGCCTGATTGGCGAAGATCGTGAGCACCGGAATGAAGGAGTTCCGCAGCGCGTGCCGCAGCACCACGGCGCGCTCGTTCAGCCCCTTCGCCCGCGCCGTCCGCACGTAATCCTCGTGCACCACCTCCAGCATCTGCGAACGCTGCATCCGCATCAGCGTCGCCATCATCGACGCGCTCAGCACCAGCGCCGGCCCGATCATCGCCGCCAAATTCTGCAGCGGATCATCCCAGAAATAGGGCGAATCCAAGGTCGCCAGCGAGACCCCGACCCACTCCGCCACGAACGTGACGACCAGGATCGCCAGCAGGAAATTCGGGATCGCCAAGCCCAGGATCGTGAAGATCCGCCCCGCGTAGTCGGCCGCCGAATCCTGCCGCATCGCCGAGATGATCCCCACCGGAATCGCGACCAGGAACGAGATCACGCTCGCCAGCAACACCAGCTCGATGCTGCGCGGCAGGCGCAGCCCGATCTCGTCGACCACGCTCTCGCTCGTCGCGAACGAGCGCCCCAGATCCCCCTGCACCGCGTTCCAGAGCCACGTCCCGTAGCGCTCGAAGACCGGCTTGTCCAAGCCCAGCTGCTTGTTGTACTGCTCGATCGCCGCCTCGGTCAGCGACGCGCCCTGCGCCCCTTCGGCCAGCAGCCGCTCCGCCGTGCTCCCCGGAAACGCGTTCACCAGCATGAACGAGATGAACGAGAGCAGGAAGATCACGACCACGACGCCGATCAGGCGGCGGATGACGTAGCCGGTCATGTGCGGTCGCGCGCGCGCTCGGGGTCGCGGGGGACCCCGATCACGCGTTCTTCCAGACCCGCTCGACGTTGGTCGCGCCCCAGCCCGGGTTCCACGCGTTGTACGTGTCGATCCGGTTGTACAGGTAGCCGCGCCGCGCATACAAGCGGTACGGGTTCACCGCGAACACGCGCCACATGTTGTTCAGCTCCTTGATCCGGATCTTCTCCAAGATGTCCGAGCGCTTGTCGACGTCCAGCTCGCGCCGCTGGTCAAGGCACCATTGGTCGATCTCCGGATCGCTGATCCCGTACCAGTTGCTGGAGCTGTCGCTGTGCATCTTGCCGTAGGCCAGCCCGTCCGCGTCCATCTCCGCGCCGATCAGCCATGTGAACAGCGCATCGGTGAAGTCGCGCGTCACCACCTTGGCGATCCAGTTCTCCACCTCGATCTGCTCGTGGTTCGCGGTCACGCCCAGGTTCCGCTTCCACTGGTCCCGCACCAGCTCGTACAGGTTCAGGTACGTGTTCGCCACGTTGTGCATCATGAACTGGAACTCGAGCGGATTCGCGTCGTTGTAGCCGGCCGCATCCAGCAGCATCCGGCCCTCCTGCGGATCGAACCGCGCGAAATCGCCCAGCTCCGCCTCCGTCCACGGCCACTCGCGGAAGCCCCAGTCCGATTCATCGTCGCGGAAGAAGGTCCAGTTCTGCCCGTAGCCCGCCGCCGCCAGCCCGTTGTACACCCCCTCCTTCTGCTCAGCCCGGTTCATCCCCACCGACAGCGCCTGCCGCACCCGCGGATCGCCGAACACGCCCGAGTTGATATCCAGGAAGTTCACGTACGGCTGCCAACCCGGGGGGGGGGCGGTCACTTGGATCACCGTGTCAGACTGCGCCGACATCGCGCGCTCCACGTCGAACGTGTCCCACATCACCATCCCGTCGACGTCGCCCGCCTCCCAAGCCGCCCACTCCGACTCGCGCTGGTTGATGAAGTCCGGCCCGTGCAGCCCGTCCAAGAACGGCAGCCGCATGCCGGAGACCGGATCGTCCTTCCAGTAGTTCGGGTTCTTCGACGCGATCCACTCCTTGCCCTGCTCGACGAAATCGAGGATGAACGGCCCGGTGCCGGCCGCGTTCCGCCAGTCGTCCAGCTTCGTGTAGTCGTCGGTGATGATCTCCGGCGAGATCACCGTGTGGAACGGGTTCATCATGTTGTTGAACAGGTAGGCCGACGGTTCGCTCAGGTTGAACGTCACCGTGTTCGCCGCGTTGTCGTGCTCGATCGTGGTCACCGCCGTGTAGGACGACTCCTGCACCGTGCTGTAGTCGGGCGCGAGCGTCGCCCCGTCGCGCAGCGCGTCGTACGCGATCTTCACGTCCTCCGCGGTCATCGCCCGTCCGTTGACCGGTTCCTTGTCCTGCCAGTTGACTCCGTCGCGCAGCTGGAAGACGACCGTGGTCGGATCCACCGCTTCCCAAGTCGCCGCCAAGTCGCCCTCGTTCTCGTAGTAGTGGGCGTTGGAGAAGTCGTCCATCGGGAAGAGGATCAGCTGGCTGTAGAACATCGGCGCGAAGGCGGCCATCAGGCTCGCGTTCGGGCCCAGCACGTTCCAGTTCGCCGCCGGCAGGTGCGCCATCGTCCAGGTGCCGCCGTACTTCGGCCCGTCGCTCTGCCCCGGCAGATTCTGCAGCTTGCTCCAGTGGTACCGCAGCCGCCACTCCTCCTCCGGTGACAGCCCCGCCGCCTCCTGCTCCGCCGTCAGCTCGCCCGGCAGCAGCCCCGTCGACGAGACCGCTTGCTGCGCCTGCCCGCTCTGCTGCTGGGTCGCCTGCTGCGCGGTCTGATCCGCGGCCTGCTGGACCTGCTGCTCCTGCGCCGCAGCGGTCGTCTGCTGCGCCTGATCGTCGCCGTCGTCGCTGCCGCAGCCCACCAGCGCCAAGCCGGCGGCCCCGACCCCGGCCCGCGTCGAGGCCGCGAGCACCGCGCGGCGGCTGAGACGCTTGCTCCGCATCCGGGTCCAGTAGTTGCGCTCGCTCATCTCGGCCTCCGGTCCCCCGTCAACGACCGCTGCTCGGCCGCTGTTTCGGGTGCGCGTAAAGTAGGGAACTCGGAATCGGATTTCAACTGCCGCGGAGCGGGGGTCGGACATGGATGAATCTGCCGAGATCGAGAGCCGCGTGCGCGACGCCTTGGACGCTGCCGGCATTTCCTTCGACACCATCGTCTGTACGCCCGACCAGGCCGACACCGCGGTCTTCTGCGAGGTCTTCGACATCGCGCCCGAAGACTCTGTCAACACCATCCTCGTCGTCGGCAAGACCGAGCCGCGCGTCTACTCCGCCTGCCTCGTCCGCGCCGATACCCGCCTCGACGTCAACCGCGCGGTGCGCAAGGAGATGGGCGTCCGCAAGGCCTCATTCGCCGGTCTCGACGAAGCCGTCGAAGTCACCGGCATGATGTACGGCGGCGTCACCCCCTTCGGCCTGCCCGGCGAAATCCCGATCCTGATCGACTCGCGCATCGCCGGCGACGGCGTCGTCTGGCTCGGCGGCGGCAGCCGCTCGCTCAAAGTCGGCGTCAAAGCCGATGATCTCCTCCGCCTGCCCAACTCCCGTTTGGTGGAAGACTTGGCAAAGTAGTCGGAGATTTGGCCGAACGGCGCCTCAGATCAGCGACCGCTCGAGCTTCAAGATCGCCTCCAGCGGCGTCTCGCCCGTCCCCTGACCCTCCCGCAGCGCGCGTTTGGCTGCCACTTGCAGCGCCCGGTTCGCCGGCGTCGGCACCCCGTGCTCCAAGCCCAGCAGCACGATCTCCCCGTTCAGGTAGTCCGTCTCGATCTGCCCCACTCCCCGCCGGAAGGACTGCCAGGTCGAGCCGCCGCCGCGCTCGACGCCCTCGACCGGCTCCGCCGTGAACACCTCCGACCGCCGCTCATTCAGCTCATGCATCGGCATGTAGCGGATCCCCGCCATCGCGTAGCAGCTCTCCGCCTCGTGCCGCAGCCGGCGCGCGAACGCCTCCATCTGCGACCCGCCCGCCTCTTCGCGCACGCCGATCAGCGCGTGCAGCGCGTTGCGCAGATTGGTCATCAGCTTCCCGTACTTGAGCTGCATCACCTGCGCATCCGGCTTCGCCGAGAATCCTGCCGCCGTGATGTCGAGGCAGACCTCCGCGATCAGCTCGTCCGCGCCCGTCGGAAACCGCCCCGCATCCAGCAGCCCGGCCAGCGGCGCGCCATGCAGCGCCACCTCGCCCGGCACCAGGAACGTCGCCGGCATCACCACCAGCATCGCGTACACGTTCGAGAACCGCCGCGCCGCCGTTCGCTCGTTCGCCACCCCGTTCTGCGTGCAGATCACCGGTATCTCGTACCCGGCCGCCGCCTCCAAATCGTCCAGCGCCGCTTGCGTGTCCTGCCCCTTCATCGTCAGCAGCACGACGTCGTCCGGCCGGAAATCGATCTCCGACGGATGCCCTGCCGTCTGCACCTCCACGTTCGAGACCCCATCCGGCCGACGCACCGTCAGCCCCTGCTCGCGCATCGCCGTCAAATGTTCCCCGCGCGCGATCAGGATCGCCTCCCGCCCGGCCTGCGTTAGCAGCGCCCCGATCCCGCCTCCGATCCCGCCGGCTCCGTAGATGATGTACCGCATCGCTCCCCCGTCCCGCGAGCGCGATAATACTCCCAGAGCCATTCAGGAACAGGGCGCGCAACATGACCACCGCAACCGCAGAAGCAACGCAAGTCGAACTCGCCGTCGACGGACTCGACGCACCCGTCCGAATCGTGCGCGACCACTGGGGCACGCCCCACGCCCGCGCCGAAAGCGCCCGCGACGCCTTCTTCGCCCAAGGCTTCTGCCTCGGCCTCGACCGCGCCTGGCAGCTCGAACTCTTCCGCCACATGGCCCACGGCCGCGCCGCCTCCCTGCTCAACGAGAAGCTCGTCCCCCTCGACAAGCTCAACCGAACCCTCGGCTACGGCCGCGACGCCGAACGCGAATGGCAGGCCCAATCCCCCGAAGCGCGGATGATCCTCGACGCCTACGCCGCCGGCGTCAACGCCGGCATCGCCGTCGATCCCCCCGCCGAAGAGTTCGCGCTGCTCGAAAACGAGATGGCCCCTTGGACCCCCGTCGACTCCCTCGCCATCCTCAAAATGGTCTCCGCCAACCAGCATTGGGCGATCAAGCTCGCCAACGGCCGCGTCGCCGAACTGCTCGGCCCCGACGCGGTGCGCGCCGTCACCCCCGATGTTCCCGAGGACGCCGCCCTGATCGTCCCTTCAGGCGAGCGCTGGAGCGGCGGTCACCACGCTTGGGAAGACGCGCTCGCCCTCCTCGCCGAACAGCCCGACGTCCGCCGCAACGGGATCGACGGCTCCAACTGCTGGGTCGTCGACGCCGCCCACTCCGCCGCCGGCGCGGCCATCGTCTGCGGCGACCCCCATCTCCCGCTCAGCGTCCCGCCGCAGTGGTACGTGATGCACATGGACTGCCCCGATTTCAACGTCGCCGGCCCGTGCAGCCCCGGCTACCCGGGCCCCGTCTACTACGGCCACAACGGCCGCGTCGCCTGGACCATGACCCACGCGCAAGGCGACCGCTGGGACGTCTACCGCGAGCGCATCCGCCCAGGCGACGCCCCGACCGCCGAATACCTCGGCGAACAAGAGCCCCTCTCGCGCCGCGAAGAACGCATCGACGTCCGCGGCGGCGAGCCGGTTGCCCACGTCGTCTGGGAAACCCGCCACGGCCCCGTCGTCGAAGGCGATCCGACCTCCGACGAGCAGGTGATGGCCGCCAAGTTCGCGCTCGCCGAACCCTGCCGCGACTTCGACGCGCTCCTGCCCAAGTTCACCGCCTCCGGCATCGGCGATATCCACGCCGCCTTCCAGCGCTACGACTCCATCTCCGGCAACTTCTGCTTCGCCGACGCCGCCGGCGAAATCGGCTACCAGTACACCGGCCGCACCGTCATCCGCGATTGCGCGCTCACCCCCGTGCCCGGCTGGGACGGCGCGCACGAATGGAACGGCGAGGTCGCCAAGGACGAATTGCCGCAGCAGTCCAACCCCGCCAACGGCATCCTCTTCACCGCCAACAACCGCACCACTACGCCCGACTACCCGCACTACCTCTCCTTCAGCCAGACCCCCTTCCGCGCCAACCGCCTCCGCCAGCTGCTGATCGAGCCCGACCGCGACGACTGGACCACCGGCGACATGCCCGCCATCCAAGGCGACCGCACCAGCCTCCACGCCCGAGCATTCGCCGCCGCCGTCCGTGCCCGCCGCGTCAGCGACGAAGCCGCCCCCTTCAAGCAGATGCTCTGCCATTGGGACGGCCGCCTCGAGCCCGACTCGCCCGAAGCCGCCCTCTACGCCGAAACCGTCGAGCAGCTCTCCAAGCGCACCATCCGCCCCTTCTTCGCCGAAACCCGCCGCCTCGAACCCGGCGCCTCCGAAGAGCGCCGCATCGTCCTTGAACAACTTGCCGCGGACGATCCCCTGACCCTGCCCGCCGGTGCGACCTGGGAATCAACCCTCTCCGAGGCCTTGGTTACCGCCGCCGCCCGCCTCGATGAACTCTGCGGCGCGGGCGAATGGCGCTACGACGCCGTCCACTTCAGCGCTTGGCGCCACAACCTCGGCCGCGACCCCGAACACGCCAAACGCTTCAACCTCCGGAACATCCTCACCGGCGGCGACGATTTCACCGTCAACAACGCCGGCTACGCCTACGGCAAGCCCGGCGACCACGGCGTCTCCAATCGCTGGATCGCCAGCCTCGCCGACCTCGACAACGCCCGCTTCTGCCTCCCCCCCGGCAACTCCGGCCGCCCCGACTCCCCCCACTACAGCGACAACCTCCAGCGTTGGCTGGACATCGAGTACCACCCCCTCCACATCGAGTGGCCGAACATCGAAGCCAACGCCGAATCCGAACTCCGCCTGGCCCCGCGCTGAGCGCGCTGCGGCAGAGCGGGGCCTCAGCCCCCGTTCTGCGCCAGGCCGAGCGTCTGCAGCCAGAGCCGCGCGGTGTTGAGGTCGACCAGCACCGGTTCGATCGAGATCAGCGTGATCGGCGCTGCTTCGTAGACCGCGGGAGTGAAGCCCAGCGCGGCGCCCTCCGTGTACATGTAGAGGTGCGTTGCCACGTAGCGCGCTTGCAGCCACCGCTGATCGGAGATCGAGAACGCCACCTTGCCGGCGACGATCTGCGCCGCCGCTCGGAGCCCGCCGAACGCGCCGATCACGATCTCGTCCCCGCTCAGCCGCGCCGCGTCCGACGGCGCCAGCATCAGCGACTCGTTCAGCGTCAGCACGCCTCCGACGCCGCCGGCCCCCAGCCGCTCCGCGATCTGCTCCGTCGTCCGCGCCGCATCAGACAAGCCGGCCACGTACAGCCGCTCCATCTCGCCGCCCGCGTACTCCGCCTCGAGCGCGTCGCAGCGCTCCTCCAAGCCGATGTTGTCCGGCTCGTGCAGCACGCACAGCACCGTCCCTTCAGCGCCCGCCGCGTTGAACGCCGCGCCGGCCCGCTGCCCCGCGGCCGTCTCGTCGATCGACACGTGGATCGCCGAACCCAGGCGCTCGGCCGCTTCACGGCCCGAGTTGAACGTGACCACGACCACGCCCGCATCGATCGCCTCGCGTACCGCGCCTTCCAGCACGTCGGGGTTCGGCAGCGTCGTCGCGATCCCTGCGACTCCGTCCGCGACGCATTGCCGGATCTGCTCCGCCTGCCGTTCGTGCTCGATCTCCCCCGCCACCCGCGCATCAAGCCCGTGGTGCCGCGCCGCATCCGCCGCGTCCCGCCCGAACCGGCCCCAGAACGCCGTGTCCGCCGGCCCGCCGTGATGGATGATGCAGACCGGCCGCAGCGCCCCGCCGACCCCCAGGGGCGAACTGTTGGACCAGCGTCCTGTTGGCGAATCCGCCGGCAGGATGTAGTTCGCCGGCAGCTCGCGCTCCTGCCAGGCGCCGCCCGCCCCCTGCTCCTGCAACCCGACCGCGACGCTCCCGCTCGCCAGCCGTTGCGCCGAGATCCGGACCGTGTACTGCTCGTCCCCGCCCGACCGATCCCCCTGCGCCAGCGTCGCGCCGATCACCCCCGCTCCGGCGACCATCGCCATCAGGGCCAAGACCAGCATCGCGTTCTTCAGCATCGGGCCCCCCCGTCCCATGGTCCTGCCGTCTTGCCGCTCAGCTGCCGAACTGCTCGGCGATGAACCGGGCCAGCTCGTCCAGCAGCTGCTGGCTGTTCTCGCGGTCCAGCACGATCGGCTCGATCTGCACCAGCGTGGTCGGGTTGAGCCCGATCGCCTCGACGCTGATCCCCAAGTCGATCCCGCTCAGGTAGTTCTTGAGGCTCATCAGCACGTAGTCGCTCTGGAACCACGGTTGATCGGTCAGCGCGATGAAGACCTTGCCCGCGACGACCTGCCGGGCCGCTTCCAGCACGCCGACCGCGGCCACCTTGGCATCGCTCTCCGCCGCCGCGACCGCCTCCGTTGACGGGTTCATCAGCGCGCTGTTGAGCATCAGCAGGCCGCCCACCCCGCCTTCGCGCAGACGCTCCGTCATCTGCTGCGTCGAACGCTCGATGTCGGCCACCCCGGCCACGTTGAAGCGCTCCACCTCGCCGCCCGTGTACGCCCCCTCCAGCGCGTCGCAGCGCTCGTTCAGGCCCGAATTGTCCGGCTCGTGCAGCACGCACAGCACCGTGCCCGTCACCCCGGCCTCGCTGAACTCCTCCCCCGCCCGGCGCCCGATCGCCGCTTCGTCCAGCGACACGTGCACCGGCACCCCCAGGCTTTCCGCGTCGCCGCGCCCGGAGTTGTAGGTCACCACCACCACCCCCGACTCCTGCGCGTAGCCGATCGCCTCGCGCAGCGCATCCGCGTTCGGCACGCTGGTCGCGATCCCCCGGACCCCCTCTTCCACGCATTCCCGGATCAGCCGCGCCTGCGCCTCCGGATCCGGGTCCCCCTTGATCGTGAGATCGATCCCGATGTTGTCGCTCGAAACGGTCGCGTTGAGGGTCAGCGACTCCCAGAACTCATCCGCCTCGTCGCCGTGGTGCACGAGGCAGACGGTGTGCGCCGGCCCCAGCGCCCCGCCGATCGAAACCGCCGAACTGTTGAACCAGCGCCCGCTCGGCGCGTCCGCCGGCAGCCTGTTCAGCTCCGGCCGCTGCCGCTCGCCCCACTCCCCGTCCTCCCCCGCCTCCTGCAGCGCCACCGCGACCGCGCCGCTCTCCAGCTTCTGCACCGAAACGCGGACGTCATGATGTCCGCCGCCCGTCTGCGACGCGATCAGGCCGACTGCGGCCGCACCGATCGCCGCGCCCAAGAGAATCAGAGCAACGCGCTTCAACATCCCGGCCTCCTTCGCCCGCCGCGCTCCTCGCGGCGGTTGACGGAAGCGAGGATATTGCAGCAGCCGTCAAAGCGCCCGCTCAGCCTGCCGCGGCGGCGGCCGAAGCCGCCTCGCCCAGAATCCCCAGCCCCTCCGCCAGTTCGCCGTCGTCGATCGTCAGCGGCGGCATCAGCTTCACCACGTCGCTCTCCGCTCCCGACGTCTCGACCAGCAGCCCCCGCTCGTACGCGCCCGCCGCGATCCGCTCCGCCATCCCCTCCACCGGCGAATGCAGCCCGATCAGCAGCCCGCGCCCGCGGATCGAGCCGCGCAGCCGCTCCTCGCCCGCGATGATCCCGCCCAGCGCCTCCTCCACGATCGCCGACTTGCGCGCCACCTCCCGCGACAGCGCGTCGTCCGCCCACCACTCGCGCAGCGCGGCCGCCGCCGTCACGAACGCCGCGTTGTTCCCGCGGAACGTCCCGTTGTGCTCGCCCGGCGCCCACAAGTCCAAGTCCGGCCGCACCAGCGCCAGCGCCATCGGCTGCCCGATCCCCGAGATCGACTTCGACAGGCAGATGATGTCCGGCTCGATCCCCGCGGGCTCGAACGAAAAGAACGTCCCCGTCCGCCCGCAGCCCGCCTGCACGTCGTCCGCGATCAGCAGCATGTCGTGCGCCCGGCAGATCGCCTCCAAGCCCCGCAGCCAGCCCGCCGACGCGGCATGCAGCCCGCCCTCGCCCTGCACTGTCTCCACGATCACCGCCGCCGCCCGGTTCAACCCTCCGCCCGGGCGCAGCATCGACTCCAGCACCGCCAGCGAATCGCCCTCGCCGATCTGCCCCTCGTACGGCACCGTCGCCGCGTGGTTCAGGGGCACCCCCGCCGAGCGCCGCTTGTTCGGATTCGCGCTCACCGCCAGCGCCCCCAGCGTCATTCCGTGGAACGCGTTCGAAAACGCGATCACCGTCTCCCGCCCCGTCGCCTTCCGCGCCAGCTTCAGCGCCGCCTCCACCGCGTTCGCCCCCGTCGGCCCCGTGAACTGCAGCTTGTACGACATCCCGCGCGGGCGCAGGATCAACTCTTCGAACCGCAGCAGGAACTCCCGCTTCGCCCGCGTCGACATGTCGAGGGCGTGCAGCACCCCGTCATCTTCCAGGTAGGAAATCAGCGCCCGCTTCAGCGGCGGCGGATTGTGCCCGTAGTTCAGCGCCCCCGCGCCGCTGAAGAAGTCCAGGTACTCGCGCCCGTCCTCATCCTCCAGCCTCGCCCCCCGCGCCCGCGACCAGATCGCCGGCCAAGCCCTGCAATAGGAGCGGACATTCGATTCCAGCTCCGCGAACACGTCCACGGGCATCGTCACCATGCCGACCTCCGCGCCGAGCCGCCGCCCTCACTATGCACCATATCCCCGCCCCGCCGCAGCCCGGCGATGATCACCCGGTGAATTCCCCCGCCGCTGCCCGCCGCTAGTGCCCGCAATGCTCCGGCATCGGCACGTCCAGCGCCGGATTGCGGTCGAAGAACCCCCACGGCTTCATCTTGAAGCCCGCCCGCTGCACCGGCATCACCGGCCAATCCTCCGGCCGCGCGACATGGTGCATCCCCACCGTGTACCAGAGCACCACGTCCGCATCCCGCAGGTTCCGCCCCGCCGCCGTCCACCTCGGCATCCCCTCGCCCGCCTCGCTCTGCGCCGGATAATCGCCGCCGGGATACCGCTCCGACGGATTATGCGCCGTCACCCACAGCTGCTTCCGCGCGAACGCCGCCCGCCGCGCCACCGACGACTCTCCGTCCGCCATCATCGCCACCGTCGCGCCCGGAATCAGCGCGTACGCCGGCGCTTCCCCCAGCCCGTTCCGCGCCCCGTCGTTGGCGATCCGCCAATGCCGCGCCGACGCCGCGTTGACCTCCCGCCCGCTTTCCGATTCGTCCGCGATCTCCCTCGCCCGCGACGTGAAAGCGTTCCCATGCGGATTCTCCGGCCCCCGCGGCAGCGGAACCGCATCCACCTCGTAGACCGTGTTCGCATCGCCGTCCACCGCCATGTCCAGCCGGAACGTGAGGAAGTGCTGGTGGATCGCGCCCGCCAGCCCCGGCCCGATCTTGTGCCGCGTCACCTCCGGCTCGTCCTCCGCGACCGCCATCGTTTGCACGATCCCCGTCGCCTTCACCTCGTGCTCCCAGCTCCCGTCCTGGTAGAAGTACCAGTAGAACCCGTAGTCGTAGTTGTCCACCGTCGCAACCGACGAAACGACCAGCCGCCGCGACCGCCGAACCCACGATCGCGGCTCGCCCGTCTCCTCGTCCCGGTACGTGTGCTTCCAGAGGATCCCGTGATCCTCCTCGTGGATGCAGATCGCGTTCTTGATCGTCTCCGCCCCGCCCCGCTCGTCCGTGATCACCCCGTCCATGTACGCGATCTCGCCCAAGCAGTCGCAGCCCAACTCCAGCGAGTTCGTCATCCGCCCCAAACCGCACTCGCCCGAATCGAACGCGTTCTTGAAGTACTGCCCGACGCTCGGATCCCCGTACGGCACCACCATCTCCGCCACCGACGCCCGCTCGCAGATGCGCCGCAAACGCCCCCCATCCTCGTACCCGATCTCGTGCAGCACCAGCCCCTCGCGCGGGTGCAGCGACACCCGCATCTGCCACTTCTGCCAGCGCAGCAGATGCCCCTCCAGCGTGAACGACGGCCCCTCCGCCTGCACGATCTCCAGCGGCTTCAAGTCCGTCCGCGCCGGCCCGCCGCAGTCGTGGTCGAACCGCAGCGCCTCCCGCGGCGGCGGCGGATTCGGATGATCCTCCACCTCCAGCACCAGCCCGCCGATCAGATCGACGATCGCGACCAGCCCCTCCACCGGCCGCCCGTAGTAGCCGTCGTCGTCCGCCCCGTCCCGCAGGTACGCCAGCCCCTTCAAAATCCGGTGCTCCCTCTCCCACCTCGAGCCGAAGTTGCCGACCGGCCAGAGGTGCAGGAACGCCGAATCGATCTGCGCCTCGTCGAACCCCCGCGCCGCCATCGCCGCCCGCCAGCCCGCATCGGCCCGGATCCCCGCCTCCGCCCGCGCGTACTCCTCCCGCAGCGCGTACGGCTGCACCCCCGGCAGCCCGATCGCCGAAACCGCTTCCCCCGCATCGAGATCGACCACCACCTCCGCGGTATCCCCCGAGATCGCATCGAAGCAGACCGCCTCCGCCAGCCGCGCCGGCGCTTCCGCCCCCTTGGGCGGATCCAGCGCAGCGATCAGCGGGAACCGCAGCGACAATCGTCTGCCCAAGCGCACCCCCGCGATCGCCGCCGTCCGCTCGATCTCCGCGGCCGACAGCGGGTCCAGCGGATGCGCCGTCATCTCCAGCCCGGCCCGCTCAGCCGCGCCCGTTGCTCGACGCGCCGCCATGCCCATCCTCCTCTTCGTGCTCGTGCGCACAGTGCTCCGGCATCGGCACGTCCAGCCCCGGGTTGCGGTCGAAGAAGCCCCACGGCTTCATCGTGAACCCCGCCCGGTGCACCGGCGCCACCGGCCAATCCTCCGGCGTCGCCACGTGGTTCATCCCGACCGTGTACCACAGCACCACGTCCGCGTCCGTCAGCGGACGCCCCTGCGCCACCCACTTCGGCATCCCCTCGCCGCCATCGCTCTGATTCGGGTAGTCCCCCGCCGGATACCGCTCCGACGGGTCGTGCGCGGTCACCCAGAGCAGCCGGCGCGCGAACCGCGCCCGCTGCCCCACCGCCGAATCCTCCGCCGCCATCATGTCCACCGTCTCCCCCGGCATCAGCGCGTACGCCGGCGGATTGCCCAGCGGATTGGCCGTCCCGTCGTTCGAGATCCGCCAGTGCCGCGCCGACGGCGAATGCACCGACCTCCCGCTCTCCGCCTCGCTCGCGATCGCGACCGCCCGCGACGTGAAGGCGTTCCCGCGCGGATTCTCCGGCCCCCGCGGCAGCGGAACCGCGTCCACCTCGTAGACCGTGTTCCGGCCGCCGTCCACCGCCATGTCCAGCCGGAAGCTGAAGAAGTGCTGGTGGATCGGCCCCGCCAGGTTCGGCGCCACCTTGTGCCGCGTGATCTGCGGATCATCGTCCGCGATCGCCGCCGTCTGGATGATCCCCGTCGCCTTCACCTCGTGTTCCCAGCTCCCGTCCTGGTAGAAGTACCAGTAGAAGCCGTAGTCGTAGTTGCCCACCGTCGCGATCGCCGACACCACCAGCCGCCGCGACCGCCGCACCCAGGACTCCGGCGCGCCCGTCTCCGGGTTCCGGTAGGTGTGCTTCCAGAGGATCCCGAAATCCTCCTCGTGGATGCAGATCGCGTTCTTGATCGTCCGCGCCCCTCCCCGCTCGTCCGTCACGACCCCGTCCATGTACGCGATCTCCCCCAGGCAGTCGCAGCCCAGCTCCAGCGAGTTGGTCAGCCGCCCCAGCCCCCCGACCTCGCCCGAATCGAACGCGTTCTTGAAGTACTGCGACGCGCCCGGATCCCCGTACGGAACCACCATCTCCGCCAGCGACGCCCGATGGCAGATCGACCGCAGCCGCGCCTCCGGCTTCCTCCCGTTCGGCGAATGCCCCGGCCCCGCCAGCGGGTCCGTCCCCGCATCGTCCCAGTACCCGATCTCGTGCAGCACCAGCCCCTCGCGCGGGTGCAGCGACACCCGCATCTGCCACTTCTGCCAGCGCAGCAGGTGACCTTCCAGCGTGAACGACGGCCCCTCCGCCTGCACGATCTCCAGCGGCTTCACGTCCCCGCGCGGCGCGCCGCCGTGATCGTGGTCGAACCGCAGCGCCGTCTTCGGCGTCGGCCCGCCCGGCTCGTCGATGATCTCCAGCACCCGGTTCTCGACCAGGTCGACGATCGCCACCAGCCCCTCGACAGGCCGCCCATAACCGTTGTCTTCCGGCTCGTCCCGCAGGTACGCGATCCCCTTCAGGATGCGGTGCCCCGTCTCCCACTCGCTGCCGAAGTTGCCGCCCGGCCACGGATCGATCTGGCACATCTCGAGCTCCGCCTCCGAAACGCCCCGCGCCCGCATCGCCGCACGCCAGCCCTCGTCCTCCCGGATCGCCGCCTCCGCCCGCCCGAACTCCTCCATCAGCGGAAACGCCTGCACGTCCGGCCGCGGCGTCGCCGACTCCACCACCCCCGCGTCCAAGTCGGCGATCACTTCCGTCGCCAGACCCGTCGCCGTGTCCAGCACGATCAGCTCCGCCCGCCGCCGTGCGTCATCCGACCCCTTGGCCGGCTCCAGCCCCGCCACCAGCGGGAACCGCAGCGTCTCCGCGCCCCCCAGGTGCGCCGCTGCCAGCTCCGCCGCCCGCCCGATCTCCTCCCCCGAAAGTGGATCCAGCGGATGCACCCCCACCCGCTCCAGAGTCGCAGTCGCCATAACGCACCTCCTCGGGCCCGATCTCCCGCGAGCATAGCGATCCCTGCACCCCTAATCCCGCCCATACCAGCTGCGGACATCTCTCCGCCCCCGAACTGCCAAACAACTGCAACAGCTGCAAACCCGCCCATGGCAGTCCGAATCAGCGTCAAACGACGGCGTTCCCCCCGTTTCCGCCCTGTACTGCCAACCTGCTGTCAACGCTGCAAACCCTTCCGCGACAGCCCCGATCCGCGCCAGCGCCGGACCCCCGCCCCGTACTGCCAAACAACTGCAACAGCTGTAAAACCACCCTTGACACCTCGGCTTCCCAAGGAATTCCGCGCCCGAACCGCGCACCGGGCCCCTACTGCAACGCCAACTGTCAAACTCCTGCCTCTCCCCCGCCCGTCAATTGCCGAGCGTCCAGTACGCCCGCGGATCATTGCGGCTGCCGCCCACCCGCCGCGCCAGCTCCGCCTCGGCCAGCCGGGTCAGGTGCCGCAGCGCCGTCGGCCGCGAGACCCCCTCCAGCGCCGCCGCCTCCGCCGTCCCCAGCCGCCCCGCCCGCTTCAGGTGCTCGTACACCCGCTGCGTCGCCGCCGGCAGCTCGGCCAGCCGCCTCAGCTCGGGCGCCGGCGCGCGCAGCGTGATCTTGACCCCGCCCGCCGTCTGCCGGATCTCCGGCGGCGGGCGCCGGTTCGACTCCATCACCTCCGCCATCCGCCGCAGCCCCTCGCCCACGTCCTGCCCGTACCGCAGCTGCCCCATCACCCGCGCGATCCGCGGGTTCCGCGCCGCCCGCCGCACGTTCGCCAAGTCCCGCGGCGGCGGCCCGCTCGCGAACCGGCCCGGACTCGACACCTCGATCCGGTCGTCGAAGATCTGCACCCGGACGTGATCCCCGAAATCGCTGTACGCCCGGTGCAGCACCGCGTTCACCAGCGCTTCCATCCACGCCGCGTCCGGCACGATCGGAAACCAGTCGAAGCGCCCGTCCGCCCCAAGCTGCCGCCACTTCGGCAGCTGCTCCCGGATGAAGCCCGCCGCCTCGTCGATCTGCCGCGGCAGCGGCCCTTGGCAGTAGCGGTCCGCCCGCAAATTCTGATCCTCCCCCGTCCGCGCCTCCTTCCCCTCGTAGCGCAGCGTCCGCACCAGCGCCTGCGGAAACGCCCGCTGCGGATTCACCCCGAACAGCAGCGCTCCCGCCGTCAGCAGCTGCCCGTCGCCGCCCACCAGCGGCATCGCGTTCAGCACCCGCCCGGGATCCGGATGCCCTATCTGCTCCGCGTACGACGCCAGCGCCCCCTCGTCCAGCTCGATCTCCGATCCCGCCGGCACCGGCCGCAGCTCGAACGCGATCTCCCCCCGCTCGTACTCCAGCAGCAGCCGCTCGTCGAATGTCAGCTTGTGGTTCGAGTCGCCCACCCGCGCGAACACCTCGTCCTTGCGGTTCGCATGCACCCGGTCCCCCGGCGGCACCTCGATCACGAACACGTGATCGGCATCGCCCGCCCGGTTGACGCAGTCCAGCAGCGAAGCCTCGTAGGGCACCGGCGGAACCGTGAACTGCACCCCCGCCCGCCGCCAGTCGTTCTGGACCCGCTCCTTCGAATCGACCCCCTCGCACTCGCCCCCGCTCAGCCCGATCACCAGCACCCCGCCGTCCGCGTTGGCCAGCGCCACCAGCGGATTCGCCAACTCCCGCGCCTTGATCCGCGCCGACTTGCGGTCGTACCACTGCCCCTCCGGCTCTCCCAGCAGCACCCGCGTCACCTCATCGGGCGGCATCAACCTCAGGCGTTCGACCGGCGGCAGCATCGTTCCAGTGTAATCTACTGCCAAATTGTTGCACTACACCTCACGCAGTCTCCGCCTCTGAACCGGCACCGATGAAGCGCAACTGCAACAAGCTGCCAAATTGTTGCACCTCAGCTGATTCCGAACGTGAACCGTCGCGACCGCTGCCGCGGAAAAGGTGAACGGGGCGCGGGCGATCCGCCCGCGCCCCGTTCCTCGGTGCGCTCTTGCGCCGGCGGCGCCGCTAGACGGCTTCGAGGATGGTGCTGATCCCCATCCCCGCGCCGATGCACTGCGTCGCCAGCCCGTACTTGCTGCCGCTCCGCTGCAGCTCGCGGGCCACCGTCGTGACCAGCCGCGTCCCCGTCGCGCCCAGCGGGTGCCCGATCGCCAAGCTGCCGCCGTTCACGTTCACCGCGTCCGGGTTCAGCCCGATCTCCTGCACGCTCGGGATCACCTGCGCCGCGAACGCCTCGTTGAACTCGATCCGGTCGATCTCGCCCGCTTCCACGCCCGCGTGCGCCAGCGCCTTCCGCGTCGCCGGCACCGGGCCCAGCCCCATGATCTGCGGCTTCACGCCGCCGACCCCGAAGCCGATCAGCCGCGCCAGCGGCTCCAAGCCCAGCTCCGCCGCCTTCCGCTCGCTCATCAGCAGCGCCGCCGTGAACCCGTCGTTCGTCGGGCAGCTGTTGCCCGCCGTGATCCGGATCTCCTCCTGCTGGTGGCTCACCGTCCCGCGGACCGTCCGCAGCCCGCTCAGCCCCTCGAAGTTCGTCCCCGGCCGGAAGCCCTCGTCGACGTCCACCACCTTCTTCTCGCCCCGCTCCTCCAGCAGCAGGTTGCCCTCGTCGTCGAACACCGGCAGCTCGACCTCGACCGGCACGATCTCGTCCTTGTAGAATCCCGCCGCCGTCGCCGCGCCGTACTTGCGGTGGCTCTCCACCGCGAACTCGTCCAGCGTCTCGCGGCTCAGGTCGTACATCTCCGCCACGTTCTGCGCCGTTTGCAGCATCGAGCAGACCGGCGACGAATCCAGGATCGCGTCCGGGATCGGCACCGAGAAGTCCAGCCCGTGGTCGTGCGCCAAGTTGCGCTGCTGCTCCGTCATCTCGTGCCGCTTCGAGTTGAACTCGGTGATCCGGTTCGGCTCCGCGCCGCCCCCGCCGCCGAGCTGCCGCCCCATCCGCTCCACGCCCAGCGCGATCCCCACGTCGATCGCCCCGACCATCACCTCCTGCGCCACCCGGTGCAGCGTCTCCATCGACGACCCGCACTGCCGGTTCGAGTCGAACGTGCAGACCGACTCCGGCAGCCCCGCCAGCCGTGCGATGTGGTTCGCGCCGATCCCCGCCAGCTCGGCCACGCCGCCGACGCAGCCCATGCCCACGTCCTCGATCATCTCCGGCTTCACCTCGGGGTTCCGGTTCAGCAGCGCCTGCAGCACCTGCACCCCCACGTCGTCGAGCCGGGTCGCGGTGAACGCCCCCCGCCCTCCGCGCGTGAAGGCCGAGCGCGCACCGTCCACGATCACCACATTCTGGAGTTCCATCTCTGCGTCCTTTCGCCGGTCCGGCGTCCGTTCCTTCTCCGCGCGCGTGCGCGGTCAGTCCACCTCGTGATGATAGACCCGCGCCGCGTTCCGCTGCAGCACGTTCCGCAGGTCCTCCTCGGGCAGCGCGCTCAGCACCTGCTCCACGTGGTCCTTCGGCGCCAGCGCGGTCGACGCCGGCCCCGGCGAAATGCTGGTCGGGTGCGGGAAGTCCGTCTCGAACAGCAGGTTCTCCGAGCCGATCATCTCAATCGACTTCAGCGCCGACGCGCCCTCGAACCAGAAGCAGGCGTAGCACTGCCGCTTGAAGTACTCGCTCGGCAGCAGGTCCATCTCGGGGTGCTCCTCGATGCAGCCCGAATTCTCCCACTGCCAGTCCATCGCCTCCAGCAGGTACGGCACCCAGCCCACCCCGCTCTCCACCGACACGAAATTCAGCTTCGGGAAGCGGTGGCACATCCCCGACAAGATCACGTCCAGCACCGCGTTCGAGTTGTCCAGGAACAGCTTCACCGTCGACTTCGCGTACGCCGCCTGCCGCCCGTTGTCCACCGTGATGTTGCGCAGCTCCGTCAGATCCCCCGATCCGATGTGGAAGTTGATCGACAGCCCCATGTCCTCCGCCTGGTGCCACAGCGGATCCCAGTGCCGTTCCGTCAGCCGCGGCAGCCCGAAGACGTGCGGCTGATTCGTCATCAGCACGCCCTTGTGCCCAAGCCCGTGCGCCCGCTGCATCTCCTCCACGCACGCCTGCACGTCCCAGAACGGCATCGCCATGATCGGAATGAACCGCTCCGGCGCCGCGCTCGTCCACTCGATCAGGAAGTCGTTGTAGGCCCGCACGCACTCCAGCCGCAGCGCCTCGTCCGTCAGCGTCAGGAAATTCCCGCTGCCGAACCCGCCCACGTTCGGGTACACCACCTGCGCCCACATCCCGTACTCGTCCATCCGCTCCAGCCGGTCGCGCATGTCGAACGAGCCGTGGTCCGCCTCGCGCAGGCTCGGCGGATGGCTCGGCGGCGGCTCCTTCCAGCCCGCCATCGCCGCGCCCGCCGTCGGCATGAACTTCTTCCCGCCCATCACCCAGCGGTCCTCGTTGATCTCCGGATCGAAGATCACGTGCGGCACCAAATCCCCCCACTTCTTCGTCGACACCCGCTCCGTCCACAGCGTCTCCGGCTCCGACACGTGCGTGTCCGCATCGATCACCTTGATCCGATCGACGATCATCTCGGCCATCTTCGATCTCCGTCCCGCCGCCCCGAACGCTCCGCCGGCGGCTCTGCATAAGCTAACAACTCCGCCAAGTCAACGCCTCCCGCCCGAGCGGTACCATCACCCCCGGAGGCTCTCCCGATGGTCATGGCAGCCGAAACCCCGTTGGCGCGGATCGACGCGGCCGCCCAATCCGCCCGCGCCCGCGGCAAAGCCCGAATCCGCCCGGGCTGCCCGGTCACCGTCGACCTCCTCGAGCGACTCTCGATCCGCCACGACGACCTCTGGTTCGAAGGCGGCTCAAGGGAGGAGATCATCATCAGCGCTGCATCGCGCGGCCGCGTGCCCCAAGTGCTGCTGGGCATCGCCGGCCAGCTGTTCAACTGGTTCGTCCAACGCGGCATCACTTGGGGCCGAACGACCGACGGCGCGTTCCACCCGCCCGGCTGGGTGCCCAAAATCCCGGACATCAGCTGGGTCAGCCCCGAACGCGAAGCGCTCGCCAAGGTGGACGGCAAACTCCCCGCCTTCTGGCCCATCGCCCCCGATTTCGTCGTCGAAATCGTCTCCGAAACCGACTCCCTCGCCGACCAGCTCGAAAAGATGGCCGGCTGGATCGAGCACGGTTCCCTGCTCGGCCTAGTCGTCGACCCCGCCGCCCGAACCGTCTACATCCACCGCCCCGGCGAACCCGCTGATCGCCGCGTCCGCCCCGCCCAGATCGACTGCGACCCGGAAGTCCCCGGCTTCAAGATCGACTTCGCCCTGATCTGGCAGTTCCTCGATCAATCCGGCGACTGACTTTCCCCGGGCTCCCCTGCCGGCCGACGTTCACCAAGCCCAAGTAAGATGTCTCTCGGAGGATCGCCGATGGTGACCGCAACGGCACAGCCGCTCGATCAAGTCGAGGCAGCCGCGCAATCAGCCCTCGCGCACGGCAAGGCGCGCGTGTACCTCGGCTGCCCGATCACCGCCGACCTCCTCGAACTGCTGTCGGCGCGGCACGACGGCCTCGCCTTCGAAGGCGGGCGGGAAGGCGAGGTCATCATCAGCGGGGCAACGCCCGGTCTCATCCCCGAAGTCGGATCGCTCCTCAACGCCCAAGTCGGCAACTGCCTGCTCGCTCAAGGCGAGCGCGTCTCCCGCGCTCAAGACGGCGCATTCGATCCGCCCGGTTGGACGCCCAAAATCCCCGACCTCAGCTGGGTCAGCGCCCAACGCCGCGCCCTCGCCCTGCGCGACGGCAAGCTTCCCCCCTATTGGCCCGTCGCACCCGACTTCGTCGTCGAAATCGTCTCCGAAACTGACTCCCTCGCCGACCAGCTCGAAAAGATGGCTGGTTGGATCGAGCACGGCTCCCTGCTCGGCTTGGTCGTCGACCCACGCAGCGAAACCGTCTACGTCCACCGCCCCGGCAGCCCTGCCGAAGAACACGCCAGCCCCGACGAGATTGACTGCCGCCCCGAGGTCCCGAACCTGATCCTCGACTTCGCCTCGATCTGGCGCTACCTGGCCGACGCCTGACGCAGCCCGCTACTCCCCGAACTCCGCCGCTACCGCGTCGAACGCCTCGTCCGTCGCTTCCAGCGTCCGCGCCATGTCCTCCTCCGTCAGCGCCGTCGACAGGAACCCATTGTGCCACGGGTGGATGTACACGCCCCGCGCCGCCGCCTCCGCGCTGAACCGCGACCCCCGCGGCAGCCCCTCCGCCCTCGTGTCGCCGTCGAACAGGATCATCGGAATCTGCACCGGCCCCGTCTGCCGCAGCCCCAGCCCATGGCTTGCCGCCTGTTCCGCCAAGCCCTCCCGCAGCAGCCCGCCGATCCGCTCCAGATGCGAAATCCCGTCCGTCTCCTGCATCGTCGTGATCGTCGCGATCGCCGCCGCCATCGGCGCGCCCGCGAACCAGTACGAGCCCGTTGCCATGGTCTGCCCGACCGCCTCCTCCAGCGCGTCCGTCCCCAGCAGCGCGGAGATCGGATGCCCGTTCCCGATCGCCTTGCAGTACGCGCTCAAGTCCGGCGACACCCCCAGCGGCGCCCAGCTCCCGCGCATGTCCAGCCGGAACCCGCCCCGCACGTCGTCCAAAATCAGCACCGCACCGTGCGCGGTACACAAATCACGCACCCCCTCCGCGAACTCCCGCGTCGGCAGCTCCTGATCCTCGAACACGTCGTGCTTGAACGCCGACACGATCAGCCCCGCCGCATCACCATCGGCCTCCTCGAACGCCGCCCGCACCGACGCCAAGTCGTTGTACTCGTACTCCACGGTCCCCGGCGCCTTCGACCCCCGCTCCCGCCCCATCCACGCCGGCGATGCCCCGTGGTACGCCTCCCGTGCGCGCAGAATCGTCCCGCGCCCCGTCGCCGTCCGCGCCACCGACGCCGCGTACACCGTCGCGTCCGTCCCGTTCTTCGCGAACCACGCCCAATCCGCCCACGGCGTGATCCCCACCAGCAGCTCCGCCAGCTCCACCATCTTCGCCGTCGGACCGTTGAACCCGTCTCCGATCCCCTGCTGCTCCGCCGCCGCAGCCTCCACCGTCGGATGCCGGTGCCCCAGCAGAATCGGCCCGTACGAGCACAGGTAATCGATGTACTCGTTCCCGTCCACGTCCCAGATCCGCGCCCCATCCCCCCGCTCGAAGAACTGCGGAAACCCCTCCGGCAGCAGCCCCGCATTCTGATGCCCGTACATCCCTCCCGGAATCACCGCCGCCGCCCGCTCCCGCAGCTCCCCATCCACCCGCAACTTCCGCTCGTTCTCCTGCGCCATGACAGCCCTCCGTTCCTTCCGCAGTCTAGGGACTGCTCAGCCGCTCCTGGGCCAAGCGCTGGACTCCACGCCGGCCGGCGCTTACCTTGCCGCAGCGGAAGGGGGCGGCAATGGGCGGGAAGGCGCTAATCAGGCGGGCCGCGGGGCTGCTGGCCGCGGGCGTGTTGTTCGCCGCAGCGGCGACGGGCGTCTCCGCGGATGGAGGGGATGAAGAGGCCGCGGCTGAGGCCGCCCTGCAGCCGACGCAGGTGGTGGCGGAGATCCCCGACGGATACGGCGATCTCTTCCCGCTGGAATGGGGAGGAGGATCCCTCTTGCACCTCAAAGGACGACTCGCGACAATGGGTTGCATTGCAGACACCATATGGGTGTACGACAACAATCAATGGCATCCATACAATCAATACCAAGTGCCTCACACGCTTGACATAATTCAAAGCTTCAAAAATCAATACTCAGATTACATCCCTCCCACAACCATATATGCAGATTGCACAAACATCTGCGAATTCAACAACAACCGATGCATTCCTTTTCACGAGATGAGGGAACAAAACAACAACTATGAAAACAGCTCTTTATTTATTGTTCCTCTCTCAGAAAACGACTCCTGCACCAGAAACTTCAACCCCAAAGTAACCACCCAAGTTCTCCCAACTCTTCCCGCCAGACCAGATGCCTGCATCGTAACCAAACAACGCATAAGCGGAAGAGGAATCAGAGGCGTTGCTCCCGGTCTTCCCGTTAACACAAATCCCTTTTTTGTGGTCTACGACGAATCCACCGCGTATCGCACCCCAACTGAACACTCAGACATTCTTCTTACAAGCGAAATCCACGAACTGTGTCACATCAACCAAAATTGGCACTGGGTTCAACAACTCACGCACAATGCGTCCATCCAATACAAACCTCTTACTTACTTCTACGCCTCCCCCCACGGACAAACCTTCATACATATGGTAGGATACCAACGCAACAACGGCGGAACCTGGCTTCTTCCTCAAAACAGCGTGTACCGAGATATTTACTCAAAAGAACCAACTGAACTTGCGGCAGAACTCTGTTCAATGTATTTACTGGACAGAATGGGAGAACGAAGTAATTATGATTATGAAAAGTATAATTATGATGGAGTATATTATGAAGAAATCCCTATTCGCAATACCAACCTCAGCAAATACCTCACCCCAGACATAACAGAATGGCTTGAAACCCATATGATCCTGCCGGAGATCGCCGATTAGCGGCTCCCGCCGCCTCAGGTCCGCGGTGTTGGTGACAGTACCGCCCTGAGCGCACTACGGCTAACCTCCCCGAATGTCCCGTCTTCCAACGGCTGCCCCCGCCGATGACCAGCGCCCGCTCGGCATGGACCTCCCGCGCCGGGCCAAGGCGCTCATTCTCGCCGGCTCGATGCTGGCCATGTTCATGTCCGCGCTCGAACAGAGCATCGTCGGGCCCGCGCTCCCGCGCATCGTCTCCGACCTCGGCGGGCTCGACCTCTACCCCTGGCTCCTGCAGGCCTACATCACCGCGCAGATCGTCGCCATCCCCGTCGCCGCGCGCCTCAGCGACCGCGCCGGGCGCAAGCGCGTCCTCGTCGCCGGCCTGCTCATTTTCCTCGCCGGCTCCGCGGCCTGCGGCGCTGCTCCGGGCATCTACTCCCTGATCGCCTTCCGCGCCGTGCAGGGCGCCGGCGCGGGCATCCTCGCCACGCTCTCCTTCGCCGTCGTCGGCGACCTCTTCCCGCCCGCCGAGCGCGGACGCTACATCGGGCTCTTCGGCGGCGTTTTCGCCCTCTCCAGCCTGATCGGCGCGCCGCTCGGCGGCGTCCTCACCGAGTTCGCCGGCTGGCGCTGGGTCTTTTGGGCGATGCTCCCCGCCGGCTTCGCCGCCGCCGCCCTGATCGCCCTGCGCATGCCCGCCCTCAAGCCGCGCGTGAGCGCCGCCCTCCGCTTCGACTACCTCGGCCTGATCGCGATGGCCGGCTTCCTCCTCCCCGTCATGTTCGCGCTCTCCCTCGCCGGCCCGCTCGGCTGGGCCTCCCCGCCCGTGCTCGCCCTGTTCCTCGTCTCCGCCGCCTCCCTCGCGCTCTTCATCGCCGTCGAGCGCCGCGCCGCCGAGCCCATCGTCCCCTTCCACCTCTTCCGCATCCGCAACGTCGCGGTCACCGCCGTTTCCATGCTCGTCATCGGCCTCGGCATGTTCGGCTCCATGATCTACCTGCAATTCTTCCTCCAGGTCGGCCTCGGCGCCGACGCCACCACGGCCGGCGCGGTGATGGGGCCGATGGTGATCTTCGTGGTCGTCTTCTCCGTCATCGCCGGCCAGATCATGTCACGCACCGGCCGCTACAAGTTCATCGCCGTCATCGGCGCGATCCTCATGCTCGCCGGCATGCTCCTGCTCGCCGCCATGTCCCGCCACACGCCCGTCCCCGCCGTGCTGCTCCGCCTCGGCCTCTTCGGCGCGGGCATGGGCATGCTGATGCCGGTCCTCACGCTCGGCGCGCAGAACGCCGCGCCCCAGCGCTACCTCGGCACCATCTCCGGCTTCACCCAGTTCTTCCAGCTCGCCGGCGGAGCGGTCGGCATCGGCGTGATCGGCGCGCTCTTCAACTCCCGCCTCGCCGCCGGCCTCCAGTCCCGCCTCGACCCCGCCGCGGCCGCTCTCATCCGCCCCGAGAAACTCGTCGACCCGATCTTCCGCGACAACCTCCTCGCCGACCTCGGCCCCGAAGCCTGGGCCGCCGCCGAACCCCAGGTCCAAGCCGCCGTCGCCGACGCGGCCACGGCCAACTTCCTGCTCGGCGCGGCCATCCTCGTCGTCGCCCTCCTCGCCGTCCTCTGGATCCGCGAACTCCCCCTCCGCACCGGCAATGAAGGCGCAGCCGCCGCGCCCGCTCCTCCCCCGCCGCGCCTCGACCGGCCGAATCAGCCGCCCGCCCCGCCCATGCCTCTTCCGAACGCCGCAGCGCCCGCGACCGCCCCCTTCGCCGCCGTCGCCCTGCAAGCCGCCCCCCGCTCGCCTCCGCGAATCGACCGCCCTCGCGCGTCCTCTCCGTCCCGCGCCCTCGCCGCCGTCCTGCTCGCCGCCGGCGCGGGCGTCGCGATCGCCCTCGCCTTCCCCGGGCTGCCGACCCTCCGCCCGCGCCGATGACGATATTTCGCGGATGCGAAATATTCGCCTCGCCCGCTAGCATAGCGATCCGCGCACGCGCGTGTCGGCAGCGCGACGGGAGCAGCCAATGCCGGGACCCTTGGACGGACTCCAAGTCCTCGACCTCTCCCGCAATGTCGCCGGTCCCTACGCGACCAAGCTGCTCGCCGACTACGGCGCGCGCGTGATCAAGGTCGAGCCGCGCGGCGGCGACCCCGCCCGCGCCTTCGGCCCCTTCCCCGACGGCAAGCCCGATCCCGAAGCCTCCGGCCTCTTCCTCCACCTCAACACCAGCAAGCAGTCCGTCGTCCTCGACGCGCACACCGACGACGGCGCGGCCACCGTCCGCCGCCTCGCCTCCCAAGTCCACGTCGTCGTCGAAGACCTCGCCCCGGGCGAAGCCGCGCGCTACGGCTGGGGCTGGGACCAGCTCCGCGCCATCAACCCCTCGCTCATCCTCTGCTCCATCACCCCATTCGGGCAGGAAGGCCCCTACGCGCCCTACCGCGGCTCCGAACTCGCCCTCCAAGCCATCGGCGGCCCGCTCCACGCCACCGGCAACGCCGCCCGCGAACCCCTCAAGCTCGCCGGCCACTACGCCGCCTACCACGCCGGCGCGACCGCCGCGCTCGCCATCCTGCTCGCCCTCCGCCGCTCAGAATCAGCCTCCGGCGCCGCTCATGCCCGAGCCGCCGGCGACTGGCTCGACATCTCCATCTACCGCTGCCAAGCCGGTTGCCGCGACCGCCGCACCATCCAGCTCACCAGCGCGGCCTACTCCGGCATCAACCCCGGCCGCGCCGTCAAGGGCGGGCGCCGCGTCGGCTTCGGCATCTACCCCTGCGCCGACGGACACGTCAACATCATGGGCGCGGGCACCCGCCTCCCGCGCCTGCTCAAATGGATCGGCGCAAAATCCCTCCTCGACCAGCTCGACGCCGACGGCCTCCCGCCCGGCGGCCCCGAATTCGGCGACCAAGTCGACCAAGCCGTCGAAGACTTCCTCTCCGACATCGCCAAACTCGACGCCGTCGCCCGCGCCCAAGACGCCGGCCTCCTCGCCGGCGCGGTCATGACCGTCCCCGACATTTTCCAAGACCCCCAGCTCCTCGCCCGCGACTGGTGGCATGAAATCACCCACTGGCACGGCGCTCCCCTCCGCTACCCCGGCCTCCCCTTCCGCTTCTCCGACTCCGCCTCAGATCCGCCCAAGCGCTCCCCTCGCCTCGGCGAACACGCCCGCGTCGTCCTCGACTTCGCGCCGCCCGACGCCGACGAACGCGCCCCGGCGCCCGAACCCGATCCGGACCCGCCCAACCTCCCGCTCCCGCTCCAGGGCATCCGCGTCGCCGCCGTCACCGTCGTCTGGGCCGGCCCGCACGTCGCCCAGCTGCTCGCCGAATGGGGCGCGGACGTCGTCAACGTCGAACCCGTCAACCGCATCCAGCCCTACACCCGCGGCGCCGAAAGCGCCCCCACGACCGCACAAATTCACCGCTACGCCGAACGCGGCATCCAGCCCCAATACCCCGACTCCGACCCAGGCCCGGATCCTTGGAACCGCTTCGCCTCCTTCAACTCCCACGCCCGCAACAAGCGCTCCATGACCTGCGACATCATGTCCCCCGAAGGCCGCGAGGCTTTCCTCAAGCTGATCGAACACTGCGACGTCCTCGTCGAAAACAACGTCCCCACCACCATCGACAAGGCCGGCATCGCCTACGAACAGCTCCGCGAAATCAACCCCCGCCTGATCATGCTCCGCATGCCCGCCTTCGGACTGCAAGGCCCCTACTCCGGCTTCCGAGCCTTCGGCCTCCACGTCGAAGCCATGGTCGGCCACACCCACCTCCGCGGCTACCCCGACATGGGCCCCGACGAAATCGGCGAAACGCTCGCCTCCGACGGCATCTCCGGCGTCCAAGGCGCGGTCGCCGTCCTCATGGCCCTCCGCCACCGCGAACGCACCGGCCAAGGCCAAATGATCGAAATGCCCCTCAACGAAGGCTTCATCCCAACGCTCGCCGAATTCCTCTTCGACCACGCCATGAACGGCGCAAACCCGCCCCCGCAGGCCAACTCCCACCGCCATCACGCCCCCCACAACGTCTACCCCGCGCAAGGCGACGATCAATGGATCGCCATCGACGTCGACGGCGACCAGGAATTCTCCGCGCTCTGCGACGCGCTCGCCGCCCAAGCCTCACATGACGGACGCGACTCGGACATCGCCCACCTCCCCCATGACCCCCGCTTCCACTCCACCGAAACACGCCGACAGTTCCTCCCCGAACTCGACGACCTCATCGCCGCCGAAACGCGCCACTGGAACAAAACCGAGCTCTTCCACGCGCTTCAAGCCGCCGGCATCTGCGCCGCCCCCGTCAACTCCGCCACCGACGCCCTCGAAGATCCCCACCTCAACCAAACCGGCTTCTTCCAGCACCTCGAAATCGACGGCGTCGGCACCCACAAGTACCCTGGCCTCACGATCCAAATGCGCCGCACCCCCAACTACATCCGCACCCCCCCGCCCACCCTCGGCCAGCACAACGACGAGATCTACCAAGACCTGCTCGGCTACACCCAGCAGCAGCAGGCCGAACTCGAAGCCCGGGGCATCGTCGGCACCCGCTACCCCCCGCGCCTGCTCCCCAAGCACATCCGCGACCTCCAACCCTCCGACCAGCCGTAACCGCAGCCCGCAGAGGAGCGTTCCATGTCCCGCCTCGCCAAACTCACCCACGACGACCTCGACGACGACCAGCGCGCCCTCTGGCGCAACCTCACCACCGGCCCCCGCGCCAACCCCGACCGCCCCCACGGTGGTCTCACCGACGACGACGGCGCGCTGATCGGCCCCTTCAACGCGCTCCTCTACTCCCCCAAAATCGGCGACCTCGCCCAAGAACTCGGCGGCGCGCTCCGCTTCGGCACCGGCCTCCCCCGCGACCTCCAGGAAATCGCCATCTGCGCCGTCGGCGCGCACTGGCAAGCCAACTTCGAATTCGCCGCCCACGCCCGCATGGCCGCCCAACAAGGCATCCCCCAAGCCGCCATCGACGCCATCCGCGACGGCCAACCCCCGACCTTCGACGACCCCCGCCACACCGCAACCTGGACCTTCGCCAGCCAACTCCTCCAAACCGGCCGCGTCGACCAGCCCGCCTACGACGCCCTCCACGCCCTCCTCGGCGACTCCGGCATCTACGAACTCACCACCACCATGGGCTACTACTGCCTGGTCTCCCTCTCCCTCAACGTCTTCCAAGTCCCCGCCCCCCAAGGCCTCCCCCAACCCTTCCCCATCTGACCCCGATCGAGCGGGCTGCGCTCATCGCCGTCGCGGCGGCCCGGCCGCTAAGATCCCTTCGAGGAGCCCCCATGGTCACCGCAGCCCCCGCCGAGGCTCCGATCCGCGCCATCTGAGAACTCGCCGACATGCCTGCTTGGTTCCCCTTCGTGCGCGGGCTTCCCCCCTGACCAGATTGATGCCACTCCGCAAAAGCACCGTAACTTCCACACGTATCCACATTTCAAGACTTAATGCAAAAGCCCCTTTCACCTAGGGAAGAGGAGAGGATCAGATGATGGATGTGAAACAAGCCATTCAAGCCGCCTGAGCGGAGATCGAGCATGTATTCGCCGGCGAAGAGATACAGGACATCGGGCTGGAAGAGTTCGCCTTTGACGTTGTCGAGGCTGAATGGAAGGTCACGATCGGCCTCCAGCGGCCTTGGCGGCAATGTCGGAGCCCCAACCCGCGATTCGGCTGCTGCGCCCGGACCGTTCCTACAAACTGGTTCGCGTGCGCGACGAAGACGGCTCGATCGTCGCGGTGACCGGCCGAGTGCTCACGCTTGCGGAGTGATTGCGTGCCGGTAGACGGATATATCGTCAATACAGGACTGCTCCCGTTCCTAGTCGTGCGGTCGCGTGGCCGCGGAATCCATTGAATTTCATGCACCAGCTGGCACTGGATGACCGTTTCGGTCCTATAGGACAATACATGACGCGATCTCGCGGTATCATGCTTCACTTGCTGTTGGCGAGCATTTCTTCAATTAGCAGAAGATCATTGGCCAACCGAACGCAGAGATCTTCGAAGTGTGCACGGAACGTGCCGTGAGTGACTTTGACCTCTTGCGCTAGCGACGAGCCGCCTTGCGATACAGCGTGTGTCTTTCCTCCCTTGGAGCGGAGCCGCTGAAGCTCGTGGAGTGCGAGCAGCGTCTTATCGGGCTGCGCGTTCTCGGATTTCCCTGTGAGCAGTCTTAGCAAACCGAGGCTTCTAAGGCTGTCTTGCGCATCACCGCCACGTGCCTTGATTTCCTTCCTCAGATGCTTGACCTCGAATCCGTCAACGATCGTTGCGCAGAGGATGAGGATCGAATCTTGCCATTCGTCTCGACTTTCCGACACAGGTACTGTGATGCGATCGAGTGCGGATTGATCTACAAGTTTCCACCACGGAGTTTGACGCCCGTGCCAAGTTCTTAAAATATGCTTGAGTGCAGGCAGCGGTTCGTCTTTGGACAACCATTCGCCGCGAAAATCAGTAGTGATGGTATTTTGACTTAGCCCTGCCTTTGGCTCCTCGTTGGACGATTTCCAATGTAGTTGCTCGTTAATGGGCAGGTTGCGGAGATCGCAGATATATGCAGAGATTTGATTGGCATCATTCACGCGATACCGAAGATCCCAAGCGTTTCGGCAAGAGACATAGTTATCGGTCATGCGATATTTATCTTGATCTGCCCTATATTTCGACAGTACATCTGGGCGGAAGAACGCAGGCGACATCTCAAGTGGCAGATCATTATCCTGCATATCAAAATAAGTAGTAGTGGATGCTGGATCAGATGAAACGCTGCGAACTCCTCCATGTCGAATATCCCAGATGATAAATTCAACAAACTCATTAGGCTCAGGCCAAGAGATACTATCACGGATACGTTGTTCAGCAGCACGGCGCGTCAGTTTCGGCGGGATGATCTGGACACCACGCGTACCGATGATGCCTGTTCCTGTTTGTTGCCGAAAGAGGATCTGTTCGGACTGTTGCAGAGGACTGCGTTCACTATTATCCCAGCTTGAATTTGTGCCGAAAGGTTTGTGGTAGAGAGTGAAATCAAACATTTGCACGATTACCATATCACAGATGGCAAGGTACTGATCTAGGGCATCACGCTGAAATGATACAAGGGTGATTCCATCAACTTCATCAAACTTAGGAACAGTGACGCAAATGAGATCAAACCAATCGCCCTGCTTGTCT
The DNA here is from genome assembly GCA_965205165.1 of Dehalococcoidia bacterium. Taxonomy (GTDB): domain Bacteria; phylum Chloroflexota; class Dehalococcoidia; order Bin125; family Bin125; genus CBDESM01. The sequence goes on from OZ242037.1 coordinate 2,510,743, forward strand.
ATTTTAGAATACGCCTTCCGATCCGGTCGCCAGTGAGCATCAACCGCATGCAGATACTCTTGCTTTGGCTCCCAAGATGAGCTGTATTGATCGTTGACGCCATCGATTGTTCTCCAGAAGATGGGTGATTCTGCATCCAACAGAGATTGCTGATCCTCAGCAGAGTACTCTCGTGCGAGACTAACGGGACCGTCAGGGTGAACCCACGAATATGATACCAAACGCTCACTAGGATGTGGCTGCCGTTCAAGCAGCGTATCTGGGTTGGTGCTATCGATGGTCGTTCGATCGACGAATAATGAGCGCAGATAAGTATATAGACCATACGCAGCGATGATGAGCTCATCTTGATCGCAATTTCTTGCGAGCAACTCCAAATGTCCTGAAGCGCGACACCAGCGGGCAAACTCGTTCTCGTCCTCTGGACAGGTATCCAAGCGCGCGATATCGTCGCACAGCTGCTGATGTCTGTAGGTCGTCACCCAGTTCTCCTTTACGCCATCATAGCACATTGAGGGCTGATCAAGCAGAGGACGACTGGATGCGCCGCTCTTAGAGGCAGGTGGGCCAACTGGCTAGTTCTTTGGTTTGGCCGTGTGGGGGCGGGTGGACTTGGAAGCGGTGGATGGCTTCGGTTAGCCATTGGCGGGTTTGGGCGGGGTCTATGATTTCGTCCAGGTTCATGATGCCGGCTGCGCCCCAGGGTTCGTGGCCCAGGGTCCATTCTTGGATCTTTTCTTGGCGGATGGCTTCGCCGTTTTCGGCTTCGGCGATGTCTTTGGCGTGGACTACGTTGACGCCTACGGCGGGGTCCATGAAGGAGATTTCGGCGCCGGGCCAGGCGGTGATGAGGGCGTTGTCCATGCTGTTGCCGCTGAGGCTGTAGTAGGCGAGGCCGAAGGCCTTGCGGAGGACGACGGTGATGCGGGGGACGGTGGCGAGGGCGAGGGCTTCGAGGAACATGATGGCCTTGTGGAGCAGGCGGTCCCATTCGGGCTGGCTGCCGACGATGAAGCCGGGCACGTCGGTGAGGAAGACGAGCGGAATGTTGAAGCTGTCGCAGAGGCAGATGAATTGGGTCGCCTTGTCGCAGCAGTCGGGCGTGAGTGCGCCGGCGCCGAACATCGGGTTGCTGGCGATGACGCCGACGGAGCGCCCGCCGATGCGGGCGAGGGCGGTGATCAGCTCGCGCCCGAAGCGGGGCTTGAGTTCGAGCATTTCGCCGCCGTCGACGAGCCGGGCGATGATGCGGTGCATGTCGTAGGCGCGCTGGCGGCGGGTGGGGACGAGGTCGGCGATGCCCGGGTCCGGCCGAGGCTCCTCGTAACCCGCGACGGGTGGGAGCTCCCAGCAGTTGGAGGGCAGGTAGGAGAGGAACCGCTTGATCAGGGCGACGGCCTCCTCTTCGGAGCCGGCGGCCTGGTCGATCTGGCCGGTGCGGTCGAGGTGGACGTCGACGCCGCCGAGGTCGTGGAGGGAGATGCGCTCGCCGGTGGCGATTTCGATCACGCGGGGGCTGGAGACGTTGAGGTGCGCGCCGCGGACTTGGACGACGAAGTCGGAGTAGGCGGCATGGAAGGAGGAGCCGCCGAAGGATTCGCCGACGATGGCGGTGGCCATCGGGATGCGCCGCCGGCGGCGGGCGGATTCGAGGCCGGGGTGGATTTTGGAGAAGCCCTCGGAGCCGAGCGAGTCGGGCAGGCGCGCGCCGCCGGTCTCGCCGAAGTAGACGAAGGGGGCGCCCTGGCGGAGGGACTGGTCGTAGATGCGCTTCATGCGCGCGCCGCCGACGACGGAGGAAGAGCCGTGGAGGACGGTGACGTCGTCGCCGGCGGCAGTGGCGGGGCGTCCGTCGATGGTTCCCCAGCCGCCGATTTTGCCGTCGCCCGGGGTGCGGTCGCGGACATCGGGCTGTTCGGAGAAGGCGAAGGTGCCGATTTCGCGGAAGGAGCCGCCGTCGAAGAGGAGGTCGAGTCGCTCGCGGATGGTGAGGCGGCCCTTGTCGTGCTGGCGCTGGATGCGGTCGGCGGAGCCCATCTCCTCGACGGCGCGGCGGCGGCGCTCGGCGAGATCTTGGCGGACGGACTGCGGCGTGCGGTCGGGCTGGGGCATCGGTGCGGCCTCCCTGCTGCGCGGCGAGTATCGCAGGCGCATCAGGAAGTGGTCAGTCGAGCGCGACCCGGACTGGCGCGCCGTCGCGCGTGTAGAGCAGCCAAGCTTCGCTGACGGGTTCTCCCGCGTCGCATAGCATCCGCGCGTAGTCGCGGACTTGGCGCTGGTACTGCGCATCGAGCTGGTCGCTGCGCGAGCGGTCGGACTTGAAGTCGACGACTACCCAGCCGCCGGCTTCGCGGAAGGCGAGGTCGGCGATGCCTTCGATGATCGTCGTGCGGTCGCCAGTCTGCTGCGCGCTGACCAGCGGCATCTCGAGGAAGTACCGGTCGGCCGCAGCGGCGCGGCGGGTGAGTTCGGACGAGAGGACGTTGCTGAAGTCGGCGAGCAGGTCGTTCGGGTCGAGGTCCGGAAATTCGCCCGCCACCCGCCGGGCGCGGCGGATGCTCTCGTCGGGATCGGCGAAGTCCGCGAGCGAGAGGGCGCGGTGGATGGCGCTGCCGCGGCGCATGCCGGCTGCGCGCGCTTTGGCGTTGGGGATGAAGCTGCGAATCCCGTCGTCGGCTGAGCCGTCCGCGCCTTCGCGCGGTTCGACATCGGCGCCGCCGGCGGCTTGGTCATCGGGTTGGACGGCCTGCTCGCGCTCGACCTTCTCCTCGTCGCGGGCTTGCTCGTCTTCGTGGTCGGACGGCGCGAGGGCGACGACGTCGATCGTGCCGCGCTCCAGCGCCTCATCGCGGCGCGCTTGCCAGGCGCTGCGGATTGACGGCCAGTCCGGCAGCGTCGTCTCGCGCGGTTCGGGGGCGGTCGCGTCGTAATCGGACGGGCGCGTCCGCCGCATCAGTTCCTCCGGGACCGCGGCGAGCGGCTCGTCGAGGAAGTCGCCGAAGGAGCCGCGATTCGGTTTTCCGTTCTTGAAGAAGCGGGGCAGGATCAGCCAGTCCTTGGCGCGGGTGGAGGCGACGTAGAGCTGGCGGCGCGCCTCCGCCTCGTTGTACGCCTGCTCGCGCGAGCGGTCGAAGTCCGGCGTTTGCACGCCCTTGTCTCTAGAGCCGATCTGGATGTCGAGCCGCTCCGCGGCGCGGTCGACGATGACCTTGGTCCGGTCGGCCGTGCCGTCGCCGAGCTTGGGCACGATCACGATGGGGAATTCGAGGCCCTTGGCCTGGTGGATGGTGAGGATGCGGACGACCTTGCCGGCAACTTCGGAAGTGCTCGATTCGGCTTCCGAGAGGTCCTGCTCCCGCCGTTGCGCGAGCCATTGCACGAACGGGCGGAGCGAGTCGCCCTCGGCGCGGGCGAATTCGGCGGCGCGGAGCACGAGCATCTGGAGGTTGGCCGCGCGCTCCTCGCCGTGGACGCCGTAGGCGAACTGCGCGTCGAGCAGGTGCGACTCGCGGAGCGTGAAATCGATGAACTGCGGCAGCGAACGGCTGCGCAGGCCGTCGCGCAATCGACCGAGCAGTTTGAAGCCGACGCGCAGCGGGCCGTCGTACTCATCCGGGACCGAGTGCCCGCTGAGCGAGAAACGGGCGGGGCGGCGCTTGCCGTCCAAGTCCGGCTCGCGCGAGTAGACGTAGTCGAACAGCTCCTGATCGGATGCGGATCCGAGCGGGCTCTTGAGCGCGGCGAGGACGGCGACCTCGTCGGTGGGATCGTCGACCGCCATGAGGATGTTGGTGAGGTCGCGGACTTCTGGGCGCGCGAAGAAGCCGCGGCCGGAGTCGAGGTGGTAGGGGATGCGGGCGCGGTCCAGCACCCGCGTGTACTTGTCGATCTCGGTGCGCGTGCGGACGAGGACGGCGATGTCGCCGTGGGCGGGGACGCGGGAGGCGTCGTCGTGTCCGTCGGGCAGCAGCAGCGGGGCTCGGCCGCCGATCTCCGCGCCGGCGACGAGCGCGTTGATCACGTCGGCGAGCTTGCCCGCCTCGGCTTCGCGCGCCTCTCCGACCCGCTGGTGCTCGGTCGGATCATCCACCGTGAGCACGGCGGTTCCGGATCGTTCGCGGTGCGGGTCGGTGGGCTGGAAGTCGGCCTGCACGCCCGGATATTCCGAATCGGGCCGCAGCACGTCCCGGAAGACGCGGTTCGTCCAGCCGATCAGGTCGGGGCGGGAGCGGAAATTGACGGTGAGCTGGCGGACGGCGGCGGATTCGGGTTCGCGCGCTTCGGCGGCGAGGAACATGTCCCGAACGGCGTTGTAGATGCTGATGTCGGCTCGGCGGAAGCGGTAGATCGACTGCTTCGGGTCGCCCACGACGAAGAGGCGTCCCGCGTCGGGAACCGCCTTGCGCCAGTCGTCCGTGTCCGCGCCGCTGGCGAGCAGCAGGACGAGTTCGGCCTGCAGCGGGTCGGTGTCCTGGAACTCGTCGATCAGGATCACCTGGTAGCGGCGGCGGAAGAAGGCGCGCGCATCGCGGTGGCCGCGGACGAGATCGCGCGCGTAGAGCAGCAGATCGTCGAAGTTGAGCCTGCCGGCGCGGCGCCGCCGGTCGGCGTGATCGGCGACGAATGCGCCGAGGGCGTCGAGCAGCCGGCCGAGCACGCCTTCGCGGACCTCGGTGGCGAAGCGATCGCGCGCTTCGGCGGCGGCATCCCAGCGGGCGCGGGCGGCGGCGGACCGGCTCCCGCTGCTCGGTTTCTTCGGGCGGAAGGCGAGCATGCGCTGGGCGAGCTGCGCGGGCGGGGCGGCGGCCAGCTCTTCGATCCCGGCGACCAGATTGGCGCAAGCCTCGCGCTGCTTGTCGGTGCCGGCTTCGGCGTAGGCGGCGGCGACTTCCGCGGCGTCGAACCGCCACTGCTCCAGCGCCTCCTGCGGGTCCGGCATCTCCGCGCCGGCCTGCGGCGGCGGGAGATCGCGGTACTTCGAGAGCAGGTCGGCGGCTTCGCGGATGTCGGTCAGGGAGAGGCCGAGGCCGAGCGCGAGTTCGATGGCCGCCGCCGCGCCGGGATTTTGCTCCTCCCAGAGCCATTCGCTCCAGGCCGCTTCGAGGTCCAGCGATGCGCCGAGCTGGTCGAGGACTTGGAAGTACGGATCGATGCCCGCCTCGAAGGGGCGATCGCGCAGCAGGGATGAAGCGAAGGCGTGGATCGTCTCGATGTGGGCGGCGTCGACTTGGCCCTGCGCGAGCTCGAGACGCTCGATCTCATCTTCGCCGCGGGAGCCGCCGCGGTTCTCGATCGCCTCCGCGAGCGCTTGGCGGACGCGGGCGCGCAGCTCGCCAGCGGCTTTTTCGGTGAAGGTAATGGCGGCGATTTGGCGGAGTTCGACGCGGCCCGAGGCGACGGTTTGGACGATCCGGTCGACCATCACGCGGGTCTTGCCCGCGCCCGCGCCCGCTTCGAGGAAGACGGACTTGCCGATCTCATTGATCGCGTCGTTGCGCGCGGCCTGATCGGCCGGGAGGCGCAGGCTGCTCATTCGTCGGCCTTCCGCTGGCGTATGCGGCCGAATTCGGCCGTCACCTGGTGGCTGCGCCGGCCTTTCTGGAAGATGCGATCTGAGACGCGCGGTGGGCAGGCGTACTGGTAATCGCAGTACGTGCAGAGCAGGTCGTGCGGCCCCGCGCTGGCGGTGGGTTCCTTCTTGAACGGGAAGGGGAAGAAGCGCCCCGCCTGCATGCCGCTGGTCAGCGTCTCGACGACCTCGCGGAGCATGTCGGCGTAGGTCGGCGCGGCGGGCGTGCCGTCGCGGGCGAAGGGAAGGCCGGGCAGCTCATGGCGGGTGAAGCCGCCGCGGCGGGTGATGTAGGCGAGCTCCGCCGTGGAGGCTTCCAAGTCGGCCTGGTGCTCGGTCTGCTGCCTGAGGCCGTGCAGGTAGAGCGGCAGCTGCAGCGCTTTGCCCGATGCGAAGCCGAGCGCGCCCTCTTCGGCGGGCTTGCCCGTCTTGTAGTCGAGGGCCCGGCGCGCGTTGCCGGGGCCGGCGTCGACGCGGTCGATGCGGCCCTTGACCAGAATTTCGCGGCCGCCGCCCGCGTCGATGCGAATGTCGTCAATCGGGTGCTCGACCGCGATCGGATGCCAGCCGTCGCCGCTGCGGGCAGACTCGTGGGCGCGGGCCATTTCGAGGTCTTCGAGAATTTCCCCGCGTACGGCGGGAGCGACGTTGGGGCCGCCGAGCTTCCGATCTTCCTGCGCCCGGTCGAGGATCGGCTCGGCCAGCTCGCGCAGCTTGCCGCCGTCGCGCGCGTACTCGGGCCAGCCGACCGAGTGATCTTCCCGCTCGATCCAAGCGAGGACCCACTGCTCGAAGATCCGGTGCATGATGTCGCCGCGATCGAGCGGGGCCAATTCCAGACTCTCGCCCGGCTCGGACACGGCGCGGACGCCGAGCACCTTGGAAAGGAAGAAGCGGTAGGGGCAGGCCGCGTAGCGTTCGAGCGCGGTGGGCGCGAAGGTCATGTCCGCGGCGAACGGGTTCCATTTCTCCGGATCCACCGCGATCAGCCCGTCGTACTCCGTGAACTCGGCGGTGTTGGCGCGGGAGCGACGGGCGCGGTCTGCGCGGGGCGCGCCTTCGGGCCAGACATCGAAGAGCAGATTGACGGCGTCGATCGCGGCGGGGGAAAGCGCGGCGAGGCGGAGGTCGGCTTCGTCCAGTGCGCGATGCGCGGGCTCCCACTCGCCGGCTCCGGCCTGCTCGCCGGTCGGCGCGGCGCCGGAAACCGAGGCGATCAGGCGCGTGAAGTCGGGGTGATCTTCCAGCTCGCGTTCGCTCAGCAGCGGGCGATCGGGTTCGCCGAAGGCCGCGAGCAGCAGCGCGGACGGGTGCGCGGGGCTGCCGATCGCGCTGGTGCGCCGGGCGTAGGAGGCGGTGAAGCGCCCGCGGGCTGCCGAGCGCGCGAGCGCGAAGATGAAGCGATCGTGCTCCGGCCTGGCGCGGTGCAGCCGCAGCGCCTCCGCGCCGAGGAACTGGTTGAGCGCGCGGCGATCGGCGTCGTGCAGCAGCGGATCCTGGCGCGGGACTGCGGGGATCGCGCGCTCGGCCGCGCCGGCGATGAAGACGGCGTCGAACTGGAGCGTGCGGGCCGCGCCGCCGGCGTTGACGATGAGGACGCCGTTGAGGTCGCGCGGGTCGCGCGTGCCGGCGCGATCGAGGGCCCGCTGCGCGGCGCTGCGGAGTCGCGGGGCCGAGTACTCAATGCCGGCGCGGGCCAGCGCGGACAGATCTTCGAGCACGCCGACGATCGCGTCGATGATGCGGCGTTCGCCGTCGTCACCGCCGTCGCGGATGTATGCGTGGAACGCCTCTTTGACGATCTCGGACGCTTCTTCCCAGCCGGGCGCGCGCTGCAGCGCTTCGGCGCGCTCGCGGAGATCGGTGCAGACGTCGAGGAGCTCCTTGGCGGCATCGAGCTGGTAGGTGATCGCTTCGTCGCTCGCCTCATTGCGCGAGTCGTCGATGAACGAGGCCAGGCGCGCTTCGAAGCGCGGCCACTCACGGCTGAGTCCGGCGCGGCGGGAGATGCGCTCCCATTGCAGCGGTTTGGGTCGGATCGGATCGTCGTCCGCGGCGTCGGGGTCCGGTTCCGAACGGCGGCGGCGGACGGAGCGGAGGCGGCCGCGGAGCGCGGGCGAGCCGAGCAGGTCGAGCAGGCGCGGGCGCTGCGGCGCGTCGCCGAGCAGTTCGATCAGATTGAGTGCGGCGCGGCCGGCGGCGGTCTGGAGCACGGGCGTGCCGCCGGAGGTGAAGCAGGGGATATCGGCGCGCTTGAGCGCATCCATGATCCGGGCGTCGGCCGCCGCGCCGCCGCGATGGAGGATCGCCATTTCGTTGAACTTGACGCCGTCGTGCGCGGCATCGAGCACGCGCCGCGCGACCTCCGCGGCCTCGGCGTTCGGGTCGGCCGCGGAGAATCCTCCAGGTTGGACGCGCACGACATCGGAGTCGTCCTCGTTCGGCTCGATCCCGCATTCCTCGGCGAACGCGCCGATCACGCCGCGCACGTAGCCGGCGCCGGGCGGCGCCGGGACGATCGTGTCCACCTCGGCGACGTCGGCGCAGCGCTGGATCAGGCTGCGCTGGACGCGGGTGAGGTCGTACATGCCGACAACGGCGAGCGGAGCGCGGCCGAGCGCGTCGCGGACATGCGCGTTGGTCGCGTGCGGCGAGAGCGCGTCTTCATAGGATGCGGTGCGGTCGCCGAGACCGGCGATCCGGTTCATCCACTGCCGGTAGATGCGGGCGAGGTCGTCGAGCACCGGCGCGTTGCGCTGAGCGGCGAAGTCGGCGAACTCGTCCGGCGGGACGTTCCCCTCGCGCAGATCGGTGAGCGTGACGGCGAGCGCGCCGGCGAGGCCGGGCGAGCGCGGGTCGAGACGCCGCAGGCGGTCGCCCGCGTCCGCGCTGTCCAGCTGGTCGAGCAAGTCCTCCATCAGGAGGACATCAGCGCCGGCCGGCAGTGCCTGGCGAGGCGGCGCGTCGGAGCGGGCGGCGATTTCCTTGGCTAGGTCGGTGGGGGTGAAGAAGTAGATGGCGGCGTGGGCGCCGGGGGTGGCGTTCTTTGCGAGGCGGCGTTGGTGGTAGCGGCGCTGTAGGCCGGAGGCTACGAGGATGTTGAGGCGCTGGAGCGGGGCGGCGGGTGCCGCGGGGCGGTGGTCGGCGACCCATTGGTCGAGCCGGTCTTCGGCGGCCTGCGGGCCGGTGCAGATGTGGATCGTGATTGACATAGCGCCCCAGCGTAGCCCGATCGGGCGCGGTGGAATCTGCGGGCCGGGCGGATTTCGGGAATGGAACGGGGGCGGCCGAAGCCGCCCCCGCCCCAACCGGTCCCCGCGAAGGGGGGTCGGCGGCCGGCGCGCCGGGCGGCCGCCGACCCCCCTTCGTGGTTCCGTCCCGTCCGCTTGCTCAGACGGCGGCCTCGCCGCGCTCCTTGGTGCGGACGCGCACCGCGTCCTCGACGGGGAGGACGAAGATCTTGCCGTCGCCGATCTGGCCGGTGCCGGCGTTTTCGACGACGGCGTCGATCACGTCGTCGAGCGGCGTGGTGTTGATCACGATCTCGAGCTTGATCTTGGGCAGGTAGTCGACCTGGACGGACTGCCCGCGGTACTCCTGCACGATGCCCTTCTGGGCGCCGCGGCCGCGGACTTCGCTGATCGTCATCGAGACGATGCCGATCTGCTCGAGCGCGGTGCGGACGACGGAGAGGCGTTCGGGGCGGATGATGGCGATGATCATCTTCATGGGATGCTCCTGTTCTGCCGGGCCGCGGCGCGGGGTTCGCGCCGCGGCCCGCTGCTGCTCGCAGTGCGAGGCTAGTCAGCCGCGCCGACGGCCGGCGCGGGGGCTTCTTCGAGCGCGGAGATTTCGACGGCGGTGCCGGGCGCGACCGTCGGGAATTCGGGGTACGCGCCGATGCCGTGCTCCTGCACGTCCAGCCCGGCCAGCTCTTCGGCCTCGCTCACCCGCAGCCCGGTCGTGTTCTTGATCACGAAGAACAGCACGCCGGCGGCGGCCGCGACGAAGGCGAAGACGGCGAGCACGCCGATGACCTGCCAGGCGAGGCCGGCGAAGCCGCCGCCCATGAAGAGGCCGTGGCTCTTGGCGCCCCAGGCATCGGCGGCCGCGGCGGTGGCGAAGAGGCCGGTCGCGATCGTGCCCCAGACGCCGCAGACGCCGTGGACGCTGATCGCGCCGACCGGGTCGTCGACGCCGATCCGGTCGAAGAAGGCGACGGAGCCGACCACGAGCGCGCCGCCGAGCGCGCCGATCAGGACGGCGGCCCAGGGCTCGACGAAGCCGCAGCCGGCGGTGATCGAGACGAGCCCCGCGAGCGCGCCGTTGAGGGTCAGGCCGAGGTCGGCCTTGCCGTAGCGGAACTTGGCGATGGACATCGCCATGATCGCGCCGGCGCCGGCGGCGAGGGTGGTGTTGATCGCGATCCAGGCGGCTTCGGCGGCGAGGTCGCCGGTCAGTCCGAGCGTGGAGCCGGGGTTGAAGCCGTACCAGCCGAACCAGAGGATGAACATCCCCAGGGTCGCCATCGTCATGTTGTGGCCGGGAATGGCGCGGGGCTTGCCGTCGACGTACTTGCCTATGCGCGGGCCGACGAGGATCGCGCCCATCAGCCCGGCCCAGGCGCCGACGCCGTGGACGAGGGTTGAGCCGGCGTAGTCCATGAAGCCGTTTTCGCCGAGCCAGCCGCCGCCCCAGCCCCAGTGGATCACGATCGGGTAGATGATCCCTGTGATGAAGACGGTGTAGAAGAGGTAGGCGCTGAACTTGGTGCGCTCGGCCAGCGCGCCGGAGACGATGGTCGCGGCGGTCGCGGCGAAGGCCCACTGGAAGAAGAAGGTGGCCGCGGTGGGCACGCCGTCGGTCTCGGTGAGGCCGCCGAGGCCGAGGAAGAACTGATCGCCGCCGATGAAGGAGCCGGTCGAGCTGCCGAAGGCGAAGCCGAAGCCGCAGACCCACCAGACGACGCCGCCGATGGAGGCGTCGAGCACGTTCTTCATCAGGATGTTGGCGGTGTTCTTGACCCGCACGAAGCCCGCTTCGAGCAGCCCGAAGCCGGCCTGCATGAAGAAGACGAGCACGCCGGCGATCACGAACCAGATCGTGTCGATCGCCTTGATCAGGTCGAGCACCGCCTCGCTCTCCTGCGCCAGCGTGAGGCCGCCGGCGAAGACCAGCGCGGTGGCGATGCCGGCGCTCAGGCCGATCGCGGCGCGGCGGATGTTGGGCCGCCCCAGCGCCGGCCGGCGGATGCCGGGCGAGGGCGGCGTGCCTCCGCTCCAGACTGATGGAATCAATGACATGCGTCCCTCCTTGCGGGGCTCGGGTCCGGTCTGCAAGGCAAGTTAGGAACGCCGCGGGAAACGGCGGTTACGCCGCAATGACGGCCCGGTTACGTGCTGATGGCGCGCAGGTAACGCCGCGATGTCGCAGCGGTTACGCGGATGTTTCCGCCCGGATTCGGCTAGGCTCGGCTGCATGAACCGCACCGTGATGCTCGCCCTCACCCGCGCCCAAATCCCGTGGTTCCGGCTGGCGCGCGGCCGCTTCCAAGGGCCGCCGACGCTGCTGATGACGGCGCCGGGCCGGCGGACGGGGAAGCCGCGCACCGTCGCGCTGGTCTACTTCAAGGACGAGGGCGACCTGATCCTGCTGGGCTCGAACGGGGGCGGGAAGGCGGATCCGCATTGGGTGGCGAACGCGGTGGAAGCGGGCGAGGTGGAGGTGGAGCGCGCCGGCGAATGGGGCCGCCGGTACCGCGCCGCGCTGATCGAAGACGAAGAGCGCTACGCCGAGGTCTGGGGCCGGATCGTCGCCAAGAACGGCCACTACGAGGGCTACCGCAAGATGTCGGGGCGGAAGATCCCGCTGCTCGCCCTCACTCCCGCTTAGGCTGATCCGGGTCAGTAGATCAGAATCCGGCAATCCAGCCCCGGCACGTCGTTGAACCCGCGCCGGTCGTAGGTGATCAGCGGCAGCCCGCGGGCGACCGCGGTCGCGCCGATCCAGGCGTCGCCGACATCGAGGTCGCGCCAAGTCTTCTTCGGATACATCAGCATCCGCGCCACCATGATCTCCGCGAACAGCCGGTTCACCGTGCTGTTCGACTGCAAGACCGTCGCCGACGCCAAGAACTCGCGAATGGCATCGCGCAAGCCCTCCGGCGTTTCCGGCTTCAGCGCCCACATCAGCAGCTCCGCCTCCGTCTGAAACGAGATCGCCGGCAGATGCGGAGCCCGGAAGAACTTCGCCGCCGTCGACCTGTCCGAGTGTTCGAGGTAGTCGGAGACCGAGCTGGTGTCGTGCAGCACGGTCGGCGCGGCGTTGCCGTTCATGGCTACCGGCCGTAGCGGAGGTCGTAGAGGAAGTCGACCAAGTCGTAGTCGTCCTCATAACCCGGCGGACAGTCGGGGGCTTGGTTCCAGCCATCCTCGATCTTCCTGCGCAGCTCTTCGTCTTCGCGCTCGATCTGCGCAATCTGCGCGGCGATGCTCGCTTCGTCCCAATCGCGCTCGATCGGCACCGTGCGGCCGTGCAGCCAGCGGACGGGGCGCGGGGGCTGCGGTTCGCCGTTGCAGCGGGCGAGCCAGCGCGCGTAGTTGTTCTCCGTGTCCGGCGCCGGCCCCCAAGACTGCATCTCGAAGACGGGCGTCCCGTTGAGATCGGTCGTCTCCACCACCCGGCAGGGCTGCTCCGGATGCCGGAGCGCCAGCCGCTCCAAGCCCTCCCGCAGCTCGGCGAGGCCGGGCCGTCCGTACACGGCGACGGCCTCGGCGACTTCCGATTGATCAGGCGGGCGCTCGCTCACGGGCGGCCTCCTCGCCTGCGATCATATCCGCCGATCAGCCCAGCATGATCAGCCGGAGGCCGTCGATCTCCAGGAAATCGCGTCTGTCGAAGGTGAGCAGCGGCAGGTCGTACCCGAGCGCCGTCGCCGCGATCCACACGTCGCGGATCCTCCGATCCCGCCAAGGGCGATCAGGATGCCTGGCCCGCCGCGCCAGGAGAATCTCGGCGAAATGCCGGTTGGTCGCCGCGTTGCTCTGCAAGATCAACGCCGTCGATAGGAACTCTCGAACGCGCGCCCGGACGGTGCCGGCCACTCGGTTTCCGCCCTGCCATAAGAGCAGCTCCGCCTCGGTCTGGAATGAGATCGCCGTGACGTGCGGCGGTTCGAAGTACCGGCTCGACGGCGAAGTTTCGCCATCGAGGATCAAGCGCGAGACGGAACTCGTGTCGTGCAAGACGGTTGGAACCGGGCCCTCTAACACGGGTCGGTCCGCAGGTCGTAGAACCAGTCGTCCAAGTCGTAGTCGTCCTCGTACCCCGGCGGGCAGTCGGGGGCATTCCGGCCGCCGTCTTCGAACAGCTCGCGGGCCTGCGCCGCTCCGCGCGCGTACTTCGCCAGCTGCTCGGCGATCTCGGACTCGCCCGGCTCCAGTTCTACCGGCACGGCCCGCAGCCCTTGCCACCGCATCGGGCGCGGCGGCTGAGCCTCCCCCTTGCAGCGCGCTTCCCATCGTTCCCGGTTGTTGTCCGGCGCAGCCCCGTAGAACTCCACGCGGAGCACGCGCACGCCGTCCTCCTCGGCTTCCACCACCCGGCAAGGCTGGATCGGATAGTCCGCCGCAATCCGTTCGAGCCCCGCCCGCAAGGTGGCGGCCGCCGTCCCGTACGCGGCGACGGCTTCGGCGACTTCGCGTTCCGGGGGCTCTTGATCGCTCATTGCGCTTCCGCCGGGGATTCTAGGCGGGGCGGCGTTCGCGGGGGCTTGCGGTACGATGATCGGGATGGGCATCCCTTCCCGAAATTCCCAGGCCCAGCGGAGATGAACGAGCACGCGTGAGCTTCCTCAACCGATTGATCCGGCGCCCGGCGCCCGAACCGCAACCGCACACCCCTTCCGAACCGCCCGCTCCCCCGCCGCCCAACGGCGCGGACGCACAGCGCGGCGGCAAGGCCAAGCGCCGCCGCAGGAAACCGCGGGGCGAACGATCCGACCGCCCGAACGGCGCGGCGGCGCAGCCGGAGTCCCGCGAACCGCGCCGAACGGCGCGGCGGCGCGAGGAGCGCGAATCCCGCGAGCCCCGGCAGCGTCGGGAGCGCCGCGAGCGGCCCCCCCGGGCCGAGTCGCGCCGCAGCCCGAACCCCGGGCGCAAGAATCGTTCCCGTTCCGACTCGCCGCGGCCCGCGGCCGCGCCGCCGCAGACGGCGACCCAGAAGGCGCTGCTCTCCGGCGGCTACAAGCTGCCCTCGATCGCGGACGTCGACGAGATCACGCCGGGGCGGACGCCGCTCGCGTTCCGCGAGTTGGGCATCTCCGAGCGCATGCTCGCCGCGGTCGCGGCGCTGGGGCTGGAGGAGCCCACGCCGATCCAGCGCGATTCGATCCCGCTGCTGCTCGACGGCGTCGACGTGGTCGGCCAGGCGCAGACCGGCACCGGCAAGACGATCGCGTTCGGCATCCCCGCGGTCGAGGCCTGCGACCCGGAGCTTGGCGAGGTCCAGGCGATCGTGCTCACGCCGACGCGCGAGCTGGCGGCGCAGGTCGGCTCCGTGCTCGACTTCCTCGCCCGCGCGGCCGGGCTCGAGGCGACCGTGATCATGGGCGGGCGCAGGCTGCAGGACGACTTCGCCAACCTCGAACGGCGGCCGCAGATCGTGGTCGGCACGCCGGGCCGGATCATCGATCACCTCAACCGGCGCACGCTCTCTCTGCGCGAAGTGCGGCTGGCCGTGCTCGACGAGGCCGACCGCATGCTCGACATCGGCTTCGAGCCGGACATGCGCCGCATCCTCTCGCGCTGCCCGCAGGACCGCCGCACGGCGCTGTTCTCGGCCACCATCCCGACCGCGATCAAGACCCTGATCTGGAAGTACATGCGCGAGCCGGAGCACGTCCACATCGCGCCCGAAACGGCGACCGCCGACGGAATCGCGCAGACCTACTACGAGGTCGCCAACCGCGACAAGATGCGCGCCGTCGAGGAGCTGCTGCCCGAACTCGACGGCCGCACCCTCGTCTTCTGCAACATGAAGGTCACCGTCGACCGGCTGGTCGACCGGCTCCAGCGGCACGCGCTCAACGCCGACGCGATCCACGGCGACCGCGACCAGCGCAAGCGCGACAAGGTGATGCAGCGCTTCCGCTCCGGCGATCTCCAGTTCCTCGTCGCCACCGACGTCGCCGCCCGCGGCCTCGACATCCCCGACGTCCAGCACGTGATCAACTACGACCTGCCGCAGTCGGCCGAGGACTACGTCCACCGCGTCGGCCGCACCGGCCGCGCCGGCAAGGCCGGCTCGGCCCTGAGCTTCGTCGGCGAGTGGGACCTCGAAGGGCTCGACCGGATCGTCGAGCTGGTCGGCGACGAGCTCCAGCGCGGCGAGCTTCACCTCTACGCGCGGAACTGAGCCGGCGGCGGATGGCCGGGGCGGCCCCGCCCGCCGCCCCGGCCGATTTGCAAAGTGGTTTGCGAATTGTTAGCCTCGCAGACAACACCCCGAATGACGCCCGCGCGACACGGGCGAGATCCCGGGAACAGAGATGGAACGCAGGCACCGACCCTCTCTTCTTCCGAGGCGTTAGCCCGCGCACCGCGCGAGGGCTGACGCCAAGCGAAGCCTCCTCTCCCGACGAGCCAGTCCGATCTGGTGTTGCTGCCTTCTTCTCCGCTCCCGCCTTCCAGACTCCGACCTCACCGCTCTTCGACTTCCCGGCCGGCGCGGCCGACATCCGCGCCGGCGCGACGGCCAGCATCTCGCCGCGGCCGGCCCAGCCGGCAACCAGGCCGAATTGCTCCGCGGCGCCCAGGGGTCGAAAGGAGGTTGCGTAGCGAGGCTTCCCCGGCCAACTTCGACGTGCGCGGCGGCGAGGCGTCCCGCGCACGGAGGGTGTTCACAGGCACCCACCTTGGAGTCCCCCAGATGGCCTCTCTTCTTCGATGCCGGCGCAAGCCGGCTCCCGGAAGCTACGGTCTGGCTGACGCCGACGGTCGCAACCGCGGCCGCTCCGGTGCGAGCATCTGACGCCACGCACTCGCCGTTTCCCGCAGACCGGGAGCGGCGGCGCATCATCCCGTCGAGCGGGCGGCGAGCCCGCCATGGCTCGGCGCTGCTCCCCGAGCGGAGTCCCCCGCCCCTCGCCTTACCAGCGGCCCGAGCGGCCGCAAGGAAGCCCGCGCTCCGAGGGCAAGTCGGGGCGCGGGCCGATAGAGGGACGGTTGCGCGGCGCATCGAGCGCAGCGCAGGGGTGATGAAGCCGCTCCGCCCTCTTTTCTTACGGTAGCGCCAGCGCGACGCACGCGCACGCGCTGACGCTCTCCGTTGCGGTCGCCGCGGCATCGGGCAACCCCGCCCGCAGCCGCAGCCGCGCCATCGCAGCCCCGTCGTCCGGCCAACCGGGCCGGGCGGCGGACCCGCAGGTCCGGCAATCGCATTCAACTCTTCTTTCGACTCTCGGTCGAAGAGAACGCAAATCAATAACGACCGCGGATGACCGCGGTTACCATCGCGCCCGCCTTGGAACGTTCGTCGCTCATTGCGGGGATGTTTCGGCAACCGGCGGGCCCGTTTGCACCGTATCAATACTTTCTTCACCCGCTGCCCAGGGCTATAGAACTTTCACCTCGTTCATCTCTCAGTGCCGTGGCGGCGAGCCGCCGCGCACCTGCTCCCGTCCTCCGGAACTCGCGAACTCCGCCGCGGCTGCCGCGCCGCGCCGTTGCGCCGTTCCCGTTCGCGGCCCGAGCCGCGGGAAGGGGGACGCGATGACCGCTTAGCCGGATGCCGTGCGCGCCCGCTGAGACGCCGGGCGCGATGGGCGACGCGGATGCGCCGCGAGGTCGAGGGACAGTGATGACGAGGGGATTCCACTTCCAGTCAAGCCGAGTGCGGGCGGCTCTCGCGGCCGACCGCGGCATCATCAAGGGCATCGGGCTGATCGCGATCGTCGCGGCCGTCTCGCTGTGCGCAGTCCTCGCGATCGCGCCCGCGTCGGCACACAATCCGGCCTCGTTCGGCGGCGGGCTCGGCGGCGGGCCGCTCACTCCGCCAACGCTGGCGCTGGACCCGCTCGACGCCGCCGGCAACCTCCAGTCCGGGGACCACCTCCACTACGACGCCGGCGCGGACGGGCGCAACCGCGTGCAGCTGACGATCAGGCACTGGTGCATCAACTCCGGCCACTTCAACCAGTGGGTCTGCCCGATGCCCGGCCTCCGCTTCCGCGACCACCACGCCCCGATCACCTTCTACGTCTTCGACGGCGCGTCGGGCCGCGCCAATTCCGATGCGGTCACGGGCGCGAAGGGCTACCGGCCCGCGAGCGGCGGCGGCTGGAGCGATTGCACCAGCGGCGCCAGCGACATCTGCGTGATCAGCGCCTCCCAGCACTACGGCGCGAACGGAACCAAGTCGAGCTGGAACACGGTCAGCATGACCTTCCAGATCAGCTTCAGCGTGCCCGCGGGCACGACCGGCCAGATCCGCATCGCCGCCAAGCACCGCCATGTGCACTCGTCGCGCGACACCTGGACCGAGGTCAGCTACGCGGAAGCCGAGCCGGACCTCGCGATCGAGCTGACGCCCTACGCCTCCGGCGGCGCGCTGGAGACCGGCGACGTCTCGGCCAACGCGCGCACCTACGCGGCAGGGGCGAACAAGGTGCGCATCCGCATCATGGCCTCCGCCACCGCACCGCTGCGCTCCGCCCACTTCGACCACTTCACCAGCGTCCGCATCGGCATCTTCGCCGGCGCCAGCGGGCGCGCCGCATCCGACGCGGTCAGCGGCGCGGCCGTGAACAAGGCCGACGGTTCGGGCGCTTGGCACGGCTGCCAAGCCGCGAAGACCGCCCAATGGCCCTGCACGATGACCTCCGCGCTCTACGCGGCCGCGCCCGCATCGGGAACCGCCGCGGATGCCGAGCGCGGCGTCGACTTCAGCTTCACGCTGCCCTCCGGCACGACCGGCGCCGTCCGCCTGTTCGCCCAGTTCACCCATTCCTCCCGCTCCGGCAGCGGCTCCGCCGAGCTGTCCTACAACGCTCCCGCACCCGCGACCGAACAGCCCACCGCCCCGGTCGTGCAGCCCGTGCGCCCCGCGCCGCCCAAGGTGAAGCTGGTGCCGTACACGCAGGCCGGCGCGCTCGAAACCGGCGACCTCTCGACCAACACCCGCAGCTACGTCGCCGGCACCGGGCGCCAGCGCGTGCAGCTGAGCGTGGTCGACTCCGACGGCGACGCGGTCGCCTACTCCAAAATCGACAGCATCAAGATCACCGTGTTCAGCGGCGCGAGCGGACGCGCCGACTCGCAGTTCATCGGCAGCTCCGCGGTCTACGCCGTCGCCGGCGGCACTTGGGGCGCATGCACCGGCAGCGGCGCGCACGACGTCTGCGTGATCAACCGCGCCGGCTACAAAATCGCCGCGGGCGCGAGTTCGGACGACGCCGACATCGGCGCGATCGAGTTCACGTTCTCGGTGCCGTCCGGCACCACCGGCGGCATCCGCCTCGCCGCCGCCCTCGCCCCGGCCGACTCCGGCGCGGCGATCCAGTGGACCGAACTCGCCTATCAGCCGCCGTCCAGCCCTCCGACCGACCCGCCTCCGACCGATCCGCCTCCGCAAGATCCGCAGCCGCAGGATCCGCAGCCGCAGCCGATCACCTCGTCGCCGACGCCGGCGGCCGCGCTGACCCCCTACACCTCCGGCGGCGCGCTCGAAACCGGCGACGTCTCGACCAACACCCGCTCCTACGCCAAGGGCGCGACCGCGCTGAACAAGGTGCGGCTGTCGATCGGCCCCGCCTCCGGCAGCGGCACCATCACCTACGCCGACATCAGCAAGGTCGAGGTCCACGTGTTCGGCACGGGCAGCGGGCGCGCGGCGGGCGACGCCGTCTCCGGCGCGAAGGTGCGCTCCGCAACCGGCGCGGCCTGGAGCACCTGCGCCGCGGTCTCGAGCGGGCACGCCATCTGCGGGATCTCCCGCGCCGCCTGGAAGACCGCCGCCGGCGCAAGCGGCGACGACGCCTCCGTCGCCGCGCTCGACTTCGGCTTCCGCGTGCCGTCGGCGGCGAGCGGCGGCATCCGCCTCGCCGTCGCGCTCCACCCCGCCAGCGGCTCCACCAGCTGGACCGAGGTCGCCTACGACGCCCCGCCCAACCGCCCCGAAACCCCGCAGCCGGAGACCCCGACTCCGCCGCCGACTTCGACGCCGGCCCAGAGCGCCACGCCCGCGCCGACGTTGACGCCGTACACATCGGGCGGGACGCTCGAAGCGTCCGGCACCACCTCGCGCACCTACACGACGGGCAGCACGCTCAACAAGGTGCGCCTCAGCGTCGGCCCGTCCAGCGGCAACGGCACGATCAGCTACGCCGACATCGACAAGGCCGCCGTCTACCTCTTCAGCGCCGGCAGCGGGCGGGCGATCAGGGACGCGCTCTCCACCGGCGCGATCTGGGCCTTCAACGGCCGCTCATGGAGCGGCACCTGCGCGCTGCCCTCGACCGGCTTCGCCAACTGCGAGATCTCCCGCGCCGCCTGGAAGTCAGCCGCCGGCGCAAGCAACGACGACATCTCCGTCGCCGCGCTCGACTTCAGCTTCAAGCTGACCGCCGCCACGACGGGCAACGTCCGCATCGCCGTCGCGCTCTACGCCAGCGGCGAATCAACCCCGACTTGGACGGAGGTCGCCTACAGCGCGCAGCAAGCGGAGACGCCAGTGCTCCCGCGCGAGCAGCCCGCCCAGAGTGATCCCCCGCCGACACCCGCGGCCAAGCTGACCCCGTACACCTCCGGCGGAACGCTCGAAGCGGACGGCACGACCTCGCGCCGCTACACGGCGGGCAGCACGCTCAACAAGGTGCGCCTCAGCGTCGGCCCCTCCAGCGGCAACGGCACGATCTCCTACGCGGACATCGACAAGGTCGCCGTCCACGTCTTCGGAACCGGCAGCGGCCGAGCATCGTCCGACGCGGTGTCGGGCGCGACGGTGCGCTCCGCAACCGGCGCGGCCTGGGGCACCTGCGCGGCGCCGTCGAGCGGGCACGCGATCTGCGAGATCTCCCGCTCCGCCTGGAAGACCGCCGCGGGAGCAAGCACCGACAGCGCCACCGTCGCCGCGCTCGACTTCAGCTTCAAGCTGACCGCCGCCACGATCGGCAACGTCCGCCTCGCCGTCGCGCTCTACGCCGGCGGCAGCGCAACCCCGACCTGGACGGAGGTCGCGTACGACGGGCCGCCGCCGGAGACGTCGGTGCTCAACCGGCAGCTGCCCGCGCCGACGCCCGCGGCCAAGCTGACCCCGTACACCTCGAGCGGCACGCTGGAGACCGGCGACGTGCAGACCAACACCCGCCGCTACGCGACGGGCAGCACGCTCAACAAGGTGCAACTCAGCGTCGGCCCGTCCAGCGGCAACGGCACGATCAGCTATACGGACATCGACAAGGTCGCCGTCCACGTCTTCAAAACAGGCAGCGGCCGCGCGTCATCCGACGCCGTGTCGGGCGCGACGGTGCGCTCCTCTTCCGGCGCGGCCTGGAGCACCTGCGCGGCGCCGTCGAGCGGGCACGCGATCTGCGAGATCTCCCGCGCCGCCTGGAAGACCGCCGCCGGCGCGAGCGATGACGCCGCCGCCGTCGCGGCGCTGGACTTCAGCTTCAAGCTGACCTCATCCACCGCCCTTACCAATGTCCGCCTCGCGGTCGCGCTCTACGCCGGCGGCGACACAACCCCGACCTGGACCGAGATCACCTACGGCCAGCCCCCCGTCGAGCTGCCGCCGGCGCTCCCGCCATCGAGGGCGACCCTCGCCACGCTGACCCCGCCGACGACCACGCCGTCCGCGAAACTCACGCCCTACACGGCTGGCGGAACGCTCGAAACGGGGGACGTCTCCACCAACGCCCGCAGCTACGTGAAGGGCGCGACCTCCCTCAACAAAGTGCGCTTGAGCATCAAGCCGGTGAGCGGATCCGCCGAGATCCCCTACTCCGACATCGACAAGGCCGCGGTCCACGTCTTTGTCTCCGGCAGCGGCCGCGCCGCCGCGGACGCCTTCAGCGGCGCGTCGGTGCGCTCGCAAACCGGTGGCTCTTGGAGCGCCTGCTCCGCGCCCTCGAGCGGCCACGCGATCTGTGAGATCACCCGCGCCGCCTGGAAGACGGCCGCGGGCGACTCGTCCGACTCCGACGCGGTCGCCGCGCTCGACTTCGCGTTCCGGCTGCCGGCCGGCGCAAGCGGAGACGCCCGTCTGGCCGTGCTGCTCACCGCCAAGAACGGCGGCGTGATCTCCTGGGCCGAACTCCGCTACAAGCAGCCCATCGACCCCGGCAACCCGCAGGAGCGGGATCCCGAAGACCCGGGTACCCCCGAAGACCCGGGTACCCCCGAAGACCCGGGTACCCCCGAAGACCCGCAAAACCCCGGCGATTCGAACGACCCCGAAGACCCGAACGACCCCGGCGATTCGAACGACCCCGAAGACCCGAATGATCCTGGCGACTCGAACGACCCTGAAGACCCGAACGACCCCGGCGACTCGAACGATCCTGAAGATCCGAATGACCCCGGTGACTCGCAGGACCCCCAAGACCCGAATCGGGAATGCCCGACGCCCCCGTGCGATCGCACGGACGAATCCGATGACCCCGAATCCGCATCGGGCACGCCGGCCGCCGGCTCCGGCAACCCTTGGATCCGGTTCGACGACCGCATCCCGCATGTCCACCGCTGGGCGATGGGCAGCGCCGGCGACCGCGCCGAGCTGCGCCTCCGCGCCTTCGACGGCGACGGCTCCAGCCGCCCGCTGCCCGCCATCCAGCGCGCCTGGATCGAGGACCCCGCCGGCGACCGGGTCGACGGCGCCCACATCGGCCTGCGCGAGCAGTGCGCCGACGGCGCGGCCCGCTACGACTGCGACTGCATCGTCACCGTCCTCGCCGAACGCGCCCAACCGCTCGACACCGGCCTCTACCGCGTCGTCGTCGTGACCCGCATCGGCCGCGCCGCCGGCAACTTCCACGTGATCGGCGACGCCCACGAGATCGAGATCGTCAGCGCCGATGCCTCCGGGCTCATCATCGGCGAGCGCTTCCAATTCGTCGTCCGCGTGCTCGACCGCTACGGCAACCCCGTGCCCGACGGCACCCCCGTCTGGTGGCACTCGCGCACCCGCCGCCCGCCCAACGACGCGCTCACCGCCGCCCTGATCGCGATCACCCCCTTCCTCGACGAGTACACCCCGACCAAGGACGGCTTCGCCGAGGCGGAGGTCGAGGTGCTCGGCGATGAAGTCGGCATCCTCTACGCCTACGCCGGCGGCACCAGGGACAACCCCGACGCCGCCACCCTCACCGCGGTCGACACCGGCATCCCGCCCGACTGCCGCGGCGGCTTCCTCGTCCGCAACCTGCAAGCCGCCCATGACTCGCAAGCCGGCTTCTACTCCAGCTGGATCGGCCCCGACGGCTGCCGCGCCTCGCAGATGCGCGACGTGCTCGACGGCGGCGTCCGCTTCATCCAGCTCTGGAACGGCCGCGAGTGGGTCCACTACGGCGAGGCCGACGGCAGCCCCGTCGCCGGCGCCAGCGATTTCGCCGTCCGCAACGGCGACCTGCTCTGGCTCACCGCCGCCCCCGCCGGCCCCGCTGCCGTCGCCGGCGCGACCGTGAGCGGCGCGGCGAGGCGCTAGCATCGTGCGCGGAGGCGCGCATGGGCAGGCTCGACGGCAAGGCGGCCGTGATCACCGGCGGCGGGCGCGGAATCGGTCGCGCGATCGCGCTCGACCTCGCCCGCGACGGTGCCGACATCGTGGTCGCCTCGCGCACGCAAGAGCAGCTCGATGCCGTCGCCCGAGAAGTCCGCGCAATCGGCCCGCGGGCGCTCGGCGTCGTCGCCGACGCGCTCGATCGCGACCAGGCCAAGGAGCCCGTCCGCCGCGCCGTCGCCGAATTCGGCTCGGTCGACATCCTCGTCAACAACGTCGGAGGCGGAGCGCCCCTGCGCGGTTCCCAGAACCCCTTCGACCACGACGACGACGTGTTCGAGGCCAACCTCGCGCTCAACCTCACCTCCGCCTACTGGACCACCCGCGAAGCGCTGCCCCACATGCGCGAGCGCGGCTACGGGCGGATCATCAACATCGGCTCCGGCTACGCCAAGCGCTCCGGCGGCGCGCTCGCCTACACCGCCGCCAAGCACGGACTGATCGGCTTCACCCGCGCCCTCGCGCATGACGCCGCCGCGCACGGCATCACCGTCAACTGCCTCTGCCCCGGCTGGACCAACACCGCCCTCGTCGATTGGGAAGCGATGGGCAAGGCGGCCGGCATCTCCGCCGAAGAAGCGCATGCTTGGCGCGCCTCCGAAAATTTGCAGAACCGCGTCCTCGAGCCCGAAGAGCTCGGCCCCATGGCCGCCCTCCTCGCCGCCCCCGAAGCCGCGGGCATCACCGGCCAGGTCATCAGCGTCGACGGCGGCTACAAGGTCTAGCCGCCCCGCGGAAACGGCGAACGAGCGAAGGAGCGCGCGATGGAATACCGCCAAGTCAAAATCGAACGGCTCGACGGCGAATCGGAAGGCGTCGCCGTCGCGACCCTGATGCGCCCCGAGAAGATGAACGCCGTTGGCGGACGCCTCGTCCACGAGCTGATCGACCTGCTCGAGGACACGCGCCACGACGACTCGGTCAAGGTGCTCGTGATCACCGGCGAGGGCCGCGGCTTCTGCGCCGGCGCCGACGTCGGCGAGAACCCTGAAGCCCGCGAAGAGGGCCGCGAGCTGGCCGATCGCCAATACCGCCGCCACGCCGAAGCCCCGATCGGCCACTGGGGCTCGCTCTTCAGCACGCTCAAGGCCTACCCCAAGCCCACCATCGCCGCCGTCAACGGCGCGGCCGCCGGCGCCGGCATGTCGCTCGCCCTCGCCTGCGACATCCGCATCGCCAGCAGCAACGCCCGCTTCGTCTCCGCCTTCGTCCACCGCGCCATCTCGCCCGACACCGGCAGCACCTACCACCTGCCCCGCCTGATCGGCACCGGCCGCGCCCTCGAAATGATGTTCACCGGCGACAGCGTCGACGCGGCCCAAGCCTCCGAGTGGGGCATCGTCAACCGCGTCGTCGAGCCGGAGCGTCTGCTGCCGGAGTCGCTGGAGCTCGCCGAGCGGATCGCCCGCGGCCCCAGCCTCGCCATCGAACTGACCAAGCGCCTGGTGCAGCAGAGCGCGGACATCGATTTCGACGGCCAGCTCGAACGCGAAGCCTGGGCGCTCGGCATCACCGGCCAAAGCCAGGACCGCCAAGAGGGCATCGACAGCTTCCTCCAGAAGCGCCCCGCCCGCTTCACCGGCCGCTAGGCGTCCCGATGCCCGCCTGTTCGGTCTGCGGCAAGGACGTCGGCTTCCGCGAGACGCTCAAAGCGCTCGGCCCCAAGCACCTCGAGTGCAAGGCGGCCGAGCAGGCCGAAGAGCGGCGCGTCGCCGAGATCCGCGCCTCCGCGATCCGCGTGCTCAAGCCCGCCGCCCGCGGCAACATGGACCTCTCCCAAGCCGACGAGGTGCTCGAAGCGCTGGAAATGCTCCCCGAACGCGCCCGCTCCGCCCAAGCCGAAGCCTGGCGCGGCGTGCTCAAGGAGTTCCTCTCCGACGACCTGATCACCGACCCGGAAGAGGCCGCGCTGCGCCGCTTCCAAGAGCACTACGGGCTCGCCCAATCCGAACTCGACCACCGCAATTCGTGGCGCGACTTCGAGCGGGCGATCGCCGAGCGCGAGCGGCGCAAGGCCGAGCGCATCCGCCGCAACGCCGAACACCTGATCGTCGACGCCGCGCACGGCAACATCACCCTCCTGGAGATGGACGAGGAACTCGACGCGCTCAGATTCGCCAAGTCCGACGCCCGCCGCTTCTCGCCCGTCGCCTGGGGCCGCGCCGTCGACGAGGCGCTGGAGGACGGATTGCTCTCGCAGGAAGAAGAGGATGCGCTCGTCAGCTTCCAACGGCACTTCGACCTCTCCCAATCGCAGCTCGACGACAACGGCCGCCACACCAGGGTCGTCCAGGCCGGCGTCCTGCGCGAAGTGATGGAGGGCACGCTGCCCGAACGGATCAACATCACTGGCGGCCGCCTGCCCTTCAACCTGATGAAATCGGAAGACATCGTCTGGGTCTTCCAGAATGCCGGGTACTACAAGACCAAGACCGAGCGCGAGTTCCGCGGCAGCTCGATGGGCGTCAGCGTCCGCGTCGCCAGCGGCGTCTACCTCCGCCCCAGCCAGTTCCGCGGCCGCAGCCATTCCCGCGAAGTCACGATCCACGCCGACACCGGCCTGCTCGGCATCACCACCAAGCACTTCTACTTCCACGGCGAGCGCGAACGCTTCCGCGTCCGCCACGACAAGATCGTCTCCTTCGAGGCCTACGACGACGGCATCGGCATCATGCGCGACAACCTCCGCGCCAAGCCCGAAGCCTTCGTCGTCGGCGACGGCTGGTTCATCTACAACCTCGTCACCAACATCAACAACCTGGCATAGGAGCGCCCGATGCAGATCACCAACGTCAAAGTCGACGTCTTCGACTGGCCCACGCCGGAATGGAAGGTCGGCAGCCACATGCGCTTCGGCGGCAAGCGCCTGCTCGGCGTCGTCACGGTCGAGACCGACGAGGGCGTCTCCGGCCACGCCTTCCTGAGCCGGCCCGATCACCACGCGCAGCCCCTGATCGACGTGATCAAGCCGCGCATCATCGACAAGAACCCGCAGGACATCGGCGCCATCTGGAAGGACCTCTGGAAGCAGAACCGCGCCGTCTCGACGTTCGTGATCGGCGCGATCGACATCTGCCTCTGGGACATCAACGGCAAGATCGCCAACCAGCCGATCCACCGCCTGCTCGGCACCGTCCGCGAGGAGATGCCCGTCTACTCCAGCACCGCCTGGTGGGACACCCCGCAGGAGTACGCCGAGGAAGCGCTGAAGTTCCAATCGGAAGGCTGGACGGCGCACAAGATTCACCCGCACGCCGACCCGAAGGAGGACATCGAAATCTGCCGCGCCGTCCGCGAGGCCGTCGGCCCCGACATGAAGCTGATGCTCGACTCGATGTGGGCCTACCAGTACGAGGACGCCGTCCGCGTCGGCCGCGCCATCGAGGAACTCGACTACTACTGGTACGAGGACCCGCTGGCCGAGGAGGACATCTACAGCTACGTCAAGCTCTGCGCCAAGATGGACATCCCGATCATGTCCACCGAGTTCGCGCCCGGCCGCTACTACGGGATGACGCAGTGGATCACCCGCTACGCGACCGACATCCTGCGCGGCGACGTCGCCGTCACAGGCGGCATCACCCCGCTGGTCAAGCTCTGCCACCTCGCCGAAGGCTTCCAGATGAAGTGCGAAATCCACCACGGCGGCAACAGCCTCAACAACGTCGCCAACCTCCACGTGATGATGGCCACCCCCAACAGCGAGTTCTACGAATACTTCCCCAGCACCGGCGGCCTAGTCTACGGCCTAGCCGAAGAGATCGACATGTCAGGCGGCACAGTCCACGCCCCGACCAAGCCCGGCCTCGGCCACGAAATCGACTGGCCCCTGATCCAGAACCAACTCCAAGCAACGCTGGAGTAGCGGCTATCTAGCTGTCGAACAACGCGCCGGTTACGACCGATTCCCATCCGAGGTTTTGTGAGGATCAGCTTGGTTCGGTGTTTCGCCGTCGGGCCGTCGCGCATGGGTCGGACTAGCGCCCTCGGACATCTGGCCACGGAATGGCCCTCGAACGACGAACCGTCGATTTTTGATTCGCGTGGCGAGCGAACCCCAGTCCAGTGTCGGCGACATCGGAAAGCCCGCAGCAGCCGTCGGGCTGCGACGCGCGGCCAAGCCGCGAGTGAACTTGCGTGCGGTCATGACAGGACCCTCCATCCTTCGAAGTGCCGAATGTCGTGTGCTTGACGAACGGGAATAGCTGATCCATCCTCCGGATCGGTCATTTCCTCCAACACCACAGTGCCTTCGGAAAGGAAGTGATATGCGGGATGAGTACCGCTTTCGACGATCGCCCGCGGAATCGAATAATTCGCAGGTTCTCCGCTTGCATCAATAAGCAAACTTGGATCGAACGGTTCTCGAAGGCGCATTTCGATCGCGTAATCATGACGCAGCTGATGCAGGATGGAGTAGAGAGAAGGAGGGCACTTTTCGATTTGAAGCCCCAGCTCGGCCGCTTCGCGCCTGTTGATCGTATAGTCATGACTGCCGGACTCAGAGCAGAGGAAGTCGACCACACGCCGAATCGAATGCGCCGGCAATCCTTGCGGGACGAGGAGGCGTTCAGCGAGATTGCGTATCTGTTCCCGCGAACGAAAAATCTCGCCAAGCACCAGCGGATGCACGTATGTGGCGAGATCTTGGATCGCTTTTGCCATTTCAGAACCGCCAGCGCTCGTCTCGCGCAGCGCATCTAGATATCCCGTCACCGCTTCGACGCTGACTGCGGTGCGACTATCAGGTCCCATACCGGGGATTGGCGGACCGAGCGGATGCTGCAGGCTGGGATCTATGGGTCCCAACGTTGCCTGTTTCGTCATCACGACGGGACTCGCCCCGAGGGCGATCAATGTGCCGGCACTGCGGCAATTCGCGGGGACGATCAGCTCCAGCTCATCACCGAACATTTTGATGAGGTTGACCAAATTCCAAGCAGCCGATGTCTGGCCGCCGTTCGTCTCCAGTATCAGTGAAATCTTGGGGACCGGCCCCATCGCATCCAGATGATCGACGAACAGGTCAATGACATCTTGGCCGATTTGGGTTTCCATACCCGGCCTGCTGCCGGTGACGTACAATATTACCCGAGATTGCCTCTCGGTTTCGATCCGTTGCAGCAGGGCGAGCCGAGCCTTCTGATCGGGCATCTTGCCGCACCTTTCATCTGAACGCTCGATCACCCTACCACGATGGCCGTTCGCCATGTGGCGGGTGGATGATCAAGATCGAGCGGCCTAGTCATAGACGATGACGCCTCGGCCGTCTTTGCCGGCTTCCAAGTCTTGGAAGGCTTCGTTGATCTGGTCGAGGGGGTAGCGGCGCTGGATGATGCTGTCTACCTCGATGCGGTTGCTGCGGTACATGTCGACCAAGGTGTCGAAGGTCTGGTGGGGGCTGGCGCTGCCGTAGTAGCTGCCGGTGACGGTCTTCTGCTTGCGGACCATGTCGACGAGGTCGATGTGGCCGCGAGCCTCGACGGGGGCGAGGCCGACGATGACGGCGGTGCCGCCCTTGCCGGCGGCTTCGATGGCCTGGCTGCTGGTCTCGGCCGAGCCGAAGGTGTCGAAGGTGAAATCCGCTCCGCCGCCGGTGAGCTCGCGGACGGCCGCGATGGGGTCGACCTTGCGGGCGTTGACGGTGTCGGTCGCGCCGAACTTGACGGCGAAATCGAGCTTGTGGTCGTGGACGTCGACGGCGATGATCTTGGACGCGTTGAGCAGGGCCGCGCCTTGAATGGCGTTGAGGCCGACCCCGCCGCAGCCGATCACGGCGACGGTCATCCCGGCGCGGGCGGTCGGCTGGTTGATCACCGCGCCGACGCCGGTGGTGACGGAGCAGCCGATCAGCCCGGCGACCTCGATCGGCACGTCGTCCGGAATCGGATGGCAGGCGCGCTGGTCGGTGACGACGTACTCGCCGAAGACGCCGAGCTTGCCCATCTGGAACACTTCCGCGCCGTTCTCGTCATGCAGCTTGACCGAGCCGTCGAGCAGGCGCGAACCCGTTGCTTGGTGCGCGTCGCAGAGCTGAGGCGTGCCGCGTCGGCAGGTCGCGCACTGCCCGCACGGCGTCACGAACGAGAGGATGCAGCGGTCGCCCGCCTGCACGTTCGTCACGCCCGGCCCGACCGCCTCGATCGTGCCCGCCCCCTCGTGCCCCAGCACCGACGGCAGCGGAAACGGCGCGGTGCCCTGGATCACGTGGTGGTCCGACGCGCAGATCCCCGCCGCCCCCATCCGCACCCGTACCTCCCCGAACCCCGGCTCATCCTGCACCAGTTCGCGGATCGTCATCGGCGTGTTCGGGGCATCCAGCACGGCAGCGCGCATGAGGTTCTCCGTTCTAGGACGCAACGGGCGCGTCATGCGCAGGCTAGGGCCTGCGGCGCCGCTGCGGTGAAGACGGCGGGACGGACGGACGCCCCGCTAACACAAGCCCGGTACCAGCGGAACGCGCCGCTGTCGCCAGTGCAGCGCGGCAACGTCACGCTGCCGGACCTGCAGAGGCTCCAACGCGATGCTCTACATGGCCGAGCAGGGCGTGCTGGAGCGGGTCCCGACGCCGTCTTCCTCGCCTCTCCATCCACTTCGTCCTCATCTTCGACGCCCTTCGCCAGCGTGAACGGACTTTCGCCCGCACTTTCTCCCCCGGCACCGGGTCGCCTTCTCCACCACCGGCGGCGGTTCCCCCAACGCCGGCATGGTCAACCCCGTCGGCGCCGGCGGGGGCTCTCCTATCTCAAGCGGCGATCTCCCCGCTCTCACGCCACTGCACCAGTGCTGAGCCCGCGGTCAGCAGCACTACGCCCGCAATCAGCTCGTATCCGATCGACTCGCCCAAGACGATCCAGCTCAAGATCACCCCGAAGAACGGCGTCGATATCTGCGTCGCCGCTACGCGGCTCGGCAGGTACCGCTGCAGCAGCCAGGCATTCCCGATGAACCCGAACCCTGCGATCACCACGCCTTGGTACAGCAGCGCCGCGATCAACTCCCAAGGCCACTGCCATGGCACGCTCTCGAACGCCAGCGAAATCGCCAGGAACGCGGGCACCGCGAACG
Source organism: Dehalococcoidia bacterium (assembly GCA_965205165.1). Taxonomy (GTDB): domain Bacteria; phylum Chloroflexota; class Dehalococcoidia; order Bin125; family Bin125; genus CBDESM01. Next base: position 2,540,156 of record OZ242037.1, read on the forward strand.
CGGCCTGCGCGGCCAGCAGCTTCACCGGCGCCACGTTCTGCGATGCCTGCGAGATGTAGATCAGCCGCGCCCCCAGCAGCGCCGCCTGAGCCGCCAGCATCAAGTCTCCGTCCAGCCCCACCCCCTCCTCCCCCGTCAAGTCTCCCGCGAACACCACCACCACGCCGCTGTACGCCACCAGCGTCCCGAAAATCCGCCGCCCCGTCATCCGATCACCGGGCACCAAAAAGTGCGCGAACACCGCCGCCCACAGCGGGTGCGTCGACGTCAGCACCACCGCATGTCCCGCCGTCGTCCGATCACCGCCCAGGTACATCAAGCTCGTCTGCGCGATGAACAGCACGCCGATCCCCGCCAGCGGCCACAACTCCTCCCGACGCGGCCGCATCGACTGCCCCGTGATCAGCGCGTACCCCGCCACCGACAGCCCGCCCAGCGCCATCCGCAGCATCGCCAGCCGGATCGGCCCCGAATACTTCAGCCCCTCCTTCACCGCCACCGGATTCCCACCCCAGATCGCCGCCAGCAGCATCGCGAACGCGCCGCCCCCCAGCGTCAACTGCTTCCGCTCGCTCCCGCGGATCGTCGCCGCCCCCCGGGTCCGCCCCGCCTGCTCCGCGTAGTCCTCCCCGACGCTCATCCCCGCAGGCTACGCCCCGCGCTCAGTCCATCTCCTTCTCATCCTGATGCTGCCGCCGGTGCACCACCTCCTCCGCCCGGTGCAGCACGTGCGCCGGCATCCCTTCTGGGAACGGCCGCCGCGGCGATACCGCCGTCCCCAATGCCAGCAGCGCCACCCCCGTCGCCAGCTCCCAACCCACCGGCTCGCTGAAAATGATCCAGCCGAAGATCACCCCGAACACCGGGATCGTCATCTGCGTCGCCAAAATCCGCGACGGCAGGTACTTCTGCAGCAGCTGCGTGTTCAAAATCAGCCCGATCCCGAACATCAGCACCCCTTGGTAGCCCAGCGCGATCAGCAGCTCCCAATGCCACACCCACGCATCCGTCTCGATCAACTGCGCCGCCACGATGAAGAACGGCGTCGCCACCAGCGTCTCCCAGAACACCACCTTCACCGGATTCACCCGCTGCGTCATCCGCGCCACCCAGACCTGCCGGATCGCGATCGTCAGCGACGCCGTCACCATCAGCAGATCCCCCGTCAGCGTCTCCCCCTCTCCCGACAAATGCTGCGAAAACAGCACCATCAGCCCCCCGTACACGATCAGCATCCCCGCCACGCTGCGCGGCGTCAGCCGATCGCCCGGAATGAAGAAGTGCGCCAGCAGCATCGCCCAGATCGGATTGCTCCCGATCAGCACCGCCGCATGCCCCACGCTCGTGTGGTGGTGCCCGTAGTACGCCGCCGCCGTATGCCCCGCGAACAGCACCCCCAGCGCCAGCAGCGGTACCCACTCCTCCCGCTTCGGCCGCAAATTCACGCCCGCGAACAGCTCCACCGCCAGCATCGTCGCCCACGCCACGATCAGCCGCAGCATCGCCAGCCGCAGCGGATGCGCATGCTCCAAACTCAGCTTCACCGCCGCCGGCCCGCCGCCCCACAGCGCCGCCAGCCCCCACGAAAGCAAATCCGCCTTGACCGTCGGCGGCATCCACACGCCCGGCTGCTCGGCCAGCTCGGCCTCGGACATCTGCTCATGCGGCGGGGGAGGCGTCGACTCCGCGTCAGGCATCCCCCGCAGGATAAAGGCAGCCCGCCCCCGCCCCCGGCCGCGCCTCCCCGCTCAGTCGATCATCCAGGCGCGCACCGCCAGCACCGCCGCCAAGTGCGTCCGCAGCGTCTTCCACGTCTCGCCCCCGTCCGCGCTCGCCAGCACCTCGCCCCCGCTCGTTCCCATGTACAGCCCGATCGGATCCCCGCCGTCCGTCCCCAGCGCCTGCCGGTACACCGTCTGGTGGAAATCCTCCTGCGGCAAGCCTTCCCGCAGCGCCTCCCATGTCGCCCCCGCGTCCCGCGTTCGGAACACCGCCAGCTCGCCGCCCCGCGGCATCCGCGCCTGATCCTGATCCAGCGGCACGAACCACGCCGTGTCCGGATCCCGCGGATCTATCGCGCTCGCGAACCCGAACTCCCCGGGCAGCCCCTCCCCGACATCGATCCACGTCGCGCCGCCGTCGTCCGACCGGTACTGCCCCCAGTGATTCTGCTGCCAGATCCGCTCCGGGCGCTCCGGATGCACGTGCATCGAATGCACGCAGTGGCCCGCCGCCTCCTCCGAAAAATACTCGAACATCTCCGGCGGGATGTGCAGCGCCCTCACCCCCACGTTCTGCGGCCTCCACGTGTCGCCCCCATCCCGCGACACGTAGCAGCCCATCGCCGAACCCGCGATCGTCAAGTGCTTCGGATCCCCGGGATCCACGCTGATGTGGTGCAGCGACAGCCCGGCCGCGCCCGGCCCCCACGCCTCCCGCGACGGATGCCCCAGCAGACTCTCGCAGACCTCCCACGTCTCCCCGTCGTCATGGCTGATGAACAGCGCCGCCGGGTTCGTCCCCGCGTACAGGTCGCCCTCCCGCGCCCCCGGCGCGATCGTCCAAATGCTCTCCACCGAATCGCCCCCGCCCTCCGCCTCGACCCCGACGCCCTCCGGAAACGCCGGCGTCCCCGTCTCCCGCCATGTCTCCCCCATGTCGTCCGACCGATGCAGGCGCGGCCCCCACTGCTCATGCGCCGCCGCCGCCCACAGCGTCCCCGTCCGCGCGTCATGCATCGCATAATCCACCTGCCAGCCCGTCATCGCCAGCGGCCGCCACTCCCACTCCGAACGCCCGCCCCGGCTCCGCCCGACCAGCAGCCCCTTCCGCGTGCTCGCCAGTAGTCCCGCCTCCGGCCCGCCCCCGTTCGTCTCGCTCATCATGCGCTCCCGAATCCCCCGGCGCCGCCCGAAACGGCCGCCAGGATATGCACCCGATCGCCGTCCGCCACCGCATCCGAAAGCCCATCCCGGTCGCGGATCATCGCATCGTTCACGTACACGTTCACATGCCGCCGCACCCGCCCCTGATCATCCAGCACGAACCGCCGCACCTGCGGATGCCGCCTCGACAACTCCCCGACCGCCTCCCCCACCGTCGCCCCCTCCACCACGGCCGACTCCGGCGCCTCCACATGCATCCGCAGCGCCCGCGCCAGGAAAATCTCAACCGCCATCGCGCCCCCACGCTACACCCCGCCGCCCCATCCCCCTATCATCTCCCCAGCCCAAGGGAGCGCGCCATGCCCTCAGATCGCACCGCCGAAGCCAAAATCCGCGAACTCGGCCTCGACCTCGCCGCCAACGCGCCCATCGCCAACTACGTCCCGGCAGTCCGCACCGGCAACCTCGTCTTCCTCTCCGGTCACGGGCCCTTCCAAGACGGCAAACTCATCCGCGGACGCCTCGGCGGCAACATGGACGTCGAACAAGGCCGCCAAGCCGCCCGCGCCGTCGCCGTCCAGCTGCTCGCCTCCCTCCGAGCCGAAATCGGCTCCCTCGACCGCGTCTCCCGCATCGTCAAACTCCTCTGCCTCGTCAACGCCACCCGCAAATTCAAGGAACACCCCCAAGTCGCCAACGGCGCAAGCGATCTCCTCGTCGAGATCTTCGGCGAACGCGGCAAGCACGCCCGCAGCGCCATCGGCGTCTCCGGCCTCCCCGCGGGCATGGCCGTCGAAATCGAAATGATCGTCGAAGTTGACTGACCCCCGCATGCCCGCCGCGCGCGCATGCGCCTGATCTCCTGGAACGTCGCCGTCCGCATCAAGGCACTCCCGCGGCAAGCCCGGTACCTCGCCTCGCGCTCCCCCGACCTCGTCGCTCTCCAAGAAGTCACTCCCAACTCCGCCATTCTCTGGCGCCAAGCCCTCCAAAACATCGGCCTCCCCAACGTCTGCACCCGCACCGGCATCGCCGGCGAACCCCTCTCCCGCCAGCGCGGCGTCCTCATCGCCTCCCGCTTCCCCCTCGCCCCGGCCCACCGCCGCGAAATCCGCGCCCCTTGGCCCGAAAAAGCCCTCTCCGTCCAAGTCGCCGTGCCAGCCGCCGACTTCGACCTCCACTCCGTCTACGCCCCGCCCGGAGTCTCCGACCGCCAAGCCAAAATCGACGCCATCAACGCCGCTTGCCGAGCACTCGAAAACGCCCACGACCGCCCCCGCATCCTCGTCGGCGACTTCAACGCCCCCATGATCGAAACCCCCGACGGGCGCATCGCCACCTGGGCCCAGACCGTCCGCCCCGACGGCGCTTTCCGCCTCATCGACGGCCCCCTCCGCCCCGAACAAGACGCCGCCGAACGCCGCCTCATGCTCGGCCTCCCCGCCCGCGGACTCCGCGACCTCTACCGCTCCCTCAACGGCTACCGCGACCCCGGCTACAGCTGGACCATCAAGAACCGCGGCCGCTGGATCACCCCCCGCCGCTTCGACCACGCCTTCGCCAGCCACCACATCCAAGCCCGCCGCTGCATCTACAACCACGCCCCCCGCCTCGCCAACCTCAGCGACCACGCCCCCCTCGAACTCGACTTCGACCTCCCCAATTCCGCCCCCGCCCGCTAAACTAGCCAATGGATTGGGGGCAATCCCCAGTTGGCGGAGGCCTCGGCGCAAGTCGGGGCCATCCGTTTCTCTGCCCCCCGGCAGGTTTGCGATCCAGTACCGCTCAGGCTAGGATCACCCCCGGATTGCGGGATGCCCGCAGTTGCGGAGGGCCCGGCGCGAGCCGGGTCGCTTCGTTCCCTCGCACTGACCAATTCACCGATCCCGTCCGGATCGCCTAAGATCACCATCGGATTGGGGCTGACCCCAGTTGCGGAGGACTCGGCGCGAGCCGAGTCGCTTCGTTTTTCCGCAATGCAGACTTGGCGACCGGGGCGTAGAATCCCCGCCGAGATTGGGGGATGTCCCCGGTTGCGGAGGCCCCGGCGCGAGCCGGGGCGCTTCGTCCCCCCGCGGGCATTTGCCAATTCCCCCCGCGATCGTCTAAGATCACCATCGGATTGGGGCTGTCCCCAGTTGCGGAGGACTCGGCGCGAGCCGAGTCGCTTCGTTTAACGCGGAATCACGACCAGCCCTCTCTCCCCCTCGTTCTCCAAGATCTTCTCCTCAAGCACCTCGATCGGCAAGTTCGGCATCGGCCGCCCCGCTATCTGTCGCGCAATCGGATACGCCACGAGATCCGCCATCTCCAACCCCGCCAACCCCGCATCCTTCCGCGCAAACTCGAGCACCGGATGGGCATCGAGCGTCCGATACGCCACCCGCAGGTACGATGCCACCTCGTCCCGAAGTTCCGCGTCCTCGCGCTTGCCGCGGGACTCGAAGACGATCTCGGCAAGTTCCCCGTCGGTCGCCCTCACGTCGTTCAAGATCAGCTCGAGCCCGATCTCGGCGCACAGCGGATATGGATCGAATATCTCGGGCAACCGGCTCAGGTAGGAGCGCTTGTCGATCGCCGTCGCCACGATCCGGGCAGGCGCCGCCCGCAGGACATCCGTGAGATCCTCGAAGAACGCCGCTCGTCTCGGTCCGGCCCCTAGCGCCGCGAACTCCTTCTCCCGCCGCCGGATGTCCCGCTCGTGGAGCACCACGTCGAGACGCCCGAAGTGCCGCAGCTTCAGCTCCTCGAACATCGGCACCGCTACATCCCGGTACGCCCCTTCCTCGAACACGCACATCGCCACCGCGAACACCGGGAAATACGGGTCGTCCCGCAAATCCGCCGTCCCGCTCTCGTCCCCGAACACGAAATGCCGCTCGCCCATGCCCGCACTCTAAGCCCGCCCTTCCCCTATCCTGCCCGCAGCGCAAGGAGGCACACCATGCGACTCGGAGTCCTCGCCGGCTTCTCCTCCGACTGGCGGCAAACCCTCGAAAAAGTCCAAATCGCCGACGACCTCGGCTACGAACTCGTCGCCACCGGCGAAGCTTGGGGCCCCTCCATCGTCCCTTGGCTCTCCGCCCTTGCCGCTAACACCTCCAACATCCAGATCGGCTCCTCCATCTTCAACTGTTTCTCCCGCTCCCCCGCCGCCATCGCCCAGGAATTCGCCACCCTCGAAGTCATCTCCGGCGGGCGCATGGTCTGCGGCCTCGGCTCCTCCGGCAACCTCGTCATCGAAGGCTTCCACGGCGTCCAATTCGACCGCCCCCTCCGCCGCCTCCGCGAGTACACGGAGATCATCAAGCTCCTCCTCCGCGGCGAACGCCTCGCCTACGAAGGCGAGATCTACCAACTCGCCCGCGGCTTCCGCATCGACTACGACGCCCAGCGCCCCGACGTCCCCGTCTACATCGCCGCCATCACCCCGCGCTCCATCAACCAAACCGGCGAAATCGCCGACGGCATCTTCCCCATCCACTGGCCCAAGCGCGCCTTCCAGCCGCTCCAGGAACAACTCGCCGCCGCCTCCACCGCCGCCGGACGCCCCGCCGACAGCGTCACCATCGCGCCCTTCACCAACGTCTACGTCCTCGGCGAAGGCCAGCCCGACGACGAAGTCTGGCGCGCCGCCCGCCAGCCGCTCTTCCACTACACCAACCGCATGGGCTCCTTCTACTGGCAGATGCTCTCGCGGACCGGCTTCGAAGCCGATGTCGCCGCCTCGCGCGACGCCTGGGCCGACCGCGACGCCGAGGGCGCGCTGATGGCCTTCAGCGACGACATGGTCCGCGAAATCCAAGTCATCGGCCCCATCGAGGAAGTCCGCGAGCAACTCCAAGCCCGCTCCGACGCCGGCGCGCACCTGCAAATGGTCCAGATGCCCGCCGGCACCCCCGAAGAGGCCGGCAAGCGCCTTGAGGCCTACCTCCGCTGACCATGCCCAATCCCGAAGCGACCCTCGAAATCGAAATCACCTACTGCGCCGACTGCGGCTACTGGCCCCGCACCGCCTGGATGCTGGGCGAGCTGCTCACGGACATTCAGCACCTCGTCAAATCCGTCCAACTCATCCCCGACTCCCTCGGCCTCTTCGAGTGGAAAGTCAACGGCGACCTCGTCTTCAGCAAAGCCGCAATGGGCCGCTTCCCCGAAATGGACGAACTCCGCGAGCTCGTCTACGCCCGTCTCGACTGAGCAGCCCTCAATGACCCGCTCCCTCCGGCTCCTCCCCCTCGCCTTGATCTGCGCGACCATCGCTCTCATCCTCGCCGTCCCCCGCGCCCAGGCAGCCTACCCCATTCCCGCTTGGTGCCCCGACGGCGACGCTTGGCTCGGCTACCACGAAAACACACCCGGCAGCTCCGACCGCCGAACCTTCACCCAATGCCTCCAATCCGCCGCCCAACGCGGAACCATCACCGCATTCGACGCGCAAATCGTCGACGACGGAGTACTGTTCGACCTCGGCCCCGCATCCCTCTTCTGGACCCTCCCCAATCTATTCTCCCTCGACCTCGCCATTACCGCCTATGAACGATATGTCACGATCGAGGACAATTGCGAACGCACCTTCCAGCTCCGCGCCGACCTCCTTCAAATGACCGCGCCCGGCTTCGCATGCGAAGGCCAGGAACGCATCCGCGAAGACATACGCTCCGTCGCCGAACCCGATTTCAGCATCTACATCCTCGATACCCAATTCATCCTTGACGCTCCCGACGGCTGGTACCACATCGTCCGCGACCGAACCGATTGGGGCGAAGACCCGACCCGGCGCGGGCAGATAACACTCAGAGCCGCCAACGGCGCAATTTGGGTCACCGCCGACACCGAAATCCCCGAATCCTCCAGCGGCGCGATCTTCGACATCCACCGCCCCGTCGCCAACACTGCCAAGGATCGCCAGCAATTCCTCGCATATGATTGGGAAGAGCGCATCACCGAAGAACTGATCCCCCAATCGTTCGAGGACGCCGCCACCTACCTGCTGCCCGATTGGCCCGCCTACTGGCGCGAAGTACGCCTCTGGCTCGCCGCTATCCGCGACGATCTGTTGGGCCCGACCGCCGAACCCGTGTACCTCGAAGTCCTCAATGCTGTCGGCTGGCAGGCATATGCCTCCGGACGCACCATTTACATCTCATACGCCAGCGCCGCTGCCATTCTTCACGAACTCACCCACATCATCGCCGGCGACTCCAGCGGACATGATGGACGTTTCGTCGCCACACTTCTCGACATCTGGGAGCGCTACATCCCCGATTTCGACGGCGATCGCGCCCGCGCCTTGGCCCAGCGATACGGCGTTGAAGTCGGCGAGCCCGCTTACCTTCAGCCGGTCTCCGCCCGTACCCGGACCGTGCGCGATCTCTTCGCCAAAACGCCGCCTTCCGATCCCTCCGACGATGTCCCGATCCCCGTGGATATGCTGCTCCGCAGCATCACCCTGCACACCGGACGAACGTATGACTACGCCCCGCAAACCATCGTCGCCGCATCTCCCCGCGCGCCATCTTGCATTATCGAAGAGCGCGCCGCCGATGGCACGATCGAGAGATCGGGCTACGGCCCTATCGCTGACTTCACCGTGAACCCGGGCGGTACTTGGAACGGCCTGGCAATCCAAAGCTACGGCGATGACCAAGAAGCCGGCGCATTCGTCGCCGGCACCCCCGTCGCTCCCGGCCGAGTCCGCGTCAAGATATCCACTCAGTGCCCCGGCGGCTTCTCGCAAGCCCCCCGCCTCGTCGGTTACTCTGAGATCATCATCGTCAACCCGCGACCATAGCCCCGCTTTGGTCTGCTTCGCGGCCGAGTGCTACTGCTGCGGCGGCAACCGCCAAGCTCGCTCGAACTGCTTGGGGTTCAGGTCGAAACTGTGCGCGATGTGCGTTCCTCCGACGTTGAATATGTTCCCTTGCCGGGCAACCAGTCCGTATCGGTTGACCAGCGGCAAGCGCCAGCTCAGGTCCAGGTCGCGCGAGCGGATCTGCTCCAGCAGCTGCGACCGACGCGCCGGATCCAGTTCGGTGCGCTGCTGCTGGCACAACTCATCCAGATCCGCATCCTGCACGAGCGGATTCCCCGACGAATGCAGCCTGCCGTACGTCAGCGGGTCCGGGTCCGCCAAGTATTCCGGCAAAGGCGCCGACGCCACGATCCGCACGTCCTGATGCCATTCATTGATGGTGCGCTCGGAGCGCTGTTGCCGAAAAGTACGCACGCTTCTCGGCAGCAGCCGCACGTTCGCCGCTGCTCCCAGATGTTGCTGCCACTGATGCGCGACTACCGCCACTTCACCGGGATTCACCGAAGTCACGAACCTGTCGCTGCTGCTGCTCGCGTCCAGATTGATCGTCAACGGCAGCAGGGCGCTGTACCCCGCCGCGCTCAACAGCGCCCGCGCCCGCGCCGGGTCGAACGTATACGGCTCGCCCAGCTCCTCCGGCGTCCATGGCCACTCCCGGAACCCCGATTCGCTCGAATCGTCGGTCACGTGCGTCCAATCGTGCCCGCAATCCGGCGCTGCCAGGCCGTGATGCATCCGTTTCGCGATCTCCACCCGATCAATCGCCGCGGACAAGGCGTGCCGGACTCGAACGTCCGCGAACGGCCCGCCGCGGGTCGCCCTGAATGTCAACGCCGAACCCCGGCCCGGCGTCGGCGCGACGACTTGGGCGGCGAAGTCGGGGAACAGCGTGCTGCTTTCTTCCAGCTCGGACGGCTCGATCAGTTCGAGCGCATCAAACTGCTGATCAGTCCAGTCGCGCCAAATCTCATGCCGGGGCGTAAAGCTGTATGAACTGGGGACTCTCGACATCAGCACTCCGCCCCGGATTCTGGCGAAGTAAGGCAAACGCTCGCCCGTGATCCGGTCGCGCTTGAAGTACGAAGGATTCCGCACCGCGCCCCAGCTGGCGAGCGATGCCCACTGCATCCGGAACGGCCCGGTCCCTAGCGGCGTCGCGTTGTGGTCGACCCCGTTTCGAATCGTGAACGCCTCGCTCGGATCATCGAGCTGGTGCGGCGGGGCGATCACGTGCAGGGGCCCCGTCATCTGCGCCGGCAGGTAGCTCGCCGGCTCGCTCAGCCGGAACCTCACCGTCATCTCACGGTCGTCCGCTTCGATCTGCTCGACCGCTCCATAGGCCGACCCTTGCGGCATCGTCGGCGAGCGATAGGCATCATGGCTGATCTGCACATCCGAGGCCGTCAACGCCCGCCCGTCGAGCGGCTCCGAATCCGGCCAGTTCACGTCCTCATGGATATTGAACAGCAGCGTCGTCGGTTCCGGGATTTCCCAGCTTGCTGCCAAGTCCCCTTCGATCTCGCCGTGATGCGCATCGCGGTGATCTCCCGCCGCCATCACCACCAGTTGGCTGTATATCAGCGGCAGGAACGTCCCGATGCGGCCCCCCTGCAGCTGTGGTTCGAACGGCGTCCAACTGATCTGGGTCGGCCCATGTACGTGCAGTCCGCCGCTCCGAACTGGCCCCGCCTCCTGTCCCGCCAACTTCGCCAGCTCGCGCCAGTGGTAGCGCTCCCGCCACACCAGCGGGTCCACTACATCATCCGGTACCGGCCGCTCTGCAATCGGGATCGTCGCGAGATCCCTCGTTGGCTGAGCCTGCTGCCGCTCCTGCTCCGCCGCCGCTTCATTCTCCGCCGCTGCCGCCGGGGCCTCCTCCTCTTGCTGAGCAGCCGAGATCGCCAGCGGACTCGCCGGCACCGCTGACTCTTTCTCCGCGTCTCCTGCGACATCCTCCCGGCGCGAGTTGTGCGTCTCCGGCCCTCCGCAGCCCGCCAGTGCCAGCGCACTGATCCCCACCCCCGCCCGTAGAGCACGGGCCATGAAACCTCTGCGGCTGATCGCCGAATCCGCCATGCCTCTTCCGCGATCTATCCTTGCCATCTGGCATCCTCGTCAAGAGGAACGTGCGACCATGTCTCGGATGGAGCGTTGGAAGGCCTACCCTCAGAAGGGCGGGTAGCAGACGAAGTAGCACTCCTCCCAGCAGACCAAGACCCAATGCCCGGCATGGTCCTGCACGTAGTTGCACACGTCGTAGCAGACGTTGCCACAGAGAGCCTTTGGTGTCGGTGCGGATGCGCTAAGCGCGGATTCACTCGCAAGGCTGAGCGCCGGCAGGTCATGGCCTAGTGGCAGACAGGGATCCGCGCCCATTGCGGCGAGATCGGCGCTGTCCACGACGGAGATGGTCGCTGCCATGTCCGCAGCGGATGCGTTTCCCGCACTCGAGAGCCATGTTGCTCCGAGCGAGACGATGGTGACGAGTGCTGTTGCGATCGTGAGCGTCCGCATGGCGTCTCTCCGTCTTCCTGAGCTAGCTGAGCGCAGGATAGCGAAATGTGCGAGCGCGTGGGTGCTTGCGCAAGAATGCCTGAGTGGAGCATCGCCGACGGGATGATGGCGGCCTTGCGATCCTTGCCGACGCCCGCGGCCGATAACCTGTTTCCGCAGTCATCGCCTGCCGCGTGATCGGAGACCTCCGAATGCCGGAAACCATCGCCATCCTCGACCCCCAGGCGCATGTCGCCGTCCGCGAAGCCTCGGCCGCGCCCAGGCTTGCTTCCCTTGACGGCCTCCGCCCGGGCATCCTCGAAAACCGCAAGGCCAACGCGCGGCTGCTGATGGAGACGATGGTCGACGGCCTGCGGGCCCGCACCGGCCTCGGCGAACTCGTCGTCGGCTCCAAGCCCGTCGCCGGGCCGCCCTCGCAATCCACGATCGATTCGCTCCGCAACAACGCCGACTTCCTCCTGATCGGCTCCTGCGATTGAGGCTCCTGCACGACGTGGAGTGTCCACGCCGCCGTCCTCTTCGAAGGTTTCGGAATCCCCACCGTGACCATCGGCACCTCCGCCTTCACCGATCTCCTCCAGCTCGAGGCGGAGCAGCGCGGGCTGCCCGCGCTCGAGCGGATCATCGTTCCCCACCCGATCGGCGGGCTCAAGCCCGAAGCGATCCAAGGCAAGGTCGGCGATGACGTGATCGACCAGCTCCACGCCGCTCTCACCGCATGACCGCCGCCGGACGCCCCGCCGCCGAGTACCAGGTCCCGGCCGACCCTTTCGAGTTCCATCAGGAGGCGATCCGACGGGGCTGGTCCGACGGCCTTCCACTGATTCCGCCCACGCCCGAGCGCGGCGACGCGCTGCTCGCCGCCGTTGACCGCGATCCGCTGGACGTCATTGCCGTCCTCGCCCCGCGCCAAGGCGAGGCGACCGTGCAGGCGGTCGCCGTCAACGCCGTCATGGCCGGCTGCCGCCCGCAGCACTTTCCCGTCGTGCTGGCCGCCGTCGAGGCGATCAGTCGGCCCGCCTTCAACCTCGACGCCATCAACGCCACCACCCACCCCTGCGCCGTCTTCATTCTCGTCAGCGGCCCCGCAGCCCGCGCAGCCGGCGTCCACGGCGGTGCGGGCTGCTTCGGCCCGACCTTCCCCGCCAACGCGGCCATCGGCCGCGCCGTCCGGCTTGTTCAGCTCAACGTTGCCGGTGCGACCCCGGGTCGCGGCGACCGTGCCACCCAGGGCACGCCCGCCAAGTTCGCCTTCTGCGCCGCCGAACGCGAGGATGCCAGCCCCTGGCCCCCCTTCCAGACAACCCGCGGCCTCGCACCGGAACAGGGCGCGGTCACCGTCTGGGCCGCCGAAGGCCCCCACAACATCCAAGAGCACGGCAGCAACACCGCCGAGGACATCCTCAAGACCGTCGCCGGCGCGATGGGGCAAGCCGGCAGCAACAACATTCTCGGCAAGGGGGAACCCGTCCTCGCCTTCGGCCCCGAACACGCCGCCACCGTCGCGGAAGGCGGCTACTCCCGGCAGGATGTCCAGAACTACCTCTGGGAGAACGCCCGCTACCCCGTTGACCGCCTCTCCCCGGAATTTCTCCGCGAGGTCAACGTCCGCATGGCCGGCGGCAACCTCCCGCCGCATGGCCCGGGAGACCTGCTCCCGATCAGCGATAAGCCCGAGGAAATCCACGTCATCGTCGCCGGCGGCCCGGGCAAGCACAGTTCCTGGATGCCCACCTTCGGCGGGCTCACCCGCCCCGTCACTATCGAAGTCGTCTAATCCTGCTCCCCCAGCAGCCGCGCCGGATTCTCGCGCACCATCCGCGCCACCTCTTCATCGCTGAAGCCCGCGTCCAGGAACCGGTCGATCCACACCCCGAACCCCAGCGGTGGAACCGGATTGTTCGCCTGCCCCAAGTCCGTTGCCAGCACCACGTGCTCCGGCCCCACGGCCCGCACCTGCTCCGCGATCTCCCTGAACGCGGCCCTGCCCCCGGCGTGGTACGTCGCGATCGCGCACTGCTCCAGCATTGCTCCCAGCTCCGCGGCCTCGCGCTGCGCGGCAATCGGCCACCAGAACGATGCGTGCGTGATCACCGATCGGATGCCCCGCTCCCGCGCCGAACGCAGCAGCGGCAGCGTCTCCTCCACGCTCAGGTGCCCGCTCGCCAGCACCGCGTCGTGCTCGCTGATCAAATCCAGCAGCGTCTCGCAGACCGGATCCAGCTGCCCCGCCTCGTCGACGATCCGGATCGGCGCGTCATCGCTGTTCCACCGCCCCGGATTCAGCGAACGCCAATGCGCGGCATCGAACGTCGGCATCCAGACCACCTTCGCGCCCATCAGCAGCGACACGCGCAGGGCCTCCGGATTCAGCCCGCCCACCCCGTGGTCCAGCGCGATTCCGCCGTACACCCGCATCGGCGCGACCTCGTCGGCCAGTGCCCAGGCCAGCGGCTGCGTCGGATACTCGTGGCTTTTCAGCACCAGCCCGGCCAGCTCGAACGCCTTCGCCGCCCATACCAGCTCCCGCGCGTTCATCCGCCGCTGCGCGTATGGATCCGGCCCCGCGTGCACGTGCATGTCCGTCGCGCCCGTCAGCAAATTCTGCGCCCGCTCCGTCGGCACTCTGCTCATGACCCGCTCCATCCCGCCTGCCGCTCGCCCGCCGCGAACTCAGCCAGCTTTCCGAACAAGTCGCTGAAGATGCGGTCCCGGTCGATGTACCGCGCTTCCGCGATCTCATGTGCGTCCTCCCGCCGCTCCCAGATCAGCTCGTCCGACAGACCGGGCACCCGCAGGATCTCCAGCGGCGCGCAGTCCGGATCGACCAGGTACCCCGTCGCCGCCAAATCCCAGACCTCCTTCGATCGCCCCAGCTCCGCCTCGCCCTCGAACCGCCGGTGCCCGGCGAAGATGTCGGCCAGGTATTCGCCGATCGCGCCGTGCGGGCGGGCGAACCGATCCAGTTCGGCGGTCGTGGTCAGCAGATGCGACGCGGCGCCGTAGCAGGGGATGTGGACCAGCGGCGCGCCGCTCGCCAGCACCGCCCGCGCCGCGTCGGGATCGTTGCGCAAGTTGAACTCCGCGGCCGAGCGCCGATGCTGCGGTTGCCCGCCGAGCCAGACCACGGCGATGCGGCCGACGATGGCCGGCTCCGCCAGCAGCGCCGACGCCACGTTCGTGAGCGCCCCGATCGCCGCCACCCACAGCACCTCTCCCGCCGGCGTTGCCATCGCCCGCCGCACCAGATCATCCGATGCCGCGTTCGCCACTGGCTCATCCGCCGATGGCAGGAACCGATCGGCTCCCCGCAGCACCCGCCCCTCTGGATCCACATCGAGCCGCTCCGTCAGCCGCAGGATTTCCGCCTCGCTCTCCGCCACTCCGGCCGCCGGCCCGCACTTGCCCCGCGCGAACGGCGCGGCGTAGATCGCCTCCAGGCCCAGCCGCTCGCCCGACAGCAGGGCGTGCGCGACCGCGAACTGGTCGTCGATCTCGTTCGCGGTGTCCGTGTCCAGCACCATCCGCACGCGCCCCGCCGGCGGCCGCATCCGCGCCCGGCGCTCCGCGTCCGACAGCCCCGGGAATTCCGCCATCGCGCTACCCTCTCCCCTCGCAGGTTAGGAGCATCGCATGCAGCACGGCGTCTTCATCTTCGCAACCGACCAAGCCATGGACGTGGTCGCGCTCGCCCGCGCCGTCGAGGACCGCGGTTTCGAGTGCCTCTTCGTGCCCGAGCACGTCCACATGCCGATCGACCGCGATACGCCGTTCCCGCTCACGCCCGACGGCTCGCTGCCCGAGGAGTACCGCCGCATCCACGACCCCTTCGTCGCGCTCGGCGCGGCCGCCGGCGCGACCACCGGGCTGAAGCTCGGCACCGGCATCTGCCTCGTCACCGAGCACGAGCCGATCGCGCTCGCCAAGCAGATCGCCAGCCTCGACCTGATCTCCGGCGGGCGCTTCCTCTTCGGCATCGGCGCCGGCTGGCTGGCCGAGGAGATGGAGCCGCTCGGCGTCCGCTTCGCCGACCGCTGGAAGGTGACCGACCAGCGCGTTGCCGCGATGAAGCAGATGTGGACGCAGGACGAGGCCGAATACCGCTCCGAGTTCGTCGACATCCCCAAGACCGCCGTGATCCCCAAGCCGGTCCAGCAGCCGCACCCGCCGATCCTGCTCGGCGCGGGCAGCAAGTGGGCCCGCCAGCGCGTGGTCGACTACTGCGACGGCTGGCTGCCCAACGTTCCCGCTCCGCGCTTCGTCGAGCGCGGCGTCCAGGACATCCAGTCCCGCGCCGCCGAGGCCGGCCGCGACTTCGACGAGATCAGCATCAACGTCTTCGGCGCGGACCCGGAGGCCAAGGCCGAGTACGAGCGCATGGGCGTCGACCGCTGCATCCACCGCCTGCCCCACGCGGGCGCGGACGAGGTCGTCCTGGAACTCGACCGCCTCGCCAAGCTGGTGCTGTAGCCGCCGGTTCCGCCTACTTGTAGCGCCGTCCGCGCTGCTCGCGGCCGCGCTCGCCGACGTATTCGTAGACCGGCACGCCGTAGCCGCACGAGGTTTGGGTCCGCTCCACTTGGACCTCGATCACCTGCCGCTCCGGTGTCGGCATCTCGACCGACCGCAGCTCCTCCGCCCGCTCCGCCAGCACCGACTCCTCCAGCGGCACTGCCCGCGCCCGCCCATACAGCCGCACGATCGCCGCATCGTCCGCCGACATCGACATCGCCATCAGCGTGACCGGCCCGCCCGCCTCCGCATGCCGCGCCGTCTCGTTCCCGCTCCCCCGGTAGTCGAAGTACGCCACCCGGTTCGGATCGATCACGAACAAATCCGCCGCCCCCTTCGGCGACAGGTTCACGGCTCCCTGCCCGTCCGGCCCCTCGCCCATCTCCGGATCCGCCGATGCGACGAAGAACACGCGGGAGTCCCGAATTAGTGCCGCCTGCTCCTCCGTGATCTGATCCAGCAGGTTCGCCATTGTCCGTCCTCTTTTCCAAGCGGCAGGCCCGCGGGCTTAGCCGCGCACGTTCCAAGATACCCACGTCGCGGCCGTCAAACTGCGCAGCTCCCCGCTCGCCAAATCCAGCACCAGTACGTTCCAGTTCGCCTCCGTGTGGGCATGGAACGCAATCGCTCCTCCGTCCGGCGACCACGATGGATGCCCGCACGGTCTTGGCGTCCGCAACATCTCCACTGTCCCAGAGCCGAGCTCCGCGACATGAATCGCGCCGTCCCGCTCGAACGCGATTCGATCCGTGCCCGGGCACCACGCGGGGGCGCTCCCGCGCTGAGCGCCCGCTACTGCGCACGCCTCTCCGGCGTCCGCGTCGACGACCTCGATCCCGCCTGCTCGTGCGAGCGCAATTCGCCGCCCGTCGCCTGCCCATGACGGGTCGCGCCCATCGATCCCCGCATCCGTTTCCGCGTCCTCGTCCCGCAGCCAGAGCCGTCCGTTCCGGATCAGCGCTAGCCGTCCGCTCGGCGAGAACGCCGCCTGCGTCGCCGATTCGTCCAAACGCTCCGGACGCCCGCCGTCCAATCGTGCCAAGTCGATCCCGCCGCGCCGGTGCACCGCGACGCGCTGTCCGTCCGGCGACCACGCCGGATCGTCCGCCGTCGCTCCGCGGGTCAGCCGCCGCGCATTACCGCCCGCGGCCGGCGCGGCATAGAGGTCCCAGCCCTCCGCCCGGTTGGAGAGGAACGCGATCCAGCGCCCGTCCGGCGACCACGCCGGCGACATCCCGTTGCTCGCCGAAATCAGCTCCATCGCGCCCTCCCGGCGAATCTCCCGGCGCTCGGTAGACTAGGCCCGATGCAGACCGCCAAGCACTTCACCGTCACCGCCTTCGTCTCCACACCGCAGGCGACCCTGCTCCACTGGCACCGCAAAATCGGCCTCTGGCTCCCCCCCGGCGGCCATGTCGAGCCCGGCGAAGACCCCGTGCAAGCCGTCCGGCGCGAGGCCCTGGAGGAGACCGGCCTCGAGATCGACATCCTCCACTGCGCGCCCTGCTACCAGTTCGCCGAACCGGAGCAGGTCACTCCTCCGGTCACGATCATGGTCGAGCCCGGCGAATCCAACGAGGGCCCCGCCCACCAGCACGTGGACATGATTTACTTCGCCCGCCCGCCCGCCGCCGATATCGCCATTGACGAGCCTTGGCGCTGGATACCGCGCGAGCAGCTCGTCCGAAACGAGCCGATCATCGCGGAATCGGGCGATTCCTGCGTCTCCGAAGATGTCCGCGTGCTCGGCATCGCGTCAATCGACCGCAGCGCCGCGGAGGCGCGGCTATGATCTCGATCCAGCAGCTCCGCGAGCAGCGCGACGAAATCGAGCGCTCCCTGAGCCGCCGCCGCGCCGTCGCGCCCGTCGACCAAGCCGCCGCCGCCGAGCAGCGCTGGCGCGAAATCCTGCAAGAACTCGAGCAGCTCCGCGCCCAGCGCAACCAAGCCGGCCGCGCCATCGGCAAGGCCAAGGACGACGACGAGCGCCAGCAGCTGATCGCCGCCCAGCGCGAAACTGCCGGCCGCATCGACGCGCTCGAAGAGCAGCTCAAGGAAACCGAAACGAGCCTGAACCAAACCCTTGCGGAGTTCCCCAATCTGGTCAGCGACGCGACCCCGGACGGCGACGACGAGTCGGACAACCCGATCCTGCGCACCGTCGGCAGCGCCTCGTCATTCGATTTCGAGCCGCAGCCGCATTGGGATCTGGGCGAGCGGCTCGACATCATCGATACCGAACGCGCCGCCGAGATGAGCGGCTCCCGGATGTACGTGCTGCGCGGCAAGGGGGCACGCCTGCAACGCGCCCTGATCGGCTGGTTCCTCGACAAACTCTCCGCCGCCGGCTACGAGGAGTACTACCTGCCCGCCATCGTCCGCGAAACGGCCATGCACGCATCAGGCCAGCTGCCCAAATTCCGCGACAACCTCTACCGCGACGCCGAGGAAGATTACTTCATGGTGCCGACGGCGGAGGTGCCGCTGACCAACCTGCACACCGGCGACATCCTCGCGGACGCCGACCTTCCCCGCAAGTATGCCGCGCACACTCCCTGCTTCCGCCGTGAAAAGGCCAGCGCCGGCCGGGATGTGCGCGGGATCAAGCGCGTCCATCAATTCGAAAAGGTCGAGATGTACCAATTCACGCACCCCGACCAGTCCCCGGCCGCGCTCGATGAGATGCTCGCCCACTCTGAAGCACTGCTGGACGAGTTGGGATTGCACTATCGGGTCATCCAGATATGCAGCGGCGACCTCGGCTTCAGCGCCGCGATCAGCTACGACTTGGAAGTCTGGGCGCCGGGCGCTCAAGAGTGGCTCGAAATCAGCAGCATCTCGAATTGCACCGACTTCCAAGCCCGCCGCGCCGGCGTTCGCTACCGCCCCGAAACAGGCTCCGGCACGCGCTTCGTTCACACCCTCAACGGCAGCGCACTGGCTCTTCCGCGCACCATCGCGGCCCTCATCGAGAACGGCCAGCAGTCGGATGGCAGCGTAATTCTCCCGAAAGTGCTCCACGCGCGCTGCGGCTTTGCGACAATCGAGCCGTCGCCATGAGCAGCCGCGAACAGTACTTCGCCGCCAACCGCGCCCGCTGGGACGAGGTGGTCGACATCCACGCCGCCTCCGATTTCTACGGCGTCGACCGCTTCCTCGCGGGCGAATCAACCTTGCTCGACTTGGACCGAGAAGAGGTCGGCGACGTCGCCGGCAAGTCCCTGCTGCACCTCCAATGCCATTTCGGCATGGATACCCTGTCGTGGGCCCGCGAGGGCGCGACGGTCACCGGTTTGGACTTCTCTCCCGAAGCCGTCGCCACCGCCCGCAATCTGGCGGAGCGGGCCGGACTGAACGCGACATTCGTCGAGTCGAACGTGTACGACGCCAAAACGGTGATCGACGGCCAGTTCGATATCGTCTACGTCAATCTCGGCGCACTCTGCTGGCTGCCCGACGTGCGCGAATGGGCCCGCGTCGCATCCAGCTTCGTCAAGCCCGGCGGCTTCCTCTACCTCCGCGACGCCCACCCCGCGGCCATGACCCTTGACTTGGACGTGCCGGACCAATCGTTGGTGATGCGCTATCCATACTTCGAAACCGACTCCCCCCTCCGCTGGGACGATGTCGGAGACTACGCCGACGCCGATGCCGAACTGAAGAATCCTGTTTTCTACGAATGGAACCACGGCCTCGGCGAAATCGTCAACGCCGTAATCGCCACTGGCCTGCATCTGGAGTTCCTCAACGAGCAGCAATGGTCCGTATACCGCGCCACCCCTTGGATGCAGGAAACCGAGCCCGGCATCTACCGCCTGCCCGCCCCCGCCCGCCAAAACATCCCCCTCATGTTCTCCCTCCGCGCCAAGCGTCCCTAGCCGTCCATGTCGCGAATATGGTTGAAGTTCACGCTGCTCCCCGCTTCTTCGTCGAGTGCCGCTCGATACAGCGCACCATCGACTGTGAGCAAGGGAATGTCCGCGCTGGACGCATGGATCAACGCCGAGTCGGCAAGGCCGAGCCGCGTGAACTCGTCCCGCCGGGCGGCCGTTCGGCTCGATACCGTGATCTCCCGCGTATCTTCGATCATGGCCCGCAGCCGTTCGAGCAACTCGCCGCGCTCCGGCTCGCCATGCTGTCCGAGCAAGTTCGATGTCTCCGTCAACGTGTTCGGCGTGACGAACACTTCGCCAACCCGCTCGAGAAAGGCGCAGAGCGCATTGAAATCGTCGACTGAGAAGGCGGCGAGTCTCCGGTGCTTCGCTATCAGCGCCGGATCAAGCGTGCCGGCGATGAAGAGCACCAGCAGCGGTGCGTCGAGGAACGCGCCGCGATGCCGTTCGCGGTCAGGCATGCTCGGCCAGCACGCGATCGGTCACGCCCAGAATTGCCCCGTTCACCACGTCGATCTCGACCGTTTTGTACGCCCGCGCCCGATGCTGCCAGCGCATCATCGTGGCCGTGTCGAGCTTCCGGTTCCAAGGCCGCGTGAAGCCGATCGTGATCCTCCAGACGGCAACGCCCGTCGGCTCATAGTTGCCCAAAACGGCCTCTTCAAGGCCGATGTCCTCGATCTCTTCGTCCGCGAACAGGTCCGCGATGTGCGCCTTCGCCAACCGGACCGCTTCCCTCACATCCATGTCCGCATCCTCTCCGCCCGCAGTCTATCCGAGCGGCAGGCGGAACGGGCCGCCGATTGGGACGGGGGCGGGGGTGGTGAAGGTGGGGTGGGTGGCGAGGGTGAGGGCGGCGCGGGGGCGGCCGCCTTGGCGCATGCGTATGCGCGACTCCTCGCTGAAGGCCCATGTGTCTGCGTTGGCCCTGGTCGCGTGCCAGTGGTCGCGGTCGGCGTAGCCGGTGAACAGGATGATCATTTCGCTCGGTCCCTCGACATCCGGATTCGGATGCGGTTCGGCGGCGCGGTAGAGGCCTTGCACCCTCGCGCCGCCGGCTTCGATTTCGGGCCAGATGAACTCGCGGGAGAGCCGCTCGAACTCTTCAGTGTCCGCGCCGCGCACCCAGAACCGGCGCATCACGATCAAGCCCGGCGCGTTGATTGGCGGCAGCGCCGTTTGGACAGCCGGGCCGTCGTAGTACGGCTGCTGGAACGGACCGCCGATCTGAACCTCCGACGGAGTCAACTCCGTCGCATCCGCCGCCAGCGTGAGCTCGCGGCGGGCGCGGCTGCCTTCGGCCTTTCGAGCGCGCAGCTCCTCGCCGAACGCCCACGTATCCGCGTCCACGCGGGTGGCATTGAAGTGTTCGCGGTCGACGTAGGCCGTGGCGAGAATCGCCATTTCGCACGGTTTGTCGATGTCGTCATGCGGGTGCGGCTCCTCGGCGTGCCAGAGGCCGAGGACGCGTTGGCCGCATGCCTCGGCCACCGGCCACACCTGCTCGCGCGAGATGCGCGCGAACTCGTTGAAGGAATTCGGCTTGAGCCAGAGCCGATGCAGGACTACGAGCATGTGCCGTTCCGTTCGCTGATCTCGCTTGGGCGGATAGTAGTGTGCCCGCGGAGGCGGCGATGGTGCTGAGGCGCTTGTTCGGGCGGGGGCGCGGGTTCCGCGAGCGGAGCGCGGATCTGGCGCGGCTGTTCGAGGCCCGCGGCGCGCGGGCCGTTGCCGTTGAGCGGGATCGATCAGGGCGGCGGTCCGGCGATGAGCGCGTGATCGCGGCGGTCGATATCGCGGATGCGCCGATTGCGGAGGCGGTCGCCGTGGAGTTGGTCGGGCGCGGGATGATGCGCGGCGGGCCCCGCATGGCCGGGTTGCATGCGATCGTGCCCCGGGATCGGGTCGGCGATGGCTGGCCCGCGGGCTGGACTTCCGGGATCGCGCGTTCGCGGCGGATCTACCCGAGCGGCGGCTTGGGTACGGCGCGCGATGTCGAGTGGGATGCGGCCGAGGATGGCGGCCCCGCGGTGAAGGAGGCCGCTGCGCGGTTGGCGCAAAGCGCCGCGCTGCACGATCGACTGCTGGTGCTCTTGCGCGATGCCGCGGTGGTCGAGTGCAGGTTCGAGCCGGTCGGCGACGCGGTGCGGGCGTCGGTCTACCGCGTGGCGGAGATGCCGACGGGAGCGGACGCGGATTTCCTGCTGCTCTGCGGGCGGGTGCTGGCGGAGGGGGAGGGATTCGAACCCCCGGGACGCCGGTGACGCCCAACGGTTTTCAAGACCGCCGCCTTAAGCCGCTCGGCCACCCCTCCGCGGGGGTACATCGTACCGCCCGCGGAGAAGCGGCGGCGGCTAGAAGGAGGTGAGCACGGTGCGGGCGACCTCGCCGGCCTTCATCGCGCGGAACGCCTCGTTGACGTCCTCCAGCGCGCCGGTGCGGGTGACCATCTCGTCCAGCTTGAGGCGGCCCTGCATGTAGAAGTCGACCAGCCGCGGCATGTCGATGCGGAAGCGGTTGGAGCCCATGCTGGAGCCCTGCAAGACCTTCTCGCTGAGGAACTCGTGCCCGTCGATCTCCAGCTTCTGGCCGATCGGCACCATTCCGATGATCGTGGCGACGCCGCCGCGCTTGATCGAGTAGAAGGTCTGCTCGGCCGTGACCTTGAGGCCGATCGCCTCGATCGCGTAGTCGACGCCCTCGCCGTCGGTCATTTCCTTGATCTGAGCGACCGGGTCGCCGGTTGATGCGTCGACCGAGTGGGTGGCGCCGAGCTCGCGGGCGAGGCCGAGTTTGTGCTCCATCGTGTCGACCGCGATGATCTGCCGCGCCCCGGCGATGTGCGCGCCCTGGATCGCGGCGAGTCCGACGCCGCCCGCGCCGTAGACGGCGACGGTGGTGCCCGGCTGCACCTTGGCCGTGTTGAGCGCCGCGCCGGCTCCGGTCATCACGCCGCAGCCGATCAGCGCCGCTTTGTCCAGCGGCATGTCGTCGCGCACGCCGACGAGCGCGTTCTCGTGGACCAGCGTGTACTCGGCGTAGGTGGAGAGGTTGGCGAACTGGGCCAGGGGCGCGCCGTTCCAGGAGAGGCGCGGGTTGTCGCTCTTGCCGCGCTGCGTCTCAGGGCTGCGGCAGAGGTTGGGCCGGCCGCTGAGGCAGTAGGCGCAGTTGCCGCAGAACACCGAGAGGCACATGATCACGTGGTCGCCCGGCTTGAAGTCGCTGACCAGTTCGCCCGCCTCTTCGACGATGCCGGCGGCCTCGTGGCCGAGGATGCCGGGCGCGGGGAAGGGGTAGAGGCCTTCGACGAAGTGCAGATCCGAGTGGCAGACGCCGGAGGCGGCGGTCTTGACCAGGACCTCGCGCGGCCCGGGCTTGTCGACGTCGACCTGTTCGATGGTGAGGTCCTGGTTGGCTCCGTGGAACACTGCGGCTTTCATGATGCGTCCTTCCCGCACGGCGGAGCTGGCCGTCGCGCGGGGGCAGTCTAAGCGAAATGCCGCGTGGATCGGACGGTGGTGCCGGGAGAGGGATTCGAACCCCCACGGCCCGCGGGCCAGCAGATTTTAAGTCTGCCGCGACTGCCGATTTCGCCATCCCGGCGCCCCGGTCAGGATACCGCTACTCAGCGGTCGGTCCGGTGCGAGATGGAAGCGCCGTCGCTGAATACGGAGACGGTCCCGTCCGCCGATGTGCGGAAAACGCTTGCGCCGGCGGCCTCGATTCGGGCCATCGATTCACCGTGGGGGTGGCCGTGCGGATTGCCCGCTCCCGCGCTGATTACGGCCACGGCCGGCCGCACCCGGCGCAGGAACAGATCGCTCGACGACGAGCGCGCCCCTTGATGGGCGACCTTGAGCACGTCGGCTCGGAGGTCGCAGGGCGCGTCGCCGCAGTTCATGCGGGCCAGGCGCACCTCCTCGGACGCGCGGACATCGCCGGTGAAGAGGAACGCCGTTTCGCCGTAGATCAGGCGGAGCACGAGGCTCGCCGAGTTCGGGTCACGGCCCCCGTCGGGCAGCTCGCCGGGCGGCCAGAGGATGTCGGCCCGCACGGCGGATTCGGGGTCGAGATCAATCTCATTCCCCGCTTGCGCGGTCTGGACGGAGACGCCGCGGCGCTCCGCGGCCGCTGCGAGACGCCGGCCGAGCGCCGCTTGGCTGTTGAACGGTGAAACGATCAGCGTGCCGACCGAGTACCGCTCGAGCACGGCGAACAGCCCCGTCGCGTGGTCGGCCTGCGGGTGCGTGAGCAGAATCGCGTCGATGGAGGCATAATTCGGGGGAAGCGCCGCGCGGAGCTGCGCGAGCAGCTGATCTCCGTCGGGGCCGCCGTCGATCAAGAGGGTGCGGCCTTCGGGCGTGCGGATCAGCGCGGCATCCCCCTGCCCGACATCGAGGAAGTGGACCGCGAGGCGATGGTCATCCGCCGCGGCATCTACGCGGGCCCAGACCACGGCTGCCGCGGCCGCGAGGAACACCGCGACGACGGCTGCGGCGGCGAAGTTCAAGCGCTCCGCGCCCTGTCCGCTCGATCGGCCGGCGTCGCGGCCGATGGTCGGGAATGAGGCGAGGACGATGGTGGCGATGGCCGCGAACATGAAGACGATGGCCTCGCGCGGCGGGGTGAGCGCCGCCCATGACGGCGCGGCCGCCAGCTCGGCGACCAACGCGAGCCAGCTGAGCGGGATTCCCGCGAGCGGCCAGGCGAGCACCGCCGCGATCGATTCGCTTGCCAAGCCGATCAACCCGGTCGCCGCCGCTCCGGCGAACATCCAGGTGAAGATGGGAGCAGCGGCCAAATTGGCCGGCAGGGCCACGAGCGAGAGGCGGTCGAAGTGCAGCGCGATGACGGGCAGGGTGGCGAGGCAGGCGATGAAGTTGATGACGACGAAATCGAGGACTGCCCGCCTGCCGCCGCCGCCCGCGTAGAACCGCATCATCGCGGCCGGCGCGACGCTGGCGACGGCCAGCGTGCCGGCGAGGGTGAGCTGGAAGGACGGGCTGGCGATCGCGGCCGGGGACAGCGCGGCCAGGATCGCGGCGGCCAGCGCGATGGCGTAGATCGCGCCGGTGCGGCGGCCCATCGAAATCGCGATCAGCAGCACCGCGGCCATCACGCCAGCCCGGAAGACGGGCGGTTCGCTCACCGGGTCGCCCGCGGCGATGAACACGTACGGCACGATGGCCGCTACGACGAGCACCGTCCCCCAGCGCCTGCCGACCGCCCAGGTCGTGGAGAAGAAGATCAGCGCGGCGAGCAGGTGGACGTTCGCGCCGGAGACGACCACGAGGTGGATGATCCCCGAGCGGGCGAATTCCTCGCGCAGCGCCGGATCGATCGCGCTGTCGCGGCCGGTGACCATCGCCTGCGCGATCCCGTCAATCGGCGGCGGCAGCGCGCCGGCGAGGCTGTCGTCGATCTCCCGCCGCGCATCGGCCACCGCATCGCGCCACCAGCCCAAGCCGGGATGGCCGACGACCTGCACGGCATGGGCCCGGCCGACCGCGGATATCCCTTCACGCGCCAGGTAGCCCGCGAATCCGCCCTCGATTGCGGCGGCGGACTCGAGCACCGCCAGGGCGCGGACGCGGTCGCCGGCTTTGATTTCGACGCCCGGCGGGGCGCGCAGGAGGAACAGCGCGGAGGTTTCCGTCCCCTCGGCCGCGACATGGACCGATTCGCCGCGGATCCACAGCTCCGTCTGGCCCCGCCGCTGCTCGTCGTCGCGCTGGGCGATGCCGGTGAGCAGGACTTCCTGTTCCGCCAGCGCGTCGATCCAAGGCTCGGGGCGTTCGTGCTGGCCGGCGTGCCAGTGCCCGGCCAAGAGCGGCAAGGGGGCGAAGGCGAGCAGCACGATCGAGAGGCGGCGGAGCCTCGCATGCTCCGGCGCCTGCCAAGCCGACAGCATGCCGAACAGCGCGGCGAGGGCGACGGCCGCGCCGAGCACGGACGGCCCGGCGTTCGCCAGCCGCAGCGCGATGCCGGCGAGGAAGACGACCGACCAGACGAGGACCGGCGGCTGGTGCAGGCGGCGGACGCCGAATTCGTTCAGCAGATCCGCCGCCCGCTGTCCGGCACGGGCAGGCGGGCTCATCGGCCGCAGGCGCGTCCGGTCGTCAGCTCGGACGCGATCTCCGCGAGCATGGCGGGGCGGAACCAGCGGAGTTCAAGCAGTTCTTCCAGGCACTCGAGCGGGCGGTTTTCGATGATCCATGTCGAGGTGGCTTCGCCGATGCCGTCGAGCGTTTCCAGCTCCTCTTGGGAAGCGGTGTTGACGTTGATCCGGATCGGCGCGCCGGCGTGGACTGGGAGCGGGCGCTCCCGCTCGTGCTCTGCCCGGACGATGGCCCGCGATGGGCCGTCCGAATCGGGCGCTGCCGCGAAGAGTCCGGCGCAGAGCACCGCGGCCGCGACGACGGCCGGGAGCCAGATGATCCGGTGCCTGAAATCGTCGGAGGCGAAGTCGGGGAGGCGGGGAGCGGGGGGAAACCGGCCGGACAATCGCTTCACCGGCACACGCTATGTGCGCCTCCGGCTGTCCGGTAGGGGCTGCCGCGCATCGGCGTCATAACGACGGGGGCGCGGGCGCGGCGGCGATTGGTACCGTGAGCGCTTGCCGCGCTGCGGCATGGGCCGGAGGCTCCGCTGGAGGGCGAGATGACGAGATCCCTGCTGCGCGTGGGCGACCTGTCGGCGGGCGAGATCTCGGAAGTGCTCGACTTGGCGGCGGCGCGGAAGGCGGGCGCGGGCGGCGCGGACGTGCTGGCGGGGCGGACGGCGTTCCTGATCTTCCAGAAACCGTCGCTGCGGACCCGGGTCACGTTCGAACTCGCGGTGCGGCGGCTGGGCGGCGAACCCATGTACCTGTCGCCGCCGGAGGTCGGGCTCGGCGAGCGCGAGCCGGCGTCGGACGTCGGCGGCGTGCTGGGCCGGCTGGGCGACCTGATCATCTGCCGCACGTTCGAGCAGCGGCTGCTGGAAGAGCTGCGCGAGTCGAGCGGCGTTGCGGTGGTCAACGCGCTGTCCGATTGGGAGCATCCCTGCCAGGCGCTGGCCGACCTGCTGACGATCCGGGAGCTGGGCGGGGCCGCGGGGAGGACGCTGGCGTACGTCGGCGACGGCAACAACGTGGCGCGCTCGCTGGCGATCTGCGCCGCGTCGGAGGGGATGCACGTGCGGGCCGCGTCGCCGGAGGGCTACGAGCTGGACGAGCCGTCGCTGGCGGAGGCGCGGGCGCGGGCGGCTGGTTCGGGCGGATCGGTGCGGGCGATGCGCTCGCCGGCCGAGGCTGTTGCGGAGGCGGATGTCGTCTACACCGACACTTGGACGAGCATGGGGCAGGAAGTGGAGGCGAAGGCGCGGCTGGAAGCGTTTGACGGCTACCAGGTGGACGCCGAGCTGCTCTCGCTGGCGGCGCCGGGGGCGGCGCTGATGCACTGCCTGCCGGCGCATCGCGGCGAAGAGGTCTCCGCGGACGTGATCGACGGGCCGCAGTCGGTCGTCTACCAGCAGGCGGAGAATCGGCTGCATGCGCAGGAAGCGCTGCTGCGCTGGCTGTTCGAGCGCGGCGGCTGAGCGGCGCTGAGCGCGGGGCGGTTCGCTTAGGATTGGCTGCACGGCGCATGCGGGCGCGCGGAGCGGGCAGGCGCCCGGGCCGGGGCGGTGGACGTGAGCGGCTTCTTCGCCAGCATCGAGCGGGCATTCGCCGATTTCTCGTGGGCCAGCGCCTTCGAGGTGGCGGCGATCGCGGTGGTGCTCTACGCGGCGCTGCGGCTGCTGCGGGGCACGACGGCGATGACGGTGGTGCGCGGGATGGTGATCGTGGTGCTGCTGCTGACGGTGTTCGGGCGGGCGCTCGACTCCGTCGTGCTGGGCTGGATGGTGGACAACGGACTGGCGGTGCTGTTCATCGTCGTGCTGATCGTCTTCCAGCCGGAGTTCCGCCGGGCGCTGGAGCACGTCGGCCGGGCCGGGTCGCTGCGCGGCCGCCTGGGCGGGCGGCAGCAGCTGCGGGACCTGATCGGGATGGTGGCCGAGGCGAGCGCGCGGCTGGCGGCGCAGCCGGCGGGCGAACGGGCCGGGGCGCTGATCGTGATCGAGCGCGGGACGGGGCTGGAGGAGCTGGCGGCGACCGGCGTGCGGGTGGGCGGCGCGCCGTCGGCGGAGCTGATCGCGAGCATCTTCCAGCGCGGCTCGCCGCTGCATGACGGGGCGCTGCTGCTGCGCGCCGGCGAAGTGGCGGCGGCGCGCTGCATCGTGCCGCTGCCCTCGGGCAGCGTCGCGTCGGATCGCGCGTCCGACGCGGCGCGGGGGCTGGGGCCGGAGCTCGGCATCCGCCACCGGGCGGCGGTGGGCATCTCGAACGAGACCGACGCGCTGGTGGTGGTCGTCTCGGAGCAGACGGGGGCGATTTCGCTCGCGTCGGGCGGGGTGCTGCAGCCGGATCTCGATCGCGCGGAGCTGGAGTGGGCGATGGCGCGGCAGGGCGGGGTCTCCCGTTCGACCGGGCGCAGCTGGCGGATGCCGCCGGCCGCGGTCGCGGCGGCCGAGCCGGAAGCGGACGGCGAATTTCCGCCCGGGTCCGCGGCGGATCGGAGACCCGGGCGCGCGAGCGGAGGCGCGCCGGCGCCGGGCACGTGATGCGCCGCCTGCGCGGCAGCGGCCCGCGCTGGGTGCAGGAGGCGACCCTGCTCGCCACCGTGATCGCGCTGTCGCTCGCGGTCTGGTTCGTGATCGTCGATGCGGAGAACCGCGAGGTCGAGCAGCGGCTCGGCTTCAGCCTCTCCGTCGGCGTCCAGAATCTGGCCGCGGATGTCGCGCTGGCCAACGAGCCGCTGCCGGTGTCGGTCACCGTGATCGGGCGCAGCGATGATCTGGACGAGGTGTCGCCGGAAGACCTGGAGGCGGTCGTCGACGCGGGCGGGAGGGCGCGGGGGCGCCACAGCCTGCCGGTGCGCGTGGAATCGCTGGTGGAGGGCGTGCGGGTGCGTTCGGTGCAGCCCGAGACGGCGGTGGTGGATCTGCAGCAGGTCGAGGATCGCGAGGTGCCGGTGCGGGTCGAGGCGGCGAACTCGCCGCCGCTCGGCTTCAGCGCGAGCGCGCCGACCGTCGCTCCGCAGACGGCCACCGTGACGGGAGCGTCGGCGGACGTCGAGCTGGTCGCGGAGGTGGTGGCGCGGCTGGACCTGGCGGGCGCGACGGTGCCGCTGAGCCGCTCGGCGCCGCTCGAAGCGTGGACGGCGGCGGGGGCGCGGGTGCCGCGGGTCGCGGTCAGCCCGCGCTTCGCGCAGGTCTCGGTCGAGGTGGTGCAGGAGCTGTTCCCCCGCTTGGCGACCGTGCGGGCGCGGGTCGAGGGGACGCCGCGCGACGGCTTCCGGGTGGCCTCGATCGCGGTCGACCCGCCCACGGTCGAGCTCGTGGTCACGGTCGAGGAGTTCGCCGATGCGGAGGTGGTCGAAACGCAGCTGGTGCGGATCGACGGGCAGTCGGCGACCGTGGTGCGGCAGGTGCCGCTGGCGACGGCGGCCGGCGAGGCGGCGGCGGAGACGCAGGTGCAGGTGACGGTGCGGATCGTCCCGATCATGACCGAGCTGCGGGTGCCGGTGCGGATCGCGCTGGAGAACGTGCCGCCGGGCTGGCGGGCGTCGGCCGAGCCGGCGTCGGTCACGCTGACGCTGCGCGGGCCCGCGGTCATCGCCTCCCGGATCGGCGCGGCGCTGCCCGCGCTGACCTACGACGCGGTCGAGCTGGGCGCGGGCTCGCACCAGGTGCGGCCGGAACCGGAGGTGCCCGATCAGCTTGAGCTGGCGGACGTCGAGCCGCCGATCGTGACGATCGAGCTCGCGCCCCCGCCGCCGGAGCCGGCCTCGTCGGACGAGGAGCCGGAAGGCTGATCGCCGCCGGCGGCCGCATACAGTGAGTCGGAGCTGGAAACGTCCGGAGGAGCGGTGATGACGACGGCGGAAGCGGCGGCGGAAGTCGGCGAACCGGCCGCGGGCGGGGCGGAACGGGCGCTGCCCGTCGTCGCGATCGTGGGCCGGCCGAACGTCGGCAAGTCGACGCTGTTCAACCGGCTCGTGGGGCGGCGGCAGGCGATCGTGCGGGGCGAGCCGGGCACGACGCGGGACCGCAACTACGGCGAGGCGGAATGGCGCGGGCGGCGCTTCACGGTGATCGACACCGGCGGCCTGCGCGGCGAGCAGCTGACCGGCCCGTATGCCGAACCCGTGGCCGCGCAGGTCGGGCAGGCGCTGGCGGAGGCCGACGCGATCATCTTCGTGGTCGATGCGCAGGCGGGGCCGTTGGCGGCCGATTGGGACGTCGCGGAGCTGCTGCGGGACGCGCCGCAGGCGGTCACCGTCTGCGCCAACAAGGCCGACAACGCGCGGATCGCGGCCGATGCGGCCGAGTTCCACGCGCTGGGCCTCGGCGAGCCGCAGGTGATCTCGGCGCATCACGGGCGGCGGATCGACGACCTGCTGGATTTTGCGACCTCCGGCCTGCCCGAGGCGGCCGGGCCGCGGGCCGGCGGGGTCGACTGCCGGCTCGCCATCATCGGGCGGCCCAACGTGGGCAAGTCGTCGCTGGTCAACGCGCTGCTGCGGGACGAGCGGATGATCGTGAGCGAGGTGCCGGGCACGACGCGGGACGCGGTGGACGCGCAGCTGGCGTTCGAGGAGCGGACGGTCTCGCTCGTCGATACGGCCGGCATCCGCCGCCGCGGGCGGATCGAGCCGGGCATCGAGCGGGCCTCGGTGCGGCGCGCTTCCGCCGCCGCGGGGCGCGCGGACGTCGCGGCGATCGTGATCGACGCGCACGAAGGGATCACCTCGCAGGACCAGCACGTGATCCAGATGGCGCTCAACGCGGGCGCGGGGATCGTGCTGGTGATGAACAAGATCGACCTGCTGGAGGCGGAGGACGGATTGCGCGGCAGCCGCGAGCGGCAGCTGGCCGGGCGGGCGCGGTTCGTGCCGTGGGCCCCGATCATCTGGATTTCGGCGCTGACCGGCGAGGCGGTCGACGGCGTGGTCGCGGCGGCGCTGCACGTGGCCGAGCAGCGCCGCGTGCGGGTCTCGACGGGGCGGCTCAACGCGCGGCTGCGGCAGTGGACGACCGAGCGGCCGCCGCCGACGCACAAGGGCCGCCCGATGCGCTTCTACTACGCGACGCAGAGCGGCGTGGAGCCGCCCACGTTCGTGTTCTTCATGAACGCGCCCGAGGCGCTCCATTTCTCGTACCAGCGCTACCTGCAGCGGCGGCTGCGGGAGGCGTTCGGCTTCGAGGGCGCGTCGATGCGCCTGCATTTCCGCGGCCGGGACGGCGGGGAATGAGGCCGGCATGATCGAGGCGTGGATCGCCGGGCTGGCGGTCGGATACCTGCTGGGGTCGATCCCGACCGGGCTGTGGGTCGGCAAATGGCGCGGGGGCGGCGACATCCGCGCCAGCGGGAGCGGGCGCACGGGGGCGACGAACACGTTCCGCAGGCTGGGGCTCAAGTGGTCGCTGCTGGTGCTGGCGGTCGATGCGGCGAAGGGGGCCGCGCCGATCCTGATCATCGGGGCGGCGTTCGACAGCCCGACCGGGGAAGTGCTGGGCGGCCTGTCGGCGATCGCGGGGCACCAGTTCCCGCTGTTCGCGGGCTTCCGGGGCGGGCGCGGGGCCGCGACGGCGCTGGGCGCGACGCTGGCGGCGCTGCCGTTCGCGATCGCCTGCGCGGTCGCCGCGGCCGCGCCCTTGCTCTGGCGCAGCCGGGTGATGTCGCTCTCGGTGCTGACCGGGGCATCCGCGGGAGCGGCGGCGGTGGGCTTGTTCGCCGCAGCCGGCGGGTTGGCCGATGCCTACATCGGCTACGCCGCGGGCGCTTGGCTGCTGATCGTGATCGGGCATCGGGACAACATCGAGCGGATTGCGGCGGGGACGGAGCGGGTGTTCGGCGAAGCCCCGGCGGAGACGGGCTGAGCGCCGTGCGGGCCGTCGTCGTCGGCGCGACTTCGTGGGGCTGCACGCTCGCGTCGCTGATCGGGCGCGCGGGCGGCGAAGCGATCATCCTCTGCCGCTCGGCCGAGGAGGCGCGGCAATGCGCCGCCGCCCACCCGGATCTCGCGTTCGCCGCCGAGGCATCGGGCGATGCAGATGCGGTGATCTGGGCCGTTCCGGCGCAGCGGATGCGGGAGAACCTGCGGGCGGTCCGGGTACCGTCGGCCGCGGTGCATGTGAGCGCGGCCAAAGGGATCGAGCGGGGGACGCTGCTGCGGATGACGGAGGTGCTGCGCGGAGAATTGGGCGATGCGCCGGTGGCGGCGCTGTCAGGGCCGAACCTCGCGGACGAGATCGCCCGCGGTTTGCCGGCGGCGTCGGTGGCGGCGTCGGATTCCGCAGAGGCAGCCGAATTGGTCCGCGATCTGCTTTCCTCGCCGTCGTTCAGGGTGTACACGAACCGGGATGTCGCGGGGGTCGAGCTCGGCGGCGCGCTGAAGAACGTGATGGCGATCGCGGTCGGCATGGCGGTGGCGCTGGAGGCGGGGGACAACGCCCGGGCGGCGCTGATGACGCGGGGGCTGGCCGAGCTGGCGCGGCTCGGAGCGGCGTTGGGCGGCGAGGCGGCCACGTTCGCGGGGCTCTCCGGCATGGGCGATCTGCTGGCGACCTGCATGAGCCCGCACTCGCGGAATCGGGCCTTCGGCGAGCGGATCGGGCGCGGGATGGGGCTGCAAGAGGCGCTGGCCGCATCCGCCGGCGTCGTCGAAGGGGTGGAAACGACGCCGGTCGCGCTGGCACTGGCGGAGCGGGCCGGCGTGGCGATGCCGGTGGCGGAGCTGGTCTCCCGAGTGCTGTTCGAGGGCCTGGATCCGCGCAGTGCGATCCCGCTGCTGATGGAGCGGGAGCCGCGGGGAGAGTGAGAGGTGGAAATTGATCGTTGGGATAGGCTGATGCGCGGATTGGCGATTCCGCGGG
The DNA here is from genome assembly GCA_965205165.1 of Dehalococcoidia bacterium. Taxonomy (GTDB): domain Bacteria; phylum Chloroflexota; class Dehalococcoidia; order Bin125; family Bin125; genus CBDESM01. The sequence continues at coordinate 2,572,735 of OZ242037.1, forward strand.
GACCCGAGTAGGGAGTGCAGCGGTGTCCGATGATGCCAGCGACCCTGCAGATGCGATCGGGCGCTTGGTCGCCGCGATCGATGAGGGGCGGACGCCGCTGGACGCCGGCGACCTGCGGGCGATCAGCGGGGAGTCGGTGCGGGTCGAGGGAGTCGTGCGGGAGCGGTTCGGCGCGCTCGATCCCGCGGAGCGGTTCGCATTGGTGTCGGAGCTGATCGATTCAATGGGCGAGCATGCGGGACTCGAGTTCACCGCGGCGCTGCGGGCCGCGATGGCGGATGAAGACTTGTCGGTCCGTTCGGTCGCGGCGTCGGCGCTGGGGAGCTGCGAAACGGCGGGCGCGACGGATGCGCTGCTGCGGACGGCCGCATCGGACGAGGAGGACGAGGGCGTGCGCTTGGAGGCGGTTTCGGCGCTGGGGGAAGTAGCGCTGCGGGTCGAGCTGGGCTGGGCCGAATCGGAGGCGGCGGACGGCGTGCTCGCGGCGTTGAAGGGAATCGCGGAGGACGTGCGGGAGGAGCCGGCGGTGCGGGCGAGCGCCATCGCGGGGGCGGCGGTGGCGCAGGCCGATTGGATCGGCCCGTTGCTGGACGACGCCTACGGGAGCGACGAGCCGGAGCTGCGGCTGGGGGCGCTGCGGGGGATGGGCCGGAGCGCGGATGAAGCCTGGCTGCCGCTGCTGGAGGGCGCGTTCGGGGCGGCCGATGACGACGAGCGGATCGCGGCGGTGGCGGCGGCAGGCGAAATCGGTTCGGAGGACGCGGTGCCGGCGCTGGTCGATCTGCTGTCGGAACCGGAGGCCGAGGTCGAACTGGTGTCGGCGGTGGCGCTGGCGCTGGGCGAGATTGGCGGCGAAGAGGCGCTGGAGCGGCTGGCCGAGCTGCGGACGCACCCGGAGCCGGAGGTGCGCGCGGCCGTCGCGGAGGCGATGGACGCGGCGCGGCTGCTGGAAGAGGATCCGCTGGATTGACGCGCGAAAGAGGTGATGCTTGAAACGGGAACGGGCGAAGGCGGCGGGCGGGAACCGGCGCGAGCGGGCGGTCAGCGCGGGCGGCGTGGTCTGGCGGGCCGCGCCCGGCGGGGCCGGCGTGGAGGTGGTGCTGGTGCAGACGCCGTCGCTGCGCTGGGGGCTGCCGAAGGGCAAGCGGGATTCGGGCGAGCGGCTGCGGGAGGCGGCGCTGCGGGAGGTGCGCGAGGAGACCGGCCTGCGGGTCGAGGCGGACCGCAAGGTGGGGGTCGTGCGCTACCGCTTCAAGGCGGCGGGCGGCGGGCGCAAGATCGACAAGGAGGTGCATTTCTGGCTGATGCGGGCGACCGGAGGATCGTTCCTGGACCATGATCACGAGCACGTCGACGTGCGTTGGTTCGGAATGGCGGATGCGATGCGGCGGGTGAGCTACCGCAACACGGTCGACGTGCTGGAGCGCGCCGCTGCGATGCTGGACGGCCGAGCGATCCGGCGGGAGCGCGGGGACGCCCCCGCCGATCTCGAGCCGGTGGGCGCCGGGGCGGAATGAACCGATGCGCCCGCCCGCGCCGTTCGCCGTCGGACGCTCCGTCCAGCTGCGCCGCAAGCACATCGACGACGCCTACCGCGATTGGGTCTGGCGCACGGACGACGAAATCTCGACGCTCGACGCGGTGCCGATCTCGAGGCTCTCGCTGGAGGAGTTCCGCGAGCAGATGAGCTGGCAGCTGAAGGCCGAAACGCACTACCGGAACATGTTCGCGATCGAAACGGTCGACGGCCGGCACATCGGCAACATCCTGCTCTACAACGTCGATCAGGCGCACCGCGAGGCCGAGCTGGGGATCATCATCGGCGAGCGCGAGTTCTGGGGCAGCGGCGCCGGCCGCGAGGCGGTGACCCTGCTCGTCGATTATGCCTTCACGACGACGCAGCTGACGCGGATCTACCTGCACACACTGGATTGGAATGAGCGGGCCCAGCGCGCGTTCGCCAGCGCCGGCTTCCGCATGTGCGGCATCGTCCGCCGCGGCCCGAACCGGTTCCACCTGATGGAAGTCCGGCGCGAGTGGCTCTGGGATCGCGACTATCAGCGCAAGGCCGCGCAGCCAGTGCAGCGGGGGCGGGGCCGCGGGCGACGGGCCAAGACGGCGCAAGGTCCCGATCAGGGAATTCGCTAGCAGCGGCTCGGCATCTTGCCCGGCACGCGCCTGCGCGCCGGGCAAGATGCGCGGCTGGCGCGCTCAGCCGCGGCTGGGCAGGGTGACGATGCCGACGCCCGGGGTGGAGACGCTGCCGTCGGCGCGGACGCCGCGGATGTCCAGCTCCACGTAGTTCCGCTCGCCCTCGGTGTACTTGCGCGTCACCGTGCCTTCGAGCGTGAACTTCTGGTCGACCGTGTCGTTCTTGCCCTGCACGGCGGGGTCCATGCCGCGATAGGAGCACTGGACGCGCTTGACCTGGCCGTCGGGGCCGGCGAAGCGCCAGAGCAGCTCGCCGAGGAAGGCGTGCTTCAGCGCCCCGTGCACGATGATGTCGTCGAGCCCGGTGTCCTGCGCGTACCGCGTGTCGTAGTGGATCTGGTAGAAGTCGCCCGAGCCCGCGGCCCAGTAGACGAGCTGCTGGCTGGTCGGATTCTTCTCCAGCGAGGGGATGCTGTCCCCCTCCTCGACGTCCTCGAAGTAGATCTGTTCGGCCATGCTGCTGTCCTTCCTGCCTACTCGCCCGAGCGGGGGTAGGAGATGCCGGTGCCGCGGGAGATTGCGACGACTTTGCCGTCCTGGTTGGTGTAGGTGGTGGCGGAGACCGCGATCAGCATGGGCACGCCCAGCGCCCCGCTCCAGCGCTCGCCCAGGCTCTCCAGCTTGGTGCGCGAGCGGAGCACGTCGCCGGCGCAGATCTGCTCCCCGGTGTACTCGATGTCGGTGCCGCCGTTGAGGATCAGCGGGTAGGGGGAGCGGAAGCCCTGCCCGCGGCGCCCGCCGAAGGTGGGGTCGGATTCGGCGGGGTTGAAGATCGGCGTGCCGAGGTATCCCGGAGGCGCCGGCAGGCTGCGGTAGCCGCGCTCGCGGGCGACCGCCTCGTCGTAGAAGGCCGCATCCTCGTAGCCGACGGCGCGGGCGAACATGCGGACGCTGGTGGTGGTCAGCTCGCCCACGGTCTCGGGGCCTTCCACCCCGATCAGGGCGCGCATTTCGTCGGTGATGACCGACTCGAACTCAGCCTTGTCTGCCATCGGCGTCCCTTTCATGCAGCGCCCGCTCGAGGTCGGGCGCGGAGCTGGCTTGAGGCGTTGGGGGGAAGATAGAGGGGCGCGGCGCTCGAATCAATGGCGCGGCCGCGAGCGGCGGCTCAGGCTCAGGAGCCGGCGGCGACGAGGGTGAAGGAGCGTTCGCGGACGGGGATCATGATTTCCTCTTGGGTCTCCATGTCGACGGCGTGGAAGTTGCCGGTCTTGAGTTCGCGGACGAGGTCCTGCCATGTGCTGATGTCGTCGGTCTCGAACCACGTGGCGACCTTGCCGATGTCGTGGACGGCGTGGGAATCGGTGCCCGCGGTGCCGGGCATCTCCAGCATGGAGGCGAGGTCGACGCTGAAGTTGTTCTCGCGTTCGCGCCCGCGGCCGTTGAGGACTTCGAGCGCGATGCAGTGGCCGTAGGCGATGTTGCGGGAGGCCTTGTCGAGCGCTTGGGCCCAATCGCCGGGGTCGTCCTTCCAGGCGATCTGGCGGCGGTAGGGGTGGGCGGCGACGAGCGCCCCGCCGCGCTCGCGGACATGCTCGGCGAGGCGTTCGACGCGGTGCATGCCGAAGACGTACTTCTCCATGCCCCAGGCGAGGATGTGGCCCTCGTCGGTGCTGACCTCGCAGCCGGGGATGACGATGATGCCGATCTCCTCGGCGATGGCCTGCGCATCCTCTTCCTTCCAGAGCGCGTCGTGCTCGGTCAGGCAGATGCCGTTGAGCCCGGCGTCCTTGGCCCGCTGGGCGAGGTCGCGGGGGTCGAGGACGGAATCGTGGGACTTGGGCCAAGTGTGGTTGTGGAGGTCGATCAGCATGGGGTCTCCAAAGCACGGCGGGAGCCGCGGCCACTCAGTCTAGCAGCGCGTCGCCGCGGCTTCCGCCGGGCCGGCCGGGCGGGAGCGCGGACGAGGGCTGCGCGATTGAGCGAGTCGGGGGTCGCGCCTATAATCGCCCGCGCTGGTCCCGGAGAGGCGGCGCGTCCGGTTGCGGGCGCGGGCGAGCGCCGAAGACGCGGGCGCGACGGGACGGCTGGGAAGGGCTCGCGGCGTGGTCTTGGAGCAGTACGGCCATCTCGGGATCCTGCTGCTCTTCGCGATCCTGTTCCCCTCCATCCCGCTGGTGGCCTCTTGGGCCGCCTACCGCTTCGGCCTGCGCCCGCACCTGCCCAACGCGGTCAAGTCGGACACCTACGAGTGCGGGGTCGAGACGGAGGGGCCCACCTGGGTCCAGTTCAACTTCCGCTACTACCTGGTGGCGCTGATCTTCGTGCTCTTCGACGTCGAGGTGATCTTCCTCTTCCCGCTGGCCGTGGCGCTGGATTCGGTGCTGCTGGCGGGGCTGGGCGCGATGCTGCTGTTCATCTTCGTGCTCGCGCTGGGGCTGGTCTACGAGTGGCGCCGCCAAGCGCTGGAGTGGCGCTGATGACGGCGCGCTTCGACATCGGCGCGGCCGTGGCGATCGCCGACGCCGCGGCGCCGGGCGCGGCGCGGGATGCGGACGGCGTGCTGGCCGTGGAGCGCGGCTCGCTGGTCGAGGTCATGCGCGCGCTGCGGGACGACGAACGCTCCGATTTGGCCTTCCTCTGCAACCTGACGGCGGTCGACCGCGAGCTCGAGATCGAGGTGATCTACCACCTCCAGTCGCTGGATCGGAACCACATCCTGCAAGTGCGTGCGGGAACCGGGGATCGGGAGGATCCGGCAGCGCCCTCGCTGACCGGGGTCTACCACGGGGCGCACTTGCAGGAGCGCGAGGTCTACGACCTATTCGGAGTGCGCTTCGAGGGGCACCCCGACTTGCGCCGGATGTTCCTCTGGGAGGGCTTCCCGGGCCATCCGCTGCGCAAGGATTTCCTGCAAATGCCCGGCCAAGTCCGCGCCGGGCTGCCCGGCTTCCCGCACGAGGCCGCGGAGACGGAGGATTCGCAGCAGTCGGTCAACGCCTGGCCCGTGCCGGGCAGCGTCCCGCAGCGGCCGGTGCATCCGAACGATCCCGCATCGCCGGAAACGGCGGTTGCGGAAGCCGGCGACGGCGAGGAGGCGGCTGAATGACCACCTCGACCGCCTCCGAGGCGACCGCGAGCGCGATGACCGGCACGATCGACGTCGCCGGCGACGGCTCCGAGCCCGTCGTCGTCAACCTCGGCCCCCAGCACCCGTCCACGCACGGCGTCTTCCGCCTCAAGGTGACGCTTGACGGCGAGATCGTGCAGGACGCCGAGATGCGGATCGGCTACCTGCACCGCTCGATGGAGAAGCTCGCCGAAGAGCGCACCTTCACCCAGAACATCCCCTTCACCGACCGGATCGACTACCTCGCCGCAATGTCCAACAACCTCGCCTACTGCCTCGCCGCCGAGCAACTGCTCGGCGTCGAGGTTCCGCCCCGCGCGCAGGCCATCCGCGTCCTCTTCGCCGAGCTCCAGCGGGTCGCCAGCCACGCGATGGCCAACGGCACCTTCATCAACGACTGCGGCGCTTGGCACACGCCGCTTTTCCACATGTTCCGCGACCGCGAGCGCGTGCTCGACATGTTCGAGATGACCTGCGGCGCCCGCCTCACGACCAACTACATGCGGATCGGCGGGGTCGCGTTCGACTTGCCGGACGGGCTGATGCCGGCGCTGCGCCAGTTCCTCGACGACATGCCGTCGCGGATCGCGGACTACGAAGCGCTGCTGATGGAGAACGAGATCCTGCATGCGCGGGCGCGCGGAATCGGGGTGCTGAGCCCGGAGATGGCGATCAACTCCTCGATCAGCGGCCCCGTGCTGCGCGCGACCGGAGTGCCCTGGGATCTGCGCAAGGCGGACCCCTATTGCGGCTACGAGGACTACGAATTCGAGATCCCGGTGGGGGAGCGCGGCGACTGCTTCGACCGCTTCCTGGTGCGGATGGCCGAGGTGAAGCAGAGCCTGCGGATTCTGGAGCAGGTCTGCGAGCGGATGCCCGACGGCCCCTGGCTGGCCGACGTGCCGCTGCACGCGCGGCCGGACCCGGGCGAGGTCTACGCCCGGGTCGAATCCCCGCGCGGGGAGCTGGGCTTCTACTTGGTCAGCGACGGCGGCCCCGCGCCCTACCGCTTCCACTGCCGGCCGCCGAGCCTGATCAACCTCTCGGCGCTGAAGGAGATGTCGGTCGGCGGCACGCTCGCGGACGCGATCGTGACGCTCGGCTCGATCGACATCGTGGTCGGGGAGATTGACCGATGAACCCCGAAGCGCCGGCCGGCCCGTGGTACGACTTCAGGGACCTGAACAACCTGAGCCGCCTGATCACCGACTGGATCGGGGACTGGGGCCCCGACTGGCTGTCCTCGATCGTGACGGGGCTGCTCGGATCGCTCGGGATCCTGGCGGTGATCGGCCCGACCCTGCTGGTGCTGATCTGGGTGGAGCGGAAGGTGATCGCCCGCTTCCAGCAGCGCTACGGCCCCAACCGGGTCGGCCCGCGCGGGCTGCTGCAGCCGGTCGCCGACGCGATCAAACTGATCCTCAAGGAGCAGCTCTCCCCGCGGGCGGCGGACAAGCTGATCTTCTTCCTGCCCCCGGTGCTGATCTTCGTGCCCGGGCTGCTGATCTGGGGCGTGCTGCCGTTCGGGCCGCGGATGTCGGTGGCCGACCTGAATGTGGGCGTGCTGTTCTTGCTGGCGGTCTCCGGCACGGCGGTGCTGGTGATCTTCATGGCCGGCTGGTCGTCGAACAACAAGTACTCGCTGCTCGGCGCGATGCGCGCCGTGGCGATGTCGATCTCCTACGAGGTGCCGATGGTGCTGGCGCTGCTGGCGGTGGTGATCTTCGCCGGCACGATGAGCGTGAACGGGATCGTCCAATGGCAGCAGCAGGAGGACCTGATCCTGATCCTGCTGCTGCCGCTCCCCGCGATCGCCTTCTTCTTCGCCGCCTCGGCCGAGCTGAACCGCACGCCGGCGGACATCTCCGAGGCGGAATCCGAGATCGTGGCCGGCTACCACACCGAGTATTCGGGCATGCGCTTCGGGCTGTTCTACGCGGTCGAGCTGGGCAACACGCTGGTGGTTTCCGGCTTCATCGCCACCTTCTTCCTCGGCGGCTGGTGGCTCTGGGGGCTGGATCAGTGGGTGCCCAGCTGGATCATCCTGCTGGCCAAGACGGCCGCGGTCTACTTCCTGCTGATCTGGACGCGGGGAACGCTGCCCCGCCTGCGGGTCGACCAGCTGATGGGCTTCTGCTGGAAGGCGCTGGTGCCGGCGACGCTGATCTTCGTGGCCGTGGCCGCGGTGGAGCGGACCCTGATCGTGAACTACGGCTGGGACACGACGATCGCGCTGCCGCTGATGATCGTGCTGAACTTCGCGCTGACGATCGGGCTGATCGCGCTGTTCGCGCGGGTCTCCCGCGCGCCGGAGCTGCGGCGGCCGGCGCGGACGACGCTGGTCCGCGATCGGATCGGCGGTCTGCGCGCGGCGCGGGAACTCGCGGCGGAATCGCGCGAGCCGGCGGCGGGCAAGACGGTGGCGGGCGGCGCGCCCGGGGCGGGCGGGTGACGGCGTGAGCGATTTCGGCTTCCACCTGGCGTTCTGGTCGCTGGCCGCGATGACGATCGGCGGCGCGACGATGATCATCTTCAGCCGCAACCTGATCCACGCGGTGATCTGGATGGTGATCGCGATGCTGGGCATCGCCGGGCTGTACCTGACCCTCTCGGCCGACTTCATCGCCGTGGTGCAGGTCCTGATCTACGTGGGCGCGATCTCGGTGCTGATGCTGTTCGCGATCATGCTGACCCCGCGCGCGGAGCGCGACAACGCCGAGGGCTCGCTGCGGATCCCGGCGATCGCGGCGGCCTTCCTGCTGGCCGTGGCGATGGTCTACGTCGCGATCGACACCGATTGGGGAGCCGTGCAGGCCGCGCCGGTCGCGGAGCAGGCGCGGATCATCGGCGAGAGCCTGATCAACGAGTACGTGCTGCCCTTCGAGATCGGCGCGGTGCTGCTGACCGCGGCCCTGGTCGGCGCGATCGCCCTCGCGCGCGAGGATGACGAAGACAAGCCGATCCACGCGGCCAGCCTCGCCGCGGAGGCGGAGACGGGCGGGGAAGGCGCGGAGAACCCGGTGGACCCGCCGATCGTGGAGGAGGAGTCGGAAGCCGCGGGAGGCGGATCATGACGATCGGGCTGGAGGAATACCTGGCGCTGGGGGCGATCCTGTTCTGCCTCGGGTTCTTCATCGCGCTGACCAAGAAGAACGCGGTGGCGGTGCTGATGGGGGTCGAGCTGATGCTCAACGCGGTGAACCTGACCCTGATCGCGTTCAGCCGCTTCAGCGCCTCCGAGGTGGCGCTGTCGTCGCAGATCTTCGTGGTCTTCATCATCGCCGTGGCCGCCGCGGAGGTGGCGGTCGGGCTGGCGATGGCGCTGGTGGTGTACCGCAACCGGCACACGATCTCCGTGGACCGGACCAGATTGCTGCGGGGCTGACGATGTGGGCCGAGCTGATGCGCGCACCGAACCGCTACATCGCCGACACGTGGCGGGAGCTGCTGTTCGCCGAGGGGGTCTCGGTGCGGATCGTGGTCGAGGCGGGGCGCGAGGATGAGGGCGACATGGCCCCGGTGCTGATGTACGTGCCCGATTCGAAGACGCACGTGGCGCGCGAAATCCTGCGGAAGGTCTAGGCGATGTCGGAAACGGCGTACTGGACCATCCTCTTCCTGCCGCTGACGGCCTTCGTGGTCGCCGGCTGGGTCGCGCTGGAGCCGCGGCTGCCGGGCAAGCGCGCGGTGAACTGGCCGCAGTGGGCGCACCATCCGCGCTTCGACGTCGTCTGCGGCGAACGGATGGCGTCGAGCGCGCTGATCGCGGCGCTCTTCATCGCCTTCGTGCTGGCCCTGATCGGGCTGATCGACGTGGCGACCGGCAACGGGCTGCCGCTGCCCTTCTCGCCCTACGAGCTGTTCAGCGCGGGCCCGCTGACGGTCGAGCTGGGCATCCGCATCGACGGGCTCTCGGCGCTGATGCTGGTGGTGGTCACGTTCGTCTCGCTGCTGGTGCAGGTCTACTCGACCGGCTACATGCAGGGCGACCGCGGCTACGCGCGCTACTTCGTCTTCATGGCGCTGTTCACCACCTCGATGATCGGGCTGGTGCTGGCCGACAACCTGCTGATGCTGTTCGCCTTCTGGGAGCTGGTCGGCCTCACCTCCTACCTGCTGATCGGCTTCTGGTTCCACCGCCCCTCGGCGGCCGCCGCCGCGAAGAAGGCGTTTCTGGTCACGCGGCTGGGCGACCTCGGCCTGCTGGCGGCGATGATCTTGATCTGGGATCGTGCGGGGACGCTGAACATCGCGGAGATCAACGAGGGCGCGGAGATGCTGATCATCGCCGGCGCGATGATCAGCCAGGCGGCGATCACGCTGTTCGCGCTGGGGCTGATCGCCGGCGCGGTCGGCAAGAGCGCGCAGTTCCCGCTGCACATCTGGCTGCCCGACGCGATGGAGGGGCCCACGCCCGTTTCGGCGCTGGTGCATTCGGCCACGATGGTGGCGGCCGGCGTCTACCTGCTGGCGCGCTTCTTCCCGGTGCTGGAGGCCTCGGCCACCGCATCCGACATGATCGCCTGGATCGGGGCCGGCACGGCCGTGGGCGCGGCGATCCTGGCGCTGGTGCAGACCGACATCAAGCGGGTGCTGGCCTATTCGACGATCAGCCAGCTGGCGTTCATGATGTTCGCGCTGGGCGTGGGCGGCTACGCGCCGGCCGTGTTCCACCTCTTCACCCACGCGATGTTCAAGGCGATGCTGTTCCTCGGCTCGGGCTCGGTCAACCACTCGACCAACACCTTCGACATGCGCAAAATGGGCGGGCTGCGGACGCTGATGCCGATCACGTTCATCACCTTCGCGATCGGAACGCTCGCGCTGGCCGGCATCTTCCCGCTCTCAGGATTCTGGTCCAAGGACGAGATCCTGATCACGGCCTGGAACAACAACGCCGGCATCGCGGCGATGGGGCTGATCGCGGCGACGCTGACGGCGGTCTACATGGTGCGGGCGATCCACATGACCTTCTTTGGGAAGTACCGCGGCGGCGAAGAACCGGAGCCCGGCGGGCACGGGGCCGACCCGGCCCACCCGCACGAGTCGCCGCGCAGCATGACCGCGCCGCTGATCATCTTGGCCGTGATCACGGTGCCGATCGGCCTGCTGGTCATCGACGGCGCGTTCGAGACGCTGGTCAGCGGCGCGCTGCCGCATCCGCATGAAGGGCACTTCCATTGGGATTGGGCGGTGTTCATCATCTCGACCGTGCTGGCCGTGGCCGGCGGCGGGGCGGCCTGGCTGTTCATGCAGCAGCGCGAGCGGATCCGCGGCACGGGGATCGGCAAGCTGTGGCCGATTCCGGAGGCACAGAGATTCGCGGTCAATCTGTTCTACCTCGATTGGCTGGGCGAGCAGCTGCTGGCGCGGCGGGTGTTCTACCGCGGGATCGCGCGGGCGGCGGCGGAGTTCGACCGGGCGGCGGTGGACGGCGCGGTCAACCGGGTCTGGCGGGACGCGCTGGCGGTCGGATCGCTGTCGCGGGTGGTGCAGAACGGCTGGGTGCAGAGCGGCGCGCTGGCGATCGCGATCGCCGGCGTGCTGATCTGGGCCGCGGTCGCGTTGTTCTAGGGAGCTGAGATGGATCCGGCCTTCCCCGTCCTCTCGCTGCTGATCTTCATCCCGATCGTCGGGGCTGTGCTGATCCTGCTGCTGCCCGGCCGGCGGATGCCGACGCAGGGCCTGTTCGCCAACACGCCCGGCACCGTCCAGCAGCAGTCGCGCTGGATCGCGCTCGGCGCGACCTTGGCCGCGCTGATCGTCTCGCTGGTCATGTTCATCCTCTTCGACCGCGGCGAGGAAGGCTTCCAGTTCGTCGACGAAATCGCCTGGATCTCGGCCGATTCGCTGGGCTTCAACGTCACCTACGCGCTCGGCGTGGACGGCCTGTCGATGCCGCTGGTGCTGCTCACGACGCTGCTCACGACCGTCGCGGTGCTGGTCTCCTGGCGGATCGACCTGCGGCCCAAGGAGTACTTCATCTGGATTTTGGTGCTGGAGACCTCGGTGCTCGGCGTCTTCACCTCGCTCGACCTGATCTTCTTCTTCCTCTTCTGGGAGCTGGAACTGCTGCCCATGTTCCTGCTGATCAGCATCTGGGGCAGCGGCAACCGCAACTACTCCGCGATGAAATTCGTGCTCTACACGATCTTCGGCTCCGCCTTCATGCTGGTCGGCTTCCTCGCGCTGGGCGTCTCCGCCGGCACCTTCGACTTCCGCGAAATCCGCGCCGACGACATCGCCGCCGCCTTCCTGCCGGCGCAGGCCATCTTCGCCTTCATCCTGATCGCCTTCGCGATCAAGCTGCCCGTCGCCCCGCTGCACACCTGGCTGCCCGACGCCCACACGGACGCGCCGACCGCGGTCTCGGTGCTGCTGGCCGGCGTGCTGCTCAAGATGGGCGGCTACGGAATCCTGCGCCTGCTGTTCACGCTGATGCCCGATGTCGGCGCGGACGCCGACCTGGCGCTGGCGATCATCGGCACCGTCTCGATCGTCTACGGGGCCGTGATCACGGTGCGCCAGACCGATCTGAAGCGGCTGGTCGCTTATTCCTCGGTCTCGCACATGGGATTCGTGCTGCTGGGCGTCTCGGCGCTGGGGGTGACGGGAATGAGCGGCGCTGCGCTGCAGCTGGTCACGCACGGCCTGATCACGGGGATGCTGTTCGTGATGGTCGGCCTGGTCTACGACCGCACCCACACGCGGCAGATCGCGGAGATGCGCGGGCTGATGCACTACATGCCGCTGCTCGGCATCGGGATGGTCTTCGCCGGCCTGGCCGGGCTCGGCCTGCCCGCCTTGGCCGGGTTCGTGGCCGAGATCACGATCTTCCTCGGCGCGTTCCCGGTGCATGAGGCGCCGGTCGCGGTCGCCTTGGTCGGCGTGCTGCTGGCCGCCGCCTACATCCTCTGGGCGCTCCAGCGCACCTTCTTCGGCCCCAAGGACGAGAAATGGTCCGGACTGGGCGATGCGGATCACTGGACCGAGTTCGCCGCGATCGGGGTGCTGACCGCCCTGATCGTGCTGCTCGGCGTCTACCCGGCGGTGGTGATGGACCTGCTGACGCAGGGCGTGCAGCCGATCGCCGACGGCGTCGGGGCGGTCGTTTCGGCCGCGGGAGGCAGATGATGGGCGCGGACGTCAACCTGCTCGGCCCGCAGATCGTGCTGCTGGGAAGCGGCCTGCTGCTGTTGGTGGCAGACCTGCTGCCCGGCCGCAAGCCGGCACTCTCGGCGGTCGGGGTCGCCGCGATCCTGGCCTCGGTGATCTACTCGGCGGCGCTGTTCACGTCGGGCAACATCGGCGATTCCGGCTTCGGCGGAGCCTTGGTCTTCGACCGCTTCGCCGCCTTCTTCCAGTTCCTGCTGGCCGGCGCGGCCATCGCCGCGGTGCTGCTGTCACGCGAGACCCTGGGCCGGGTGCCCTCGCGCGGGGGCGAATATCTCTCCCTGATCCTGTTCAGCACCGCCGGCTTGCAGCTGCTGGCCGGGTCGCGCGACCTGATCACGATCTTCATCGCGCTCGAGCTGACCTCGGTTTCCCAGTACATCCTGGTCGGCTTCCACAAGGACCGCTGGGGCAGCGAAGCGGGCCTCAAGTACCTGGTCACCGGCGCGATCGCCTCGGCCGTGCTGCTCTACGGGATGGCGCTGCTGCTGGGCCTGACCGGCAGCACGAACCTCTCGGAGATCGCCGCCTACATCGCGGCCCAGGGCTCCGGCAACCAGGAGGCGCTCCTGCTCGCCGCCGTGTTCCTGATCGCGGGCTTCGGCTTCAAGGCCGCTGTGGCCCCGTTCCAAATGTGGGTGCCCGACGCCTACACCGGCGCGCCGACCCCGATCGCCGCCTACCTCTCGGTCGCCTCCAAGGCCGCCGCCTTCGCCGTGCTGATCCGCGTCTTCTTCGAGGCGCTGGGCGACGATCTGCTGGCCGAGCACTGGAAGACCGTGTTCGCGGTGCTGGCCGTGCTGTCGATGGTGGTGGGCAACGTGTTCGCGCTGCGGCAGGACAACATCAAGCGGATGCTGGCCTATTCGTCCGTGGCCCAGGCGGGCACGCTGCTGATCGGCTTGGCCGCGATCTCCGCCGACCGCTCCGAGCTGCTGGGCGCGAGCGGAATCCTGTTCTACCTCGCGGGCTACACGGTGACCAACCTGGCCGCATTCGCCGTGATCGTCGTGGTCGCCAACCACCGCCGCAGCTACCTGATTTCGGACTACGCCGGCTTGGGCCGGCAATCGCCCTGGCTGGCCGGCGTGCTCGCCTTCGCGCTGCTGTCCCTGATCGGGCTGCCCCCGACGGCGATCTTCTTCGGCAAGATCTACCTGTTCGAGACCGCCGTGCAGAGCGGCCTGGCCTGGCTCGCAGTGATCGGGACGGTGAACACCGTGGTCAGCGCGGCCTACTACCTGCGCCCCGTCAAGGCGATGTTCATCGACCGCGCCGAGGGCGAGGAGGAGGAGGCGCCCGAGGGCGCGGGCGTCGCCGTCTCGCCGGCCGTGCTGACCACGCTGAGCTTGGTGACCGCCGGCGTGCTGATCATGGGCGTCGTGCCCGGGATGGTGATCAACGCGGCCGAGCGCGCCGTCGCCGCCATCCTCACCTGAGCGGATGCCCCGCGGCATGGCCGCCCCGCATCAAATCGATGTCGAGGTCGACCCCGCCTACGCGCACCGCTGCGACGCCGAGGCGCTCGCCGAATGCATCCGGGCCGTGTTCGCGGCGCAGCGGTTGCGGACGCCGCGCGCGGTCGAGCTGCGAATCGCGGACACGCGCACGGTGCGGGCCCTGAACCGCCGCTACGCCGGGCTCGACGAGGCGACCGACGTGTTGTCGTTCAACACGGACTTCGCCGCGCTGCGGCGTCCCGACGGAGCGATCGATCTGGGGGCGATCATCATCGCGCTGCCCGTGGCCGCGGGGAATGCGAAGGCGCGCGGCGTCGGCCTGGCCGACGAGCTGGCGCTGCTGGCAGTCCACGGCGCGCTGCACCTGCTCGGCTACGACCACGAGTTGGCCGGCGAGGATGCGGAAATGCGGCAGCTGGAGCGGCGGGCGCTGGCGCGCGCGGGACGCGAATCGGCGGCCCGCCCGCTTCTGCCGTCGGCGCATTCGGGCGCTGCGGGGTAGCCTCTGCCCAGATGATGGCGAGCAGATGAGCAGCACCGTTCTCTACCGCAAGTGGCGGCCGGGCGACTTCTCCGAGGTCGTCGGCCAAGATGTCGTGGTGCGCACGCTGGAGAACGCGATCGCCCAGGACCGGATCTCGCACGCCTACCTGTTCTGCGGGCCGCGCGGGACGGGCAAGACCACGACGGCGCGGATTTTGGCGCGGGCGATCAACGGAATCGCGCCGCAGGCCGGCGCTTTGGGCGGCGGCGACGACGGCCTGGGCTTCGACCTGATCGAGATCGACGCCGCCAGCAACCGCGGGATCGACGACATCCGCGATCTGCGCGAACGCGCCAACTACCAGCCCAGCGCCGCCCGCTTCAAGGTCTACCTGATCGACGAGGTGCACCAGCTCACGGACGCGGCGGCCGACGCCCTGCTGAAGACGCTGGAGGAGCCGCCCCCGCATGTGGTCTTCATCCTCGCCACGACTGATCCGGAGCAGCTGAAGGCGACGATCCTCAGCCGCTGCCAGCGCTTCGACTTCCGCCGCGTCAGCGTCGACGACATCGTCGGCCGGCTGCGCACCATCGCGGACCAAGAGGGCTTCGCGATCCCGGACGAAGCGCTGCGGCTGATCGCGCGGGAATCGACCGGATCGCTGCGCGACGCGGTCAACCTGCTGGAACAGGTCTGGACGACGGTGGGCGGCGAAATCTCGCTGGAGCAGGCGCAGGAGACGCTCGGCTTGTCGCCGGACGCCCGGTCGCTCGACTTGGCGGCGGCGGCGCTGAAGAAGGACTTGGCCGCGGGGCTCACGGTGATCGGGGAGGTGCAGTCCGACGCGGTCGACTTGCAGCGGTTCAAGAAGCAGGTCGTGACGCACCTGCGCTACATCGTCCTGATGCTGACCAAGGCGGACGGAGCGCTCTCCCTGAGCGCGCCCGAGCTGGAGCGGCTGCGCGAGGCGAGCACGGGCGCGGAAGCCCAGACCGCGGTGGCCGCCCTCCGCGCCTTCGCCGCGGCCGACCTGCGGGCGGATCCCTGGCATCCGCTGCCGCTCGAACTGGCGCTAGCCGACCTGATCTACGCGCCGGCCCGGAGCCAAGCGGCCCCGCCTCGGGCCGAGCGCGCAGAGCAGCGGCAGCGTGCCGCGGCGCCCCCGCAGCGCCAGCGATCCGCCCAGCCTGATCGGCAGGCCGCCCAACGGCAACGATCTGCAGCGGAACCGCCGCCGGCGCGCACGGCGGCCGTGGCAGACGAGCCCCAACGCCCCGCCGCAGCTGCGGCGGGAGGTGCCGCAGCCGACTTGCTGCGGGCAGTGCGGGATCAGCTGCGGACTTCCAAGAACGGGCGGCTGAGCGCGATGCTGAACGGGTCGTGCCATGTCGTCGAACAGGACGAGAGCGGGCTGACGCTGGGCTTCCTGCCGAACTTTCAGAGCTTCCACCAAGGCGAGATCGAGGGGAACCTGCCCGCGGTCTCGGCGGCCTTTTCGCACGTGCTGGGCCGCGAAGTGTCGATCCGCTGCACCGCGATCGATCGCGCCCCCGCCAATCCGCCGCCGAACGCGCCGGCTCCCGCGACTCCCGCGCAGCCCGCCGCGCCCGAACCGCAGGCTCCCTCTCCGCTTGCTCCGGCCGCGCCTCCTCCGGCTGAGCCGTCATATAGCCTTGCCGACGAGGCGCGCGACCGGTTCGGCGCGAAGGTCGTGCACTAGGCGAAGCGGAGGCCTCGATGGCGCGAAAGGGCGGGATGTACCGGCAGGCGCGCAAACCGGCGCGCGGGCAGGGCGCGGCCATGGCCGGCGGCTTGAACCCCGAGATGCTCAAGCAGGCCCAGGAACTGCAAACCAAGATGGCGGCCGCGCAGGACGAGTTGAAGGACGCCACGGTGACCGGAACCGCGGGCGGCGGCGTCGTCTCCGCCACCTTGGGCGGCGACCACAAGCTGCGCGAGATCGCGATCGATCCCGACGTGGTCGACCCGGAGGACACCGAGATGCTGCAAGACCTGATCGTGGCGGCGGTCAATGAGGCGCAGGATCAACTCGAAGCATTGTCGGCCGAGCGGATGTCGGGGCTGACCGAGGGCCTCGATCTGCCGGGGCTGACCTGATCGCGGGCGCGGCGGCTCGACCGGCGCCGGCATGCAGCGCTCATCCGCCACGCCGCCCGCGATCGCCCGGTTAATCGAAGCATTCAACCGGCTGCCCGGCATCGGCCCCAAGAGCGCGCAGCGGCTCGCCTACCATGTCCTGCGCGCGCCGCGGCGCGAGGCGGAGGGGCTGGCCGAGGCCCTGCTCGAAGTGAAGGATCGCACAGCCCTCTGCGGCGTCTGCCAGAACATCACCGAGTCCGACCCCTGCGCCCTCTGCGCCGACCCGGAACGGTCAAGCGGGGCCGTCTGCGTGGTGCAGGAGCCGCTTGACGTGATGGCGATCGAGCGCACCGGGGCGCATGACGGCCGCTACCACGTGCTGCACGGGGCGATCTCGCCGATGGACGGGATCGGCCCGGAAGACCTGAAGGTGCGCGAGCTGCTGCAGCGGCTGGGCGACGGGGCGATCGCCGAGGTGATCTTGGCCACGAACCCGAACCTCGAAGGCGATGCCACCGCCGGCTACCTCTCGCGGGTGATCGGCGCGATGGGCGTGAAGGTCACGCGGATCGCGCACGGCTTGCCCGTCGGCGCGGACGTGGAGTTCGCCGACGAGCGCACGCTGCGGGCGGCGATGACCCACCGGGTCGCGGTCGACGAGGCGGAGTGAGCCGTGCCGCCGCCGCGGAGCTGGCGCAGCGAAGCGGTAGTGCTGCGGCAGCGGCCGATCGGCGATGCCGACAAAGTCTGCGTGCTGCTGACGCCGGCGCAAGGGCGGGTCGAAGCGGTCGCCCGCGGCATCCGCAAGCCGAAGAGCAAGCTCGCCGGCCACGTGGCCGAGATCACCCGCGGGCAGTTCCAGCTGGCGCAGGGCCGGGACCTGTTCGTGATCACCGGCGCGCAGACCACCGACGCCTTCACCGCGCTGCACGATGACGTCGAGCGGCTCGGACGGGCGGCCGAGATCTGCGAACTGGTCGACCGCAGCACCGAGTTCGACGTGCCGGGGCGGATCGTGTTCGACCTGCTCTGCACCGGGCTGGCGGCGCTGTGCCGACTGCCCGAACCGGCCGCTGCGGGCTTCTGGTTCGCCCTGCGCTATCTCGATGCGCAGGGCTACCGGCCGGAGCTGGAGCGCTGCGTGCTGTGCGGCGAAAAGCTGGGGCCCGAGGGGAACGGGTTCAGCGCGCGGGACGGCGGAGCGGTCTGCCCGGCCTGCCACCGGGTCGGCGCCGGGGCGCATCTGTCGTCTTCGGCCTTTCGATTGCTACGATTTATGAGGCGGTCGCCGGCGGAGGCGCTGGGCGGCGTGCGCATCGGGCGCGATGCGGCGGCCGAACTCGACCGGCATCTCCAGGCGTCGACCGGGGAGGTGCTGGAAGGCCGCCTGCGCAGCGCCGCATTCGTGCGCGCCGTCGACGCCGCCGCAAAGCCGCGCCGCGGGCGCTGAGAGGGGAACCGCATGCCGCTCTACGAATACCTCTGCGAGGAGTGCAACGGGATCTTCGAGATCGTCAGGCCCGTGCGCGAGGCCTCCGAACCGCAGCCCTGCCCGGTCTGCGATGAGGAGTGCGAACGGGTCATGCCCTCCAGCTTCTCCGCCTACATCATGCGCCAGGGCTACCCCCGCCGCATCCCCGACAAGGGCACCTACTGGCACCTCGGCAAGGAGGTCACCTACCTCCCCACCAAGGCCCGTCCCTACGAGCACCCGCAGATCAAGAAGCCCCCCCGCAAGGACCCGCTCAGCCAGGCCGACTACGACAACTTGGTCGACAAGAAGATCGCCGAGCGCCGCGCCGCCCGCGAAGAGCGCCGCGCCCAGCGCGAAATCGCCAAAGACCGCCCCCGCCGCAAGCCCGACATCCCCCCCGCCCCCCGCCCCCGCAGCCGCGGCTAGGGAAGGCGGCCGTCGCCCGCAGGTGGCCGAACTCAACGCGATCAACCGCGGCGTCTACATCGCCGACAACCTCGAATTCCTGCGCAGCCTCAACGACGAGTGCATCGATCTGATCCTGATCGACCCTCCGTTCTCGAAGCACGACGAGTTCGTGAGCGATCAACTGAAGCCGCCGCTCACCGGTCAGGAGCGGGAAATCGAGCGCCGCCTGCTGGCCCGCTGGGGCATCCACGCGGCTGCGGACGCCCGCAAGGCCGGCGTGGTGCTGCCGGAAGGCTCGGAAGCGGGCTTCACCGACATCTGGTCATGGGAACGGGACATCCACGAAGACTGGCTCAAGGGCTTGGAGGAGAATTTCGAGGGCCTGCACCGCGTGATCGAGGCGGCCCGCTACCTGCACAGCGACGGCATGGCCGCCTACATGTGCTACATGTCCGTCAGGATCATCGAAATCCACCGCATCCTCAAACCAACCGGGACCCTGTACCTGCATTGCGACAACACGGCCAACTCCTATATCCGCCAGCTGCTGGACGGCGTCTTCGGAGCAGGGAACTTCCGCAACGAACTCGTCTGGCACTACGGCAAGATGTCCAACACCAAGACGAACTTCCCCAAGAACCACGACACGATCTACCGCTACAGCAAGAGCGACCAGTACGTCTTCACGCCGATTCCGGGCGGCGATTCCGAATACCGCGAGCGCTTCAAGCGGGACCTGACCGGCAACCAAGTGCTCTACGGCTCCGTGAAGGACAGGAGTGATCGGCTGATCACGGGCCGCATCCGGAGGCGGGAACAAGAGCTGGGGCGACCGCTGGCCGATGAGGACGTGCTGTTCGACTTCGATCTGGAGTTCAAAACGCAATCGGACGTGATCTACCAGGCGATCCTGCGGGGGAATCAACAGGAGCGAACGGGATATCCGACGCAGAAACCCGTGGCGCTGGCGGAGCGAATCGTGCAAGCGAGTTCGCGGCCGGGCGATGTCGTGCTCGACTGCTTCGCGGGCTGCGCCTACGCCGCGATCGCGGCGGAAAAGCTGGACCGGCGCTGGATCGCCTGCGACTTCAACCCGCGGGCTTGGACCGTGTTGAAACGGCAATTCAGCAAGCCGAATCTGGCCCTGCTGCGATGCAACGACGAAACGACGGGACAAGCGGTGCTCGGCAACGAGCCGGTGGTCACCGTGCATGGCCCATCGGAGCTGCCGCTGCGGACGACCCCGATCGTAGCGCCGCAGCCGAAAGCGATCGAGCTGCCAACACGGGCGTTCAAGGTGCCGGCCAGCATCATCCCCGAACGGGAGATGCTCGAACGGCTGCTTGAATTCAGCGGCTATCAAGCATGGTGCTGCGGGTTCGCCAACCGCCGCGCCGATGGCGCGATCATCCGCACGACGCGGAACTTCCACCTTGATCATCTGCAACCGGAATCGAAAGACGGATCCCACCAGATCACGAATCGCGCCCCGATGTGCCCCTCGCACAACATCCGCAAGAGCAACCGGCTGGTCTACTTGCAGGACTACCGCCGGGAGATCGCGGATGCCGGCGAACTATGCGTTGAGCGCATCGACGATCTCGTCGATCTGGCCGCCGCCGCGCAGTTCGCCTTGGATGAGTACGCAACCGCGAGGAAGCAGCAGACGGACGACGGCCAGCCGCTCACCACTCCCGTTGGGTGACGAACGCAGCTATCTCCCGCAGCTCGGTGCGCGGGCCATCCCCCGCGACGGTCTCCAGCGCGGCCAGTGCGCGATCCCGCCACTCGTCCGCCGTCGCCTCGCTCTGCGCCAGCACATCCGGCGCCCGCACCGCCTCGATCGCCGCCGGCAGCAGCCCGTCCCGCTCCGACTCGTCCGCGCTCAGCACCGCGCTGACCGGATTCCCGCCGCCGCCCTGCTCCAGCACGTGGATCGCCGGCAGCGTCAGCGTCCCCGCCCGCAGATCGCCGCCGACCGGCTTGCCCAGCTGCTCCTCGCTCCCCGTGAAATCGAGGATGTCGTCCACGATCTGGAACGCCATCCCCAAGCAGCGCCCGTACTCCCGCAGCGCATCGATCTCGCCCTGCGCGCACTCGGCCATCATCGCCCCGCCCGCCCCGGCCGTCGCGAACAGGCTCGCCGTCTTGCCGTGGATGCGCCGGTAGTAGTCGCGCACGTTGCCCGACGCCGCGTCGTACGCGGCCACGTCCTGCGCCAGCTCCCCCTTGGCCATCACCATCAGCGTGTCCGCGAATAGCCGGATCACCCCGATGTGCCCCGTCCGCGCCACCAGCGCCGCCGCGTGCGCGAACATGTAGTCGCCCAGCATCACCGAGGCCGGATTGCCGAACGTCGCGTTCGCCGTCGCGTCGCCCCTTCGCAAGTCCGCCGCGTCGATCACGTCGTCATGCACCAGCGTCGCCGTGTGCAGCAGTTCGATCGACGCCGCCAGCGGAATCTGCCGGTCCGCGTCGTACTCCCCGAAGCGGCCGGCGAGCAGCGCCACGGCCGGCCGCAGGCGCTTGCCGCCGCGTGAGAGGACTTGCGTGAGCATCACCTCGAGCGGCGCGAAATCCGACTCGGCCACGAGCCGCAGCGCATCCTCGACGAGGTCGAGATCCTCGGCCACCGGCGCGTAGAGCTCGCGGATGTCGGCGGCGCTGGTCATCATGCCCCGTTCAGCTCGATCCGGAAGAGGCGGGCCGCGTTCGCCGTCGTCGCGGCCGCGAACTCCTCCGCGTTGTCGCCCCGCAGATCGGCGACCAGTTGGGCGGTTTCGGCGACCCAGGCCGGCTCATTCTTCTGCCCGCGCCGCGATTGCGGAGGCAGGTAGGGGCAGTCGGTCTCGACGACGATGCGGTTGAGCGGGACGGTCTCGGCTGCCCCCCGCAGCGCTTCGCTCTTCGGATAAGTGACCGGGCCGGCGAACGAGATCATGAAGCCGAGCTCGACGTAGCGGGCTGCGAGCTCCGCGTCTCCCGAGAAGCAGTGCAGCACGCCGCAAGCATCCCCGTTCCGCCCCGCCCCGCCGTCGCGCACCCATGCCTCCAGCTCGTCATAACAGGGTTCGTGCGCATCGCGGGAGTGGATCACGACCGGCAGCGAGAGCTCGCTTGCGAGCGCCAGCTGCGCCCGCAGCGCCGAGCGCTGCTGATCATGCGGCGAAAGATCGCGGAAGAAGTCGAGCCCGATCTCGCCGATCGCGACGACACGGTCGGATTGCGCCAGCGAACGGAACTCCCGCTCGATCTGAGGCGACCAGTCCTTGGCGTCGTGCGGGTGCAGCCCGACGGTGGCCCAAATGTCGGAGTGCTCTTCGGCGAGCGCGACCGCCTTGCGGCTCTCCTCGAGGTCGGTGCCGATCGTGACGCAGCCGCGCATCCCGGCCTCGCGCATTCTCGCAATCGCGCCGTCGGGGTCGGGCATGCGGCGGTCGTGGATGTGCGCGTGCGAGTCGAAGAGGCGGTTCACGTGCCGAGCCGATCCTCTTCCTCGCCGATGATCGATTCGTCCAGCTTTTTGAACAGCGGTCTGGCCTTCGCCACCGGCGCGCCCGGCCGCAGCGCGTGCATCTGCCAGCCCAGCGACTGGATGTCCCCGTCGCTGCCCAGCATCTCGTGCAGCTGCTGGCAGCTGAACGGCAGGTAGGGCGCGAGGATCGTGCGCAGCGCCGCGATCACGTTCAGCGACGTGTACAGCGCCCGCGCCCCCGCCGGGCGGTCGTGGTCCGGCAGCGCCTTCCACGGCGCCTGCTGATCGATGTAGCGGTTCGTCTCCTGCGCCAGCGCGAACGCCTGCTGCAAGCCCTGCCGCAGCTGCACCGCCTCGATCGACACCGCCACGCTGTTCAGCGCCGATTGCGCCCGATCCAGCAGCAGCGTCGCATCCCGGTCCAGCGGCCCCGGCTCCGGCACCCGTCCGTCGAAATGCCGGTTGACCAGCGAGAACACCCGGTTGACCAAGTTCCCCCACGTCGCCACCAGCTCGTCGTTGTTCCGCCGCCAGAACTCGCGCCAGGAGAAGTCCGAATCCCCCGTCTCCGGCATCTGCGCCGCCAGCGCGTAGCGCAGCGGATCCGGGTCGTACCGCTCCAGGTAGTCGTTGATCCAGACCGCCCAGCGCTTGCTCGTGCTCGCCTTGCTGCCCGACATCGTGATGTACTGGTTCGCCGGCACGTCGTAGGGCAGGTTGTACCCGCCCGCCCCCAGCAGGATCGCCGGCCAGATCACCGTGTGGAACGGGATGTTGTCCTTGCCGATGAAGTTGTAGATGCGCGCATCGTCCGACTGCCAGAAATCGCGCCAGGCTTCGGGCTCGCCGCGCTCGCGGGCCCATTCGATCGTGGCCGAGAGGTACCCGATCACCGCCTCGAACCAGACGTAGATGCGCTTGTCCTCCCAGCCCTCGATCGGCACCGGCACGCCCCACGCGATGTCCCGCGTGATCGCCCGATCCGGCAGCCCCTCGCGCAGCATCCCCCGCGTGAAGTTGAGCACGTGCGGGCGCCAATGCTCCTTGCCCTCGGAGATCCACTCGCGGAGCGGCTCGCCGAAGCCGCTCAGCTGCAGGAAGCAGTGCTCCGACTGCCGCAGCTCCGGCGTCGCCCCCGTCTGCCGCGAGCGCGGATTGATCAGCTCGATCGCGTCCAGCTGCGACCCGCACGCATCGCACTGATCCCCCCGCGCATCCGGATCGTGGCAGCGCGGGCACTCCCCGTTCACGTACCGATCCGGCAAAAACCGCCCCGCCTCAGGGTCGTAGAACAGGTCCTGCGTCCGCGTGAACAGGTGCCCGTTCTCCTGCAGCGCGTTGAACAGCCCGTGCACCACCTCGCGGTGGTTGTCCGTCATCGTCGTCGTGAACGTGTCGAACGAGATCCCCATCCCCTCCCACGTCCGCAGGATGTCCGGGTGGAAGTGATCCACGATCTCCCGCGGCGTCTTTCCCTCGTCATCCGCCCGCACCGTGATCGGCGTGCCGTGCGCGTCCGAACCCGACACCATCGCCACCCGGTTGCCGCGGATGCGGTGGTAGCGCGCGAAGATGTCCGCCGGCAGGTAGGCGCCGCCGAGCTGCCCGTGGTGGATCGGCCCGTTCGCGTACGGCCAAGCCACGCAGACGAGAATGTTGTCGCTCATGGGCGGTGCTCCTCCGCGGGTAGCGTCGCACTGCGCTGGTACGCGGTCAACGCGGCCAGAGCGCGTACACCTCGCTGCGCGGCCGGCCGGCCGTGCGGGCCACCGCTTTGGCCGCCTCGCTGCGCGACGCGCCGCCGTCCGCGGCCGCCGCCAGCGCATCGGCGATCTCCGCGTCGCCCCACTCTGCCACAGGTTCGGGCGGCACGATGAGAATGGCGAATTCCCCCCGCGGCCGCGGGAAGGCCGCCGGCGCATCGGCCGCGCGCCCGCGCCAAATCTGCTCGTGCAGCTTGGTCAGCTCGCGCCCGATCACGAGCCGCGCATCGGGCAGCGCCTGCGCGAGATCGGCCAGCGCCCCGCCGACCCGATGGGGCGATTCGAAGACGATGGTCGGCAGTTGCGAGTCCGCAACCGCCGCGAAGAAGCGGACCCGCTCGGCTTGGCGCTTGGGCAGGAAGCCGGCGAAGCGGACATCGGCCCCGGCGATGCCGGCCGCGGACCAGAGCGCGATCGGCGTAGCCGCCCCCGGGATCGGAACGACGTTGATGCCCGCTTCAACCGCGGCCGCGACCAAGGCGCGGCCGGGATCGGAGACCCCGGGCGTGCCGGCGTCGGAGATGAGCGCGACCGACTCGCCAGCGGCGAGGCGCTCGATCAGCTGCGGCGTGGTGCGCTCGCGGTTGCGGTCGTTGTAGGGCGCGGTCGGCGTGGCGATCTCATGCCGGCGCAGCAGCTTGGCCGCGACAGGCGGGCTTTCAGCCGCGATCAGGTCGCATTCGCGCAGCATCCGCAGGGCGCGCAGGGTGATGTCCTCGAGATTGCCGATCGGCGTGGCGACGATGAAGAGGGTCCCGCTCACCCGCACAGGGTAGGCAGCGCCGCTCTGTTGCGCGGAATGCAGAGGGGCGGATTCGGCGTAGACGCGGGCAGCGCTATCCTGCCCCGAACAGCCTCGGCGAGATTGGGAGCGGGAGTGCATTCCATCCCCCGATGCGCGGCACGGACTCGAACGACGCAACGCGGCCCTGCGCCGCGTTGCCGCGTTAACGGCGAATTCAGGGAGGCCCCGCCATGACCACGCTGACGACGACGCATGAGCCCGCGCTCGAGACCGCGCCGCGCAACGGCGGCGGGCTGCCCCAGTTCGGCGCGACACCGGAACGCAAGGCGCTGCGCGAGGCCTACGGGTTCGACGACGTGGCGATCGTGCCCGGCCAGGTGACGATCAACCCCGAGCTGACCGACGTGACCACGGAGATCGCGGGGCAGCACCTGCAAGTGCCGATCCTGGCGGCCGCGATGGACGCGGTGGTCGACCCGGAGTTCGCCGTCAAGGTCGGCGCGCGCGGCGGACTCGCGGTGCTCAACTTGGAGGGGCTGCAATGCCGCTTCGACGACCCGGAGGCCGTGCTGGAAGAGGTCGCGGCCAGCGACACCGAGGGCGCAACCGCGATCCTGCAGCGCGCCTACACGACGCCGATCCGCGATGAATTGGTCGGGCGCAGGGTCGCCGAGATCAAGGCCGGCGGAGCCGCCGCCGCCGTGTCCGTCACCCCGCCCAACGCCAAGCGCCTCGCCCCCGCCGTCCGCGACGCCGGCGCGGATGTCTTCGTCGTCCAGTCCACCGTCACCACCGCCCGCCACTACTCCAACTCCAAGACCGGCCTGATCCTGCGCGACCTGATCGATCAGATCGGAATCCCGACCCTGGTCGGCAACACCGTCGGGTTCCAGTCTTCGATCGAGCTGATGGAGGAGGGAATCGCGGGCCTCCTCGTCGGCGTCGGCCCCGGCGCCGCCTGCACCAGCCGCGAGGTGCTCGGCATCGGCGTCCCCCAGGTCTCCGCCACCATCGAGTGCGCCTACGCCCGCGATGTCTACGCCCAGCGCACTGGCCGCTACGTCCCGATCATCACCGACGGCGGCATCCGCACCGGCGGCGACTTCTGCAAGGCCTTCGTCGCCGGCGCCGACGCCGTCATGATCGGCTCCCCCTTCGCCGGCGCCGCCGAAGCCCCCGGCCGCGGCTTCCATTGGGGCATGGCCACCCCCCACGCCGAACTCCCCCGCGGCGTCCGCGTCCACGTCGGCCAGCACACCACCCTCGACCGCCTCCTCTTCGGCCCCACCAGCCGCACCGACGGCACCGAAAACCTGATCGGCGCCTTGAAAACCTGCATGGGCAGCGTAGGCGCCGAAACGCTGAGGGAACTCCACCAAACGGAGATGGTAGTAGCCCCCGCAATCAAGACCGAAGGCAAGCGCTACCAGATGATGCGCGACTAAGCGAAACGCTTAGGCATACTGGTGAGGCTGGACAATGCCGTCGAGTCGAGGCTATTCCGCAACCGTAAAGCAGGAAGTGGTCCGCCTGATTGAGAGCGGCTTGTCGATAGCCGAGGCTGCTCGACACGCCAATGTATCTCCATCAACCGCACGCAGGTGGTGGAAGATATACGAAACTGATGGCCCAGAGGCGCTAGGCATAGAAGGCGTCACTACCGCGAATGATCCTGTGATAGCAGAAAGCGCTGACCTTCAAGCATTTGTCTCCCATTTGCGCAATTGGGAACACGTTGAAGATGAAGACGAAATGGATGAAGCTGCGAAAGACAGCGCCGAGATTGTCCTGACGAGTGACGATGCGATGGAAACGCTCGAACCAGCGGAAGAATCGTTCGACTTCGACGAACCGCTTGCTGAGTCGTCAATCGCAGTCCCAAGTTCCGCGACGCATGCGCTCAGGCCAGATGACCGGGTGCCAGACGATCACGCTGGCGACGAATCGGCTAGCCGGCAAACATGGAGAAATTTCAGATACAGTTTGAACCACAATAATTCTGATGACGATGAATCTCTATCCCTGCGCGCTAAAGTCGCAGTTGTTGGAACAGTGCTCGCTATAGTCGGCATCGCATGGATCGTCGACCTTGCCACTGACGCAAGCACGAACGACTGCGCGATCAGCGTGATCCAGTCTGAGATGGTGCTGGCAGCCGTCGCAGATGGGAGAATCTTATGGGATCCATACTGGACGGGACGATTCGCCAGCGAGCGCAGTGCACTGAACTGGGTGGCCGACAAGCGTGATTGGTTCTTCAGTGAATGCCGGCCATTCCTTGAAGAGGAAGCTCATTTCGATGAGCTGGAGCGCATCCGGCGCGTCTTCGGCACGAGGCCATAGCCGTATGGATCACGGATAAGAAACCTTATGCCGGCAACAGATTCGGCATCTGACGGCGTGAGCAGCCTCGGCTGATCAGATCCCGCCACGAACGAACTCGACGCCTGAGACGAAATCGAGACCGTCGTTGGCGGTGGCGCTCAGCGACGCAGGCACCGGCAGCCTGCTAGACTTGGGCTGACTCATGCGCGACAGGCGCGAGACGGAGGTGCGAGATGGCCGAGGCTGAGATTGCGACGAAACTCGACATGCCCGTCGGCCAGACGGTCCGCACCCTGAAGCGGCTCGATTTCTCCCAGCCGCCCGAGTGGGAACAGGATGTGGCTTGGATCGTCGTCAAACTGCGCCACCTTGATGGCGAGAACGCCCTTTCCGTGATCAGCGTCGACGGCGACGAGTCCCGGCTGCTGCCCGCATCGGAAGCGCGTGCGCTGATGTCCGAACTCGCGGAGGCGGCGACCACCGGAACCTGTCTGGGCGAAGACGAGCCCGACGCCAGCTCCTCCTGAGCTGTGTGCCGGTGCCCGCAGCACTCCGATGACGAGCGATCAAGGCGGTCTGCGCCTCGTACTGCTCCAAGCCATCGCGATTTTGGATGAACATCTGCCAGTGCTGGAACAATTCTACGTGCGTCGCGCCGATCCCGATTTGGCGGACGCGTCGCAGCTGCTGGACGCGTTGGGGCATACCTGCTCGATTCTGTTCCCCCACCATGTGTTCAGCCCGAATCTGCACAGAATCGTCACCAAAGAATTCATGCACGCACTTTCAGAAGCGGAACAGAGCGTCTGCGCTGATGTGCGAGAGATACGAAACAGGGAATGGGGCCATTTCGACGAGCGCAGCCATCGGGCCCGACCATCGATAAGAACTCCACTGCATGACGTGCCGTTCTCTGACCTGGCGGAACTCGCCCAGTACATGGAGATCGAGGTACCCATTCCCGACCGCGAAGATGGCGCAACATATGTCAGCGTGCTGCGACGCCTGCGCGACCATCTCGCTCGTCAGGCGGAAGAATCTTAACCCCGGTTCAAGCACGCTCTAAAGCGCCTCGTAGATCAAATCAATCAGCCGCCGCGTATGGCGGTGCTGCCAGCCTTGGCGGCCTTGGTTCATCACGTAGCCGAAACCCAGGCTCGCGTCTGGGTCGGCGAAACCCAGGCTTCCGCCGCCGCCGAAATGTCCGAAGGTTTCCGGGTTCGGGCCGAGCGGGCGCTCTTTCATCGCCAGTTGGAAGCCGCTCGCGAACCTGGTCGGGCGGCCGAGCACTTCATCCACGCCGTATACCTGCTCGCGGGTCGCTTCGCAGATTGTCGCGGGCCCGAGGATCGGATACCCGGCAACCTCGCCCGTCGTCGCCAACGCTCCGTACAGCCTCGCCAGCGCCCTCGCGCTTCCGTGCCCGTTCGTGCTGGGGAACTCGGCTGCGCGGTACTCGCGCGAGTTCTGGCTGCCGGGGCCGCTCTTGGGCATCGGCGGGTTGCGGTTGGCGAGGAGCTGGAGCGGATTGAGCGGGTTGCGCACCGCATCCGGCGGCGATGTGACCGGCAGCATGTCCGCCGTGCGCTCGTCCTCCTCCGCGCCGGTGCCGAGATGAAAGTCGATCTCCGCCGGATCGCGCAACTCGTCCTGGAGGAACCGCCCGATCCGCTTGCCGCTGACGCGCCGGATGATCTCGCCCAGCAGGAAACCCTGAGTGTTCGAGTGGTACCCGTGCGCCGTGCCCGGCTCCCACCACGGCTCCTGCGCCGCCAGCGATGCGGTCATCAGATCCCAATCCAGCTGCGAACCGGCCGGCAGCGGACGCCGGATCGCGGGCAGCCCCGCCTGATGCGTCAGCAGCCAGCGCACCGGGATTTGCGCCTTGCCCGCCTGCGCGAACTCCGGCCAGTACTCCGCCACCGGCGCATCCACGTCCAGCTCGCCGCGCTCATGCAAGCGCCAGATCAGAATCGCGCAGACCGCCTTGCCCACGGAGTAGCAGCAGACGATCGTGTCCTCCCGCCAAGCTTTGTCATGCGCGGCGTTGGTCCAGCCGCCCCAGAGGTCGAGCACGGGTTCCCCGTCGATGGCGACCGCGATGGCCGCGCCGGTTTCGGAGCCGGCCGCGAAGTTGTCGGTGAAGGCCTCGCGCACCGCTTGGAAGCGGGGCTGGCAGAAGCCGTCCACCGGTGCGGGCCCGCTCATCTCGGCCTCAGCAGGCGATGCGGACGGCGCGCGGGCGCTCGGCGAAATCGTTGAGGATGGCGATCTCCGCATCGGGCATCAGCCGGTGCGCCGCGCCGGCCACCTCGTCCTCTTGGCCGGGGTCGATTTCGAGGACGGCGACTCCGTTGGGCGCGAGGCGGGAAGCGAGCTGGGGGACCAGCCGCAGATTGTGCTCGGTGCCCTTCTTGCCGGAGGCGAGGGCGATGCGCGGCTCGTTCCGGGCGACTTCCGGTTCAAGCGTTGGCAGGCGGTCTTCAGGGATGTACGGGAGGTTGGCGACGATGCAGTGGAAGGGGCCGAGCACGCCGCTGAGCAGGTCCGCCTGCACTAATTCCGGCCGCCGCCGCGGCAGCAGTTTGCCCGCGTTGCGGGCGGCGACGGCGAGCGCGTCGCGGGAAATGTCGGTGCAGAGCAGCTCCATCCGCCGAGCGTTGCGGGCGACGGCGATGCCGAGCGCGCCGGAACCGCAGCCGACATCGGCGATGCGGCCGTTGCGGATTCGGGCGCGCTTGAGATGGTCGAGCGCCGTATCGACGAGCAGCTCGGATTCGGGCCGCGGGATCAGCACGTCGGGCGAGACCTCGAATGACAGCCGGTAGAACTCGCGCGTGCGGGTGATGTAGGCCAGCGGCTTGCGCCCGCAGCGCTGCGCCAGCGCGTCGCGGAGCTTGGCGGCGGCGTCTTCGGCGAGCGTGTCGGAGAGGTTGGCGTAGAGCTGCGCGCGCGAGAGCCCGGTGGCGTGCCGCAGCAGTACCTCCGCCTCGAAACGCGCGTCCTCGATGCCCGCCTGCTCGAGCTCGGCGGCCGCGCTCATCCAAACATCGCGGAGGATCCGCACCTCGGCGTCGGCGGCGGTCATGCGGCGGACTCGGCGAGCAGACGGGCCTCTTCGGCCGTGGCCGCGGCGTCGATCAGCGGGTCCAGTTCACCCTCCAGCATGCGGTCGAGGTCGTGCCGGGTCAGCCCGATCCGGTGGTCGGTGATCCGGTTCTCGGAGAAGTTGTACGTGCGTATCTTCTCCGCCCGCATCCCGCCGCCGACCTGGGAACGCCGGTCGGAGTCCCGCTCCCCCTTTTGCTGGGCGCGCTGGATCTCCCAGAGGCGCGACTCCAGCACCGCCCAAGCCTTGTCTTTGTTCTTGAGCTGCGAGCGCTCGTCGGTGCAGGTCACGACGATGCCGGTCGGCTCATGGGTGAGGCGCACGCCGGTCTCGACCTTGTTGACGTTCTGGCCGCCCGCGCCGCCCGAGTGAAAGAGGTCGAGGCGGACTTCAGAGCGGTCGAGATCGACATCGCCCTTTTCTGCTTCGGGCAGCACGGCCACGGTCGCGGTCGAGGTGTGGATGCGCCCCTGCGCCTCGGTTCGGGGCACGCGCTGGACGCGGTGGACGCCGCGCTCGTACTTGAGCCGGGAGAATGCGCCCGCCCCCGCAATCTGGCAGACGACCTCCTTGAAGCCGCCGATCGCGGTGCTGCTCGCGTTGATGATCTCCGAGTTCCAGCCGCGCTGCTCCGCATAGCGCTGGTAGGCGCGGAGCAGGTCGCCCGCCCAGAGGCCCGCCTCATCGCCGCCCGCGCCGGCGCGGATCTCGACGATCACGTTGCGGTCGTCGTTGGGATCCTTGGGCAGCAGCGCGCGCTTGGCCTCTTCTTCCAGCTGGGCGATGCGCTCCCTGAGCTCATCGACCTCAGCCTGCGCGAGCTCGCGCAGCTCGTCCTCGTCGGTTTCCGCAAGCACGGCGCGGGCCTGCTCCGAATCCCCCGTCGCCCGCTCGTACTCCGCGAAGAGCTGGACGACGGGCTGGAGGCCGGCGTGCTCCCTGCCCAGCCGCTGGAGCTCGACGGGATTGCCGGCCACCTCGGGCTCCGACATCCGCGCCTCGATCGCCTGGAAGCGCTGGCGCACCTCCTCGAGCCGCTCCCACATCGGGCTGCGGGCGCTCATTTCGAGGCTCCCAACTCGGCGGCGAGCGTCGCCGCGACATCGGCGAGCGGTTCGATCCGCTGTTCGCCGCCGGAGAGGTCGCGCACGGTGCATTGCCCCTCGGCCAGGTCGCGCTCGCCGATGATCACCGCCCGCGCCGCCTCCGCCCGGTTCGCCTGCCGCAGCTGCGCCTTGAGCGATCGCCCGCCGAAGATGACCGAGGCGCGGAAACCGGCCCGCCGCAGCGCGCCCGCGATCCGGGTCGCCTCCGCGGCCGGCGCCTCGCCCAGCGCGGCGATCAGGACATCGGGGCGCTCCTCGGTTTCGGGCGCCAGCCCCTGCTCGCGCAGGTTGAGCGCCATCCGCTCGATCCCCATCCCGAAGCCGATACCCGGCGTCGGCGGCCCGCCGATCTGCTCGATCAGCCCGTCGTAGCGCCCCCCCGCCAGCACCGTCACCTGCGAACCCGCCTGCTCCGTCGGCACGATCTCGAACACCGTGTGCGCGTAGTAATCGAGCCCCCTCACCAGCGTCGGCCGCTCCTCGAAGGGGATGCCCAAGGCCGCCAAGTGGCACTTGACGGCGTCGTAGTAGGCCGCCGATTCGGGGCTCAGGCAATCGGCGAGCAGCGGCGCGTCCGCTTGGAACGGGCGGGTGCGGTCTTCCTTGCTGTCGAGCAGGCGCAGCGGCGCCCGGTCGAAGCGGGCGCGGTCTTCGGGCGCGATTTCATCAAGGTGGGGGCGGAAGTGGTCTTGCAGCTGCGGCACGTAGCGGCGGCGGTCTTCGAGGTCGCCGATGCTGTTGATCAGCAGGACGAGGTTGCGCAGGCCGAGCGTTTCGGCGATCCGCCAGCCGAGGTCGATCACCTCCGCGTCCAGCGCCGGATCGCGCAGGCCGATCGCTTCGACCCCGAACTGCGTGTGCTGCCGCAGCCGCCCCGCCTGCGGGCGCTCGTAGCGGAACATCGGCAACCGGTAGGCGAGTTTGACCGGCTGCGGCAGATTCGCCATCCCGTGCTGCAGGTAGGCGCGGCAGACCGAGGCCGTCCCCTCCGGCCGCAGCGCCAGCCGATCCCCCCCGCGATCCTCGAACACGTACATCTCTTTCTCGACGATGTCCGTGCCCTCCCCGGCCCCGCGCGCGAACAGATCGGCCGCCTCGAAGGTCGGCGGCTCGATCAGGCCGTAGCCCGCGAGCCGCGCTTGGGCGCGCGCGACGGACGCGACATGGTCGTGCAGGGGGAATTCGTCCGGCAGGAGGTCGCGGGTGCCGCGGGGAGACTGGTACATGGGCGGGCTCATCGTAGCAACGGCCCGGGCTGTAGGATTGGGGCATGGCGATCAGGGCGAACCGGCTGCGCGGCGTGTTCCTCCGGCGCGGATGGCGCGAGGAAGACGCGAACGAGCTCGTCGAGCTCGACTCCGAGGCCAACGCCGAAACGCTGCAAGCGGCGATCGACGAGCTGGAAGCGCGGATCGAGCGCGAGCGCGAGTCGGCCCGGGAGCAGGCGCGCCACGAGCGCGAGCTGGCCGCCGCCGAGCGGGCCCGCTTGGATGACAAGCTGGAGAGTGGCTACGAGCGGCTGCTCGCCGAGATCCGCAGCGGCAACCAACGGCTCGGACAGAGGATGGACCTGTTCGAGCAGCAGTTGCAACTGCTCAAGGAGCAGCTGAAGTTGCTTGAGCAGAAGATCGAGCAGGAGGGCAAGTTGTCGGATGAGCGGATGCGGCGGCGCTTCGCGCAGCAAGGGCTGGGGCTGGCGGGCTTGATCCTCGGAGTCGCGGGGATCATGGCAGGGCTGGCCGCAGCGGGCGTCTTCGGCTGATGGGGCGGGCTGGCGCGGGCGACAAGGCGGAGAGCAGCTACGACCGGCTGCTCGCCGAGTTCGGCAACATCGGACAGGGGATTGATCGGCTTGGGCAGAAGATCAGCCAGAGCGCCGATCTGTCGGACAAGCTATTTGCGCGGCGGCTTCTGCAGCAGGGGTTCTGGCTGGCGGGGGTGATCATCGGGGCGGGGGTCATGGTGTCGCTGGTGCTGGCGGGCGTCTTCTCTTGACCGGGTGCGCCTGCTGATTGATATAATGAACCCCGGCGCGGTGCCCGGATGGGGCATCCCAGTTGGCGGGAGAGGTGAGCCATGCTTCGCTGCTTGACTGCTGTTCCGGTTCGCGCTTCGGGAAATCGCGGAAAAGACGGGGGGGGGGGGGGGGGGGGGCACTGCTGACCGCTCCGGTACGGGGCGGTTTGACGGGAGGCCTCCGATGATCGCCTCCAAGCGATGGAACGGGGCTTGGGCGCGGCGGGCCGGACTGCTGGCGCTGGCTATCGCGCTGCTCGCCGGCGGCTGGCTGATCTTGGCGCCCGCGCCGGCCAATGCCGATGGCGGCACCAACACCTTCAACTCCGGCAACTGGGACCCGCAGATCCGGCCGTCCGGCGAAAGCGGGAACGCCTGCACCAACACCCGCTCCTACGCCGCCAACGGCGGATCGAACTCCGTCGTCTTCCGCACCACGACCAACAATTCGGCATGCAGTCTGAGCGGAGGTCGCAATCCCGCAACCGCGAACTGGCCGCGGTACGAGATCAAAGTGGCCTCGGCCAGCGGACAGCACGGCTCGACATCGGCCATCCCCGGCGCGAACATCACCTACGTCTCCGGCCTCGCCTCCGGGACCGGCTCGTGGCGGAACGTGGCCGGAACCACCTACAACTACCGCTCCGCCGGCATCTCGGGCGCATTGGATTCCGGCCAGATCGGCTACGACGGATCCGCCAACGATCTCTCAGCCACCTTCACCGTGCCCGTCACGCATGTGGGAACCGCCTACCTCAGGTTCACGCTGGTGGGCCAGCCCCTTGGGATCTTCATGACGCACGAGCATGTTGAACTCGCCTACTCCGACCCGCATGTGGCGGCCGTCCCGCTGGCCGTGCCGCAGAGCTCGGGCGGCACCTTGGTCACCGGCGACCTCTCAACCGCGACCCGCACCTACGCCGCCAGCGCCGCATCGCAGCGGGCCCGCGTCTTCCTGCGCGACGACTGGCACTCCAACACCTACACGGCGACCGAAACCAACGTCGCCCGCAGCGCCTTCGATTCCGCCACGATCAAGGTCACCAGCGACGCCGCCGGGGCAACCGTGATCACCGGCGCCAAGATCTCCTCGGATGCCGCGGGCGCGACCGCGATCGCCGCCTGCACCGAGACCTCCGCCGGCAACACCTGCACGATCACCAGCGCCAACTTCCCGCAAGCTTCGGGCATGAACCCCAAGACCGTCCCGCAGGACATCCACTTCTCCGTGCCCGGCAGCCACACCGGCTCCGCCTACCTGGTCATCACCACGGCCAAGTCCGGCTTGACCGCCCGCAGCTTCGCGCTCCAGTACGACGCCCCGCCCGTCCAAACGGACTCGCCGCTGGTGCGCATCTCGGCGACCGATCCGGACCTCTGCGCGGAAGACTGCACGGCCCCGTCGATCAAGCGCGGCACCCCCGCCGGGTTCATTACGCGGGTGCTGCCGGACCCGGACAGCGGCGCAAGCGCCGTCACCTACGCCGACCTCGCCCCCGCCGATGCCCTGAAACTGGGCGCGACCAACGGGACGATCGTGCATGAGGACCTCTGCCCGCATGTCTCCTCGCACCCGCTCGACACGACGCCGATGGCGTCCTCGGGCAGCTGCACGATCTCCCGTGCCGCGCTGATGCGCTTCCAAGGCGCAACGAGCATGTCGGCGGCGGTGAAGCCGTTTGAAGCGGTCTACATCGCAGGATCGGCCGCGAGCGGAAGCGCGGAGGCGGTCTGGAAGATCG
This sequence comes from Dehalococcoidia bacterium, assembly GCA_965205165.1. Lineage (GTDB taxonomy): Bacteria > Chloroflexota > Dehalococcoidia > Bin125 > Bin125 > CBDESM01. The sequence goes on from OZ242037.1 coordinate 2,607,396, forward strand.
GCGGAACCGGCGAACAAAAAATGATCACGTTCACCCACACCGCGGCATCCGATCTGATCTTGCCGGAGGCGTTCATGGACTGGGCGGACGCAGGGCGGAACTACGCGAATGCCAAGCCGACGGTCCTGTTCGCGGTAGGCCGGCCGCCCAATGCGGAGGGGTTTAGTTTTGCGCAGTCGGTGCTAGCCGCACTCTTTTTGCAGTCGAACGTGCCGCACGCGATGCCCAGCGGAGTGGCATGGGTGCGGTTCGATGAGCTGGTCGCCGACAAAGCGGTGGAGCTGTCGATCAACCAAGGCACGATCTCATACGGGCAGACGGAATGCACGCCGTCGGACGACGGCTGCACGATCACGCTGTCGCGCCAGCAGCTGCGGGACGGAACATCGGCGACGGACGATACGGATCTGACCGGCAACATGCGCGTGGAGTACACGCTGCCGCTGAATGCGGCGGAGCCGACCGTGCTGACTGTCAGGTCGTGGGCGGTCGGTGGGAGGGGGCCGTCTAGGTCGGGCTTGAGGCTCTCAGATACGGCCGTGAGTCGCCCGGTCGGGTCGGCGACGGCACCGGACGACGCCGACGGGCTGATCGCGCCGAGTCAGACCGTGGGGATCGCGGCCGGATTCACGGTGGCGGTGGACGCCACCGGAGCGGGCTGGGGCTGCGCCGGATTCGGGTCCTCGTTCATCGAGTTGACCGGACCGCAGACGCTCGTAGAGGGCTGCACCCTCGCCCGCTCGACCGAGGATCCGCCCGGCGCCCCCGTGCCCTCATCGGGCTGGCTGACGAGCGACTCGTACCTGGTGATCACCGGGCCGGCCACGTTCGCCGACGGCGGCGGCAAGCGGCTGCGCTTGGGCAGCACTTGGGATCGCCTGCGCTGCGGCCCGGCCAGGGCGCAGGGCGCGACCGACGCCGGAGGCCGGGACGTCGCCTGCTGGGTCACCAACGCCGACGGCGACCGCCCGCGCATTCTGGTCGAGGCCGGAGCCGCCTCGGACATCAAGATCACCACGAGCCTGGAGATCGTCGAAGGCCGCACCCTGCGCCTGTTCACCGGCCCCGGCGCGGAGCTGCCCCTGAACCGCTACGCCAGCGCGGCCGCGTTCGACCTGCCGAGCACGGTCTTCGGCTCCGGCACGCTGAAGGTCGGTTCGGTCAAGGAGCTCGCGACCGTCCGCCTCTCCCGCGCGCCGCAGAACGGTATCGTGCCGACCGGCCCGGTCCGCGCCGCAACCCCGACCCAGCTGCGGCTGGTGCTGCTCAACGAGAACGGCGGAGCCACCCGCCTGGCCGCCGTGTCGTCGATCACCGTGACGGCGTCCGGCGGCGGCACGCTGGGCGGGCCGTACTGCGCGACTGCGGCCAGCTGCACGATCCGGACGGCGGGCAGCGCGCTGGCCGAAGCGACGGGGGCGAATCCGAGCACGACCGCGGCCATTGCCCTGACCTACACCCCGCCGGCCAAGCCCGGCACCGCGACGGTCCGCGCAGCCGTAGTCGGCACCGACGGAACGTCGTTCACCGAGCAACTGGAGCTGACGATCTCGGGCTCGGCAACCGAGCTGTCGGTCGGGCAAGCGATGCCCCGCGTGCATTCCTCCGCCACCGCAAACGACGACCGCGACACGATCAAGATTCCCGTGACCGCGCAGGACGCGAACGGAAACGCCGCTCGGATGCCGCTGAACGTCACCGCGACCGTGCGCGGCCCGGACGACGCGGCGCTGCCGGCGGGCAGCCACACCGCGGAGGTGCAGTGCGAGGGCGGCGAGAACGAAGCGCGCCTGGCTTGCAACATCGTCGTGACGGTCACGGCCGACGCCGCCTCCCCGCTCGCATCGGGCGAATACACGGCGACCCTGACCGGCAGCGAAATCGCCGCCGTACGCGCATCATTCGCAGTCGCCGGCCCGGCAGATGCCGTCACCCTGGAAATCCCCGAAGCGCTCGGCGACTTGGCCGAAAGCTTCAGCGCCACGGCCCGCGCCGTCGACAAGTCCGGCCAGTCCGTGGCCGACGGAACCTGGGTGGAGTTCTCGACCACCGCTACTCAAGGCGGCTCGCCGACCGCGATCGTGACGGCCCCGCCGGCGCTGGACCACGACGGCAGCGAAAGCACCCCGCGCCTGCGCCGCAGCGCAACCAAGAACGGCGAGGCCGCGGCCACCGTGACCATCGTCGGACGCGGCGTCTCCGTGCTCACCGCCACCGTCGGCGGCAAGTTCGCCAACCAGCCCGTCGACACCCGCGGCGCATCCTCCCCGCAGGATCAGGTGATCGAAGCGGCCGACCCCAACGCCGCTCCGGCCGCCGGCGCGCCCGCGACCTACCGCGGCGCCACAGCCGCCTCCGCCTCCGAGCTGCTGGCCATGGGCCCCGACGACGCGGTCATCGTCTGGCTCTGGAACGGCAAGACCTGGCTCCGCTACGCCGAAGCCGACGGACAGCCCCTGCCCGGCTCCGTCGACTTCGCCATCCTCCCCGACGACCTCATCTGGTTCGGCGGCGCTTAGCAGCGGCCGCTCGCACGGGGGCGATGGGATTCGGATCTCCGAATCCCATCGCTCCCGAACGGCGGATAGAATTCGCGCGATGTCCGCCGAAGCCGCAAAGCAGCCCGTCCCCCGCGTCCCGCTCACCCGCCAGCGCATCGAGCGCGTCCGCGAAATGATCGTCGACGAGCTCGAAGCCGCCTGGCTCTACGACCGCATGGCCGAGACCACCGGCGACGCCCGCCTGATCGCCACGCTCAAGGAGATGGCCGCCTCCGAACGCGATCACGCCGCCCACTGGTGCGACCTGATCGGCGACCGCAGCCTGCTCGAACACCCGCCCGCCCCTTCGCTCCGCCGCCGCCTGCTCGCCTGGCACGCCCGCCACCGCGGCTTCGACTTCGTCGTGGACCAGCTCCGCAAGGAGGAGCTGATCGACATCCGCAGGTACCAGAGCGACCCCGATTCGGGCACGCTCGCCCAAGAGGAGCGCGAACACCGCGCCACCCTCGCCGCGATCGAAGCCGGCGACTCCCCCGCCGAACTCTCCCGCTCCGGCGCATCCTCCGCCGGCACCTTCCGCGCCGCCCTCTTCGGCCTCAACGACGGCGTCGTCTCCAACCTCGCCCTGGTCGCCGGGGTCGCCGGAGTCGCCGCCGATTCCAACGCGATCCTCGTCGCCGGCATCGGCGGCTGGCTCGCCGGCGCCTTCTCGATGGCCGCCGGCGAGTACGTCTCCGTCCGCTCCCAGACCGAACTCGAAGAGCAGCAGCTCGCGCACGAAGCCGACGAGCTCGAACTCGACCCCGAAGAGGAGCAGCGCGAGCTCGTCGCGATCTACCGCTCCAAGGGCCTCTCGCCCGGCCTCGCCGAACAGGTCGCCGCCGAGCTGATGCAGAACCCGACCCAGGCCCTGCACACGATGGCCCGCGAGGAGCTCGGCTTCGACCCGCAGGACCTCGGCTCCCCCGTCGCCGCCGCCGCCGGATCCTTCCTCTCCTTCTCGGCCGGCGCGCTCGTCCCGATCCTGCCCTACATCGCCGCCGCCCTCGGCGGCTGGACCGTCGGCTACGTCGAGCTGGCCGCCGCGATCGCCATCGGCGCAACCGTGCTCGCCGTCGCCGGCCTGCTCAGCAGCGTCGTCACCAGCCGTCACCCGCTCTACGCCTCGGCCCGCTCCGTCGCCATCGGGCTGCTCGCCACCGCCGCCACCTTCGGCATCGGCAGGCTGCTCCCGCTCGACCTCTGACCGCCGCTCAGCCTCAGGAGGCATCCTCGCCGAACAGCGCCCGCAGCGTCGCATTCGGGTCGTACTGATCCATCGCCACCGGCCGGAAGCGCCGCGGCAGCTTGTAGGAGAACGCCCCCACGTCGTCCTCCAAGTCGAGCTTCTCCAGCCAGTCCGCCCGCGAGTAGTCGGTCCGCATCTCGTCGACGAAGCCGATCACGCTGATCCGCCCGCCCCCGCCCGCCGCGTGCAGCGCCTCCAGCCGCGGCAGGTAGCCCCCGTCGTTCGAGACCACGCAGACGTCCCCCGCCCAGCGCATCTCCGTCAGCAAGTCCAGCATCTTGTTGATCGCCTCGTCCACCACCGGCCGCCGCGTCTCCCGCCCGCCGTCGATGGTCATGAACTCCGGCCGCAGGATCACCGAGCGGAAGCCCAGCTCCGCGTCGAGGTAGCGCGCGAACCCGGAGACCTGCTCGTTGAACTGCAGGTAGGCCGCGATGCCGACCGCCTCGCCCTCCGCCCGCTCCAGCGCGAACCGCTTCAACTCCGCCCAGCGCGGCCGCGTCTCCTGATTCAGGTGCTGCTTCCCCCCCAGCATGTCCGACAAGTGCCAGTCGATGTTCTCGCAATCGATCAGCACGACCGACTCCGACCCCCTCGCCCCCGGCGAGGCCGCCGCCCCGGCCGCCGTGGGCTCCTCCGCGGCCGCATCTTCATCGGCGCCCTCCGCCGCGCTCGATCGCATCGCCTCCTCGATCTCCTCGGTCAGCGCCCCGCCCAGCGGCGTCGCCGGCGCAGCCTCGCCCGGCGCCGGACCCGAGCGGTAGGTCGAGGGCACCGGACCCTCGAACGCCGTCGTGCCCGGCCCCTCGTAGATGCTCTCCGGCATCGCGCCCACGTCCCGCACGATGTCGCGGTACTCCAGCTCCGGATCCTCGATCGTCCGCCAGCCCGCGAAATGCACCACCGCGATGTTCCGCGTCGGCCCCGTATCCTCGTGCAGCAGCTCCCGCAGCGCCGACGTGATCTGCCCGAAGTAGCTGTCCCCGCCCGCGTAGACCAGATCGCAGTCCCGCTCCCGCAGCTCTCCCAGCAGCTGCACGATCCCCTGCTTGACCACCTCGAAGCCCTCGTCGTACGGCGACAGCTGCAGCTCGTAGCCGAACCCGCGCAGCGCGTGGTAGAACGACGCCGCCGTGTTGTGCTCGCGCTGGAAGTAGACCGCCTCGACCCTGCGCTCCCCGAACGCCTCCCACCCCGCGAAGTGCAGCAGCCGCGCGTAGTCCAGCCGCTCATGCCGCTCCGGACTCCGCCCCGCCACCTTCTGCGGCGCCCGGAACAGATCATCCCCATCCACGATCAAGCAGACCGCTCTCGCCTCGGACATCCTGCAATCCTCCTTCATCGACCCCGGCGGCAATCCCGCCAGAGCACCCCGCACCGCCCAAGCCTACCCCCCGCCCCGCCTCACGCGTCCTCTTCCCCATCCCCCTCGAACAGCGGCCCGCTCGCCGACACGATCAGGTCGATCTCCTCACCCTCATCGAGCTCCGTGATCTGCCGCTCCTCCCCGCCCTTGCCGGACGCGCTCCCGTTCCGCGCCGGCTTCCGCGTGAAATCGAGACCGGGGAACGCCCCCAGATCAGCGACCGCATCGATGCTCTGGAACCGGGGATCGGAGATCGGCAGCGAGTCCGGCATGCCCACGATCTTGATCACCCGATCCGGGTCCCTCGGATCATCGGCCAGCATCTCGAGCGTGATCAGGATGGCGGGATGGTCGCTGCCCAGGTACACGATGTCCGTGGCCTTCCCGTACAGCCCCCGCAGATGATCCGCGATCCGCTGGTCCGCTTCTGGCATCACCGACGCCAAATGCGCGTCGAAATCCGCCGCGCGCCAGAACGGGCGGCGGGTCTCCCACGCCCCGTCATCGCAGCGCCGCGAAACGCGCACGTCAACGAACAGCGTGCTCACGCTCTCTTCGACGAAGCCTCGCCCAGCCGCCGACTCGAGCACCGCGATGAGGTCGGGCACCCCTTCCGGCACCCGCCCGAACCGCCGAGCCAGCACTTCCTCCACCCAGGCTCCGTTCGCGACCAGCAGCAGATTTCGCGTAAAGACGCTCGCCGAAGTCATCTTGACCTCCGAATCTGGTCCGAACCCGTGCCCGTCTCCGGCCGCCGGGCACGGCGGCCGGAGACGGGTGCTCCCTCAGCGCACCTCTCGGGACAGGCGCTCGAGGATCCGGTCGCCCCCGGCGCCGTCGAGCGAGAGGGCGGGCGCCCGCCGTGCGCGCGGCAGGTGCCGAGTGAACGTCCCGGCGTCCAGGCCGAGGTCGTGGACCTCGATCTCAGGGATGCCGGCGTAGCGGTCCAGCAGCCCGTTCACGCCCACCACGCCGAGGTAGACCTCGCCGCGGCGCTGTGCGGCCAATCTGGTCAGGCTGGCGGCATGGTCCCGGTGCGACGCCAGCCACACCTCGTCGTACTGCGCCCTCCCGGCCGCGGACAGGGCAGCGTTGACTTCGGCTTCGGGATCGTGCGTGGTGATCTCCAGCGCACCGCTGAACAGCGGCCTCGCCTCGCCCGGCCGGAGGGTGCTGTCCAGGTGAGATCGGATCACGAGCACGCCGACTCTCGCGTGCGAGCCCGGCTCCGCCTTGGAGCGGATGTAGTCCGCCATCTTGGCGAGCTCCACGTCTTCCTCCGCAGGCCTCGGAGTCGAGCCGCCGACGGCGCAGATGCCGCCCCGGATCGATTCCGAGTCCACGATCACGAGGATGTTGGAAGTCGCCACCGTCGCCGCCATCGTTGCCGCCCGACCCGCGGCCGGCGTCGGCCGCGGATCGGGCCTCGGGGTCCCCTCACGCTGAATCAGCGCCCCGATCTCGGCCAAGTTCCAGCTTTGGATATGGACCCCGCTGATGCCGACCTCCCCGGGGAGGTGGAGAACGCCGACTTGTCGGGCGGGTGCTCCCGCCAGCTTCCGCAGGAAACCGCCCTCGCCGGGAGAGCTCGAGATCCGCCGCAGCACTTCGGAGATCGCGCCGCCGTATCCGTCGTTGCTCACGACAATGACATCGGCATCCGGATCTTCGGCCACTTCCTCGAGAGCCGAGATCAGCGCGTCCTTCGGCATCTGCCACGGTGCCCCCTTAGGCACCAGGTTCAGCTCGACGCCGAACGCGACCAGGTGGCTGTAGACCCCATGGGCCGCGGGCGCCTCGCGGCCATGGAACGCCGCGACGACGTTGCGCGGCCCGAACGCCTCGGAACCGGCGAATTCGAGCACCCGCGCGAAGTCCGTCGCGATGTACTTGCCGTTTTCCTGCCCTAGTCGCACTTGTGTGCGATGCAGCGCATCGCCGTCGAAGAGGACGTGGACGGTCTTTGAGGTGGTGGAGGCCATTAGGTGTTCCTTTCGGCCAGGTGCGAGCCAGCGGCCCGCGCAGGTGGATGTGGTGCGAGTGGAGAGGAGGTCAGCGAAGCAGAGAGGATGGAAGTAGAAAGAAGCAGTGAAAGAAAGAAGAGGCGATTCCGACGTTGATGGCTCAAGGCCGGAACGCTGCCGTCGTGTGTCTGACGACGCCGGTGGGAGCATAAGTGGACATAACGCGTTTGTCAAGCCAGCCAGTCAAGCGGTTGCGGCGGCAGCAAGGGCGCAACCCTCACCGTCGCCGCGACTGCTTAGCCTAAGGCGGAGCGGAGCTGTGACCCCCTGTGCCTGCAGGCTTGGCGAACTCGCTGAGATCGAATTTCTCGACCAGATCGGACGACCGAAGATGGTCGTGGAAGAGATCGCGAAGCCCCACCACCGCGAACCGGCCATGCTCGCGTTCCCTGGCTGTGTGAAGCAACGGGTCGACGATGCACCCGCAAGTGGAGACGATCGCGACTCGAGGCGCCGTCGATCCCAATTGGACGAGCCGTTCTATGATCCGTGCGCAGATCGGGTGGCGCTGCTCTCGCTCCTGCCTGACCGTCTTCAAGGCGAAGCCAGCGTCCGTGGTCTCATCGATAAAGGTCCGCGGAATGGAGGCGAGGCCTTCCTCGTGCTTGACCTGCCAGTAGAGCACGGACTCGATGTGCGATTCCTGCCCCCGGAAGAACTGATGTTTCAGTCTCTTGTGCAGTTCGCTGAGATCGACATGCATCTTGCGGTTGGTGGAGGAGAAGGTCCTCATCACCATGCTGACTTCCGCATGGTCGTGGAGGATCAGATTCTCAGGTGGCCTCCCGCTCAGCGAGGGATCTGGGGTTGCTGGTCCGGTACCGCTCATTGCTTCCGCCTGCTGGGGGTTCACGTTCGTCCGTGTCATCTCATCCTCTTTCTGCGTGTGGCCGTCGCGTACGGCGTCTGGTCTCGAGGTTGCGCTTTCGCGCTCTTCAGCAGCAGTCATCCTTGCCTCCTGTGGTCTGCACAGCTAGGCGGTTTCATCTCCGGCCCCGAAAGGCCTGCTTGGGCGGGCGGGTCGAGCCCCCGGCGGCACGGGTCCTCCGCAAGGACAAGACGCTCCGGCCCCGCAAAGGGTTCCCTAGCTGAGTAGACCCACGGAGGTGTGGAACGCAGGAGGCGGGGTGCGATCCTGGTCCGCTTGAGTTAGGCATCGTCACTCTCGTTCGTTGTGCTCGTTCTGGGAGGTCCTGCGGGTGCGCGCACGGCGCACAGCCCCCGGCTGCTGATTCCGCGGCGACGGAAAGCCGCCGAATCGCAGAGGGCAGGGCTCATGCCCTAGTGCTGCGTGGAGGCGAAGCAGACCGTCGTTGATTGTGGACAGGCGCAACGCGGTGGACGGCGGCGTCGCGGGCGGAGCCGCTTGGGCAGCGGGTTCCGGCTGTGAGGATCGGAAGCATCTGCTCGAACAGCAGCAGCAGGACCAAGGTGGGCACAAGCGGTATCGGGAGCATCCGCAACACCACGCCGAGGTCGCAGTGGGCACTGTTGCCATTGAAGCCGGGCCCAGTCATACGATGGAGTCTACATAAGTCGCCAAGACGTGTGTCATGTAGGCGCAATGCGCACTCTGTAAAAAATGTAACAGAGAGACCCGTGCAGGCAGTCAGCGCCCCGGCAAATCTGAGCCGGCATTGACTAAGGCGAGCGCATGTGGAGGTGGAGAAGCCGGAGGTTCTAGGCCGGCGTGACCGCCACCCTTGGCCGCGCCGCCACGCCCGCCGCACTCAACCGCTGAGCCGCGCCTCGCGTGTGCAGGATCGGCAGCCACGCCGCGCCGGTAGGCACGTCCCTGCTCAGCTCGGTAGCGATCCGCAGAGTCGCGCCGTTGCCGCTGACGGAGACTTCGGCGCTGTCTTCGATGCCGAGGCTCGCGGCGTCAGCCGGGTTCAGCTGGATTTTGTCGGCGCGGTGCAGCAGGTCGGCGTCCTCTGCGCCGCGGGCGGCGGACAGGCGGTCCGTGTAGAGGTCGCGCCCGGCCAGCAGGGTGAGGCCGGCTCCGTCCGACGCCATCGGCTCGACGGCGAGGAGGCGCTGCGTGGAGGCGCCGTTGACGGGCTGGCGCGATGCGGTGAGGTATGCGGGCAGGCCGTCGTAGCGCGCGTCTGATTCGGCCAGCGCGGTCCAGGCGTCGTCGGGCAGCGGCACGTTGAGCCGTTCGGCGAGTGCGCGCAGCCAGGCTTCCGCCGTCCGCGCGTTCCGCTGCGGCTCTGCGGCCGGGCGCAGGCGCAGGACCTGCCGGTCGGCGTTGGTCATGTGCCCGTCCTTGGCGAACGCCGAGACGTCGGGCAGCACGTGCGTCGCCAGCTCCGCCGTCTCCGTCTCCACCTCGTCGATCACGATCAGCAGCTCCAGCGCCTCTAGCGCGCGCCGCGTCGCTTCCGAGTCCGGGTGCAGCAGCATCGGGTTGTCGCGCACCGCGATCAGCGCCTTCAGCTCGCCGCGCTGCGCCGCCGCGATCATCTCCGTCACGCCGATCCCCGCCGCCGCGATCTGCTCCGCCTCCGCGCCTTCCTCCGCATCCTCCGGCAGCTCCGCGAATTGCACCTCGCCCGGCGCGATGCCGATGTCCCGCAGCCCGACGCTGTTCGCCTCCGGCGGCAGCACGTGCAGCGCCGCGGGTGCATCCGCGGCGCCCGCCAAGGCGATGGCCAAGTTCGCCGCCGCCCGCACCTGCGCGCCCGCCTGCGCCGCGTTCGCCCGCGACGGCGCGACGATCACCGCCGCCGAACCGCCGCGCCGCTGCCGCAGCGTCTCCACCGCCGCCGAAACGTCCAGCTCCGACGCCGACGCCACATCCGCGAGCCCGTCGACATCCGACAGCGACGTCCGCACATCCATGTCCCTCAGCAGCCCCGCCGCAAGCGCCTGCGCCGCCGCCGCCAAATCGCCGTCGCCCGGCGTGATCACGTGATCGTCCTCGACCGCGTAGCGCGCCAGCGGGTTCACCCGCGCCGAGATGCTCACCAGCGCCGCCCCATTGTTCGCCACCGCATCCTTGATCCGCACCCCCAGCACGTTGTTCGACGCCGAGATGTCGTCCCCGATCGCGACGATCACGTCAGCCTGCTCAACCGAGGTCAAACGCGACGGCAAGTGCTCCGAGCCGAATGCATCCCGCAGCGCCCCGGCGATCGCGCCCGTGACCGGCCCGAACGACGAGTCCACGTTGGCGACGCCTAACCCGCGCGCCAGCTCCCGCAGCAGCACCAGCTCCTCGTTGGTCGATTGCCCGCTGCCCAGAATCCCGACCGCTCCGGGACCGTCCCGCTCGATGATCGCCCGCAGCGCCGCCGCCGCGTGCTCGACCACCGCATCCCCGTCCTGCTCGAACGCGTCCTCGCCCCGCCCGATCCGCGCCGCCCGCAGCCGATCCTTGTCCCGCGTCTGGTCGTAGCCGAACCGCCCGCGCACGCAGATCTGGTCGCGGCTCACGTCGTTCCCGTTGCCCGGCCGCACCTGCACCCCGCGCCCGTCCCGCACGCCCATCTGGATCGTGCAGCCCATCGAACACTCCGTGCAGGTCGTCGTCACCCACTTGTCCGGCCGCGCCACCCACTTGTTCGGCGCTTCCATCAGCGTCGCCGTCGGGCAGACGTCGACGCAGGCGCCGCAGAAATCGCAGTTCGACTCGTCGATCGCCCCGCCCGCCCCGAACGCGATCCGCGTCGTGAAGCCGCGCCCCGCCAGCGTGATCGCCGTCGTGTGCCGCAGATCGTCGCAGGCCCGCACGCAGCGCGTGCAGATGATGCACATCTGCGGGTCGAACTCGAAGAACGGATTGCCCCGGTCCGGCTCCGGCTGCGCGTGCCGGTAGAAGGTGCGCGCCTCGTCCAGGTACGGCTCCACGTTCGCCCGCCCGATGTCCGCCGCGTCGCAGGTCGTCTGCAGCTCGCAGCGGTAGTTCTTCGAGCAGGTCACGCAGCGGTGCGTCACCTCGTTGTCGCGCAGGCAGATCTCGCCCGTCCGGCAGTGCTCGACCCGGTGGCAGGTGAGGCAGCGATCCGAGTGGTTCGCCAAGATCACCGCCAGCACCTCTTGCCGCATCTCCGTCACCGCCGGCGTGTCCGTCCGCACCGCCATCCCGTCCGAAACCGGCGTCGTGCACGAGAGCGGCAGCCCCCGCATCCCCTCGATCTCCACCGCGCAGGTCCGGCAGCCCGCGTACGCCGGCAGCCCGTCCAGATAGCACAGGTTCGAGATCGGGAACCCCGCCCGCTTGATCACCTCGACCAGCGGCGCCCCCGCCTCCGCCTCCACCGCCATCCCGTTGATCGTCAAAGACGCCATCGCCGAAACTCCCGCACGCTCCGTGCGCCCGCAATCTACCCCACCCCCCGCTTACGCGCCCCCGCAAGGCCGCCGCAGGGGCGACCTGTAGCCTGCGCCAATGCCCGACCACTGCGCCAAGCTCTGCGCCCTCTTCTCCCTCGCCCTGCTGGTCGCCGCCGTCATGGCGCTGAACGGCAGGTCCGCTGGAGCGCAGTCGGATTGCCTGAGCGTCATCTTCGAGAATCCGTTCGGCTCCAGCCACCCAGCCGGCGACCTCATCGACCGCTGGTTCGAGTTTGGCTGCCGCACATCCCTGCGCGACGGCGCGTATGCGAGCGCGGCCCAATTCTCCCTCGCCGAACGGCAGGCAATCACCATCCGCCTCGACTCCGCTGAAGCCGATCCGTTCCTCTATCTCTTGGACGATCAAAGCGATGTGATCGAATTCGACGATGACGGCGGTTCAGGTCTCAACTCCCGCATTGATCGCTTGCTCCCCGCAGGCACCTACCGCGCCGTCGCCACGACCTTCACCCCGGGCGAGACCGGCCGGTTCGCGCTCGTCATTGAAGTCGCCGATATCAGCCCCGACGGCCCGTGTGCTGCCAAAGACCTCGGAGCGATCACCGAGGTGACTTCGACATCGGGCGAGTGGACGCCCCACGACTGTGAAGCGGACCTGCGACCGGGTGCTTACGCGGATAACTATACATTTGCACTTGAAGAAGAAACGCTGTTGACGATCGACCTCGAATCCTACGCCGATGCATACCTGTTCCTCGCAAGCTCCGACGGCAATGTGATCGCGCGCAACGACGATGGAGGCGACGGACACGACGCCCGCATCCGGCACCGCCTGCCCGCTGGCGAGTATCAAGTGATCGCAACCACGCTCGCCGAGCGCGAACGCGGACGCTATTGGCTCTCCATCGCCCCATCGGAAGACAACTTTGCGTGCGAGCCAGATGAACCGTCCGGCACGCTCCGCGAATTGACCGCTGATACCGGCTCCATCGAGGGAAGCTGGGCGGATGTTCAAGATATCTGCACCGCGTTCCCCGCCCGTCCCGTCGGCACCTACCCCGCCCGTCGCATCGGTACCTTCGTGGACGCTTATCGACTAGTGCTGTCGTCAGCCGGATACGTCGCGATTAACTTGCAATCTGAAGAAGCAGACACGTACATGTTCCTCGCCGATGCAGAGGGCAATCTGCTCGCCAGCGACGACGATGGCGGCGGCGGCACCAACTCCCGCATCCGCACATGGCTGCCCGCAGGCGAGTACGTCGTCGAAGCCACCACATACGAGGCCCGCGAGTGCTGCACATACAGCCTCGAAGTAGAAGAGATCGCCGAAACCGGCCCAGACTGACGGCGGCTGTTGCCCGCACCTGATACCATGGCGACCGGAGGCGCAGCCATGACCACCGATGGCAACCAGCAGCAGGACGGCACTGGCGAGAATCTGCGGTCCAGCGCGGCCCGAAACGGCGACGGCGAGCGGCTCGAGCCGTTGCAGTGGCTGGTCCGGCAGATCGACGAGATCTTCGCCGACGTCACGGACGAGGAGTGGGCGGAATGGCCGGAGACCGACGCGTCGGAGCAGCTGGATCACTACCTCTACGGCAGCCCCAAGCGGGAGACGAGGAAGTTCAAGTCCGACGCGCCCTCGTCGACGCCTCCTTCCTGATCCCGCTCGTCTGGCCCAAAGATCGGCACCGCGAGCGCGCCCTGAGCTACGCGCTCGAACGTCGCGGCTACGAGTACTTCGTCACCGACGGCGTCATCTCCGAGGTTCTGGCCCGCGCGACCCGGCGTTCGCTCTCCGTGCGACGCGATGCCGTCGCGCTCGCCCGCAGAATCGTGCGCGGTGATGGGTTCACCGTCGTGCCGACCGGGTCGCTCGACCAGATCGAGGCCGGACTCTCCCGCTACGAGCGGCTCATCGATCACCGCCTCTCCTACGTCGACTGCGTCCAGATGAACGTGATGGACGAGCTCGGCGTCACCGAGATCCTCACCTTCGATCAGGGCTTCGCCGCCGAGCACCGCTACGTCCTGCTCCCGCCCGAGGACGCCTGACCCGCTGCTATGATGCGCCCGCGAGTACACCACCATGCCCGTCCACGTCCCCGAAGTCCCCGCCGCCCTGAGCCTGATCCTGCCGGACCACTGGCCGCCCTCCGACCGCGTCTTCGAGGGCATCGAGTACGCCAACCCGGTCTGGACCTTCCAGCGCGGGCACCACGGCGAACTCCTCTTCACCCCGCTGCCCGGCAACCGCAGCTCGAACATCAGCATGGACGCCACCGTCCAGCTGCAGGAATGGCACAGGGGCCGCGACGCCGGCGCGATGCACGGCTTCAACGCCGGCTACGCGCCCAGCGATGACGAGGGCCGCAACCCCGGCCTCGCCGCCGCAGCCTCCTGGATGACCCCCGAACAGGCCGAGTCCGTCCGCGACTCCGACAAAGATCACCCCTTCCCGCTCTTCGCCCCCGCCTTCGCCATGGAAATCCGCTCTCCCTTCCAATCGCTCCAGCAGTGCAAGGACAAGATGAAGCTCTGGATGCACTTCGGCGTCCAGCTCGGCTGGCTGATCGACCCCGACAACCTCGACGTCTGGATCTACCGCCCCCGCCGCGCCCCGCAGCGCTCGTCCAAGCCCGCCACCCTCCGCGGCGAGCAAGTGCTGCGCGGCTTCAAGCTCGACTGCCGCAAAATCTGGGAGAAGCTCCGCAAGGAAGGCCGGCCCTCCTTCTCCGACGAAGCGCTGGTCGATTGGCGCACCCACAAGGGCATCCGCGGCGCGATCGACCCCAGCTACCGCCCCGGCGGCTCCGAACCCGCCCTCTACGTCCCCCCAGCCGGCCCGCTCCCGCTGATCGACCTCTGGCCGCCCGACGAATGGCCGGTCGACGACCAAGCCCTCGAACAGCTCGAAGACCGCAACCCCGATTGGACCTTCGGCATGGGCCGCGACGGCGGCCTCCACATCAACGACCGCAACGCCGGCGAAGCCCCCGTCGGACTCGGCACCACCGATTGGGAGATGAACCCCGAAGCCCCGCCCTCGCCCACCGTCATGACCGCCTCCACCTCTTGGATCTCCAACGAGCGCCTCCAGCAGGCCGGCAAGACCGGCAGCGCCGACAGCATCAGCGCGATGCCCAACTTCGTCGCCGAAGTCCGCTCCGGCACCCAATCCCTCAGCGCCCTCAAGAACAAAATGCTCCGCTGGATGCACCACGGCGTCCAACTCGGCTGGCTGCTCGACCCCGAATCCCAAACCGTCTGGATCTACCGCGAAGATCAGCCCGTCGAAGAGGTCCACAAGCCCCGCCAGCTCTCTGGCGAAAACGTCATGGTCGGCTTCACCATGGAAATGGACGAAATCTGGAACTGGGCCGACGAAATCGACAAATCCGACGCCTGATCAGCGATGCTGCCGACGCTCCTCGGGATGCACCGTCTGCGCGACCGCCTTCTGGCCGTTCGGGTAGGTCCAATCGTGCTGCTCCAGGTACTCGTTGGCCAGCTCGATCAGCCCCTCCTTGTTCTTGTAGAGGTGGTTCGGATCCGTCACCACGTTCGTGTACGACCCGCCCACCTGGATCGCCTCGTAGGGGCACGCCTCCGTGCAGAGCCCGCAGTACATGCACAGCCGGAAGTCGATCTCGTAGCGGTTGACCAGGAACGACCCGTCCTCGCGCGGCTCCGTCTCCACCAGGATGCACCCGTCCGGGCAGCTCTGCGCGCAGGTCGAGCAGCCCGTGCAGCGCTCCACGAACCAGACCAGATTCGTCCGCGCCCGCGGCGGAATGTCCCGCTCCTCCTCGGGGAACTGCACCGTCACCACCGGCTTGCGCACGTGCTTGATGACCGTCAGCAGCCCCTTCGCGATGCCCTTGCCGAAGACCATCATCGCCCCTCCGCCGCTCCCCGCGGCTGCCGCAGTCTACCCCACCTCCGCCCAATGCGCCCGTTCTGCTAGCATCGCGCCAACGGAGACGCGCCGATGACCGCCATCGACTTCGCCTGCACCATGCAGGAAGGCCAGATCGGACCCGACGTCCGCGACCAACTTGCGCAGGGCCTCCGCCGCGTCTCCGCCGAAATCCTCGGCCCAGACGCGGCCGACGCCCCCGTCCGATTCGTGGACATCCCCAAGGGCTTCGGCTTCCGCGGCGGCGAACCCTCCAGCACCTCGCTCGTCCGCGGCACCGCCGGCGAGCCGCTCGAACAGCCCCTCCGCGAACGCCTGCTCAACGCCATCCAGGATATGTGGCTCGAAACCGCCGGCTGCACCACCGACGACCTCGTCGCCACCGTCCGCGACCCCTGACAGCCCGACCAGGCACCAAGCCGCCGCGACAGCGGCCGGAGAAAGCGACAGGCAATGCCCTACTACCGATGCGCCGTCCCCAAGGACTCCGTCCCCTACGACCGCCGCGCCGCCATCGCCAAGGCCTTCACCGACGTCCACTGCGGCGCCACCGGCGCCCCCCGCAGCTTCGTCCACGTCGTCTTCGACGAGCACGACGACCGCTGGGACACCCCCTACTTCATCGACGGCGGCAACCGCGCCGGCCGCCCCGAGGCCAAGAAGCGCGAGCTGCTCGAAGGCCTCACCGCCGCCTTCATCGAGCACGCCCGCGTCGACCCCTCCCAGGTCGGCGGCCGCATCACCGAAGGCCCCGCCAGCTGGACCATGGAAGGCGGCAAAATCCTCCCCGAACCCGGCGAGGAAACCGCAGAGTGGTACCACCACGACCAGCGCATCGGCTCCGCCGCCGCCGGCTGAGCCGGCATTGGCGGCGCTGCGCGAATGAGCCTCAACGAGGCCGACACCCGCGCCAAGCTGATCGATCCCCGGCTCCACAAGCGCGGCTGGAGCGAGGATTGGATCCGGCGCGAAGAGACCGCCGGCCGCGTCCAGTTCATCGGCTCGCTCGAGAAGCCGCGTCGTGCGCAGAAGCGGATCGACTACGTGCTGAGCGTCTTGATCAAGGGGTCGCATGTGCCGGTCGCACTGCTTGAGGCCAAGCCGGAATCCCAGCCGCCGCACGCCGGCCTCGAACAAGCCAAGGCCTACGCCCGGCTCCATCACGTGCCGCTCGTCTACTCGTCCAACGGCCATCAGTTCGTCGAGCACGACCGCAGCACCGGCCTCACCACGCCGGCGCGGACGATGTCGCAGTTCCCTACTTGGGAAACAGTCCGCGACCGCTACTGCACGATCGACGGGATCGACTTCGAGTCCGACGCGGCCGCGCCGCTCCTCGTCAGGCCGCGCCCGGACGACCGCTACTACCAGCGCGCCGCCGTCCGCGCCGTCCTCTCCCATCTCGCCCGCGGCGAGAAGCGCGCCCTGCTCTCACTCGCCACAGGCACCGGCAAGACCCGCATCGCCGTCCGCCTGCTCAAGGCCCTCGCCGACGCCGGCCAGCTCAAGCGCGCCCTCTTCGTCTGCGACCGCAACGAACTCCGCAACCAGGCACTCTCGGCCCTCCAAGACGTCTTCGGCGCGGACGCTGCCGCGGCCGGCGCCCGCAACCCCGAAAAGAACGCCCGCGTGGTCGTCGCCACCTACCAGACCTTGGATGTCCAACCCGAGGGCGACGCGTCGTACCTCATGCGCCACTACGGCGAGAATTACTTCAGCCACATCGTGATCGACGAGTGCCACCGCTCCGCTTGGGGTGACTGGCACGAAGTGCTTGAGCGGAATCCGGACGCCGTCCAAATCGGCCTCACCGCAACGCCGCGCTCGTTCGAGTACGGCGCGCACCCCGATGATGTCGACGGCGACGAGATCGAACCGCTCAAGAACGACAACTACGCCTACTTCGGCGATCCCG
Source organism: Dehalococcoidia bacterium (assembly GCA_965205165.1). Classification (GTDB taxonomy): domain Bacteria; phylum Chloroflexota; class Dehalococcoidia; order Bin125; family Bin125; genus CBDESM01. Next base: position 2,624,711 of record OZ242037.1, read on the forward strand.
TCTTCGAGTACGGCATCAACGAGGCGATGGACGACGGCTACCTCGCCGCGATGTGCCTCGAACGCAGCACCGTCATCACCGCCGATCAGGTCGAGCGCGAAGAGGGCATCACGCCCGAACTGCTGGATGCCGAAGAGATCCGCGACGCGATCATCGGCGAGGAAGTCTCGGTCGCCGAGATGCCGGAGAAGTACGCCGCAGGCTCCATCGAGGATCGCCTGCGCATCGCCGACCGCGTCAACGAAATGTGCGGCGACCTCTTCCAGCGCCTGCTGGCCAACGGCGGCCCTCGCCAGAAGACGCTGATCTTCTGCGCCTCCGACGACCACGCCGACAAGGTCGCTGCTGAGATGGGCAACCTCTACGCCAAGTGGTGCCAAGAGAACGGCGAGCGCCCGGCCGAGCTCTACGCCTTCAAGTGCACCGCCAAGGGCGGCTCCGAGCACCTCGCCACCTTCAAAGGTACCCGCGCACGCGCCTTCATCGCCTGCACAGTCGACCTGATCAGCACCGGCGTCGACGTCCCGCGCCTCCAGAACGTCGTCTTCTTCCGATACCTCAAATCGCCGATCCTCTTCCACCAGATGCTCGGCCGCGGCACTCGCATCCACTCGGAATCGGAAAAACTCCACTTCACCATCTACGACTACACCAACGCCAGCCGGCTGCTAGATGTCCCGCTTGCGTCGCGGGTTGGCGCTCCCGTTGAGCCATCCGACGAGCCTGCCGAACGCGCGCCGATCCGCACCTTCGAGGTGCGCGGCGTCGAGGTCCGCATCGAACCCGATGGCATCTTCATCCTCGTCCCGGGCGAGGGCGGCGAGCTGGAACGAGTCTCCATCGCCGACTACCGCGAGCGCATCACCGACGCGCTGCTGGCGGAGGTGGACGTCTTGGACGAGTTCCGCGAACGCTGGATACAGCTCCAAGTCCGCGCCGACCTGATGAAAGCACTGCCCGGCGAAGGCAGCGCCGCCGAGGTCTACCGCGCCGCCGCCGAACTGTCCGAATGCGATCTCTACGACGTGCTCGCCAACCTCGGCTGGGACGAGACGCCCCGCCGCCGGGTAGACCGAGCCGACCATTTCCTAGAAGTCGAGTACGAGTGGCGCAACGCCCAAGGCGAGCGCCCAGCGCGAGTGATGGAGGCGCTCGCCCAACAGTTCGGCGCAGGCGGCACGGACGCGCTGGAGAGCAAGCAACTGCCCAGGATGCGGCAGTTCCACGATGCTGGCGGGTTTGAGGCGCTTGGAGCCGGCCGCCAAACAGCAGGCGTGATGATGCTCGATGTCAAGCGCAAGCTGCTCGCCCCCGACGCCGATTGGCAGTTCATCGCTGAGCGGAGCCCAGAATGATGGCCCACGACCTTCCCGATAGCTGGCGGTGCATCAGAACTTGGCGAGGTCTGCAAGATCAACCCTCGACGTCCCCGTGATCTCGTAGTTCAGCCGGACGATTTGGTGACATTTGACCCGATGGCAGCGGTCGATGACGCGACAGCGGCAATCACGGCGTCCGTTGAGATGCCCTACCGCGAAATATCCAGAGTGCAGCCATCCCGTGCGTCAGCCATGGTGACGTGATCTTCCCGACGATCACATCCACCGGACGGGTCTCCAGCTCGGCGGGGCGGACGTGATTCCGTGCGAAATATGCCCAGATGTGGTCGCGCCCCAGTTGATGGAACTGGTGCAGAACCTCAAGGGTCTCGGTCAGCGTCGCAACTTCCGCTGGATCCGTGATGCCCGCGTCGTGAAGCGCCAGCTGGCCATCGTGTCCCTGTCGCAGCTCTTCGGAGATGCGTGCCATCAGACCGTCGAATCGCTCAGGCTCTTGAACCAGTGATCTCGGAAAACGAAGCAGGCCGTCTTCATCTTCCGTGGCAGGCGCGCGGATCAGCACGCTGTCGGCACCGAACATCGGCAGCATATCCGCTTGGAGTTGCAGCGAATCTCCCAGATAAACCGGCACGGTGATATCCACCGCTTCCGCTGCGTTGCGGGAGCCTCGTTGATCGCCTCGCGTGCCCCGAATGTCCAAGTCGCCCGGGCGAGATGAACCGCTACCGGATGGACATCGATGCCGACTACGTGCGTCAAGAGATTGCGGAGGATATCGCCCGGCGACTGGCCCGCGATTCGGGCGGCGTCCACGAATCGCCGGATCGCCCAGAAGAGGAACGTGCCCGATCCGCAGGCAGGATCGAGCACCCGTTGATTGACGGGATCAACGACGATGTGATCAACGATCGCCCGCGCCAACCAGTCAGGGGTGTAATACTCGCCGAGCCGTTTGCGCTCCGCTGGCGGTATCACCGTTTCATAGAGATAGGAGGCGATGTCCGCATCGGCACGCACCCAATCGAATCGGGCAACGCGGCGGGCGATTCCGCGAATCCATTCGCCGCCGCCGACCTCCACTGGCCAAGTGAAGAAATCTGATTCAATCACCCCGCGCACGGAGGTAGCGGCAACGAACGCATCGCCGCGCAGCAACCTCTCCGGACTCTGCGCCGCCTCTCGTTCGATATCGATATCGAAGGCGCTCTGCACGGCCATTCCGACGACCGCAGACAGATAGGTATGGCGAAGAAAGAGATCATCTATATCAGTCTCTTCGGCGAAGGCGATGCCGAGCGCGGCGGCGAGCATATCGTGCCACAGATCACGCTTGACGACGACGGTCGGCTCTTCGCGGTGCGGATCATACAGCGCGCGCAGATCATCGAATGCCCGATCGAACCGCGGGCCTGGCCCGAGCCGATTCTTCACCTCTTCCTCGGAAGGGACGATGTTGCGCCCTTCGACCGCCTGCGATTCATCGCGCAGCCATTCGTATAGCGGTACGCCCTGCTCGGCTGATTCGAGGACGAAGGAATACGGGCGAGCAGTGTTCCAATCGGCACCGGGTCGCCGAATCAGCCAATACTTGCCGTCGGTCAGAATGCCAAGCCGGCTGGGTTGACCTTCACGTTCGAGCGTTGCCAAATATTCATCGAGTTGGTCCTTGTTCTCTTGGCGCGAAGAAGTTGTCGTCGTAGGGGAGGGCGCCGGACTTGTGGCGGGGGTAGCCGTCGTGGGTGTCGTAGGGGGGGAAGAGGGATTCGAGTTCGGCGCGGATCGGGTCGCCTTCGGGGAGCATCTGGGTGAAATCGCCGGTCGGCTCGGGGCGGCGCTTGCGGCCGCCGCTGGCGTGCTCCTCCTCGATCACCTGCTGCAGCAGCATCAGGCCGGCCAGCAGCGATTCCGGGCGCGGCGGGCAGCCGGGCACGTAGACGTCGACCGGCACCACGTTGTTGACGCCGGGCAGGGTCGAGTAGCCGTGCGCGAAGGGGCCGCCGATGTTGGAGCAGGAGCCCATCGAGATGACCCACTTGGGCTCGGCCATCTGCAGGTAGATGCGGCGCACTGGCGGGGCCATCTTCCAAGTCACGGTGCCGGCGACGATCATCAAGTCGGCCTGCCGCGGCGAGGCGCGGAAGACCTCGGCCCCGAAGCGGGCGAGGTCGTAGCGCGCATTGGCCGTCGCGATCATCTCGATCGCGCAGCAGGCCAGCCCGAACATCGCCGGCCAGAGCGAGGAGCGCCGCGCCCAGCCGAAGACCTTGTCGACCGTCGAGACCAGCAGCTGCGAGCGCAGCTCCTCCTCGACGTCCGTCACCCGATCCGCCTGCAACAGCGGGATCGGCGCCCCCCCAGTCTCAATCACCGGAACAACCACGGTCAACCTCCCGCGAGCAGTCTAGCAGCGCCCCCGCTAGGGGCGAATCCTCATGTAGCGTTGCGGCGGGCAGCAGATTCAGCGCTGGAGGATGCAGATGGTCCGCGAAATTCGGTCGGCGTTCCCCGATGATCCGCTGATGGTCGAGCTGCCGCGCTGGTTCCTCGCTTCGAGCCGGCAGTCCACCGGCACCGAGGTTCGCGCCCAAGGCTTCGTGCTCGGCGACGCCTTCTTGGTGCTGCGCGGCTCGCAGGCGCTGATCGAGGAGGCGGAAGGGTTCGCCCGGGAACAGGACAAGCCCTACCGCGACCTGCGCGACCGGCTGGTGCGCGACGGGCATCTCGTTCAAAGCGGAGACGTCTACGTCTTCGAGCGGGACTACGTGTTCAGCTCGCCATCGGCGGCGACGACCGTGATTCTCGCCCGCGCCGCGAGCGGCAACCAAGAGTGGCGCGACCAGCGCGGCGTGCGACTGGTGGACTCGCTGGAAGACTGACCGCTTGCAAGACCGTACATCCGTGCGCTAGGCTGCTCCTCCGAACAGGAGTGCGCAGATGACCACGGCAGCGACATCCCCGCCCTACGAGTCGGTCGACCCGCGAGCGTGGTACCCCGCAGTCCGCGAGGCGGTCCCGCTCGAGCAGGCCTGCCGCGAGTACCTCGTCGCCGTCCGCTTCCCCGATGATCTGGACGCGGGTGACCCGCGCCTGCCCGAGGCGGAGCGCCGCGTGATGGAGTGCTACGCGAACCTCGCGGTCACCGCGGCTGCCGAGCTCGCCGCGGACATCACGCCGATCACGCTTGGCCGCGCGGTGGCCAATGAGGCCCTGCGGCTCACTGAGCCGCGGGACCTCGCCGGCGCGGGCGACGCGGAGGCGATGCGCTGGTACTTCGACGGCGAGCGCGACTGGCTGCGTCCGCCCCTGCTCAGCAGCGCCTGCGAGTCGTACCTCGCCGCCCGAGAGCGGCTCGATGCGCTGGGCCCGGGCGATGCTGGTGTCCAAGAAGCCGAGAGCGCCGAGCTCGCCGCCATCGCCCGCATCTGCATCTCCGCCGCCGCGAACCTGGCGGAGGACATCACCCCCTACACGATGGGGCGGATCGCGGTGCGAGCGCAGAATGACAGGGAGGTGGAACGGTGAGCCTGCTCGAAGACCTTGGACAACGGAAGATCGCGCAAATGCTCTATCGTGGAATGCATGCGGAGCGCTATCTAGGCGCGAAGAGCCGGATCGTCAGGGCGGACCAAGTCGGCGATGCTTGGCCTCTTACGATCCCTGAGGTTGAGCTCTTTTGGGTCGCGCGTGCGATCTTCGTCCGAGCAAATGGCCGTTTGTATGGGGTGAACGGATGGGCCGCATCTTATCTCAAAGGCATTGGCGAAGAAGTCCTAGATGTTCGAGACATACAACGGGTCAATCCCGAGATTCCGGAGTTGCGAATGAGCACGACCCCACTATTTGATCTAGCTCGCGAGCTCGAACACGAAGAAGATCCACCCGTGTTCAGCCGCTGGTGGTGGCGACGGTGGGGATTCCGGTTGCTAAAGGTGCTGTTTGCTCCGCTTACCCTCATTTTGGGCATAGTGGGACTGATTCTGAAGGTTCTTATGGCGCTCACCCGCCTGCCGGGCGGCAGTGTGATCGCAATTATCTTGCTTATCTCACTGTCGGCGCTCACCACCGGACTTCTACTTCAGGAACTGTGGGGCGCTTTCACAGGGCTCTGGCAAGAGCCGTTTTGGGATCACGGCATCTTCTACGCCATCGGAGGCATCGCAACCCCTCTCGTGATTTTCGTTTACTTGGCCAAGCACCAAGATCAAGACGGACGTCGCTAGGTGGTTCATAATGATATGCAACACGGCGGATTGGTGCTGCTCGGACGGCTCGCTGGCCCGCGTCTTCAACGTGCGCCGGATCAAGAAGAAGAACAAGATTGTCGCCGTCGAGCTGCACGGGTTCAAGAAGCGGCCGATTGACAAGAGCATCCCTCCCCAGATCGTCGCCGAGATCCGGTCCCGGCGCTGCGCCGTGCTGGGCACCTCGAACCCGGAGTGCGACCACAAGGACGGCCACATCGACGATTGGGGCGACCCCGCCGAGTTCACCATCGACGATTTCCAACCGCTCTCCAAAGCGGCCAACGGCGCCAAGCGCCAAGCCTGCAAGGAATGCCGCCAAACCAAGCAGCGCTTCGACGCCACCACCCTGGGCTTCTCCATCCCCCAGTTCATCGGCAACGGCACCTACGAAGGTTCCTGCGTAGGCTGCTACTGGCACGACGTCCGCCGGTTCCACGGGGAGGTTTCAGCGACATGATCATGCATGACCTTTCGTGGCGTGAAAGACTAGCTGCTAGATGTCGCCGATTCTGGGCGTCAGTATGGCCGCGTCAGCGGCGAACCAATTATGGTCATGGAGAGATCGAAAATCGCGACTCGTTTATCGAGTCCAAGGTCTCATGGATATGGCGCTCCTTTGGGCGAGACCGGTACGTGTACACCGTGACTGAAGTGCCGCTAGGCCCGCGCACGGTCCACATAATCGAACGAGTGCAGCGTCTATCTTTCTTGAGCCAGCCTGAAGATGGACAGATCGATGGATACTCAGGAATTCACGACGAGCATCTCGGAATACAACGTGATCCGTTCTTCTGGTGGAACGACGGTGCTTACGGCGAACGTAGCACTCTTACAATCTATGGAACGTGGATTGCATCATACCCGATTAACCGATCTGAGCATTACGATCATGCTCCAATATCTGATCCGCCCGACGAGCACCGCTTGCCACCACTAGGTGCACCCTTTGCCAATGTGCCGCTACCAACGGAGATCCGAATGTTCAGCACCGAGCAGGCAGCATACTCATATCTGCCGAATGTGAATGGTGAAAAGATACCTCCTCAGATCAAGCATATCGCGTGGGTCGCAATTGGAACATCAACAATTGCTTGGCAGTGGCACGACGAAATCGGAGGCTGGGTAGTCACCTTGGTTGACTGGTTGGGTGGATAGATCGTGCGAGGACTGCTAGGCTGCACCGGGCATGATAGGAAGTGCGCGATGGCGATTGGCCTCTAGAACGGCACTGAGTCGGCATCATAATAGATGATCTTCGCCGGGGTGGCGCACCCCGACTGTTCAGCTTTCGCTCGGCGACGATCAATGCGCGCACGCATCTCTCGATTTTCCTCGCTATCGACCTCTCCATACATGCTGATCCAAATTTCCATCAGATTCTGATTGCGCAGAATCGCGTCCACTAGATGTCGGTCTTGAAGATTGAAGCCCCAACCATAGATGACGAGAGCACCAGCGAGCTGACAGAATACAGCATATGAATCTTCCAGATACGGATTTTCTTGAATTCGCCGCAATTTTCTATTTGCCGAACCTTCTACCACGATCATCGGAAGTTTTCCTGCTTTGATGCGCTGGCGGATCTGATGGATGAGCGGTACGCCGAGTCGCGTACGACTGAATTTCTCGATGATCGATCCTCTTCGCGCCAAATGCAAAGCACCATGGAGGTATCGAAACGGTATGCGATTCGAAAAATGGTTTGCTCCATACTGGAGAATCCATCTGCGTTCGGATTCTGGGGCTGGATGAGGTGCAAACAGGTCAGTGGTATATGCACGAGCTGGATCGGTCATCATTGCCCAATACCCAAGCAAGTCATAGTTCGTTGTAAACAAAGCGTCAAACTCAATGAAGAACTCTGAGATTAGAGATAGTGTATCAACCTGAAGTCCAGCTTGATCTCGCGGGTGAACGAGTGCAACAGCGGGAGCGAATGCATCGCGGAGCAACTTATATTCACTCATCTCCGTTTCATCATATGTGAGTGGATATCCACGCAGATATCTCAGGGCATCTTCAGGCATCAATTTCGGTAATTTTTGGAGCAAGGCTGTCGCTCGTGGGCCGATGTTCAGGCCAGCAGCTTGATGGTTGATCTGCTCAGCTGTGAACGGAAGACGTGCCCGCAAGGAAAGGCCGTTACCGAAGAGCAGCGTGCGTGATTCACCAGCCCGTCTTTGCCGGTTGAGCAGATCGGAAAGAGGCGGGAGGCCGTTGGTGCTGCGAGCTTGCTCGGGTAAGGACGCGGTCTGGTCAGGCGACATGCTCGAGGAGCTTCTTGATGCGCCGCTCGGTGCTTCGTTCAGATGCGCGAATTGAGCGGAGGGCGTCCGCCTGTTCCGTGGCTTCGCTGAGGAGTGCGTCACGCCTGCTCGAGAGGATTGAGCTCAACTCCTCATCGCTCAGGCCAAGATCGATGTCGACATAGTCCCAGAGGTCAACCAAGAAGTCCCCGGGCTCGGCACCGGGCTCGATGAGCGTGAGCTGCAGGAAGGCAGGCCTGACAGAGCCGCGCTCTTTGGCGTGCTCGGAGGTGTCCACTCGGCCGAGCTCGACCGTGAAGATGCCCTCTAGGTCTCCGTGGGGGAATCGACGCTGTGACATGGCTGCCTCTGTGCCTCCTGTCTATCATGATAGCAGTTTCAGGCACGCCCCTAGGCGGGGCTGAGGGCGGCTAGGCGCTGGGTGATTTGGGGGAGGGTCTCCGCTACTCGGTCTACCGATTCCTCAGTGGTGCTTTGGCCGAGGGTGAGTCTCAGGGCGCTGTGGGCGGTGTCGGGGTCGATGCCTAGGGCGGTGAGGACGTGGCTGGGGGCGGTGCTGCCGGTGGTGCAGGCGCTGCCGCTGCTGGCGGCGATGCCTTCGAGGTCGAGGGAGAGGAGGATGCTCTCGCCCTCGATGCCGGGAAAGCAGAGGTGGAGGTTGTTGGGCAGGCGGCGGGTCCAGTCTGCGGGGCCGTTGAGCTGGATGGGGTGGATGCGCTCTTGGAGTTCGCGCCAGAGCGCGTTGCGGAGGTCGGCGGCGCGGGCGCTGCGGGACTGGCGCTCGTCTTCGGCGAGGCGCAGGGCGGCGGCGAGGCCGACGGCCTGGGCGACGGATTCGGTGCCGGCGCGGCGCTCTTCCTCTTGGCCGCCGCCGAGCGTCTGCGGGTCGAGCGGGGTGCGGCGGCGGTGGTAGAGCAGGCCGGCGCCCTTGGGGCCGTAGATCTTGTGGGCGGTGAGGCTGAGCAGGTCGACGCCGAGCGCGTCGGGGCGGATGTCGATCGCGCCGGCGGCTTGGACGGCGTCGGTGTGGACGATGGTCTTGGGGTTGCGCTCCTTGACGGCGCGGGCGATCTCGGCGATCGGCTCGAGCGTGCCGATCTCGTTGTTGGCGGCCATCACGCTGACCACGGTGGTGTCGTCGCGGACGGCGTCCTGGACTTGGGCGGGATCGACGAAGCCCTCGCGATCGACGGGGAGGATGGTGGCCTCCCAGCCCTCGCGTTCGAGCTGCTCGACGGGGTGGAGCACGGCGTGGTGCTCGATGGCGCAGGTGACGACGTGGCGGCCGGCGTGCTCGCGGGCCTTGGCCGCGCCGCGGATGGCGAGGTTGTCGGATTCGGTGCCGCCGGAGGTGAAGATGATCTCGCGGGGCTGGCATTCGAGCAGGTCGGCGATGGTCTCGCGGGCGTCGTCGAGCAGGGCGCGGGCGCGCTGCGCCTCCTGGTGGATGCCGCCGGGGTTGCCCCAGCCGTCGCGCAGGACGGGCGCCATCGCGTCGAAGACGCGGGGGTCGAGCGGGGTGGTGGCGGCGTGGTCGAAGTAGTGGCGTTTCATCAGGCTGATCCTAACTGCTATGCTTGCGGCACGCGCAGGAGAGGAGCGAACGATGGTCTTCCAACTGACGGAGATGCTCGAGGTGACGGACTTGGCGGCGGACAAGGCGAAGACGCTGCTCGTCGACAAGGGCTTCGCCGAGGGCGCGCTGCGCGTGTTCGTGGTCGGCGGCGGCTGCTCCGGCTACCAGTACGGGATGGCGCTGGCCAACGACGCCGAGGACGGCGACACGGTGATCGAGAAGAACGGCGTGCGGTTCCTGGTGGACCAGGAGAGCGCGCCGCTGATCTCGGGCTCGCGGGTGGACTACATCGACGACGTGATGAAGCAGGGCTTCAGCATCTCGAACCCGAACGCGAGCCACAGCTGCGCCTGCGGCTCCTCGTTCGACACGGCCGACCAGGGCGGCGCCGGCCAGGCCCGCTCCTGCGTCTAGCTCGAAAGGCGCGGCGCCCGCGCTGGTCGGCGCGGCCGCCGCGCAACGCCCCCCGCGCGGAGCGGCCTTGATGGCCCGGATCAGCGATCTCCTCGCGCAGGGCCGCACGCTCTCCTTCGAGTTCTACGCGCCCAAGGATGAGGCCGGCGAACGCCGCCTGCGCCGGACCATCGCCGAACTGGCCGGCTTGGCGCCCGACTTCATGTCGGTCACCTACGGCGCCGGCGGCTCCAGCCGCGGCCCCACCCGCGAGTGGGTCTCGCACATCCGCGAAGACCACGGCATCACCGCGATGCCGCACCTCACCTGCGTCAGCCACACGCGGGAGGAGGTCGCCGCAATCGTCGACCAATACGCCGCCGACGGGGTCGAGAACATCCTCGCCCTGCGCGGCGACCTGCCCGCCGGCGCGACGGAAGCGCCGAGCACGGATTTCCAAACCGCCGTCGAGCTGGCCGAGTTCATCCGCTCCCGCGCCGATTTCGACATCGGCGTAGCCGCCCACCCCGAAGGCCACCCGCTCGCCAAATCCCCCGAAGCCGACATCGAGCACCAAGCACGGAAGATCGCCGCCGCCGATTTCGCCATCACCCAGTTCTTCTTCGTCCCCGCCCACTACGAGCGTTTCGTCGAAAACCTGCGCGCAAGGGGCGTCGAGACCCCCGTGATCGCGGGGATCCTCCCGCCCACCAACTTGGCCAGCGTCCTGCGGATGTCCAAGATGAACCGCGTGGAAGTGCCGCAGGAGATCGTCGCAGGGCTGGAGTGCGTCGGGGAGGACGCAGCGGCGCGGCGGGAGGTGGGGGTTGGGGCTGCGAGGCAGGTGGCGGAGACGGTGCGGGAAGCGGGCGCACCGGGGGTGCATCTGTACACGATGAACTTCGTGCGGGCGGCGGCTGCAGTTCATGTAGAGGCGACTCGATCTGGATCGCTTGACATGTCGATATCGCGAGCATGAGCATGACTAGCACGATCGAATGGTGGCAGTGGATCGCCTCTTGGCTTGCGCTAATCCCCCTAATCGGGTTGGCCTATTGGCGATTCCCATATCGGCATGTCATTCAGCACCATGCCATAATGACATGGCGATCCAACCTGTACATCATGCACATCCTTAGGCTTCCGGGACGCGAGCGATGGTGGACTGCGATTGGCGGATGCACTATCGGCAAAATGCGACGGCGCCCAAGCACAACAGTGCCTGGCATGCATGCCGGCGCTGTTGGAGACCCCATGATGGACTTCGCCGCGATAACGGCGCAGCGCGGGCACGAGGGTTGGGAAGAAAGCATTTACCCGACCTTGATGATCTATTCTTCGCTTGCCCCCAACGTGAACTACGGTGGCCTATTGCTCACAGGTCTAGATGAAGATACGATAAAGTCCGCTCGTACAATTCGAATGCGTCTTACATATTCCAATCAGCAGACTCGGGTGCTTCAACTCGATATCTCCGGTCGCGATCCAGCAGGAAAAGTGATCGCTTCAGATCGAGATTGGTATGCGTTATCATGTCTGGTTCATGCGAAGCGTGTGGAGCTGTGGATACTGCCCGCTAAGTCAATACGTGGAAAGATAGGCCGAGCATTGGCATTTGCTGAATTCTCACCGAGACATCTCGCACGGACTCCGGTTGGATCGCACTTGCGAGCTCGTCAGATTGCCCACCCGCTCATAGATGTAGTTGCTCGTCAAATAAGGCAAGTTGGAACCGAGATTCGGCACGGCGATACTCCAAGGTCTATTGCATACACCTTGGGTGTGACCATAGGAGGCGAAACAGGATCGATAGGACGTCCAGATTGCATCACTACTTTACAACATGTACAAATGCAAATTGCTCAACCAATTTCTTGGAGCGATTCAAAGAACACAGACGTGATAGTGGGGCCGCCAATGCAACTTCAAGATGGCCCAACCATACGTATAGCAATAACGATAACTAGAAACGCATGGATTGACATGTATATCGAGGCGCGATGGCACCCCGGAAACAATTGGCGTTCATGGGCAAAGATGCGCCTTTCGACGCGATTCGAAGATCTATCGAAAACATTGCAGAAAGGGCCGTCGGCGACTTTTATAGTGCTGGACCAAGACAGGCATCGCCGACTGCCGATCATAGTCGATCGAGACGATATATGAAAGATATGACAGTGAGCAACTAACCAGATTTAACCGATGAACCACTGAATCTACATAGGGATGCGTATGGCGATCGCAGTAGCCTGATGTAGATCGTGCTGATGGATGCCCCGACAGATTGCTGTGACGTCGACCTGACCGCGGAATCGGTGTCGCGCCGTGCGGTCCCATTCCCTGTCGCTGAGCGTTGAGAGGACGGTGGTTATCTGGTCGCGGAGGTCAGCGTAGAGGTGGAGGTGGTCCCAGGGGGTGCCTTCGGGGCCTTCGGAGAGCCATTCGTAGTCGTGGAGGGGGAGGTCTTCGACGTTGGCGTAGAGGAGGTGGGCGATTTGGTGGGCGGCGATGGTTTCCTGCTTGGCGAGTTCCTTGGCGGCTTCGGCGGCTGCGGCGCGGGCTTCGGGAGGGGCGTCTTGGTCCAGCAGGGTGCGGCCGATTTGGTCTTGGAGTTCGTTGGCGGCTTCGCGGAGGGCCTTGATCAGCCAGCGGCGGTTGTCGGACATCCCGGGCTCCTTCTGCCCATTGTGGCACGCGGGGGTAGAGTGGCGCGCAGCCGCGCGCCATCGAGGCGGGGAGACGAGCGATGCTGACGGAGTTCTGGGAGTCGGACGACTTTTCCGAGCGCAAGGTGGCGCTGCTGGACACGCTGGAGACGGACTACGTCTGGGCGAAGGGTGACGTGCTGCGGTTCCGGCGGGGCGGGCGCAACGACCGCTACCGGGTGCTGCACGCGACGGTGGAGATCGGCGACGAGGGGCTGCGGCGCGAGGTGCTGCTGCTGAAGCTCTCGGAGTAGGCGGGGACGGCGGAGCGCGGGCGGAAGGCGCGGACGGGGCCGTGGCCGCGAGCGGGGCGCTGCCGTACACGACGCTGCTGATCCTGCTCGAGCTGGCGCTGGGCGGGATGCTGGTGATGCAGTACGTCGACCTGCGCGGGCAGGCGACGCGCGGGTTCATCAAGTCGACGCTGATCTTCGTGCCGATCCTGCTGGCGCTGGCGCTCTGGGTCGCGCTGGGGCTGGAGGGCGATTCGGCCGAGGGCTTCGCGGTCGACGCCGGGGCGCGGACGGCGCTGGTCTGGCTGCTCGGCGCGATGCTGGCGCTCTCGGTCGCACATAACGGGATCATCCTGCTCGACCGCGAGCACGAGGGCCGGCTGGCCGGGATGGCGCTCACGGCCGCATCGCTGGCGGCGCTGGCGCTGGCGTCGGTGATGCTCGAGGGAGCGCCGGTCTGGCTGGTCGCGCTGAGCCTCGTCGCCGGCAGCCTCGCGGTCGGGCTGGCCGCGGTCGGATTGGCGCTGGGGCACTGGTACTTGGTGACGCCGCGGCTGCCGGCGCAGCCGTTGGTCGAGCTGACCGCGGCGCTGCTGATCGTGATCATCGTGCAGGTCGGGCTGTTCGCGGGGGCGATGGCGGTGTCGGTGACGGAGCCGGAAGGCGGGCGCTCGGTGCCGCTGACGGACGATCCGACGTTCTGGCTGCGGATCGTGGTGGGCTTCGCGCTGCCGCTGCTGTTCGGCTGGATGGCGTGGCAATCGGCGCGGATCCGCTCGATGATGGCGGCGACGGGGCTGCTCTACCTGGCGACGGCGGCGGTGCTGGCGGCGGAGATCGCGGCGCGGGCGCTGATGCTCGATTCGGCCCGGCCCCTGTAGCGCTGTCCGGCTGCTATTCGGCGACCACGTCCTGCTGCGCGACGGTGATGTTGAGGCCGGGCGGCAGGTCGTCATCGGCGGCGAGCGCCTCCTGCCAGTTGGGGCGGGCGCGGTCGAGCAGCGCGGCGACGGTGGGCAGCGCCTCGGCGGTGCGGACGCCCCACCAGGTGATCATCTGGCCGTCGCAGAGCAGGACGTTGCCGTTGCGGGCGGCGGAGATGCCGTGCAGGGCGGCGAGCTCGCCGCGGTGGCGCGGGCCGAACTTGTACGGCTCGTCCGGCAGCAGGATCACCTCCGGGTCGGCCGCGATCAGCTCCTTGAGCGCGACCTGCGGATAGCGCCCGCCGCGGTGCCGCTCGAAGACGTTGACGGCGCCGGCGCGGCGGAGCAGGTCGCCGATGTAGGTGTCGCCCGATGCGGCCATCCAGGGATTGCGCCAGATCAGGCAGGCGGCGCGGACGCGCGGGCGGGCGTGGTCGAGATGCGCCTGCTCGTCGATGGCGGCGTCGAGCTGCTTGATCTGCGCGTAGGCGGAGCCGGCCAGCAGCGCCGCGACGTTGCCCATGTCCCCGCCCAGGTCCGCCGCGCCGCGGACGTCGCCGACGTAGACGTCGAGGCCGGCCTCGCGCAGCGCGGCGACGTCGTCCTCGCGGTTCTCCTCGAGGTTGGCGAGCACGAGTTCGGGTTCGAGCTTGACGATCCGCTCGATGTTCGGGTTCTTGGTGCCGCCGATCTTGCGGATCGGGCGCAGTTCGGGCGGGTCGATGCAGTAGCGGGTGACGCCGACCAGCCGATCGGCGAGGTTCATTGCGGCGACGAGCTCGGAGTAGGAGGGCACGAGCGAGACGACGCGGCGCGGGCTGTGGGGCAGGTCGATCGTCGTGCCCGTCGCGTCCGTCCGTTCGGCCATGCCCGCAGCCTACCGCCGCCGCCCGCGGCGGGCTGGTAACGTAAGGATGCACGCAACCGCTGGAATTGAGCCGAGATGACCGGGGCGGAGATCGAGCTTCGCGGGGTGACCGCGGGCTACGGCCGCATGGCGGTGCTGCAGGACGTGGACCTGCGCATCCCCAGCGGCGCATTCACGGCGGTGATCGGCGGCAACGGGTCGGGCAAGTCGACGCTGCTCAAGACGATCGTCGGACTGCTGCCGGCGCAGCGCGGCGAGGTGCTGGTCGACGGCGAATCGCCGCGCCGGGCGCGGTCGCGGATCGGCTACATGCCGCAGACCAGCGAGGTGGATTGGAGCTTCCCGATCTCGGTGCGCGAGGTCGTGGCGATGGGCCGCTACCGCTTCGGCTGGCGCCGCCGGCTCGGCCGCCGGCCGCGGGAGGACGAGTCCTTCGAGCGGGCGCTGGAGATGATGGAGGCGGCGCACCTGCGGGACCGGCAGATCTCGGAGCTGTCCGGCGGCGAGCGCAAGCGCGTGTTGATCGCCCGGGCCCTGGTGCGCGAGCCGGGCCTGCTGCTGCTCGACGAGCCGGCGGCCGCGCTCGACGCCGCGGCCGACGACGCGCTGGTCGAGCGGCTCTGCGACATCGCCGCGTCGGGCACGACGGTGGTGATCGCGACGCACGACCTGGTCTCGGTGGTCGATCACTACGCGCACGCGATCTGCATGTGCGACTGCTGCGTGCTCGCGGAGGGGATGCCGTCGGAAGTGCTGACCGAAGAGGTGCTGCGGCAGACGTTCGGGCGCGAGATCGCCATCGTCTCGCGCCGCCGCGACGAACAGGCCATCGCCGCATCCGCCCCGCTCGCGGACGACATGCGCCTGCACCTGGGCGACGAACACGCCCACGCCGAAGGCCATCCGCACGGCGAGGAGCACGCGCAGGACGCCTAACCCCAGGGGAATTCCCAGATTTCGCTGAAGTCGAGCGCGAGGCCGGGCATTTCGGGTTCGCAGGAGAGCGTCGCCGGGCGGATGTGTTCCTCGACCGAGCCGTCGGGCCGATAGAGGAACGCCGTCTTGCTTTCCGGGTCGATCAGCAGGCCGAGGCGCACGCCGGCGGCCGCCCATTCGCTCATCTTCTGCTTCTGATCAGACAACGATTGCGAAGGCGAGCGGACCTCCAAGACGAAATCGGGAGTGATCCGGAGGTAGCCGGACGCGAGGCCGGGCTCGCCGAGCCGCTTGAACTCGGCCAGCGTCTCGTCGCTCATCCAGCTCGCATCGGGAATCCACGCCCTGCCGCCGGGCGGGTGATAGCCGCGGGCGCTGCTCCGCGCCCGACCACCGGCCCGGCTCCGCTGCCAAGCGCGGACTTGGTCGTAGGCGAGGTCCTGAATGTCGGGCGAGTATCCGCCTGGTGGTCCGGCGATGATGATCTCCGTTTCGGAGGCCGCCTGGAAGGCGAGGTTCTCGTACTTGAGGTTGAGCCCGTGCAGGAATTCATCAGTGATCGGCCGACCGGCCGGCGCCCGCACCTCGCCGACGCCGCCCATGCGCTCAATCGCTTCTGCAATCGGATCAGCCGCAACAGCGGTTGGCATCTCGCACCTCGCAGTCAATGGTAGACGCGATGCTGAGGGCTAGACCCAGGGGAATTCCCAGATTTCGCTGAAGTCGAGCATGAGGCCGGGCATTTCAGGTTCGCAGGAAAGCGTCGCCGGGCGGACGTGCTCCTCGACCGAGCCATCCGGCCGATAGAGGAACGCCGTCTTGCTTTCCGGGTCGATCAGCAGGCCGAGGCGCACGCCGGCGGCTGCCCATTCGCTCATCTTCTGTCTCTGATCAGCCAGCGATTGCGAAGGCGAGCGGACCTCCAGGACGAAGTCGGGGGTGATCTGGAGGTAGCCGCTGGACCAGCCGGGGCGGCCGAGGCGCTCGAACTCGGCCAGCGTCTCATCGCTCATCCAGCTGCCGTCGGGGATCCAAGCGCGGCCGCCCGGCGGGTGGTAGCCGCGGGGCGACAGGGTGGAGTCGCCGCCCGCGATGGCGAGATGCCAAGCGTCTACCTGGCGGAGGACGAGGTCGTTGACTTTCGGCGAGTATCCGCCCGGTGGTCCGGCGATGATGATCTCCGTTTCGGAGGCCGCCTGGAAGGCGAGGTTCTCGTACTTGAGGTTGAGCCCGTGCAGGAATTCATCAGTGATCGGCCGGCCGGCCGGCGCCCGTACCTCGCCGACGCCGCCCATGCGCTCAATCGCTTCTGCAATCGGATCAGCCGCAACGGCAGTTGGCATCTCGCACCTCGCGGTCAATGGTACGGCGCGGGGAGTCCGCTCAGGCCCACTCTTCGGGGATGATCGGCCGGCGGCCGGCGAAGCCGGCATTGAGTTCGTGCCAGTGGGCGATGCCGCGCTCGCCGTGCTGCCAGCAGAGATAGACCTCGCGGCCTTCGCGCAGCGCCACCCAATCGACCAGGCCGCGGTCCAGGTCCTTGACCTCCACGCCGAGATTCTGGATGTAGTCGACGAGCTGCATGACTTGATCTTGCAGCTTGTCGAGTTCGGCCTCCAGCGCGCCGGCATCGGCCTCGACCGGCGCTCCGTCGCTGCCGGCGCTGCGCTGGAGGGATTCGCGCAGCGCGTTGAGCTGGCGGGCGCGGCGTACGCGGCGGACCATCACGGTCACGGTCGCGGCCACTTCGGGCAGCATCCGCCGTGCTTGGGCGAGCGTGAAGATGCGGCGTTGCGGCGGCTGGGGCATCGTCATCAGCGGTCCCGTCTCCGCTCGGAGGGCGGCGCCGGCGCTTGCGGCAGGAACCACCATTGCGAGCGGCCCTGACCGGCCGGCGGGTCGAACGCGGCGCGGACCGCCCCCTCGTACTCCGGCGTCGCCAGCACGATGACGAGATCGTTGGCCTCGATCCGCGCATCGGGGCGCGGGATCACCACGTCGCCGCGGCGGTAGATCGCCGTCACCACCGCGTCTTCCGGCAGCGGCAGCTGGTCGACGGGTCTGCCCGCGGCGGTGGAGTTGGGGTTCACGTTGACCTCGACTTGGACGGCGCCGGTGAGCTGGCGCACGGGCGCGGTCGAGGCCGTCTGCTGCTCGGCCGGCGGGTGGGCGACGGCGAGCAGCACGTCGCGCTGCGTGATCATGCCCATCAGCCGCGTCTCGTCCGACCGCGAGACGACGGGGAGCTGGCGGACGTCGTGCTCGACCAGCAGCGAGAGCGCATGGCGCAGCGATTCGTCCGGATGGACGCGGACCGGCGCGACCACGGCGAGGTCGCGCGCGATCCGGCTCAGCTCGTTGCGCTCCAACGCCGAGGTCACGTCGGTCGCCGAGATCAAGCCGATGAAGCGGTTCTGCAGATCGGTGACCGCGACCACGTTGCTCGACGACTGGCCCATTGCCCGGGCCAGGTCCTGGATCGTGGCGGTGCGGTCGACCACGGGGGTGTCGGTGCGCATCATCGCGGCGACCGAGAGTTCGTCGAGCGGGCTGCGGTCGGGCTCCTCGCGCACGTCCAGGCCGGCGCGGCGCAGGCGCACGTTGTAGATCGTGTCGCGGGTGACCAGCGAGGCGATGGCCGTGGCGACGGCGACGGAGGCCATCATCGGCACGATCAGCGCGTAGCCGGAAAGCTCGAAGACGATGAAGACGGAGGTCATCGGCGCGCGCGCCGCGGCCGCGAAGACCGCGGCCATCCCCACCACCGCGTACGCGCCGACATCGCCCACCTGACCGGGCAGCGCCGCCTCGAAGCCGGCCCCCATCAGCGCGCCCAGGGCCGCGCCGACGAAGAGCAGCGGGGCGAACGCGCCGCCCGACGCGCCGGAGCCGATCGTCGCCGAGGCCGCCAGGATCTTCAGCCCCAGCAGCAGGCCCAGCGCGCGCACCGACTCCTCGCCCGCCGCGAAGCCCGCGATCTGATCGAGGCCCGGACCGAGGATGCCCGACTCGATCAGCGCCAGCGCGCCGACGATCGCCATCCCGATCACCGGCCGCAGCAGCGTCGGCGCGCCGAGGAAGTCGAACAGGTCCTCCGTGAAGAAGCGCGTGCGCACGAACAGCAGCCCGACCCCCGCCGCGGCCACGCCGACCACCACCGCGAGCACCACCTCCAGCGCGTTCTCGACCGAATAGGACGGCAGCCCCAGCTCCGATTCGGTGCCCACGAAGGTCTGCGCGACCAAGGTGGCCACGACCGCGGAGACCACGACGATGGTGAAATTGCGGATCGAGAAGCGGCGCAGCACCACCTCGAGCGCGAAGAAGATGCCCGCGATCGGCGTGTTGAAGGTCGCCGCGATGCCGCCGGCCGCACCGCCCGCGACCATCAGCACGAGCATGTCCGACGGCTGCCGCGCAATCCGGCCGATGGTCGACGAGAGCGAGGCCGCGACCAGCACGATCGGCCCCTCGCGCCCGGCCGCGCCGCCGCCGCCGAGCGTGAACGCCGTCGCGATCACCTTCGCCGGCGCGATCAGCGGCCGCACGAAGCCGCCCGCCGTCTCCACCGCCAGCATCGCGTAGGGCACACCCGCACCCCGCGATTCGGGCGAGATCCGCCACACGATCAGCGCGACCGGAATCGACGCGATGATCGGCACCAGGAAGAGCGTCCAGCCGCCCGCCAGATCGTCCAGCGCCCCCCGCAGATCGGCGAAGACGTCGGTTAGGAAGAAGGTCAGCTCCTCGAGCGCGACCGCGCCCAGCCCCGAGGCGAGCCCGACCGCGATCGCGATCAAGATCGGAACCAGCTCGGTCGGCAGCCGCAACCAAGAAGGCAGCAGCCGGTGCACCCCCCCCGGCACCCGCGCCGGCCTCCCGAACCGCCGCCGCGGCCGCCGCACCAGCGTCATCGCCGCCCCATCCAAGCCGGGGTCCGGCGTTCGGCCGGGTGCGGAGTGATGCGGGCAGCCCTCATTGCGGACAACAGTTTCGCGTAGAGCGTCGCATGTGTGACGGCGCGGGAGGCCTCAATGTTAGGCAGCGCCTGCCATTGGCGCGCCTGCCGCGCGGGAGTGCGCGAAGTGCGACGAACGCAGGCTCAGCCGGCGGCTGCGAGCCGCCAACGTGCGGTGAGTCGCCAGCTGCCCGATCGCGCTTGTCCCTCCAAGAATGCCCGATGGTCCGAAGGGACGGCGAGGCCGATGGCCCAGCGCTGCTCAAGCAGGGAGAGATGGTCGAATCCGCGTGCGTCGAAGAGCAACGGCAAGATGCGTTCGGGGGCAAGCAGGGCCCCGGCGCGGAGCGACCAACCGCGCACGATCGCCGACTCTGCGCGACGGAAAATGGCGAGCATCAACTCGCCCGCGACCGCGGGCGCGGCGAACTGCGATGCGCGCATCGCAACGATGCGGCAAATCTGGGCGACCTGCTCATCGCTTGCAGGCTGATCGGCCGCGAGACTTTGGGCGAGGTCGATGAGATCGAACCATTGCTCTTCGGTGGCGACGTTCGCGATGTACTGGACGGCACGGGAGACGTTGGTTTCCCAGATGTCCGGCTCGTGAATGAGAACGGACGCATGTTGCGCCCGCAGCGGCTGCATGTCCGGCGGGGCCCAGGCGAGATACCCGAAGAGGCGATTCAGCCGCGACGTGTCGCGGTGACTGGCGCCAATCTCCGAACCGAGATTCTCATCCGCGAAGCGAACGACATCGGGGTCGGGCTGGCCGGTTCGCTTGAGGCTCTGCAGGTCGCCCTGCGAACCCGCGAAGCCGTCGATGAGATCGTTCACTGTCCAGTCAGATCCAGGATCGGTCGTGCTGATCGTCTTGTTCGCGGCCAGTTCGAGCCCGCTGCTCGCCAATGCGTCGCTGAGCGAGAAGTAGGCGCTGTCGACGATCTGCGGAATGGCGTCTAGAACGATGATGTCGTCGGTCCAACGCGCCATGTCGATGTGCGGGAGGGCGTCCATCACATGATCGGCGTGCTCGAGAGCGAGGTTGGAGAGCAGTGACGAGAATTCGGCACCAACGGGCAGGCCGGGAATGCCCGTCTCGCTCTGGAATCGCTCCAGCATCAAGTAGACTTCAATGCCTGCTTCATCTGACGCATGCTGGGCCACCGCCGCGCGGGCGATCTCCGGTCGAACAGATGGATAGAACGAATCCACATCCGTCTTGAAGCCGTGTTGATGTCCTCGTTGGCGCAACTGGGCCAACTCCTTGCGCAGCCGCGCATGGGTGCGTCGGAACGATCGCCGCTGCAGCACCGAAACGCCCGCCGCCCCGTCGTGCTTCAGGTCATAGCTGTTCGAGATGGCGTACTTGGTCTGCGCCGCATGGATCGCCTCGCTGTGCGGGTGCAGGCGGAGGCGCAGCCAGATTTCGGCGGCCGGGTTCACCGTGGTCATCCACCGCAGCGAACGATCCTTCTTGCGCATGCCCCATGGACTCCCGACGGGATTCGCGAAGTACGCGTGCTCTAGATCAGGCAAGATCAGCTCACCGTAGGAAGGCGGTAGTCGCTCAGCCCACGTGTAATCGGCGTGGCCCAGCGGGTCGGACATATGAGCGTCTTCGCTCGTCGCGTATAAGAGGTGGGCGCGCATTTCCGCGAGCACTGGCGTGGGCACAAGAATCTCCAAGTCTTCTCGTCGCCGGATTCAGGCGAAACCGTGCGGGAACAGTCGAGGGTACCTGAGCCGGACTGATTTGGAGTGCGCGATTCCGGGCGGTGGTCAGCGGGGGACGGGGCGGCCGTGCTGGATCAGGCGGTCTTGGGCGGCGGTGAGGATCAGCTGGTGGGGGCCGTCTAGGGGGCCGAGGGGGTCGCCGGTGACTACCAGGTCGAGGGTGCCGTCGCCGGTGGCGTCGCGGATGGAGATCTCGGAGACGTCGCCGACGATCGCCTGCGGGCCGGTGACGACGCGGTAGCCGGCGCCCCAGCTGATCAGGACATGGAAGACGCTGGTGCAGCCGTCGCGGACGCAGGACGTTTCGAGGAAGGAGAGGTCGCGGCGGCCGTCGCCGGTGAGGTCGTCGTTGGCGATGAAGGCGAGGTCGCCGGGCTCGCGCCCGTAGGCCAGCGCGTGGTCGTAGGCGATGCGGTAGCGCAGGCCGGGGCCGGGCGCGCGGTCGTAGACGACCAGGTTGGCGGGCGGGAGCTGGGACGCGAAGGCGTTGGGGTTGTTGAAGATCAGGGCGATGCTGGACTGCCCGTTGGCGTTGGCGTCGATCAGGTAGATGCGGTCGGGGCGATCCGGGCTGGCGGGCATCGGCCAGGCGCGGTAGAGGTCGGCGATCTCGGGCACGGTCGACTTGCCCTGCAGCCAGGGCAGCGCGTGCGCGCCGTAGTCGAGGAAGCTGCGCGGGCGGGCGGGGATCGCCTCGAGCGCGAGCGCGACCGGCGGCTGCGGGAACTGCGAGGAGCGGGTCACGATCGGCGTCGCCCAGGCGATCGCCGGCCGCGGCAGCTCGATCCCGACCGGGATCAGGCTGGCCGGATCGGCCGAGCCCAGCGTCGCCGAGCCGCCCGCGCGCGGCAGCGCGGCCGCGCCGGTGGGGATGTAGAGCAGCTGGCCGACGGAGAGCAGGTCGGGGTCGCGCAGCCCGTTGAACTCGGCCAGGCGGTTGACGTCGACCGAGAACTCGCGGGCGATCTGGGCCAACGTGTCGCCGCCCTTGACCACGTAGGGGATCGGCTCGGAGGCCTCCGCCGGCTCCTCCTCCTCCGTGCCGGTTTCGGACTCCTCGCCGCCGTCATCGCCGGTCGCGGCTTCGGTCTGCGCGGCGGTCCCGTCTTCCTCGCTGCCGCCCGTCGCGGTCGACGCTGAGGTCGTCGAGCCGGACCCGGACGCCGAGCTCGTCTGCCCGGTTGTGGTCGCGGTCGAAGACCCGGCTGACGGGTTCGAGGCGCTGGGCGCTTGGGTCGTCGTGCTGGAACGAGCGGCCGGAGTCTGCTGCTGAGCCTGCGGAGTCGGCGTCTGCTGCTCGGCATCGGCGGAGTCGCCGCCGCAGGCGGAGAGCAGGGCGGCCGCGAGCAGCAGCGGGCCCGCGGCGAGCGAGACCGCCGCGGAACGACTCAGGCGCATACACAGCATCTTGGAATCCATCCAACCACCCGCCGCCTCTTCCACAGTAGCGCGGATCGCCCGTTCCGTGCAGCGCAGCCCGCAAATCCTCTGGCTCGCGGAAGCGCGCCTACCGCGTCTTCCAGGCCCGCGACAACTGCGACGCCGCGCCGACCGGGTCGTGCGCGAAGTAGGGCGCGACCAAGTCGAACACGCCTGCCCGCCGCGCGAGCAGCCCGTAGCGGTTGACCAGATGCACCGCGGGCATCGCTTCCGCCGTCCGCGCCCGGATCTGCTCGATCACCTCCGAGCGTTCCCGCGGGTCCAGCGTTCGCCGCGCCGATTCCCACAACCGCTCCAGCTCCGCGTCCCGCGGCCATTCATGCCGCTCCGATTCCGCCGGCACGAACCCCGACGGGTCGCCCGCCGCCGGATGCCCGCGCGAAAACGCGGACGCCATCGCGTTCGCCTCCGGATGCATCGCAGCGCCCGCCGGCGTCAACTGCCGGTCGAGGACGTCCAGATCGATCAGTCCCCGGAACGCCGAGCGCAGCTCTGCCGTCAAACTGTTCAGCTGCCGGTTCTCCAGATTCCGCCCGCCGATCAACTGGGCGCCCGCTCTGCTCGTGCCGCGATCCAATCCGATCCGCAGCGGCGTTTCGCGCGTGTGGCCGGCTGCTTCCAGCAGCGCCCGCGCGCCCTCCGGGTCGTGCCCGTAGGCCGGCCCCAGCTCCTCCAGCGTCCACGGCCACTCGCGAAATTCCCGCCCGCTCGCCGCATCCGCGGCGAATGTCCAGTTCAAGCCGCAATCCGCCGCCGCCAAACCATCGTGCCAATCGTCGATCATCGCCCGCCGGTCGATCGCCAGAGAGAGCGCCCGCCGCGCCCGCGGATCCGAGATCGGCCGCGCAATATCCTGCGGGAATTCGATGACCGCGCCGCGTCCTGGCGATGGCGCGGTGACCTGCGCCACCGCATCTGGCAACGCCGCCAGCGTCGCGGTCAGCTCGGCCGGCGACTCCAGCTGCAGCGCGTCCAAGGACCCCGTCAGCCAGTCCTCCCACAGATCTTCCCGATACACGCAGACATTGGGCAGCTCGAAGCCCGGCCGCAGCCCGCCGCTTACCGCATCGAGCCGCGGCAGCGCCTCGCCCGTTGCCGCATCCCGCCGGAAGTAGCCGGTCCGCCGCGCAACCCTCCAAGTCCCGTCCGGCCCGGGCCAGCGATCGAGCATGAACGGCCCCGTCCCGGGCGGCGTCGCGAGGCCGTCCGCCTCCGCGTCGGGCTGCCAGCCGGGCGGCATCACCACGTGGTCCGGCCCGGTCATCGCCGCGAGCAGGAAGCTCGACGGCTCGCGCAAGAGGAACTTCACCGAGCCGTCCACGTCGTCCGCCTCGATCGCGGAGACGTCGCGGTACGCCGCCGATTGCGGAGCCCCCTCTTCCCGGTACAGCGCGTGCGTCGCCTGCACGTCGGAAGCCGCCAGCGCCCACCCGCCGGGCCAGGACACCCCGTCCCGCAGCCGGAAGATCAGCGTCGCATCGTCGGGCGTCTCCCAGCCCGCCGCCAGATCGCCCTCGATCTCGTTCCGGTGCGCGTCCTCCCCGTCGCCCGCGGCGAGCGTGACCAGCTGGCTGTAGAGCAGCGGCAGCAGATCGGGCGAGGCGTAGGCGCGGTAGGCATCGGGCGGAATCGGCGACCAAGAAATCGGGCTCGGCGTGCTCAGCACCAGTTCCCCGCCGCGCCGCGGCGTCCTGCCCCGCAGCTCGCCAAGCCTGCGCCAGTGATACCGCTCCCGCCATTCCGCAGCATCGACGACCTCCCGCGGCCCGACCTCGAACTCCATCGCTAGTTCTTCGAGGCTGCTTCCAACCGAGACGCGGCTGCAATGGCTCGACGCAACCAGACTTGAGCGCGACGGCCGGCTGGGCTCCACTACGGGCTGGGGCATCTCCTGCTCGACCGCATCGGGAGCAGGCGGATCAGGCTGATCCGGCTCGGCCGGGTCGGACTCGGTCTCACCCGGAGCGTTGTACACCTCCGGCCCCTCGCAACCAACCAAGGCGAACCCCGCGAGGCCGACTCCGGCGCGAGCCGCCGATGCAATCAACCGCCTGCGGGATAGTCGCTGCATCTCCCTGCAAATCTACTCAAAGGCGTGCCAGTTGCTGGCCGAGCCAGACTGCGGCCAGGCCGGCCGCGGCGCTGGCCGCGAGATTCAGCAGCGCGATGTGCCAGCGCCCCGCGTCGATCAGCGCGAGCGAATCGAAGCTCAGCGTCGAAAACGTGGTGAAGCCGCCGAGCAGCCCGACCGTGAGCGCCAGGCGGATCGGCTCCGAGACGCTGGCGCGCTCGAGCAGCGCCGTCGCGATCAGGCCGAGCAGCAGCGCCCCGGCCACGTTGACCGCGAAGATGCCGAGCGGGAAATCCGCCGCCCCCGTGACCGGCGCGCGATGGTCGATCGCCCGCGCGATCAAGTAGCGCAGCACCGACCCCGCCGCGCCGCCGATCGCGACCGCGAGCACCGCCACCTCAGCGCCCGGTCGAGCCGAAGCCGCCCGCGCCCCGCTCCGTCTCGTCGAGCTCCGCGGCCTCGCGCACTGCCGCCAGCGCGACGGGCGCGATCACCAGCTGCGCAATCCGGTCGCCATGCCGCACGCTGAACGGGCCGGCGCCGGGCCGCAGCGTCAGCTGCACGATCAGCTCCCCCCGATAGTCCGCATCGATGGTGCCGAAACCCACATCCACGCCCTTGCGCCACAGCCCAGAGCGCGGCCGCACCTGCGCCTCGAAGCCGGGCGGCAGAGCGATCGCGATGCCGGTCGGCACCGGCGCGACCGCCCCGCCCGGATCCAGCGCCAGCGTTCCGCCCTCCCCCCCTAAATCGGCGCGGAGATCAAGCCCCGAACTCAGCGCCGTGGCCCGCTGCGGCAGCGCCGCGCTCTCCCGCAACCGCCGCGCGAGCAGCTCTGGCCCCGCGCTGAATTCCCCGCCTTCCACCGGCATTCCACCACCCGAACGGGATTCCGGTGGAGATTCCGTGCCCGAACCGGCCCAAGCGAACTTCGGGAACGTCTCCGCCGGCGTCGCCGCCAAGCGGGCCGAGTCCAGCCCCGCCGCCTCGCGCAGCAGCGCTCCCGCCGCGCCGATCGCCGCCGAGACGTCCACGCCGAGAAAAACCGGCGCGTAGGGCGCGAGCCGCTCGATCCCCGCCGACAGCTTGGTCTGCACCCCGCGCGGCTTCTGCGTCCCCGTCCAGTGGTGCAGCCCCGCCGCGAGCAGGATCAGCCCCTGGAAGAAGGAGCGGATCGGGCGCGGCTCCTCCATCCACAGCTCCTCCCACGTCTCGTGCGCGTCGAAGAAGCGGTGCGCATCCCACTCCGCCGCGCCCTTGGCCAGCAGCATCCGCTGCGCGGCGCTGACGCCCGCCTCCTGCGCAATCTGCTCGGCGCGGCTGGGAACGTGGTCGACGCGGGCCATCTCGTGCCTCATGCGCTGCCCGTGCCGGGCTGCCGATCGAGGCTACACTCGCCGCCGTGTCCGACCCCGCCATCGACGCCGCGCTCACCCAGATCCGCGACGCGCTGCTGGCAGTGCTCGACGGCGTCTCCGAGGCCGAGCTCGGCCGGCGCCTCGCCGACGGCGAATGGTCGGTGCGCGAGATCATCCTCCACGCAGTCCACTCCGAGCGCTTCCTGCACCCCGCCATGCTCGAACTGCGCCGCGCCGTCGCCCCCGCGCTGCCGATCCCCCGCACCGGCGGCGTCACCCTGCCCGACACCGAGGCCGAGGCCAGCGCCGCCGAGCTGCGCTGGGCGCTGACCGCCGTGCGCGAGGACACGGAGCGTCTGCTCGGCGCGCTCGCCACCGAGCAGCTGCGCGAGCCGGCCGAGGTCGATTTCGGCGAGGACGTCTTCGAAATGTCGCTGCGCACGATGGCCTTCACCATCGCCGATCACCAGCTCTTCCACCTCCGCCAGATCGAGCGCACCCTGGGCCGCCGGAGCGCGGGCTGATCGCGGCGAACCCCCTTCCGCCGCGCGGGTACTATCCTGCGCGTGCAACGGCCCCGCCGGAAGGAGCTTGCAGATGCCCGAATACGCCGACTACGCGGCCCGACTCGATATCGATTACCCGGGCCGCTCCAACCGCCTGACGGTGCTCATCCGCCTGATCTTGGCGATCCCGGTGATCATCATCGTCGGCCTCATCAACGCCACCAGGATCATGCAGCTCGTCTGGCTCCTGGTCGTGCTCGCGATGCTCATCGTCAAGCGCTACCCGGAGATCCTCTGGACCGTGCAGAACTGGTTCGCCGTCTTCTCCACGCGGACGACGCTGTACATCGACCTGCTGGCGGACGGCTACCCGTGGGACTCCGACCCGACCGTGCGGATCGAACTGGATCAGCCCGACGCCGGCCAGTTGAGCCGCTTCCTGCCGCTGATCAAGTGGCTGCTGGCGCTGCCCCACTACATCGTGCTGGCGCTGCTCAGCGTCCTCACCCTCGTCTGCATCATCATCGCCTGGTTCGCGATCCTGATCACCGGCAGCTACCCCGCGCCGCTGTTCAACTTCGTGCTCGGCGTCAACCGCTGGGGCTTCCGCGTCAACGCCTACGTGTTCGTGCTCAACACCGACCGCTACCCGCCCTTCAGCCTCAAGGCCTAGCCGAGCGGGACCATCGGTTAGCATGCCGCGAACTAATCCGCCGAGCACGCGGGGAAAGCGACGCAGATGACCACCGCCACAGCCACCGAAACGCACGCGGAAACGACGATCGCCGTCGCCGGCAACGACATGCGGGTGCTGCAAGGGGGCAGCGGCGACCCCGTCGTCGTGCTCCACCACTCCACCGGCAACGCCGGCTGGATCCCCTTCTACGAGGCCCTCGCCGCCGACTACGCCGTGACCGTGCCCGACATGCCCGGCTACGGGCAGTCCGAGCGCCCCGCCTGGGCCCGCAGCCCGCGCGACATCGCCTCGCTCGCGCGGCGCGGCATCGCCAAGCTCGGCATCGACTCCTACCACCTGATCGGACTCGGCTTCGGCGGCTGGGTCGCCGCCGAACTCGCCGCCGCCTCCGACGCCGAACTCAAGTCGCTCACCCTGATCGGCGCACCGGGCATCCAGCCCGACGAGGGCGAGATCGCCGACGTGATCTTCTACGAGTTCGAGGAGTACGTGAAGCTCGGCTTCAGCTCCGACGAGGCCTACGCCGAGGTCTTCGGCGATGCCGCCGCGCCCGAGCTCAAGGAGCTCTGGGACTTTTCACGTGAAATGACCGCCCGGCTGACTTGGAAGCCGTGGATGTTCAACCGCTCGCTCCAGCCCCTGATGAGCGAGGTCCAAACCCCGGCCCTGCTGCTCTGGGGCGCCGAGGACCGCGTCGTCCCCGTCAACGTCGGCGAGCTCTACGACGCCGCCCTGCCCAACTCGACGCTCGATGTCCGGCCCGGCCTCGGCCACCTGATCGAGCTGGAGGACGCGGAAGGCACGTCCGCCGCCGTCAAGTCCTTCCTCGCTGCGAACTAGCCGCTAGACTGCCGCCAACAGGCCCCGCCGCGGCGGGGCGCGCTCCCGAACCGCGGGACGCGAAAGGACCGGACCAAGATGTTCATCGGCTACTTCACCGAGCGCCCCTACCAGGACTTCGAGACCGGCTGGGTCGGCACCACCGGCCGCGAGGTCGAGGACCTCGGCATGAGCAACGGCGACTACAACCCCAAGCTCGGTGCCGAGCTCTACAACCGCTACCTCGACGAGAAGGTCTACGCCGAAGAGATGGGCTTCGACGGCCTGATGCTCAACGAGCACCACTCCACCCCCTTCTGCATGGGCGGCGTCATGAACGTCGAGGCCGCCATCCTCGCACGCATCACCAAGCGCGCCAAGATCGTCCTGCTCGGCAACGTCCTCCCGATCTGGGAAGACCCCCTCTGGCTCGCCGAAGAACTCGCCGAGATCGACATGATCTCCCGCGGACGCCTCGTCACCGGCTGGGTCCGCGGCACCGGCCGCGAATCCGTCGCCCACAACTCCCAAGCCCCCTTCAACTGGGAGCGCTTCCAAGAGGCCCACGACTTCATCGTCAAGACCTGGTCCACCCCCGGCCCCTTCCGCTGGGAAGGCGAGCACTACAACTACCGCTACGTCAACCCCTGGGCCCGCCCCTACCAGGAGCCGCACCCCCAGATCTGGATCCCCGGCGTCATGAGCCGCAACACCGTCGCCTGGTGCGCCAAGCAGCGCTACCCCTACATCATGCTCGCCACCGAGCTCGAACCCACCAAGAAGTCGTTCGAGTACTACGACGAGGTCGCCCAAGAGCACGGCTACGAAGCCGGCTCGCAGCACCACGGCTACCTCTTCAAGGTCCACGTCGACGAAACCGAAGAGCTGGCCGAGCAGGCCGGCCGCAAGTACATCGCCGGCCCCGCCAACCCCTTCCTCGAAGGCAACCAGGGCAACGTCCGCCAGAACCTCCAGAACCTGCCCGGCCTGACCTCGCGCACCCAGCTGCTGCCGACCGTCTCCTCCTTCGCCCAAGCCGCCGCCCGCGGCCGCCAGGCCGCGCACCAAGCCGCCGCCCAGGACGCGCCCATGCCCGACCAGCAGGACAAGGGCGACTTCCTCGGCACCTACGAGGAGCAGATCAACAAGTACAGCATCATCTCCGGCACCCCCAAGACGGTGCTCCCGAAGATCAAGCACGTGCTCGAAACCCTGCGCCCCGGCAGCATCTTCTTCTGGGACGGCGACGGCGCCATGTCCCACGAGGACAGCATGCGCAGCCTCCGCCTGTTCGGCGAAGAGGTCATCCCCGCCGTCCGCGAAATGGGCAAGGAACTCGACCTCAAAGGCCCCTTCGAGGTAGACACCAAAACCAACGCCCCCCTCGCCTGACCCCGCCGCAACACCCGGCGGCGGGCCCGCTCCGAGAGCGCGCCCGCCGTTGCGCGGAGGGCGCTCCTCGATGGCAGTTGCCGCGAACGAACTGCGAGTTCGCGCCCGCCGGTTCTCGCGCGACTGGAAGGACGCCGTCTACGAGAAGGGCGAAACGCAGGCCTTCTACGAGGCGTTCTTCCGCATCTTCGACGTCGAACGGCGCGCCGTCGCCAGATACGAGGAGCGCGTCACGCTGCTCGACAACTCCCGCGGCTACATCGATCTGCACTGGCCGGGAGTGCTGCTGGTCGAGCAGAAAAGCGCGGGGCGGAGTCTGGCCGCGGCCCGCGAGCAGGCGCTCCGCTACTTCGACGCGCTCGAGAACATGGCCCGGCCGCGCTACCTGCTGTTGTGCAACTTCCAGGAATTCGAATTGGAAGACTTGGACGAGCGCGAGGTCGTCCGGTTCCGTCTCGCCGATTTGCCGAAGCACATCCACAAGTTCTCATTCATCATGGGCGTGCAGCAACGGCGGTTCAAAGATCAAGATCCCGTCAACGTCCGCGCATCGGAGCTGGTCGGGGCGATCCACGACGCCCTGTTGTCATCGGGCTACGATGGCGAGCCCTTGCAGCGGCTCATGGTCCGGCTCGTCTTCTGCTTCTTCGCGGAAGACACCGGCATCTTCCCGCGGGATGCGTTCCTCAACCTGATCGAGCAGCGCACCGCGTCCGATGGCTCGACCCTCGGCCAATGGTTGGCCAACCTGTTCGAGGTGCTGGATGCCCCGGAAGACGAGCGGCAGGCGTATCTGGACGAGGAGCTCAATGCATTTCCGTACGTGAACGGCGATCTGTTCGAAGGCGCGCTGCCGATGCCGTCGTTCACCGCCGAGCTGCGCGAGTCCGTGCTCGATGCGGCCTGGTTCAATTGGGACGGCATCTCGCCCGCGATCTTCGGTTCGCTCTTCCAATCGATCATGGACCCCGGCGAGCGCCGCGCCTCCGGCGCCCACTACACCTCGGAGCAGGCGATCCTCAAGGTGATCGAGCCGCTGTTCCTGGACGATCTGAGGGCGGAGTTCGATCGGTCCCGGCGGAAGCGCTCGCCCGCCGTCCGCGAGGCGGCGCTGCGCGACCTCCAAAAGAAGCTCGGATCGCTCAAGCTCTTGGACCCGGCCTGCGGCTGCGGCAACTTCCTGATCGTCGCCTACCGCGAGCTGCGCGAACTCGAGATCGCGATCCTCAAGCGCCTGCATCCCAGCGGGGCGAGCACGGGGGCCTTGGACGTCTCGCAGCTTTCGATGATCGACGTGGACCAGTTCTACGGGATCGAGCTGAACGATTTCGCCTGCCGCATCGCGGAGGCCGCGCTGTGGATGATGGATCACATCATGAACCAGCGGATGAGCGAAGAACTGGGCCGGACCTTCGCGCGGATCCCGCTCAGCGCCGCGCCGCACATCCACCGCGAAGACGCGCTCGAGATCGACTGGAACGAAGTGCTGCCGGCGACCGAATGCTCATACGTATTCGGCAATCCACCGTTCATCGGATCGCAGCTGAGATCGGCGGAGCAGGGCCGGCAGCTCCAGCGCGTCGCCGGGCTGAACGGCGGCACCGGCCACTTGGACTACGTGACCGCTTGGTTCTTCCAAGCCGGCAAGTACGTGCAGCCGGCGGATGCCAGGATCGCCTTCGTCGCGACGAACTCGATCACGCAAGGCGAGCAAGTGGCGACCTTGTGGCCGGTGCTGCTGGACAGATACGGCTTGGAGATCGCATTCGCGCATCGCACGTTCGAATGGTCGTCGGAGGCGCGCGGCAAGGCGCATGTCCATGTCGTGGTCATCGGGCTCGCCCCCCGCGGTGCCGCGCCGGCCCGGCGCGCGCTCTACTCGTACGAAAACCTGCGCGGGCAGCCGCAGCGCACCGAACATCTGGTTCTGGCGCCGTATCTGCTGGACGGCGAGTCCTTGGCGGATCCGAATATTGCGGTGCGGGGGTCGAGGACGCCCCTGAACGGCCTTCCCCTATTGCAGTACGGAACGCAGCCGATCGACGGCGGCAATTTCATCCTCGACCGCGAAGAGCGGGAAGAGCTGCTGGCGGCTTGTCCGTCTGCGGCTCCGCTCGTCCGCCCGTACGTCGGCGCGCGCGAGTTCATCAACCGCGAGGAACGCTGGATACTGCACCTGCGGAATGCGGACCCGTCGCTGCTCGCTGATTGCGGACGGCTGCGCGGGATCATCCAGGCGGTGCGCGAATTCAGGCGCCGGAGCCGCAGCCCCGAAGCGCGCGAGCTCTCTCAGCGGCCGAACGAGTTCGCCCAAACCTGCGTGCCGGAAGAACCGTTTCTGGTGATTCCGGAAACGAGCTCGTCCCGCCGCGCCTACGTGCCGATCGGCTGGCTGGAACCACCGGCGGTGCCCAGCAACGCGCTGCGCGTCATCGAAGGCGCGGCGAAACCGGTATTCGCCCTGCTCTGCTCGGCCATGCACAACGCTTGGCTCGCCCAAATCGGCGGCCGGCTGAAAAGCGACTACCGGTTCTCGACCAGTCTCGTCTACAACACTTTCCCGGCTCCCGCCCTGAACGATGAATCGCTCTCTGCCGCGGCTGACGGCATCCTCGCCGCCCGCGCCCGATTCCCCGACGAGAGCCTCGCCAACTTGTACGACCCCGATCTGATGCCGGCCGACCTGCGCGACGCCCACCGCGCCCTAGATCGCGTCGTCGATCGCCTCTACCGCCGCAAGAGGTTCTCCTCCCAGCGCGAGCGCGTCGAGCACTTGCTCGGCATGTACGAGCAAATGGTCGCACCGTTGCCGGCCAACGGATCCAAGTCGGGAAGAGCAAGGCGGAGAACATGAAGCAGAATGACGACTCCGATGTGCCGCCGGTGGAGGAAGTCCAGGAAATGTTGACCGCCTACTTGGATAAGGAGGCGCGAATCTCGCACCGGCGGTCGCAGATCGAGGCGGAGCACCGGCAATTGCTGGACAGGAGTCGAGCGAATCGATGCTTCCGCGATGAGATCGCGGAGTACTGGTGGCGCGAAATCGGGGAGCCGCTCGGCGCTCAACCGGGCAGGAAGTACGAGATTCCGCTCAAAGGGGATCCGTGGATCGGATCGGTGTGCGTGATCTTCGAATTCAGTCCGGCATCGGGGAAGATGCGCGCCCAACTCGGCAGAGCGTACGACTCGCGCGGATGGCATCTCAAGCCGGTTCGCGATCCCGAGATCGAGTGGACGGAGAATAGATAGCCATGAGGGCATCTCTTCCAATCGTCGTGGTCGGAGGGGGGCCCGGGGGGGCCACGGCGGCGGGGGTGCTGGCTTTGCGGGGGAGGGATGTGGTGCTGTTGGAGCGGGAGTTTTTTCCGCGGGTGCATGTGGGGGAATCGCTGCTGCCGGCTTCGCTGCCGATCTTGGAGACGCTGGGAGTGCTGGACGAAGTGACGGCGGCGGGGTTCACGGAGAAGCCGGGGGCGACGATGGTCTGGGGAAAGTCGCGGGAGCCTTGGTCGTGGTACTTCCGCGAGACCAATGCGCGGTACCCGACCTCGTTCCAAGTCTCGCGCGATCGCTTCGACGAAATCCTGCTGCGCAACGCCGAGCGGGTCGGCGCGGACGTCCGCGAGGGCTGGCGCGTCGTGGACGTGCTGTTCGACGGTGATCGGGTGCGCGGCGTCGTCGCGGAGCATGCGGGCGGGCGGGAGGAAATTCCGGCCTCGTGGGTCGTCGACGCTTCCGGACAGGCCGGCTTGATCGGGCGGCGGCTGGAGCTGCGGGAGCACGACGAGTTCTTCCGCAACTTGGCGGTGTATGCGTGGTATCGCGGCGGCGAGCGGCTGCCGCCGCCGGATTCGGGCAACATATTCATCGAATCGTTCGCCGACGGCTGGGCGTGGTCGATTCCCTTGGCGGGCGACCTGATGTCGGTCGGCATCGTGGTCGATGCCGAGTTCGGCGGCGCGGCCCTGGCGAGTGCCGAGCCTGAAAAATTCCTCGCGGAGCAGTTGGGGCGCGCCGGGCGGACAGCGCAAATGCTCGCATCGGCGGAACTCGCGGACGGGCCGCGGGTGGTGCGCGACTGGTCGTACGTATCGTCGCGGCTGGCCGGCGACGGCTGGATACTGGTCGGCGACGCGGCCTGCTTCGTGGATCCGCTGTTTTCGTCGGGCGTGCATCTGGCGATGTCGTCGGGGCTGATGGCGGCCGCCTACGTGCAGGCGGTGCTGGACGATGCGGAGCTGCGGCAGCCCGCGGCGGCGGCGTACTCGCAGCTGTACCTCGACCAGTACCACCAGTTCCGCGAGATGGCGGCGCTGTTCTACGCGAGCAATCGCACGGCCGATTCGTACTTTTGGGAGGCGCGGCGGATCGCGGGCGGCGCCGATGCGGCCCCGCGGCAATCGTTCATCGCGGCGGTCGCCGGGCAGCCGCCGCAGGGCTACGAGCGGGTCGTGCTGGAGCGCGGCGAAGCGCCGCCCGATTTCGCGGAAGCGGTCGCGGCGGTGGAGGCGGAACGCCGCCGGCGTTCGGAGCTGCTGCAAGGTTTGGATGTCGCCGCGGCGGTGCCGCGCTTGGCCGCCGGGGCGTCGCTGGAGCGCAAGCCGGTGATCGGCGAGGAGAAGTTCGAGTGGGGCGCGGTCGTCTCGTCGCCGTCGCGTCCGCAGGGGGCGCCGATCTCGCTGGCCGTGGCCGCCCTGCTCCAGCGCTTGGACGGCAGCCGCACATCGGCCCGGGCGATCGACGATCTGCTGGAGGGCGCGACCGAGGAGCAGCGCTCCGCGCTGACGCCGGGACTGCTGACGGCGATCGGCGTGTTGTTCGTGGACGGGATCATCGAGTTGCTGGAATGAGTAGGATGCGGCCATGACGCAGGCGAACGGCGGAGACGCGAAGCCCGGCTACGAAGGGCGGATCGAGCAGGTTTCGGCGTCGCCGGGCGGCGTGCCGAAGCGGGCGGTGCCGGAGGCGGTGGTCAACCGCTACGGGCTGACACAGGATCGCCAGCGCGACCGCCGGCACCACGGCGGCCCCGAGCGCGCGGTCTGCCTCTGGTCGGCGGAGGTGGTCGACGCGCTGCGGGCCGAGGGCCACCGCGCCCAGGCCGGCGCGGCCGGCGAGAACGTGACGCTGCGTTCGGTCGATTGGAAGCGCGTCGTGCCCGGCGCGCGGATCCGGCTCGGCGAAACGGTCGTGCTCGAAGTGACCTCCTACGCCGCGCCCTGCAAGACGATCGCTCACGTCTTCAGCGACGGCGATTTCAACCGGATCAACCAGCAAACGCATCCGGGCGCGAGCCGCGTCTATGCGCGGGTGGCGCGGGAGGGGATCATCCGGCCCGGCGACCGCGCCGAGCTGGAGCGGGACAGCGCCGGCGATCGGGGAGCGCGGGTGCAGCCGAAGACGACGCGCTGGCGGCCGGACGGGGACTGAAGCGACGGGGCGGATTTGGCGCATCGGATAGACTCGGAGGGCGGCGCTCCCGCCGCGCACGACCGCATGGATGGAGCCGCGAGATGCCCGCAGAAGCGAGAGAACAGCAAGCCGCTCTGATCGCCCGCCGCTACCCCAGCCGGGCCAACCTGCGCGGCGGCGCGGAGATCGAACTGCACCTGATGGGGCCGGCCGACAAAGCCGCCTTCCTCGCCTTCGCCCGCAGCCTCTCGCCCGACGACCTGCTCTACCTGCCCTGGGACATCACCGACGAGCGGATCGTCGACCTCTGGCTGCACAACATCGCCACGCACCGCACGATCACCGTGCTCGCGGTCGAGAGCGGCCGCATCCTCGGCGAAGCCTCGCTGGTCCACAGCGAGGCCGACTGGTCCGAGCACATCGGCGAAATCCGCGTCACCGTTTCCTCGCAGTCGCGCGGGATGGGGCTGGGCCGCTTCCTCGCCGAGGAGATCTTCGCGATCGCCGACAGCATCGGGCTGGAGCGGATCTCGGCGCGGATGACGCACGACCAGCACAGCGCCCAGGCGGTCTTCCAGAGCCTCGGCTTCCATCCGGTGGCGACGCTGCCGGGCTGGGTGATGGACCGCAACGAGCAGCTGCGCGACCTGCTGATCCTGGCGTACGACCTGCGCTCGCGGGGCGCCCCCGTGAGCTCGCAGTAGGCGGACCGACCGGCCCGCCCGATTCCCCCGGCGGCGCGCGCCGGGAGAAAGCGATGGCGACGATGACGACCCTGAGCACGGCGACGATCGATTCCGACGTGCGCGAGGCGATGCAGGCCGACCTGCGCCGCCGCTCGCTGGATCACCTCTGGATCCCCACCCAGCCGCACCAGGCGTTGGCCGAAGACGACGGCCTGCTCGTGGTCGAGCGCGGGCAGGGCATCTACTTGTACGACGACCAGGGGCGCGAGTACATCGACGGCATGTCCGGCCTCTGGCTGGTCGCCGTCGGCCATGGGCGCGAGGAGCTGGCCGAGGTGGCGCGGGAGCAGATGGCCACGCTGGCCTACCAGAACACCTTCGCCTACGCCTCGGAGCCGGCGGTGAATTTGGCGACCAAACTCGCCGAGATCACGCCGTCGCGGCTGCGCAAGTCGGTATTCGTCAACGGCGGCTCGGAGGCGGTCGAAACGGCGCTCAAGCTGGCGCGGCAGTACCACCACATCCGCGGCAACTCGAAGAAGTTCAAGATCATCTCGCGGATGGGCTCGTACCACGGGATGACCACCGGCGCGCTGAGCGTGAACGCCTCCAACTACGCGAACCGCGCCGCCTACGAACCGCTCCTGCCCGGCACGGTCTTCGTCCCCAACGTCAATTGCGACCGCTGCCCCTACGAGAAGACCTACCCGGAGTGCGACACGTTCTGCGCGCGCACGCTGGAAGCCACGATCCAAGCGCACGGGCCGGAGACGATCGCGGCGATCATCGGCGAGCCGATTTCGACGGCCAACGGTTCATACAAGCCGCCGGCCGAATACTGGCCGACGCTGCGGGCGCTGTGCGACAAGTACGACATCCTGCTGATTGCGGACGAGGTGATCAACGGCTTCGGGCGCACCGGCAAGTGGTTCGCGATGCAGCATTTCGATGCCGAGCCGGACATCATGACCACCGCGAAGCAGATTTCGTCGGGCTACGCGCCGATCGCGGCGACGATCGTGAGCGACGCGGTCGCGTCGACCTTCGAGGAAGCCGGGCAGGCGGGCGCGATCGGCGGGATTACCTGGGGCGCGAATCCGGTCGCCTGCGCGGTGGCGCTGCGCAACGTCGAGATCATTGAGCGCGAGGGCTTGGTCGAGAACAGCGCCCGCGTCGGCGAGCGCGTGGCCGAACGGCTGGTCGAGCTGCGCGGCAAGCACAAGACCGTGCATCAGACCCGCGGCGTCGGCCTGATGCACGCGATCGACCTGAAGCGGAACCCGGCGACGGGCGAAGATTTCGCGGAGGCCGACCAGATGGCGCCGCGGATGACGCAGGCGCTGCGCGACGAGGGCGTACTCGCCCGTGGCGGCGCGAGCATTCCGGTCGCACCGCCACTGACCACGAACCTCGAGGAGGCGGACGAGCTGGTCGACCGCGTCTCCCGCGCGATCAGCCGGGTCGAACGCGACTTGGGCCTGTAAGCCCGCAACGGCTCCGGGCTGCTCCCGGGCCAGCGCCGTCCCACGGATGGATAACGCACGCCCGGTCTGAATCTGGGCAAGCGGATATCGAGCTCGTACTCAAGCCCGGAAGTCGGAGCTTGAACGGGCGTCAGTGCAGTGCCGGCGACCGGCTACTGGATGATCGAGCGCGGGGTCGCCTCGAGGCGGGTGACTTGGATCGTGTCGCGGTCCATCATCGAGGAAACCTGCGGGGCGATCTCGTTCTGCCAGTGCTCGCTGTTGTAGACGGCGTCGTAGAGGCGTTCGCGGTCCGCTTCGCTGTCGAAGCGGCGGATCCAGACGTAGGTCGTGTCGTCCTCTTCAGCGACGAAGGAGCCGACGATGGCCATGCCCTGCTGGGTTTGGAAGGGGATGATCTGCTCTTCCATCAGGCGCACGAACTCGTCGCGCTTGCCTTCGTTGATCTGGTAGCGGCGGAGTTCGAAGAACATGGCATGCTCCCATCGTCCCGCCGGCGTCCGGGCCGGCGGGACGGGTTCGGTCTCGGAGGTTCTCAGCGGGGCGCGCCGCCGAAGCGCGGCATCGAGGGGCGCGAGGTTTCGTCCGAGCGGAACGCCTGCTCGACGCTCTGCCCCACGGAGGGCTGCTGGTCCGCCGCCGGCGCGGGGGCGGGGGCGGCCGGAGCGGGAACCGGCTGCGGGGCTGCGGCGACGGCGGCCGGCGAGGCTTCGCCCCCGCCGCCGTTGCGCTCCGACTCGCGGGTGCGGCGCCAGCGGTTGCGCCCGATGTTGCTCACCTGGCGCTGCGAGGCGAGGCGGTTGAGCGTCGACTGGAGCGTCGGCTTCGGGTTCGCGCTCTGCGGGGCGGCGCCGACCGTTTCCAGATGGGCGAGGATCGCGTCCGCGTGCTCCGCGTTGGGCGCGCGCGTGTCGAGGTACTTGATGATCGCCTCGGTGATCGCGCCGCGGCGCGGGCGGCCGCCGCGCTTGGCGGCCGGCTCGGCGGCCTTCGCGGCCGCGGGCTTGGGCTTGTTCTTGGACCCCTTCGGGCGGCCGCGCCGGACCGCGGGGGCCGTCGCAGCGGGCGTCGGCATCGCGGGCGGGGGGGCGGCGGCGCCGCCGAAGGTGGAGAGGAAATTGTCGATCTGGTCGACGCCGGCCTGCAGCCTGGCGATCTCCGAGATCAGTTCGTTGCGGGCTTCCACGAGGTTGCCCTTGGCCGTCTCGATCGCGTCCGAGTTCGCAGTTACCATCGTACCTACCGTCTTCCCTGTGGCTTGTCGCGGGTGCGACTGCTTTGCGGATGCTAGCACGCGGAGCGTATTGCACAACTACCGCGGGCCGCTGCCCAATTGAATACCACAAATTCCGTTGGATACCAACCCGTCCGCGAGCAGCGATTGCAGGGCCTCGCCCGCCGCCTCCGGCGATACCGACAGCGAGCGGGCCGCGGAGGCCGTCAGCCGCTCCGCGCCGACGGTGCCGGAATCCCGCAGCATTCGCATGATTTCGCCGCGAATCTGGCGTTTCGAGCCTTCAAATTTCGGCTGCGCGCGGACCGGTTCGGCGCGTTCGCCCGCCGCGAATCTGGGGCGGGCGCGGCAGAGATGCGCGATCGGGCACTCGCCGCATCTGGGGCGCGGCGTGCAGACGGCCGCGCCGAAGTCCATCAGGGCCGGGTTCCAGCGGGCGGCTTCGCCCGGCGGCAGCAGCCGTTCCGCGGTCGCCGCGATCTCGGAGTTCTTCAGATCGATCGCCGGCTGCAATGCGCCGTGGACGGCGCGGCCGAGCACGCGGACGATGTTGGTGTCGATCGCCGCGGCGTCGATGCCGTAACCGAAGCCGAGCACGATGGCGGCGGTGAACGGGCCGACGCCGGGCAGGCCGCGCAGCTGTTCCGGGTCGTCGGGGATGCGGCCGTTGAAGCGTTGCGCGCATTGTTCGGCGGCGCGGCGCAGGTGCAGCGCGCGGCGCGGATAACCGGCCCGGCCCCAGACCCGCAGCGCCTCCGCATCGTCGGCTTCGGCGAGCGATTGCAGCGTGGGGAACGCGGAAATCCAGCGCTCGTAGATCTGGAACACGCGGGACATTTGCGTCTGCTGCGCGCAGACGGCGGCGACGAGCGCGAGGTACGGATCGCGCGCGGTGCGCCAGGGGAAGGGCTGCTCGTTGGCCTCGTACCAGCGCAGCAGGTGCAGGCGGAGGGCGCGGATGCGCTGCGGCGGCAGGGGCTTGACCATATCCGTCATATCGCCTAAGCGAGTGCGCACATGTCGTCGAAGTAGTCGCGCCCGGCGCGGGTGACGTAGGCGCGGTAGTCGCCGTCGGGCCGGCGCGAGAGGTCGACGTAGCCGAGCTCGGCCAGCGCGGCGAGCTCGTCGGGGTGGAAGCCGCGGTGCCGCAGCGGCGGGTCGAAGCGCAGGTTGAGCCGTTCGCCGTCGCGCTCGACGCCGTCGAGCACGACCACCTCGCGGGGCGGGTCGGCGTACTGGTGGATGATCAGGTCGCCGAGCAGGAAGCAGTGGCGCTCGCCGAGCCGTTCGGCGTGGCGGAAGAGGACCACGCCGGCTATCCCGCCTTGGCGCGCTCGTCGGCGATGCGGGTGCCGGCGAAGGCGAGCACGTCCTGCGCGATCTCGGCGGCGCGGGCCGAATCCTGCTCGTCATAAGCGTCGGCCGGGATGCCGCCGGGCAGGCCGGTCGGGTAGCGGGTCTGCGTGTAGTGCTTGTCGAGCAGGATGGCGACGGACTTGATCACGTCGAAGGAATTGTCGAGCGCCATCGCGTCCTCGCAGAGGTCGGCCAGCGCGTGCCCCCAGACGCGCTCCGCCCCGCGCTCGATCAGGTAGGCGGCGACGGCCTTCTCCGCCGCCTGCTGCGATTGGAAGCAGGCGAGCGCGTGGAACCCGCCCCCGGCCGCATGGCGCGCGGAATCGAGGTCGCGTTCGGCCTGGCGCAGCCAGAGGTCGGCGCCGCTCACGCGATCACGGGTTCGCCGAGCGCGGCGGCGCGGCGGATCAGCGGGTCGTCCCGCTCGCAGCGCTCGAACTCTTCCGGCGTGTAGACCCAGAACTGCGCGCCCACGCGCGGGCGCAGGTGGCTCGTGAAGAAGTCGGCGCGGCGGTGGAACGGCTCGTCCATCTCGCGGATCACCAGCAGTTCGAGCGGCGAGTCCGAATCGACCCGGTCTTCCGCGAGATCGCCGGCGAGCCAGAAGCGCTCGGCGCCGAGCTGCCGCATTTCGCCGGCGATGCGGAGGAACTCCGCCTCCAGCAGCTGCCGCCGCTGCTGCGCGAAGCCGAAGACCATCGGCACGGCCGCGCCCGCCTAGGTCGTCATCAGCGTCGGCGCGCGCAGTTCGGGCAGGATCTCGCTCTCCGACAGCGGCAGCGCGTCC
The DNA here is from genome assembly GCA_965205165.1 of Dehalococcoidia bacterium. Lineage (GTDB taxonomy): Bacteria > Chloroflexota > Dehalococcoidia > Bin125 > Bin125 > CBDESM01. Next base: position 2,665,133 of record OZ242037.1, read on the forward strand.
TTCTCGTAGACCTGCACGCGGTGGGAGCCGAAATCGGGGATGTAGAGGCGGTTGCCGCTGATCGTGGCGGCCTGCGGCCAGCGCAGCAGTCGCTGGGGCTCGAGGCTGGTCATCTCGCGCAGCCGCAGCGTCTTCTGGTTGGCGAGGATGTAGATGCGCCCCATCTGCCCCAGCGTCGCGTTGCCGGTGAAGCTCTCCACGTAGCGCCCCGTCTTGTCGAACACCACCACGCGGGAGTTGTCGCGGTCGGCGACGTAGACGTCGCCGTGCTCGTCGATCGCGAGCCCGGCCGGGTGCGAGAGTTCGCCCTGGCCGGAGCCGTGCTTGCCGAACGACATCAGCAGTTCGCCGTCGGGCGCGAACTGCTGCACGCGGTGGTTGCGCCAGTCGGAGACGAACAGGTTGCCCTCGGCGTCGAAGACGATGCCCCAGGGCATGTTCAGCTCGCCGGGTCCGGAGCCGTGCGAGCCGAAGCCGCCGAGGTGGTCGCCGTCGCGGCTGAACTGCTGGACGCGGTGGTTCATCGTGTCCACGATCCAGAGGTTGCCGCCGCCGTCGAAGGCCATCCCGGAGGGGCGGTCCATCCGGCCGGGCGCGGAGCCGTGCTCGCCCCATTGCGCGAGTTGGTCGCCGCCCGCGCTGTAGACGGTGACGTTGTGCGCGCCCTCGTCGCAGAGCCAGATGTTGCCCTCGTCGTCGCGCAGCAGGCTGACCGGCCAGGTGTGGCCGGTGTCCGCCATCGTGCCGAGGTCCTCGTCGTCGAGCGAGACCATGCGGATGTTGCCGCCGACGCCGAGTTCGGTGCGGCCGGCCACGTAGATGCGGTCGTCGCCGACGGCGACGTCGACCGGGAAGGTGGTGACTCGGCGCATGCCGAGGACGCGGACGTAGGGGAATCCGGCGCGGAGGAGTGCGTGCGGGTAGGCCATGGCGGCGCTCCGGTTCGATTTGGGAGCGCCGCCGGCGCGCATCGGCGGCGCTCGGCTGGACGGCTGTGGCGCTAGGCGGCGACCATCGTGCGCTTGAAGGGGCGGACCTGCTCGAAATCGCCCACCACGATCTCTTCCGGCTTCACGCCCATCCACTGCTCGAGCATCGTGCCGTAGATGCCGCGGAAGTCGATCGTGTGCTTGAGATCCTCGCCGTTGAGCCACTCCTTGGGGTCGCGCGAGGGATATTCGGCGTAGAGCCCGCCCTCGACCAGGTCGCCGATGATGAAGGCGCCGCCGCCCGAGCCGTGGTCGGTGCCCGAGCCGTTGTCCTTCATGCGCCGGCCGAACTCGGTGAAGACGAGGATCGAGACCTCCTCGGCCGCGTCGTGTTCGCGCAGGTCGGTCATGAAGTCGGCCAGCGCGCCGGAGACGTCCTGCAGCAGCTTGGGGTGGACCGGCGGCTGGTGCGAGTGCGTGTCGTAGCCGATGTGGTTGGTGTAGAAGACGCGGGTGCCGACGCCGGCCGTGTGGATGCGGGCCACGTCGCGCAGCGCCTTGGCGATCGGGTTGCCGCCGTACTCGACGCTCGACTCGTACCTGCCGGGCACCTCGGCCAGCACCGCCGCGCCGGCCAGCGAGTCGGTGCCGGTCTGCCGCAGGTAGTCCATCACCAGCCCCGCGCCCACGGCCGGGGTGTACATCCGCTTGAAGATCTCGAGATCGCGGTTGCGCTCCTCTTCGGCGGCGATGTCCGGCATCAGCCCGTAGTTGTCGAGGTCGCCGACGGAGGTGGCGGTGACGCCCGGCGCGGCCATCGCGCGGGGCAGCCCGCGGCCGATGTTGACGCCGGTCAGCGGATTTTCGCTCTCCGGGTCGAGCCGCTGGATCAGCTTGGCCACCCAGCCCTCGGTCGAGATGCGGTCCGGCTCGCAGGTGTGCATGATGTCCATGCCGCGGAAGTGCGAGCGGCTGGAGTTGGGGTAGCCGACGCCCTGCACGACCGCGACGTCGCCCTCGTCGTAGAGGTCCTTCAGCCGCTTCGCGTTGGGGTTGAAGCCGTACTCGTCGTTGACTTGCAGGACTTCCTCCTGCGGCACGTTGACGAGCGGGCGCGCGTCGTAGTAGTGCCCGTCCGTGTAGGGCACGAGCGTGTTCATGAAGTCGTTGCCGCCCGAGAGCTGGACGATGACGAGGACGGGGTCCTTCTGGCTGCCGTTGGTGCTCATGCGCTGGTGCCTTTCTCGGCGGGCCCGTTCGCGGGGCCCGCCGGCGGTGCCGTGGTTAGGCGAACTGGTACTCGGGCGAGGCGATCACGAGGCGCAGCATCTTGGCGGCGCGCTGGGCCGCCGCCTTGCGCTCCTCCTCGCCCGCGAAGTCGAGCGTGCCCGAGCCGGCGGCGTCGACCAGCGCGGCCCGGGTCGTGTCGCTGACCTCGAGCGGCCCGGCGAAGTCGAGCGCGGCGTCGACCAGCTCTTCCGAGCCGGCCGCTCCGGTGCCGGCGAGCCGGTCGGCGAGCGCCTGCACGGCCGGCGTCTCCTCGTCGGAGACGAGCTTGGAGGCGAAGTTGATCCGCTCCATCAGGGTGCCGCCGTCGATCCACTCCTTGCCGGTGTGCCAGCCCTCGACCGAGGGCGGGTCCATCAGCGATTGCCCCATCGCGCCGAGCTGGGTGTGCAGGTTCCACATCTCGGTCTGCGGCAGACCGAGCCGGCCGGACATCTTGTAGACGCCGGCGACCCATTCGGCCGGGCACTTGACCCGCTTGCCGGTCGCGTTCTTGAAGAAGTCGGAGTTGAACAGCACCCGCATCACCGAGCGGATGTCGCCGTCCGATTCGGCGAAGGCGTCGGCCAGCGCCTGCACCGCCTGCGGATCGTTCGGCTCCTGCACGCTCCAGGCCGAGACGCCCGGCTCGTCGGCGACGAAGAAGTTGTAGAGGTGCCGCCCGATGAAGCGGCCGGTGGCCGGCTGCTGGGCGATGATGTCGATGATGTCCTCGCCGTTCCAGCGGCCGGTGCGGCCGAGGAAGGTCTTCTCGGAATCGTCGTGCAGTTCGGGCACGTACTTGAAGTGGGCGGGGTAGCCGCCGTGCGGGTAGAGCGGGATCGGCTGCTCGAAGGTCCAGCCGGTGAAGGCGTAGGCGGCGGCCTTGATGTCGTCCTCGCCGTAGTTGCCGACGCCCATCGAGAAGAGCTCCAGCAGCTCGCGCCCGTAGTTCTCGTTGGGCGCGCCGTTGAGGTTCTCGCAGTTGTCCAGCCAGTAGATCATGGCCGGGTCGCGCGAGAGCTCGGTCAGGATGGCGCGCATGTTGCCCAGCCCGAACCTGCGGAACATCTCGATGTGCGGCGCGACGGAGGGCCCGTGCTCGGACTTGAACCAGGCGGTGGCGAAGACGTGGTGCCAGAAGAGCGCCATCTTCTCGCGCAGCGGCGAGGCCGAGTTGACCATCCAGTAGATCCAGCGGCTGGACCAGAGCCAGGGCGTGTCGGAGTTGGCCAGCGAGGGGAAGTAGCGGAAGACGAGGTCGTCGTCCTCGTCCGGGATCGCCGGCGGGGAGATCAGCTCCTCGACCAGCTCCTCGTAGGGGCGCCGGGCGAGTTCGTCGAGCTCGGCGGGGGATGCGCCGGCCCCGGCTCGGCGCATCAAGTGGGCCGCAAGTCTGCGTTGCTCGGTTGACATCCGTGACCTCCGTGAGCGCTCGCGTGTCCGCGCATCATAGTGTAAAGGCGATCCGGGCGCGACGGCCGGCCGGCGCGTCTATACTGCGCCGAGCGCGGCCCCGCGGCCGGCGATCGGCCGGCGGCACGCGGGCGGCGCGACCGGAGGATGCACATGGCCGCCACCGCAGGACCCGCCGTCGACCGCGAAACCGCCCGGATCTACGACGAATACCGCGACACGATCGTCGAGCGCGACAACAAGAAGTCGCTGGGGATCGCCTTCGACCTGATCAAGCGCGGGCGGCCGACGCCCGAGATCCTCTCGGAGACGATCCGCGCCCACGCGCCCTACACGCACGTGCCCTACCACCAGCGGATCGACCAGGGCGTGGTGCGCTTCGTCAACAACGACCATTGCCTGCTCTCCTCGCGGGCGACCCTGCACCTGCAAGGCATGATGCCGGAGGAGCTGCACCACCTGCCGCTGACCCAGACGGCGTGGTACGTGCCGACCGGCCTCGACATCTGGAACCAGCTGCTCGGGCGGATGCCCGGCCACTACTCGCGCCGCACCTACGACCCCGCCAACTACCCCGACGGCCCCGCCCCGCCGCAGGTGCACTGGCCGCAGCAGGAGCCGCGGGCGCTGGACTGCTCGTTCGAGGAGGGCCTCAACTACTGGCTCACGCTGGTCCAGCGCGGCAACGTCGAGGAGGAGTACGCGGTCTTCCTCGGCCTCTGGCAGAACAAGGAACGGCGCAAGGAGCTGCTCGCCCAGCTGATCTTCGCCGGCCTGATCGACGTGCAGGATCGGATGTTCTGGAACCGCTCCTACACGACCGGGCACAAGAGCTTCCGCGCGCGGGCCACGATCGAGCTGGGCCGGGCGATCGGCTGGGATCAGGCCGACCACGTGCTCTACGCCGGCGTGCCCGACATCGCCGTCGGCCCGCGCTGGTACTCGATCTACGAGTCGGCCTGCCAGATCATGATGTACCACCTCGAAGAAGAGGCCCCGTCGTCGTCGCTCAACGCGACCCAGGGGAGCACGCTGGACGCCGATCTGTTCGCCAACGAGACGCCGCTCTCCGAACCGGAGGCGGCCTCGCTGCAGCGGGCGATCATCCACGACTCGGAAGAGGCCTACATCGAGGACCTCACCCAGCTGCTGAAGGCGGGCCGCTCGCCCAAGTCGATCTTGGACGCGATCCAGATCGCGGCGGCGCGGGTCGTGCTGGAGTGCGGCTCGCCGGCCAACTTCTCGATGCCGCAGCACGGCTACGAGTACTGCAACACGCTGGGCTGGTTCTACCAGAACTTCGAGCATCCGCACCGCACCAAGCTGCTCTATGTCGCGGCCAACTTCATCAACCAGTGCGCGCATTGGGTGGCCAACTCGAAGGGCAACCACTCGCGCGGCGCAGCCACCTATTTCGCCGGCTACGGCCGCGCCGGCGCGGCCGAGTCGATGCCGCAGTCGCGCATCCTCGGCAACCTCAACGACGCGATCCTGTCGCTCGACACCGAAGAGTCGGTCGCCTGGACGCAGGCCTACCTCGACAACGGCTACGAGCGGGACGTGCTGGTCGAAGCGCTGGCCGCCGGCATCGCCAAGCAAGGCAACGACCCGCACAACCAGGAGATCGGCCTCTGCATGCTGGAGGACTACCGCCGCACCAGCTCCTCGCAGCGCGACACCCTGCTGCTCGCCGCCGCCCACCACACGGCCGGCCACATGAAGTACGGCGACCAGTACCAGTCCTACCGCCTCTACGCCGAGGCCTTCGGCATGCAGGTCGAGGAAGGCTGCCTCGGCGAGGAGCCCGTGATCGAGAACCTCGCCGACGACATCGAAGCCGAACTCTTGGTCGACTCCCCCGCCAAGGCCGGCGTCGCCCTCGGCTCGACGGCGACCGTGAACGGATAGGGAACGCGCCGCGCCGTTACCGCGTTTCGTACCGCGCAAGGGCGAACGGGGATACGCTTGTTGCCGCATGCCTGAGCACCCCCACCCCAGCGCGGCCGCGCCGCACGCGATGCGACTGCTCGACGGCCGCCGCTTGGCGTGGGCCGAGTACGGCGATCCGGAGGGCGCGCCGCTGTTCTTCCATCACGGAATTCCGTCCTCGCGCTTGGTCGCAGGGCCGCTGGACGGCGCGGCGCGGCGGAGCGGGGTGCGGCTGATCGCCCCGGATCGCCCCGGCTACGGACTGTCGGACCCGCTGCCGGGACGGCGGATCGTGGATTGGCCGCGCGATCTGCGGGCGATCGCCGACTACTTGGAGCTGCCCAAGTTCTCGATCGCCGGAGTCTCCGCCGGGCTGACCTACACGCTGGCCTGCGCATTGGAGATGCCGGAGCGGCTGCGGCGCGTGGCGCTGATCTCCGGCCTGGGCCGGATCGACGACTCGACGGCGCTGGACGACATGAGCTACGAGTGGCGCTTGATCTACTCGCTCTTCCTCAAATCGCCGCGCCTGGCCAGCCTCTGGATGCGCGGCTACGGCAAGGCGGCCAAGCGCCGCCCGGAGCGGGTCGTCGAGGAGCAGATCAAGCGGATGCCGGAAGTCGACGGCGCGATCCTCGGCACGCCGGAGATCTCGGAGAACCGGATCGCGGACATCGAGGAAGCGTTCCGCCAAGGCTCGACCGCGGCTGCGGAAGAGTCGCGCAGCCACCTTGATGATTGGGGCTTCGAGTACTCCCAGATCGAAACTGAGGTCCACCTCTGGCAGGGCACGCTGGACGAGAGCCACCCGCTGCGGATGGGCCGCGAGATCGCTCAGTCGCTCCCCAAGTGCCGCCCCCTGTTCGTGGACGGCGCTGGCGCCCTCGGCTTCATCACCCACGCCGAAGACATCTTCAACTGGCTCTTCGCCCCCGCCGGCGGCTCCCCGCCCCCCGAACGCGACTGGCTCCCCGAAGCCGAGCCGGAACCGGAACCCGTGCTCCCCCTGGGCGCAGTACCGGGCGAGTCGCTGCGGTAGCTACAGCGAAATCTCCGAGCGACCGGCGTCAATGTCGATTACCGCATGGCAGCGTCGTGCGAGTCTTTGACCACCAGGCGGGAAGGCCGCTAGAACGATGTAACGGCCGGCCCGCCGGGCGGATTCGACCGCCGCCATCAGGTCGACATCCGCGCTGAGCAAGATGATCACGTCAAGGTCCCCGCTCCGGGCTGCTTCGGCAATCCGCACGGAGAGTCCCGTATCGACTTGTTTCTCCTGATATGCCACCAAAGGGGCGTTGCATGCGGGGCACTGTTCGATCGCTGCGCCGCATGCGGCGCAGCGAGGAGCCGCCCGCTGTTGTTGCTCGTACATGAAGACCCGCATCTTGTCTTGGCGGCGAAGGAATCTATCGACCCAGTTTCGGTGCCCTACGGAGCGGGGATTCGCCGGGTTATAGGATGTGAACACCGTAGTCCCGGCGTACTCCAGCGTTATCTGCAGACCGAGCTCTGCCCGTGCTCGTTCAACAAGCCACTGGGGAAACCGCTTCCAATCAACGCGCCAGACTTCGCCTCGACGGTCCAGTGAGGCGCGGCGATGTGACAAGGTGAAATTCCAAAAGTCAACGAAGATGCCAGCGCGTGGCGGACGATTGAGCATTCTTGGTTGAGAGCTCCGAACTGGCGGTCTGTTCCCTTCTCGGCGAGCGGCCACGACTCACATCCGATCTTGCCAAGCGCGACGAGGGGGCTGCCGAAGCAGCCCCCTCTCGTGCCATTGGGCCGTGGTAAGCACCTGCGCGAAACGAGCCCGCGCCGCCACGGCCAGCGATGCCATTGGGACTAGGGTAGCGAATTGCGTGAGGCAAGTCAACGGAAGACACCCGCCATGGCTGCCACACTGGAGCGTTGAGGGGGCCGCTCCAGCGTCCCCCCCGCGGTGGTTACGTGCTGCGGTTCAGCACCTGCGCAAGCATGAATGCGTGCGCCGCCGCAGCGAGCGGTGGTAACGCAGGGCATTCTAAGCGGCGCTTGGCCAGCTGTCAACCCGCGCCCGCTCAGCCTCTTGCCCAGTTGAGGGAGTTCTTGAGGAGCTGGGCGTACTCGTCGGTTTCCCAGGTGAAGCGGAGGGTGGTGGGCATCTCGCCGTTTTCGTCGCGGGCGTTTTCCTCGACGAAGGGCTGCGAGTTGGTGAGCGGGCTGTGGCAGTGGCCGAGGGCGATGTAGCAGACGCCGCCTTCGCCGATGGCGCGGGTGTAGCCGAAGACACGGGTGACGCCGTCGGCCTCGAGCGCGGTGTCCTCCTCGTAGTCGAAGCCGAAGTCGGGGTAGTTGTCGGGGCCGATCGGCGCGGTCAGCAGGATGTCGGTGCCGGGGCGATCGATGATCTCGATCATGTACGGCTCGTCGATCACGTCAAAGCGCTCCGGCAGGCCTTCGAGGATGGGCGAGTCGACCTTGGCGACATCGACGGTGAAGCGCTTGATCGGCGGGTGGTTGATGAAGAAGCCGCCGAGCGTGCGGTGGTGGTTCATCTTGACCATCTGGCGCTTGCCCTCGCCCATGCGCGCGGCCTTGCCGCCGGAGGTGCCGTGCAGGCCGAGCCAGTGGCCGCCGTTGGCGATCCAGTCCTTGAGCACTTCGTTCTGGTCGTCGTCGGCGTAGGGGCCGGCCGTGTAGGTGACGAGCACGTCGGTGACGGGCAGCCACTTCCACATGTCGGTGAAATCGTTGCCGACCGTCGTGCGGACGTTGCCGTCCTCGTAGAGCAGGTCGAGGATGCGCAGGCGGGCGTAGTCCATGTCGTGCCCGCCGTGCGAGCCGGGCGGGAAGCCGCCAGCGACGATGTGGACGCGGGTCGGTGCGGTGCTGGGCATGCGGTCTTCCCTTCAGCGGCGGCTGGACATGGGCGGATGATAGGCGAAACGGAACGGCGGCGTACCGCCGACGGCCGTTCAGCCGGGGTTCGGCTCGCGCCAAGCCAGCTCGTACCAGTTGGTTCCGGAGGCGAAACCGCTGCCGAGGTGCGTGCTGACGATGTTGCGGACGTATTCGCGCCGCATCGTGATGCGGTAGGGATTGACCAAGTGGAGACGGAACAGCGTCTCGGCGGCGCGTTGCCGGAACAGCGCGAGCAGTTCGCCGCGGCGATCCGGGTCGAGTTCGCGGCGCTGGGCGATCGCCAAAGCGTCCAGCTGAGGGTCGGACGCCGCCATTGAGTTGAAGCGGCCGTCGGTGGCGAGCGCTTCATAGACGTGATCATCGGGATCGCCCGGATATCCAGGCAAGCCGAACGCGAATTGCAGGTCGGCTCGCTCGCCGATCTGGTCGCCGGGTACGTAGGCGGAACCGCCCGCTGCCCGGAGTTGTTCGACCGTCGGCGGGACGAATGGAGCGCGGGGTACGGGGGTGATGCGGACGGCGAATCCGAATACCCGCTCGAAGTCCGCGCCGACGGCGTCCGCGGCGGTTCGGTGCAGCGCCCGCCGCGGATCGGGCAATCCTTCGGCCGGCGCGTCGATCCGGAGTTCGAGCGGATTTTGAGCGCTGTAGCCGGCCGCCTCGAGCAACGCGACGGCGGCATCCGGGTCGCGCTGGTAAGCCGGGCCGAGCTCGGCCTCGTCCCACGGCCACTCCCGGCGGCCCCATATCGTCTCCGCGCTCGGCTCGAAGGTCCAGTTGAGACCGCAATCGGGTGCGGCCAAACCGTGGTAGAGGCCGTCCGCGAGGGCGCCTCGGTCCAGTGCCCGGGCAAGCGCGGCGCGGACGCGCGCATCCGCGAACGGCCCGCTCGCCACGCTGCGGAACTGGAGGTGCGGGCCGCCGCCGGGGATGGGTGCGGTGACTTGCGTGCGGGCATCCGGGTGGCTGTCCAACGCCTCGGCATGTTCGGCGACGCTGGGCAGGTCGATCACGTCGATCCGGCCGTCGGCCCAGTGGCGATGCAGCTGGCGGATATCTCCGTCCAAGGTGGTCGAATGTCCGGAGGCGGCGTCGCCGCGGAGCAGCTCGATGCCCGCAGCGTGCGGGGCCGGCGGGGCGCTTCGCCATGCGCGCCAGTTGCCGGCCGAGCCATATTCGAGGCGGAACGGGCCGGTCCCGTAACTGGCACGGCGGGTGTCGAACCGTTCGGGTTCGGCGGCCATCTCGGCCGGCACGATCACCCAATCCGGGTCGGCCAAGCGGCTGATGAACGACGCGTCGCGCTCGACGAGGGCGATCGTCACCGTGGCGGCAGGGTCGTCGGCGTCGATCCGGGCGAGGTTGCGCAGAGGCGTGAACTTATCGCCGCCGTAGTCGGCATACGCGGCGTAGGTGGCGGCGACATCGGACGCGAGCAGCGCGCGGCCGTTCAGCGGCGGCAGGTCGCGCCACCGGCGGCCGTCGGCGATGCGGAACGTGAAGGTGGTTTCGTCGATCGCCTCGGCGGCGGTGCCCAGATCGCCGCTGAGATGGTTCGCGTGGGCATTGAAGCCGTCCGGCACGGCCCGCGTGAGCAAGCGGCCGTAGAAGGCGCTGAGCTGCGGTGCCGGAAACAGAGTGAACGGCGACCAGTCTGGCAACCCCTCGGAGAGCACGGTCAACGCGCCGCCCGGGTCGGAAGCGGGCAGATCCGCGTTCGGGATTGTGCTCCAGTGGTACCGCTCGCGCCAAGCAACGGGATCAAACAGCAGCCCGCTGCCGCTGGATGCCACTGCGCGGGCAGGCGGATCCGTTCGCGACATCGTCGACTGGTCATGATCTTCCGGCAGCTCCCGGACCGGATCCGAGCACCCGGCCAGCGCGTACGCGGATGCGCTGACGCCGGCGGCCAAGGCCGATCTGACGAACGCACGCCGGGAAATTCGCCCGACTGCCCTGCCGCCGCGTTTGGTCATCATCGTCAGACCGATCGGGCGCATCGTACTGCGCCGTCTTGGCAGAGCAGGTCCAGGATGCGGGGCAGGGCGGAACCTTTTGGCGGGGCGCGGCGTATTGCCTCGCACCTGCGGACGGCGAGAGCGAGAGTGCCGCCGCGGGGAGGAGGCAGAGCGATGGCACGCCAACACTGGTCGATCGGGAGATGGGGACTGATCGGGGCGCTGATTGCCGGGGCGGTGTTGCTGTTCGCCGCCTGCGGTGACGCGGAGGAATCCGAGCAAGCCGTTTCGGCGGTGGAGGGCGCCGCGCAGCAGGAACAACAGTACGAAGAATCGTCATCGGCGCAGCCGAGCGACTCGGCGGAAGCCACGGCCGAGGAGGCTGCCCAGGAAGACCGGGAACACGCGACGACGGCATACGCGGAGGAAGAGGAGACCGCCGAAGAAGAGGCGGATGAAGAGGCGTCTTCGAGCGTCAGTTCCGCGACGAGGCCGCGGTCGGCGTCTTCAGCTTCGGCGTCTTCGGCTTCGGCGGACGAGGAGCAGTCCGCGGACTCGGCTTTGCGGGGATCGCCGTATGCGACGACGTTCGAGGACTATCGGCGGACGGGGTTCGTCGATGCGCGGGAGGACGCTACGTCGACGTTTTCGCTGGACGTGGATCGGACGAGCTACCGGCTGGCGCTGAATTGGGCGCGGGAGGGGTACGAGATCGATCCGGCGTCGGTGCGGGCGGAGGAGTGGATCAACGCATTCGACTACGGATACGAGCAGCCGGCGGGCGAGGATTTCTTCCGGATCGTCACCGATCTGCTGGAGCATCCGCTGGACGGCGAGCGGGTGATCGCGCGGGTGGGGTTCCAAGCGCCGGAGTTGGCGGACGACGTGCCGCTGAACGTGACGCTGGTGCTGGACGCATCCGGTTCGATGAGCGAGGGCGATCGGGTGGAGATCGCACGGGCGGCCGCGGAGGCGATCCGCGACGGGCTGCGGTCGCAGGATCGGATGGCGGTGGTCCATTTCTCGTCCGATGTGCTGCCGCAATACACGGTTGAGCCGGATCGACCGGACGCTTGGGCGATCGAGCGCTCGATTAGAGCGCTGCGGCCGCACGAGAGCACGAACGTGCAAGCCGGCTTGGATCGGGGGGTCGAGCTGGCGGCGCGGATGCGGTGGCAGCGTCCCGACGCGTTCAACTACATCGTGCTGATGTCGGACGGCGTGGCGAACGTGGACGCGACGGATCCGTTCGCCATTCTCCGCCGATCTGGCGATCTTCAAGAGGGCAATCCGCTGCGGCTGATCACGATCGGGGTGGGGATCGCGAACTACAACGACTACCTGCTGGAGCATCTGGCGCAGCATGGGAACGGCTGGTACCGCTACCTGAGCTCGGGCGATGAGGCGAGGGCGACGTTCGGGCACGGGAACTGGCTGGCGCTGTCGCGGCCGTTCGCGGACGCGGCGCGGGCGCAGGTGCGGTGGGACGCGGAGCACGTGGCGGAGTGGCGGATTCTCGGGTATGAGAACCGGGTCGCGTCGGATCGTTCGTTCACTGAGGATCGGCGGGAGTTCGCGGAGATTCCGGCCGGGTCGGCGACGACGGCGTTCTACGAGCTGAGCCTGACGGATGCGGCGCGGCGTGCGGGGGCGTTCAGCTTGGGGAGCGTGGAGCTGCGCTGGCTGACGCCGATCGGCCGGGAGGCGCGGAGCCAGCAGGCGGAGATCTTCGGCGACCTGGCCGAGCGCGGCGACGCGCTGTCGCGGTTCGGCGGCGTGGTGGCGCTGGCGGCGGATCGGTACTCGGCGCTGTCGCGGTTCGGGGACGGATCCGCCCGCGGGCCGATCGGCGAGGAGCTGCTGGACCTGCGGGAGGAGCTGGAACGGCTGGATCGGGAGCTGGGGCATCTGGACTCGTACCGCGACTTCGGGCTGCTGCTGGACGCGATGGTCTCGGCGGCGCCCGCGGGTTCGTCCGGCGGCAGCGGCTACAGCCGATAGCCAGTGCGCGGTTCGGCGTCTAGGCTGCGCGTTACCAGCGATCTGGAATCGGGGCGCAAGCACAGCACAGGAGTCAGAAGATGGCACGGACGTCGATGCGGGACTACAGGCTGAACCGACGCGAGCTGATGGGCAAATCGGCGCGGGCGGGGGCGGGCGCGGCGGCGCTGGCGCTGATGGGCTGCGCCGCGACGGCGGCGGCTCGTGAGATGGGGATGCCGGACGTCGAGTCGGCCCGGGCCGCGCTTGCGCGCGGCGAGTTCGGGTCGGCGGGCGGCGGGCCGGACGGTCTGCGCAGCCTGCGCAATCCGCGGCAACCGCTGCTGCGGCAGGACGAGGATCAGCAGGACGATCAGGAACAAGACGGCCAGCAGGGGGACGGTGATCAGCAGGGGGACGGCGGGCAGCCGGCGCCGCCGCCGATGCCGTCCTCGACGATGGACGAGATCGCGCCGGGCGTCTACCACTACTGGCACTTCAACTACAGCTCGCTGGTCGTGATCTCGGGCGACGACGTGCTCGTCGCCGATCCGGCGAACGCGCTCCGGGTGCCGGACATGCAGGCGAAGATCGCGGAGATCACGGACAACCCGATCAACAAGATCGTGCTGACCCACGAGCACTACGACCACGCCGGCGCGACCGGGCTGCTGCCCGACGCGACGCTGATCGCGCAGCGCAACGCGCTCCCCGTCTTCGAGCTGATGGAGCTGGAGGCGAAGCCGGTCGTGCATTGCACGTTCGACGACTACCTGCGGGTGACCGCGGGCAACGTCAGCGTCGATCTGCACTACCTCGGGCCGGGCGACGGCGACGCGACGACGGTGATCTGGCTGCCGAACGAGCGGATCCTGCAGACGGCGGACATGTACGAGCCCAAGGCGCTGACCGGCGCCGACTGGGTGGACGACAAGAACTTCACCGGCACGCGGAAGATCCTCCGCGAGATCTCGAAGTGGGACGCGAACTACGCGATCAACGCGCACTCGCCGGGCGACAGCCGCGACGCGCTGGCCGAGAACGTCGAGTACTACGACGACCTGTTCGACGCGGTGATGGCGAAGATCCAGGAAGCGCAGGCGACCGGCAACCCGTTCGCGATCTTCGGGCTGCTGGGATCGATCCGCACCGACATAACGCTGCCCAAGTACGCGGAGTGGATGAACTACGAGGCGGCGATCGGCGAGCACGCCTTCCGCATGTTCATGTCGATCTTCCACGGCGACTGACCCCGGCGCCGGGCGGCTGCGGGCGGGTGCGGCTGTAGCCTGCGCGGGCCCGCCCGCCGAAATCGCCTCCGCGGGCGGCGGAGGAGGTCCGCCGTGCGCATCGTCGATTTCCGCTACCACCTGGTCTACCCGACGCCGCCGGAGACGGGGCAGCCGGACCGCTACATCGCGGGCAAGAACCTGCTGTTCGCGCGGCTGGAGACCGAGGACGGGCTGCACGGCTGGGGCGAGTGCTACACGCAGTCGGACCGGGATGCGCAGATTGCGGCGCACTTGGACGCGCTGAAGCGGTACGTGCTGGCGTGGGACGCGACCAAGATCAAGCCGTTCACGGAGGCGGTGGCGAACGATTTCGGCAACCGGCGCGGCGCGATGGACCTGTACAGCGCGGTGAGCGGGATCGAGCAGGCGCTGTGGGACTTGGCGGGCAAGCGGGCGGGGATGCCGGTACACCAGCTGCTGGGCGGCGCGGTGCGCGAGCGCTGCCGCGTCTACGCCAACGGCTGGGCGCGGATGGATTCGCTCGACGAGCTGCAGCGGCGCGCCGCCGAGATGGTCGAGCGCGGCTTCACGGCGATGAAGTTCGACCCCGTGCCCGGCTTGTGGCGCAGCTACATCACGCGGGAGCAGATCGCGACCGCGGCCGATCGGGTGCGCGCAGTGCGCGAGGCAGTCGGCCCGGATGTGGACGTCCTGCTGGAGATCCACCGCCGGCTCTCGCCCTCGAACGCGATCCGCTTGGCCCGCGAAGTCGAGCAGTACGAGCCGTTCTGGTTCGAGGAGCCGGTCTGGGCCGAGAACATCCCCGCCCTGGCGCTGGCCACGCGGGAGATTTCGATCCCCACGGTGACGGGGGAGGAGCTGTACACGAAGCACGAATTCCGCGACGCCTTCGAGCAACGGGCAGCCGAGATCATCAACCCGGACGTGGCGAACACCGGCGGGATCAAGGAGCTGACCGAGATCGCCGCGATGGCGGAGCCGTACTTCATCGCGGTCGCGCCGCACAACTACAACAGCACCACGGTCGCCCTCGCGAGCACGCTGCAAGCGGCGGCGACGATGCCGAACTTCCTGATCACCGAGTACTTCGTCAATTTCGAGCGCTGGGGCCAAGAGGCCGCAACGCCGCCGCTGGAGGTGGAGGAGAGCCACATCGCGGTGCCGACGGCCCCGGGGCTCGGGATCGACTTGGACGAGGATGTGCTGCGGGCCAGCCCGGCGCGGGAGTTCCCGTTGCGGGCGATTGGGGAGTAGGCTGGGCGCACGGGGCAGGTCTTCTACATTCACCACTATGCACATGCGCCACCTTCGCACCAACCCCTGGACCTTCTTCGCGCTTCTCTTCCTTTGTCCGTTTGTCTGTATCTTTGTTTGATTTCTCTTCGTTTTTGTTTTCCTTGTTCCGTTGAGTAGTAGCGTTGCATATACGCTTGATGATCTGGATCGTTTCTTAACGCATTAAGATACAGCTTTTTGCATTCTGGTTTTGTGCAAC
Source organism: Dehalococcoidia bacterium (assembly GCA_965205165.1). Lineage (GTDB taxonomy): Bacteria > Chloroflexota > Dehalococcoidia > Bin125 > Bin125 > CBDESM01. Next base: position 2,680,263 of record OZ242037.1, read on the forward strand.
AATATCCATACTTGTATCTTGTTTTGAGGTAACACTTTCGTCCGCAGTTTTTACAATGCATTGATCGCATACTTCTTTTTTTCTTTTCTTTAATCTATGTTTGGGAGTATCATATGGGTTTCAAGCCATTCTACTATGTCTGGGGTGAGGTATTTGGTTGTGTCGGTGGTGTGGATTGGGACTTCTCTGTAACGGTGCGTTGTATAATTATACTTTTCATAATCATAATTGCTTCGTTCTCCCATTCTGTCCAGCAAGTACATTGAGCAGAGTTCTGCTGCAAGTTCAAGGGGGTTTTTTGAGTAAATGTCTCGGTACACGCTGTTTTGAGGAAGAGTCCAGGTTCCGCTATCGTTGCGTTGGTATCCTACAAGATGTATGAAAGTTTGTCCGTGGGGGGAGGTGTAGAAGTAGGAATGAGAGTCGTAGTAAGAATAAGAAGATACATTGGAAGTGATCTGTTGAAACCAGTGCCAATCTTGGTTTATGTGACACAGTTCGTGGATTTCGCTTTTAAGAAGAATGTCTGAGTGTTCGGTTGGGGTGCGATACGCGGTGGATTCGTCGTACAGAACGATAAAAGGAGTTGTGTTGAGGGGAAGATCGGGTGCAACGCCTCTGATGCCTCCTCCGTCATTAAGTTTTTTTACTCACAATGCAGGTATCTGGTCTGGTGGGAAGAGTTGGAAGAACTTGGGTGGTTACTTTGGGGTTGAAGTTTCTGGTGCAGGAGTCGGATTCGGTTAAGGGGGTTATGAAACCATTTTCGTTTTCATAATTGTTCCTTTGTTCTCTCATCTCGTGAAAGGGAATGCATCGGTTGTTGTTGAATTCGCAGATGTTGGTGCAATCCGCGTATATGGTTGTGGGAGGGATGTAATCTGAGTAGGTGTTTTTGAAATCTTGGATTATTTGCAAGGAGTGTGGTATGTGGTATTGATTGTATGGATGCCATTGATTGTTGTCGTACACCCATATGGTGTCTGCAATGCAACCCATTGTTGCGAGTCGTCCTTTTAAGTGCAAGAGGGATCCTCCTCCCCATTCCAGCGGGAAGAGCTCGCCGTAGCCAGCGGGGATCTCCGCCACCACCTGCGTCGGCTGCAGGGCGGCCTCAGCCGCGGCTTCTTCATCCCCTTCATCCGCGGAGACGCCCGTCGCCGCTGCGGCGAACAACGCGCCCGCGGCCAGCAGCCCGGCGGCCCGCCTGATCAGCGCCTTCCCGCCCATTGCCGTCCCCTTCCACTGCGGCAGGGTAAGCGCCGGCCGGCGTGGAGTCCAGCGGCGAGCGCGGAGGAGAGTGCATGGGTGAGCAGCGGTCGACGTTGCGGTGATCGGCGCGGGAACGCGGACGCCGCCGGGGGTGTTCGGCAGTTTGACGGCGCTGCCGCTGTTCGCGGTGCCGCTCTGATGGTCGCTGCCTCCGGCGGGCGAGTAGGCTGTTGCGCATGATGTTCGACGTGATTGTCGTGGGGCTGGGCGTAATGGGCGGACGGGGCGTCGGACGCCATTCAGATCAGAGCAGCCGATCCGATAGACTTGGTGCAGGGAGGACGCCATGCACAGCGCGGTGGATGTCGCTCGGGGGATTCTGACCAATGCGGCGAAGCAGGGGGTGGCGCTGTCGGATGCCGATTTGCACCGATTGGCGGTTCACGCGCAGGCTTGGTTCGGGGCGTTGCGCGAGCGGCCGCTGTTCGAAGAGCCGATCGTTGCCGAGGCTGATGGGCCGGTTGTGCCGGCAATCCGCACAGCGCGTCGGAACGGCGGGATCGCGTGCTTTGACGACGACGATGAGGGCTACCGGGTGCTTGGCGAGTACGCCTACTGGCAGACCAGCGCGGCGGTGATCGACCATGTCGCGCCGCTGCTCGGCGCAGATGAGATCAATGCGGAAGTGGATGCCGTTGCCGGGCAGACGGCCGATGGCTGCGAGGTGGACCGCGAGGCTTTGTCGTGCCGGGTGCGGGATGAGATCGACAGGCGCCGCGGCCCGCTGCCCGATCCTGGCGCCGCTCTGCGCCGTCTGGACGAAGATCCCGAGTTGCGCCGACGGCTGATCCAGAAAGCGGAACAACCAACCGCCGACGGCTTCCGTCCCCGATGAACGGAGATGCGCCCGGCTACGACTTCGTGTATGACCCCGAGGTTCGAGCACTTGCGGCGAGTCTCGCCGGGCCTTTGGCCGCGCAGTTGAAGCAGGCAGAGGCCGAGCTGCTGCGCGATCAGACAGAGAACAACCCGAGCATCCGCTACTGGTTCGGGATCACGGTGATCGGCATGGTGTCAACCGAGAATTTGGATGTCTATTTCGTGCCGGCGAGTCCTCTGGTGGCGCGGATCACGGAGATTCACGTGCGGTTGTAGCCGGTGGAGGCTCGGCGGCCGCGGGGTTGGAAGGCCTGCTGCTGCGGGCCGGGCGGGTACGACGAGGTTTGAGGTATCGTGTTGCCTGCAATGTTCGACGTGATTGTCGTGGGGGCTGGGTCGGGCGGGGCCGTGGTGGCGGCGCGGGTGTCGGGGGATTCGGGGCGGTCGGTGCTGCTGGTGGAGGCGGGGCCGGATTATGCGTCGGTGGGGGCGATGCCGCGGGATTTGCTGAAGCCTTGGGTGTCTTGGCGGGATCATGATTGGGGGTTCTCGGCGGATGCGCGGGCGGGGCGGGAGATGCGGCTGCACCGGGGGAAGGTGGTGGGCGGGTCTTCGGCGGTGAACGGGACGATTGCGCTGCGGGGGGTGCCGCAGGATTTCGAGGCGTGGACGGCGGCGGGAGCCGAGGGCTGGGGGTTCGAGGATGTGCTGCCGTTCTACCGGCGGCTGGAGTCGGATCCGGAGGGCGGGGATTTCCACGGGTCGTCGGGGCCAGTGCCGATCGAGCGTCCGGGCAAGGGGAAGTGGCAGCCGCTGCAGCGGGCGTTCCACGATGCGTGCGTCGCGGCGGGGTTCGCGGAGGTGCGGGATCATAATCTGCCCGATGCGACGGGCGTGGGGGCGTGGCCGCGGAACCGGGCGGACGGCAACCGGATTTCGACGAACATCGCGTATCTGCTGGGGATCCGGGATCGGCCGAATCTGACGGTGCGGGCGGAGACGTTGGTGGACCGGGTGATCGTGGAGGACGGCGCGGCGCGGGGCGTGGTGCTGGCGGACGGCGAGGAGGTGCGGGCCGAGCGGGTGGTGCTGGCGGCGGGCGCGGCGGTGACGCCGGCGATTCTGCTGCGGTCGGGGATCGGGCCGACGGAGAAGCTGTCGCCGTTCGGGATCGAACCGGTGCACGTGCTGCCGGGCGTGGGGGAGAACTTGCTCGATCATTTCGGGACGGGGGTGCAGGCGTTTCCGGTCGAGGGGGTGGAGCACGATCCGTCGGTGGTGACGGAGGTGGGGGTTCGGTATACGGCGCCGGGGTCGGATCAGTTCAACGACATGCAGCTGGCGGTGTCGACGATTTGGGATGCGGATCAGGTGCGCGGGCTGACGGACGCGCCGGGGCGGATGTACCCGCTGTTCGGCGTGGGGGCGATTTTGCAGCGTCCGAACTCGCGGGGGACGCTGGGGCTGCGGAGCGCGGACCCGGCGGAGCAGCCGGAGCTGACGATGCGCTATGCGGAGGACGCGGAGGATCTGCGGAGGCTGATCGACGGCGCGCGGCTGTGCTGGGAGGTGATGCATTCGGCGGAGGTCGCGCCGTACGTGGAGCGGATCGTGGCGCCGTCGGCGGAGGTGATCGGGTCGGACGCGCTGCTGGCGGACTACATCCGGCGGACGACGAGCACGACGTGGCACATCTGCGGGACGGCGCGGATGGGCCGCCCGGACGACCCGCTGGCGGTGACGGATTCGCGCTGCAACGTGATCGGCCTGGACGGCCTGACGGTGGCGGACGCATCGGTGATGCCGGACATCGTGTCGTGCAACACGAACCTGACGTCGATCATGATCGGCGAGCGGGTCGCGGAGTTCCTTGGGGCGTAGAGGCGCGCCGGGCAGGCTAGAGGTTGATGCGGCTGAGGCCGGCGGCGCGATCCAGATAGATGATCGAGGCGGGAGGTGACGGCGTCGCGGCTGCGGCGCGTGCAGATGAAGGGTCGGCGTGCGGATCGGGGATCAGGAGCACGGACTCGGCGAGTCGGTTCAGGAGCGGGAAGTCATTGCGAACCGTTGCCCGCACGATGGAATCGTCAATCGTCCACCATCGGTGGACCATGCGATTGCGCATGGAGATGAGATTGTCCCAAGAGAGCGCGTCTTGCGGGCCCACTACGGGTACTTCGTGAAGCAGGCGAAACAACCTGGCGCCACCGGTGTCGCGGAGGCCCCGGACAGATTCGAGGACGGTGGTGGTGCGGAACCGGAGCGCGTCCCGCACGATGTCGGCCGGCGCATCGACGTCGCCGGTTCGACCGTCGGCCTCCAGCGCAATTGCGCCGGCGAGAGCTTGGCCGAATCTAATCCAGTGCGCGGCGATGGTCGCGATGTTGACCTCGATACCGGACAGATCGTTCGGCATCCGCGGGGCTCCGATTCGGCCTAGAGGCCGAAGGGGTCTTCGCGCTGCGGACGCCCCGCGCGGTAGTCGCTCATGCGGACATCCAACTCCCAAGCCAAGTAGTTGTTGACGTGATCGAGCAATTTGGCAAGGCCGAGATCCTCGATCAGTTCGCGGGGGAGGTGGACGAAGACGCCGGCGAGCCCGAGATCGTGCATCCGCATCTCGGTGTCGGCGGCGTTGTCGCCGCATGCGCCATTGCCGAGGCTTGACGAAAGCGCCTCGGCGACCGAGCAGGCGGCCCGGTCGAGCGTTTCGCTGCCGGGGTGCTCGCCCGGGTACAGGCGGCGGTACTCCTCCTGCACGAGGTCTTCGGCGATGGTGACTTCGAGGATTTCGGACATGGCTGCACCTGCCCTCGGGCGATGGTGCCAGTGTACCTGCTCGTCTCGGGGCTTGCGGGGGGTCAGACAGAGCGGCGACGGACGGGGTCGAGGCGTTCGGAGAGGACGTCGGAGAGGAAGTTGAGGCCGATCATGAGGGTGGCGAGGACGACGGCGGTGACGATGACGTAGTGGGGTGCGGGCTGCATGTATTGCTGGGCGACGCGGAGGAGGGTGCCGAGGGTGGCGTCGGGCAGCTGGATGCCGATGCCGAGGAAGTTGAGGGCGGCCATGGCGAGGACGGAGGCGACGAAGGCGATGGGGAGCTGGACGGCGAATGCGCCGAAGGTGTTGACGGCGACATGGCGGAAGAGGATGCGGGAGCCGGACGCGCCGAGGGTGCGGGCGGCGAGGGCGTAGTCCCGCTCGCGCTCGCGGAGGACGCCGGCGCGGGCGAGGCGGGCGGCGACGGGGATGTTGAAAACGGTGATGGCGGCGGCGAGGGAGAAGAGCCCGGTGCCGAGGATGGTGCTGACGACGATGGCGAGGATGAGGCCGGGGAAGGACATCATCACGTCGATGGCGCGCATGATCAGGGAGTCGATCAGGCCCCCGACCCAGCCGGCGATGTAGCCGATGGAGATGCCGATGGACATGCCGATGAGGACGGCGGCGAAGCCGACGAGCAGGGTGCGGCGGGTGCTGACGGCGACGCGTGCGAGGAGGTCGCGGGAGAGCTCGTCGGTGCCGAAGGGGTGGGCCCAGGAGAGGCCGAGGAGTTTTTCGCCGCGCTGGGACCAGTTGGGGTCGGTGGGGTCGAGTTCGGGGAGAATGAAGGCGAAGAAGATGATCAGGCCGAGCAGGAGGAAGGCGATCGCGCCGCGCGGTTCCCGGGCGACGCCCTTCAGTTCCTGCATGAAGGCGTAGCCCGGGTAGCGGCGCTCGCCGTCGGGGATGCGGACTTGCTCGACGGGGGCCGGGTTGGCGGCCATGTCAGCCTTCCGCTCCCCGGCCGACGCGGATGCGCGGGTCGATGGCGACGTAGATCACGTCGATGAGGAGGAAGACGGAGGTGAAGATGGCGACGATGATCATGGTGATGATCTGGATGATGGCGTAGTCGCGGTCGCGGACGGCGACGGCGAGTGCGCGGCCCATGCCAGGCCAAGTGAAGACGGATTCGATGATCAGGGTGCCGCCGAGGATTTCGGCGAAGAAGTAGGCCATGATGGTGAGGACGGGGATGAGGGAGGGGCGGAGCGCGTGGCGGAGGATGACGACGCGTCCGCGCAGGCCTTTGGCGCGGGCGGTGCGGATGAAGTCTTCGGTGAGGGTGTCGAGCATTGATTGGCGGGTGAAGCGGAGGATTTGGGCGGCGACGATGCCGCCGAGGGCGAGGCCGGGCATCAGCAAGTGGAGCAGGGCGCGCCCGAAGTCCTCGGTTACGGGCACGCGGCCGAAGGAGGGCAGGACGTCGAGCACGACGGCGAAGATGATCAGATAGAAGAAGCCGGCGATGAAGGAGGGGATGCCGATGTTCCAGCCTGCCCAGAGGGAGCCGAAGTAGTCCCAAAATCCGCCTCTGTTGATAGCGGCGAGGATGCCGAGCAGGAGGCCGAGTCCGAAGCCGATGATGGTGGCGAAGACGGTGAGTTCGATGCTGGCGGGGAAGGCGGAGGCGACGACTTCGTAGACCTCGATTCCCTTGTTGGAGATGCCGAAGTCGCCTTGGAAGATGCCGGAGACCCAGTTGCCGTACTGCTCGAAGAAGGGCCTGTCGAGGCCCCATTTGCGGCGCAGGTCTTCTTGGCACTCGGTGCCGATGGACATTTCGCCGCAGGCGGCGACGGCGGGGTCGCCGGGGATCAGGCGGACGGCGCCGAAGATCAGGAGGGACGCAACGAAGAGGGTGGGGATCAGCTGGGTGAGCAGGCGCGAGAGGACGTACTGCATCGTTCAGGCCGAGGATGCGGGCGCTGACGCGGAGGCGCCCCGCGCGGCCGTCCGCCGCGCGGGGCGCGTCATGACGCGCCGGACGGGATCAGACGCTGACGCTCTCCACGTAGGGCCAGCCCTCGGAGTCGAAGCTGACGTCGACGTTGTTGGTGTTCCAGGAGCCGGCGTACTGGCGGAAGAGGACATTGCTCCAGGCGACGTCGAGGTACTTCTCGTTGAAGACGCGCCAGTCGCCGTACTCCTCGACGAAGGTGCCGTTCTTGGCGGCTTCGATCATGTCGAGCCACTCGAGCTCGTCGCTGACGCCGGGGCGCTCGCGCAGGGGCACGTAGTCGGCGGAGCCGGGGTCGTTGGTGCCGCCGGGGACCATGGCGTTCATGCGGCCGTCGTAGGCGTCGGCGAAGAGCACGGTGACGGCGGGGTCGCCGGGCTTCACCCAGTTGCCGAAGCCGATGATCATGTGGTCGAAGGTACCGGTGGTCTGGAGCGTGATCATCTCGGTGTACTCGCGCGGGGTGGAGACCATGTCGATCCCCATTTGCGAGAGTTCCTGTTCGAGCAGCTGGGCGACGGCGGGCGCGTCGACGCGTTCAGGCAGGATGTCGGCTTTGAGCGTCGCGTCGGCGTTGACGAGGCCGGCAGCGTCGAGCAGCTGGCGCGCACGGGCTTGGTCGAAGACGGGCTTGTCGAGCTCTTCGTCGAAGGCGGGCGAGCCGGGCTGCCAAGGCAGGCGGCCGGCGACGTCGAAGGTGCCGGCGAACTCTTCCGTGATGCGGGGCCCGTCGACCAGCAGGAGGACGCCTTGGCGGGCGCGCTTGTCGGTGAAGGGTTCGGAGTCGGCGCGGAAGCGGAGGACGCGGCCGCCTGCGCCGATGTGGATGCGTCCGTAGTGCTCGGGGCTTTCGATCAGCCTGGCTTCGGCTTCGGGGTTGCCGATGGGGACGCCGTAGTGGCTGTGGATGTCGCCGGTTTCGAGCGCGGCGGCCATGGCGAGGTTGTCGGCGAAGATGGAGAACTCGATTTTGTCGACCGTGGGTCGGCCGGCCCAGTGGTCTTCGAAGGCGACGAGGTCGTAGCCGCGGTTGGGGTCGTAGTTCTCGAAGGTGTAGGCGCCGGTGCCGACCAGCACGCCGTCGACGACCTGATCGAGGGTTTCGCGGTCGGCGATGTTGGTCGAGGAGGTGAGGGTGTAGATGTAGCCGGTCGGCCGGGAGAGCGTGAGGCGGAAGGTGGTCGCGTCGGGCGCTTCGGCCGATTGGGTGTTGGCCGACATCAGGTTGAGCGGGCTGCCGCCGCCGCCGACGTCGGGGTTGGTGAGTTCGGTGTAGGTGAAGGCGACGTCGGAGGCGTCGAAGTCGCGGCCGCTGTGCCACTTGACGCCTTCGCGGATGTTGAAGATGTAGGTGGTGCCGTCCGGCTGTTCCCAGCTGGTGGCGAGGTCGGGCGAGGGGTCGAAATTGGGATCGGTCATGCGCTGCATGTTGCCGATGTCGGGCTTGAGGCCGACGGGGCCGGACCAGCGGGTGAGGCGGTTGAAGAGTCCGCCGTTCTGGTTGATCGCGGTGTTGTTGCCGGCGGTGTTGAGCGGGATGCGGACGAAGTTCGGGGTGGAAGTGTTGCCGCGCTTCCAGACGCCGCCGGTGCTGGCGGCGTCTGCCGGGGCTGCTTGCTGGGGCTGGTCTTGCTGGGCGGGCTGGTCCTGCGGCTCGTCTGCGGCGTCGACGTCTGCTGCGGCCTGCTGCTGGGCGGCCTGCTGCTGCGCGTCGTCATCGTCGTCGTCGCCGCAGCCGACGAGGGCGAGGCCGGCGGCGCCGACGCCGGCGCGGGCCGAGGCGCGGAGCAGGGAGCGGCGGCTGAGCCGCTGGCGGCGGATGCGGGTCCAGTAGTTCTTCTCGCTCATGGGTGGTGAACCTCCAGTTCGCAGGCGAGGTTAGGCAAGGCAGGTGTTTCGCGCAAGCAGAAATACATTGAGTTTCAGTGGGGCGGGAATGTTCCCAACCGGGCGGTCGCGGTCATGGAGTCCATAGATTCAAGGGAACGATCGCCGAGCGCTGCGACAGGGCTCGGCTGATGGCCCGGCCGACGTTGTATTGGCAGTTCCAGCTGGCGGGCCGCCCCAGGTGGTCGTCGTGGGTGATGATCGCGATGGCGTAGCGGGGCGCGCCGGCGGGGTCGAGCCAGAGGGCGGCGCTGTTGAGGTGGAGGCCGGCATCTTCCTCGTAGAAGAGGCCGGTGCGGACGGCGAGCTGCCAGTTTTCGGGGGCGGAGATCGCGCCCCAGTGGAGCCTTGGGTCGGTTTCGAGCATGAGGGCGAGGATGCGCTGGCGGGCGATTTCGGAGATGTTAGGCGATGATGCGAGTGCAGCGGCGAGATCGGCGAGGTCGGCGGGGTCGGCCTGCGCGAGGCCCCAGGCCCAGGGGTGCAGCTGGTCGGCGAGGCGGGGGAGATCGAGGGCCAAGTAGAGATCGGCGAGGCCGGCGGAGCCGCCGATTTGGTCGTAGAGCGCGGTGGCGGCGTCGTTGCCGCCGTGCGCGACGGCTTGGCGGGTTTGCTCCGCGAGTTCGGGGTCTTCGAGGGTCCCGTCGCGTTCGGCTTGGATGATGGCGGCGAGGGCGAGGGGGGCCTTGACGACGCTGCGGATCGGGCGGGGGGCGGCGGAGCCGCCGAGCCAGCGGCGGCCGCTGCGCAGGTCGATGATCGCGGCGCCGGCCTCGGTGCCGGTGCAGGCGGTGATCAGGGCGTCATCGGCCGCGACGGAGAGGCGGCGCAGGGGGCGGGCGTCGGACCAAGCGTTGGAGGCGCGGCCCTGCCAAGCGTCGAAGTCGTAGGTGCGGATCCGCGGCGGCGGCAGTGCGAGGGCATCCTCTTCGTCCGGATCGAGCGTGAGTTCGTCCTCTGCGGGTTCAGGCTCGAGGATGGGGTGCTCGACGAGCTGGTAGTAGGCCGGCGGTGGCTGGGCCTGTTGGGCGGCGGCGAGCAGGAGGGCGGCGACGAGGGCGCTGAGCGTGAGCACGCTGCGGAAGGTAGCGGCGGATTGCGGTGCAGCTGCGCTTGGGGGCGAAAATCATTAGCCTCGTGCGAATGAACGCGAGCCCGCGGCGGAAGTGGCTGATCCTGACGGTGCTGGCGGGCGCGCAGCTGCTGGTGCAGCTGGACGCGACGATCATCAACACGGCGCTGCCGGCGATCAAGCAGCACTTCACGCTGACCGAGTCCGAGTCGCTCTGGGTGGCGGATGCCTACTTGGTCGTGTTCGGCGGGCTGCTGCTGCTGGGCGGGGCGCTGGGCGACCGCTTCGGGCGTCGGCGGACGCTGGCGATCGGGATGTTCCTGTTCACCGCGGCTTCGATCGGGGTGGCGTTCTCGTCGAATGCGTACGAGGTGATCGCGGGGCGCGCGCTGCAGGGGCTGGGCGGGGCGCTGGTGATCCCGCAGACGTTGTCGATTTTGACGGTGGTGTTCCCGCGGGAGGAGCGGGCGAAAGCGTTCGGGGTGTGGGCGGCGTCGCTGGGGGCGGGGATGGCGATCGGGCCGTTCCTGGGCGGTGCGCTGGTGGACAACATCGGCTGGGCGGCGGTGTTCTGGGTGCCTGCGCCGGTGGCGGCGCTGGGGCTGGCGGGCGCGTTGATCGTGCCGGAATCGCGCTCGCAGCAGCACACGAGCCTGGACGTGCCGGGCGCGGTGTTCGGGACGGCGGCGATGATGGCGATCGTGATCGCGATCATCGAGGGGCCGAACCAAGGCTGGGGGACGCCGCTGATCATCGGGTCGTTCATCGTCGCGGGGGCGACGGGGACGGCGTTCGTATTCGTGGAGCGGCGCTCGGCGCAGCCGCTGGTGCCGTTCGAGTTCTTCAAGCAGCGGGACTTCACGGGCGCGACGGTCGGGATGTTCTTCATCATGTTCGCGTTGATGGGAGTGATGTTCTACCTGCCGCAGTTCTTCCAATTGGTGCAGGGTCACAGCGCGTTCGTGTCGGGCTTGTACACGATGCCGCTGGCGCTGGGGATGACGTTCCTTGCGCCGGTCTGGGCGAAGCTGCTGCCGAAGCTGGGGCCGCGCTTCATGCTGACCTGGGCGCCGGCGGTGCACGGCGGCGGGGCGCTGCTGATCCTCAGCTTCCTGACGCCGGAGATCGGGTACTGGCTGCCGCTGATCGGGCTGATCTGGCTGGGCATCGGCGGCTCGATGCACATGCCGGCGACGACGGACACGACGATGGCGGCGGTGCCGGTCGATCTGGCGGGGAAGGCGTCGGCGGTGAGCAATGCGGGGCGGCAGCTGGGCGGGACGCTGGCGATCGCGATCCTGGGCAGCTTCGCGGCGGCGCAGTACGCCTCGGGGGTGCGGAGCGGGCTGGAGGGGACGGGGATCGAGCAGGGCGTGATCGAGGCGATGGCGGGGGGAGTCGGGGCGGCGGGGCAGGTGCTGCAGACGCTGGACGCGGAGGCGGCGCTGGCGGCGCGGGAGATCGTGAGCTCGGCGTTCGTGGACTCGATAACGCGGACGCTGCGGTTCGGGATCATCTTCGCGGTGCTCTCCGGCGTGGCCGGCTTCATCCTGATTCCGAACCGGCAGCGGATCGCGCAGATGGGGCAGCAGGTGGGACAGGCGGCGACGGCGGCTCCGGCGCAGGCGGTGGCGGCTGCCGCGGCCGCGCCCGAACGCGCGCGGCTGCTGGTGACGGCGGTTTTCGCCACGGCGCTGGCGCGGGCGCAGAAGACCGCGCCGTAGATGAGCGCGGCAGATGGGGGGAGCAGCAGGGGGCACGGGCGGCGCTGCGCTAGCCTGAGTTGCAGAAGTGACTGAGCACGTTTCAGGTCTTCCGGAGATGGCCGCATTCCGCGGGTTGCGGGTCGCCGATCTGTCGCGGCGGCTGGGCGGCGCGTACGCGGCGCGGCTGTTCGGCGATCACGGCGCGGACGTCGTCTTGATCGAGCCTGAGGGCGGGCATCCACTGCGGCGCGAATCGGCGGGGCTGCATGCGTACGCGAACTGGAACAAGCGCTCCGTCGCGGCGGCCGCTGCAGAGAGGCTGATCGCGGGCGCGGACGTCGTGGTGACGACGGATGCGCCGCTGGATGCGGAGATCGGCGGGCTGCTGCGGGGCGACGCGGTGCATCTGTCGGTGACGCCGCACGGGCTGGCGGGGCCGCTCGCGGGCGTGCCGGCGAACGATCTGACATTGAATGCGCGGAGCGGCTGGGCGTGGTGCAACGGCTACGCGGAGGAGCCGCCGCTGACGCTGCCGCAGGGGCAGGCGGGCTACATGGGCGGGCTGGCCGGGTTCTTGGCCGCGGCCGCGGCGCTGCGGCGGCGCGGCGAGGCGGACAAGCCGGAATTGGTCGACGTGCGGGAGCTGGAGGCGCTGGCGCTGACCTGCCATCCGTGGGCGATCTCGGACATCTACCAAGGCACGGGCCGCAGCCGCGGGCCGGCGGGCGGGCGGGCGCGCGGCGAGCCGGGGCCGCTCTACCGGGCGCTGGACGGGCAGATGAACTTCGGCTTCGGAGACTGGCACCACTGGGCGGAGGCGATGGCGCTGTTCAACCTGCCGGAGCAGGGCGCGCGCGAGGACTTGCAGGTGCGGGACGGACGTTATGCGCGGGATCTCTCAGAGGTGCAGGCTGGAGTGGCGCGGGAGCTGGCGGGGATGGAGCGCTGGCCGCTGTTCCACAAGCTCTCGGAGCTGCGCTGCATCTCCGGCTGCGTGATGAACGCGCGGGAGCTGCTCGAGAACGAGCAGTTGGCGGCGCGGAAGTTCTTCGTTTCGACCGGGATCGGCGAGGGAACGGCGCGGGGGCCGGGCGATGCGGCTCCGCTGACGCCGCCGTCCTGGTCGCATCGCCGCTCCGCGCCGGCGGAGATCGGCTCGGATCGGGCGGAGTGGGAATCGGGCGAGCGGGCGGCGAAGCCGCGGGCGGGCGGCGGCGATGCGCCGTTGGCCGGGGTGCGGGTGCTGACCTTCACGCAGGCGTGGTCGGGGACGTTCTGCACCGAGCTGTTGGCGCTGCTGGGCGCGGAGGTCGTGCAGATCGAGGCGCTGCACCGGGTCGACATCTGGCGCAACGTGCGGACGCAGGTGCCGCGGGCGATTGCGGATGACGCGAAGGTGCAGCATCCGCAGAACACGCAGGGGCTGTTCAACGCGGTGAACCTGAACAAGCAGGGGATCACGCTGGATCTGCGGGAGGAGGAGGGGCGCGAGCTGTTCTGGCGGATGGCGCCGCGGTTCGACGTGGTGGTGGAGAATTTCCGGCCGGGGGTGCTGGCGTCGTGGGGGATCACGCTGGAGACGCTGGCGGAACGGCGGCCGGACGTGATTTTCGCGACGATTTCGGGCTACGGGCACGACGGGCCGTACCGGACGTATCCGGCCAACGGGGCGACGACGGAGCCGATGTCGGGGCTGTCGTCGATGCACGGCTATGCGGGCGATGATGGGATGAACACGGCGGGGCTGTATCCGGATCCGGTGTCGGGCTACACGGCGGCGGCGGCGATCGTGGCGGCGCTGCACCGGCGGGAGCGGGTCGGCGGGCCGCAGCGATTGGACGCGGCGATGCTGGAGGCGACGACGGCGGCGATCGGGCACCGGGTGCTGGAGTCGGATGCGGCGGGGATCGCGCATCGGCCGCAGGGGAACCGGGATGATCGGCGCGCGCCGCACGGGATGTTCAGGTGCGCGGGGGAGGATGGATGGATCGCGCTGGGCGTGGATTCGGACGAGCAGTGGCGGGCGCTGTGCGGGCTGATCGGCAATGATGCGGCGCTGGCGGCGGCCGATTGGCGGGATCGGAAGGAGCGCGAGGACGAGGTGGACGAGATCGTCAGCGATTGGGCTGCGGGGCTGCCGGCGGCGGAGGCGGAGCGGGCGCTGCTGGGGCTGGGGATTGCGGCGGCGCGGGTGGCGGACATCTACCGGATGTATTCGGAGCCGGATGCGAATCTGCTGGAGGCGGGGTTCATCGAGCGGGTGGAGCATGCGGAGGTCGGGGCGAGCTGGCTGGCAGGGGCGCCGTGGCGGTTCAGCGGGGGCGGGACGCCGGAGCTGCGGGCGTCGCCGCGGGTGGGGGAGCATTCGCGCGAGGTGCTGGCGGCGGAGCTGGGCTTGTCGGATGCGGAATTGGATGATCTGGTCGGGCGCGGCGTCACGGGGACGCTCGACGACGCGAAACGGCTGGGGCTGCCGCCGCCGTCGCTGCAATCGGCGTCGGACAAGCGGCTGGCCGCGGGCCGGGCGACTTGAGCAGCAGACCATCGGCGGAGGAATGAACATGTCGATTCAGGGCTTGATGATCGCGAACCGCGGGGAGATCGCGATCCGGATCGCGCGGGCGGCGGCGGATTTGGGCATCCGCTCGGTGGCGGTCGCGTCGGAGGACGATGCGAACAGCCTGCATCTGCGGGTGGCCGACGAGCACGCGCTGCTGCCCGGGCGCGGGGTGCCGGCGTACTTGGACATCGCGGCGCTGATTGAGGCGGCGCGGGAGGCGAACTGCGACGCGGTGCATCCGGGCTACGGCTTCCTGGCGGAGAGCGCGGCGTTCGCGCGGGCCTGCGGCGAGGCGGGGATCGCATTCGTGGGGCCGACGCCGCATCTGCTGGACCTGTTCGGCGACAAAGTGCGGGCGCGGGAGGCGGCGGCGGAGGCGGGGGTGCCGGTGCTGGCGGGGAGTTCGGAACCGGCGACGCTGGGGGAGGCGCGGGAGTTCTTCGCGGCGCTGCCGGCGGGCGGGGCGCTGATGATCAAGGCGGTGGCGGGCGGCGGCGGGCGCGGGACGCGGATCGTGCGCGAGGCGGACGAGCTGGAGGCGGCGTGGGAACGCTGCGCGTCGGAGGCGCGGACGGCGTTCGGGAACGACGCGCTGTACCTGGAGCAGTTCGCGGCGAATGCGCGGCACATCGAGGTGCAGGTGGTGGGCGATCAGCACGGCGCGGTGACGCACCTGCGGGAGCGGGAGTGCAGCATCCAGCGGCGGCACCAGAAGATCATCGAGATCGCGCCGGCGCCGCACTTGGACGACGGGCTACGGGGCGAGATCCTGGACGCGGCGCTGCGGCTGGCGCGGGACGTGGGCTACTCGTCGCTGGGGACGATCGAGTTCCTGGTCGACGGGGCGGCGGGCGAGTTCTGGTTCTTGGAGGCGAACGCGCGGTTGCAGGTCGAGCACACGGTGACGGAGCAGGTGACGGGAATTGACCTGGTGCAGTCGCAGCTGCGGATCGCGCAGGGCGAAACGCTGGCGGACCTGGGGCTGGCGCAGGCGGCGGACCCGGGCAACGGCGTGCGCCCGCGGGGGTACGCGGTGCAGACGCGGGTGCACACCGAGACGCTGTCGGCGGACGGGAACGTGCGGCCGACGGGCGGGGTGCTGACGGCCTACGAGCAGCCGAGCGGGCCGGGGGTGCGGACGGACGGGTTCGGCTACGTCGGCTACGAGACGAATCCGTCGTACGACCCGCTGCTGGCGAAGGTGATCGCGCACTCGCCGTCGGAGAAGTTCGACGACGCGCTGACGCGGGTCTCGCGGGCGCTGAGCGAGTTCCGGATCGAGGGCTTGCAGACGAACATCCCGTTCCTGCAGAACGTGCTGGCGCATCCGGATGTCGCGCAGGGCGGCATCCACACGCGCTGGCTGGACGAGAACATCCCGTCGCTGGTCGAGAACGGGGCTGCGCCGCGGGCGCGGTTCGTCTCGTCGGAGGCGGAGGCGGCCGAGGCGGATCGGGGGCTGGCGGGGGCGCAGGTGGACAGCAGCGATCCGCTGGCGCTGTTCGCGCACGATCAGGCGGTGAAGGAGCGGCAGTCGGCGGCGGTCGAGGAAGAGAAGCCGGATTTGGCGGGGCCGGACGGATCGGTCGGGCTGCCCGCGCCGATTCAGGGGACGATCGTGGCGGTGCTGGTGGAGGAGGGGGACGAGGTGCTGGAGGGGCAGGACTTGGTGGTGCTCGAGGCGATGAAGATGGAGCACGTGATCCATGCGGATCGGGACGGGGTGGTGGTGCGGGTGGGCTGCCAGGTGGGGGACGTGATGCGCGAGGGGTTCCCGCTGGTGTTCGTGAAGGAGGCGGAGGTTTCGGTGACGGCGGGCGGGGCGGCGGAGGCGCTGGACCCCGATTTCATCCGCGGGGACTTGGCGGAGCTGAACGAGCGGCGGGCGTACATCTACGACGAGAACCGGCCGGACGCGGTGATGCGGCGGCGGCGGACGAATCAGCGGACGGCGCGGGAGAACATCTACGACCTGGTGGACGAGGGGACGTTCAAGGAGTTCGGGCCGCTGGTGCTGGCGGCGCAGCGGCTGCGGCGCTCGGAGCAGTGGCTGCGGGAGCGGACGCCGACGGACGGGCTGATCGCGGGGATCGGGACGGTGAATGGGGACTTGTTCCCGGACGAGCAGGCGCGCTGCATCGCGATTTCGTACGACTACACGGTGTTCGCGGGGACGCAGGGGCGGAAGAACCACTACAAGCAGGATCGGATGTTCGAGCTGGCGCACCGCTACATGCTGCCGGTGCTGTTCTTCACGGAGGGCGGCGGGGGGCGGCCGGGCGATACGGACGGCGGCTTCGGGGTGGGGATGGACACGTACACGTTCACGCAGTGGTCGAAGCTGTCGGGGCTGGTGCCGACGGTGGGGATCACGTCGGGCCGCTGCTTCGCGGGGAACACGGCGCTGCTGGCGTGCTGCGACGTGATCATCGCGACGCGGGATTCGACGGTGGCGATGGGCGGGCCGGCGATGATCGAAGGCGGCGGTTTGGGCATCTACACGCCGGAGGAGGTGGGGCCGATCTCGTTCCAGGTGCCGAACGGGGTGATCGACATCCTGGTCGAGGACGAGGCGGAGGCGGTGCAGGTGGGGAAGAAGTACGTCTCGTACTTCCAGGGGGCGGTTTCGGACTGGGAAGCGCCGGATCAGCGGAAGATGCGGCACATCATCCCGGAGAACCGGGTGCGGATGTACGACGTGCGGGAGATCATCCACACGCTGGCGGACGTCGATTCGGTGCTGGAGATCCGGCCGGAGTTCGGGATCGGGATCATCACCTGCCTGATCCGGGTCGAGGGCAAGCCGATGGGGCTGATCGCGAACAATCCGCATCATCTGGCGGGGGCGATCGATTCGGACGGGGCGGACAAGGGTGCGCGGTTCCTGCAGCTGTGCGACGCGTTCGATCTGCCGGTGATCTCGCTGATGGACTGCCCGGGCATGATGGTGGGGCCGGACGTGGAGCGGACGGCGCTGGTGCGGCACTGCGCGCGGATGTTCAACACGGGGGCGAACTTGTCGGTGCCGATGTTCGGGGTGGTGATCCGCAAGGGCTACGGGCTGGGGGTGCAGGCGATGTGCGGTGCGAGTTCGCTGGTGCCGTTCTTCACGGTGGCGTGGCCGACGGCGGAGTTCGCGGGGATGAACATCGAAGGATCGGTGAAGCTGGGCTACCGCAACGATCTGGCGGCGATCGAGGATCCGCAGGAACGGCTGGAGAAGTACGAGTCGATGGTGGCGACGGCGTACGACCGGGCGAAGGCGGTGAACGCGGCGACGAACTTCGGGATCGACGACGTGATCGATCCGGCGGACACGCGGAGCTGGATCGCGGCGGGGCTGCGGAGCCTGCCGCCGGCGCCGCCGCGGACGAAGAAGAAGCGGCCGTACATCGACACCTGGTAGGCGGAGGGGGATGCGGGTCTAGAATCGACGCGAGGGCAGGAGGCGGCATGAGCATCACGCCGGTGGGCGAGGGGCACGCGATCAGCGAGTGGCTCGACGCGAACGGCGGCTTGCAGCCGCTCTACGCGGGGGTTTCATCGGCCGCGGATCAGCTCGGCGTGAACGGCCTGACGGAGCGCTGGGCAGCGGCGAGGCGGCAGGTCGAGCGGGACGCGTTCACCTTCTACCTCGACCCGCGGGAGTACCGGACGACGCCGATCGATCTGATTCCGCGGATCGTGCCGGGCGCGGATTGGGACGTGATCGCGGCGGGCGTGGGGCAGCGGCTGCGGGCGATCAACCGGTTCCTGTCGGAGGTCTACACGACTGGCGAGCAGGACATCGTGCCGCCGGACGTGGTCTACTCGTCGGACTACTTCTACCCGGAGGTGCAGGGGTTCCGTCCGCCGAAGGACGTGTTCGTCCACATCTACGGGATCGATCTCGTGCATCTGGGCGACGGGCGCTACGTGATCCTGGAGGACAACCTGCGGATTCCATCGGGGATCACGTACCAGCTGAAGACGGTGGAGCTGACGGCGGCGCAGGCGCCGGAGTTCGGGGCGGGCTACAACGTGCGTCCGTACGAGATCCGGCAGACCTACCTGGACCTGTTCGCGTCGCTCTCCGACAAGCCGTCGCCGGTTTCGGTGATCCTGACGGACGGAAGATTCGGGGCGGCGTTCTTCGAGCACCGCTATCTCTCCGATCTGCTGGGGGTGCCGCTGGTCGAGGGCTCCGATCTGTTCGTGGGCCACGACGGGCGGGTCTACGCGCGGACGGCCGAAGGCGATGTCGCGGTGGACGTGATCTACCGGCGAGTGGAGGATCTGGAGATCTTCGTGCCGGGCATCCGCGACGCGTATCTGGACGGGCGGGTGACGCTGGTGAACGGGATCGGGACGGGGGTGGGGGACGACAAGCTGGTGTTCCTGTGGGTGCCGCAGATGATCGAGCAATACTTGGGCGAGGAGGTGATCCTCGAGCAGGCGAAGTCGTACAACTTGCTGGATGCGGAGGAGCGGCAGTACGCGAACTCGAGGTTGGGCGAGCTGGTGATCAAGTCGCGGCGCGGCTACGGCGGGACGGGGGTCTACGTGATGCCCGATTTGGGCGACGAGATGCACGCGCAAGTGCGGTCGCTGATCCTGGGCAAGCCGGAGGAGTTCATCGCGCAGGAGACGCTCGATTTTTCGAGCCACATGGTGTTCGACGAGGAGGCCGGCCGGCTGGACCCGCGCTACATCGATCTGCGGGTGTTCGCGGTGCAGGACGGGGAGGGGAGGGTGACGGTGTTTCCGGGCGGGCTGACGCGGGTGGCGCGTCCGGGCGTGCGGATCACGAACAACTCGTCGGGCGGACTATGCAAGCCGACCTGGGTCACGGACTAGACGAGGGCGCGGTTCTCGCGTCCTACCTGTACGCCTCGCGCTACGAATACAGCGCCGCCGTGCTGCACAACGACAATCAGCTGCGGATTCAGCCGCTGGCCGGGATCGGGCAGACGCCGCTGGGCGACGTGGTCTGGACGATTCCGGAGGCGAAGCAGTTGTCCTACGACGATCGGTTCGGCAACCGGGTGGTGCGGCTGCGGGTGCTGGATCACCACACGCGCTTCATCGTCTGCTCGGCGGGCACGGTGGCGCTGTCGAGCGAGGCTCCGGAGGCGCCGGAGCTGGAGCTGGACGCGGTGCGGGAGCTGCCGGAGGCGCTGGAGTACACGTCGCAGTCGTCGCTGGTGGATCCGGCGGAGGTGGCGGATCTGGCGCTCGAGGTCGCGGGCGGGGCCGCGGCGCTGCTGGCGGCGGTGAGCCGGATTACGGAATGGGTGGAGGCGAACATCACCTACCTGCGCGGCACGACGGACGTGACCACGAGCGCGGGGCAGGTGCTGGCGGCGGGCGAGGGGGTCTGCCAGGACAAGGCGCATCTGGCGCTGGCGCTGCTGCGCGCGCTCGGAGCGCCCTGCCGCTACGTGTCGGGGCTGCTGGGCGGGCAGGTCGGCGAGACGCATGCGTGGATCGAATTCCTGCATCCGGAGATCGGCTGGCTGCCGTCCGATCCGACCCGCGGGGTCGTGTTGCCGCCGGCGAGCGACTACATCAAGCTGGCGGTGGGCCGGGACTATGCGGACGTCCCGCCGATCAGCGGCTCGTTCCTGTCGAAGGGCGGGACGACCGAGCATGCCGCGGTCGCGTCGGTGCGGCGCGGCTACCACATATTTTCGAGAGCAGACGCGTTCGACCTCCTGGAGGACGCGTACGTGGTGACGACCGAGGGAGGCGAACCATGACGACGGGCGAAACGACGGAGATCGGGGCGGGCGCGGGGGCTGATCCGCGCACCTTCGAGCTGGGGAGGGACCGCTGGCTGACGGATGCGCGGGTCTACAACCTGCTCTGGCTGGGGCGCTGGATCGAGCGGGCCTACGACCTCTCGCGGGATCTGCTCTGGACGGTCGAGCACGACGCGGACGGGCAGCTGGGGCGCGACGTGGACCTGCTGCTGCAGATCGCGGCGGAGGTGCGGGGGATCGCGGTGCCGGAGGATTCGACGCCGCTGGAGGCGCTGCTGACCGGCGACGCGAAGGCGTCCGTGCGGGCTTGTCTGGAGGCGGCGCGGTACAACGCGACGTTCGTCGCGCCGGTGGAACTGATCCAGCAGGTGGCGGCGGCGATCGAGGTGTTCACCTCGGCGGAGCAGCCGGGGACGACGGCGGAGGCGGTCGAGCTGATCCGGGCGCTGCTGGCGCGGCTGGACGAGCTGCACAACACGGTGGAGCACGCCTGGTTCCACTCGGAGCCGCTTTCGGAGGAAGAGGTCTACCGTCGGTTCGTGCAGCAACAGCAGCAGCAGTAGCGCAATCGGCGCCGCGGAGCGCGGGGCCGGGAGAGGAGCGGAACGATGAGGTTCATTCCCCGCAAGGAGGCGATCAAGCGGCTGCTGCCGGACGACCCGGCGGCGCAATCGGGCGAGCTGGAGGCGTACGTCTTCTGCTACGGGAAGCAGCTGCTGGTGATCGAGGATCAGGACATTCCGGACTCTGATCGGCAGGAGTTTGCGGGCGACATGTTCTGGACGAAGCGCGACATCGACATCCACTTTCCGTGGGTCGGGGAGCGGTTCGACGAGCTGGAGAAGCAGGAGGGCGGAAGCTGAGAGGGAGAGGGTGGCGACCCCGAGCGGATTCGAACCGCCGATCTCCACCTTGACAGGGTGGCGTGTTAGGCCGCTACACCACGGGGCCGTACGCCCAACTTACGCAGGATGGGCGCGCAGGTCAAATCAGGGCGGCCGCGGCGGCCGCGAAATGTGTTCTACAGTGCATTAGTGCACTGGATCACGGGAGCAGCGGAGCGGAGCAGGCGATGGCGCGGAACAGGGGCAATCGGGGCGGTCGCGCGAACCAGGGGCGCGGGGCGGGCAACCGCCCGGGCCGGCCGGGCCCGGGCAGGCTGCGCGGGGGCGGCCCCGATCTGCCGGTTGCGCAGCCGGGGGCTGCGGGAGCGCCGATCGGGGCGTCCGCGAGCGGCACGGTCGGGCCGCGCCGGCTGGGACCTGCATCCGCTTCGCAGGGCGGTCCGCGGGGCGGCGGCCCGGGCGAGCGGCACGACCGGCGCTCGCGCGCGATGGCGGCGATGCACGACTTCCACTACGTGCCGGGCGATCTCAAGTGGGTGGGGATCACGGCGGCGGCCAGCGTCGCCTTGGTCTTGGTGCTGTACGCGGTGATCCGGCTGGTGTAGGGCGTCAGTCCAAGTCGTTGAGTGAGACCAGGGCGAAGGTGAGCTTGCCTTCGGCGGCGCGTTCGCCGTCGACCGTTGCGCGGGCCTTGGCGACGCCG
Organism: Dehalococcoidia bacterium; assembly: GCA_965205165.1. GTDB lineage: Bacteria > Chloroflexota > Dehalococcoidia > Bin125 > Bin125 > CBDESM01. The sequence continues at coordinate 2,701,654 of OZ242037.1, forward strand.
ACGGGGCCGCGGAGCCGTTCCAGTTCGACTTCGAGGCGGAGCTGATCGCCGGGGACGACGCGGCGGCGGAAGCGCATGCCGTCGATGCCGGCGAAGAGGCCGAGCTTGCCCTTGTGCGCGTCGGAGCTGAGCGCGGCGACGGAGCCGGTCTGGGCGAGCGCTTCGACGATGAGCACGCCGGGCATGATCGGGCGGTCGGGGAAGTGGCCCTGGAAGAACCATTCGTTGGCGGTGACGTTCTTGATCGCGACGGCGCGGCGGCCGGGTTCGAGCTCGATCACGCGGTCGATCAGGAGGAACGGGAAGCGGTGCGGGATCAGCGCTTCGATCTGCTCGGTCGAGAGGATGGTCTGGTCGTCGGTCATGGTCGGCTCCGTTCGCGGATCAGGTCGAGGAAGGGTCGGAGCGCGGCATCGGGCGCATCGAGCGATCCCGGTTCGGGCTCGCCGGGGTGCAGGCCGTGGAAGTCGGTGCCGGCGGTCGCGAGCAGCCCGTGGCGCTCGGCGAGCGATTGGCTGCGGGCGGTTTCTTCGGCGGAGTCGCGGGCGTAGTAGACCTCGACGGCGTCGACGCCGGCGGCGGCCGCGGCGCGGACGGCTGCGGCGGGATCGTCATAACGGTTGGGGTGCGCGAGCGAGGCGAGGCCGCCGCCCTCGCGGATCCGACCGGCGGCATCTTGCAGGGGGAGGATCGCGCGCGGGATGTAGGCGGGGCCGTCGTCGCGCAGCCAGCGGTTGAAGGCGTCCTGCACGGAGTCGGCGTGGCCGGCCTCGACCATGGCGCGGGCGATGTGCGGGCGGCCGACGGAAGCGGCGCCGGCGACGTCGAGCACGCGATTCCAGGAGATCGGGACGCCGAGTTCCGCCAAGCGGGCGGCGGTGCGTTCACCGCGGGCGAGCCGGTCGCGGCGCAGCCGTTCGAGTTCGTCGTCCAGCGGCTCGAAGCCGCCGCCGGGGAAGTAGCCGAGCAGGTGCAGCTCGCCCAAGTCCCCGGCGTCGACGCCGAGTTCGACGCCGGCGATGAGGCCGGGGCCGTCGACCGGGCCGGGGCAGGTGATGGCGTCGTGGTCGGTGATGGCGATGAGGGCGGCGCCGTTTTCGGCGGCGCGGCGGAGCACCTCGCGGGGCGGGTGGACGCCGTCGGAGGCGGTGGTGTGGAGATGGAGATCGACGCGCACGCGGGCGGGCTATCGGGCGTAGGCCGCCGCTCGCGTTTCGCGGAGCACGGTGACGCGGATTTGGCCCGGGTAGGTCAGGCTCTCCTCGATCTTCTTGGAGATGTCGCGCGAGAGGCGCATCGAGCCGAGGTCGTCGACCTCGTTGGGGTCGACGACGACGCGGACCTCGCGGCCGGCCTGGATTGCGAAGGCGCTGCCGACGCCCTCGAAGGAGGTGGCGATCTCTTCAAGGCTGCGGAGCCGCTCGATGTAGCGCTCGACGGATTCGCGGCGCGCGCCGGGCCTGCCGCCGGAGATGGCGTCGGCGATCTGGACGATGACCGCCTCGACAGATTCGATCTCGACTTCGTCGTGGTGGGCCTCGATGCAGTGGGCGATCGAGTCGCTCATCTTGAAGCGGCGGGCGAGGTCGGCGCCGATGATGGCATGGGTGCCCTCGACGTCGTGGTCGATCGCCTTGCCGAGGTCGTGGAGCAGCGAGCCGCGCCGGGCGATCTCGACGTCGGCGTGGATTTCGTCGGCGATCATCGCGCCGATGTGGGCGGTTTCGACGGCGTGGCGGAGCTGGTTCTGGCCGTAGGAGGTGCGGAAGCGGAGGCGCCCGAAGATGTCGAGAATCTCGCGCGGCAGGCCGGTGCAGTGGGCCTCGATCGCGGACTCCTCGCCGGCCTCGCGGATGATGCGGTCGACGTCGCGTTGGGCTTTTTCGACGGTTTCCTCGATTCGGGTGGGGTGGATGCGGCCGTCGGCGACGAGGCGGCTGAGCGAGAGGCGGCCGATTTCGCGGCGGACGGGGTCGAAGCCGGAGACGGTGACGACGTCGGGGGTGTCGTCGATGATCAGGTCGCAGCCGATCGCGGCTTCGAGGGCGCGGATGTTGCGGCCTTCGCGGCCGATGATGCGGCCCTTCATCTCGTCGCCGGGGATTTGGACGACGGAGACGGTGGATTCGGTGGTGACTTCGGAGGAGACGCGCTGGATCGCGGTGGCGAGGATGTTGCGGGCGCGCTCTTCGGCTTCGTCCTTGGCCTTGGCCTGGGCGGCGCGGACCATGCGGTCGGCTTCGTCGGCGATTTCGCGCTCGATCTGGCCGAGCAGTGACTCGCGGGCTTCGCCGGCGGTCATCGCGGAGACCTCTTCGAGGCGCCGCTTGCGCTCCGAGTCGAGGCCGGCGAACTCTTCGTCGAGCTTCGCCTCCCGCTCGCGGATTTCGCCGTCGCGCTCGCGCAGGGCGGTGTCGCGCTCGGCCAGCGCGCCTTCGCGGACGTCCAGATCGCGGGCGCGGTCTTCCAGCGCTTCCTCGCGGCGGGTCAGGCGGTCTTCGGAGCGCTGCTGCTCGCGCTGCGCGTCCTTGCGGGCCTTTCGGGCATCGGAACGGGCGCGTTCGCGGGCTTCTTGGGCCGCTTCTTCGGCGGCGCGGCGGAGGTCATCCGCTTCGCCCTCCGCTTGGCGGATGATGTCTTCGGCTTCTCGGCGCGCGGCGACGCGGGGGTCCGGGCCGCCGGTGAGGAGCCGCATGAGAGCTCCGAGCATGTGGGCCTCGCAAGGTTCCACGCGACGGCGGGGCGAGGGCTGCCAAGAGCAGCGCGAGCGCCTGCGTCGCGGCTATGAGGGTCATCGCCGCCCTCCTGGGCGCGTGGGAATGCTGATCTCATCCTATGGCGTTGCCGCCCGCAGCGCTAGCGGCCGGTTCCGGTTCATCGGGCAGGAGCGTCCGGATCAGCGAATAGGGGAAGCCCATGCGCCGCAATCGGCGGCGCTTCCAATCGTCGTCGCGGCTGGATCCGGCGATCCAGGCGGCGGCGGTCCGTTCGTCGTCTTCATCGTCGACGGCCGGGGCGATATCGGCCGGTTCGATGCCCTTGGCGCGGAGTTCGGCCCGGATCAGCGATGCAGCGGCGCCGGCGCGTCGGCGTTTCCGCGCGTGCCGGATCGCGTAGGCAGCTTCGTCGATTTCGCCCTCGGCGGCCAGCGCGTCGAGCGCCGCGTCGATCGCGGGCCGGGGGAAGCCTTGGCGGGCGAGGTGCTGCGCGAGCTCGGAGCGGCAGGTCGGGCGTCGGCGCGCTTTGGCGCGGGCGGTTGCGGCGGCGAGATCGGCGGCCGCCGACTCGCGGAGCCGCTCCAGCACGGCGGCGTCGATCCGGTCTCCTTGATGGAGCCGGATGCCGGCGGCGAACGCGGCCGAACAGCGGAGCTCGGAACCGTCGTCGAACTCGGCCGTGACCGCGCCGCGCCGGGTTGCGAGGGCGGTGATTTCGGGCACTACGCGCTCCGGCGCGCCTTCTTGCGCGGTTCGGGCTTGTCGATCCGTTCGGGCGCCTCTTCGGCGTAGGCGGCGAGGTCGGCGGGGTCGGGCAGGCCGCGCTGGGCGCGGATGCGGTACTCGATCTCTTCGGCGATGTCGGGGTTCTCGCGGAGGAAGCGCTTGGAGCGCTCGCGGCCCTGGCCGAGGCGCAGTTCGCCGTAGTTGTAGAACGCGCCGGTCTTCTTGATCACCGGGTCGGGCGAGACGCCTTCGGGCGGCTCGACGGGGGAGGGCTCGGAGCCGAGATCGAGCAGGCAGCCGGGGTTGCTGATGCCGTATTCCTCGGCGGTGAACATGAGGTCGAACTCTGCGGTGCGGAAGGGCGGGGCGACCTTGTTCTTGACGACTTTGGCCTTGACCCGCGAGCCGATCACGGTTTGGCCGTCCTTGAGCGCTTCGGCGCGGCGCAGCTCGATGCGGACGGAGGAGTAGAACTTGAGGGCGCGTCCGCCGGAGGTGGTTTCGGGGTTGCCGAAGACAATGCCGACCTTCTCGCGCAGCTGGTTGATGAAGATCAGCACGGTCTTGGAGCGGGAGACGACGCCGGTCAGCTTGCGCAGGGCCTGGGACATGAGGCGGGCCTGGAGGCCGACTTGCTGGTCGCCCATCTCGCCCTCGATCTCGGCGCGGGGGACGAGCGCGGCGACGGAGTCGACGACGACGACGTCGATCGCGTTGCTGCGGACGAGCGCCTCGGTGATTTCGAGCGCCTGCTCGCCGGTGTCGGGCTGGGCGATCAGCAGCGAGCGGATGTTGATGCCGAGGCGTTCGGCGTAGGCGGGGTCGAGCGCGTGCTCGACGTCGACGTAGGCGGCCTGTCCGCCGAGCTTCTGGGCCTCGGCGATGACGTGCTGGGCGACGGTCGACTTGCCGGCCGATTCGGGGCCGTAGACCTCGACGATGCGGCCGCGGGGGAGGCCGCCGATGCCGAGCGCGGCGTCGAGCGAGAGCGCGCCGGTGGGGATGCCGGAGACCGACATGTCGGCCACGGCGTCGCCGAGGCGCATCACCGCGCCGGTGCCGAACCTGCGCTCGAGGTCGGGGATCAGTTCGTCGATCTGTTCGTCGTTGGCTGCGGCCATCTGTTCAACCTGCGGTTCGAGCGTGACGAGCGTCATGGGTTCGGTGCCTCTCTGCGCGGTGCGCATCCGCCGATGCGGCGGTGTAGCACGAATGTACAGAAGGCAACTGGTTAGCGCAAGCGTTCGCTTTCGCGGGGCTCATGCAGCCAATCCTTCGATGACTCGCGAGAGGATGAAGAGGCCGAAGATGGCGGCCATTGGGGAGAGGTCCATCATGCCGAAGGTGAGGTAGCGGCGGAGCGGGGAGAGGACGGGCTCGGTCGCGGCCAAGAGCACGCGGACGACGGGGTTGTAGGGGTCGAGCGGGCGGTTGGTGAACATCGGCACCCAGCTCATGAGGACGCGCAAGAACATGATGATCGTGTAGATCCAAATGCAGCGGCTGATGATGATGAGGACAACGTCCATCAGGATCGTCCGAGTTCTTCGGCGCGGGCGTGGGCGGCGTGGACGGCTTCGACGAGGGCGCTGCGGAAGCCGCGCCGTTCGAGTTCACGCAGTCCGGCGGCCGTGGTGCCGGCGGGCGAGGTGACCTGGTCCTTGAGCGCGGCGAAGTGCTGGTCGGAGGATTTGGCGTACTCGGCCGCGCCGATCACGGTTTCGAGCGCCATGCGCCTGGCATCGGCGGGATTGAGGCCGATCGAGACGGCGGCGTTGGCGAAGGCTTCGAGGAAGAGGAAGACGTAGGCGGGGCCGGATCCGGAGACGGCGGTGGCCTTGTCGAGGACGGACTCGTCGGCCGCCTCGATCTGGCCGCCCATGGCGTCGAAGAGCGCGCTGGCGCGGGAGCGGTCGGCGGGCGTGGCGTCTTCGGTGGCGGTCCAGACGGTGAAGCCGCGGTTGATCTGGGCGGGGGTGTTGGGCATCGCGCGGACGATCCGCTTGGCACCGGTCGCCTCGCGCACGGCGGCGATGGGGACGCCGGCCATGATTGAGACGATCAGCATCTTGCCGAGGGGCTTGCCGCGCAGGCCGGGCAGGTCCTGCGGCTTGATCGCGAGGTAGGCGAGGTCCTGCTCGCCGGCGGCGTCGATCGAGGGGGAGATGCGGGCTGCAGGGAAGGATTGCGCGAGGGCGGTGCGGCGTGCGGAATCGACTTCGCAGATGGCGAAGTCGGACTGCTCGGCGACCTTGGCGGCGGTGGCGGCCTTGATCAGGGTGGCGCCCATCGCGCCGCCGCCGATGACGGCGATCTTCACGTTGCGCGCTCCCCGAAGATTGCGCGGCCGATGCGGACCATGGTTGCGCCCTCCTCCACGGCTACAGCGTAGTCGCTGCTCATGCCCATGCTGAGTTCGCGCAGGCCGAGCCGGTCGCGCAGCCCGCGCAGTTGCCGGAAGACGGGGCGCGCGTCTTCCGGATCGGCGACGATCGGCGCGATCGTCATCAGGCCGGCGACGTCGAGGTTGGGCAGCGCCTGGATGGCAGGCAGGGCGTCGGGCAGGTCGGCGGGCGCGAAGCCGGACTTGGATTGTTCGCCGGCGACGTTGACTTCTAGCAGGATCTCGAGTTCGCGGTCGAGGCGGCGGGAGACGGCTTCGGCGAGGCGGATCGAGTCGATGCTCTGGACGGAGGCGAAGGCGCCGGCGTGGCGCGCCTTGTTGCGCTGGAGCGTGCCGATCAGGTGGATGTCCGCGTCCAATCCGTCGAGCTCGGCGATCTTGGCCAAGCCTTCTTGGACGCGGTTTTCGCCAAAGTCGCGCTGGCCGGCGTCGAACGCGGCGCGGATCGCGTCGGCGGGGAACGTCTTCGAGACGGCGATGAGCCGGATGCCGGTTGGATCGCGGCCGGCGCGCTCGGCCGCCTCCGAGACGGATGCGCGGGCCGCGGCGAGCCGTGCTTGGATGCCGCGCAGGGAGTCGCTCATCCGACGGGCAACGCGGATTCGGGGGCGGCTGGGGCGATCTCGTTGATGCGGATCACGTTTGCGCTGGATTGGTAGGAGGGGATGTCCTCGCCGCCGCAGACGCCGCACATGTTGCAGCCGACTTCGGGCGGGGGGCAGGCGATGGTGGGCTTGAGCCGGGCATGCTTGCTGATCTCGCGGTCCCAGAAGCGCTGGCTGATCCCGGTTTCGACGGCGGACCACGGGGTCTGGCCGCCGCCCCAAGGGAGCTCGCCGTCGAGTCCCCAGTTGGCGGCGGCGCGGAGCCATTCGGCGGCGGAGTTGTCCTCCATGTCGAGGATCGCGTGCGCGAGGCGGGCGTCAGAGCGGGAGCAGATGTCGTCGATCCTGGCCCAGGCGGGCGCGTCGCCGCGCAGGCGGATGCCGGACCCGCGGAAGGAATTCTGGAGCAGCTTCTGACGCGACTTGACGATGGACGGATCGGTTTGGGGCAGCTCTTGGTAGGCGGTGGCGGGCTTGGGGACGAGCGGGCCGACGCTCATCACGAGCTCGGTGCCGTGCTTGTGCGAATCGAGGCGCGCCTTGATCGCGTGGCCGAGGTCGGCCATCGCCTGGACGTCGTCGTCGTCTTCGTCGGGCAGGCCGATCATGAAGTAGAGCTTGAGCCGGCGCATCGCGGCCGCGCCGACGCGGTCGGCGGCTTCGAGGATCTGGTCCTCCGAGACCTCCTTGTTGATCCGCAGGCGCATGCGCTCGGAGCCGGCTTCCGGGGCGAGGGTGACGGTTCGGGTGCCGCCGCGGGCGAGGACTTGGAGCAGGCGGGGGTCGAGGTTGTCGACGCGCAGGGAGCTGACGGAGACGCGGGCGCCCATTTCGTCGGCTCGGACGGCGAGTTCGGCGAGTTCGGGGTGGTCGGCCACGGCGGCGCCGAGCAGGCCGACCCGCTCGGAGCGTTCGAGTCCGCGGCGGACTTGGCCGAGCAGCGATTCGAGCGGGCGGTAGCGCGGGGGGCGGAAGACGTAGCCGGCGATGCAGAAGCGGCAGCCGCGCCCGCAGCCGCGGGCGGCCTCGATCAGCGTCATCCGGTTGAACTCGGTGTCCTCGGTCAGGACGTGCGACATCGCCTCCGTAGCAGCGATGTCACGTACCCATTGGCGCTCGACGCCGTCGGGCGCGCCCAGCGCGGGCACGAAGACGCCCGGGATGCGGGCGAGCGCGGCGAGCAGGTCGGCGCGCGGTCCGTGGGCGTGCTCGGCGAGCGCGTCCATCAGCTGGTCGAGGATCGGTTCGGCCTCGCCGATCACGAGCGCGTCGAAGCAGTCGGAGAGCGGGAGCGGGTTGGTGATCACGGCCGCGCCGCCGCCGATCACGATCGGCGCGCCCTCGCCGCGCGCGACCGAGAGCGGCGGGATGCCGGCGGATTGCAGCGAGCGGACGACGTGGTAGTAGTCGATTTCGTAGGTGAGGGTGTAGGCGACCAGCGGGAAGTCGGTCAGCGGGCGCTGCGATTCGATCGTGATCGGGGCGCGTTCGGGTTCGCCGCCGCGCTGGCGCCCGGCCGGCGGTTCATAGAACGCACGCTCGCATGCTATATCCGCACGCTCGTTCAACAATGAGTACAAGGTCTGCAAGCCCAAGTTGGACATGCCCAAGTAGTAGGAGTTGGGGTAGACGAGCGCGACGGGCAGGCGGCCGCCCCAATCCTTGACGATGGCACCCTGCTCGGCGCCGAGCCGGCGGCGGGCTTCGGCGATGGATGTTCCGAGCGAGCGTTTGGCCATGGCGGGAGTATATGCACCCGCTCAGTGCTCGGTGTCGCCGGCGATCAGGTCGAGCGCGTGCGGGAGGATCGGTTCGAGCGCGTCGAGGTACTCGACGACGGCCTTTTCGGAGCCCGGGAAGTTGATGATCAAGGTGCGGTCGGCGATGCCGGCGAGGCCGCGGGAGAGCGCGGCCATGGGCGTGTGGGCGAGCCCGGCGGCGCGGAGCATCTCGGCGAGTCCCGGCGCGGGGCGCTGGATCACGCGGGCGGTCGCCTCCGGGGTCACGTCGCGGGGGCCGAAGCCGGTGCCGCCGGTGGTGATGACGAGCGACATCCCCATTTCGACCCACTGGCGGAGCTGGGCCTCGATCTGGTCCTGATCGTCGGGGAGCAGCACGAGGGCGGGTATGTCGAGTCCCCAATCGGCAAGACGCTCGTAAATCCGCGGTCCGGACGAATCCGTGCGCTGGCCGCGGGATCCGGCGTCGCTGAGGGTGAGTATGGCGGCGCTGAACTGCTTGTCCATCTAGAGCCTCCGCATGGGTGTGCTACTTACTGATATCGGAACATGCATACTAGAATATTCGGTCTTTTACAGGTTTTTCAAGTTTTCCACAGGGAGGTTGAGGCGAGAGTTGACGTAACGGTTGCCCGTGATGGGGAGATGTGCCTACAGTGGGCGGGCAATGGGGAGAGATGGGAGCGGCCGTGGTGGCCCGCATCCCAAACACCTCTGCAGTGGACGAAGGACGCGCGAGATGGCCACATCCCGATTCCGCGGCACCTTCCGCCACACGATCGACGATAGGGGGCGAATCGCCGTGCCAGCCCGCTACCGACCCCGGTTCATGGTCACGGATGACCCCGATGAGCTGCGCGGGGTGCTGATTCGCAATCCCCACGCGGATGGCTCGCTGTGGCTCTACCCAGTGCCCGATTTCGAACAGATGGCAGAACAGTTCGGGCGTCCGGACGAGTTGGACCCGGCGGCGGTTGAGATCCAAGAGCTGATCTACGGCGAGTCGTACGACGTGGAGCTGGACCGCCAAGGGCGGATCTTGATCGAACAGGCGCTGCGAGATGAGGTGCCGGCGCTGCAAGGGCCGGCCGTGGTGGTGGGGATGGGCGCACGGCTGGAAATCTGGCCGGCCGAGGCTTGGGAAGCGCGACGGGCGGAGCGGAAGACTTCGTTCGCCGACTTGCTGGGGGCGTCGCAGGCAGCGGAGCCGGCGTCGTGAGCGCCCGGCAGGTTCACGAGCCGGTGATGGCCGCGGAGTCGCTGGAGCTGCTGGCGGCGGGGCCGGGCGGATCATGGCTCGACTGTACCGTCGGGGCTGGTGGGCATGCGGCCGCGATCCTCGACGCGACCGGGCCGGACGGGCGGCTGCTGGGGCTGGATGCGGACGGGGACGCGGTGGAGATCGCGGCCGCGCGCTTGGCGCGGTTCGGGGATCGGGCCGAGCTGCGGCGCTGCTGGCTGGACGACGCGCCGGCGACCGCGGTGGATGCGGGCTTCGCGCCCGCCGACGGCGTGCTGTGCGACTTGGGCGTTTCCTCGATGCAGCTCGATTCGGCTGTGCGCGGGTTCTCCTTCAGCCAGGAGGGGCCGCTCGACATGCGGATGGATGCCGGGCGCGACGGCGGCCCTTCGGCGGGCGAGATCGTGAACGGCTGGTCCGAACAGCGGCTCGCGGATCTGATCTACCGCTACGGCGAGGAGCGGCGTTCGCGCCGGGTCGCGCGGGCGATTGCGGCGCAGCGTCCGTTCGAGACGACTACGGAACTGGCCGAGGCGGTGCGCCGCGCGCTGCCAGGCCCGCGCCGGCGCATCCACCCGGCGACGAAGGTGTTCCAGGCGCTGCGGCTGGCGGTGAACGGGGAACTGGAGCGGCTGTCGGCGTTCCTGGAGCGGGTGCGGGCCGCGGTGCGGGCGGGCGGGCGGCTGGTCGTGATCGCGTTTCATTCGCTCGAAGATCGCATCGTGAAAAGGTTCCTGCAGGGGCACTCGCAAGGGGAATCGCCGTCTTGGCGGGTGCTGACGCGGCGGGTGCTGCGGCCGGGCGAGGCGGAGACGCGGGCGAATCCGCGGGCTCGGAGCGCGCGGCTGCGGGCGGCGGAGGCGGTGTGATGGCCAATCAGCGAACTCAGGGCCCGCGGACGCGGCGCCCGGCAGGGATGGCAGGCGACGGCCGAGAGGAGATGCGTTGGGGCGTCGTCGAGCAGACCGTGCGACGGGGGACTTCCTACAAGCGATTCAAAGTTAGGAGACGCCCCGCCGCCACCACCTTGTTCCGCGCCGAAGCGAGGCCCAGGCCGCGCCGAAGCATGGGACCGGTCCCCTTGACCCGCACGGTCTGCTCGACGACTCCCCAACGGCGCTCCCGCCAAACAGGCGCGGCTGCGGGCGGCGCGATGTTCAAACGGCGAGATCGGGGGCCGCGAATGCGGTACCTGGCAGGAATGGCAGGCGACAGCCGAGAGGAGACGGGTTGGAGCGTCGTCGAGCAGACCGTGCGGCGGGGGACTTCCCTCAAGCGATTCAAGCAAAGGAGATGCCCCGCCGCCACAACCTTGTTCCGCGCCGAAGCGAGGCCCAGGTCGCGCCGAAGCGTGGAACCGGTCCCCTGGAACCGCACGATCTGCTCGACGACCCCCCAACGGCGCTCCCGCCAAGTCGGCTCTGCCGGATGCGCTCTTCTCCAGTTTAGCACGAGTGGGCGCATTCGGCGCGGCCCGATCCGCGCCGGACGGAGATAACGGGGAAGGCGGGGAGCCGAGATGCAGCGCAGCCCGACCGCGGTCATTCCGGCCGGCGCGGCCCCCGCGGGCAGCACCCGGGCCGCGGGGCTGCCGCTGCAGCTGCCGAGCGAGGCGCTGACGACGCAGCGGCGGATCTACCGCCGGCTGCCGCTCTGGGCGTGGGTCTCGATCTTCGGGCTGTGCTTCGCCGCGGTGCTGCCGGTGCTGCAGACCAGCGGCCAGACCGAGGCGGGGCAGCGCCTGCTCGAACTCGAGGCGCAGCGCGAAACGCTGCGTTCGGGGGTGCGCGGCCTCGCGGCCGAGGTCGGCTCGCTCGCATCCCTGAGCCGGATCGAGCGCGAGGCGCGGCTGCGGCTGGGGATGGTCCCGGCTCCGCCGACCCGCGTGATCCAAGTCGATCATGCGCCGCCCGAACGGACGCTGCCGGAGCGGTTCGCGCCCGTGTTCGAGCGCGAGTCGGAGTCGCGCACCCCGGCCTGGCAAGCGCTTGCGGAGTTGCTGATCATCGACTAGCCGCCGGCCGGCGGGAGCCGGCTTGGATGCCCCGCGCCCACGGGCGCAAGGAGCGCACATAACGAGAGGGAGGGAGCGGTGCAGATCGAGCGCATCTCCCTCCGCCGCACGTACATCGTCGTCGCGCTCTTCGCCGTGGTGGCGCTCGCGATCGTGGCCCGGCTGATCTGGATCCAAGTGATCGACCACGGGGCGCACGAGGCGGCCGCGAACCGCACGTGGTCGGTCGAGATCAACGCGCCGCGGGGGGCGATCCTCGACCGCAACGGGTTCCCGCTGGCGACGAGCGAGGACACGTGGGAAGTGCACGTCGACCGCCGGGTCTGGGCGCGGACGGGGTTCGAGCCCAACGAGACGGCGTCGCGCCTGGCGGGGCTGCTGCGGGCGAGCGAGGAGTCGGTGCTGCTGCGGGTGCGGGACACGGACGGGAACGATGCGTTCCTCGCGGTCGTTGCGTATGAGACGGGGGCGGCGATCCGCCGCGAGCAGCTGCCGGGGGTGTACGTGATCGAGGATGCGCGGCGGCGCTACGTAGAGGGCCCGCTGGCAGCGCAGGTGGTCGGGATCACCGGCCGCGACGAGCAGGGACTGGCCGGGCTCGAGTACTCGCTGGACCGGACGCTGCGCGGCGAGCAGGGGCTGCTGCTGTTCGAGCAGGACGGGCTCGGCGATCCGATTCCGTTCGGGGCGCGCGCGGAGCGGCCCGTGCGGAACGGCGCCGACGTGGTGACGACGCTGGACCGCAACATTCAGCGGGCGATGGACCGGCTGCTGCGCCGGGCGGTCGAGAAATGGGACGCGCGGGGCGGCGCGATCTTGGTGATGCACGCGGAGACCGGGGACATGCTCGCGATCGCGACGTTGCCGACCTACGACCCGTCGGAGATCGATTTCGCGGACGATTCGTTCGATCCGTCGCTGCTCCGCAGCACGGCGGCGACGGACGTGTACGAACCGGGGTCGGTGTTCAAGGTCGTCACGATCGCGGCGGGGCTGGACCTGGGGCTGATCGAGCCCGAAACGACGTTCATCGACAAGGGCGCGGTCACGATCGGCGACCGGGTGATCCGCAACTACGACCTGTCGTTCCACGGCGAGCAGACGATGACGCAAGTGCTGCAGAAATCGCTGAACACGGGGACGGTCTGGGTGGCGCGGCAGATCGGCGCGGATCGCTTCGACGAGTACGTCACGGCGTTCGGCTTCGGCGCGGCGACGGGGGCGGGGCTGCCGGGCGAGAGCGACGGGCTGGTGGCGCTCAGCGGCAGCCTGGGCTGGTCCGAGTCGCACTTGGCGACGACTTCGTTCGGTCAGGGGATCGCGGCCACGCCGCTGCAGATCGTGCAGGCCTACGGGGCGATCGCCAACGGCGGCGAGCTGGTCCAGCCGCGGCTCGTGTCCGCGGTCGTGACCGACGGGGTGGCGGCGCCGCGCGAGCCCGCCCCCCGGCGGCGGGTGATCGGCGGGGAGGCCGCGGCCGACATCGCGCGGATGATGCAGGATTCGGTGGACGGGGTGGCCGATCATCCGGCGCAGACGCCGGGCTGGCGGGTGGCCGGCAAATCCGGCACGACCGACGTGGTGGAGGGCGGCGAGTACATCGAGGGCGAATCGATCGCCTCGTTCGCCGGGTTCGCGCCGGCCGACGCTCCCGAGATCGTGGTGCTGATCCGGATCGACCGGCCGCAGGGCGAGCTGCTCGGCGGCATCGTCGCCGCGCCGATCTTCTCGCAGGTGGTCTCCGAAGTGCTGCCGTACCTGGGCGTGCCGGCGACGAACTACGTGGCGCAGCCGACGCTCTTCCTGCCGACGGAGGAGGAGGACGGGGAAGACGAGGCGGAGCCGGAGATGCTCGAATTCCGGCCGGCCCGGGCGCGCGAGGGGGATGCTAGATGATCTCGGCGCGCGACCTGGCTGAGCTGCTGGGGGATCGGCTGCTGCGGCAGCCCGCGCCGGCGAGCGCGGAGCCGTTCACGGGGATCGCAATTGATTCGCGCGAGGTCGAGCCGGGCAACTTGTTCGTCGCGCTGGCTGGGGAGCGGACCGACGGGCACAAGTTCACGGGCGAGGCGGTTGCGAACGGAGCGGCCGCGCTGCTGCTTTCGGACGAGGCGGGCGATCCGGGCGATCCGCGCGCGCCGGCGTTCGTCGCGCCCGACGCGCTGGAGGCGCTGCAAGCGGCGGCGAGCGGATGGCGGCGGCGCATGCCGGCGCGGATCATCGGGATCACCGGCAGCGTCGGCAAGACGACCACGCGCGAGGCGACGGCGGGCCTGCTCTCGCAGCGCTCGGAGACGTGGCAGTCGCCGCAGAACTACAACGGCGACATCGGGCTGCCGATCGCGCTGCTCGGCATCGAGCCCGCCCACGAATGGGCCGTGATCGAGATCGGCCCCTATTCGGAGGCAGAGATGCGCCGGCTCTGTGCGATGGCGGCGGCCGATGCCGCGATCGTGACCAACGTCGGGCCGACCCATCTGGAGCGCTTCGGGACGCTCGCGGACACGGAGCGGATCAAGGGGCTGCTGCCGGAGTCGGTGCGGCCGGGCGGCTTGGCGATCCTGAACGGCGACGACCCCGCCGTGCTGCGGATGGCGGGCCGGACCGATGCGGCGTCGGCGACCTTCGGGGTCGGCCCGGGCGCGCAGCTGAGGGCGAGCGGCATCTCGGTCGACGGCTACGCGGGCATCTCGTTCGAGATGGAACTGGACTCGTCGGCACCGCTGCCCGGCGCGCCGGCGCGGGCGTTGGTGCGGACGCCGCTGGTCGGACGGCACCAGGCGATGACCGCGCTGGCGGCGGCCGCAGTCGCGCTGCACGCGGGCTGGACGCTCGGCGAGGCGGCCGAGGGGCTGCGGATGCTGACGGCGGGATCGCGCCTGCGGCTGCTGGAGGCGGCGGGCGGGTTCACGATCATCGACGACGCCTACAACGCCGCGCCGAAATCGATGGAGGCCGCACTTGATCTGCTCGAAGCCGCCCCGCCGCGCCGGATCGCGGTGCTCGGCGACATGCTCGAGTTGGGAACGGAGGAAGAGCGGGCGCATGCCGCGCTGGGCGAGTACGCCGCGGCGCGCTGCGACTGGCTGATCTGCGTGGGCGAACGCGCCCGCGGTGCCGCGGCCGCCGCGCGTCGGGCGGGCGCGCCGCGCACCTGCTGGGCCGACTCGCCGGAGCGGGCCGCGGCGCTGCTCCGCGACGATCTGCGGCGCGGCGACACCGTGCTGATCAAGTCCTCGCACGCGGCGGGTCTCGACGCGCTCGCGCCGTGCCTGGCCGAGCTGCGGCCGGAGGACGGGAAGCGGGCGCGATGACGACGTTCTCGCTGGTCACGGCCGGCATCACGTTCCTCGTCGCATTGGCGATCGGCCGCCCCGCGATCGGCTGGCTGCAGCAGCGGGATCTGCGCAAGGCGATCTCGGACGAGGGGCCGGCCACGCATGGCAAGAAGGCCGGGACGCCGACGATGGGCGGGATCATCTTCATCGCGGCGATCGTCGTGATGACGATCGTCGCGAACCTCGCGGCCGGGGATCGCTGGTCGATCCTGCTGCCGTTGGTCGGGATCATCGCGCTGGGGGTGCTGGGCTATTTCGACGATTCCGGCACGCTGCTGCACCGCGTCCAGGCGGGGCTGTCATGGCGGCTGAAGCTCGCGCTGCTTGCCGCGTTCTCGATCTGCGCGGGGCTGGTGCTGTACTTCGCGCTGGATGTCGAGAGCCTGAACGTGCCGTGGGCGGGGTCGTTCCAGCTCGGCCCGGGGTACGTCGCGGTGGCGGCGGTGACGGTCTTCGCGACGATCATTTCGGTGGCGGTGAGCGACGGGCTGGACACGCTGGCGGGCGGCACGGGGGCGATCGCGCTGGCGGCGTTCGGGACGATCGCGATCGGGCAGGAGCAGGATTTCCTGGTCCGCTTCGCGTTCACCGCGGTGGGGGCGCTGCTGGGCTTCCTCTGGTTCAACGCGCATCCGGCGCAGGTGTTCATGGGCGACACGGGCGCGTTGGCGCTGGGCGGGGCGCTGGCGATCGTGGCGCTGATGACCGGGCACTGGCTGCTGCTGCCGGTGATCGGGATCGTCTTCGTGGTCGAGGCGGCGTCCGACATCGTGCAGGTGGGCTGGTTCAAGTGGACGCGCCGACGGACGGGCGAGGGGCGGCGGGTGCTGCGGATGGCGCCGCTGCACAACCATTTCGAGCTGGCGGGCTGGAGCGAGCCGCAGATCGTCACGCGCTTCTGGCTGCTGGGCATCGCCGGCGCGATCGTCGGCGTCGCGCTCGCATTGCAGGTGCCGTCATGACGCTGCCGATTCCGCAGCCGGCGCCGGCGAGCTTCTCGGGCATGCGGGTGGCGCTGGCCGGTCTCGGCATCGAAGGGCGCGACGCGGCGCTGTTCCTGCAAGACGAAGGGGCGGAGATCACCGCAGTGGACCGGCGCGGGGAGGCCGCGGCGTGGGCGGAGCTGGACGCGATCGGCGTGGCCGCGGAGACGGGCGCGGCCGATGATCCCGGCCTCGCGCGGCGCGTCGACGCGATCGTGGCGAGCCAGGGCATCCCGCGGGACGCGCCGCTGCCGGCGGCTGCCGCCTGCGCCGGGGTGCCGATCTACGGCCCGATGGGGATCTTCCTCGACCGATGCCCCGCCGGCGTGATCGGCGTATCGGGCAGCGCGGGCAAGTCGACCACGACCGCGCTGATCGGGCGGATGCTGGAGGCGGCCGGGCGCGAGCCGCTGATCGGCGGCAACATCGGCCGCGGGATGCTGCGCGATCTGCCGCGGCTGGGGGCAGGCGACGCCGTGGTGGCCGAGATCTCCCACACGCAGCTGCTGCGAGCGGCCCGCAGCCCGCAGCTGGCGGTGCTGCTCAACGTCACTCCGAACCATTTGGATCAGTTCAGCTGGAACGAGTACGTCGCGCTGAAGCGGCGCTTGATCGAGCACCAGCGGGACGGCGATGCGGCGGTGCTCCCGTTCGACGAGCCGGTCGCCGCCGCGATGTCGGGCTGCACCGCCGGGCAGGTGATCTGGAGCGGGATCGGCCGGCCGCCGGGCGGCGCGTCGGCGGCATTCGCTCTTGATGGGGCGGTGCGGTGGCGCGATTCGGGCGGCGAACATGAGATCGTCCGCACGGGCGAGATCCGCTTGCAGGGGGAGCACAACCTGCGCAACGCGCTGGCGGCGGCCGCGGCTGCGGCGATCTCCGGGGTCGAGCTGGAGACGATCGCCCGCGTGCTCCGCCGCTATGAGGGCTTGGCGCACCGGCTCGAGTTCGTCGACGAGGTCGGCGGCGTCCGCTACGTGAACGACTCGATCGCGACCGCGCCCGAACGCGCGCTGGCGGGGCTGCGGGCGATCTCCGGGCCGGTCGTCCTGCTGCTCGGCGGGCGCGGGAAGAATCTCCCGTTCGACGATTTGGCGGCGGAGGCGGCGGCGCGGGCGGGCGAGATCAGCGCCGTCTACTTCGGCGAAGACGGGGCGGAATTCGCGTCCGAGTTCGGCTTGGAGGGGCCGATCGTGGACGACCTCGATGCGGCCGTCCGCACGGCCGCCGATCTCGCGGCACCGGGCGCGACGGTGCTGATGTCGCCGGCCGGCACCTCGTTCGACGCGTATCCGAACTTCGAGGCGCGCGGCGCGCACTTCCGCGCCGCGGTGCGGAGCCTGGCGGAGGCGGCGCGATGAGCGTGAGCGCGGACGCCCCGGTCGGCACCAGCTACGTGGAGGAGCGCCCGCTGCCGCCGGGCAGCCCGGATTGGGTGCTGGTCGGCGCGGTGCTGGCGCTGACCGCGATCGGGCTGGTGTTCGTCTACTCGTCCTCGTTCGCGCTGAGCCTGCAGTTGTACGGCGATACGCGGTTCTTCATCACCCGCCAGTTGATCGGCGCGACGATCGGGCTGATCGCGTTCGCGGGGTTCGCCTACCTGGATTATCGCGTCTGGCGGCGGCTCGCACCGCTGCTGATGGCGGCCGCGCTGGCCGGCCTGGTGATCGTGGTGATCCCGGGCATCGGCTACGAGCAGAACGGGGCGCGTCGCTGGCTGCAGCTGCCGAACCTGCCGGCGCTCCAGCCGTCGGAGTTCGCCAAGCTGGCGATCATCATCTACCTCGCCGCCTGGCTCGCGGCCAAGGGAGATCGGATCAAGAGGCTCTCGGTCGGGCTCGTGCCGTTCGGGATCATGATCTTCACGGTTGGCGCGCTGCTGATGCTGGAGCCGGACTTGGGCACGTTCGCGGCGATCGCGATCGTCGCGTCGATGATGTTCTTCCTGGCGGGCGCGAACTGGGCGCACATCGGCGTGCTGGCGGCGATGGGCGGCCTCGCCTTCGCCACGATCGTCTTCTTCTTCGGCTACGGCTACGACCGAGTGCGCGGCTTCTTCGATGCGGAGCAGCTCTCGCAGGATGTTGGCTACCAGATCGTGAACCTGGTCAACACGCTCGGCAGCGGCGGGCTGACCGGCGTCGGGATCGGCGAGAGCCGGCAGAAGTTCTTCTACGTCCCCTCCGCGCACGCGGACGGGGTGTTCGCGATCATCGGAGAGGAGACCGGGCTGCTGGGCGCGCTGATGCTGCTGGGCCTGATGGCGATCCTGATCTACCGCGGCATCCGCACGGCGATGAACGCGCCGGACCGCTTCAGCTCGCTGCTCGCCTACGGCATCGTCTGCTGGTTCGTCGTCCAGGCCGCCCTCAACATCGCCGGCGTGACGCGGATGCTGGCGCTGACCGGCATTCCGCTGCCGTTCCTCTCGTTCGGCGGATCGGCCCTGATCTCGACGCTGGCGGGGGCCGGCATCCTGGTCGCGATCTCGCGCCGCAACCGCGTCGCCGCCGAGTTCGAGCACTCGGCCGATCCGCTTCGCGATTCGCCGCCGCCGCTGGAGCTGGAGGAGCCGCTGGACGATCCGTACCCGGGCCGGAGGGAGCGGGGATGATGCGCGTGCTGCTGGCCGGGGGCGGGAGCGGCGGCCATGTCTTCCCGGCGTTCTCGGTCGCCTCGGCGCTCGAGGCGCTGGCGGCGGAGGGCGTCGAGTTCAAGTTCGCCGGTACGGCCGACGGGCTCGAATCCGAACTGAGCGCGGCCCAGAACATGCCGTTCGCCGCGATCTCGGCGCGGCCACTGCGCGGGCGGAACCCGCTCTCGCAGCTGATTTCGCTGGCCCACGCGGTGCTGGGCGTGCTCGACGCACTGCTGCTGCTGCTGCGCTTCCGGCCGCACGTCGTGTTCGTCACCGGCGGCTACGTCAGCGCGCCGGTCGGCGTCGCCGCCTGGATTGCCCGCCGCCCGATCGTGCTCTTCCAGCCGGACATCGAACCCGGCTGGACCCAGCGGTTGCTGGGGCCGCTGGCGACGCGGGTTTGCACGACGCATCCCGATTCGGCGGACCGCTACGGCGGCCGTGCCGTCGTGACCGGCTACCCGGTGCGGGCGATCTTCAAGGACCTCGATCAGCCGCTGGCGCGCGCGCGGCTGCAGCTCAACGGCGGCCCGGCCGTGCTGGTCACGGGCGCGGTGCGGGGCGCGCGGCGGATCAACGACTGCATCGCGGCCCGGCTCGGCGAGTGGCTGGAGGCGGCGCAGCTGGTCCATGTCTGCGGGCGCGAGGACCATCCCCGCCTCGCGGCGATGCGGGAGCAGCTGCCCCCGGCGCTGCAGAGCCGCTACCGCCTCTACCCGTTCCTCGGCGAGGAGATGCCGACCGCGATGGCCGCGTGCGACATCGCCGTCTCCCGCGCCGGCGCGTCCACGCTGGGCGAGCTGCCGGCCGCGGCGCTGCCCGCGGTGCTGGTGCCGCTGCCCGAGGCCGGCGGGCACCAGCGCGTCAACGCGCGCATCCTCGCCGACCGCGGCGCGGCGGTGATCGTCGAGAACGACGACGTCGAAACCGAACTGTTCGACGCGGTGACCGGCCTGCTGGGCGAGCGCGGACGGCTCGCGGAGATGCGAGCCCGCTGCGTCGAGCTGCGCGACGAGGACGGCGCATCCGCCATCGCGCGGCAGCTGCTGGAGGCCCGCAAGTGAGCGCGACCCATTTCGTCGGCATCGGCGGCATCCACATGAGCGCGCTCGCGCACATCCTGCTCGACGACGGCGAGCGCGTCTCCGGCTGCGACCGCGCAGATTCGGGCCTGATCGAAGACCTGCGGCGGCGCGGCGCGGAGATCACGATCGGGCACGATCCGGCGCATGCCGCCGCAGCGGACCGCGTCGTCCGCACCGTCGCCGTGCCGGAAGACCATCCCGAGATCGCCGCCGCCCGCTCGGCCGGGCTGCCGGTGTTGACGCGGGCCGAGCTGCTGGCCGGGATCGCGCGCGGCAGGCGGGTGATCGCGGTGTCCGGCTCGCACGGCAAGTCGACGACCACCGCGATGCTGGCCGCGGCGATGCGCGCCGGCGGCCGCGACGCGGGCTACGTGCTCGGCGGCGAGACCGCCGGAATCTCGCCGCATGCGCGGCGCGGCACGGACGAGTGGCTGGTGCTGGAGGCGGACGAATACGGCCGCGCATTCCACCACTACGAGCCGCAGGTCGCGGTGATCACCAACATCGAGCCGGACCATCTCGACTACTACGGCGATTTCGAGGCGCTGCTCGACGCCTTCGAGCGCTACGCGCTGACCTTGCAGCCGGGCGGAACGCTCGTCTTCGATGCATCGAGCGTCCACGGCCGCCGGGTCGCCGCCCGCGTCGCGGCGGTGCGCGACGACATCCGCTTGGCGCGGACGGGGCTGGCAGGGGACGGCGAGGAGCGCGATTGGGAGGCCGAGATAGTCTCCAGCGCCGACCACCGCACAGCGTTCGCGGTCTCGGGACCCGCGGTGCAGCTCTGCGGTTCGCTGCGCGTGCCGGGCGAGTTCAACGTGCGCAACGCCGTGCTCGCCTTGGCTTCGGCGCACGCCGCGGGGTTCGACCTCGGCGATGCGGTCAAGGGCGTCGCCGCGTTCGAGGGGGTGCGCCGGCGGTTCCAACTGCTCGGCGAGGCTGCGGGCGTACTGGTGATCGACGACTACGCGCACCATCCGACCGAGGTGTCGGCGACCATCGCCGCGGCGCGCGGCCGGTTCCCCGGCCGCCGCCTGATCCTCGCCTTCCAGCCGCACACGTATTCGCGCACCCGGTACCTGCTCGACCAGTTCCGCGGCTGCTTCGCTGGGGCGGACCGCCTGCTGATCGCCGACACCTACGCCGCGCGCGAGGAGCCCGATCAAGGGCTTGATGCGGCGGCGCTGGCCGCGGCCGTCGGGGTGCCGCCAGCGGAGCACGGCGGATCGGTCGCGGAAACGGCGGAGCGGACGGCGGAGGCAGCGCAGCCGGGCGACATCGTGATCACGATGGGCGCGGGCGACATCGAGGCGGCAGGCCCGCTGATCCTCGCCCGCCTGCGCGGGGCGCGATCATGAGCGCGGCTTGGGAACGGGCCGCCGCGCGCTTGGGCGCAATCGCCGGCGAGCCGATGTCGCGCCATACGACGGTGCGGATCGGCGGCCCCGCCGATTGGTACCTGGAGGCGGAGTCCGCCGCCCATCTCAGCCAGTCCCTCGCTGCTGTCCGCGAGGAGGGGCTGCCGCTGCTCGCGCTGGGGCGGGGTTCGAACCTGCTCGTCGGCGATGCGGGAATCCGCGGTCTGGTCGCGCGATTGCCCGACGCCGTGGGCGAGCCGCGCAAGATCGGCGACCGCGTCGACGTTGAAGCCGACGCCGGCGCGCCGATCTTCGTGTTGGCCCGCCAGCTCGCCTCGCGCGGCATCCGCGGGCTGGAGTGGGCCGAAGGCATCCCCGGCACGCTGGGCGGGGCGGCGGTGAACAACGCCGGCGCCTACGGCGGCTGCTTCGCCGACGTCGCCGGCTGGGTTGAGGTGATCCGCCCCGACGGCCGTTCGGAGCGGATCGATGCAGCCGACTTGGATTTCGGCTACCGGCGCAGCGCGTTCACCGACGGCGGCCTCGCCGGCGCGGTGATCACGCGCGTTTCGCTGCACCTCAGCGCGGGCGACGCCGGCGAAGCCCTGGCCCGCACGGCGGAAGTCCAGCGCCACCGGCGCGAGACGAAACCGACGGGCGCGAGCCTCGGCTCGACCTTCCGCAACCTCCGCGGCGGCCCGGACCTGCGCTGCACGGAGCGCGCCTGGCATCTGATCGACCGGGCTGGCCTGCGCGGCGAACAGATCGGAGCGGCGCAGATTTCAGAGCAGCATCCGAACTACTTCATCAACACGGGCGGCGCGACGGCACGCGACTACGCGGCGCTGATCCGGCTCGCCCAAGAGCACGTGCTGGAGCGGTTCGGGGTGCAGCTCGATCCGGAGATCAAGTTCGCTGGGGAGGGATTCGCATGACCGAACGGCTGCAGTTGGGGATCATCTTCGGGGGCGCGTCGGTCGAGCACGTGATCTCGCTGCGTTCGGCGCGCAACATCTACGACGCCGTCGACCGGGAGCGGTTCGAGCCGCGGCTCTTCGGGATCACCCGCGAGGGCCGCTGGCTGACGCCGGAGGTCTCGCAGGCCGCCTTCCGCTCCGCGATGCAGCATTCGGAAACGCCGATCACCTGCCCCGCGCGGGCCGGACGCTCGCCGATCCCGCTCGAAACGCTCGACGCGCTCGCCCGATGCGACGCCGTCTTCCCCGCCGTGCACGGAGCGAACGGCGAGGACGGCACCCTGCAAGGGCTGCTGGAGCTGATGGGACTGCCGTACGTCGGCCCGGGCACCACGGCCTCGGCGCTGGCGATGGACAAGGCGGCCGCGAAGGCCGTCTTCGCCGCGGCCGGAGTGCCGGTCGCGCCCGCCGCCGTGCTGTCGCGCGCGGACTGGATCGCCGACCGCGCGGGAACCATCCGCGCCGCCGCTGAGATCGCGCCGCCCGCGTTCGTCAAGCCCGCCAACGGCGGCAGCAGCATCGGGGTGACGCGCGTCGCCGATCGCGAACAGCTCGACGACGCCTTGGAGGCCGCTTTCCGCCTCGATCGGACGGCGCTGGTCGAGACGGCGATGCCGGAGGCGCGCGAGATCGAGTGCGCGGTGCTCGGCAACGACGAGCTGCGCGTCAGCGCGCCGGGCGAGATCGTCTCCCGCCGCGAGTTCTACGACTACGAGGCCAAGTACTCCGACCCCGCGACCGAGCTGATCATCCCAGCCCAGCTCGACGAGGCGACCGCCGCCCGCGTGCGCGAGCTTTCCGCGGCCGCCTGCCGCGCCGTCGGTGCGCGCGGGATGTCCCGCGCCGACTTCCTGCTCGGGCTGGACGGGCGGCTCTGGCTGGGCGAGCTCAACACGATCCCCGGCTTCACCGGCAGCAGCATGTACCCGCTGCTGTGGGCGCATGAGGGGCTGGAGCTGCCCGAACTGATCACCGAGCTGGCGCGGCTCGCGCTCGAGGACGCCGGCCGCGGCGCGGGAGCCGCAACGTGCTGACGCTGCCGCGGATCGCCGCCGTCTTCGTGCTCGCGACGATCGCCGTGCTCGCCGTCGTGCTGGCCAACTCTTCGTTCCTGGACGTCAAAACCGTCCATGTCGAGGGCGCGGAACGGCTGAAGCCGGCCGCCGTGGCGCAGCTCTCCGGGCTGCGCGGAGAGAACATGCTGACGCTCGATCTGGCGGCTGCGGAGCGGCGGATCGAGGAGATCGAGGCGGTGAAATCGGCCAGCGCAAGCCGCAATTGGTTTAATTCCGTAAAACTTGTCATAGTGGAGCGACGGCCCGCGGGCCGGTGGCGGTCGGGCGACACCGTGCACCCAATTGATGACGAAGGCGTCGTCCTCGAGGGCGCTGCGCCGGATGCCGACGGCCCGATCGTGACGCAGGTGTCGGACCTGCCGCTGATGCGCCCGGGCGCCCGCGTCGACATGTCCGCGATCAGGCTGGCCGAAGCGCTTGACGCGCGCGGTGCGCCGCCGCTCGAGTACGGCGCCGCGCCGCGCATCCTCCGTTACGAGTGGCACTTCGAGACGGGACTCACCGTCGTGACCGAGCACGGCCGCATCGTGTTCGGCTCCATCGACGGGCTCGAATTCAAGTACGACGTGTGGGCGGGGCTGGAACTGGAGGCTGCGCGGCGGGGCGAGCCGCTCCTGCTGGCGGACCTCCGCTACGGCGTTCGCCCGCGCGTCGAGATCGGACACGACATCGGCCGCGGTACGCGTTGGGCGGGCGCGGCGCAAGCGGGACAGTGGAGAACCGATGCCGACTAACGCGCCGCTCGCCGCCATCGACTTGGGCACCAGCACGATCACCACCGTGGTCGGCGAAACGAACGAGCAGGGGGCACTGCAGATCCTCGGCATCGGCGTCGCGCCGTCGCAGGGCATCGAGCGCGCCCAGGTGACCCACGTCGCCCAGGCCACCAAGGCCATCTCCGAATCGATCGAGCACGCCGAGCGCTCCTCCGGCCGCCAGATCCTCTCCGCCGGCATCGCCGTCAGCGGCCCGCATCTGGAATCGCTCAACAACGCCGGCGTCGTCGCCATCCCCGATCTCTCGATGCCGATCGAGGACAACGACCTGCAGCGCGTGATCGACGCCGGCCAAGCGGTGGCGCTGGACGGCAACCGCACGATCCTCCACGCCATTCCGCGCTTCTACATGGTCGACGGGCAGGACCGCGTCGCCGATCCGCGCGGGATGCACGGCCAGCGGCTCGACGTCGAGCTGCACATCGTCACCGCCGCGCGCGGCGCCGTCCAGAACGCGGTGCAGTGCGTTTCGGGCGCCGGCGTCGACGTCGAGCTCGTCGCCGCCCAGCCCGTCGTCTCCGCCTCTTACCTGGTGCGCCCGGACGAGGCCGCGCAGGGCGCGATCGTGGTCGACATCGGCGCCGGCTCGACCGACATCGTGGTCTACCAGGACGGCGCGATCGCCTTCACCGCCTCGCTCGCCGTCGGCGGCGAATTCATCACCCGCGACCTGATGGTCGGCCTGCACGTGCCGGCCGAGGTGGCCGAGGCCGCGAAGATGCGCTACGGCCACGCGATCCCCGACCGGGTGCCGCATGAGCCGGCCGAGCTGCCCGGCTTCGGCGAGGATCGCCGCCGCGCGGTTTCCAAGGCCTTGATCGCCGAGATCGTCAATGCGCGGCTCACCGAGATCGCGCGGATGGTGCTGGGCACGGTGCGGGCGGCGCAGCTGCCCGGCCCGATCGCGGGCGGGATCGTGCTGGCGGGCGGCGGCGCGAAGCTGCCGGGCACGGCCGAACTCTTCGCCGAGGGCGCGGGGCTGCCGGCCCGGATCGCCCAGCCGGGGCAGATCTACGGCCTCAGCGACCAAGTGGCCGACGCATCCGCCGCCTCGGCGGTCGGCCTGCTGCTGTGGATGCTCGACGTGGGCGCGGCCGACGCCATGCGCGCGCAGCGGGTCCGGGCCCCCGCTCCGGGCTTCGGATCGCTGCTGCGCGGCTTCCGATCATTGGGGCGGGCATTCATGCCCTCCTGAACCGGCGCGGCCGAGTGCCGCTGAACGAACGCGCGACCGCCGTGCCAAGCGGCGGCGAGCCGACAGGGGCGGTCCCGAAGCGGGGCCGCCAGGGAGAGGAAGAGATATGTCGAACGTGAGGACGGACGGGATCGCGAAGATCCACGTGGTCGGGGTCGGCGGCGGCGGCTGCAACGCCGTCAACCGCATGATCCAGGCCAAGGTCTCCGGGGTCGAGTTCATCTCGGTCAACACCGACGCCCAGCAGCTCGACCTGAGCCTGGCCGACACCACCATCCGGATCGGCGACAACGAATCGGGCGGCCTCGGCGTCGGCGGCGACCCCAAGCGCGGCGAGGCCGCGGCCGAGGAATCGCGCGACGAGCTGCTCGAACTGTTCAAGAACGTCGAGATGGTCTTCATCGCCGCCGGGATGGGCGGCGGCACCGGCACCGGCGCCGCGCCCGTCGTGGCCGAGTGCGCCAAGCGCGCCGGCGCGCTGACCATCGCCGTCGCCACCCGCCCCTTCGAGTTCGAGGGCGCGAAGCGGCAGGCCACCGCCAGCGACGGCCTCGAGCGCCTGCAATCGCAGGCCGACACGGTGATCACGATCCCCAACCAGCGCCTGATCGACCAGGACGACCGGAAGCTCTCCGTGCAGGACGCCTTCCGCAAGGCGGACGACGTGCTGCGGCAGGGCATCCAGGGCATCACCGACGTGATCACCACGCCGGGCGAGATCAACCTCGACTTCAACGACGTGAAGAAGGTGATGAGCAGCGGCGGCCATGCGCTGATGGCCGTCGGCCGCGCCTCCGGCGACAACCGCGCCGTCGACGCCGCCAACCAGGCGATCCGCAGCCCCCTGCTCGAAGCCAGCATCGAAGGCGCCACCCGCGTGCTCTACAACGTCAGCTCCGCGGGCGACCTCGGCATGTCCGAACTCAGCGACGCCGCCGAGATCATCCGCCAGATGGTCGACCCGCAGGCCGAGATCATCATGGGCACCGCGATTAACAAGGACCTCGGCAACGAGCTCCAGATCACCGTGATCGCGACCGGCTTCCCCGATCACGCCTCCACCCCGGTGCGCCGCGACGAGTGGAAGAGCAACCTGCTCGGCGATCTCGACATCCCGGCGCCCGGCGCGATCGGCACCCCCGCCTTCCTCCGCCAGCGCGAGGCCGCCGGCGCGGTCGCCGACGGCGGAGTGCCCGACTCCGTCTGGCCCAACGGCGGCGGCTTCGCCCCGGCCGGCAACGGCGCCAGCCGCGGCGGCTTCTAGCGCGCGGACGGGCCTCGGCCGGCGCGGTGCGGATCGACGTCGTCACCATCTTCCCGCAGCTGTTCGCGGGCCCGTTCGAGCACGGCATCATCCGGCGCGCCCGCGACCGCGGGCTCGTCGGCATCGCCGTCCACGACCTGCGCGACTGGGCCGCCGACCGCCGCCGCACGGTCGACGGCCCGCCCTACGGCGGCGGGCCCGGCATGGTCATGCGGCCCGAACCGTGGTTCCGCGCCGTCGAGGCCCTGCGCGCGCGCGGCAACCCGGGCCGCGCCGTCCTGCTGACGCCGGTCGGCGACCGCCTCGATCAGGCGACCGCGCGGCGGCTCGCCGCGGAAGACCGGCTGATCATCATGTGCCCGCGCTATGAAGGCGTCGACGAGCGCGTCCACGAGGCGCTGGCGGACGACCAGATCAGCATCGGCGACTACGTGCTGAGCGGCGCGGAGCCCGCGGCCGCGGTGCTGGTCGACGCGGTCGTCCGCTTGCAGCCGGGCGCGCTCGGCTCGGCCGACTCGCTGCGCGAGGAATCGTTCGCCGACGGCCTGCTCGAGTACCCGCAGTACACCCGCCCGCCCGAATTCCGCGGCCGGCGCGTGCCCGATGTCCTGCTGGGCGGCGACCACGCCGCCATCCGCGAGTGGCGCGCCGCCCGCCAAGTCGAGCGCACCCGCGCCCGCCGCCCGGATTTGCTCCCCTGATTCAAGCCCGCGGTGGCGCGGAAGCGCATCTGCGCTACGCTCAATGCACGCCGTCGCGATGCGTCCGACGCCATCGGACGTCGAGAGTTTGAGGCCCGGACACCATGGATCGCAGCGACCTGCTCGAGCTCGAGCGCAACTCGGACATCGAGGATTTCCAATCCGGCGACACTGTGCGCGTGCACGTGAAGGTGGTCGAGGGCGAGCGGGAGCGGACCCAGGTCTTCGAGGGCGTCGTCATCCGCCGCAAGAAGAAGGGCTCATCGAGCAACTTCACCGTCCGCCGCGTCACGCAGGGCATCGGCGTCGAGCGCACCTTCCTCTACCACTCGCCCCGCGTCGACAAGGTGGAAGTCGCCCGCCGCGGCCGCGTCCGCCGCTCGCGCCTCTACTACCTGCGCGACCGTTCCGGCCGCGCCGCGCGCATCCCCCAGCGCCCGCGCAACGCCAAGCGGGCGATCCACTCCTACTAGCCGGCCTCTTCTTCAGCCATTTCGACGACCGCGGTCATTCCCTCCACCGCGATCACGCGGATCGCCGCGTCCTTGGCGATCTCCCCATCCGCCGCCCGCGCCGACCACAGCTCCGACGAGACCAGCACCGTGCCGTCCGGGTTCAGCGCGCTCTTGGCCGTGCCCGGCTTCCCGACGATGGCCGACGCCGACCAGGTGCCGGGCCGGCTCGGCCGCCGGCGATCCCTGACCACCAGCAGGCTCAGCCCGCCCACGATCACGACGACCACGGCGACGATCGTGCCGATCGTCCAATACGCCGCATCGGATGAGTCCGCGGGGGAGTTGTCGATGAAGAAGATCGCGCCCACGATCAGCGAGATCGCGCCGAGGATGCCGACCACCGCGACGCCGAGGAAAATCTCGGCGATCACGAGCGCGAGGCCAACCCCCAGCAGCACCGCGCCCAGCACGAACAGCGTCGTGTCGTTCCCCGCGTCCATCGCCTAGCCCTCCCGCACCGCGCCGTCGCCCAGCGCCGCGCTCTCCTCGACCGGAATTGCGATCGTCGCCTCCACGACCGCCGTCATTCCGTCCATCTCCAGCACCCGCACCGGCGCCCCTTTCGGAATCGGCCCGCCGCTCGAGCGCGCCGACCACAGCTCCGACGCCACCACGACCGTGCCTTCCGGCGCGATCGCGTTGTGCGCGACGCCGTCCTGCCCGATGATCCGCCCGCCCGTCCAGGTCTTGCCGCCCGGCGGCTTGCGCCGATCGTTGAGCAGCAGCAGCCCGATCCCGCCCACGATCGCCCCCGCGATGATGCCCACGACCGCGAGCGCCCAGAGCGACACCGACGGCGCGTCGATCGACGGATCTCCGATCAATAAGAGCCCGCCGAGCAGGATCGAGATGATCCCGCCGATCCCGAACACGCCGAATCCGGCGACGAACACCTCCACGGCCAGCAGGCCGAGCCCGATCACCAGCAGCGTGATGCCGGCCGGATTCGTGTCCAGCGGCCCCAGCGCGAAGAAGCCGAAGACCAGCAGGATCACCCCGAAAATGCCCGGCCCGACCAAGCCGGGCGACCACGCCTCGACCAGCAGCAGCAGCCCGCCGATGTTGATCATGATGAACGCGAAGTTCGGATCCGCGATCACGTTGAGAATGCGCTCGGACAAGCTGAAGTTCGACTCGATCACGGCCGCCGTTGCGAGGTCGAGCACAACCGGCTCCCCCTCCGCCGAGACCTGCACCGGCCGGCCGTCGATCCGGTTGAGCAGGTCCTCCACATTCCGCGCCGTCAGGTCCACCACGTCGAGTTCGACCGCCTCCTCGCCCGTGACGGACACGGACTCGCGCACGGCGGACTCGGCCCAGTCTTCGTTCCGTCCGCGCACCGCCGCGATGCCGCGGATGTCGGCCGCCGCGTCGTTGGTCACCTTGTCGCGGATGTCCCCTTCGAGATTCTCGCCGCCCGCGACCGGGTGCGCCGCGCCGATCTGCGTGTTCGGCGCCATCGCCGCGATGTGCGCCGCCATCGTGATGAACGTGCCGGCCGAGGCCGCGCGCGCCCCGGCCGGGCTCACGAACACCGCGGTCGGCACCTCCGCCGCCAGCAGCCGCTGCACGATCTGATCGGTCGACGACAGCAGCCCGCCCGGCGTGTCGAGCTGGAGAATCCACAGCGCCGCGCCCTCGTCCTCCGCCTTGCTGATGGCGCGGTCGATGAAGTTCGCTGAAACCGGCCCGATGTCGTCGGCCAGCTTCGAGACGTGCACCGCGCCCCGCGGCGCGTCGGACCCGCACGACGCGAGCAGCGCGCCCGCTGCGAGGAGGGCCAGCCCCAGGACCAGACGCGCGCGCCGCATGGCGCAATCGTACCCAGCCCGCGCATCGCCGGCGGCCCGCCCCGCGATAGACTCGGACAATGCCCCCGCTCGTTTCGCACATGATCGCCGCCTGCCGCGCGGGGGAACGCCTCGACGCGCCCGGCTACGACCGCGCCAACGGCGATTTCATGCTCGGCGCGACCTCGCCCGACATCCGCGTCCTCACCCGCTGGGACCGCAAGCGCACCCACTTCTTCGACATCGCCAGCGACGACCACCAGGACAGCGTCGCCGCGTTCTTCGACGCGCACCGCGCCCTCCGCGATCCCGCGAACCTCAACGGCCAAACCCGCGATTGGGTCTGCGGCTACATCACGCACCTGGTGATGGATCAGGAGTACGTCACCGCGATCTACCGCCCCTACTTCGGCGCGCGCTCCCTGCTCGGCGGCGACGAGCACGCCAACCTGCTCGACCGCGTGCTCCAATACGAGCTCGACCGCCGCGAGCGCGAGGCGGGCGGGACGATGAGCGAGATCCGCGACGGCCTGTTCGCCTCCGCCGTGGAGATCGACGCCGGTTTCCTCGACCGCTCGCTGCTCGAGCAGTGGCGCGATACCTCCGCCGCCGTCACCGAGCACGCGCCCGACTGGGAGCGCTTCTCGTTCATCGCCTCGCGCCACCTGAAGCGCGCCGGCATCGAATCCGAAGAGGGCCTGCGCGAGTTCCTCGAGCGCGTGCCCGACCTGCTCGACGACTGCCGCCGGCACGTCGATCAATCAGTGCTCGACGCCTTCTTCGAGGCGACCGCCGAACGCACCGCCCGAGTCCTAGCGGATTACCTCGGCGCATGATCTCGGAAATCCCCCGCTGGGAAGGCTTCGAAGCGTCCCGCGACGCGCTCTCGGCGCGACGGCAGCCCGACGACAGCGCACTCTCGGACGTCGAGCGGCAGATTCTCGCCCGCCTCTACGACGACCAGCCGGGCTTCGAGGCGGCGGTCGACCGCATCATCGCCGAGGTCCGCGAGGGCGGCGACGAGGCGCTCCGCCGCATCTGCCGCGCCATCGACGGCGTGGCGCCCGACGAGTTCGTCGTCAGCGAGGCCGAGTTCGCCGTCGCCCGCGAGCAGGTCCCGCCCGATCTCGTCGCAGCGCTCCAGCTCGCGGCCGAGCGCGTCCGGTCGTATCACGAAACGCAGCTCGCCCACGCCGCCAAGAGCTTCTCTACCGACGGCCTCGGCCAAGTCGTGCGCCCGCTCGCCCGCGTCGGCCTCTACGTGCCCGGCACCGCCGCGGTCTACCCGTCCTCCGTCTTGCACACCGCGATCCCGGCCGCGGTCGCCGGCGTTGACGAGATCGCGATCGCCAGCCCTGCCGTGCCCGATGCCGACGGGCGAGCCATGGTCTCCCCGCTGAAGCTGGTCGCGGCCGAGATCGCCGGCGTGACGACGGTCTACAAGGTCGGCGGCGCGCAGGCGATCGCCGCGCTCGCCTTCGGCACTGAGACGATCGCCGCCGTGGACAAGATCTTCGGCCCCGGCAACCGCTTCGTCACCGCCGCCAAGCGCCGCGTCTTCGGGCATGTCGGGATCGACGCGATCTACGGCCCTACCGAAACCGTGATCCTCGCCGACGGAACGGCCGACGCCGCCCTCTGCGCCGCGGATCTGCTGGCCCAGGCCGAGCACGACCCGCTCGCCGCGCCGATCCTGATCACCGACAGCCCCGCGCTCGCCGACGCGGTGGCGGGGGAGCTGATCGAGCAGTCCGCCGATCTGCCTCGCCGCGAAGTCGCCCTCGCCGCCGTCGCCAACCGCGGCGGCATAGCCCGCGTCGAGTCGATCGACGCCGGCATCGAGCTCGCAAACCTCTACGCGCCCGAACACCTCGCGATCGTCACGGCCGACGCCGACGAACGCACCGCCCAGGTCCGCAACGCCGGCGGCATCTTCGTCGGCGACGCCTCCCCCGAAGCGCTGGGCGACTACGTGGCCGGGCCCAGCCACGTGATGCCGACCGGCGGCTCCGCCCGCTACGCCTCCGCCCTCAACGTGCTGGAGTTCCTCAAGATTTCCACGATCGTCCGCGCCTCCGACGACCTGCTCGAAGCAATTGCCCCCGCCGCCGAAGCCATCGCGCACGCCGAGCAGCTGGACGCCCACGCCCGCTCGCTCGAACGCAGGAGGCGGGACCGCTGATGCCCGCACTGCGCCCCTACATCGCCGACTTGAAAGGCTACGCCGCCGTGCTCCCCGTCGCCGAACACGCACGGCGGCTGGGAATGGCCCCGGACGACATCCTCAAGCTGGATGCGAACGAGAACCCCTTCGGCGCGCATTCGCTCGTTCTGGAAGCGGTGCGGGCCGAGCTGTCCGACCCGCACCGGGCCGCGACCTATCCCGACCCGCAGCAGCTCCGCATCCGCGAGGCCATCGCCGCCTACGCCGGCGTCGCGCCCGATCATGTCATCGCCGGCGCGGGTGCGGACGAGCTGCTCGACATCCTGCTCCGCGCCCTCGGCGGCCGCGAGCGGCGGATCGTCATCTCGACACCCGCCTTCGGCGTCTACCAATTCCTCGCCGACGTGTTCGAGCTGCCCTGCACCGCGGTCCCGCGCGGCGCGGGCCTCGCCCTCGACGTCGAAGCCATCCGCGCAGCCGCGCCGGGCGGCGACGAGATCGTGATCCTCACCTCGCCGCATAACCCCGTCGGCGACCTCTTCCCCCGCGACGCGCTGGAGGCGTTATTGGGCGAGGGCGCGACCGTGCTGCTCGACGAGGCCTACGTTGAGTTCGGCGGTGAGTCCGCGGTCGATCTGGTTGCGGAGCACCCCGGCTTGGTCGTCCTCCGCACCTTCTCCAAGTTCGCCGGCATCGCCGGCCTCCGCCTCGGCTACGCGGTCGCCCAGCCCGATCTGATCCAAGGCCTGCTCAAGATCAAGCAGCCCTACAACGTCAACGTCGCCGCCGAAGCCGCCGGCGTCGCCGCCGTCGAGCACGCCGGCTCCCTGATGGAGCGCGTCGCCCTCGTCCGCCAAGCCCGCGATGATCTGTTCGCCGCGCTGTCCGAGCGCCCAGAGCTCGCGCCGCATCCTTCGCATGCCAACTTCATCCTCGTCGACGTCTCCCGCGCCCCCGGCGACTTCCCCGATCGGCTGCGCGGTGCCGGCGTCCTCGTGCGCACCTACTCCGACCCGCAGCTCGCCCGCCACATCCGCATCTCCGCGCCGCGCCCCGACCAGCTTGGCGAACTGCTGACCCGGATCGACCGCGCTCTCTATCCTCGCTCCGCATAACGCGCAGCGCGGAGGCATCCGATGAGACTTTCCCGACCGCGGCTCGCGCCGCTCACCGTCGAAACGGCGGAAGGCGAATCCAAGGCCCAGCTCGAACGCGCCGAGGCCCGCGGCGGGCCGGTCCTCAACATCACCCGCACGCTCGCCCATTACCCCGAACTCTCCAGCGCTTGGGGCCGCTTCGCCCGCCACGTGCTCGACGAGTCGTCCCTGCCCCCGCGCGAGCGCGAGCTCGTCATCCTGCGCATGGGCTGGAACTGCCGCAGCGGCTACGAGTTCGGCCAGCACCGCCGCATCGGCCAACGGGCCGGCCTCTCGCTCGAAGAGGTCGAGCGCGTCAAGCAGGGCCCCGACGCCGACGGCTGGACGGAGCACGAGCGCAACCTGCTCCGCGCCGCCGACGAACTGCACGCCGACGCCTTCCTCTCCGACGCGACCTGGAACGCGCTCGCCGAGCGCTACGACGTGCGCCAGCTGATGGACGTCGTCTTCGCCGCCGGCCAGTACAACCTCGTCTCGATGGCGCTCAACACGCTCGGCGTGCAGCTCGAACCCGGCACGCCCGGCCTGGACCCGTAGCCGTGCCCGGCCCGCTCGACGGCATCCGCGTCCTCGACTTCACCTGGGCCCTCGCCGGCCCCTACGGCTCGATGATCCTCACCGACCTCGGCGCGGAGACGATCAAGGTCGAGCCGGCCGGAATCGATTGGCAGCGGAGGGGCCCCGGGCCGTACGTGGACGGGGTCAGCACCTACTTCTTCAGCGTCAACCGCGGCAAGAAGAGCCTCACGCTCGACCTCAAGACGCCGGAAGCGGTCGAGATCGTCCGCGACTTGGCGCGGACGGTCGACGTGCTCACGGAGAACTTCAGCCCGGGCACGATGACGCGGCTGGGGCTGGGCTACGACGCGCTGGCCGAGCTCAATCCGCGCTTGATCTACGCCTCGACCTCCGGCTTCGGCCACACCGGGCCGTACTCGTCGCGCGGCGCGGTGGACGTGATCGTCCAAGGCATATCGGGGTTGATGAGCATCACCGGCCACCCCGGCGGCCCGCCCGCGAGGGCCGGCTACTCGATCGGCGACATGGCCGGCGGGATGTACACCGCCATCGGCGTCCTCGCGGCACTGCACGAGCGCGAGCGGTCGGGCAAGGGCCAGCATGTCGACGTGGCAATGCTCGATTCGCAGGTGGCTTTGCTCGAAAACGCCGTCGTCCGCGCCGCCAACACCGGCGAGACGCCCGGCCCGATCGGCACGCGCCACCCGTTGGTCACCCCGTTCCAAGCGTTCCCCACCGCGGACGGCCATCTGGTTCTAGCCGGCGTGAAGGACTGGCAGCTGTTCTGCGCCAAGATCGAGCGCCTCGACCTGTTCGATGATCCACGCTTCGAGACCAACGCCCTGCGCACGCAGCACCACGCGGAGCTGGAACCCCTGCTGGAAGACGCCTTCCGCAAGCAAACCACCGCCGAATGGGAGCGCACCCTGGAAGGCGTCTGCATCGTCGCCCCCCTCAACGACATACCCGCGATGCTCGCCGACCCGCAGATAGCAGCCCGCGAAATGGTCGCCGAACTCCCAACCGCCGCAGGCAGCACGCTCAAAGTCTCCGCCACCCCCGTCAAAATGTCCCGCACCCCCGCCCAAGTCAACCGCGGCGCATCGGAACCCGCCCAACACACCCGCGAGATTCTCCGCGCAACCGGCCGCACCGACGCCGAGATCGACAAGCTCGCCGCCGCTGGCGTCATCTCCCTCCCCGACGATGCCGCGTAACCAGCGCTCCCCGTCCGACCGCCTGAAGAAGCACTTGAATGTGCTGACCCGATCAGGGCCGGCTTCGGAGGCGGAGGTGCAGACCGCGCTGCACGAAGTGCTGGCGGCGCGGCGAGGCGAGGTGCTGCTTCAGCACCAGACGGGCGACGGCCCCTGCGATCTGTTCCTGCCGGCGCGACGGGTGGTGATCGAAGTCAAGGAGCGCGGCGCAGCAGGGCCGGAGCGGCCCGGCAGCCAGCCGGGGGAGACGCAGTACGAGCAGGTTCGGCGCTACGTGCTCGCGCTGCGCGAACGCGAGCGGCGCAACTCGCCGGTCGCGGCCGCCGCGCCGGATGCGCCGTGGATCGGGGCGCTCACGGACGGAGTCCGCTGGTGGGCGTGGGAGTGGCCGGCCGCAGGTGATGGAGCGGACGGCATTCCGCACGCCCCGCTGCACGAGCAGCAATTCGAGCGCTCGCCGGACGCGCTCGCCGCGGCCTGCCGCGCATTGGCCGAACGCTCCGCGGGCAAGCCGTGGGTGCCGGCGAACCCGGCCGATCTCTTCCGCCCGCTGCGCGATCGGCTGGACGGCATTTGGGGACTCCGCGACGGCGAGTCGGCGGAGACCCAAGTGCGGCTCTGGCGCGACTTGGTGCGCGGCAGCGGGATCGAGGTGGCGGATGAGCGGCGGGATTCGCTGTTCCTCGACCATTGCCTGCTGGTCACGCTGGCGCGGTACGTCTCGCGGTCGCTGGACGGTGCCGCGTACGAGCCGCCGACGGACGGCTTCGTCGCTTGGCTGGCCGACGCGCCGGGCGGTGCGCAGTGGAGCCGCGATCTGTTCGCCATCGTGGAGCGCTACGACTGGGGCGCGCGCGAGGCGGACGTGCTGCGCAACGTCTACATGGAGATCGTGCCCAAGGCGGACCGCAAGCTCTACGGCGAGTACTACACCCCGGACTGGCTGGCGCACCTGATCGTCGAAGAGACTCTGGACGACGACTGGCTCGACGACGCGATCAAGGCCGCGCATCGGGCGGATGCGCCGCCTGCGGGCATGGGGGTGCTGGACCCGACTTGCGGTTCGGGCACGTTCCTGTTCCACGCGGCGCGGCGGATCTCGGCCGCGATTCCGCGATGCCTGCCCAGCGCGGACGCCGCGACCCGGGCGCGGATCGCGAGCCACTTGGTGCACGGGATCGACATCCACCCGGTGGCGGTGGAGATGGCGCGGGCGACCCTGCGCCGCGCCCTGCCCGCGCCCGCGGAGCCCAGCGTCCACCAAGGCGACGCGCTGCTGATGTCTGACACGGCGGTACCCGGACTGACCGGCCACTTGTTCAATCCGGACGAGAGCGAATTCGCCTCGCCGGACGGCCGCCACCGCTTCCACGTGCCGCACAGCTTCACCGACCTGCCGGACTTCGTCGCCCGTCTCAACCACCTCGTGCAGGCGGCCTGCGACGGAGCGGCGCTGCCCGCCTCGGTCACGCTGGGGATGGACGAAGACGACACGGCTTGGGTACGCGATGCCCACGAGTCGCTCATCCAGATCATCAAAAAGCACGGCGACAGTGTCTGGGCGTGGTACATCCGCAACCAGCTGATGCCGCGGGCGATCGCCCGACGCAAGGTCAACCGCATCGTCGCCAACCCGCCTTGGCTGCGCTGGAATGAAATCCAAACCTCGCCGCGCAAGGAAAACGTGCGGGCGCTTGCGGAGAAGCGGCAGATCATGCCGGCCACGCAAGGCGGCGCGAGCAGCTTCGATATCGGCGGCTTGTTCGTGGTCGAGACGAGGGAAGTCTTCCTCACGGAGCCAACCGACGATCCAAGCGCGTTCGTCCTCAATGCCGCCGCGCTCCGCTCGGAGAATTGGCGCCTGTTCCGCGAGCACGGCCACCTTGATGGCCCAATGGACCTCACCGAACGGCATTTGGATGGAAAAGTGCTGCGCCGCCGTCCGTTCGGCGGCGCGGAAGCATGCGTGATCGGCATGCCCTACCTGAATCCCTGCCGTCTCGTACTGAACGATCCGGACGCGCAGATCGCCCCGACCGATGATCGCATTCCACCGGGTGCCGCGGCGGTCATCCCCGCGATCGAAGAATTGGAGTGGTCCCAGTCGTCCTACGCGCTGGCGGCAAGGAATGGGACCACGATCGGGCCGGCCGTCTTGGCCCGGATCGATCCGCGCGATCCCTCGCGCACGCTGCAACCGACCAAGGCGAAGCCGCCGTGGTCGCAATTCCAACCGTTCGAACTCGATGACGTCCCCGATCATTGGCGGGTCAGTTACGCGGATCCGGACAACTTGGCGCCGTTCGCCATCCTCCACCCGCTCGCGCAGGGCGTGATTCCCAACGAATCCGGGCAACTGCTGTCGGACGACGAGGCCTGCAAGCGCAGCGCATCTTGGCGGCGGTTGTCGGATACTTACCAGCGCCACGCGCCCAAAGGCGCGACGACGCCCCAAAATCTGGCGGCCAAGCTGAACTACCGCAAGCAGCTGGAGACGCAGTGGCCGCCCGGCTTGAGCGTCGTCTACAACAAGTCCGGATCGAATCTGCGGGCCGCGGTGGCGACCGCCATCGTGGAGAACAAGCTCTACCGCGTACCGGTCGGATCAGAAGAAGAAGGGCACTACCTCTGCGCCCTCTTGAACG
This sequence comes from Dehalococcoidia bacterium, assembly GCA_965205165.1. GTDB lineage: Bacteria > Chloroflexota > Dehalococcoidia > Bin125 > Bin125 > CBDESM01. The sequence continues at coordinate 2,738,497 of OZ242037.1, forward strand.
CGCCGGCCCTCGCCTTCGCCTACCGCTTCGCCCGCAAGAGCGGCCGGGATTTCGACAAGACGCCGCTGGAGAAGGTGCCGATCCCGCGCTACAACCCCGAAGTTGGCGGCCACCGCCGACTGGCCGAACTCGCCGCCGCAATCGCGGCCGCCGTCCAATCTGATACCGAGCCTGAATACCCCGGCACGTTCGCAAGGGAACTCCGCGAGATTGACAGCATCGCCGCCCGCATGCTTCCCGATTTCGCGCGCTCGGCGGCGGAGGACGATCAATGACCACGCGAGCCGAATTCGCAGCCAGGGTGCGAGCCGGCGTCTGCATCGTCGCGCCGCTCAACGGCATCCCGTCAATGCTCGCCGAGCCGCAGGTGGCCGCCCGCGAGATACTCCGCGCAACCGGCCGCACCGATGCCGAGATCGACAGGCTCGCCGCCACCGGCGTGATTTCGCTGCCCGACGATGCCTTGTAGGCCGTGTTCCCCGTCCGATTGCCAGCGCGAAGCGCCCTATTCGGCGGACTTCCGCTGCCCCTCAACGTCGTCAACGTACGAGGCCATCGCCTTGGATCCCGGCAACCCCACGAGCCGCACCGGAACGGCCCAGCCGAACATCACGGCCACCCCGCCGATGATTCCCAAGGCCGCGATGATCGCGTCCCGGCTGCCATCGACCGAGGCGAACACGATCGCCGCGATCACCACGCCAACAGCCACGAGCCTCGCCACGATGACGGTGGTCGTCTCGTTCGCCATCATCGCCTCCAACCCTGCTGCGATCGTCCGCTTGCCCCATCATATCCGCACGCGAAGACGCGCGGCGGCCTGCCGGCCCCATCAAGGGGGCTCCGTCCGCGGCAGGCAGGTTCGCCTCCTTGCGGTGTAGATAGCATCGTGGGGCGGATGCTTCCTGATTTTGTGGGGCTGCCGCGGGAGGATGAGCGATGACCACGCGAGCTGAATTCGCAGCCAGGGTGCGAGCCGGCGAGTCCATCCTCGCGCCTGTCGCCTTGGATCCGCTCACTGCGCGGCTGACTGAATCGCTTGGCTTCGGGGCGGCGTACCTCTCCGGTGGCGGGTTCGGGTTCCAGCTGGCGGTTTCGGAGGCGCTGCTGACGTTGACGGAGGTTGCGACGCTGACGCGGCAGATCACGGCCCGCTCCGGCATCCCGCTGATCGTCGATGCGGGGGTCGGGTTCGGCGACGCGGTCCACTTGACCCGCGCGGTGCGGGAACTTGAGGCGGCGGGGGCGGCGGCGATCGAGATCGAGGATCAGGTCGCGCCGAAGCGGGCGCACCACCACAAGGGGGTGGAGCACCTCGTGCCGATGGAGACGATGGTCGAGAAGGTGCGGGAGGCGGCTGCGGCGCGGCGGGACCCCGACATGCTGATCATCGCGCGGACCGGCGCGGTGCGGAATGAGTCGTTCGATGCGGCGGTCGCGCGGTCGCTGGCCTATAAGGAGGCCGGAGCCGATGTCCTGATGCTGTTCCCGTCGGGCGAGGATCAGATCGCGGAGGCGGGGCGACGCTTGCCGCACCCGCTGTCGCTGATGGCGCCGGCAGACCGGCTGGACGCGGCCGCGCTGGCCGGGCACGGCTTCACGCTGTTGATCGATCCGTTCACGGGGCAGGTGCTGATGTACGAGGCCGTGCGCGACGCCTACCGCTCGATCGCCGCCAGCGGCGCGTCGGGGCGCGAGGTGGACGAGCTGATGGCCCTCTACCGCGAAGTCCAGCAGGCGGCGGGGATGGACGATCTCTACGCGATCGAGGAGCGGACGACGGAGAAGCCGGCCTAGAGCGGCCAATCGCGGAGGATGCGCTCGACCTCTTCGGCGTGGGCGCTCTCGTCGCGCACGAAATCTTCGAGCTGGACGGCGAGGCCCTTGTCGCCCGCGGCCTCGGCCTGCTTGGCCCGCTCGGTGTAGCCCTCGGTCGCGCCGCGCTCCAGCTTGAGCACGGCCTCGACCATGGCGCGGTTGCCGTGGGGCAGGGGCACGGGCGCGGGCATCGTGGTCGGCTCGCCGCCCATCGCCGTGATCTTGTTCGCCAAGTACAGCGCGTGCGCCTGCTCCCCCGCCACCTCCGACTCGAAGAACTGCGACAGCTGAGGCCGGTACGGCCCGGTCGCCCGCGCCGCGTACGTCACGTACATGATCACCGCCGCGTATTCCCGCGCCAAGTCCTCGTTCAACCTTTCGATCAGCTCGTCCTTGGTCACCCGCGTCCTCCTCGCCCAACGTCGGCGTTGCCAGCATCTTACCCGCCTCGCCAATTCGTTACGCGGAATCCCTAGACACCGCGCCCCGCCGGCGCGACAGTGGGATCATGCGCACTGCGGCCATCTCCCGCCAGACCAAGGAAACGCGGATCTCCGTCGAACTGGAGATCGACGGCTCCGGCGCGGCCGAGGTCGACACCGGCGTGGGCATGCTCGACCACATGCTCAACCAGCTCGCCAAGCACGGCGGCCTCGACCTGAAGGTGCAGGCCTCCGGCGACCTGCACGTCGACGCGCACCACACCGTCGAGGATGCCGGCATCGCGCTCGGCCGCGCATTCAACGAAGCCCTGGGCGACCGCGCCGGCATCGCCAGGTTCGCCGACCGCTCCGTCCCCCTCGACGAGGCGCTGATCCACTGCGCCCTCGACCTCAGCGGGCGTCCCTACGCCTCGGTCTCGCTGGCCTTCCCCGCCCCGATGATCGGCGCGCTGCCGGCCTCGATGGCCAAGCACTTCCTCGAAACGCTCGCCCACGAGGGCCGCTTCGCCCTGCACCTGCGCCAGCTCGCCGGCGAGAACGAGCACCACATCCTCGAGGCCGCGTTCAAGGCGCTCGCCCGCTGCATCCGCGATGCCGCGACCGTGATCGGCGGCGACGCCCCCAGCACCAAAGGCTCGCTCGGCTAGTCCTCGACCGCGGCGATCTCGATCTCGTACTCCTCGATCACCGGATTGGCCAGCAGCTGATCGCTCATCTCGTCCGCCAGCCGCCGCGCCTCGCCCTCGTCGGCCGCGTCCAGCCAGACCTCGATCAGCTTGCCCGCCCGCACCTGCTCCACCGCCTCGTAGCCCAGCGAGTGCAGCCCGCCGCGGATCGCCAGCCCCTGCGGGTCGTTGACCGTCCGCTTCAGCCGCACATGCACGTCGGCGCGGTAGCGCACTACTCCGCGCCGATCAGTTCCCGCCCGGTGACGCGGCGGAAGGCGGAGATGTAGCGGTCGCGCAGCTCGCCGATGAGGTCGTCCGGCAGCTCGGGGCCCGGCGGCTCCTTGTCCCAGCCGCTGGCGGAGAGCCAGTCGCGGAGCGGCTGTTTGTCATAGGACGGCTGCGATTGGCCGGGCTTGTAGACCTCGGAGTCCCAGAAGCGCGACGAGTCCGGCGTGAGCGCCTCGTCGATCAGGATCACCTCGTCCTCGCCCTGCCCGTTCTGCACGACGCCGAACTCGAACTTGGTGTCGGCGAGGAAGAAGCCGGCGCCGCGCGCATGCTCGAGGCCGAAGAGGTAGAGCGCCATCGAGCGCACCTTGACCGTGTTGGCGATCTCCGCCCCGACGATCTCCTCCGCCTGCTGGTAGGTGATGTTCTCGTCGTGGCCGACCTCCGCCTTGGTGGACGGCGTGAAGATCGCCTCCGGCAGCGCGTCCGACTCGCGCAGCCCCGCCGGCAGCGGGATGCCGCAGACCGTCTGCGACTGCTGGTACTCGGCCCAGCCCGAGCCGGCGAGGTAGCCGCGCACGACCGCCTCGAGCATCACCGCCTCCGCCTTCTGCACGAGCATCGTCCGGCCGACGTACTCCGGCCCCAGCGGCACCGGGATGTCGGGATTGTCGGTGGATGAGATCACCCGGATCATGTGGTTGGGGACGACCGACGAGGTCGCCTCGAACCAGTGCGCCGACATCTGCGTCAGCACCCGCCCCTTGTCCGGGATCCCGTTCGGCAGCACCACGTCGAACGCCGACACCCGGTCGGTCGCCACGATCAGCAGCCGGTCGCCCAAGTCGTAGACGTCCCGCACCTTCCCCCGCTTGAGCGGCAGGTCGAGGTCGGCTTCCATCATCACGGTCACGACGGCAGCTCCAATCAGGTCGCGCTTGCACGGAGATGGTAATCGCACCCGTCGCGGAAGCGGCTCACGAGTCGACGCGCCGCCAGTCCGTGCAGCCGTCGGTGGCGAAGGCGACGTCGTCTTCCTCGATGGAGACCGTGAGCGGCTCGCGTATGTCGACGACTTGATCGCGTGCCTGCACATCGTCACCGGCGCCGCCGAAGCCGGCGAGCCGCCGCCATTGGCACTCGGTAACGCCGGCTATGTCCTGCTCCGCAACGTAGGTCCCCGGCTCGACCTCGCGCCCGACCAGCCAGAGCCCCGGCGGAATGCCGTCAGGCAGGTCAATCTCCGGCCAACGCTCGATTTCGTCCATCGAGTCCACGCGCCGCCAGGTCGAACAGCCCTGCGATTCAAACACGGGATCGGCATCAGACAGCTCGACGATGGCGCGCCGGGACTCGTAGCTGTGGGACATGTTTTCGAGGTCGAAGCCGGACGGCCAGCCGGCCAAGCCGGGCAGCTTCACCCAGAAGCAAGAGCGGTCGGTGCCGGCATTCGCCGAGACGTACAGACCGGGGCGCACGTCCAAGCCCGTGATCACCGTCCCCGGCCCGAACTCGTCTCGCGGCTCGGCCGGCGGCCGGTACGGCTCCCAAGCCGTGCAGTTTTCCGAGCGGAAGCGGGTATCGGATGTCGAGATCTCGATGATCGCCGCGCCGTCGTACGCGCCCGTTCCGGACAGCGGGGAGTAACCGCTCTCCGCATCGCCGACCCGCGTGCCGACGCACAAGCCCGCCAAGACCTCGGGATCGCGCCATGCGCGGTAGATGCCCGGCTGGATGTCGACGCCCACCTCCCAAGTGCCGTTCCCGAACGGCTCCGCGTCCGCGTTCGCCTCTTCAACCCGCTCCAAGAGCGCCGACCGCGGCGTGCGGACGGCATCCGTGCAGCCGCCCGCAACCAGCACCGAGGCGAAGATCACCGCAAGAACAAGTCCGCGCATCCCCGGACCTGCCGAACGCCTCTCCCCCCGCTTAAGCGGCAGGTCGAGGCCGGCTTTCATCGTCACGGTCACTGGTCATCCTCCGAATCCGCACGATAACGACGATTGGTGATCGACGGTTCGCGAGCCAGCTCGCGTCGTGCCGCAGCGACCCATTCGCCGTCAAGCCGCAAGGCGTCTGCAACAGCGTCATCTAGGCATCTGCGTCCGGCATCCTTCTCCATGTCGCAAAGTGGGAGAAGCACCTCGCCTGCGACCTCCCGGAATGCGCTGACCAAGCGGTCTACTGCGCTGGCGGGCAGAGTGGGCAGATTCGGCGCGGGGACATGCCGCAGCGTTTCGAGGGCGAATGAGGGGTATGGCGGTTTCTTGTTTCTCCGATCGCCGAGCAACGCGAGTACGCCGATTGCGGAGTTGAAATACGCGCATAGGGCCATTGAGAGGCGGTCGTCTTGATCCCCGTGCGGGCGGCACGGCGCCCACTGCTGACCGAGCACTGGCTCGTTGAGCAGCACCGAAACGACGCGGGCCTGCGGGAACGAAAGCCGGTGAGGCAGGAGCAGCCGACTCCGCTGTGCCCAGTACGCGTCGGCGAGATCCCGCTTTGCAGGGATTGGTTCAATGTACACGTCGGGGTGCGCAGCCATCGTTTGCGTGACGTCGTTTTTGATGTGCCAGAGCGCGCGACGGCCCGACTCGGAAGGCATCATTCGCTTGCGATAGGTGTCATGGATGCGTCGGCCTTGAGGTCCCACGTCGGCAATCGCCCGCAGCGGCACGAACGTCGCGCCTCCTGCGCTGCCGTTGCTCATTGCTGAATACGCGGCGGCGAGCAGCGGGGAGAAGAAGTTCACGGCATCCCAGCGACCATCCGCGATCCGGTCGGCGGGAACCATCTGGATCGTGCAGTGTTCTTCGATTCCTTGTTCGATTTGCGATGCAATGGAGAGGGCCTCGGCCGCAGTCGCCGGATTGTGCGCGAGGTTGATCACTCTGGTCGGGGGGCGCTCTTGATCGGAGGGCCAGCGGCGGCAGACGATCAAGACCTCGCCGATGTTGGTGTTCTCGGAGAAGAATATCCGTTCAGGATCATGCGAGCTGAGAATCGTCTCCACGTGAAAATGCTTCGCCATGAATTTTCGGAGATCCGAGTTGCCCGGCGAAGTGGGCGCGACCAAGGGCAACACCATGGCGAGAGTGCCGTCTACTGCCTTCGCCATGCGGGTTCCGAGCGCCACGAAGATGCCGCCCGACGAAAACAACGGTGCGGCGTCTTGGAACGGCTGATTGGACACGATCTGCTTCTCGCGCCCTTTCAGCGCCTCTTCGACTTCGGGCGCGAACTGGTCATAGCGGATGTCGGACCGCGTGAACGGCGGATTCATGATCACCAAATCCATCTCTGGCGGAGTGTGGACTTCGGCTTCCGTCTCTTCGCCGACTCGTTCGGAGCGAGTCCGGACTTGGCGCGTTGTCGGCCACTCTTCGAGTCTCGGCTGGCCGTCCAAGAACTCCAGCGATCCGATGCGCGGCTCGCCTTCATACATGCCCAAGAGCGTGCGGTGGATGTTCATCCTGCCGAACTTGGTGCTCGGGGAGAGCATTCCCAGCGTGGTCGCCGCCATATGCGCGCCCGTGAGGTTGACGTCGTAGCCGTGAAGCACGTCTTCGACCAGGCAGAGATCCACCGCTTGCGCGGTTTCCTCGTCAAGTTGCCCTTGCAGGTCGCGAATACGCTCAGCCGCCGCCATCAAGAGGGTGCCCGTGCCGCAAGCCGGATCGCCGATGCGCATTCGGCTCAGCACGTTCGGATCGCGCCAGTCCTGATCATCGCGGCGAATGGCCAAGTGCGCCAGGAGGACTGCAGCTGCTGTCGATGTGTAGTAGGAGCCGTCGTATCTGGACGTGTCCAGGACGCGGTGGAAGATGCGCCCAAGCAGGTCATGGCGAGAGCCGGTGACCTGATCGGCGATGTTGGATACGGACTGGGCCAGCTGGTAGATGGTCTCCTTCGAATCGGTATCTGTCGGGATGACGCTCAGCGCTGCCGATGCCGTTTCGAAGATCGGGCGGTAATCAACCTGCAAAATGGCCGCCCATGCCTCCAAGTGCGCTGAGATGACCGTGCTCGCGGCGGTGGCGCATTGCGAGGCGGTTGCCGGCGGCCATGGCTGCGCCAGCGCGTTCGGCGGCAGTGCGGGAAGGTGCCCTTGCAGGCGGTGATGGAAGAGCATCGCGGTGGCGATCACCAGCAGGCATCTCTTCGCGGTGGTCCGGTAGCGATCCTCGGTCGTGATGTTGACATGATCCAGATCGAGCACGCCGGCGAGCACCCGGCGCGTCGGCGTCGACAAGCGGCTTACCGCGTCATCGAGCGCGTCGGAAAGCGACTGCGCGGCTGCGTCGACGCCCGGTACGGCGCGAGGGGCTTGGCGAACTGCCGAAGCGAGGTCATCGATGTCCCCGCTCGACCAGAACCGCTCGCCCGCAGGCGCATCTGGTCGAGTGCGCAGCAGCCAATGGAATTCCGCATCTTCGAGCTCGTCTGCTCCGACGCGGTCGGGATAGCAAAGGGCAAAGACGGCAACGGTCAGCCCTTGCCGCAGGCGTCGATCGGCGTCCTTGATCGCTTGGGCGTGCTTCCTGTAGCCCGTTTCGGCCTCGATCACAACACGGAATCCGTCGGCATATGCGACGATGTCCATCCTTTTGCGTTTCTCGAAGAGTTCCGCCTCACAAGGGATTCCACGCTCGGTCAACAGGGCGGCGAGGGTTCCGTTGAGAATCTCTTCCTTGGTAGCCCTTCGAGTGGCCATTGTCTGGACCTATCACCCGAGCCGCTCGAAGGATGCTTCGACGTGCTGGACGAAGTAGGAAGGGTCGAAGAGGCCGTCGATCTGGTTTGGCTTGAGATGCGCGGCGATCTCGGGGTCGGACTCGATCTTCGGGCGGAACGGGGTTTGCGTGTCCCAAGCTTCGAGCGCGTGCTTCTGCACCTTGCGGTAGGCCTGTTCGCGGTCCATCCCGGCTTCCGTGAGCGCGAGCAGCACGCGCTGGCTGTAGACGAGGCCGTGGCTCGCGTCGATGTTGCGCCGCATCCGCTCTTCGTTGACGACGAGGCCGCGCATCACCCAGGTGAAGAGGTCGAGGATGTAGTCCAGCGCCTGGCAGGCGTCCGGGATCAGCACCCGCTCGGCGCTGCTGTGCGAGATGTCCCGCTCGTGCCACAGAGCCACGTTCTCGAACGCCGTCATCGCGTTCGCCCGGATCGTGCGCGCGAGGCCGCAGACGCGCTCGCACTTCTCCGGGTTTTTCTTGTGCGGCATCGCCGACGAGCCCGCCTGTCCCTCCGCGAACGGTTCCTGCGCCTCGCCGACCTCCGTGCGCTGCAAGTGCCGGATTTCCGTCGCGAAGCGTTCGAGCGAGGCTGCGACGCCCGCCAGCACCGCGATGAAATGCGCGTGCCGGTCGCGTTGCACCACCTGCGTTGAGATCGCCTCGACGCCTAGGCCGAGCTCCTTGCACACGCGCTCTTCGACCCACGGCGGAACCGTCGCGTGCGTGCCCACGGCGCCGGAGATCTTGCCCACCGCGATCTCCGCCTTGGCTTCCGCCAGCCGTCGCTGGTGCCGCCGCAGCTCGTCCACCCAGCTCGCCAGCTTCAGCCCGAACGTCGTCGGCTCCGCATGAATCCCGTGCGTCCGCCCGATGCAGACCGCGTGCTTGTGCTTGATCGCCTGCTCCAGCACCGCATCGTGCAGCGCCGCCAGATCGTCCTCCAACAGCGCCGCCGCGTCGCGCATTTGCAGCGCTGACGCCGTGTCCCATACGTCGTTCGTCGTCAGCCCGTGATGCACCCAGCGCGATTCGGGGCCGAGCGAGTCGGCCACCGACTTGAGGAAGGCGTGCGTGTCGTGGTGGATGGCGATCTGGTACTCGTCGATCTTGGCCGTGTCGAACGATGCGTTGGCCGCGATCAGCTCCGCGTCCCCGCGCGGGACGACTCCTTCGTCGGCCCAGGCGTTGACCACCGCGATCTCGACGGCGAGCCAGCGCTCCCACTTGGCGTCGTCGGTCCAGAGCGCGGCCATCTGCGGCCGCTGGTAGCGCGGGATCATCAGGGGATGTATTCGTCGCGTCGCGGCGAGAAGATGTCCAGCGCGACCGACGGCTCCAGCGCCGTCACTTCATGCGGCGCCTCGCCCGGGATGATCCACGAGTCGCCGGCCGAAAGTTCCTTGACTTCGCCGGCGAGCTCGAAGCGGACGCGGCCGGAGACGAGGTAGCCGATCTGCTCGTGCGGGTGCGTGTGCATCGGCACCGTCGCGCCCGTCGCGATCTCGATCTCGTGGATCGACGTGAGGTCGCCCGCGTTGAGCGTCCGCCGCGCGACGCCCTCGAACATCTCGATCCGCTGGGCTTCATCGTGCGATTGGAGGTTTGGGTCTGCCACGCTGCCGCCTTTCCGCGCATCTGCGCAGTGCGCGGCCAGTTTATCCCGCGCCCGCGGCCTCGAGCAGCGCGATGTCCTTGCGGTAGTACATGTTCCCGAACGAGATGCGGCGGACGTTGTCGTAGGCGATCTCCCGCGCCGTCTCCCGGTCCGGCCCGCAGGCCACGACGCAGAGCACGCGCCCGCCGGATGTGACGACTTTGCCGCCCTCGTCCAGCGCGGTGCCCGCGTGGAAGACCAGCACATCGTCGTCGACCGCATCCAGCCCGCTGATCTCGAAGCCGGTCTCGTAAGCGCCCGGATACCCGCCGCTCGCCATCACCACGCCCACAGCCGTGTCATCGCTCGCCGTAACGGCGTCCTTGTCGATGCGGCCGTACGCCGCCTCGTTGAGCAGGTGGAGGACATCGCCATCGAGCAGGGGCAGGGCCACCTGCGTCTCCGGATCCCCGAACCGCGCATTGAACTCGAGTACGCGCCGCTCGTCGCCGTCGACCATGAGGCCCGCGTAGAGCAACCCCTCGAATGCCGCATTCCGTTCGGCGAGTTCGACGAGGACGGGTTCGTGAACCCGCTCGGCGATCTCGGCCGCGCTGCCCGCGAATCGCGGCTGCGCGTAAACGCCCATGCCGCCCGTGTTCGGGCCGGTATCGCCGTCTCCGATCCGCTTCCAGTCGCAGGCGAGCGGAAGCGGCAGCAGCGCGCCTCCGGCGGATATCGCCATCGAGGAGACTTCCCGCCCGGCCAGCCGGTCTTCGATCACAAGCCGAGCGGAGATCTTGAAGAGCTGTTCGACCGCGTTGTGCGCCTCGTCGATCTGCTCGGGGACGACCACCCCCTTCCCCGCCGCAAGCCCGTCGGCCTTGAGCACGGGCAGGTCGGCCGGGCCGAGCATCTCGATCCACTTGTGAGCCGCGGTCGCGTCGGTGAAGACCTCCCCGCCGGCATGGGCCACGCTCGCGGTCTGCATGACCTCCTTGGCGAAGCTCTTCGACGACTCGATTCTCGCCGCAGCAGCGGAAGGCCCGAACGTGCGGATGCCGACCGCGCGGAGCCGATCTGAAATGCCGGCGGCCAGCGGATCCTCCGGACCGATGATCGCAAGGTCAACGCGCTTGGCCGTCGCCGCGGCCGCGATCGCCTCGAGATCCATCGCATCGATCGGCAGGTTCTCGCCGAGCGTGGCAGTGCCGCCGTTGCCCGGCGCGCAGAAGATCGCGTCGCAATCGGGACTGCGCGACACCGCCCAAGCGAGCGCGTGCTCGCGTCCGCCGCCGCCGACGATCAGGACGCGCATCGAGTCAGCCGGCCGCGACGGCGGCGGGGATGCGCGACAGGTTGCCGTGGAGGACGATCGGGTCCATCGCCAGCATCTCGCTGCGGTACGGGCTCTCCGGCACCTCCTGCATCAGGTAGATCGGCAGCTCGAGCACGTGCGCGAAGCCCATCTCCAGGAACGAGTTCCCGCCGATGTAGTTCGGGCGCCCGGGCAGGTCCTCGTTGAGCACGAGGATCGCGTCCGAACGCTCGATCTTGCGCCAATGCTCGCGGATCAGGTCGCGATCGCGCTTCAGCTGCGCCCGCTGCTCGTCGGTCGAGCCGACGTAGTCGAAATCCGGCGTGTCGATCGGCGACAGCGGCTCGTGCCCTGCCGCCCGGAGAGCCGCGCCCACCTCGTCCAGCCGGTGCTTCAGCAGCATGCTCATGCAGATCGTGATCACCATCAAGGTGCTTGTCCTACTCCCACTCGATCGTGCCAGGCGGTTTTGGGGTGATGTCGTACACGACGCGATTGATCTCAGGGACTTCGTTGATGACGCGGCTGGAGATACGCGCCAGAAGCTCGTGTGGCAACCGGGCCCAATCGGCAGTCATTGCGTCGTCTGCGCAAACCGCACGGACGGCGAGGACATTGCCATAGGTGCGGGCATCGCCTTGAACTCCGACTGTTCGGGTATCAGTGAGGATCGCGAATGACTGCCAGAGATCGTTGTAGAGACCAGCGGCACGAACCTCTTCAAGGACGATCGTGTCAGCCCGCTGGAGCACGCTGACACGATCACGGGTGACCTCGCCGATGATCCGGATCGCGAGGCCCGGGCCAGGGTACGTCTGACGGTGGACGATTTCGTCAGGCAGGCCGAGCTCGCGGCCAGCTGCTCGGACCTCGTCCTTGAAGAGGTGTCTAAGCGGCTCGACGAGCTCGAATCTCATGTCTGCCGGAAGCCCGCCCACGTTGTGGTGAGACTTGATGGCGACAGAACTGCCCCCTACTCCGCCACTTTCGACAACATCTGGGTAAGTCGTTCCTTGGATGAGGAAGTCCACTTGACCGATCTCTCGCGCTGCCTGCTCGAAAACCGCGATGAATGCCTCGCCAACGCGTTTGCGCTTGAGCTCTGGGTCTGTGACACTCGCCAGTTTCTCAAGGAAGAACGCTCCGTTATCCACGGTGCGTAGGTCCACGTTCATCGTGTCGCGGAAGGTGGCGGCGACCTGCTCCATTTCTCCGAGGCGCATTAGACCATTGTCAACGAAGACGCAAGTGAGCTGATCTCCTACGGCCCTGTGCGCAAGTGCGGCTGCCACTGCGGAATCTACTCCGCCGCTGAGCGCACAAAGAACACGTCCTTTGCCGACTTGCGCCCGAATGCTCTCGACGGCGTTGTCCACGAAGCTCCCGGGAGTCCAATCGCCTTGGCATCCGCAGACTCCTTGCACGAAGTTGGCGAGCAGATCGGCACCCTGAGATGTGTGTGAGACTTCTGGGTGGAACTGGATGCCGAAACGGCGCTCGTCAGCGTCGCTCATCCCTGCGATGCCTATGTCGTCAGTCCACGCGGTCGAGACAAAGCCGTGCGGGAGAGCACTGACATGGTCGCCATGTGACATCCAGACGTCCATGGGCTCGGGAAGCCCCACGAACATGGGGTCTTTCCCATCATGAGTGACGACAGCAGGGCCGAACTCACGTTCAGCCGCCCTGTCCACCCGCCCCCCTAGCTGAAACGCAATCTCCTGCATCCCATAGCAGATTCCGAGGAGGGGCAGTTCACCGCTCAGAGCCCACGCCGGAGCTCGGGGCGCGTCGCAGTCATGCACAGATGAAGGACCACCTGAGAGGATCACGCCCTTAGGATTCAACCGCGCGATCTCGGCACGAGTCTGTGTTGGCGACACCAGCTCGCAGTAGACGTTCAACTCGCGGATGCGCCGGGCGATCAGCATCGAAGTCTGCGAACCCATGTCCAAAATGACGATCGATTCGTGTGGCATCTCGTGGCTGGCCATGACATCTCCACGTGGCAATTCCGCAGCTGTTCACTGGTTCTGCTCAATCGTCTATGCTGTATAGCAGATCGCGAGATGAGAGGGTAGCAGGCGGCAACACATGGTGGATGACAGGCAGGATTCCCTAAAATCACGTGCGAGCCAGGCGCTTCAAGCAGGGCAAGTCGTCGGCATTCCGACGGATACGCAGTACGCGCTCGCTGCTGATGCGGCGAACGCCGCCGCAGTCGCTCAAGTCTATGTCGTCAAAGGACGGTCGCGCAACCAAGCGATGCCCGTCTTCCTGCCCGATTTCGACTGGCTCCCCCGCGTCGCCGTCGTCGAGGACGAGCGCGCCATCGAGCTCGCCCGCCGCGTTTGGCCCGGCGCGATCACGCTGATCTTCCCGCTCAACCCGCAGTTCGAGACCACCGCGACGGCGGAGACGATCGCCCTGCGCATCCCCGACCACCCGGTCGCTCGGTCGGTACTGGACGAGTTCGGCGCTCCCATCACCGGCACCAGCGCCAACCGCTCGGGCCAGCCGGCCGCGCTCACGGCGGACGAGGTCGCGCGCCAGCTCGGCGGCGACCTGCTCGTGCTCGGCGAAGGCGGCCGGATGCCTGCCGGATCGCCCTCCACTATGCTCGACCTGACGGGCGGCCAGCCGCGCCTGCTGCGCCGCGGCGCGCCGTGGCGGCCCGAAGTCGGAGAGTTCCTGCTGTCGGCTTGGGGCCTCTCCGAAGCGGCGCTCGAAGGCGCCGGGTGAGTCGAGGAGCGGAAGCACCGTGCGCATCGCGATCGGCAGCGACCACGCCGGCTACGGGCTGCGCCAGCAGCTGACCGCCGAACTTGAAGGCGCTGGCCACGACATCGCCGACTACGGCTGCCCCGACGCCGACTCCGTGGACTACCCCGACATCGCCGAACCGCTGGCCGAAGCCGTGGTCGCCGGCGACCACGATCTTGGCATCGTCATCTGCTCCAACGGCGTCGGAGTCAGCATCGCCGCCAACAAGATCCCGGGCGCCCGCGCCGCCCTCTGCACGGACTCCTGGACCGCCCGTCGCGCCCGCGAGCACACCGACTGCAACATCCTCGCCCTCGGCGCGTACGTCGTCGGCTCCGCCGTCGCCTCCGAGATCGTCAAGACCTTCATCAATGCTGAATTCGAAGGCGGCCGCCACTCCCGCCGCCTCGCCAAACTCGCCGCCCTCGAAGAGCGAACTGCAGAGCGATCCGATCCGAAAAGCGCGCAGCAGAGGGAACTCAAAGCCCTCCTGCAGACGCTCGAATTCAAACCCGCCACCGACGCGAGCGGCAATCGGAACACGCAGCCCCTGAGCAAGTGGGAAGCCAACCGCAGGTTCCCCGCCGTGCCCCCCGCCACCGCTCAGCGCTACATCAACGAGGAGCGCGTCAGGCAAGGCGTCCTCAGCGAGAACGAAGTGCCCTCGCAGTTCAAGCCCGGCAATTCTGGAGACGACAACTCGAACATGACGAAATCCAATCTGGCGGCCGCGCTCGATGAGGTGCCCCGTTGAGCCGGCGCAAGATGCGGAAGCGCACCCTCCGCGACCTCTCGGAAGCGGACCTGGCCGGCAAGCGCGTCCTGCTCCGCGTCGACTTCAACGTGCCGATGGCCGGCGACCGCGTGATGGACGACACCCGCATCGCCGCCGCGCTGCCGACCATCCAGTACCTGATCCGCGCCGGCGCGTCGGTGATCTGCTGCTCCCACCTCGGCCGCCCCGGCGGGCGGCCCGATGCCCGCGGCGACCTCACGCCCGCCGCCATCCGCCTCGCCCGCCTGCTCAAGCAGAACGTGCTGATGGCGCCCGACTGCATCGGTAGCATCCCGCAGGAGATGGCCGGCCAATTGCAGCCCGGCCAAGTGCTCGTCCTGCAGAATCTGCGCTTCCATGAGGGCGAAGAGGCCAACGATCCGGAATTCGCCGGCCAGCTCGCCGCGCTCGCCGACGTCTACGTCAACGACGCCTTCGGCGCTTCCCATCGCGCGCACGCCTCCACCGTCGCGGTCGCCAAGCACCTGCCAGCCGCCGCCGGCAGCCTGCTGCAGAAGGAGATCGACATCTTCCAGCCGATCGTCGACGGCGGGGCCGGCAAGCTCGGCATCATCAGCGGCGGCGCGAAGATCTCCGACAAGCTCGACCTGCTCAAGCGGCTCGCCTCCACCGCCGGCGTGCTCTGCATCGGCGGCGCCATGGCCAACACCTTCCTCCACGCCCAGGGCACGCCGATCGAGAACTCGCTCGCCGAAACCGACCTCGCATCCGAAGCCCGGTCCATCCTCGCCCTCGCCGAGAAGAAGAAGTGCAAGGTCCTGCTGCCCAGCGACTGCATCATCGCCCGCGGCGCGGATCACCCGCCCCAGGCCCGGCCCTTCATCTTCGCCGAAGAGACCATGCCCGAAGAGACCCAGATCCTCGACGTCGGCCCGTCCACCATCGAGCGGTTCTCCGCCGCCGTCGAAGAATGCGACACGATCGTCTGGAACGGCCCGCTCGGCCTCGCCGAGCGCGAGGCATTCGCCGGCGGTACCAAGGCCATGGCGATCGCGCTCGGCAAGCTGGAGTCGCAGGACAAGGCGCGCGCCATCGTCTGCGGCGGCGACACCGCCGCCGCCATCGCCCGCATGCCCGCCGCCCGCAAGCTCACGCATATCAGCACCGGCGGCGGCGCGGCGCTCGAATTCCTCGAAGGCCGCCCGCTGCCCGGCATCAGCGCCCTCCCCGACGTCCGGAACCGCTGACCGATGCCCCGCCGCCCGATCAGCGCCGCCAACTGGAAGATGCACAAGCGCTCCGGCGAAGCCGCGGAGTTCTGCAAGGCCCTCGCGCAGATCGACCCGGCCGGCGAAGCCGACATCGTGATCGCCGCCGGCTTCCTGCAGCTCCCCATCGCCGCCACGGCATTCGCAACGACGCGGATCCGCGCCGCCGCGCAGAACATGCACCACGCCGACAGCGGCGCGTTCACCGGCGAAGTCTCCCCGGCCCAAGCCGCCGAATTCGCCGATTGGGTGATCCTCGGCCACTCCGAGCGCCGCCAGTACTTCTGCGAGGACGAAATCGCGCTCGAAGCCAAGCTCGCCGCCGCCAAGCGGCACGGCCTCGCGCCGATCCTCTGCATCGGCGAAACCCAAGCCGAGCGCGACGAGGGCCGCACCGACGCCGTCCTCAACCGCCAGCTCGCGATCCTCGGCCCCGATTCCCCCGACGACCTCGTGATCGCCTACGAGCCCGTCTGGGCGATCGGCTCCGGCGAGCCGGCCACGCCCGAAACCGCACAGCAGACCGCCGCCTCGATCCGCGCCAAGCTCGCCGCGCTGATCGGCCCCGATCGCGCCGATGCGACCCGCATCCTCTACGGCGGCTCCGTCAAGCCCGGCAACATCGCCGACTTCATGGCCCAGCCCGACGTCGACGGAGCCCTAGTCGGCGGCGCGTCGCTCGACCTCGACGCCTTCAGCGCCATCACCCGTGCCATCGCCGCCGCCTGACCGGCCCCGCGCGGTCGCCGTCGTCGGCCCGACCGCGTCGGGCAAGTCCGAGTGGGGCGTCCGCATCGCCCGGGCGCTCGACGGCGAAGTCGTCAGCGCCGACAGCCGGCAGGTCTACCGCCGCCTTGACATCGGCACCGCCAAGCCGACCGCCGAGATGCGCGAGGCGGTCCCGCACCACTGCCTCGACATTGCCGCGCCCATCGTCCGCTGCTCGCTCGCCGAGTTCCTCGCCGCCGCCCGCGCCGCTGTCGCCGACATCGAAGCCCGCGGCAAGCTCCCCGTCATCGTCGGCGGCAGCGGCCAGTACGTGACCGCCCTGATCGAGGGCTGGGTCGTCCCGCCCGCCGCCCCCAACGAGCGCCTCCGCGGCGACTTGGAAGCGTTCGCCAACGCCTACGGCGCGGACGCCCTGCACCGCGAACTCGCCCGCCACGATCCCGTCTCCGCCGGGCGGATCGACGCCCGCAACCTCCGCCGCGTCATCCGCGCCCTCGAAGTCCACTACATCACCGGCACGCCGATGTCCGAATGGACCAAGCAGCGCCAACCGCTCCCCTGCCTCGTCACCGCCCCGCGCATCTCCGAAGAAGCCCTCGACGCCCGCATCGAAGCCCGCACCCGTGCGATGTTCGATGCGGGTTTGGTCGACGAAGTCCGCACCCTGCTCGCCACCGGCGTCGGAGCCGACGCCCCCGGCTTCGACGCGATCGGCTACCGCGAGGTCGTCGCCCACCTCAAGGGCGGCCCCGGCCTCGGCGAGACGATCGCCGCCGTCGCGCATGCCACCCGCCGCTTCGCCCGCCGACAGCGCGCCTGGTTCCGGGCCGGTGACGAGCGCATCCGCTGGCGCGACGACGCCCCGGTCGATGAACTGCGCGGAGTCTTCGGTAAGATGCGATCTGCATGAACCGCGAGATCCCCTTCCTCAAAGTCCAAGGCGCGGGCAACGACTTCGTGCTGATCGATGCGCGCGGCCCCAACGCCGGCCTCGCCGCGCTCGATTGGGAGTCCGCCGCCGACCGCATCTGCAACCGCAACTTCGGCATCGGCGCGGACGGCATCCTGATGGCCGAGGACAGCAGCGCCGCCGCCGCCAAGATGCGGATCATCAACGCCGACGGCTCCGACGGCGGCATGTGCGGCAACGGCCTCCGCTGCTTTTCGCGCTACTTGGTCGAACGCGGCGGCGTCGAGCCCAAGTCCGGCTCGCTCCCCGTCGAGACCGGTGCGGGCGTCCTCCACGCCCGCTTCGCCGAGGGCGCGCCGCCCGATCTCGTCACCGTCGACGTCGGCCGCGCCTGGCTGGAGCCGGAGCAGATCCCCATCCGCGCGCTGGGCCCCGGCCCGGTCCTCCATCACCGCATCACCGTCGAGGGCCGCGAGCTCGACCTCGCCTGCGTCAGCATGGGCAACCCGCACGCGATCCTCTTCACCAACGAGGACATCGACGAGTACCCGCTCGAACGGATCGGCCCGCTGGTCGAAACGCACCCGGATTTCCCCAAGCGCACCAACTTCGAGATCGTCAACGTGGCCGCGCCCGACCATCTCAAAGTGCGCGTCTGGGAGCGCGGCGTCGGCCTCACCTTGGCCTGCGGCACCGGCGCCTGCGCCGTGCTCGTCGCCGCCCGCCTGCGCGGCTTGGCGGAGAGCGCCGCGACGGTCTCCTTGCCCGGCGGCGACTTGCGGATAGAGTGGCGCGGCGAGGGCCCGGTCGTCATGACCGGCCCGGCCGAATTCAGCTTCAGCGGCGAACTCCCCGGCGATTGGCTTGCCGATGGCGATTCCTGACCCCACCCGCTTCCGCCAGGACACGACCCCCGGCCTGATCCGGGACCTGCACGCGACCCTCGCGTCCCGCCCGCTCGTCTACCGCAACCAGCCGGACGTCGACTTCGACTCCATCCTCCAGCACCCCGACCTGCTCGCCGCGCAGTGCGACGACGGCTACGTCGCAGGCACTCCTTGGGGCCGCCACCTGCGCGTCGCCTACGAGTTCGACAGCCTCAACGCGATCCGCCAGCACCTCACCGCCCTGCTCAACGACATCGGCGAACTCGCCCACCAGCGCGGCGCCGGGCTGATCACGATGGACTACAACGACTTCCCCCATCGCCACCTGGTCGACCCGATGCTGATCGGCGCGGGCTTCACCGATCCCGCCGAGGTCTGCCTGATGCGCCTCCGCGACGTCCGCGACGTCGAGCCGCCGCAGCCCGCCGCCGGGATCAGCGTCCGCATCGCGGCCGAATCCGATGTCGACGCCATCGCCGCGATCGAGGAGCGCGCATCGGGCGAGGGCGCGCACGCGCCGCCGCTCGATCCGCTCTTCCTCGACGATGCCGCCTGGGTCGGCGTCGCAGAGATCGACGGCGAGCCCTCCGCGTTCCTCCGCATCATCGAGGCCGACAAGCGCGGCATCACCGCGGACGAACTCGTCGCCGCGGCCGAGGAACGCGCCAACGACGCCATCGCGGCGCTGCTCGGCGCGGCGGTCGCCTGGGGCGCGGACCTCAACCGCCGCGCGCTCACGCTGCGCACCGACGTCACCGCCACCTCGAACCCCGTCCTCCAGCAATTCGGCTTCCGCCATGTCGGCAACGAACTGCTCTACCAGCGCCCGGCCGATCCGGCCGAGGTCGCCGCCCGCCGCGAGGCCCGCATCACCACCTACGTCAAGGTCGGCAAGATCTTCGGCCAGTTCTAGGGGAAGCCACGAGTGCATACCGCCAAACGCGTCGAGTCGCTTCCGCCCTACCTCTTCGTCGAAATCTCCCGCCGCATCGCCGAGCAGCGCGAAAAAGGCGTCAAGGTCATCTCCTTCGGCATCGGCGATCCCGACCTGCCCACCCACCCGCACATCCTCGATGCCCTGCACGATCACGTTGATGTGCCGGCCAACCACCGCTACCCGGAAACCGAGGGCCTGCCCGAACTGCGCGAGGCCATCGCCCGCTGGATGCGCAACCGCTTCGAGGTCGCGCTCGATCCGGCCCGCGAGATCGTCCCGCTGATCGGCGCGAAGGAGGGCATCGCCAACTCCGCGCTCGTCTTCATCGATCCCGGCGACATCTGCCTCGTGCCCGATCCCGCCTATCCGGTCTACGCGATCGGGACGATGTTCGCGGGCGGCGAATCGCACCTGATGCCGCTCGCCGAGTCCAACGACTGGCTGCCCGATCTCGACGCCGTGCCCGCCGACGTGCGCGAACGCGCCCGCTCGCTCTGGATCAACTACCCCAACAACCCGACCGGCGCGACCGCCGGCCTCGATTTCTTCGAGCGAGCCGCCCGCTTCGGGCTCGAACACGAGATCGCCGTCCTGCACGACAACGCCTATTGCGACGTCACCTTCGACGGCTACGAAGCGCCCTCCTTCCTCCAGGCCGACGGCGCGAAGCGGGCGGGGATGGAGTACTTCTCCCTTTCCAAGAGTTTCAACATGACCGGCTGGCGGATCGGCTGGGCCTGCGGCAACGCCGAGATGGTCGACGCCCTCCTGCGCGTCAAGTCCAACATCGACAGCGGCATCCCGCAGGCGATCCAGCAGATGGCGATCGCGGCGCTGGACGGCGATCAGTCCGTGATGGATGCGAACAACGCGATCCTGCAAAAGCGGCGCGACAAGGTGGTGGCCGCCCTGCGCAGGATCGGCCTCGAGGTCAACGACCCCAAGGCCACGCTCTACATCTGGGCGAAAATCCCCGAAGGCGGCACCTCCGCCGAGTTCGCCGCCCGCCTGATCGAGGAACAAGGCGTCGTCGTCACCCCCGGCCGCGGCTACGGGCCGGCCGGCGAGGGCTACGTCCGCCTCTCGCTGACCTTGCCGGACGACCAAGTCGACGAGGGCGTCGAACGGATCGCGGCGTTCACGGCCGCGCGCGGATAGGTACGCTCGCCCGCAAGGAGCCCGATCATCGCCAAACGCGGCAAGCGCCTGCACCCCACCGCGCAGAAGGCGGAACGCGCCATCTTGGTCGGCGTCGACGCGCGCCGCTCCAGCCATTGGAACATCGACGCCTCGATCGGCGAGCTGGCCCAGCTGTCGGTGAGCGCCGGCGCGCTGCCGCTGGCGACGGTCACCCAGCGGCTGCCGCACCCCGATCCGAACTCCTACGTCGGCAAGGGCAAGCTCGATCAGATCGCACAGCTGCGCGACGAGCACGCCGCGACGGTGGCGATCTTCGACGACGAGCTGTCGCCGGCCCAGCAGCGGACGCTGGAAGGCCGCCTGGAAATCAAGATCATCGACCGCACGGCGCTGATCCTCGACACGTTCGCGCAGCGCGCCCGCACCCGCGAGGGCGTCCTCCAAGTCGCCCTCGCGCAGCATGAGTACCTGCTGCCGCGCCTGGCCGGGCAGTGGTCGCACTTGGAGCGGATGGAGGGCGCGATCGGCTCGCGCGGGCCGGGCGAAACCCAGCTGGAGACCGACCGCCGCCTGATCCGCGGCCAAATCAAGCGGCTCCGCCAGCAGCTCGACAAGGTGCGGACGCACCGCCAGCAGCACCGCCGCCAGCGCGATCGCGCCGGCATCCCGCTGGTCGCGCTGGTCGGCTACACCAACGCCGGCAAGAGCACGCTGATGAACGCGCTGACCAAGGCTCAAATCCGCGCCCACGGGCGGCTCTTCGACACGCTCGATCCAACCACCCGGCGCTGCCGCCTGTCGGAGGGCTGCACGGTGCTGTTGACCGACACCGTCGGCTTCATCCAGAAACTGCCCACGCAGCTGGTCGCGGCATTCCGCGCGACCTTGGAGGAGCTGCAAGAGGCCGATCTGCTGCTGCACGTGGTCGACGCGAGCCATGCCGACGCCGCGGAGCAGGCGGCCTCGGTCGCCGAAACCCTCGGCGACCTGGGCTTGGAATCGCGCCCGTCGCTGCATGTGCTGAACAAGAGCGACCAGCTGGAAGGGCCGCCGCCGGCGCTGTCGGAGACCGCGATCTCCGTCTCGGCGCTGGAGGGCGCCGGCTTGGACGAGCTGCGGGCCGCGATCGAGCGGACCGTGGGCGGTGCGCCCGGCTTCCAGATCATCGCGCCGCCGCGGGACCCCGTCGCCGCCGGGCGCTAGCATCCGCACATGCCGGACTCCCCCGCCCCCGGCCCGCTCGCGCCGTTCCGCGTCCTCGATCTGGCCGGGGAGATCGGCCAGCTGGCCGGCCGCATGCTCGGCGATCTCGGTGCCGACGTGATCAAGGTCGAACCGCCCGGCGGCGACGCGGCACGCGGCAACCCGCCCTTCCACCGAGACCGGGCCGACAAGGAGCGCTCGCTCTTCTGGTGGGTCTTCAACCACAACAAGCGCGGCATCACGCTCGATATCGAAACCGAGCAGGGCCGCGATCTCCTGCTCCGCCTCGCCGCCGAGGCGGACTTCCTGATCGAAACGCACGCGCCCGGCGCGCTCGACCGCCTCGGCCTGTCGCGCGGCGCCATCTCGGCCGCCAACCCGCGCATCATCCATGCATCAATCACGCCGTTCGGCTCGGATGGGCCCTGCGCGCAGTGGCGGGCGACCGACCTGATCGCCGTCGCGATGGGCGGCCTCGCCACCCTCTGCGGCGATCTCGGCCGCAACCCGATCCGCCCCGCCGCGCCGCAGGCCTACATCCAAGCCTCCGCCCAAGCCGTCGTCGGCGCGATGATCGCCCACTACCACCGCACCAAGACCGGCCGCGGCCAGCATGTCGACCAGTCGATGCAGGAGGCCGTGACCTTCACGCAGGACCACGCCACCGCGACTTGGGACATCCGCGGCATCAACAACTGGCGGCCCGGCAACGGCCGCGTGATCGGCGGCTACCCGAGCGGGCAGTACGTCTTCGAGAGCGCCGATGGGTACGTGGCCGCGATGTCGTTCGGCGGGCTCTTCGGCCTCACCGCGCGGCAGACGATCGACTGGCTGGATCATCACGGCGCGGCCGAAGATCTGGCATCGGACGAGTGGATCGCCAAGCTCGACGCGACGCTGGGCGCCATGATCCCGCCGCAGGGAGAGGAAGCCGAGCACGTCAACGACATCCTGCGCCGCTTCTGCAAGCGCTTCCCCAGCGAGCATCTGGTCCGCGAAGCCCAGCAGATCCGCAACGGCTGGGGCGTGGTCAACACCCCCGGTGATCTGCTCGCCAACGAGCACTTGGCGGCCCGCGATTACTGGGTCGAGCTGGAGCACGAGGACATCAACGAAACGTTCCGCTACCCCGGCCCCTGGGCCAAGCTCTCGAAGACGCCGATCACGATGCGCCGCCGCGCCCCCCGCATCGGCGAACACAACGAAGAGGTCTACGGCGCTCTGTTGGGCCTCTCGCACGCGGAGATCGCCGATCTACGCACTGCCGCCGTGATCTGAGGAAGGAGGCCGATGATGAGCGATGCCGGGACCGCGAACGTGTTCGAGGGCATCCGCGTCGCCGACTTCGCCTGGGTCGGTGTGGGGCCGCTGGTATCGAAGTACTTGGCGGATCACGGGGCTGAGGTGATCCGGGTCGAGTCGTCGGTGCGGCCGGAGCCGCTGCGGCGCGCGCCGCCGTTCATCGACGACGTGCCGAACTTGGACAACTCCGGCTACTACGCGGATTTCAACTCGTCGAAGCGCTGCTGCTCGCTGAACATGCAGCACCCGGACGGCGTCGCGCTGGCCAAGCGGCTGATCGCGAACTGCGACGTGATCACGGAATCGTTCACACCCAAGGCGATGCGGGCCTGGGGGCTGACCTACGACGACCTGCGCGAGATCAACCCGCGGATCATCATGATCTCGATGCCGATGTACGGCCTGACCGGCCCATGGTCGATGTGGCAGGGCTACGGCCACGTGCTGCAAGCAGCGGCGGGAATCAGCCACCTGACGGCTTACGAGGGGGAGGAGCCGATCGGCACGGGCGTCGCCTACACGGACTTCCTGGTACCGCATTTCGCGGCCGCGGCGCTGATCGCCGCATTGGACCATCGGCAGCGAACCGGCGAGGGGCAGAACATCGATTTCGGCCAGTTGGAAGCCGCGATCCACGCGACGGGGGCGATGATCCTGGACGCGGAAGCCAACGGCCGCGAGCAGCGCGCGCTGGGTGCCCGGCATCCGGATTACGCGCCGCACAACACGTACCAATGCGCGGCGCGGGGAGAGGACGATGACCGCTGGATCGCCATCGCCTGCGAAACGGACGAGGAATTCGAGGCGCTGGCGCGGACGGCGGGAGCAGACTGGGCCGCCGATCCGAGGTTCGCGGATGCCGCCTCGCGCAAGGCGAACGAGGATGCGCTGGACGATCTGATCGCGGGCTGGACGCGGAACGAGCAAGCGGAAGCCCTGATGTCCTGGCTGCAAGAGGCTGGCGCGCCCGCCGGCGTGGTGCAGACGCCGGAGGACTTGCGGAACGATCCGCAATTGGCGCACCGCGGGCACTTCCACATGCTGGAGCACCCGACGATGGGGCTGAGGGCGTACGACGGACCATCATTCCGCCTGTCGGAGACGCCCGGCCGGTTGACCAAGGCAGCGCCGTTGCTGGGCGAGGACAACGAGCTGGTGTGGAAAACGGTGGCCGGGCTGAGCGAGGAGGAGTACATGGAACACCTGATTGCAGGGGCGTTCGAGTAGTGCAGTGCCGCAGGTCGAGGGGTACGAGGCAAGCGGGATTCTGGGCCCGGGCCGCGGCTACCTCTCCGGCTACGACTACGTGATCAATCCCTACGCGGGTTGCGCCTTCGGCTGCTCGTACTGCTACGCCGCGTTTTTCCACGGTCCTGATCTGCGCCAAACTTGGGGAGAGTGGCTGCGGATCAAGCGCAACGCCGCGGAGAAACTGGCCCGCGTCCGTCGCGAACTCGCGGGCAAGACCGTGTACCTGAGCAGCGCGACGGATCCGTACCAGCCGGTGGAGCGGGATCTGCAGCTGACCCGCCGCATCGTGGAAATCCTGCTGGAGCGCGGGGCTCGGCTGGTAGTGCAGACGCGGAGCCCTCTGGCCGTGCGGGACTTGGACCTCTTCCGGGAGTTCGGAGAGGGGAGTCTGTGCGTCAACTTCTCGATCACGACGGACAACGAGGCGATACGACGGCAGTTCGAGCCGAAGTGCCCGCCAATTGAGGCGAGGCTGGCAGCGACGCGGGATCTGAGCGGCGCAGGCGTGCGGACGGCGGTGACGATGACGCCGCTGCTGCCGTTGGCGGATGCCGGGTCGTTCGCAGAACAGGTTCGGGCGACGGGGGCGCGGCGGTTCGTGACCGAACCGTTCGTCGCAACGGCGGGGGCATTTTCCGCGGGAACGGGCAAGGACGCAATTGCGCTGGCAAATGCCGCCGGCTGGGGAGCGGAGGTGTATTCGGCGGCGGAAAGGGCGCTGCGAACGGCGTTGCCGGGATTGCGTGTCGGCCGTTCGGGGTTCGCTCCTTCATGGCTGCTCGGGGAGGACGGGTGAGCGAAGGTGACGCGAGTAAACTGGCTATCGTTGGGAAGAGGAGTGTTGCGGGAGTTGCAGAGCTGGGAACAGGACTTGCGGAATGCTGTTGCAGTGCTACAATCATGCTGGAAGCATCCCGCTGTGATGAAGGGCGGAGGCTAGGAGGACCGCATGAGCAACCTGCAGGTCAAAAATGTGCCCGATGGGCTCTACACGCGCCTGAGGGACTACGCGGCCGAGAGCAACCTCACGATCAGCACCGTCGTGCTCGAGGCTGTGGAGCGCGAGTTGGCCAAGGCCGACATGCTCAAGCGCCTCGCCACCCGCTCGCCGGTAGAACTCGGCGTGTCCGTCGCCGAAGTGCTCGTCAAGGAGCGCATGGTCCGCGAAGAGGATATGGAGTACGACGTCTCCGGAGGCGGTGCGAGCCGCGAAGCCCCGGAGGAAGCGTGATGCTCCAGCGAGTCATCGACGCGTCCGTCTCCGTCGAGTACCTGCTCAAGACGCGGCTCGGCTTGGCGGTCGCGGACACCATTGAGCGATCCGACATCCTGCATGCGCCCGACCTCATCGATGTCGAAGTGATGTCGGTGCTGCGCAAGCTGGTCGGCAAGGGCGAGCTGGCGGAAGAGCGGGCACTGATCGCCCTTGACGACATGGCGTGGTGGCCGATCGAGCGGATCCCTTCTCGCCAGCTGATTCGCCACGGCTGGCGGTACCGGCACAACGTGAGCGCGTATGACGCGGTCTACGTCGCCGCCGCCCGCCAGCTGGGCATCCCGCTGCTCACGGCGGATGCGCGTCTGACCCGGGCGCCCGGCTTGGAAATCGTCATCGAGAACGTCCACCAGCTTTGATCAGGGCGTGGCCGAGGCGCTTGGCCCAGCGGCTGCAACGATCTGCTCGGCTACTGCCTCCGGCGTGCGCTGGGGAATGAAGTGGTCCGTGTCCTCGACCGCGATATCCCTGCCGTTGGGAAGGACCTCGGCGGCTCTTGCGCCCGGGTTATTGGGAAGCAGCGGGCCACCCTCGGCCGGACGGAGGATCGCAGTCGGCTGCCGGACGCGGTGGAGCTCGTCGTAGGCGCGGGTGGGCATCGCCCAATCGAAGCACATCCCCTCCACGCGCGGGGGGCAGCGGAGCCGGTATTCGGCGTGGTCCGGCATCAGGGCATGCTCGGCATAGAGGTCCACCAAGCGGCGGGGCCAATGCTGGAACGGCCCGCGGTCCGCGAGGCTGTCGGCCATCACCTTCGGGGAAGGCCAGCGAGCGCGGCGCCTGCGCGCGCCCGCCGCCAGCTCGTTCACCGGAGTCTCGCCCTGCCAATCGGGGATCGGAATGACCGGATCGACGAGGACGAGTGCGGCGATGCGGTCGGTGCGGAGCGCGGCCAAGACGGCCACCGCGCCCCCCATGGAATGGCCCGCGACGACGGCATTTTCGATGCCGCGCTGTTCGAGGTAGACATCTACATCGTGGGCGAACTCGCGCCAGTTGCAGTCGGCGAAATCATCAGGCGTTTGGGAATAGCCGTGACCGCGGAGATCGATGGCGCGGACATCGATCCGGGGCGGAAGAAGGGCGACCATGGCGTCCCAAGTGCGGGAGTGAAAGCCGGTGGCGTGGAGCAGGAGGACGGTTGCAGCTGGCGGTTCGGACACGGGCCAGTGCCATTCGGCGAGGTCCCAGCCGCGGATTCGGAGTTGGGTGCGGGTCGGCTCCGGACGGGTCATCAGCGGCGTTGGGCGGAGCGGCCGTCGCCGAAGGGATCGTCCCGCCATTCGAGGGCGGCTTTGAGGCCTTCTTGTCGGGCCTTGTTGGAAAACTCGGCGATGCTCGGCGCTTCGTGCCAGATGGCGTCGAATTCCGCGCCTTCGGCTGCGGCGGTGCGCAGGCCCATGATTTCGAACCAGCGGTTGGCGGAGTGCTTGTGGACGGAGAGGCCGTCAAGGGGCACCTGCGCGATGCGCTGGCAGTAGGCCATGGCTTGCTCATCGAGCTCGTCCAGCGGCAGGGCGCGGTTGATCATGCCGAGGCGTTCGGCTTCGACCCCGTCGATCGTGTCGCCGGAGAAGAGGAGCTCCTTGGTCTTGAGCAGGCCGATCTTGATCGGCCACATGCCGAGTGTCGGCGGGATGCCGATGGCGCGTCCGGCGGGGTGTCCGAAGCGGGCATCGTGGGCGGCGAAGACGATGTCGCACGCGCCGATCATCTCGCCGCCGCCGGCGAGGCACCAGCCGTGGACCTGGGCGATGATGGGCTTGCGGTACGACCACATCCAGAGCCAGCGATCGACCGACTGGCGCAGGCCCTCGCGGTCGAGCGCGATGCGGGATTCGCCGAGCTGCCAGGCGTTGTCGCCGGTGCGCTGGTTGGGCCGCCAATTGAGCGCGCCCCGTTCCGGAGTGAGGTCGTAGCCGGCGCAGAAGGCGCGGCCGGCCGCCTTGAGGCGGATGACGCGGACGGCGTCGCCGGGATTGAGTTCGCGCAGCGCGGCTTCGAGGTCGTCGCGGAGGCCTTGCGAGATGGCGTTGAGCTTCTCGGGCCGGTTCAGGGTGATCGTGGCGACCGGGCCGTCGATGTCGACGAGGAGGTTTTCGTAGCTAGTCATCGGCGGGCGGATCCTGTCCGGGATTGCGGGCCCCGCCGAGTTCGGCGGCTTTGGCCTGGAGCGCGTGTTGGAGGTTGGCCGCGGTTTGGCGGGCGGATTGGGCGGCGCGCTGGACGCGCTCGTCTTCCGCTGCGTGCTTGGCGGCCTTGCGGATCTCGTTGGCGGCGTCTTCGGCGGCGTGCTTCACGTCGTCCGCGGCCTCGTGGGCGAGGCGGTTGAGTTCGTCGCGGTCGATGGATTCGGCCGCCTTGCGGATCTCCTGCGCGGCATCTTGAGCGGCGTGCTTGACGTCGTCGGCCGCCTGCGCTGCGAGCGGCTTGACCCTGTCGTTGATCATCTGCCGGGTCTCGGGCCGCTGGAGCGCCGCGGCCCCGGCGCGTGCGAGCGCTCCAGTGACGCCGCCGCCGGCGGTTTGGGCCAACGCCCCGGCCGCAGCCGGGATGGCCTGATCGGCCACGCTCTGCACGTCGGGCGCCTCAGGCGCTTGCTCGTCTGGGTTCTGGTCAGACTGGGGCTGGTCGGGCATGGCGGCCTCTTTCAAGCATCGGGGATGTTCGGACGATCATAACGGGAGGTGCCAATTGGCCTGGTCGTGCTGCCGTCTAGCGTTACTTCCCCTTCCGCGCCGCGGTCGTGAGGCAGACGCGCGCGACGGTGCTGCCTGGGGCCTTTGAGAGGCGGAACGATTCCGGCTGCGATGCGAGCATGTCCGTGAGGGTCTTGAAATTCTCCGCCGTGCAGTCGATCCGGGGAGAGCTCTGCTTCATCGCCAAGCCGAGCTTTGAGAGGAGTGGGCAGTCTCCGTCTTTGGAGAGGGAGCGGACGAGTTCGACGACGCGGGGGACCCATGCCGGTTGGCGCTTCTTCTTCGGGATGGACGCGAGTTTCGGCTCGGGCTGGGAGGACGCTTGCGCTGTGGATGCAGGCTTGGCTTTGGGCTTGGCGGCCGCTGGGCTTGCGCGCGATGGGGCTTTGGCAGGCAGCACGACGACACGCGTGCAGTACTTGGCGAACGTTTGCTGCTCGGCTTCCCTCGACACGATGCCGATGACGAGGTTTCCACTTTCCCGGAGGCGGTTCGCGAGCAGTGCGAAGTCGCTATCGGTGGTGACGATGCAGAACGCGTCAACTTCTGCCCGGTGCAAGATGTCCATCGCCTCAATGACGAGAGCAATGTCGGAGGTGTTCTTGCCGGCGACGTAGGTGGGGGTCTGGACGGTGCGCACGCCGCTGGCCTCGCATGCCTTGCGCCATCCGGCGAGGTGCGGACTGGACCAGTTGCCGTAGGCGCGTTGGATTAGCAGCTCGCCCTCTTTGGCAGCTTCCTTGAGGATGAAATCAAGATATGCGTGAGACTGGTTGTCACAGTCGATCAGGAGCGCGACGCGGTGCTTGGCTTTGGGCACTTTGAGGCGCTCCTTCTAAGAACGGCGCGATCGTAGCGGAAAGGCAGGCAGAGGCGTTGGGGTTTGCCTTTAGTCGTCTTGCGCAGGAGCGCGTCTGCGGGGATGTGCTGGGCTGCTGAGTTCGGACGATTTGGCTTGCAGGGCGTGTTGGATGTCGGAAGCGGTGGAGCGGGCCTTTTCAGCCGCGTGCTTGGCGTTGTCGGCGGCTTGATGGGCTGCTTGGTTGAGTTTGCCGGAGCGGGCGGATTCGACGGCCTGCTTGGCGAGGGGCTTTGCGATTCGGACGATCGTGCGCTTGGCGGCGGGAGTTTGGAGGGCGGTTGCAGCGGCGATGCCGGCTGCGCCGATCGCGGTGCCGCCGACGGCAGTCCGCGCCAATGCGGTTGATGCGATGCGGGCCGCGGCGACCGCGACAGCGGGGGCCAGCGCTTCCGCAGCAGCGACGGCTACCTGATCAGCAAGGTCGTGATTGGATGCCGGTTGTTCGTCCTGTGACGTCTCGACTTGAGATTGATCCGGCATGCGCTGTCCTTGCCATCTCGCTCAGCGGCGAGTGATGTCGGATGACCAGTATCGCAGGGCCGGCCGGGCGGATCAGGGGGCACGGGTCCGCCTGAGATCGGCGGCGAGTCGCGCCGTTCTCGCGCCTAGGCGGCGGGCTTGGATTTCGTCGTGGGGGGTGATCTTGCGGGCAGCGGTTGCGCCGTAGTAGGAGCCGGAGTGGTGCATTTCGTTGGACCAGGGGAGGCCGACGAAGACCAAGCCGTGGCCGATCAGGAGGTGGAAAAGCTGGAGCAGGGTGGCCTCCATGCCCGCGGACGGGGACCAGCCGGCGGTGAAGGCCGCGCCGACTTTGCCGTTCAACTCGCCGGTTTCCCAGAGGTCGCCGGTGTAATCGAGCCAGTGCTTGAGGCGGCCGGTGATGCCGGTCCAGTTGGGAGAACCGAGGATGAGGGCATCGCAGGCGATCAAGTCCCCCTTCTCGGCCTTGTCGAGCGGGCGATCCCGAACCTCGGCGCCGGGAACGGAGTTCGCGCCCTCGATCACGTGTCCGGCGAGTTCGGCCAGCAGCCCTTGCGAGTCGTAGAGAACGAGGATGATCACGGGATCGGGCGCAGGCGTCGATTCGGTTCGGCTCATGGCGGAAGCGGCGCTAATCGCGGTCGGCCGGGCGCGGGAGTCGCTTGCGCCTGCGCGGACGCTTCGGAGCGGCCGGCTTGAGGCGGGCATAGAGGTGTGGGCTGTTGGCGTCGCCGGCGACGCGGCCTTCGATCTCGAAGAGGTCGGGGCGTGAACCGACGAGCTTGCGGAGGGCGTTGAAGCCGTAATCGGAGTGGTTGAAGCCCGGGTGTTTCGCGCGGAGGACGCTGCCGAGCTCGGCGAGGGCGATCCAGCCCTCGTTCGAGTCGGCGCTGCCGCGGGGCGGGAGGACTCCGGCCACGAGGTCTTCCCACGCTTGAGAGGCGCCGGTGCGTGCGCCGGCCGGAGCGGCGGTCCGGGCCGGGCGATTGGCCGGAGGGCGGTTGGAGCGGGAATCGAGGTCGATGAACTCGTCGCAGGCGCTGCGGAAAGCAGGAGAAACGT
This sequence comes from Dehalococcoidia bacterium, assembly GCA_965205165.1. GTDB lineage: Bacteria > Chloroflexota > Dehalococcoidia > Bin125 > Bin125 > CBDESM01. The sequence continues at coordinate 2,768,807 of OZ242037.1, forward strand.
TGCGCCCGCCGGCGCCGACGACATGGATGCCGTATTCGCGCAGCTTGCCGACGAGGGAGGTGAAGTCGGAGTCGCCGGAGACGATCCAGATCGAGTCGACTTGGTCGGTGAGGCAGCACTCCATGATGTCGATGGCCATGGCCAGATCGGTGGCGTTCTTGCGGATCGAGAACGCGGTGGCTTGGACTTGCTGGACGGCGTGGCGGACGCATTCGCCGCGCCAGCGGTTGAGGCCGGGGTCCATCCAGTCGCCGTAGGCGCGCCGGATCGGGACTTGGCCCTCGCGGTGCGCCCGGTCGACGACATCGCCGAGGCCCCGGTGGGACTGGTTGTCTGCATCGACGAACAGGCCGATCCGCCGGCGCCCATCGGCCCGGAGCCCAGCCGGCGAGGAGCCGCTGCCCCGAATGCGATGAAGGAAGTTCCGCGCCACGCTCATGCCGTGAAGATAGCGGGCATCGCGCTCAGCGCCGCCTGAAGCGGGCGGGTGTCAAGCGCCAGGCAGCGCCATCTCGAACCAGGCGGCTTGGCCGGGCATCTCTTCCACTCCTACGCGGAGAGTTGCGAGGCTGAGGCCGGGTTGGGCGGTGAGGGATTGGGCGAGTTGGCCGGCGATGTATTCGGCCAGGCGTTCGGCGGTGGTGTTGTCGATCGGGAGGGCGGCGACGTCGTGCTTGGGGAGGCGGTAGGGGGGCTGGTCGCGGTACTGAATCTGATAGTGGGTGCCGTCGTCTTGGATGGAGAGGGTCTTGGAGGCCATCTGGAGGAGGAATTTATGGTCGAGCGTCTCGCAGACCTCGCGGGTGAGCCGCTTGAGCAGGGAGAAATCAACGACCCAGGATTCGGCGGTGAGGCCGCCGCGGACCTCGACGAAGACATCGTAGTTGTGGCCGTGGATGGGCTCGAGTTCGTCGGCAAAGGTGGCGAAATGGCCCGCAGCGAAGCGGAGGCGCTGGCGTTCAACGGTGACGGAGTGGGCGGCGGGCTGGGTCATTGATGGCGCTCCCGGCGGGCAGCGTACTCGGTGAGCCGGCTGCGGCTCGGCAAACGGCGGGCAGGGATGCTGCCGAGGTGCGGGATTAGGCTCGGCTGATGTTGGGCGGCGGCGCGGGTTTGCGGTGGTGGCGGGAATGGCGGCCGGCGGTGCTGCTGGGGGTGCTGACGATCGGGTCGTACGGGCTGGTGCTGTACGGGTTCGGGGTGATCTCGGGGCCGGCGCAGGAGGCGGAGGGATGGTCGTCTTCCGAGGTGAACTTGGGCTTCACGCTGACCTACCTGCTGGCGGCGGGGCCGACGCTGCTTTCGGGGCGGCTGCTGGATCGGATCGGCCCGACGCCGTTGATGCTGACGGGGCTGGTGATCGGGACGGGCTTCCTGGCGGCGGCGACTTGGGCGGCATCGGCTTGGTGGTTCATCGGGCTGTGGGCGGTCGGGGGCGCGATAACGGTTGCGGGGCTGTTCTACAACGTGACGATGGCGGTGACGGCGCGGCTGTATCCAGGGCGGCAGTCGGCGGCGTTCACGGTGCTGGTGACGACGGGCGGATTTTCGTCGGTCGTGTTCCTGCCGCTGACGGGAGTGCTGACGGAGGAGCTGGGCTGGCGCTGGGCGGTGCGGGTGCTGCTGGTGCTGAGCGCGGTGCTGGCGCTGCCCGCGGTGGCGCTGGTGCGTTCGGGCGATCCCGTGACCGCGGGCGGAGGCGCGGCGACGGAGACGGATGATGCGGCCAGAGCGGCGGAGGGCGGGTACGCGAGCGTGGGCACCGCGCTGCGGTCGGCGGAGGTGCTGGTGCTGTTCGCAATGCTGGCGAGCGTCGGGCTGGCGCTGGGAGCATTGCTGAATCACCTGGTACCGGCGCTGACGGCGATGGGTCTGGGATTGAGCACGGCTGCGGGGATATCGGGCTTGCGAGGATTCATGTCGCTGCCGGGGCGGGCGTTGATCGCGCCGCTGATCTCGGTGCTGGGGCTGCGCAGCGCTCTGGGCGCGGCCTACGCGGCGATGACGGCGGGCACGCTGGTGCTTGCGCTGGCGGAGTGGCTGCCGGGCGGGACGGTCTGGATCTACATATTCGCGGTGGTCACGGGCTTGGTCTTCGGGCAGTTGATCCCGTTGCAGGGGCTGCTTTCCGCGGAGGTGTTCGGGCTGCGGCGGATCGGGACGTTCATGGCGATTCAGACGGTGGTGGGGAACCTGACAATGGCTGTGGGGCCGTTCGTCGCGGCTCTGGCGGTGGATGCGCTGGGCAATTTCACGCCGGTCTTGGCGGGGGCGTGTGTGGCCCACGGCGCGGCGCTTGTCTTGCTGGTGGCGCAAGGGCGGATTCGGCCACGGGCGACGGCGGCGGACAGTGGCGTCCATTAGCCTGAGGGCGCACCGCAACGAGCCGGGCGACCGGGGAACGGGAGACCGATGATGAGCGACGACGCGCCACTGCTGTACGACGTGGACGGGCACATCGCCACGATCACGCTGAATCGTCCCGAGAAGCTGAACGCGTTCAGCAACGAGATGCTGGCGCTGTGGGCCGAGAGCATCACGCGGGCGAGCGAAGATCAGGGCGTGCGGGTGGTGATCGTGACAGGGGCAGGCCGAGGATTCTGCTCGGGCGCGGACGTCGGGCGGGAGCGTGCGGGCGGAGACGTGCTGGGCGGCGATCCGAACGCGCCGGCTGCGAACCGCAACAGCCTGCGGAATTCGGTGCAGAAGGTGCCGCGGGCGCTCTTCAACATGGAAAAGCCGTACATCGCGGCCCTGAACGGAGCAGCGGTGGGCGCGGGGATGGACATGGCCTCGCAGGCGGACATCCGGATCGCATCCGATCGCGCCAAGTTCGGGATGGCCTACGTGCGGATGGCCCTGATTCCGGGCGACGGGGGCGCGTTCTTCCTGCCCAGAATCGTGGGGATGTCGAAGGCGCTCGAGCTGATGTGGACGGGGCGCATCTTCACCGCGGAAGAGGCACTGGAGATGGGCTACGTGAGCCGCGTGACGGCGGCCGAGGATCTGATGAACGAGACGACGGAGCTGGCGCGGGAGATCGCCCGGATGCCGGCCGTGTCCGTGCAGTTGATCAAGCGGCTCGCGTACCGCTCGCAGACCACCGGGATGCACGAAGCCCTGGAGATGGCCGACCACGCGATGGTGATCGCGCGTTCGACCGAAGATGCGAAAGAGGGCCCCCGCGCGTTCGCCGAGAAGCGGGAGCCGAATTTCCAAGGTTTCTAGCGGGCGATCAGAGTCGGGCCGGGAGGCCGATCGCATCCTTCAAGTCAGCGCCGTCGAGGATGGCGTCGGTGAGGTCCGCGCCGACGAGGCTGGTGCGGACGAGTTTGGCGTCTGAGAGGTCCGCCCCGCGGAGGTTGGCGCCGTCGAGGACGGCATCGGTGAAGTCGGCCCGTGCGAGCTTGGCGTTTGGGAGATGGGCGCCGGGGAGATGGAAGCCTGAGCGGTCGCCGTCTTCCCAATCGACGAACCAGCCTTCGCGGTGAGGGGCGAGTTCGGGATCAGCTTCGTACTCGCAGATGATGCGGATGAATTCGCGTTCGAGGGCGCGGTCGACGGCGGTGCGCTTTTCTTCAGCGGTCGCCATCAGAGGGCTCCTTTTCAGCGGCGCGGCTCGAGCCGAGGACGCGCCGGACGATCTCATCATACTCATCGCCATGCTCGGTCGCGAGGCGGCGAAGGAGGTAGGCGCCGGCCACGCGGGTGGCGCGGAAGTCGCTGTTGATCATTTCGGTGCCGGCTCGAAGTTGGGCGTCGAGCGCTTCGCGGCGGGAGACGGCTGCGGATTCGGCGCTGGCTTGGGCGGAGCGTTCGGCGGCTGAGGCTTGGCGCGCCGCTACGCCGATGCGCCAGAGCCCGACGGGCACGGCGATGGCGAGCGAGGCGAGGATGGCGAAGTTGCGGACGATGTCGGATTCGCGCCAGAAGACGAGCGAAATGGCGACGACGCCGACGAGCGCGGCCGCGGCGATCGCGAGAATGACGAAGCCGGCGTCGAGTGGCCGCATCCGATCCGCCCGGGTTTAGTCGTCGGAGATGTAGATGGTGTCGTCGGCGATGCGGGTGCGGTAGGTGGGGATCCGGGCGGGCTTGAGCTTCTGCTCGAGGAAGGACGGAAGCGGCGGCATGGTTTTCTCGAGGATGTTCCAGAGGCCGTTGGGAAGCCACTTCTTGGTGCGGCCGGTGCGCATGTCGAATTCGGAGTCGTGCCATGGGCAGACGATGTTCGCGCCGTTGAGGTCGCCGACCGAGAGGGGGGCGAAGAGGTGAGGGCACTTGTCGGCGACGGCGAAGACCTCGCCGTGGACATTGGCGACGCAGACGCGGGGGCCGTCGTCGAATTGCGCGGCGGCGACGGAGCCGGGCGGGAGTTCCGCCGCTTTGCAGACTGGGATTTCGGCCATGGAGCCTCCTTCGCCGCGCGGATGCGCACGCCCATAGGATGATCGCTCGGTAGGCTGGGGTCAACACTCGGCGGCCGGGCGCGAGGAAGGCGCAGACGATGCAGTGGCAGGACGAGCTGAATCCGAAGAGCGTGGCGGTGGTGGAGTTGACCGGGCCGATCGGCGCGCGGGTGAATCCGCGCGACACGGTGCGGCTGATCCACTCGCTGCGGCGGAACAAGCGGCATCCCGCGGTGGTGCTTGACATTGATTCGCCGGGCGGATCAGCGGCCGCCTCGGAAACGATCTACAACGCGGTGAAGAAACTCGCGGCGCGGAAGCCGACCGCCGCGGTGATCCGGGGGATGGGCGCATCCGGGGGCTACATGATCGCGTGCGGGGCGCACCCGATCTTCGCCCTGCCCACGTCGATCGTGGGATCGATCGGGGTGATCTGGATGATGCCGCTGATCGAGGATGCGTTCGAGCGGATGGGCATCAAGATGCGAACGCACACGGCCGGGGAGTTCAAGGACATGGCGTCGATGTTCCGCGAACAGACGCCGGAGGAGGAGGCGCGGGTCAAGCGGCTGCTGGAGTCGGTCTACGGGCGCTTCATCGACATCGTGGAGGAGGGGCGGCCGGACTTCGACCGAGAGGCGGTGGAGAGTTTGGCGACGGGGGAGATCCACACGGGGATGACCGCGCTGGAGCTGGGGCTGGTGGATCATCTGGGGGACATCGACGACGCAATCGAGTGGGCGGCGGATGCGGCGGGAATTCCGCCGCGGAGCCAGCTGATGCGGCCCAAGCCGAAGCTGATGCAGATGCTGATGCAGCGGGGCGCGAGCGCGTTCGCGGACGCCGCGGTCGAGCGAATCGCGGCAGCCGTGGAAGAGCGGACGGTGCAGGCGCGCTTGCCGCGCTGACCGCCTGCCCGGGTTGCCGGGGTCAACGCTGGCGGAGCATGACGGGGCCGTTGATGACGTGGTCGGCGTGCTGGTGGTCGTGGGCTTCCCACCATTCGAGCAGGGCGGGCCCGTTGGGCGCCCAGCCCATCGGCTGGAGCGAGAGATCTTCGGTCAGGGAGAGGCAGAGCATGAGCGTCTTGCGCGCGCCGTTTTCGAGTGCGTCGGCGAGTTCGGCCGGCCTGCGGGCCGGGAAATCCTGAAGCATCAGCTGGTTGGCGCGGTCGAGCTGTGGCGATGGGGAGTCGGGATCGGGCGACCACTGGTCGAGCGGGGAGCGCGAGAGGGCCGCGGCGAGGACATCGTGATAGCGGCGGTCGGCGGCCGCGACATGGGCGGCTGCATCGGCCCGGGTCCATCCGGGGCAGGCGCTCGGGGCTTGCCAGAGCGGGGCGGGCAGTTCGCGTGCCATGACGGCCAAGCGGCGGCGGGCGCGGAGCGCACGACGGAGCGGGACCCACATCGCGGGCGGGGCTTGGGCGACCGAGTCGGCGGCGGCTTCCCAGTCGAACGGCGGCAACGTTGCAGCGGTCCGGTGCTGTTCGGTCAGTCTTGGAGCGGCGCGAGAGTGCGGTACGCGCCGCGGTAGTAGAGGACCGGGTCGGCTTGGGATTGTTCGGCGAAGGCTTCGACCTTGCCGATGGCGATGACGTGGTCGCCGCCATCGAGGGATTCGTGGAGGACGCAGTCGTAGACGAAAGCGGCGCTGTCGAGGCGGGGCGTGCCGGTCTGGCCGATGGCATACGGGTAGTCGTCGAACTGCTGCGGCGGCGCGGCGCGCTTGCTGGAGGCGAAGTAGTTGGAGGTGGCGTCGTCGCCGGCGGCGAGCACGTTGACGGTGAACGCCCCGGTTTCTTGGAGCAGAGGCAGGGTGCTGGCGCGCTTATCGATGCAGACGAGCACGAGCGGCGGGTCGAGCGAGAGGGAGCAGAAGGATTGGACGGTCATGCCGACGAAGTTGGGATCCGCCCCCGTGGTCACGACGGTGACGCCGCTGGCGAACGCGCCGAGCGCGTCGCGGAATTGGCGCTGGTCGAATTGCATGGCGTGCTCCCGTCGGGTTCGGCGGAGGGGGTTTGCCCGTTGATGATACAAGCGGGCGGGCGGGCTTCCGGCAGTGTTGCGGATCGGTAAATTCTCGCGGCTGCCTGATGATCGGGACGCCGGGGGACTTACATAAAGGCGGATTTGGGGCGCATAGTGAAGCGGCGGGCGCCGCACCGCCGCAACCGAGCGGGGCCCGGTGGAGGATGGCATGCAGATGACGACGCGTTCGGAGAAGCCTCGGCGGCGGCGCATGTTGGGCTGGGCGCGGTTGGCGCTGCCCTTGGCGGTGCTGGCGGGCGTGCTGGGAGCCGCCTTGTCCGCACTGGAGCCGGCCGAGGCGTACTTCATCACGCCGCTCCACATGGAAATCACGTTCCCGAATTCGGAGGACGGGGTGGCGACGCCGGAGTCGGCGGTGGCGGCGCGGATCACGCTGGGATTCGACATCACGCCGGAGTCGGCGGGAGTGCGGTGGGAGCGGATCGCGGCGCCGCGGATCGGATACGGGGCCGGGCGAATGCTGCGGCCGGACCTGATCGACGAGCGTGAATCGTGGATCGAAGTATCGGGCGGGCTGGTGTTCGAGCAGACGGGGACGGATCGGGTGGCGATTGCGGGGCTGCGGGGCGAAGGGGTGCAGGGCGCGCCGGCGGCGCGCGCCGACCGGGCCTACCTCGACTGCGATCACGGCAAGGCGGCGATTTCGGGTGGAAGCACCCGCGGCGAGTGCGTGGTGACGATCGGCCCCGATGCGGAGCTGCCGCGGGTCGCGGTGACGAGGGACTTGACCACGGGGACCTACGTGCTTTCGGCGCAGGTCGGCATGCGCGGCGAGAACAGCTTCCGCGGGGTGTTCACCGCGGACGGCGAGCTGTCGACCCTCGGCGGCGAGCGCCTCTACCAGGCGCGGGCCGTGATCGGCGTTGGGCAGGTGCATCACGTCAGCACCGTGCAGCTGCTGGCGACCAGCCCGGGGCCGAACGGCGCACCGCAGTGGCCGACGAACATCGAGGTGGGCGGAAACGCGGAGACGCGCTTCACCCTGCAGATCCGCGGCACCGACGGGGGAGCGACGGATTCGCGGCAGATCGGCAAGATCGTGCTGCAGACGGATCTGGGCTTCTTCAATGATCAGCGCTGCACCACCCGGCTGCGGCGGGTCTGCACGTTCTCCAAAGAGGCGATCGACGGGCTGGGCCGCCGGGGCGCGGGCGATATCCGCGACATCAAGCTGGCCTCGTCGCCGGCGGTGGCGCTGACATCCGTATTCGCGACGGTGACGACGGCGAACGGAATCATCTACCAGAGCCTGCCGATCACGGTGCGCTACGTCGGGCCGGCGCGTGCGCTGCGGCTCTCCCCGGCGGAAACGGTGCTGTCGGATCAGGTACTGGCAGATTCGGACGCGGATGTGCTGACCTTCACGCTGTCGGCGTTCGACGCGGCGAGCCGGCCGGCGGAGCTGCCGGACGGCGTGGAACTCGTGATCCACGACGGCTTCGGAATCCCCGTGGGCCGCGAGCGCGCGACGGTGAGGCGGTTCGGGGACCAAGTGCAGGTGAGCGTGGTGAGCCGCCTGCCCGCCGGTGCCTACGGGCTGACCGCGCGGCACCAGGGGATGGCGTCGACGAGCACGTTCACGGTGGCCGGTCCCCCGTCGGAGGTGGAAGTGCTTCAGCGGACCGGGACGACGACGAGGATCGGCGACTCGGTGACGATGCTGGCGCGGGTGAGCGACGCCTTGGGGACGCAGGTGATCGACGGAACGCAGGTGGCGTTCGAGCTGCCTCAAAGCACGCGTCCGGCGTTGGTTGCGTCGAGCGCGCGACAGGTGCCGACGGTGGACGGGGTGGCGCGAGCCGTGTTCGCGATCGTGGGAACGGAAGCGACGACGGTGACGGCGCGCGCGGGCAGCGCCAGCGGGAGCCGGGAGTTCCAGATCCCCCAGCCCGCGCCCACGCCCGCGCCGGTTGAGACACCGGCGGCCCCGGCTGCTGAGGCGGAGCCGGCGCCGGCCGAGTCGGCGGCTCTTGAGATCGAAGCTGACGCCGAGCCGGAGCAGACCCCGGCGGCCGAGGAGCCGAGCGCTGCGCCGGCCGAGCCGGCATCGTCGGATCCGGTGGAAGCGGTGCGGGTCTCGGAGTTCAGCGACTGGAGCGGGGATTCGATCCTGACGGCCTCCGAGCTGCTGAGGCTGCTGGACGGGCGCGGTTCGCGGGTGTACCTCTGGACGGGTTCGTCCTGGCTGCGGTACGGCCAGGTCAACGGCCGGTCCTTGCCCGGCGCGGCCGACTTCTACATCCAGCCCGGCGACTCGATCTGGGTGGGCGCATAGAGGGCGCTTGACCCTATCCGCCGCCCGCCGCCCCGTCTGGTTGCCGGGTCAGCGGAGGGGTAGATCGAGGACCGTGGCGATGCCGCGGCGGGTATGCGGGATGACCCTGGCGGCGCGGAGCACGGCGGCCGCGGTGGCTTCATCCCCGAAGACGCCGTTCTCGAAGCGGAGCTTGAGCGGCGGGATGCCATCCACGACGATTTCGTCGTACTCGCTGCCGGCGTTGGCGTTGGCCTCGAAATGGAGGCTGACGGCGCGCTCTTCGGTCGTCGTGCCAACGAGAGTTTCGAGCGTGCCGCCGAGCTTCCCGCCGCTTTCGCCGGCGGGCTGCATGTCGTGCTGGATGTCGACGAGTTTCCAGCCGAGCGAGTAGGCGAGCAGGCGGGCGGACTCTTCCAAGCCGACATGGCCGAAGCCCCCGGCGTCGCGCTTGGCCTCCCATTCGGCGCGGGTGAGGCCCATGCCGACCTTCTGCTGGAAGGGAATGCGGCGGCGGGAAGGGTCTTGCACGCGCTTGACCGAGACCGAGCGGATGGAGTGGCTGATCGATTGGAGCGAAGCCGGGAGCGCGTCCATCAGGAAGCCGGGGTTGACGCCGGTGCCGAGGATGGTGAGGTCGCCGCGGCGGGCGAGGACATCGAGGCCGGCCGCGATGTCTGGATGGCGAAATTGCGCGAAGGCGAGCTCTTCGCAGGTCGAGACGACATGGAGGCCTTGGCGCAGCGCTTCTTCAAACTGGGGTGCGGCGTCGCTCAGGTAGGAGCTGGTGGCGTGGAGGAGGATGCCGCCCTGGGCTTGGGCATCGAGCCGGGCTTGGGCCACGGTGCGGCGGATGACCAGGCCGTCCGGCGCGCCTTCGACGATGTCGGCGAGCGGGCGGTCGACGAGGTCCTCGGCGATGTCCACCGCGCCGGCGAGTTCGAGTGCGGGCTGGGCGAGCGCGGCCTTGGCGATGGTGCGGCCGATGGGTCCGAGGCCTTGGATAATGACGGGGAGGGGGCTGGCCATGGCGTGCTCCGTTCGTGAGAGAGGGTATCGTCAGATCCACGATGAGCGAGTTCGCGGGAGCCAATGAGGAGTCGATCGCGGCATGGGAGGCGAACGCCGAGTATTGGGACGAGTTCCAAGGCGATTCGGGCAGTTCCTGGCAGCGGGACTTGGTGTTTCCAGCGGCGATGAATCTGCTATCGCCGCTGCCGGACAGTTTGATCGAGATCGCCTGCGGAAACGGGGCGTTCGCGAGGGCCGCAGCCCGCGCAGGGACGCGGGTGACGGCGACGGATGCTTCGGAGCGGATGCTGGAGCTGGCCCGGGCGCGGACCCCGGCGGAGCTGGCAATCGCGTGGGCGCAGGTGGACGCGACGGACGAGGAATCGGTGCGGAGAATCGCGGGCGGGCCATTCGGGGCAGCGGCATGCAACATGGCGCTGATGGACATGGCCGAGATCGGGCCGTTGTTCGCGGGCCTGCCGGCGGTCTTGGAAGCGGGGGCCGCGTTCGTGGTTTCCGTGCTTCATCCGGCGTTCTGCCGCGGCGCGGATTCAACGCTGTTCTGGGAGCGGTCGGAGAGCGGGGACGGGCGGCAGGTACTAGTGGGCGGGGTGAAGGTGACCCGCTACAAATCGGCGGAGCGCGGGCTGGGCGTCGCGGCCCGCGGGCAGCCGACGTTGCAGCCGTACTTCGACCGTCCGCTGGAGGCGCTGCTGGGCACCGCGTTCGAGCGCGGGTGGGTGCTGGACGGATTGGTCGAGCCGGCATTCGATGGCGAGGCGGACGGGGCCCGGACCCAGCCGGAATGGCGGCTGCTGCCGGAGATTCCGCCGGTGATCGTCTTCCGCTTCCGACACCGCGGCGTGGCGGCGCTAGACTGATCGGGAAGATTCGAGCGCACGGAGAAATGCAATGAGCGAGAACGGCGACCACGGGATCACGTTCACGGAGCCGGCGCGGTCGAAGCTGGTGGAGGTGATAGAGGGCTACCCGGAGGCGGTCGCAGGGCTGCGCCTGAAGATCGTGGGCCGGACCTCGCAAGGGTTCGAGCATGTCCTGACGATCGTGGAGGAGGGGCACGAGCCGGAGGGGGACGCGACGCAGGCGTTCGCGGATTTCCGCCTGTACATCGACGGTGAGCACGTGGAGGACCTGAAAGGGACGGAGGTCCACTACGAATTCAAGGGCGCGAACGTTTCAGGGCTGGAGTTCGACAACCCGAATCCGGTCTGGCGGGACCCGCTGGCGCAGCAGATCCAAGAGATTTTTGAGCAGCAGATCAACCCTCAGATCGCGGCGCACGGAGGGTTCGTCGAACTGCTCGAACTGGACGGGAATCGCGCGTACATCCGGATGGGCGGGGGCTGCCAAGGCTGCGGGATGGCGAACGTGACCCTGAAGCAGGGGGTCGAGGTCGCCGTGCGCGAAGCGCTGCCGGAGATCACCGAGCTGGTCGATGTGACGGATCACGCAAGCGGCACGAACCCCTACTACCAGCCCAGCAAGAAGTAGGCGGTGGCCGACCAGGCTCCCGGCTGGTGGGAAGCCTTCGACGACGAAGCGCTGGAGTACTTGGACCGTCAGGCAAGCGGGCGGCTCGACGAGGCTGTTCAAGTACGCGAACATCAGATCCGCAGTGCCGTGTACCTGGTTGGGTGGGCGATCACGATCGTGGGCGCATCCGGAATTTTCGGCGACCTGCGAATCGATCAGATTGACGCGGTGAGTGTTCTGTCGGGCTTGGCTGCCGCGGCTGCCACGGCATTGGGCATAGCTGCGGCATGGATGTTCAGGCCGCGACGCTGGGCTGACGGTGCGGACGTTGAATGGCTCTCGGAGTTTGCCGGTGCTTCAACTAGGCAGCTGCGAGGCAGGGTGTTGAACGCGAACATCGTGAGCTGGCGAATGAATGCCGCAGCGAACCAAGAGCGCGGCAGAGCGCTGTTCGCGGTCTACGTGCTGACGGTGCTGACGTCGTTGCTGATTGTCGGGGTCGAGCTGGCCGCAGCAGTGACAGCTAGAGGCTCTTGATTGTCCAGTGGATGCCATCGCCGGGTGGGGGCTTGGGCTTCAAGCGAGTGACGCGGTCATCGGCTGGCTTCTCGCTTGCGGCAGGTTTCGCGTCGTCCGTGCGCTCTGCGTTGTCGGCCATGTCGGACCTCCCTGCGAGTCAATGTACCTGACATGGCACCGCGTGGTGACGGAGCGCGATTGGCACAATCTGGGGTGACGACGGTTCTGCCGATCGGCGTGCATGAGCAGAGGCGGCAGCCGTTGGAAGTTGCGCGGCCGGCTGCGGCGCTGCGAGCGGAGGGCATTCGGAGCGCGTGCTGGATTTGGCGGTTGAAGAGGTTGATGACGGACGATTGAGTGGACGGAGGTGCGATGGCGCTGTCTAGAGGCTGCGACGGACCCACTCGACGCCGTCTTCGCTCGGCCACTGCGGTTTGGGGCGAGCCTGACCGCTATCGGCGGGTTTATCGGCCGCTGGTGGAATGGCACCCTTGATCGTGCCGGCTGCGGTTGCCATCGCGTGCCTCCTTGATGCTCAGGGTACTCGGTTTTTGATGCCGCGCGTCCGACGGGCACGGCTCGATGCGGCTCCCTTAGGCTAAGGAAGTGACACAAGTTCTGCTGATCGGCACGTATGAGCAGGGGCGGCAGCCGTTGGAGGTTGCGCGGCCGGCGGCGGTGCTGCGGGCGGGGGGGCACTCGGTGCGGGTGCTGGACTTGGCGGTTGAGGAGGTTGATGGGGAGCTGTTCGAGTGGGCGGAGCTGATCGGGGTTGCGGCGCCGATGCATACGGCGGCGCGACTCGGTGTGCAGTTGGCTCGGCGGTTGGCGGAGTTGGGGCATGCGGAGAAGGTGGTGCTGTACGGGCTGGGGGCGAACGGGTTGGACGGGGTGCTGGCGCGGGAAGGAGTCGGGCGAGCGGCGCTGACGGGGGATGTCGATCTGCAGCTGCTCCAGCTGGCGGGTGGCGGCGCGGTCGAGTCGCCCTCGTTCGATCGGCGAGAGCGGCCGGCCCCGGATCGGTCGGGACTGCCCGGGCTGGAGCAGTACGCGCGGTATCGGGATGCGACGGGCGGGCTGCACTTGGCGGGGGCGGTGGAGGCGACGCGGGGATGCGCGCACTCATGCACGCACTGTCCGCTGACTCCGGTGTACGAAGGGCGGCTGCGACTGAACGGGGCAAAGGGGGTACTGGCGGACATCGACCAGCTGGCGACGATGGGCGCGGAGCATGTGACGTTCACAGATGCGGATTTCCTGAACGCACCGGAGTACGTGCTGGGGATTCTGCAAGAGGCGCGGCGGCGGCACCTGCTGCTGACGTTCGACGCGACGATCAAGGCGGAGCATCTGCTGGAGCATGCGGCGCTGCTGCCCGAGCTGGCGGCGCTGGGGGTGACGTTCGTCACGTCGGCGTTCGAGTCGGTGGACGATGCGCTGTTGGCGCGGCTGGAGAAGGGGCATTCAGCAGCGGATCTGGAGCGGGCGCTGGACATCTGCCGTCGGGCCGGAGTTTCCCTGCGGCCGACTTGGCTGCCGTTCACGCCTTGGACAGCGCCCGGCGACTACTTGGCGCTGCTGCGGTTCATCGAGCGGCAGGGGCTGGTTGAGCTGACCCCGCCGGTGCAGCTCGGGCTGCGGTTGCTGCTGCCGCCGGGGTCGCCGCTGATTACGGATGCGCGGGCGGATGGCGTGCTGGGCGAGTTCGACGTGGACGGATTGACTTGGAGGTGGCGGCATCCGGTCGCCCAGATGGACGATCTGCAGCGGGAAGTCGCAGAGCTGGCGGAGGCGGGCGCGCCGTTCGGGCGGATCAAGGAGGTCGCCTGCGAGCGCTTGGGGGGCGAGGCTTGGCCGGAGGAGCGGCGGGCGCATGTCCATGCGCCGGGGCTGACCGAGGATTGGTTCTGTTGAGCGGAGCCCACTGCGGAGCAGTTGGTTCCGCTCGAGATTTCGTGACGGCAGGCCTGCTCAGACGGTTCCTTCAAGAGCGCCGAGTCGATCGACGAGAGCTTCGGCTTCGGCGATGAGGGCGGATTGGTGGGGCTGGAGGTCCTGGCCGCCGGCGCCGGCGGCGTTGTCCTCGAAGGGGTCGGAGACGGCCGACTGCTTGCCGGAGAGCTGTTCGAGGACGGTCATGCCGCAGAAGGGGACGTAGAGGGGTGAGTAGCCGCCTTCGTGGGTGAGGACGAGGCGTCCATCGCAGAGTTCATCGGCGGCTTCGAGCAGTTGGCGGGTCATTTCGCGGAAGGTGCCGCTGTGGGCCATCATGCGGCCGAGCGGGTCGTACATGCCGCCGTCGAAGCCGGAGGGGACGACGATCAGCTGGGGGCGGAACTTCCGCAGCGCGGGCAGGACGACGCGCTCCATCGCGGCCAGGTACGCGCCGTGGCCGGAGCCGGGCGGGAGCGGGATGTTGATGTTGCGGCCGTCTCCATCCCCCTCGCCGGTCTCGTCGAGGTTGCCGCTGTCGCGGGGGAACCATTGGTCTTGGTGCAGGGAGATGGTGAGGACGTTCGGGTTGTCGTAGAAAGCCTGCTGGGTGCCGTTGCCGTGGTGGACGTCCCAGTCGATGGTGGCGGCGCGCTCGATCCCGCGTTCGGCGAAGGCATGCATGACGGCGATGGCGGCGTTGGCGAAGATGCAGAAGCCGCGTCCGCGGTCTCGCTCGGCGTGGTGTCCGGGCGGGCGGACGAGCGCGTAGGCGTTGTCGACGGCGCCGTCGAGGACGGCGTTGACGGCGGTGATGGTGCCGCCGGCGGCGAGCATGGCGATTTCGTACGCGCCGTGCGAGAAGGGCGCGCCCTGGCCGGCGTCGCCGCCGTCTTCGGCGCTGAGCCGGCGGACGCGGTCGACGTATTCGGGGAGATGGAAGCGGAGGATTTGTTCCTCGTTGGCGGGGGCGGGCTTGAGCGGGACGAGCTCTTCGGAGAAGCCGGAGACTTCGACGAGGTTGTGGAAGCGGCGCTTGGTGTCGGGGTGTTCCCAATGTTCGACCGGTTCGAGCCACCTGCGGTGAACGTCGTCGAAGGCCCGGGCGCGGCCGGTGTCGTGCCAGGCGAAGGCTTCGTGCCAGAGCCAGCCGGTGCGTCGTTCGGTCATCGTTCTCCGCCGTTTCGAGCAGGTCGCGCGGGTGCGGTCGGGGGATACGCTACGCGAACGTGAAGAGCCGCGTGCATGAGTGAGGCTGGAGCGGGGGCGCTGGCGGGCCGGCGTCCGGCGGCGGCGCGGCTGCTGCCGCGGGGGTTCTACTACGGCTGGGCGATCGTGGCGGCCTGCGGGTCGCTGATGTTCGTGTCGGTCGGGGTGGGCTACTACGGGCTGGCGGTGTACCTGGGGCCGTTGCAGGAGATCCACGGCTGGTCGAACGCGCAGGTGTCGCTGGCGACGGGCATCTACTTCGCCGTAGCGGGGCCGATGTCGGCGCTGGTCGGGCCGCGGATCGACCGGCAGGGGCCGACCCGCTGGTTGGCGACGGGGCTGATCCTGATCGGCGTCGCCTCGATGGGGGTGGGGCAGGTGCGGGAGTACTGGCAGCTGATCGCGCTGTACGCGGTGCTGGCGGCGGGCAGCGGGATGTCGGCGGGGGTGGCGGTGAACGCGATCATCGCGCGCTGGTTCCTGCATCGGCGGGCATGGGCGATGGCGATGGCGTCGACCGGCGTGTCGCTGGGCGGCGTGGTGCTGTCGCCGGTGAACGGATTCCTGATCGACCGTTGGGGGCTGGAATGGGCGACGCCGGTGATGGGCGCGCTGATCTTGCTGGTCGGGCTGCCGATCGTGGCGTGGGTGCTGGTCTGGGATCCGCGGCAGATGGGGCTGCCGCAGGACGGGCTGGGCTTCCGACCGCCGGCGACGGCGAAGGAATCGCTGTCGGCCGGCGTGCAGACGCGGGTATGGACGCTGAGGCAGGCCACGCGGACGGCGGCGTTCTGGGCGATTCTGCTGAGTTTCGTGATCGTGCTGCTGGCGCAGACGGGCTTCATCCTGCATCAGGTGGATTTCCTGCGGGAGCGGCTGGGCTCGCTGACCGCGGCGACGGTGACGTTGAGCGTGACGGCGGGGGGCAGCATCATCGCGCGGCTGGTGGTCGGCTATCTCTGGGCGGACCGGTTCGACAAGCGCTGGCTGGCGGTATGGCTGTTCCTGATCCAAGGCGCGGCCGCGCTGTTGGTGATCCACGTGGATCATCCGGCGGCGACTTGGGCGGGGATCCTGATCTTCGGATTCACGATCGGGAACGTGTACATGATGCAGTCGCTGCTGGTCAGCGAGGTGTTCGGCTACGTGAGTTTCGGGGCCGTGTTCGGGCTGGTGGTGCTGGCGACGCAGGTATCAAGCGGGGTCGGCCCGCTGCTGATCGGGATACTGGAGGACGTGTTCGGGAACTACACGGCGCCGCTGACCTTGACGGCGCTGCTGACGTTTGCAGCCGCTCTGCCGTTGCCCCTGGCCCGCGCTCCGCGAGGGCGGGCGTGGAGCGTGCCAATGGTGGCACGGACGGCGGGGCAACGGGCACGGTGACGGGCGTATAATCGGCGGTGAGAACGAGTGGTTGCGGAAGGGGGAGATGATGGCGGGCGAGAGCATCCGACACGCGGGCGGCGCACCCGGCGAGACGCCGGAGATCGAGGCTGCGGAGAGAACGTTGGAGCCGGCGGTGGGCGGCGGAGGAAACGGGCAGCGCAAGCCGCTTCCGCCGGAGGTGCTGGGGGCGAAGCCGCCGGGGGATTCCCTAACGTGGGTAGTGAAGGGGTTCTGAGTCGACCGCGACGCCCGCGAAGTGCAGGATGACGGCGACGAGCACGGCAATTCCTTGAAGCAGGGCGAGCCAGTGGACCAGGTGATAGGGAAGCGAGCGGCGCTCTACGAGCTGGTGGAGATTGTCGTACAGCCTTTGGGCGTCCGCGAGCGCCTGACCGGCTAACAGCCTGTCGATTCGCACGTCGGCCCCGAGCGCGTGGAGGCTGCGGGCATAGCTCGCAAGCCAGCTCGGATCGAGTCCGATGCTGGTTCGGCGCGGGATGATGTACCAGAAGGCGCAGCCGACCACCGTCGCGGTCAGCGAGATCGCCGTCCACGACACGGCGCCCTTGGCAGAGGCACCGGGCTCCAGCGCGCCGATCAGGTGGCAACCGCCGATCAGCGCGAATGTCCACGCGACGAGCAGCGCGAGTCGGCGGTCGCGCTGGGAGGCGAACTCCTGAATCTCGGATGCCCGGCGCTGTGCTTGGCTGAAGATGAGCTCGAATGCCGCATCGTCGAGGTGGTACCACCAGTACTCGGGCGGATCGCGGCCTGCGCCGGGCGGCGGTTCGGGCTGGTCAGCGGACATCGAAGGTGATCCGGTTCCAGGCTTTGCGGAGGGCGGCTTCGGCTTGTTCGGGGGCGGGGGCCTTGGCGAAGATGAAGCCGGGGTAGTTCGCGCCTTCGGGGAGCGGGATCAGGTCGTCGCCGGGGCGGGCTTCGAGTTCGATCTCGGTGACGTGCTCGACTTGGCGGGCGTCTTCGATGCCGCTGATGGTGTTGAGGCGGCCCTTGGCGGGGATCGGCATCATCATCACGCCGGCGGCTTGCTGCTCGCGGTTGAGGGTGTCGAGGGGTTCGCCGGCGGCGTGGCGGAGGACGATCTCCTCGAGCGACATGCCGCTGCCGAAGCTGAGCGTGCGGGCGCACTTGCCGCCGATGGTGCGGGCGGCCACGTCGAGCGGCCAGACGCCGCTTTCGTTGACGCGGAGTTCGGCGTGGACGGGGCCGTCGCTGAGGCCGAGCGCGGCGGCGGCGTCGCGGACGGCGGCGATCACGTCCTGCTGGCGCTGTTCGGGCAGGCGGGACGGGGTGACGTAGATGGTTTCCTCGAAGTAGGGCCCGTCGAGCGGGTAGGGCTTGTCGAAGATGGCGAGGGGGAAGAGTTCGCCGCCGCGGAGCAGGGCTTCGACGGCGACCTCTTCACCGGAGATGAAGCCTTCGACGAGGAAGCGGTCGGCGTTGCCCTCGCATTCGTCGCGGATGCTGGGGAGCGAGAGGAGGCGCTGGAGGCGCTGGGCGGCGCGGAGGAAGGATGCGGGGTCGTCGGCGCGGATGACGCCGCGGGAGCCGTTGAGGCCGAGCGGCTTGACGACGACGGGGTACGCAATTTCCGCTGCGGCCGCGGCGAGGTCGTCGTCGAAGGAGAGTACCCGCCAAGGGGGCGAGGGGATGCCGCCGTCGGCGAGGCGCTGGCGGAGGATGGATTTGTCGCGGGTGCCGAGGACGGCGTCGGCGGAGTTGGCGGCGAGGCGCAGCTCTTCGCAGGCGCGGGCGGCGAGCAGGGTGCCGGGATCGTCGACGGCGATGACGGCGTCGAGCGGGAAGCGGTCGGCGTAGCGGGCGACGGCCGCCGCGCCGCGGTCGGCATCGCGGTAGGGGAGGGTGAGCCAGCGGCCCGGGTACATGTCGGCGAGGGGCTGCTCGATGTCGGAGGCGACGACGACGTCGAGGCCGAGTTTGCCGGCGGCGGCCATGAAGTCGGGGGCGCGGTAGGACGCGGTGGGGATCAGCAGCAGTACGCGGGTCATGGCGGCCTCCATCGGGGATGCGAGTGTATGCGCCGCCCCTTCGCGTGCGGGGTCATACCCTGAGGGTGATGACCACCGCGGCGCCGGAAGCATCCGAGATCATCGTCGGCATCGAGGGGATGCACTGCGCGGCGTGCGTGCGGCGGGTCGAGCGGGCGCTGCTGAAGGTGGACGGGGTGAGCGCGGCGTCGGTGGACTTGGTCGGCGAGCGGGCGGTGGTGACGACGGCGGCCGGGGCGGGGGTCGAGACCGCGCTGTCGGACGCGGTGAGCGCGGCGGGGTATCAGGCGTCGTTCTCGGATGCCGCGGCCGGGGAGGCGGAAGCCGGGGTGCCGGTCTCGACGGCGCTGGCGCTGGTGCTGGGCTGGGGGATTTTCGCGGCGATGCAGGCGAACCGCTGGCTGGAGCTGGGCTGGAATGCGGACATCGCGTTCGCGGCGTTCGCGGTGGCGTCGACGGCGGTGCTGGCGTACGCGGGGCGGCCGATCTTGGCCGCGGCGTGGGGCGCGGCGCGGCGCGGGACGGCGGTGATGGACACGCTGATCGTCGTGGGCGTGGGCGCGGCTTGGGGCTGGAGCATGGCGGCGACGGTCGCGCCGGGCGCGGTGGTTTCGGCGGGCGCGGAGCGGGACGTGTTCTTCGATGCGGCGCTGATCATCACGGGGTTCGTGAGTTTGGGGCGGCATCTGGAGGCGCGGGTGCGGCGGCGGGCGGGGGACGCGGTGGCGCGGATGCTGGCGCTGCAACCGGAGCGCGCGCGGGTGCTGCGGGACGGCGCGGAGGTCGAGGTGGCGGCGGCGGAGGTGGCGGCGGAGGATCTGGTCGCGGTGCGGCCGGGGGAGCGGTTCGCGGTGGACGGAATCGTGGCCGCGGGGCGCACGACGGTGAACGAGGCGCTGCTGACGGGGGAGAGCGCGCCGGTGGAGAAGTCGGCGGGGGATGCGGTGCGCGCGGGGACGCACAATCTGGACGGGGCGTTGACGGTGCGGGCGACGGAGACGGGGCGGGGGACGGCGCTGGCGCGGATTGCGCGGGCGGTGGAGCGGACGCAGGCGTCGAAAGCGCCGATCCAGCGGCTGGCGGATCAGATCGCGGCGGTGTTCGTGCCGGCGGTGCTGGGGATCGCGGCGCTGACGTTCGCGCTCTGGGCGGCATTTGGCCCGGACCCGGCGGTCAACCGCGGCGTCGTGGCGGCGGTCGCGGTGCTGGTGGTGGCCTGCCCGTGCGCGTTGGGCTTGGCGACGCCGGCGGCGGTGGCAGCTGCCGCGGGGCGGGCGGCGCGGATGGGGGCGCTGTTCCGCGATGCGGAGGCGCTGGAGGCGGCGGGGCGGGTGGACACGGTGGTGTTCGACAAGACGGGGACGTTGACGACGGGACGCCACGAGGTCGTCGGGGTGCAGGCGTTCGGGGGCTGGAGCGAGGCGGAGGCGCTCGGATTCGCGGCGGCGGTGGAAAGATCGTCGGAGCATCCGTTCGCGGCGGCGATTGAGCGGCATGCGACAGAGTCGGGCGCGGAGATCTTGGCCGCTGCGGACTTCCAGGCGCTGCCGGGACGGGGCGCACGTGCGCTGGTCGAGGGCCGCGAGGTCGCTATCGGGAGCGAGCGGCTGATCGAGGAATCGGGCGCGGAGGTGCCGGCGGTCGGTGCTCCGGCCGGGGCATCGACGGTGTTCGTCGCGATTGACGGCGAGGCCGCCGCCGCAGTTCATCTGGCGGACCGGGTGCGCGGGGATGCGCGGGAGGCGGTGTCGCTGCTGGCCGAGCGCGGGATCGACGTGCAGCTGCTGACGGGCGATGGGGAGGGAGCGGCGCGGGCGGTCGCCGGGGAGGCCGGGATCGCGACGGTGCGGGCACAGGTGCTGCCGGAGGACAAGCTGCACCGGATTTCGGCGCTCCAGCTTTCGGGCCGGAAGGTGGCGATGGTGGGGGACGGGGTGAATGACGCGCCGGCGCTGGCGCGTGCGGAGGCGGGGATCGCGCTGCGCAGCGGGGCGGATATCGCGGTGGACGCGGCGGACGTGACGCTGACCAACTCGTCGCCGCGTACGGCTGCGGGGGCGGTGCTGCTGGCGCGGCGGGCGCGGCGGACGATCCGGCAGAATTTGGCCTTCGCGTTCGTCTACAACATCCTCCTGATCCCGCTGGCCGCGGGCGCCGCCTACCCCGTCTGGGGCGACGGTTCGGTCCCCGCAGCCCTGAGCTGGCTGTTCACCGAGCAGGGGGCGCTGGAGCCGATTGCGGCGGGGCTGGCGATGTCGCTGTCGAGCGTGATGGTGGTGGGGAACGCGCTGCGGCTGCAGCGGTGGCGGTCAGCCGGGATCGGATAACCCTCTACGGCAGTTGGTGCGGTTAGGCGGGGGCGTCTTGGATTGCTTGCTTGACGGCTGAGTCTACGCGGGGGTCGGTTAGGGCGCGGGCTTGGAGGCGGCGGAGGAGTTCGGGGGTGGCTTTGGCGTGCTGGGGAGAGGCGCCGGATGCTTTTCGCTGTTCGAGTTCGTCTTGGGCGATCAGGCGGGCGCCACGGAAGAAGATGCAGGACTCGTGGATGATGTACGGGTGATCGCCGATTCCGAGCAGCAGGCAAGACTCGTGGTCGGGGCGTTCGGGTTTGTGCGTGGTGAGGTTGACCATCGCGATCATGTCGCCAGCGGTGGGGCCTGAGAGAGCGAACCAGAGGTGATTCCGGCGGTCGAGTTTGAGGAACGTTTCACCGGGCTCGATCATTCTGGAGCGAGGGCGGCGAGGTCGCGGAGGGCGTCGGCTTGTTTGGCGATGTCATTGATGTGGTCGGACGGATAGCCGGCGTCGCGGAGGATTGTGCGGGGGTCGATCTGGGCGGGTTCGTCCTCTGGACTGCGCCATTCGGGGAGGGCTTGGAGGTGCATGCACAGCGCGGCCTCATCGGTCGCGCTGTGCTGGTCGTGGACATCGTCGAGCAGATCACGGTCGTAGTCGGAAAGCTGGTCATCCTCCCGGTCGGCGGTGGGGCGCACCGTGCTGTCGGCGCAGGGGGAGATGTAGCGCGACCAGATGGCGGCGGTCGCGGGCGGGGCGTCGAGCAGCTGCAGGACGCGCTGGGGGGCGGGGCCGCGGCGGGTCGGTATCCATTGGTCGCCGGTGACGGGGAGTCCGGTTTCGAGGAGGGCGCGGCGGTCGGCGAGGTAGAGGAGGGCGGCGAGGCGCTCGGCGGGCATGGGGCGGGCGTGGCGGCGGAGGAGTCTGGCGGCGGCTTGGGCGGCCTTGCGTTCGCGGAAGTGGAATTTGACGGGGAGTTCCATGCGGTGACCGTATCAGGCGGCGGGATGGGCGGGTTCGCCGGGCCGCGGCTGATGGGGGGTCATTCGTGGATGGCGGAGCTGGTGGTGGAGGGGGTCCAGGTCAGGGAGTTGATTTCGGCGTTGGCTTGGGTGGTCATCAGGCCGGCGTCGCTGGAGAGGGCTATCCATTGGAAGCCTTCTTGGATGCGTTGGTTGACGCTTTGGGCGGAGGCGCAGTGGATGCCGCTGGGGATGCCGGCGTTTTCGCAGGATTGGCGGATGGATTCGACGGCGGCTACGTGGTCGGGGTGGGCGTTGTCGAGGCCGAGGGGGAGGCCCATGGAGGCGGCTAGGTCGTTGGGGCCGATGAAGACGGCGTCGATGCCGGGGACGGAGAGGATGTCGTCGGCGTTGTCGACGGCTTTTTTGGTTTCGAGCATGAGGACGACGCAGATTTCGGCGTTGGCGCGTTCGGCGTAGTCGTCGCCGCCGTAGAGGCGGCCGCGGATGGTGCCCATGCCGCGGTAGCCGTCGGGGGGGTAGCGGCAAGCGCCGACGGCCAGTTCGGCTTGGGCTTTGTCTTCGATGGTGGGGATGACGACGCCGTATGCGCCGATGTCGAGGACGCGCTTGATGATCTGGGGGTCGTTCCAGGGGACGCGGGCGAAGGGGATGGTGTCGGTGGTGGCGATGGCCTGGAAGAGGGATTGGGTGGTTTGGAGGTCGATGGCGTTGTGCTCCATGTCGACGTTGAGCCAGTCGAAGCCTTGGTGGGCGAGCATTTCGGCGGCGAGGGGGGAGCCGGTGGCGAGCCAGGTGCCGATGGTGGCCTGGCCTTCTTGGAGCTTGCGCTTGGCGGTGTTGACGCGCATCTGGGGGCCTCCTCGCTGGGGGTGCGCGGCCAGTCTAGCGGGGGAGGCGGGAAAGAGCGCCCGCCGGTGGGGCCGGCGGGCGCTCCCTGCGCGGACGGCGGCTGCGGCGGGCCCGTCGGGGGAGGGAGACGGGCTTCGCGGCTAGCCGCCGAAGAAGATGGCGTCGTTGGGGAGGATGGCGAAGTTGGAGGAGCCGGGCAGGGGGGAGCCGTCGGCCTCGCCGTAGCGGATCCATTCGACGCCGTTCCAGAGCCAGACGATGGTGGCGCCTTCGGGTGCGAGGTCGAGTGCGGCGGCGGCGGTGGAGGTGGAGGTGCCGCGGTAGGTGGCGAGGACGCCGGTGGCGGGCTGTCCGCCGGAGCCGTACTCGATGGCGTCGGCGCCTTCGACGGCGGCTCCGGCTGCCAAGGTGCTGGTGTTGACGGGGATGTTGGCCTGCTTGCCGCCGGAGTCGGCGGTGAGGATGGAGATGCCGCTGCCGACGATGGTGACGCTGGCGGCGGCTTCGCCGTTGGCGGTTCGGGCGCGGCGGATGCTCGGGGTGGCGGGGTCGGAGTCGTGGTCGGCGAGCGCGGGCGAGGTGACGGCGGCGGTCGGGGAAGCGTTGCCGCTGGTGGCGGCGCTGCTGAAGGCGATCCAGGTGCCGTCGGCGACGGGGACGCCGGCGGCGTCGACGGCGCGGGCGGTGGCCGAGAAGGTTTCGCCGAGTTGGCCGAGCTCTTCGGGGATTGAGAGGGAGATGGTTTGGACGGGTCCGGCGACGGCGAACATGACTTCGGCGTCGGCGAGTCCGGGTGCGCGGACGGTGGCGGTGTATGCGCCGGAGGCGAGGGGGGCGGCGCCGCCGGCGGTGACGGCGAGGACGATGCTGCACTGGTAGCGGCCGGCGTTGCAGTCGTTGATGGTGGCGGTGTAGGAGTCGGCGGGGAGTGCTGCGCCGTCGATGCCGGCGACCACGACGTTGGCGTTGGCGGGGATGGGCGCGGCGTTGCCGCCGGCGTCGCGGGCGGTGACGGCGATGTTGACGGTGTCGCGGTCGTCGTCGGTGGCGGAGGAGTGGACGCGGGGCATGACGGAGGCGATGGCGAGTTGGGCGGCGTTGCCGGAGATGACGAGGGGGAGGTCCTCGACGAAGCGGGTGCCGTCGCGTCCGACGACGACGGCGCGGATGCGGACGTTGCCGGCGGAGGCGGGTGCGGCGTAGGTCATGTCGATCCTGCCGGCGATGGCGGGGTTGCCCTCGACGGCTTTGGCGAGGTTGTTTTGGGCGGTGGCGCCGGCGCCGGCGGTGAGGGAGAGGGTGCAGTTGGGTCGCTGGGAGCAGCCGTAGCCGGAGAGGGTTCCGCCGCCGATGGCGGTGAAGGTGATGGAGGAGACGCTGGAGAGCTGGGAGGGGGAGCCTGCTTCGTTGAGCAGGGAGAGGCGGATTCGGGCGTCTCCGGAGCGGACGGGGATGGGTGCGGCGGGGATCGCGCCGTTGACCGGTGCGCGGCCGAGGGCGACGTCGGCGAGTTGCTTGACGGTGCCGACTCTGATGGTGTAGGTGCCGAATTCGCTGCGGCGGAGTGCGGCGGCGTAGGTGCGGTGGGCGGCGGCGCTCTCGTGGACGAAGGCGTGGAAGAAGCCGCCGTCGGCGGCGGCGATGCTGGCGGTGACGGTGACGTCCTGGTCGGCGTCGGAGGCGATCAGGACCTTGGGGCGGGTTTCGCCGTCGGCCGTGACGGCGTAGCAGGTGGCGCCGGGCTCGCGGGAGGGGGAGATGCCGGTGTTGGAGCTGCAGGCGATCTTGTGGGCGGTTCCGTCGATGTTGAGCCTGCGGCTGCCGTTTTCCCAAGTGGCGGGACCGGAGAGGACGAGGTAGGAGTTGGCGGGGTCGATGTCGAGGCTGCAGGGATCGGAGGAGATGGAGGTGCAGACGACGGTGGAGCCTCCGGCGGAGCCGCCGGCGTTGATTTGGAAGCCGACGGTGATGGGGACTTGGGCGCCGGGGGCGGCGATGCCGTCGGCGTCTTGTTCGAGCGCGCCGGTGATGCCGGCGTGGAAGATGTCGGGGATGGCGGCGTAATTGTCGAGGTGGAGGCCGCCGACGCCGTCGCCGGCGCTGGTGGTGACGCTGGCGGTGGTGGTGATGACGTTGGGGGAGGGCGAGGGGAAGAAGACGATGGGGAGGGGCTTGAAGACCTCGTTGGCGGGGACGGTGCCTTCGCCGCCGCCGGCTTCCCAGGCTTCTTGGGCGGTCCAGGCGATGAGGCAGTCCTCTTGTGCGGCGATGCAGGAGGCGTCGGCGACGCGGATGGAGGCGCCGGCTCTGACTTGGACGGAGAGGGCGGCCGCATCGTCGGAGATGGCGAGCGCGCCGTAGGTGGCGGGGCCGTCGCCGCGGCTGGCGCGGAGGCCGAGCTGTCCGTTGGGGAGGACGGCGACGCCGGGCCGGGGCTTGGGCAGGTCGTCGGACCAGAAGATGCCTTGGGCGTCGGCGAAGTAGTTGTCGTTGGCGACGTTGCTGAAGGGGAGCTTGAAGAATTCGACCGTGATCGACGCGGTGACTTCGTCGGTGGGGAGGTATTCGATGACGGGGAAGCGGTCGAACCAGTCGGGGTTGTAGCCGAAGGCTTGGTCGCGGAGGTCGGCTTGGACGTAGCCGCGGATTTCGCTGCGGGTGAAGACCTGGGGGAAGCTGAGCCACTGGGACTTGGTTTCGTCGGGGCGGACGAATCGGAAGGCGCCGGTGGGCGAGCCGTAGGTGAAATCGACGGAGCCGAGGCGGACGTAGTCGAAGGTGTCCCAGCGGACGATGTCCGCGTACTTGAGGACGTCGACGTCCCAGCTGCTGTTGAGGGCGCTTCTGGCATGGGTGGCGGGATCGGCGGTGATGTCGGAGTCGTCGAGCAGGGTGAAGCCCATGCGGACGGCCTTGCCGCCGGTGTGGGCGGCGTCGGTGGTGGCGGCGAGTTCGCACTCGCTCTGCCAGCTTTGGTCGGCGATGTCGGTGCCGTCCGGGGCGAGGACGCGTCCGGTGGGCTGGTAGACGGGGCAGCGCTCGCCGTCGGGGTTGATGCGGTAGATGAAGGCGTAGGGGTCGGCTGCGTACCAGGTGCTGTAGGCCTGGTCGCATTGGGCGGCGGTGCGCTCGGCGGCGGTGCAGGTGTTGTTGGGGCTGGTGTGGGTGACCGTGAGGTAGGAGTAGGTGTCGATTGCGGACCAAGCGGAGGGGATGCGGAAGGCGAGGTGGAGGTCGGGCAGGGGGGCGGAGTCGGGCGCGTTGGGCTGCCCGGAGAGCACGCGCCAAGCGTCGGCGTCGATCCAGCAGTGGCGGAGGCTGACGGCGACGCCGAGGTTGGAGGCGTAGTCGCCGGCGTCCTTCACGCCATTTTCGTTGACGTCGTAGTAGCCGAGGTTCCCGTAGGTGATGTGGGGCGTCCTGCAGATTCTGTCGGGGCGGGGGGTGGGGGGATCGGTCGTGCGGTCCATCACGACCTTGGAGGGGTGGGGGATGTCGTGGAGGCCCTCGCGGGTGCGGCCGCTGTAGAGGGTTTCCGCCATGCTGAACTGGGAGTTGTGCTCGAGGGGGCTGACTTGGACGACGAGGTTGGTCAGGTCGGCGTAGGTGAGGCGTTCGCCGGTGGTGGGGTGGGTCAGGCGGACGAAGAGATCGTTGAGGCCGATGGCGCCGGTGCGGGCGCGGTCGGTGATGTAGCGGCCTCCGCCGCTGACGAGGTCGGAGTTGGGATAGACGCCCGGGTAGTCCTCGATCTCGCGGGGGATGCTGGGGCCGGGGCCGCTGGTCCAGACGCTGAGGATGTTGGGGGCGAGGTAGCAGCGCTCGATGTAGCGGCCGTCGGCGTCTCCGGTGAGCGGGCGGCTGGCTTTGCACTGGGCGAGGCGCGCGAGGGGGTCTTGGGACAGGGTGCTTTGGGCGTCGGCGCTGCCGGTGGAGAGGGCGAGGGAGGCGGCGATGAGGGTTGCGAGGGCGGCGAACGCGGCGAGGAGGCGCAGCGGGGCGGAGCCGCGGCGCGGCATTCGGAAGTCGTCGTGTCGCATGCAGCCTCCCAGTCAGCCCTCGTTTGCGGGCGGTTTCGGTCGGAAACCGCCAAAATCTCGCTTAACATTGAAGGGGGGGGGGGCTCTTAAGTCAAGCCTTGATTGGGGAGGTTTACGCGGGTTTTACAGGATAAATGCCCTCCCTCCCCCTTATGGCGGGGATCAGGCGGTTTCGGCCCGTTGGGGGCGGGGGATGGCTTCGTGGGCGAGGGGGCGGCCGGTGTTGCGGTCGAAGATGGTGAAGCGGCGATGTCGGTGGAGGTGGAAGTCGCGGATGCTTTGCTCGCGCTGGTCGTCGGACCAGCCGAGGAGGCGCTGCATGAGTGCGGCGGTTGGGGCGGCGGCGGAGCGGCCGAGGTCGCCGGAGAGGCCGATGGCGGTGCGTCGGAAGAGGATGTCGGCGACGGTGCGGGCGCCCTCGTGCTGGACGGCGTAGGCGACTTGTGCGGCGATGTCGGGGTGGGCGTCGGAGAGGGGTCGGGCGAGATCGGGGTCGGAGGCGGTATAGGAGGCGACGGCGTGGGCGCGGGGGCCGTAGGTGCCGCGGAGGTGCTGCATGGCGGCCGGGGGGAGGAAGGCGGCCGCGCCGTGGTCGCGGGCGGGGAGTGCGCGGACGCCGCGTGCGCGGGGTCGGCCGATGTGGGAGTGGACGCGCTCGGCGACTTCGCGGCCGAGTTGCCGGGCGGTGGTGAGTTTGCCGCCGACGATGGAGAGGAGGCGGGCGGCGCCTTCGCGCTCGTGGTCGATGACGAAGGAGCGGCGGGTGATTGCGCCTTCGGCGACGCCGTCGGGGGTGCGGGGGAGGGGGCGGATGCCGGAGTAGGCGTAGAGGATGGAGCGGTGCTCGATGCCGATGCCGGGGAGGACGCGGGCGGCTTCGGAGACGAGGTAGTCGACTTCCCAGGGGGCGGTGCGGGCGGCGCCCGGGTCGCCGTCGTCGCGGAGGTCGGTGGTGCCGATGATGTGGTGGTCGAGCCATGGGGTGACGAAGACTGGCCGGCCGTCGGATTGGGCGGCGAAGAAGACGGCGTTGCGGGGGCCGCGACCGGCGAGGTCGAGGACGAGGTGGGAGCCGCGGGTGCCGCCGATGCGGGGTCGGAAGGAGCGTCCGGCGGCGTCGAGGACGGCGTCGACCCAGGGTCCGGCGGCGTTGACGACGAGGCGGGCGGCGGCGGTGGAGCGTCGGCCGGTGAGGACGTCGTGGAAGTCGACGCCGCGTGCGCGACCGGCGTCGACGATGACGTAGTCGACGGCGGAGTAGTTGCGGAGGTCTGCGCCGGAGTCTCGCGCTTCGGCGAGGTATTCGAGGCAGAGGCGTTCGGGCATCCAGACTTGGGCGTCGGAGTAGAGGAAGGCGGCGCGCATGCGGTCGGTGGAGACGGCGGGTTCGAAGCGGTGGAGTTCGCGTTCGGAGTAGCGGCGGTGCCAGGGCAGGACTTTGCGGGGGGAGAGGAGGTCGTAAAGGAGGAGTCCGGCGCGGAGCTGCCAGGCGGGGCGGGGGTCGCCGTGGTAGACGGGGAGGAGGAAGCCGAGGGGTCGGACGAGGTGTGGGCGTTCGCGGAGCAGGCGTTCGCGGGATTGGAGGGATTCGTGGACGAGTTTGGCGTGGCCGGTTTCGAGGTAGCGGAGACCGCCGTGGATGAGCTTGGTGGAGGCGGAGGTGGTGCCGGAGGCGAAGTCGCCTTGTTCGAGGACGAGAGCGCGGTAGCCGCGCGCGGCGACTTCGGCGGCGATGGCGGCGCCGTTGATGCCGCCGCCGATGATGATCACGTCGTATTCGGGGGTCGTCATGGGGTCACGGTAGCGCGGGGTCGAAGCGGCGATCGGGCGCGATGGGCGGGAGCGGGGGGAGTCCGGCGGATTGGGCGGCGAGGAGTGCAGCGCCGTACGCAGTGGCTTCGACTTGTGCGGGACGTTCGACGGGGATGCGGAGGGCGTCGGCTTGGATTTGGAGGAAGGCGTCGCTGCGGGCGAGGCCGCCGGCGGCGCGGAGGAGTTGGATGCTGGTGCCGTCGCGGCGCATGGCGTCGATGATTTCGCGGACGCGGTCGGCGATGCCTTGGAGGACGGCGCGGGCGAGGTGCTCGCGGGCGGTTGCGAGGGAGAGTCCGGAGAAGGCCGCGCGGGCGTCGGGGTTCCAATGGGGCGCGCCGAGGCCGGAGAGGGCGGGGGAGAAGGAAGCGCCGGCGGAGTCGGGGACGCTGGCGGCGAGTTGGCAGAGGCGGGCGGCGTCTTGGGCGAGGCCGAGGGAGTTGCAGGCCCAATCGACGGCGGCGCCGGCGGTGAAGACGCCGCCTTCGAGGGCGAGGCCGCCGTCGGCTGCTGCGGTGACGAGCAGGTTGCCGGAACGCTGGGCGGGGGCGGGGGCGAGGATGAACGCGCCAGTGCCGTAGGTGGCGACGGCGGCGGCGTGCTGGCGGGGGCCGAGTGCGGCGAGGGAGGCCTGCTGGTCGCCGAGGGCGGCGGTGATGGGGATTTCGGCGCCGAGGTGCTCGGGTGCGGCGATGCCGAATTGGGAGGCGGTGGGGCGGACTTGGGGGAGGATTTGGAGGGGGACGCGCTGCCAGTCGGCGAGTTGGGGGTCCCACTGGCGGGATTGGAGGTTCCAGAGCATGGTTCGGGAGGCGTTGGTGGGGTCGGTGGCGTGGGTTGCGCCGTCGGTGAGGCGGGCGATCAGCCAGGAGTCGACGGTGCCGGCGGCGAGTTGGCCGGACTCGGCGCGCTGGCGGGCGTTTGGGATGTTGTCGAGCAGCCAGGCGAATTTGGGGCCGCTGAAGTAGGGGTCGGGGATGAGGCCGGTGCGGGCTTGGATTTGGGCGCGGCGGTCGGGGGGGATGGCGGCGACGGCGTCGGCGGTGCGGCGGCATTGCCAGACGATGGCGGGGCCGATCGGTGCGAGCGTTTCGCGGTCCCAGATGAGGGCGGTTTCGCGCTGGTTGGCGATGCCGATGGCGGCGAAGCGGCCGGGGCCGCCGGCTTGGGCGATGGCTTCGCGGGCCGCACCGATTTGGGCGGTGCAGATGTCGTCGGCGGATTGCTCGACCCAGCCGGGCTGCGGATGGAAGGCGGCGAGGGCCGCTTGGGCGACGGCACGGACGGCTCCGCGCCGGTCGAAGGCGATGGCGCGGCAGCTGGTGGTGCCGGAGTCGAGGGCGAGGATCAGGTCGCGCGCCATGGCGGCCTGATCATGGGGAGCGAGGTGCGCGTGGCTAGGCCTCGTCCTCGTCGTCGCCGCGGCGGCCGGAGACGATGCGGGCGACAGCGCCGAGTGCGGCGATGACAGCGCCGATGATCGCGATTCGCTTCATGCGGGACCTCCACCTCTGTCGTGTCGTGGTTGACGCGCTCACCATAACAGACGGGGGCTATTGGGTCGGGGAGTCGGGGAGTTGCTCGACGGCGAGGCGGTCGCCGAGTTGGATGCCGTGCTGGAGGAAGCGGCCTCTGGGGACTTCGAGGGCGAACCAGTAGGGGTCGGCGGGGCGCTTGGAGGTCGGGTCTTGGGCGTCGAGGTGGACGAATTCGAGGATGCGGCCGGTTTGGTCGAGGAAGGCGACGGAGAGGTCGATGGGGACGTTGCGGTTCCAGAAGCCGAAGTGGACGGGGGCGTTTTGGAAGATGAAGAGCATGGCATGGCGGTCGGGGAGGCCGGTCCAGTACATGAGGCCGCGGCTGGTTTTGCGGGGCTGGTCGGCGAGGAGGATGGTCCATTCGGAGGTTTGGCCGGCGTATTCGAAGGTCATCGGGGTGGTGGCGAACTCGATGGGTTCGACGTCGTCGGGGAGTTCGAGCCATTCGGCGAGGGGGCGTTCGGCAGCGGGTTCGTCGGGTTCGGACTGCTCGGCCTGTTGGGCCGAGTCGGCTGGCTCGGACTGCTCGGCCGAATCGGACGTGTCGGCCGGCTCGACTTGGGGGGGCGGTTCGGGTTGTGCGGCCTGTTGGGCAGCGCCGCAGGCGGCGATGACTAGGCCGAGCAGGAGGGTGAAGAGGGAGGTCATTGGAGGGCAGGGTAGGCGGTGCTTGGATTTTGCGGTTGTAGAGTTGGGGGAGCAGCGCCGGGGGCCGGTAGCTCAGGGGTCAGAGCAGGCGGCTCATAACCGCTCGGTCGCTGGTTCGAATCCAGCCCGGCCCATTTTGCAGGCGGCATCGGCGGGGGAGTTGGCGGATGAGCGAGGAGCGTTCGGAACCGGCGGCGGTGGCGGCGATTCGGCGGGCGGCGGAGGCGCATGCGGCGGAGGCGCTGGATGAGTCGGAGAGCCGTTTTTCGGCGGCGGTGATGATCGCGGTGCTGCCGTACGAGGATCCGCAGTTCGTCTTGCAGGTGCGGAGCCAGGAGGTGGAGCACCACAAGGGGGAGGTTTCGTTTCCGGGGGGAGCGGTGGACGCGGGGGACGAGTCGCGCTGGGCGACGGCGCTGCGGGAGGCGGAGGAGGAGATGGGGATTCGCCCGGAGCACGTGGAGCTGCTGGGGGAGCAGAGCCACTACCGGACGATCACGGATTTCCACGTGGTGCCGTTCGCGGGGCTGCTGGATCGCGCGCCGTATCCGTTCCGCCCGCTGGCGATCGAGGTGGCGGAGGTGATCACGCCGTCTTTGTCGCATTTGCTGGATCCGGCGAATCGGGGGGAGGATGTTCGGGAGCGGAACGGTGAGCGGTACGTTGGGCGGGAGTACTACTACGAGGGGCACCGGATTTTCGGGGCGACGGCGACGATGCTGGGGCGGCTGCTGGACGAGGTGGAGCCGCTGCTGGGCTAATCACGGTTCGTGACCATGAGGATTTGGCCGGTTAGGGAGGCGGTGAGGAGGCCGTGGTTGGGGAGGCGGAAGATGACTTCGAGGTTGGGGATGATTTCGGTTTCGGAGATGCGGCGGGCGATCCAGGCGTGGGGGCCGACGGTTGCGTCGACGCGGGCGAGGGAGGGCCAGAGGGCGAGGCGGAGGTTGCCGTTGGGGCCGCGGTGGGAGATTTCGTAGACGGGGTCGATGCCTTGGGAGAATTGGGCGCGGGCGGGTTCGGCGTTGAAGAGGGCGGCGATGGCGGCGACGGCTTCGGGCGGGAGGCCGGGGTAGACGGCGCGCTGGAGCGGGGCGGGGGGATCGGGGAGTTGGTCAGGGGGCATCGCGGTCGCCCGGCTGGTAGAACTCGGCGGCGGCGAGTTGGTCTGGGAGGTGCTGCTGGTCGGGGGGTTCTTCGTAGTCGTGGGCGTATTGGTAGCCCTCGCCGTAGCCGTGTGCGCGCATGAGGTTGGTGACGGCGTTGCGGAGGTGGAGGGGGACGGGGAGTGCGCCGTGTTCGCGGACGGCTTGGGCGGCGGCGGAGTAGGCGCGCATGGCGGAGTTGGATTTGGGTGCGCGGGCGAGGTAGATGGCGGCTTCGGAGAGGATGAGGGAGGCTTCGGGCATGCCGATGAGGTGGGTGGCCTGCTGTGCGGCGACGGCGAGGGGGAGTGCGCGGGGGTCGGCGAGGCCGATGTCTTCGGCGGCGAGGATGACGAGTCGGCGGGCGGCGAACATGGGGTCTTCGCCGGCTTCGAGCAGGCGTGCGAGCCAGTAGACGGCGGCGTCGGGGTCGGAGCCGCGGACGGATTTGATCATGGCGGAGACGACGTCGTAGTGGGCGTCGCCGGCCTTGTCGTGCATGAGGGCGCGCTGTGCGACGCGGGCGAGGCGCTGGGCGGTGATGCGGTCGCCGGGGGCGTCGTCGGCGGCGAATTCGAGGGCGTTGAGGGCGACGCGGGCGTCGCCGCCGCCGAGTTGGACGAGGGCTTCGAGGGCGTCGTCGTCGATTTGGACTTGGCGGCGGGCGAGGCCGCGCTGGGGGTCGGAGAGGGCGCGCTGGAGGAGGGAGCGCATGTCGCCGGGTTCGAGGGGTTCGAGGCGGTAGACGCGGGTGCGGGAGAGGAGGGGGGCGATGACTTCGAAGGAGGGATTTTCGGTGGTGGCGCCGATGAGGCTGACGATGCCGTCTTCCATGGCGTGGAGGACGGCGTCTTGCTGTGCTTTGTTGAAGCGGTGGATTTCGTCGATGAAGAGGATGGTGGGGATGCCGGCGTCGCGGCGCGCGGTTTCGGCTTCGGCGACGGCGGAGCGGACGTCGGCGACGCCTCCGGAGACGGCGGAGAGCGCGGCGAAGCGTGCGTCGGCTTCGGCGGCCATGGCGCGGGCGAGGGTGGTTTTGCCGCTGCCTGGCGGGCCCCAGAGGATGCAGGAGTGGGGTTCGCGGCGGGCGGCTTGGCGGCGGAGGGGGGCGTCGGGTGCGAGCAGGTGGCGCTGGCCAACCATTTCGTCGAGGGTGCGCGGGCGCATGCGGGCGGCGAGGGGCGCGGCGGGGTCGGGCGCGGAGTCGGAGTCGAACATGCCGTGCTGGAGGGAGGAGCGGGGCATGGGGGGCAGGCTAGGGAATGGGCGGATCAGATGAGGCGGCGGGCTTGGGATGGGCAGGGCGCGTGCGGACAGGGGGCGGCTGCCTTAGGATTGGGGCGAAACTGATGTTCCGAGCGGGAGGAGGCGGGGATGGAGCTGCCGGCGTTGAGCTTGTTTGCCGGGGCAGGGGGGATGGATGCCGGCGTCGATGCGGCGGGTTTTGCGACGGTCGGGGCGGTCGAGCTGGACAAGCACTGCGTTTCCACGTTGCGGCTGAATGCGGGCGAGAAGCGGGTTTGGCAGGACGATGTGCGGGCGCTCGAGCCGGCGGTCGTGGGGGCGGAGCTGGGCCTCGCGCCCGGGAAGCTCGCGCTCCTGCATGGCGGTCCGCCGTGCCAGCCGTTCAGCCAGATCGGGAAGCTGGGCGGGATCGGGGATCCGCGGGGGGAGCTGGTTTTCGAGATGGTCCGCTTCGCGGGGGCGCTGCGCCCGGAGGCGGTGATGATCGAGCAGGTGCCGAGGTTCCTGCAGAGTCCGGTCGGCCGCGGGGCGGCGATGGTCGATCTGCTGCGGGAGCGCTTCGGCGAGATCGGCTACGAGATGCAGGCCGCGACGCTCGACGCGGCGGCCTACGGGGTCGCGCAGCGCCGGAAGCGGGCGATCATCGTCGCGGTGCGGCCGGGGACGCGCTTCGCGTACCCGTTGCAGATGACAGGGGCGGCGGCGACGGTGGATGAGGCGATCGGCGATCTGCCGGCGGCGGTTCGCGGCGATGCGGAGCCGCTGGCGCCCAATCACGTCGACGTAACGCCGGAGCGGGATCGGGAGCGGATCGCGTGGGTGCCGGAAGGGCAGTGGCTCTCGAAGGTCGCAGATGCGCCGCCGGGCATCATCCAGCGGCTGACGCGGAAGGACACGACGAAGTACCGGCGCTTGGATCGGGGCCGGCCGTCGCTGACGCTGCGCTGCGGCGAGGCGTTGTACCACCCGACGGAGGATCGGTACATCACGCCGCGCGAGGCGGCGAGGATTCAGGGCTTTCCCGATGCACATGTCTTCGAGGGGCCGATCCGACGACGGACGGGCACGGTCGCGAACTTGGATCAGCATCGGCAAGTGGCGAACGCGGTGCCGCCGCCGCTGGCCGCCGCCGTCGCGGGCGCGATCAGGGATGCGCTGTGCCATCGGTAAGGGAGCTGTACGGCCGCAGCCTCGGCGCAAGCGGCGATCAGCGCTCGCAGCTCAGCGACGCTTGGTGCCCGCACATGAACGCGCAATGCAACGGAGGTGGCAATCGCGACATGGCGCGTTGGCCTGCACGTGACCAGCCGCTCGCCCCGCTCTTCTCGGATGCCGTCGGCGCGCAAGGAGACGGCTTCATCCCGTGCGGCGTCTGCTCGGTTCACATGCCCGGCCACGCCAACGCTCAACACGTTGACTGGGCCGTCTGCCCGCATCGCCTGTTCACGTTTCACTCGCCCGTTCCTTCGCCGGCTCAAGAGCCGTTGCGCCGCCGCGTTCTTGAGCTCGCGGGCTTTCAGAGCGGCGAGACCATCCAAGTCTGGTCCGAGGTGTCGCTGCGAGACGCCGAGTCGCATGTCAACTATCGCTTGGACTATGTGCTGAAGAGCGCCGACCGGGACACCGCGCCGGTCATCGTGGAGGTGATGACCGCTTCCACATCGGGCGGCAACGTGCGGCTGGGCACCGACATCAAGTCCGCGTTCTGCAATGCAGTGCTCTATGCCCACGGACTGCGTCAGGAGTTGGGGGGCGCACCGGGCGTCAACACGCGGCAGGTATGGGCGC
Source organism: Dehalococcoidia bacterium (assembly GCA_965205165.1). Classification (GTDB taxonomy): domain Bacteria; phylum Chloroflexota; class Dehalococcoidia; order Bin125; family Bin125; genus CBDESM01. The sequence continues at coordinate 2,803,451 of OZ242037.1, forward strand.
GCATGGCATCGCAGCTCGTCGTCAAGTCCGAGATAGCCAATGCCTGGGGCGGGTGCACGATCTGGGTGATCCAAGACGCGCTGCTGGATTACATCCGCACCAATACCGGGCTGCAAGTGGACGGCTTGGAATCCCCGGATTGGCAGCCGGGCGAGGTGAACGTCGTTGCCGCCAACCTTGATGACCCGGAAGACCTGCGGCTGTTCGCCGGACCCGTTCGAGCGGCGCCCGGCGAGCCGTCCTGGACAGAGATGCTCAGCGCTCCGGGCATCCCCGCAGTCAAGGTGTTGGAATCGAAGCTGATCGGCGAATCGATGATCGCCACGATCACCCTGTGAGCACGCAGCTTGGCCGCTGCAGGCACAGCGGGGTTAGATGAGGCGGCGGCCTTGGGAGCGGCGTTGTTTTTGCCAGGTTGAGAGGAGGATTTCGGCGCGGCCTTCGGCGTCTTGGAGGGTTTGTTCGGGGTGTTCGTTGGTCCAGGCTTGATGGGCGTCTTTTGGGGCGAGTTCGCCGATCATTGCGCCGCGGAGGAGTGCGGCGGCGAGGATGGTGTGGGCTTGGTCTTGGGGTACTAGGGGCGCGCCGGATGCGCCGGGGGGGAGGAAGCGTGCGACGGCGGCGTCGACGAAGCCGACGAGGGAGTCGGGGTCGAGGCCGGTGGCGTCGAGGATGTGCTTGGCGGCGCGTTTTTCGCGGACGTAGGGTTCGACGGCGTCGCGGTCTTGGTGGACTTGTCCGAGCAGGGTCATGGCGAAGCGCTTGCGTCGGCGGGAGAGGAGGAGCATGGTCCAGAAGGCCGGGCGTGCGAGGTTGCAGAGGTCCCAGCCGGCGACGCCTGGTGCGCCGGATGCGCCGCGTTTTGGTCGGAGTTGGGAGGCGAAGTCGGCGGCGGCGATGTGGAGGATGGCGCGGCGGCGTCGGGCGTTGTCTGGGCGGCGGTCGATGGCTTCGGCGAAGCGGCGGAGCATGGGGGGGTCAGCCGATCGGGGTGAGGAAGGTCGCGCGGTCGCGGCCTTGGCGCGGGGGATGCGGCTTCGGGTGCGGGGGGTGTTCGGGGGGCATGGCGGTCAGCCGATCAGGGTGACGATGGTTGCGCCGTCGCCGCCTTCGCGGGGAGGGGCGGCTTCGAGGGCGGAGACGAGTGGGTGTTGGCGGAGCATGGCGCGGACGGCTCGGCGGAGTGCGCCGGTGCCGTAGCCGTGGACGATGGCGAGGCGGGTGCGTCCGGCGCGGTAGGCGTCGTCGAGGAAGCGTTCGACGATGGGGAGGGCGTCATCGGCGGTGTTGCCGCGGACGTCGGTTCTGGGGCCGGGGTCGGGGGGCGGCGGGGGGGTGCGGCCGCGGTCGCCTTCGGCGGTGGGGCGGGCGGGTGCGAGGCGTTCGATTTGTTCGGGGCGGACGCGCATGCGGAGGGAGCCGACTTGGACTTGGATGGAGCCGCGGTCGAGGGGTTCGAGGATGGAGCCGGGTTCGGAGAGGCCGGCGAGGTAGACGATGTCGCCTTTGGCGAGGGCGGCGTGGTCGACGGCTTCGGATTGGGGCTTGCGGCTGCGTCGGCCGCGGCGCCGGCGGCGGACGTCTTCGAGGCGGTCGCGGACGGCGTCGACGTGCGTTTCGGCGTCGGCGGTGGAAGCGCCGGGTTGGCGCTTGGCGGCTTTGCGGAGGTCGCGTTCGGTGCTGCGGATGGAGCGGCGGACGTTGGCGAGGTCGTCTTCGATTTGGCGTTCGGCGCGGGCGAGGATGGACTGGCGTTCGTCTTCGATGGCGTCGCGGCGGGCGGCGAGGTCGGCGCGGATTTGCTCGGCTTCGCGGACGGCGGCTTGTTCGGCTTCGCGTTCGTGCTGGAGTGCGTCGCGTTCGCGCTGGAGTTCGGCGAGGAGGCCTTCGACGGTTTCGGGGGAGGCGGGGTCGTCTTGGCGTGCGCGGCGCGCGCGCTGGAGGATTTCTCGGGGCATGCCGAGGCGCTGGGCGATGGCGAAGGCGTTGGAGCGGCCCGGGGTGCCCATGAGCAGTTTGTAGGTGGGCTGGAGGGTGTCGGCGTTGAATTCGGTGCTGGCGTTGACGACGCCTTCGGCTTGGTGGGCGAAGAGCTTGAGTTCGCCGTGGTGGGTGGTGGCGACGACGGCGGCGTCGAGTTGGAGGAGTTCTTCGAGGATGGAGCGTGCGAGGGCGGCGCCTTCGGCGGGGTCGGTGCCGGCGCCGAGTTCGTCGAGGAGGACGAGGGAGTCGGGGCCTGCGGCGGCGAGGATGCGGATGATGTTGGTCATGTGGGCGGAGAAGGTGGAGAGGGATTGTTCGATGCTCTGCTCGTCGCCGATGTCGGCGAAGACGTCGTTGAAGACGGCGAGGCGGGAGCCTTGTTCGAGGGGGATGGGGAGTCCGGCTTGGGCCATGAGGGCGAGCAGGCCGATGGTTTTGAGCGCGACGGTTTTGCCGCCGGTGTTGGGGCCGGTGATGAGGACGCAGCGGCGGTCGCGGGCGAGTGCGGCGGAGATGGGGGTGACGTGGCCGGAGAGCAGGGGGTGGCGTGCGGAGAGCAGGTGGGTTTCGGCGTCGGGGCCTTGGTCGAGCCAGCGGAGGTCGTCGCGTTCGGCGGGGAGGGGGGCGTCGAGGTCCGCGCCGAGGCGGGCTTTGGCTTGGGCGAGGTCGAGTGCGGCGAGGCGTTCGATGGCGGCGCGGATTGCGCCGGATTGAGCGCCGAGTCGGGCGCAGAGGCGTCGGAGGATGCGCTCGACTTCGCGTGCTTCGCGGAGGCGTGCTTCGCGGAGGCGGTTGCCGAGTTCGACGACGGAGAGGGGTTCGACGAAGACGGTCGCGCCGGAGGCGGAGACGTCGTGGACGACGCAGGGGAGGGCGGAGCGGGCTTCGGCCTTGAGGGGGATGACGAGGCGTCCGGCGCGTTCGGTGAGGATGGGTTCCTGGGCGATGCCGTCGGCGACGGCGCGTCGGAGGACGGAGTTGAGGGAGGTTTCGAGGCGCGAGTGGAGTGTTCGGGCGCGGTTGCGGAGTTCGGCGAGTTCGGGGCTGGCTTGGTCGGGGACTTCGCCGCGTTCGTCGATGCAGCGGTCGACGGCGGCGATCGGGTCGGAGAAGTCGTCGATGCGGGCGGCGATGCGGGCGAGTGCGGGGATTTCGCGGGCGAGGGGGGAGAGCTGGTTGCGGACGCGGCGGGCGGAGCGGAGGACGGAGGCGACGTCGGCGATGTCCTGTGTTGGGAGGAGCGCGCCGCGGGAGAGGGCGAGGAGGCGGTCGGCGATGTCGGGGATTGCGCCGATGGAGAAGTTGGGCTTGAGGCGTGCGAGTGCGCGTGCTTGGGCGGTGGCGGCGAGGCGTGCGCGGATTTCGTCGAGGTCGCTGGAGGGTTCGAGATCGAGCGCGGCGCGCGCGCCGGCGGGGGTTTGGCAGTGGGCGGCGAGGCGTTCGATGATTTTGGGGTATTCGAGGGCGGCGAGGCTTTTTCGGTCCATCAGGCGGGTCCGTCCGGGGTGATTTGGGCGGCGGTGTAGGCGACGCCCCAGGGGGCTTCGGCGGAGAGGATTTTGGCGCGAGCGGGGCAGGATTCGAGGATGCCGAGCAGGATGGAGGCGGGGGAGACGACGGATTCGTCGACGGCTTGGCGGAGGTTTTCGTCGAGGTCGAGGAGGGTGTTGGAGTCGAGGTCGGCGAGGGCGCGGTCGAACTGGTCTTGGAAGGCGCGGGCTTGGGGGTGGAAGCCGGAGGGGCTGTTTTGGGCGAGGGTGTGTGCGCCGTCGCCGGAGGCGATGACGGCGGTGGGGATGCCGGAGCGGTGGATGGCGTCGGCGATGGCGCGGCCTAGTTCCAGGTGGGCGGCGGCGGGGAGGAAGGAGATGCCGACGACGGAGATGGGGAGTTGGAGGGATTGGGCGTCGAGGAGGGCGAGGGGGACGCAGGCGGAGTGGTCGCTTTCTTCCCAGAAGGGGGTTGGGGAGAGGGGGATGCCGCGTTGGCGGGCGGTTTCGAGGAGGAGGTCGTTGAAGGGCTGGTCGGTCGGGAGGTCGAGGGAGATTTGGGGAGCGTCGAAGCGTGCGAGGCTGGTTTTGAGGGGGGCGACTAGGAGGTGGAAGCGGTGGAGGGTGACGATGCCGTGGGTGGCGATGAGGAGGGTGCGCTGGGCGCCGGAGTTTTGGAGGCAGGCGCGGAGGTGGGCGTATGCGGCGAGTGTGGCGGCGGCTTCGCGTTCGCGGCCTTGGCCGATTTGTGGGAGCAGGATGGGCGGGTGGGGGACGAGGGCGGCGAAGGGAGTGAGGGCTGGCATTGGCATTAGAAGGGGTTGTTGCAGTAGTGGCGGACGGTGGAGATGAGGTGGGCGTCTTGGCCGGGCAGGACGGTTCGGGGGTCGAGGAAGAGTCGGCCGCGGTGGACGCGGGCGATGATGGCGGGGTCGCAGTCGCGGAGTGCGGCGGCGGCGGCGAGGGGGTCGATGTGCTTGGGGCTCCAGCAGTGGGTGGGGCGCGTTTCGCCGGGGAGGGAGCCGCCGCCGATGGGGGATTCGTCGGGGTAGATTTCGCCGAGCGCGGCGGCGGAGGCCCAGTTGACGGCGCGTTCGGCGATTTCGTCTTGGTCGGCGGCGATCATTTGCCAGACGGGGATGTCTTGTTCGGCATTGCCTGCGAGGTAGGCCTCGAGTGTGGCGATGAGGCCGGCGAGGGCTGCTTTGTCTGGGCGGAGGACGCGCATGAGTGGGTGGCTGCGGAGTGGGGCGATGGCGGATTCGCGGCCGACGATGATGCCGGCCTGGGGGCCGCCGAGGAGTTTGTCGCCGCTGAACATGACGAGGTCGGCGCCGGCGGCGATGGAGTCTTGGGGGGTGGGTTCGGGGGCGAGGCCGAACTTGGCGGTGTCGAGCAGGCAGCCGCTGCCGATGTCGTCGATCAGGAGCGCGCCGGACTGGCCGGCGTTGTCGGCGGCGGCGCGGAGTTCTTGGAGGGTCGGTGTTTCGGTGAAGCCGACGATGCGGAAGTTGCTGGAGTGGACGCGGAGGATGGCGGCGGTTTGGGGGGTTGCGGCGTCGGCGTAGTCGTCGGCGCGGGTGCGGTTGGTGGTGCCGACTTCGACGAGTTTTGCGCCGGATTGGCGGAGGACGTCGGGGATGCGGAAGCCGCCGCCGATTTCGACGGCTTGGCCGCGGCTGACGATGACTTCGCGGTGTTGTGCGTGGGCGGAGAGTGCGAGGAGGAGTGCGGCGGCGTTGTTGTTGACGACGAGGGAGGCTTCTGCGCCGGTGAGGGAGCGGAGGAGCCAGTCGGCGTGATGGTGGCGGGAGCCGCGGGTTCCGTTTTCGAGGTCGAATTCGAGGTTGGAGTAGCCGGCGGAGATTTCGGACATGGCTTGGACGGCGGCGGTGCTGAGGGGGGCGCGGCCGAGGTTGGTGTGGACGACGACGCCGGTGGCGTTGATGACGGGGCGGAGGGGGCGTTCGGCGGCGGCGCGGAGGAAGCCCGCGGCGGAGCTGGCGATTTCGGCGGCGTTGGGGGCGGCGTTTGCGGCTGCGCCGTTGCGGAGGACGCGGCGGGCTTCGGCGATTTCGGCGCGGACGGCGTCGACGACGAGGTTGCGGGGCATTGCGTCGAGGGCGCGTTCGAGGGCGGGCTGGGCGAGGACGGCGTCGACGGCGGGGAGGGAGCGGAGCGCGGCGTTGGGTGCTGCGGGTGCGGCGTCTGGCGGCATCGGATGCTCCGTCGGGGCCGCATTGGGCGGGCGGCCGGGGGTTGGGCGGATTGTCGCTGATTGCAACTGTAAGTATCGTCGCGGTCAGCGTCTGCGCGAAGGGGCGCGGGTGCGGGAGTGCGTCGCCGTGCAGGGCGGCGCGAAGCGGGGGAGATCACGTGGCAAATCTGCGGATTCCGGGGCCGACGCCGTGCCCGCCGGAGGTGCTGGCGGCGGCCGGGAGCGAGATGATCAATCACCGCGGACCGGAGATGGCGGCGCTGCAGGAGCGTGTTTCGGCGGGGGCGCAGCCGTTTTTCGGGACGTCGGGCGAGGTGATGCTGATATCGGCGAGCGGGACGGGGGCGATGGAGGCGGTGGTCACGAGCCTGCTGTCGCCGGGGGATCGGGTGCTGTCGGTGTCGGTGGGGTCGTTCGGGGATCGGTTCGGGAGCATCGCGGAGACGTACGGGGCGGAGGTGACGAGGATGAGCGTGGAGTGGGGGAAGGCGGCGTCGGCGGACGCGGTGGCGGCGGCGGCGGAAGAGGCGGATGCGGATGCGGTGCTGCTGACGCACAACGAGACGTCGACGGGGGTGACGAATCCGATTGCGGAGCTGGCGGCGGCGGCGCGCGAGGCGGTGGATCCGCTGATCATCGTGGACGCGGTGAGTTCGCTGGGCTCGATCGAGATGGAGATGGACGCCTGGGGGCTGGATGCGGTGGCGACGGCGTCGCAGAAGGGCTGGCTGTCGCCGCCGGGGGTGTCGATGGCGGCGCTGAGCGAGCGGGGCTGGGCGGCGACGAAGACGTCGACGATGCCGAATTTCTACTTCGACCTGGGCAAGCACCGGGAGTTCCAGTCGCGCGGTCAGCCGCCGTGGACGCCGACGCTGCCGGTGCTGTACGCGATGGACGCGGCGCTGCCGATCATGATGGCGGAGGGGCCGGAGGCGATTTTCGCCAAGCACCACCGGTTCGGTGCGTGGACGCGGGCGACGGTGAAGGCGATGGGGCTGACGCTGCTGGCGGACGAGGCGTACGCGTCGGACACGGTGACGGCGGTGCGGATGCCGGAGGGGGTGGACGGGAGTTCGCTGACACGGCGGCTGCGGGAGCAGTACGACGTGGTGGTGGCCGGCGGGCAGGGGAAGCTGTCGGGGCAGATCTTCCGGATCGGGCATTTGGGCTGGCTGGACGAGGGGGAGATGTCGGCGTGCTTCCGGGCGGTGCAGCAGGCGCTGACGGACGAGGGTTTCGCGCCGGCGGCGGGAGCCGAGCTGCCGGGGCTGCCGGGCGACTGAGGCCGGGGCGGGCGCATTGGTGCGGCCGGCGCGGCGGGACTGGAGGTCGAGATGAGCCAGCGGATCGTGGTGGCGGAGTCGATCGCGGAGGAGGGTTTGGAAATCCTGCGGGAGGCGGGGGAGGTGGACGTCGCGGCGGGGGTGCCGCGGGAGGAGCTGATGGAGCGGCTGGCGGGGGCGACGGCGCTGGTCGTGCGGAGCGGGACGCAGGTGGACGCGGAGTTGATCGCGGCGGGGTCGTCGCTGCGGGCGATCGGGCGGGCGGGGGTGGGGGTGGACAACATTGATTTGGACGCGGCATCGGAGCAGGGGGTGACGGTGCTGAATGCGGGCGGGGGGAACACGGTGTCGGCGGCGGAGTTGGCGGTGTCGCTGGTGCTGGCGGCGTCGCGGCACTTGGTGGAGGCGAACGCGAGTTTGCGGGCGGATCGCTGGGAGCGTTCGGCATTCATCGGGGCGGAGCTGGTCGGTCGGACGGCGGGGCTGGTCGGGTTGGGGCGGGTGGGGGCGGCGGTGGCGCGGCGCTTGCAGGCGCTGGAGATGTCGGTGATCGCGTTCGATCCGTTCCTGCCGGAGGAGCGGGCGCGGGCGGTGGGGGTGGAGCTGGTGGAGCTGGACGAGCTGCTGCGGCGGGCGCACGTGGTGAGTTTGCACACTGCGCCGACGCCGGGCGCGCCGCCGCTGATCGGGCCGGAGCAGCTGGCGATGATGCGGCGGGACGCGCTGCTGGTGAACACGGCGCGGGGGTCGCTGGTGGACGAGGGGGCGCTGAAGGCGGTGCTGGACGAGGGCAAGATCGCGGGCGCGGCGCTGGACGTGTTCACGCAGGAGCCGGCGGTGGGCAATCCGCTGGTGGCGCACCGGCGGGTGCTGGCGACGCCGCACTTGGGCGCGTCGACGACGCAGGCGCAGCAGCGGGTGGCGGTGGAGCTGGCGCGGGACATCGCGGGGGTCTTGCAGGGGAAGCCGGCGGCGAACGCGGTGAACGCGCCGTTCGTGGATCCGGAATCGCTGGAGGCGGTGGGGCCGTACCTGGCGGTGGCGGACATGTGCGGGCGGATCGCGACGCAGCTGTCGGCGCAGCTGGCGGGGGCGCAGCTGCGGGGGATCCGGATCCGCTACTGCGGGGAGATCGCAGAGCACGACGTGACGCCGCTGAAGGCGGCGGCGGCGGCGGGGCTGCTTGCGCCGATCAGCGACGAGCACGTGAATTTGGTGTCGGTGAACAACGTGATCCGGCGGCGGGGCTGGCACATCGTGGAGGAGAAGACGGACATCGCGGAGCCGTTCACGTCGGCGATCGAGATCGATTTGGACACGGCGGAGGGGCGGACGGCGGTGCTGGCGACGCTGGAGCACGGGCATCCGGCGATCGTGGAGATCGATGGGTACGTGGTGCACATCGCGCCGCCGCGGCGGGCGTCGGATCACCTGCACCTGCTGGTGCTGAAGAACGAGGACCGGCCGGGGCGGATCGGCGCGGTCGGCGTGGCGCTGGGGGAGATGGGGATCAACATCCAGGCGATGGACGTTGGGCGGCGGGAGGAGGGGGAGGAGGACGGGAAGGCGCTGATGGCGCTGAAGATCCACCGGCAGCTGACGGTGGAGGAGGTGCACCAGATCGAGGCGATTGACGGGATCCAGCGGGCGGCGCAGGCGGAGATGTAGCGGGGTTAGCCGCAGTCGGCGGGGTCGACCACGATTTCCATGTCGGAAATTCCTTCAGGTGGAACTTCGATCGCAATATCACGGTAAGGATCTTCGACCCAGTTGTATTGTAGCCGAGAACCAACGACGTATCCTTGTGGCGTTGAGGGATCATAGAAAACATCGCATGCCGGATGACCTGTTTTATCTGAGAAGCTCAATAAAATCAGCACATCCGTGTCCGGGGTGGGCCACGTATGCGACACCGTCAGCCAGAAACGGCCATCGTGTGTGAACACCGCCTCTCCAGCGTCCGCTCTAGTGATCCACCTGAATACTACATTCTGCCCTGCTGAAGAGACGGCCCATACCCTTGACAAGGTCAGATCGGGGCGTTCCTCAACGCGTGCTGTGCCGGTGATTCGCGGGCCACAGGCATTGAGCGGTATCTCGATCTGGAGGTCGCTGAGGTCGTCTGATTCCAGCTCATCAAGGTGAACACGGTATTCTTGGCAATCTTCGCCGAGATTCAGTGCCAGCATCGACGGTTCGCATAATCCTTCCAAACTGCACAGGCTGATCTCAAATGCACCGTTGGAGTCAGTTTGCCCCTCGCCGAGTCCGCACCAAAAGTCTGCGCGGCAAACGCGCATAAAAACTGATTCCAATAGTATGCCGCCCGGACCAGTTACGATACCTTTGATTGCCGGGTTGTTGGAGGTCGCGTCGCGCAATGGCGGTTGTGCAACATCTTCAAGATCTTTACACCTATCATCGCTTAATCCAAAGTTGCGTGTGGCTTGTTCACACTGCCACTGAGCGAACTGATCGAGGAAACTATCGAACTCAACTCCGAATACCAATCGAAAGCGAGAGGCTAAATCGATCGACTGAAGCCAGCGAACACCAGGCCCGATCCACTTGGCACGAGGGATGCGAAACAACTCCACTATAGCGTCATCTCCTGCAGCTGCAGCCAATTGATCGAAGGCCAGAAACCCCAAATCGTATTCCCAAATGCCTTCTTCATGTCGTCTAGTATCTGCCAATTGGGGCGCATGAGGGCCCAACGATCTGATGAAGCGCTCTCGCTCTGATGCCAAATAATCATCTGTCGATTCTGATGCTGCCGCTTCAGTCATCTTTTTTGCAAGCTCAGCAGATCCTTCAATTATCCAAACTGCATCAATATCAAATGCCATATCTATCCCCATCTCCAGCAGATATGATGGATGAAGACTGTGCAGGCATAGCGGGCACTCCAGAGACGAGCGTTCCAGTTGAGATTGGACTACGTGAAAATATTCATGGGCATGAATGCCCAGCCCAGATACATTGGGACAAATCACATACCCATAACTTATTGCATAACCTCCTAGGCCTGCACAACCTAGGCGATGAGTTGCAACTTCTTCTTCAGATATTATTCCATCCTTGTTTAGTTGGGAGGCAAAGGCGGTCCTGTTTGATGGAGCATATACAGCAAAACGAAATGGATCAGCTTGGATCGCCCACCGGTTGTCATAGAATTCTAGGACTTGGCGGACGTAGTCCTCATGTTCCTGCTCGTCGGCTTGTTGCTGCTGGGGATCTGAAGGATGGCGGGGGGCACTCACTGGCGGCATGACATAGGTGGGTTGGAGCCACACGACGGGCCAAGCTGCGTTGACGAGCAGCGGATCGCCGCGATTGATGAAGGACTCTTCGGCGGGTTGTGTCCACTGTTGTGATTCGCTGTTCCAGATTTGGGCTGATTCGAAGGAGCGGCCTATGCCTTTGAGGGCGTGGGAGAGGGGGACTTGGTCGCGGCCTAGCCAAGTGGCGAGGTTGGTGCCGGGGGTGAGGGAGACGGTGCCGGTGGCTACTTCGAGGGAGCGGGTGAACTCGATTTCCTCGTTGCCGGAGAGGGAGAAGAGGGCGGCTTGGCCGGGGGCGAGGCGCTTGAGGGTGTGGAGGGCGGCGGGTACGTCGCGGGCGGCGGCGCGCCATTTCTGGTCCCAGTTGTCCCAGGACCAGATTGATTCGAGTTGGGGGATTTCGTTGAAGAGGGATTCTGTGGAGCGGGGTTCGGCTACCCAGCCGACGGCGTTGAGGCCGGGTTTGAGGGTGATGGTGTCGGATGGGGGCGGGTCGGTGGCGGCTTGGGCGGGGGTGCGGAGGGCGATGGCCACGATCAGGGCGGCTGCGATGGCGAGGGCCAGGAGGGCGGAGGTGCGCATCGGGGCATTCTAGGGGTGGAGCCGGGTATGCGGGTCAGGTTAGGGGGTGGAGGACTAGGCCGGTGGGGAGTTTGGGGGTGAAGTAGGTGCTTTTTTGGGGCATGCGGTCGCCGGCGTCGGCGGTGTTGAAGACGGCTTCGAGGGTGGGGGCGGGGAGGATGAAGGCGGCTTGGGCGGTGTTGGCGCGGACGGCGGACAGGGCGGCTTGGAGGTGGTGTTCGTAGGTGACGGCTTTGCCGCCGGCCAGGGCTTGGTCGTCGATGGCCAGGTGGGGGTGGAGGATGGCGTATTGGAGGAGGGCGGGGGGGAGGTCGCGCCAGGCTTGGGGGACGTTTTGGGGGATTTTGGCGTATGCGCCTTGGAGGGGGTGGAGGAGGAGGGCGGTTTCGCCGCCGCGGTAGAGGGCGATGGCGTTTGCGCCTTGGGGGAGTTCGGTGGCGAGGGCTTGGGCGTTGATGGAGGCTACGTTCCAGTCGGTTGCGAGGCGGGCGTCGAGGTCGGGGGGGACGGGGACGTGGGCGAGGCGGTGGGTTGCGCCGACGACTAGGCCGGGGTCTCGGGCGGGGATGATGCCGAGGAGGACTGCGCCGTCGGGGGAGGCGCTTTCGAGGGCGGCTTCGTAGCGGTGGTGGCCGTCGGCCATGTAGAGGGGTTCGGCTGCGAGGGTTGCGGCGGCTTGTTCGGCGCGGGGGGCGGGGATGCGCCAGAGGCGGTGATGGTCGCCGGCGGGGTCGCGGCCTTGGGCGACGGGGTCGCCGCGGTCGGCGTCGAGCAGGGCGGCGTATGCGCGGGAGCGGTCTGGGGCGACGACCATGAGGGGGGAGATGTCGGCGGCGACGGCGTCGCGGAGTGCGGTGCGGGTCGCCTTGGGGCCGGGCATGGTGTGTTCGTGGGGGAAGACGCCGCTTTCGGTCCAGGGGGCGAGTGCGACGGCGGCGAAGAGGGCGGTGCGGGTGCGCTCGATGCCGGCGGTCTCGTCGCGGAAGCGGTGTTCGTGGATGTAGAGGGAGGGTTCGTCCTGGATTACCGCGCCGTCGTTGCGCCATTGGCGGAGCAGGTTGGCGGCGGCGGCTTGTTGGGCGTCGCCGGAGGCGGTTTCGATGCGGGCGATCTGCCAGGGGCTGCGGGTTTTGAGGGCTTCGGCTTCGTCGTCGCTGATGATGTCGTATGGGGGCGAGAGGATGCCGCCCCAGTCGCCGACGGCGGCGGGGTCGAAGCGGAGGCCTGGGAAGGGGCGGACGTCGGGCATCGGGGTTCCTCCGCGAGGGAGCGTACTAGCAGGGCCGCAGGTCGGCAGTTTGGGCGGGGCCGTGATTTGATTGGGGGGGCGGGGGGTGCGACGCTGCCCGCATGCCAGACAAGCCGGGCGCGCCGCGGGCCCGCGGTTGCGTGTTCTGCGGGATTGCGGATGGGCGCGAGAGCGCGCTGTTCTTCGCGCGGGACGAGGACGGGTTCGTGGATTCGCGGCGGGGGGAGCCGTCGCGGGCGTGGAGCGGGGACGATCCGGACGTGTTCGTGTTCGAGAATCAGTTCTTGTTCTTCGATCTGACGTCGCTGGTGATTCCGCGGGGGCATCCGCCGGCGGACGGGCGGGGGTTCCATGCGCCGCAGATGGATTTGTGGGGCGACTTGGGGGCGCACGGGCGGGTGGCGCGGGAGCATGCGGAGCAGTACATCGGGCGGTTGCAGCGGCTGGATGCGGAGCGGGCGCCGGCGGGGTTCCGGGTGTTCTGCAACTTCGGGCCGTGGGGGGAGCAGTCGCAGCCGCACGCGCATTTGCAGGTGCATGCGGGGCGGGAGCTGGACGCGAGCCGGTTCGCGCCGACGGGGCGGCCGTGGGTTGCGGCGGCGCGGGAGGCGGGCTGCGCGGTGGTGCATGAGACGGAATCGGCGGTGTTCTACGACGTGGTGCCGGTGCTGGAGGCGGGGCGGGAGGCGCTGTGGCAGGTGACGGTGAGCGTGGGCTTCACGGCGCCGTTCCGGCAGATTCCGCCGCTGGCGGCGCTGGCGGTGCCGCGGGGGGAGCGGACGCAGGCGGAGCTGTGGGACGATGTGGGCGCGGTCGGGGCTGATGCGGTGGCGTTCGCGGAGGAGCGGAGCCCGCACGGGTACCGGCTGATGTCGAACTTTCCGGGCGCGCAGCGGGAGGAAGGCTGGGGACCGGCGCACATTCTGGTGGTGGGCGGGGCGGCGCTGGGGCTGTACGCGGACTACTTCTGAGCGGCGGCGGCTTCGGCGAGGACGTCGCGCTGGGCTTGGAAGACGCCTTGGAGGGCGGCGGAGCCGGCGTCGAGCATCTGGTCGAGCTGGGCGCGGGTGAAGGTCGCGCCTTCGGCGGTGCCTTGGACTTCGACCAAAGCCGTTTCGCCGTTGGCTTGGGAGAGGACGAGGTTGAGGTCGACTTGGGCGGCGGAATCTTCCTCGTAGCAGAGGTCGACGAGGACGCGGTCGTCGAGGATGCCGACGGAGACGGCGGCGACTTGTGCGGTGAAGGGCGGTGTTTCGCAGACTTTGGCGGCGGCGAGGTTGAGGGCGAGCCAGGCGCCGGTGATGGCGGCGGTGCGGGTGCCGCCGTCGGCTTGGATGACGTCGCAGTCGACGGTGATTTCGCGTTCGCCGAGCGCTTCGAGGTCGGTGACGGCGCGGAGGCTGCGGCCGATCAGGCGGGAGATTTCCTTGGTGCGGCCGCTGTCGAGGGTGCGCTGGCGGCGGCTGCGGGTGTCGGTGGCGGCGGGGAGCATGTTGTATTCGGCGGTGACCCAGCCGCGGCCGGAGCCGCGCATCCAGCGGGGGACGTCTTCGGCGATGGTGGCGGCGCAGAGGACGCGGGTGCGGCCGAAGGCGACGAGGACGGAGCCGGCGGCATGCATCTGGAGGCCGAGCTCGAAGTGGAGGGGGCGCATGTCGGCGTCTGGGCGGGCGTCGGGTCTGGGCATCGGGGGGATTGTAGGAGCGCGTATCCTGCGGGCGACATAAGGGGCACGGCCGGGAGGGCGACATGGCGATTGCGGGATACGCGGACTTGGACGCGACGGATCTGGCGCGGCTGATCGCGGAGGGGGAGGTGTCGGAGCTGGAGCTGCTGGAGGAGGCGATCGAGCGGGCGGAGCGGGTGAATCCGCAGCTGAACGCGCTGGTCTACCCGTGGTACGACCACGCGCGGGAGCAGGCGGCGGCGGGGCTGCCGGAGGGGCCGCTGCACGGGGTGCCGTTCCTGCTCAAGGACTTGGGCACGGCCTACGCGGGGCAGATGATGAGCAGCGGGTCGCGGATCTACGCGGACGACGCGGCGGATCACGACCATGCGATGACGGCGCGGTACAAGGCGGCGGGGCTGAGCATTTTCGGGCGGTCGACGTCGCCGGAGTTCGGGCTGACGGCGACGACGGAATCGCTGCTGCACGGGAAGACGCGCAATCCGTGGAATCTGGAGCACACGTCGGGCGGTTCATCGGGCGGGGCGTCGGCGCTGGTGGCGGCGGGGGTGCTGCCGATCGCCAACGCCTCGGACGGGGGCGGCTCGATCCGGATTCCGGCGTCGTGCACGGGGCTGTTCGGGCTGAAGCCGACGCGTGGGCGGACGCCGATGGGGCCGGACGTGGGCGAGGGCTGGGCGGGGATGAGCACGATCCACGCGGTCTCGAAGAGCGTTCGGGACAGCGCGTTGCTGCTCGATTGCACGGCGGGGCCGGATGCGGGCGCGCCGTACTTCGCGCCGCCGCCGGAGCGGGCGTGGGCGGACGAGGTGGGGCGGGATCCGGGCAAGCTGCGGGTCGGGGTGGTGCATTCGGCGTTCAACGAGGTGGACGTGCACCCGGACTGCCTGGCGGCGGTCGAGCATGCGGCCGATCTGTGCCGGCAGCTCGATCTGGAGGTGGAGGATGCGGTGCTCGAGATTCCGGAGCAGCTGCGCGCGTCGTCGGTGGACATCATTCGGGCGGCGACGCGGGTGATGGTGGAGGATCGGGCGGCGGCGCTGGGGCGGGAGCCGAATCCGGAGGACGTGGAGCCGCTGACGTGGCGGATGATCCAGGCGGATCGTTCGAGCGGGGCGGACTACCTGCGGGCGACGCGGGCGGTGCATGCGACGGGGCGGATCGTGGCGGGCTGGTTCGCGGACTACGACGTGATGCTGACGCCGACGATGGCGCAGCCGCCGATGGAGATCGGGCGACTGGCGCTGGACCGGGAGGACTACATGGAGCAGGGGCGGGACGTCCTCAGCTCGGTGGCGTTCACGGCGACCTTCAACGCGGCGGGGAATCCGGCGGCGTCGGTGCCGCTGTACTGGAGCGAGGCGGGGCTGCCGATCGGCACGCAGTTCGTCGCGCCCTACGGGGACGAGGCGGCGCTGTTCCGGCTGGCGGGGGCGCTGGAGCAGCTGCAGCCGTGGGCGGGGCGGCGGCCGCCGCTACACTCGGATGCCGGATAGTTCCGCAAACGGAGGATTCGCATGAAGACCGCCAACGCAGTTGCCGAGATGCTGAAGCGGGAGGGGGTCGAGTTCGTGGTCGGCTATCCCGTCAATCCGATTTTCGAGGCGGCCGCGCAGGCGGACATCCGCACGGTGGTGGTGCGGCAGGAGCGGACGGGGCTGCACATCGCGGACGCGTTCAGCCGGGTGAATTCGGGGGATCAGGTGGGGGTGTTCCTGAGCCAGGCGGGGCCGGGGGCGGAGAACGCGTTCGGTGGGATGGCGCAGGCGTACGGGGATTCGGTGCCGCTGGTGGCGATTCCGGGCGGGTACGACCGGGCGCACACGAACGTCGCGCCGCATTTCTCGAGCCTGCTGAACTACCAGCACGTGACGAAGTGGAACGAGCAGGTTGCGCGGGCGGACGACTTGCCGAACGCGGTGCGGCGGGCGTTCACGCATGCGAAGAACGGGCGGCCGCGGCCGGTGTCGCTGGAGATTCCGGGCGATCTGTGGGGCGAGGACGTGGATCCGTCGGGCTACGCGCCGGCGATCACGGCGAAGCCGGGGCCGGATCCGGCGGATGCGCGGCGGGCGGCGCAGGCGCTGGTGGAGGCGGAGCGGCCGGTGATCTACGCGGGGCAGGGGGTGCATTACGCGAAGGCGTGGGAGCAGCTGCGGGAGCTGGCGGAGCTGCTGGAGGCGCCGGTGACGACGAGTTTGCAGGGGAAGAGCGCGTTCGACGAGACGCATCCGCTGTCGCTGGGCTCGGGCGGGCGGGCGGTGCCGGCGGCGGTGCACGAGTTCGTGCGGGACGCGGACGTGATCTTCGGGATCGGCTGCTCGTTCGCGGCGACGAATTACGGGATCAAGTTCCCGAAGGGGCCGCGCTACATCCACGCGACGCTGGACGCGGAGGATTTCAACAACGAGGTGGAGATCGAGCAGGGCGTGGTGGGCGACGCGGGGCTGGTGCTGGACGCGATCATCGGGGAGGCGCGGGAGCTGATCGGTTCGGCGCGGGGGCGGCGGGACGCGACGGCGGACAAGATCGCGCGGCTGAACGGGGCCTGGAACGATGATTGGGCGGCGAAGCGGAACCACGACGGGTCGCCGCTGAATCCGTACCGGGTGCTGCGGGACCTGCACGCGGTGCTGGACGCGGAGGTGGGGATCGAGAACGTGATCGCGACGCACGACGCGGGGTCGCCGCGGGATCAGATGTCGCCGTTCTGGACGAGCACGGCGCCGCTGTCGTACATCGGCTGGGGCAAGACGACGCAGCTGGGCTACGGGCTTGGGCTGGCGATGGGGGCGAAGCTGGCGCGCCCGGAGAAGACCTGCCTGAACGTCTGGGGCGATGCGGCGATCGGGATGACGGGGATGGATTTCGAGACGGCGGTGCGGGAGGGGATTCCGATCCTGAGCGTGCTGCTGAACAATTTCTCGATGGCGATCGAGCTGCCGATCATGGCGACGGCGACGGAGAAGTACCGCGCGACGGACATCAGCGGCCACTACGCCGACATGGCGAAGGCCTTCGGCGGCTACGGCGAGCGGGTGGAGCGGGTCGAGGACATCCAAGCGGCGGTGAAGCGCGGGATCCGCGCCACGCAGGACGGCCAGCCGGCGCTGATCGAGTTCATCACCGAAAAGGAGATCGACTATTCGATCTTCCGCTAGCCCGTCCGGGATGCGGGCGGCAGCGGGACGGCGGAGCGCGTGAACGCCCTGTACTACGGCGACTGCTTGACGATCATGCGGGAGCTCCCGGCCGGGGAGGTCGATCTGATCTACCTGGATCCGCCGTTCAATTCGAACCGCGAGTACAACGCGATCTACCAGGACGAGACGGGCCGGCAGCTGCCGGATCAGATCGAGGCGTTTTCGGATACGTGGGAACTGGACGAGGGGCGGATGCGGGCGATCCGCGACTTGCCGGTCCTGATGACGGAGCACGGGTTCGGCGATGAGGCGATCAGCTTGGCGCGCGCTTGGCTGCCGGCGCTGGCGCGGCAGCAGCCGCGGATGGGCGCGTACATCTCGTACATGGCGGAGCGGCTGTTGGCGATGCGGCGGCTCTTGAAGCCGTCCGGTTCGCTGTTCCTGCACGCCGATCCCACGGCCTCGCACTACCTGAAGATGCTGCTCGACCTGATTTTCGGGGCGGAGCGGTTTCAGAACGAGATCATCTGGCGGCGGACGAATGCGAAAGGGCTGGCGACGCGCCGGTTGGCGTCCAACCACGATGTCATCCTCCGCTACGGGATGTCCGCCGCCGCGAAGTGGACGCCGCAGTACAGGGAGCACGATCCAGAGTACGTGCGGAAGTTCTACCGGCACGTCGAGCCGGAGACGGGGCGCAGATACCAGCTGGGGGACTTGACGAACCCGAACAAGGATCGCCCGAATCTGACCTACGAGTTTCTGGGCGTGACGCGGGTTTGGCGATGGACATGGGAACGGATGCAGCAGGCCTACGACGACGGGTTGATCGTGCAGTCGCAACCGGATGCGGTGCCGCGCCTCAAGCGGTATCTGGATGAGCAGCGAGGGACGCCGGTCGATGACACTTGGGACGATGTCCTGCCGGTGCAATCAAATTCGGCCGAGGACATGAAGTATTCCACGCAGAAGCCGCTGGCGCTGCTGGAGAGGATCGTGGATGCGGCGACGGAAGAGGGGGATCTCGTCTTGGATCCGTTCTGCGGCTGCGCGACCACGCTCGAGGCGGCGCACCGGCTGGGGAGGCGCTGGATCGGGATCGACATCGCGATCCATGCGGTGCAACGGGTGGCGAAGGTGCGGCTGGGCGACCGCTGCGGCTTGATCGAGGGGGTGAATTTCAAGGTGGACGGAATACCGCGCAACGTGGAGGGCGCGCGGCTGATGTGGGAGTCGGATCCGTACCAGTTCCAGAAATGGGCGGTCGAGCAGATCGACGGTTTCGTGACGGCCAAGCGGACGGCGGATGGCGGAATCGACGGGCGGCTCTACTTCGCCGTACCGGGCGAGGAGGCGCTTCAGAGCATGGTGCTCGAGGTGAAGGGCGGCAAGAACGTGTCGATCTCGCATCTGCGCGCGCTCATGGGGGTGCTTGAGGCAGATGACGCGCTGCAAGCCGGGTTGATCACGATGGTGAGGCCATCGGAGCGGCAGATGCGGAACTTCCAGAGGTTGATCGCCGAGGTCGGCGATATCGAGGTGCTGGGGAATCGATACCCTCGGCTCCAAGTCCTGAGCGTCGAGGAGATATTGCAAGGCGGGCGATTCCGGACGCCGAGCCCGGCGGCCCGCGGGTCGGCGCAGACGAACATGCCGCTCGACATCTGATGGAGGCGCCGACGGAGTATTCGTATTGGGTCGTCGAGGGGCGGCTGTTGGCGGGGGAGTATCCGCTGGGGGAGTTGCGGGCGCTGGCGGGGGCGGGGGTGACGGCGTTCGTGGATTTGACGCGGGCGGGGGAGTCGTCGCGGCGGGGGGATCTGCCGGGGTATGCGGAGCGGCTGCGGGAGATGGCGGGGGATGATGTGCGGCATCTGCGCTTTCCGATTCCGGATATGCGGGTGCCGGAGGAGCGGCTGACGGCGGAGATTTTGGATGCGATTGATGCGGAGCTGGAGGCGGGCGGACTGGTGTACGTGCATTGCCGGGCGGGGGTGGGGCGGACGGGGACGATCATCGGGTGCTGGCTCGCGCGGCACGGGGAGCGGGGGGATGCGGCGCTGGAGCGTTTGGCGGAATTGTGGGAGGGGACGGCGCTGTCGGAGCATTTTCCGCGCACGCCGGAGAATGATTTGCAGCACGAGTACGTGCGGGATTGGGGGCTGTGGAGCAGGGGCTACGTCTAGGCTTCGGCGCGGGCTTGGTCGACCAGCGCGCGGAGGGTGCTGAGCAGCACGTTGAAGCTGCCGGAGCGATTCCCGCCGGGCTCGACGGTCATGTGTCCGGCGATGCGGCGGGCGACGATCGTTTTGGGCATTCGCTGCTCGTAGTAGCCGCGACGGAGCAGGGGGCGCTGGAGCCGCTCCCAAGCCTGCGGCAATGCGTCGACATCGCCGGTGATTTTCAAGTCGCGGCGCTGGAGTTTGGGATAAGCACGCCTGATCGCGGCCGGATCTCCGAGGAACCACGATTCGAGTTCGGACATGGCGATCCGAACGGTGACGTTGATCGGGCGCTCGTGCGGGCCGGTTGCGGGCAGGCCGGCATCGAGCGCGGCGGCAGCCAGCGTTTGCTTGAGGGCGAGGCAGTCGTCATCGTCTTGGTCGATGATCAGGACCACGGCGTCGGCCCAGCGGCTGCGCGCGATCGGCAGCAGGCGCTGCTCGATCTCGGCGAGCATTTGCTCTTTGCCGTGGAAGGCGGTGATTGCGAACGAGAATGATCCGACGCCGCGGGCAAGGCGGTTGATCAGGACTTCCAACGCTTCCTTGGTCGAAGCATCCTCGACGAAGAGTTCAACGTGCATGAGACGGGATGCTGGGGCGGGAGAACATATTCTGCTGCCAAGCGATGCCCAGCAGGCCGCCGGTGTTGAGGTGGTCGAGGATGCCGGCGATATCGGACGCGACTCGCGTCCTGGTGAAACCGTCCGGGCCGCGGCTGAGTACGCGGACTTGGTCCGCGTCCAGCGAATCAAGCAGGGACGGGGCGTGAGTCGTGACGAGGAGCTGCGATCTCACGGTCGTTTCCAAGTATTCTTCGCCGAGTTCGCGGAGCAGCGCGGGATGGACGAAGTTCTCGGGTTCTTCAATCCCGATCAGCGGCGGCGGTGCAGGATCGCCGAGCAGGATGAGATAGGCGAGCAGCTTGATGGTCCCGTCGGAGATGTATCGGGAGCGGATCGGTTCGTCGAACTGCTGATCCTTCAGTTCCAGCAGGACGGTGCCGTCGCGGAGCACTTCCGCGTTGACGCGTTCGAGTTGGGGCACGCGCCGAGCGAGTTCGCTGAAGATCGCCTCCAGCCTGCCGGGGTCGGATTGCTGTAGGAACTGCAAGACATTGGCCAGGTTTTCGCCCGACTTCGAGAGGCGGGGTTCGGGGCCCGCATTGCGCTTGTCGCGCAGATTGGGGAGATCCAAGAAGGAGAGATACCAGCCGGTGATGAAGCGGCGCAATGCGCTGACGCGCGGATGGGCCTGAAGTTGGCCCAAGGCGCTCACCGCCAGAAGATCGGGTGAATCCAGCGGTTGTTCGGTTCGTTCCGCGTCCGAGTCGGGCTGGTCTCCGGCTACTGCAGTGCCCGTTCCGTGCTGGTAATCGAGGAAGCGGAACGGCTTGCCGTGGCTTCCGCGCCGCCATTGCAGCCATTCTCTTGCGATCACGGGGAGGCCTTGATCTTCATCGATCGCCAAGTGGTAGGTGATGACCGGGGATTTTTTCAGTTTGGGCATCTCGCGGTACTTCAATTCGATTTCGACGGGGCCGGCGCTTCCGCGGGAGCGGATCTCGCGCATGCCGCCGCGGCGCGTCCAAGCGCGCTGCAAGCCGTCGGAGAAGCACTCGGAGAGGAATGCGAACACGTCGAAGATGGTGGATTTGCCGCTGCCGTTGGGGCCGATCAGGACGGTGAGCGGCTTGAGGTCGGCGAGGTGGACGTTGCGGAGGACGCGGTAGTTTTGAACGTGCAGCGATTCGATGCGGGGGGCGGGGCGGCCTGTTCCGTTCCGGGAGGTCATGCGATCAGGCCGTTTGCTTCGGCTGCTGCGGTTTCTTCGGGGGTCCAGTTTAGCCAGTCTTGGGTGATTTGGGCGTTGGATTCGTTGAAGGTTTGGGGGCGGGTGTAGGTGGTGGCGGGGGTTTGGGTGAATCTTGGGACCAGGCGGTCGGTGGTGATTTTGCCCAGGGCGGGGTGGTGGTCGGGGTAGGCGAGGTGCATTTGGGCGTGTTGGAGTTGGGGGTCGGTTTGGGTGAGGTCTTGGCCGGTTTGGACTGCGCCGGCGGGGATGCGGGCGGCTTGGAGGCGGTGCATGAGGTCGTAACGGTCTTGGGGGGCGGTCCATTCGGCGATGCGGCGGTCGAGGTCGCGGCGGCGTTGCCAGCGGGTTTCGGCGTCGTCGAGGGCGGGGTCGGTCGCCCAGGCGGGGCCGCCCATTGCGGCGGCGAGGTTGCGCCATTGGGCGTCGGTTTCGACGGCGATGGCGATCCATTGGTCGTCGCCGGCGCAGGGGTAGCAGTTTTGGGGGGCGAGGCGGTCCCAGGGGTGGTCGTTGGCGACGGGGCCGGCGGGGTTGGCGTTGGCGAAGTAGTCGAGCAGTGCGGGGCCGGAGAAGCCGACGCCGACCTCGAATTGGGACATGTCGATGGATTGGCCTCGGCCGGTGCGGCGGCGGTGTTCGAGGGCGGCGAGGAGCGCGAAGGCGCCGTGGAGGCCGGCCATGTGGTCGTTGTAGGAGAAGCCGATGCCGATGTCGCTGCGGCCGGGGACGCCGGTGAGGTGGGTGAGGCCGGCGAGGGCGTGGACGGTGGGGGCGTAGGTGACGTAGGAGGACCAGGGGCCGGTCTGGCCCATGCCGGACATGGCCATGTAGATAACGCCGGGGTTGAGGGGTGCGACGGCGTCGTAGCCGATGTTCCAGCGGTCGAGGACGCCGACGGAGAAGTTGTCGACGACGATGTCGGCGCGGAGGGCCATTTGGCGGGCGGCATCGCGGGCGTCGGGGCGGGAGAGGTCGAGCTGGAGCAGGCGCTTGTTGCGGTTCCACATGGCGAAGTAGGGGTGGTCGGGCCCGCCGGCGGCGACGGGGCGGGTGTCGGTGGCGATTTTGACGACGTCTGCGCCCATGTCGGCGAGGAGGCGGGTGCAGAAGGGCCCGGCGAGGACATGGGTGAAGTCGAGGATGCGGATGCCGGCGAGGGGGCCCACGGGGTGCTCCTAGTCGTCCCAGCCGGCGGCGGCGAGGATGTCGGCGGCGCTGACGGGTTCGGATTCGGCGGCGGGCCGGCCGGGAGCGTCGCCGGCGGAAGCGGACCAGGCGGCGTTGCTCATGTGGAAGGGCGGGCCGGGGCCTTGGACCTGCGCGCCGCCGGCGTCGTAGGCGGCCCACCAGTCGCGGGCTTGGAGCTGGGGGTTGGCGGCGAGTTCGGGGATGGTCATGACCCAGCCGTAGGGGTGGTGGCGGGATTGTGCTTCGTGGAAGAAGGGTTCGACCTGCTTGCCGGCGACCCATTTGCGGAGGATTTGCATGGAGCGCTCGATCAGGAGGGGCAGGTTGGCGGGGTCGGCGTATTTTTCGTCGAAGAGGTCTTCGTGGACGTCCTCTTCGGCGAGCCAGGCGAGCTGCTTTTGGAAGTCGGGGGTGGGGGTGATCATGATCGAGCCGCCTTGGGCCTGCATGACTTGGTAGGCGTTGGACCAGTGGAGGGAGCCGCGGCGCTGGAGGTGGGGGGCTTGGGCGAAGGGGAGGAGCTCGTGGTACCAGGCCCACATGAGGACGTGTTCGAGGACGCTGGAGAGGGCTTCGTGGACGGAGACGGTGACGACTTGGCCTTGGCCGGTTTGGCGGGCGTGGCGGAGCGCGGCGAGGGCGCTGACGGCGGCGTAGACGCCGGCGACGAAGGCGTACTGGTCGCCGAAGAGTCGGAGGGGCGGAGTGTCGACATCGCCGCTGGTGGCGGCGACGCCGCCGAGGGCTTCGGCGACGAGGCCGGGGGCTAGGTAGCCGGCCCAGGGGCCGTCGGGGCCGAAGGATGAGACGTCGACGATGACGAGGGCGGGGCTGCGGCGGAGGAGCGCGTCATGGTCGAGGCCGGCGGCGGCGATGCGGCCGGTGTCGAGGATGATGTCGGCCTCGGGGGCGAGGGCGATGATCGCGTCGGCTTCGGATTGGGCGCGGATGAAGCGTCGGCTGCTGGCGAAGAAGGCGTGCCAGAGGGATGCGCCGGTCTCGGAGTGATGGGGGCCTTTGGCGCGGAGCGGGTCGCCTGCGGGCGGTTCGAGGCGGATGGTCTCCGCGCCGAAGTCGGCGAGGAGCTTGCCGCCGTAGACCGCGCGGTCGTCGGAGAGGTCGAGGACGCGGACGGCGTGGAGCGGGCCGGCTGCGGGGTCTCGGGTCTGCTCGGTCATGGGCGGGAGTCTAATCGGCGCGGGCGGGGGCGGCCGGGGCAGGCGCGGGCGGCGGGGCGGCTCTGGTAGCCTCGGCGTGATTTCGGCGCGATGCTCGGATGCTCGGGGGTGCGAGATGGAGTTCCGGTTTTCGGATGAGGATGAGGCGTTCCGGGGGGAGGTGGTCTCGTTCTTGGAGAGGGAGCTGCCGGAGGGGTGGGCGGATACGTCGGAGGGTCCGGCGGAAGAGGGGGCGGCGAATCGGGAGCGGTGGGAGTTCACGCGGGGGTTCCACCGGGCGCTGGCGGAGCGCGGCTGGCTGACGCTGGGCTGGCCGGAGGAGCACGGGGGGGCGGGGGCTGGGCCGGTGCGGCAGGCGCTGTTCAACGAGACGATGGCGCACTACCGGGCGCCGTCGTACAACCAGGGCGTGGACCGGGTGGGGCCGACGATCATCATGTACGGGACGCCGCAGCAGAAGGGGTTCTTCCTGCCGGCGATCCGCAACGCGGAGATTTCGTGGTGCCAGGGGTTCAGCGAGCCGGGTTCGGGCTCGGACTTGGCGTCGCTGCAGACGCGGGCGGTGCGGGACGGGGACGATTTCATCGTGAACGGGCAGAAGATCTGGACGTCGGGCGCGCAGCACGCGGACTGGATCTTCTGCCTGGCGCGGACGGATCCGGAAGCGCCGAAGCACCGGGGGATTTCGTTCTTCCTGATCGACATGAAGACGCCGGGGATCACGGTGCGTCCGCTGGTGAACATGGCGGACCGGCACCATTTCAACGAGGTGTTCTTCGAGGACGTGCGGGTGCCGGCGTCGAACATGGTGGGGGAGGAGCACCGTGGCTGGTACGTGGCGACGACGACGCTGGATTTCGAGCGATCGGGGATTTCGCGGGTGGTGAGCGGGGTGCGGCTGCTGGGGGAGTTGACGGAGCTGGCGTCGCGGCCGGGGCCCGATGGTCGGCGGCCGGCGGATGATTCGCGGGTGCGGCACAAGCTGGCGGAGCTGCACATGGAGTTCACGGCCGGTCGGCTGCTGGCGTACCGGGTGGCGTGGATGCAGTCGCAGGGCTTGGTGCCGAACCACGAGGCGAGCATGAGCAAGCTGTACGGGACGTTCGTGAACCAGCGTCTGGCGGGGATGATCAACATGCTGGGGCTGCACGGGCAGCTGTGGGGGGACGGGGAGCGTGCGCCGCTGGGCGGACGGATGCCGGACGAGTACCTGAACGCGGTGCCGCTGACGATCGCGGCCGGGACGAGCGAGATCCAGCGGAACATCATCGCCACGCGGGGGCTGGGGCTGCCGCGGGGGTAGGGGGCTATTCGGGGCGGGGCGGCCACTCGGCGAAGAGGAAATCGAGGTCGTCGTCGTCCAAAGGGCGGCCGTGGGACCAGTTGGCGATGACCTTCATCGCGTCGCGGAGGCGGTCCTGCTCTTCGCCGTTGAGTGGTTTGGTGTACCGCGGCTCTCTGAGTTCGTAACCAGCACCCATCACGAGGCTCGTGATCTCTTGGTCAAGCGTCACGCCCATTGGCGGAGTCCGATCTGCCATCCAGCATGTGCGGTTTGGTTTCAGCGTACCGCGCAGCCCGGGAACGAGTCGGCACTAGGGCGCCGATCAAGGACTCGCGGGCTGGCTTGGCGAAGCAGGGGATGACGTCCTTTCGCCCCGCCGCGGGTGTCGGCGAAATCCATCGGAAGATCACCGACACTACGGGACCGATTCCTCTGCGGCTGAGCACTCACGGTCCTGTTTGGCTCAGCGGTCCGTGGAGAAGGAGTCGCGGACCATTCTCGCCCCCTCGTCGCTGTCCAACGGCAATCCACGTGCCCAGTTGGCGAGCAAGACGGCTGCGGCCTGAATCCGCTCGCGTTCCAGTTGGGTGACTTGGCGATCATCCAGCACCTGATCAGCCTGCCAAGAGATGCTGTTCAGCAGCCATCGGAGTTCTTGGTCCCAGCCCAGCGAGTACCGCCGGTCCCCGAAGGCATTGCGGACCTTCTTGGCCCCCTTTCTGCTGTTCAGCCTCACTCCGTGCGCCCAGTTCGCGATCAGGACAGCCCCGTCTGAGATTTGCCGACGATCTTTCTCGGCGATCCGGCGTTCGTCCACTACGCGATATGCCGTCCACGACACCCTGCGCAGCAGCCACCTGAGTCGCTGATCCCACGACAGGCGGGCGCAGACTTCGCGGATCGTGTCCGGCAACCCTGAGGGGGCATCGCCATCCAATGCGGGTGGTTCGCCGCCTGGCCGGTCGCGCCAGCGGCCGAGGTGCTCCAAGCCCTCATCCCGCAAAAGCGGGAGCGCGAAGGCAAGCACCGCACCGTTGCCCGCCTTCATGACGTTCGTCGGCCAGTCATCCGAAGCGGGCAGGCCGTTCAGGTACTGCTCGGCCTCGTCCGCGGCGACGTCCTCCCAGGTGCTGCCGGTGTAGCGGTACCCGGCCTCTTCCTCGAACATCTCGATGATGCCCGTGGATAGGTGCGGCGCCAATTCCGGGTCGTGCCGCCGGTGTTCCTCCCGGTAGGCCAAGAAGGCGGCCGTCCACGCGCGGTTCTGGTCCGGGTTCTCGATCTCGCTCAGGAGGTTCTCCCAAGTGTCGAGGTTGTTGCCCGATTCGCAGTTGCAGGCCATTCCGGTGCTCCCATCTCGTCCGCGCGGCATCGGCAGCCGTCGCGGTCGAGCTGAGCTACAGCTGATCGGATGGGATGTCAAGCTCGGATGTTCCAGCGGCCTTCCCGATCCTGCTCGATGCGGTTTTGGCGTTTGAGGTATTGCTGGGCGTTGCGGACGGCGTGCTTCCATTTCTTGCCGAAGCGGATGCCGTTGATGATGCGGTCTTCGGCGTCGTTGCAGATGTCGGGGTGGGCGGATTGGATTTTCGGGTGCAGTTCGGCGGTGGAGAGGGGGCCGTTGCGGAGGAGGTAGAGGATGGTGTCGGCGATGATGGCGTTTTGGGATTTGCCGGATGCGCCGTGCTGCTGCTTCATCAGGTCGTCGAATTTGCGCTCGGCGGGCGTGGGCGGTTCGCGGCCGGGGAGGGTCGAGCCGTGCTCGCGGCGGGCGTCGGCGGCGTGGCGGGCGGCTTCGCGCAGGTCGTCGGCGGAGATGAGCGGGCTGAGGCGGGCGTAGTCGAGGGCGTCGTCGGCGATTTCGCGGACGAGGTCGGGGGTGGTGACGAGCAGGCCGCGCTCGACGTTGTCGCGGAGGGATGCGCGGGTGAGGTTGCCGGAGGTGATGATGGCGGCGCGGTCGTCGGCGACGTAGACCTTGGCGTGGAGGCCGAGGACGTTGCGGATTTCGATGTCGTGGGCTCTGCGGTGCGCTTCGGCGAGGACGGCGACGTCGAGCGCGCCGGTGCTGGCGGCGCGGGCGCGGAGGGAGGTGGAGACGCGCAGGCTGACGTCGCGGGCGGCGAGTTCGTCCTCGAGCGCGCGCCAGCCGTGTTTCGTGATGAAGGGCGCGCTGATGATCAGGCGTTCGCCGGCGGAGCGGACGAGTTGGCGGAATTCGGATTCCCAGGGCGAGCGGATGATGGCCGCGGTCACCGGATGGTTCCGGTGATGCGGGCGTTGCCCAGGGCGCCGAAGGTGGCTACCAGGAAGGGGACGCAGTAGGTGAGGGGGATGCGCCAGGCGAGGTCCCAGTGGAAGTCTTGGTCGATCAGGAGGTGGCCTTGGTTGATGGCGGTGAGGAGGGTGCCGACGAAGAGGGCGGTGAGGATGGAGCGGCGGAGCATGCGGCGGTTGCGGAGGGCGCAGCGCCAGCATTCGAGCAGCGGCTGGCGGGCGGGGGTGCGCATCAGGAACGGGATTTTGCCGTCGGCGAGGTGCGGGCAGGCGAGGATTTCGGCTGGCATGGCGGCAGGTTAGCGGGCGGGCGGCGGGGGCAGATCGAGGCTGGTGAGTCTCGTCCGGGCCATGGCGGGAGCAGGGGATCGATGCGGTGCCGGAGACGGGCCAGTCGGCATCTTCGCGGCGTCGCTGGGGGAGATGCGGGAGGCGGGCCTGCCGGCGACTTCGCGGCGTCGTTTTGGGGAGGAAATGCGGGAGGCGGGCTGGGCGGCGGCTTTGCTGGGGCGGATGCGGCTGGGGTTCTTCTATGGTGCGGGGATGAGCGGGCTTGAGATTTTCTTTGATGTGGATGGGACGTTGGTGGATTCGCGGCTGCATTTGCGGCCGTATGCGCGGGAGGTGATTCTGCGGTTGCGGGGGCGGGGGCACCGGGTGCACATGTGGTCGGGGTACGGGCCGCGGTGGGAGGTGGCGGAGCGGCACGGGCTTGCGCCGTTGTTCGAGCAGATCATCGGGAAGCCGCTGTATTCGTTCCGGGAGCGGCTGGGGGAGTTCACGGAGGTGGAGCCGGATTTCGTGGTGGACGACCATCCGGAGATCGTGGAGGCGCTGGGCGGGTTCACGATCTCGCCGCCGGGGGAGCCATTGGATGAGGATCGCGAGATGCTGCGCTGCTACTTGCGGATTTTGCGGTTCGAGCGGGCGAGGGCGGACGCTTGAAGCGTTGGCTCGCGCGGTGAATCCGCGGTTGCCGCGCTACTCGGCGTCAGCGCTTGGGTCGGCGGCCGGTTCTTCGGGGGGCGGCTCCGGGGGCGGGGGAGGCTCGGGGAGGGCGCGGTCGGGTGGGTAGGTTTCGTGCCAGGTTTCGAGCCAGGATTGGGCGAGGCGGTGGTGTGACCAGGCGAAGTCGGCGGCGTTGTCGTGGAGGTGGAGGAAGGGCTTGCGGAGGCTGAGGCGCTTGCCGCTGGCGAGGGGGATGATCCATTGGCGGGCGTCGCCGGAGAGGAGGCGTTCTTGGACGCTGCGGGCGATCTCTTGGCGCGCTTCGAGGTCGAGGGTCGTACGCATTTGGTCGATTTGGGGGTCGAGGTCGCCGTTGCCGGGGCTGGGCTTGGGGACGGACCAGTTTTCGGGGCCGAGGGAATGGAGGGCGTCGAGCCATTCCCAGGTGGGGTCGGGGCGCTGGAGGGGGCGGCCGAAGCCGAGGTAGAGGAACTTGTCGCCTTGGGCGAGTTCGTCGAGGGCTTCGGCGATGGGGCGGTAGGCGGGGCGGATTTGGAAGCCGGCTTCTTCGAGCATGCCGGCTGCGGCCGCGGCGCTGCCGGGGAGGTGGGTTTCGAAGATGTCGCCGGCGACGAGGATGATGCCGGCGACGGCGTCGGGGCCGCCGGCGGCGGCGATCAGGTTGCGGGCTTCGGCGAGGTCGGCTTCGCGGTCGTCTCGGTAGGCGGGGAATTCGGCGAGGCGGTCGGACGGGAGGGCCCATTGGCCGAGGTGCGAGGGGATGATGCCGTCGATTTGTCCGTCCTCGCCGTACCAGCGGTCGAGCAGGCGCTGGCGGTCGAGCGCGAGCGAGGCGGCGCGGGCGATGCGCCCGTCGGCGAGGGGTGCGAGCAGCTGGATGCCGTAGTCGAGCGGGGCTTCGAGCAGGATGTGGTCGGGTTCGTTTTCCTGGACGTTGCGGACGACTTGGTTGGCGGCGGGGAAGCCGAGCCAGTCGATCAGGCCGGTGTTGTAGGCGGCGACGACTTCGTCCTGGGGAGGGCCGGAGCAGATGAAGCCGGCGGGGTAGGCGCGGTCGCCGGTTCCCCACCAGTTGGGGGAGCGTTGGAGGGCGAGTTCGCCGTCGCGGGCGAAGGCGAGGGGGAGGTACGGGCCGGTGCCGCTGGAGCGCTGGATGTCCTCGCCGTCCTGTCCCCAGGCGTCGCCGTATTCGGCGGCGGCTTCGGGGCTGGCGATCCAGGCCCAGGGGCCGGAGTGGGCTTGGAGGAAGCGGACGTCGGGGCCGTCGCTGGTCATGCGGATGCTGCGGTCGTCGACGGGTTCGGCGGAGAAGGTGAGCAGGTAGTCGGGGCGGCGGACGAACTTGGGGTCGTCGGCGCCGGCGGCGTCGAGCGCGGCCTGCTGGCGTTCGACGTTGAAGCGGATGTCGTCGGCGAGGACGGGGCGGCCATTGGTCGGCGGGCGGTTCCAGAAGCGGGCGAGGGGCTGGAGCGTGAAGACATAGGTTTGCTCGTCGGGCGTTTCGGGGAGGGAGCAGAGGTCGGCTTCGAGTTCGTCGAGGCCGGCGGCGACGGGGCGGACGAGGCGGTTGTACATCAGGCTCATCACGGCCTGGGCTTGGCGGTTGCGGGCGCGATGGGGGTCCCAGAGGTCGATTTGGCCGAGGCCGAGCCAGAAGCGGGCGATGCCGCCGGGGGTCGGGCCGGTCGGGGTCTGGGGGACGGACTGCTCTTCGGCTTGGGGCTCGGACTGCTGTTCCTGCTGGCCGGCGACTTCGATCTGGGTTTCGACCTGCTGCTGGGAGAGTTCTTGGGCGGACTGCTGGGCGGCGAGGTCGGCTTGGGGATCGTCATCGCCGCCGCAGCCGACGAGAGCGAGGCCGGCAGCGCCGACGCCTGCGCGGGCGGAGGCGGCGAGCAGCGTGCGGCGGCTGATGCGCCGGGCGCGGCGTTGCCATAACGGATTGAGGGAATGGTTGGCGGGCACGGATTCACAGTATCGGCAGATCGGCGAATGCGCGAGAGCGGGCCGCCGGCGGGCGACTTGGCGGCTGGCTGGACGGTTGGCTCGGGGAGCGCCATACTGCGGGGGACGCGAGCGGGCAGATCGAGCGGGAGGAAGCGCGATGCCGCCTCTGGTGCCTTCGTTTTTGATACCGCAGTGGTTGCAGGATGCACCGCTGCCGATCAAGGCGGCGCTGCTGGCGCCGGGGATGGTCGTGGGCGCGGTGCTGGGGATCGTGGTGCACGCGATCCTGATCAACTTGGGTGCGGGGAACCAGCATCTGTCGAGCGCGGCGGGCGGGTTCGATGCGTGGCTGCTGTGGATCATCATCGCGGCGGGGCTGTTCATCGGGCTGGGGGCCGGCGGGTTCATCTACATCGGCGTGGGCTTGGGCGCGGATGAAGACGTGGAAGAGGGCGAGGAGCCGCACGGGGAGACTGGGATGCTGGAGCTGTAGGCGGGCGGTTCGCGCTACCCTGAGCGCATGTCCGAGGAAGTGCGGGACTCTGCGGTTTCGGAGGCGCTTGCGCCGGCCTACGGGGCGACGGGGGTGGGTGCGCTGCGGCGGCGGCTGGAGGATTTCGACGGGTGGTTGCGGGAGGAGCGGCAGCGGGTGGTGGAGTGCGAGCGGGACGGGGAACGGCAGCTGTGCCTGCAGATTTGGGGGCGGGACCATTCGGACATCCGGGCGCGGTGGGAGGCTCGGTGGCATCGGCGTCCGCATCCGCCGTCGAACTACAAGTGGCTGACGCAGCTGCGATTTCCGATTGAGCGGGAGTGGACGGAGGCGGAGATCGAGGAGGCGCTGGAGCAGGCGGCGCACCACGCACGGGAGATCAAGCGCTTGGAGTGCTTGAGCGAGTCGCCGGATCCGCCGCCGCCGGGGTATGAGGACACGGACTACGACCAGATGGACTGGTTGATGGACATGAAGCATTCGCTGTGGTGGCGCGTCAAAGTCTGACGTTCGCGCCGACGCTCGTGGTCGACACGAGCGCGGCGTCGAACTCGATGAAGCCGGAAACGGCAGACGATGTCAGGCCCTTCCTGACGGGCGCGCAGCGGCCGGTCCACTCGTTTCAGACGGAGCAGGAGCTGATCACCTGGGGAGCGTCGAGGGGGATGTCCACCGAGCGCGCGGTGCAAGTTCGCGCGTACCTCGATCGTGCGGTGATCATCGACTCGGATCGGGAGATCGACCGGGTTTGCGCCGAGATCGTGCGGGGGAGGCTGGACCGGGGGGAGAAGCCGAACACGGAGGATGCTTGGACCTGCGCGGTGGCGGTGGTATGCGGGGTGCCGGTGCTGACCTATGACCAGACGGGGTTTTCGGACGTGCGGGGGCTGGAGGTGATCGTGCTGGTGATGCCGGACGGGTGACCGCGGTTCGCGGTAGGCTGAGGGCATGACAGGCGATGTCGGAGGGCATTCGGTTTCGGAGGTGGTTGCGCCGGTGTACGGGGTGACGGGGGCGGGTGCGCTGCGGCGGCGGCTGGAGGATTTCGACGGGTGGTTGCGGGAGGAGCGGCAGCGGGTGGTGGAGCGCGAGCACGAGGGGGAGCGGGTGCTGTGCTTGGAGTTGCGGGTGCGGGACTACTCGGATATCCGGGCGCGGTACGAGGCGCGGCGGCGGCAACAGCCGCATCCGCTGACGCAGTTCATGTGGCTGACGCAGCTGCGGTTTCCGATTGAGCGGGAGTGGACGGAGGCGGAGATCGAGGAGGCGATGGCGAAGGTCCGGGAACACGCGAAGCAAGTCGAGTGGGGACACGAGCTGGCCGCATCGCATGATCCTGCGCCGCCCGGCTACGGGGATACGGATTACGACTTCCAGGATTGGTTCATGGATTTCAGGTACGGGCTGTGGTGGCTGCACAAGCCCTGAGCTTTGCGCCGACGGTGGTGGTTGACACGAGCGCGGCGTCGAACTCGATGAAGCCGGGGACGGATGTGCAGGTTGCGCCGTACTTGTCCGCCCCTCATCGGCCGATCCACTCATTTCAGACGGAGCAGGAACTGCTCACGTGGAGCGATTCTCGCCACCTGGCTGCGGAGAAGGCGGCGGTGGTGAGGGATTACGTGGCGCGGGCGACGTTCGTCGATTCGGATCGGGAGATAGACCGGGTTTGCGCCGAGATCGTGCGGGGGAGGCTGGAGGTGATCGTGCTGGTGATGCCGACGGGGTGAGGCGGGTTCTGGTAGAGTCGGGGCATGATGGAAGAAGAGCGGGACTCGATGGTTTCGGAGGCTGTTGCGCCGGTGTACGGGGCGACGGGGGCGGCCGTGCTGCGCGGGCGGCTGGAGGATTTTGACGGGTGGTTGACGGAGGGGGAGATGCAGCGGGTGGTGGAAGTGGAGCACGAAGGGGAGCGGGTGCTGTGCTTGCAGCTGTGGGGGCGGGACCATTCGGACATCAGGGCGCGGTGGGAGGCGCGGTGGCACCGGCGGCCGCATCCGCCGTCGAAGTACGCGTGGCTGACGCAGCTGCGGTTTCCGGTTGAGCGGGAGTGGACGGAGGCGGAGATCGAGGGGGCCTTGGCGGAGGTCGGGGAGCATGCGCGGGGGCTCAAGGAGACGGAGGAGCTGGAGCGGTCGCCGGATCCGCCGCCGCCCGGGTACGAGGACACGGACTACGACCAGATGGACTGGTTGATGGACATGAAGCATTCGCTGTGGTGGCGCGTCAAGGTCTGAGGTTCGCGCCGACCATCGTGGTCGACACGAGCGCGGCGTCGAACTCGATGAAGCAGCGGACGGCGGCGCAAGTGCGGCCGTACCTGTCGGCTCCGCAGCGGCCGGTTCACTCGTTTCAGACGGAGCAGGAGTTGATCACTTGGGCGGCGTCGGCGGGGATGTCGGCGGAACGCAAGGCGCAGGTTCACGCGTACTTGGATTTGGCCGTGATCATCGATTCGGATCGGGAGATTGACCGGGTTTGCGCGGAGATCGTGCGGGGGAGGCTGGACCGGGGGGAGAAGCCGAACACGGAGGATGCTTGGACCTGCGCGGTGGCGGTCGTCTTCGGGGTGCCGGTGCTGACCTATGACCAGACGGGGTTTTCGGACGTGCGGGGGCTGGAGGCGATCGTGCTGGCCGCGTCGCGGGGCTAGGGTTTGAGTTCGGCGGCGAAGAAGGCCTTGAGCTTCTGCCAGGCGTCGTCGGCGGCTTCGGGGTCGTGGGCGCCGGGGTTGGTGTCGTTGAAGAAGCCGTGTTCGCTGTCTTCGTAGACGTGGATGTCGTGGCGGACGCCGGCGTCGGCGAGGGCGGAGCGGATGGCTTCGACGGCTTCGGCGTTGACCCAGTCGTCCTTGCCGGCGAAGAAGCCTTCGACGGCGCCGGCGATGTTGCCGGCTGCGCCCATGCCTTGGCCCGGGGTGCCGTAGAAGGGGGCGGCGGCCTTGACGGCGGGGTTGTGCATGGCGAGGAGGAGGGTCATGCCGCCGCCGAGGCAGAAGCCGGTCGCGCCGATGCGGTCGGCGGCGACGTCGCCGCGGGCTTGGAGTGCGGCGACTGCGCCGTTCATGATCTGGAGGGCGCGGGGCTCTTCGAGCTTCATCATCAGCTTTTGGGCGACGTCGGGTTCGCGGGTGAGTTCGCCGTTGAAGAGATCGGGGGCGAGTGCGGCGTAGCCCTCGGCGGCGAGGCGGTTGGCGATGTCGCAGATGTTGGGGTTGAGGCCCCACCATTCCTGGATGACGATGACGCCGGGGTGGGGGCCGCCTTCGGCGGGAGCGGCGAGGTAGCCGCCGGCGGTGCCGCCGTTGGCTTGGAACTGGATGAATTCGTAGCGGAGGACGCTCATTGCGGGATCCTTTCGGCGGCGCGGCGCGCCGGGCTAGGCCTTTGGGGCTTGGGCGGGCCAGGGGTTCTTCTCGGAGGCGAGGAAGGACTGCTTGGCGGCGTCGTCGAGGTCGTCGAGGGTCCAGTGTGCGCCGTTGGCGTAGATGGCTTTTTCGACGGTCGGCAGGGAGTACATGCCGATTTCGTTGCCCCAGACGAGGAAGTCGCGGCCGTTGATGTTGGCGGCGGCGTCGGTGCAGAGCCAGACGACGAAGGGGGAGACGTTTTCGGGGGCCATCATCTGGGCGCCCATGCCGGCGCCGAGGAAGTCGAGGTCGCCGCCGCCGCTGGAGATGCCGGCTTCGCGTGCGCGGCGGTTGGCTTCTTCGAGTTCGGGGGTGAGGGTGAGGCGGGTGCCTGCGCGTGGGCGGATGGCGTTGGCGGTGACGCCGTAGCGGCCGAGGTCGCGGGCGAGGGTGCGGGTGAGGCCGACGATGCCTTCCTTGGCGGCGGCGTAGTTGGCCTGGCCCATGTTGCCGAGGCCGGATTCGGAGGAGGTGTTGACGATGCGGCCGGAGCGCTGCTGGCGGAAGACCTGGGCGGCGTGCTTGGTGATGGTGAAGTGGCCCTTGAGGTGGACGGCGACGACGACGTCCCATTCCTCTTCGGACATGTTGAAGACCATGCGGTCGCGGAGGATGCCGGCGTTGTTGACGAGGATGTCGAGGCGTCCGAAGGCGTCGAGGGCCTGCTGGACCATGCGCTCGCCGGCGTTCATGTCGGAGACGGAGTCGTAGTTGGCGACGGCGTCGCCGCCGGCGTCCTTGACGGCCTGGACGACTTCGTCGGCGGGTCCGGCCGCGCCGTCCTGTTCGCCGCCGGCGCCGCCGCCGTAGTCGTTGACGACGACCTTCGCGCCTTCTTCGGCGAGGAGCAGGGCGTGGCCGCGGCCGATGCCGCGTCCCGCGCCCGTGACGATCGCCACCCGTCCTGCAAGCCTGTCGCCCATGTTCGCGGTCCCTTCCGGCGGTTGCGCCGTGGTTGGTCGGGGGCAGGATACAACTGCGCGGTCAGGCGCCGCCGGCGGGGGAGCGGAGTTCGGGCAGGAGCCGCCAGCGGTCGAGCCAGGCGGTGATTTCGGGGGTGAGGATGCCGGGCCGGGAGGCGGCGTACTGGGAGTCGAGGCCGAGGCGGCGGGCGAGGTGTTCGGCGCAGAGTTCGGCGGCTAGCTCGGCGGCGGAGGCGTTGTAGACGCCGAGCCAGGGGCTGCGGCGGGCAGCAGCCAGTCGGCGGCGGTGCGGAAGAACCAGCGAGAGAGGGAGAGCTGGAAGCCGAAGCGGATGCCGCCGGACCAGTCGGCGCGTTCGAGCTGGGAGAGGTTGGTCGGGTGCGGGCCGCGGCGGATGGCGGCATCGGGCGGGTTGTCGAAGTAGCGGAAGTCGCAGGGGTCGAAGCAGGCGGCGTAGAGGTCGCCGGCGGGGAGGTGTTCGCGGAAGTCGTCGAGGAAGGGCTGGTTGAGGGAGGAAGGGGCGCGGTATTGGGAGTAGGGGCGCCATTGCGTGCGGGTTTCGTCGTAGGCCCAGATGAGGTCGGCGATGCAGCCGAGCGTGGCGAGGCGGGTCTTGAGGTGGTGGAGGGAGCCGCCGCCCCAGCGGAGGGGGAAGGGGGTGTCGTGCGTGATGGGGATTTGGGCGGCGATCTGGGTGGGTTGGAGGGTGGCGACGGGGGATTGGGCGGAGGCGAAAGTGTCGGCAAGGATGGCGGCTAGCAGTGCGACAGCGGTGATGACGAACGGGAGCATCGCCTTCACGACATGGTGGGCCGTTAGGATACGGCTGTCCCAGCAGCATCCTCCCCTCAGAACCCGCACTCCAAGGCTCTTCATGGCAGGTACCGGAGGCTGCCGGTTGCGCTGGCGTTCGCGTCCACCTATCCTGTGCCCATGGATGATCTGCTTGACGCATTCCGCCGATTTGGTGCGATTCGTGAAGAAGACGGGGATGTCCTCCGAATCGCGAAACAGGATTCGGTCGCACCGACGTTCGGCACAGGCGGAATCTTCCATTCCTTCTCACCCCGACTCGAGGCAGCCCTTGATGCGGTCGGTATCAAGAGCCTCTATGACCACCAAGAGAAAGCCATCTACGAGGTTCTGATCAGCGGCAATAATGTCATCCTTGAAGCACCTACCGCAAGCGGCAAGTCGCTGGCATTCCACCTACCGGTGATTGAGAAACTGTTGCGCAACCCTGCCGATCGGGCATTGATGATCTATCCGATGAACGCGCTGATCGTTGATCAGCAGGAGCAGCTGAATCGACTGCTTACCAAGATTCCAGGACAGCCACTGCGATCGGATCTCTTTATCGGGTCGACTAGTGAGATGCAACGAGCATTGATCAAAGAAAATCCACCGAACATTCTCATCACCAACCCCGAAATGTTACACCTAAGCCTGCTTGCTTGGTCCGATCAGTGGCAGCGGTTTCTCCCTCACCTCAAGTGGATCGTGGTTGACGAAGTGCATGAATATCGTGGTTTTCTTGGGTCAAGCATCTCGATGATTCTCCGGCGGCTCTCATATCATTTGTCGGCACTTGATGTTCGACCACAGTTCTTTCTGAGCTCCGCAACATGCGCAAATCCACAGGAACACGCAGAAGGTTTAACGGGATTACAATTTACTGCTGTAAGCAATTCGGAGGGAATGAGGCCTGCCCGTACCTACTGGTTCGTGCAGCCTGCTGAGGCTGAAGTAGGTCCATGGGAAGATCTCATGCACAGGGCTGTTAGTGCTGGTTTGGCGTGTCTGGCGTGCGACAAGCGTGTGCTCGTCTTTTGTCATACACGGACGTTTGCTGAAAAATGCCTGCAACTGGCACAGCGTAGAATCGCTGAGGCAGATGGCAACGAGGCCAACAATCAAGACTTGGCAGGGATAGACCCAAACAGCATCCGCGTATATAGATCAGGCCTTAGCGACGACAACCGCCGGGCAGTGCAAAGAGGCTTGCAGACTGGATCTGTGAAGTTGGTATTCACGACAAATGCACTTGAGCTGGGTTTGGACATTGGCGGACTAGATGGCGTGATCCTTGCAGGCTTTCCCGATAATTTGATGTCGGCTTGGCAGCGGATTGGACGCGCCGGCAGACGCTGGGATAGCGAAGCATTCGTTCTATTCCTCGCACGCAATGATCCGCTTGATCGATTCTTCGCTAATGACCCCGATGCTTTTCTGCAACAGCCACTGCTTGATCTTGTCGTTAATCCAGCGAACGAGACTCTCATTGAGCGATACATGCCATCATTTCTTGACGAATCGGGAGATCTCGATGGTGATCGAACCATATTGGGGCGTGTGTTCGCTAACGAGGCTGAGAAACTCTTGGCGGAGGGCGCGAAAACTCGGCGCAAGGGGACATCGCGACCGCATTCTCGCGTAAACGTGCGTGGAGTACGAGCAGGAACATTCACCCTTGAAGTGGGAGCCGAAGAGATCGGAACGATCGCACGACAAAATCAGTTCCGTGAAGCTTTCCAAAATGCCATCTACCTACATGGTGGTGAGGCATATAGAGTTGAAGCGATCACCACCGTCGAAAAAGATAACCGGAATAGAGGCGGCACGATCCAGCTAGGAGACGCGCCAGCACATCATCGAACCGATCCACGAATCACTACCCAACTTTCTGAAAATGACGCTTACGCAGGATATCGCTGGCAGGTCGCAAAAGTGGCGATCAAACATGGTAATGTTCGTGTGACCGAAGAACTGCGAGGAGTTGACGAGATTGATGAACAATCAAAACAGTTAATCAAACATTGGGAGCCAGAATTTGACACAAGGCTATCGTCGTGGGCACACGCATTCTGGATGGAAATTGAAGGACATTCAAGGCTTATGCGCCATGGGCTAACGGCATTGCAGAACATCCTTCGGATAGGTGTTATATTCACGATACCGGTTGATACGCACGACACATTCGCGCATTCTATCGCACAAGATCGAACGGTATATATCGTTGAGAGTTATCCTGGTGGAATTGGGATCGCATCGAAAGTACTCACGCGCTGGCAGGATTGCTTGGAGGCTGGCATCAAGGTGGCCGAGGCATGCAGCTGCAAACAAGGTTGCGGGAACTGCATCATGCCGCCCAGATCTCGAGAGGCGCTTGACAAAGTCAGTGGCATCGCACTCGCACGCGAACTGCTGAAAGCCACTGCTGAGCCACACAGCCACCGCTGGGACGGGGATCTCTGGAGGCTCATGGATAGCAGTTCGTGAAGACACAAACTTTGCTATAAACAACGAGGTTCCGCTTGCCTTAGTTATCTGAATCTTCTTGGTGGAGGGCGCGGTTTATGG
Source organism: Dehalococcoidia bacterium (assembly GCA_965205165.1). Lineage (GTDB taxonomy): Bacteria > Chloroflexota > Dehalococcoidia > Bin125 > Bin125 > CBDESM01. The sequence goes on from OZ242037.1 coordinate 2,841,436, forward strand.
TGTCGTTGATGATGTCCAGGGGGATTACGGTTACCAGGTCGGCGTTTTCGCCGGATTCGTTGCTGCCGTGGGAGAGGGCGTAGGCTTGGACCATTCCGAGGAGGAGGGAGTGGGAGAGGATGTCTTCTTCGGGGACGTCGATTCTGGGGCGGGTGACTACGGGGCCGCCGCTGTTGCCGCCGAAGCTGGAGCCGTCGACGAGGAAGTGGTCGTGTTCTTCGTGGAGCCAGCCTTGGATTTGGGCGAGGATGCCCTGGCGGACGACGGGGCGGTCGCGGTGGCCGTCGATTTTGCCTTCGGGGAAGCCGATCAGGTAGACGTCGTCGCCTTCGCCGATGCCGGTGGCGTTGAGCTGGTCGCGGGTGAAGGCTTCGCCGGCGAGGAAGGGGAGGCATTTGAGGCCCTGGGCGACGAGCGCGCCGTAGGGGACGGGCATCACGGCGACGTCGGCTTTGGGGTGGATGGTCCATTGGTTTTCGGGGTCGCTCAGCCCGCGCAGGCGGAAGACGGAGGTGTCGGGCTGGTCGACCTTGTTGTGGCGGACGAACATGTCGCCGGGCAGATTGTCGATTTCCTTGACGACGTGGCGGCAGGTGACGAGCCAGACCCTGAGGTCGGCGGGGTCTTCGGGCGGTGGGTCCTGATCGGGGTAGACGTAGAAGAAGGCGGTGCCGAGGTCGTGGGTTTGCGGCTCGGCGAGCCGCTGGGGTTCGCGCTGGAGTTCGACGCCGAGGACGGCGACGGCTTCCAGGTGGCCGGCGAGGACTGGATGCACGTTCCTCTCCGAATCCCGCGCGGGAGGGCTCAGCTCGGCCCGTCGGCGGCGTCGACTGTGAGGACGGGGATGTAGCGGTCGACCACACGAATTGCGTCGGGGGCGATTTCCTTGCAGACGTCGCAGCGGATGCATTTGGGGTCGTCGATGGTCCAAGCGGGGGCTGCTTCGCCTTCGGCGGGTTCGGCATCGGCTTCGGCGGGCGGCGGAGCGGGTTTTTGGATGATGGCTTGGGTGGGGCAGAGGTCGGCGGCTTCCGCAAGGGCGGCGTCGGCGGGGTCGGTGATGATGTACTTGACGAGTTGGGGGGAGAATTGACGGGGGTCGCGCTGCTCGGTCAGGTGGATTTGGATTTCGTCTTGGAAGTAGTTGGCGAGGCCGCGGACGGCGTATGGGGTGAATTGGCCGTGGAGGCAATTGGCGTTTTGGAGTGTTTTGTCGAGGGCTTGGATTCGGGCGAGGTCTTCTTGGTCGCCTTTGCCGGCGGCGATGCGCTGGAGGATTTCGACGAGGCGCTGGGAGCCGCCGTGGCAGGTGGTGCAGCGGCCGCAGGATTCGTCTTCGCAGAATTCGGAGAAGTAGAGGGCGAGGTCGACGGCGGAGGCGCGGTCGTCCCAGAGGATGAGGCCGCCGGAGCCGAGCAGGACGCCGCGTTCGGTGAATGGGGGGCGTTCGAGCGGGAGGTGGATGTCGGAGGCGGGGAGCATGCCGCCGAGCGGGCCGCCGGGCTGGATGCCGGCGGGTTCGCGGCCGTCAGGGGGTCCGCCGCCGGCCTTGAGCAGGAGGTCGGACATGGGGATGCCGAAGGGGACTTCGAAGATGCCGGGGCGCTGGAGGGCGCCGGAGATGGAGAACATCTTGGTGCCGGGGTCGGATTCGGTGCCTTGGCTGCGGTACCAGGCGGCGCCTTCGCGGATGATCAGGGGGACGTTGGCGTAGGTTTCGGTGTTGTTGACGTTGGAGGGCTGGCCGAAGACGCCGCGCTGGGCGGGGAACGGGGGGCGGATCTTGGGCATGCCGCGGATGCCCTCGACGGAGGCGATGAGGCCGGTTTCCTCGCCGCAGACGTAGGAGCCGGCGCCGCGGACGACTTCGAGCTCGAACTCGAAGCCGGTTCCGAGCAGGTCGGCGCCGAGCAGGCCGGCGGCGCGGGCCTGCTCGATGGCGAGTTCCATGCGGCGGATGGCGAGGGGGTATTCGTCGCGGATGTAGATGAAGCCCTTGGCGGCGCCGGCGGCCTTGCCGGCGATGGCCATGCCCTCGATCACGAGGTGGGGGTCGGATTCCATGAGGACGCGGTTGACGAATGCGCCCGGGTCGCCTTCGTCGGCGTTGCAGACGAGGTACTTGACGGGGCCGGGCGCGCCGAGCAGGAATTTCCACTTGCGCCCGGCGGGGAAGCCGCCGCCGCCGCGGCCGCCGACGCCGGCGGCTTCGACGAGGTCGCAGATGGCCATGGGTTCCATGGCGAGGGCCCGGTCGAGCGAGGCGTATGCGCCGACGGCGAGGGCTTCGCCGATGTCTTCGGGGTCGATCAGGCCCATCCAGCGCATCAGGCGGCGGTCCTGCATGGACCAGTAGAACTCGTTGGCGAGGGGATTGACGCGGGCGGCGGGATCGGCGGCGGGTTCGCGCGCGCCGATCAGCCAGGGTTCGGCGGCGGCGGGGTCGCCGCCGAGCGCGGCGTCGAGGAAGGCTTCCGCGTCGGCGGGTTGGACGGGGCCGTAGACGACCGCGCCGCGGCCGGGGGCTTCGAGTTCGACGACGGGCTGGAGCCAGGAGAGGCCGAGGGTGCCGACGCGGCGGAGGATCAGATCGCGGCCCCGGGCGGCGCGCTGGAGGCGTTCCCAGAGCAGGTCGGCGCCGGCGGCGATGGAGGAGGTGGAGAGGTCGACGCGGAGCAGCGGGCGCGCGGGTTCGCGGACGGGGGCGGCGGCTTCTTGGGCGGCCTCGCGGAGGGCGTCGTAGGTTTCGCTCACCGGGGCTGCTCCGGGTGTTCGGCGCCGTAGACGGCTTCGGCGTTTTGGAAGACGGCGGGGGCGATCTTGATCGGGCGCTCGGGCCAGTCGACGACGGTTTCGCCGGCCTTGACGCGGCGGGCGAGGCGGACGGTTTCGGTCATGGTGAGGGGGCCGGCGACGCGGCCGTCGACCCAGACCATGGGGGCGCGCTCGCAGGTGCCGTTGCACTGGCCGAGCCAGAGGCCGTAGCGGTCATCGGGGCCGTTTTCGCCCATTTTGCAGGCGAATTCGGCTTCGAGGATGCGCTTGATCTTGTCGCCGCCGAGGACGCGGCAGGAAGGGCCGGAGCACCAGGTGACGAGGGTTTGGGGCGGGGGGGAGTGGCGGAATTCGGCGTAGAAGGTGGCGGGGCCGTAGACCTGCGCTTCGGTGAGGCGGAGGCGCTCGGCGATCAGGCGGATGGCTTCGGGGGGGACCCAGCCGAGCACCTCTTGGGCGAGGTGGAGGGCGCGCAGGACCTGGCCCTGATCGCGGGGCAGCTGCTGGAGCAGGCCGGCGAGTTTTTCCATGGTCGCGTTCCTCCGCGCGCGGGACGATGATAGGCGGGCGCGGTGCTAGGCGCGAACGGGGCGGCCCGGGGGCGGCCGTGAGGCGGGGGTCAGGAGTCGGAGACGGGTTCGAGGTGGTAGGTGCGGTCGCCGAGGGGGCCGGTGATGTGGTCGATGCGGAGGGAGAGCTGGGCCTGGCCGGCGCCGCGCAGGAGCACGCGGGGCTGGTTGGCGTGGAAGAGGGCTTCGAGGGCGCCGGGGGGCTCGACCCGGGTGACGCGGACGCCGCAGGCGGCGTCGGCGGCGGCGCAATCGGCGCGGGCGCGGGAGGCGGTTTCGGATTGGAGGTGGACGGCGCCTGGGGGGAGGTGGACGAGGCCGTGCGCGAGGACGGCGCCGGAGGGGGTGAGGATGGCGCAGTCGGTCGCGCCCGCGGCGATGGTGGGTTGAGCAGTGTCGGCCATGGTGCGCCCGCGCCCGCCGCGGCGGTTCCACTGTGGCGCACATAAGGGGGATTCGTCAAGCGGGCGTGAAGACGGCGGCGGCGATCGTTTGGATCTCGGCGGCGGGTTCGCGGTCGGCGCGGAGATCGGAGAGCTTGTCTTGGCGTTCGGCGCGGACGTTGCGGAGCCGGCCTTGATGCATGCGCTTGATTCGTTCGTTGGAGGCCGAATCGGCGCGTCGACGGGCGGCGTCGATCTTGGCGCCGTAGTGCCGGTTGAGCGTTTCGCGCTGCTGGGCGACGAGTGCGTTGCGGCTCGCCCGCTGGCGGGCGAGGATGGCCTGCCGTCGTTCCTCGGCCAAACGGGGGAGGAGGTCGAGGGCGGCATTGAACGCGGACTCGGGGATGATCGGGACTCCGTCGACCGCTTCGGCGGTCGGGATGAGGCCCATCAGCCGTTCCGCGATCTCGTGCGGGAGCGCCTTCGGCCGATTTGCGATGTCGACGGCGACGGGCGCGATCCGCAGTTCGGGGCCGCGGTCGGCGATGCCTTCGTAGACGGAGAGGCGGCAGATCGCGAGGAGGGCGCCCCAGCCGGCGAGCTGTTCGAGCAGCTCGATGCGTTCAGCCCGCGGGATGCGGAAGGCGCACATTCGGCCGATCCAGCCGGCGTCGGGGATTTCGCGGAGTCGCGCGATGGCGGCGCGGACGATCGGATGGCCGATGTGGATGAAGGGGAGGGTCCTGCGGTCGGCGGCGACGGCGCGGTCGAAGGTGACGTCGACGGAGTCTCCGTTGGCAAGCCGCGCGAGGAGGAGGCCGGAACCGGAGTCTTCGATGTGCTCTTCCGTCATGGCCCTGCGGGCGGCCTCGACCGCGGTTGGGGCGAGCTTGAGCCGGCGTGCGCCGCCGCCGCGGCGATGCTCGAGGCGGGAATCGCGGCTGCCCAGATCCGACAGCCACCAGTCCACGACCGCTTCGGCTTCAGGGGCGGAGACATAGCGCCCGGATCGTTCGGCGGTCTCGATCTCCGCGGCGAGCAGCGGCCCGTGGCCCATCAGCTCGGCGGCCTCGGCGGCCAGATGATCGCGGTGGTCGCGTTCCTGCTCGATCTGGAGAATGCGGTCGTTGGCCAGCTGCTCCTGTTCGGCCCGGGTGAGGCCGGGGGCGAAGATGCCGGCTTGGAGCTCGGGGATGGCCTGGCGGAAGATCGGCTCGAGCTCGCCGATCGACTCTTCGAACACGTTGATCCGTTCGTAGAGCCGGTCGAGGATGCGGCTGTCGATCGTCTCGGAGACCTTGAAGGAGGCGACGGCGACGGCTTCAGCCTCTTGGCCGAAGCGGTCGATGCGGCCGATGCGCTGTTCGACGCGCATCGGGTTCCAGGGCAGGTCGTAGTTGATGATGGCGTCGCAGAACTGGAGGTCGACGCCTTCGGCGGCTACTTCGGTGCTGAGCAGGATGCGCTGTTCATCGTCCTCGCGGAACGCTTCGATCAGAGCGGGGCGGTCGGCGACGGGGACGGCGCCGGAGACGGAGGAGAAGCCGATGCCCTCGCGCTGCAAGCGCTCTTCGAGGTAGGCGAGGGTGCCGCGGAAGGTGGTGAAGACGAGCATCTTGCGGTCGGGGTCCGCCTCGAGCAGGCCTTGGATCATCTTGATCAGGGCATCCATCTTGGTGTCGGCGGCGGGCAGGCCGGCGGCCGCGGATCGCGCCGCCTCGGTCGCGGCCGCCATCTCCCCGTCCGGGGCGGCGCGGGCCGGTTGCGGCTCATTTTCCCGGCTTTCGTCTTCGGCCCCGATCTCCGAGTCCGCGCCCTCGTAGCCCAAGTCTCCCTCGGCGAGGAGATCGTCGAGCACGTCGCGGGCGGCGCGAAGGCAGCTGGCGGCGATCCGTTCGCGGGTGATCACGGCGAAGCTGGGCGCGAGGTTGCCGGGGCGCGCGCCCTCGCGCTGCTTGAGGTATTCGATCAGCGCGTCGTAGAAGGCCTGCTCGCGTTCGTCGAGCTGGACGTTCTCCACGCGGGGCCGCCGCTGGGGCGGGTTGGGCTGGACCTCGCGCTTGCGGGAGCGGGAGTAGTGCGGGGCGAGCGTGCGGGCGTCGTGCAGCACGCGGCGCAGGTCGATGATCCGGTCGGGGCCGAGCGGATTGCCGCGTCCGAGCCACCGCAGCCAGTCGGCGAACATCGGGTTGTCCCGCAGCGCGGCGCCGTAGGCGGTGGAGGCGGCCTCGCGCATGCCGGCGGCGACGCGGGCGGGGTCCGCCGGCAGGCGGGAGAGCGCTTCGAGCGCGGCGTTGATGCCGCGGTTGGGCTCGAGGAACTCGTCGAGATCGTCCGCGTTCATGTCCCTGAAGACGGACGGTTCGAGCAGGCGGAGCAGGGCGAGCAGGTCGTCGCGGTTGGTCTGGAGCGGGGTGGCGGAGAGCAGCAGGACGTGATCGGCCTGCTCGCTCAACGCGCGGCCGGCGCGGGAGGTCCTGGTCGGCGCGTTCCGCATGCGGCGGGCCTCGTCGAAGATGACGAGGTCGAAGGCGATCCCGGATTCTTCGATCGCGCGGCGGACGCCGCCGCCCGGGTGGGGCCCGTCTTCGCCGCGGCGGATCGATTCGAAGGAGACGATGGCGCGGAGCGCGGGTTCGACGTTGTCGCGCTGCATCCGCTTCAGGATCTCCTCCAGCTCGGCGCCGCGGAGCAGGTCGAATTTGAGGTCGAAGCGGCGCGAGAGCTCGTCTTGCCACTTGGAGCGGAGGTTGGCGGGGCAGACGACGAGCACGCGGTCCATGCGGGCGCGGGCCGTCAGTTCGCGCAGGACGAGGGCGGCCTCGATGGTCTTGCCGAGTCCGACTTCATCGGCGATCAGCAGGCCGTGGCGGGCGTGCTGGACGAATTGCAGGGCGGGGATGAACTGATAGGGATGGAACTCGGTGCGGGACCAGCCCATTGAGAGCAGCACGTTGGTGAAGGGGTCGACCAGCTTGACGAGGCCGGGATGGGAGAGGAATACATTTGGACTTTTTACACTACATGTTTGGTGCGGACAGTATGAAACAAGCACTACATCTCCTGGTCTCGTACCCAGATTCCCCCTCAACTCTCAGTGATGATGAATATAGTACAACATTTTTGTGCCCCTGCAGAATTTCAGCTACACAATCTGATTGGGTGATTTATCCCACCTATATAACCCATTACCTAGGCAAAATCTGAGAATGTTGCCCATATCTCTCTTGTACAGTGATGTTTCCTAGGTAACAGGTTATATAATAGTTATATTCCTCCGAGGGGGGGGAGGGGGGGGTGGTCATTTTACATGGCGTAGCGGACACCAATGTGTAAAACAACCACCTCCCATGCAGGGAGGGATATAGCTTCCTTATCACAAACCACTTAGTTTTAGCACACTTCCAATTAGCAAGCAACTTCAAAAGCTTAGCTTTTAGCAAAATTCATAGCAACAGCTAGCCCGTAGTGTGAGGATTTACTATATTCGCCAGACCCCTAGTCTATCAAGCTAGACCAACTTTCTCTTGCTCGCCGGTAGTTGGGGCGAGATTAGGGAAAGGCAAGAGAAGAGTCTAGCAGATGTTATTAGTATTCATAACATGCTGACTACTGAGCTACTTATCAGTTACTTATCACACCCGTTAATTTGAGCGCTTTCCTTTCTGGAGAAGTACAGCAAATTTCTGCACCTTTGCAACACAGAGCACAACTCTGCTAAACCACAATTAGGTGAGTAGAGTATGGTTCACTATTACGAAGCCAGCTAAAAAACACTTAGCTGTGGTTTAGCAAGCGTGGTGCACTTGTTGCAGAGGTGCAGAAATTTGTTGTATCTGGGAACAAGACTACACACCTCCCTGCTAAAAGGCATACAGGGCTTAGATATTAAGAGTCACTCTGCTGTGCAGAATGCATGCTTTTAGTAGCCTCATTGGCTACAATGAAGTACATATCATTAGATAAGGAGACCAACAACACAGCAATCTAACCTCGTTCCCAGGCTCACCCCACATTCAAACATCAAGCTAAGCAACAGAAAGCTCAGTAGCAATCTCATGTTCACAACAAGCCTAATAACATTTTTGATTGTCAGCCAGCTCACTCTTGTTCTGAGCACTTCATTAAACAGCAATTGATATGTACATACTATTATTTATATGGACATGCACATGATGTCCGAGATATGTAGACTCGATCAGCTTTTACTGTATTGACCAAGTGGTGAGTAGTTTGTGACATTTTCAATGAACTGAACTGATTACTGGCAGTTCTGGGTAGTCTCGTCCCCAAACCCCACCTCCTCACAAAGAACAGTCTGGTGCACCAGTCCAATTTTGGTGGCTAGCGCATGCTCTTGGTGCATGTAAACATGCAAAATTCAAAACATTTTTGTGCCACACCTGCTCAAAAAACTGTTCGGATACCGAGGGTAGAAATGGCAAAATTTTAACGAAGCACCATGCAATAATTAATGATCTTCCAATCTCATTGGTCCTTGCCACATTTATGGAATGGAAGAAACTCAACTTTATTCACCAGACCGCTTATTGCTGGAAGGCACATGTAGGCTGGGGGTTTGGGATGATTCTCTTGCAGTACAGCTAGTGTTGCACTATTCTACGTCTGAGCATTTACTCATTTTGCCATATCAGCGCATGTGACATCAGAGTAGGCTGTATACTAAACATAGGATACGTGCCTTTAAAATAAGACCTTGGAAATGCAGGGGCAGTGCGAAGCATGCAGTGATATTTTGATCCACTAATAGGCTACTAACTGCAGTATTGACAATTCGTTTTCTGTATATAGTTTAGTTGTACATTTTGGTCGCCACATGAAAAGCTTAAGATCTGTTGGGAGGCTGGGCCTGGCAAGAGAACAAGTAACAGAGCAACCTGAAACTACTGACTCACTTCAACAACATTGTGAACTTCCACCAGCCTTGAACTGAAGGATCTTTGACAGACAGTTTTCCCGCAAGCAGCCCTTTCTGGTTTCAACCACCTGTGTATTTGGTAATCTCTATAAGTTGCACTTGCTGACTCGACGGCCGTCTCGTGCGAAGTTTTGTTTTTGGTTCGCATCATCCACAGCACAAATTATTGACGAAAAAATGAGCATGCATGCATAGATACTATATTACGTAATATAGTATCTATGATGCATGTGTATGCAATAATGTCTGTAATCCAGCCCCGTTCCCAGTCCCCGTACCCGCAGCTATTTTGTCGCTTTCAGTACCGTACAAACAAATGTGAACGACGCTACTCCATTTGCGGTGAAGGGCGGCTACATTTACTAATTCTAACTTGTGTCCATCACCTATAAAGTCAATACTCAGTCAAAAGTTACAAGCACAAAGTGAGAGACTGAACTCTCGGAGACATTTTTTCTTAGTATAGTGCAGTACCACTTGCCAAACCCAAAATTCTACTGCCTGTGAGACTGTTGGGTCTCTTAGCTTTCCTCATTATAGCAGCTAACTGGCATAGTGAATTGTTCACACCCCTCTCAGTGGCGGATTTAGAAATTTAGAAAGGGGGGTTCAGCTACTGGCGCACAAAGCGCGTCTGAAACCTAGAAATGTTCTGTGAGGGATGTACCCTGGTACACAGGTAGCTATGTACCTAGAAATGTTAGACATATCCTGTGGCAGGTGTACCTAGAAATGTTTTGTGAGGGATATACCCTGGTACACAGGTAGCTATGTACCTAGAAATGTTAGACATATCCTGTGGCAGCAGGTGTACCTAGAAATGCCACAGGTAATGTACACTGTGTAGTTAACCCTTTGATCCTATATAAATTATTGGGGCGAGCCTGAGCGAGCCCCACACTAGCGTGACTGCATTGCGCACGCGTGTGTACGTCGGTCGGACTATCTATCTATCTATCTATGGACCGACCACATACCGTAAATTTTAAATGAGCGTATTTAAATATTTCATGAAAACCCTTCGTGCACGTGCATGCAATATGCCCAGCTCACTGTCGCGTCGGTGAAGGGCTACTGCCAGAGCGCAGCGTCAGCGTGAAGGAAGCCCGAGGAACGAAGACGACACACGCATGGCAACTGCGGACCATGACAGACAAGGGCAGGCTGCTCACAGTACAAATCACGCACTGTAGTTGAGTTCGCTTCAGGTAAGTCCATGCATAATCGACACTCATATAAGCGCGAGAAATTCACCTCATAACTCCAGTGTGAAGTTTAGTGAAAGCGTGTGTGTACCCTTAGTAGCTTCATTGACCGAAGAAATGACTGCACAAAGTATTGCTTACCACGCTCATGGAACAGCAGACGGTGGCAAATCCTGCTGTTATCCATGGCTTGTGTGCCATGACATTAAATCAGCAATGCATTGCTCGCTCAGGCTCGCCCCCACGATGATAAATCATCTCACTAGTATATTATGTGTTGCCTAAACTATGGGGGTATACACTGGGTACAAAGGCCATCACTAGTTGCTGTAGTATCAGTTATTTGCTCTGGCTCTGTGCGGGGAGAATGCCCATGCTACCCTCTGGATGCGTCAGTCTTGTTGGAGAGCTTAAGTGATACAGGTAGAACCTTCGAACAAGAGGACACTTTGGGACCGTGGCCTTTGTCCTCTCTTCAGAGGTTGTCCTCTTTTCAGAGGTTGTCTAATATTTGCCTTGTATCCCCCCTAGTATGATTTAAATGTCTTCAATTTATTCTGTGTGGACTTGATAATACATTATACATGAATCAAAGTTAAGTTTATGATGATATTGATAATAACTGTGACTGGAATGGTCTATAATGGGCGAGGTTAGAAGTTATTGATTCTCTGACGACATCTGGACTAGTTTGATTTCCGCGGATAGACTAGATCTACATGTACAAGTTGTTATTGTTTATGTTGGGGTGTACTCGTGCGCAAGGTACGTGACGTGTGGGAGCGGCTGAATTGCATGCACGTAGATACGATGCAAGTGAGGGAGGGGCTGTAATGTCAAGGTGTGGTTTCCGGAGTGTCCGCTATTTGGAGGTAAAAATACGTTGCAAAAACGCTTTGGGACCAAGGATAGTGTCCGCTGTTCGGAGTTTAGAGGTGGTCGCTTCTCGGAGGTTGCCAATGTATTACAAGTATGGGATTTTCAATCCGTGACTAGAACTTTGTCCGCTCTAGGGAGTGTGTCCGCTTCTCGGAGTGTCCGCTCAGGGAGGTTCTACTGTATTCAGTACACAAAAGTCATCCTTAAGTGTGTCCACCATGTCTGCCAATATAAACAAGGATCTATGCACTAGCTAAGACTATTTTGCAGCTGGTGTGCACAATATGCACTAAATGCAGGTGGTTTTGCATGCTGGATGATATTAACATGAAAATACACTGTAAAAAATTTTAGGTTACTTTAACCATATTTAGGTCACCTCAGGTGCATTGCTTTTGTGTGTGTGAGATGTAAAGTTCAAGAAGTGCTTACAATTTGAAGTGTGTAGTTAACAAGCTTCCCTCTTTTGTTAAAATAGTATCTCCTTTCAGAAAGCATACAAATCAGCATTTCTGGTGAGGTTTGTTGTTTCTGTGATGTTATACACATCCACCCCGGGAGAGTTTCTTGGTTGCATGGTTTTGGGACTGAAATGCCAGGAATGTAGCCAAATAGGTCTTTCGAAACAGGATACTAGCTAAAGAAGAAGCTCCTCAATGAACTTTCAAGAAAACCTATTTGGTAGCATTCCTTGGTCACACTGATGCAACTGGGACAACCTAAAATGTAACCCGAGTGTTTGTACAGTGTAACCCTTGGAAGGCCGTTAATATCATTCATCATGCAAACCTACAAGTGTGTTGTATAGTCTCATTAGAGGCCATGAATAAAGGAGCACAACAGGTGAGTCAAGAAGTCTATAGTCCACAAGTGCATTCCACTGATTCCAGTAGCTAATTGAATTTTTCGACAAAATTACATTACACCAAAGACAGTTATACCAGCAACACAAAGCTTGCTTCTGACTATGCTATAGAGGCATGATTACACCCATTTAATTTGACTCGACTCCCAGTCTGCTGCCCATTCTACTCCCAATCAACCCTTTTTCTGCTCCCATTAGATCAGAAAGGTTGTTTCTTTCAAACCTACTTTTTCCACTATAGGCCAGCTTGTACCAGCAAGCAAGTATAATCAAGACATGCTGCAGAGGAATTTCTATGCAACTTAATTGCTTCAAAATATTATAGTTGAAATAATGCAGTTCATATCCTTACAACACGGTAAATAATAGGTCAGACTTTTCAATACAATTCAAGCATAAGATGTGCAATGCAATATTATTAAGATCAACATTGGAAATGCAAAGTTTCTCTACTGCATACTGTTACCCCAAGAAAATACTTTTTGAGGATAATAGAAAGAGTATATAAATCATGTTCTTTTATCTTCTTTTTCAAAAATCTAGTATCCATTAGCTTCATGTTCTTTAATACCAAATGTTACTGTGGACACAGTTGTTCTGATGCAGCTGGCAAAAAAACTTGAAGGGTCTTCCAACTTGCTTCACATACTTGGGTCTCTCTTCTTCGTATATGTATAATCATACTCAAGACGTGCAACACGAAAGTTGTTGGTGACTTTGCACATGCACTGATATAGAAGGTAAGTAATCCTTGTCAATCAATTTCATTACTTGGGTTGTGCATGCCTGCTCCCATTCAGTGTCATAACACTTATAAA